>NZ_CP113064.1:0-2400000 GCF_026625805.1 Brevundimonas sp. SL130
TCGAGCTTGGCGGCATCGATGAAGCCCTTCTGGAAAGCCACCTCTTCAGGGCAGGCGATCTTGAAGCCCTGGCGCTTTTCGAGCACGCGCACGAACTCAGCCGCCTCGATCAGGCTGTCCGGTGTCCCGGTGTCCAGCCAGGCGTAGCCCCGGCCCATGATCTCGACCGACAGCTTGCCGCGCTCCAGATAGATGCGGTTGACGTCGGTGATCTCCAGTTCGCCGCGGGCGGAGGGCTTCAGGTCGCGAGCGATCTCCACGACGTCCTTGTCGTAGAAGTACAGGCCGGTGACGGCCCAGCTCGACTGGGGCTGGGCCGGCTTCTCCTCGATCGACAGGGCGCGCATGTCCTGGTCGAAGGCGACCACGCCGTACCGTTCCGGATCATTGACGTGATAGGCGAACACCGTCGCCCCCTCGGGCCGGCTCATGGCGCTGGTGAACAGGTCGGTGATGCCGTGGCCGTAGTAGATGTTGTCGCCCAGGATCAGGGCCGACGGATTGTCGCCCACGAAGTCCGCGCCGATGACGTAGGCCTGGGCCAGGCCGTCGGGGCTGGGCTGGACCGCGTACTGGATCTCCATGCCCCACTGCGAACCGTCGCCCAGCAGGGCCTGGAAGCTGGGCACATCGCGCGGGGTGGAGATGATCAGCACCTCACGGATGCCGGCCAGCATCAGGGTCGACAGCGGATAATAGATCATCGGCTTGTCGTAGACCGGCATCAGCTGCTTCGAAGTGACCAGGGTCATCGGATGCAGGCGGGTGCCCGATCCTCCGGCCAGGATGATGCCCTTCATGGGTGGGTCCTTTCGGCGTGGAGTTCGTGGACGATCTCGGCGACGGCGGCCTGCCAGGGGCGGGGCGCAATCCCGTAGTCTCGGGTCAATTTCTCGGTCGACAGGCGTGAGTTCGACGGGCGCTTGGCCGGGGTCGGGTACTGGGACGCGGGGATGGCCTCGACCGAGGCGGACGGACCACCTGCGGCGGCGCTGAGGGCGAAGATCTCGCTCGCCAGTCCGGCCCAGGTGGTCTCGCCGGCGTTGACGAACTGATAGACGCCGGTCGGGGCGTCCGCGTCGGCGATCATCTTGAGCGTGATGGTCTTGAGCGTTTGGGCGATGTCGCGCGCCGAGGTCGGGCAGCCGTGCTGGTCGCCCACCACCCGCAGGGCCGGCCGGTCGGCGGCGAGCCGCAGCATGGTCTTGAGGAAGTTGGCGCGGTGGACGCTCAGCACCCAGGCCGTCCTCAGCACGACCGAGCGCGGATTGCCGGCGCGCACCGCCAGTTCGCCCGCCAGTTTGGAGGCGCCATAGACGCCTAGCGGCCCGACCGGATCGGTCTCGACATAGAAACCGTCCTTGGACCCGTCGAACACATAGTCGGTCGAGACCTGGATCAGCGGGATGCCAGCTTCGCGCGTCGCGTCGGCCAGAACCGCCGGCCCCATGGCGTTGGCGGCGAAGGCGGCGGCGACCTCCGTCTCGGCCTTGTCCACCGCCGTATGGGCGCCGGAGTTGATCACGGCGGCGAAGGGGGTGGCGGCGAAGGCGGCCCGGACCGAGGCGGCGTCGCCCAGGTCCAGCTCGGCCCGCGTCGGGGCGTGCAACACGACGCCCTCGGGCCAGGCGGCGGCCTGGAGCTCCAGTCCCACCTGACCGGCCCCGCCCGTGATCAGGATGTGGACGGGATCAGCCATTGGCCACGCCCAGGCGCTGGGTCGAATAGCGGGCGTCCAGAATGTCCTGCCACCAGGACTGGTTCTCCAGATACCAGGTCACCGTCTGTTCAATGCCCTGTTCGAAGGTCACCGACGGGGTCCAGTCCAGGTCGGAACGGATCTTGGAGGCGTCGATGGCGTAGCGATGGTCGTGGCCCGGCCGGTCGGTCACATAGGTGATCTGGTCGGCGTAATGCCCCTCGGCCTTGGGCCGCAACCGGTCCAGGATCGAACAGATGGCGGTGACCACCTCAATGTTCTTCTTCTCGGCATTGCCCCCGACGTTGTAGGTCTCGCCGGGCGTGCCGGTCTCGAACACGGCCTGAAGCGCGCGGGCATGGTCGTCGACGAACAGCCAGTCGCGCACATTCGATCCGTCGCCATAGACCGGCAGGGGCTCGCCGTTCAGGGCCCGGATGATGATCAGCGGGATCAACTTTTCGGGGAAGTGATAAGGGCCGTAGTTGTTGGAGCAGTTGGTCACCAGCACCGGCAAGCCATAGGTATGGCCCCAGGCCCGCACCAGATGGTCCGACCCCGCCTTGGACGCCGAATAGGGCGAGCGGGGATCATAGGGGGTGGTCTCGGTGAAGAAGCCGTCCTCGCCCAGCGAGCCGAACACTTCGTCGGTCGAGATATGGTGGAAGCGGAAGTTTTCTTTGGCGACGTCATCCAGCCCGCGCCAGTAGCCCAGGGTCTGGTTCAGCATGACGAAGGTGCCGACCATATTGGTCTGGATGAACTCGCCCGGCCCGTCGATCGACCGATCGACATGGCTCTCAGCCGCCAGGTGGGCGACCACGTCAGGCTTGAACTCCCGCAGGGCCTTGGACACGGCCTCGGCGTCGCAGATGTCAGCCTGGACGAAGGAATAGCGGTTTCTGGAGGCCACCGGTTCAAGCGAGCTCAGCACGCCCGCATAGGTCAGCTTGTCATAGACCAGGACCTCATGGTCCGTATGCTCGATCAGCCGCCGCACCAGGGCCGAGCCGATGAAACCGGCGCCGCCGGTGACCAGGATACGCATCGGTTGTCTCTCAGTCAGGGTTCAGGTCAGAGCGTAGGCAGGGGTTCGAGCGGCCGGCCATCATACTCGAACGGGCTGTCGAATTCGGCCAGGGTCGGCAGGACCTTATCCTTGTCGGACAGGACCGCGCCAGTTTCCGGGAGGGGCCAGTCGATACCGATGGTGGAGTCGTTCCAGACGATGCCGCCGTCGCAGTCCGGGGCATAGACGTCGGTCACCTTGTAGGCGACCTCGACGTCCGGCTCGAGGGTGATGAAGGCGTGGGCGAAACCGACCGGCACGAACAACTGCTCGCCGCCCTCGGCGGTCAGCTTGGCCGCCACATGGTGGCCATAGGTCGGCGATCCCCGCCGGATATCCACCGCATAGTCCATGATCGATCCGCGCACGCACCGCACCAGCTTGGCCTGGGCATGCGGCGGCCGCTGATAGTGAAGCCCCCGGACCGTGCCCTCAAAGGCCGAGAATGACTGGTTGTCCTGCACAAACCGCGCGTCGATGCCCGCCGCCAGCGCAGAAGCCTCCGAATAGGTCTCCATGAACCAGCCACGCGCGTCGCCAAAACGGCGAGGACGCATTAGAATCGAAAGCGCAGCCAATTTGGTCCGTTCCCCTTGAACAACGATCTCATTTCTAGTCGTGAACTAGAGCGTCTAGCAAGGACCTCACGCCAGGCCAACCACTACAGGTTCATCGAGAAGCTGATGCCACAAACCCATGACAAACAGTTTCTTGATATGCTCCTGAGAATTTCCTCCAAGCGGAGCTAGCCTCAAGACTCATTGATATGAGGCATTGTATCTGAATTCAGGCTCCTGAGGCGTCTGGATATGAGCGACCCGTATTGGGACCGTTGCATTATTCGCGGATCGTGATTCCCTGTTCTCGACGGAGGGATTACGATGTCGGTGAAGCGGACGGGCCAGTTGGGATTTGGCGAGGTTGGGCTGGCTCGGCGTAGTGGCAGCGCGGCCCTGGAGCGGGTGTCGGCTCTGGTCGATTGGACCGGGTTCGAGCGAACGCTGGCGGGTCTTCGCGAGGAGGGGCCGGGCCGACCCGGCTATCGGCCTCTGCTGTTGTTCAAGGCCCTGCTTCTTCAGGCCTGGTATGGGCTGTCGGACGCCGAGCTGGAGTTCCGGCTGGGCGACAGCCTGGCGTTCGGGCGGTTCGTCGGGCTGAGCCTGGAGGACGAGGTTCCCGACCACACGACCCTGTGCCGGTTCCGTAACCGGCTGGTGCGGGATCGGCTGCTGGAGCGTCTGTTCGCAGAGCTGGATGGTCAGTTGGAGGGTGCGGGCGTGGTCCTCAAGCAGGGCACGATGCTGGACGCCACCCTGATCGAGACGCAGGCCGCAGGACGGCGCGGCCCCGGCGAGGCCAGGGTCGATCCCGACGCCGCCTACGCCCGCCGCTCTGGCAAGCCGGGCTCGACCCACGGCTACAAGGCCCACGTCGGCGTCGATCAGGGCTCGGGCCTGATCCGGTCGATCCTGACCACTCCGGCCAACGTCAACGACACCACTCCCGCCGACGCTCTGGTCCGGGGCGATGAGAGGGCCGTGCTGGGCGATGCGGCCTATCACACCCATGCTCGGCAGGCCGCGCTCAAGGCTCAGGGCATCAAGCCGCGCCTGATGCGACGGCCCAACAAACATCCCCCGACACTGCCGCCCCGTCTGGCCCGGCTCAACCGCCTGATCGCTCGCCGGCGCGCCGCCGTGGAGACCACCTTCGCCACCTGGAAGCGCCGCATGGGCCTGACCGGCATCCGCTACATCGGCCTGACCAAGGCGTCCGGCCAGATGCTGATGGTCGCCATGGCCTTTAATCTGCGCCGCTGGGCCGCCCTGCAACCCGCCTGACCAAGCCCGGAATCCGTCCAAAACCCGCCGAGCCGACCCGAAACAACCCAATCTCACCAGCATGAGCGCTGCCTTATCGCGCCAAGCCAAAAGCGGGACCGTAACGCAATGGTCCCGAAACGGCGTAGAGGTGCATCTCGCCAGCGACGTGCGAAAACAGCGCGAACGTCACGCCGATAAAGCGAAGACAGTCCAGCATGTAGATGCGTGACAGCGCAGTGTTCATGTCTATATCCCCTCGATTTTTGACGTAGCAGATGCGGAGCTAAAAGCTACATCAGAGATCGGCGCCCCATCGCCTCCCATTATCTGTGCCACATGATAGGCGATGTAGGCGGGCGTTTGACACACGCGGGCATGGCTTGATGAGGATAAAGCCGCGAACTCGGGGCGCTGCTGGATTAATGCTCCGCAGCAGAGACCACGGTGACCCAGGCTCACATTCCGTCTCAGAACACCACCTTCGGCGGTCGAGCGAACCTTGTAGATTTCAGCCTCGCATGGTGCACAAGCAGACTCATTACGCCGGACCAAATCCCGCCCCCAATTCGCAGGCCGGGAACCTTCTGATTCAGCCTTGTCGCCTCATGATTGAAAGAAGCGAGCCTTCCCACATTCACGACCATTGCCATGCTGCGTCGCAACAAGATATGACACAGTCTAGCCACCTGGGGACTTTTAAATGCGCGTAGCGATGATCGGAACCGGCTATGTCGGCTTGGTGTCTGGCGCCTGTTTCGCCGACTTCGGCCATATGGTCACCTGCATCGACAAAGATCCGTCGAAGATCGAGCGGCTGGAGAAGGGTGAGATCCCGATCTTCGAACCTGGCCTGGACGATCTGGTCGCGACCAACGTAAAGGAAGGCCGCCTATTCTTCACGCTCGAGGGCGCCGAAGCGATCCGTAACGCCGACGCCGTCTTCATCGCCGTCGGCACGCCGACCCGTCGTGGCGACGGTCATGCGGACCTCTCCTACGTCTATGCGGCGGCCGAAGAAATCGCCGGTCTCATCGAAGGCTTCACCGTGGTGGTGACAAAGTCCACCGTGCCCGTCGGCACCGGCGACGAGGTCGAGGCCATCATTCGCAAAGCCAATCCGAACGCCGACTTCGCCGTCGTTTCCAATCCCGAATTCCTGCGCGAAGGCGCGGCCATCGGCGACTTCAAACGCCCTGACCGGGTGGTGATCGGCGTAAACGATGTCGACGGCGATGCCGGTTCGCGCGCCAAGGCGGTCATGAGCGAACTCTATCGTCCGCTGAACCTGAACGAGAGCCCGCTTCAGTTCGTTGGCCGCCGCACCTCGGAACTGATCAAATACGCCGCCAACGCCTTCCTGGCGATGAAGATCACCTTCATCAACGAGATGGCGGACTTGTGCGAAGCCGTCGGCGCTGACGTGCAGCAGGTCGCGCGCGGCATCGGCCTGGACAAGCGGATCGGGTCCAAGTTCCTGCACGCCGGCCCCGGCTACGGGGGCTCCTGCTTCCCCAAGGACACCATCGCCCTGGTCCGCACAGCTCAGCAGTACAAGTCGCCCGTGCGCCTGATCGAGACCACGGTCGAGGTCAACGACGCGCGCAAGAAGGCCATGGCCGGGCGAGTCGAGACCGCCTTGGGCGAGAGCGTCGCCGGCAAGACCGTCGCCCTGCTGGGCCTGACCTTCAAGCCCAATACCGACGACATGCGCGACGCCCCCTCGCTGGACATCGCCCTCGCCCTTATCGCCGCTGGCGCAAAAGTTCAGGCCTTCGATCCGGAAGGCATGCACGAGGCGGCAAAACTGCTGCCTGGCGTGGAGATGAAGGCCAACGCCTATGAGGCCGTGACGGGCGCGGACGCCGCGGTCATCATCACCGAGTGGGATCAGTTCCGCGCGCTGGATCTGGATCGGGTCAAGGCGGCAATGAACCAAGCCGTGCTGATCGACCTCAGAAACGTGTACCGCGACCACGAAATGGCGCGACGCGGGTTCAAATATTCCGGTATCGGCCGGGGATAATCTGGAGGTTCACCCCTCCAGATTTCTTTCAGGCTCGCCGAAATTTCCGGATAACCCGCTTTAGGGGCTGAGTGACGGGCGGCGGAAGCAGTTCGAGGCTCGCACGAAGCAGGCGCCGAGGCTCGACGACACCGTTTCCTATCGCCTTCAGGATAAGGCCGGCCGCACCCCAAAAATCACGGCCCGCGATTCTAGGAACAATTACGTCGAGGCCGATAATCGAACGGTGGCGCGCGGTCAGAATATCCCCAGCCCAATCCATCCAGTCCAAAGTCGCGCTGACATTGGCATTTCGCGAGACACTCTCGCTGTCCGACATACGGTACAGTACAAGCGGAAGGTCAATATAGACGAAATGCATACCTTCCCGCTCGGCCCGCAAGACAAAATCCCAATCCTGGTGCCGCCGAAGTCGTTCGTCGAATAGGATCGAGACGGCAGTCTGTTTGTACATATACAGAGAGGAGGTCTGCACCGCCTGTCCCTCCGCAATCATATAATCGGCCAGAGGCTCTCCATTCCTAAGAGGGCGAAGGTTCCAGTACGGACGCCCCGCGTCGCCTCCGAAAAACTCCAAGTTTGAGTAGCAGATCGCATCCCGTGCATTCTCTATCGCCCGTGACTGAAGCTCCAGTTTGTCGGCGCGCCATAGATCATCCGAGTCCAGAAGGGCGACCCAGTCCCCCTTAGCAGCAAGGATCCCGGCATTCCGAGCCGCTCCGCCCCCCATGTTTTTCGGCTGTGATATCAGCACCACGCGTGAATCACTGTAGGCTCGCACACGTTCGACAGTAGCATCGGTCGAACAATCGTCGACAACAATGACTTCTATGGGCGCAAGAGTTTGATCAAGCGCCGTCTTGATGGCGTCAACGATTGTGTCCTGCCGGTTAAAAGTCGGAATGACGACTGAAATTCTAGCATCCACAACTCGGCCCTTCATTTAAGTAATATAACACTCAGAGATCAAGAAGAAGTCTGTCTACCGATTCGATCTCTTTTCGAGCGCGTTTCACCGCAGCCTCCAACTCCGCCCCACGGTTCACATTATTGTGGCAAAGCGCGGCGATCTCGACGCTGGAAAGACCGGACACCTGAATGCTGACGTCAGCATAATTCACGGCATCCATGTGCCTACCAATCTTGCTCTCGCTATGTTCGCTTATGCACAAGGGTGGTGCGCCTTCTGTCATGGCGACGATGAGCACATGCAATCTGTCACTCAAAACCAATGCTGTCTGGCGATAGATTTCTCGCAGATTGTTCTCATGCCGGCGGGGATTTTGCCCGTCCCAAGGCAGCTGATCCGCTCCCAGAGCATCCGCAAGCCAGTCCGAACGGGGCTGGTCGCGAACCACTTGGGTAACGACATAGGGCTTCAAGCCCGCAGCGGCGCAGAACATCTTAACGCCGTCGATCCACTCCGCCGAAGGCAGGGGGCGATCCACTCTCTGCGATATCACGAACAGGTTGCGCGCATCATTCGCTGTCATAGCGACCCGCTCGGGACCAATGTCGGCAAATCCCCAGTCCGGCATTACGGACCCAATGCCGAAAGTGTCGCGAGAAATCGGATCACGCCACCTCACGGGCTCGTGGAACATCAGCGTCGTGCGGAAGGCCAAGTTATAGATCAGCCCCCACACACCGGAGTGAGGCGACCGAATGCCCGTTCCAAATCTAACGACCCTACCTTTCCTGCGACGAACTCCGAAAAGATTTGGCATAAGCAATATCTGTTGTTTCACGAGACCCGGAGTCAGATCAACTTCTCCAGGATTGTCGGCGACAAGCACGCGTCCACGCCGACTTGCCACGTCAAGCGCCGCTCTCCAATCTTCGAGGCCCGTATAGACCACATCGGACGCGCCAAGCATGAGCCCCTCGACAAAACCGGGGGAATTCTCACCTAGCAAAACATTGATTGGTCCAAGCGGGCGCAAGGCGTCGAGAAATCTACGACGCAAAACAATGTCGCCTATATTGTCATCCTGACCACTAGAAACAGCGAATACTGCTGAAAAACTTTGCTCGGACGAAGACATCATAGAGTGCAAATCTTCCTAAGAAAAAACTTAGCCTTTTTGAATTGACCAGGGAAAGCTACTGGAAACTCGAGGACAAAATATATCATCGCTGCAACCAGGGACATTATAAACGTCTCGACCCAAGTCGCGCGCGGAAAAATCATGCGCCCGACAAACCATACGGCCACTATAGGAATCTGCATGAGCAGAAGGCGCGCAACCGCCTTTATCGCAGCCCCCCACACATTTCCGATGAGCCGATCCAGCAGAACCTGGCGCACAACATTGTTGATCAACCTGGTCACAGCGGTGGCGATCGCCACACCGACAAGCCCCCCCATTGTCGCTCCCAAGATCATCCCCGGAATCAGGAGAGCAAAGATCGACCCTGCGAGAAGAGCAAGGTCCACACCTGGACGGCCGAGCGCCTTATAGAGCGTCGACGTGTTTCCACCCGCAGCCAGCACCATGGCTGAAAGCGCCAGCCATTGCATAACGGCACCCATTTCACTCCACTCCGGACCAATGAAATGAACGGCCAGTTGGGGACCAAAACAGATCAAGGCCGTCATGACTGGAAAAATTATACGACAGTTCCAAACAAGCGCAGAGATCAATGCCTGCCTTAAATATGACAAATCATACTTATTTATAGAATAGTGAACAAATGTAACCCTGTTTGTTATTGACGTAAGAGCCTGTCTAATAGTGTCCGTCACGTAAACGGCAAGCGAATACAGGCCTGCGTCGCCCGCTCCGATCAAACGCCCCACGATAAAGACGCCGGAGTTGGCGCTCAGCGCGATGATGAGATCATTCGCCAAGACGAAACTACTGAAGCCGAAAATTTCCTTCAAATGAGCTCGCTCGAGCGCCAGCCGAAACGACCATCCCGCCGTCATGGTCAACCCGACCGCGACGATAAGCGCAGAAACCACCGCCTGACAGACGACGACCCATGGCCCCGGATGAATCAACAAAACGACCAGCGCCGCCAGGACCGCCGTCACGGCGCATACGATCTTATTGATCGCCACGGCACGGAAACGGCGTGCACGAAACAACATCGCGGACGAGACGGTCGTAAAGGCGGATGGCAGAAGATTGACCGCCAGCACCATCAACAGGGGGGCCAAAGCCGGCTCATTATAGAATCGCGCCGCCAGCGGGGCCACCACAAAGGCTGTCACAGCAGCCATACAGACGGAGATGATCAGCGATGCGGTAAAGGTCGTATTGACCAGCTTGGGCGTCACCCGCGCTTCGTCCTTCTGGATAAGCGTCGCTGTAAGTCCGAAATCACTGGCCACCTGCAACACCGCGATCACAGACAGAGCAATAGCGGCCACACCGAAATCATGCGGAGCCAGAACACGCGCAATGACCAGGCGAAACGCGAACGCGAGCCCTGCCGATAGGAAGATGTCCAGAGCCGTCCATATGGCATCTCGCCTGATCGACACGGCTACCCTTTCTGTCGTCGCTGCACTTTTCACCAAGCCCGTTGAACGGATTTAAAGCGGGTCCATGAAACCGCGTAGACGGTTCACGGCCGTAATCGTTCTATACTTCGCCAACGGAAGCTGCCCCTTCAACATGGCAACTCCAATGCCGACAGCCGGTCTCGCGACCATGTAGCCGACAAACCAGGGCGGAAAGCGATGAAGACGCAGCACGCGCCCGACCCCGCGGTTATACTTCCGCCCCCGCGAGTAGGCGCCCTCGTCATAAACGGCCAGGGGCTCGGGATGAAACACGCGGAATGTCGGATCGTATACAGCACGAGCACCGGTCGCGAGAGCCCGCAGAAGAAGATCGGTCTCCTCGCCAGCCCCCCAGGGCGTCGATCCGCCGACCCCCAGGGTTTCGTCAAATCCGCCCAAAGGCTTGAACACGCTTGTGCGGTAGTAGGTCGTGTAGCTGGTCTGTGACGTCCAGACGCTTCGCTTGTCGACAACCACCCGCTCCGTCCCCCACCGTCCCTGCGACGGCACGCCGGCTTCGGACATGCTGGCGCCGGTGAATACGCCGA
Source organism: Brevundimonas sp. SL130 (assembly GCF_026625805.1). Lineage (NCBI taxonomy): Bacteria > Pseudomonadati > Pseudomonadota > Alphaproteobacteria > Caulobacterales > Caulobacteraceae > Brevundimonas > Brevundimonas sp. SL130. The sequence continues at coordinate 10,674 of NZ_CP113064.1, forward strand.
GGTCCGCGTCCTTCTCGAACTCGGCGACGGCCCGCGCGATAGTGTCGTCAGGGTACCAGCAATCGTCATCAGGGAAGGCGACGATATCGCCGCTGATCAGATCGTGGACCACGTTGCGCGCGCACGAAAGCCCTCTCGCCTCCCGGTGGAAATAGGTGAGCGGCAAGCGGGTCGCATAGCGCTCGACCACGTCGCGTGTCAGGTCGTCTCGGCTTTGATCGACAACGAAGATCTGGTCCGCGCGAACGGTCTGGCGTTCGAGCGTCTGAAAAAGATGTTCCAGTTGAGTCGGCCTATTCATCGTCGCAACGACGAGGGATATGCTAAGTTTTTTCATCATCACTCGGAAATCAAGCCTCCCCACAACTTCGACATGCGCTTATCGTGCCTTGACTAGGGCTCACACTCTAGAAAATCCTCCGGACATTATGTGCCTAAAGGAGCATGTACACAAACGATCTACGAACGGCCTACGAACGATCTTGCACTCAGCCGGAGCCTCGCATAGCATTTAAACGCTCCCACTCAGGAACCACCCATGCCACATTATCAACTGGTGTCGAGCGTGCACGCACTACCCCCCGCTCAAAAATATTCATCATCGTTTGCGTGGGTCCACCTTCTATTTCTATTCGGACTGATCTGCGCTTCCCTTCAGTTCGTTCAGATCGGCCCGGCCAAACCAATTCAAATTTGGCTCATATGCGCGATCAGCGCCTTAGCTTTCTCGAAAAAAATTTCAGTCTCCCTCAGTGAGGCTTATGCATTTGCGATATTTTTCCTAGTGTCCTCCGCCGCAACGTTTTTCCAAGACTTTGGAAGAATCAAAGAAACCGATCAATTAGTAAAATTTCTCTTCATATATCCAGGATTTTACGTCGTTGGGAAAAGCCTCGGAAAGATTTACTACAATAAAAACCTCCCTTATGGATTTCTGTTTCTATTTATATTTCTCGGAATTCAATTCGTCATACAACAGGTTCAGCCACCTATAATATATCAGACATTGAGTTTTGGCCAAGGAGCCCTACACGGTACATTTAGGGAGAGAAACTGGATATCTGTATTCTTTTTTGGCTTCAGCTACATTCTTTGGATTAAAAATAAAAGCACTAGTAACACAGCGTTATTTATAGCCCTGACTATTTCGGTCACTCTTTTGTCAGGATCGAAATCAATGATGGTGGCCGCCGGAATTGCATTCTTAGCTCACGCGAAGCTTCCCGTTTGGGCGAGGTCAGCAGTCATAATCGTCGGAATCATGCTGTACATTTATTTGTTTTCCGATTCCCTATCAGGAGATAAGCTTGAAGTTCGACTTAAAACAGAACGAGGTTTAGCCTATGAGCAATCTATACTATTAATTTCGGACAACATATTGGGATATGGTTTCGGTTTTGTTGAGTATCATTTCTCAAATATATCCACAATCATACGAGGATTGGGGTTAGGCACGAACTCTGTATTTTCATCACCTATTGATCTTATGATTATAGCTGGATTTACGGGGCTTGCCTTTTGGATGGTATTTTTCCTCGGCATCGGCTTGGGATCAACAAAGTGGGTCGCCCCTGTTGCGGCCTGGTCTGTGATTAATCCACTACATCAATCGGAAACTGTATACTTGCTGCTAGGCATCCTTACGGCACTCTCATTGGCAGAAAGAAATCAAGCCAAGCGAGCTAAGGCCAAGAAAATGTCCTTGCGACGCCCCATCGCTCCTATCAGCGGCCAAACAAAAAATGACAACCATACCTAAAAAAACAAACCTCACAGCTATAAAGACAATACTAGCCATTTTTGTCTTTACATCTCACGCGCACATTCTTGCCGGGATCGACTACTTGGATTTCTTGAACTCAATTGATATTGAAACAAGAGTTCAGAGTTTTTTTGTCATAAGCGGTTTTTTTGTTTTCCTAAGCTACGACAATCGGAAATCCGTAAAACAATTTTTACGCCGTCGCTTCGAGCGACTTTACCCGCCTTATGCGGTAGCAGTCATATTCTGCACGTTAATTGGCATTGCCTTCACAACTGCCCATAGAGATTTCCAGCTCTACCAGGACGCAGGAAAATACCTCATAGCAAACATAACGACATTAAATTTTATCCACCCGTCAATACTTGGCGCATTCGCAGATAACAAAATATCTGCGATAAATGGCGCACTATGGACGATGAAGATAGAATTTATGTTCTACCTTTCAGTACCCTTGATATATTTAATGGGAAAAAAAATTGGTCACATTCGCTCCCTTGTATTACTCTTAATTGCATCCGCAATTTACGCGTACATATGTTCGTACTTATATATCTCTACAGAAAATGAATTATTCACGCTGCTTCGAAGACAATTACCTGGGCAAATTCAATTTTTCGCGGCCGGCGCGATTCTATACAGACTAATGATAGGCGAAAATTTTGAATACGTGAAAGGCGATATTGCGTTAATAATCGTTGCATCAGTATGCACCATAGTGACATTAAATAAACTCCCGGTGATTTACCCCATATCTCTATCGATAGCAGTTGTTGGGCTTATTTTTTCAAAATCGCTCGGGTCATGGAATAAGTTTGGCGACCTATCCTTCGGAATATACCTATACCACTTCCCAATCATACAGTCGTTTGTACAATTTGGGTGGTTTGAAAAAAATCCAACTATAGGACTAGCGGCAGCTGGTGCCTCTACATTGGCGGCAGCCCTTTTATCCTGCCACTTCGTTGAAAATTCGCCTTGGAAAATTATAAACCCGTCAAAGCAGAAGATGGGAAAAATAACGAACGCATAGCTTTACCACCCCCCTCTTCGTTGAGCATGGATCACTCGGTTTATTCCTGGCGGACGAAGGAAAGGCAGGGCGAACTTCTTCCTGAACCGCAAAAGACTGTGCATGTGCGCCCGTCCGGCCCGACTCAAAGGGCTTGCCGCGCTTGACCTTTGATGGTCGTGCACGAGCTGCGCGCCAGGGGCGCACACCACGCGATAACCTGCTCGCCAAACCCGGGCACACAGATCCACATCCTCCATATAGAGGAAATAGGCCTCATCCATGCCCCCAACCTCTTCGTAGACCGCGCGCGGGATCAAAAACCCCGTCCCCATGACCCACTCAGCATCGAACGGCTCGCTCGAAACCCACGCGCTACGCATCAGGTGCCGATCAACCACCCTGGTGAACGGCCACACAGTTCCAACACCCAATCGTCGAGCCACGATATCAAGCACGCTGTAGAAACGGCGCGAAGAATACTGACGAGTATGATCGGGATAAACCAAATCCAATCCTAAAAGCCCAATCTTTGGATCTGCTTCAATGAGCGCCAAAGCGGGGGTGACGCTGTCCATCTCGAAATAAGTGTCGGGGTTCAAAATCAATAGGACGTCGCCGTCGCTCTCTCGAACTCCAATGTTCACCCCCGCCCCAAAGCCCGCATTAGTGTCAGAAGCGACAAGCGATATATTCGGCAGAGCCTGAGAAATCACAGCAACTGAGTCGTCGGGGCTAAGGTTATCGACCACGGTGATTTGCTGAGACGTAGCGATGCCATGCTGAATAATTGATTCAACACAACGGATCGTCAGATCCGCCGTACGGTAGTTGACGATGACGACGCCTAATTGCTTATCGCGGCTCATGTCGCCCGCCTCGGTTGAATCCACATCATGACTTGACCCCGCTGACGATATTCCACACATCCGCCGCGCTCCGATTCCAATCGAAATCTTCAAGCCTCTTAAGGCCAGCGACCGACAATCGCCCCCTCAACTCCGTATCTGTCACAATCCGATCCAGTCCATGTGCGATCGCTTCGACATTGAGTGGATCCACCAAAACCGCCGCCTCTCCTGCTACTTCCGGCATGGCGGATACGTTGGACGTGAGCACCGGCGTTTCCGACGCCATCCCCTCTATGATGGGAAGCCCGAACCCTTCGTATAGAGACACATAGGCTATCGCTTCCGCCGCTCGATACAAAGCCGGCACATCGGCCTGCTCAATGAAACCGAGTGCATGGACTTTGTCTGCGACCCCCAGTTCTAGCGCCAAGGCGTCCACTTCGGGGTTGGGACGCCCCGTCATCGCGAGGTGAACACCCATATTGGGCAGAGCGGAGATCGCGTACGCCCTGATCAAGCGCTGCAAATTCTTGTATGATCTATGGTTACCCGGATAGAGAACAAACGGATAACCGAGATCCAACGCCCTTCTATTTGCTGCAAACGCTGGATCCGAGCCGTTGTGTACCGTGTGAACGAGAGATGGATCCATCCCAGACCATTCGAGAAACTCACAACGCGTGAATTCAGACACACAGATAACGGCCTTCATACGCTTATACAGCGGACGAAATACCGTTTGATAATATAACTTCTTGGCAGGTCCATAATAGTGCAGATGTGTCAAATCGTGAACGGTCACAACCGATGGAATATTACACCATGCCGGCGGAACAAAACCCGCACTCCAGAACACGTCGCCCGTATTTTGCTTAGCCGCAGCAACAGAGAGACGGATCGGAGATAATGGACTTCCGATAGAGCCTTGAATGTCTAGAGCGTAAATATCGACGTTGTTTGGTTTTCTGCTAACCACTGCGTCCATGACAAGACCAATACCGGTCGCCGCCGGCCAGCGCATATCCGAAACGACGGTTGTATGGTTCGACACGGTATGCCTACGGCCGCTGAGACGAGGGCGCGCACTGCCGGAGCACCACGTCTTTCAGATAAGCGCCATATGTGCTCTTTCCGAGCTTGGCCGCGAGTTCTTCGAGCTTGGCGGCATCGATGAAGCCCTTCTGGAAAGCCACCTCTTCAGGGCAGGCGATCTTGAAGCCCTGGCGCTTTTCGAGCACGCGCACGAACTCAGCCGCCTCGATCAGGCTGTCCGGTGTCCCGGTGTCCAACCAGGCGTAGCCCCGGCCCATGATCTCAACCGACAGCTTGCCGCGCTCCAGGTAGATGCGGTTGACGTCGGTGATCTCCAGCTCGCCGCGGGCCGACGGCTTCAGGTCGCGAGCGATTTCGACCACGTCCTTGTCGTAGAAGTACAGGCCCGTAACGGCCCAGTTCGACTGGGGCTGGGCCGGCTTCTCCTCGATCGACAGGGCGCGCATGTCCTGGCCGAAGGCGACCACGCCGTACCGTTCCGGATCGTTGACATGATAGGCGAAGACCGTCGCCCCCTCGGGCCGGCTCATGGCCGAGGTGAAAAGAGCGGTGATGCCGTGGCCGTAGTAGATGTTGTCGCCCAGGATCAGGGCCGACGGATTGTCGCCCACGAAGTCCGCGCCGATGACGTAGGCCTGGGCCAGGCCGTCGGGGCTGGGCTGGACCGCGTACTGGATCTCCATGCCCCACTGCGAACCGTCGCCCAGCAGGGCCTGGAAGCTGGGCACATCGCGCGGGGTGGAGATGATCAGCACCTCACGGATGCCGGCCAGCATCAGGGTCGACAGCGGATAATAGATCATCGGCTTGTCGTAGACCGGCATCAGCTGCTTCGAAGTGACCAGGGTCATCGGATGCAGGCGGGTGCCCGATCCTCCGGCCAGGATGATGCCCTTCATGGGTGGGTCCTTTCGGCGTGGAGTTCGTGGACGATCTCGGCGACGGCGGCCTGCCAGGGGCGGGGCGCAATCCCGTAGTCTCGGGTCAATTTCTCGGTCGACAGGCGTGAGTTCGACGGGCGCTTGGCCGGGGTCGGGTACTGGGACGCGGGGATGGCCTCGACCGAGGCGGACGGACCACCTGCGGCGGCGCTGAGGGCGAAGATCTCGCTCGCCAGTCCGGCCCAGGTGGTCTCGCCGGCGTTGACGAACTGATAGACGCCGGTCGGGGCGTCCGCGTCGGCGATCATCTTGAGCGTGATGGTCTTGAGCGTTTGGGCGATGTCGCGCGCCGAGGTCGGGCAGCCGTGCTGGTCGCCCACCACCCGCAGGGCCGGCCGGTCGGCGGCGAGCCGCAGCATGGTCTTGAGGAAGTTGGCGCGGTGGACGCTCAGCACCCAGGCCGTCCTCAGCACGACCGAGCGCGGATTGCCGGCGCGCACCGCCAGTTCGCCCGCCAGTTTGGAGGCGCCATAGACGCCTAGCGGCCCGACCGGATCGGTCTCGACATAGAAACCGTCCTTGGACCCGTCGAACACATAGTCGGTCGAGACCTGGATCAGCGGGATGCCAGCTTCGCGCGTCGCGTCGGCCAGAACCGCCGGCCCCATGGCGTTGGCGGCGAAGGCGGCGGCGACCTCCGTCTCGGCCTTGTCCACCGCCGTATGGGCGCCGGAGTTGATCACGGCGGCGAAGGGGGTGGCGGCGAAGGCGGCCCGGACCGAGGCGGCGTCGCCCAGGTCCAGCTCGGCCCGCGTCGGGGCGTGCAACACGACGCCCTCGGGCCAGGCGGCGGCCTGGAGCTCCAGTCCCACCTGACCGGCCCCGCCCGTGATCAGGATGTGGACGGGATCAGCCATTGGCCACGCCCAGGCGCTGGGTCGAATAGCGGGCGTCCAGAATGTCCTGCCACCAGGACTGGTTCTCCAGATACCAGGTCACCGTCTGTTCAATGCCCTGTTCGAAGGTCACCGACGGGGTCCAGTCCAGGTCGGAACGAATCTTGGAGGCGTCGATGGCGTAGCGATGGTCGTGGCCCGGCCGGTCGGTCACATAGGTGATCTGGTCGGCGTAATGCCCCTCGGCCTTGGGCCGCAACCGGTCCAGGATCGAACAGATGGCGGTGACCACCTCAATGTTCTTCTTCTCGGCATTGCCCCCGACGTTGTAGGTCTCGCCGGGCGTGCCGGTCTCGAACACGGCCTGAAGCGCGCGGGCATGGTCGTCGACGAACAGCCAGTCGCGCACATTCGATCCGTCGCCATAGACCGGCAGGGGCTCGCCGTTCAGGGCCCGGATGATGATCAGCGGGATCAACTTTTCGGGGAAGTGATAAGGGCCGTAGTTGTTGGAGCAGTTGGTCACCAGCACCGGCAAGCCATAGGTATGGCCCCAGGCCCGCACCAGATGGTCCGACCCCGCCTTGGACGCCGAATAGGGCGAGCGGGGATCATAGGGGGTGGTCTCGGTGAAGAAGCCGTCCTCGCCCAGCGAGCCGAACACTTCGTCGGTCGAGATATGGTGGAAGCGGAAGTTTTCTTTGGCGACGTCATCCAGCCCGCGCCAGTAGCCCAGGGTCTGGTTCAGCATGACGAAGGTGCCGACCATATTGGTCTGGATGAACTCGCCCGGCCCGTCGATCGACCGATCGACATGGCTCTCAGCCGCCAGGTGGGCGACCACGTCAGGCTTGAACTCCCGCAGGGCCTTGGACACGGCCTCGGCGTCGCAGATGTCAGCCTGGACGAAGGAATAGCGGTTTCTGGAGGCCACCGGTTCAAGCGAGCTCAGCACGCCCGCATAGGTCAGCTTGTCATAGACCAGGACCTCATGGTCCGTATGCTCGATCAGCCGCCGCACCAGGGCCGAGCCGATGAAACCGGCGCCGCCGGTGACCAGGATACGCATCGGTTGTCTCTCAGTCAGGGTTCAGGTCAGAGCGTAGGCAGGGGTTCGAGCGGCCGGCCATCATACTCGAACGGGCTGTCGAATTCGGCCAGGGTCGGCAGGACCTTATCCTTGTCGGACAGGACCGCGCCAGTTTCCGGGAGGGGCCAGTCGATACCGATGGTGGAGTCGTTCCAGACGATGCCGCCGTCGCAGTCCGGGGCATAGACGTCGGTCACCTTGTAGGCGACCTCGACGTCCGGCTCGAGGGTGATGAAGGCGTGGGCGAAACCGACCGGCACGAACAACTGCTCGCCGCCCTCGGCGGTCAGCTTGGCCGCCACATGGTGGCCATAGGTCGGCGATCCCCGCCGGATATCCACCGCATAGTCCATGATCGATCCGCGCACGCACCGCACCAGCTTGGCCTGGGCATGCGGCGGCCGCTGATAGTGAAGCCCCCGGACCGTGCCCTCAAAGGCCGAGAATGACTGGTTGTCCTGCACAAACCGCGCGTCGATGCCCGCCGCCAGCGCAGAAGCCTCCGAATAGGTCTCCATGAACCAGCCACGCGCGTCGCCAAAACGGCGAGGGCGGAGCAAGGTCACGCCGCAACCTCGGTCACCCGACACAATCATCTGAAAGCCCCCTGATGTCTTAGACACCGCGATCTGCATAGCACCGATCACGATTCATCCTCCAGCGTTTTGCTGCGCTGCACAAACAATCTCCAGGAGCGCCGAGTAAAATTCAGTTCAGCACGGCAGCGGCCGGATGGAACGAAGCGCCGTATCCATGATCGCGTCCCCCAGAACGGTTCGGTTAGAAGCAAACGGGGCAGAGTTTCCGCGATTGCTGATGATCGAGCGCTTTTCGCTGGCCCGCTTGGCGCATTCTGGGCGCCGCATGCGCGGTCCAGGACGTTATCCAGACCGTTTGGCCGCGCGCAGTGGACACATTTCGATCAGTGCCGGAGCATGGTGCCGAAATCCTAGAGACAGCATGCCCGAAATGGGCCGCAAGGCCCTCACGAAGCGGGGAGACGGTTGGCCGTAAGCCATGTGGCTCACGTCCTAGAGGCGACGCCCTTCCCTCCTTCGCCCCTCATCGTCGTTCCTTGATGAGGGGCGTTCAACTTGAGACGTGGTCGCGCCGACACGAACCAGCGGTTCGAAATGAGCCACATTCTCTCGGCCGAAAGGCCGCCCCGAGAGGCGTCGAGCGCCCTACCGCGTGCCGAATAAACCCAGATCGTTATGCTCGGAGCGCCTGGTCGGCGCGCTCTGTGAAACAGCCCTAAGGCTGGCACACACTACGCACACCTGCGATTTGCCGTAAGTCGTTGTTTCGCAAAGTGAAACATTCCCCCCTTGGGTGACTCGTCGCACACTTTTTGACTTAAATAATATTTTCAATAATTTAGGCTGGGTGACTAGAGCATGGCTCGCTTTGACGGAATCGGGATTCCCAAGTTTGCGGTGATCTGATTCAACATTCGTGCTGGATGGGAGGCCAGCCCGGATGACGGCTCCTTATTCGATGGATCTTCGTGAGCGAGCGTTGGCGCGTAAGGCGGAGGGCGAGACACACCGGGAGATCGCGGCGGCGCTTCGGATCAGTCCGTCTTGCGTGTCCAAGTGGACGAAGCGAGTTGGAGAGACAGGTTCGGTGGCGCCGGGCCAGGTCGGCGGCCACAAGCCTCGCACGCTATCAGGAGACTGCGCCGAATGGCTGCGCACCCGCATCGCCTCAGGGCCGTTCACGCTCAGAGGACTGACGGCCGAACTTGCCGCGCGCGGGATCAAGACCGGCCCGCGAGCGGTGTGGGTGTTCGTGCACGCTGAAGGACTGAGCTTCAAAAAAAACACTGCTGCCTGAGGAGCAGGCCCGGCCTGACGTCGCGCGCCGCCGCGCACGCTGGAAGGCGCATCAGGGGCGGATCGACCCGTCGCGACTGGTGTTCCTGGATGAGACCTGGGTCAAGACCAACATGGCGCCCTTGCGCGGCTGGGGGCCGAGGGGGCGACGCTTGAAGGGCCACTCGCCCTTCGGTCACTGGAAAACCCTGACCTTCATCGCCGCCCTGCGCCATGACCGGATCGACGCGCCCTGGGTTATCGATGGTCCGATCAACGGCGCGATCTTCCTCGTCTACATCGAGAAAATACTGGCGCCGACCCTGTCGCCTGGCGACGTCGTCGTCCTCGACAACCTCGGCAGTCACAAGGGCAAGGCCGCCCGCGCCGCTGTCAGGGCCAAGGGCGCACACATGATCTTCCTGCCCCCTTACTCCCCCGACCTGAACCCCATCGAACAGGTCTTCGCCAAGCTCAAACACCTCATGCGCAACGCCCAGCCCAGAACCTTTGAAGCCACATGGCGAAAGGCCGGAGAGATCATCAATCTCTTCAGCCCCGCCGAATGTGCGAACTACCTCGTCAACTCAGGATACGGTTCCGTGTGAAGGAAGCACGCTCTAGTCACACGCTCTTGGACAGTCCCCAAAAAAACTGACTGTGAACTTCTCGAATTTCCCCCACCTGACGTGACCCCCGTTTCTCATCCAGCGATAACGAGAGTCCTTTGGTGATCTGAACTGGGGTTTGTGGTGTTGGCAAGAGGCCGGTCAGCGCAGCCTCCAACCCGCGCAGCGGACCGGCCGATCTGTCCGTTGAGCGCATCTGCGTAAGCCTGCGGCGTAAGCCTGCGGCGTCAGCCATCCCAGCTTCGAGTGCGGCCGGGTTTCGTTGTAGTCGCGCCGCCAAGTTTCGAGCACCGAACGGGCGTGCGATAGTGATCGGAACAGCGTTTCGTTCAGCAGTTCGTCACGCAGGCGGCCGTTGAAGCTCTCGTTGAAGCCGTTCTGCTGAGGCTTGCCTGGCGCGATGTAATGCCAGCCGACGCCGGCCTCGTCCGCCCAGGCCAGAATGGCGTTGGACGTATATTCCGTGCCGTTGTGGCTGCGCCGACCTTCGGTTCGCTGGTGATCGTGTCCGGGCGTCCCCGCCGCAGGATGATGGCGTCCAACTCGCGCGCCACCCGTCGCCCTGACAGCGAGGTGTCGGCGACGAGCCCGAGGCATTCGCGGGTGCAGTTGTCGATCACCGTCAGGATGCGGAAGCGCCGCCCATCGGTCATCTGATCGGAGACGAAGTCCAGCGACCAGCGCTGGTTGGCGACCAGGGGAATCTCCAGTGGACGCCGGGCGCCCATGGCGCGTTTGCGCCCGCCGCGCCGGCGCACCGTCAGCTTCTCCTCGCGATAGATCCGCTGGACCCGCTTCTTGTTGACCGCATGCCCCTCGCGCCGAAGCAGGACGTGCAGGCGACGATAACCGAACCGCCGACGCTCCTGAGCCAGAGCCTTCAGCCGATCGCGCAGGACGCCGTCGTCGTCCGGGCGTGTCGCCTGGTAGCGCACGCTCGTCCGATCCACGCCCAGCACCCGGCAGGCCCGCCGCTCGCTCATCTCGTAGGCCGACTGCAGGTGCGCCGCCGCCTCTCGATGCGCAGCGGGCGTCACCACTTTTTCCCAGCAGATCCTTCAGCGCGACGTTGTCCAGCATCGAGTCCGCCAGCATACGCTTCAGCTTGGCGTTCTCCTCTTCCAGCGCCTTCAGACGCCGGGCCTCCGACACGTCCATGCCGCCATACTTGGCTTTCCACTTGTAGAAGGTCGGCGAGCTCAGCCCGTGCTTCCTGCACAGATCCGCCACCGGAACACCGGCCTCCTGCTCGCGCAGGATCCCGATGATCTGTTCTTCCGTGAACCGTGATCTCTTCATTCTGTCCGTCCTCTCGAGGGGCGGACTCTAGCTATTCCTGGAGGAGTTTCAGGGGGTCACGTCACCGCCCAGAGGCCCCGGCCGGTCGTCGCCTGCTGGTGAGCTCGCACCAGGGTCGAGTCCAACATCAGATACTGGTTGTCCCGATCCTCGACGAGATCGGCGAAGACCTTCTCCCACACCCCCGCCGCCGCCCATCGGCTGAAGCGTTTGTGCGCCGTCTTCCATTTGCCGTAGCGCTCAGGGAGGTCCTGCCAGTGGGCGCCGGACCGCAGCACCCAGAGCACCCAGAGCACCCCGTTCACGAACAGCCGGTTGTCGGACCCCGTCCGACCGGGATCCGACGCCTTGCCCGGCAGCAAAGGCGCGATCCGGGACCACTGCGCCTCATCCAGTTCGTAACGCTTCACGCCCATCACAGACCTCCGCCAAAGCGGAGACCTATGAATCACGCATCAGGCAGCGTGTGAATCCCTGAATGTCGATTGGACCTAGGTGTTTGGTCCCAGGCTTTGATGGATCGGATTGATCCTGAATCGGTCGGGCTCTTTTGTCCAGATTTTGCAGATGAACTCGAAGGGCGTGAGGCCCTTGAGGGTCTTGAGGCGTCGGCCGTAGTTGTAGGCGTCGATGAAGAGGTTGAGGTGGGCTTCGAGTTGCTGGTGGCTGTCGTAGTGGTAGCGTTTGACGGTGGCTTCCTTGATGGTCCGGTTCATCCGTTCGACCTGACCGTTGGTCCAGGGATGCTTCACTTTCGTGAGCCGGTGCTCGATGCCGTGTTCTTGGCAGCGCATGTCGAACATGTGCGTCATGAAGCGTGCGGTCGGACCTTCAGCGTAGCGCGGCGGGAAGGTGAACTGGATGCCGTTGTCGGTCAGCACCGTGTGGATCTTGTACGGGATCGCCTCGATCACCCTTTCCAGGAATGCGGACGCCGAAGTTCTCCCGGTCTTGCTGACCAGTTGAACGACGGTGAATTTGCTCGTGCGATCAATGGCGACATAGAGGTAGAGCTTGCCTTCGGCGGTTTGCACCTCGGCAATGTCGATGTGGACGTAGCCGATCGGATAGGCCTTGAACTTCTTCTTGGCGGGCGTGTCGCCCTCCACTTCCGGCAGCCTGGATATGCCGTGACGGGCCAGGCAGCGATGCAGTGAAGACCGTGTCAGATGCGGGATCGTGGCCTGCAATGCATAGAGGCAGTCGTCCAGCGGCAGCAGCGTATGCCGGCGAAAGGCGACGATGATCGCCTCGTCCTCGAGCGACAGCACGGTCGATCTGGGCGCGGTCGGCCCCGTCGGCAAGTCGGCGACCGAGGTCCGATTCTTCCACTTGGCGACGGTCTTCTGGTTGATCCCATGGCGCTTGGCCAGAGCCCTCAGGCTCTCTTGACTATGCTGTATCGCTCGACGGACTGCCTCTGTCGTGCGGGCGCTTGCGTGGAGTACCTGGCCCATAGCGCTTCCTTCCATCCAGCGGAAAAGATTGCACCATCAAAGCCTGGGACCAAACAACCCTAGGGATGCCCAAACCTCGATTTGAACTGCCCGCGAACATTACCCGCCGCGGCCTCACCCTGGCTCAGGCGGCGGAGTTGGCTGGCCTCAGCGAAGGTCGTTTCGCCGTGGCCCGCGCCAAAGGCGAATACCCCAAGCCCACCCTCCCCGGCGGCCGGATAGACCGCGTCCTGCTGGAAAAGACGATGGACCGGTTGAGCGGCATCGTCTCCGCTGAGGAAGAACAGGACCCCCTGGCCGCCTGGGAGCGCAAGCGCCATGCGCGTCAAGCTTAAGGGCGTCAACACCGTCAAGAAGCGGCTCAGCGATGGCAGCGTCGCCCGCTATCATTATTTCCGCGCCACCGGCGCCAAGCTGGAGGGCGAGCCGGGGACGCCGGAGTTTCTGGCCTCCTATGCACGGGCCGAACAGCAGATTCGCGACGGCAACACGCGCGGCTTCATTGCCGGCCTGGTGCGCGACTACATGAGGTCGCCGGAGTTTCGCACCCAGCTCGCGCAGACCACCCAGCGAGAATACAAGCGCAAGCTCTGGGCCATCGAGGAAGAGTTCGGCGACATGCCGGTCGCGGCGCTGAACAATCCCCGCGTCCGCGCGCCCTTCATGGAATGGCGCAACCGGGTCGCCGAGGAGTCGGGTCTGCGTGAGGCGGACTACCGCCTGTCCGTCACGTCCGCGATGTTGAGCTGGGCCGTGCAAAACGGCCAGATCGACATGAACTACATCAAGGGCTTCAAGCGCCTCTACCGCTCGGACCGGGCGGATGTGATCTGGCAAGCCGCCGACATAGAGGCCTTCATGGCGAACGCGCCGCTGGAGATGCAACGCGCCCTGATCCTGGCCCTCCACACCGGCCTCCGGCAGGGCGACATCCTGAAACTGTGCTGGACCAATTACGACGGCGAGAGCCTGACGCTTAGCATCGGCAAGAACGGACGCGGCGGCGTCAAAGCGCGCCCGGTCGCCATTCCCTGCACCCAGTCCCTGCGGACCATGCTGGACGGGATGGAGCGCACCCAGGCGGTAATCCTGACGACGACGACGGGCCGCCCCTACACCAAGCGCCATTTCGGGAGCCAGTGGCGGCAAGCGATGAAGGCGGCGGGGATGGAGGGTTCGCCGCTGCACTTCCATGACCTGCGCGGCACGGCGATCACCATGCTGGCCGAGGCCGGGTGCAGCATCCCCCAGATCGTCTCCATCGCCCGCTTCGAGAACGCCTCGGCAACCAATTCTGCAAACCGGCTGCAAACCGCCGCGCCAAAACGCGCCAGCGGCCATTCACCCCAAGGATGAACCGTAATGATTTCAATGAGAAGAGATGGCGCACCCGGAGCGATTCGAACGCCCGACCCCCAGATTCGTAGTCTGGTGCTCTATCCAGCTGAGCTACGGGTGCGGCTGCCTTGCGGCGAGGGCGGGTCTTTAGCTGTAGAAATCGGCGGGCGCAAGCGGGGGAGTGCAGTTTATGCGCGGCGGGCGGTTGGCGCGGGGGCCGGGAGGGCCTAGGTCGGGAGGCGACGCCCTCCCTCGTCCGGACCACGCCATGTATTTTCCACGCCGTCGCCTCGCCGCCCTGCTCATTCCGGTCCTGATCGCCGGGTGCCAGACCGGCTCCTTATCGGGGCGAAGCGGGGCAGAGGCGATCCCGCGAACTCAGACACAGGCGGCGGCCCCTGCGCGCGGGCCCTTCGTGGCGGCGGCCAATCCGCTGGCGGTCGAGGCGGGGATGAAGGTGCTGCGGCGCGGTGGCTCGGCGGTGGATGCGGCGGTCGCCGTGCAGGCGGTGCTGGGCCTGGTGGAGCCGCAGTCGTCGGGCCTGGGCGGCGGGGCCTTCCTGATGAGCTATGAGGCGGCCACGGGGCATGTGACGGCCTATGACGGCCGCGAGACGGCGCCGGCCTCGGCCACGCCGGAGCTGTTTTACGAGAACGGCAAGCCGTTGAGCTTCGTCGACGCCCTGCTGTCGGGACGGTCGACCGGGGCGCCGGGCGCGGTGGCCATGCTGGCCATGGCGCAGAAGGATCACGGCAAACTGGCGTGGCGTGATCTGTTCGGCGAGGCCGAGCGGCTGGCGCGGGACGGTTTCGAGGTCAGCCCGCGCCTGGCCGGCATGATCAACGGCCCCGTGCCCCAGACCCGCAGCCGCTGGGCCCAGGCCTATTTCACCCGGCCGGACGGCGGGCGCTATCAGGCCGGCGACGTCCTGAAGAACCCAGCCTACGCCCGGACAGTGGCGGCCCTGGCCGACGAAGGCCCCGGCCTATTCTACGGCGGTCGTATCGGTGACGAGATCGCCCGGACAGTGGCCGAGGGGCCGCGTCCCGGCGGCCTGACGACGGCGGACATCGCCGCCTATCGGCCCTTGCGCCGCGACGCCCTGTGCCGACCCTATAGGATCTATGTCGTCTGCGTGCCCCCGCCGCCGTCCAGCGGCGTGGCCCTGTTGCAGTTTCTGGAGATGGCCGAACAGACCCCGGACCTTCAGAAGGGGCCCGACAGCCCGGCGGCCTGGGTTGCCTTCGGCCGGTTGCAGCGTCTGATGTACGCCGATCGGGACCGCTATGTCGGGGATGCGGACTTTGTCGGGGTGCCGGTCGCCGGCCTGCTGGATCCGGACTATGTCGCGTCGCGAGCGGCCCTGGCGGCGAGCCTGAACGGTCCTGCGACGGCCGGCGCGCCCACGGGCTCGCCCCCGCGCGGCGAGGACCAGACGGCCGAGCCGGGCGGCACCTCGCACATGGTCATCATCGACGCCGAGGGGAACGCCGTCAGCATGACGACCACGGTCGAGAGCATTTTCGGCAACGGCCGGATGGTCGAGGGCTTCTTCCTGAACAACCAGCTGACCGACTTCTCCTTCACGCCGCTGGAGGACGGCCATCCGGCGGCCAATGCGGTGGCGGCGGGCAAGCGGCCACGCTCGTCGATGACGCCGGTGCTGATCCTGGATCGTGAGGGGCGTCTGGTGGGCGCCATCGGCTCGCCGGGCGGGTCCAGCATCCTGGCCTATGTGGCCAAGGCCCTGGTCGGGATCATCGATTGGGATCTGCCGGTGCAGACGGCGATCGCCCTGCCCAATCTGGTGGTGCGCGGCGATATGGTGGGGGCGGACACCGCCCGGATCGCACCGGACATCAGCCAAGCCCTGGCGAGCGCCGGGATCGGCCTGCGGCCCAATGCGACCGAGACCTCGGGCCTGCACGGGGCGATGTGGCGCGACGGTCGGTGGGACGGCGGCGCGGATCCAAGGCGAGAGGGCGTGGCGGTGTCGGAGGTTCAATGACGGCCGGCGCCGCGGCCATGCGGATCAGCGGCGGGGTTTGATCGACAGCTGGAAGGCGATCAGGCCTTCATCCACGTCGGTGTCCAGGCCGTTCATGCCGCGCAGGCCCTTGCCGGCGTCGATCTCGCGATAGACCAGACCGACCGAGGTCTGGACGTCGCCCCGGCGATAGGCCACGCCGACCGAGGCGTCGCCGAGGAAGCCGCCGCGATCCTGGGTATAGCCGGAGCGGGCGTAGTCGCCGTCGCGGGTGCGGGCGAAATTATAGCCCACCGCCCGACCGGAACCGGCGGCGTACAGATACCACCGGGGGCGTTCGCCGAAGCGCGCGCCGCCGTCAGGCGCGAGACGATCCAGGCCCTCGCCGATCTTCAGCGTGGCGCCGGCCTCGGCCGATCCACCGTCGCTGCCGACGCCGAAGCCGGCGTGCGGGGTCAGGCTGACTTCCAGGCCGGACGCGGTATGCCTCACCGCACCGCGGAAGCCGCGAACATAGCGGAAATCATAACCCTCGGCCTCCAGCTCGGCCCGGTCGACCGGCGTGACCGGCAGGGGCGAGCCGTCGGCGCGACGCAGCCGCCCGGCGGTTTCCAGAGTGACACGATCGGTAAAGGCGTTGCGGTCGATCCAGATGTCGTTGCGGCTGGTGGCGGCCAAACCCTGGGTCTCAGCCGGCCGCAGGGGCGCGCTGATTTCGATTTCGGATCCAAACCGGGCGTCGGGAGCGACGCGGAAACCACCCGGCTCATTGAGGCGCGCGGTCAAAGTCTGAGGTGTTTCAGGGGCTTCGTCGAAGGCGTTCGGCACCGTCGCCTGGGCGCGCGCGTCGGCGACGCCGGCTGTCGCCAGGACGATCCCTACTCCAACGCTCCACACCACAACACGCATTCGGTCTCCCACCGTCCGCTGATCTCCAGCTTGCACCAGGTACAACCAGACTCCAACAGACATTTTCACGACACTGTTTCGTCCCTTTTGAAACGACGGCGCCACGCGGGGGTTCCAGACGTGAAAAAGGGCCCCGCTGAGCGGAGCCCTTTAAGGTCTGACATCCGACCGCCTATTGGCAGGCGAGGCACTCGTCGTAGTCAGTCTTGGGGATCGAGAAGAGGTCGGGCTGGTTCGGATCGATGACCGCCTCCACCTTGTCCTCGGCGCCGGCGAAGGCGGCGCGCTGCACCGACTTGGAGCGCAGATAATACAGCGACTTCACGCCGCGTTCCCAGGCGGACCAGTGCAGCATGTGCAGGTCCCATTTGTTGACGTCGCCGGGGATGAACAGGTTCAGCGATTGCGCCTGGCAGATTTCCGGCGCGCGGTCGGCGGCCAGTTCCACCACCCAGCGCTGGTCCAGTTCGAAGGCGGTCTTGTAGATGCCCTTCTCGTCCTCGTTCAGGGCGTCCAGGTGCTGGACCGAGCCCTCGTGTTCGAGGATCGAGTTCCAGACCGACTCGGTGTTGATCCCCTTCTCGTCGAGCAGACGCTCCAGATAGGGGTTCTTGACCGCGAACGAGCCCGACAGGGTCTTGTGGGTGTAGATATTGGCCGGGATCGGCTCGATGCCCGCCGAGGTGCCGCCGCAAATGATCGAGATCGAGGCGGTCGGGGCGATGGCCAGCTTGTGGCTGAACCGCTCCATCACGCCGCGTTCGGCGGCGTCCAGGCAAGGGCCCTTTTCTTCAGCCAGGACGCGGCTGGCCTTGTCGGCCTCGCGACGCAGGTGCTTGAACAGGCGCATGTTCCACGACTTGGCCATGGCGCTTTCGAAGGCGACGCCCTGGCCTTGCAGGAAGGAGTGGAAGCCCATCAGGCCCAGACCGACCGAACGTTCGCGCTTGGCCGAATAGACGGCGGCCTTCATTTCCTCCGGGGCGCGGCGGATGAAGTCCTCCAGCACATTGTCCAGGAAGCGCATGATGTCTTCGATGAACTTGGGCTCTTCGCGCCACTCCAGGAAGGTCTCGGCATTGACCGACGACAGGCAGCAGACGGCGGTCCGGTCCACGCCCAGGTGATCGCGGCCGGTGTGCAGCATGATTTCGGCGCACAGGTTCGACTGTTTGACCTTCAGGCCCAGCTCACGCTGGTGCGGCGCCATCTGGCGGTTCACCGTGTCGGAGAAGATCATATAGGGCTCGCCGGTCTGCATCCGGATGTCGAGCAGCTTGGTCCACAGCGAGCGGGCGTCGACGGTCTTGATGACCGCACCGTCCTTGGGCGACTTCAGGTCGAAGCTGTCGCCGGCCTTCACCGCCTCCATGAATTCGTCGGTGACGTTGACGCCGTGGTGCAGGTTCAGGGACTTGCGATTGAAGTCGCCCGAAGGTTTGCGGATCTCGAGGAACTCCTCGATCTCGGGATGGTGGATGTCCAGATAGACGGCGGCCGAGCCGCGGCGCAGCGAGCCCTGGCTGATCGCCAGGGTCAGGCTGTCCATCACGCGGATGAAGGGGATGATGCCCGAGGTCTTGCCCGCGCCCTTGACCTTCTCGCCGATGGAGCGGACGCCGCCCCAGTAGGTGCCGATGCCGCCGCCGTTCGAGGCCAGGGCCACGTTCTCGTTCCAGACGCTCTGGATGCCGTCCAGGCTGTCGCCGACCGCGTTCAGGAAGCAGGAGATCGGCAGGCCGCGATCCGCGCCGCCGTTCGACAGGACCGGGGTCGCCGGCATGAACCACAGGCGGCTCATATAGTCGTACAGACGCTGGGCATGATCGGCGTCGTCCGAGAAGGCGGTCGAGACGCGGGCGAACATGTCCTGGTAGCTCTCGCCCGCCAGCAGGTAGCGGTCTTCCAGGGTCTTCTTGCCGAAGTCGGTCAGCAGGGCGTCGCGCGAACGATCCACCTGGACCGATTTCACGACAGTCAGATGCGGCTTCTCAGGGGTCGCGTTCGTCACAACACCTTGGAATTCCGTCGTCTTCAAAGCCTCGCCGCCAGCCATGGTCATCTGCGTCCTGAACAATAAACAGCCTAGAGCCACCTGCGTCGCAACCACATCATCTAGTGGCTTCAACGCTCCCCGAGCCCACATATAGGGCGCACATGCCTAATAACCCGTCAACGTCTTGACGCTCGCTTTGTCGGCGAATCGGTCGGACAAGTCGTCCACGCCTGGGGAAAATCCAGCGAGCAAGCCAGCGAACCCATCGGGAGCCTTCGCAGCTGCAGTATCACGAACGCGTGATCGGAACCTCAGTCGAGCGTGGCCGTTTCGGCGCCCCATGGCTGTTTTAAATATCCGTCCCGTTTTGATACGCATCCTGACAATCGCGCGCACGGAGATCGTGGCTTTGACGGCGCTTTTCGTCACCGCCATCAGCGTCACGAGCTTCATCGAGATCGCCGACGCCATGACCGAGGCCGACGGCCAGGCCTTCGATCATCAAGTGCTGGCCCTGCTGCGCCCCTATGCCGACGATCCCGGCCGCCCCTGGGGGCCGGGGTGGCTGAAGGAGGCGGCGGCCGACATCACCTCCCTGGGCGGTATAGCGGTGCTGGGCCTGTTCGCCCTGATCGTCATCGTCTTCCTGCTGAGTCAGAGGAAATGGCTGTCGTCCCTGCTGCTGGCCCTGGGCCTGGCGGGCGGGGTGATGCTGAGCGAAGGGCTGAAGGCGGTGTTCGAGCGCGAGCGCCCGCCCCAGCTCATGCAGGCGGTCGAAACCACCAACGCCAGCTTCCCCTCCGGCCACGCCCTGCTGGCGACCGTCTTCTATCTGAGCGTCGCCGTCATGCTGACGCGGGCCTTTCCGCGTCCAGGGTTCAAGATCTTTGTCCTGGGCGTCGGCATGGTCATGGCCCTGCTGGTCGGGCTGACCCGCATCTATCTGGGGGCGCACTGGGCGACGGACGTCTTCGCCGGCTGGGCTGCGGGCTCGGCCTGGGCCATGGCCCTGTGGCTGGCGGCCTATGGGATCGCGCGCTGGCAGAAGCGTCGCCGCGCGCCCCTACAGGACGAGCCGTCGCCGATCGAGCCCGAAACGCCAGAGCCCCCGAGCATAGACGATCCGACCAAAGTCTAGACCCGTCCTCGCGTTGGACGCAGGGTAGTCTGCCCTACGACGCCGCCTCGATCTGAACAGGGCGGCGCGCAGACGGGAGAGACGCCATGGACCATGCCGCCCTCTATGCCGAACGGCTGAAGACCCCGGACCAGGCCGCCGCCCTGATCGTATCGGGCGCCAAGGTGGCCATGGGCCTGGGCGTGTCGCAACCCCCGGCCCTGCTGAAGGCCCTGGCCGAACGGGCCGAGCGGGGCGAGGTCGAGGATGTGAACCTCTATTATCTGCTCTCCACCTCGATCGCCGGCGACACCGTGCTGCGCTATGAGCTGATGGACCGGATCCGGCCGTGGAGCCTGTTCCACAGCGCCGTCGAACGCCGGCTGGAGCAACGCGCCTTCGAAGAAGGGCGGCCCAATCCGGTCCAGTTCATCCCGACCGGCTTCCAGCAGTCGCCCCGGCTGCTGTGCGACGAGGTCGGGGTGGATGCGCTGGTCTGCACCGTCTCGCCGATGGACGCCGACGGATTCTTTTCCTTCGGGACCAATACCGACTACGCCAAGCCGGTGTCGGAGACGGCCCGGACCATCGTGGTCGAGGTCAATCCGCACATGCCGCGCGTGTTTGGCGACTGCACCGTCCATGTGTCCAGGGTCGCGGGGATCGTCGAACACGCCGCCCCGCTGCTGGTCGTGCCCAGGGCCGAGCCCCAGCCGGCCGACCTCGCCATCGGTCGGCTGGGGATCATCGCCGGTCTGGTCGAGGACGGGGCGACGCTGCAAATGGGGATCGGCGCCCTGCCCAACGCCGTCTGCGACGCCTTGAAGCACCACCGCGACCTGGGGGTCCATACCGAGATGCTGACGCCGGGCCTGGTCGAGCTGATGCAGGCCGGGGTGGCCAATCACGCCCGCAAGACCCTGCACCCTGGCGTCGGGGTCTTCGCCTTCTCGATGGGCGACCAGAACACCTATGACTTCCTGGACGGCAATCGCGGGCTTGAGGCCCCGTCCGGTCTCTTATGTGAACGATCCGGCGGTGATCGCGCGCAACGCCAAGATGGTCTCGGTCAACGCCACGCTTCAGATCGACCTGAGCGGCGCCTGTTGTTCGGAGTTCCTGAACGGGCGCCAGTTCACCGCCTCGGGCGGACAGCTGGACTTTGTGCGCGGCGCCTATGGGTCCGAAGGCGGCAAGTCGATCATCGCCTGCCATGCGACGGCGGCCAAGGGGACCTGTTCGCGCATCGTCGCCCGGCTGGACGGCCCGGTCACCACGCCCCGCAACGACGTCCACATCATCGTCACCGAGCACGGCTGGACGAACCTGAAGGGCAAATCGACCCGCGAGCGGGCGCGTGCCCTGATCGCCCTGGCCGCGCCCCAGTTCCGCGACGAACTGACGGCGGAGGCGGGACGGCAGGGATTGATCTGACCCCAGCCCTTCTGACCCCAAGCTTGCGAGTCGTTATCGACTTTTCATTTCCGACGTCGCGGCCTAAACCCCGCATCGTCATCGGGGAGTAGCCGCCCGCAACGATTAGCGGGGCTCGCGTCAACATACTTCCTCTCCCGGAGAGGATGGTGCGGGAACGGTCCAGGTCATTTGTGATCCGGATCACGGCAAGACCGGCGGCTTTCGCAGGGATGTCCACGCGGGGCCCGGCTGCGAACGCCACAGGTCCGTCCGCCGAGGCTCCCGCGCACACAGGTTCCTTCTTGGAAGCCTTTCTGATCTCGACCGGCCTGGTCTCCATCGCGGAGATCGGGGACAAGACGATGTTGCTGTCCATCGTGATGGCGGCGACCTGGCGACGACCGACGCCCATCATCCTGGGCATTCTCGCCGCCACCCTGCTGAACCACGCCTTTGCGGCCCTGGCCGGCACGGTGCTGGCCCATTTCATCACCGGCGAATGGATGCGCTGGATCGTCGGCGTCGCCTTCCTGGGCTTCGCCGCCTGGGCCCTGATCCCCGATACGCTGGACGAGCAGAAGGGCGAGGTTCAGCGCGGCTTCTGGGCCATCTTCTGGACCACCGCCTCGGCCTTCTTCCTGATCGAGATGGGCGACAAGACCCAGGTCGCCACCGCCATGCTGGCCGCCCGGTTCGAGAACCTGCCCCTGGTCGTGGCCGGATCGACCCTGGGCATGATGCTGGTCAACGGGCCCGCCGTCCTGCTGGGGGAAAAGGCGGCGAAGACCTTGCCGCTGAAATGGATCCGCCTGGCCGCCGCCGTCGGCTTTGCGGGCACAGGGTTGTGGATTCTGTTCGCGCCGTAAGCCCTGTCCCGGCCCTCGCCATCCGCCCGGCCGGGCCTTACCAAGGACGGATGCGCCTTCCGCTTCGATCCCTCATCTCGCTGGCTGTCCTCACACTGATGGGGCCGCTGGGCTTGCCGGCCAGCGCAAAGCCGGCCGCGCCCGCCTATGCCGTGGACGGCGACTGCGGCGGTCGGCCCGCGACCACGGTGCGGATGGCGCCCGGCTACTGTCTGGGTCTGGTCTGGCAGGGAGCAGGCGCCGACGGACCGCGCATGCCGCGCGGCCTTATGACCCTGTCCGGCGGCGACTGGCTGGTCACCGATCTGGGCGGGTGGGAGCCGGGACGCGGCGCGGTCTGGCGGCTGTCGTTCGATACCGACGGCGCGGCGCGCTGGCGACGACTGGCCCAGGGGCTCAGCATGCCCCACACGGTGGCGCGGGGACCGGACGGACGGATCTATGTGTCCGAGATGAACCGCATCCTGACGCTGGACCCGGACGCGGCCGACCCGTCCGCGACGGTGCGGACCGTGATCGGCGACCTGCCGGACAACCGGCTGCACGACAATCGCCACCCCCTGTCCAGTTTCGTCTTCGACGGCGACGGCGCCCTGCTGGTCAATGTGGGGGCGCCCAGCGACCGGTGTCTGGACGTTCGGGGTCGGCCACGCACCGACGGCTCAGGCGGATGCGCCGACAGCGTCGAAACGGCCCAGGTGCGACGCCACGCCTATCTGGGCGACGGTCGGTGGGCGCAGGACAGCACGGTCTTCGCCTCGGGCCTGCGCAACTCCATCGCCCTGGTGCGGCATCCGTCGGGCACGATCCTGCAAGGCGAGAACTCGGTCGATCTGACCAAGCCCGACCATCCCTATGACGAGATCAATGTCCTGCGTCAGGGCGGCCATTACGGCTGGCCCTATTGTGTGGACCTGACCACGCCCCTGCCCGGTTGGAGCGCAGGCCAGGCGCGGTGTGGCCAGAGGGACAAGCCGGTCGCCCTGCTGCCGCCGCACGCCGCGCCGCTGGACCTGATCTATTACGAAGGGGCGATGTTCCCCGAACTGCGCGGCCGGCTGCTGATGAGCTGGCACGGCTATCGTCGCGCGGGCGGTCGGATCGTGGCGGCCGAGACGGACGCGCAAGGCCGGCCCCTGACCGACATCGGCGGACGCTACGCCATCTATCCGCGCGGCTCCCTGCCCTATCCGGCCGGTGCGCCCAGCGTGCGCGGCAAGGTGCTGACGCCGGGCTGGGACAGGGTGGCGGGCCGACAGCCGCGCGGCGCGCCGGTGGTCATGGCGGTCGCCGCCGACGGGTCGATCTGGGTGGCGGACGATCGCAACCGGGCCATCCTGAGGATCGCCCAGTCAGAGGTGGCCCAGTCAGAGGTCGCTCACTAGAGCATTTGGCGACCTGATTGAATCGTTTGGGATTCCCAAGGGGTCCGGGTTCTGATTCAACCTTCGTGCTGGAGGCGGAGGCCAGCATGAATGAGCAAGGCGCTATCGGTAGATTTGCGTGATCGTGTGATCGCGGCGATTGAGGGCGGGATGTCGTGCCGTCAGGCGGCGGCCCGGTTCGGGGTCAGCGCGGCCAGCGCGATCCGCTGGCGCTCGCGGGTCCGCAGGCAGGGCGACGTGCGGCCGGGGCCTCTGGGCGGAGATCGGCGCTCTGGGCGGATTGAAGGCCATGCCGACCTGATCCTGGGCCTGGTCGAGCGCAAGAGCGACATCACCCTGGCGGAGCTTCAGACGGCTCTGGCCGAACAGGGCGTGGGGACCAGCCTGTCGAGCTTGTGGCGGTTCTTCGTGCGCCGCCGGATCTCGCTCCAAAAAAGTCGGCGCACGCGGACGAACAGAGCCGCCCCGACGTCCTGAGCCGGCGTCAGGCCTGGTTCGACAGCCAGCTCGACCTCGATCCCGAGCGGCTCGTCTTCATCGATGAGACGGGAGCCTCGACCAAGATGGCCCGCCGCCACGGACGTGCGCCGCGCGGGCAGCGGCTGAGGTGCAGCGTGCCGCACGGTCACTGGAAGACGACCACCTTCGTCGGAGCCTTGAGGCTGACGGGCATGACCGCCCCGATGGTGCTCGACGGCCCGATGAACGGCGCCTGGTTCCTGGCCTATGTCGAACAGGTGCTGGCCCCGACCCTGAAGCCCGGCGACGTGGTGATCATGGACAATCTCGCCGCCCACAAGAGCACGCCCATCAGGGACGCCATCGAGGCTGTCGGCGCACGGCTGCTCTTCCTGCCGCCCTACAGTCCCGACCTCAACCCGATCGAGAACGCCTTCGCCAAGCTCAAGGCCCTGCTGAGAAAGGCCGCCGCTCGGACAATCGACCAACTCTGGGACGCCATCGCCCGCATCATCCAGACCTACTCTCCCCAAGAATGCGCCAACTACTTCGCCGCCGCCGGCTATGATGCAGACTGATCGGAAAATGCTCTAGGCGGACGGCGCGCCTAGGTCCGGAGCGTCAGAGCCAGGTGCTGCAACAACATAATGGTCTTGGCGTCGCGGATGCGGCCGTCGGCGATCATGGCCAGGGCTTCGTCCAGCGTGGGCTCCAGCACCTCGATGTCCTCACCCTCGTCCGGATGGCCGCCGCCGTCGCCGATCCGCATCGAGGGGTCGTACTCGGCGACGAAGAAGTGCAGGATTTCGGTGACGGAGCCGGGGCTCATGAAGGCCTCGAACACCTTGCGCACCGCGCCGAGGCGATAGCCCAGCTCTTCCTCGACCTCGGCGCGGATCCGCACCTCGGGTTCGGCGTCGTCCAGCAGACCGGCCGCCGCCTCGATCAGCAGATCGTCATAGCCGTTCAGATAGGCCGGCAACCGGAACTGGCGCACCAGCAACACCGTGCCCGCCGCCGGATTATAGGGCAGCAGCACCGCCCCATTGCCCCGGTCGTAATGTTCCCGGTCCTGGGTCTGCCAGACACCGTCGCGCCGCTTCCAGTCGAAACGGGTCGTCTTCAGCACATACCAGTTGTCCGAGAGAAGCCGGGTCTCGTGGATCCTGAGGCGGTCCTTGACGGTCATCGGCTTCCCTCGGCGGTCTATCGCTAGGCCTTGCGGGCGTCGCGCTTGGCCAGGACGCGCAGGCGCAGGGCGTTCAGCTTGATGAAGCCGGCGGCGTCCTTGTGGTCATAGGCCTGGACGCCCTCTTCGAAGGTCACCAGATCCTGGTCGTAAAGGCTGTGGGGGCTCTCGCGGCCGATGACCGAGACATTACCCTTGTACAGCTTGACCTTGACCACGCCCGAGACCTTTTCCTGGCTCAGGTCGATGGCGGCCTGGAGCATCTCGCGCTCGGGCGAGAACCAGAAGCCGTTGTAGATCAGCTCGGCGTATTTCGGCATCAGCTGGTCCTTCAGGTGCATGGAGCCGCCGTCCAGGGTGATGCTTTCGATGCCGCGGTGGGCCGCGATCAGGATCGTGCCGCCAGGGGTCTCATAGACGCCGCGCGACTTCATGCCGACGAAGCGGTTCTCGACCAGATCCAGACGGCCGATGCCGTTGTCGTGGCCGTACTGGTTCAGGGCGGTCAGGATCGTGGCCGGCGACATGGCCTCGCCGTTGATCGAGACGGCGTCGCCCTTCTCGAAACCGATCTCGATGACCGTCGCCACATCCGGCGCGTCCTCGGGCGAGATGGTGCGCTGGTGGACGAACTCGGGCGCCTCGACCGCCGGGTCTTCCAGCACCTTGCCCTCGGAGGACGAGTGCAGAAGGTTGGCGTCAACCGAGAAGGGCGCCTCGCCGCGCTTGTCCTTGGAGATCGGGATCTGGTTCTTCTCGGCGAAGTCCAGCAGGGCCTCGCGGCTGCGGAACTCCCACTCGCGCCAGGGGGCGATGACGCGGATGTCGGGCTCCAGGGCGTAATAGCCCAGCTCGAACCGGACCTGATCATTACCCTTGCCGGTCGCGCCGTGACAGACGGCGTCGGCGCCGACCTGACGCGCGATCTCGATCTGGCGCTTGGAGATCAGCGGGCGGGCGATGGAGGTGCCCAGCAGATAGTCGCCCTCATATTGCGCATTGGCGCGGAACATGGGGAAGACGAAGTCGCGCACGAACTCTTCGCGCAGGTCGTCGATGAAGATGTTCTCGGGCTTGATGCCCAGCTTCAGCGCCTTCTCGCGTGCGGGGCCAAGCTCCTCGCCCTGGCCCAGGTCGGCGGTGAAGGTCACGACCTCGGCGTTATATTCGGTCTGCAGCCATTTCAGGATGATCGAGGTGTCCAGACCGCCCGAATAGGCGAGGACGACCTTCTTGATGGGCTTGTCGGCGGGGGCGGACATGGCGGCTCTTTCTACAGGCTTGGGCAGCAGTCTTCGGGGAGTTGACGCGCGCATAAGACCGGGGGTCCGGCGATGCAACCTTTTCCGGGGCGAAGGCGCGCGAAGATGAAGCTTTGTTCATGTTCAATGGGTCGCGTTGCCAGCGCATCGACCGTCGTTATGGTCCGGTCCAACTGTAACCCAAGGATGTCATTCGATGCGCCGTACCGGTTCCCTCGTCGCCGCAGCCGCCCTTCTGGCGGTCACCACTCCGGTCTGGGCCTCGGCGCCCGCGGCGCCGGCTCAGGCGTCCGCGCCTGCGGTCCAGGCCGCGCCGGTGTCCGAACTGGTCGCCGAAGTCGATATTCCATACACCCGGTTCACTCTGGACAACGGCCTGACCGTGCTGGTGCACGAGGACCACAAGGCCCCGGTCGTGGCCCTGTCGGTCTGGTATAATGTCGGATCCAAGGACGAGCCGGCCGGCAAGACCGGCTTCGCCCACCTGTTCGAACACCTGATGTTCGGCGGGTCCGAGAATGCGCCGGGCAGCTATTTCACCCCGATGCGCAACATGGGCGCGACGGATATGAACGGCACCACCTGGTTCGACCGCACCAACTATTTCGAGACCGTCCCGACCCCGGCGCTGGAACAGGCCCTGTTCATGGAAAGCGACCGCATGGGCTATATGCTGGGCGCCATCACCCAGGAGACGCTCGATCTACAGCGCGGCGTCGTCCAGAACGAGAAACGTCAGGGCGACAATCAGCCCTACGGCCTGAACCAGTACAAGCAGCTGGAGGCCCTGTTCCCCGAAGGCCACCCCTATCGCCACTCGACCATCGGCTCGATGGCCGATCTGGACGCGGCCTCGATGGAGACGGTGCGCGACTGGTTCCGCTCCAACTATGGCCCGAATAACTCGGTCCTGGTCCTGGCCGGCGACATCACGCCCGCCAAGGCGCGTGAACTGACCCAGAAATATTTCGGCCCCATCCCCCCGCGGACCGGTCAACACCCCGGCCCAAGCGCCCGTCCCCACCCTGCCCGCCCCGATCAGCGAAACCACCCGTGACCGGGTCTCCAACGCCCGGGTCGAGATCAGCTGGGCCGTGCCCGGCATGCTGGATGACGATTCCGTGCCCCTCAGCGTCGGCGCCTCGGTGCTGGGCGGCCTGGCCAGCTCGCGCCTGGACAACGCCCTGGTGCGCGGCGAGCAGAGCGCCGTCTCGGTCAGCGCCTCCAACGGCGCCTATCATCGCGTCGGCATGTTCGAGATCACCATCGACGTCAAACCGGGCCAGGATCCGGCCGCCGTAGAGGCCCGCACCCGCGAGCTCCTGAACGGTCTGATCGCCGACGGTCCGACGGCGGCCGAGGTGGAACGGGTCAAGACCCAGTATGTCTCGCGCACCGTCCAGGGCCTTGAACAGGTCGGCGGTTTCGGCGGCAAGGCCGTGGCTTTGGCCGAAGGCCAGCTCTACGCCGGCGATCCGGACCACTACAAGAAAGAGCTCCAGGCCTATGCGGCCGTGACCCCGGCCCAGGTCCAGGCCGCCATGCAGAAGTGGCTGACCCGTCCGGCCTATACGCTGACGACCCTGCCGGGCGAACGCGAAGCCTATGCAGAGGCGGCCGAGGCGCCGTCGGGCGCCAACCACACCCCGGCCCCGCCGATCGAGCGCGTCGCCCGCATGCCCAAGCCCGAGATCGGTCAGGTCGCCAATGTCGACTTCCCGTCGGTCCAGCGCACCCGCCTGTCGAACCGCATGGAGGTGGTCTACGCCCAGCGCGACGCGGTGCCCGCGACCAAGATCGCCATCGACTTTGACGCCGGCCTGGCGGCGGACGACGCGTCGAAACTGGGTCTGCAAAGCCTGATGCTGGACCTGATGGACGAGGGCACCCGCACCCGGAATGCGACCCAGCTGGCCGAGGCCCAGGAAACCCTGGGCGCCAGCATCTCGACCGGCGCCTCGATGGACCGTTCGGTGGTCCAGCTGTCCGCCGTGACCCCGAACCTTGAGCCCTCGGTCGCCCTGCTGGCCGATGTGGTCAAGAACCCGGCCTTCGCCGCCTCCGAGCTGGAGCGGCTGCGCGCCACCCGCCTGGCCCGTATCGCCGCCGAGCGGACCCAGCCGGCCGCACTGGCCAGCCGCGCCCTGCCGGAACTGATCTATGGCGCGGCCAGCCCCTATGGCCGTCCCTTCAGCGGCAACGGCGACGAAACCAGCGTCAAGGCGATCAGCGAGGCCGATATCCGCGCCGACTACGCCGAGTGGATCCGGCCCGACAACGCCAAGATCTTCGTGGTCTCGGACAAACCCCTGTCGGAGATCACACCCGTGCTGGAGGCCCAGTTCGGCCGCTGGACCGCTCCGGCGGTGGCCAAGGGCGTGAAGGACTTCTCCGGCTCGATCCCGGCCACCACGTCCCGGATCGTGCTGATCGACCGGCCGCAGTCGCCCCAGTCCTATATCCTGGGCGGCGACGTCCTGGCGGCGCGCGGCACGGATGATCTGCTGGTGTTCAACGCGGCCAACAATGTGCTGGGCAACGACTTCCTGTCGCGCATCAACTCGGACCTGCGTGAAACCAAGGGCTGGTCCTACGGGGTCAACGCCTCGGCCGCCGGCTTCGCCGGACGCGTCCCCTATCTGGTCACCGCCCCGGTTCAGGCCGACCAGACCGGCCCGGCCATCGCGGCCCTGAACACCCAGTTCAACGACTTCCTGAAGGGCGGCAAGGGCGTGACCCCGGCCGAACTGGAGCGCACCGTCAACGGCAACACCCGCCGTCTGGCCGGCAGCTACGAGACCTCGGGCGCGGTTCTGGGCGCCATGCGGACCAACGACATGCTGGGCCGTCCGGACGACTACCCCGAGACGGTCGCCGCCCGCACCAATGCTCTGACGGCGGCGCAGATGGACGCGGCGGCCAAGGCCGCCCTGGACCCGTCGCGCTTCATCTGGGTCGTCGTCGGCGACGCCGCGGTGGTCAAGCCGCAGCTCGACGCCCTGGGCCTGCCGGTCGAGGTCCGCTCGGCGGCGCCGGCCGCCAAGTAGGGCGGGCCACAGGCTGAAACGAAGAAGGCCCGGAGAGCGATCTCCGGGCCTTTTTTGTGCGATCTTGCTTTCGTCATCCTCCGGCAAGCTGCGGCTTCGCGGCGCAGACCGGGGCAACTGTGTTTATGCCTTGAACGGCGTTTGAGTTCTGGCGATTGCGTTGAGTGTTGTGAGTAGCTTTCGGGCGACGGCGACGAGGGCGACCTTCGGGGGCTTTCCGGCGTCCCGCAGCCGGCTGTAGAAGGTCGAGAATACGGTGTTCGAGCGGGCGGCGGTGACGGCGCTCATGTAGAGGGCGTCGCGGACGCGCTTTCGTCCGCCGCGGATCGCACGATGTCCTCTTCGGGCGCCGCTGTCGGCGTTGAAGGGCGCGAGTCCGACGAGAGCGGCGATGGCCTTTGGAGAACGCCGACCCAGCTCGGGAACCCGAGCCAGTAACGTGGCGGCGGCGACGGGGCCAACGCCGGGAACCGACCTCAGATGTTGCTCGGCTTGGCGCAGTTCGAGGTCCGCCGCGATCAGGCGTCGGATGCGGGCGTCGAGGTCGCGGACCTGGGCGTCGAGCCAGTCCAGGTGCTGATCCAGACTGGCCTGGATATCCGGGTCGTCGCGGTGTTCGGCGCGTCTGTTGCGCTCCTGGGCGCGCATGGCGACGAGTTGGTCGCGGCGGGCATTCAGTCCGGCTAGGCGTTCGCGAGCCGGGGCGACGACCTCCTCAAGACGCGGCTGCAGGGCCTGGCCCATGGCCGCCAGCATCCGGGCGTCGACGGCGTCGGTCTTGGCCAGGAAGCCAGCCGCGCGGGCGAAGGCGCGGGCGCGGCTCGGATCTACGCGACTGAAGCCGACGCCGGCGCTTTCCAGGGCGCGTCGCAGGATCCGGTCATAGACGCCGGTGGCCTCGAACACCGCCCGATCGCCAGATGCGGCCAGGCGAAGCGCCAGGACCTGGATCTCCGGCTCGGTGTTGGCCACCCGCTCTGGCCGGCCGATCCGAGGGTCGAAAACGTCAAGAAATCGCTTGGAGATATCGATCCCCACGATGCCAGGGGCTATGTTCATGAGCCTGTCCCTGTGATGCGAGGTCCGTGGCTGCGGCCTCGTGCAACTGTTCAGGTGGATACCAAAGCGGGCGGGAACCCAACCCCGATACGGTCTGCAAGGACCTGGGACCCAACGGTTTCCCGCCCGCACACAGTCTGACACACCTGCAACACACAGGGACCCAGCGGCGCGCGTGAGCGCGAACCTGTCGCTGAAACCACCTTCAAGGATCATTAGGCGGAAACATCGCCTGCGGCGCCGCTGGGTCCCCCGGTCTCGCTACGCTCGCCGGAGGATGACGAAAGATATCAATCAATCGTCGCGCCGGTCGTGCGCATGATCTCGGCGCGCAGTTCGGGCAGGCCCAGCCCCTTCTCGGACGAGGTCAGGGCCACCACCGGGAAGGCGGCGGGGCGTTTGGAGATGGCCTTAAGCGTCGCTTCCTGCACCGCCTCGCCTTCGCCCTTCTTCAGCTTGTCGGCCTTGGTCAGGACGATCTGATAGCTGACGGCGGCGAGGTCCAGCGCGTCCAGCGCCTCCTTGTCCACGCTCTTCAGCCCATGACGGCTGTCGATCAGCAGATAGACCCGTTTCAGCGTCACCCGGCCGCGCAGATAGTCGCGGCCCAGGTCCTGGAACTTCTTGACCGTGGTCTTGGACGCCTTGGCCCAGCCGTAGCCCGGCAGGTCGACCAGACGCATCCGGCCGTCCAGGTCGAAGAAATTGACCTCGCGCGTCCGACCCGGCTCGTTCGAGGCGCGGGCCAGCTTGTGCATGCCGACCAGGCCGTTGATCAGGCTGGACTTGCCGACGTTCGACCGGCCGGCGAAGGCGATCTCGGGCAGGTCGGGATCGGGCAATTGCTCGATCTTGGCGGCGCCCATGATGAAGGTCGCCGGCCGCGCGAACAGAATCCGCGCAGCCTCGATGTCCTCAGGGGTGAACTCGGTTTCGTCGATCACGCGGCCTTCGTCTTCCGGATGCGCGCGATGAAGTCGTCGATCGGGTTCTCCGCCTTGTAGCGGTGCATGATGTAGTACTGCTGGAGGATGGTCAGGATGTTCGACCAGGCCCAGTAGACCAGCAGGCCCGCCGCGAACGGGGCCATGATGAAGGTGAAGACCAGCGGCATGAACTGGAAGATCTGGCGCTGGACCGGATCGGCCGCCGGCGGGTTCATCGCCGTCTGCAGCCACATGGTCAGACCATAGGCCACCGCCAGCAGGCCGATGCCCAGAGGTCCGACCAGCAGGGCGCCCAGCAGGGGCAGGGTCGCCGGATCCCAGGGGATCAGGCCGAACAGGTTCCACACCACCGACGGGTCGCGCGCCGACAGGTCGTTGATGAAGCCCAGGAAGGGCTGGTGGCGCATTTCGATGGTGACGGTCAGCACCTTGTACAGGGCGTAGAAGACCGGGATCTGGAGCAGAAGCGGAAGACAGCCGGCGACCGGATTGATCTTCTCCTTCTGGTACAGGGCCATCGTCTCCTGCTGCTGCTTCTGCGGGTCGTCTTTGAACTTCTTCTTGATCTCCTCCATCTTGGGCTGGAGGTTCCGCATCTTGGACATGCTGGCGTAGGCGTTGTTGGCCAGCGGGAACATGATCAGCTTGACGATGACGGTCAGGGCCAGAATGGCGACGCCGAAGCTGCCGACCAGGCCGTAGACGTTCTCCAGGATCCAGAAGATCGGGCGCGTCAGGAACCAGAACATGCCCCAGTCGATCGCATAGACGAAGCGCGGCAGACCCAGATTCTCCTCATAGGTCTTCAGCACCTCGGCCCGCTTGACCCCGGCGAACAGGCGCTGGGTCTCGGTCGCGGTCGCGCCCGGCTGGATGGTGCGGCTCGCGCCCAGGATATTGGCTTCCAGCTGCTGGCCGCCGTTGACGTCGCGGACGCGGAATTCGGTTTCGACCGCCTCGTTCTGCTGGGGCAGCAGGGCCGCCAGCCAGTATTTGTCGGTGATGCCCAGCCAGCCGCCGGTCGAGGCGTTCTCGATCCGGGGCTCCTTCAGCCAGTCCTTGTACTTCTTCTGCTCGGTCCGGTACTCGCCCGGCTTGCCGAAGGTGCCGATGGCCCCCTCGTGGACGATGTGGGACGATCCGGCCAGCGGCGGCACGCCCTGGCGCTGGACGCTGCCATAGGGGGCGATGGTGATGGCCTGGGTTCCCAGGTTCTGGACCGTGTCCTTGACCGAGAAGACATAGCGGTCATCGACCGACACGACGCGGGTGAAGCGCAGGCCCTGGCCATTGTCCCAGGTCAGGGTGATCGGGCTGGTCGGGGTCAGGGTCGAACCGGCGGTCAGGCGCCAGACGGTGTTCGGTCCCGGCACGCCGCCGACCACATTGGGGCCGGTCCAGCCGAACTGGGCGAAATAGGCGTTCTCCATGCCCTGCGGCCGGAACAGTTCGACCGGCTCGGGCTTGTCCTGTGTTTCCTTGTAGTCGGTCAGGAACAGGTCATCGATCCGGCCGCCCTGAAGCGACAGGGACCCCTTCAGGGTGCCCGACTGGATCGGCACGCGCGCGGCGGTGCTCAGCGCCTGGCTGCGATCGGTGACGAAGGTCAGCCCCTGCGGGCTCAAGGCCGTGCGGGCGGCGTTCTCGGCCGTCTGCGACTGTTCGGCCTGGGCCTGCTGCTGGACGGCGCGGCGCTCGGCCTGCGGACGCAGCACGGTGAACCAGTAAATTCCCAGGATCAGGGCCGAGCACACGATGAAGATGATCGTGTTGCGCGAGTTCTCGTTTTTCATGGATTCGGGCGGTCCTGGCCGGATGGGGCGCGGGCGGGCGAAGGCCGGTCGGCCTTCGGTGTCGCCAGCCTTGTAAGCGTCGATTTCACGTCGTCAAGCAGACGGTCCCACGCACGCTCGGTCGTGCCCATTCGGGCGATGAAGACATAGTCGCTGCCGGGCACGCCGTGGACGGACAACATGGCCCGCGCAGCCTCGCGCAGACGGCGTTTGGCCCGATTGCGCACCACGGCGCCGCCGATCTTGCGAGTGGCGGTGAAGCCCAGGCCGATGTGCGGCGATCCGTCGCCGCGCTCCAGCCTCTGGATCACCACGCCGCCGCGCGCCTCGGAAACGCCTTTGGCGGCCGCCAGGAACTGGGGCCGCCGCAACAGACGTTTGATCTGTAAAGGGTCGCTCATGCGTCCAAGGTCCGGACGCGCAAGCCGCTTACGCCGTCAGGCGCTTGCGGCCCTTGGCGCGACGGCGTGCCACAATCTTCTGGCCGTTCTTGGTGGCCATCCGGCTGCGGAAACCGTGACGGCGCTTGCGCACGAGTCGCGACGGCTGATAGGTCCGCTTCACGGTCGGCTCCTGACGTTAAATGGTTGGGCGGCGGAACAAGAGGCGTCCGTCGCAGGAAGGGCGGGCGTATAAGTCGCATGTCCGCGTGAGTCAACGCTCGGACGGCATTTCGGGAATGAAGAGCGTATGGCGAAACGAACGGCGAAGGAATGGGGCCTGCGACTGCTGCCGCTGGCGGTCATCGCCGGCCTGGTGGTCGTTTTCTTCGCCCTGGGCTGGAACCGCTATCTGTCGATGGATCTGATCCGCGAGCACGGGCTGAACCTTCAGGCCTACGCCCAGGCCCACTGGTGGACCGCCCTGGTCGCCTTCATCGCCGTCTACGCCCTGGCCACCGCCTCCACCATTCCCGGCCCCGTCTTTCTGACGCTGCTGGGCGGGATGATGTTCGGCCCCTATGTCGGCGCCCTGGCCCAGGCCAGCGGGGCCACCATCGGCTCAGTCGTCATCTATTCTGTCTATCGCACCTCGATCGGGACCTGGCTGCGGGCCAAGTTCGAGGCCGACGCCGGCTTCATGGACCGGGTGGCCAAGGGGATCGACCGCAACGCCTTCACCACCCTGTTCACCCTGCGTGTCATCCCCAGCGTGCCCTTCGTCCTGGTCAACGCTACGGCGGGGATGATGGCGGTGCCGCTGCGGCCCTATGTGATCGCCACCTTTATCGGCCTGCTGCCCTCCACCTTCATCTACACCTGGATCGGATCGCAGCTGGGCGACCTGCTGCGGGCCGGAGTGCGGCCGGACCTGCCGATGCTGCTGCGCCAGTTCTTCTGGCCGCTGATGGGGGTGGTCTTCCTGTCCCTGCTGCTGCCCATCGGCATCAAACTGGTCCAGATGGTCCGCGCCCGACGCGCGGAGGCCGCCCCGGCATGAGCCCCCTGTTCGACAAGGCGGCGGCGGCGCTGAAACTGTCGCCCGAGGCGGTGGAGACCTGGCGCGAGCGTTTGCGGCCCCGCGCGCCCGACGGCCTGTCGGCGCGGCTGCTGCTGCTGACCGTGGCCTTCACCCTGGCGGTCGAGGCCCTGATCATGGGGCCGAACCTGGCCGCCTTCCACGAGCGCTGGCTGCGCGACCGGCTGCAAGCGGCCGAACTGGCCTCGGTCGGGGTCGAGGCCCTGCCCTATAGCGCGGTCGAGGACGATACGGCGGCTGAGCTGATGCGGATCGGCGGGGTCCAGGCCGTGGCCCTGACGGAACAGGGGGTGCGCCGGCTGCTGTTGCAGGCGCCCAATCTGCCCCGCGCGCCCGAGCTGATCGACCTGCGCCAGCAGAACAGCTGGGCGCGACTGACCGACCCCTGGCGCACCCTGTTCGGCCACCCGGACCGGTCGCTGCGGGTCCAGGCCAAGCCGCGCTATCGCTCGGGCGACTTCATCGAGATCGTCACCCCGGCCCAGCCGCTGAAGCTCGAACTGAAGGCCTTCCTGTTGAATAGCCTTCTGGTGTCCCTGGTGGTGTCCCTGACGGCGGGCGCCCTGCTGTACGGCGGTCTGGCCCTGCTGGTGCTACAGCCCCTGCGGCGCGTCACCCGGTCGATGGAGCGGTTCGCCGCCGATCCCGAGAGCGAGGCCGAGGCGCCGTCCGACCGGCATGACGAAATCGGCCGGGTCGAACGCGAACTGTCGCGGATGCAGGAGGAGGTCCGTCAATCCTTGCGCTCGCGCGCCCGGCTGGTCGCCCTGGGCGAGGCGGTGGCCAAGATCAACCACGACCTGCGCAACATGCTGACCTCGGCCCAGATGGCCTCCGAGCGGCTGGCGACCTCGGCCGACCCGCAGGTGGCCAAGGCCCTGCCGCGGCTGGAACGGGCGCTGAGCCGGGCCGCAAGCCTGTCGCGCAATGTGCTGGAGTATGGCCGCAGCGAGGAGCCGGCGCCCCAGAAGACCCGCGTGGTCCTGACCAAGGCCCTGACCCTGGCGGCCGAGGATGCGGGGCTGGAGCCGGAGGGGGTGCGGCTGGTCAAGCAACTGCCGGCCCGGTTCGCGGTCGAGGCCGATCCGGATCAGCTGTATCGCATCCTGGTCAATCTGATGAGGAACGCGCGGCAAGCCATCGAGGCGGACGCCGGGCGTCCGGCCGAACGGCGCGGCAAGGGGGCGATCACGGTCAGCGCCTTTGGGGAAGACCGGCTGTGCGTCATCCGCATCGCCGACGACGGGCCGGGCATTCCGCCGCGCCTGGCCGAGCGGCTGTTCGAACCCTTCGTCAGTTCCAAGAGCTCGGACGGGTCGGGCCTGGGCCTGACCATATCGCGCGAGCTGGCGGCCCTGCACGGCGGCGAGCTGAGACTGGTCCCCAGCGAAGGCGGCGGGGCTGTGTTCGAGCTGCGGCTGCCGGCCTGATCCCTATTCCAGCCCGTCGTCGGAGACGACGAAGGGCTGGTTGGCGGCCTTGGCCCGGGCGGCCAGTTCGTCCTGGACCAGATGCCAGCGGCGCAGCCGTTCATAGTTGATGGCGTGTTCGGGCGAGGCGTCCAGCCAGTGGCGGAAGTCCTCGATCTGCAGCTTGGCGTTGGGGGCTGCGGGATCGGGCAGGGGCGGGACGTTGGGCAGTTGACGCGCCACTTCGGCGGGGATGGGGAAGTCTCCGGACGAGGTGCTCAGGATCATGGGGCGGCTCGGTGGCGGGGTTGGCGTCAGAGAGGACCTGGACCATGGCCCGAAGCTGGGTCGGGCGCCACCTTTTCGTCACGAAGGACTCAGGCGACGCTCGCACCCCGCCCGGCCGACGGGATCACCCCGCGACCAGGCTCATGTCGCGGCGGGCCATCATGCGGTCGAACTCGGTCCAGACGCCGTTGGCGCCGTGCCAGTCGCCCTGGGTGGCGGCCTTGGAATATTCGGTGGCGCGGGCTTCGAAGAAGTTGGCGTGTTCGACGCCCGACAGCAGGGATTGCAGCCAGGGCAGCGGGTTTTCCGTCACCCCGAACACCTCG
Organism: Brevundimonas sp. SL130; assembly: GCF_026625805.1. Taxonomy (NCBI): domain Bacteria; kingdom Pseudomonadati; phylum Pseudomonadota; class Alphaproteobacteria; order Caulobacterales; family Caulobacteraceae; genus Brevundimonas; species Brevundimonas sp. SL130. The sequence goes on from NZ_CP113064.1 coordinate 47,690, forward strand.
GGCAGCTTCAGCTGACGCAGGCGCCAGTCGGCGATGAAGCGGATATATTGTTTGATGTCGTCGGGGGTCATGCCGTCGACCGCGCCGGTTTCGAAGGCCAGGTCGATGAACTTGTCCTCCATCTTCACCACCGTCTTGCAGCAGTCGACGATGTCGTCGGCCACGCTCTTGGTGACGGCCCCCGTCTCCTGGTTGAAGGCGTGGTAGAGTTTGATGATGCCCTCGCAGTGCAGGCTTTCGTCGCGCACCGACCAGGACACGATCTGGCCCATGCCCTTCATCTTGTTCATGCGCGGGAAGTTCATCAGCATGGCGAAGGAGGCGAACAGCTGAACCCCCTCCGAGAAGCCGCCGAACATGGCCAGGGTCCGGCAGATGTCGGCGTCTGAATCCACGCCGAACTGGCCCATATAGTCGTGCTTGTCCCGCATGGCCTCATATTCCATGAAGGCGCCGAACTCGCTCTCGGGCATGCCGATGGTCTCGAGCAGCAGGGCGTAGGCCGCGATATGGATGGTCTCCATATTGCCGAAGGCGGCCAGCATCATCTTGACCTCGGTCGGTTTGAACACCCGACCGTAGCGTTCCATATAGTTGTCCTGAACCTCGATGTCCGCCTGGGTGAAGAAGCGGAAGATCTGGGTCAGCAGGCTGCGTTCATTGTCGTTCAGGGTCGAGGCCCAGTCCTTGACGTCCTCGCCCAGCGGCACCTCTTCCGGCATCCAGTGGACCTGCTGCTGCTTCTTCCACATGTCGAACGCCCACGGATAGCGGAACGGCTTGTAGGCGGCGGACGGGGTCAGAAGACCGGCGCGGTCGGGGCGGATGATCGGGGTGATGGCGTTCATCGAACTGGACCTGAAAACTGGGATTCCGGAGAGGGGTTCACCATGCGACTCCGCACGCCCGGCGCCAAGTCGGAAATCATCTATGTGGTGATCAAAATTGTCCTACCCGCTACATCTTGTGGTTTGGATTGAGGAAACTGGGGACGGGCCTGGGGATGGTCCGCCGACCGTTCCTGCCGGCGCATGCAGCGGCGTGTCGTAAAAACAGGGTGACAAACCGCCAAACCGCCAAATCCATGCAGTCTCATGGCGCATCCTCCTGAGGCCCTGAGACGCCGGACGCCCGTTCGGCCGTCGCGGCCACCAGGGCGTCGACCGCCTCCACCGCCTTGGTGGCTTCCAGGAAGGCGGCGAGGATATGGTCGGTGTCGCGGAACGGCCCGGCCTCCTGCTCCAGGGTCCGGCCGGTGCGCTGGCTGAGCACGACCAGCCGCATCCAGCTCGCCGCCTCGGCCGGTCGCCGCATGGCCGCCGCCTCGCAGGCCTGTTTGAAGGCGTAGCGGCGCAGCTCGGCGGGCTGGGGGTCCACCAGCAGGGTGAAGAGGTCCTTCTCATGCGCCAGCCGGGCCTTTTCCAGCTCCGTGTCGCCCGGCGGAAGCGAGAAGTCCGGCACGACGCCGCGGCGGACCAGGCGTTCGCGCGCCGGACCGCGCCCCGGATCGCGTCTCTGGTCCTGACGTCGCCATCCCCCGGCGGCGGCATGGCGTTGCACGGAGCGCTCCGACACCCCGTAGCGTTCGGCCACGACGGCGGCAGCGTCGCCCGACTGAAAGTCGCGGCGGACGAGGCGCCAGAGATCGGATTGGGTCTTGGGTTCATCGGTCATGGGCGTGAGTGTAAGCCCGGTTCAGAACGCGGATATTTAGAGGGCGGTTTTTGGGGTTAAGGCACTGAAATTTATGCCACCGGACCGGTAGCCATAAAATCATGCCCGACATTTAGGAGGGATCGGACGAGTTTCACCGTCTATGGCGCCGCCGGGTCCGGATCGGCGCCGGTCGAGGCGGGGTGATCGAAGATCGCGCTCACCTCCCCGTCGGCGAAGGCCGACGGGGAGGACAGGCGGGAGCGTCAGCGAACGCCAGGTGGGGGCAAGGCGGTGTTTGACGCTGGCGTGGTCGTCACGACTGTCGGAGTCGCCCCCTCCTGGTCGCTTCGCGACCTATCCTCCCCACGCGCCTTCGCGCGCGGGGAGGTGACGCCAGCACACATTCACCTCCCCGTCGGCGAAGGCCGGCGGGGAGGACAGGCGGGAGCGTCAGCGAACGCCAGGAGGGGGCGAGGCGGTGTCAGACGCTGGCGTGGTCGTCACGACTGTCGGAGTCGCCCCCTCCTGGTCGCTAGCGCGACCTGTCCTCCCCGCGCGCCTTCGCGCGCAGGGAGGTGACGCCAGCACACACTCACCTCCCCGTCGGCGAAGGCCGGCGGGGAGGACAGGCGGGAGCGTCAGCGAACGCCAGGTGGGGGCGAGGGGGTGTTTGACGCTGGCGTGGTCGCCTTCACCGTCGGAGTCGCCCCCGCCTGGTCGCTTCGCGACCTGTCCTCCCCGCGCGCCTTCGCGCGCAGGGAGGTGACGCCAGCACACATTCACCTCCCCGTCGGCGAAGGCCGACGGGGAGGACAGGCGGGAGCGTCAGCGAACGCCAGGTGGGGGCAAGGCGGTGTTTGACGCTGGCGTGGTCGTCACGACTGTCGGAGTCGCCCCCTCCTGGTCGCTAGCGCGACCTGTCCTCCCCGCGCGCCTTCGCGCGCGGGGAGGTGATGCCGGCACACATTCACCTCCCCGTCGGCGAAGGCCGACGGGGAGGACAGGCGGGAGCGTCAGCGAGCGCCAGGTGGGGGCGAGGCGGTGTTTGACGCTGGCGTGGTCGTCACGACTGTCGGAGTCGCAACCAGACCCTCTCCCGCTTGCGGGAGAGGTGGCCCGGCGTCCGCGCAGCGGACCAGGGTCGGAGAGGGGAGTCCTGTTTGAACAAGAAGACTTCCCCCATCGTCAGCCGTCTCGCTTCGCTCGACGAGCTGACACTTCCCCCGCAAGCGGGGGAAGGTCTGTTGAGAGGCGACGCCGGCCCATAGCGTTCGTCATCGGGCCTGTAGATTTTCTACGGCCTACCCCCAGCAAACATGGCCCCTCCCGCGCATTGACCCGCCGCATCTTCGCCCTGATATGGCCATGACCGCGAGGCGCTCCCCGGACCGCGCGGTCGGAGACGGCCATGTTCAAAATCTTGACATATCCCAGCCCTTATCGGGCCGGCGGACGATGTAGCGGCTGAGACCGCACGCCAGACCCGTTGCGGCTATCGCAGGGGTCGGATCGTCGAAAACGCCGGTTCCGCTCGGTTCGACGGCGCAGAGATCAGGCCTGTGCTTGAAGATTTTCTGCGCGCCGCACCAGGCCGATCTGTTGCCGTTCTGCATTGATCGGCCCGATCCTCGCCCCGATGCCGCCTTTATCGCAATGCGTCATTCCCTGGCTGCGCAGCCTGAACCGACGGTGTCCCTAGTCCGGACGCAAGCTGACCCCTCTCCGGGCCAGTGGACGGTGTTGCGACCGAGGCCGCACGCCAGACCCCGTCAGATTCAGTCGCTTTCGCCGGCCGTGGACGGTTCACCGCGCCGGCGCCGCCTCCCTCAAAAAAAATCGCCAAAAACAATGATCAGGAATCTCTCAATGCACTCCCCCCTGCGGACGACCTCCCCCGTCTTGCTCGTCACCGTCTCCGCCTTCGCCCTGCTGAGCGCCGCCCCCGCCTTCGCCCAGGAGAAGGCGGCCTCCGATGAGGCCGCCAACGTGGACGAGATCGTCGTCACCGGCACCCGCGTGGCCAATCGCTCGCGTCTCGACACCCTGGCGCCGGTCGATGTGGTCACGGCCCAGAGCCTGCAAAACCGGGGCACGACCGAGTTCGCCACGGCCCTGGCCCAGTCGGTGCCGTCGCTGACCTTCCCGCGCCCCTCGGCCAATGACGGCAGCGACTCGATCCGGCCGGCGACCCTGCGCGGCCTGTCGCCGGATCAGACCCTGGTCCTGGTCAACGGCACGCGCCGCCATGCCTCGGCCCTGGTCAATGTCAACGGCACGGTCGGACGCGGCTCGGCCGCCGTGGACCTGAACGCCATTCCGACCAGCGCCCTGGACCGGGTCGAGGTGCTGCGTGACGGGGCCTCGGCCCAGTACGGCTCGGACGCCATCGCCGGGGTGGTGAACCTGCGGCTGAAGGAGGCCTCGAGCGGCGGCGGCGCCAGCGTCACCTATGGCCAGTATCTGACCACGGTGAAGACCGCGCGCGGCGAGCGTGACGAACAGGACGGGGCCACCACCACCGCCTCGGCCTGGCAGGGGTTCGCCCTGGGCGAGGACGGCTTTTTGACCCTGTCGGCGGAATATATGAACCGCGAATCGACCAACCGCTCCGACTATGACCCCCGCACCGCCGCCAATGGCGCCATCACCGCCCGGTACGGCGACCCGGACGTCGAGCAGTGGACCGTCTTCGCCAACGCCGGCAAGGGACTGGGCAAGGGATGGGAGGCCTATGGCTGGGCCGGCTATCAGGACCGCGAAAGCTCCAGCGCCGCCTTCCCGCGCCTGTCGGACAATGTGAACAATGTCACGGCCATCTATCCGAACGGCTTCCTGCCCAAGATCGCCGTCCATTCGAAGGACGCCTCCCTGGCCGGCGGCCTGCGCGGGGTCATCGCCGGATGGGACGCGGACTTCAGCCTGGTCTATGGCCGCAACGCCCTGGATTTCCGCACCGAGGACACGCTGAACTCGACCTATGGCGCCGACTCCCTGACCAGTTTCGATTCCGGCAGCCTGATCTATGACCAGCTGGTGCTGGGCGCAGACTTCAACCGTCAGTTCGAAGCCGGTCTGGAAGGCGGGCCGCTGAACCTGGCCTGGGGCCTGGAGCAGCGCTGGGAGAATTATAAGATCGAGGCGGGCCAGGCCGAGAGCTACAACCGCGGGCCGCTCGGCTCCAACACCGCCCTGACCAGCGGCGCCCAGGGCTTCCCCGGCTTCCAGCCGTCGAACGAGGTGGACGTCGATCGCGATAATTTCGCCGCCTATGCCGATATCGAACTGCCGATCACCGAGAAGCTGACGGTCGCCGGGGCCGTGCGGTTCGAGAACTATTCCGACTTCGGCGACACCCAGACGGGCAAGCTGTCGGCCCGCTACGACTTCACGTCCCACTTCGCCCTGCGCGGCTCGGTCTCGACCGGCTTCCGCGCCCCGTCGCTGCAACAGTCCTATTTCACCTCGACCTCGTCGGTGATTCAGGACGGAGCGGTGGTGGAGACCGGCACCTTCCCCTCCACCAGCGTCGTGGGGACGGCCCTGGGCGGCAAGCCGCTGAAGCCCGAGACCTCGACCAACTATTCGCTGGGCGCCGTGGTGCGTCTGGGCGCCTTCGACCTGACGGTGGACGCCTACAAGATCGATATCGAGGACCAGATCGTCCTGTCGGAGCTGCTTCGCGACTCCGCCCTGCTGACCCCGCTGGGGGTTCAGGCGGCGCGCTTCTTCCTGAACGGGGTCTCGACCTCGACGGAGGGTGTGGACGTGGTCGGCCGCTATCGCCTGCCGACCGAGCGCGTCGGCGACTTCGACTTCACCGTGGCCGCCAACTTCAACGACGTCTCGCTGGACACCGACCTGTCGACCACCCTGTTCGGCCGCTCGCGCATCCTGACCATCGAAGAGGGGACGCCGGACACGAAGGTCTCGGCCGGCGCCGACTGGCGACTGCAGAAGTGGGCCGCCACCCTGCGGGCCACCTATTACGGCGACGTGCTGCAGCCGGGCTCGGTCGCGGCCAACGACTATCACACGGGTGAGAAGACGGTGGTCGATCTGGAGGGCCGGTATCAGCTGACCGACCGGGTCGGGCTGGCGGTCGGGGCGGACAATCTGTTCGACGAATATCCCGAGGCGACGCCGGCCTCGCTGAACTCGAACGGGGTGGTGGGCTATTCCTACAGCTCGCCGTTCGGCTTCAACGGGCGGTTCGTCTATGCGCGGGTCAACCTGACCTGGTAGGCGGCCTCAGGCGGGCCCCTATTAAGCGGCCACCAATTAAGCGGCCTGGACGTTGTCGATCCTGTTTTCGGCGGCGTCCATGGCCTGGTCCATGGCCGCATAGAGCCGGGCCTGGGTGATGGGCTTGGCGACATGGGCGTCCATCCCGGCGCTCAGGCAGCGGGCCACGTCCTCGGGCATGGCCTCGGCGGTGACGGCCAGGATGGCGATCTCGGCCGCCGGCCCGTCCAGGGCGCGGATGGCGCGGGTGGCGGCGACGCCGTCCATCACCGGCATGCGCACATCCATCAGCACCAGGTCGAAGGCGCCGGCCTGAACGGCCTCGACCGCCTCGCGGCCGTCGCTGGCCTCGGCGGTCTCGCAGTCGGCGGCCTCCAGCATGATCCGCATCAGGTCGCGGTTGGACGGATGGTCGTCGACGATCAGCACCCGCATCCGCCGGTCCTGCACCGCAAGAGCCTCGGCCGTCGCGGGGACTTCGACGGCGGGGGCCGGGATTTCGACGGTGAAGGTCGTGCCCATCGCCGGCGTGCTCTCGACCCAGACAGAGCCGCCCATCCGGTCGATATGGGTCTTGGCCAGGGCCAGGCCCACGCCGGCGCCTTCATGCGCGCGGCGGGTGGTGGCGTCGGCCTGTTCGAACAGGCTGAAGATCCCGGCCAGGACGTCTTTGGTCATACCGCAGCCGGTGTCGTGGATCTCGAAGCGCAGCCGGTCGTCGCGCCGCTCCACCTGGATGCGCACCCCGCCCCGACCGGTGAATTTGACGGCGTTGCTCCCCAGATGGTGCAGGATCTGACGCAGGCGCCGGCCGTCGGTCAGGGCCGCGCCCTCGGCGCCGGGCACATAGTCGATGACGAAATTCAGGCCGCGCACGGTCGCCCATTCGCGCGCCGGGCCCATGGCCTCCTCGACCAGGGCCGGGATGTCGACGGGCTTTGACGCCAGCTCGCCGCCGCCGCTGGACACCTCCAGCAGGTCTTCGATCAGCCGCAGCATCGCCTCGCCGCACTGGCGCACAGCCTCGACCTGGCGGCGGCCCTCGAGGTCCAGCTCGGGATGGCGCGACAGCAGGTCGGCATAGCCGGTGATCCCGGTCAGGGGGGTGCGCATCTCGTGACTCATCATGGCCAGGAAGCGGGACTTGGCGGCGTCGGCCTTCTCGGCGCGCTGAAGGGCGGCGAGCGCCGTCTCGGTCCGGTCGTGCAGACGGGCGAACAGGCGTCGGCGCTCGCTCGACAGGGTGGTGATGGGCAGGACCGTCGCCACCAGGGCCAGCAGGAAGACGTGAAGCACGTTCATCTGGCGCATGATCGCAGGAATGGACGCCAGGGCGGGATCCTGGGTCAGCCGGGTCAGGCCGATGGGGCCGATCCCGTTGAGGGTCGCGCCCGCGGCGACCAGCGTGACGATCAGAAGGGCGGCGGCGGTCCAGGGCGGCGACAGCCGGAAGGCGAGCAGGATCAAGGGCGGGAAGATGAGAAACATGATGGGCGCGACGCTCTGGCCGAAGACGCCGAGGGCGGTGACGCCGACCAGGCCGATCAGGGCCACGACCTCCAGCGGCGAGGCCTGGGCGTCATTGCGGAACCGATGGGTGCGCGCCACCAGCAGCAGGGCCGGGGTGACGATCATCATCGCCAGCAGCTCCATGTCGAACAGGTGGTGCAGACGGAAGTTGATGAGCTCAAGCGGCAGCCGGCGCGTGGCGATGACGACCACCCCGGCCAGAACCGTGGTCAGGGCCACGGCCGGGATGACGGCGCCGATGGCGAAACGGAACAGCCGCTTGGGCCGCCGCATGTCCAGGGCCGCGCCGCACAGGCGCCGGGCCAGCAGGGTCGCGACCACCACCTGCAACAGGTTCAGGGCGACATTGAGCACGGCGAAGACCGTCGGATCGCCCCGGACGATATTATTGGCCAGGTTGAGCAGGACGCCGCCGATCAGAACGCCCCGGGCCTTGTCGCGGGGCAGTTGCAGCACAGCCGCCAACAGGACGGCGTTGGCGGGCCAGACGACGGTGACGTTCAGGGCCGCCACGCTCCACTGACCCAGGGCCAGGGCGGCGATGAACAGCAGGACATAGAGCCAGGGCGGAGGCCCCGCCTCGCGACCGGCGTCGTGCCGGAAGAATCTCCAGCGCCCCCGTCTCAAGGTCTTTCCGCTCCCGTCCATGGGCTTCAATTGGCGGAGATTGCTTAAGAATCCCGTTCTCCCAGAACTAGGTAGAATTCCGCATGAGCGGTTCGCCTTGCTCAGCCCGGCCGATGCCCCCTACGATGAGACCACGGATTTGGCGGCGACCGGCCGCGCTTTTGGAGTGTCCGCCCATGCGTGTTCTGTCTTGCGTCGCCGCCGCCCTGATCCTGGTCGCAGCCCCCAGTTTCGCCGCCGCCCAGACCGCGCCCGCCGCCCCGGCGACGCCGACGCCGGCCCCCGATGAGGCCGCCTTCGAGGCGCACGCCGAGGCCTTCGGCAAGACCATTCAGACGATGACGACCGAGATGCAGGCCGCTGCGGCCCAGACGGACAAGGCCAAGGCCAAGACCGACCTCGACGCCCTTCAGGCCCGCTATCAGCCCCAGGCCGACGCCTTCGCCGCCGATGTTCTGGCCTTCGCGAGCACCCAGGGGGCGCCGGCGGATCAACTCGCGGCGGCGGAGACGCAGATCAAGGCGATCCCCGCCATGCTCCGCGCCCAGGCCGAGGCCGAGGCCGCTGCGCCGGCGCCGGCGCCGGCGCCCGCCACGCCGCAATAGTCTTACCGCGATTTCACTTGAGGCCGGGCGGCCTTGGGCGGAGTTTGAGCGGGTCGTCAACGGGGAAGCCACCCATGATCCGCGCTCTCAGCCTGACCGCCGCCCTGGCGCTCCTGCCCCTGTCCTCCGCCCTGGCGCAGGACGGCAAAACCTCGCCCGCCGCCGCCAACCCCGAGTCCGCCGAGGCCCGGCTGGACTCCGCCGCCGACGCCTTCGAGAAGCGGATGGAGGCCTTCGGCAAACGCGCCGAGGCCATTTCCGAAGACGCGAGCCTGAGCGAGAGCGAGCGCGGCCAGCGGATCGCCGCCCTATGGTCCGACTATGCCCCCGACGTCGCCGCCTTCACCGCCGAGGCCACGCAACACGCCTCTGAACTGGCCGCCGAGGCCCTGAAGGACATCGACGTCAACGCCCTGGTCGAACAGGCCCTGAACGATCCCGAGGTTCAGCAGGCGATGGAGGAAGGGCTTCAGAAAGGCATAGCCGCCGGAACCGGCATCGCCCGCAACAGCGCCTGGACCAATCCCGACCCGGAGCAGATGGAGACCTATGGCCTGATCGCCCAGTACGCCCTGGATCAGGCGAGCGACTCCCTCGAGGACGAGGCGGTCGAAGCGCCCGAAGCCCCGGAACCGCCCGAGGCGCCGGCGCCCTGACACTGCTTCCTGGGAGTCACCTCTCCGCGCGCGAAGGCGCGGGGGGAGGACAGGTCGCGCTTGCGACCAGGAGGGGGCGACTCCGACGGTGGGGGTGACCGACCCAGCTTCAAACACCGAGTCGCCCCCACCTGGCGTTCGCTGACGCTCCCGCCTGTCCTCCCCGTTCGCCTTCGCGAACGGGGCGGTGAGTGAGGCGGCGGCGTCACCTCTCCGCGCGCGAAGGCGCGGGGGGAGGACAGGTCGCGCTTGCGACCAGGCGGGGGCGACTCTGACGGCGGTGATGACCGGACCAGCGTCAAACATCGAGTCGCCCCCTCCTGGCGCTCGCTGACGCTCTCGCCTGTCCTCCCCGTCGGCCTTCGCCGACGGGGAGGTGAGTGAGGCGGCGGCGTCACCTCTCCGCGCGCGAAGGCGCGGGGGGAGGACAGGTCGCGCTTGCGACCAGGCGGGGGCGACTCCGACGATGGGGATGACCGACCCAGCTTCAAACACCGAGTCGCCCCCTCCTGGCGTTCGCTGACGCTCCCGCCTGTCCTCCCCGCCGGCCTTCGCCGACGGGGCGGTGAGAGACCTCTTCTTGACCGCGCCCGCGATCACAGCGACAGGACGCCGCATGACCGCCCTTCCCGTCGATCCGCACCTCTATTCGACCTTCCTGGGCGTGATGGTGGTGATGGCCATCACGCCGGGGCCCGCCAATCTGTTCGCGGTCGCGACCGGGGTGGAAAAGGGCCGGGCCTCGGCCCTGGTCGGGGTGGTGGGCATGAACTGCGCCACCCTGGTCTGGTTCGCCGCCGCCGCCCTGGGCCTGGGCGCCCTGGTCAAGGCCTTTCCCGACGCCTTTCACCTGATCGCCATAGGGGGCGCCCTCTATGTGGCCTGGCTGGGGATCAAGGCCCTGCGCGGCGCCTGGCGCGACGCCGCCCCGACCGACCCCCAGCAGCCCGACCACGCCGTCGCGGTGCGAAAGGGCCGCAGCGCCTTCGTTGACGGTTTCGCGGTCCAGATCGCCAATCCCAAGGCCATCCTCTTCTTCACCGCCGTCCTGCCGCCGTTTCTGGACATCCAACGGCCCGTCGCGCCGCAGCTGGCCCTGTTCGCCCTGGCCGTGATCGGCATGGATATGATGTCGATGAGCGCCTACGCCCTGTCCGGCGCCGCCCTGTCGCAGCGCATGCAACAGCCCCGGTTCCGGCGCGGCTTCGGCCTGTTCGTCGGGATCCTTTTGCTGACGGCGGCCGTACTGATTGTATTAAGGCTCTAGACGCGGTCCGGCTTCGTCCTAGATTGAGAGGGAACATGGCCCGTTCATGCGCCGTTCAGCCGCCAGCGCGCCCGAATGGGCGATCAAGGAGTTGATTTCATGAAAGCCCTTCCCAGAAACAGGTCGGCGCTCAGGGCTCTGGCCCTGACGACGGTCGCGGCCCTGGCCCTGGCCGCCTGCGCCACCGCCACCCCCTATCAGCCCGCCGGCCTGAACGGCCAGCGCGGCGGCTATGCCGAACAGCGGGTCGAGTCCAACCGCTTCCGCGTCAGCTTCGCCGGCAATTCGGTGACCTCGCGCGAACAGGTCGAGATGGGCCTGCTGCTGCGCTCGGCCGAACTGACGGTCGAGAGCGGCTATGACTGGTTCGCCACCGTCAACCGCGCGACCGACCGCGACACCCGCTACGTCAGGACGCCAGATCCCTACTACAACAGCTTCTACGGCCCCTACTGGGGTCCGTCCTGGCGCTATTACCGCGGCGGTTTCTGGAGCCCGTGGGACCGTTGGGGCGACGATTTCGACACCCGCCAGATCGACCGCTACGAAGCCAATGCCGAGATCATCATGGGCCGCGGCCCCAAGCCCGCCGACGACGCCAACGCCTTCGACGCCCGCGAAGTCGTCCAGAACCTGGCCTCGCGCGTCACCCGACCGGCGCCCTGAGGCTTCTGCGCAGGCGTAAAAAAGGGAAAGGCCCGGAACTGCGGTTCCGGGCCTTTTTCGTTTCGGCGAAAGCTTCGGCCTCCGCCGGACCCGCATGGCGAGACCGGCGGAAACAACCCGGACCTAGTCCAGGGTGCGCTTGATCTCTTCGACCGTGAAGCACTCGATGTAGTCGCCTTCCTTGATGTCCTGGAAGCCCTGGAACTGCATGCCGCATTCCTGGCCGGCCGTGACTTCGTTGACCTCGTCCTTGAAGCGTTTGAGCGTATTGAGCGTGCCCAGTTCGAGCACGACCACGTCGTCGCGGACGATACGGACGCGGGCGCCCTTGCGGACCACGCCTTCCGACACCCGGCAACCGGCGATCTTGCCGATCTTGGAGATGTCGAACACTTGCAGGACGGCGGCGTTGCCCAGGAAGGTTTCCCGTTGCAGCGGCGCCAGCATGCCGGACAGCACGCCCTTAATATCGTCCAGCAGGTCGTAGATGATCGAATAGTAGCGGATCTCGACGCCCTCGCGGTCGGCCAGATCGCGCGCCTGTTTCGACGCACGGACGTTGAAGCCGAGGATGGGCGCACCCGCGCTCTTGGCCAGGTTGACGTCGCTCTCGGTGATGCCGCCGGCGCCGGAATAGACCGTGCGGGCGCGCACCTCGTCGGTGCTCATCTTGTCCAGCGAACCCATGATGGCTTCGGCGGAGCCCTGGACGTCGGCCTTGATGATGACCGGCAGTTCCGAGGCCTTCTTGGAGCCCAGCTTGGCCATCATGTCGACCAGCGAGACCGAGCCGCCCGAAACCTGGGCCTTTTCGCGCTTCACCCGCTGGCGGTATTCGGTCAGCTCGCGGGCGCGGGCTTCGGATTCCACCACGGCGAAGACGTCGCCCGGAGACGGAGCCTCGTCCAGACCCAGGATCTCGACCGGGACGGACGGACCGGCTTCGGTCAGCTGCTCATTGCGTTCGTTCAGCAGGGCGCGAACCTTGCCCCACGATCCGCCGGCCACGACGATGTCGCCGCGCTTCAGCGTGCCGCGCTTGACCAGGACGGTGCCGACGGGGCCGCGGCCCTTGTCCAGCTTGGCCTCGATGACCACGCCCTCGGCCGAGCGATCGGCGTTGGCGCGCAGGTCCATGACCTCGGCCTGGACCAGGATGGCTTCCAGCAGGCCGTCGAGGTTCATCCGCTCCTTGGCCGAGACCTCGATGATCTGGGTCTCGCCGCCCAGGCTTTCGGCGATGACTTCGTATTGCAGCAACTCGTTGACGACCTTGAGCGACGTCGCCCCCGGCTTGTCCATCTTGTTGACCGCGACGATCAGCGGGGCGCCGGCCGCCTTGGCGTGCTGGATGGCCTCGATGGTCTGGGGCATGACGCCGTCGTCGGCGGCCACGACCAGCACCACGATGTCGGTCACATTGGCGCCGCGCGCCCGCATGGCCGAGAAGGCGGCGTGGCCCGGGGTGTCCAGGAAGGTGACCTTCTGGTCGTCTTCCAGCCGCACCTGATAGGCGCCGATATGCTGGGTGATGCCGCCGGCTTCGCCGCCTGCGACGTCGGTGGTGCGCAGGGCGTCCAGCAGCGAGGTCTTGCCGTGGTCGACGTGGCCCATGATGGCCACGACGGGGGCGCGCATATCCGCCGCCTCGGCGTCGTCGGCGTCGCCGATGAAGCCGAATTCGATGTCGGACTCGGACACCCGCTTGACGGCCATGCCGAACTCTTCGGCCACCAGTTCGGCGGTGTCGGAATCGATCACGTCGTTGATCTTCATCATCAGGCCCTGTTTCATCAGGAACTTGATGATGTCGACGCCGCGCACGGCCATCCGGTTGGACAGCTCCTGCACGGTGATGACGTCAGGAATGACCACTTCGCGCGGACGGTTGGGCGCATCGGTCGAGCCGCCCTTGCGCTTTTCCTTCTCGCGTTCGCGGGCGCGGCGGACCGAGGCCAGCGAGCGCATGCGCTCGGCGGCGTCGCCGTCGCCGACCACGGACTGGATGGTCATCCGGCCTTCGCGGCGCTTGGGCTCGCCGCGCGTGCGGCTGACCGCCTTGCCGGCGTCGGAGAAACGCTTCTCGCGATCGTCGTCGCGGCCGACCGGACGGCCGAAGCCGGCGCCGGGCGCACGGGCCGGGCGCAGAACATTGGCCTCGGCCGGGGGTGCGTTCGGGGTCGGACGACCGCCGGGGCCGGTACGCGGACCGCCGGGACGGGCGGCGCCGGGGGCCGGACGCGGGTTCAGGGCCGAATAGCGGACCGGCTCGGCCGGCTTGGCGCCTTGCGGACGGCCGGCGCCGCCGGGGCCCGGACGGGCGCCCTGGGGCCGATCACCCTGGGGACGGTCGGCTTGCGGACGATCGGTCTGCGGACGATCCGTATAGGACCGCTCGCCGCCGCCCATCGCCTGTTCGCGGGCCGAACGGCCGCCGAAGGCGGGACGCTCGGGCGCCGCGCGCTGGGGATTGCCGGGCTTGGGCACGCGCTGGCCGAAGTTGACGACCGGACGGGCCGGAGCCGCCGGACGGGCCGGAGCGGCGGGCGCAGGGGTCGGCGCCGGAGCAGCGGCGACCGGAGCGGCCGGAGCGACCGGAGCCGGAGCCGGCGTCGGCGCAGCGGCGACAGGCGCGGCCGGCTTGGGCGCCGGCTTGGCCGGGGCGGCGGGCGCGGCGGCGGTCAGCTTGGCGGCTTCGGCGCGCGCAGCCTCGGCGGCGGCCTGAGCGGCGGCGGCCTGAGCCGCAGCGGCCTGGGCGGCGCGTTCGGTGGCGGCGGCCTGTTCGCGCGCAGCGGCTTCGGCGGCGGCCTTGGCGGCGGCGGCGGCGTCAGCCTTGGCGGCGTTGGCCTGGGTGGCCATGGCGATGGCGCGGCGACGCGCTTCCTGCTCTTCGGCCGACAGGGCGCCGCCGGCCGGTTGCGACGACCGCTGGCCCTGGGGCCTGTTCTGCGAGGCGGCCTGTTGCGGGCGCGCGACGTCGAAGCCCTGCGGGCGTTGCGGCCCGCCGGCGCCCGGTCGGCGCTTGGTCTCGACCACCACCGTCTTGGACCGCCCGTGGCTGAAGCTCTGTTTGACGGTGCCGGTCGGCACCGATCCCACAACGCGCGGCTTCAGGCTCAGCGGAGCGCGCGGCCCCGTCTGGGACGGCGCGCCGCCCGGAGTGCCCTGGCCCGAACCCTGGCCTTGGTTGGTCTTGTCGTTTTCGTCGCTCATACGGTCGCTTTAATAGGGCGGAAAATCCCGCCGTCGTCTCAATGCACATGAACGACCGTGAGCCCGTCTCCGCCCTTGGAGACAGGCCCTCGGCCGCCAAAATCCTCAGCTCGCCCCACCTTCATCAAGGTCAGTCGGGGTTGCTCCCGCCGGTCCGTCCCCGTCCCTGGGAAGATCCCAGTGAGAGGGGCGAAGCGGCCGAAATCCAGCCAATCGTTCGACCTCCATGGTCCAACGCTCGGCCCGTCCGCCCGCAAGCAGGACGGCGTGTATCGCATTTTCCAGCCCAAGGGCCAAACTCAAATCGTCCACAGTGAACGCGCCGCAGATTTTCGCGGTCTGATGGCGCGCCAGGGCGAGAATTTTGCCACGCCCGTCGGCCGAGCCGTCGGCGGCCTCGACCACCCAGGCGACCTTGCCGGCGCGCAGATTGGCGGCGGATTTCTCGAAGCCAGAGATAAGCACGCCTTCGCGCCGGGCAAGACCCAGCTGGTCGAGACAGCGCCGGAACAGCAGCCGTTCGACGACATCGGCCAAGTCGGCCGGGGCGATCAGCTTGGTCTTGGCCGAGCGGGTGAAGCCGTTCTTCTTGACCGCCGTCTCGATCGAGGCGCGGCTGGCTTCGACCCACAGGCCGCGGCCGGGCAGTTTCCTGCCCAGGTCGGGAACCACCTGGCCATCGGGCCCGGCGACGAAACGGATCAGGCGAGATTCGTCCATGACCTCGTGAGAGACGAGGTCCCGGCGTTCCCGATCAATCGTTGCGTCGCGCAAGCTCATATGTGGCCAGGTCTCCCATCACGCGTTCGACGGTTCGGAGGCGTCCTCGGCGAGGACCTCCGTATCGTCGGAAGCATCGTCGGAACCGTCGGCGTCCGCTTCGGTTTCAGCGGGCGCGTCGCCGAACACCTGGTCCGGGTCGTATTCGCCGTCGGCGAAGTCTTCCTCGGCCTCTTCCGGCGCAGGCTGCGGCAGTTCCGAGGCGTCGATCCAGCCGGCGGCCACACGGGCCTGGAGGATCAGCATTTCGGCGTCTTCCTGGGCCAGGTTGAAGCTTTCCAGCACGCCCGGGACCTTGACCCGTTCGCCGTTCTTCACTTCGTAGCCGCCGCGGATTTCGTCGGTGGCCAGGTCGGCCAGATCCTCGACGGTCTTGACCCCGCCCTGACCCAGGGCGACGGCCATGGCCAGGGTCACGCCCGGCACCTGCAACACGCCGTCCTCGACGCCCAGTTCGACGCGCTTGGCGTCCAGCTCGGCGGCCTTGCGGTCCAGGAAGTCACGGGCGCGGGCCTGCAACTCTTCGGCGGTCTCCTCGTCGAAGCCTTCGATTTCCGAAACTTCATAGGGGTCGACATAGGCCAGGTCTTCCACCGTGGCGAAGCCTTCGGTGACCAGCAGCTGGGCGATGACCTCGTCCACGTCCAGGGCTTCCTGGAACAGGCCGGTGCGCTCGCTGAACTCGCGCTGGCGACGCTCAGAATCCTGGGACTCGGTGATGATGTCGATCTGCCAGCCGGTCAGCTGGCTGGCCAGGCGCACGTTCTGGCCGCGACGGCCGATGGCCAGCGACAGCTGTTCATCGGGCACGACCACTTCCACGCGGCCGGCTTCTTCGTCGAGCACGACCTTGGAGACTTCGGCCGGGGCCAGGGCGTTGACGATGAAGGTGGGCTCGTCCGGGTTCCACTGGATGATGTCGATCTTCTCGCCTTGCAGTTCGGCGACGACCGCCTGAACCCGCGAGCCGCGCATGCCGACGCAGGCGCCGACGGGATCGATGGAGCTGTCGTTCGACAGGACGGCCATCTTGGCGCGCGAGCCCGAGTCACGCGCAGCGGCGCGGATCTCGATCACGCCGTCATAGACTTCCGGCACTTCCTGGGCGAACAGCTTGGCCATGAAGCCGGGGTGGGCGCGCGACAGCATGACCTGCGGGCCCTTGGCCTCGGGCCGGACGTCGTAGATGTAGGTGCGGATCCGGTCGCCGATGTTGAACACTTCGCGCGGGATGGACTGGTCGCGGCGCATGACGCCCTCGCCCCGGCCCAGGTCGACGATGGTGTTGCCGTATTCGACGCGCTTGACCGTGCCGTTGACGATCTCGCCGACGCGATCCTTGAACTCTTCGTACTGGTTGGCGCGCTCGGCCTCGCGGACCTTGCCGGTCACGACCTGGCGGGCCATCTGGGTCTGGACGCGGCCGAACTCGAACGGCGGCAGGGTCTCGACATATTCCTTGCCGACGACGGCTTCCGGATCGCGCTTGGAGGCGTCGGTCAGGCGCACCATGGCGCTGTCGTTGAACTCTTCCAGCTCGTCTTCCGGCTGCCAGTCGTCCTCGACGATGGTGACGTGACGGGTCAGGGCCAGTTCGCCGGTCTTGTGGTCGATCTTGGCGCGGATGTCGTGATGGGCGCCGTAACGCGACTTGGCGCCCTTCTGGATCGCTTCTTCAATCGCCTCGATGACGACTTCGCGCTCGATGTTCTTTTCGCGGGCCACGGCCTCGGCGATCTGCAGCAGTTCGAGGCGGTTGGCGGAAATACCGGTGACGGCCATCAGGCGTTGTCCTCAGAAGGGGTCGTGGTGTCGGTTGTGTCTTCGGCGGCCCCGTCCTCGGGAGTGCCTTCGGGCAGGCCGTCGTCTTCAGGTTCGCCCCGCGCGGCGCGAATGGCGGCGCCCCGTTTCATCAGGGCGTCGGTCAGGACCAGTTTCGCATCGCTCAACCAGTCGAAAGGGATCAGTGCGGTCTCTTCTTCGCCGTCCAGGTCGACCAGGACGTTTCCGTCCTCATAGCCAGCCAGCACGCCCTTGAACCGCTTGCGGCCCTCGATCATCCGGTCCGTCTCCAGCCGCGCCTCCTCGCCCTCGAACAGATCGAAGTCGATGGGACGGGTCAGGGGCCGGTCGATGCCGGGCGACGAGACTTCCAGCATATATTCGCCGGCGATGGGGTCGGCGGCGTCGAACACCTCCGACACGGCGCGGCTCAGCTTGGCGCACTGCTCGACCGAGATGTCGCGGTCGGACGGGCGTTCGGCCATGATTTGCAGACGCTGGCGCTTGGAGCCGGTCATCAGGCGGACGCGCACGATCTCGAGACCGAGCGACTCCGCGATGGGGTCGATCAGCTCCAGCAGTTGGCGGTCCTGGGCGGTTCTTGCGCGCAAGCGGCGATTATCCAAAACAAAAGCGGCGGTCCGTCCGGGCCGCCGCTTGGAACGACGCCGTTGGACGCCGGTCTAACGATGTGGAGGGCCGTATAGGCGTTTCACATTCGCTTGTCAGCCCTTTTCGCAGAAGGTCATGCGTCGACGGCCTTTCGCAGCAGCTCATTGATCCGCGCCTGCCAGCCGGGACCGGAGGCGCGCCACCGGTCCAGCACGTCGCGATCCAGCCTCAGGGACACATGCGCCTTGGTCACGTCCGACTTCGGACGGCCCCGCGTCAGCGTGCCCGTCGCGGGGCGCACGACCTTGTCGCACTTGCTGATTTCAGCCCGCGCAAACACCTCGGGCGACCAGGGCGGCGCCTCATCGGGATCGTCCCAGTTCGGCGAGGTAGAAATCTCTTTCCGGGCCATTGCACTTCCTCATGGAGATGATGTGGCGTCGAGCAGGTCCATCCTGCCGGGGAGCGCCTCAGATCAGCGCCAGCCGCCCCAGATAATCCATCTTGTTCAACGGCACGCCTTCCTGGCGCAGGATGGCGTAGGCGGTCGTGACGTGGAAATGGAAATTGGGCAGGACGAAGCTGGTCAGATAGCCCAGGCCGTCGAAATTCATCTCGCGGCTGGGCGTCTTCAGCGTGACCGGCCGGGTCTCGGCCCCGGCGAAGGCGGCGGGGTCCACGCTGTCGATGAAGGCCAGGGTGCGGGCGATCCGGTCCTTCAGTTCGGCGAAGGTCGTCTCCGTATCCGCCATGGCCGGGTTGTCCACGCCCGCCAGCCGCGCCACGGCGCCCTTGGCCGTGTCCGACGCCAGCTGGATCTGGGCGGGCAGAGGCCGCATGTCCTCATGGAGCCGGGCCTGGATCAGGACGGCTTCGTCAAAGCCCTCCGCCGACGCCTTGTCCAGAAAGCCGGACAGATTGGTCAGGCCGCGCACGAGGATGGGGGCGGCGACGTCGTAGATCGAGAGGGTCATGCCAGGGTTCCGGCCAGGGCTTTGGTGAAGAGACCTTAGCTGGGCGGTTCATCGCCGCCGCGCCAGCCCCCGCCCTTGCGAATTCAGAACTCTTCCCATCCGTCGGCCGCCGGCCCCGTCTGGGGCGCCGTCTGGTGCCCCGTCTGGTGCCCCGTCTGGTGCGCTGCCTGGGGCGCCGCCCCGCCGCGACCGACGGTCTTCATGGCGGCGGCTGTCGGGCTTGAACGAACCGTCGAGGACGCCGCCCCAGATGACGGATGGGACTCGGCGCGGGCGGGCGTCGCGGGGGCCGTGTCGCCGACCTTGAACTGGGCCACCGAGGCCTGAAGCGACTGGGCGTCCTGGGCCAGGGCATGGCTGGCGGCGGTCGATTGCTCGACCATGGCCGCATTCTGCTGGGTCACCTGGTCCATCTGGCTGACCGCCGTATTGACCTGGGCCAGGCCGATGGCCTGATCCTGGGCCGAGGCGGCGATATCGGCCACCAGACCGTCGATCTCGGCGACCCGGTCCACGATCCGTTGCAAGGCGTCGCCGGTCTGGCCGACCAGTTTGACGCCCGACCCCACCTGGGTCGTCGAGGTCGAGATCAGGGTCTTGATCTCCTTGGCCGCATCGGCCGACCGCTGGGCCAGGGCCCGAACTTCGGAGGCGACGACCGCGAAGCCGCGACCGGCTTCGCCCGCCCGCGCCGCCTCGACCCCGGCGTTCAGGGCCAGCAGATTGGTCTGGAAGGCGATTTCGTCGATCACCCCGATGATCTGGCTGATCTCGTTGGACGAGCCCTCGATGGCCCGCATGGCCTCGACCGCATCCCGCACGATGACGCCCGAGGTCTCGGCGTCGCCCTTGGCCGCCTGGACCACGTCCGAGGCCTGGCGGGCGCCCGAGGCGGTCTTGTTGACGTTGATCGTAATCTCGTCCAGCGCGGCGGCGGTTTCTTCCAGGGATGCGGCCTGTTGCTCGGTGCGGCGCGCCAGATCGTCCGAGGCCTGGGTGATTTCGCCCGCCCCGGAGCGGAGGCCGGCCACATTGCCCAGCACCACGCCGATGGCCTCCTGCAACTGGTCCATGGCCCGATTGAAGTCGTCGCGCAGCTGGGCGTACTCCGGCGGCAGGTCGCAACAGATGCGATAGGTCAGCTCCCCGTCCGCCAGCCTGGACAGGCCGACGCCGAAGGACCGCACCACCAGCGTCTGTTGTTCCCGCTCGACCACCTCGCCGGCGGCCTGACGTTCCCGCTCCGCTGTAGCCCGCGCGTCGATCAGATCGGCGTCGGCCTTGCGCTTGGCCTCCGCGGCGTCGCGGAACACCACCAGGGCGGCGGCCATCTCGCCCAGTTCGTCGCGGCGGCCCGCGCCCGGAATCTCGATCTGCAGTTCGCCCGCCGCCAGGCGGCGCATCGTACGCGTCATCGCGTCCAGCGGCGCCGTGACGCCTGTCAGCACGAAACGGGTCGCCGAAATCAGCGTCAGGATCGCCAGCAGACTGATCACCCCCATGGCGATCAGCGACAGGCGGGAGGCGTGCTGGGCCGCCACCGCCTCCTCGCGCGCCAGCCGGGCCTCCAGATCGACCAGGGCGCCGATCGCGGCGGTCAGGGGGTCGATAGCCGGATACAGGGTGTTGTCAGCGAAGTACGCCAGGGCGTCCCGGTCGCCCGACGCCAGTATGGCCTCGAGTTGCGCCGTCACGGCCTCGGCGCGGGGCAGATTGGCGTTGGCCGTGTCGATCAGGACCTGTTCTTCGGGGGACACGCCGCGACGGGCCTCGAACTCGGCCCAGTTGGCATGGATCAGATCCTTGGCCTGTTTGACGCTGTCGATCGCCTGTTGCTGGGTAAAGGCGCCCGAGCGCGCCTTGTGCACCGCGTCGACGATGTTCACGGCGTACATGTCGCTGACCACCTTCAGCGCCTGGATGGGGGCGACCCGGTCGACGATGATGGTCTGGATGCGCCCCCCGGCCGCCGTGGCGGACAACCAGCTGACCGCCGCGATGAGGCACAGCGCCGCGCCCATGGCGGCGAGGCCGGCCAGCAAGCGGTTCCTGACAGTGATCTTCATCCGGCGGCCCCAATGTTTAGGAGCCTCAGGGGTCACGACCCCGTCTGCACGATGCGACCCTACGCCCCGCCCAAGGGGCGTCGCTCAAAGAGCGGGGAGAGAGGTTCCACTGCGCGAACAGGCGACGCCTGAAGCTGGAGCCAATTTATGGTTTCCAAATCGCGACGAAGTGTAAACCGCGAGGTACGGCACACTACATACCAACGTTCTTCCGAAGCGCCCGCCGCAACCGATTACGTCAGTCTGTTCGCCGGAATTCCAGGAAGATCGGCACGGTGTCGCCCAGCCGCTTCTCTTCATAGCGGGTGATCACATGATCGGCCGGCGGAACGAACCAGTCCTGGTCCGCCGCCCCGATCCGCGCCAGCCCCGGCGTGCGCGCCAGCCGCTCCAGTGCCCATTCGGCATAGTCGCGCCAGTCGGTGACGAACCGCAGCGTGCCGCCGGGCTTCAGGATGCGGGCGAAGGCCTGGGCCGTCTCGTCCTGCAACAGGCGGCGTTTGTTGTGCCGCGCCTTGTGCCAGGGATCGGGAAACAGGATCAGCACCCGGTCCACCGAGGCGTCCGGCAGGGCGTCGACCAGGTCGCGCGCATCGTCGGCGTGGATGCGGACATTCTTCAGCCCGGCCTCCTCGACGTGACGCAGGGCCGAGGCGACCCCGTTCAGAAAGGGCTCGCAGCCGATCACCAGAGCGTCGGGCCGCGTCGCCGCCTGGGCCGCCATATGTTCGCCGCCGCCGAAACCGATCTCCAGCCACACCTCGGCCGCCTCGGGCATCATCGCCTTGGGGTCCAGCGGACCGGCCTTGGGATCGGGCACGGCGATCTGGGGCAGCAGGGTCTCCATCAGCGCCGCCTGCCGCGGCTTGATCGGCCGCGCCTTGATCCGGCCGAACGACCGCAGGGGCCGGTCGAGATGGGGGTTTTCGTCGTCGCTCATGCGCGTGCCGTTAGCGGTCAGGGAAACGCGCGTCCAGAACATCTCACCTCCCCGTTCGCGAAGGCGAATGGGGAGGACAGGTCGCGCCAGCGACCAGGAGGGGGCGACTCCGCCCTATCCCGCGTCTCGTCGCGCGCGCACCACCGTCAGAATGAAGCCAAGTACCCCCTCGAGTTCGTCTTTCACATGGATCGCTCGCACGCGGACAACCTTCACGCCGCGCTCGCCCAGCCACGCCGTCCGTCGCTGGTCGTGAGCGGCCTGTTCCGGCTGATCATGAACCGCGCCGTCCACCTCGACCGCCAGTTTCGCCTCGGCGCAGTAAAAATCGAGAATATACGGACCGATCGGATGCTGCCGACGGAACTTGCAGCCGTTCAGGCGTCCAGCTCGCAACGCATTCCAAAGCCGGGCTTCCGGCGGAGTCATTAAACGGCGAAAAGCCTTCGCCCGTTTGAAGCTCAGACCGTCAGCCACCGTCTCGCCCCCTCCTGACCGCTGCGCGGTCTGTCCTCCCCATTCGCCTTCGCGAACGGGGAGGTGATGATCCTATCGCGCCGCCCCCTTGAAAGAACATCGAAATCTTTTGACGCCTCCGCCGGATGCCCCTCCTATGACGGTCGCAAGACACGTCGGGCTGGCGTGTCAGTGGGGAAAAGGGGATCTGATGATCGGACATCATCTGCGGGGCGTCAGCCTCGCGGCCATAGGCTTTGCTGTGCTGGGCTTGTCGGCCTGCGCCACCACGGGCGCGGATTCGAAGGCCGCAGCGCCGGCCAAGGACAAGAGCCTGGCCGCCGGCCTGGATCCGGCGACCACCCTGAACCCCTATCCCTCCACCTATCAGCCCCTGCCGCGCGAGAATTTCGCCGTGGTCGGCGCCACCGTCCTGACCGGGACGGATCGCAAGATCGACAATGGGGTGGTCGTGGTCACGGACGGCAAGATCGCCGCCGTCGGCGACGCCTCGACCCCCGTCCCCGCCGGCTATCGCGTCATCGAGGCGCGCGGCCGCTATGTCACCCCCGGCGTCATCGACGTCCACAGCCACCTGGGCGTCTATCCGTCGCCCGGCGTGCAGGGCATGAGCGACGGCAACGAGGCCACCAGCCCGAACACCGCCCAGGTCTGGGCCGAACATTCGCTGTGGCCCCAGGATCCGGGCTTCAACACCGCCCGCGCCGGCGGCGTCACGACCATGCACATCCTGCCCGGCTCGGCCAATCTGTTCGGCGGGCGGGGCGTGACCATCCGCAATACGCCGTCCATCACCATGCAGGGCATGAAGTTCCCGGACGCCCCCTATACGGTCAAGATGGCCTGCGGCGAGAACCCGTCGCGCGTCTATGGCGGCCGTAACCAGAGCCCGGCCACCGGCATGGGCAATATGGCCGGCTATCGCGCCGCCTTCATCGCCGCGCGCGACTACAAGGCCAAGTGGGACAAGTGGCGCGAGGACGGCGAGGGTTCGCCCCCGACCCGCAACTTGCAGAACGAGACCCTGGTCGGGGTGCTGGACGGGTCGATCCTGATCCAGAACCACTGCTATCGCGCGGACGAGATGGCGCTGATGATGGATATGGCCAAGGAGTTCGGCTACCGCATCACCACCTTCCACCACGCCACCGAGGCCTACAAGCTGGCGCCGCAACTGGCCGCCAACGGCATCTGCGCCGCCATGTGGACCGGCTGGTGGGGCTTCAAGATGGAGGCGCTCGACGCCATCGAGGAGAACGCCGCCCTGGTGGACGCCCAACAGGGTTCGTGCGCCGTCATCCACTCCGACGACGCCGAACTGACCCAGCGCCTGAACCAGGAAGCCGCCGCCGCCCTGTCGGCCGGTCGCCGCGCCGGGCTGAACATTTCGGAAGAACACGCCATCGGCTGGATCACCTCCAACGCCGCCAAGGCCATCGGCATCGCCGACCAGACCGGCTCGCTGGAGGCCGGCAAGCGCGCCGATGTGGTGATCTGGAGCGCCGATCCCTTCTCGATCTACGCCCGCGCCGACCAGGTCTTCATCGACGGCGCCCTGACCTTCGACCGGACCAACCCCGCCTATCAGCCGACCAGCGATTTCGAGCTGGGCCAGCCGGGCTATGGCCTGACCGCCGCCAACGTCGCCGAAGGAGCCCGCTGATGCGTCTGTCTCACATCCTCGCGGGCGCCGCCGCCGCCCTGTCTCTCGCCGCCCCCGCCCTCGCCCAGGACACCGTAGCGATTGTCGGCGGCCGCGTCCTGACCGGAACCACCGTCATCGAGCGCGGCACGGTGGTGATCCGTGACGGCAAGATCGTCTCGGTCGGGACCGGGGCCGCCCCGTCCGGCGCCCGCGTCATCGACGCGACCGGCAAGGTGGTCGCCCCCGGCTTCGTCGCCGTCGATTCCGGTTTAGCCGGGACCGAGGTCGGCGCCGTCAGCGGCACCAACGAACTGCGCAACAGCGCCAACACCCTCAGCGCCGCCTTCGACATCTCCTACGGCCTGGACCCCTGGTCCTTCACCCTGCCGGTGGCGCGTCTGGGCGGCATCACCCGCGCCGTGGTCGTGCCCCAGCACCCCGGCTCGTCCGGCGGTCATGTGCATGAGGACGAAACGGCCGGCGCCGGCGAGGGCGGCTATCAGACGCCGGGCCTGTTCGCGGGCCAGGCGGCCATTATCGACCTGGGTCAGGACGCCAACATCCTGGTCAAGCCGCGCGTGGCCATGGTCGCCCCGTTCGGCGAGGCCGGCGCCGACATCGCCGGCGGCGCCCGCGGGGCCCAGTTCGTCCTGTTCAAGGAGACCATGGCCGAGGTCCGCCTCTACGCCCGCAACAAGTCGGCCTATGAGCGGGCCGGCCTGCGCGACCTCAGCCTGTCGCGCGCCGACCTGGAGGCCCTGATCCCGGTCGCCAACGGCTCCATGCCCCTGATCGTCAGCGTCCACCGGGCGTCGGACATCCAGCAGGTGCTGCGTCTGGCGCGCGAGGAAGGGATCAAGCTGATCCTGGACGGCGCCGAAGAGGGCTGGCTGGTCGCCGGCGACATCGCTTCAGCCGGCGTGCCGGTCCTGCTGAACCCCATCTCCAACCTGCCCGCCGACTTCGAGATGCGGGCGGCGCGGATGGAGAATGCGGCGGCCCTGAACGCGGCCGGCGTGGTGATCGCCATCAAGGGCAATGAGGGTTCGACCCACCGCGCCCGCGAGGCCCGCTACAACGCCGGCAACGCCGTCTCGCACGGCCTGCCCTATGGCGCCGCCATCGCCGCCCTGACGGTCAATCCGGCCAAGATCTTCGGCATGGCCGGACAGTTCGGCCAGATCGCGCCGGGCGCCGCCGCCGACGTGGTGGTCTGGTCCGGCGACCCGCTGGAGCCGCTCAGCCAGGCCTCGGCCGTCTTCATCGACGGGGTCGAACAACCCCTGACCAGCCGCGCCCTGCTGCTGCGCGACCGTTATCGTCAACAGACGCCGATGCCGCCGGCCTATCGCAACTGACGGCCTTTACGGTCTGAAGGGAAAGGGCGGGACCGCAGGGTTCCGCCCTTTTTCGTCTCCGCCTACCGGGCCAGAAAACGCAGAACCGTGCGCGCCAGCCGGCCCGCCGCCCCGTCCCACGGCGGCCCCAGACGCTCAAAGGCGTTCACCGGCCCCGCGTCATAGACCGCCCGCGCGTGGCTGAAGCGTTTGAAGCCCTCAGGCCCGTGATAGGCGCCCAGGCCGCTGGGGCCGACCCCGCCGAACGGCAGGTCGTTCTGGGCGATATGGAGCATGGTCCCGTTCAGGGTCACCCCGCCCGACAGGCCGGCGCCCAGGATCCGGTCGCGCGTCCGCGCCTGGTTGGTGAAACCGTACAGGGCCAGGGGCCGGGGCCGGGCGGCCACGAAGGCCAGGGCCTGGTCCAGGGTCTCATAGCCGACCACCGGCAGGACCGGGCCGAAGATCTCCTCCTGCATCAGCAGGCCGTCGGTCGGCGGGTTCAGCACCAGGGTCGGGGCGATCTTGCCCCCCTCTGCGGCCGCATCCGGGTGTTCCAGCACCTCGGCCCCCGCCGCCCGCGCCGCCGCCACCGCCTCGCGCAGCCGCACCCGGTGGCCTTCGCTGATCACCCCGCTGTAGTCGGGATTGTCCTGAAGGGTCGGATAGGCCCGGCGCGCCTGATCCAGCACCGCCTCGGCGAAGGCCCGGACCTGCCCGGCCGGAACCAGGGCGTAGTCGGGGGCGATACAGGTCTGGCCCGCGTTCAGGAATTTGCCGAAGGCGATCGACCGCGCCGCCTTGTCCAGCGGATAGTCGGGCGCCACCACGGCCGGCGACTTGCCCCCCAGCTCCAGCGTCACCGGGGTCAGGTTCTCCGCCGCCGCCCGCATCACCTCGCGCCCCACCCGCGTCGATCCGGTGAAGACCAGATGGTCGAAGGCCAGACCCGAAAAGGCCTGGGCCACATCGACCCCGCCGTTGACCGCGGTCAGGACCGCCGGATCGAACCGCTCGGCCACAGCGGCCTCCAGCAGGGCGCCGAAGGCGGGCGTCAGTTCGGACGGCTTGATCATCACCCGATTGCCCGCCGCCAGGGCGTCCACCGTCGGCCCCAGGGCCAGCAGCAGCGGATAGTTCCACGGCGCGATTACCCCGACGACGCCCAGGGGCTCATGCCGGATCCAGGCCCGCGACGGCTGGAACATCAGGTCCACCGGCCGCCGCTCGTCGCGCATCCACCGCCCCAGATGGGCGCGCGCATGGTCCAGGCTGCGGATCAGGGGCGTGACCTCCAGCAGCCCCGTCTCCACCGCCGACCGCGCCCCGAAATCCGCATCTATGGCCCGCGCAAAGGCCTCGCGCCGCTCCAGCACCAGGGCCTTCAGCGCCCCCAGCCGGTCGCGCCGCACCTGCGCCGACGCAGCCCCCTCCGCCCGCGACGCCGCGTGCTGAAGCCCGAACCGGTCCGAGAGCCCGTGGTGTGTCATCTTATCCAGACCCTTCGCCGCGCCGGCCGAAAACCGCCCGACCGCCCCCGCTTCTCAGACCCGCCCCGGCCGGGGTCAAGCCCCGACTCCTCCCCTTCTGGGGGAGGGGGCGCGGCGCGTCTTCCGCGCCGTGACGGAGAGGGTGCGTCCGCAACACAGGCGCCCTCTTGCGGACCGCTGCGATGCGGGTCCAAATGGGTGGCTGACGACTGCGGGAGGGCAGACGATGTCGAAACTGAAGATTGCCTTATGGGCAGCCGTCGCCGCCTTCGTTCACGGGACTTTCCGAACCAGTTTTCCGCCTGAATGGGGCGGACAGCCCGGCCTGTTCGCCCTGGTCGTCGTGGCCATCCCGACGCTCGCCTGGACCATCGAATATGTTCGTCGGCAGCGGCTCCAGAGCCGCGCTTAGGCGATAGACGTCAGAGCCAGACCGGCCACGCATGCGACTATTCCGAAACCCCTGGCTACAGGCCGTGCTCCTGGGCGCAGGCCTGTTCGTCCTCTCCCTGCTCATCAGAGCGGCGGCCAACATGGTCGTCGGCAGCTTCACCGCCGGCCCCAGTGCGCCGGACGCCATGGTCGCAGCCCAGGATACCGTCTCGCGGCTGGCCTATGGGTTTCTTCTGGGCGTGTTTCTGCCTGCAGTCATCGAGACGCCGTTTGTCGTCTGGGCCGTTCGGCGCGCCCGCGACGACGCCCCAAGCCTCGCGCTCGCCGTCATCATCGCGATCATTTCGGCGCTCGCCTGGCTGTTGCACGGCATGAGCCCCGGCTCGCTCGGCCAGGCGACAGCCTTCGCCGTCATGGCCTACGCCGCCTGGGCCTGGGGCCGACGGCTAGGACGACTTCGCGCCTACGCCCTGCCGACCCTGTCGCACGCCGTCTGGAACGGCATCGGCCTGGCCCTCTTTATGGCCAACCCAAGCTGAGCCCAGGCCGCCGACCGACCCGCCCCACACCCGCCACCTCCCCCTCTGGGGGAGGTGGCGCGGCGCGTCTTCCGCGCCGTGACGGAGGGGGCGCATCCGCACGACCGACGCCCCTGCGGCGTCCAGAGCCCCTCCGCCCCGCGAGGCGGGGAGGAGACGGGAGGCGCGCCAAGGTCTGCTTTCCGATCAGACGCGGATTTCACAAATCGACCCAGAGCAGACGTTGCCAACTTTTGATTGAGGCGTCATTTTCGATACACCTCAACATTCCTCCTTTAGTCGGGCCATCATGCATTTCAAATGGTCGCGGCGCATACTGTGGACCATGGCGGTTGTCGTCGTCGTTTTGGTCGGGTCAGCCAGCAGTGTGGTCAGGAACAATCAAAATCAGCAACCGCCCACAGCGAAAACCGAAGAAGAACGACGAGAACTGAACAGAATAGTATTTGATGCGGTGTGGGATCGACTTAGCCGGAGCTATTATGATCAATCGTACGGCGGAGTGGATGTAGCAAAGGCGCGCCAGAAATATCGCGATTCTGCGTTAGAGGCGGGCTCTGGTGCCGAGCTATATCTAGAAGCGCTTACACCGATGTTGGCTGAATTCAACCGCTCGCACTTATCGGCTATCCCGCCCCGAGGTGAAGTCCTTCCTGGCGGCGTAAGACTAAACATCCCGATAGTCCGGCGAGGAGTTAACCCTTGGCCGATGAGCCCCGACGACCAAGCCGGGCACGGCATGTCCATCGCATGGGACGGTCAAACTGCTGTCGTCGATGCCGTGAGGATGGGATCGCCTGCGGAAAAGCACGACATAGAGCCGGGTTCTCGTATCCGCCTGATAGAGATGAGGGGAACCACAAGAGACCGGCCTGACGGCGAAAGAAAGGGCATCTTCGTCGTCCAATCCGGCGCCCATCAACCACGTCGAGTTTCAATGACTTGGGGCCGAAGTCAGCCGCCCGCACAACGCAACTCGCAGTCCTTGCCTGACGGGGTGACCTTGATCCGCTTCGACAGCTTCACGCGCGAGAACATTGATTGGGCGCTGGCAACGATTGCAACCGCTGGCGCAAGCGGTGTCATCATTGATCTTCGCAGCAACGTCGGGGGACGGGTAGCTGAGCTTGATCGCTTCCTGGAGGCTATCCTAGCGCCCGGCGCAGCCACTGGAATCCGCGTAAAAGGTCACAGTCGTCGCATAGTACGAACATCCGCCAACAGCCGACCCTACACGGGTCCGGTTGCTGTCCTAATAGGTTTGAGGTCCGCCAGCGCGGCTGAGGCGACTGCCGTAGCAATACAAGTTAATCAGCGGGGCGTGATTTTGGGGCGGCGAAGTGCAGGAGCCCTTCTGACGTCCAATAGGTTCGATTTACCCGATGGTGGGCGCTTGATAGTGCCAGTTGAGGACTTCCGCTCACCCGATGGACGCCAGATCGAAGGTGTAGGCGTCACGCCGGACATCGAAGTTCAGGAAACACTGGCGTCTGTGCGCGCTGGCGATGATCTAGCGATCAATAAGGCCCGCGAGGTATTACGCGATGATCGCCGGAGGCAACGGACCAACTAGTATGTGGGACGTCTGCTACCCCCCTCTACGGACACCCCCAACGTCCGCTCGGCTTCATACCCCACTCTCGACGACCCGCCCCCGTCCGCGCTAGGTCAGGCCCATGCCGACCGCCCTCTACATCGACGCCGACGCCTGCCCGGTGAAGGAGGAGGTCTATCGCGTGGCGCGGCGCTATGGGCTGAAGACCTATGTGGTCTCCAACGGCTGGATGCAGGTCCCGCGCGAGGCCTTGATCGAACAGGTGGTGGTGGACGCCGGGCCGGACGTGGCCGACGACTGGATCGCCGAACGGGCGGGCGTGGGCGATGTGGTCATAACCGCCGACATCCCCCTGGCCGACCGCTGCCTGAAGTCGGGCGCCCAGGCGCTGAAGTCCAACGGACAGGCCTTCACCCCGGACTCGATCGGCTCGGCCCTGGCCGGGCGGATGGTGGGCGAGCATCTGCGGTCGATGGGGGTGGCGACGTCCGGCCCGCCGCCGTTTTCGGCCGCCGACCGGTCGCGGTTTCTTCAGGCCCTGGACCAGGCCGTGGTCAAGGCGCGCAGGGTCGCGACATGACGACCGTCATTCCCGAGGACGAGCTGGAGTTCCACTTCTACCGCGCCGGCGGACCGGGCGGCCAGAACGTCAACAAGGTCTCGACCGCCGTCCAGATGCGGTTCGACGTGAAGAACTCCCCCAGCCTGACCGAACCGGTCAAGGCGCGGCTGATGAAGCTGGCCGGCAGTCGGCTGACGCTGGAGGGGGTGATCCTGATCACCGCCGTCCGCCACCGCACCCAGGAGCGCAACCGCGCCGACGCGATGGAACGGTTGCAGGCCCTGGTAGACGAGGCCTCGATCCGCCCCGTCTTCCGCGTCCCGACCCGGCCCACCAAGGCCTCCAAGGAGCGCCGGCTGAAGGCCAAGACCAGCCGCGCCTCGATCAAGTCGGGACGCGGCCGCCCGACCTTGGATTAAAGACCCTGGATTAGCGGCCCTGGATCAACGGCGCGGCGGACGTCCGCCCCGACCGCCCCGCCCTTGGCCCGCCCCGCCCTGCACCGCCGTCTTGGGCAGGGTTTCGAGGGTCAGCACCCCGTCGTGGTCCTGGTCCAGCAGGGCGAACCAGCGCTCGCCCGCCGCCGTCCATTCCTCGGGCGTGATCTTCTGGTCGGCGTTGCGGTCGGCCGCCCGCACCGGCTGGGGCACGGACAGCAGTCCGGCGCGGGCCAGACGCTCGGTCCCGCCGCGATAGGGCTGGGCGCGCGGCTTGGCGCCGGACCCGCCGCCTTCCTGGCCGCCCATGCCGCCCATGCCGCCGCCCATCGGCCCGCCCATGCCGCCGTCCTGCTGGTCGCCGTTCAGGTTCATCTGGCCGCCGCCGGGGGGCCCGCCCCGACCAGAGCCCCGACCGCCACTCATCCCGCCGCCGGGGCCTCCGCCGGGCCCGCCGCCCATTCCCCCGCCCATGGCGGTGAAGGTGGCGTCGACCAGCCGCTCATAGGCGAAGATCTCGCCCGGGCCGACCAGGCCGTCGCCGTCCTGATCCAGGGTTGCGAACCAGCGCTGACCATCGGCGGCGAACTCTTCGGCGGTCAGCCGACCGTCGCTGTCGGCGTCGGCGTCGGCGAACCAGGCCGCCACCGGATAGGGCTCGCCGGGCTGGGAGACGAACAGCTCGCCATAGGGGCTGACGAAGATCTCCGACCGCTGCGGCGGCGGACCGCCTTCGGGGCCGCCGGGGCCTCCGCCCGGACCGCTCGCACAGGCGGAAAGCAGGGCCATCATGCCGAGGCCGGCGACGGAATATTTCATGTCTGAAACCCCAGAGGACGGAAAAAGCGCCGTCATTCCAGGGCTTAGCGCATCAGCTTGGCCTTAGGATGGCCCCCAGGCCTTGGTCGCCCAGCGCCCTAGCCTTCGACGGGTCGGAACCTCAGGGCGGCGATGCGGTCTTCGGGGTCGAACAGGATCATCCACTCGGTCACCTTGTTGTCGAAGGTGATGCGGAACAGCTGGGCGTCGCCCTCGGCCTTCTGGAACTCGACCGTGCGCACGGCGCCGAAGCTCTTGATCAGGGGGCTGATCTCGGGCGACAGCTGGCGCATCCGGGTCGCCAGATCGGGGGTGAAGACCGAATAGTCGAAGCCCGCGCCCTGAACCGCCGCGATCACGCTGCGCAGGGCCGCCTCGGCCCGGGCGATGTCCGGCGCCTGGCCCTCCACCGATGCGGGGGCCGGAGCGGGCGCAGGGGCAGGGGTTGCGAAGGCGTTGGGCACCGAGCCCGCCGAGGCCTGGGCCAGGGCCGCCGAGGGCGCCGCAAAGAGGGGCGCCGCAAACAGGGCGGCGGCGAGAACCGTCTTGATCAGTTGGGTCTTCATGCGAAGCCTCCGGTCAGTGCAGATAGGGCCAGATCGACAGACCCAGGGCCGTCAGGGCCGCGACCACCGCGACCGTGATTGAAGCCGTCACCCAAGCGGGAGTTCCCGACTTTTCGATGACCACCGTCGCCGGACGCGGCGGGTCCTGCACCAGACGCGAAATGGCCCGCGCCGCCGCGATCATCTCGTTCAGGGCGTCGCGCGCCTGGGCCTGGGGCCCCAGCTCGCGACGGATCCAGCGTTCGACCACCGGCTGGGCGGCCTTCCACAGGTCGTGGTCGGGTTGAAGGCGACGCGCCACCCCCTCGACCGAGACCATCGTCTTCTGAAGCAGGATCAGCTCGGGCCTCAACCGCATGTCGAACAGGGCGGTGATCTCGAACAGCTGGCCCAGCAGCCGGCCCATCGACACCTGGCTGGCGGCCCGGCCGATCACCGGCTCGCCGACCGCGCGCAGGGCCTGGGCGAAGGTCTCGACCGAATGATGGGCGGGCACATAGCCGGCTTCGAAATGGACGCGGGCGATCCGGTCATAGTCGCGGCTGATGAAGCCCCACAGGATCTCGGCCAGATAGCGCCGCTCGGCCGGACCCAGCCGCCCGACGATGCCGAAGTCGATGGCGGTCAGATGGGCCGGGGCGCTGGCGAACAGATTGCCCTCGTGCAGGTCGGCGTGGAACACCCCGTGGTCCAGGGCCTGGACCAGGAAGGCGCGCACCACATTGTCGGCCAGCAGATCGACATCCAGACCCGGCAGGTCCGCCAGGGCCGGATCGGTCATGGGCACGCCCTTGGCCCACTCCAGCGTCAGCACCCGCTTGCCCACCCCATCCCAGATGACGGCGGGGGCGGACATATAGCCGTCCTTGGCCAGGACGTCGGCCATCTCGCTGGCGGCGGCCGCCTCCAGCCGCATGTCCAGCTCCAGATCCATGGAGTTGGCGATGGTCTCGACGAAGGCCTGGGGTTCCAGCCGGCGCGACAGGGGAACCAGCCGGTACACCAGGGCGGCGCCCAGCCGCATGGCGTCCAGACCGTCGGCGACCCGGCGCTCGACCCCCGGCCGCAGCACCTTGACCGCCACGGCCCGACCGTCGGCCAGGGTCGCCCGGTGCGCCTGGGCCAAAGACGCGGCGGCCACCGGCGGCCCCAGGTCGATAAACAGGCTCTCGACCGGCCGACCCAGCGACTTCTCGATCTCCCGCCGCGCCTCCTCTTCGGAGAAGGGCGGCAGGGCGTCCTTCAACCGGCCCAGGTCGCGCGCGAACTGAATGCCGAAGATGTCGGCCCGCGTGGCCAAAACCTGGCCCAGCTTGATCGCCACCGGCCCCAGATGTTCGAACGCCTTGCCCAGCCTCTGGCCCGGCCGGCCCTGACGCCCGTCGCGACCGGACAGCATCTGCACCGCGCGGGCAAGGGGTCTGGCCCAGACGGGCAGCAGGGGATTGGCCTCGCGCGGGATCAGGGCGTCATGGCGCGCCAGCACCCACAGCCAGCCCAGCAGGCGCAGAAAGGCCCCCACCGGGTTCTGCACCGCGACCGTGGCGGGCGGCGGCGGGGCCGTGCGGTAGACCCGGGTCAGATCGCCCACCCGTGATGGATGGCGGCGATCCCGCCCGACAGATTGGTCACCGAGACGCGGCTGAACCCGGCATCCTCGATCAGGGTCTTGAACGCCGCCTGGTCGGGGAAGCGGCGGATGCTCTCGACCAGATACTGATAGGAGTCGCGATCCTTGGCCACCCAGCCGCCGATGCGCGGAATGGCGTGGAAGGACCAGGCGTCATAGGCCGCGCGGATCGGCCCGGTCGTGGGGCGCGAAAACTCCAGGCACAGGAACCGGCCGCCGGGCTTCAGCACGCGCCGCGCCTCGGCCAGGGCCTTGTCGATATGGGCCACGTTGCGGATGCCGAAACTGATCGAATAGGCGTCGACCGAGGCGTCCGGCAGGGGCAGGTTCATCGCATCCCCGACCGACCAGCTCATCTCCGGCTCGCCGCCCTTGTGGACCCCGGCCAGGATCATCTCGGCGTTATAGTCCAGCACGATCACCGAAGCGTCTTCGCCCCCGCGCCGCTCCTGGGCCGCGCGCGCCATCTTGGCGTAGCGCCGCGCCATGTCGCCGGTGCCGCCGGCCACGTCCAGGATGGTCTCGCCGGGCCGGGGGTTCAGCTTGGCCGCCGCCGCGTCCTTCCACAGCCGGTGGACGCCGACGCTCATCAGGTCGTTCATCACATCATAGCTGGAGGCGACGGAATCAAAGACCCCGCGCACCATCTTGACCTTCTCGCGCGCATCGACGTCGCGGAAGCCGAAGGAGGAACGGTCGCCCGACGAATGCGGGCCATGGGAGGAGGCGTCGGTCATGCGCGCGGTCTAGCGCGTCACAGCCCTTCCGTCACCCTCGGAGCCCGCTTCCGGCTGAGGCAGCTCCAGATCCTTCATCACCTCGCGCATCAGGCCGTAACAGCCGCAGGAGGCGGCCTCCAGCCCGTCGCGGTCCAGCACCCGGACCCAGCCCCGCCCGCGCTGGATCAGCGTCTTGCCCTCCAGCAGCGTCCCGACCTCGGACACGGTGGCGCGGCGCACGCCCAGCATGCCGGCGATGTCGGCCTGGGTCAGATCGACGCGGTCGTCCTCGGCCCGGTCGTGCAGCATCAGCAGCCAGCGCGCCAGCCGCTCGTCCAGCCGGTGCTGGGCGTTGCAGGCGGCGGCCTGCTGCACCTGGGCCATCAGGCCTTCGGTGAAGCGCGACAGGGCCAGGCGCAGGGTCTCGCTTTCGTCCAGCGCCGCACCGAACGCCTCGGCCGAGCAACAGGCGGCGACGCCGTCGCCCTGGGATATGGCGCGGCTGGCGGCGCGGGCGTTGAACGGTCCGCAGGTCACGCCGACCAGGCCCTCGCGGCCGATGGCGGCGGTCTCGACCATCTTGTCGTCGGGCAGGACGGTCATCAGCGACACCACCCCCTTGATCGGGAACCAGACCTGATCGACCGCCTCGCCGGCGTCGTACAACATCTGGCCGCGCGCCACTTCGCGCGTCTCCAGATGGGGCTCGATCCGCTTGCGGTCGGCGGGCTCAAGGGCCGCGATCCACAGATTGTCCATCCTCGTCTCCTGGGCCACATCCACCGCGCGTCGATCAGGCCAGGGCCCACGGTCGCGCTCAACGGCACGCTCAACGCCCAAGCTTGCGCCTGTGTTCCCGACCCTTGCCGCGCGCCTGCGGGCGCCTTACGCCAGGATCAATCGACAGAGATCGGGCAGGAGACGCGCAATGGACGGCAATATCGGAGCCCGGGCGGCCTGCGCCGCGCTGAACGGCTGGAAGCCGAGCGAGGACGGGCGCGACGCCATCGTCAAGGCCATCCTGTTCCACGACTTCAGCGCCGCCTTCGCCTTCATGACGCGCGTGGCCATGCAGGCCGAGGCCATGGGCCATCATCCCGAATGGTTCAACGTCTACAATCGCGTGGAAATCCTGCTGACGACCCACGACGCCGACGGGGTCACCGACCTCGATGTGCAAATGGCCCAGTTCATCGACTCCCTCACCGGCGATCTGACGCCCGGCAACGGACACGACTGATGACCGCCCCCCACGCCCGCCCCGGCCGCGTCGCCGGCAAGACCGCCCTGATCACCGGCGCCGCCGGCGGCCTGGGCGAGGCCATGGCCTTCATGATGGCCCGCGAAGGCGCCCGCCTGGCCCTGACCGACATCGACGGCGACCGCGCCGCCGCCCTGGCCGCCCGGATCAACGCCGAAATCCCCGGCGCCGCCTTCGCCTACGCCCACGACGTGGCCAGCGAAGCCCAGTGGGACCAGGTGATCGCCGCCGCCGTGGCCGACCTGGGCGGCCTGTCGGTCCTGGTCAACAACGCCGGCGTCGGCGGCCCCCTGGCCTTCGTCGAACAGGACACGGTCGACAACTGGCAGCGTCAGTACGAGATCAATCTGCGCTCGATCATGCTGGGCGCCAAATACGCCATGCCCCACCTGCGCGCCGCCGCCCCGGCCTCCATCGTCAACATCTCGTCCATCGCCGGCATGGTCGCCGCCCCCGGCATGGGCGCCTATAACGCCACCAAGGCCGCCGTCTGGATGTACACCAAGACCCTGGCGCTCGAGGCGGCCAAGGCCGACTGGAACGTGCGCTGCAACTCGGTCCATCCGGTCTTCATCAAGACCCCGATCCTGGACCCCTTCATCGCCATGGCCGGCGGCGACGAGGCCAAGGCCCACGAACGTCTGACCCGCGGCATCCCGCTGAAGCGGATCGGCGAACCCGACGACGTCGCCTACTGCGTCCTCTACCTCGCCTCCGACGAGTCCAAATTCGTCACCGGCTCCGAGTTCAAGATCGACGGCGGCATGACCGCGCAATAGGGCGCGCGCGCCCTATTGCTTTCTTAGGGGGCCTACCGCGCTTCGCGCTGCTTGAGGCCGGGGGAGCGCTCGCTTTGCGCGCTCATCCGACCGTCTTGCGCTTATTCGGGATTGAGACCGCCCGCCGCTTGCTGTAAGCGGCCTCTTCGGCGTCACGCCGACCACGCACCCGTAGCTCAGCTGGATAGAGTACTGCCCTCCGAAGGCAGGGGTCACAGGTTCGAATCCTGTCGGGTGCGCCACTCTTTTCAAATCGTTACGCCGTTAGATCGACCCGGCAGCCGTGCGCGGGTCATCACAGGGTCGGCGCCGTGGCGACGATCACACGGCGCGCGGCCAAGCCCAGCCCCAGATGCAGATCATCGGCCGGACCAGTCCGCCGCTTCTCGCTCTCGTTTCACAACGGCCCGCCGAACGCGAACCGCCCCATTTGCTGCGGCGACCGCGTTTAACATTGGACGCCCCATTAACCCGTGAATCTCCCCTTACCGACAGCAGTCATGACTCCCTTTAAGCGCGTTGTTATTACAGGCGATGTCTTGCGCCCTGCGGCTGACGGGCATGGCGGATGGTCGAGTGCGACCTGGCGTAACATCCGCTGGCTATGGTCGATGATTGCGCCCTCGCTGGAGCAATGCGGCTATCCTGTCGCCATGATGGCGTGGGATGAGCGCCTGCTGTCGCCGAAGGGCGTCGCTTTCGATACGCCGTTATTCTACCGCCGCTGCGGGGTGGAGCTGTCCCTCGCCGGTTGGGGCGAGCTTGCCGTATCGCGTGACTGGCCGCAAGACGCGCGCCGCATGCTGACCGATCCGCTACAGGATGCGCTGGTGATCGGCTATGAATTGCCTGAATCGACCACGCATGTCCTGGCCGAGGCCGGTATTCCCTTTATCGATTTCGCCTTGCATCCGGTGCGTTTTCTGGACGATCTGGTTTTTGCACTTAGAACAAACTTACCAGCCCTGCATGATGTCCTTGTACAGCATCGTTTGCCGGATGATGTTATTCACCAGCAAGCCGCCTGGATTAAAGCCAAGTCCGCGTGGATGCGCCAGCCCATGCCCCTCCCCCCCGGCACGGTCCTGATCCTCGGACAGGTGGAACATGATCGGGCGATGCTGCGCGAAGATGGCGGGTTTCACAGCTTGCAGGATCACGCCGGCCGCATTCACCAGCTGTGCTGCGACTACCCTCTGGTGCTGTTCAAGCCCCATCCGTACGACGCCGCGGGCAGCGCCTCGCAACAGGCGATCCGCCGCTTCGGCTCCATCCAATGGGTCAAGCCCAGCTTCTATCAGCTGTTGTGCCAACCGGAGCTGGAGCGCGTCGTGGCGCTGAATTCCAGCGGGCTGACGGAAGCGGCGTATTTTGGCGTCGAGGCTGAAGCCCTGCTGCCGCCCCTCTATGCGTTCGGCGATACGCCGCCGGTCGGCGATGGATCCTCGGGCGCATTGGTGGCGCAAAATCAGGACTGGCTGGGCGTTCATTTCTGGCGCCGGCTATTCGGCCTGGCGTCCGATCATCCGCCGTCCGTCTCCCACCCGCCCAACCGCATCCGCCGCAGCATGAATGCGGACTGGGGATACAGCGCGATCGAAAAGGTCGTCGCATGAGCAAGGCCGCAATGCGCGAACTTCCCCAGGATGCGATTGATTCCGCCCTTGCCCTGCTGGGCGAGGACAGGTTCGCTGAGACGCTACAGCTTCTGAGCCGCGTCGCCGCAGATTTTCCGGCCGAGCCGATTCTGCATATCTTGCAGGGTGTAGCGGCGCAGGCGGGTGGACACAGACGCGAGGGGATGGAGCATTTCTGGCGGGCGCTCGCCATTGCCCCGCAAGAAGCCGGGGCGCGCCTGGCGATCGCCGAAGCCACGGTTTCGCAACCCACGGCGCCGACCTCCAAGGACTTCTCGCTGGCCAGCGGCGAGCGGCAAATCGCCGGCAAGATCGCCGACATCCGCGCCGATCACCGCGCACGCTATGCCGCGGTGGCGCGCTGGTTGCGTGAACATATGCCGCCCGCGCGACTGCGCCTGGGGCTCGATGTGTTCTGCGGCAATGGATACGGCAGCCGGATGATCGCCGACAGGGCGGGCGGGCGCGTGGTCGGCATTGACGGCTCGCCCGAAGCCGTCGCCATGGCCGAACAATATTTCGGCAATCACCGCACGCTCTTCACCCAGGCGATCTTTCCTTTCACGCTCACGGAACGGCTGTTCGATTTCGCCGTCAGCCTGGAGTCGGTGGAACACGTCGATGATCCGGTGGGCTTTCTACGGCAAATCGCGCAGGCCACCGATGGACCGCTCTTCATCTCGGTGCCGCGTGAAGAAACCCTGCCCTATCAGACCAACCGCGATCTATTCGCCCACCACACCCGCCATTTCACCCGCGATGAAATTTACGCCGTCCTCGCTGAAATAGGCCGGCCGGTCATTGCCGCCGAATGGGGCCAAACCGTCTATCGGCTGAAAAAGCAAAGATTGGACGGCTTGCTGCCGGCGGAAATGATGGGGCTGACTCCCCTGGAGCCCGACAGCCAGTTCCTCATCGCGGTCGCCTGTCCGGCGGGATGGACGTCGCCATGAGCCGGCTCCAGGTCACACCGAAGGACGAACGCCGTCAGGCCGGTTTTTCGGGCGTCGTCCGGCGACTAACCGGTACGGATAGAGAAGCGTGGCCCCTCAATATCATAGCCACAAACCCAACATTTTAAGATGATCCGCGCCCCAGATTGAGGCGTGACTGTGCGTAACGTACAAAACAGAGAAAAGACTCGCCATGCATCCTCAAAGCCTGGAGCTCGCCAGAAACACCATCAAAACAAACCGGATCGAATACTTTTCATTCGATATTTTCGACACCTTCCTACTGCGGCGCACCAGCGCGCCGGACGGGGTGTTCGAGCAAGCGTTCAAGAACGCGCCCATACCGGGCTCGCACCGTCATATGATGGAAAGCTTCGTCCAGCATCGCACGATGGCGGAGCATAAGGCGCGCCGGAAACGGATGGAGAATAGGCAGCCTCCGGAAGTGACGATTGCAGAGATTTACGCGCATTTTCCGCTACAGGCCTACGGCATGCTGGAATCGCAGCGGCCGGCGCTTTCTGAAGCCGAATTTCAGGCCGAGCTGGACCTGTGCTTCTGTAATCCCGACATCCATGCATTGCTTCAGGACGCGAGATCGCAAGGCCTGAAGGTTGGTTTTCTTTCCGATACCTATTGGTCGTCCGACCAGTTGCGCCTCCTGCTAAAACACGCCTGCCCGACGCTTGAATTCGACTTCCTCTACGCCTCTTGCGATCACGGATACTCCAAGGCCGATCGTTTATTCGACGTCTACCTGAAGGGCGAAGAGATCGACCCCGCGCATGCGGCGCATATCGGAGACAATGAGGGGGCGGACGTCGCCAAGCCCAGGTCACTCGGTTTGCACGCCGTCTATTATCCGCAGGCGCCCAAGGCTTTCGCCCCCATGTTCACGCGCGAAGCCAGCCTGCTCCAGCTCATTCAAGGCCAGTCTGAGGGCGTCGAGAAGCGGCTGGACGGCGGCTTGCGCGTCTTGCGCCGCCAGGCCGCCTCCGCCTTGAGCCAAGACGCCGGCCTGCCCGCGCTGGTCGGCGCGACCGTTGTCGGCCCGGTGCTGGCCGCCTTCCATCGGTTCATCGAGCAGCGCGCGGCGCAATTGCGCGGGCCGGACCGGAAGGTGAAGATCTTTTTCCTCGCCCGCGACGGCTATCTTCCCAAGCAATTCTGGGATCAGGCGGGGTTAGACGATGGCGCCTATCTGGAGATCAACCGCCGCATCGTGCTGATCGGCAATACGGGCGACCTGGAACCGGTGCAGGAGATGTTCCGTCGCCTTGATAAGGTTGATGAAGCCGGCATCCGTGAGTTCTTCAACACCACAGTGCCTTCCATCAGCAAGTTTTTCCGCAACCAGCCGGGCGGCGTCGTGAGCGGCGAGGCCTTCGCCGAAGCCCTGCCCCAGCTCATCGGCGGCGACGATTTAGGTCGCGCCGCCGGCGCGCTGCGCAAGCGGCTGCTGGCCTATATTCGCGACCTTGTGCCGGATTTCGACAACTGTACGGATATCGTGCTGGCGGATCTCGGTTACAGTGGCACGATTCAGCGCACCTTGCGGGGGCTGTTGGATCAGGAAGGCCTAAGCCATGTCCGCCTGCATGGCGTCTATATTGGGATTTTCGATCATGCCTTCGTCAATCTGCCGGAGGGCGACAGCGGCGTCGGCCTGATCGACAGCAGTGTGGCGACGCCACTGGCCATGAGACATATTCTGCGGAATATCTCGCTGTTGGAGCAGTTCTGCTCGGCCCCCACCGGCCCGGTGAAGGACTATCAGGGCAGCGCGCCGGTACGCGAAGACGATCATAGGCCGCAGGAACAGCTGGCGGTTTGCGAAGACGTGCGTCGCGCCGCTTTGCGCTTTTTCGACCATTACTGCGAGGCCAAGACCGCACAAGGCCTGGACCCGTTTGAAAATCTTCGACTGTCCCGGCTATGGACAACGGCGATACTGGCGCGACTGCTTTTGTTGCCGACGCAGGAAGAAGTCGCATTATTCGGCGGCTTCAATCACCATATGCTCGGCAGCAAAATACATGAGGACATGGTGAACACGGACACCATGGCCCCCTTTGTCGGGGCGCTTTCCTTTGGTCAGCTCTGCGCGCTGAGCAGTTCCCTGATGTGGTTTGCCGGCAATATGCACAGCCTCTCTCCCATGGCGGGCCATATGTACGCCATGTCGGGCTTTGGACTGATGCAAGGCGATCTGCTGGCCGATACCGCGCAAAGCCAACTGACGCTCACGCTCATCAAGAATAATGCGCCCAAGCTTATTCCCGCCAGCCTCTCGCTGACCACATTCGGTGAGTTGCGGCTTCGCGTACCGGTGCAGCAACAGGATACGGGATCAGTGCTCGCCATACCGCTGGAGCAGCTTGGCGAGCACGGCATGATCCGTTCGGTCGTTTTCAATAGCGGCGAAAACAGTAAAAAGGCCATGCTTGGGCAACGGGTCGAGCCGCTCCCGGCGTCAGCAATCCGCAGCCTGCAGGCGTATTGCGACGGGTACCGCTTTTATAAAACCGGCGAAGATCCGCACCTACTGTTCGATATTCCGCACACTGATGAAGCGGCGTCCATCCTTACGCTGACGATCGTCCCCTTGCCGCCCTTGACGGCTCCGGCAGGTTAGGCGGCGCGTCCTGAACGCCGCCCTCAACCCGCGTAGCCGGCCGGCGGCCGAGGCTCAGTCGCCGCCGCTGGACGACGGCGTCCAGCCGAACGCCTTCATCATCACATCGAACAGATGGGTGTTGGGGAAATAGCCCCGCACCTGATCGGCGCCGGCGCCGACGGCCAGGGTCGCGACCTCCTCGGCCGTATGGGTGCGATTGACCAGCACATGGTCCAGCCGGATCACATGGTCGTCGGCGCCCCTGGCCTTCCAGGCCTCATAGCCCTCCAGCAGGTTCTGGCCCCGGCGCCCGCCGTCGACCTGGAGGCCGAACGAGTGGTCGGCGGTGAACAGCATCAGGGTGTCGTCCAGATCGACCCGGGTTTCGACCTCGGCGATCAGCCGATCCAAGTCGGCGATGTTTTGCAGGCCCTGGCGCGGGTCGTCGGTATGGGCGTCCCATTCCACCACCAGGAGATAGCCCCCGCCCCCCGCCTGAAGCAGGTCCAGGGCCCGCAGGGTCGCGGCCCGCACGTCGATCTGGTCGGCGACGACGACAGGCCGCCTGTCGCCGGTGGGCGCCGCCTCCAGCGACGCATAGATCGGACGGTCGTGCGCCTGGGACAGGCTGTCGTAGCTGATCCCGTCTTTCGCCATCTGTTCGGCGATCTCCGCCCGGCCCGCGCCGATCAGCACGTCCACCCCGTCGCCAAAGCGCGGCGCAAAGGCCTGAGGGAAGATTTCGCCCCATTTGCTGCGGTCGTTGGCATGGGCGTAGGTCGCCGCCGGGGTCGCGTCGGTGATCGGTTGATTGGTCACGACCCCCGTCAGCAGCCCGTGCTCTTCGGCATATTCCAGCACCGTCTTGGTCGGCGTCCCGTCGCGCCGACCGCGCTCGGCGTCGGGCCCCTGGCTGATCACCCCGTTGCGCGTCTTGACCCCGGTGACGATGGAACTCATGCCGTTGGCCGAGTCCGAGACGAAGTCGTCGACCGGCGAGGTCTCGCTGAGCCCCAGGTTCGGCCACTGCTGGATATGCAGTTTCAGCGGTTCGCCATAGGCCATCAGGCTCGCGGCGTTGACCGAGGCCACGCCGCCGGCGTCGGCCAGAAACAGGATCACATTCTTGGCCGGCCCCTCAGCCGGGGCGACTTCAGCTGGGACGGCGGACGGGGCGGCGGACTGGACGGCGGACT
The DNA here is from genome assembly GCF_026625805.1 of Brevundimonas sp. SL130. NCBI lineage: Bacteria > Pseudomonadati > Pseudomonadota > Alphaproteobacteria > Caulobacterales > Caulobacteraceae > Brevundimonas > Brevundimonas sp. SL130. The sequence goes on from NZ_CP113064.1 coordinate 89,918, forward strand.
GGGCCAAAGCCCCCGAGGCGCAAAGACCGATCGCAAGCGCGAGGGCGGAAACCAGGCGGAGAGAGACAGGGGTCATGGGGAGGGATCCAGCACGTCAGACAGGCCGTCCGCGTCCGCCAAAGGACCACAGCCTGTCTACCGCAAACCTGTGACAGTCCACGCGCCTCGGCGAAGTTCCGCGCCCCTCAAGCCGCGTCGCCGCCGACCAGGGCCTCGATCCGCGCCTTGACCTCGGCCTCGTCCAGCCCCTCGACGGCGATCATCTTCAGCCGCGACTGCCCGCCCCGCTCCAGCGCGACCGAGGATTTCGACACCCCCAGGCTCTTGGCCAGGAACTTCACCAGGGCGGCGTTGGCCTCGCCGTCCACCGGCCGGGCGCGCAGCCGCACCTTCAGCACGGGCCGCCCCTCGGCGTCGACGTCCCAGCCGTCGATCCGGTCGCTCGAGGCGCCGGGTTGTAGCTTGATGGGCAGTCGGGCCATTCGGTCCCCGCAGAATGCAGAAAGGGCGCGACGTCCGGCGTCGCGCCCTCCCCTTATCGGATAATCGTCTCGGCGATCAGCCCAGAGCCTCAGCCCAGAATCTCAACCCAGGGCGGCCATCAGCTCCGGCACGACGGTCTTGTAGTCGCCGACCAGGCCATAGTCCGCGACCTGGAAGATCGGGGCGTCGGGGTCCTTGTTGATGGCGACGATGGTCTTGGAGTCCTTCATCCCCGCCAGGTGCTGGATCGCGCCCGAGATGCCGATGGCGACATAGAGGGCCGGGGCCACCACCTTGCCGGTCTGGCCGACCTGATAGTCGTTCGGCGCATAGCCGGCGTCCACCGCCGCGCGCGAGGCGCCGATGGCGGCGCCCAGCTTGTCGGCCAGGGGCTCCATCACGGCGTGGAACTCCTCGGCCGAGCCCAGGGCGCGACCGCCCGAGACCACGATCTTGGCGGCGCCCAGTTCGGGGCGGTCCGACTTGACCATTTCTTCCGAGATGAAGGCCGTCTTGGGCGCCTCGGCGCCGGCGACGCTCTCGACCGGGGCGGAGCCGCCCTCAGCGGCGGCGGCGAAGGCCGTCGGGCGCACGGTGATCACCTTCTTGGCGTCGCCCGACTGGATCGTCTCCAGGGCGTTGCCGGCGTAGATCGGCCGCACGAAGGTGTCGGCCGACACCACCTCGATGATGTCCGAGATCGGGGCGACGTCCAGCTTGGCGGCGATCCGGGGGGCGAAATTCTTCCCGTCCGTCGAGGCGGGCGTCAGGATGGCGTCGTAGCCGGCGGCCAGCGGGACCACGGTCGCCGCGACCGCCTCGGCCAGGCCGTGGCCCAGGCCGCCGCTCTCGGCCAGCAGCACCTTGCGGACGCCGGCGATTTTCGAAGCCGCATCAGCAGCGGCCTGCGCGCCCTGGCCCACGACCAGAACATCCACGTCGGACGACAGGCCGAGCGCAGCGGTCACGGTCTTGTGGGTGGTGTCGCGAACGGTCGAACCGTCGTGATCGGCGATGACGAGGACAGCCATATTACAGCGCTCCCACGGACTTGAGTTTGGACACCAGTTCGGCCGCATCGGCCACCTTGACCCCGGCCGACCGTTTCGGCGGCTCGGTGACCTTCAGGACCTTCAGACGGTCGGCGACATCGACGCCGTAATCGGCGACCGCCTTGACGGCGATCTCCTTCTTCTTGGCCTTCATGATATTGGGCAGGGAGGCGTAGCGCGGCGTGTTCAGCCGCAGGTCCACCGTCACCACCGCCGGCAGGTCGGCGGCCAGGGTCTGCAAGCCGCCATCGACTTCGCGCGTCACCGTGGCCTTGCCGCCTTCGATGACCAGTTTCCCGGCGAAGGTCGCCTGGGGCCAGTCCAGCAGGGCGGCCAGCATCTGGCCCACGGCATTATTGTCGCCGTCGATGGACTGTTTGCCCATCAGCACCAGGTCGGGCTTTTCTTCCTCGACCACCGCCTTCAGCAGCTTGGCGACCGCCAGCGGCTCCAGGTCCGCATCCGACTGGATCAGTATGCCCCGATCCGCGCCCATGGCCAGGGCGGTGCGGATGGTTTCCTGGGCCTGGGTCACGCCGATGGAGACCACGACGATCTCGGTCGCGGTGCCGGCGGCGTGATGCTCCTTGCCTTCCTTCAGACGAACCGCCTCTTCGACGGCGATTTCGTCGAAGGGATTCATGCTCATCTTGACGTTGGCCAAGTCGACGCCGGACTGGTCAGCCTTGACGCGGGCCTTGACGTTATAGTCGATCACCCGTTTGACGGGGACGAGAACCTTCATGGGTCTATCCGTGAATTCGCCTGAATGTAGGGGCAGGACATGGAGTGGTCGCGAAGGCCTGTCAACGTAACGCGGGGTCAAGCTCCCGTGCAAAACCCGCCTAACGGATCCTGAGATGAAGCGTTTCCTGACCTTTCCCCGCCTGGCCATGATCTTCTTCGCCCTGTTCGGCGTGTCCATCGCGGGCGTTTTTGCGGTCCAGGCCTATTGGGTCGCGCCGGGCGAACGCTGCGAGGCGGCGGGCAAATGGTACGACATGGAAAACCGCATCTGCGCCCAGCCCATCTCCATCGCCGAAATCACCGGCCGCCCCAACGGCGTCTCGCGCGCCCAGGCCTCGGACGAAAAGAACCGCGAACTGATCCGCATCGAAGACCAACTCGCCGCCCAGGACCGCGCCCGCGCCGCCGAAATCACCCGCCAGAAAGCGGCGCTCAACGCGGCCAAACCGGCGACCTGATCGGATAACGTCACCTCTCCGCGCGCGTAGGCGCGGGGAACCAGACCCTCTCCCGCTTGCGGGAGAGGTGGCCCGGCGTTCGCGAAGCGAACCAGGGTCGGAGAGGGAAGTCTTTTTTCAGCAAAGCAAACGCCCCCCATCGTCAGGCGTGTCGCTTCGCGCCACGACCTGACACTTCCCCCGCAAGCGGGGGAAGATCTGTGACCACCCTTCACCTCCCCGTTCGCGAAGGCGAACGGGGAGGACCGGCGGGAGCGTCAGCGAACGCCAGGTGGGGGCGACTCGGTGTCAAAAGTCGGCCTGGTCACCCCCACCGCCGGAGTCGCCCCCGCCTGGTCGCAAGCGCGACCGGTCCTCCCCACGCGCCTTCGCGCGCGGAGAGGTGACGCCGCCCTCTCTTGTTTCGTCCTGTATGGACGGTGCGGCCCTACCGCGCCGCTCAACTAGCCCCCGCCGGACGAGCGCTCATCTTGCCCGCCCCCTGACGTCCGCCTACTCTAGGAACCGGCCCCTCCACCCGGAGGTTGCGGCCGTCGGGGGACTTCTATGCCGTCTATTCGTCGCCTTGCGCTTGTCGCGGCGGGGGTCTTGGCCCTGTCGGCCGCGCCCCTCCCCGCCGAGACCCAAGCCGCCCCCTTGCCGTCAGGATCGACGCCCCAGGACGCAGCCCCGTCCCCAGCTCAATTCCCGGCAGACAGAGACTGGGGCAAAACCCTGCGCGAGGACGCGACAGCGATCCATGACGCCATCGCGTCCAGCCATCCCGGCATGGTCAACCCCGACGACCCCCAGTTCGCGCGCATGAACGAGACCCAATACGCCCTGGCTCTGACCCGGGCCGAAGCCGCCGACAGTTTCGCCGACTACTTCTACGCCCTGCAGCACTATGTGGCGGCGTTCGATGACGGCCATCTCGGCTTCGGCGTCTACGGATCGACACCAGACAAGGGGGGCGCTTGGCCAGGGTTCATCGCCAAGGATGACGGGGCCAGAGGGCTTGTCGTCACAGTCGCCGAACCCTGGGCGGGCGTCGCTGTCGGCGACCGGATCTCATCCTGCGACGGTCGCGACGCCTTCCAGGTCGGAAATGATCGGATCGGCGCCCGCTTCGGACGTTGGGAACTGGCGTCCCAACGCCTGTCGTTCGGCGGATGGGTCATGATCGATACGGGCGACCCTTACGTCGCCCCCATCAAAAACTGCGTCTTCGAAACCCCCGCCGGCGCCCGCGCCATCGATCTGGATTGGCGACCGGCCGGACCCGACTTCTATTCCCGCTATGATGTTTTTCCGGCCCGCACGCGAGGTGCGATCGGGATGCGCCGCCTGGACGACGGTCGCTACTGGATCACGCTTCCGACCTTCAACGGCAACCCGGACAGTGAAGACGGGCGCGGTCTGGCCGCCTTGATCACGCAGATCGCCGCACAGGCCGACGCCCTGCGTTCAGCCCCGGCGGTTGTCTTCGACCTTCGCGGCAATGGCGGCGGATCATCCCTCTGGTCGCATCAGATCGCAGAAAACCTGTGGGGGCCGGGTGCGTTCCAGCACGCGCCCGAGCCTCCAATGACAGTCGTTTGGCGCGCCTCTGAAGACAACTTGCAAGCCTTGCGCGCGAATCTGGAACGGCGCGATGCGAATGGAAACCTCTCAAGCGAAGCCAGGGACTGGTATCAGAATTCCATCGCCGGGTTGGAGCAGGCGCTGGCAAGAGGCGATGATCGCTGGGTCATAAGGCCGAACCTCGATGGCGGCTCGGCCGCCGACGCTGAGGCCTTGGCCTTTCAGCCGCCTAAGGGGACCGTGTTCGTACTGACGGACGCGACCTGCATGTCGGCCTGCCTGGACGCCGTGGACCTGTGGGTTCGGCTCGGCGCAAAGCCCATTGGCCGCGAGACCGGGGCCGATGCCGTCTATATGGAAATCCGCTCCATCCGGGTTCCCAGCGGCCTCGGCGCCATGTCCCTGCCGATGAAATTCTACATCGGCCGGGAGCGCGGACATAATCAGCCCGTGTCGCCCCTCCATCGCTTTGACGGAGACATGAACGACACGGCGGCGCTTGAGGCCTGGACGGCGAGGCTTCCGCACTGATGTGGGGCGACAAGGATGCGATGCGCGCGCGAAGGCGCGTGGGGACCAGATCCTCTCCCGCTTGCGGGAGAGGTGGCCCGGCGTTCGCGAAGCGAACCAGGGTCGGAGAGGGAAGTCTTTTTCAGCAAAGCAAAACGCCCCCCATCGTCAGGCGTGTCGCTGCGCGCCCCGACCTGACACTTCCCCCGCAAGCGGGGGAAGATCTGCGAACGCCAGGTGGGGGCGACTCGGCGCCAGACGCTGACCCGGTCATCCCCGCCGCCGGAGTCGCCCCCGCCTGGTCGCAAGCGCGACCGGTCCTCCCCCCGCGCCTTCGCGCGCGGAGAGGTGACGCCGCCCTCTCTTCTTTCGTCCTGTATGGACGGTGCGCCCCTACCGCGTCGCCCCCGGCTTCCATTTCACGTCGTTGGCCCCGTTCGCATTCGCCCGCCGCCCCGCGACGAACAGATGGTCCGACAGCCGGTTCAGATACCGCACCGCCGCCCCATTGACCGCCTCCCCCGCTTCAACCAGCCGCACGGCCTCGCGCTCGGCCCGGCGGCACACGGTGCGGGCCACGTGCAGATGGGTCGACAGGGGCGAGCCGCCGGGCAGGATGAAACTGTCCAGCGGCTTCAGGCTTTCGTTCATCCAGTCGATTTCCTGCTCCAGCCGCTCGACCTGGCTGTCCAGGATCCGCAGCGCCTCCCAGGCGGGCGGCGGGTCCAGCGGGGTGGCCAGGTCGGCGCCCAGGTCGAACAGCTCGTTCTGGATCCGGGCCAGCATGGCGTCGATCCGGTCGTTCTGGCCGCTGTTCAGCCGGGCCACGCCCAGGACGGCGTTCAGTTCGTCCACCGCGCCGTAAGCCTCGACCCGGGGATCAGTCTTGGACACCGGGGCGCCCGAGGCCAGACGGGTCTGCCCGTCGTCGCCGGTGCGGGTGTAGATCTTGTTCAGCGTCACCATGGATCAGCCCCCTTGCGTCGCCTTCCACACCATGCCGCCGACCAGGATCAGCACGGCGACCGCCTGAAGCCCGACCCGCCAGCGCATCAGCCTGTTGGAATGGCTCCGGGCGTAGTCCCCGCCCCGGAACAGCGAATAGAGGCCCAGGCCCAGCGTTACGGTGACGGCGGCGATGGCGGCGATGACCAGGATGTCGAACATCTGCATGACGCCAGTCTAGGCCCGTCAGCGGCCCCGGTCGCGCAAAATTCGCCGTTCCCGCTGCGAAGCTAAGCCATTGGTCACCATTGTTGCCGCACTATGACTCCATGACAGATCGCGTCGTCCGCAACCTCGAGCATCTCCGAAGCTCGGCCTCCACCGCACGGGTGCTGAACCTGCTGCGCGTGTGGGAAGAGCATGGCGAGAGCCGCACCGACGGCGCCGTGCGCAATCCCGACTGGTCGGCGCGGCCGGTCTTCCGCACCTCGGCCCTGAACCGCAGCCTGATCATCAAGCACCGGCTGAGGCGCAACGAGATCGATCTCTTCCCCGGCCGGCGCCAGGTCGCCACCAAGATGGTCATCCCCATCGACGACGAGGATCTGAAGACCGGCGGCCGCTATGTCTTCGTCAATCAGATCGGCTTCGAGCGGATGATGGCCGAGGCCTTCGGCCTGTCCGCCGGCCACCCCGACCTCGAGACCCTGCGCCTGATCGACCGTCTGCCGTCGCTGGATCCCTTCCTGCTGCGCGAGCAGCTGCGGCGCGGCGGTCTGGACCCGGCGCCCTGCTATTTCGCCATCAGCGAGAGCGACCTGGCGCGGATGCAAAGCTTCGTCCACGCCGAGATCGAGCCCCTGGTCAGCCTCAGCCTGGGCGAGGACACCATCGCCGTGGCCTCGGAATCGGCGTCGCGGATGGCGGCCAAGATCCTGTCCAACAGCCCCGGCGACCAGCTGGAGGCCCTGCGCCACACCCTGCGTCTGGCCCCGGAACAGTATCAGGAGGGGGTCTTCTGCTGGAAGGGCTTCCTCTATTACAAATGGACCCTGTCCACCCTGCTGGGCGAGGTCGCGACCGTCGCCGAGGCCGTCCGCACCTTCAAGCCGACCGGCAAGATCGACCGCGTCGCCCGCGAGCATCTGGACCGCAGCCGCACCGTCCTGCGCGGCCGCATCATCCGCACCTGCGACGAGGTCAGCCGCACCCTGCGCATCTATGACGACGCCTACGCCCGCCTGACGCAAGAAGGCCGCCCCACCGCCTTCCGCGACTTCCTGCTGGACGCCCCGTCGATGTTCGCCAAGCTGGGCGACCAGCTGGGCGCCGTCCAGCATATCGTCAGCTACTGGCGCTTCCGCTTCCGCCCCGCCGCCCATCCCCCCGGCGTCGAGGAGCTGATGGACATCTTCATGGACTTCGAGACCGGCCTCTTGGGCCGCGGCGAGCTGCCCGACGACATCGCCGTGATGGCCGCCTAGCCTACAGCGCCCGCACCCGCGGCCCCTCGCCCCGGCCGTCCAGCATCAGGTCGGTGACGGCCCAGACCAGGGCGTCGGCCCGGTCCCAATGCCCCTCCCCCGATCCGGCAGCCTCCCCCTCCTCCTCGGCGCCCAGCTCCATCAGCTCCTCCTCCAGCGCCGCGAACGCGCCCGCATGCCGGACCCGCCCCTGTTCATACAGGGCCGCCACCGGCTCGGCCCGCGCCGCCTTGCCGCGCGAGGCCCGCACCGCCGTAAAGCCGACGCCGTCCCCATCCGCCCCGCACCCGGCCGCCTTCAGCACCGCCGCGACCATGTCCCCGCCCTGGTTGACCTCGCCGACGATGCGGACCGCGCCGAAAATCCGCGCCGTCTCCATCGCCCGCTCGGCCCATTTCTGCGGCGACAGCCCCCGCATCGAGCGGTCGGCCAGCACCCAGGCCGTCTCCCCGCGCCGCCCCACCGCCACGATGCCGCAGGCGTCCCCGCCGCGCGAACAGGTCGGGTCCAGCCCCACCACCACCCGCTCATAGACCGGCCGCCCGTCCACCGACGCCGGCGCCTCCCCCCGCGCCGCCGCCATCATCTCGGCGGTGAACAGCCCGCCCTCGGGCTCGACCACCTGGCCCTCCAGCTCCTGCGCCGCCCGCCGCGTCCCGCCGTACAGCCGCTCCAGCCCCTCCAGAAACCCCGGCGCCAGATGATCGCCATTGTCCCGCGTCGTCGCATGGGTGAGCGCACATAATTCCTCGGCGCGGAGCGCCTTGAGCGCCCTTGTCGGGCGCGGCGTGGTCGTAACCACCAGCCGGGGGCTATCGCTCGAACTTCTCGCTTGGGGGCTACCGCTCGCGACGCGGTCGCTCGCTGCTTGAGCCCCCCACACCCCACACCCTCAGGCCCCACGCCCCCCAACCTCAACCTCAACCCCATCCGCAGCAGGGCCAGCGTCTCCCCGCCGTTGCGCCAGGCGCAGAATTCGTCGGCCCAGGCGGCGGCGAACTGGGGGCCGCGCAGGCTGTCGGGGTCTTCGGCCGAGAAGACAAAGGCCTCGGCCCCGTTCGGAAACACCAGCCGCCGCCGCGACGGCTGATACTCCGGCCCCCGCCACTCCACCGCGCCATCCCCACCAATCCCCGTCCAGCGCGGCAGGCTCATCACCCCCGACGGCCCGGCGATCATCACCTCGCGCACATCGTGCAAGGTCGGCCCGATCAGCGCCAGCCGCCCGCCCGCCCCCAGCCGCTCGGCCATGTCCGCGATCCACGACGCCCCCGCCAGAGTCTTGCCCGCCCCCCGCCCGCCCAGAAACAACCAGGTCGACCACGCCCCCTCCGGCGGCCTCTGCGCCTCCCGCAGAACCAAGCCCCCGGCGCCCTGACCGCCCTCGTCGCCGCCCTCAGGCAAACCGGGGGTCTGGGGGCTCAAGCAGCCCGAAGGGCGGTAGCCCCCAGGAAAAGAAGCGCTCTTCTTCCAGAGCGCCCGCAGATCCGCCGCACTGACGCCCGCCATGACCCGCGTCCTCTGGGACCAGCGCCACAGCCGTGCGGCCTCCGGCTCGTCCCCGTCGCTCAACCGCTTCAGCACATCGGCGTGCAGCTCGCGCACCGTCCCCACCGGATCGCTCCAGTCGATCTCGATGGTCAGGGCCGGCTCCCCCCGGCCATAGTTATAGGCCCCCGCCGCCGGTCCGCGCGGCTGATACACCGCCCCCGGCGTGTCCATTTTCCGCAGCCCATAGCGTTGCGCCGCACAGCCGATGGCCCCCGTCGTGACCCCGTACTCGGCCTCCAGGACCGCACTGGTCTCGCCCGCATTCCGCCGCGCCAACAGCTCGCGCCAGCGCGCGGGCGTCATGCCCGACCGGCTCTGAGGAAAGACATGATCCGCCGGCCAGCCCTCCGCCGGCCGCCGGCGATGATCCACCGCATCCGGCGCCTGCCCCTTCATCCGCCCGCGCTTCTTCGCCTGCCAGCATATGGTCGAGATCGACACCCCATGCTCCCGCGCCAGATCCGACCGCCGCTCGCCCCGCGCATCGCGGTCGAACAACGCCCCCCATTCCTCATCGCTCAGTTTGCTCGGCTTTCCCATGCGGAGAAGCCTAACCCCGCCCGCTCCTCAGGCGCGCAAATCGCGGCTTAGTGGGGTTAAGGGGTTGTTTAGAAGAGGGTTTGTTTGCGGAATTATGCGCGCGAGGTGGGTGTTACGCCCCTAGTCGCACGTCCGGCAGGTCTGTTGGGTGTCACAGAAGGCACTGACGCGAGGTCGCTAGCAGACCAATATAAGGACGTTAACGTTAGTCGGATTGAGCTCCTCACTTGGCCCAATGGAGCCGAAGGGAGGCTCGATCAGCAACTTAGCTAATCAAGAAGTGCCGAATTTAGGTGACGTGCGCAGCACATCCCAGGGGCTGACTAAACAGCCTCTAGCGTCTTCGGGTGACGAACCCGATCCCGAGCAGCCTGGGCTTTTTGGTCTGCAAGTTGCGCAGATCGCTTGGCGATCTCTGTGGCGAGGGCAGCGGCACCACCCTTCCCTTGGTAGAGGTTGGCAGCGCGAGTTGCGAGGTCGTCGTTCATATCGAAACCACTAGCATGAACTTCCATCTTAGTCCCTCCTGCTCAAATCATTAAACGCGAGAAGCGTTGCGATTGTGTTGCCCAAGTGCCTGATGGGCTTAACGGCATCGTCCTCCGTCCCATCCTCTCTAGGTGTGAAACGGCCAGCTTGGTCACTGGTTGCCACCACGACACCAAGCGGCTCGGCATCTGCCGGCGCTCCTGCCAAAGCAATGGGGATGGCTACAATAGAGCGGTATTTTATGGCATCGCCTTCATCTGCGGCACGCTTCTCAAGGGGAGCATCGAAGAAGCCTCGAACATTGGGATCGAGAGCGTCTGAAACAATGATCGATCTCTTGTTAGAGAACGCTTTGCCCACGTGGCCTTCGCCGGAAAGCCAGTTCCTGTGCTCGCCGTCTTCATCGGCTTTTGTAGGGCGACGACAAGCGCTGCAAACAAGAGTTTTGGTATCTTTATCCCAGAGGTAAATGGAAAAGTTCCACTGCTCGTCACCCATACCAAAAAGGGTGGCCTTGGACGCCACCAACAAGTCGAGCAGCGCAATCATTTCGACTTTCAAATCGCTGGCCCTACCAACCAGCAACGCGCTGTCCACAGCCTGCCTCATAACCTCGACAGTAAGCGATGATTGTACTTGCTTGGTAAGCTCCACCTTTAGTAAATCGGCTTCATCAACCAGCGACTTGATCTCTTCGTCCTTTTTATCAACCTGATCCAGCGCATCGGTCGCATCAGCCATTATAGCGAGCGCCGATTTGTCGGTTAATAGAACAAGAATACCACAGGCCGCAGCTACGATTAGCAGAACTATTTGAACAGCAACTGCCGCCGCCTTAACCTCACCTGAGGCGCTGGTCTCTACAGCCTTTGCGATTGCTATTAAAACGGGCATCGCAACGGCAGCCGATTGCAGCGCGACTCGCACATTTTTGGCACGCGACAGGAAGTCACCCGTATGGACTTCGAAGCGCTTCCGCACAGGCAGCACCGGTTTGATCATCACGCCCCCCAAAATCCAGAGTATGGCGCGTCGGCATTTCAGTCGAGAGCCGTAGGCTCCCAAAATATTGGTTAACCAACCTCAAACCGCGTGCTACTGATAGCAGTTGGGGCCACACTTAGGACATTTGCCATGAAAGTTGTCGCTTCAAAATTGAAGCCTGAGGACGTTCCCAGCCTTCGGTTTGAAATCCAGACCCTTTTCACCCCCTCCACACCAATCAAACTGGCCGACCTATTCGCGGGAAGGCGAGGCCAGATTAGACAAATGGTCGAGGCAATAGCAGAGCCTGGTCGTCACGCGATCCTGTATGGCGAGCGCGGCGTAGGTAAGACCTCTTTGTCGCAGATCGTAGAACACTTGGTGCCGAGCGGCAGGCAACGAGTGGTCCACTCCAGAAAAGCATGCGCACCGGGGGATACGTATGAAACAATTTGGCGCAAGTTCTTTCGAGACATGTGGATCGAAGTGGGCGGCGACCCGACGATCGATCCATACCCCGGCACCATCGGTCCCGATGACGTGCTAAGAGAGCTGCGTCGATACTCACCAAATGACATACCTATATTCGTCATTGATGAGTTTAACGAGGTTGACGACAACGGACACACATCCTCTTTGATGGCCAATACCATCAAAGCCCTGTCTGATGACGGAGTTAACGCAACACTTCTGATTGTCGGCGTGGCAGACAGCGTCACCGACCTATTCAACGAGCACGGCTCCATCGGTAGATGCACCGAAGAAATCCTGATGCCGAGAATGTCTCGAGAAGAACTTGCGGAGATTATCGACAAGAGGCTTTACCAACTAGGAATGACGATTGAACCCGACGCCAAGTGGAAAATTGTCATACTAGCCAGAGGACTTCCAACCTACATTCACAGACTTGGCAAGCACTCCGCAACAAGGGCAGTAGACGAGCTAAGACGCCATATAACGGAAGAAGATGTAGACGCTTCGCTTCAAGATATATTGGCGGGATCCCTACAGTCCCTTAGGGATGCATACGAGGCAGCCACATCTAGTAACCAGCCAGGAAATCTATTTAAAGAAATACTTCTAGCTTGCGCATTAGCGCGGTCTGACGATGCGGGATATTTCGTTCCAGCCGCAGTCAGGGAACCTCTAGAGAAAATACTCGGCAAACCAATGACAATTGCTCAGTATCAAAATCATCTTGGCGATTGGCACACAGAAAAGCGAGGTCGTATTATTCAAAGAACAGGAGAAAATAGAGCATATCGTTTCCGATTCTCCGACCCAGCCATGCAGCCCTACGTTCTAATGAAGGGAATAGCGGGTGGATTGGTATCAGAAGACGCCAAAGACATTTTGCGCTTCCCTCAACAGCGCGAACTTTTCGATGCAAACCTTGTTGACGGATGATGTCGGTTTGTATTCTTCGAGGCGGGACTGGGAGTAATGTGCGCCCAACCGCTGAGCCTCCGGTCAATCCCCCGCGGCGGGTTCGCCGCTAGTGCGCGGCGTCCCAGTTGGGGGCGGCGCGGGCGTCGACGACCAGGGGGACGGTCAGGGCGACGGCGGGGTCTGAGGCGTTTTCCATCACGCGTTTGATGACGGTGATGGCGCGGTCGGCCTCGGCCTCGGGGGTTTCGAAGACCAGTTCATCGTGGACCTGCAGCAGCATGCGGGTGGTCAGCCCAGCCTCGGCCAGGGCTGTGGGCATGCGGATCATGGCGCGGCGGATGATGTCGGCGGCGGCGCCCTGGATCGGGGCGTTGATGGCGGCGCGCTCGCCGAACTGGCGTTCGGCGCCCGATTTCGAGTGGATGGCGGGGATGTGGATGCGGCGGCCGAAGACGGTGGAGACGAAGCCGGCCTGGCGGACCTCGGCCTTGGTCTTGTCCATATAGGTTCGGATGCCGGGGAAGCGGTCGAAATAGGTCTTGATATAGGCGCCGGCCTCGCCCTGATCGATGCCCAGCTGGGCGGCTAAACCAAAGGCGCTGATGCCGTAGACGATGCCGAAATTGATGGCCTTGGCGCGGCGGCGGGTCTCGGACGGCATGCCCTCGACGGGGACGCCGAACATTTCGCTGGCGGTGGCGGCGTGGATGTCGAGCCCGGCCTTGAAGGCGCGTTTCAGCTCGGGGATGTCGCCGATATGGGCCAGCAGGCGCAGTTCGATCTGGCTGTAGTCGGCGCTGATCAGCAGATGGCCGGGGGCGGCGATGAAGGCCTGGCGGATTTCGCGGCCGATCTCCGAGCGGATCGGGATGTTCTGAAGGTTCGGATCCGAGCTGGCCAGGCGGCCGGTGGTGGCGGCGGCCAGCTGGTAGCTGGTGTGGACGCGGTCGGTGGCGGGGTCGGCGGCGGCGGTCAGGGCGTCGGTATAGGTGCCCTTCAGCTTGGACAGCTGGCGCCAGTCCAGCAGGACGCGGGGCAGGGCGTGTGTGGCGGCTAAGTCTTCCAGCACGCTGGCGTCGGTGCCCCATTGGCCCGAGGCGGTCTTCTTGCCGCCGGGCAGGTTCAGCTCGCCGAACAGGATTTCGCCGATCTGGCGGGGGGAGGCGATGTTGAAGGGGCGGCCGGCGATCTCGTGGGCCTGGGCCTCCAGCTCGGCCATGCGCAGGCCGAACTCGCTGGACAGGCGTTTGAGGCGGTCGGGGTCGACGCGGACGCCGGCGGTCTCCATCTCGGCCAGGACGGCGGGCAGGGGGCGTTCCAGGGTCTCATAGACGGTGGACAGGCCCTCGCGCGCCAGCCGGGGCTTGAGGATGCGCCACAGGCGTAGGGTCACGTCAGCGTCTTCGGCGGCGTAGGTGGTGGCCGGCTTCAGGGCGACGTGTTTGAACGACTTCTGGCTCTTGCCCGTTCCGGCCACGCTCTTGAACGGGATGGGGTCATGCCCCAGATGGAGCCGCGACAGCTCATCCATCCCGTGCCCGTGGAGCCCGCCCTCGAGCACGTATGAGATCAGCATGGTGTCGTCATAGGGCGCCACCCGGATCCCCCGCCGCGCCATGACGGCAAGATCGTACTTGGAATTCTGTAAGATTTTCAATACACTAGAGTCTTCCAGCAGCCCCTTCAGCTTCGCCAAGGCCTTGGCCTTGTCCAGCTGCTGAAGCGGCTCGCGCGCCTCCCCCGGCTCCCCGAACAGTCCCCCCTCGCCCGCCTGGGGCTCATGCTCATGCGTCAACGGGATGTAACACGCCTCATTCGGCCCCACCGCCAGCGACACCCCGCACAGCCCCGCATGCGTCGCCGACAGCGACGAGGTTTCTGTGTCAAAGCCAACCCTCCCCACCTCGGTCGCGCGCGCGATCCAGCGGTCCAGCGCCTCTTCGGTCTGGACGCATTCATAGGCCTCAAGGTCGAAGCTCTGGGCCTCAGCCGGGCCTTCCACCACCTGGCCGTAGCGGGGCGTGGCGACGGGCGCGCTCAGGTTCGGGGCGCGCTTGGGCGCAAAGGCCGAGGTTTCGCTGGGCCCCGCCTTGCCGTCACCGACCCGGCGTTGCAGCGACCGGAACTCCATCTTGTCCAGAAAGGCCGACAAGGTCTCCGGATCGGGATCGCGCACGGCGAAATCCTCGATCAGCTCGGGCGCCGGGGCGTCGCAGGTCAGGCGGACGAGCTCGCGCGAAAGGCGAATCTGGTCGGCGAAATTGATCAGGGTCTCGCGGCGTTTGGGCTGTTTGATCTCGCCGGCCCGCGCCAGCAGCGTATCCAGGTCGCCGTATTCGTCCAGCAGCTGGGCCGCGGTCTTGGGGCCGATACCAGGGGCGCCGGGGACATTGTCGACGCTGTCGCCGATCAGGGCTTGAAGATCGACCATCTTCTCGGGGCCGACGCCGAACTTTTCGAACACTTCAGGCTCGGCCAGCCGCCGGTCCTTCATCGGATCCCACATGACGACGCCGCCGCCGATCAGTTGCATCAGGTCCTTGTCGGAACTGACGATCACCGCCTCGCCGCCGGCGTCGCGGGCCTTGCAGGCATAGGTGGCGATCAGGTCGTCGGCCTCGTAGCCGGACAGTTCGACGCAATGGACGCCGAAGGCGGCGGTCGCCTCGCGCACCAGCGGGAATTGCGGAACCAGATCTTCGGGCGCCGGCGGGCGGTGGGCCTTGTACTGGTCGTACAGATCGTTGCGGAAGGTCTTGTCCGAATGGTCGAAGATGGCGACCAGATGGGTCGGGCCGTCGGCGCCCTTCATGTCCTGCAGCAGCTTCCACAACATGTTGCAGTAGCCCTGGACGGCGCCTACCGGCAGGCTGTCGGACTTGCGCGTCAGCGGCGGGAGGGCGTGATAGGCGCGGAAAATATAGGCCGAGGCGTCGATCATCCACAGCCGCAGGGCGGGGCCGTCCTGGGTGAGGGGGCGGTCTTGGGATACGGCGGTGTCGGTGGCGGCGTCGGTCATGGCCGGAACATAGGCGGCCGGAGCCGCCGCGTCAGCCGTCAGAATTCGGTCCAGCTCGATCCGGGGTCGCGTTGACCCGGCTGGGCCTGCTGCTGGCCCCAGGCGACGATCATCAGAACCTTATGGCTGCGAATCCGGTACTGGCCGATCATGGGCAGGACGGCCCCCAGGGGCGCGCCGGTCTTGGCCTCATAGAGGAAGCCCGAGAACTCGGCGACACCGACCCGGTCGCGATTGCTGTAGACCGACAGCTCCGGCAACGAGACGACGTTCAGCGTCTCGTTGATCGGAATTCGCATTTCCGGAATGCCGAAGACCCGTCGCATCTGCTCAAGCGACAGGGCGCCGGCCCGGATTTCGAACACAGCGTCCGATTCGTCCTTGTTCCGCGCCAGGCGATAGCCGGCGTCGGATAGGGCCGCCCGGATGGCGCTGATGGCGTAGCGGGTTCCTTCGCCTTGGAAATAGGCGTCATCGACGAAGATGGAGGCCGCCGTCGGAAGCGGCAGGGACAGGCCCTCGACCGCCTTGTCAGCCGCGCGCGCCAGCAAAAGCTGCTCAGTCGCGGTGCGACCGGTATTGCTCTCCGTCGTCGAGGCGCAGGCGGAGACCAGCAGGGCGGCCGCCAGAAGTCCCGTCGCCGCCGCGGGTGCGAAGCGGCGCATCACCAGGCTCCGGTGTTGGGCATCGACGCCCAGGGTTCGGCCGGCGCCAGGGGCGAGCCTTCCTGCAGCAGCTCGATCGAAATCCCGTCCGGGGAGCGGACGAAGGCCATGTTGCCGTCACGCGGGGGCCGATTGATCACCACCCCGCCATCCATCAGCGTCTGGCAGGCGGCGTAGATGTCGTCGACCTTGTAGGCCAGGTGGCCGAAGTTGCGGCCGCCCTGATAGGTTTCGGGATCCCAGTTGAAGGTCAGCTCGACCTCAGGGCAACGCTCGGCCGCCGACTGTTCCAGGTTCTTGGGCGCAGCGAGGAAGACCAGGGTGAAACGCCCGGCTTCGTTCTCCACACGGCGCACCTCCTGCAGACCCAGCAGGTCGCAATAGAAGTGGAGAGAGGCGTCGAGGTCCTGAACCCGGACCATGGTGTGCAGATAGCGCAAGAGTGTCTGTCTCCGTCCGGGGAGTGGCGGGTCAGCGCCTTCTATAACCGCCCGACGTCCAAACCGCGACTCGGCCTGGGCGCAGGTTCAGTGGACCTCGGGCGCGCGCGCGGCCGGGCTCAGATATTCGCTCTCGTCATGCGGCTGGGCCGACAGAACGAAGCGACGGTCGCAATAGGGGCATTCGACGAAATCGTCCTCGCCCATGTCCATATAGACCAGCGGATGGCCCAGGGCGCCGCCGCCGCCGTCGCAGGCGACGCGTTTGGTCGAGACAATGACCTCTTCGGGCGGAGGAATGATCGCGTCGGGATGGCGGGGCGGCATTGTTCAACTCGTGGACTTGGCGAGGAGGCGTCGGGCGCATACCTATGCGGCCCGTTCGGCGGCGTCAAACCGCCGCACGACCCGATGTCTCGACCAAAGCGCTCCAAAATGACCGATGCGACGATCCTGCCTGACAACGCCATCGAGGTGCGCGGGCTGAAGAAGACCTATGCGGGCTCCAAGAAGGCCGCGCCCAAGACGGCCCTGCACGGGGTCGATCTGGTCATTCCGCGCGGCTCGGTGTTCGGGCTCCTGGGCCCCAACGGCGCCGGAAAATCGACCCTGATCAACATCCTGGCCGGCGTGGTCAAGAAGTCGGAAGGCACGGTGACCATCTGGGGCCGCGACATCGACAAGGAGCCGCGCGACGCCGCCGCCGCCCTGGGCGTCGTACCTCAGGAGATCGTCGCCGACGTCTTCTTCACCCCGCGCGAGTCGCTGGAGGTCCAGGCCGGCTTTTATGGCGTGCCCAAGAACGAACGTCGCTCGGACGAACTTTTGGCGGCGCTGGGCCTGTCGGACAAGGCCAACGCCTATGTCCGCGCCCTGTCCGGCGGCATGAAGCGGCGGCTGATGGTGGCCAAGGCCCTGGTCCACAATCCGCCGATCCTGATCCTGGACGAGCCGACGGCCGGGGTGGACGTCGAACTGCGTCGCCAGCTGTGGGCCTATGTCCGCCAGATCAACGCCGAGGGCGTGACCATCGTCCTGACCACCCACTATCTGGAAGAGGCGCAGGAGCTCTGCGACACCATCGCCATCGTCAACCGGGGCCGGGTCGTGGCCTGCGAACCGACCCCGCAGCTCCTGCGGCGCCTGGACAGTCGCAATGTGGTCGTCACGCCCGACGTTCCGCTGGACACGGCGCCCGCCCTGCCCGGCTTCGTCGTCACCGCCCGTCCGAACGGCGCCTTCGCCGTGGCCTACAAGAAGGGACAGTCGTCGGTCGAACAGGTCATCGCCGCCGTCCGCAAGGCCGGGATCACCATCGCCGACATCACCACCGAAGACCCGGACCTGGAAGACGTCTTCCTGGCCCTGACCTATGGGGACGTGAACCAGATCGATCCGACCAAGGACTAATCCAGGCCCGCCAGGAATTCGAAGATGGCCGCCTTGGCCTCGGGCTCGTCCAGCATGGGGGCGTGGCCGACATCGGGAACCTCGACATAGGCCATGGCCGGGGCGGCCTTGCGCATCTTGTCGGCGATGGCGGCGCTCAAAAGGTCGGACGCCCCTCCCCGCACCAGCAGGGTCGGCTTGGTTTTCGCCAGCCGCCGGAACATGGGCCACAGGTTGGGAACCAGGGCCTTGGCCCCCGCCGCCCGGATCGGCACGGAGATGTCCGGATCATAGTCCAGCCCGATCTCGCCGTCCGGCTGCTGACGGAAGATGCGGCGCGCGAAGGCGTCCCAGTCGGCGTCTGAATAGTCGGGAAAGGCGACGGCGTTGATCCGCTTCGCATAGGCCGCCGCGTCCGCCCACGAACCGATTTCGACCGGCTGGCCGCTGTAGGCGGCGATACGCGCCAGACCTTCCGGCGCCACCTCGGGCCCGATGTCGTTCAGGATGGCGGCGACCACCGCCTTGGGACGCAGCGCCGTCAGGGCCATGGTGATCAGCCCCCCCATAGAGGTGCCCACGAAGACAGCCCGATCTATCGCCGCCTGCTCCATCAGCGCCAGCACGTCGGCGGCATAGACGTCAGGGCGATAGGTCATCGGATCAGGCGCGTGATCCGACAGGCCGCGGCCGCGCACATCGACCGCCAGGACGCGCCGCCCGCTCTGGGCCAGAAGCGGCGCAAGGGCCCCAAAGTCGGCGCTGTTACGGGTTAATCCGTGAATGGCGATGACCGGGGGACGGGCGACGCCGGAGCCCGGCGCATAGTCGCGCGCGAACAGGTCCAGCCCGTCCGATGACTTCCAGCGACGTTCGGCATAGGCGGCGGCAGGGTTCACGGAGACGCTCCTTCAACCAGGAGGGACCAGAGTAATTCACCGCGCAAGGAATTGCGATGGCGTCAGACGCCGATCAGCTCGCGCACGAAGACATCCAGATTTCCGCCCTGGAACAGAAAACCTGACACCCCGGCGCGTTGCGCCGCCTCGATATCGCGCGGTTGGTCGCCGATCATGAAAGATCTGGCCGGGTCGATCTCGTAATCCGCGATGGCCCGCAAAAGCATGCCCGGATTGGGCTTTCGGTCCGGATGGTCGGGATGGCGATAACGCTCATCCTGCGCCTCTGGATGGAAGGGGCAGGCGTAGACCGCATTGATGACCGCCCCCTCCTGCGCCAGCCGTTTGACCAGCAGACCGTTGAAGGCGTGCATCTGATCCTCGCCGAACATGCCGCGCGCCACGCCAGACTGGTTGGTGACGATCACCGTCAGATAACCCAGCAGGTTCAATCGCCGCACCGCCGCGCCCACACCGGCAAGCAGCTTCAGATGTTCGGGCAGGTGGGGATAGCCGGAATCCTCGATCAAGACCCCGTCACGGTCCAGGAAGACAGCGGGCAGGCCGGTCATGCGTCGCGTCTCAGCAACTCGGTGAAGGCGGTCATCAGGTGATAGAGGCTCGAGGCGGGCACGGCCTTGTCGGGCGAAACCCCGTCGGCGTCATAGGAATCGACCCACAGGCCGGGAACAGCGGTGGCCAGATGGGTGTCGAAGGTCGCCGCGATCAGGTCGACGGCCTGAGCGTCGCCGAACACCAGGGCCGAACGGATCGCTTCGGTTTGACACCACAGGCGGCGACCGGCGTCGATCGGCGCGCCCTGCGTATCGACTTCGCGGATCATGAAACCGGCCTTCAGCCCCTCGGCGGCGCCGCGACGGTGCAGGGCTTCGGCGGTCTCGGCGGCATCCAACCCAGCGGCCTTGGCCTGACGCAGCAGCCACGACCACTCCTCCAGATGGCCCGGCTCGACGATATGGCCGGTCTGCGGGTCCGGCGCCCAGTCCTCGGTGAAATACTCACGAATGGCGCCGTCGATCAGGAACCGGGTCCGGCACAGGTCCAGCGAGACCCGCGCCGCCGCCTCGAACGCCGGATCGGGCGCCGTCGCCTGCCAGGCCAGCATGGCCTCGAGCAGGTGCATATGCGGGTTCTGGCGTCGCGGAAGACGCGGCGGCAGGGCCTCGTGCCAGCCGCCGTGCGGCGCTGTCATTCGCGCATTGATCTGGGCCAGGGTCTCCAGCGCCAGCGGCCGGGCGCGATCGTCGCCCAGAACCCGGTGCGCCGCCGCCAGGGAAAACATGACGAAGGCCAGGTCATACAGATCCGGCGTCTCGTCCAGCACGCCGCCGGCGTCATCGGTGGCCGCAACCCACAGGCCGTCTTCGCGGCGGCAGGTGGCGATCATGCCGTCCAGGCCTGCCCGCGCAATCGCCCGCCCGGCGTCCCAGCCCAGGTCAGCGGCTTCACAAAAGACATAGATCTGGCGCGCCTGCACCCGCGTGCGGCGACGCGCGCCCGCCACAGGCTGTCCTTCGAAATCCAGCAATTCGAAGAAGCGCCCGTCGGCGTCCACCCCGCGTGCGGCCCACAAGGGAAGGGCATGATCGAACAGCCAGGTCGAGACCCGATTCTTTGCATCCGAGAGCGTCATCATGACGTCGGCTTAAGGCGCATCCCGCGCGGCGCCAAGCGGTGACGGTTGCAAAGGGCAACGCGAAGTGACGCTGCTACGTTTGGCCCCCGCGCCTGATCTTGCTAGGAGGGCGGCCAGCCTCGCGGCCTGACCCGTCGGTCCGCCGCCCCCGAATCGCGTGGAGAGCGCCTCTCATGATCCCCTTCATCGACCTTCAGGCCCAGCGCCTGCGTCTCGCCGGCAAGATCGAGGCCGCCGTTCAGGAGGCCGTCGTCGGCGGCGCCTGGGTCATGGGGCCCCAGGTCCGCCAGTTCGAGGCCGATCTGGCCGCCTTCGGCCAGGCCCAACACGCCCTGGGCTGCGCCAACGGCACCGACGCCCTGATCCTGCCGCTGATCGCCTGGGGAATCCGCACCGGCGACGCCGTCTTCTGCCCCAGCTTCACCTTCACCGCGACGGCCGAGGTCGTGCCCTGGCTGGGCGCCTCGCCGGTCTTCGTGGACGTGGACGCGCGCACCTACAACATGGACCCGATCCGCCTGGAGGCCGCCATCGAGGCGGTCAAGGCCGAGGGGCGCCTGACGCCCAAGGTGGTCATCGCCGTCGATCTGTTCGGCCAGCCGGCCGATTACCCCGCCATCCGGGCCATCTGCGACCGCCACGGACTGAAACTGATCTCGGATTCGGCGCAGGGCTTCGGCTGCACCCTGGACGGCCATCATCCGCTGAAGTGGGCCGATGTCACGACCACCAGCTTCTTCCCGGCCAAGCCGCTGGGCTGCTACGGCGACGGCGGGGCGGTGCTGACGAACGACGAAGATCTGGCCCAGGAGATGGATTCCCTGCGCGTTCACGGCAAGGTGGTGGCCAAGGACCTCAAGGCCGGCGCGGCCGCCTTCACCCATGATCCGAAATACCTGGCCATGCGCATCGGCATGAACAGCCGGCTGGACACCATCCAGGCCGCCATCCTGATCGAGAAGCTGAAGGTGTTCGGCCAGGAGATCGAATGGCGCAACCGAATCGCCGCCCGCTACAATGAACATCTGGCGCCCCATGTGGCGGCCGTGCCCCACGTCATCGACGGCGGCGTGTCCGTCTGGGCCCAGTACACGATCGAACACGCGGACCGCGACGGCCTGGCCGCCCACCTCAAGGACCAGGGCGTGCCCACCGCCGTCTATTATCCCGTGCCTATGCACCTGCAGCCGGCCTATGGCCGTTTCCCGCACGGCGCCGGCGGCCTGCCCGTCACCGAGCGACTGAAGGACGTGGTCCTCAGCCTGCCGATGCACGCCGACCTGGACGAGGCGACCCAGGACAAGGTCATCGCCGCCGTCGCTTCGTACACGGCTTAGGACGAGCGCTTTTTCCTTCGTCATCCTAGGCCTTGTGCCTAGGATCCATAAACTCAGACCTTCGACCCGTCGCTCCGGACACACCGGGCGTATGGATCCTCGCCACAAGGGCGAGGATGACGGGTTGATAGGAAATACAAGGGTCGCAACCATGCCCAACACCCCCATCCTCAAGTTCGGCGTCGCCGGCGTCGGCGTCATGGGCCGCAACCATGCGCGCGTCGCCTCCGAAATGCGCGAGTTCGACCTGACCACCGTCTTCGACCCCGATGCGGTTGTCGCCGACGGCGTCGCAGCCGCCTTTGAGGCCACGCCGGTCACCACGGCCCAGGCCTTCATCGACGCCGGCCTGAACGCCGCTGTCGTCGCCACGCCGAACCGGTTCCATGCCGAAATCGGCGTCGCCCTGCTGGAAAAGGGCGTCCACGTCCTGGTCGAAAAGCCCATCGCCGCCACCGTGGCCGACGCCCAGCGTATGATCGACGCCGCCAAGGCCAATGACCGCGTCCTGATGGTCGGCCAGGTCGAACGGTTCAATCCGGCGGTCGAGACGGTCAAGCGCGCCGTCGCCGACGACGAGATCATCTCGATCCAGGTCACCCGCGTCGGCCCCTTCCCGCCCCGGATGGGTGATGTCGGCGTCGTCATCGACCTAGCGGTCCATGACATCGACATCATCCGCCACCTGACCGGCTCCGAGATCGTCGAGGTCCAGCCGCAACTGGCCCGCACCCGCGCCGAGCGCGAGGACACGGCCCTGCTACAGTTCCGGCTCGACAATGGGGTGATCGCCCACATCACCACCAACTGGGTCACGCCCTACAAGACCCGCACCCTGCAAGTCGCCACCAAGACCAAATTCATCGTCGCCGACCTGATCACCCGTCAGGTGACCGAATATTTCGGGCAGCAACCCGACGGCTCCTATTCGACCCGGATGCTGAACAGCTGGCCGGCCGAGCCGCTGAGGAAAGAGCTGGAAGCCTTCGCCCGCGCCATCCACACCGGCGAGACCCCGGCGGTGACGGGGGAAGACGGCCTGCGCAACCTCGAGGTCGCCCTGCGCTGCCTGGGGGAACACTGATCGGGGCGTGGCCTAAAGTCGCCGCAATGGCCGGGAAAGGAAGAGACATGCGCTCATCCCTCGCCCCCGTTCTAATTGCCTTGCTGACCGTGTCGGCGGCCGCGCCGGCGCACGCCGACACCCGCTATTTTTCCTACAACGCCACGGACCGGATCACCCAGGCCCTGACCAAGGGGATCACGCTCCAGGTCCGACGCGGCCTGTTCGGGGCGATCAGCGTCGAGCGGCTGTTCTCCACCACGGCGCGCGGCTCGGCCGATTTCACGCGCGGGGGACCGGATGCCGCGCGGCGAGTTTTGCCCGAGGGCGCGCGCGAGACGGACCTCTATGTCGTCGAACAGGCCGGCGACGGACGGGGCCTGGCCCGCGCACTTTGCCCCGGCGCGGATGAGGTCTGGCTGGTGATGAGTCGTATCCGCGCACCCCGGCCCCTGACGATGCAGGCTGTCGGCCGCTGGAGCGACGGCGCCTACCGCCACTGCGTGACCCTGAGCTACGAGTGGCGCGGCGAATGGCAGACCGCGCCGGTTTCGCCGTTGGCGGACACCGAGTCCTGAGGGTTCGACGGGCCGGTTAGACCGGCCGGAACTGGACAGGGCGGCTCCACACGCCTAGACCGCCCGACTTTCGCTTATCCGGCCGGGTCCGAGCCCCGGCGGGCGAACAAGAAGGAGCGGCCGATGGCCCAGAAACAACATACCCGCAATTCCGGCGGCGCCGGTCGCGCTGGAACTGGACCCAGTCAGCGCCAACTGCGCGCCGGCGAACTGATCCGTCACGCCCTGGTCGACATCCTGCGTGAAGAAGACATCCGCGACGAGGCCCTGGCCGGGGTCTCCGTCACCGTGACCGAGGTCCGTCTGTCGCCGGACCTGAAACACGCCACCTGTTTCGTCAAACCCCTGGGCGCCGGCGTCGAGGCCGCCGCGACCACCGGTCACGAGAGCGAGATCATCAAGGCGCTGAACGTCCATGCCAAATTCCTGCGCGGCCAGCTGGGTCGTCGCCTGGACATGAAGTTCACCCCCGACCTGCGCTTCCTCCACGACGAAAGCTTCGACACCGCCGGCCATATCGACCGCCTGTTCGACGACCCCCGCGTCCGCGCCGACCTGGAACGCCGCGACGACGAGAGCGAGAACGACGCCTAATGTCCCGGCCTCAAGTAGCGCGAAGCGCGTTAGGTCCAACCTTCCGGCCTCAAGTAGCGCGAGGCGCGATAGGCCAAGCATCCTGGCCTCAAGCAGCGCGAAGCGCGATAGGCCCAGCATAATGGCCCGCAAGAAGAAGGGCGACGTGGTCGACGGCTGGGTCTGCCTGGACAAGCCGTTCGAGATGGGATCGACCGAGGCGGTCAGCCGCATCCGCCGCCTGTTCAACGCCCAGAAGGCCGGTCACGCCGGAACCCTGGACCCGCTGGCCAGCGGCATCCTGCCCATCGCCCTGGGTGAGGCGACCAAGACCGTGCCGATGATGATGGAGGCGCAGAAGGTCTATCGTTTCACCATCAACTGGGGCGTCTCGACCGACAGCGTGGACCGCGAGGGCGAGATCATCGGCCGCTCCGACGTTCGCCCCTCGGTCGAGGCGGTGAAGGCCGCCCTGCCCGCCTTCGTCGGCGAGATCGACCAGACCCCGCCGCGTTTCTCGGCCATCAAGGTGGACGGCGCCCGCGCCTATGACCTGGCCCGCGACGGGGTCGAGTTCGAGCTTCAGGCGCGCCGCGTCACCATCTATTCGGCAGAAGTCACCGACGCGCCGGACGCCGATCACGTCGAACTGACCATCCGCACCGGCAAGGGCGTCTATGTCCGGTCGCTGGCGCGCGATCTGGCTGTCGTCCTGGGCGCCGAGGGGCATGTTTCGGCCCTGCGGCGCGAGCGGGTGGGACCGTTTCATACCGAAAACGCCGTGACGCTGGATTTTCTCGAGGATTTGGTGCATAGGGGCGCCGCCTCGGAAGGCTTGCTTCCCGTTGCGACCGCCCTGGACGACATCCCGGAGCTGGCCGTGACGGATCAGGACGCCTTCTCGCTTCGGCAGGGACGCCCGATCGTTCTGCTCCCCCGTCAGGTGGAAACCCTCAAGACCCGTCTGTCGGACGGTTCGCGAACGGTTTCAGCCTTTCAGGGTCAGACCCTCGTCGCACTCTGTCAGTTGCGGGCCGGCCGGTTAGAACCCGACCGCGTTTTCAATCTTTCCTGATCGCCTGATCAGGGGACTCCAACCCGGCCTCAAGTAGCGCGAAAGCGCGGTAGGCCACCAAGGGAGACTTACGATGTCGGTTACTGCTGAACGCAAGCACGAGATCATCGCCGATAACGCCCGCACCGCTGGCGACACCGGCTCGGCCGAGGTTCAGGTCGCGATCCTGTCGGAACGCATCGCCAACCTGACCGAACACTTCAAGACCCACAAGAAGGACAACCACTCGCGTCGTGGCCTTCTGAAGATGGTGTCGCAACGTCGCCGCCTGCTCGACCACCTCAACAAGGTCGACGCCGGTCGCTACCAGGCGCTCATCTCCAAGCTGGGCCTGCGCCGCTAAGGCGTCGGATCAGTGTAAGACTGTATTTCGAGGCGCGGGCGGTCACGTCCGCGCCTCGTTGTGCGATTAGAACCGACCTGCGCGCCGCAGGACTTTACGGCGCAGACGCGAGGGCCATGCCGGTCCTCAAATGGTCTTCCGCGATGGCGCGGCGACCCTGGATCGAAGGACTGAACGCCCGACGCATCCGCCCCCAATGATGGGACCCCGCACGGAATACGCCGTCCGGGATACGAAAGACGAAATATGTTCGATATCAAACGCAAGACGATCGACTGGGCCGGCCGCCCGCTCACCCTGGAAACGGGCCGCATCGCCCGCCAGGCCGACGGCGCCGTGCTGGCGACCTACGGCGAGACCGTAGTTCTGGCCACCGTCGTCTACGGCCGTTCGCCCAAGCCGGGTCTGGATTTCTTCCCCCTGACCGTCAACTACCAGGAAAAGACCTTCGCCGCCGGCAAGATCCCGGGTGGCTACTTCAAGCGTGAAGGCCGTCCGACCGAGAAGGAAACCCTGGTTTCCCGCCTGATCGACCGTCCGATCCGCCCCCTGTTCGTCAAGGGCTTCAAGAACGAGACCCAGGTCGTCGTGACCGTGCTGCAGCACGACATGGAAAACGATCCGGACATCGTCGGCCTGGTCGCCGCCTCGGCCGCCCTGACCATTTCGGGCGTGCCCTTCATGGGCCCGATCGGTGCCGCGCGCGTCGGCTTGATCGACGGCGAGCTGGTTCTGAACCCGCACATCGACCTGATCGCGACCTCGGACCTCGACCTGGTGGTCGCCGGCACCCAGGACGCCCTGATGATGGTCGAATCCGAAGCCAAGGAGCTGTCGGAAGAGAAGATGCTCGAAGCCCTGATGTTCGCTCACGCGGGCATGCAGCCGGTGATCGAGGCCATCATCGAACTGGCCGAACACGCCGCCAAGGAGCCCTTCGACTTCCAGGCCGAAGATCACTCCGACGTCGTCGCCTCGATCAAGAAGCTGGTCGGCGAAGACATCAAGGCCGCCTACACCCACCCCGGCAAGTACGACCGTCGCTCGGGCGTCGACGCGGCCAAGAAGACCGCCGCCGCCAAGCTGGTGAAGACCGACGAAAACCCCGACGGCGTCGACAGCTCCAAGTTCTCGGCCGCCTTCAAGGAATGCGAAGCCGACGTCCTGCGTCGCGACATCATCGAGAACGCACACCGCGTCGACGGCCGCGCCCTCGACAAGGTCCGCGCCATCGTGTCGGAAGTCGGCGTCCTGCCGCGCACCCACGGTTCGGCCCTGTTCACGCGTGGGGAAACCCAGGCCCTGGTCGTCGCCACGCTCGGCACCGGCGAGGACGAGCAGTACATCGACAGCCTGTCGGGCACCTACAAGGAAAGCTTCCTGCTGCACTACAACTTCCCCCCCTATTCGGTGGGTGAAGCGGGTCGCATGGGTTCGCCCGGCCGTCGCGAAATCGGTCACGGCAAGCTGGCCTGGCGCGCGATCCGTCCGATGCTGCCGTCGAAGGAAGACTTCCCCTACACCATCCGTCTGGTCTCCGAGATCACCGAGTCGAACGGCTCGTCCTCGATGGCCACGGTCTGCGGTTCGTCGCTGGCCCTGATGGACGCCGGCGTGCCGCTGATCCGTCCGGTCTCGGGCATCGCCATGGGCCTGATCCTGGAGCCGTCGGGCGAGTTCGCCATCCTATCGGACATCCTGGGTGACGAAGATCACCTGGGCGACATGGACTTCAAGGTCGCCGGCACCTCGGAAGGCATCACCAGCCTTCAGATGGACATCAAGGTCGCCGGGATCACCAAGGAGATCATGAAGCAGGCTCTGAGCCAGGCCTCGGCCGGTCGTCTCCACATCCTGGACGAAATGTCCAAGGCCATGGACGCGCCGCGCACCGAACTGGGCGAGCACGCGCCGAAGATCGAAACGGTCAAGATCGCGGTCGACAAGATCCGTGAAGTGATCGGTTCGGGCGGCAAGGTCATCCGCGAGATCGTCGAGAAGACCGGCGCCAAGATCGACATCGGCGACGACGGCACCATCAAGGTCGCCGCCAACGACCAGGAAAAGATCGACGCCGCCAAGGCCTGGATCCAGTCCATCGCCTCGGAACCGGAAGTCGGAACCATCTATTCCGGCAAGGTCGTGAAGGTCGTCGATTTCGGCGCCTTCGTGAACTTCTTCGGCGCCAAGGACGGTCTGGTCCACGTGTCCCAGATCGCACTGGAACGCGTCGCCAACCCGGCCGACGTCCTGTCGGAAGGCCAAGAGGTCAAGGTCAAGTTCCTGGGCTTCGACGATCGCGGCAAGACCAAGCTGTCGATGAAGGTCGTCGATCAGTCGACGGGTGAAGACCTGACCGACAAGATCAACGCCGAGCGCGCCGAACGCGGCGAAGAGCCCCTGTCGGAAGACACCGGCGGCCGTCCCAAGCGCGAAGGCGGCGGTGATCGCGGTGGCGATCGCGGTCGTCGTCGTCGCGACTAAGCCTTAGGCTCAGTTGAGAACGAGAAAGGCCCCGCCGGCGACGGCGGGGCCTTTTTTCATTCAGCAGCCGCAAAAAGCAGCGCGTCTGCTGGCGATCAGAGGGCCAGCACCGTCCCCAGCAGCACGCGGGCGCCCGCGCGGCCCAAGGTGGCGTTAGTGGCCGCCTGAAGCTCGGCCGTCAGTCGATCCAGATCGGGAACCGCGCCGGGGCGAAGTCCATTTGCGAACCTCTGAGCGACGATGGCATATGCGGCGCGAAGCCGCGGCGCCGACTGCTGCGCCCGGGTTCGAAGCGTCGCGTCCGGCACATCTACGCCGGTCTCGACCGAAAACACGCCACGCCCGCCATTGGCGCGCATGATCGAGGCCGTGATGATCGGCAGCCGGAAATAGGTGTCCGCCGACGGGGCGGCGGCTCCGCTCGAAGAGGCGTGAGCGGAGGTCGAGGCGGCGGCCGTCGCGACAAGGGCGAGGCCAAGAAGAGCGCGGCGTTCCATGCCTCCACGCTAACCGGTCTGGCTTAAGAAACTGCTTAGCCCGCCATCAGGCATAGCGCATATAAGGATATCCTTATGTGTTTATTGCTCCTTCATCGTCTGCGGGCTAGAAGGTCTGGGAAATCCCCTGCGGCCAGGAGCCCCCATGACCGACTACATCATCCGCGACATCTCTCTGGCCGACTGGGGCAAGAAGGAAATCGACATCGCCGAAACGGAAATGCCGGGCCTGATGGCCTTGCGCGCCGAGTTCGGCGCGGCCCAGCCGCTGAAGGGCGCCCGGATCGCCGGCAGCCTGCACATGACCATCCAGACGGCCGTTCTTATCCAGACGCTGGAAGCCCTGGGCGCCGAAGTGCGCTGGGCCTCGTGCAACATCTTCTCGACCCAGGATCACGCCGCGGCCGCCATCGCCGCCGCCGGCACGCCGGTCTTCGCCATCAAGGGCGAAACCCTGGAAGAATACTGGGACTATGCCCACAAGATCTTCGAATGGGCCGACGGCGGCTATCCGAACCTGATCCTGGACGACGGCGGCGACGCCACCCTGCTGTGCGTGCTTGGCCCCAAGGCCGAGAAGGACATCTCGGTTCTGGCCAATCCCCAGAACGAGGAAGAAGAAGCCCTGTTCAAGGTGATGAAGCGCTACATCGCTGAAAAGCCCGGCTTCTATTCGGCCATCCGCGACGCCATCGGCGGCGTGTCGGAAGAAACCACCACGGGCGTGCACCGCCTGTACCAGATGTCGGAACGCGGCGAGCTGCCCTTCCCGGCCATCAACGTCAACGACAGCGTCACCAAGTCGAAGTTCGACAATCTGTACGGCTGCCGTGAATCCCTGGTCGACGCCATCCGTCGCGGCACCGACGTCATGCTGTCGGGCAAGGTCGCCGTGGTCTGCGGCTACGGCGACGTGGGCAAGGGCTCGGCCGCCTCGCTGCGCCAAGGCGGCGCCCGCGTGATCGTGACCGAGATCGACCCGATCTGCGCCCTGCAAGCCGCCATGGAAGGCTATGACGTCCAGACCCTGGACGACGTCGCCGACAAGGCCGACATCTTCGTCACCGCCACCGGCAACAAGGATGTGATCACCGTCGATCACATGCGCCGGATGCGTCACAACGCCATCGTCTGCAACATCGGCCACTTCGACTCCGAGATTCAGGTGGCCGGCCTGAAGAACTTCAAGTGGGACGAGATCAAGCCTCAGGTCCACCACATCGAATTCCCCGGCGGCAACAAGATCATCCTGCTGTCGGAAGGCCGCCTGGTGAACCTGGGCAACGCCACGGGCCACCCCTCCTTCGTGATGAGCGCCTCCTTCACCAACCAGACCCTGGCGCAGCTGGAGCTCTGGACCAACAAGTCGGCCTATGAGACCAAGGTCTACACCCTGCCCAAGCATCTGGACGAGAAGGTCGCCGCGCTGCACCTCGGCAAGCTGGGCGCCAAACTGACCGTGCTGAACAAGGAACAGGCCGATTACATCTCCGTGCCGCAGGAAGGCCCGTTCAAGCCCGAGCACTATCGCTACTAAGACCCAAGTCCCGGAGCCGGTCTCGTGAGCCGGGCGTCCTTCGACGTCCTGGTGATCGGGGCCGGCGCCGCCGGCATGATGTGCGCCGCCGAGGCCGGGCGGCGCGGCCGTCGGGTGCTGGTCGTCGATCATGCGGCCAATCCCGGCGAGAAGATCCGCATCTCCGGCGGCGGCCGGTGCAATTTCACCAATCTGGGCTGCGGGCCGGCGAACTTCCTGGGTGAGAACCCGAGGTTCGCCACCTCGGCCCTGCGCCGATTCACCCAGCACGACTTCATCAAGCGCGTGGACCGGGCCGGGATCGCCTGGCACGAAAAGACGCTGGGTCAGCTATTTTGCGACGACAGCGCCAAACAGATCGTCCGCATGCTGACCGACGACATGGCGGCGGCGGGCGTGACCCTGAAGATGAAGACCGGCGTCGAGCGCCTGGCGAAAGCGGGCGAGGCCTGGACCATCGACCTGTCGGACGGAACCCAGGTCACGGCGGCGGCCCTGGTCGTCGCGACCGGCGGCAAGTCGATCCCCAAGATGGGCGCGACCGGCTGGGCCTATGAGGTCGCACGCCAGTTCGACATTCGCGTCACCGACACCCGCCCCGCCCTGGTCCCCCTGACCTTCGAGGCCGGCCTGTTGGAGACCCTGACGCCGCTGGCCGGCGTGGCGGTGGACGCACGGGTCGCCTCGGCGCCCGACACGAAGGCGCGCAAGGCGGCCTTTAACGAGGCCATGCTGTTCACCCACCGCGGCCTCAGCGGCCCGGCCATATTGCAGATCAGCTCCTACTGGCGCGAGGGCGAGGCCATCGTCGCGTCCATGGCTCCCGGCCGCGACGTCTTCAACGAACTGAAGGCGGCCAAGACCGCAAACGGGCGTCAGGCCGTGCACACGGCTCTGGGCCATATCCTGCCGCGACGGCTGGCGGAAAGCCTGTGCGCGCGCGAGGGCGCGGCGGGCAATCTGGCCGACCTTTCGGACGCCACGCTGCGGCGGCTGGACCAGGCGGTCAACGCTTGGAGCGTGAAGCCGGTCGGGTCTGAAGGCTATCGCACCGCCGAAGTGACCCTGGGCGGGATCGACACCGCCGCCCTGGACCAGCAGACCCTGGCCGCCAAGGCGGTTCCGGGCCTGTATTTCATCGGCGAGGCGGTCGATGTGACCGGCTGGCTGGGCGGCTATAATTTCCAGTGGGCCTGGTCGTCGGGCTGGGCCGCTGGGCAGGTCTGTTAGGTCGCCGAACCATCGCCGATCAACCGGTCGGGAACGGTCGACCGGCCAGCCCGTTATCCCGCCTCTGTCTTCCTAAGCTTCAGTATTGCGATGAACAGGGCTTCATCGGAGCGCCGGAATATGGTCAGGCTCGCGTCATTCCGACGCCAAGCCGGCCGGGCAAGACAGCAGGATCGCTGACCATTCCCGACGGGGAGACTGACTTCATGACCGAACCCACCCAATCCAAGACCCAGGCCGCCGTCGCCGAAGCTACGGACCTTGACCGGCGCCGGCTGCTGCTGGGCGCGGGCCTCCTGACCGGGGTTGCGGCCCTGGGTCTGTTTGACGCGGCTGAGGCGCAGTCCAGCCTGTCGGCTGAGGATCGCGCCGTGGTGCAACAGGCCCAGACCTATTTGCAGGGTTTGACCTCGGCCCAGGGCGGCTTCGTGGAGACGGGTCCGGGCGGCCAGCGTCGCGAGGGTCGCTTCTATCTTCAGCGCCCCGGCAAGATGCGGTTCGAGTACACCAATCCCGCCGGGCTTCTGGTCGTGTCGGACGGCTATAACGTCAAACGCTACGATCCGCGCCTGAACAACTTCCAGCAGGTCCCCCTGGGGCGGACGCCCCTGTCCACCTTCCTGGCGCGCAATGTGCGTCTGGACCAGGGCGTGCGCATTGACCGCGTCACCCGCATGAACGCCGGCGCCTTTGCGATTACGGCGCGGGACGCCGGACGACCCAATGACGGCTCCGTGGTCCTGGCCTTCGGCGGCGATCCGATCCGTTTGCAGGAGTGGACCATCACCGACGCCCAGGGCGCACGCACCCGGACGCAGTTGATCGGGCTGAGAGCGGCGTCCGGCCTGTCGGCCAGCCTGTTCCAGCTGCGGGATCCCACCCGTCGTCCGGGTCGAAACTGACCGGATTGTTCGCCGATCAACGCTATCGATCCGTTGCCGGATAATCACGGCCAAACGTCAAATATGACAATTTGACCTTTTCTCCAGGGCGTGACATCAAGAGCACAGAGCGGCGGCGGCCGTTCTACCGCCTCGGATGCATCCCCCTCCCGGCGGCGAGAGAGACGATCACCTTCATAAGCCCGGCCCGTAGCGGCCGGGCCTTTTTTATCCGGCGTGGCCTGCTACAGCGGGGCATGACTCTTCGCCTCGCTACCTGGAACATCAACTCCGTCCGTCTGCGCATCGATCAGGTGGCCCGGTTCGTCGCCGAGAAGGCTCCTGACGTCCTGCTGTTGCAGGAGATCAAATGCACGACGGACCAGTTTCCGCGCGCCGCCTTCGAGGAGATGGGGATGCCTCATCTACGGGTGGCGGGCCAGAAGGGCTGGCACGGGGTGGCCATCGCCTCGCGCCTGCCGCTTGAGGACAGCGACACCTTCCAGGTCTGCAAGCTGGGCCACGCCCGTTGCGTCTCGGCGCGGGTCGCCGGGATCGACGTGCAGAATTTCTACATTCCCGCCGGCGGCGACATTCCGGATCGAGCGCTGAACCCGAAGTTCGATCACAAGATGGACTTCTATGAGCAGCTGACCGCCATCGTCGCCAAACAGGACAAGTCGCGCCCCCTGGTCATGGCCGGCGACTTCAACATCGCCCCGGGCGAGGGCGACGTGTTCAACCATCGCTACATGTCCAAGATCGTCAGCCACACCCCGATTGAGGTGGAGACCCTGAATCGGCTGCAGGAAACGGGCGGGTTCGCCGACGTGCTGCGCGACCGCTTCCCCGAACCGCAGAAACTGGCCAGCTGGTGGAGCTATCGCGCGGCGGATTTCCGCAAGTCCAACCGCGGCCTGCGTCTGGACCACATCTGGACCTCGCCGGGCCTGACGCCGGCCGTGATCAAGGACACCGCCCGGATCCACGACGACGTTCGCGAATGGGACCGCCCGTCGGACCATGCACCGGTGACGGTCGATCTGGACGTGTGAGTTAATAGACGGCGGCGGGCTTGCTGGCGGCCGGCGCTATTGATTTGCGCCGGCCGAGCGCCTTCGCCGCCCTTGCCAGCCGCCCCACAGCCTCATCCAGTTCGCTCTCCGGCAGGGTGTAAGGCAGGCGTAGGCGGCGTTCGAAGGCGCCGTCCACGCCAAAACGCGGCCCGGCGGCCAGGATCAGGCCTTGCGTGGCCGCCTGGACCGTCAGGCTCGAACTGATCGGCGCGGGAAGCTGCACCCAGAGCGTCAGACCGCCGGCGGGTCGAGGGCAGGACCAGTCCGGCAGGTGCTGCGTCAGGCGCGCCCGCAGATGGTCGCGTCGCGCGCGCAGCAGAGGCCGCCGCGCCGACAGAGCCGCGCCGCCGTCGTTCAACAGCTCCACGGCGGCCAATTGCTCCAGAATCGGCACGCCCAGATCGAAGCTGGCGCGGCTTTGGGCCAGGCGCTGGATCACGGCCCTGTCGGCGCGGATCCAGCCGATGCGCAGACCGCCCCAGACGCTCTTGGACATGGAGCCCAGCCGCACCACGCGCGGAGCGTCCACGGCGGAGGCGGTGAGCGCCGGCGGGCCGCTGAGGGTCAGTTCGACCAGGGTCTCGTCCAGCACCAGCAGGGTCTCTGACCCCTTCAACCCGGCCAGAAGCCGAGCGCGGTCCGGGGCCCGCATCATCCGACCCGTTGGATTATTGTGGTCCAGCACCAGATAGGCCATGGGCGCGCCGCTGCGTCGACAGGCCGAGACCAGGCCGTCCACGTCCCAGCCGTCCGCGCCGTCGTCGTCAGGCAAGGCGACCGGCGTCGGCCGGCCGCCCGCCGCGAGTATGGCGTCGATCGCCTGGGGGTAGGTGGGATGGTCGAACACCACCGGGACGCCGGGTCGAACAGCCAGGCGCAACAGATGAACCAGGCCGTTGTGGGCCCCGTGGGTGATCAGGATCTGGCCCGGCGACGTCGCCAACCCGCGTCGCCGGTAGCCCTGGGCCACGGCCTCGCGGAGTTCTTCGAGGCCCGCCGGCTCATAGCCATGGCCGGGCAGATTGGCGGGAAGCCGCTCCAGCGCCCGCACATAGGCGGCGTGGACATTGGGGTCGGCCGGGAGAACGGCCGCCGTCAGGTCGATCACCCCCGTCGCCGGCGATTGGGGCGGCGCCGCCAGACGGGGGCGAGGCCCGGCCGGCAGGCTGGTCCGCGCGCCTTCGCCCTGACCGCCGACCAGGAACCCGTCATCCCTCAGTCGTCCATAGGCGGACGAGACGGTCGTACGGCTCAAACCCAGGGCCTGCGCCACTTCTCGCTCGCCCGGCAGCCGAACCGCCAGCGGCAGACGGCCGTCGAGAATCAGAAGTCGTACCGCCGCCGCCAGCTGTCGATAGGTCGCGCCGGCGCCGGGCGTGCGCCAGACGCCCAGATGGCGGACAAGCGAGGGAAGACCTATCGAACGGGGAGACATGGGGCCAGAATGACAGAACTGGCTATTTTTTATAGGTCCAGTATCGCCCAAACCGTCGAAATGACTCGTCGCCTTGCCCAGCTCTTCGCCGGCCTCGCCCTCTATGGCTTGGCGATTGCCCTGATTGTTCGCGCCGATCTGGGGCTCGATCCCTGGGATGTTCTGCACCAGGGGGTGTTCGAGCGGTTTGCCGGCCCGGCCGGGATCAGCTTCGGCCTGGTGGTCAATCTGATCGGTATGGCCGTTCTGCTGCTGTGGATTCCCCTGCGCCAGCGGCCTGGAATAGGGACTGTGGCCAATGTTCTGGTGATCGGCACAGTCGCGAATTTCGGCCTGGACTGGATCCCGTCTGACCTGGGCCTACCGCTCCGGGCGGGCTTGCTGGGCGCGGGCGTCGTGCTGAACGGCGTCGCCAGCGGGGCCTATATCGGCGCGGGTCTTGGTCCGGGGCCGCGCGACGGCCTGATGACCGGCATCGTCGCGCGCACGGGCTGGCCGGTGAAATGGGTCCGGACCGCCATCGAGCTGAGCGTCATCGCCCTGGGCTGGCTATTGGGCGGCTCTGTCGGCGTCGGCACGGTGATCTACGCCGTGACCATCGGCCCCCTGGTCCATCTTTTCTTGCCGATGTTCACGATCCGTTCGGCCGTCCGACGCGACCCAAGCTCAGCAGGCTAAGGCGCGGATATGGCCGCCTTCGGCATAAGCGAGCAGCGGGCGATCTCGTGTCACGAGGGTCCAGCCGCGCAGACGGGCCGTCGCCGCCAGAATTCGATCCGCCGGGTCCCTCAACCCCTTGGACTGCGGCAGATAGGACGCCGCCACGAGAATGTCCGGACTGAGCGGCGCCTCCGTCAATCCGGCCGCAAGAAGCGTCTCGAACCAAATCAACGGATCGACGGACAAGGCATATCTGCCCCTGGCGACCAGTTGTGCGACTTCCCAGGCGGTGATCGGAGAAAGATGGATGGGCACGCCTTGCGCATCGGCCTGAATCAAGGCCTCGGCAGCCTGATCTCGCAATTCCATATCGGAAGTCGAGGTCCAGAGCGCCGCACAGGTGTCCAGCAAAAGCGGAGCCTTCAGTCGCACTCGGCGGCCCAGACATCACCCGTTGGCTGCGTCACGTCCACACCGGGAGGAATGGTGACGGTTCCGGCCAAACGGTGACGAATCCGCTCCAGAATATTCGGCCTCGCCGACGAAGGGTTCTGTCGATCCTCCGGACGAATACGACGGAACACCAGCTTTTCCCGGCCGATATCCACCCGCTCGGTCTGGAACCCGGCTTCGAGCCAGGCCCTCGTCATGACGTTGTTGGATGGATTGTTGCTCCACCACGCCGGATATTGCTTTGAAGCCGGCAGGGCCGCGCCGAGAACTCGTTCGATCTCGGAAAAGGTCATCGGCACTTCAGCGGTCGGCCGATCCGCCAGGTAACGCGTCAGGGGTTCATATTTTCCCACGTCCACCTCCGCGCCCGATCACGAAGACACACTACTAAGTGTGTTGCATTCCGTCAAGTCAAGGTTGCAGTCGATACCCGCCGGCGTCGGTCAGCAGCAGGCGGGCCTGACCCGGCTCGGGCTCGATCTTCTGGCGCAGACGATAGATGTGGGTTTCCAGCGTGTGGGTGGTGACGCCGGCGTTGTAGCCCCAGACCTCGGTCAGCAGTTCCTCGCGCGACACCGGCTTGGCCCCGGCGCGGTAGAGGTATTTCAGGATGTTAGTTTCTTTTTCCGTCAGCCGGACCTTCTTGCCCTTGGCGTCCATCAGAACCTTGGCGGCCGGGCGGAACTCGTAGGGGCCGATGGAGAAGACCGCGTCTTCCGACTGTTCGTGGCTGCGCAGATGGGCGCGGATGCGGGCCAGCAGGACGGCGAACCGGAAAGGCTTGGTGACGTAATCGTTGGCGCCGGCGTCTAGGCCCAGGATGGCGTCGGCGTCGGCGGACTGGGCCGTCAGCATGATGACCGGGGTCGAGACCCCGTCCTTGCGCAACAGGCGGCAGGCCTCGCGGCCGTCCATATCCGGCAGGTCGACGTCCAGCAGGATCAGGTCGGCGCGGATCTCGCGCCCCATGCGGACGCCGTCGGTGGCGGTGGAGGCCTGCTGGGTCTTGAACTCTTCGTGGAGGTTCAACTGCTCGGCCAGGGCCTCGCGCAGGTCGTCGTCGTCGTCGATGATCAGAATGGTCTTGGGCGTGGGCATGTGCAGACAATGGCGAGGCTTGGGCCCCGCGCCAAGGCTTGGGGGTGCGAATTCACGTAAGGTTACGGCCTAGAGGCGGTTTAAGGACGATTTCGTTCCCCGAACAACGCCGTTCCCACCCGAACATGGGTGGCGCCGCAGCGGATGGCGGTCTCGTAGTCGCCGCTCATACCCATCGACAGGACCGAAAGTCCGTTGCGGTCGGCGATCTGTTTCAAAAGGGAGAAATGGGGCGCGGCGTCCTGGTCCGCCGGCGGGATACACATCAGGCCCTCGACCGTCAGGCCATAGGTGTCGCGCGCAGCGCGGATCAGGGCGTCGGCGTCTTCGGCCAGGACGCCCGCCTTCTGGGGCTCTGCGCCCGTATTGACCTGGACCAGGACGCGCGGGGCGCGGCTGAGCTTTTGCGCCGCCTCGGCCAGGGCTCGCGCCAGTTTTTCGCGGTCCAGGGCCTCGATCACGTCGAACAGGGCCACGGCGTCTTCGGCCTTATTGGTCTGCAAGGGGCCGATCAGGCGCAGTTCCAAGTCGTTCAGACCGGGAAGACGGCCGATCCACCGCTCTTGCGCCTCCTGCACCCGATTTTCGCCGAACACGCGCTGGCCGGCGGCCAGTATGGCGTCGATGGCCTCGGGCGGCTGGGTCTTGGACACGGCGGTCAGGATGACGGCGGCCGGATCCCGGCCGACGGCGCGGCAGGCCGCGTCAATGCGCGCGCGAACCTCGGCCAGGTTTTCGGCGATGGACGCGGGCGAGGAAGCGGAGGAAGTAGGGGTCATGATCCTGTCGGCCGATTACAGCGATGAGGCGCGCGCGCTCTGGGATGCGGCGACCGCTCTAAACCGCGCCGCGGCCGCTGTCAGCCCGAGCGTCGCCGGTTTGCCGCCCCTGCTGTTCTTCACCGACCCGGAGCGCACGCCCCGGCCCTGGGAGACGGCGGCCCGGCTGCCGGTCGGATCGGCGGTGGTCTATCGCGCGTTCGGCGCCGAAGATGCGGTCGAGACGGGACTGAGATTGCGCGGCGCCACGCGGGAGGCGGGGGTCAAACTGCTGGTGGGGCTGGACCAGGCCCTGGCCGAGGCGGTCGAGGCGGATGGCCTGCACCTGCCGGAACGCGAGGCGGCGCGAGCGGTCTTGATCCGCCGGGCCCATCCCGGCTGGCTGCTGACGCGGGCCTGGCATGGCGGCGACGCGAGCTGCACGGGCCTGGACGCCCTGGTCCTGTCTCCGGTCTTTCCGGCAGGCGGGGTCTCGGGGGTGAAGACGCCGCTGGGCGTGGAGGGATTTCGCAGGCGCGTGATTGCGGCGGATCTGCCCGTCTATGCGCTCGGGGGCGTAGATGCGGCGACCGCCTCGGGCCTGATCGGCTCAGGCGCGTGCGGCCTGGCCGGCGTGGCCGCGATCCAGTCCGCGTTTCGATAGGGCCTGTCCTGCGCGGATCGGATCCGAGCGGGCGAGATCAGAATTTGAAGATGGTCTCGAGCCGGACGCGCGGCTGGGTGCGGCCGGTCGTTTCCGGCGCGCGGGCCGGGTCGGCCTCTGGCGAGGCGACGGCGGCGGCTGCGCCGACACGCAGGCGGTCGTTCAGGCGGTAATAGGCGCCCGCCTCGACATCGCCCCAGTCGGTTTCGCGACCCACCGGCTGGTTCAGATTGAAGTCCAGACCCCAGCGGCCCTTGTCGTTCAGACGCAGGCCGCGGCGCTGCTGCACAGGGGCGTTGCGCTGGGCCGCCTGGGCTTCGGCGAGGGAAACAGTGGGCGCACGAGACGGCGACGCGGTCTGGGCAAGCGCGGGGGCGCCGACGGCGAAGGCCATCGTTGCAAAAACCACCACGGAGAAATCGCCGAGACGCATCCTGAACCCTTTAGACGTCATCGATTGAGGACGTCTTAATCTTGAACCGATCTTTTTTGATCGTGAACGCCGCGATTAGACACCGGGGGTTCGCCCGGTCAACGCAACCTGGCCCAGATGGCGGAGTTCCCTGCATTGTTGCGCTGCGATGTGGCTCAAGCGTCACGGGAATTGGCGAAAAACCGACCGAGCTGTCAGCGCTCTGTCACAGAACACAGAAAGCCGTATCGCCTTGGTCAAGCGGTTCGCCTTGTCATCGCCCCTTTTGCCCGTGTTATAGAGCCACGCAGCGTCGCCCCCTGAAGGCGAAATGTCGTTCGCGCGTGTGGGCGAGGGCCCCCACGTCCCTGAGTTTACGGAGACTTCCTTGATGAGCCTCAACAAGGCCCTGGTTCGCGGCGTCGCTGTCGCCCTGGTCTCAGGCTTGGCGCTCAGCGCCTGCTCGAGCATTCCCTTCGTCGGCGGTGGCGACAAGAAGACGCCCAAGACGGACGTGCAGCAGGGCATCGGCGTCAACGGCTACCTGTGGCGCGCCTCGCTGGACACCCTTAGCTTCATGCCCCTGCTGACCGCCGATCCCTGGGGCGGGGTGATCAATTACGACTGGTACACCAACCCCCAGACCCCGAACGAGCGGTTCAAGGCGACCGTCTTCATCCTGGACACCCGTCTGCGCGCCGATGCGCTGAACGTCACGGTGACCAAGGAAGTGAAGGGCGCCGACGGTCAGTGGACCGCCGCCCCGGTCGCCGCCCAGACCGAAGCCGATCTGGAAAACGCCATCCTGACCAAGGCGCGCCAGCTGAACCTGTCTAATGCGGGCTGAAGGCCCGCATTAGTTCCTTTTTAGGCGCTACCGCCCTTCGGGCTAGTTGAGCGCGACGCGCTCAGGCGTTTGTGGGACGCATTACTTCTTGGGCGCTGTCGTCCTTCGGGCTAGTTGAGCACGGAGGGCGGCAGCGCCCTTTTGACTTCAGGACGACCGTGGCCCGTTACGAACCCAAGACCGCCGAACCCCGCCAGCAGGCTCGCTGGGCGGACGCCTCCGCCTTCGTGACGAAGGACACCGGCAGGCCGAAATACTATGTGCTTGAAATGTTTCCCTATCCGTCGGGGAACATCCATATGGGCCACGCCCGCAACTATGTGATGGGCGACGTGGTGGCGCGGTCCAAGCGCGCGCAAGGGTTTGACGTCCTGCATCCGATGGGCTGGGACGCCTTCGGCATGCCGGCCGAGAACGCGGCCATGGAGCGCGGCATCCACCCCAAGGGCTGGACCTACGACAATATCGCCCAGATGCGGGACCAGTTGAAACTGCTGGGCCTGTCGCTGGACTGGTCGCGCGAGTTCGCGACCTGCGACCCGGAATATTACGGCAAGCAGCAGGCCTGGTTCCTGGAGCTGTATCGGCGCGGCCTGGTCTATCGCAAGGACGGGGTGGTCAACTGGGATCCAGTCGACAACACCGTCCTGGCCAATGAACAGGTGATCGACGGGCGCGGCTGGCGTTCCGGCGCGGTGGTCGAGAAGCGCAAGCTGAACCAGTGGTTCCTGCGCATCACCGACTATGCCGACGACCTGATCGACGGTCTGAAGACCCTGGATCGCTGGCCCGAGAAGGTCCGGCTGATGCAGGAGAACTGGATCGGCCGGTCCAAGGGCCTGCAAATGACCTGGAAATTCGCTGGTCAGGCCCCCGCCGGCTACGAATCGGGCGTCGAAATCTACACCACCCGGCCCGACACCCTGTTCGGGGCCAGTTTCCTGGGCCTGGCGCCGGATCACCCGATCTCGAAACAGCTGGCCGAGGCCGATCCGGCGGTGGCGGACTTCGTCGCCAAATGCCGCGCGGGCGGCACGTCCCAGGCCGACATCGACCAGGCCGAGAAGATCGGCTGGGACACGGGCCTGAAGGCCGCCCATCCCTTCACCGGCGCCGAGGTTCCGGTGTGGATCGCCAACTTCATCCTGTCGGAATACGGCACGGGCGCCATCTTCGCCTGCCCGGCCCATGATCAGCGCGACCTGGACTTCGCCCGCAAATACGATCTGCCGGTGATCCCGGTGGTCCGTCCCGAGGGCGCGGGCGACGACTTCGCCGTGGGCGACGAGGCCTATACCGGCCCCGGCTCCATCTTCCAGTCCGACTTCCTGGACGGCCTGGATATCGAGACCGCCAAGGCCGAGGCGGTCCGCCGCGTCGAGGCGGCCGGCACGGGCAAGGGCGCGACCATCTATCGGCTGCGCGACTGGGGCGTTTCGCGCCAACGCTACTGGGGTTGCCCCATCCCCATCATCCACTGCCCGTCCTGCGGGCCGGTGGAGGTTCCCGCCGATCAGCTGCCGGTGGTCCTGCCCGACGACGTCACCTTCGACGTTCCTGGCAATCCGCTGGACCGTCACCCGACCTGGAAACACGTCAAATGCCCGTCCTGCGGTCAGGACGCGACGCGCGAGACCGACACCCTGGACACCTTCGTGGACTCCAGCTGGTATTTCGCCCGTTTCACCGACCCGACGGCGGCCGAGCCGATCAATACCGAGGCGGCGAACCGCTGGCTGGCGGTGGATCAGTATATCGGCGGGGTCGAGCACGCCGTGCTGCACCTGCTGTACGCCCGATTCATCACCCGCGCCCTGTCCGACGCCGGCATGCTGTCGGTGAAGGAGCCGTTCGCCGGCCTGTTCACCCAAGGGATGGTGGTCCACGAGACCTATCGTCGTGAGAACGGCCAGTGGGTCGAACCCACCGACGTGGACCTGACAAACGACAACGGCGTCCGCTCGGCCCGTCAGCTGTCGACCGGCGAGACCCTGGTCATCGGCGACATCGAGAAGATGTCCAAGTCCAAGAAGAACGTCGTCGCGCCCCAGGAAATCCTGGAATCGCATGGCGTGGACGCCGGTCGTCTGTTCGTCCTGTCCGACAGTCCGCCCGAACGCGACGTGCAATGGACCCCCGGCGGGGTCGAGGGCGCCAGCCGGTTCGTGCAACGCACCTGGACCCTGTTCGACGCCTATGACGCGGGCTTCGCGGGCGAGGACAAGGCCAACGCCGACCTGCTGCGCGAGACGCACAAGGCGATCAAGGCCGTGTCCGAAGGGGTCGAGGGCTTCCGCTTCAACTCGGCCATCGCCAAACTCTACGCCTTTGTCGCCACGGTCCGTGACAGCGCCCGGGCCGGCGGCGACGCCAAGCGTCAGGCCCTGTCCGCCCTGGCCCGCCTGATCGCCCCCTTTACCCCGCACCTGGCCGAGGAAGCCTGGACGCGGCTGGGTGAAGACGGGATGGTTCTGGACGCGCCGTGGCCCGTGTGGGACGCTGCGCTGGCGGCCGACGACGAGGTGGTCCTGCCCATCCAGATCAACGGCAAGCGTCGCGCGGAAATCCGCGTGCCGCGTGGCATGGAGCCCGCCGAGGTCGAGGCCATGGTTCTGGCCGACGAGACCGTGCAGGCGCGGCTGGAGGGTCTGAGCGTGAAGAAGATCGTCGTGGTCAAGGACCGGATCGTCAATCTGGTGGCCGGCTGATGCGCGGTGCAGCGGTTTTCGTGGTGCTGGGCGCGCTGGCGGTCTCCGCCTGCGGCTTCACCCCCATGTACGCCGAACCGGGCGTGGGCTCGCCCCTGCGTCGGATCGCCGTCTCGGCCCAGGACGACCGGCTGGGCTATCGGCTGCGCGAGCAGCTGGAGGACGCCCTGGGCTGGGACCGGTCCGCTGCGCCCCTGTATCGCCTGACCGCCCAGGTGGAACAGGAACGGCGCTCGCTGGGGCGGCGGATCGACGACACCGCCACCCGTTATGAGCTGACCGTCAAGGCGCGCTGGACCCTGACGCCCGCCGACGGCGGGGCGCCCGTCACCGGCGAGGAAACCGTCACCACCACCTATGCCGCCGCCGATCAGCCCTATGCCGCCATCGCCGCCCAGCAGGACGGCGAGGAGCGTGCGGCGTCGGAGCTGGCGCGCCGAATCCGGCTGGACCTGATGCAGGCGCTGTCGAACCGGTGATCCTCGCCAAACGCCCAGAGATCGATCGCTTCCTGAAGGCGCCCGATCCGGCCATCCGGGCGGCTGTGATCCACGGCAAGGACCGTTCGGGCGTCGCCGAGCGGGCCGAGGTTCTGTGCCGTACCGTCACCCCGGACCTGAACGACCCCTTCAATGTCACGGTCCTGACCGACAGCGACATCGACGGTGACGAGTCCAAGCTGGAAGAGGCCCTAACGGCCATGTCCCTGATGGGCGGGCGTCGTCTGGTGCGGATCCGCCTGTCGACGCTGAAGCCCGGCGTGGACAAGGCCGTCGCCGCCGCCGTGAAGATCCACGCCGAGGGCGGCTATAATCCCGACGCCATGCTGGTGGTCGAGGCCGACCAGCTGGGCCGCGACTCCGCCCTGCGCAAGACCGCCGAAAAGGAGAACGGGGCCGTCGGCATCGTCTGCTACGAGGACGAGACCGGCGACGTCGCCCGCATGACGCGCGAGGCCCTGGCCATCGACAAGGTGGGCCTGACCGCCGACGCCCTGGACCGGTTCGTCGGCCGCCTGCCGCGCGAGCGGGGCCTGATGCGCCAGGAGATCGAGCGTCTGGCCCTGTTCATCGGTCCCGGCTCGGGCCGGACCATCGATGTCGAGGAGTTGGAGCAGCATCTGGGCGTCGAACCGGACGCCTCATTGTCCGATGCGGCGCTTCAGGCCTTCGGCGCCCGGCCCGGTCCCGCCCAGTCGGGTTTGAGGCGCGCCTTTGCCGAGGGCGAGTCCTCGGTGCTGGCTGTGCGGTCGGCCGCCCTGCACTTGGGCCGACTGCGCCGGATCAATATCCTGCAAGCCAATGGCGCGGGGGCCAAGGAGGCGGCCAAGGCGGCCGGGGTCTTCTGGAAACAGGAGGCGGAAATGCTGCGTCAGGCCCGCGCCTGGCGGCTGGAGGCGTTGGACGAGGTGCTGGACAGCATCAACACCGCCGACATCGCCACCAAGACGACCGGCATGCCGGATCAGCTGATCGCCGAACGCCTGCTGCTGGAGATCGCCGGGCGGGCCAGACGTCTGGGGCTCTGAGGGCCTGAGGACGCGCCTCAGACCATCGGCGGCGGACCGGCCAGGACATCGCGCTTGCCGGCGTGGTTGGCGGGGCTGACCACGCCTTCCTGCTCCATCCGCTCGATCAGCGAGGCGGCGCGGTTGTAGCCGATCTGTAGCCGGCGCTGGACGTAACTGGTCGAGGCCTTAC
This sequence comes from Brevundimonas sp. SL130, assembly GCF_026625805.1. Classification (NCBI taxonomy): domain Bacteria; kingdom Pseudomonadati; phylum Pseudomonadota; class Alphaproteobacteria; order Caulobacterales; family Caulobacteraceae; genus Brevundimonas; species Brevundimonas sp. SL130. The sequence goes on from NZ_CP113064.1 coordinate 133,591, forward strand.
GGTCGCGGGTGACCACGGCCACGGCCCGATCGTACAGGTCGTCCCCAGAGCCGCCGCCCCCGTCATCCATCGCCCCGTCGGCGTCGCCGTCCGGTTCGTCGGTGATCAGGTCCAGATAGTCGGGCTCGGCCTGGGCCTTCAGGTGTTTGCAGACGTCCTCGACTTCCTTGTCGTCCACGAACGGACCGTGCAGGCGCGTGATCCGCCCGCCGCCGGCCATATAGAGCATGTCGCCCTGGCCCAGCAGCTGCTCGCCGCCCTGTTCGCCCAGGATGGTGCGGCTGTCGATCTTGGACGTGACCTGGAAGGAGATCCGGGTCGGGAAGTTGGCCTTGATGGTGCCGGTGATGACGTCGACCGACGGGCGTTGCGTCGCCATGATCAGGTGGATGCCGGCGGCGCGGGCCATCTGGGCCAGACGCTGAACCGCGCCCTCGACGTCCTTGCCGGCGACCAGCATCAGGTCGGCCATCTCGTCCATGACCACGACCAGGAAGGGCAGGGGCTCGGGCCGGATCTTCTCGGACTCATAGACCGGGCGGCCCTGGTCGTCGAAGCCGGTCTGGACCGTGCGCTCGAAATGCTCGCCCTTCGCTTGGGCTTCGCGGGCGCGCTCGTTGTAGGAGGCGATGTTGCGCACGCCCAGTTTGGACATGCGGCGATAGCGATCCTCCATCTCGCGCACCGTCCATTTCAGGGCGACGACGGCCTTCTTCGGATCGGTGACGACGGGCGCCAACAGGTGCGGGATGCCGTCATAGACCGACAGCTCCAGCATCTTGGGGTCGATCATGATGAAGCGGCATTCGGCCGGGCTGTGGCGATACAGGATCGACAGGATCATGGCGTTGACCCCCACCGACTTGCCCGAGCCGGTCGTGCCCGCGATCAGCAGGTGGGGCATGCGGGCCAGATCGGCGACATAGGGCTCGCCGCCGATGGTCTCGCCCAGGGCGAGCGGCAGCAGATGGCCCTTCTTGTCATATTCGGCGCTGGACAGCAGGTCGCGCAGATAGACGGTCTCGCGCTTGGCGTTCGGCAGTTCGATGCCGATGGCGTTGCGACCCTGGACCACCGAGATGCGGCAGGCGCGGGCGGACATGGAGCGGGCGATGTCGTCGGCCAGGGCGACGACGCGGCCGTGTTTCACGCCGGGGGCGGGCACCAGTTCATACAGGGTGACGACGGGGCCGGGGCGGATCTGGTCGATCACGCCGCGCACGCCGAACTCCTGAAGCACGCCTTCCAGCATCTTGGCGTTCTGTTTCAGCGAATCCTCATCCACCGAACCGACCCGCTGGGGCGGCTTGGTCAGTATGCCCAGCGGCGGCAGGTCGAAGGCGCCTTCGGGACGGTCGAAGACGAAGGCCTGCTGGTCGGCGTCTTCCTTGCGGGGCTTGGGGGCCTTGACCGCAGCGACGCGCGGTTCGACCGAACGAGGCGCGGCGCGGGCGGCGGGGGCGGCTTCGTCTTCCCACGGCGGCAGGTCGTCATAGGCCGTCTGGGGACCATCGGGGTCCTGATCCGGCGCGAAGGCGGCGTCCATAACGGGCGCGGGCGCGCGAACCTCGGGCTTGGGCTTGGGCGCCGCCTTGGCGCGCGGTTTGCGAGCAGCCGGCGGGGGCGGCGCGGCGGGAGCGCGCAAGGACCTGCTCCAGTGGAGCGTATCGACGAAGTCCATGGCGCGCAGGCCGATGGCGAAACCGGTCAGCCATAGGCCGCCCCCCAGGAAGACCACGCCGGCGATGATCCGTCCGCCGGGAATCCTCAGGGCGCCCAGGCCCTGGGCGGTCAGGCCAGTGAAGGCGTCGCCCCACAGGCCGCCCAGACCGGCGGCCAGGGGCCAGGCGGCGGGCGCAGCCAGGGCGGCGAGGGCGCCGGACAGCAGCAGGGTTCCGGCGGTGGCGGCCAAGGCCTTGATCGGGCTGGGCTTCAATCTCTGCTGGATGGCGTCGCCGACGGCGCGGGCCAGGCCGAAGGCGACCAGCAGCAGGGCGGCGGGCCAAGCGGCGAGGCCCAGCGACTGCATGAACAGGTCCGCGAACAGGGCGCCGTTCGCGCCCAACCAGTTGGTGGTCGGCAGGCTGGAGGCGGCGTTCAGACTGGCGTCCGCCGGGTTCCACGAGACCAGGGCGACCAGCAGAAGGGTCGCCAGCAGGGCCTGAAGCACCCCCCGGAACCGCACGACGAAGGGCGCCTCCCACAGGATGCGGGCGCTGATCCAGGCCTGACGGCCGACGGCGAGGGCGGTGGACATGAAAGGCGTGACCTTCCGGGCGGCTGACGTTCGGCAGCTCTTGTCGCATCCTCAGGGTTAAGAGCCTGTTTACCAGCGGCCGCGCGAGACAAACCGCCCACTGGACGTTCGCTGTTCCTGGAGCGAAAAGGCCTGCATGGCCCAAACCGAACCCTATGACATCATCATCGCCGGCGCGGGCTTAGCCGGGGCGGCCTTCGCCCTGGCGGCGACGCAGGGCGGGCTGAAGGTGGTGCTGGTCGATCCGCAGCCGTTCAGCGCCCAGTTGGCGCCGACCTTCGACGGCCGTTCGACCGCCGTGGCCTTTTCGACCTTCCGCATGCTGGACGCCCTGGGACTGGGCGAGGCGCTGCGGCCCCATGCCTGCCGGATGGATCACATCCTGGTGACGGACGGCCGCCGGCCGGGGGCCGCCAGTCGGCCCGCCTCGCCGGCCTTCCTGAGGTTCGACGCCGACGAGATCGGCGGGCGCAACGGCGGCGAGCCCCTGGGCTATATGGTCGAGAACCGACGCATCCGGGTCGCTCTGGCCGAGGCGGTGACGGCGGCGGGGATCGAGGTCCGGGCGCCGGCGTCTGTCGTCTCGGTCGAGACCGACGCGGGTCAGGCGACCGTGACCCTGGCCGACGGCGCGATTCTCAAGGCGCCTCTGGTCGTCGGCGCCGAGGGTCGGGGATCGACGGTGCGCCGCGCCGCCGGGATCGAAACCGTCGGCTGGGGCTATGGCCAGAGCGGCGTCGTGGCCACGGTCCGGCTGGGTCTCGACCACGGCAATGTCGCCCACGAATATTTCCTGCCCAGCGGCCCCTTTGCCATCCTGCCCCTGACGGACCAGCGCGCCAGCCTGGTCTGGACCGAGACGACGCGCCGGGCCGAGGCCCTGCGAGACGCCTCGGACGCGGCCTTCCAGTCCCATCTGATGCGGCGGTTCGGGGAGTTTCTGGAGGGGGTTTCGGTCGAGGGCCCACGCTTCGTCTATCCGCTGTCGCTCAGCCTGGCCGAAAAACTGGTCGCGCCGCGCATCGCCCTGATCGGCGACGCCGCCCATGGGGTGCATCCGGTCGCGGGCCAGGGCCTGAACATGGGGCTGAAGGACGCCGCCGCCCTGGCCGAGGTGCTGGCCGAAGCCGCGCGGCTGGGCGAGGATCTGGGGGCGGAGACCGTGCTGGAACGCTACGCCCGCTGGCGCCGGTTCGACACCGCAGCCCTGGCGGCCGGCTTCGACGCCTTTGTCCGCCTGTTTTCCAACGACATCGCCCCGGTGCGGATCGCCCGCGACCTGGGCATGGCGGCGGTGAACCGGATCGGGCCCTTGCGCCGGGCCTTTATGCAGGAGGCCGGCGGGGCGACCGGGGATCTGCCGCGGCTGCTGCGCGGCGAGGCGGTCTAGTTCAGCTGCAACCGCACGCGGTCGAAGGTCGTCGATCGCCGCGCTTCTTCGACACCGTCCAGGCCGTGGGCGCGGGCCAGGGCTTCTAGCGAGCCGGCTAAAGCCCCTTGTTTCTCGCGCGCGGCGGCGACGTCCAGCCAGGGGCGGTGGTCGTCCGGGTCCAGCAGGGCGCGGCGCAGGGCCGAGCGTTCGGCGGCGTCATAGTCGCGACTGCGAATGGCGCGGCTGAACAGCAGATTTTGCAACCGGATCAGCGACTGGCGGTCGGTCACAGGAGCCATCAGCAGGTCCAGCCTGTCCGCGACGTGCGGGGTCAGGCCGGCCCGTAGCGCGCGCCGGGTCAGTTCGCTGGGCAGGACCAGCCGTCCCTGACTGAAGGGGTCCAGGGCCACTGGCCCCTCGGCCGTCTCGACGCGAACCAGGAAATGGCCCGGAAAATCGACGCCTGCGGCCTTTAAGCCGACCGCCCTTGCCGCATGCAGATAAAAGACCGCCAGGGCCGCAGACAGGCCGCGCCGACGCTCCGCCACGTTGATGATGTCGGTGTTGGCGGGATGGTCCGAGTGCAGCAGGTCGCCGTTCAGCTGCAGATCGGCGGACAGGGTCTCGGACAGGGCCTCGTCGGGGCCTTCGCCCTCCATCCGTTCCTTCAGTCTTTCACAGGCGCTGCGGGCCAGAGTGCGGACGGGTTCAGGGTCGCGGAACGGATAGTCGTGGATGGCGCAGGCGATCGCCGCCTCCAGCAGGGGGAAGCCGTTGTCGCCGCCCTCCCCGGCCGACGTCAGGATGGCCTCGGCCTCTTCCCGCGTCATGCGATCCCTTCAATCTCCGCGTCGTTGAACGCCGCGAAGATGACGCGGAAACCGACCGGGAGCCAGCGCCACCATATCAATTCTTAATTCAAGCGGTTGCAGGGCCGGGCGATTGCGTCGGACGGCCTCGCCCGCCGCGACCAGCCGGTCATGCTGGGCGGGCTTCAACGCCAGGACGGCGAGGTCGAGCCTGGTGCGGCGCTTGACCTCCACCACGGCGAGGACGGGGCCGCGCCGGGCCAGCAGGTCGATCTCGCCGGAGCGGGTCTTCAGCCGAAATCCGAGCACCTGATAGCCTTTCAGCATCAGCCAGAGCGCGGCGATCCACTCCGCCGCATGACCGGCCTTGAAGGCGGCGCCGCCCTTGGCCTGGCGCCACGCCGCCTTGGGACGGCGGTTCGGCGCCGGGCGGGGCAGGCGAGGGTTCACTTGCCCTGAAGCTCCAGGGCGCGGCGGTAGAGGGTCTTGCGGTTCAGCCCCAGGGCCCGGGCCACTTCCGAGGCGGCCTCGCCGGTCGATAGACGCGTCAAGGCGTCGGTCAGGGCGGCGTCGGCGTCGGCCTGGGTCGCTTCTTCGGCCTCGCCGGGGCCGATGACCACGACGATCTCGCCCTTGGGCCCGTCAAGGCGGGGATCGACCGCCAGTTCGTCCAGCGATCCCCGCACGCATTCCTCGTACAGCTTGGTCAGTTCGCGCGCCACGGCGGCCGGACGAGGACCCAGGACAGCGGCCATGTCGGTCAGACTGTCTCGCAGGCGCGGCCCGCTTTCGAAGAAGACCAGGGTCTGGCGCTGGCCTTTCAGCCCCTCCAGGGCGGCGGTCCGGCCGGCGGTCTTGTGCGGCAGGAAACCGGCGAACAGGACGCGGTCGGCGGGCAGGCCGGCGATGCACAGGGCGGCGAGCAGGCTGGACGGGCCGGGGATCGGGTGGACCGGCAGACCCTCGGCGATCACCGCGCGGGCGACGACGAAACCGGGGTCGGAGACCAGGGGGGTGCCGGCGTCGGAGACCAGGGCCACCACCTCGCCGCTTCTGAGACGCTCGATCGCCTGTTCGGCGGCGCGGCCCGACGCGTGATCATCGCAGCGTTCCAGCTTCGCCTTCAGTCCATAGGCGGTCAGGAGCTTGGCGGTGACGCGCGTGTCCTCGGCCAGGACCAGGTCGGCGGCGGCCAGGACGTCCAGGGCCCTGAGCGTCATGTCGCGCAGGTTCCCGATCGGCGTCGCCACCAGATAGAGACCCGGTTCCACCCGCCGGGGCGGGGGGGCGGTGGGCGGGAAGGGGCCGGGTTCGCTCATGATCAGACGGTGGGGGGCACCGCAGTGCTCGGCTTTTCGACCACGGCGGCGGGCGGACGCGGGGCCGAGGTCAAGCCCGATCCCTGGAAGGCGGGGCCGGCGTCATAGGCGGCGAAGGTGGCGGCGGTGATGATCTCGCTGACCGAGGCGCCCAGGGAGACGATCTGCACCGGCTTCTCCAGCCCGACCAGCAGCGGGCCGATCACCGTGGCGCCGTCCAGGGCCTGGACCAGTTTGGTCGAGATGGCGGCCGAATGGATGGCGGGCATGACCAGGACATTGGCCGGCTTGGTCAGGCGATTGAAGGCGTAGGCGGGGTGGCCCTTGGGATCCAGGGCCACTTCCGGCGGCATTTCGCCCTCGTATTCGAAGTCGACGCCCTTCTTGTCCAGGATGCGGATGGCTTCGCGCACCTTTTCGGCCCGGTCGCCGGGCGGATTGCCGAAGGTGGAATAGCTGAGGAAGGCCACGCGCGGATTGCGGCCCAGCTTGCGCACCGTCTCCGCCGCCTTGATGGCGATGTCGGCCAGTTCAGAGGCGTCAGGCAGTTCGTGGATGGTGGTGTCGGCGACGAACAGGGTGCGGCCCTTGGCCAGCAGGATCGACAGGCCGATCAGGGTGTCCTCGACATCCAGCACGCGCTGGACCTCTTTCAGGGCCATGTTGAAGTTGCGGGTCACGCCGGCGACCATGGCGTCGGCCCGGCCCTTGGCGACCAGGGTGGCGGCGAAATAGTTGCGGTCCTGATTGATCATCCGCGCCACGTCGCGGCGCAGATAACCCCGGCGTTGCAGCTTCTCGTACAGCCAGTCGGTGTCCTCGACATTGTGTTCCGAGACGCGGGCGTTGGTGATTTCGATGTCCAGATCGTCGAAATTCAACCCGGCCTCGGCGGCGTTCTGGCGGATCAGATCCTCGCGACCGACCAGGATCGGCGTGCCCAGATCGGCCTGTTTGAAGCCCCAGGCGGCGCGGATCACGGCCAGTTCTTCGCCCTCGGCGAAGACGACCCGCTTGTTGGGGCCGCCGCGCACCGCCGAGTTGATCTTCTGCATCAGGGCGGCCGACGGATCGACACGCGAGCGCAGGGCGTTGCGATAGACGTCCATGTCCTCGATCTGGACGCGGGCGACGCCGGTATCCATGGCCGCCTGGGCGACGAAGGGCGGGATGTACCAGATCAGGCGCGGGTCGAACGGGGTCGGAATGATATAGTCCGGGCCGAACTTCAGCTTGCGGCCGCGATAGGCGGCGGCGACCTCGTCCGGCACGTCCTCACGGGCCAGGGCGGCCAGGGCCTGGGCGCAGGCGACCTTCATCTCGTGGTTCACGCGACGCGCGCGCACGTCCAGGGCGCCCCGGAACAGATAGGGGAAGGCCAAGACGTTGTTGACCTGGTTCACATAGTCCGAGCGGCCGGTGGCGATGATGGCGTCGGACCGGACCGACTTGACGTCTTCCGGCGTGATTTCGGGATCGGGGTTGGCCATGGCGAAGATGATCGGATTGGGCGCCATGGAGGCGACCATCTCCTTGGTGATCGCGCCCTTGGCGGACAGGCCCAGCACCACGTCGGCGCCGACCATGGCCTCGGCCAGGGTGCGCAGGGAGGTGTCGGTGGCGTGGGCGGCCTTCCACTGGTCCATGCCGTGTTCGCGGCCCTGGTAGACGACGCCGTCCTTGTCGCAGATGACGGTGTTCTCGGCCTTGACGCCGGCGGCCTTCATCAGGGCGATGGAGGACAGGCCCGCCGCCCCGGCGCCCGCCAGCACCACCTTGACCTCGTCCAGTCGCTTGCCGGCGACGTGACAGGCGTTGATCAGGCCGGCGGTCGAGATGATGGCCGTGCCGTGCTGGTCGTCATGGAAGACGGGGATGTCCAGCAGGTCCTGAAGTTCGCTCTCGATGACGAAACACTCCGGGGACTTGATGTCCTCCAGATTGATCCCGCCCCAGGTGTCGCCGATGTTCTTGACGACGGTGATGAACTCGTCCGGATCGGTGGTCTTGACCTCGACGTCGAAGCTGTCGACGTCGGCGAAGCGTTTGAACAGGACCGACTTGCCCTCCATCACCGGCTTGGAGGCCATGTGGCCCAGGTTGCCCAGGCCCAGGATGGCGGTGCCGTTCGAGATGACGGCGACCAGATTGCCCTTGGAGGTGTATTCGTAGGCCTTGTCCGCGTCGGCGGCGATGGCCAGGACCGGCACGGCCACGCCCGGCGAATAGGCCAGCGACAGGTCGCGCTGGGTCGCCATCGGCTTGGTCGGGGCCATCGAGATCTTGCCCGGGGTGGGAATGCGGTGGAAGTCCAGCGCTTCCTGGTCGGAGAAGGTCTGTTTTTCGGTTTGATCGGGCATGGGGCGTCCAGGGCGTCGGCGGGGCTGTAACCGTTCGTGTCCTAGAGTGTGGGAAGGGCCGCGCCAAGCCTTGACGCCCCGGAAGGTTCACAGACTAGGGCGCAAGTTTCCGTTCGCGTCAGCGTCAACCCGAAGGGAGGCTTCAAAACACGAGGGCGCCGGTGCGCTCGATTTCGACGGGGCCGGTCATCAGGACGTGATCCGTCGCCGGGTCCCAGTCGATCACCAGTTCGCCGCCGTCGACGACCACCGTGGCCTTGCGATCGGTCAGGCCGCGACGGGCCGCCGCCACCTGGGCCGCGCAGGCGCCTGTGCCGCAGGCCTTTGTCAGGCCGGCGCCCCGTTCCCAGACGCGCAGACGGATATGGCTGCGGTCCAGCACATTGGCGAAGCCGACATTGACCCCTTGCGGGAACAGCGGGTGATGTTCGACCAGGGAGCCGGAGCCGGTGACGAAGCCGTCGTCCTGGCGGTCGGTGAAGAAGACCACGTGCGGATTGCCCATGGAGACAGCGCCGGGCGTGTGCAACAGGGGGGCGTCGATGGGCCCGACCTGAAGCTCGATCCCACGGGTGTCCATCTCCTCGGCCAGGGGCACCTGGGTCCAGTCCAGCCGAGGCTTGCCCATATCGACCGTCACCTGGCGGTCGCCGGCGCGCACGGCGGTGGTCGGGCCGCCGGCGGTGTCGATGACGACCCGGTCCGAGCCCTTAGCCTCCATCAACAGCCAACCCAAGCAGCGCAGGGCGTTGCCGCAGGTCTCGACCATGGAGCCGTCGGCGTTCCACACCCGCATGAAGGCGTCGGCCGTGTCTGACGGCTCCATGGCGATCAGCTGGTCGAACCCCTCGCCCGAGCCACGGTCGGCGAGCGCGCGGATCTGGTCCTCGGTCGGACGAAACGGCGTTTCCAGCGCGTCGATGACGATGAAGTCATTGCCGGCGCCGTTCATCTTGACGAAAGGACGGGTCATGCAGGCCATATAGGCTGATCCCCGCCGTCCGGAAACCACTGTGTCCCAGAGCGAAACCGACCCCAAGGACGACGGCCTGCGGCTGCGCGCGCGGCTGCGCTATCTGTATCACGGCGGCCAGCCTGCGGCGGTGAAGTTCCGGCTGACGGTCATCGTCATCGACTTCGCCATCATCGCCTTCTTCCTGGCGGCGCCGATCCTGAAGAACATGGGCTGGGCCTTCTATGTGCTCGACTATCTGATCGCCGCCCTGCTGGCGCTGGACCTGGCGGCGCGGGCCTACGCCTATTCCGACATCAAGGACTGGCTGAAGCGGCCGATCGTCTGGCTGGACCTGTTCATCCTGGCCACCCTGCTGTTCCCGGCCTGGCTGTTCAATCTGGGCTTCCTGCGGATGTTGCGCCTATGGACCCTGCTGAACTCGGACTTCTTCTGGCGTACGGTGGGCCGTCGCTTCGACGACACCCGGGTTGAGGCGATCGTGCGGGCGCTTTCGGGCCTCGTGACCTTCGTCTTCGTCGTGACCGGCTTCGTCTACGCGACCTTCCGGGGGCATGACGGCATCAACGGCTATGTCGACGCCCTGTATTTCACCGTGGCGACCCTGACGACGACCGGTTTTGGCGACGTCACCCTGCCGGGGGCGACGGGAAGGCTGCTGTCCATCGCCATCATGCTGGTCGGGATCACCCTGTTCCTGCGTCTGGCCCAGGCCCTGATCAAGCCGCACAAGGTTCGCTTTCCCTGCGACCGCTGCGGGCTTCAGACGCATGATCCCGACGCCGTCCACTGCAAGGCCTGTGGGAACCTGCTCTGCATCCCCGACGAGGACTGAGCGGAGATGACAAAACCGTAAGGGTCTGTCGGCTCGCCTTGCCGCAGGGCCGCCCGTCGTTAAGGTGCCCGCCTTCACTCGGGGACTGTCCATGATCCGTTCATCCGCCGCCGTGCTTGCGGCCCTTCTCGCCTCCACCAGCCTGACATCGGTATCCATGGCCCAGACCGCGCCCTCCGTTCCCGCCTTCGCCACCAGCGAGGCGAGCGATCCCTATGTCTGGCTCGAGGACGTCGACGGCGAGCGGGCCATGGAATGGGTCAAGGCGCACAACGCCCATTCGCTGGGCGTATTACAGGGCGACCCCCGCTACGAAACCTTGCACGACCAGGCGCTGGCGATTGTTCAGGCGCGCGACCGGATCCCCGCGCCGGGCTTCACCCACGACGGTCATATCGACAATTTCTGGCAGGACGCCGAACACGTGCGCGGCGTCTGGCGCCGCACCACCCTGGACTCCTACAAGACCGCGGAGCCCCAGTGGGAGACGGTGCTGGATATCGACGCCCTGGCCGAGGCCGAGAGCGCCAACTGGGTCTACAAGGGCTCGACCTGCCTGGCCCCCGAAGAACGCTACTGCCTGATCAGCCTGTCGAACGGCGGCAAGGACGCCGTGACCCTGCGCGAGTTCGACAGCGTGACCCGCAGCTTTGTGGAGGGCGGCTTCGTCCTGCCGGAGTCCAAGGGCGGGGCGACCTGGCTGAACAAGGACACCCTGCTGATCGCGCGCGATTTCGGCGTCGGCACCCTGACCAACTCGGGCTATCCGATGGTGGTGAAGCGGATGATGCGCGGCCAGTCGCTGGATCAGGCCGACGTCCTGTTCATGGGCGAACCGACCGACGTCTCGGTGTCCGGCTATACGCTGCGTGACGCCGACGGGGTGCTGAAGGCGACCCTGATCAACCGGTCGATCGACTTCTATTCGTCCGAGACCTATCGCGTGAGCGACGACGGGGCGGTGGTGAAACTGGCCCTGCCGGCCAAGTCGGACATCACCGGACTGGTCGCCGGCAAGCTGGTGGTGTCGCTGAAACAGGACTGGACCGCGCCGTCGGGCCAGGACTTCAAGAGTGGCGACCTGATCGCCTGGCCGCTGGACGCCTGGCTGGAAGACCAGGCGACGCCGGCGGTGCTGGTGCTGCGACCGACCGACCGCCAGGCCGTCGAGGGGGTCAATGCGACGCGCAACACCCTGGTCGTGGCCCTTTACGACAATGTGCGCGGATCGATCCGCGTTTACAGCCCCGGCGACGCCGAGTGGACCTACAAGACGCTGGACCTGCCCCAGAACGTCTCGGTCGGCGTCGGCTCGGCCTCCGAGATCGACGACAAGGTCTTCGTCAGCGTCACCGGCTATCTGAACCCGTCCAGCCTGTTGCTGGCCGATGCGGCGACCGGGGCGGTGGATCAGGTCAAGTCGATGCCGGCCAAGTTCGACGCCGCCGGCATGACGGTGGACCAGCACGAGGCCCGCTCGGCCGACGGGACCATGATCCCCTATTTCGTGGTCCATAAGGCGGACATGCCGCTGGACGGCTCCAATCCGACGCTTCTGTACGGCTACGGCGGGTTCGAAAGCTCGCTGCTGCCCGGCTATTCGGCCACGGTCGGCAAGCTGTGGCTGGAGCGGGGCGGGGTCTATGTCATCGCCAATACGCGCGGGGGCGGCGAGTTCGGACCGCGCTGGCACGAGGCGGCCCTGCAACAGAACCGCCAACGGGCGCACGAGGACTTCCAGGCCGTGGCTCTGGACCTGATCGCGCGCGACATCACCAGCCAGCCGAAGCTGGGGATCATGGGCGGGTCGCAGGGCGGCCTGTTCATGGGGGCGATGCTGACCCAGCGCCCGGACCTGATTAATGCGGCCGTCATCCAGGTGCCGCTGTTCGACATGCTGCGCTTCCACAAGCTGCTGGCCGGCGCCTCGTGGATCGGCGAATACGGCAACCCGGACGTCCCGGAAGAACGCGCCTGGATCCAGGCCTATTCGCCCTATCAGAACCTGCGCGCCGGCCAGCCCTATCCGGAGGTCTTCATCCACACCTCGACCAAGGACGACCGGGTCCATCCAGGCCACGCCCGCAAGGCGGCGGCGCGTCTGGAGGAGCTGGGCTATCCGGTGCTGTTCTACGAAAACACAGACGGCGGCCATGCGGCGGGGGCGAACCTGCAAGAGACGGCGCGTCGGTTGGCGTTGGAATACACCTATCTGTCGCGCAGGCTGATGGATTCCCCGGCGAAGGAATAGGTCTCCTTATCCGCTCATCCCCGCGAAAGCGGGGCCCCAGTGCTTTCGCGAGGTTCGGCGGCTGGGATCGAGTTCAGTACGAATGGGCGCCGCCGAACGCCCAAAGATCTGGGTCCCCGCTTTCGCGGGGATGAGCGGAGAATTTGAGCCATGCGTCACCTGATCCTGTCCGCCGCCATCCCGGCGCTTCTGATGGGCGCCGCGCCCGTTCTGGCCGAAGCCGCCGCGCCGACGCAGCAGGCCGAACGCGCGCCCCCACCCCACTTTCCCCGCGACCTGACCCCCGCGGGCGTCGCGGCGGCGGATGATCATCTAGCGCTGGAGCAGGTGGACGGGGCCGAGGCCATGGCCTTCGTCGCCGAGGAAAACCGCAAGTCCCTGGCCGTCCTGACCGGCGATCCCCGCTACGAGACCTTCCGCGCCGAAGCCGAAGCCATCCTGACTGGCGCCGACCGGATCCCCAGCCCGTCCTTCCTCGGCGACGGGATCGGCAACTTCTGGCAGGACGCGACCAATCCCAAGGGGGTCTGGCGCCGGACCTCGCTGGACTCCTATCGCACTGCGACCCCGCAGTGGGAGACCCTGCTGGACATCGACGCCCTGTCCAAGGCCGAGGGCAAGGACTGGGTGTTCAAGGGCGCCGACTGCCTGGCGCCCGACGAGACCCGCTGCCTGATCAACCTGTCCGACGGCGGCAAGGACGCAGTGGTCGTGCGCGAGTTCGACCTGACGACCAAACGCTTCGTGGACGGCGGTTTCCACCTGCCCGAAGGCAAGCACCGCATCGAATGGCTGGACCGCGACACGCTTCTGGTCGCCACCGACTTCGGCGCCGGAACCATGACCGAGTCCGGCTATCCCTTCATCGTCAAGACGCTGAAGCGCGGTCAGACCCTGGCCCAGGCGGTCGAGGTCTATCACGGCGAACAGGGCGACGGCGGATACGGCGTCAGCCCCGCCGTCTATCGCGACAAGGCCGGCAAGGTGACGGCGGTCATCATCACCCGCCCGCTGGACACCTTCCGGTCCGAGACGTGGATGCTGGGTGACGGCGGACCTGTTCAGTTGGACCTGCCTGCACGTGTTTCGGTTCACGGCGTTCTGGAGGGACGCTTGATCTTTTCGACCGAAGAAACGTGGACGCTAAACGGAGGGACTTACCCCGCAGGAGCCGTACTGGCCTATTATCCGGGCGAGCTGGTGAAATCAGATGATCGAATTGTGATCATGGGAGAGGGGCCCTCGCCTGTGGTGCTGATGCCGGAGGCGCGTCAGGCCGTGCAACAGGTTGCAGTGCTGGACGACCGTCTGGTTATCGCGACGACAGATAATGTTGCGGGGCGATTGAAGGTCTATCGTCACCGCCCCGGCCGTCCCGCTCGCTGGGAAGCGCAGGACATCACCGTGCCCGACAACCTCGCCGTCGGTCTGGGCGACAGCTCCAAGTCGCGTGGCGAGGTCTTCGTCTCGACCCAGGGCTTCCTGATGCCGCCGACCCTCAGCCTGGCCGACGCGGATGCGGCGACCCTGACCATATTGAAATCGGCCCCGGCCAAGTTCGACGCCTCGCGCGACGTGACCGAACAGTATGAGGCCACCTCGACCGACGGGACCAAGATCCCCTATTTCATCACCCGGCCGCGCGACATGAAGCTGGACGGGTCGAACCCGACGATCATGCTGGGCTACGGCGGGTTCCAGGTCAGCCTGAACCCAGCCTACAAGCCCGAGATGGGCAAGCTGTGGCTGGAGCGGGGTGGAGTCTTCGTCCAGGCCAATATTCGTGGCGGCGGCGAGTTCGGGCCCGACTGGCACCAGGCGGCCCTGGACGGAAACCGTCAGCGCGCCTTCGACGACTTCGCCGCCGTGGCGCGCGATCTGGAACAGCGCGGCGTCACCAGCCCGCGTCGCCTGGGCATCTATGGCCGGTCGAACGGCGGGGTTCTGACCAGCGTCTCCATCACCCAGCACCCGGAACTGTTCAATGCGGCCGTGATCGAGAGCCCGCTGGTCGATATGCTGCGCTATCACGAGCTGCCGGCCGGGGCCTCGTGGATCGGCGAATACGGCGACCCGCGCATTCCCGAGGAAGCCGAATGGATCGCCCGATATTCCGCCTATCAGCAGCTGCGACCCGACGTGACCTATCCGCGCGTCTATCTGACCACCAACACCCGCGACGACCGCGTCCATCCCGGTCATGCCCGCAAGTTCGCCGCCCGCCTGGGCGATCAGGGCCACGACCACCTCTATTATGAGGACACGGCCGGGGGGCACTCCAACGACGCCGATCCGGTGGCCAACGCCCGGCGCTGGGCCCGTCACTATGTCTATCTGTCGCAACAGCTGATGGATTGAGGGCTGTTTTGGGGGCTATCGCGCTTCGCGCTGCTTGAGCCCGTGGGTCACGCGATTATGAGGCGCGGCGGTGGATCGCGGAGACTAAGAACGTTGGGATGAGAAACAGGGTCTGGGTCATAGCAGCGACGATCATGGCAGGCGCCGTCCTGTCCGTGGGCTCGGTCGCCCAGCCGGCGGGGCCGCGCGCCAAGCCCGTTCGCCATGCGGTGAACGCCGGTCCGCCGGTCGTGGTCGAGCTGTTCACCGCCCAGGGCTGCGGCGGCTGTGTCGAGGCCAATGCGGTGGTCGAACGGGCGGCGGCGGAGCCCGGGGTGATCGCCCTGACCTATGGCGTCGACTACTGGGACTATCTGGGCTGGACCGACACCTTCGCCCGGCCCGAGTTTTCCCAGCGCCAGCGCGCCTATCGCGCCGCCCTGCGTCAGCGCGGGGTCTCGACGCCCCAGGTGGTGATCGACGGCCGCCGTCAGGTGTCCGGCGCGCGCGGCCAGGAGTTGCAGACCGCCATCGTCGAGGAGGCCGGCCGTCAGGTCTGGCCGCCCGAAATCGAGTTCCGCGAGACCGGCGACCGGGTCGGCATAGGTTCGGGCCGCGCCCCCGCCGGGGGCGCCGAGGTCGTCGCCGTCACCTATACGCCCGGCCCCCAGGTGGTCGAGGTCAGCCGCGGCGAAAACCGGGGCCAGACGGTGCGCCACGTCAATGTGGTGCGCGACATCGTCCGGTTGGGCGAATGGCGCGGCCGCCCCATCCTATTTGACCTGCCCCAGACGCGCGACGAGGAGGCCGTAGTGGTGATGGTCCAGGCCAAGACCGACCACCGCATCATCGGCGCCGCAGTCAGGCAATAGGCCGGCCGATCCGGCTCAACAAAAAAGGCCCCGGCGCTGACGCCGGGGCCTTTTCCTTGACTGATCTTCAAACCTGAAATCAGGCTTCGTCGCCCTTGTCGGCGGCGCCCGTCTCGGGAACCACAACGCCCTTGGCGGGGCGGACGGTCTGACGTTCGGCGATCCGGGCCGACTTGCCGCGACGATCACGCAGATAATAGAGCTTGGCGCGACGCACGACGCCGCGGCGCTTCACTTCGATCGACTCGATGTTCGGCGACAGAATGGGGAATTTGCGTTCGACGCCTTCGCCGAACGAGATCTTGCGGACGGTGAAGGTCTCGCTGATGCCGCCGCCGTCACGGGCGATGCAGACGCCTTCGAAGGCCTGGACGCGCTCGCGCTCGCCTTCCTTGATCTTCACATTGACGCGCAGGGTGTCGCCGGGCTGGAAGTCCGGGATCTTGCGGTCGCCCAGGACGCGGGCTTTTTCTTCGGCGTTCAGCTGTTGAACGATGTTCATGTCATTTCTCCTCGAGCTTTGCGCTCTTTGCCTGTGATTTGGCGAGATGCGCTTCCCAGAGGTCTGGTCGTCGCTCCCGCGTGGTCTCTTCCCGCTGCGCCTCGCGCCATTTGGCGACCTTCTTGTGGTCGCCCGATAGCAGCACCTCGGGTATCTCAAGCCCCTCGAACGTTCGCGGTCGCGTGTACTGCGGATGTTCCAGAAGCCCGTCCTCGAAGCTTTCGGACGACAGGCTGTCTGCCGCCCCGAGCACTCCGGGGATCAGTCTTACGCACGCCTCGATCACGACCATGGCCGCCGCCTCGCCGCCGGCGAGCACCGCGTCTCCGACCGAGACCTCCTCGAACCCGCGTGCGTCCAGCACCCGCTGATCCACCCCCTCGAAACGGCCGCACAGCACGACGATTCCGTCGGCTGTCGCCCATTCCTTGACGCGCGCCTGGGTCAGGGGCCGACCCCGGGCGCTCATGTACAAAAGCGGGCGCCCCCTAGAAGGGTTGGTCGGTCCCGGAAGGCTATCCACCGCCCGAGCCACCACGTCCGCCTTAAGCACAGCCCCCGGGCCGCCACCCGCAGGGGTGTCGTCCAGGAAGCCGCGCGTATCTGTGGAAAAGCCGCGAATGTCAACCGTATCCAGGCTCCACAAGCCCTTCTCGCGCCAGGCCGTGCCGATCAGAGACACGCCGAGCGGGCCGGGAAAGGCCTCGGGGAACATGGTCAGGACGGTTGCGGTGAAAGGCATGGCGGCCCTTTAGCCCCGAATGGATGCGAAAATCCATCGGGGGCGGCAAAGTCGTGCAACCAAGGTCAAGCTCGGGCGTTGGCGAGAAGCTTGACCATAATAAAGGTTCGCCATGCGCAAAATCATCACCCTGTCCCTCGTCGCCGCCGCCCTGGCCGTCTCGGCCTGCAACACCATCGCCGGCGTCGGCCGCGACGTCTCCGCCGCCGGCTCGGCCGTCAGTTCGGGCGCGGAACGGGCGAAGCACTAAGGATCAGATGATCCGGAAGGTCCGCTGAATCGGCGGACCTTCGCCTTTCAGGACGGCTGGCCCTCGGTAGCCGCGACGGCGGGATCCTCGTCTTCGGCCATTTGACGGGCCTGAAGCGCCGTCTGTTTGCTGGCCACAACGAAGGCCAGAACGATGCCGAAAAGACCGATGACGAAGGAATAGAGGAAGAAGGCGACATAGCCGGCGCCCAGGGCGGCGGGCGTCACGCCGCTGGTCGCCGCTCCAGTGGTCAGAACCCCCTCCTGCATGTTGGCGAACAGGCCGCGCAAACCGGCGAACGGCCCATTGCCCTCGGCCGCGCGGGCCGAGGCCTCGACGATCCGGCCCGATTGCGAGGCGATCAGCTTGCCGGGCAGGGCGTACAGCGAGGTGAACAGGGCGTATTGGGTCGCGGTGAAGCCGATCGACGTCAGGCTGGACATATAGGCGATCAAGGCCGTCCCGGCGTAGCCGCCGGAAATGTTGTCAACGCCGATCGCCACGGTCAGGGCCGGCAGGCTGTGGCCCTGGGTCGCCAACCAGGCGAAGATCAGGTTGGAGACTGGGCTCATGAAGGCGCCGATCACCATGGTGCGGATCAGGCCCAGCCTGGCCACCGACCAGCCGCTGATCAAGACGCCGAGGGTCGTCATGATCACCCCGAACACTTTGCGCACCTCGGCCAGCTCGGTCTTCGTGAAACCAAGGTCGATATAGAAGGGCGGCATGATGTTCAGCACGAAGTCAGCCAGCCGATAGACGCAGATCAGGGCCAGGATCAGGGTCGCGACGCCGGAAAAGCGTTGGTAGAAGTCAGCCAGCGGCTGGCCGAAGGAGCCTGCCAGATAGGCGCCAGGCCGGGTTTTCAGCCCCGGCAAAGGCCAGCAGGCCAGAACCATTACGGTAAGGCCGAGGAAGACAGAGGCAAACTGCAGATAGACGCCTTCGGGCTTGGCAGACAGGGCCGCCTTCACGGCCGCCTGGCCGTCCACCCCCAGGCCAAACAAGCCGAAGAGGGCGTTCAGGGGTGCAGACTGACCCGTCAGCCCCGAGCCAAGGAACATGGCGGCGACGCCGATCACCGCCAGACGGACGATCCATTCGACCACTTCCAGCTTCGGCCGTGACGGCACGTCGCCGACGGGGATGGGCCGGATTGTGTGAGCCTTCTCGCGCGGGGCGAACAGGACGCCGACGATGCCGAAGCCCATGAGGCACGCCATTACCGCATAGGACAGGTTCCAGTTGTAGAGGTCGGCCAGGACCAGGGGCACGGCGCCGGCCACGATCATGGCGACGCGGTACCCCATCTGATAGGCGGCGGCCATGGCGCCGTGGCGGCTGTCGTCGGCCGCCTCGATGCGCCAGGCGTCGATGACGATGTCCTGAGTGGCGCCGAAGAAGCCGACCAGTGCGGCGAACCCGGCGACGGCGATCAAGGCGTTGGCCGGATTCAGCGTCGAGATCGACCACAGGCCGAAGACGATCACGGCTTGCGTCACCAACATCCAGGCTCGGCGGTGACCCAGCAGGGGCGTCAGCAACGGCACAGCGGTCCGGTCGATCAGGGGCGCCCAGACGAACTTCAGCGAATAGGACAGGGTGGCCAGGGCGAAGAAGCCGATCACCTCCAACGTCAAGCCGCTCTCGCGCAACCAGGCGGTCAGAGTGTCGAAGATCAGCAGATTGGGCAGACCGGCCGAAAAGCCCAGCAACAGCATGATGAAGACGCGCCGTTCGCCGTAGACGGCGAAGCCGCCGAAACGGCCGGCGGGTTTCGCTTTCGCAGGCGAGGCTTGGTCGGTCATGCACGGCTCCGGCGGCGGCCGGAATCGCGGGCGCCTAAACGGGGGCGACCTTGGCGCGGATGTCGCGTTTCGTCCAGCGGGTCAGGGCGGTGCGCAGGGCCTCGACGTCCAGCGGCTTGACCAGATGGTCGTCCATTCCGGCCTCGAGGCACAGGCGGCGGTCCTCGGCGAAGGCGTTGGCGGTCAGGGCCAGGATGGGGGTGGCGTCGCCCGCAGCGCGGATGGCGCGGGCGGCGGCCGGGCCGTCCATTCCCGGCATCCGCATATCCATGAAGACCAGGTCGTAGCGGGCGCGGGCCAGGGCGGCGACGGCCTCGGCGCCGGTGGCGGCGGTCTCGACGGTGCAGCCCTCGCGGCGCAGCAGGGTGCGGGCCAGCAGCGCCCCGACCGGATTATCCTCGGCCAGCAGGACGCGAACCCCGGCAAAACGGGCGGTCGCGACCCGGTCGTCTTCGGGCGGAAGCAGGTTGGAGGTTGCGACCGCATCGCCGGCGCCGGCCGCCGCCAGCACCCGCTCGACCAGGGAGGCCCGACGCAGGGGTTTGATCAGATAGCCGTGGAAGCCGGCGGACCGATAATTGGGAATCAGGTCGCGTTCCGACGGCTTCAGCAGCACCACGCCGCGTCCCTTTTGCGGCGCGGCGACCAACTCGCCGGGCGCCGCCTCGGCATGGTCGATCAACCACACGGGCGCGTTGTCTGTGATCTTGCCGCCGGACGCCTCGATCTGGGCGGCCGCGGCGGCGCGAACAAAGGGGTCAGGCGAGCGGAGGGCGACCTTCTGGCCCCGCAGCAGCTTCTTGCGGGGCGCAGCGACGGCCTCGAAATCAGCCTCGAACCGGAAGCGGGCGCCGCCGCCGGGGCGGTCCTCCACACTCACCGCTCCGCCCATGGCCGTGGCCAGCTTGCGCACGACGGCCAAGCCGAGGCCGGCGCCGTCATGGCGCACCGCGTCGGACGAATCGGCATGGCCGAACTCCTCGAAGATACGGGTACGCGCCTCGAGCGGCACGCCGGGGCCGGTGTCATCGACGATGAAGGCCAGACGGACGCGTTCTTCCTTGGCGGCCGGCGCGTCGTCGGTCGCACGTTCCACCGACAGGCGGACGCCGCCCGTCTCGGTGAACTTGACCGCATTGCCGGCGAGATTGAACAGCACCTGCCTCAGCCGGCCTTCGTCGGCCAGGATGTCGGGCGCGTCGGCGGCGACCGACCAGACGATCTCAAGCCCCTTGTCATGGGCGCGCGGGCTGAGCAGTTCGGCGACGCCGCGCGCCAGACCTTCCAGATTGACCGGGGCCCGATCGAACTCCAGCGCCCCGGCCTCCAGTCGGGCATAGTCCAGCAGATCATTGACCAGGCCCAGCAGATGTTCGGCGGACTGGCGCGCATTCTCGGCATAGGCGCGCTGGGCGCCGTCCAGCCGGGTCCGCTGCAACAGATTGATCATGCCCAGCACCCCGTTCAGCGGGGTGCGCATCTCGTGGCTCATCAGGCGCAGGAATTGCTGCGCCGCCTCGACGGGGGGCGTCGGCTGGGTCTCGATCCGTTTCGTCGCCGTCCGTCGCGCCATACAGGCCTCCGCAAGCCATGGAGCTTAGCAGCATCGGGTTAAGGAGTTTTCTTCTCTCCTTACGGGCCGGGCGGTCCGGATGGCGGCCTCACGAATAGAGGAAGGGCGCTTGGTCCGTTTCCGCCTCGCGGATCTCAGAGGCTTCGCCGCGATGGGCCTGGCGACGGCTGAAGTCGGCCTCGGCGCCGACGGTGTTGCGGCGATAGATCAGGGCCTCGGCGATGTGGCGGCGCAGAACCCCGGTGCAGCCGTCCAGATCGGCGATGGTGCGGGCCAGCCGCAGGGTCCGGGTCCAGCCCCGCGCCGTCAGCCCACCGGCCTCGCCTGCCCGCATCAGCAGCATCCGCCCCGCCTCGTCGGGGGTGGCGAACCGGTCCAGGGTGTCGCCGGACGCGCGGGCGTTCAGGCCCTGGGCCGGGTCCAGCCCCGCCGCGCGCACCCGTTCCTCTTGCTGGGCGCGGGCGGCGGCGACGCGGGCCTTGGCCTCGGCCGTGCCTTCGGGCGGGGGCGGCAGGGTCATGTCGGCGGCGGTGACGGGCGGGGTCTCGACCGTCAGGTCGATGCGGTCGAACATCGGGCCGGACACCCGGTTCTGATAGTCGCGCTGACAGCGCGGGGCCTTGCCGCAAGCCCCCCGCCCTGCCCCGCCCATGCCGCAGCGACAGGGGTTCATCGCCGCCACCAGCTGGAACCGGGCCGGATAGCGGATATGGGCGTTGGCCCGCGCCACCACGATCTCGCCCGTCTCCAAGGGCGCGCGCAGCGAATCCAGGGCCTGGGCGCTGTACTCGGGCAGTTCATCCAGGAACAGGACGCCGTTGTGGGCCAGGGACGCCTCGCCCGGCTTGGCCCGCAGCCCCCCGCCGGTCAGGGCCGCCATCGAGGCGGAATGGTGCGGGCTTCGAAAAGGCCGATCCCGGTTCAGCGCGCCCCGCTCGATCAGGCCGGCGACCGACCAGACCATCGAGGTCTCCAGCAGCTCCTGCGAGGTCAGGGGCGGCAGGAGGCCGGGCAGGCGTTGCGCCATCATCGACTTGCCCGACCCCGGCGGGCCGATGAACAGCAGGTTGTGGCCGCCCGCCGCGGCGATCTCCAGCGCCCGCTTGGCGCCCTCCTGACCCTTGACCTCGCGCAGGTCGGGCACGGCCTTGCCGCTGGCCAGGGGACCGGGCTCGGGCGCGCGCAGGATCTGGCTTCCCTTGAAGTGATTGACCAGGGCGATCAGCGAACGCGGCGCCAGGATGCGCGCCCCGCCGGCCCAGGCCGCCTCCGGCCCCGTGGCTTCGGGACAGATCAGGCCCAGGCCCATGGCGTCGGCGGCCACGGCGGCCGGCAGTGCGCCGCCCACCCGTGCGATCTGTCCGTCCAGCCCCAGCTCGCCGATGGCGGCCCAGCCGTCCAGGGCGTCGGGCGCGATCACTCCCATGGCCGCCATCAGGGCCAGGGCGATGGGCAGGTCGAAATGACTGCCCTCCTTGGGCAGGTCGGCCGGGGCCAGATTGGCGATGATCCGCCGCGACGGCAGGGCCAGGCCGATGCCGGCGAAGGCGCCCCGCACCCGTTCGCGGCTTTCGGCCACGGCCTTGTCCGGCAGGCCGACGATGGTGAAGACCGTCTGCTGATCCTGGCCGACCAGCTGGACCTCGACATCCACGCGCCGGGCCTCCACTCCATCAAAGGCGACCGTGACAACCCGCGCGACCATGGCGTTCCCTCCGCTGGAGAGAACGAAGCATGAACCTTGTTCTAGCGCAAGGGGCGTTTACGCAACCTGTGCGGCGCGCTTCTTCTCGATCACGTCCCACATCAGGGCGGTGGCGTCGACGCCCGTGAAGGTCTTCAGCTGCTGGGCGCCGGTGGGGGAGGTGACGTTGATCTCGGTCAGATAGTCGCCGATCACGTCGATGCCGACGAAGATCAGGCCGCGTTCCCTCAGGGTCGGGCCGATGGCGGCGCAGATCTCCAGGTCGCGCGAGGTCAGCTCGACCGGCATGGCGGTGCCGCCGACGTGCAGGTTGGAGCGCACGGCGCCGGCCGCCGGGACGCGGTTGATGGCGCCCACCGGCTCGCCGTCGATCAGGATGATCCGCTTGTCGCCCTTGGACACGGCGGGGATGAATTTCTGGATCACCAGGGGATCGCGGCTGCCGGCGGCGTGGATCTCGATCAGGGCGTCCAGATTGGGATCGTCGGCGCGCAGCTTGACCACGCCCGAACCGCCGTTGCCGTGCAAGGGCTTCAGCACCACCTCGCCGTGCTTCTGATGGAAGGCGGTCAGGGCGACGGGGTCGGCCGAGATCAGGGTCGGGGGCTGAAGCCCGGGGAAGGCGGTGACGAGCAGCTTCTCAGGCGCCGAACGCACCTGGGCCGGGTCGTTGACGACCAGGGTCTTCGGATGGACCGTCTCCAGCAGATAGGTGGCGGTGACATAGGCCATGTCGAACGGCGGATCCTGGCGCATCAGGATGACGTCCACGTCCTCGGCCAGGTCCAGTCGCACCCAGTCGCCGAAATCGACGTGGTTGCCGACCGCGCGTCGCACGGTGATCGGCCGGGCGCGGCAGTAGAGACGGCCCTCCTCCAGGGCCAGGGTGCGGAAATCATAGACCCACAGCCGGTGTCCACGCGCCTGGGCCGTCTCGGCCATAAGGAAGCTGGTGTCCCCGGCGATGTCGACGGCCTCGATCGGGTCCATCTGGATGGCGATTTTCAGCATGAACGGGTCCATATGCTCCGTCGAGACCGGGGGTCACGACAGGAACCGGGGGTATGGATCCTCGCCACAAGGGCGAGGATGACGGGCGGAAGGGACGGGGAAATCTAGCCCAGCGGACGGGCTTCCTCGGCCAGCATGATCGGCACGCCTTCGCGGATCGGATAGGCCAGTTTGGCCCCGGCCGAGATCAGCTCGCCCGCGTCGCGGTCGTAGGTCAGCTTGCCGCGCGTGACCGGGCAGACCAGCACCTCGAGCAGGCGGGGATCGACGGAAACGGGGGTGTTGAAGGCGTCACTCATTTTTTGGGCCTATCGCGCTGGCGCTACTTGAGGCGGTTGTAGGGTGGCTCGTCGCATCGCGCTACTGGATCGACGGCGCGGCGTCGTCACCGGCGTCGGCGGCGTCGATGCGGAGAAGGGCGGTCAGGGCTTCGGCGCGGGGCATCAGGCCCATGGCCTCCAGCAGGGCCTGTTTCTCGGCCGGTTCGAACGGCAGGGCCATCGACAGGCTGTTGACCAGGGCCTCCATCGGCGCGGTCTCGGCGGTGTCCCAGTCGATGTCCAGCAGGCGGTGGGTCATATAGGCGCGCAGGGCGTCGAGGAAGGCGTGGCGGTCGAAGTCCGGCTCTTCCGGCGGGGGCGCCAGGTCGTCCTCATAGGCGTCAAAGGCCGCGCGCACCTGGCGATAGGGCGCCTTGGACGGCAGTTCGGCGGCGATGCGGAACCGCGACACCCCGGTCAGGGTGATCAGATAGCGGCCGTCCGAGGTCTCGGCGAAACTGGTGATCCGCCCGGCGCAACCGACCGGCGACAGGCCGGGCTGGGCCGGGTTTCCGCCTCTGGGCTGGATCAGGCCGATGATCCGGTCCCCGGCCATGGCGTCGTCCACCATGTTCAGATAGCGCGGCTCGAAGATGTTCAGCGGCAGTTGCCCGCGCGGCAGCAGAATGGTCCCGCCCAGCGGAAACACCGGGATCACCTGGGGCAGGTCCAAAGCGCGCACATAGCCCTGGGGCATCTTCTCTCCTTGGGCCTATCGCCCTTCGGGCTACATGAGGCCGTTGTTGCTTGGCCTATCGCCCTTCGGGCTACTTGAGGCCGGCGGTTTAACGCTTAAGAGAACAGGATGGACGACAGGCGGCGCCGGCCGTCCTTGGACACGTCGGAACTGACGCCGGCGGCGTCGAAGATGACCAGCAGCTGTTTGCGCGCCGCCTGTTCGTTCCATTCGCGATCAGCCTGGATGATGGCCAGCAGATTGTCGACCGCGCCCTTGAAGTCGCCGGCCGCGCTTTGCGCCTCCGCCAGGTCGAAACGGGCCTGGTGGTCGGTCGGGTCGGCCGCGACCCTGGCTTCGAGCTCGGCGAAGGCCCCCGTCGGGGCCTTGGCGGCCAGGGCCAGCTGGGCGCGCACGCTCTGGACCGTCGGCTCCTTGGAGTCCTGGGGGGCCATGGCGATGGTCTGCAACGCCTGCTCAGGATCGCCGTTGGCCAGATAGACCCGCGCCATGCCGGCGATGGCCTTCTCGTTCTCGGGTTCGATCGACAGGACATGGGCAAAGGCCTGGGCCGCGCCGCCGAAGTCGTTGAGGCCCAGCGACTCCTCGCCCAGCTCCAGCAGTTGCGTCGTCTCGGTCGAGCCGCCGGCCCCGCCGGTCAGCTTGTCGATGAAGGCCTTGATCTGGCTGTCGGGGATGGCGCCCTGGAAGCCGTCCACCGGCTGGCCGTTGACGAAGGCGTAGACGGTGGGGATCGACTGCACCCGCAACTGACCCGCATAGGCCGGATTGGCGTCCACATCGATCTTGACCATCTTCACCGCCCCCTTGGCGGCGCGCACGGCCTTCTCCAGCGCCGGGCCCAGGGTCCGGCACGGGCCGCACCAGGTGGCCCAGAAGTCGACGATGACCGGCTGATGCTTCGACGCCTCGATGACATCGGTCATGAAGGAGGCGTCCGTGCCTTCCTTGATCAGGTCGTCGCCGGAGCGGTTGGCGGAAAGGGTCGGGTCGATCAGGGTCATGATGGGTCCGTGCAGGCTCGAAGGTCGTAATGGACCAGATGGCGTCGGGACGCCTCGGCATCAAGCGGCGAATTGGCTGCGGGGCGCCCGGAGGAACGAAAGACGGGTCGCTCGTTCTGGCGCAAATGGCGCGAAAACACCGTGCCAAGGCGCCAAACGTGCCAAACATGGCGCGGCGCAGGTTGGTCGAGGCTGTGGCGTCGGGACGCCTCGGCATCAAGCGACGAAGGGGCCGCGAGGACGGAAATAGACGGAATCCACTCGAAAAAAAATGGAGTCTATTTTCGTCTATTCTTCGCGGGGCGGCGGGAGATGCGTGGCCGGCAGGGGGGATTCAGTTTTCAAAGACCGTGCGGGGAGTGTCGCACGGTTTTGAGGCGTGGTGGGTTCGCGGGCGGATCAAAGGGTCAGGACGTTGAAAAGGCGACGCTTCGACGAGAAAATTAGGATGGGATGGGCCAGACGGCGGAGCGGGCGCCGCTCTTTTCATCCCGCAAGCAGGGAGTAGACAGAATGGCGTAACCGGGAGCTTAGTCCGGTGCGGAAAAGTTCTTTATCGTCTGCTTCTGTACAAGCCGCCGAGACGTCAGGCCGAGCACCGCGCCGACTGAGCCTCCGATCGCACAGAAGAGCAGGATCAGCGGAACGCCCATCAGTAGTCCGGCCCAGATGGCGAAACGAGAGCTTTCAGACGCGCCGTCGTCACGCATCAGGGCCTCTCCGACGCCGTAGAGCCACCAGACTATGGTGGCCAAGATCAATGCTACTGCCGAGCCCGCCAGTCCGCGAATACCGAAACGGAATGTCAGGCCCGCAGTGAGAAGGAACCCGCCGACAATGAGGTAGAGAGCCGGGTCGGACCGGAAGGTCATGGGCTCAATCTTTCTGACCAGCTCATATGTCCTGAACCTTCGTACGGGGCGAGCGCGCAAGCGCCTCAAAAAGAACGGGCAGAGCAGACGCATCACCGTCTATTTGGGCCCCGCCCCAGTCGTCAGTCCAATAGTTGAACGAATGGCCTTGCCACTCGAATCTGGCAGACAAGGTTTTGAAGTCTGACGTGTATCGGAAATTCCTGGCGCCTCCGCCGCTGATGAAGCGGTTTAGCAGGGCGAGCGGAATTTCATGACCGAACTCGGGAAGCAGGATTTTGCCGCCGCTGAAACAGACCGGCGTCACCCAGATGCCGAACAAGGACAAAATCAGCTTCACCCGTTGAAGCTGCCATGCCGACTTGAAACCTGCAACGTTCCACCTCTCACCCCAACGCCCCGAAATCCACCACCACCGGCTCCCGCCCCAGCAGCGCCAACACCCGCCGGAACGCCGTCTGTGCCAGGGCCGTCGTCGCCGTATTGGTCAGGGGGTGGAAGTTGACGATGTCGGCGTCCCACAGGCGGCGGTCCAGGACGAAGGTGACGCGGCGGTCCGTGTCGTTGATCAGGCCTAGGGCCGTGACCGAACCGGGGCGGACGCCCAGGGTGTCGAACATCAGGGTCTCGGCGCCGAACGACAAGCGGCCTGACCCCATCGCGACGGCGGCGCGTTTCAGGTCGATGACCGTGTCCTGGCGGGCCGAGATCAGCCAGAGGCGGCCCTTGTGGTCCTTCAGGAACAGGTTCTTGGTGTGGGCGCCGGGCAGGTCGGCCTTGAGGTCCAGGCCTTCCTCGACGCGGAAGACGGCCGGGTGGTCGTGGGTCGTGTGGGCCACGTCGTTCTCGGTCAGCCAGGCGGTCAGGGCGTCACGGTCGAAGGCGGGGGCATGGACGGAGTCTGGCGTCATGGTTGAGCAGTCGCGTTTGCGGCGTTAGGAACGGTTCCATGGTCGATACCGTGCAGACGCGCCCGCTGGAACTGGAATGCTATCCGATGACGGCCCGGCCGCCGGATCTGGTGCCCGGCCGCCAGTCGCGCAACTGGATGGACGCCTTCATCAGCCGCCACCCCTATCGCTGCCTGCCGCTGAACATGGCCAACACCACCGGGTGGGAGATTCTGTGCCCGTTCGGCTTCTCGGCCGAGTGGAACGGCGGGCCGCGTCAGGAAGACATCGTCATCACGCCCGACCGGCCCCAGCACGACCTGGCCCATTTCGTCACCTCGCACTTTTCGCGCGGGGTGCTGACCATGCACCCGCAGTATCTGTTCCGCACGCCGCCGGGCTGGGGGATGATGTGTTCGGGGTCGCCCAATCACCTGAAGGACGGGATCCAGCCCCTGGTCGGCCTGATCGAGACCGACTGGCTGCCCTTCCCCTTCACGATGAACTGGATCTTCACCCGGCCGGGCCGGATTACGTTCGAGAAGGGCGAGCCCTTCTGCTTCATCAATCTGATTGAGCACAAGAAGGTCGAACAGTTCCAGCCGGTGATCCGCACCCTGGAGTCCAACCCGGTGATGAAGGGCCAGTTCGAGGCTTGGAACCGCGCCCGCACCGATTTCAACCAGCGGCTGGCCGGCGGCGATCCGGACGCGGCCAAGGAGGCCTGGCAGCGCTACTACTTCAAGGGCGAGGTGCCCGAGGACCTGGGGGCGGCGCCGCCCACCCATTCGAACAAGCGCCGCCTGAAGTCGCCCCGCGTCGGCTGACGCGGGTGCGGAGGTTGGCGCCCTTAGCGGCGCACTGCCTCCAGCGCCGCCTTTTGCAGGGCGAACAGTTCGGTGCAGCCGATCTCGGCCAGGGAGAAGAGGCGGTCGAACTCGGCGCGGGAGAAGCCGCGCTTCTCGCCGGTGGCCTGGACCTCGACGATCTGGCCCGCGCCGGTCAGGACGAAGTTGGAATCGGCTTCGGCCTCGGAATCCTCTTCATAGTCCAGGTCCAGCACCGGCACGCCGTCGCAGACGCCGCACGACACCGCCGCCACCTGGTCCAGGATCGGGTCGGACTTCAGCACGCCTTCGTCACGCAGATAGTTGAGGGCCGAGGCCATGGCGACCCAGGCGCCGGTGATGGAGGCGGTGCGGGTGCCGCCGTCGGCCTGGATGACGTCGCAGTCCAGCACCACCTGACGCTCGCCCAGGGCCTTCAGATCGACGACGGCGCGCAGGCTGCGGCCGATCAGGCGCTGAATTTCCTGCGTCCGGCCCGTCTGTTTGCCGGCGGCGGCCTCGCGCCGGCCGCGGGTGTGGGTGGCGCGGGGCAGCATGCCGTATTCGGCCGTGACCCAGCCCTGGCCCTTGCCGCGCATCCAGCCGGGGATGCTCTCCTCGACCGAGGCCGTCACCAGAACCTTCGTATGGCCGAAGGTGATCAGGCACGAGCCCTCGGCATAGCGGTTGACGCCGGTCTCGATGGTCACGGGACGCAGCTGGTCGTCGGTGCGTTGCGAATGGCGCATGAGATGAGTCCTTGGAAGCTGAGGCGGCGCTGCTTATCCTGAAACCGTGAGCCTGTATGCCCCCAAAACCCCGCCGTTCGACGGCGCCCAGTCCCAAAGCATGGCTTTCGCCGGGCTGGCCGGCCTGGACGCGCGCGCGCGCGACATCTTCCGGCGGATCGTCGAATCCTATCTGGAGACGGGCGAGCCGGTCGGGTCGCGCACCCTGTCGCTGGGCGGGATCGCCCTGTCGCCGGCCTCGATCCGCAATACGATGCAGGACCTGACCCTGGCCGGGCTGCTGGCCTCGCCCCATACGTCGTCGGGGCGGATCCCGACCCATGCGGGCCTGCGCCTGTTCGTCGACGGCCTGCTGGAGATCGGCGACCTGACGAAGGAGGAGCGGCGCGAGATCGACGGGCGGCTGGCCGGGCGGGGGCGGAATTTCGAATCCGCCCTGGACGAGGCGTCGAACCTGTTGTCGGGCCTGGCGGGCGGCGCGGGCGTGGTCTCCAGCCCGGTGCGCGAATCCGGCGTCAAACATGTCGAATTCGTCGCCCTGGGCGGGGATCAGGCCCTGGCGGTCATCGTCGCCGACGACGGCACGGTGGAGAACCGGATCATGACCCTGGCGGCCGGGGTCACGCCCTCGACCCTGGTCGAGGCCTCCAACTTCCTCAACGCCCGCCTGCGCGGCCGGCCTTTCGCCGACGCCAAGCGCGAAATGACCCAGGAGCTGGAGATCGCGCGGCGCGAACTGGACCAGACCGCCGCCCGCCTGGTCGAGGACGGGTTCGCCGCCTGGTCCGGCGGGCCGGACCGCGAGCGCGCCCTGATCGTGCGGGGCCGCGCCAACCTGTTGCAGGACGGCGAGGGGCTGGCGGATCTGGAGCGGGTGCGGGTCCTGTTCGACGATCTGGAGCAGAAGGAACAGCTGATCGGCCTGCTGGACGGGGTCGATGCGGCGCAAGGCGTGCGAATTTTCATCGGCGCCGAAACGCGGTTGTTTTCACTTTCGGGTTCCGCCGTGATCGCGGCGCCCTATATGAGCGGCCGACAGCGGGTTCTGGGCGCCATCGGCGTGATAGGCCCCGCTAGGTTGAACTACGCCCGTGTCATTCCGTTGGTGGACTATACCGCCCGGGTGCTGGGCCGGATGCTGGACGGGAACGACAAGTGAGCGACACGCCCCATAACGACGATTTCAATGAACTGGACGCCGACATGGCGGAAATGAACGCCGAACACGGCCTGGACGCCCAGCCGTCAGATGATCTGGCGCCGCTGGACGCCGTCATCGCCGAGCGTGACGAGTGGAAGGACCGCGCCCTGCGCGTCGCCGCCGAGATGGAGAACCTGAAGCGGCGCGCCGAGACGCAGCAGAACGACGCCCGCGCCTTCGCCATCCAGCGCTTCGCCAAGGACCTGCTGGGCGTGGCCGACAATCTGGAACGCGCCCTGATGGCCGCGCCCAAGGAGACCGACGGCCCGACCGTCGCCCTGGTGACCGGCCTGGAAATGACCCAGAAGGCCCTGTTGCAGGCGTTCGAGACCAATGGGCTGAAGCGCGTCGCCCCCGAGGCCGGCGAGGCCTTCAATCCCCACCTGCACCAGGCCATGATCGAACAGCTGTCGGACTCGGTTCCGGGCGGCGCCGTGCTCCAGACCATGCAGTCCGGCTTCGAACTGTTCGGCCGCACCATCCGCCCAGCCATGGTCGTGGTCGCGGCCAAGGGGTCGGGCGCGCAGGCCGCCAATCCCTATGGCGCGGCGCCGGAGCCCGAGACCCACGCCTTCGACGGCAAGGCCTGATCGTCTGGACGTGAGGAGTGATTAGTGATTAGTGAGCAAGCCGTGAGCGAGGGGTGAGCTGCGGTGTTTGTGCACGCCGCTCACCCCTCGCTCACTAGCACTTTTCACCCCGTTCACCTCAGGACTGACGCCGCCCCCCGCCGAAGTGAAGAATGAGCAAGAGGTGAGCGAGAAGTGAGTTGCGGTGCCTGTACGCACCGCTCACCCCTTGCTCACTAGCACTACTCACCAACACCCCCCTCAGAACTGACGCCGCCACCCGCCGATCAGGGCGAACTCGGGCGCCGCGTCGGCGACATGGCGGGGTTCGCGGCTGGCGACGGCCTGGACCGACAGGCTTGAGCCGTCCCACATGCGACGCTCGCCGCCCAGGATGAAGTCGATCTGACGACCGCTGGGCGTGGCCGAGAAGCTGCGGCGCGAATAGGTCAGGGGGTCGAAATACTCGACCGGGACATCGGCCAGCCAGGCCGAGAAGGTCCCGCGCTCGATCCGCAGCGGCTGTGACACGGTGAAGCTGATCCGGTCGCACAGGACGACGCAGCCGGTCAGCAGGCCCAGCCGCCAGTTGGAGCTGATCGCCGCCTGGTCGGTGGACAGGAACCGCCCCTCGCTCTCGGTCGCGCCCAGGCCGGCCTCGCCGATCAGGGCCAGGCCGGGCCGCAGGCTCCAGTCGCCGCCGACCGCATAGAAGCTTGTCCGCGACGGCAGGGCGAAGTCCGATCCGCCCGGCAGGAAGGCGCCGAGCGGACCCAGACGTTCGTCCAGGGCGCCCAGGCTGAGCGACAGGCCGCCGTCGGCGCCGCGCCAGGCCAGGGTGGCGCGACTGTAGCTCGAAGCCTCTTCCTCGACCTGGCGCAGGGGCATGCGGCGGTCGCCGCCGCCGCTCTCGGCCGCCAGGGTCAGGGCGCCGAACCGGACGGCGCCCCGCATCGCATGATCGACCTGGGCCAGGGCGGCGAAGCCGTCGCCGGCCGCGCCGTCGAACGGCGAGGACGCCCCGCCGCGACCCTGCCATGTGGCGAAGCTCAGCCGGCCCATTTCCAGGTCCAGCATGGCCTCCTGCCGGGGCTCGTCGCCCAGCCAGGGGGCGTCGGTCAGGTCGTGGCGCGGGGCGATGGGCTCTGGTCCCTCGACCGGCTGGGCGGCGGTCAGGTTCAGACGTCCGCCGTTGGGCAGGGCCAG
Source organism: Brevundimonas sp. SL130 (assembly GCF_026625805.1). Classification (NCBI taxonomy): domain Bacteria; kingdom Pseudomonadati; phylum Pseudomonadota; class Alphaproteobacteria; order Caulobacterales; family Caulobacteraceae; genus Brevundimonas; species Brevundimonas sp. SL130. Next base: position 164,902 of record NZ_CP113064.1, read on the forward strand.
GCTGGTCGTCGCCGTGCGGCTGGGTTCGAACGGGGCGGCCTGGTACGAGCGGCTGGGCGCCGTCGGATAGGCCCCGCCCAGCTGGACCGCGAACATCCGATCATAGCCGTCGAACAGGACGGTCCCCAGGGCGGTCTGGCGGGCGAAGGCGTCGCCGAAGGCGGGGCCGACGAAACTGCCCGGCTCGGTCTCGGCGACGATGGAGGCGCCGTCGGCCATCGGCACGGAAGTCGCCCCGACGGGCCGGAAGGCGTTGGCCAGGTCCAGCAGGCCCCGGCCATAGACGATGTCGGTCCCGGCGTCCCCGGCGTCGCGCGCCGTATCGATCACGATGGCCAGGGCCTCGCGCGCCGTCAGATTGGGGAAGGCGTCCATCAGCAGGGCCAGGGCGCCCGAGACATGGGGCGCCGAGAAGGAGGTGCCGTTGATCCGCCAGCAGCTGGTCCCGTCGCAGCCGGTGATGACATCCTCGCCCGGCGCCGAGATATAGCCCGCGGCCGTCACCCCTGCGCGGTTCGAGAAGTCGGACATCAGATTGGTCTCGCCGTGCGAGCCGACGGCGATGACGGCGCCGGCGAACCGGGGGTCCACCGCATACTGCGCGGGCCAGCCGGGGTTGGCCTCGCCGTCATTGCCGGAGGAGGCGACGATCACCGCGCCGGAGTTGACCGCGCGCAGCAGGGCCGCCTCGAAGGCCGAGCCGAGACGGCCGTCGCCGCCCAGGGACATGTTGATGATCTTGACCCCGTTGGCCACGGCGAAGTCCAGGGCCCGGACCAGGTCCGAACCGCTGAAACAGACGTCATCGTCTTCGTCGTCGCACTCCGAAATGTCGGTGCGGATCGACAGAATGGTCGATTCATAGGCGACGCCGATCGAGCCCAGGCCGTTGAAGTTCGAGGCGATGACCCCGGACACCAGGGTGCCGTGACTGTCGTCGGCGACATAGGGGGTGTTGCGGCCCGCGACCACGTCGGTCGAGGCGCTGGAGATGCGGCCGACCAGATCCGCCTGGCTGTTGCTGACGCCGGAATCGACCACGGCGACGGTGACGCCGTTCCCGGTCGCGCCGGCCTGCCAGGCGACGGAGGCCTTCATATTGGCCAGGCCGTAGTTGCGCAGATATTCGCTCGACGTCACCGAAGGGGGCGGAGGTGGCGGGGGTGGCGGAGGCGGTGGTGGTGGTGGGGGCGGCACGACCGGCGTCGTGGTTCCGCCGCCACCGCCGCCGCCTCCCCCGCCGCCACAGGCCGCAAGGGGAAGGAACAACAGGCCTGCACCCAGCAGGACCGCCCTACGCCACTGAGAATTCGCCACCTTCACCCCTCCATGACACACAGCCCGCCGCAGTGTGTCACATCAGGAACAATTCAACCTCTTAAAGATTTGTCGAAGGTCTCCAGCAGTTTCGACCAACCGTCCTTGGCGTCGGCCTCAGCGTAGCTGGCGCGATAGTCGGCGTGGAAGCCGTGGGGCGCGTCGGGATAGACCACGATCCGGCTTCCGGTCTGGCCGGCGCGGGCCAGGGCCTCGCGCATCCGTTCGACACTGGCCAAGGGAATGCCCTGGTCCTTGCCGCCGTACAGGCCCAGAACCGGCGCCTTCAGATCGGCGGCCAGATCGACCGGCCAGGGCTGGCCCGACGAGACCTGAACCGGGGTCGCATCGGGAGCCGGGGCCAGACGGCCGTACCAGGCCACCCCGGCGCCGATGACGGCGAACCGCGCCGCCGCCTGCCACACCACCTTGCCGCCCCAGCAGAAGCCGGTGATCCCGACCTTGCCGTCGCGCGACCACAGCTGCTGGCTGGCCCACTCCAGGGTCGCCGACAGGTCGCCCATCACCTGTTCATAGTTGGCCGCCCCGACGATCTGGATGATCCGGCCCATGTCGGCCAGGGGCGCTGGATCCTCGACCCGGTTGAAGAAGGCCGGGGCGATGGCGGCATAGCCCTGTTTGGCCAGGCGACGGCAGATGTCCTTGATATAGGCGTGGACGCCGAAAATTTCAGACACGACGATCACGACCGGGAAGGGTCCGTCTCCGGCCGGACGCGCCACATAGGCCGGCAACTGGAACCCGTCCGGCGCCGGATAGGTCACCTCCGCCGTCTCCAGCCCGGCCGCGTCGGTGGTGATCGGCTGGGCCTCCTTGGCCAGGGCCGCGACCGCATAGCCGGAGAACAGCAGCCCCCCCAGGGCGCCCACCGCCCGGCGGCTGAGCTTCAGATCATCGGGGGTCTGGCCTTCGGGACGGATCAGGGTGGTCATGGGAGGGCTCCAGAAACGGGGGAGCCGCAGACCATCACGGCGCGCCGGGGGCGTCCAGTCAACTTAGGCGGAAGTCGATCCGACTGGCTTGGCGAAACAGACGGCTTCCGGTCGGCCGACATAGCGGCCGTAGGGCGGAATTTCGCGATAGCCGGCACGGAGATAGAAGCCCACGGCCACCGTGTTGACGCGGCGCGTTTCCAGACGGATTTCGGCATAGCCGAGGGTTTTCGCCTTCGCCTCCAGGGCCGCGAGCACGGCCGAACCCACGCCCTGTCCGGCGACCGCCGCATACATGCGTTTGATTTCGGCGACGCCCGGCTGGAGCGGACGCAGGGCGCCGCAGCCAATGGCCCGCCCCAGCTCGTCGCGCGCCAGCAGGAAGGCGGCGCCGGGCCCGCGCACATCGTCCGCATCGAACGAGGCCTGACCGCTGGAGCCCGTGATCGCCGCCAGTCGCTGGGACAGGGCGGCGATCAGGACTTTGGCGTCGGCATGGTCGGGGTCGGCGTCCTCGATATGGATCATGCCTGTTCGATCCTCAGTGTCGGAAAACGCGGACTCCAGTGAAGGCCATGGCGATGCCCTTCTCGTCGGCGGCGGCGATGACTTCGGCGTCGCGCATCGAGCCGCCAGGCTGGATCACCGCCGAGGCGCCGGCCGCGACCGCTTCCAGCAGGCCGTCGGCGAAGGGGAAGAAGGCTTCCGAAGCGCAGGCCGACCCCTCGGCCAGGGACTGAGTCAGGCCCTTGGCTTCTCCGGCTTCCTTGGCGCGGATGGCGGCGATGCGGGCGCTGTCGCGGCGGTTCATCTGGCCGGCGCCGATGCCGGCGGTCTGGCCGTCCTTGGCGTAGACGATGGCGTTGGACTTGACGTGTTTGGCCACGGTGAAGGCGAACAACATGTCCTGGACCTCCGTCGGGGTCGGCTGGCGCTGGGTGACGATCTTCAGGTCCGATGGCTTGATCAGCGACCGGTCGCGGCTTTGGACCAGGAAGCCGCCGGCGACCGAGCGGAACACTTCGCCCGGTCCGTGCGGGTCCGGCAGGCCGTCGGTGATCAGCAGGCGCAGGTTCTTCTTCGAAGCAAAGACTGCCTTGGCTTCGTCGTCGGCGCCGGGGGCGATAACCACCTCGGTGAAGATGCCGGTGATGGCGCGGGCGTCGTCGCCGTTCAGCGGGCGGTTGACCGCGATCACGCCGCCGAAGGCGGAAACGGCGTCGCATTCCAGCGCGCGGGCATAGGCTTCCGACAGGTCCTTGCCCACGGCCACGCCGCAGGGGTTGGCGTGTTTGACGATGACCACGGCGGGGGCCTCGAACTCGGCGACCAACTCATAGGCGGCGTCGGCGTCGGCGATATTGTTGTAGCCCAGTTCCTTGCCCTGGATCTGGGTCGCATAGGCCACGCCCGGACGGCGCTCGCCCGTGCGGTAGAAGGCGCCGGTCTGGTGCGGGTTTTCGCCGTAGCGCAGGGTCTGAGCCAGAGAACCGGCGATGGATTTGCGGGCCGGGGCGACGTCCTCAATCTGCTGGGCGAACCAGCCGGAAACGGCGGCGTCATAGGCGGCGGTGCGGGCGAAGGCGCGGGCGGCCAGCCGCTTACGCAGGGCCAGATCGGTCGAACCCTCGGCCTTCAGCGCCTCAAGGATCAGGCCGATGGACTCGCCGTCGACGGCGACGGCGACATAGCCGTGGTTCTTGGAGCCCGAGCGGATCATGGCCGGGCCGCCGATGTCGATATTCTCGACCGCCGCCTCGAACGATCCGCCGGAAGCAACCGTGGATTCGAACGGATAGAGGTCGATCCAGACGATATCGATGGCGCCGATGCCGTGGTCGGTCATGGCCTGGGCGTGGTCGGCCGCGTCGCGCACGCCCAGCAGGCCGCCGTGGACCACGGGGTGCAGGGTCTTGACCCGGCCGTCCATCATCTCGGGGAAGCCGGTCAGGTCGGCCACGTCCTTGACCGGCAGGCCCAGTTTCGCGATCGCCGCGCGGGTGCCGCCGGTCGAGACCAGTTCGACGCCCAGGTCGTACAGGGTGCGGGCGGCGTCTTCCAGTCCGGCCTTGTCGGACAGGGAGATCAGGGCGCGTTGCGGCTTGACCCGGTCGGGGGCGGGCGGGAAGTCGGGAGCGGCGGGCATGAAGCGGCGTCCGTGAAGGCTGGGGGAGGATGGCGCGCCCTCTAGACCCAAACTGGCGTCACGTCACCCCACGGACGGTTTCCGGACGCGCTCAGGTCGGATCGCCGCTCGCGCCCGCCGGGCTCAGCTTCCAGCGGATCCGGCTCTCGCTGTCGGTGCGGGCCGAGCCGCGCACCACGATCTGCAGCGAGCGGCGGGTCAGGCCGGCGTCGATATGGACGCTGGGTTCAATGGCCACGTCGGGGCCGTCGGTGCGGAACCACCAGCCCCGGCCCGAGGCGCCGCGCAGCAGGATCGAGCGGCGGTCGCGCGCCAGCGAGGCCTGGACCCCCGGCTCCAGATGGAAGCGGATGGCGTAGGGGGCGGCGATCTGGCGGATCATCTCCTTGCGACCCGGCGTCGGGAACAGTTTTTCCTCGGCCCGCAGCTCGTCCATCCGCTGGTCCAGATAGAGGCGGCGCTGGTGGTTCAGGCCGAAGGCCTCGTTCCAGCCGTCGTGCTCCATGTCCAGCCAGACGGCGCCGTCGCCGTCGCGCTGATCGGTGGTGACATGGATCGGCGGGCCGACCAGGCGCGGGCCCAGCAGTTCGCCCTTCCAGCCGCCCAGAGGTTCGTTCAGCGACCGCTCGCCCAGGGTCAGGGTCGAATGGCCGGGCGTCAGCCGCAGGGCCTGACGATCGGTCGAAGCCGGGGTCCAGCCCGAGCCGGTGATCAGACGATCCTTGCCGCAGACGATCTCCAGCGCCATCGGCTGGGCGCAGGCCGACGCCCCCCAGGCGCCCCCGGCGGGCGCGGCGGCGTCGGCGAGGATGGTCAGCAGCGGACTGGCGATCCGGGTCAGGCCGGCGACGGCGCCGAAGGGCGGATGTTCGGGCTCGGCCTTGGTGCGGGCGGTGGCGGTCTCGTCATGGGCGCGGGCGGCGGCGACGCGGGCGACGGTGGACGGGCCCCCGCCCTGGAAACTGGCCAGACGACCGTCCGGCAGGGCCAGCAGGCGCAGACCTTCGGTCAGGCGGGCAATGGCGCCGGTCACAGCCTCGGGCGTCGGCTCGGACAGTTGCGCCAGGGCGTCGTCGAGGGTCAGCAGGTCCAGCAGCAGCTCCAGCCCAGCTTCGGGACTGCGCGAGGCGTGGCCGCCGTCGGCCTGGACCGTGGTCTTCAGCGCGCCGGTCAGGCCGGACAGGGCGCGACGGCGCAAGGATTGGCCCGGCGCGCCGGCCAGGACGCAGCCGCCGATGGCCGCCGCCGTCAGCCGTTCGGCGCGGGTGGCCAGGCCGCCGGGCGGGCGCAGCAGCTGTCGGGTCTGGCGCGCCAGGCTGTCGGCCAGTCTCAGCCGCTCGGCCTCGGTGGCGACGGCGCCCATCTTGCGGGCGGCGCAGGCCAGGTTGACGACCCGGCGCGGCAGGATTTCGGGGCCCCAGGCGAAGGGGGACCAGCGGGCGAAGGCGTCGCTCCAGCCCAGGGTCAGACGCAGGGCCTCGCGGGCGCCCCGCTCCCCCTGGGCCATCAGGGCCGGCAGCCAGTTGAAGGCGTGCAGTTCGACGGCGAAGGGTCGCGACGGACTGGGGCGGTTCCACGGATCGGCCGGGGCCTCGACCTCCATCGAGGCGCCCGCCAGGATGAACCGTCCGACCAGAAGATTCTTGCCCGGCGCAGCGTCGTGCGGCCGGAAGTCGCGCGGCGTGGCCGCGAAGGCCGTGACCTTGCCCCCGCCCAGGACCGGGCCCAGCGTCAGGCCGTAACCCGGAAGGCCATACAGTTCGATCCACAGCTGGCGGGTCAGGATGCGTCCGGCGATGGCCGGCCAAAGCGCGGGACCGGTCTCGGTCGCGCCCGAACGAACGGGCGTACGGACCGGGGCGCCGGCCAGGCCGGGGATCTGGCCGGAGGCGACGTCGGGCGTGGCGTCCTGGCCGCGCGGACTAAAGGGACCGATCGGGCTCACGCGGCCGCCGGCACAGCCTTCAGGGCGGCGATATTGGTCGCATAATCACCCTTGAACACGAAGGAGCCGGCGACCAGGGCGTCGGCCCCGGCGGCGACGCAGGCGCCGGCGTTCGCCGAGGTCACGCCGCCGTCCACCTGAAGATGGGCCGCCGATCCGGCGCGGTCGAGGATGGCGCGGGCGCCGGCGATCTTGCGCAGCGAACTGTCGATGAATTTCTGACCGCCGAAGCCGGGATTGACCGACATGATCAGCACCAGGTCCACCAGATCGACCACTTCCTCCAGGATCGACAGCGGCGTGGCCGGATTGAACACCACCCCGGCCTTGGCCCCCAGCTGGCGGATACGGCCCAGGGTGCGGTGCAGGTGCGGGCCGCTTTCGGGATGGACGCTCAGCAGGTCGGCCCCGGCGTCGCGATAGGCCTCCAGCCACGGATCGACCGGCGCGACCATCAGGTGCACGTCGAACGGCAGGGCGGTGTGCGGCCGGATCGCCTTCACGATGTCCGGACCCAGGGTGATGTTGGGCACGAAATGGCCGTCCATCACATCGACATGGATCCAGTCGGCGCCCGCGGCTTCCAGCGCGCGGACCTCTTCACCCAGCCGCGCGAAATCGCTGGCGAGGATGGACGGGCAGATCAGGGGGGTGAGGGCCATGGCCACGGGATAAGGCGGCACGGCGGGTCGAGCAACCGGCTTGGCGAAGACGATCTGCCGTGTTCTACTCTTGTTCACGCCAAATCCACCGTGGAAGACTCGATGTCGATGGAAGACCTGTCCGCCGCCGAACCGGTCCGTGTGTTCGAGGACGGTTCCGGCGACCGCTTCCTGATCTATGGCGCCCATGACGGGGCGCGGGTCGAGATCCGCTTCGACGGCGACGCCCTGTGGATGAGCCAGGCCCAGATCGCGGGCCTGTTCGGCCGCGACGTCTCCGTGATTTCGCGCCACATCGCCGCCATTCTGGAAGAGGGCGAACTGGGTGAGGCCGCCGATTTGCATTTTATGCAAATTAAGGGGCCCGCTGACCGCACGGTCAGGGCCTACAGCCTCGATATGGTGATCTCGGTGGGCTACCGGGTCAGTTCGGCGCAGGCGACCCTGTTCCGCCGCTGGGCGACGGCGGTGCTGATCCGCTTCGCCACGCGCGGCTTCGTCGTCGATGTCGAGCGGATGAAGGCCGGCGGCGAGCAGGATCGCGTCCGCGAACTGCGCGACATCATCCGCGACATCCGCAGCGAGGAGGCCAACCTCTATGCGGAAATTCGCCAGATCTGCAGCCTGTGCCAAGACTATGACCCCAAGTCTGACGCTTGGCGGACCTTCTATCGCAACACCCAGGCCAAGCTCTGTTTCGCCGTGACCAGCCAGACGCCCGCCGAGATGCTGATGGCGCGCGCCGATGCGGCGGAGCCCGACATGGGCCTTCAGACCTGGAAGGGCGAGCGGGTCGCTGCGGCGGATGTGACGGTGGCCAAGAACTTTCTGGCGCCAGCCGAGGTGCGAGAGCTGAACCGGCTGACCGACCTGTTGCTGACCATCTTTGAGGACCAGTTGGAGACCGGCCGCCTGACGACCATGGCCGAGGCGGCGACCCTGCTGGATACGCAGTTGAAGGGGCTGGGTCGGGTGGTCCTGTCCGACGGCGGACGCGTGTCCAGGGACAACGCCGACCGCCACGCCAAAGCGGCCTACAAGACCTTCGACACCGAGCGGAAGGCGCTGGAAAAATCACGGATCGAGCAGGAGTACGCCGAACTGCGCAAATCCGCCGACGCCCTTCCCGCGTCTAAGCGCGCGCCTCGAAAACCCTAGGCGATCCGTTCCAGCTTGGCGGCGAAGAAGCCATCCAGGCCGCCGTGTTCGGCCCACATGGAGGGCAGGATGCGCAGCCAGCCTTCGGGCGTCAGGGCTTCCAGCGGAGCGCCCAGGGCGGCGGGATCGGCCGCGACGGTGCGGAAAGCGGGGTTGCGGCGCAGGAAGGCGATCACCTGGGTCTCGCCCTCCTCGCGCTCCAGCGAACAGGTGCAATAGACCATCCGGCCGCCCGGCTTGACCCGTTCGGCGGCGACGTCGAGCAGCCGGTGCTGGACGTCGGCCAGTTTGGCGACCTCGGCCGGTTTGGTGGCGCGCAGGACTTCGGGGTTGCGGCGGAAGGTGCCGGTGGCGGTGCAGGGGGCGTCCAGCAGGACGGCGTCGAAGCTGCGGTCGTCCTCCCAGTCCTCGGCGGGGACCGCGATCACCTCGGCGGTCAGGCCGGTGCGTTCCAGGTTCTGGCTCAGGCGTTTCAGGCGCGGGGCCGAGCGGTCCAGGGCGATCACCGATGCGCCGGCGGCGGCCAGTTGCAGAGTCTTGCCGCCGGGGGCGGCGCACATGTCCAGGGCGGTCTCGCCGGATTTCACGTCCAGCAGGCGCACCGGGACGGCGGCGGCGGCGTCCTGGACCCACCAGTCGCCGTCGTCGAAACCGGGCCAGGAGGCGACATCGCCGCGACGGCCGGTGCGGACGGTTCCGCCCTCAAGCGCCTCGCCCTCGACGGCGGCGGCCACGGCGGCGGGATCGACGCCGGGCTTCAGGCTGAGGTCGGTGGCCGGTTCCTCGCGCGCGGCCAGGGCCAGGCCGGTCAGGGCCGCCTCGCCATAGGTCGCCTTCCAGCGGGCGGCGATCCAGTCGGGCAGATTGCTCTCGGCCGTCGTCAGACCGGGGCCGTCGCGGCCCACGCCGCGCAGGACCGCGTTGACCAGGTTCTTATAGGGGCGGGTCTTGGGATCGCGTTCGGCCAGTTTTACGGCGGTGGAGACGGCGGCGAAGGCCGGGGTCTCCAGCACCAGAGTCTGGGCCAGGGCGATCCGCATCAGGGTGCGGACGGCCTCGGGCGGCGATTTCTGCAAGCGTCGGTTCAGGATCTGGTCGATCTCGCCCAGACGACGCAGGGCGGCCATGGCCACAGCGCGGGCGAAAGCCCGATCGACGGGTTCCAGGGCGCGGGCGGCCGGCTGCGACAGGGCCTCGTCCAGACCGTTGCGCTTCTCCAGCGCCGCGTTGAGCAGGAGGCCGGCGACGACGCGGGCCTCGACGCCGATGTCGTCCTGCGACGGGGCTTGCGCGACCTCGGGCGCAGCGGGGCGCGGCCGGCCCTTGGTGGCCATGCGGCGACCGCGCGCCTGCGAGCTGTGACCCCCGCCCCGTCCTTCAGAACCGCGTCCTTCGGAACTCATACGGCCACCTGCGCGCCCAGCTCGACCACGCGGCCGGGCGGGATATGGAAGAAGTCGGTCGGGTTGGCGGCGTTGCGCATCAGGAAGATGAACAGCTTGTCCTGCCACAACGGCATGCCCTGGCGCGCCGAGGGGATCAGCGAGCGGCGGCCCAAGAAGAAGCTGGTCGACATGATGTCGAACTTCAGCCCCTGTTTGCGGCACAGGCCCAGGGCGCGCGGCACATTCGGCGTCTCCATGAAGCCATAGGTGATGGTCAGCTTCTTGAAGTCGTCGTTGATCGGCTCCATCCGCACCCGGTCGGCCTCCCTGACGCGCGGCCGCTCGGACGTCTGGACGGTCAGGATGACGTTCTTCTCGTGCAACACCTTGTTATGCTTGAGGTTATGCATAAGGGCGACCGGCGCGACGTCCGGGTCGCTGGTCAGGAAGATGGCCGTGCCGGGCGCCCGGTGGGGCGGCCGGGCCTGAAGCATCTCGATCAGGTCCGTCAGCGGCAGGCTGTCCTTGCGCGTCTTGGCCGTCAGGATCTGGGTGCCGCGCACCCAGGTCCACATGATCAGCACCAGACAGGCGCCCAGCACCAGGGGCATCCAGGCGCCGTCGGGGATCTTCAGCAGGTTGGAGGTCAGGAAGACGCTGTCGATGAAGGCGAACGGGATCAGGGTTCCGGCCACGGCCCACATCGGCCATTTCCAGCCCTTGGTGATGACAGAATAGGCCATCAGCGTATTGACCAGCATGGTTCCGGTGACGGCCACGCCATAGGCGGCGGTCAGATTATGCGAGCTCTGGAACACGACCAGCAGCACCAGCACCCCGATCATCAGGAAGCTGTTGACCGCCGGGACGAAGATCTGACCGGCCTGGGTCTCGGAGGTGTTGCGGATGTCGATGCGGGGCAGAAGGCCCAGCTGGACGGCCTGTTGCGTGACCGAGAAGGCGCCGGTGATCACGGCCTGCGAGGCGATGACGGTGGCGGCGGTGGCCAGGATCAGCATGGGCCAGTAGGCGAACTGGGGCACCATGTTCCAGAACGGGTTTTCGGCCGCGCCCGGATTGTCCAGAATCAGGGCGCCCTGGCCCAGATAGTTGAGGGTCAGGCAGGGCAGGACGAAGGCCAGCCAGCCCATACGGATCGGCGCCTTTCCGAAATGGCCCATGTCCGCATACAGGGCCTCGGCCCCGGTCACGGCCAGGAAGACGCTGCCCAGGATGATGAAGCCCAGGAAGCCGTCATTGATCAGCAGCATAACGCCATAGTGGGGCGACAGGGCCCGCAGCACGCTGATGTCGTCGAAGATATGGTAGAGGCCCAAGGCCCCCAGGCACAGGAACCAGACGGCGGTGATCGGGCCGAAATATTTGGCCAGGCTGGCGGTGCCGCGCGACTGAACCATGAACAGGGCGATCAGGATCCCGGCCGAGATCGGCACGATGAAGGGGTCCAGCCGACCGCTGAGGCCCGGCGCGTCCTGCAAGCCTTCGACGGCCGACAGCACCGAAATGGCGGGCGTGATGATGCCGTCGCCGTAGAAGAGGGCCGCGCCGCAGACGCCCAGGATGAAGATCCAGGCGCTGCGCCGACCGACCGCGACCTGGGCCAGGGCCATCAGCGACAGGGTGCCGCCCTCGCCCTTGTTGTCGGCGCGCATCAGGAAGAAGACGTATTTGAACGTCACGACGACCATCAGGGCCCAGAAGGCCAGCGAGACGACGCCGATCACGGCCAGGTCGCCGCCGACGCCGGACTGGGCATGGGCGATCGCCTCGCGCAGGGCGTAGAGCGGACTGGTGCCGATGTCGCCGAACACCACGCCGATCGCGCCCAAGGTCAGGGCCCAGAAGCCGCCGTGCTTGGCGACCGAACCGCCCGGAGCGTGGGACTGGGGTCCCTTGGCGTGGGTGGGTTTGTCCGGCGTATTCGACGCGGCGGGGAGAGCGCCCGCGTCGTGGGGAGTATCCCCGGCCATGCGTATCCTCCGGGTCTCCGACGACAGGTCGAGCCCTTCAAAGCGGCGAGCCTTTAGGCTCATTCCGCGCCCGCTTCAATCGTGACGCGCGGGATTCGCTTTCGCAGCGGGGGCCGGCATTTGTGATTCGGCGTCGGAACGCCTATTTTACGTGCAGGAACACAAACATGTCAGACAGCCAGCGCTTCCCCGTCGCCGCCCACGCCCTGGCCTATATGGCCCACAAGGGCGCGTTTTCGCCTGCCCAGGCGGCCCCCAGCGGCGTACTGGCCTCATCGATTCCGACCAATCCCGTGGTTGTGCGTCGGATCACCGCCCTGCTGGCCAAGGCCGGACTGATCGCCACCCGGCCCGGCGCCACCGGCGGATCCTGGCTGTTGCGCCAGCCGCAGGACATCCGGCTGGACGAGGTGTTGCGGGCCGTCAACGGATGCGCCCACATCGGCTCGCCTCACGCCGGGGCCAAGGGCTGCCCGATCAGCGAACATATTCCGCGCCAGGTGGCCAAGGCCCTGACCGCCGCCGACCAGGCCGCGACCGAGGCCCTGTCCAAGATCACCATCGCCGATCTGCTGGCCGAAAATCCGATCTCCCTGGCGGCCTTCACGCCGCACAAGTCCTGCCCCGTCGCGGCCTGAGGCTCGGATGAGCCGGACCGTGCTCGTCACCGGCGCCTCGGCCGGCATAGGCGCGGCCCTGGCCCGGACCTATGCGGCGAACGGCTGGGACCTGATCCTGACCGCCCGGCGCGAGGGGCCGCTGAAGGCTCTGGCCGATGAAATGGTCGCAGCGCACGGCGTGACCGCGACCGTGATGCCCGAGGATCTGTCCGACCCCGCCGCGCCTGAACGGTTGATCGCCGCCATCGCGGCGCGGGGTCTGACGGTGGACGGCCTGATCAACAATGCGGGATTCAGCCGGGTGACCGGCTTCCTCGACACCGATCTGAGCGCCCACCGGGCCATGATCCAGGTCATGTTGACGGCGCCGGTGGAGCTGTCGCGCCTGGTCCTGCCGGGCATGGTCGAACGAGGCTTCGGCCGGGTGCTGAACGTGGCGTCCCTGGCGGGCCAGATGCCGGCGACCGGCGGCGACACCCTGTATGGGCCGATCAAGAGCTTCCTGATCAAGGCGTCCCAGGGCCTGTACCTGGAGACCCTGGGGACGGGCGTCCATGTGACGGTGCTGAACCCCGGCTACACCCTGACCGAGTTCCACGACGTCAATGGGTCTCGCGATCAGGTGTCGCGCGCCTATCCGGCCTGGATGTGGATGGACGCCGCCCGCGTCGCCCGCATCGGCTATGAGGCCTGCGAGGCGAACCGGGCCAGCGTCACGCCCGGCGTCATGAACAATCTCATGGCCGGACTGGCGCGGTTCCTGCCCGACGGGCTGGCGCTGCGCATGGTGGCGAACCACGCCAGACGGCTGGACCGGCTTTAAGGGGCCGGATTGGGCGTCCGGGCGGTTTGCAGGGCGTCCGTCACCACCCCTTCGGTCAACAGTTGCGGCAAGATGCGGGGTTCGCCGCCCGACGCCGGATAGAGCAGATACAGGGGCACGCCCGAGCGGCCGTGACGCTCCAGCTCGCGAGTGATGGCGTCGTCGCGGCGGGTCCAGTCGCCGACAAGATAGACGGCGTTCGCCGCCTGCAAGGCTTCGGCCACGCGCGGCGAAGACAGGGCCGCGCGCTCGTTGATCTTGCAGGTGACGCACCAGTCGGCGGTGAAATTGACCAGGACCGGACGGCCCTGGGCCTGGGCGGCCCCGACGGCCTCGGCCGACCAGGGCGCGGCGGCCAGGGGGCCCGCCTCTGACCCATTCGCAGGCGGTTGCGCACGACTGGCGGCGAGGCCGGCGAAGCACAGGGTGAAGAAGATGGCGAGGGCCGCCGCCACGGCGCTGACGACGGCGGTCCCGCCCTCGCCGCGACGCGTCTGGTTAACGCCTGTCAACCATAGACCGAAGGCCAGCATCAGGGCGGCGGCCAGGAACAGCGCCAGAGCCTCCGCGCTGGTCTGACGAGAAAACACCCAGACCAGCCAAAGCGCCGCCCCATACATGGGGAAGGCCAGCAGGCCTTTCAGACGGTCCATCCAGGGGCCGGGGCGGGGGAAGCGGCGCAGCAGGCCGGGCGACAGGCTGACGGCCAGATAGGGCAGGCCCAGGCCCAGCCCCAGCATCAGGAAGACCAGCAGGGCGGCGGGCCAGGGCATCAGCAGGGCCGCGCCCAGGGCGACGGCCATGAAGGGGGCGGTGCAGGGGGCGGCGACGACCACCGCCAGAACCCCGGTGAAGAAGGCGCCCACGCCACCCGGCAGGCGCGACAGGGGACCGGCGCCGACGGCCTGAACCCCCGCCCCGACCTGGAAGACGCCCGACAGATTCAGTCCGACCGCCAGCATCAACAGGGCCAGGCCGGCGATCACCGCCGGGGACTGCAGCTGGAAGCCCCAGCCTATGGCCTCGCCGCCCGCGCGTAGAACCAGCAGGACGACGGCCAGGACCAGGAAACTGGCCAGGACCCCGGCCATGAACAACAGGCCATCGCGGCGGGCCGTCTTGGCGTCGTGGGCCGAGGCGGCCAGGGCCGCCGCCTTCATCGCCAGAATGGGGAAGACGCAGGGCATCAGGTTCAGGATCAGACCGCCGATCAGCGCGAACAGGGCCGATTGCAGGATCAGCATCAGACCGGTCTTCGCCGGCGCAGGTGTCTCGACCTCTCCCGACAGGGTCCGGCCGCCAGCGGCGCCCGCCAAAACCGGGCCAGGGCGGGCCGTGATCTCCCAGGCGCCTGCGTCGGTGGCCAGGACGCCGGAGATCGGTCCATTGAGGCCCTTCGCCTTCAGGTCGTCCGCCGCAATCAATCTCAGGCTCAGGCCGTTCGGCCCGGTCTGGCCCGACTGGGCGGCCGCGTGATCGATGACGCCGCCCTCGAACGGATAGAAGACGGCCTGGGTCGGTTCGCCGTCCGCCAGGGCCGCGCTCAGGGGACCGCCCGTCGCCGACAGGGTCAGGACGCCGTCTATCAGCGTGGCGCGGGCCTCGATCCCGGCAGGACGGGGCGCGGCGGCCAGCACGGCCTCGAGAGCGGCGCCGTGGTCGGGGTTCAGCGGCGGGGCGCCCTCGCGGATCGGCAGGTCCAGGCGCAGGCTCATCTGCACCGGCACGCACATCTGGTCGCTGCACACCAGAAACAGGACGTCGGCCGTCAGGGGCAGGACGGTTCCGGGGCGAGCCGAGGCCGGAACCTCGATCGGCACGGGCAGATAGACCTCGCCGGAATAGCCGTAGTTGACCAGGCTCATCAGCCGCTGGCGGCTGGGCAGGGGCCAGACGATCTCGCCGGCCTTCACCCCCGGCGGCAGGCGCCAGTCGAGGGTCGTCGGCCCGCCGGAATCGCCGGGATTGCGCCAATAGGTGTGCCAGCCGGGCGCAATCTCCTGGCGCACCGCGACGACGACGGTCGACCCCGGCGCCGCCCATTGCGACAGGGAGACCAGTTCGGCCTCGATATTGTCGGCCTGGCGCGGTCCCGCCGAGACAGGCGTCGCCGTCTGGGCGGGACGGCTGACCGGCTGAGCCGCCGCCGAGATCCAGCCGCCCGACAGGACCAGAAGGCAGAGGGCGAACAGAGGGGCGATGGCGCGCATGGCCGAGCTTTTAGGCCCTGGAGGTGGGCCTGTCAGCGTCTCTGTCGCCGCGCCTGTTTAACGACGCGGTCGGGCGTCCACCACGACCTCGGTGCGGCGACGCAAAGGTTCAGAGGCTCCGCCCGCCGTCGTCGCGCCGGCGTCGCCGGCCGCCGTCACGTCAAACACCGGCGTGGGCAGTCCTGCCGCGCTCAGGGCCTGGGCCACGGTCCGGGCTCGGCGTTGCGACAGGGTCAGCTTGGCTTCACTGGCGCCGGTCGCGTCCGCAAGACCCAGCACCTGGATGCTGCGCACATCGCACGTCCGCAGCACGGCCGCCGCCGCCTCGACCGCCTGGTCGGCTGAATCGGTCAGCCGCGCCTCATTTTCTTTAAAATAGATGTCGAACCGGACCGGCATGCACAGTGAGCTGCTGGTCACGATCTCATCCCGCCGCATCGGCGTCGCACAGGCCCCGAGCGCCAGCATCCCGGCCAAGGCCGCAATCGCAAAATTCTTCATGCCCATCCCATTCCCTGCACAAGAAAAGGGCGGCCCGCCCATGACGAACCGCCCCTCTGAAACCCGATCAGCGCGGCAGGCCCAAGCCCGCCGAGCTTGGTCGATCAGTAACGGCGCTGGCCGTTGTCCCAGTAGCATTCGTCCTGGCGATTATCGTAGCAGTAGTAGGTGCGACCCTGGCTGTCGCGGTAACGCTGCTGGTTGTTGCGGTCCTGGGCCGAGCCGCGGATCGCGCCGGCTGCGCCGCCGAGGACGCCGCCGATCAGGGCGCCGGTGGCCGCATTGCCGCCGCCGACATTATTGCCGATGACAGCGCCTGCGACGGCGCCGAGGCCGGCGCCGATGGCGCCTTGGCGCACGGTCTGGTTCGAATTGCCGTAGGGGTCGCTGGCGCAGGCCGAGGCCAGAAGGCCGGCCCCGGCGATCGCGATGATGGCCTTGTTCATGATGAAATCCTTTGTCTGGGTTCGCCCCGAAGGCGAGAACGCTGGAATACGGCTCCGGTTCCCGCGCCTATCGTCGTTCTGTAGAAAGCGTTAAGCTTCAATCCTGGGCCTAGCCCGGCAAAGTCAGTGGGGGGAATGATGCGATTTTCAAAAATGGTGCGCGCTATCGACGGCGCCGAAGGTCCGCTCTGGACCCGGCGCAAGAAGAAAAAGGCCTCAGCCGCCCCGTTGATCAATGTGCTGGTGACGCTGCTGGCTTTGATCGGCGCCCTGACGCTGGTCCTGTCGATCAAGGAGCGGTCTATCGAGGCGGCCGGTCGGATGGCGGACGGCTGGATCGCCACCGGTTGGGCCGGCGCCCAGAAACTGGCGGGACGCACCCCCGAGGCGGAACCCGGGGCTGCAACCGCCCGCGACCAACTGAAGCCATAGCCAAGCTTTAGGGAACGGGCGCGCGCGCAGAACGTTCGGGCGCCATGACCGATATCGTAAGTCCCCAACCCGAGGCCGAGGCCGACATCGGCCAACCGCAGGGCGCGCCCCTGCGGACCCTGACGCCCCATGTCCCGTTGAAGCGGGCGGTCATGCTGGTCAATCCCCTGTCCGGCAGCGTGGGTCCGCGCGCCGCCGCCGAGGCGGAGGCTGTGCTGGCCGACTACGACCTGGAAACCCAGGTCGTGGTCCTGGACGGCGGCAATTTCGATCAGGCGATCGCCGAGGCGTTTGCGGCGTCGGCAGATGTGATCTTTGTTCTGGCCGGCGACGGTACGGCGCGGTCGGTGGCGTCCAAGGCCCGACCCGACGGCCCGATGATCGCCCCCTTGCCGGGCGGGACGATGAACATGCTGCCCAGGGCCTTGTACGGCACGGCCGACTGGAAACTGGCGCTGCGCCGCGCCCTGGAAGAGGGGGCGCCTCAAGTGGTGTCGGGCGGCGAGGTCGAGGGCGAATATTTCTATTGCGCCGCCATACTGGGCTCGCCGGCCCTATGGGCGCCGGCGCGCGAGGCGATGCGGACCGGCAAGGTCAAGCTGGCCTGGACCTATGCGCGGCGGGCGTTGAAGCGGGCCTTCACCGGTCGGTTGAGGTTCAGTCTGGACGGCGGCCCCCGGCGTCGGGCCGAGGCCCTGGTCCTGATCAGCCCCATGATCTCCAAGGCTATGGAAGAGCCGAACGGGCTGGAAGCGGCGGCCATGGACCCTTCGGACGCCAGCCAGGCCTTCCGTCTGGCCGCCAACGCCCTGTTCAGCGACTGGCGCCATGATCCGGCGGTGTCCACCCGAGCCGCCAAACGGATCGATGTTCGGGCGCGCTCCAAGATTCCGGCCGTGATAGACGGCGAACCCGTTCTGCTGAAATCCGAGGCCACCGTGCGATTCATACCCAAGGCGTTCCGCGCCCTCGCCCCCCGGCCCCCGGCGGCCGAGGACGGCCTTTAATGGGGCGGGTCCTCCAGTTCTCCGACGTCCATTTCGGGTGCGAGCACAAGGGCGCGGTGGCGGCTGCGCTGGAATACGCCCACGCCACGACCAATGACCTGGTGCTGATCACCGGCGACATCACCCAGAAGGGTTATCCGGCCGAATTCCGCGCGGCGGGCGAATGGATGCGCGCCATGCCCGAGCCGCGCTTCGTCATCGTCGGCAATCATGACGTCCCCTACTGGAGCCCGGTCGCCCGGCTGTTCCATCCGTGGCGGGCGTTCGAGACGGCGACCGGTTTTCCCGCTCATGACGGCCAGTTCTGCAATGACACGGTGATGGTGCGCGGCGTCGTCACCGCGCGCGGCTGGCAGGCGCGCCCCAACTGGTCCAAGGGGGTCATCGATCTGGACCAGACCCGGCGCGCCGCCGAGGCCCTGCGTCAGGCGCCCATCGGGGCGCTGCGCATCCTGGCCTGCCACCATCCGCTGATCGAAATGGTGGGGACGCCGATGACGGGCGACGTCAAACGCGGTGACGAAGCGGCCTCAATCTTCGCCGAGGCCGGGGTGGATCTGATCATGACGGGCCATGTCCATGTGCCCTTCGCCTTGCCGATCGACCTGGCGGACCGGTGCTCCTATGCGGTGGGCTGTGGAACCCTGTCGCACCGTGAGCGCGGATCGCCGCCTGGGTTCAATCAGGTCGATTGGGACGACAGGACCATCACGGTTACGGCCCTGGCCTGGGACGGCCAGGCCTATAGTTCGCAACAGATTTGGCGGCTGCCGCGCCGTCAGGACACCCGCAAGGCCGCCACTGCGCCCAGCCCCGATACGCCCGGCGTCCTGGAGAAGGCGGCGGTCTGAGACATCTTTCGTGTGCGAGCGCGAGTTGGAATAGAAAAGGGCCGGAACTCGCGTTCCGGCCCTTTCGTCTTGTCGGTTCGACGCCCGTTATAATCGGGGGACGCCGCGGCCGCGAAGTCCGCCGGCCACCAGGGCGATGACGAACAGAATGATAGCGATCACGGCGATGAATTTGGCGATCTCGAACGAGAAGTTCGCGATGCCGCCGAAGCCGAGAACGGCTGCGATCAAGGCCACGACCAGGAAGATAATTGCCCAACGGATCATGGGTCTAGCTCTCCTGCGTTGAGGTTTCCGACGGCGGCCTTGCAGCCGTTCGTCCCGTCGGAAGATCAACGATCACGGACGACGCCCGTTCCCTGTCAGGAGGGATAAACTCAGCGGCGACGCCGACGTTTCGGATAGCCGCCCTGATCCATCTTGCGCTCCGCCACCAGGCTGGCGACGATGGCGGCAAGCGCGGGATTGCGCAGCAGCAGGAAGGCCACGCCCAGGCCGCCGACCGCGCCGATGATCGGCCGCTCGCGCACGATGTGGATCAGCTTGCCGACCAGACCGTCGGGCGCATCCTCCTCGTCTTCATCATCGTGACTGTCGCCCTTCAGGAAGATCAAGGCGACGATCAGGGCGACCAGGGCGAACAGGCCGAAGGTGATGGCGGCCGCGCCCAGGGGCGTGGTGAGCAGGCTGATCGCATAAAAGAGGGCGACGCCGAGGAAGACGACGGCCAGGAACACGCTCGCGGCGACCACGCTGGTCGCCACGATCCGTTTGACGATGCCCTTGAACATCAGCGGCGGCGGCCGGCCAGCAGCAGGCCGAGGACGACGCCGACGCCGAGCGCGATGGCGGTCGACTGGACCGGCCGTTCCTGCACCCGTTCGACGATATAGCGCTGGGCCTCGTCCAGGCGTTCGGCGGCGTCGTCATAATATTCGCGGCCGCGCACCCGGGCGGTGTCGTAATAGCCCCGCGCCTGTTCGCGCACTTCTTCACCCTTGGCGCGCAGCTTGGCCTCGGCCTCTTCGGCCTTTTCGCGCAGGCGCTGGGTTTCCTCGCGGGCGCCGGTCTTCAGATCCTCCTTGAGGGTCTTCAGGTCGGCCTTGATGTCTTCTCTAGCCTTGGTGGTGGCCATGGTGCGCGCTCCAGTTTCAAGCTTGGCGATAGAATAGGGGACCCCGTTTGCGAACGCTACACCGGGGGCGAAGTTCCCGTCGATCCATAAGGCCTTATGGCCGACCTCGTCAGGCGCGATTCGCCGCACTAGATTGCGCCCATGACCGACTTCCTGTTCGCCCCCCGCCCCCTACCCAGCCTGCCGATCACCGGCGACGACCGGCGTTTCCCGGTCCGCCGCATCCTGTGCGTGGGCCAGAACTACGCCGCCCATGCGCGGGAAATGGGCTCAGACCCGGACAAGCAGTCGCCCTTCTTCTTCTCCAAGCCCGGCGACGCCCTGGTGTCGGACGGCGCCGACCCGGCCTATCCGTCCGCGACGGCCAATCTGCATTTCGAGGCCGAACTGGTCGCCGCCATCGGCGAGGGCGGGCGGATCGTGGGCTGGGCGGTCGGCTGCGACCTGACCCGCCGCGACCTTCAGGCCGAGGCGAAGACGGCGGGCCGTCCCTGGGACGCGGCCAAGGGGTTCGACCAGTCGGCCCCCTGCGGCGCCCTGACCCTGGGCGCCCTGCCGGACCCGGCGGGGGTCATCGCCCTGACGGTCAATGGCGAGACGAAACAGTCCAGCACCCTGGACGACATGATCCTGAACCCCGAGCGGATCGTCGAAGAGGCGGGCAAACTGTGGTCGCTTCAGGCCGGCGACCTGATCTTCACCGGCACGCCGTCGGGCGTGGGTCCGCTGACGCGCGGAGACCGGGTCGTGGTGACGATCGACGGGCTGGAGCCCCTCAGCTTCGAGGTGGTCTGATGATCCTGCACGGCTATTGGCGTTCGGGCGCCAGCTATCGGGTGCGCATCGCCCTGGGGCTGAAGGAGCTGTCCTACCAGACCGCAGCGCATGATCTGCGCCAGGGGGAACAGAAGGCGGCCGATTATCTGGCGCTGAATCCCCAGGGCATGGTGCCGGCGCTACAGGACGGCGACCTGGTCGTCACCCAGAGCCCGGCCATACTGGAATGGCTGGAAGAGACCCATCCCGAACCGGCGCTGCTGCCGAAAAAGTCGACGGACCGCGCCCATGTGCGAGCCATGGCGGCCCTGATCGGGTGCGACATCCATCCGCTGAACAATCTTCGGGTGCTGAAGTCGCTGCGCGGGGATTTCGGGGCCGATCAGGCGACTGTGGACGCCTGGGCTGCGCGGTGGATCACGCCGGGATTCACGGCGCTGGAAGCCCTGGTGACGCGCCACGGTGACGGCTGGAGCTTCGGCGATGCGCCGGGTCTGGTCGACTGTTATCTGATCCCACAACTCTATTCGGCGCGGCGATTCAATATGGATCTGAAAGCCTGGCCGAGACTGCTGGCCGTCGAATCCCGCGCCCTGGCCCATCCCGCCTTCCAGGCCGCCGACCCCGACAGACAGCCCGACGCCGACGCCTGATCTGCGATACCAACGGTGGATAAGTAAGGTTCGCGTAACCTCTTGCTCAGCCTCCCTTAAGTATTGAGGGCCAAGATGGGAATGTGACGCATTCCCCCGCCACCCCCTCGGCGCCCTCGCCTATTGATCGCCTGGCTCTCGCCGTGGCGACCGAGCCCCAGCGCCTGCATAGTTCACCCATGACGGGCCAGACAGGCGCGCGCGAAGACGCGATGCGATTCCTGTTGCAGACCGGCGCCGACGCCGGCGTGCGCATGATCGCCACCCGCCCCGGCGGCGACGGCGAGCGCCTGCTGGGCCAAGCTTGGCCCTTTCCCTCGCCCTTCCGGGTGACGGTGCGCACCGTGTCGCTGAACGAAGGTCTGGATCGGGTCGAGGCTCAGGCGCGCCGGTCGCTGGAACGACTGGGCTTGCCGCGCGGCGAAGCCCTGCTGGTCGATAATGCGGCCGATCTGGCCGGGGCCGAAGGCCGCGCCCTGTGGGATCGTCTGCAATCCTTGAAAAATCGCGGCCTGTTCCGCAGCATCGGCTTCTGCGCCACGATCGAGGACGGGCCCGCCCTGCTGGCGCGACGTCTCGAGGCGGATGTGGTGCAGGTCTCGTGCAATCTTCTGGATCAGCGCGCCGCCGCCGAAGGCGTTCTGGACGAGCTGAAATCCGTCGGCGCCCAGGTGCATCTGGCGTCCGTCTTCGCGGGCGGCCTGCTGTTCGCCGGCGGGGACGATCTGCCGCCGCATCTGGCGAACTACGCCCAGGTTCTGTCGCGGACACGGCGGCGCCTGGCGGAACGGCGTTGCGACCCGATGCAGGCGGCCCTGGCCTACGCCTTTTCTCTGGACGCCGTGGACCGGGTGGTGGCCAGCGTCGCCTCGGCCGCCGAGCTGCGCGCCATCCTGGCCGCCGCCCATGCGCCCCGCCCCGATCTGAACTGGTCGGAACTGGCGCTCGAGGCGCCGGCGGCCTTCGCCGCCGACGCCCGCGCCCGCATCAGTAGCGCAGCCTGACCCCGACATAGGCCGAACGACCGGGCTCGCCGTAGCCCAGCACCTGCTGATACTGCTCGTCGGCCAGGTTCTCGACCCGCGCCGTCAGGGCGATCTGATCCGTCAGCTGATAGGCCGCGTTCAGATTGGCGGTGACGAAGCTGTCGCGCACGCCGCCCGAATCGTCCTGGTCGCCCTCGGCGCGAACGGTCAGGGCGCCCGAAATCCGATCCCCCGTCCAGCCCAGGGTCGCCGATCCCGCATGTTCAGGCACGCGCAGCAGGCGCGCGCCGGTCGAGCGGTCTTCGGCGTCGGTCCAGGCATAGGCCAGGGTCAGGTCGAACCCGCCGCCGAGCATGGCGCGTCCTTCCAGCTCGACCCCGTCCGAGCGGGTCCGCGCGATGTTGATGTAATAGCTGTCGAAGGTCGTCCGATCGGTGAAATAGGTGATCTGGTCTTCGATGTTCAGCCGGTACAGGGTGGCGCGACCGTCGAACCGGCCGTCGGCGGAGGCCCAGCCGAGGGCGATCTCGACGCTGTCGGCCGTTTCCGGCTTCAGCGTGGGGACGGGGACCGACGAATAGCAGAAGTCGCAGACCGCCTGGCTGATCGACGGCGCCTTGAAGCCCGTGCCATAGGCGCCGGACAGGGTGAAGCCGCCGGCCAGGTCATAGGCCGCCGAGATTCGGCCCGTGGTCTTGGAGCCGAAGTCGTCGGTGTCGTCGAACCGCAGGCCGCCGGTGACGCTGAGCGCCTCGGTGACGGCGTAGCGGCCGGTGGCGAAGACCGAGGTCGTGCCCAGATCCTGTTTGGCGCCGGTGGAGACGCTGCCTTCGGTCTCCTCGCGCTCTGCCCCGAAGGCATAGGTCGCGGCGCCGGTCGCGCCGTCGGCCTGCCAGCGATAGGCTTGGCGGTTGGCCTCATAGGTCGAGGGATAGTCGCTGAAGGTGTCGCGCTGGATGTCCGAGGCGGAGACGCTGAACTGATGGTTCAGACCCAGGGCCTTCAGGCTGATGCGGCCGAAGCCGGACCATTGTTCGGACTCCTGGCTGTCATCGGTGTCGGCCAGGGCATAGGTCGGGGCCGGGTAGCCGTCCAGATCGGCCTCGCTCTTGGACCAGCGGGCCGAGCCGTCGAGCTTGACCGTGTCCGAGACGGCGTAGCGCCCCTTCAAGCCCACGGTGGTGTTGGTGAAGCCGTCGGCTTCCGTATTGCCGTCGGCCTCGTCCGCCGCAGAAATCCCGTCGGTGTCGAAATGCGAGACATAGCCGCCCAAGGCCCAGGTCTCGTTGGCGACGCCGGCGGCCAGGCGGCCGCGCACGGTGTCGTAGCTGCCGGCCTCGGCCTCGGCGCGCAGGCCGTCGATCTCCTTGGTGGTGAAGGCGATCACGCCGCCGATGGCGTCGGAACCCCACAGCGAGGACTGGGGCCCGGACAGGACCTCGATCCGGTCGATGTCGCCCAGTTCGAAGCCGGAAAAGTCATAGGCGCCATTGACCTCGGAGGCGTCATTGACCGGCGCCCCGTCGACGAGGACCAGGGTCTTGCCGGGGGTCGCGCCACGCATGCGGACCTGGGCGACGCCGCCAAACGCGCCCGTGCGGGTCACCGACAGGCCCGGAACATCGGACAGGATGTCGGCGGCGAAGACGGCGCCGCGCTGTTCGATGGTCTTGGAATCGATGACGCGGGCGCCGGGCGTTTCGGCGACGATGGCGGGCAGGCGGGTGGCGGTGACGACGACGTCGTCCAGCGGAGTCGCATCGTCGGCCGCCAGGGCGGGCGCGGCGAAGGCGCCCACCGTTACAGAAAGGGCCGCCGTGGAGAGAAGAATGGAGCGCTTCATTGAGCGAGAATCCCCGATGTCGGCTCCGCGAGTGCGCGCGAGGAACCGGTATGAGCGAGCCGATCCGCCGGGCCTGAAAGGTCCGGACGGCGCAAGATCGGGTCGCTACGACGAGAAGTCCCCGCGCCTCTGTCTGGTCCCGGACAGCGGACGAGCGACGTTAGGCGGCCAGGTTTCCTGGCTTGCGGGTCAAAAACCGCCGTCCTCGCCTTCCCAGTTTCCCAGTGGCGCCGAGGTCGAGACCCCGGACGGACGACGCTCTCGCCGCCTACAGTTGCGGGCACAGCCACGGTGTCTCACCGTGTTCCCTTAACCGCCTGACGCGGCCTATCGCAGGGGTGAGAAGCCTGTGCAAGAGCCGTGAACGGGCTTGAGCGGTCGGCTGTGATCCTTCACCCTGACAGCACATGAACGCGCCCGCTTTCCCGCCCCCCGAACATTCGCCCGAAATCGCCGCCTCCCTGGAGGGCGCGACGCCCTTCATGGCGCAGTATCTGACGGCCAAGGCCGGGCAGCCGGACGCCATACTCTTCTTCCGCATGGGGGATTTCTACGAGCTGTTCTTCAAGGACGCCGAGGTGGCCGCTGCCGCCCTGGGCATCACCCTGACCAAGCGGGGCAAGCATCAGGGCGAGGACATTCCCATGGCGGGCGTGCCGGTCCATGCCCTGGACGGCTATCTGGCCCGGCTGATCCGCATGGGTCACAAGGTCGCCATCTGCGAACAGCTGGAAGACCCCGCCGAGGCCAAGAAGCGCGGCGGCAAGGCCGTGGTCCACCGCGGCGTGGTGCGGGTGGTGACGCCCGGCACCCTGACCGAGGACAGTCTGCTGGACGCGCGCGGCGCCAATCGGCTGGCGGCCGTGGCGATCCGCAAGGGGCGGGCGGCGGTCGCCGTGGTGGAACTGTCGTCCGGGGCCGTGGACAGCGTCGCCTGTGCGCTCGAGGATCTAGGCGCCGCCCTGGCGGCGTTTCGGCCGTCCGAGGTTCTGGTCACGGACCGGATCTACTCCGACCCGACGACGCGGGACGCCCTGGACGGGTCCGGCGGCGTGGTTCAGGCCCTGGCGAGCGCCATCGCCGAACCCCAGGCGGCGCGGGTCCGCGTCGAACGGCTGTACGGGGTTGCGGCCCTGGACGGTTTCGGCGCCTTCGAGGAGGCCGAGGTCTCGGCCCTGGGCCTGATCGCCGCCTATCTGGAAACGACCCAGGCCGGCAAGGTTCCGGCCCTGGCCCCGCCGCGCCGGCTGGGCGAGAGCGGATTTCTGGCCATCGATCCGGCCACCCGCACCAGTCTGGAGATCGACCGGACGCAGCGGGGCGAGCGCGAAGGCTCGCTGCTGGCCTGTATCGACCGCACCGTCACCTCGGGCGGAGCGCGGGCCCTGGCGGAGCGGATCGCCCGGCCGCTGCGCGATCCGCTGGCGATCAACGAACAACTCGACGCGGTCGAATGGCTGCTGGAGCGGCGCGACCTGCGGCGTGATCTGCGCGACGGCCTGAAGGCTTCGGCCGACGTCGCCCGCGCGGTCGGGCGGCTGGCCTTGGGCCGCGGCGGTCCGCGCGATCTGGCGGCGGTGCGGGTCGGCCTGTCGATCGCGGAGGGGATCGCCGGTCTGTTCATCGGTCAGGTGGACCCGATCACCGGCCAGCCGCGCCGCATCGCCCTGGCCCTGGACCGGCTCAGCCTGTCGCCCGAGGTGTCCCGGCTGAAGGCCGATCTGATCGACGGCCTGGTGGACGAGCCGTCGCATCTGGCGCGCGACGGCGGCTTTGTGCGCCCCGACTATCGCCCCGAACTGGACGCCGCCCGCACCCTGCGCGACGACAGCCGACGGGTGGTCGCCGATCTGGAGGCCCGCGCCGTCGCTGAGTCCGGCGTGGCCTTTAAGGTCAAGCACAACGCCGTCCTGGGCTATTTCCTGGAAACCTCGGCCAAGGCGGCGGAGGGCCTGCTGCGAGCCGGCCCCGACAGCCCCTTCATCCATCGTCAGACCCTGGCCAGCCAGGTGCGGTTCACCACGGTCGAACTGTCGGAACTGGACGCCAAGATCAGCCAGGCCGGCCATCGCGCCCTGGCCATCGAGGGCGAGACCTTCGAAGGCTGGCGGCGCGAGGTCGCCCGTCTGGCCCAGCCGTTACAGGCGGTCGCCGAAGCCCTGGCGGAACTGGACGCCCATGCGGCCCTGGCCGAATGGGCGCAAGAAGTCGGGGCGACCCGGCCGGTGGTGGACGACAGCCTGGTCTTCTCGGTCGAGGCCGGGCGGCATCCGGTGGTCGAGGCGGCCGTCAAGGCGGCGGGCGACGCCTATACGCCCAATAATGCGCGTCTGGACGGGTCCGGATCGGACTGCGCGCGTCTGGCCATCGTCACCGGACCGAACATGGCGGGCAAGTCGACCTTCCTGCGTCAGAACGCCTTGCTGGTCATCCTGGCCCAGGCCGGGGCCTTCGTGCCGGCGCGGTCGATGCGTCTGGGCGTGGTCGATCGGCTGTTCAGCCGCGTCGGGGCGGGCGACGACCTGGCGCGCGGCCGGTCCACCTTCATGATGGAGATGGTCGAGACCGCCGCCATCCTGACCCAGGCGACGCCGCGCAGCTTTGTGGTTCTGGACGAGATCGGGCGCGGCACGGCCACCTATGACGGCCTGGCCATCGCCTGGGCCACGGCCGAGGCCCTGCACGACGTCAATCGGGCCCGCACCCTGTTCGCCACCCACTATCACGAACTGGCCCAGCTGGAGACGCGGCTGGACCATGTCTGCAACCTATCCATGACGGCCAAGGAGTGGAACGGGGATCTGGTCTTCCTGCATGAGGCGGCGCCGGGGGCGGCGGACCGGTCTTACGGGGTGCAGGTGGCCAAGCTGGCCGGGGTGCCGCTGGCCGTCGTGGCCCGCGCGAAATCGGTGCTGGAGCGGCTGGAGGGCGAGAAGGCGGCGACAGCGCGGCTGGACGACCTGCCGCTGTTCGCCATGGCTGAACCGCCGCCCGTCTGGACTCCCTCGCCGGTGGAGACGGCGCTGGACGCCGTGGATCCCGACGCTCTGACGCCTCGCGAAGCGCTGGAGGCCCTCTACAGACTGAAGGGAATGCGCGCGTCGGGGTAAGATAAGCGATTTGCGACAGGAAGGTTTTTAACCTCGTCGTGTCAGTGAGGCTTGACTGGGAAGAGTAAGCTTCCCCTGGATACGACCATGAAACTCAGCGCGCTATCCCTCTCGGCCAAGGCGGCCCTCATGGTGATCGCCGCCTTGGCCGCCCTGACCGCAACCTTGCTGGCGGTGGCGGTGGTTCTTCTGACGCGGGATGCAGAGGCCGGCGCCGCCGAACGCCAAGAGACGAACATGCGCGTCGCTTGGGATGTTCTAGCCGATTACGGCGACGGCTTCTCGGCGCGGGACGGCAAACTCTATGTCGGCTCCACCCCGATGAACGACTTCGTCGAGCCGGTGGACCGGATCAAGGCCCTGGTCGGCGGCACGGCGACGATCTTCATGGACGACCTGCGGGTTACGACCAATGTGGTCAAGGACGACGGGTCGCGCGCCGTCGGCACCAAGCTGAAGCCCGGTCCCGTCTATGATGCGGTGTTGAAGTCCGGCCAGACCTATCGCGGTCAGGCGGACATCCTGGGCAAGCCCTATTTCGTCGCCTACGACCCCATCAAGAACGCCGCCGGCCAGACGATAGGCGTGCTGTATGTCGGGATTCCCAAGGCCGACTTCATGGCCTCTGTGAACCATATGATGATCGGCCTACTGATTTGCGGCGTCGTCGTCACCCTGCTGGTGGTGATGGGATGTCTGCTCGCCTCGCGCCGGATGTTCTCGCCGTTGAAGGCTCTGTGCGAGCGGATGGAGGCCCTGCGTCAGGGCCGCACCGACTTTGACGCCCCCTGGGTTTCGCGCTCTGACGACATCGGCCAGATCGCCCGCGCCGTCATCGCCTTCCGCGACGCCGCCGTGCGCCAGAAGGCGACCGAAAGCGAGGCCGAGGCGATGCGCGAGACCGCCCTCGCAACCCACGCCGCCGGGGAAGCCGAACGCGAACGTCTGGCTGAGGAGGACGCGATCGTGGTCGGGGCCCTCGGCGACGGGCTGGCGGCCCTGGCGCGCGGCGATCTGAGCCACCGCATCACCGCAACCTTCGCCGAACGCAGCCGCAAGCTGAAAGACGATTACAACACCGCCGCCGACACCCTGGCGGGAACCATGGGCGACATCATCGAACTGGTCGGCGCCATGCAGGCGGGAACCACGGAGGTGTCAGGCGCCACCGACGACCTGTCGCGCCGCACCGAACGTCAGGCCGCCGCCCTGGAACAGACCGCCGCCGCCCTGGATCAGATCACCGTCACCGTCCGTAAGACGGCCGAGGGCGCTCAATCCGCCGCCGACATCACCGCCCAGGCGCGCGGCGGGGCCGGCACGCGCGAACAGATCATCGCCGACACCACCGCCGCCATGGGCGAGATCGAGGCCACCTCGGGCCGGATCAGCGAAATCATCGGCGTCATCGACGAAATCGCCTTCCAGACCAATCTGTTGGCCCTAAACGCCGGGGTCGAGGCGGCCCGTGCGGGCGAGGCGGGTCGAGGCTTCGCCGTTGTGGCGTCCGAAGTGCGCGCCCTGGCGCAACGCTCGGCCGACGCCGCGCGCGAGATCAAGGGCCTGATCGCCGCCTCCAGCGCCAGCGTCGGCGAAGGCGCCCGTCTGGTGTCCCAAACCGGCGGCGCCCTGACCGCCCTGATCAGCCAGGTGGCCGAGATCAACCAGCTGGCGGCCGATATCGCCGCCTCAGCCAAGGAACAGGCCGTCGGCCTGGCCGAGATCAACGTCGCCGTGAACCAGATGGACCAGACGACCCAGCAGAACGCCGCCATGGTCGAACAGACCACCGCCGCCAACCAGGCCCTGAGCCAGGAAGCCGAAAAACTGGCCGAACTGGTGTCGCGTTTCCGCATCGGCGAGACCGCGCGCGGCGGTCGCGCCCAGGGCGACCGGACGTCCTGGGCCGCCTGACGCCTGATCGACCCGCCCAAAACAAGAGGCCCGCCCGGTGATCGCCGGGCGGGCCTTTTTCGTTTCAGACACCTGAGAAGCTGCGGCCGATCAGGCCTGCATCATCCAGCCTTCGACATCCATGGCCGCCTGACGCACGGCTTCCGAACGGGTCGGGTGGGCGTGGCAGGTGCGGGCGATGTCTTCCGACGAACCGCCGAAGCCCATGGTGATGGCGGCTTCGTGGATCATCTCGCCGGCCTGGGGGCCCATGATGTGGACGCCCAGAACCTTGTCGGTGGCGGCGTCGGCCAGAACCTTGGCGAAACCGTCGGTCTCGTGGTTGATCTTGGCGCGGCTGTTGGCGGTGAAGGGGAATTTGCCCTTCTTGTAGGCGACGCCGGCGGCCTTCAGCTGTTCCTCGGTCTGACCGACCCAGGCCACTTCGGGGAAGGTGTAGACCACGCTGGGGACCAGGGCGTAGTCGACGTGGCCGTATTTGCCGGCGATGGTGTCGATCACGGCGACCGCGTCTTCTTCCGCCTTGTGCGCCAGCATCGGGCCGTGGGTCACGTCGCCGATCACCCACACTCCGTCGGCCACCTTGAAGTGGTCATGGTCGATGAAGCCGCGCTTGTCCGGCGTGACGCCGACGCTCTCCAGACCCAGGCCTTCGGTGTAGGGGCGACGGCCGATGGCGACCAGGACGACGTCGGCCTTCAGGGTTTCCGCCGCACCGCCGGCCGACGGTTCGACCGTCAGCTCGACCCCGTCCTTGACCGACTTGGCGGCCGTGACCTTGGCGCCCAGTTTGAAGCTCATGCCCTGTTTGGTCAGGGTGCGTTGGAAGGCGGTGGCGACCTCGGTGTCCATGCCGGGGGTGATGCGGTCCAGGAATTCGACCACCGTGACCTCGGCGCCCAGGCGGCGCCAGACCGAACCCAGCTCCAGGCCGATGATGCCGGCGCCGACCACAATCAGCTTCTTCGGCACGGCCGGCAGGGACAGGGCGCCGGTGGAATCAATCACCTTGCCCGCTTCGAAGGCGACGCCCGGCAGGGGGGTGGGCTCCGAGCCGGTGGCGATGACGATGTTCTTGGCGTCCAGCGTCTGGACCGAACCGTCGGCGGCGGTCACCTCGACCTTTCCTTTTCCGACAATCTTGCCGCGACCCTTGATCCAGTCGGCCTTGTTCTTCTTGAACAGGAATTCGATCCCCTTGGTCAGGGCGGTGACGCTGTCGTCCTTGGACTTGTGCATCTGGCCCAGGTTCAGCTTGGGCTGGACCTCGATGCCGATCTTGGCGAATTCGGTATTGGCGGCGTCGAACATTTCCGAGGCGTGGAGCAGGGCCTTGGACGGCATGCAGCCGACGTTCAGGCAGGTGCCCCCCAGGGTGGCGCGCATCTCGACACAGGCGACCTTGAGGCCCAGCTGGCCGGCGCGGATCGCGGCGTTATAGCCGCCGGGCCCTCCGCCGATGATGACGACGTCGTAGGGAGCGGTGGCTTCGGCCATGATATCCTCTGGTCTTCTGGCGCGTGGGGGCAGGCGGGCGGACACTAGCGCCGACCCGGCAAGGGTCAACCGCCGTGCGTCATATGGGGCCTCGGAATCGACCTTTGCAGGGGGCCGCGGCGCTCAGGACGCGGTTTCTGTCGCCATTTCGTCCGTGGAAGGCTGGTTTTCAACCCGACTCCCGTCGACGCCGGGCCCCGACGGCAGGGTGACGGAGACCTCCGCCCCTTCGCCCGGCGCGCTTTCGATGGCCAGCGCGCCCGAGGACTGACGCGCGAAGGCGAAGGCCTGCGACAGGCCCAGGCCCGCCGCATCCGGCCGGGTGGTGAAGAAGGGCTCCGCCGCACGTCTCACGGTGTCGGCGTCCATGCCGGGCCCGGAATCGCGCACGCTCAGCCTCAGGCCCTCGTCGGGAAGGACCGCCAGTCGGACCGCAACCGAGCCGGCGCCGTTCGAGGCCTCGACCGCGTTTCGGGTCAGGGCCAGCACGGCCGCCTCGAAGGCCGCCGGATCGATCCGTGCGAAGGCGGGGCCGGCCGGCGTTTCGATCATCAGATCAATCGCCGGTCCCGCCAGCATGCGCAGCTTCCTCTCCATGCCTGACAGCAGGACGCCGATGTCCAGTCGTTGCAGATTGGTCTGGTCCTCGTCCTGGGAGAAGGCGCTCAGACGGCGGGTCAGGCGTTCGCCGCGCTGACCGGCGGCCAGGGCGGCCTGGCCCAGGCGACGCACGCGCTCGGGCTCGTCGACATGGCGCAGCATCAGGTCCAGGGCCGAGGTCATGACCCCCAGCAGGGCGTTGAAATCATGGGTCACGCCCCCCGTCAGACGGCCGACATTGGCCATGCGGCGTTCGGCCTCCAGCTCGGCGCGGACGGCGCGCTCCGCCTGTTCGGCCTGGGCCATCGTCTCCAGCAGGGCCTGGTTGTGGGCGGCGAGAACCTCGCGCTCGCGCCGCGCGAAATCGGCCTGAGCCGCCTGGATCGCCGAGGCCATGGGATCGGATGCGTCCGGCGCGCCCTCGGCCTGTTCGGCCTCGATCACTTCGGCGACAGGTTCGACGGTCGGAACCTCCGCCATGGGGACGCCGGCCACAAGAATGGCGTCCGGCCGGTCGGTCTCGTCGGTCAGCGGCAGCAGGGTCCAGCGGATGCCGGCGCCGTCGGCGTCGACCGTCTCGATCGGCGTCGGGCTTTCATCCTCGACGGACAGGGCGGCGCGCAGGGCCTGACGGCCTTCGGTGCGTCGGTCCAGCGGCAGGAACAGATCGGCGAAGTCGGATCCCGTCACCCCTTCGCCACGCCCCAGCATGATCAGGGCGGTGCGGTTGGCCTGGTGGATGCGACCTTCGGTATCGACCACGACCAGGGCGCTGGAGGCGGCGTCGAACACCCGGTCGGCCAGGCTGGCGCGGCCGGCGGGCGGCGGAGGCGGGGGCGCGGGTTCAATCGCCGGGGTGGTCAGGACATCGGTCTCGACCATGGCCGCGATGGATCCGGTGACCTGACCCCGTTCGTTCTCGATCGGCATGGCGGTGACCGAGACCAGCATCTTCTTGCGGGTCGCGGCGTTCATCATCAGGTGCTGGAAGCCCCGCACCGTCTGACCGCGCAGGGCGCGGGCGCTGGGCAGCAGGTCGGCGGGGATCGACTTGCCGTCCGGGAAGGTGATGCCCCAGGTCGCAGAGTGGAAACGCAGGCCCAGCAGCTCGGCGTCACGACGCCCCAGCAGTTGGTGGGCGGCCCGGTTGGCGAAGACGAACTTGCCGGTGGCGTCGGTCTCGACCATGGCCACGGGCACGGCGTTCATGGTCTCGAACAGACGTTTGTCCGAGGACTCGGCGACCTTCTGAACCATGTCGAGCTGGTCGGTCGCGCTGGCGTGGCGGGCGCCGTGGGTGACCGCGAACCACAGGGCGATGGCGGCTATGGCGTAGCCGACGACGGCCATTATGCCGAAGATCAGCGCCCAGTTGACCTCGCCTTCGAGGAACATCAATCAATCCGTCTCAATATGGGGCGCGGTCCGCCCGTTCCATGCCCGGCTGTGCAAGGGCTGAACCAGCGATCCGACGAGGGGGGAGTGCAGGGAACAGCCTGACGACATCGGCATGGGCGCCGTCAAGCGCCTGCAACCCGGCTTGTTCGCCACGCATGAAAAAAGGGCCGGACGTCGCCGTCCGGCCCCTTCCTCAGCTTGGTCTCAAAGGGCTTAGAAGGCCATCCGGGCGACGATCTGATACCAGGGACCGGACGATTCCGTCTCCAGTTCATATTCGTCGTAGTCGCGGTCGATCTGGCCCACGATGGTGTTGAACTTGTCGAACACCTCGTCCTTGGACGAGTCGAGCAGGTTCGATCCGGTCAGGCGGAGCACCACGTTCGAGGCGACCTGCTTCTCGACGAAGATCTCGAGGTCGCCGCCGTAGCTGGTCACGACTTCTTCGCCGACGATCCGGCTCTTGGCGTCGCCCTGCTTGCGATAGGTGGCGCCGAAGGCCGCGCCCCAGGTCGGGATGTCCTGGGTGAAGCCGACATTGAAGACATAGTCCGACTGCGAGTTGAAGCGGCGGTCGCCCATGAAGTCTTCGACCGAACTGTCCAGCCAGGAGTAGTTCAGGAACACGCCGGTGTGCTCCATGCCGATGAAGTCCAGCGGCGTCGACAGGTCGAACTCGATACCCCAGACCTGGCCGTCGCCGACGTTCTCGGCCGTCAGGACGTAGGAGACCAACTCTTCGGCCGCTTCCGCCGGCGTCGCGCCGTCGTCAATGGCGGCGTCGTAGTCGTCCTGGGCCTGTTCCGAGTATTCGCCCGTGTTGGTGATTTCGATCAGGTCGGTGATGTCGCGATAGAAGGCATTGACGCCGATCACGCCGCGACGGCCCAGACGACGCTCGAAGCCGAGGTCAGCGCCCCATGCCGTTTCCGGCTCGAGATCCGGATTGCCCACGAAATCGTTGTCGCCGTATTCGCCCGTCAGGACCGCCGGAGAAATGAAGTCGAAGCTGGGGCGACGCACAGTGCGGGCCACGGACGCGGTGATCCGATCCGTGTCCGACAGCTTGAAGCGGACGCTCGCCGAAGGCAGCAGTACGGCGTAGTCGTTGTCGTTGACGCGGTCGGCGTCGTCATCCACGGTTTCGTCGGTGATGGTTGAATCGGTCGTCTCGTAGCGCAGACCGGCTTCCCACTTGGCCGGGCCGTTTTCGCCCGACAGCATGACGTAGGGGTCGATCCGGGTTTCCTCGATCTTACCCACGCCGCCAGGAACGCCTTCGAAATCGCCGAAGCTCCAGTTGGTCGCGGCGTTGGTCGAGCCGTTGGCGACGCTGAAGCGAACGCGCTCAGGTTCGGTGATCGAGGTGTCGCGATCCTTCTGATTCCACTGAACCCCGAAGGCCAGTTCCAGATCTCCGCCCAAGGGCCGCTTGTGGTCGATCGCGCCGCTGAGCTCCTTGTCCTCGATGTCGGTCCGGGTCGCGTCGGCGGTGAAGCGGTCTTCGTCCGGATAGACGACGGAGTCGCGCCGGAACTCGGATTCGTATTCGAACTCGTACTGCTCGTCCTTGATCGAGGCGTAGCCAAGCTTGAACTTGGTTTCGCCGCCCAGCATTTCGCGGACATAGCGCAGGTTCAACGACAGGTTGTCGGTTTGGATATCGACGTCGTTGTCGTTGATCGTGTTGATATTGGCGTCGGTCTCGACACCGGCGATATATTCGATCGAATCCTCGTCCTGATAGCGATCCGTGCGGACGAAGACTCCCGAGAGATCCAGGCGGCCGCCGGCGAAATCGACGTCATACGAAGCGTTGAAGGAGTAGTCGGTGCCGTCGCGGGTGTCGGTCTGCACCTCAGTGTTGTCGAGCGTGCCGTTCGGCTCGTCGAAACGCTGGCTGTATTTTTCCTTGGGATTGCGGCGGTCCTGGATATTGGCGCCTAGAAGCAGGCGGCCCGGGCCGGCCTGGCCGCCCCAAACGGCGCCATAGGTGCCGCCCCATGAGCCATAGTCGCTGTCTTTCCAGTTCAGCGCCCCGAGCCGCACATAGCCGCCGTCCAGCGACAGGGCGTCGCGCAGGACGATGTTGATGGCGCCGGCGACCGCGTCGCCCGACCGGTTGGCCGAGGACGAACGGACGACCTCGACGCGCTCGATCAGTTCGGCGGGGATGCGGTCGACGAAGAAGGAGCGATCCACGCCGGCGCCGGGCACGCGCTCGCCGTTGATCAGGATCTGCGTATAGGCCGAGTCCAAGCCGCGCATCCGCACGCCGTCTGATTCCAGCACGTCGGACAGGAAGGTGACGGAAGGCACGCGCTTCAGGGCGTCGCCGGCAGTCAGCGGTTCGAAGCGCTGGAAATAGTCGAGGTCGTAGGACAGGGTCGGAACGACATCGTCGGTGCGGTTACGCATCGCCGGCTCGCCGGTGACGATGATTTCCTCGAGCGCGGTGACGGGCGCCGCGTTGGCCTCTTGGGCCTGAACCGCGCCGGCGAAGGCCAGCGAAGCGAGGGACGCGAGCGAGGCGCCCGCGAGCAGTTGCAATCTCATGATCTTGATCCCCTGACGTCGGGCTATGCCTTCGACGAATGTTGGGCGCTTAAACTTGAGCGGCGACGCGTCCATGACGAATAGACGACGTCTAGTGCGAGCTTTTAAGTCGTGTCCGCGACAAGTGTGATGGGTGCGGATCAATGTTCGCCGAGCCGCCCGACCTGCGGCGTCATCGTCCTTGACCGACCGACGGCGCCTGTGGTCTCGGGAGCCGTCCCTGGAGAGGAGGATCCCCATGAAGTCGTCCATCAAGCGCGCCGGCGCCCTGACCGCCACCGTCTGCCTTTTGGCCCTGTCCGGGGCGGCCCTGACGGCCTGCGCCACGCACGAAGTCGATTTCCAGGGCGAGGGCGAAGGTTTCGTCGGGCCGGGCGCGCCGGTCCAGGCGGTGCTTGAAACCCCCTCGGTCGGCACGGCCGGCCAGGACGCAGCCGATGATCCCGCCGTCTGGGCCTCGGCCTCGCCAGTGACGGTCATGGGCAAGACCACGCCGGGCTTCGTCGCCGGAACGGACAAGAAGTCGGGCCTCTATATCTACGGTTTCGACGGCCAGATCCTGCAGTTCATGCCGGAAGGCCTGCTGAACAATGTCGATCTGACCGAGGGACTGAGCGTCGGAGGGCGGCCGCAAATCGTCCTGGGCGCCAGCGATCGGACGCCGGGCAAGACCGGGATTTCGCTCTATCTGTTCGATCCGGCGGGAACCGGTGAGAACGGCGTACGGCCCTGGGGCGCCATCGCCACCGACGTGATCGAACCCTATGGCTTCTGTTTCGCGCGGCGCGGCGCCGAGATCCACGCGGTCCTGGTGGGCCACGAGGGCGAACTGCGTCAGTTCATATTGAGCGTGGACGCGGCGGGCCAACCGGTCTCGCGCGAGGTGCGTCGCGCCGAGATCGGCACGATTTCCGAAGGCTGCGCCGCCGACGAGGCGACCGACGCCCTCTATATCACCGAGGAGAACGTCGGCCTGTGGCGCTACGGCCTCAATCCGGCGAGCGGGGCGGCGCGCACCCTGGTGCAGCCGATCGCCAAGGACATATTGGTCGCCGACGCCGAAGGCCTGACGCCCCTGACGGACGGCGACAAACGCTATCTGATCGGCTCAAGCCAGGGCGACTCGACCTTCCCCGTCTGGCGCATCGACGGCGCGACGCCGGAGTACAAGGGCCGGTTCAAGATCGTGGACGGCGTCGTGGACGGGGTCACCGGTACAGACGGCCTGGCGGCCGCCAGCGGCGTGGTCGGTCCCTTCCCCGAGGGTCTGGTGGTGATCCAGGACGACGTGAACGACGTCGGAACCCAGAACTTCAAATATGTGGACTGGCGCGACATCCGCCGCGCCCTGGGCCTGTAAGCGCCTACTGATCCTCGTCGAACTTGCGGGCGACGAGGTCCGTCAGGGCCTCGATCGCTTCCCCGGCGTCGGCGCCTTCGGCCGTGACATCGATGCTGCAACCGATGCCGGCGCCCAGCATCAGCAGGCCCATGATCGAGCGGGCGTCTACCGTCACCCCGTCGCGCGTGACGTGGATTTCGCTGTCGAAGCTGGACGCCAGTTTGACGAACTTGGCCGAGGCGCGGGCGTGCAGGCCGCGCGTGTTGCAGATGTTCAGCGTCGCCGTGACCGTCATTTTTCGCCCGCAAGCACCCAGGACGCCACCGAGATATATTTCCGACCCGCATCCTGAGCGTGGGCGACGCAGGATTCCAGCGTCTCGCGCCCCCGTACACTGGCCAGTTTGATCAGCATGGGCAGGTTCAGGCCGGCGATGACCTCGGCATGGGTCTGTTCCATCACCGAGATGGCCAGATTGGACGGGGTGCCGCCGAACATGTCGGTCAACAGGATCACGCCGTCGCCGTCGTTGACCGCAGCGGCCGCATCGACGATGTCACGCCGACGGCGCTCCATGTCGTCCTCCGGCCCGATACAGATGGCCGCGACGCCGCGCTGCGGCCCGACCACATGCTCCATCGCCGCCAGAAATTCAGAGGCCAGCCCACCGTGGGTGACGATAACAAGGCCAATCATGAGAACTTCACTCGCATCCCACCCCAAACCATCCCCGGACTTCCCCGTGCCCGACAGGGAGGTCGGACGCGCCCGTTTGGGACCGCAAGGGCCGTGTCATAGACCCGTTATGCACGGGTTCAAAGCGTCTGAAACGCGACTGTGACCATATCGACCGCCGAGGCGGGGCGAGGGTCCAGCGCCAGGAGGGGCAGGTCGATCCCTGAGAAACGCCGGGACTGCGGCTCCGGCAGCCGTTCCACAGCCTCTGGCAGGCAGGCGACGGCCAGGACGATCCGGGCCGTCAGCCGTGTCCTCACGGACACGATTCCAACGCCGCGCGCCTCGATCCGTCCGGCGATAAGAGCTGGCGCCGTGGCGTAAAGCGCGCCCTCGGACGCCCAGATCTGGGTATAGTCGTCACTGACCAGCCGCCATCCCCGGCCGATCAGGCGAAGGGCCAGGTCGCTCTTGCCCGCCCCAGAGGGGCCCAGGATCATCACGCCCTTCCAGGCTCCGCCCTGGCGCACAGCGACCGTGGTGGCGTGGAGGGGCGGTTCCGGCGTCATGGACGGCGGCCGGCCCCGAGGACGGAAGGCAGGTCGATCTCGAACCGGGCGCCGATCACCAGGCCGTCGTCGCCCGTGCGATTGGACGCCGTGACCCGGCCGCCATGCGCCTCGACGATCTGTTTGGCGATGGACAGGCCCAGGCCCGAGTTGGAGCCAAACACCGCCCCCTTCGGTCGCGACGTATAGAAGCGCTCGAATACGGTCTCGAGGTTCTCGGGCGGTATGCCCGGCCCCTGGTCCTCAACGCGGATACGGATCGGCAAATCTCCGTCGATCTCTTCCAGCACCACCCGCACCTCGCCGTCGGCGGGGCTGAAGGATCGGGCGTTGTCGACGAGGTTACGGAACACCTGTCCCAAGGGACCGTCGCGGCCCGCCACCTTCAGGGTCTGCGATGGACGTTCGAACCGCACAGGGATTTCGCCCGGCCGCGCTGTCGTCTCATAGACGCTGACGATATCCGCCAGCAGTCGGTTCAGATCGATGGGTCGAGGCCGATCACGCGACAGTTCCGCGTCCAGGCGCGAAGCGTTGGAAATGTCGGTGATCAACCGGTCGAGCCGGCGCACATCCTGCTGCAACAGACTGGTCAGCTTCTCCCTCTGGGCGTCGGTCTTGACCAGAGGCAGGGTTTCCAGGGCCGAACGGATCGAGGTCAGCGGGTTCTTGATCTCGTGCGACACATCGGCCGCGAACCGCTCGATGGCGTCCATCCGCGTGGACAGGGTGTCGGTCATGGATTCCAGAGACCGCGCCAGATCGCCGATCTCGTCCTTGCGCTCTTCCAGATCGGGCAGGGAGATGGCGCGCGCCCGCTGCAGCTTGACCTGATCCGCCGCCGCCGACAGCCGCATGATCGG
The DNA here is from genome assembly GCF_026625805.1 of Brevundimonas sp. SL130. NCBI lineage: Bacteria > Pseudomonadati > Pseudomonadota > Alphaproteobacteria > Caulobacterales > Caulobacteraceae > Brevundimonas > Brevundimonas sp. SL130. Next base: position 203,267 of record NZ_CP113064.1, read on the forward strand.
CCGCGCCACAAACAGGTGCAACACCAGTGACGCCAGCAGATTGACGGCCAGGGCCACCAGGGCGAAGGGCACCAGGGCGCGCCGCTGGTCGTCCAGGATTTCATCGACATTGCCGGCTTCCAACGTCAGGACGCCCAGAACCTGTCGGACGTGCCGAATGGGGATGGAGACGGACACGACCCGATCGCCCGATTCGTTGCGCCGGACGGTGGTCTGGGGCTCGCCGGCCAGGGCGCGTTCGACCTCGGCCATGACTTCGCGTTCGGACTCCGATGCCAGCCGTTCCTGCCGATGCGTGCGTACTTCTTGATCACTAGATGGTGGTGTTCCTGCCGGTTTCGCAGGGGAGAGGACAGCGCCAGGAATAATTTCCGTGACTTGATAACTGTCTACTAAAATAAGGCCGTTTGTATCAAATATTCGAGCTCTTTGTCCGCGAGGTATGAATACATCTCTAAGCAAAGTTGGAGTCTTTAGCAAATTAAGTTCCGGTACCGGCTCGCCTATAGTGTACTCCTTATCTGCTAGGACAGTCGATAGTAGCTCGGCTTGTCCTAACAGAGATTCCTTCTTTGCATCAATGAGCCCTCTGCTCCATTCATTTAGGGCAAGAGCTCCTCCAAAAAGAACTAGAAGAGATAGGAGATTTAGAGCCAGTATGAAGAAACCAAGACGGGAACTTCGGCCATATTTGACTTGCAAATCACCCTTGGGTTGATCATTATGCAACCTAATAGACACTGAAACCTCAGGATCGAGAAATGAATGCGTCGAAGTTGATGATTGCAATGTTTGTGGGAGTTTTCATTCCGGCATCGAGTTTTTCAACGCAAACGCGCGCCGAATTGGAGACTTCAGATATCAAGACGTGCGACTATGTTGAGGCGGTTTGCAACATTAAGTATGAGCAAGATGTGGTAATGTGCCAAAACTATCCGCATCTCCACCCAAACGCTCCGACGGTCAATGGAGTGCGAGATTGTTATCCTTATGCGGCCCAGAGGTATAACCGGTGTATTGTAGAGACACCTTGCGTTTAGGCGTCTCTACAATCTAATCGTCAGCTTTCGCGGTAGCGGTAGCCGACGCCATACAGGGTCTCGATCGCGTCGAACTCATTGTCCACGGCGCGGAACTTCTTGCGCATCCGCTTCACGTGGCTGTCGATGGTGCGGTCGTCGACATAGACCTGATCGTCGTAGGCGGCGTCCATCAGATTGTCGCGGCTCTTCACGAAGCCCGGGCGCTGGGCCAGGGCCTGGAGCAGCAGGAACTCGGTCACGGTCAGCTTCACCGGCCTGCCGTCCCAGGTCGATTCGTGGCGGGCCGGGTCCATGCTCAGCTTGCCGCGCTTGATCGCCTTGCCCGAGATTTCGGCCGAAGGCTCAGGTTCGATCCCGTCAGCGCCAGTGCGGCGCAGCAGGGCCTTGACCCGCTCGATCAGCAGCCGCTGGCTGAAGGGTTTGTGGATATAGTCGTCGGCGCCGAGGTTGAAGCCGAGGATCTCGTCGATCTCCTCGTCCTTCGAGGTCAGCATGATCACGGGGATCTGCGAGGTCTGGCGCAGGCGGCGCAGCACCTCCATCCCGTCCATGCGCGGCATCTTCACATCGAGGATGGCCAGGTCCGGCGGGGTGCTTTCCAGCGCCGCCAGGCCCGAGGCCCCGTCGTGATAGGCCGTGATCTTGTGGCCATGGCTTTCCAGCGCCAGCGACACGGACGCTACGATGTTCTCGTCGTCGTCGACCAGGGTGATATTGGCCAAGGTGGTCTTCTCCTGAACTTCCCGTTCCCGCAAGCGAGAACGCACGGCAAGCGTAACCGTTCGATCACGGTTACATTAGGGCCAAGGCAGATGGGCCGCCAAGCCGTCGGTTTCAACGATAGACGGATCGGTTTCCGTCGGCGCAATGAAAATTCACCCTGAAAACTCCGTTTTAAAGCCTTGGCCCCCAGGGTCCGCGTATGGCTGGTCCGATTCACTACGAAGTCTATGTCCGCAGGACGGTTCCATCGTCCTGGTCCCTGCTGATCGCGACCGAGGACCGCAAACACGCCCTCGAAACCGCCGAGGACCAGTTGTCCAACCGGCTGGCGGCGGCCGCCCGCGTCACCAAGGAGACGCTCGATCCAGAAACGGGGGAGTTCAACACCCTCAACATCCTGACGATCGGGGCGCCGGAGGAAAAGAAGAAGCCCAAGGCCGTGGAGGGCGCTCGTCCGGCCTGCAGCGCCCCGCCCGAACTCTATACGCCCCATGCGCGCGCCCTGATCTCACGCGTTCTGGAGGACTGGCTGAAACGCCAGGGGGTGACGGCGTTCGAACTGCTGCACCGACCGGACCTCGCCGAGCGGCTCGACGCCTCAGGCGTGGAGCTTCAACACGCGGTCCAGAAGGTGGCCGTGCCGGAAAGTCAGTCCAGCGGACAAGATCTGCACGCTGTCGTCCGCCATTACCAGCGTCTCGCCGAGGCCTCGGTCGCGCGTCTGATCAAGGCGGGCCAGGCGGGCCTGTTCCCCTCGCTGAAGAACCAGTCGATCGCCGACCTGGCCCATCGTCTGATCGCGGCCCAGGATCGGGCCTTCATCATGGGGGGGGTGATCGCCGACGGTCTGGCGGATCGCAAGGGCGCGCGCGACCGGCTGGACTGTCTGATGGCGATGGTCGAGGCCGCCCCGTCGGAAGGCCAGCCCCGCGCCCTGGTCCTCGGGGCCGTCGAGCAGATCGCGTCCGATATCCTGGCGGTCCGGTCCAATCTGGCGGAAATCCTCGGGCCGTCGCTGGATCACGGGGCCAGTCTGGCGGCCGTGGTGCGCATGGTCGCCCCGCGCGAGGTCGAACGGCTGATCCAAATGGACCCGCGTATGGCCCTGATGACCCCCGTGGTCGAAGGGCCGGCGGCGCGCCTCGGCCAGGGTCTGGCGAGCGGCTATTTCCCCAAACTATCGACATCTCTCGCCCGGATGGTGACGCGCGAAGTGGCGAGCCAAAGACGCCTCAGACCCAATGATCCGGTCGGAGAGATCGATATTCTGCGGACGCTCGCGATGGCCCTGACGGCGGCGGCGGGACGGCTGCTGACGCTGGAAGAGGTGCAAAACGCCTTCGTGGACCGCTCAAAGAGCCTGGTCACGCCCGATTTCGTCGGCGCCTATGTCCGCCAGTGCAAGACCGTCCTGTCGGAGGCCGAATATCTGACGCGGCTGTGCGAAAACGTCACCGGGGGCGCCAACAAGCGGGCGGCGGCGCGCTGGCTCAGCGCCTGCGTCACCTCGCTGAGGCTGGAAAACGAGATGCGCCAGACGACGCCCGGCGGGCCTAGCGTCTCGCAGAAACTGCTGGTGCTCGCTCGACTTCAACGGTCGGTGCGCGCCGTGCAGCTCGGAGAAATCGACGAAAGAGAGATCTCGATCGCGATCGGCGTCCTGGGCGGGACGCTGGAGGCCGACGCCGGCCTGCTGAACCAGATCGGGCGGGCCCAGGCTACGACTGTGCAGAAGCTGACCGCCCTGATGAAGATGATCACCGGCGAAACCGCCCCGCTTGGGCCGGCGGCCGACCGAGCCCGCAGCGAAGCGATCAAGATGCTGCGCATTCCCGAAATCCGCGACGCCGCCGCAATCGAGCCGGCGCTTCAGGCCATGATGCAGGCCGCCGGTCTTAAGATCTGACGCTCAGTCGAAGATGTCGAAGATGCTGTCCCGCTTCTTCTTCTTGTAGCGGTAATCGTCGTCGTCACGGCGGCGATCATCGCGATAGCCCCGATCATCCCCATACGGCCGCGCGCCGCCCCAAGGCTGGGGCTGGGGCTGGGGCTGGGTGTGGGGAGGCGGGGCATAGGCCTGGGGCTGGGCGTGAGGCGCGGGCGCAGAGGCTCGCCCGTCCTGGGCTGCTGACTCCATCAGCTTTTCCAGTTCGCCACGATCAAGCCAGACGCCGCGGCAGGCGGGGCACATGTCGAACTGAACCCCGTCGCGATCCAGGGTCTGCATCGCGGAATTGTCGTTCGGGCACATCAGAAGGGGCATGAGGTCTCCACACGGATCATGAACAGATCAAGAAACGGGCGCCGACGCGAGGGAACCGAGGGGGCGGTCCGTTCGCATCGGCGCATCCGTACGGTGCGACATCGCATCGTCGCGACCCGGCGGGGCAGGGGAACACTCGCCGTTCGCGGCGACGCCAGAGGGGCCCGTTCCGCCCATCCAAGCTAGGCGCCGCGACGCGGCTCCGCCATGCGGCCTGGCGCCACAGGGGGGGGGTGGCCTTAAGGCGCAACAGGCCTTTGGTCCGGAATCTAGCCCCGCTTGGACGCCTTGCGGAAGGCCGGTTGGGCCATGGCGACATTGCGCGCCGAGACGGTCTTTTCCTCGGCCTTGGCGCCGACCTGGGCGTTGAACCCGTGACCGGCCTTGGCCTTCTTGGCGGCCAGGGCCTGTTTAAGCTTGTCGGCGGCGGTCGGTGTCGTTTGATCGTTCATCCGGCCATCCTAGCACGCCTGGCGGCCCGAGTCTGGCGCGAGTCTGGCCCACGTCTGGCCCGACCACACCGGCGGCATTCCCTCAGGTGCGCATTAACCGGCGGCACAGGTCGTCGAGCTGTTCCAGCGAGCCATAGCGGATGGTCAGCTCGCCCTTGCCGCTGCGGTCGTTCAGCTGAACATTCAAGCCCAGGGCGTCAGCCAGATCCTGTTGCAGGGCGGCGACGTCGGCCGCCCCCTCCCCTGCCGGCGCCGACACGGCTTTGACCGGCTTGGGGCCTTCCGCAGCGCGACGCGCCAGGGCCTCGACCTGACGCACGTTCAGACCCTCGTTGAAGGCCTGGTCGGCCAGGGCGGCGGCGTTGGGCGCGGTCACCAGGGCGCGGGCGTGGCCGGCGGTCAGCTTGCCGTGCCGCACATACCACAGCACTTCTTCCGGCAGCTGCAGCAGGCGCAAGGTGTTGGCGATATGGCTGCGGCTCTTGCCGACAATGCCCGCCACCTGGTCCTGGGTACGGCCGAACCGCTCCATCAGCACCCGATAGGCGTCGGCCTCTTCCAGTGGATTCAGGTCGGCGCGCTGGACGTTTTCGATGATGGCGACTTCGAACACCTCGACGTCGTCCATTTCGCGGACGACGATCGGCACCTCGGTCAGCCGTGCGGCCTGAGCCGCGCGCCAGCGGCGTTCGCCGGCGATGATCTGCCAGACCCCGTCTTCGCCCGGCTGGGTCCGGACCAGGATCGGCTGAAGCACGCCCTTGTCGCGGATCGAGGCCGTCAGTTCTTCCAGGTGCTCCTGGGTGAAGATCTTGCGCGGTTGGTCCGGATTGGGCTTCAGGCTTTCGATCGGCGCCAGCTGGACGCCCGACGGCATAGGCGCGCCGGCCGCCGTCGGCGCCTCGACATTCTCGCCCATCAGGGCCGACAAGCCGCGTCCCAGACCTCTTTGTCGTTCAGCCAAGATATTCTTCCGTTCTTCTAGAATTCAGACGCGCGGCGTCACGCCGCCAATTTCAGGCGCTGGCGCTCGCGCTTCACCACTTCCTTGGCCAGACGCAGATAGGCCTGGCTGCCGGCGCATTTCAGATCATAGATCAAGGCGGGCTTACCGAAGGACGGCGCCTCGGCCACCCGCACATTACGCGGGATGACGCTGTCATAGACCTTGTCGCCGAAATGGGCCCGGACGTCATTGGCCACCTGGCCGGACAGGGCGCTCCGGCGATCAAACATGGTCAGGACCAGCCCCTGGATTTCCAGCGCCGGATTAAGGCTCTGCTTCACCATGTCGATGGTGCGCATCAACTGGCTCAACCCCTCCAGCGCGAAGAATTCGCACTGCAAGGGCACCAGAACCGCATCCGCCGCCGCCATGGCGTTCAGGGTCAGCAGGTTCAGGGACGGCGGACAGTCGATCAGGACATAGTCATACGCGGTAGGGCCATGGTCATGCGCCCGCAAAGCGTCCCGTAAACGATAGGATCGGCGATCCGCCTGGCTCAGTTCGATCTCGACGCCAGACATGTCGGCGTCCGCCGGCACGATCCAGAGGCCGGGAACCGTGGTCTGCACCGCGGCGTCATCAACCGAGCGCTGGTCTACGACGACGTCGTAAATCGTGACCCGACGCGTTTCACGTGGAACGCCCAAACCGGTCGAGGCATTGCCCTGCGGGTCCATATCGACGATCAGGACGCGCTTGCCGATCGCGGCCAGGGCCGTGCCCAGATTGATGGCCGTCGTCGTCTTGCCGACGCCCCCCTTCTGGTTGGACACGGCGAGAACGCGGGCAGGCAGTTTGTTAGTGCTGGGGGCGGGCACGTCGAACACTCCGGACTGTCACGATACGGCCGCGCGGGTCGCTTTGCGACGGGGCCAGTTCAGCTTCGAAATGCCAGGATTTCCGCGCTTCAATCAACTCGGATTCGGCCTTCTCCCCCTTCAGGAACAGACCTTGTGCACCCCTTTGGAAGTAGGGCTGTGCATAACCCAGCAGCCGCTCCATCGGGGCCACGGCGCGAGCCGTGACGACGTCGCACGTGACGCTCTGTTCCTCGGCGCGGCCATTGATGACCGTGGCCGGCAGAGCGAACCCATCGACGATTTCCTGAAGAAATCGGCAGCGCTTGCCCAGGCTGTCGATCAACCAGACGTGCGCCCCTTCCCGTCCCTTCAGCAAAAGCGCCAAGACCACGCCCGGAAAACCGGCCCCCGCCCCCAGATCGGCCCAGGTCCGGGCGTCGGGGGCTTGGGCCAGAAGCTGGGCGCTGTCCCAGGCGTGACGGTTCCAGAAGTCCGGCAGACTGTCAGGCCCAACCAGATTCATCACCGCATTGGCCTCGACCAACCGAATTCGGAAGGCTTCCAGGTCGGCCATCTGCGTTGCCGACGCGCCCGTCCTGGCCTGAAACGCGGCCCGCTCAGTCTCCAACATCAGGCGGCGACCGCGGCTTTGGGCGATCGTTTCACGTGGGCGAGCAGCGCCGTCAGGGCGCCGGGGGTCATGCCCTCGATCCGGCCCGCCTGGCCCAGGGTGCGCGGCTGGACCCTCACCAGCTTCTCGCGCACCTCGTTCGACAAACTCCCTATCGCGGCATAGTCGAGGTCGCCGGGAAGCCGCAGATCCTCCTCGCGCCGGAGCGCCTCGGCATCGATCGACTGGCGGTCAAGATAGTTGGCGTAACCCGCGTCGATCTCGACCTGTTCGCGAACCTCGGCATCCCATTCCGCGATGTCAGGCCGCACGCTGACGAAATGGTCCAGCGTCACATTTGGAAAGGCGAGCAGCTCCCGCATCGATCTGCGGCGTCCGTCGGCATTGACCGGAATGCCCAATCTATTGGCCTCTTTAGGCGTAAAGACGGTTTCACGTGAAACAACACCGGCCACGGACAGTTTCTCAGCCTTGGCCAAAAACCGCTGCGCGCGCGCTTCCCCGACAAGACCCACGGCCATACCCAGCGGCGTCAGCCTCTGGTCGGCATTGTCCGCACGCAGAGTGAGCCGATATTCGGCCCGGCTGGTGAACATGCGATAGGGTTCGGTCACCCCTCGCGTCACCAGGTCATCGATCATCACCCCGATATAGGCCTGCTCTCGTCCCAGGATCACCGGCTCCTGACCGGCCGCCGCTCGCGCGGCGTTCAGACCCGCCATCAGGCCCTGAGCCGCCGCCTCCTCATAGCCCGTCGTGCCGTTGATCTGGCCGGCCAGATACAGCCCAGGCCGCTTCTTCACTTCCAGCGCCGGGCTCAGTTCGCGGGGATCGACATAGTCGTATTCGATGGCATAGCCGTAGCGAAACACCTCGACCGCCTCCAGGCCGGGGATGGTTCGCAGGAAGGCCAGCTGGGTCGTCTCTGACACCGAGGTCGAGATGCCGTTCGGATAGACCGTCGGATCGTCCAGACCTTCGGGCTCCAGGAAGATCTGGTGGCTGGTCTTGTCGGCGAACCGCACCACCTTGTCCTCGATAGAGGGGCAATAGCGCGGCCCCCGCCCCGACAGCTTGCCGCCATAGACGGCGCTCTCGCCCAGGTTCTCGGCGATGATGCGGTGGGTTTCTTCGGTCGTATGAGTCACGCCACAGGCGATCTGTTCCACGTGGATTCGGTCGGTCATGAAGGAAAAGGCCGACGGCTCCGCGTCCGCCTGCTGCATCTCCAGCCGCTCCCAGGCGATGGTGCGCCCATCCAGCCGCGCCGGCGTGCCGGTCTTCAACCGGCCCATCATCAAGTCTGCGGCGTGAAGATCGCCGGCCAGGCCGGTCGAGGGATCCTCACCATGACGCCCAGCTGGAATCCGTTCGTCTCCCCGATGAATCACGCCGTTCAGGAAGGTGCCGGTCGTCAGGACCACAGCTCCGGCTCGCACCGTCTCCCCTGCCCCGGTCATCACGCCGACCACGCGAGCTCCGTCGAGGATCAACCGCTCGGCCGTTCCCGCCATCAGACTGAGGTTCCCCGTGGCGGCCAGCTCGGCCTGCATGGCCTCACGGTATAGGCGCCGATCAATCTGGCTGCGCGGCCCGCGAACGGCCGCGCCTTTTGAACGGTTTAAAAGCCGAAACTGAATCCCCGACACATCGGCCAGCCGCCCCATAACCCCGTCCAGGGCGTCGATCTCGCGCACCAGATGCCCCTTGCCCAGACCGCCGATCGCGGGATTGCAGGACATCTCGCCGATGGTCTCAAGCTTCTGGGTCAGCAACAGGGTGCGAGCGCCCGCGCGCGCCGATGCTGCGGCCGCCTCACAGCCGGCGTGGCCGCCGCCGATCACGACGACGTCGAAGGATTTATCCATTGGGAGGGTCATCCCGGCCACATAGGCCAAACGGGCGGATTTCGCCAGTCCCGGCGCTCAGGCCGCGGTTCGTTGAACGTAGTCATACTTAGGGTGTTTCACGTGAAACACCGGTATTACTTTCCGATGCAGAAGGTGGAGAAGACCTCGCCCAGCACATCCTCGACCCCAATCTCGCCTGTGACCCGCCCCAGGGCCCCGGCCGCTCGACGAAGATCATCGCCCGCCATTTCGGGCCCGATGCTCAGGGCGCCCCGGCCTGCTTCGACCGCCTCCAGCGCCTCGGTCAGGCGCAGTCGGTGACGCTCACGCGTGATCGCCGGAAAGTCCGCACCCGATAGATCGACCGCCAGACGACGGGCGATCCAGTCGTGAAGCTCCGCCAAACCCTCGCCCGTGCGACTGCTGACGCGGATGGCCTCCAAACCCGGATGCTCGAAAACGGCCGCCGCCTCATCCGACTTATTGGCCACGATCAGATCGCCTGCCCGGACATAGTCGGCCGCGACTCCTTCAGGATCTCCAGGGGCGCGGACCCAGAGCCGCAACTCCGCCTCCTCCGCCCGTCGCCGCGCCCGGCGCACACCCTCGGCCTCGACGGGGTCGTCGCTCTCCCGCAGGCCTGCTGTGTCCGACAGGGTCACAGCATAGCCGCCGATCACCAGGTCGGCGTCCAGAACGTCACGCGTCGTCCCTGCAATCGGGGTGACGATGGCCGCTTCACGTTCGATCAAGGCATTGAACAGCGAGGACTTGCCGGCGTTTGTCTCGCCGATCAGGACGATGCGATAGCCGTCCCGCACGCGCTCGCCTCGCCGCCCCGCCGCCACAGCCCGCCGCAGATCCTCGGCCAGCCGGTCCAGCACCGGCCCCGCCGTCTGCGCCAGATTGTCCGGCACCTCTTCGTCCGGAAAATCGATCTCCGCCTCGACCAGGGCCAGGGCGAGCAACAGGTCGCGGCGGAAGCCGGCATAGGTGGCGCTGAGCTGGCCATCCAGCTGACCCAGAGCTTGCCGCGCCTGGGCCGTGGTCTCGGCGTCGATCAGGTCGGCCACCGCCTCGGCCTGGGCCAGGTCCATCCGCCCGTTCTGAAACGCGCGCCGGGTGAACTCGCCTGGCTCGGCGGGCCGCAAACCCAGGGCGATCAAGGCCTGGCTGGCCGCCTCGACGACGGCCCGTCCCCCGTGCAGGTGCAGCTCGGCCGCATCCTCGCCGGTGTAGGAGTTCGGCGCGACAAACCGCAGAACCAGCGCCTGGTCGATGGAAGCGCCGTCATGGGTCAGAGCCCGCACCGAGGCCATCCGCGGCTTCAACCGCCCTGCACCAATCGCATTCAGCGCAGACTCAACCGCCGGCCCCGACAGCCTCAACACGGCGATAGCGCCCCGACCAGGCGGAGTGGCGAGGGCGAAAATAGTGTCGGTCATGATCTTGCTGTCTCCTCCCCGCCCCGCGGGGAGGTGGCGCGGCGCGTCTTCCGCGCCGTGACGGAGGGGCTCTTTCCGCACGACCGGCATCTCTGGGATTTCAAGAGCCCCTCCACCGCGTAGCCTGTCCTCGGGCTCGCCTCCGGCGAGGCCCGGGGGCGGTCCCCCTCCCCACTATGTGGGGAGGAGACAAATCTTTTCACTTCACCGCCGCTTCCATCAAGCGCCGGAACTGGTCCTGGGCCTGAAGCCCGAAACTGGTCCAGGTCTTCAGCAGTTCGTCGGGTTGCATGGCGGCGACATTGGCCTCCATCCGCTTCGTCATCTCGGCCACCATCGCCTCGTTCAAAGGCGTGACGTCGGGCAGGCCCAGAAAGGCCCGCGCCTCGGCCGGCGTGCAATCGATCTCGACTTGAACCTTCATGCCTGCGGTCTCCATTTCACGTGAAACCGCCTCTCCTCAAGCAGCCCCGCGCCGCGCGCGGAGCGATAGGAGAGAGACGACGGATCAGGTGTTCATCGACTGGAAGAAGTCCGAGTTGTTCTTCGACTGACGCAACTTGTCGAGCAGGAATTCGATCGCATCCTGCGGACCCATGGGATTCAGGATGCGGCGCAGGACATAGGTCTTGGCCAGCTGATCCTTCGGCGTGATCAGGTCTTCCTTGCGGGTGCCGGACTTCAGCACATCGATGGCGGGGAAGATGCGCTTGTCGGCGACCTTGCGGTCCAGCACGATTTCCGAGTTGCCGGTGCCCTTGAACTCTTCGAAGATCACTTCGTCCATCCGGCTGCCGGTGTCGATCAGGGCCGTGGCGATGATGGTCAGCGACCCGCCCTGCTCCACATTCCGCGCGGCGCCGAAGAAGCGTTTCGGCCGTTGCAGGGCGTTGGCGTCCACACCGCCGGTCAGCACCTTGCCCGACGACGGGACGGTGGCGTTATAGGCGCGGCCCAGGCGGGTGATGGAGTCCAGCAGGATCACCACGTCCTTCTTGTGCTCGACCAGACGCTTGGCCTTTTCGATCACCATCTCGGCGACGGCGACGTGGCGCGTGGCCGGCTCGTCGAAGGTCGAGGCCACGACCTCGCCCTTGACCGTCCTCTGCATGTCGGTGACTTCTTCCGGCCGTTCGTCGATCAGCAGGACGATCAGGATGACTTCGGGGTGGTTCTTCTCGATCGACTTGGCGATGTTCTGCAGCATCACCGTCTTGCCGACCCGCGGCGGCGCCACGATCAGACAGCGCTGGCCCTTGCCCAGGGGGGCGACGATGTCGATGACGCGGCCGGAACGATCCTTCAGCGTCGGATCCTGGATTTCCATGTGCAGCCGCTCTTCGGGATAGAGGGGCGTCAGGTTGTCGAACAGGACCTTGGTCTTGACCATCTCGGGGTCTTCGAGATTGATCGTATCGACCTTGAGCAGGGCGAAATAGCGCTCGCCTTCGCGCGGGGCCCGCACCGCGCCATGGACCGTATCGCCCGACCGCAGGCCGAAACGGCGAATCTGCGACGGCGACACATAGACGTCGTCGGGGCCCGGCAGATAGTTGGCGTCCGAGCTGCGCAGGAAGCCGAACCCGTCGGGCAGGATCTCCAGCACCCCGTCGGCGATGATTTCGACTTCTTCGTCAGCCAGGGCCTTCAGGATGGCGAACAGCAGATCCTGCTTGCGCAGGTTCGAGGCGTTCTCGACCTCCAGCTGTTCGGCGAAGGCGACCAGGTCGGCCGGGGTCTTCTCGTTCAGTTCGGCCAGGGTGATCCGGCCATTGGCGACCACGGGCTCGCCATCATCCTCGTCGTCGTCCGCCGTGGTGTCCACGCCGGAATCGGCGCCCGCCGCCTCGCCGGCTTCATGCTCGGCGCCGTGATGGGTCGGGGCTTCAGCCCCCGAGTTCTCAGCCTGGGCGTTTTCGGTCTCGGGGGTGTCGTTATCGGTGACGTCGGTCATGATGCAGGCTCGCGGACGCGCGCACGGAACCGCACGGCGTCAGGTCTCTGGAAATGTCTGGCCGTGAGGCCGAAGGGGAGCACGACGGGCTCCCGCTGGTCGAACCGGCGGGCGTCGCGAAAAGAGAGGGACCGCCGGAAGGACCGAACGGTTCATCGCCAGCGGAACCACAGGCGGAAGGTCAGGTCAAGCGGAGGCGTTGGCAAACTTCCCTCTCCCGCCGGAGACCTTTGCATAACTGCGGTTCGGTGATTCACTCCTTTGAGAAGGAGACGGCTCATGCATCGGTCAAGCGGACAGGGTCACCTGAGCGAAGCCTGGCTTTCGCCGAGTTTGGGTCGCAACGAGCAGCTTGAGCGGATTGGCTCGGTGTTCGACTGGACGGCGGTGGAGCGGTTGGTGTCGGAGGTTTATTCGGCCCGGTCGGGTCGACCGTCTTGGCCGCCTCTGACGATGGTGAAGGCCTTGCTATTACAGCAGTGGTACGGACTGTCGGACCCGGGGCTCGAAGAGGCTCTGGGAGACCGCCTCAGCTTTCGTCGGTTTGTAGGCCTGGGTCTGGACGAGGGGGCGCCGGACCATTCGGTGATCAGCCGGTTCCGCAAGGCCTTGCGTGACCGGGGTCTGGACGGGGCGCTGTTTCAGGAGATCGGTCGCCAGTTGGAGGCGCGGGGCCTAGTGGTCAGGTCGGGGACGCTGATGGACGCGACCCTGGTGGAGGCTGCGGTGGCTCGGCCGTCGCGCGAGGCAGGCCTGGGCCGACGTGGGACAACCGATCCGGACGCGGACTGGACCATGAAGAACGGTCGGTCTCACTATGGCTACAAGGCTCATATGGGCGTCGATCAGGGGTCGGGGCTGATCCGGCGCGCTGAACTGACCTCGGCGAAGGTCAGCGACAGCGAGACGGCGGATCGGTTGATCTGCGGCGACGAGCGGGCCGTCTATGGCGATCGGGCCTATGAGCACAAGGGTCGCCGACGTCGGCTCAAGGCCGCCGGGATCAAGGATCGCATCCTGCACCGCAGCCACAAGCATCAGGACGGACTCCCCAACTGGCAGGCGGTTCGCAACCGGCTGATCGGTCCTGTCCGCGCCGCCGTCGAGCGCGTGTTCGGAACCCTGAAGCGCAGTTACGGCTATCGCCGGGTCCGATACCGAGGCCTGGAGGCCAACCGCCTCCAGCTCAGACTGCTGTGCATAGCCTTCAATCTCAGGAAGGCGGCGATGCTGCTGGCCTGAAGCCCATCAGATCGGCGAGACGCCCGCCTAAAACCAACCGCACCCCTCCGATCCAGCCCCCAAACACATCCTCAGCGCCACGCCTATCAAGAGCCCCGGCCAACAACAGGCTTACGCAAAGGTCTCCGCCGGGAGAGGGCTTGAGCGCCCGAGAGCGCAGCGATCGGTCTTGCGCGACCCGAAGGGCGGCGCGAAGCAGCCAAAGGGTGATGGGCGCAGTGTTGAAGGGATGGGGGGACGGCTGTGCGAGCTGGCCCACCGGCGGGCCCTCATCCGGCCCTTCGGGCCACCTTCTCCCACGGGAGAAGTGCAGGGAACCTCTCACCCGAACGTCCACTCCGTCGTCACCGACAGCACCATGACGATGGCCAGAACGAACGGGACCTCGTTCGTCATCCGCCAGAACTTGCCCGAATATTTGGACGTCCCCGCCGCAATCTTCTTGCGTTGCGCCGCCAGGAAGCCGTGCCAGCCGCTGAGCAGGAAGACACCGATCAGTTTGGCGACCATCCACGGCTCGGCCAGAAACGCCGCGCCCCGCGCCGAGACGTCGATATGGATCAGCCACAGGCCGAAACCCCAGGCCAGGATCATGGCCGGATTGACGATAATCCGCAGCAGCCGCGTCTGCCACAGCCTCAGAAGCGCCTGCATCTCACTGCGCAAAGGCTCGGGCTTGGCGTTCTGCTCGACGTCATAGGCATAGAGGCGCGGCAGAAACAGCATGCCGGCCATCCAGGCGATCACCGCCAGAATGTGCAGGCCGCGCGCCAGATCATACAGGTTCATGCCGCATCCTTGCGATGACGATAGGGGCAGGCCTTCCAGTCCGCCTTACAGCCCGGCCCAAAGGGCGCGACGCCGGTGCGGCCCAGGGCGCCGACGGCCGCATCGGCCAGGGCGTCAATGAACAGCGGCGCCGTCCCGACGGCCGGCGCCCTCAAATACAAACTGACCCCTTTTTCGTGGGCCAGTTCGCCGTATTCGATATCCAACTCGACCAGGGTCTCGATATGTTCGGAGACGAAGGCGATGGGCGTGATCACGACTCCGACCCCGTCGCGACCCGCCTGTTCGATGGCCTCCGGCGTGGATGGACCCAACCACTTCATCGGCCCGACACGGCTCTGGTAGCAAAGCGCGTGGTCGATCGGCCCTCGGTCGCGTTCGATGGCGGCGACCACGGCGGCCACAGTGGTCTCGACCTGTTCCTGATAGGGGTCGCCCTTACCGCTGACCAGTTTCTCGGGGATGCCGTGGGCGGAAAACAGCACCCGCACAGGCCCCTCGCCCGCCTCGTCCAGCTTCGTCCCGATAGCCTGGGCCTGGGCCTCGACCCAGCCGTCGGCGCGGGGATAGCAGCAGACGGCGCGACTGACGCCGGACCCGGCATAGGTCTCGTTCCAGATCTTCAGCGAGGACTGGGTCGTGGTGGTCGAAAACTGCGGATAGAGCGGCAGCAGCACCACTTCATCGGGGCCGAAAGCCGCCACATCAACGGCCGTCTCCTCGGTAAACGGATGCCAGTAACGCATGGCGATAAAGACCCGAGCCTCGTCCCCGGCCAGGCGTGCATTCAGCACCACCTCCAGGGCCTCGGCCTGACGGCGCGTGCCCGGCAACAACGGCGACCCCCCGCCCATCAGGGCGTAGTTGGCCTGGGCGCTGGTCTCGCGCCGGCTGGAGATCAGCTTGGCCAGGGGCGTCCGCGCAAATCCCGGCAGGCCGATGATGGCCGGATCATTGAACAGGTTGAACAGAAACGGCTTCACCGAGGCCTGATCATCGGGTCCGCCCAGATTGAACAGCACCACCGCGATCCGGCGGCCTTGCGGGGTTTGAGTCATTGGGCGCCGATCCTTTTCAGAACCCGTTCGACATGGTCGATGGGCACGTCCGGCAATATGCCATGACCCAGGTTGAACACCCATGGCCCCTGGCCCCAGGCCTCCATCAGCTGATCCACCCGGCGATCCAACAGTTCGCCCCCGGCGCGCAACAGCAAGGGATCCAGCGCGCCCTGGATCGGCTTGATCTGTTGCACCCGTTTGCCGACCTCCAGCGGACAGGCGGTGTCCAGGGCGACGGCGTCGACCTCGACCTCCTGCGCATATCGCTCTGCAAGCGCCGCAGAGCCCCGTGGGAAGCCGATCAAGGGCACGGTGACGCCCAGCTCCCGGGTGCGCTTCACAAGCGCCTGGTGGGGCTTCAGGACCAATCTTTCGAACAGGTCGTCCGGCAGACCCTCGGCCCAGCTCTCGAAAATCTTCAGCACCTGGGCGCCGGCGTCGGCCTGCATCTTCAAATACCGCGCCGTGGCCTCGACCAGAACCTCCAGCGTCTCGTCGACCCGCTTGGGCTCCGCATAGGCGTAGGTCCGGGCCTGGGCGCGTTCGCCCTTGCCGATAGTCCGGTGTTCGCCGTCCAGCATATAGGTCGCCACCGTCCAGGGGGCGCCGGCGAACCCGATCAAGGCGCGTTCCGGCTCCAGGGCCTTGCGCACGATCGACAGGGTCTCGCCCACGGCCGACAGATGCGCGCCGGCCTCGGGCGCCAGTTCCGCCATCCGGCCGGGGATCGGCATTTCGCCGAGCCGCGGCCCCTCGCCCGTCTCGAACCAGACGTCCTGACCCAGGGCGCGCGGGATCAGCAGGATGTCGGCGAACACAATGGCCGCGTCGAAACCGAAGCGACGCATCGGCTGAAGCGTCGCCTCGGCCGCCATCTCGGGGTTCAGGCAAAAGGCGATGAAGTCCGGCGCCTCGGCTCTCAGTCGCCGATACTCGGGCAGGTACCGTCCCGCCTGGCGCATGAACCAGACCGGCGGACGATCCAACGTCTCCCCTCGGAGAGCCCGGATCATCACGGGAGTCTGAACGGCGTTCTGGATCGGATCGGTCATGTCGGACGATTAAGGTCACAGCCCCCCGCTCTCAATCCCTAATCAGATTAAGAATTAAAAGATTCGAAGTGGCAGGTAGGGGGGTGGAACGGCGGGGACGAATGCGACGGCGGCGGCGGAACAAAAGCGGATATCCACGCGGCCTGGAACCCGATCGGGGATGCGGAACAGGACTATCCAGCCGGTGGACAATCCCTAACAAAACCTTAACGCCAAAGGGTTTGCGGGGGCCTGCGGCTGTGAACGGGGTAAACTGACGTTAACCCTTCATTAGGATTTTCCACAGCCAAGACGAAAACGGTTTTCCGCCTTGGGATGAACCGGGGTCGGACTGACGTCGTCATCCACCCTCATCCCCGCTCGCGGCCGGATCGATCAGGCGTTAAGGAGAACGGCGCCCCGACGGTCCCCCGCCGTCCCCAAGGCGCCGCGAGTCTGTCAACAGGGAGTCGAACATCGCATGAGCCCCGCTCGTCCCGGTCCTGCGCGTCTGGCGACCTATTTCCACGTCCATCTGGTGTCGGACTCCACCGGCGAGACCTTGAACGCCATGGCCAAGGCGGTGACGGCCCGGTTCGACGGGGTCATTCCGATTGAGCACATCTACGCCCTGGTCCGCTCCGAGAAACAGATGGAGCGGGTGTTGCAGGAGGTGGCGGCCGCGCCGGGCGTGGTGCTGCACACCCTGGTGGACCGGGATCTGCGCGAACAGCTGGAGGACGGCTGTCGTCGGCTGGACATGCCCCAGATCGGCGCCCTGGATCCCCTGGTCGGCGCCATGTCCCGCTATCTGGGCGCGGCCCTGTCGACCCGCGTCGGGGCCCAGCACGCCCTGGACCACGACTATTTCAACCGGATCGCCGCCCTGGACTTCGCCATGGCCTATGACGACGGCCAAGGTTCGCTGGAACAGCTGGAGGGCGCCGACGTCGTCCTGTGCGGCGTCAGCCGGACGTCCAAGACCCCGACCTGCATCTATCTGGCCCACCGCGGCATCCGCGCCGCCAACCTGCCCCTGGTGCCGGGCCAGGAGGACGGCGAGCGTCTGACCCAGCTGAAGAACCCGCTGGTCATCGGCCTGACGGTCTCGCCCGACCGTCTGGTCCAGATCCGTCGCAACCGGATCGACAATCTGAACGCCAGTCAGGCCTCCAACTATACCGACCAGGACGCGGTCCGCGAGGAGACCATCAAGGCCAAGCGCGCCTTCGCCCGGCGCGGCTGGCCCACCATCGATGTCACCCGTCGCTCGGTCGAGGAGACGGCCGCCGCCATCACCAACCTGCTCAGCGAGCATCGCAATCACAAGATCGGGACGAGCTGGTAGATGGTCATTTCCGCTGCGCTATCGCCCTCTGGGCTGCTTGAGCGCCAACCCCTCATCCTGGCGTCCAAGAGCGCCGCTCGCCGCGCCATGTTGGAAAACGCCGGCGTTCCGTTCGAGGTCCGCGTCGCCGGCGTGGACGAAGACGCGATCAAGGCCGTCTCGGCCGACCTGGACCCCGCCGCCCTGGCGGTGCGCCTGGCTGAGGCCAAGGCCCTGGCCGTGTCGCGCGATGACGACGCCGCCTGGGTCCTGGGCTCGGACCAGACCCTGGCCTTCGACGAGGGGCTGATTTCCAAGGCCAAATCGCTCGAGGCCGCGCGGGAGCGGCTGAAATCCATGCGTGGCCGCACCCATCACCTCCATTCCGGCGCCGCCCTGGCGGTAAAGGGCCGGATCGTCTGGTCCGGCGTGGACACGGTCGAGATGCGGATGCGCGACTTCTCCGACGCCTTCCTCGACGCCTATCTGGCCGCCGAGGGCGAGGCCCTGCTGGCCTGCGTCGGCTCCTACCGGCTCGAAGGCATGGGCTCCCAGCTGTTCGAGGCGATCGACGGCGACTATTTCACCGTGCTTGGCCTGCCCCTGTGGCCGGTCCTGGCCGAGCTGCGCCGCGCCGGGGTCCTGCCCGCATGAGCCGTCATCGCATTACGGGCGCCGCCCTGGTCGCGGGGATCGCCGGCCATCCGGTGGCCCATTCCCTCAGCCCCGTCATTCACAACGCCTGGCTGGCCGCCGGCGACATCGACGGCGCCTATGTGCCGTTCGCCCCTGCTGATGCGGCGGGGTTTGAGGCCCTGGTCGCGGCGGGACGGGCTGGACTGATCCTGGGCCTGAACGTCACAGCGCCGTTCAAGGAACAGGCCTTCGCCCTGGCGGATCAGGCGACCCCGGCGGCCCGCCTGACCTCATCCGCCAATATCCTGACCTTCGACGCAGGCCGGGTTTCAGCCGACAGTTCGGACGGGATCGGTCTGATGCTGGGTCTGAAGGAACAGGCGCCGGATCTGGACCTCGCCGGCCGCCCGGTCGTCATGCTGGGCGCCGGGGGCGCCGCGCGGGCGGGAGCCGGGGCCCTGGTCGAGGCCGGGGCTCAGGTGCGGATCGTCAATCGCTCGCCGGATCGGGCTGAGGCCCTGGCCGCCGATCTGGGCGCTTCGGTCCGGGTCATGTCGTCGGCCGAAGCCCTCGACGGCGCGGTCCTGGTGATCAACGCCCTCAGCGTTCAGCCGGATCTCGATTTCGACGCCGTCGCGCCGGGCACGGTGATGATGGACATGACCTACAAGCCCCTGGCCACCCCCTTCCTGACGGCGGCGCGGGCGCGCGGTCTGCCGACCGTCGATGGGCTGGCCATGCTGATCGGTCAGGCGGCGCCCTCGTTCCAGGCCCTGTTCCGCCGCCCGCCCCCACCGCTGGACCTGCGCGCCCTGCTGACGGCCCATCTGGACCAGGCCAAATGATCATTCTGGGCCTGACGGGCTCCATCGGCATGGGCAAGTCGACCACGACCGCCCTGTTCGCCGAACTCGGCGCGGTGGTGTGGAACGCCGATGAGGCTGTGCACCGGCTCTATGCGCCGGGCGGGGCGGCCGTCGAACCGGTCGGATCCGCCTTTCCGGGCGTGATCGTCGATGGGGCGGTGGACAGGACTCGCCTGGCCGAGGCTCTGGGCCGGGACGAGACCGCCTTCCGCCGGCTGGAATCCATCGTCCATCCCCTGGTGGCTCAGGGTCGGGCGGGTGATCTGGAGGCGGCGCGGGCGTCCGGCGTGACACTGGCGGTCCTCGACATCCCCCTGCTGTTCGAAACCGGCGGCGACGCCCATGTGGACGCCGTGGTCGTGGTGACGGCCGACCCGGAGATCCAGGCCGAACGCGTCCTGGCCCGCCCCGGCATGACCCGCGACCGGTTCGAAACCATTCTGGCCCGCCAACTGCCCGATGCGGACAAGCGCGCCCGCGCTGACTTCATCATCGATACAGGCCAGGGCCTCGACGCGGCCCGCGTCGAGGTGGCCGCCGTGGTCGAGACCGTACTGGATCCGGCGTGGATATCTCCGCGTCGGCGTGCTGCGACCCTTTCGCCCGGCGGCGAACCCCCTCATTAAGAGCGAATGGCGCGCGAGATCGTTCTGGACACCGAGACCACCGGCTTCGACCCCAAGACGGGCGACCGGCTGATCGAGGTCGGCTGTATCGAGATTCAGGATCTGCTGCCGACCGGCCGCACCTTCCACCGTTTCGTCAATCCGGAGCGGCTGATCCCGCCCGACGCGATCCGGGTCCACGGCATCACCGACGACAAGGTCAAGGACGCCCCCAAATTCCACGAGATCGCCGACGATCTGATCGAATTCATCGGCGACGCGCCGATGATCGCCCACAACGCCGCCTTCGACCGCAACTTCATCGACTATGAGTACAAGCTATGCGGCCGGCCGATCACCGGCGAGGCGCGCTGGATCGACACCCTGAAACTGGCCCAGGCCCGGTTTCCGGGCATGCCCAACTCGCTGGACGCCCTGTGCAAGCGGTTCAAGGTGTCGCTGGTCGAACGCACCCTGCACGGCGCCCTGATCGACGCCCGTCTGCTGGCCGAGGTCTATCTCGAGCTGCGCGGCGGTAAGGAGCGGGTGCTGGACCTGTCGGCCGCCCCGGTCGCGGGGCGGGATGCGTCCGGCCTCATCCAGGCCGCCGCCTATGGCCCCCGCCCCCGTCCCCTGGCCCCGCGCTCAACGCCGGACGAACAGGCCGCCCATCTCGCCTTTCTGGCCGAAGTGCTCAAGGACCGGTCCCTGTGGGACGCCTACGGGGTCAAGGGCGAGGAAGAGGCGGCCTGAGCGCAACTATTCTCCCTCCCCTGCGGGGGAGGGGCGTCGCGCAGCGACGGGGTGGGGGCGGCTAGAGCGTGATTCCTTCACACGGAACCGTATCCTGAGTTGACGAGGTAGTTCGCACATTCGGCGGGGCTGAAGAGGTTGATGATCTCTCCGGCCTTTCGCCACGTGGCTTCAATGGTTCTGGGCTGGGCGTTGCGCATGAGGTGTTTGAGCTTGGCGAAGACCTGTTCGATGGGGTTCAGGTCGGGGGAGTAAGGGGGCAGGAAGATCATGTGTGCGCCCTTGGCCCTGACAGCGGCGCGGGCGGCCTTGCCCTTGTGACTGCCGAGGTTGTCGAGGACGACGACGTCGCCAGGCGACAGGGTCGGAGCCAGTATTTTCTCGATGTAGACGAGGAAGATCGCACCGTTGATCGGACCATCGATAACCCAGGGCGCGTCGATCCGGTCATGGCGCAGGGCGGCGATGAAGGTCAGGGTTTTCCAGTGACCGAAGGGCGAGTGG
The DNA here is from genome assembly GCF_026625805.1 of Brevundimonas sp. SL130. NCBI lineage: Bacteria > Pseudomonadati > Pseudomonadota > Alphaproteobacteria > Caulobacterales > Caulobacteraceae > Brevundimonas > Brevundimonas sp. SL130. The sequence goes on from NZ_CP113064.1 coordinate 224,248, forward strand.
CCCTTCAAGCGTCGCCCCCTCGGCCCCCAGCCGCGCAAGGGCGCCATGTTGGTCTTGACCCAGGTCTCGTCCAGGAACACCAGTCGCGACGGGTCGATCCGCCCCTGATGCGCCTTCCAGCGTGCGCGGCGGCGCGCGACGTCAGGCCGGGCCTGCTCCTCAGGCAGCAGTGTTTTTTTTGAAGCTCAGTCCTTCAGCGTGCACGAACACCCACACCGCTCGAGGGCCGGTCTTGATCCCGCGCGCGGCAAGTTCGGCCGTCAGTCCTCTGAGCGTGAACGGCCCTGAGGCGATGCGGGTGCGCAGCCATTCGGCGCAGTCTCCTGACAGCGTGCGAGGCTTGTGGCCGCCGACCTGGCCCGGCGCCGCCGAACCTGTCTCTCCAACTCGCTTCGTCCACTTGGACACGCAAGACGGACTGATCCGAAGCGCCGCCGCGATCTCCCGGTGTGTCTCGCCCTGCGCCTTACGCGCCAACGCTCGCTCACGAAGATCCATCGAATAAGGAGCCGTCATCCGGGCTGGCCTCCCATCCAGCACGAACGTTGAATCAGATCACCGCAAACTTGGGAATCCCGATTCCGTCAAAGCGAGCCATGCTCTAGGCGACAGCGCACGGATCCAAAATCAGGCCTGTGAAGCCTTGCTTGGCCCGGCCCACCCGGCTTCGGCTACGCCTTCGCCCCCCTCCCTCGCAGGGGGAGGGAGACTTTCGTTCTTATGCCTGGCCCGTCTCGACGGGCTGCTGGGCGATCTGCTGCTGGCGCGCGATATAGATGGCGGCGAAGTCGATCGGGTCCAGCATGAAGGGCGGATAGAAGCCGCCGTCGGCCGTGGCGCGCGAGATGATTTCGCGGGCGAAGGGGAACAGATAGCGCGGGCATTCGATCAGCAGCAGCGGCTCGATGTCCTGCTCCTGGACATTGGCCAGCTGGAACAGGCCGCCATAGACCAGCTCGACGTGGAAGACCGCCTGGTTTTCGTGGCTGGCCTTGATCGACAGCTTCAGATCCAGCTCGAACAGGCCGTCCGGACGGCCCTGAGCCGACATTTCGACGCCCAGGTCGATGGCCGGCTTGCCGTCGATACGCAGGGATTCCGGCGCGCGCGGGTTCTCGAACGAGAAGTCGCGAACATATTGCGCCAGGATGCGGAAGCCCGGGCCGGCGGCCTGGCCCTGCTGGGGAGGCGTCGGGGCGTTGGTGTCGGCGGGCGGAGCGGCGTCGGTCATGGGCGTCTTCGATTACGGAAAAGGGCCGATTGGGCCGGGAATAAGGCGCCGCGACTAACACGGCGAGACGCTTGGCCGCAACTTCGCTTGCTCGACAGGGGCGCGCATCGCCTTGCGTCGTCCTATATGAGACCCTAATCGTTTCCGTGGCGCCTTCTCGCTTGCGCGCCGACAGTCAGGAAGTCCGCCTTGCCCGCCTTTCCGGTCCAGTTCCAGATCGTGATCTTCGCCGTCATCGCGGCGATCGTCCTGTTTCAGCTCTATAATGTGCTGGGCAAGAGGGTCGGCCGTCAGCCGCAGGAGGACGCCAAGCTTGCCCCCCCTTCGCCGACCGCCCCGCCCGAGGCCTCAAAGACCCCCGCGCTCGATGCGGCGACCCTGGCCTCCATCGCCGGTCTGAAGGCCCGCGATGCGGCCTTCGATCCCAATCGTTTCGTCGAGGGCGCGCGTCAGGCCTATGAGACCATCGTCCGCGGCTACGCCTCGGGCGACCGTGCGGCCCTGGCGCCCCTGCTGACCCCCAATGTCATGGCCTCCTTTGACGCCGGCATCGCGGCGCGCGAGACGCGCGGCGAGACCGAGACGGTCGAATTCCTCTTTCCCCCGCGCGCTGACCTGGAAGGCGCCACCGTCCAGGGCGACAAGGCGGTGGCCAAGGTCCGCTTCCTGGCCGAGCTGCGCAGCCGGGTGACCAAGGCCTCGGGCGAGACCGCCGATTCCGTCACCGGGGAGCCCCTGGTCGAGGAACGTCGCACCGCCGAACACTGGACCTTCGAACGCACCCTGGGGGCCGCCGATCCCAACTGGGTCCTGGCCCGCGTCGAGCCGGCCAACGCCTGATGTCTTCGGCCGGGACGGTGCTGCCCAGGCGGGTTTTGCGCTGGGCGCCGACGCTCGCGTCGGCTCTGGCGGCGGCCGCCTGTTCGACCGGTCCCATGACCCCGACCTTCCCGGTCCCTCCGGCAACGGGGGGGCCCAAGCCCTATGTCCCTTCGCCGACGCCGGACGCGCCTCCGCCTTTGCCTGGGCCCATGTCCGGGCCCAGGCTGTCCGACGCCCTCAGCCCCGCCGTCCTGCCGGGCTGGAACGACGAGGATCATCTCGCCGCTTTCCGCGCCTATGTCGAAGGCTGTGACGCCGCGCGCGACGCGGCCGGCCGGGCCGTCTGCGCCCGCGCCCAGGCGATGGTTTCAGGTCCAGGCCTGACGCCGAGCGCCGCCCGCGCCTTCTTCGAAGCTAATTTCTCCGCCGTGCCCGCCCGCACCCACGACGGGGCGCCCGGCCTGCTGACCTCCTATTTCGCGCCAGAATATCCGGCCCGGCGCGTCCCGGACGCGGAGTTTTCGGCCCCCGTCCTGCCCAGGCCCGCCGATCCGCGCGACGCCGGCGACCGGGCGACCATCGAAGCCAACGCCCGCCCCGACCAGGCCCTGGCCTGGATGCGGCCCGAGGACCTGTTCTTTCTTCAGATTCAGGGTTCCGGCTATCTGACCTTCGAGGACGGGACGCGCGGCCGCGCCGCCTACGCCGCCGACAACGGCAAGACCTTCGTCGGCATCGCTCGACCGATGGCGCGTCAGGGCCTGCTGCCGGAAAACGGCACCTCCGGCGACGCCATCCGCGACTGGCTGGCCGCTCACCGGGGTTCTGAAGCCCAGGCGGTGATGGCTCTGAACCCCCGCTACATCTTCTTCCGCCTCGATCCGGACGACAACGGCCATCCGCCCGGCGCAGCGGGCATCCCCCTGACCGAGCGCCGCGCCATTGCGGTCGATCCGTCCCACTGGCGCTATGGCGAACTGGTCTGGCTGGAGGCTGACGGCGGCAATCTGAGGGGCGCCACCGCCTCCTATCGCGGTCTGGCCATGGCGCTGGACACCGGCTCGGCCATTCGCGGCCCGGTCCGCGCCGACCTCTATATGGGCCGAGGCGACGCCGCCGGCGCCGAGGCCGGAACCGTCCGCCACCCCCTCCACATGTGGCGGCTGGTCCCCAAGGGGTGACGCAAAAGACCCTCTCCCATCGGGAGAGGGCTTGAGCGCCCGAGAGCGTAGCGATCGGTCTTGCGCGAAAGGGTGAGGGTAAGGTGGTGCGAATTGGCCCACCGGCGGGCCCTCATCCGGCCCTGCGGGCCACCTTCTCCCAATGGGAGAAGGGCCGCGCCTGAGCCGTCACGCCACCGTCAGCTTGACCGAGATATTGCCCCGCACCGCGTGCGAATAGGGACAGACCGTATCCGCCTCCTCCACCAAGGTCAGAGCCGTCGCATGATCCACGCCCGGCAGGCTGGCTTCCAGCTCGACCTCCAGGCCGAACCCCTTGTCGCTGCGCGGCCCGATGCCGACCGTGGCCTTGATCGTCGCCTCGGACACGGCCTGCCCCTGGCCTTTTTGCGTCGCCACCAGCTTCAGGGCGCTGAGGAAACAGGCCGCATAGCCGGCGGCGAACAGCTGTTCCGGATTATTGCCCTTGCCGGCGCCGCCCAGTTCCTTGGGCATGCCCAGGGCCAGGTCCAGCGCGCCGTCGGCGGTGGCGACGCGGCCGTCACGGCCTCCGGTGGCGACGGCGGCGGTGCGGTACAGGACAGTGATGGACATGACGGATCTCCCTTGGGATAAATAAATATCGTGTGCGATCTAATCGCGAACGATGATTTAGGTCGCGCCTCTCGGGTCGTCAAGCTTGCGATTAAATCGCGCGCGATTATTATTGACCGATGAGCACCCCCGCCCCCGCCCCTGCGCCCGACCTCCAGACGCCCTTCGCCGTCGATGACATGCTCTGTTTCGCGGCCTATTCCGCCAGCCTGGCCTTCAGTCGCTTCTACAAGCCGATGCTGGACCGGATGGGGCTCACCTATCCGCAGTTCCTGGTGCTGAGCCTGTTGTGGCGCGAGGACGACCAGACCGTCGGCCGGCTGGGCGAGCGGCTGTTTCTGGAATCCAACACCCTGACCCCGCTGATCAAGCGTCTGGAGGCCGCCGACCTGGTCACGCGCGCCCGCGACGCCGCCGACGAACGGGTGGTTCGGGTCCGCCTGACCGATAATGGCCGCGCCCTCGCCGTTGACGCCGGATGTCTGGCCCAGGCCGTGATGGAGCGCACTGATCTGACGCCGGAGACCATGGTGCAATTGCGCGACGGTCTGGCGAAGCTCCGCAACCAGCTACGTCTCGGCGCTCAAGCGATGGAAGACGACGGCCAGCACGCCTAATTCTGCAGTAAGAAGCCTTAGGATTCAGCCACCTGGGTCAGAAAAACCGCAATCAGCGCGCCTGACTTCCCGACTGGACTAAAAAGGCTTCAGGTCTTTGACATCGCCGGCGTCTGAAATTGCATATTGCACCGTTTTCGGGCGTGGAGTGCAATTTCGGCCTTCAGGCCAGGTCCTCGATCTCGGCCTCGGTCAGTTCGCCGGGCACGATGGTGACCGGCAGTTTTCGCCCGCCCAGCTGGGCCCCCTGTTTGATGATGGCCGAGACCAGGGGCCCCGGACCGCGCGAGCCGCTGCCGGCGGCCAGGACCAGGATCTTGATGTTGGGATCGTCGCCGACCACCTTCTTGATCGCGGCCTGGGCCTCGCCCGTCTCGATCAGGAAGATCGGCGCCGCGCCGGATCGCTCCAGCGCCTCTTCGCCCAGCCGGTTCAGCAGGACCTCGGCCTCTTCGCGCTGCTGACGCTCGATCTCCTCGCGCACGCCCGACCAGTGGGCGTCGCTGTTGGAGGGCATGACGCGCAGCATCACCACCCGCCCCCCGGTCGAGCGCGCCCGCCGACAGGCGAACCGCAACGCGGCCTCGAACTCGGGGCTGTCGTCCACGACGACCAGGAACTTTCTCGGCATACCGGCCTCCCCGCCTGTTCTTATCGGCCGAAGAGGCGGTGAGACGGGGCCGCCGTCAAGCCTGCACCGCCGCCGTGGCCAGATCGCGGATCGTCGCATTGGCGATGGTCAGCTTGGCGAAGGTCCAGCCCGAGCCCGACTGTTCGATCTCGTCAACCGAGGCGCGGACCCCCTCGACCACCGCCTGTTTCGATCCGATCCAGGCGTCGACGGCGCCCTCGGCGGCGTCCTCGCTGACGCCCACCGACGGGTCCGACGCCCGCGCCACGGCCCGCGTCAGGGTCGCCTGCTCGTTCATCAGGTCCTCGATCAGACGGCGCACCGCCAGCCGGTCGAAATGGTCCGCCGACGGGATCGACCCCGCCGCCGCCCGCAGTCGGTCGAAGTCGAAGGCGGCCCCGACCTGGTGATACAGCCGGGCCATGGCCCCGACGGGCCAGCCCGTCTCCTGGGCCAGATCGCCGATGTCGGAGGCGGCGACCAGCGGCCGCATGATGCCGATCCGTCGTGTCAGATCCTCCGGCGCGCCATGTTGGGCGAAGGCCTCGACCCGGTGTTCCAGGCGGGCCTGTTCGAAGCGCGACAGCACGGGCGCCCCCTCGGCCTGAAGCGCGTCGGCGGTCGGTCGATAGCGGTCGATCAGCGCCTGGACCGAGACCCCGGCCTTGGCGCGTCGGGCCAGCCAGAAGGTCTGGCGGCGCAGGACCACAGCGATCTCGCGATACAGGTCGAGCTGGGCCTCGGCCGAGATCGTCCGGTCCAGGGCCGAGACCGCGTCCCAGGCCTCGTCCAGACGGAAGACGCGCCGCGCCGCCTCGAAGGCGATGATCAGGGCGGTGGTGTCGCACTCGGCCGAACCGCGCAACCGTTCCGGGAAGGTCGGGCCGCACATGTTGACGACCTCGTTGGCCAGAACGGTGGCGATGATCTCGCGCCGCAGCCTGTGGCTCTTCATCTGCGGCTCGAACCGGGCCAGGGCCTGCGGGAAGTAGCGGACCAGGATCTGTTCGAAGAAGGGATCCTCCGGCGCCTGGGACGCGACGATCTCTTCCGACAGCTCCAGCTTGGCATAGGCGGTCAGCACCGCCAGCTCGGGCCGGGCCAGCGGGATTCCGGCCGCCATCATCTCCTTGACCCGGGCGTCGCCCGGCAGGCCCTCGACCTTGCGGTCCAGCTTGCCGCGCGCCGACAGGGCCAGCATGAACCGCTGCTGGGCGTCCAGCGCCCCTGCCCCTTCCGCCTGTTGCAGGGTCAGGGCCAGGGTCTGGTCATAGTTGTGGGCCAGCACCTTCAGACCGACTTCCTCGGTCATGGAGGCCAGCAGCGGCGTCCGTTCGTCAGGCTTCAGCACCCCGTTGGTCACGGCCGACCCGACCAGGATCTTGATGTTGACCTCGTGGTCCGAGGTGTCGACCCCGGCCGAGTTGTCGATGGCGTCGGTGTTCATCCGGCCGCCGCCCTGGGCGAAGACGATCCGCCCGGCCTGGGTGAAGCCCAGATTGGCCCCTTCCCCCACCACCTTGACCCGCAGCTCGTCGGCGTTGATCCGCAGCGCGTCCGTGCCCTTGTCGCCAACCTGGGCGTCGGTCTCGGCGGCCGACTTCACATAGGTGCCGATGCCGCCCAGATACAGCAGGTCCGCCGGCGCCTTCAGGATGGCGCGGATCAGGCTGGCGGGGTCCAGCTGATCGTCGCTGACATCCAGAGCGGCCTTGATCTCAGGGGTCAGCTGGATCGACTTGGCCGAACGCGAGAAGACGCCGCCGCCCTTTGAGATCAATGCCTTGTCATAGTCCTGCCAGGACGAGCGGGGCAGGTCGAACAACCGCTTGCGCTCGCTCCAGCCAGCGGCCGGGTCGGGGGTCGGGTCGATGAAGATGTCGCGGTGATCGAAGGCGGCGATCAGCTTGGTCGCCTTGGACAGCAGCGCGCCATTGCCGAAGACGTCGCCCGACATGTCGCCGACGCCCACCATGGTGAAGGGCTCGGTCTGGATGTCCCAGACCTTGTCACGCGGACCGATCTCGCGGAAGTGGCGCTTGACCGCTTCCCAGGCGCCGCGCGCCGTGATGCCCATGGCCTTGTGGTCATAGCCGATCGAGCCGCCGCTGGCGAAGGCGTCGCCCAGCCAGAAGCCATAGGCCGCCGACACCCCGTTGGCGATGTCCGAGAAGGTCGCCGTGCCCTTGTCGGCGGCGACGACCAGATAGGGATCGTCCTGCTCCCAGGCCACGACATGGGCCGGGCGCGTCACCGACCCGTCGGCGGCGATGTTGTCGGTGATGTCCAGCAGGCCGGACAGGAAGGTGCGATAGGCGCGGATGGCCTCGCCCTGAATGGCCTCGCGGTCCGTCGTCCGGGGCAGTTGCTTGGGATAGAAGCCGCCCTTGGACCCGACGGGCACGATGACCGCGTTCTTGACCTGCTGCGCCTTGACCAGGCCCAGCACCTCGGTGCGGAAGTCGTCGCGACGATCCGACCAGCGCAGGCCGCCCCGCGCCACGGGACCGAAGCGCAGGTGAACCCCCTCGACATGGGGCGCCCAGACGAAGATCTCGCGATAGGGCTTGGGCAGCGGCAGATCCTCGAGCTCGCGCGAGGCGATCTTGATCGAGATGTGCGGCTTGGGCAGGCCGTCGTGGTCCAGCTGGAAGTAGTTGGTGCGCTTGATCGACCCGACCAGGGCGGCGATGCGGCGCAGCGCCTTGTCGTGATCCAGGCTCTTTACGTCCTGTAGCAGGCCGGTGATCTTGGTGTTCAGCGCGGCGACCGCCGCCTCGCGGGTTTCCACCGCGCCATCGACCGGGTCGAACTTCGCCTTGAACAGGGACAGCAGGGCGCGGGACACGTCGGGATATTCTTGCAGGGCCTCTTCCTGCACCGCCTGTGACGGATCCAGCCCGGTCTGCTGGCGATAGCGGGCCAGGGCGCGGATCAGGGCGGCCTCGCGCCATTCAATGCCCAGCTCGATGACCAGGCGATTGAAGCCGTCGCTCTCGGTGCGCCCGTTCCAGACGGCGGCGAAGGCGCGTTCGAACGGCCCCTTCACATCGGCGAAGACCAGTTCCTCGCCGCGTGGATCCTCCATCAGGAACTCGTGGACGTGGATCTCCTCCTCGCCCAGCGGTCGGATCGGATAGCCGTATTCCTCCAGGGTCTTCAGACCCATGTCGGCCATGATCGGCAGGACGTCGGACAGGGGAACCGAGGGGCCGCGACGATAGAGTTTGAACCGGAATTGCAGCCGGCTGTCCTCGGCGTTGCGGAAGGCGCGGACCGCCACAGATTCCCCGGCGCCGACCTCTCCGGTCGCGTTCAGCCGGTTCATCTCGCCCAGATCGATCGCGGCCTCGTCGGCGTCATAGCGGTCGCGATAGGCGGGGCCGAAGGCGCGGGCCCAGCGGGTGCTCAATGGCCCGACCTCGACATCCGCCACATCGGCGCGGCGCAGGGCGCTCTCGAACCGTTCGACCCAGCCCCGGCCGGCCTCGGCCACGTCGTGTTCCAGCTGGGCCGCATCGGGGACCGGGTGATCGCCCGGCGTCACGCCGATGATGAAGTGAACCCGCACCAGGGGCGCGTCGGACAGTTGCGGATACCAGGCCGAGATCCGGCCGCCCCAGGCCCGGGCGACGATCTGGCCGATGCGCTCGCGCACCGCCGCGTCGAACTTCTCGCGCGGTATGAAGCACAGCACCGAAACGAACCGGTCGAACGGATCCTGGCGCGAGAACAGCCGGATGCGCGGACGGTCATACAGGTGGAGGATGCCCAGGGCGATGGACAGCAACTCGTCCTCGCCGATCTGGAACAGCTCGTCGCGCGGATAGTTCTCGAGGATGTTGCGCAGCCGCTTCTCGTTGTGGCTGCCCGGCGCCTTGTCCGCGCGCGCCAGGACATTGGCCACCTTGCGACGGATCAGCGGGGTCTCGGTCGCCAGCTGGTCATAGGCGTCCGAGGTGAACAGGCCCACGAACCGGGTCTCGCCCGTCGCCTTGCCGTCCGGGCCGTAACGCTTGACCCCGACATAGTCCATGTAGGCGCGGCGGTGGACACGTGACCTTGCGTTGGCCTTGGCCACGGTGACCGGTTCGCTCAGGTCCAGCTGACGGCGCATCTGGCGCGTCAGCACGGCCGGTTCGGAGGCGCGGCGCAGCACGGTGCGCTCGGGATCGGCCAGAATGCCCAGACCGGCGCTCGACTGGCCCAGGGGGGCCTCGGCCTCATAATCGCCCTTGGCGTTCAGGGGATAGTCGTAGTCGCGGACGCCCAGGAAGACGAAATGGTCGCTCTTCAGCCATTTCAGGAAGGCGATGTTCTCGGTCAGGACCGCAGGATCGACCTTCGGCGGCGTCTCTTGCAGTCGCAGCAGGGCCTGGCGCATCAGGCCGGTCATGGCCTCGTGGTCGGCGACGGCGGCGTGGACGTCGGACAGGCATTCCGCCAGGCCTTCGCCCAGGGCGTCGCGTCTTTCCTGCGGCGCGCCGTCGATGACCAGCATGATCACGGACAGTCGACGTCCCTCCAGCTCCACCACGGGGTGAAACAGGGCGCGCACCGACACCCCGGCCTCGGCCAGGGCGCCCATGACGCTGTCGACCAGGAAGGGGGCGTCCGTCTGGATGATGCGGACCAGATCATAGTCCAGGGCCTGACCGTCGGCGCCGGCCAGCGGCCCCACGGTGATCAGGGGCGCCGATCCAGCGGGATAATCCTTCGCCGCACGCCAGGAGGCCGCCAACAGGGCGGCCAGATCCTCGCCATCCAGCTCGGGCGTTTCGTCGGCGGCGTAGTCTTCGTGGGCCTGGGCCAGGAAGGATTGTTCGGTCTTGCCCGGAGGTGTCCCCATAATCCGCGCGAAGGAAGCTTCCAGGGCGGCCGGAGAGATCGGCTGAACCGGGGCGGGGCGCAGATCGAGGGCGGTCATGGACAAAGGTCTCGGGCGACGCGGCCTTGGCCGCTGGGGCGGGCGCGCGACTGCGCGTCACATCGCTGACTAGGCCAGGTCTGGTCGCTCGTGAAGCCCCTGAAGACCGAAGAGTCTTCTAGAGCATGGCTCGCTTTGACGGAATCGGGATTCCCAAGTTTGCGGTGATCTGATTCAACGTTCGTGCTGGATGGGAGGCCAGCCCGGATGACGGCTCCTTATTCGATGGATCTTCGTGAGCGAGCGTTGGCGCGTAAGGCGGAGGGCGAGACACACCGGGAGATCGCGGCGGCGCTTCGGATCAGTCCGTCTTGCGTGTCCAAGTGGACGAAGCGAGTTGGAGAGACAGGTTCGGTGGCGCCGGGCCAGGTCGGCGGCCACAAGCCTCGCACGCTGTCAGGAGACTGCGCCGAATGGCTGCGCACCCGCATCGCCTCAGGGCCGTTCACGCTCAGAGGACTGACGGCCGAACTTGCCGCGCGCGGGATCAAGACCGGCCCTCGAGCGGTGTGGGTGTTCGTGCACGCTGAAGGACTGAGCTTCAAAAAAAACACTGCTGCCTGAGGAGCAGGCCCGGCCTGACGTCGCGCGCCGCCGCGCACGCTGGAAGGCGCATCAGGGGCGGATCGACCCGTCGCGACTGGTGTTCCTGGACGAGACCTGGGTCAAGACCAACATGGCGCCCTTGCGCGGCTGGGGGCCGAGGGGGCGACGCTTGAAGGGCCACTCGCCCTTCGGTCACTGGAAAACCCTGACCTTCATCGCCGCCCTGCGCCATGACCGGATCGACGCGCCCTGGGTTATCGATGGTCCGATCAACGGCGCGATCTTCCTCGTCTACATCGAGAAAATACTGGCGCCGACCCTGTCGCCTGGCGACGTCGTCGTCCTCGACAACCTCGGCAGTCACAAGGGCAAGGCCGCCCGCGCCGCTGTCAGGGCCAAAGGCGCACACATGATCTTCCTGCCCCCTTACTCCCCCGACCTGAACCCCATCGAACAGGTCTTCGCCAAGCTCAAACACCTCATGCGCAACGCCCAGCCCAGAACCATTGAAGCCACGTGGCGAAAGGCCGGAGAGATCATCAACCTCTTCAGCCCCGCCGAATGTGCGAACTACCTCGTCAACTCAGGATACGGTTCCGTGTGAAGGAATCACGCTCTAAACCCTATTCAGGTTGGAAGACTTTTGCGCCGCAAAAACGAGAAGGCCGCCGAGCGGGGGAACTCGGCGGCCTGCGCGAACCGACGCGAGGGGGGGGGTGCGTCGGTCGCTTCGCTGCGGTTCGGAGGGGAATGTCCCGCAGCGTCGATAAGGAAAATGGGAAGCCTTTCGGCCGGTTCAAGGGCCGCCAGTGCGGCTTTTAGCGCGGCGTGGCGCCGCAGGGGTCAGGCCTCTGTTTCGGCGGTCTTCTTCGTTGAGGCGTCGTTTCGGCTCTTGTCCTTCCGTCTGCCTTCGTCGGCATAGGGCGCGCCGTCGCCGGACAGGAGGATCGCCATCCACCGCGAACCCTGGAATTCGGCCAGGATCGCCATAGCCATGACGGCCAAGGGGGTCGATAGGAACATGCCCACCACGCCCCACAGCTTGCCCCAGAAGGCCAGGGCCAGCAGGACCACGACCGGATCGATGTTCTGGTTGTCCCCTTGCATGCGCGGCTGAACCAGATTGCCGACGATGAAGAGAATGGTCTGAAGTCCGACCAGCAGGATCAGGGCGGGCCAATAGCTGGGGAACTGCACCAGGGCGAACAGGGGGGGCGCCAGTCCCGCCACCGCTCCGCCCAACACGGGGATGAAGCCGACAATGAAGATGACGAAGGTCCAGAACTCGGCGTTCTGAAGGCCCACGGCCCGCATCAGGATCCAGGCCGCCAGACAGATCATGGCCCCGGTGACGGTCTGGACCCAGATATAGCCCTCAACCCCGCCGCGCACCCGTTCGAACACTGCGACCGCCTCATCGCGTTGGGCCTTTTGCGGGAACATGGCGACGATCTTGCGCCGGAATCCGATCTGCGACGCCAGCAGAAAGCCCAGATAGACCATGACGAAGAAGGCGCCGGAGGCGATCCCCTGGGCCTGCATGGCGACCGAGGCGACATAGCCGCGGATGTCGACGCCGTTGATCAGCTCCTGGGCCGTCGGCGGATTGTTCAGGCGAGCCATGCCGTAGACGTCGCGGATGATCTGATCGATGCGCGGCCCGATGTTCTGGAACACGCCCGAGGCCTCGCCGAAGAAGCCCGCCGCCCCGTTCACGATGATGGCGATGGAGGCGAAGAAGGCCAGAACGACCAGGATCAGGGCGGCGACCCCGGCCCAGCGGTCGTTCAGCGGGGTCCGGGCGGCCACCGACCGCTTCACCCCGTCGATCATGATCAGCAGGAACAGGGCCATGGCCAGCGGCGTCAGTATGTCCCGAAGCCAGTATATGGCGGCGCCCGCCGCAACGGTCGCGATCAGGGCGGCGGCGTTTCGTGACACGGCCGACGCCTGCATTGTGATGGGACTCTTCATGGCGATCCTTGTCGGCGGCGCATCGAGCGGCGTCAACACGCGCCGACTAGGGCGGTTCCGGCCATTGCGCGTCTGCGCTAGACCTTTGTCATCCCTCTGGAGACCTATCGATGTCTGACGCCCCCTCGGGTCTTTTTCTCGGTCAGTCTGACGCCGCTCAGCCGGAAACCCTGCTGTTTCACCGGGCGAACCGGCACGGCGTGATCGCGGGCGCGACTGGAACCGGCAAGACCGTGACCCTGCAGATCATGGCCCAGGGGTTCTCTGACGCCGGGACGCCGGTCTTCTGCGCCGATGTGAAGGGCGACCTGTCGGGGATTTCACAGCTCGGCGCCCCGAACGAGAAACTGCTCGCCCGCGCCGCCGAGATGGGCCTGACCCTGACGCCCCGCGCCGCGCCGACGGTGTTCTGGGACCTGTACGGCCAGAAGGGACACCCGATCCGCACCACTGTGTCCGAGATCGGTCCTGTACTGATGTCGCGGATGCTGGACCTGAATGAGGTCCAGGAAGGCGTGATGACGGTAGTCTTCCATATTGCCGACCAGGAGGGCCTGCTGCTGCTGGACCTCGCCGACCTGCGCAGTCTGCTGGCCTATGTCGGAGAGAACGCGGAACGGATCGGACGCGAGGTGGGCAATGTCGCCCCCGCCTCGATCGCCGCCATCCAGCGCGCCCTGCTTCAACTCGAACAGCAGGGGGGATCGGCCTTCTTCGGCGAGCCGGCGCTCAAGCTGGAGGACATGATCCGCACCGGCCTGGACGGGCGGGGTCAGGTCAATGTGCTGGATTCCACCCGGCTGATGAACAGTCCGCGCCTGTATGCGGCCTTCCTGCTCTGGCTGCTGTCGGAACTGTTCGAACAGCTGCCGGAGGTCGGCGACCCGGAAAAGCCGCGCCTGGTCTTCTTCTTCGACGAGGCCCATCTGCTGTTCAACGACGCGCCGCGCGCCCTGCTGGAAAAGGTCGAACAGGTGGTGCGGCTGATCCGGTCCAAGGGGGTGGGCGTCTATTTCGTCACCCAGAACCCGGCCGATATTCCCGACAGCGTCCTGGCCCAGCTGGGCAATCGCATCCAGCACGCGCTGCGCGCCTATACGCCGTCCGAGCAGAAGGGGCTGAAGGCTGCGGCCCAGAGTTTCCGCGCCAATCCCGACTTCGACACCGCCGAGGCCATTCAGGCCCTGGGCGTGGGCGAGGCCCTGGTTTCGGTGCTGGACGAGAAGGGCGCGCCCACCGTCGTCGCCCGCACCTGGATACGGCCGCCCGCCTCGCGCCTGGGACCGGCGACCGAGGCCGAGCGCGCCTCCGTCATCGCCGCCAGTCCGGCGCGGGGCCGCTACGAACAGGCGCTGAACCGCGAGTCGGCCGAGGAAATCCTCGCGGCGCGTCACGCCGCTGCCGATCAGGCTGAAGCCCAGGCCAGGGTGGATGAAGCGGCGGAAAAGGACCGCGCCAGGGCAAGGGCTCGGCCTGCGCCGGCCTCCCGGGCTCGCGCCTCCAGCCGGCAGACGCCGATGGAGGCCCTGACCAAGTCGGTGTTGCGAACGGCCGGATCCACTATCACCCGCGAACTTTTGCGTGGCGTTCTGGGCGGGCTGAGACGCCGTTAAGGCTTGCAACCTGACAGCTGCGTGCGCATCTGCCGCTCATGTTCATCCAGACCGAACCCACGCCCAACCCGAACGTGCTGAAATTCCTGCCGGGCCGCGATGTCTCGCCGCTCTCGGTGCTGGATTATCGCACCATAGACGAAGCCGCCGCCTCGCCTCTGGCCGAAGCCCTGTTCGAACTCGAAGGCGTCGACGGCGTCTTCTTCGGCGCCGACTATGTGTCGGTGACGCGCACCGAGCGCGGACCGGACTGGTCAGAGATGAAGGCGCCGATCCTGGGCGTGATCATGGATCATTTCGTTTCCGGCCGCCCCCTGACCCGCGAAGGCGCCGAAGTCGAGGGCCATGCGGAAGACGACAGCGAGATCGTCGCCGAGATCAAGGCCCTGCTGGACAGCCGCATTCGCCCGGCCGTGGCCCAGGACGGCGGGGACATCCTGTTCGATTCCTTCGACGAGGCGACCGGGGTGCTGAGCCTGCGGATGCGCGGCGCCTGTTCCGGCTGTCCGTCGTCTTCGGCCACTCTGAAAGCGGGCGTCGAACAGATGATGCGCCACTATGTGCCGGAAGTGACGCGGGTCGAGCAAACCCTCTGATCGCCTGAGGCGTTTTTCGTTCTCGCCACACGTGCGTCGGGGCGCCATCTTGGGTGCGACATGCCGCGTTTCGTTCCTGATCCTGAAGCTCTTCGCCTGGGCGAGGCCCTGGCCGCCCTGCGTCGCGAGCGCGGCCTGTCTCAGGCCGAGGCCGGATCGCGCCTGGACATGACCAGTCAGGGGTGGGGCCTGTATGAATCCGGCCGCCGACCGGGTCTGTTCCGTCCCGATGTTCAGCGGCGTCTGACCGGCGCCCTGGATGCGACGCCGGAGGCCTTGGCCTTGATCCGGGCCTTGATCCTGGGCGAGGCCGATGCGGGGCGGGCTGCTTCGTCGGCAACGGGTTTGGAGAGCCGAGGTCGCGACTTCGACGGGGCCGGCGTCGGGTCGAAACGACTGGAGGTCCGCGACGACGCCTTGTCGCCCTGGGCAGGAAAGGGCGTCCTTCTTGAATATCAGCCCGGACTGGCGCCGCGCCCCGGTCAGGGCTGCGTCGTGGAGATGGCTGACGGCGCCCTGCGGCCCCGCCTGTTTGAACGGTCCGACGCGGACTCGATCCATGTTCGGGGCGTCGGATCTCTCGAGGGTTCTGAAATCATACGCCGGCGGCATGTGACGCGGCTGTCAGCCGTGATCGCCCGACACGAACCATGAAACGAAAAGGTTGCATGCCCGCATGGGTTGTGTAATCTTCGCTTCATGAACAGGACGCCCGCCCTTTCCCGCAAAACCGCCCGCGCGGTCGAACCCCTGGACGTCGAAGTCGGCGCCCGGATCGCCTCGCGGCGCACGGCCCTCGGCCTGTCCCAGACCGCCCTGGCCGAACTGGTCGGCGTCAGCTGCCAGCAGGTGCAGAAGTACGAAGGGGGCCAGAACCGGATTTCGGCGGCGCGCCTGCATCATCTGGCCTTGGCGCTCGGCCTTCCGGTCGAAGCCTTCTTCCCGGAACGCCCCGAGGACGCCCATAATGCGGAGCTGTCCCTGATGCGGACCATCTCGCAAACGCCGGAAGGCCGGGCGATGGCCAAGGGTTTTTCCCGGATCGAGGATCAGGCGGTCCGACGCGCCCTGACACGACTGGTGGAGGTTCTTGCGCGAGCCGCCTAGAAGGCAGGCATGAGACTTCTGGTGATCGATACGGCGCTCGGCGCCTGCACGGCTGCGGTGTTTGAGGACGAGCGACCCCTGGCCGTCCGGTTCGAGCCCATGACCAAGGGCCATCAGGAGCGGCTGGGAGGGCTGGTGCGGGACGTCATGGCCGAAGCCGGCGGGGCTTATGGCGATCTGGACCGTATCGGCGTCACCGTCGGGCCCGGTTCCTTCACCGGTTTACGGGTGGGGCTGGCCTTCGCCCAGGGGCTGGGGGCGGCCGTGGATCGACCGGTGGTCGGGATCTCGACGCTGGACGGGCTGGCGGCGTCGCTTGAGGGGGCCGATGCGCCGGTCGCCGCCCTGATCGACGCGCGCCGGGGGCAGGTCTATGCCAAATTGTTCAGCCAGGGCCTAGCCATTGGTCCTGACGAAGCCTTGCCGCTGGACGAGGCGGCGCGGCGTATCACCGCTCAGGGCGAAGGCGTCCGGCTGGTCGGCAACGGCGTCGCCGTTTTGGTCGAGGCCATTCCTGATCTGAGCTTCGCCTCGATCGACCCCCGCGTGGCCCCGGCGCCCGAGGCTCTGGCCCGCCTGGTCCGCGCGGCCGATCCGGAGACCCATCCGCCCCGGCCCCTGTATCTTCGCGCGCCGGACGCCACCCCGCCCAGCCGCCTGCCGGGCCAGCCGCGTCAACCTGCCCCATGACCTCGGTCGATCCGGCCATCCTGGCGCGACTTCACGCCCAGGCTTTCGCCGCGCCGTGGAGCGAGGCGGAATTTGCGGATCTGCTGAATCAGGCGGGGGTCTTCGCCGTGGTCGAGCCGGACGGCTTTATCCTCATACGCGTCGTGCTGGACGAGGCCGAGATTCTGACCCTGGCGGTTCGACCCGAGGCGCGGCGAGCGGGTTTGGGCGGGCGTCTGACAGGGCAGGGGGCTCTGGCCGCCGCCCGGGCCGGCGCTGCGCGCCTGTTTCTGGAAGTGGCGGAAGACAATACGGCCGCGCGCGCCCTTTATGACCGCGCCGGCTTTCGCCAGATCGGTCGTCGCAAGGCCTATTACGCCGCTCCGGACGGCGCTCGAACCGACGCCCTGGTGTTGGGTTTGGACATGGCGAAAAATCCAGGCGAGGCGGCGCTTCCCTGAAGCGATCCAAACCCCTATTCTAGGTTTATGGACCGGATCGAAAAACTCAGCGCCGACCGCGGCATGCGTATGACCGAACAGCGTCGGGTGATCGCCCGCGTGCTGTCCAACGCCGAGGATCACCCCGATGTGGAGGAGCTGTATCGCCGCGCGTCGTCGATCGATCCGCACATTTCGATCGCCACCGTCTATCGCACCGTGCGCCTGTTTGAAGAGGCGGGCGTGGTCGAGAAGCACGACTTCGGCGATGGGCGCAGCCGCTATGAAGAGGCGGGCGACGATCATCACGACCATCTGATCGACACCAAGACCGGCGAGGTGATCGAATTCTTCGACGCCGAGATCGAGAAGCTGAAGACCGAAATCGCCGAACGGCTGGGCTTTGAACTCATCGGCCACAAGCTTGAACTGTACGGCGTGCCGATCGAAGGCGCGGAACCGTCCAAGCGCGAAGGCCTGATCTTCAAGCGCCACGCCGCCCGGGTCGCCCCCGCCGATGTGGATGCGGGCTGAACCTCGGTCTTGTCGTCGTGGATGCGGGCGATCATAAGCCCGGCATGACCGAAACCCTGGTTCCGCAAGCCGAGGCGACGCTGAACACGCCGTCCAAGCGCCTGTTCATCAAGACCTACGGCTGTCAGATGAACGTCTATGATTCAGAGCGCATGGCCGATGTCCTGCGCCCGCTGGGCTATGCTGTGACGGACGACGTCAAGGCGGCGGACTTCGTCATCCTGAACACCTGCCACATTCGCGAGAAGGCGGCGGAGAAGATCTATTCCGAACTGGGCAAGATGCGCGAGCTGCGCGACATCAAGCGCGAGGCGGGCGGCGATCTGACCATCGCGGTCGCCGGCTGCGTCGCCCAGGCCGAGGGCGAGGAGATCATGAAACGCCAGCCGGCGGTGGATATCGTCGTCGGCCCGCAAGCCTATCATCAACTGCCCGAGCTTCTGACCCGGACGGCGCGGGCGCGCGGCGAACGGATCGGCGCCGACTTCGCCCCCGACGACAAGTTCGACGCCCTGCCGGCCGCCCGCTTTACCGAAGGGCCGACCGCCTTCCTGACGGTCCAGGAAGGCTGCGACAAGTTCTGCACCTTCTGCGTCGTGCCCTATACGCGCGGGGCGGAATGGTCGCGTCCTTTGGCCTCGGTGCTGGAAGAGGCGCGGGCCCTGGCCGGGCGCGGCGTGCGCGAAGTCACCCTGCTGGGCCAGAACGTCAACGCCTATGACGGCGAACGCCCGGACGGCCGCAAGTCCAGCCTGGTCGAACTGGCCTACGCCCTGGCCGAAATCCCCGGACTGGACCGGATCCGCTACACCACCAGCCATCCCAA
The DNA here is from genome assembly GCF_026625805.1 of Brevundimonas sp. SL130. Taxonomy (NCBI): domain Bacteria; kingdom Pseudomonadati; phylum Pseudomonadota; class Alphaproteobacteria; order Caulobacterales; family Caulobacteraceae; genus Brevundimonas; species Brevundimonas sp. SL130. Next base: position 242,556 of record NZ_CP113064.1, read on the forward strand.
CGACATGTCGGATGACCTGATTGCGGCCCACGGCGACCTGGACGCCCTGATGCCCTATCTGCACCTGCCGGTTCAGGCGGGGTCGGACCGGATCCTGCGGCTGATGAACCGCAAGCACGGGCGTGAGAAGTATTTCGACCTGATCGCCCGCATTCGCGAGGCCCGGCCCGACATGGCCATGGCCGGCGACTTCATCGTCGGCTTCCCTGGCGAGACGGACAAGGAGTTCGAGGACACCTTGGATCTGGTTCGCCGCGTCAACTACGCGGGCGCCTTCGCCTTCATGTATTCGCCCCGCCCCGGCACTCCCGCCGCCGGCATGGGCAAGCAGGTCGAGCCCGAGGCCGCCAAGGAGCGGCTGCACCGTCTGATCGAACTGCTGACCGAACAGCAGACCGCTTTCAACGCCGCCCAGGCGGGGCGCACCCTGAATGTGCTGTTCGACAAGCCGGGCCGACACGGCCACCGTCGCCAAGCGATCGGTCGATCCCCATATCTTCAGTCGGTCCATGTCGACGACGCGGATCATCTGATCGGCCAGATCGTTCCGGTCGAAATCATCGCCGGCCAGCAGAACAGTCTGACCGGTCGGCTCGTCTCCGCAGAGGCGGCGAAGAAAGAAAAGGCGGCCTAGTGGCGAGAGACTCCGAGTTCGTTCCCCTGAATGACGCTGAACTGCGTGCGGTGATCGGACCCAACAGCCGTCACGTCGCCCTGATCGAGGACGCGTTCAAGGTGCTGGTCGAGGCGCCGGGCGGCGGGGTCTCCGTCAACGGCGGCACGCGCGACCGTTCGGACGCTCGCCAGGTGATCGAGGATCTGGCCAAGCGCGCCGCCATGGGCGCGGACGTCACCGACGCCGATGTCCGCGCGGCCCTGGGCCAGACGCGCGGCGGCAAGGGCACGCCGGGCATGGCGGCGGCGGGCGTGTCGCTTCCGGGCGGCAAGCGCGGTTCCATCGTGCCCAAGACCAAGGCCCAGGCCGCCTATCTGGACATGCTGGGCCGCTGCGAGCTGTCATTCGGCGTCGGTCCGGCCGGCACCGGCAAGACCTTTTTAGCCGCCGCCTATGGCGCCTCCCTGCTGCGGCGGGGACAGGTGGACCGGCTGGTCATCACCCGGCCGGCGGTCGAGGCGGGCGAGAAGTTGGGCTTTCTGCCCGGCGACCTGAACGAAAAGGTCGACCCCTATCTGGCCCCGATCTGGGAGGCGCTGAACGATATTCTGGGGGCCGAGGACGTGCAGCGCCGCCGCGACAAGGGCGAGATCGAAGCCGCCCCCATCGCCTTCATGCGCGGCCGCACCCTCAGCCACGCCTTCGTCATCGTCGACGAGGCCCAGAACACCTCGCGGCTACAGATGAAGATGGTTCTGACCCGCTTGGGCGAGGGGGCGCGGATGGTGGTGACCGGCGACCCGTCGCAGATCGACCTGCTGAACCCGCGCGATTCCGGCCTGGCCCACGCCCTGCGCATTCTCGACGGGGTCAAGGGCGTCGGCGTCCTCAAGTTCGAAGCCTCGGACGTGGTGCGTCACGCCATGGTCGAGCGGATCGTCCGCGCCTATGACGCCGACGCCGCAAAAGGCCGCCCGGCCCCGGACCTCGAAGACCCCGCATGATCGAGATCGAAGTCGAGGCCGAGGCCTGGACCGGCGCCCTGCCGGACGCCGAAGCAGTGGTGGAGACGGCCGCGAAGGCTGCGCTGGGCGCCGTCGAGGGCGATGTCGTCGTCCTGCTGACCGATGACGCAGCGGTGCGCGAACTGAACGGCCGGTTCCGCGACAAGGACAAGCCGACCAATGTCCTGTCCTTCCCCGCCCCTGAAAACGCCGCACCGCACCTGGGCGACATTGTCCTTGCCTACGGCGTCTGTGCGACGGAGGCCCAGGCGCAGGGCAAGAGCCTGGCCGATCATCTGAGCCATCTGGTCGTCCATGGCGTGCTGCACCTCCTGGGACGCGACCACGAAGACGAGGCCGAGGCCGAAGAGATGGAGGCTGAGGAGCGAGAGATCCTGGCCCAGATCGGCGTCGCCGACCCCTATGCCGCCGATTTCTCTGTAGATGGGCAGGACGCCTAGCCATGTTTCCCGACGCCGCGCTCGACCGTTTCGCCGCCCGCATTCGTGCGCTTCCAGACAAGCGACGCGCCCTGACCTGGCGATTGATCCGCATCGGCCTGGCCTTGCTGGCGGGGGCTGGGACCGCCCTGGCCCATCCGCCGTTCGGGGTGCTGGCGGGCCTGCTGGGCTATCCGTTGCTGATGATCCTGTCGGAACGGTCGGACACGACGCGCGGCGCCTTCTGGATGGGCTGGCTGGCGGGCTTCGCCTATTTCTTCATCGGCTGCTGGTGGGTGGCGGAGGCCTTTTTCGTCAATCCCGAACAGGCCTGGATGGCGCCCTTCGCGGCCAGCCTGCTGCCGGCCGGGATCGCCCTGTTCTGGGGCGCGGCCTGCGCCCTCTATCGCCGGTTCGCCCCCATCGGCGTGGTCCGGGTTCTGTTGTTCGCCGCCCTGTTCTGCGCCGCCGAATGGCTGCGCGGCCATGTGCTGACGGGCTTTCCCTGGAACCCGGCCGGCGCGACCTGGCGGGCGGGCGGCGGCATGTCGCAATTCGCCTCGGTGGTTGGCGTCTATGGGCTGAGCCTGGTCACGGTCGCCGCCACCGCCGCCCTGGCGCCCCTGATCGGACCCGGCGCACAGCGCGGCCGTCTGATCTCGGCGGGCCTGGGGATCCTGGCGCTCGTCGCCGTGGGCGTCTTCGGCGCCGTGCGGCTGGCTCAGTCCGAGCTCCAGTTCACCGACACGGTGGTCCGCCTGGTTCAGGCCGATGTGAAACAGGAGACCAAATGGTCGCCCGAGGCCTATCGCTCCATCGTCGACCGTTATGTCGCCCTGACGGGACAGCCGGGGGCGAGGACTCCCGATGTGGTGGTCTGGCCCGAAGGCGCCCTGCCGGCCTCGGCCAATGAGGTCTTCGCCTCGACGGACGCCACGGCCATCGCGGAGGCTCTTCGTCCCGGCCAGACGCTGTTGATGGGTCTGTCGCGCGGCGAGGCCGATCTGACGGCCCCCGAGGGCGCGCGCTATTACAACAGCCTGTTCGCCTTAGCCGACGAAGGCGGGCCCGGTCTGCGGATCGCCGCCGTCTATGACAAGCACCGTCTGGTGCCGTTCGGCGAATACCTGCCGCTCGGTCCGATCATGACCTCCATCGGTCTGCGCAGTCTGGTGCATATGCCCAGCGACTTCACGGCAGGCCCAACCCCTGCCCCGATCCAGATTCCAGGCGCGCCGCCGGCTCAGATCCTGATCTGCTACGAAAGCCTCTATCCCGGCTTCACGCGCGGATCTGCGGGCCGCCCGGACTGGATCGTCAACGCCTCCAACGACGCCTGGTTCGGCGCCACCTCCGGCCCGCGTCAGCATCTGAACCTGGCCAGCTACCGCGCCATCGAAACCGGTCTGCCCATCGCCCGCGCCACGCCGACAGGGATTTCGGCCATGATCGACCCCTGGGGCCGGATCGTGGACGGGCAAAGACTGGACCCCGGCGTCATGGGGGTGATTGACGCCCGCCTGCCGCGCCCGATTGGCGTGACGCCCTACGGCCGGCTGGGCGACTGGCTGTTTCTGGCCGGCTTGCTGGCGGCCGGTCTCGTCGGCTTGTGGCCGTTGATCGCACGATCTAGGATTTCGCGAATCGAACGGTGATTTGGGGGCGGGCAAGGGCATGGCGCGAGACAAGACCGAACAGCCGCACGCTGTTGATCGCCACGTCGGCCGCCGTGTTCAGGAAAAACGTCTCGACCTGGGCCTGACCCAGAGCGCCCTGGCCCGCGCCGTCGGCGTCAGCTTCCAACAGGTTCAGAAATACGAGAAGGGCGCGAACCGTGTCTCGGCCTCGAAACTGTTCGAGATGGCCGAGTTCATGAAGGTCGAGATCCCGTTCTTCTTTCAGGGCTTCAAGGAGGCGCAGCCGGGCCTGGGCGAAGAAGAGACCGCCGGCTTCGATCACCAGCACAGGCCGACGAAACAAAGCGTCGAGATCGCCCGCCTCGCCCCGCTTCTGCCGCTGCGAAATCAGAAGCTGATCCTGGACATGATGCGGGAAATGTGTGGCGAAAGCGGTGACGAGCCTCGCTGACGTCAGTGGCGATCGCCGCGTCGATCTGGTCCAGGAGCCCAAGATGATTCGATCCGTTTTCCGCCATTTGTCGCCAATCCTGGCGGCAGTGCTGATCGCCGCTGTCGCCGCACCGACCTCGGCTGAACCTGCGGGGCCGGTGGTCGTCAGCGAGTTCATCTACGCCACAGCCCCCTATCCTCAGGCCCATGCCTCGACCGTCGTCGAAACGCGCACAGGCGTTATCGCGGCGGCCTGGTTCGGGGGCGCCTATGAGCGCTCGCCGGACGTCGAGATCTGGTTCGCGCGGCGTGGACCGGCGGGATGGGAAACACCGGTCTCGGTTGCGGACGGTGTTCAAGCCGACGGATCGCGCTTGCCGACCTGGAACCCCGTCCTGTTCCAGGACCCAGAGGGAGCGCTTCACCTGTTCTACAAGACCGGTCCCAGCCCCAGCACCTGGTGGGGTATGGAGCGTACATCGACGGACGACGGTCGCAGTTGGAGCCCGCCGCGCCGCTTGCCGGACGGAATCTTGGGGCCGATCAAGAACAAGCCTGTGGTTCTGGCCGACGGGACCTGGCTGTCGCCGTCCAGCACCGAGACCCCGGCCGAAGAATGGTCGATACATTTCGAAAGAAGCGAGGATCGCGGTCAGACCTGGACCTCCACCCCGCCTGTGGCCTCGCCGGTGGGGCTGGCGGCGATCCAACCCAGTCTGTTGTTCCATCCTGACGGTCGGCTGGAGGCGGTCGCGCGGACCCGCCAGGGCGTGCTGTCGATGACCTGGTCGAACGACGGCGGTCGGACCTGGTCGCCGCTGGCGGCGATCGACCTGCCCAATCCCAACGCCGGCGCCGACGCCGTGACATTGCGCGATGGCCGTCAGTTGATCGTCTATAATCACAGCGCCCATCTGCCCGGCGATCCAGGCCATGGCCCGCGCTGGCCGCTAAACCTGGCCCTATCGGACGACGGTGTGACCTGGCGCAAGGTGCTGACGCTCGAGGATGCGCCGATCAAGGACGGCTACGCCTATCCGGCGATCATTCAGACCCGCGACGGCTTGGTTCACCTGACCTATACCTATAACCGTGAACGCATCCGCCACGTGGTGGTTGATCCGTCGAAGCTGGAATAGCACGCGCCGCCGCCTCGGCCGCGCGCGCCCGTCAGCCTAAGGATACGATCTCAATCGACTGGCCCGTGACCGTGGTCTCGTCGCCGACCCGTCGGCCCAAAACCGCCCGCGCCAGAGGTGAAACATGACTGACCGAGCCCTTGGCCGGGTCGGCCTCGTCCTCCCCCACGATCCGCCAGGTCTGGACCCGCCCGTCCTCGCGCTCGATGGAGACCCAGCCGCCGAAACGCACCCGACCATCGTCGTCCCCGGGTTCCATCAACTGGGCTGAGGCGCGGCGGGCGGACCAATAGCGCAGGTCCCGGGTCGCCCGCGCCATGGCGGTGCGGTCGCTCTCGATCGACCCCTTGACCTGGGCGGCGGTGTAGGCGGCGCGGGCGGCGGCCAGTTCCGCCTCGATCAGGGCCAGTCCTTCGGGCGTGACCAGATTGGGGTGGGGCGAGATCGGGCGGTCCGCCAGGTCGGCGGCGGTGGCTTCCAGATCTTCTTCTCGGGTGAATGCGACGCTCATGGTTCGGACCATAGCGAACCGCGTCCCTATAGCCAGCGTCGCCGCAACCGGGCAAAGCGGGGGATGATCCAATCCAAACGTCAAGTCCATGTCATCGGCGCCGGCCCCGCCGGATTGATGGCGGCTGAGCGCCTGGCCCAGGCCGGGCTGACCGTCGTGGTGCACGACCGGATGCCGTCCGTGGCCCGCAAGTTCCTGATGGCCGGACGCGGGGGGCTGAACCTGACTCATTCGGAGCCGCTCGACCGGTTTCTGACCCGCTATGGCTCGGCCCAGGAGCCCCTCTCGCGCTGGATCGACGCCTTCACGCCCGCCGACCTGACCGCCTGGGTCGAGGGCTTGGGCCAGACCACCTTCGTCGGCTCCAGCGGGCGGGTGTTTCCCGACGCGATGAAGACCTCGCCCCTGCTGCGGGCCTGGCTGGCGCGGCTGGATGGTCTGGACGTCGAAATCCGCACCCGGTCGCGCTGGATCGGCTGGCGAGATGGGGCTCTGGCGTTCGAGACGCCGGACGGAGAGCGGTTGGAACGGCCGGACGCCGTGGTCCTGGCTCTGGGCGGCGCCAGCTGGCCGCGCCTGGGCTCTGACGGCGCCTGGAAACCCTGGCTCGAGACCGCCGGGATCGCCGTCGCCCCCTTCCGCCCCGCCAATGTCGGCTTCGACCTCGCCTGGTCGCCGCTGTTCCGTGATCGGTTCGCCGGTCAGCCGCTGAAGGGCGTGGCCGTGACTCATGGGAACAAGACAGCGCGCGGCGAGGCCATGATCGCCCGCTACGGCCTGGAAGGCGGCGCCGTCTACGCTCTGTCGGCCGGACTGCGGTCGTCGGTAGAGGCGGACGGGCGGGCCGATATCCAGATCGATCTGAAGCCGGATGTCGCGGTCGGCAAATTGACCGACCGACTGTCCAAGCCGCGCGGCAAGGCCAGTCTGTCGAACCATCTGCGCAAAGTGGTCGGGCTCGAGTCGGCCGCCGTCGCCCTGCTGTATGAAGCCGGACCCCTGCCGGTTTCGCCCCGCGCCTTGGCCGAGCGGATCAAGGCCATGCCGTTGACGCTGACGGGCGTCCAGGGTCTGGAGCGCGCCATCTCCTCCGCCGGCGGGGTGGATCTGGAGGGCGTCGACGAGCGGTTGATGCTGACCGCCCGACCGGGCGTCTTCGTCGCCGGCGAGATGCTGGACTGGGAGGCGCCGACCGGCGGCTATCTGCTTCAGGCCAGTTTCGCATCCGGGGTCGTTGCGGCGCGGGGTCTTATGGCTTGGCTCGACAGCCGGGACTGACGGGGGCAGGGTTGGGGTTCGCTGTTAGGAGTTCCCGATGCGTCACGCCCTGCCCGCCGTTTCCGCCCTCGCTCTTATGCTCGCCTGTTCCCCGGCCACCGCGCAGGCGAGGCTGAACATCGACGCCGCAAGAATGAACGAGGCGGTTCGGGTTCTGGCTTCGGACGAATTCGAGGGGCGGGCGCCCGCCTCCCCCGGCGAGGAAAAGACCGTCGCCTGGCTGGTTGAACAGTTCCGCGCCGCCGGAGCCGAAGGGGGTGGACCGGACGGCGCCTTCGTCCAGGTCGCTCATCTGTCGCGCACCCGCCAGGATGGCCCGGCGACCGTCGCGGCCAGAGTTGGCGGGACGACGATCAATCTGGAACGCGGCCCGGAGGTTCTGGTCTCGAGCGACCGCCCGGTGAACCACATCACTGTAACGGATGCGCCCGTCGTCTTCGTCGGCTACGGCGCCACCGCGCCCGAGCGCCAGTGGGACGACTTCAAGGACGTGGATGTACGGGGCAAGGTCATCCTTGTTCTGGTCAATGATCCAGACTTCGAAGCCCCCGCGGGCGATCCGGTCGCCGGCAATTTCGACGACAAGGCCATGACCTTCTACGGCCGCTGGACCTACAAGTTCCTGGAGGCGGGGCGTCGCGGCGCGGCGGGCGTGCTGGTGGTGCATGAAACGGCCGGCGCCGGCTACGGCTGGTCGGTGCTTCAGAATTCGTCGGCCGCGCCCAAGTTCGACATCGTCCGGGCTGACCCGAACGCCGAGCGCGCGCCCTTCCAGGGCTGGATCCAGCGCGCCAAGGCCGAAGACCTGTTCGCCGCCGCCGGGCTCGACTTCGCGGCGCTGAAGGACAGCGCGCGCCGCGCCGAGTTCAGGCCGGTCGTCCTGCCCGGCCTGACGATGAGCGTCGATTTCGGCCAGATCGCCGATCGGGTGGAGACCCAGAACGTCATCGCCCGCATTCCCGGCTCCGAACGCCCGAACGAGACCGTCATGTACGGCGCCCACTGGGACGGTTACGGGGTCGGCACGCCCGACCCCTCGGGCGACAAGATCTATAATGCGGCGGTCGATAACGCGACCGGGGTCGCCGCCCTGCTGGAGTTGGCCCACGCCTTCGCCGACGGCCCCCGGCCGAAGCGTTCGGTGGTCTTCGCCGCCTGGTCGGGCGAAGAGGCGGGACTGTTGGGTTCGACCTATTACGCCGCCAATCCGGTCTGGCCGCTCGAGACCACCGTGGCCAATATCAATGTCGACAGCCTGCTGCCCGGGACCGAGATCGACCCCAATGTCGTGGTGATCGGCAAGGGCAAGAACCAGCTGGACGCGGTTCTGGCGCGTCACGCGACCGCATCCGGCCGGACCCTGATCGCCGATCCGGCGCCCCAGGCCGGGGCCTTCTACCGCTCCGACCATTTCCCCCTGGCCTTGAAGGGTGTGCCCGCCCTGTTTCCCGCCGCCGGCTTCACCGGGGCCAGCGCGGACAGCCGCGACTATGTCCAGAACCGCTACCATCAGCCGTCGGATGAATGGGATTCGACCTGGCGCATGGACGCCGCTGCGGCTGACGTGGCCCTGATCTACGCCGTCGGACGCGAGCTGGCGGACTCGACCCAATGGCCGGAATGGAATCCCGGCGCTGAATTCGGTCCGGCCCGGGACCGGTCTCGGTCGGAAAGGCCTTAAGAGGCCACCGGTTCGGCTTGGGCGGGCGCCGGGACGTCCAGCGGAAGTTCCGGCGCGGCGGCGGCCGGAGAGACGCCCAGGGGCAGGTGCAGGATGAAGGCGGCCCCCTTGCCGGGCTCGCTTTCGACCTCGGCCCATCCGCCGTGCAGTTCGACCAGGGCCTTGACCAGGGCCAGACCGACGCCCGGACCGCCGCGTTCGCGCCGGACGAACCGGTCAAAGACGTGGGCCTGAAGATGATAGGGGATGCCGCGGCCGGAATCCGACACCGAAAGACGGACCTCCGAGCTCCCGGTTTCCGCCGACAGCGTCACCTCGCCGCCTTCGGATACCGAACGGGCGGCGTTCTCCAGCAGATGGTTCAGGGCCTGGCCGATGCGATGGGCGTCGGCGCGGATCGGCCGTAGACCGGGTTCGCACAGGACGGTCAGCGCAGCGCCGCGACCCTCGATCTTGGGCCTAATGCGCTCGGCGGCCTGACCCAGCAGGTCGGAAATGCTGACGTCGCCCAAGGACAGCTCCATCTCGCCGGCGTCGATCTGGGCCATGTCCAGCACGTCGTCGATGGAGCGGGCCAACTGGCTGGCGGCCACGCGGATGGCGCCGGCGTGCTGACGGCTGCGCTCGGGCAGGTCGCCCATGGTCTCCAGCAGTTCCGAATAGCCGACGATGGTCGTCAGCGGCGTGCGCAATTCGTAGGAGACGCTGCCGACGAACTCGCGCTTCAGCGCCTGGCTTTCCGCCAGGGCCTGCTCACGCTGAACCAGGGCCTGTTCCAGGCCGCGCCGTGCGGTGACGTCCGAGAAGGCGACCAGGGTGGCGCCGTCGGGCAGGGGGCGAGTCTGCCAGGCGGCGACGCGGCCGTCTACCGTTCGGCCCTCGCCCGAGATGGCGATGCGGCTTTCCGGATCCGGGTCGGCGACCCGCGCCTTCAGACCCAGCCACAGGGCCGGGTCGGGCAGGGTGGTCTTGCACAGCTCGGCTATGGCGTCGAAATCGTTCGAGGCGGCGATCCGCTCGCCCGTCAGGTTCCAGAAGTCCTCGAACGCTTCGTTGTGCAGCCGTAGCCGGCCGTCGGAGCCGAACACGGCGACGGCGTCGTTCAGCTTGTCCAGGGTGGCGGTCTGGACCTGGATCTGGGCGTTGAACCGGCTGCGCAGGTTCAGTTCGTCGGTGATGTCCGAGAAGATCAGCAATATGCCGCCCAGCGGGTGGGGCTGGCGCACGACCCGCAGCGTCCGTCCGTCCGGCAGCGACCAGCTGTCGTCGGGCGAAGCCTGGGCTGCGCCGTAGAACTCCAGCTCGTGCGCTTTCCAGCCGGCATAGTCCATGACTTCGGGCAGGCGGCGGCGCTGGCGCAGCCGGTCCAGAAGCTCGGCATGGGTCGGCCGCTCGTCCAGCCAGGCGGAATCCAGGTCGAACAGGGTCTGGAAGGCCGTGTTGTGGAAGGCCAGCCGCTTGGACGGCCCGAAGATGGCGACTGCGTCGGCCAGATGGTTCAGGGTCTCGTCATGGGCGTCGACGTGGCGGCGCAGGGTGTCGCGCGTCTCTTCCGCCTCGGTCACTTCGATGGCGAAGGCGATGACGGCGCCGCCGCCGGCTGGTTCGGCAATGATCCGCCAGGCCCGGCGATGGCCGCCGCCGGTGGTCCAGCGGAACCCTTCCTGTTTCAGGCCCAGCCGCCCGGCCTCGGCCACCAGGGCGTCGGCGCCCCGGTCGAAGGACAGGCCCATCTCCCGCGCCTGGACCACGGTCTCGGCCCCGATCTCGTGCAGCCAGATCCGGTTGGCCCAGGCCAGTTTCCCCGCGCCGTCCACGACCCAGGTCGGGATCGGCGAGGCGTCGCCCAGCATGGCCAGGCCGCTCTCGGTGGCGTCGGCGCCGGTCAGCATGACCCGGGACGCCGGCGACAGCCGCAGCCAGGCCGCGCCGCCCGCCACCCGGCCTTCGATCCGCCAGGGTTCGACGTCGTTCAGGTCGATCAGGCCCTCGAAGCCTTTTCCGGTCTCGACCAAGGCCTCGATCTGGCCGGCGTGGGTCTGTTTCAGCCGGCCGAGGACAATGGCGCCCATGTCCCCCGCAGCCCCGGCGTCCGGGCCGGACAGGCGGTCAATCAGCTCGCCCGGACCTATGGGCGGTCCGCTCGCCTCGCCGGTCGCCGTCAGGGCCAGGCTGACGTCGTCGAAGGCGCGAAGCATGCTGTCATGACGACCCAGGTCGGTCAGGGCGGCGTCACGCTGATGCGTCGCGGCGGCCGTCGTGGCGTTCAGGCGCGCGCGCAGGCGAAGGGCCCAGGCGCTGACCGCCAGAGCCAGTCCGGCTGCGCCTGCTGTGGCGACATAGGCGATGTCGGCCTCGGCCATACTTGTCCCTACGGTCACGACGACCTGATTCGCCCTTACCATACCCCAACCGCGCGAGAAAAAATCAGGGCCGTCTTCGCGTCAACCCGCCCCATTGCGCTCAGGGGCGCGGGCGGCGATATCCGGGGCATGACCGATGCGACCGCCGACCTCTTCGCCCCCTCTCTCGACGACTTCGCCCGCCTGGCGCGCGAGGCGTTCGAGGCCCTGCCGGCGGAGTTTCGCGCCGCAGCCGGAGAGGTGGTGTTTCGCATCGACGATTTCGCCGACGAACAGACTCTTGCGGACCTGGAGATCGAGGATCCGTTCGAACTGACCGGCCTGTATCACGGCGTGGACATCGGCCGACGCGACAGCCTGGGACCGGCGGCCGAGCCGTCGCGGGTCTTCCTTTACCGCCGGCCGATCCTGGACGAATGGTGCGAGCGGGGCGACGTGGGCCTGGCCGAGCTGATCGCCCATGTCCTGGTCCACGAGATCGGCCACCATTTCGGCCTGTCCGACGACGATATCCACGCCATCGAGGACGCGGCCGACTGAAACCTAGTTCGCGGCTGGATAGGGGGTCGTCACCGCGCCGGAGATCATGCCGGGGATGGCCTCGCCCAGGCCCAGCAGGATGAACTGGATCGCCAGGGCGCACAGGATCAGGCCCAGGACGCGGACGATGATGGCCATGCCCACCTCGCCCAGCATGCGGCTGAGCGAACCGGTCAGGGCGAAACAGACGAAGGAGACGGCGCAGGCCGCCGTGATCGCGACCAGCGATCCCATGGTTCCGGCATAGCCCAGCTTGGCCGCCTCGCCGGCCTGGATGATGACGGCCGAAATGGCGCCGGGGCCGATCATCAGCGGTATGGCGAAGGGCACCACCAGCCGCTGGAACCGCCGGCGGGCGTAGCCGCGCACGTCTTTGGAATCGGCGATGGCGTCCTTGTCGGCGAACATGGCCAGGAAGTCGCCGCGCGCCATGTCCAGGCCGAGCAGCAGCAGCAATATGCCCCCCGCAATGCGGAAGGCCGCCAGGGAGATGCCGAAGAACTGCAGCAGGCCCAGGCCCGTGAACAGGAAGAAGGCGAGGAAGACGGCGGCGAAGGTGCAGATCAGGGCGGAGACCGAAATCCGCTGACGCAGGGTGGCCCCGGCGGTGGCGGCGGCGAAGATGGGCAGATTGCCGATCGGATCCAGCAGGGCGAACAGGGTCACGAACAGGTTGACACCCAGATCGACCGCGTTCATCGCCTCGCCTCGCTCTTGAAATTCAACACGCCGGCCGCGCCGACGCACCCCTTGCGTCCTCGCATAGCCGCTCAGCGCGAGTCCGTCGATGACCCAGACCCAAACCGTCGCCCCCAATCGCGGTCCCGACGAACGGATCATCTGCGCCCTGGACGTGCCGACGGTCGCAGAGGCGGCGGCCCTGGTCGCGCGGGTGCAGGACGCGGTGGGCTTCTACAAGATCGGGCTGCAGCTGTTTGCGGCGGGCGGCATGGACCTGGCGCGCGACCTGAAGGCCGAGGGGCGCAAGGTGTTTCTGGACTGGAAGCTGCACGACATCGGCGCGACGGTCGAAAAGGCGGCGGCCAATCTGGCGGATGCGGGCTGCGACCTGCTGACGGTCCACGCCCGGCCCCAGGTGATGGCGGCGGCGGCGCGAGGCGTGGCGGGATCGGGGTTGAAAGTCCTGGGCGTGACGGTCCTGACCAGTCTGACCGCCGAGGATCTGGCCGCCGACGACCACAGCCTGTCGCCGGCCGACCTGGTCGAGCGCCGCGTCCGACAGGCGCTGGACGCCGGGGTCGACGGCGTCGTCTCCAGCCCGCACGAAGCGGGCCGGGTGCGCGAGATTGCGGTCGCGGCCGGCCGTCCTGATTTTCTGATCGTGACGCCCGGCGTCCGGCCGACCGGCGCGGCCCTGGACGACCAGGCGCGGGCCGCGACGCCCGAAGCTGCGCTTCAGGCCGGCGCCACCCATCTGGTGATCGGCCGCCCGATCACCGCGGCGCCTGATCCCAGGGCCGCAGCCCTGGCCGTCGCCGAAAGCATCGCCCTGATCTAGCGATCAGCCGCGCTCGCCCGGCTCCTGGGCGTAATACTGGCGCGGCGGGGCCTGGGGCGCGACATTGTCCGGAGGCGGCAGGTCGCCGTAATAGTCCTGAACCGGCGGCGGGGCGTGGACCTCGGGCGGCGCGACATAGATCTGCGCCGGGGCGACCTCGACGGGCGGACCCTGAACCTGAACCGGCGGCGCCTCCACATAGACCCGCTGCTGTTCGTAGGAACCGTGCTGCTCATAGGTCTGTTCATGCCGCTCGTGATAGCGGCCTTCGTACCGGTCTTCGCGATAGGCGGGGCGTGGTTCGGGGCGGCAGCCGCAGTCGGCCGGGCGTTGCGGCTGATAGGGGCGCCAGCCGATATAGTCGCGTCCGAAACCATAGACCGGATAGCCGACCGGGGCGCTGATCGGGGCCGGGCCGACGAAGTTCGCGGGCGGGCCGGGAATATAGCCGCCCGAGTATCCGCCGTCCGCGTAACCGCCGCCGCCGACATAGGTCACGCCGCCCCCACTGGAGCCACGGCTGAAGCTGGACGAATGGGAATAGGCGCGGGCGTTGACGGCCGAATAGGCGGCGGCTCCGGCATAGGCCGAGGCGTTGGCGCCGGCATTCACGTTCACATTGACGTTGCTGTTGGAGTTCCCACCGCCGTGCCCGCCTCCTGGGTGCCCGCCGCCGCCGTGACCCCCGCCCTGATGACCGCCGCCGCAGCTTCCGCAACCGCCGCTCGAGGGCCCGCCGGCCAGGGCGGGCGCAGCTGAAAGCAGAAGGGCCGCCGATGCGGCCGCGATCATGGACTGTATCGTCACGGGACAGACTCCTTTGAGTTGTCCCTGTTCAGGCAAGTGCGGCGCCCGGCCGGGGGCGCCGTCGGTCAGAAATCGACCGCCAGGCCCTTTTTCTCCCAGTCGCCATAGCGCGTGGGTTCCGGGCCGGTCGGACCGCCGTATTCGCTGGCGCTTTGTGGGGTCTGCTCCGCCGCGCGACGATCAGCCGCTTCCAGCAGGGCGCGGCGGGCGACCTCGCTCAGAGGTTTTTCAGGCGTGGCGTGCGGGACGTCGGCGTTGAAAACAGACGCGTTTTCCTTGTCGGCGGTCGCGTCGGTCATATCGGGGGTGGGATGTTCGGTCACAGGTCTGCTCCCTTGAGGGCGGCTCCTCATGGCTTCAAATAGTCGATTGAAGCCGTGACGCCAGAAAAAGCCGGATGATCGCGGATGGAACGACGATGAACCACCTGAAGACCTTCATCCTTCTGGCCGCCCTGACCGCCCTGTTCGGGGGCCTCGGCTATCTGATCGGCGGCGCGACCGGCATGGTGATCGCCCTGGTGTTCGCCGGGGGCATGAACCTGTTCAGCTACTGGAACGCCGACAAGATCGTGCTGAAGATGTACCGGGCCCAGCCGGTCGATGAGCAACACCCCAACGCCGTGGTGCGCAACTATGTCGCCGACGTGCGCCAGATGGCCCGCGACGCGGGCCTGCCCCAGCCCCAGGTCGCCATCATCCCCAACGACCAGCCCAACGCCTTCGCCACCGGCCGCAATCCTGAACGGGCCGCCGTCTGCGCCACCACCGGCCTGCTGGACATGCTGACGCGGGAAGAGGTGCGCGGGGTGATGGCGCACGAACTGGCCCATGTGAAGAATCGCGACACCCTGATCATGACGGTGACGGCCACCATCGCCGGCGCCATCGCCGCCCTGGCCAATTTCGCCCTGTTTTTCGGCGGCGGCGACGACCGCGAACGGCCGGGGGGGATCATCGGGACCCTGGCCTTGATGATCCTGGCGCCCATGGCGGCCGGCCTGGTGCAGATGGCCATCAGCCGGGGCCGCGAATACGAGGCCGACCGCGTCGGCGCCGAAATCGCCGGCGACCCCCAGGCCCTGGCCTCGGCCCTGCAGAAGATCGACGCCTACGCCAAGCGGATCCACAATCCCACGGCTGAGCGCAATCCCGCCTCGGGCCAGATGTTCATCATCAACCCCCTGGCCGGGCGCGGCGCCGACAACCTGTTCTCGACCCACCCGGCCACCGGCAACCGCGTGAAGGCGCTGATCGATTTGGGACTGAAGATGGGCGTGCGGCCCCGCGCCTTTGTGGAATCGGCCGCCGCATCAGCTGTGCCGGTCACCCCCGTCCGCACGACCACCGGCGTGCCCGCCACGCCGACAGAACCTCGCGGCCCCTGGGGCTGACTGCGGCATCTTTTTCTGAGGATCCGGCGCGTTCGGCGACGAACACTGGCCCAACTGTCGAATTTTCCTGAATTCGTCTTAGAAATCAGGACGCGGAGAAGCCAATTTGCGCGCGCTGGGGCGTGTTTGGGTTCATGCCGATGAGGGCTGAGGTGGGCGCGGGAGGGCGCAGATTGCTCACCCCCGCTCCACGCACATCGCCACGCCCATCCCGCCGCCGATGCACAGGGTGGCCAGGCCCTTCTTCGCGCCCGACCGCTTCATCTCGAACAGCAGCGTCGTCAGGATGCGGGCGCCCGAGGCGCCGATGGGGTGGCCGATGGCGATGGCGCCGCCGTTGACGTTGACCTTGGCCGGGTCGAGGCCCAGTTCCTTGACCACGCACAGGCTCTGGGCGGCGAAGGCCTCGTTGGATTCGACCAGGTCCAGGTCGGCGACGGTCCAGCCCGCCTTTTCCAGCGCCTTCTTCGAGGCCGGGATCGGCCCCGTGCCCATGATCGCCGGATCGACCCCGGCCGTGGCGTAGGAGGCGATCCGGGCCAGTGGCTCCAGGCCGCGCGCCTTGGCCTCTTCGGCGCTCATCAGCACCAGGGCGGCGGCGCCGTCGTTCAGGCCCGAGGCGTTGGCGGCGGTGACGCTGCCCTCCTTGGCGAAGGCGGGCCGCAGCTTCTGCATCAGCTCGATGGTCGCGCCGTGGCGGATATATTCGTCCTTGTCGACGACGACGTCGCCCTTCTTGCCGGGGATGACGACCGGAACGATTTCGGCGTCGAACCGTCCCGCAGTCTGCGCCGCCTCGGCCTTGTGCTGGCTGGCCAGGGCGAACTCGTCTTGGGCTTCGCGCGTGATCGCCCATTTGTCGGCGATGTTCTCGGCGGTCTGGCCCATGTGATAGCCGTTGAAGGCGTCCCACAGCCCGTCCTTGACCATGGTATCGACCAGGGCGACGTCGCCCATCTTGTGGCCGGCCCGCAGCTGCTGGGCGTGGGGCGCCTGGCTCATGCTCTCCTGTCCGCCGGCGACGACGATCTTGGCGTCGCCCAGGGCGATCTGCTGGGCGGCGATGGCGACGGCGCGCAGGCCCGAGCCGCAGATCTGGTTCAGGCTCCAGGCCGGGGCTTCCTGGCGCACTCCGGCGCCGACGGCGGCCTGGCGCGCCGGACCCTGGCCGGCGGCGGCTTGCAGCACATGGCCCAGGATCACCTCGTCCACCTCGTCGCCTGACACGCCGGCTCTTTCCAGGGCCGCCTTGATGGCGATCTCGCCCAGTTTCGACGCGGGCAGGGCCGACAAAGCGCCCAGGAAAGACCCGACGGGCGTGCGGGCGGCGGAAACAATGACGACCTCGGTCATAGGGATTTCACTCGCTGCTGAATATCAAGTTGCCGTTTTGCCGCATCGTGGCGGCTTCGTCACCTGTGGTCCAAAAAACTTGGCCCGGGATTCAGTCATTCGTCACCCTGATGGTGCATTCTTCAGGAACATTACGGACGATCCTGGATTGATTGGCCATGCTCCGCACGCTGAAACGCCTCGCCGCCCACGTCTGCACCCCGGACGAGTTGGACATGATCGAGCATTACCAGACGCGCGCCGAAAAGCTGGCGGACCTTTGGGTGCATGTCGTCGGCCTGATGCTGGCGGCGGTCGGGGGCGTTATTCTGGCGGGTCTGGCCGGGGTCTACACCGGGATCGGCGGCGTGCTCGCCACGGCCGTTTACGCCCTTTGCCTAGTCGGCATGCTGACGGCTTCGACCCTCTACAACTGGACCAATCCCTGCGCAGCGCGTCCCGTGCTGCGCCGGCTGGATGAAGCGGCCATCTTTCTGATGATCGCCGGCAGCTACACCCCCTTCACGACCCAGAGGTTCGAGGGCGCCTGGTCTATTGGTTTCACGGCCCTGATCTGGAGCCTTGCCTTCGCCGGCGCTGCGGTAAAGCTGTTCGCGCCCCGTATCTCCGACCGTTTCTGGAGCGCCGTCTATGTCGTCTTCGGCTGGCTGGCGGTCGCGGCCTTGAAGCCGATGGTGGAGACCGTCCATCCGATCGCCCTGGGCCTGCTGGTGCTCGGCGGCCTGATCTATACGGCCGGGGTCTTCGTCTTCATCAGCCCCAAGGTGCGTTTCCGTCGCGCCATATGGCACGGGTTCGTCGTCACCGGCGCCACGGTCCACTGGACGGCGGTGCTGGTCGGCGTGGTTCTGGCTCCTGTTCTGAGCCACTAGGACCGTCCGCGGGCTGCGCTGTCACGGCCTCTGGCGCTTCGCGCCGCAACGGAGGATAGTGACGCGTTGCAACATCGCGAGAACAAGCGTGGCTGACGAAAAAACCAAGGGCGGAAAGAACGGCGACGGTACGCAGGTCGTCATCAAGAAGTACGCGAACCGAAGGCTCTACAACACCCGAACCAGCGCCTATGTGACGCTGGAGGATCTCGCCGTCATGGTGCGCGAGGGGACCGAGTTCGTCGTCTTCGACGCCAAGACCAACGACGACCTGACCCGCCAGATCCTGACCCAGATCATCTTCGAGGAAGAAAGCCGGGGCGAGGCCCTGTTGCCGGTGCAGTTCCTGCGGCAATTGATCGGCTTTTACGGCGGTCAGATGCAGGGGGTGCTGCCCTCCTATCTCGAGATGTCGCTGGCCAATTTCGGCCGTCAGCAGGAGCAGTTCGCCAGCCAGGTGAGCCGCGCCTTCGGCTCAGGCTCGGGCGCCAGCCTTATGGAAGAGGCGGCCAAGACCAATATGGCCATGTTCGAACGGGCCATGCAGATGTTCCCCGCCTTCGGCTATTCGCGTGTCGAGCCCACGCCTCAGGCCGGAGAGACCAAGGCCGCGCCCGACGCGCCCGACACGTCCGACGCCCTGGACGAGATGCGTCGCCAGATGGACGAGATGCGCGCCCAGATCGATCGTCTGGCGGGCGGCTCGAAGACAAAATGACCGATCGAATCCGCGCGGTCGGCGGTCCCGAACGCGTGGACCGTCGCGAAGGGGAACGGCGTGAACGGGAACGCCGGGCGCAACCGGCGCCGTCGCGCGCCCTGGTCGAGATCGAGACCTCGGAACCCGAGTTCAAGCCCGAGCCCGGCCCGGCAAGACCTGCCGTCCATGGGGCGGTCGACGTCGGCGCGGCCGCCTTTGCAGCCCAGCAGATGGGGCAGAAGGGCCAGAAGCGGGGTCTGCGCGGCGGCCCGCCGGTTCTGGATGCGGCCCGCGCCGCCTATCTGGGAACCGAATATTCAGGCGAAGCCGAGCGTCGGCCGCCGATCGGCAAGGCCGCCAAGACCGACATCTGACGACGGGGAGGCGAGGCGGCACGGGGCTTGCTGGGACGGGGGCAGACCGCCTCTTTTCGGACCAGCCCATGCCCGCCGCATTCAGCCTCGCCGCCAAGGTTTTCGACGTCGCCGTCGTGGCCCTGATTTTCACGGCTTTTTCTTAGGGCCTATCGGCTTCTTAGGGGCCTACCGCCCTTCGGGCTGCTTGAGGCCGTATGGGGCCTGCTGTCCGCCCTCGACCATCAATTCCCGAGGTCGAAATCCTTGCGGGACGAGATGATGGTGACGATGAAGCCCGCCAGCACATCCAGCAGGATCATCACCACGATCAGGAAGAAGGTCGAGGTCGCGAAGCCGCGGATCAGCAGGAACTCGACCAGGACCACGATGAACAGGACCATCGACAGGGCGTGATTGACGATGGCGACCTTCTGGCTGGAGGTCGATTTGATCAGCTCGAAGAACAGCAGGATCAGGCCCAGGAACAGGATCAGATCGCCTGAGCCGATGTTCCACTGGGCGCCCGAGGCCATGGGGATGGAGAACAGCGGGTCGCGCAATATGGCGTCGGCCTGGGCCATGCCGACATTGCTCGAGGCCCCGAACAGCACGACGATATTGTACAGGATCACCGGGATCAGCAGCAGGGGTATGGCGATCAGCATGGCGGTCCTCCCCGGCGCAATGGCTGCGCTTATTAACCCTGACTACCGCCTTTTGCCTCCGTTCGCCACGACGGAGGTGTGACGACGGGCCTCAGGCGCGAGGGAAACCGCCTGCGCGGCTGAGGGCGGACGGGGCCGGGCGGCCGATGGCCTCGCCGATCCAGCGCGCCGTGGCGATCAGGGCGTCCATATCATAGCCGGTCTCGAACCCTGCGCGCGTCAGCATATAGACCAGGTCCTCGGTGGCGATGTTTCCCGTGGCGCCGGGTGCGAACGGGCAGCCGCCGATGCCGCCGACCGAGGCGTCCAGCACGTCGATCCCCGCCTCGACCCCCGCATAGGCGTTGGCCAGGCCGGTGTTTCGGGTGTCGTGGAAATGGAGACGCAGGGTGGCCTCAGGGGCCGCCTTGCGCGCGGCCTCGACCTTGCGCGTCACCGCCCAGGGGTCGCCCGCGCCTATGGTGTCGGCCAGGCCGATCTCGCCGACGCCCAGTTCGGCGATGGCGCCGACCATGTCCGCAACCTGGTCCACGGAAACCTCGCCGTCGAACGGACAGCCCCAGACGCAGGAGATCATGGCCGACAGCGACGGCGCGCCGTCCGACGCCTCCGCATTGTGTCGGCGGCCGACGATCTCGCCCAGCATGACAAGCTGGTCCTTCACCGACAGGCCCTGGTTCTTCAGGCCGAAGCCGTCGGTGGCGGCGACCGAGACATTGACCTCGTCCACACCGGTCGCCAGGGCCCGGTCATAACCCTTGCCGTTCAGGACCAGGCCGATGCGGCTGCGGCCGGGGGTCGAGGGCAGGGCCGCCATCACCGCTTCGGCGCCGGCCATCTGCGGCACATATTTGGGATGGACGAACGAAACGGCCTCGATCCGCCGCGCGCCCGCGGTCTCCAGTCGCCGAACCAAGTCCGCGCGGACGGCGGGCTCCAGCACCGTCTTTTCGTTCTGAAGACCGTCGCGAGGACCGACCTCGACGATCTGGATGAACCGGCTCACTGCGTCTCGCCAGCGCTGGTCGTCGGACGGGGCGGGGGCGCATAGACGGTCAGGTTCATCTCGTCCCCGCCCGAATAATTGTAGCCGCGCACCACCCCGACGGCGCGACCCGAGACGCCCAGTCGTCCGGCGGCGGCGCGGAAGGCGTCGGCGTCGCGCCCTTCGACGATGGCGGGCCGGCCCTCGGCCAGGGCGCGGGCGGCGCCCTCGGCGTCGGTCAGTTCGGTGTCCCGCCCGGTCAGGAAGACGAAACTGGGTTCATGGAAGGTGGTGATGGCCACCGGGCCGGGCGTGCGGCCCTGGCGCGGATGCAGGTCGGCGGCCTCCAGCGTCTTCTCCAGCTGGGGCGCGATGGCCAGGGGGCGCAGCTGACGGATGGTTCCGGCCAGGGCGCCATGGGCCACGATCCCAAAGGCGAGCGAGGCGACCAGGGCCGCGACCGGCGCCCGGTTCAGCAGCAGGAAGGCGCCCATGGCGGCGGCCGCCAAGGTGGTTCCCACGGTCAGGGCCGCCCAGGTCTGGGCCGTCGATGTGCCATAGACCGTCAATCCATAGACGGTGATCCCCATGATCAGCACCGCCGCGAACATCGCCAGTACGGCCCCGGTGATGCGCGAGACCTTGCCGATCGGTCGCGCCAGGGCGGCGGCGGCCAGCAGGGCCAGACCGCCGAAGGTGGGCAGGGTGTAGTGCCACAGCTTGGTGGGGGCCAGTTCGAACATCAGCCAGCCGGGAACCAGCCAGCAGACCAGGAAGCGGATCGCGGGCTCGGCCCGGCGGCTCCAGCCGGTCGAAACGGCGGCGGGCAGCAGCAGGGTCGAGGGGAAGAACAGCAGGGGCGCGAGCAACAGATACATGCCGGGGAAGCCGGAATGGCTCTCATGCGCGCCGGCGATCTTGGGCGCCAGGTCGCCGCCGATGGCCTCGCGCCAGAAGCCGCCGTCGGTGGCGATGGTGATGGCGATGGCCCAGGGCCCGACCATCAGGGCGACCAGCGGCAGGCCCCAGCCCCAGCCGAGCCGCGCCAGCCATTTCACGTCGCGATCCCAGATCGACAGGGCGATGACGGCCAAAACGATCACCAGAAGCCCGATCGGCCCCTTGATCAGGATCGACAGGCCGATCCCGATCCAGAACAGCAGCTTGTGCGGCCGGATCGGTCGTTCGCCGGCCTTTGCCGCCATATAGATCCGCGCCAGGGCCGCCATGGCCAGGGTGGTGGCGCCGCACAGCATGGCGTCGGTCTTGGCGATGCCTGCCTCGGTCGACAACAGGAAGGTGGCGCCCATGATGGCTCCGCCGAAGAAGCCGACCCTCGCCCCCAGCATGGCCGATCCGGCCCAGGCCACGGCCCAGGCGGCCAGCATGGCCCCCAGCAGCGACGGAATCCGATAGGGGGCGATGTCGCGATTCTCGACGTCCGAGGTCAGCGAGACGGCGACGGCCTGAAGCCAGTAGATGCCGACCGGCTTCTTCCAGCGCGGCTCGTCCTGGAAGCGGATGTCGACATAGTCGCCGCTCTCCAGCATCTGGGCCGTGGCCTGGGCGAACCGGCTTTCATCCCGGTCCAACGGCGGCAACAGCAACAGGCCGGGCAGGCCGGCCACCAGCGTCAGCAGGGCGGCGAACAGCGGCCCCCTCCAGCCGGCGATGCGGCGATCCAGATCGAAAGTCTTCATTCGACGATCCTTACACGCCGACCGGCCTGTCGTCAGCCGTCTCCCCTAAGCCGTCGATCTCGTCTATGGAGCGGCGATGACCGTCGAGACAAGCCAAGCCGCGCCCCAGATTTCCGTCGTCGTCCCCGTCCATGACGAGGCCGGGGCCGCCGTGCCCCTGGCGCGCGAGATCGCGGCCGCCTTCGCCGGCCGATCCTATGAGATGATCTTCGTCGACGACGCGTCCAAGGACGCCACCCTGGCCGAACTGAAGGCCGCCCAGGCCGAACTACCGGCCCTGCGCATCCTGTCGCACGGCGCCAACGCCGGCCAGAGCCGCGCCGTCCGCACGGGCGTTCTGGCCGCGCGGGGCTCTGTGATCGTGACCATGGACGGCGACGGCCAGAACCCGCCCGCCGATGCGCCGCGTCTGGTGGAGGCCCTGCTGGCCGCGCCCGCCGATGTCGGCCTGGTCGGCGGTCGCCGCGCCAAGCGTCAGGATTCTCAAGCCAAACGTCAGGCCTCGCTCTGGGCCAATCGTATCCGTCGCCGCCTGCTGGGCGACGACGCCGACGACACCGGATGCGGGCTGAAGGTCTTCCGTCGCGACGTCTTCCTGCGGCTTCCCTATTTCGACCACCTGCACCGCTACCTCCCGGCGCTGGTGATCCGCGAGGGGTTCCGCAACCTGTATCTGGATGTCGATCACCGCCACCGTGAGACGGGTCGGTCGAAATACACCAACTGGGGTCGGCTGAAGGTCGCCTTCGCCGACCTGCTGGGCGTCATGTGGTTGAAGACCCGCTCGCGTCGTCCCGGCGCGATCTCGGAGTTCTGATCTTCTAGACTTCCGGCTGCGGCGGCGCCGTGATCACCTCGACATTGTCGTTCAGCAAATAGGACAGTTCCGACAGGGCGGTGGCGCGCTCGGCCGGCGTGGCCGCCGCCTGCACAGCCTCCAGCTTTTTCGGCATGTCTTCGGAGATGCCCCGCAGGATGCATTTCAGATCGCCGTCCGTGCCGCGTTCCTTCAGGATCAGATGACCTTGCAGGTCCAGGGCGGCCAGGGCCTCGGCCTGGGCCTTGAAGCCGACGAAGGCCTGGCTGGTGAAGAAGGCCGCGTCTTCGGCCGCCTTGGACGCCGCCCAGCCGTCCACGATGGCCTTCAGCGCGCCGGATCGAGCCACGATATCCGCGAACAAGGGCTCGGCGGCGACCGAAACAGGTGCGCCGACCGCTGCGTGGGGCTGTTCGGCCGCCAGGGCCACCGCAGGATTGGACATCGACAGGGCGATTGTGAGAGCAAGGCCGCAGGACATGAGGTGACTTCCTGTTTCAGCGTCAGCTAGGACGTTGAACCGGCATACGCCCGACCCGTAAACGAGTGTTTATCTTCTTCTCTCCCGCCTTCTCTCCCCAGAGGATGACCGATGACCCGTGACGACGCCTGGACCGCTTTCGACGCCGCCGCTGAAACTGCCGGCAAGACCCGTATCGTGGATCAATTCGCCGCCGATCCCGGCCGTGTGGCGCGAATGTCGGTCGAGGCGGCGGGCCTCTATCTGGATCTGTCGAAACAGAGCTGGACCCAGGCCGCCTTCGAGGCCTGTCTGAACCTGGCCCGGGCCAGCGACGTCGAGGGCCGTCGCGCCGCCCTGTTCGCCGGCGAGGCCGTCAACCTGACCGAGGGGCGGGCCGTGCTGCACCCGGCCCTGCGCGCCCCTGCCGGCGCCGACTTTAAGGCCCTGGGCGAGCCGGTCTCGGCCGAGGTGGACGCCGTGCGGGCCGATATGAAAACCTATGCCGACGCCGTCCGCTCGGGCGCCGAAGCGGGGGCCACGGGCCGCAAGTTCGAGGCCATCGTCCACGTCGGCATCGGTGGGTCGGACCTGGGCCCGCGCGTGGTCTGGGACGCCCTGCGCCCGCTGGACCCCGCCATCGACCTGCGCTTCGTCGCCAATATCGATCCGCGCGACATGGCCGAGGCCCTGACCGGTCTCGATCCCGAAACCACCCTGGTCGTGGTCGTGTCCAAGACCTTCACCACCCAGGAAACCCTGGCCAACGCCGAGGCGGCCAAGGCCTGGCTGGCCGCCGCCCTGCCGGCCGAGGGCATGACCAAACACTTCATCGGGGTCACGGCGGCGCCGGAAAAGGCCGGGCAGTTCGGCTGCGGCCGCACCTTCGCCTTCCGCGACTGGGTCGGGGGCCGCTATTCGCTGTGGTCGGCGGTCAGCCTGTCGTGCGGCATCGCCCTGGGCTGGGACGTGTTCGAAGCCATGCTGGCGGGCGCCGCCGCTATGGATGACCATTTCGTCTCGGCCCCGCTGGAGCAGAACGCCCCGATCCTGCTGGCCCTGGCCCAGGTGTTCAACGTCGATGGTTTGAACCGGCCCGCCCGCACCGTGGCGCCCTACGCCCACGCCCTGCGTCGCCTGCCGTCCTTCCTGCAACAGCTGGAGATGGAGTCGAACGGCAAGCGGGTGCATCGCGACGGAACCCCCGTCACGCGCCAGACCTGCCCGGTGGTGTTCGGCGAGCCGGGCACCAACGGCCAGCACGCCTTCTTCCAGCAGATCCACCAGGGCCCACAGATCGTCCCGGCCGAGTTCGTGATCGTCGCCAAGACCCATGCCGACGCGCCGGAATCGCCGCTCTGGTCCAACGCCCTGGCCCAGGGTCAGGCCCTGATGCTGGGCAAGACCACCGAAGCCGCCAAGGCGGAAGGCCTGGCCCAGGGTCTGTCGGAGGATGAGGCCACCCGTCTGGCGTCCCACCGCACCTTCACCGGCAACCGCCCCTCGACCGCCATTCTGATGGACCGTCTGACGCCCGAGACCCTGGGCGCCCTCTTGGCCCTCTATGAGCACAAGACCTTCGTCGAGGGCGTGATCTGGGACATCAACAGCTTCGACCAATGGGGCGTCGAACTGGGCAAGGTCCTGGCCAAGGCGATCCTGAAGGACGTCCACGCCGGCGGCCCCTCCGCCGATCTGGACCCGTCCACCGCCGGCCTGATGAAGCGTCTGTCTCGATGAACGTCGTCGCTGCGGCCTGGCAAAGGCTTGAGGGCGTGGCGCTGTTCGGCGCAGGCCTCATCGCCTACGCCCATATGGACGCAGGTTGGATACTGTTCGCCGTCCTGTTTCTGGTTCCCGACGTCAGCTTCGCGGCCTATCTGGCGGGGCCGCGTTTCGGCGCCCTGGTCTATAACTTGGCGCACAGCCTGATCGGCCCCCTCCTGCTGGGCGGCGTGGGGCTCGCAGCGTCTATCCCGTCAGCGACGTCCGTGGCGCTGATCTGGCTGGTCCATATCGGCCTGGACCGCGCCTTGGGATATGGCTTGAAATCGCCTGAAGCCTTTGGCGTGACTCACCTCGGCCTGATCGGACGCGCCCAGTCGCGATCCTGATCAAACCCGGTCCTCGCGGCCCGGCGCGGCGTCGATCGTCAAGACGCGCCGGGGGGATCGTCTCCCGGCCGGCGGCGAGCGGTGCAGAACCTCCGGAAACTCCGGCCAGGCCTCCCAGCCCGGCGCCGTGCCCTTCATGACGGCGACATCGCCGGGGTGAAGGGTGCGCACCCGGCGGCGCGTGCTGATGTTGCGCCCGTCCAGATCCTCGCCGATCTCGCCGGCGAAGGCCCATTCCGGCCCCGGCCCCTCATAGGCGACGATCAGGCGCACCGGGACCGCGTCCTGGTGAAAGCGCGGGCAGGCGCGCCGGGTCACGGTCTCGCACCGCGCGCGCCAAGTCTCGCATCCGCTGATCGCCGCCACGATCTCCGCCAATCTCTCGATATCCTGGAGAAACCACTCGGGCGCCGGACCGGATGGGGCGATCCAGCGCCCGTCGCATTCGGCGGTGAAGTCGGCCGGGGGCGGGGCGTCGGGCGGCATGGGGCTGGGCCGCGACCAGATCGCCATCCGCACCTGCGGCTCGAACAGGGTGGTGAAGACCGTGGGCGCCTGCCCCTGGACGACTGCGCCGACCGCCATGGAAAACCTTGCTGACTGTGCGTGTTATACTATAACGTAACTCTCATAGTCGCCCGGCTGTGGTCAAGCTCGGCGCAGCATCCGTGGAGCGCCTTCGTGTCCGAGTTCAAGAAACTGCCCGTCACCGTCCTGTCCGGCTTCCTCGGGGCCGGCAAGACGACCCTGCTCAATCACATTCTGTCGAACCGCGACGGTCTGCGGGTGGCGGTGATCGTCAACGACATGAGCGAGGTGAACATCGACGCCGCCCTGGTGCGGGACGGCGGCGGGGCGGACCTGTCGCGGACCGAGGAACGGCTGGTGGAGATGTCCAACGGCTGTATCTGCTGCACCCTGCGCGAGGATCTGTTGATCGAGGTCGGCAAGCTGGCGCGCGAGGGTCGGTTCGACTGCCTGCTGATCGAATCCACCGGGATCTCCGAACCCATGCCGGTCGCCGCCACCTTCGACTTCCGCGACGAGGAGGGTTTCAGCCTGTCGGACCTGGCCCGGATCGACACCATGGTCACGGTGGTGGACGCCTTCAACTTCCACCGCGACTACCCCTCCACCGACAGCCTGAAGGCGCGCGGTGAACACCTGGGCGAGGATGACGAACGCACGGTCGCCAATCTGCTGATCGACCAGATCGAGTTCGCCGACGTCATCGTGCTGAACAAGTGCGACCTGCTGGAGGCGGCCCAGTTGGGAACGCTGAAGGCGATGATGACCCAGTTCAACCCGCGCGCCCGGATCCTTGAGGCGGTGCGGGGCGTCGTCGCCCTGGATCAGGTGATCGGCACGGGCCTGTTCGAGATGGAACGGGCCGAACAGGCGGCGGGCTGGTCCCAGGCCCTGCGTGGCGAGGTCACGCCCGAGACCGAGGAATATGGGGTCTCAACCTTCGTCTATCGGGCGCGCAAGCCGTTCCACCCCCGGCGTCTCTACGATCTTTTGAACCGCGAATGGCCCGGCGTCTGGCGCTCCAAGGGCTTCTTCTGGCTGGCCAGCCGGATGGACTATGTCGGGTCCTGGAGCCAGGCGGGGGCGGTGACGGAACATGAGTGGGGCGGTCTGTGGTGGGCCTCGGCCCCGCGCGAGCGCTGGCCTGACGACAATCTCGAATGGCTGAAGGCGATCGAGGCGGTCTGGCGTCAGCCCTACGGCGACCGCCGCCAGGAGATCGTCCTGATCGGCAAGGATATGAACCGCGACCTGCTGACCTCGATGTTCGACGCCGCCCTGCTGACCCGGTTCGAGATGGAGCGCGGGCCCAAGGGTTGGGCCAGGCTCGAGGATCCCTTCCCGCACTGGGGCCCCCGCCAGGACGCGGCGTAAAAAAGGGGCGTCCCGCAGGACGCCCCTTCTTCATCCCATCCGCCTACCAGCGGCGGTCGTAGCGGTAGTCGCGCCGATCATCCCGGCGGTCATAACGCTGGTCCCGACGATAGTCGCGATAGTCGCGGCGCTGCTCGTAACGGGAATCCCGGCTGTTGATGCCGTGATCGCGTTCCCAGTGGCCCTGGTTCCGGTAGCACTGGCCGCCGCGATAATATTCGCAGCCCGAGCCGCGGTTGGACGCCACGGCGCCGAGCGCCGCGCCGGCCAGGGCGCCGCCGGCGATATAGCTGCCGTCGCCATTGCCATAGAGGGCGCCGGCCAGGCCGCCCACTGCGGCGCCGATCAAGGCGTTGCGGGCGGTGTCGTCGCGGTCGGGATCTCGCGACTGGGCCGAGGCCGGGGCGGCCATCAGGGTCATGGCTACGACCGGGGCGGCGACGGCGGCGGCGATCTTCAGCATCTTGGACATGGTCGTCTCCTTTTATTTTCGGGCCGGGTTTCGCCTGTCCGGGTGTGGACGGGCTCCAGCGTTGAGACGGTTCTGCCAGCCCCAGCTTGAACAGGCCCGGAGCCGGCTGTTCATTTGGGGTTCACCTGTCGCGGAAGTTTCGCACGCCCGATGGGCGGGTCGCCTTGACGCTGGCCTTGGCTCTGACTAACTCCCGCTCGCGTTAGCACTCTCTCTGGTCGGCTGCTAAAACGGCGATCTGGAGAAGGCTGGCCCACCGTTTTCAAGTCACCCCTGTTCAGGGGAACACAAGGAGAGAACCGATGGCGTTTCGTCCGCTCGGCGACCGCGTGCTGGTTAAGCGCGTTGAAGAAGAATCCAAGACCAAGGGCGGGATCATCATCCCCGACACCGCCAAGGAAAAGCCGCAGGAAGGCGAAGTCGTCTCCGTCGGCCCCGGCGTCCGTGACGAATCCGGCAAGGTCAACGCCCTGGAACTGAAGGCCGGCGACCGCATCCTGTTCGGCAAGTGGTCGGGCACGGAAGTGAAGATCGACGGCGACGACCTGATCATCATGAAAGAGTCGGACGTCCTGGGCGTCCTGAGCTGAGCTGGATCGGGTGACAAGTGAGCCAAGTGCTAGTGAGCGGACCCCGCCGCTAGCCATTGCTCCTTACCGCTCACCCCTTGCTCACTAGCACCATTCACTCATTCAAGGAGCTGCCCGCATGGCCGCTAAAATCGTACAGTTCAACACCGACGCGCGCGACAAGATGCTGCGCGGCGTCAACGTGCTCGCCAACGCCGTCAAGGTGACGCTCGGTCCCAAGGGCCGCAACGTCGTGATCCAAAAGTCCTTCGGCGCCCCGCGCTCGACCAAGGACGGCGTGTCGGTCGCCAAAGAGATCGAGCTGGAAGACGCCTTCGAGAACATGGGCGCCCAGATGATCCGCGAAGTCGCTTCGAAGACGAACGACAAGGCGGGTGACGGCACCACCACCGCAACCGTCCTGGCGCAATCGATCGTGCAGGAAGGCCTCAAGGCCGTCGCCGCCGGCATGAACCCGATGGATCTGAAGCGCGGCATCGACAAGGCCGTCACCGCTGTCCTCGCCGACATCAAGGCCTCGGCCAAGAAGGTCGAGAACAACTCCGAGATCGCCCAGGTCGGCACCATCTCGGCCAACGGCGACGCTGAAGTCGGCGAAATGATCGCCAAGGCCATGGCCAAGGTCGGCAACGAAGGCGTCATCACGGTTGAAGAAGCCAAGACCGCCGAGACCGAGCTGGACGTCGTCGAAGGCATGCAGTTCGACCGCGGCTACCTGAGCCCTTACTTCATCACCAACGCCGACAAGATGGAGGTTCAACTCGAAGAGCCTCTGATCCTGTTGTTCGAGAAGAAGCTGTCGTCGCTGCAGGCCATGCTGCCGATCCTGGAAGCCGTCGTGCAATCGGGCCGTCCGCTGGTGATCATCGCCGAGGACATCGAAGGCGAGGCCCTGGCCACCCTGGTGGTCAACAAGCTGCGGGGCGGCCTGCGCGTCGCCGCCGTCAAGGCTCCGGGCTTCGGCGATCGCCGCAAGGCCATGCTGGAAGACATCGCCATCCTGACCGGCGGCCAGGTCATCTCGGAAGACCTGGGCATCAAGCTTGAGAACGTCACGATCGACATGCTCGGCAAGGCCAAGAAGGTCACGATCACCAAGGACGACACCACCATCGTGGACGGCGTTGGCGGCAAGGAAGAGATCGAGGCCCGCATCGGCCAGATCAAGCGCCAGATCGAGGACACCACCTCGGACTACGACAAGGAAAAGCTGCAGGAACGTCTGGCCAAGCTGGCCGGCGGCGTCGCCGTCATCCGCGTCGGCGGCTCGACCGAAGTCGAAGTGAAGGAAAAGAAAGACCGCGTCGACGACGCCCTGAACGCCACGCGTGCAGCCGTTGAAGAAGGCATCGTCCCCGGCGGCGGCATTGCCCTGCTGAAGGCGACCAAGGCGCTTGACGGCCTGACCGGCGACAACGCCGACCAGACCGCCGGCATCGCCATCATCCGTCGCGCCATCCAGGCCCCGATCCGCCAGATCGTGGAAAACGCCGGCGTCGAAGGCTCGATCGTCGTGGGCAAGGTGCTGGAAAACAGCTCCGCCACCTACGGCTTCAACGCCCAGACGGAAGAGTACGGCGACCTGGTCGCCATGGGCGTGATCGACCCGGCCAAGGTGGTTCGCACCGCCCTGACCGACGCCGCCTCGGTGGCCTCGATCCTGATCACGACCGAAGCGGCCGTCGCCGACGCCCCCAAGAAGGGCGGCTCCTCGGCCCCCGACATGGGTGGAATGGGCGGCATGGGCGGCATGGACTTCTAAGCTTGTCCTCGGGCTCGACCCGAGGATCCAAGTCACTCCAGGCTGAAAATGCAGAAGGGCGGGACCGTAAGGTCCCGCCCTTTTTGTTGTATAGGAACTAAGGCGTCAGGCCTGCGCCATTTCCGGCGCCGTCGCCCGAGTGCCGGGCCTCTGTTCCACCAGCCCGCCGTCTTGGACGACCAGCAACCGATCCGCGCGCCTCAACAATGCCGGCCGATGGGCGACGACGATGCGGGTGATCGGCAGCTGCGCAATCAGATCGGCGATGATTTCCTCGGTCGAGACGTCAAGATTGGCAGTGCCTTCGTCTAGGATCAGGATGCGCGGTTGGCGATACAGCGCTCGCGCCAGCAGGACACGCTGCTTCTGCCCGCCTGACAGGGTCGAGCCCATGTCGCCGACGAGGGACAGATATTGCATCGGCATCCGCACAATGTCCTCGTGCACCTGAGCGGCATAGGCGGCTTGCTGGACACGGACCATATCGAGGTCGGGATCGAAGAAGGCGATATTGTCGGCGATGGTGCCCGACAGCAGCCGGTCGTCCTGAGCCACCACCCCGACCTGCTCGCGCCAGGCCCGCCAGAGATCGGGCGTCGCCGTCTGTCCGTCCAAAGTGATGGCGCCGCCGGTGGGATGGCGCAGGCCCAGCATCAGCTTCAACAGGGTCGTCTTGCCCCCACCGGACGCGCCGGTAATGGCCAGGAACTCCCCCGGTCGGACCTCCAGATTGAGGCCTTGCAGAATTGCGCGGTCGGCGGCGCCGTAGCGGAAGTCGATGTCCCGCAGACTCATGGCGCCGCGGACATCCAGGCGCGGCGGGGCGGCGGCCGAAGAGGTCTCCACTTCGGCGATCACGATGTCTGACAGCCGCTCCAGATGCAGGTTCAGGAAACGGAACTGTATCGCTTGATTGATCAAGGCGTTGGCCCGATCCGTGAAGGTCTGGCGGAATGACAGGAAGGCGAACAGCATCCCGACCGAGAACCCATCGCCTGCCAAAATCGTTCGTGCGCCCAGATAGATGACGATCACCGTCTGTAGCCCTGTCACCAGCCCTTGGGTGAAGGTCAGGGAGATCTGGAACTTGCCGACAGAGACGGCGGCGTTGATTGCATTGGCGTAGAGATTGCGCCACGAACTCTCGCGTTCGGCCTCGCGGCCCATGATCTTGATCGTGGTCGCGGCGCGCACGGTCTCCATGATGTGGGACTGCTCGCGGGCGCTTTCGACGATCTGTTCTTCGGTGCGGGCCCTCATGGCCGGGAACAGAGCGAAGGCGAGACCCAGGTTGATCGCCACTGCTCCGACCACGACCGCCGTCAAGGTCGGCGAATACAGCAACAGGATGACGATTGCGACGACCGCCATTAGTCCGTCGATAAGGGCCGCGATTACCCCGCGCGTCAGCACGTCCTGGATTGCCGAGGCCGAGCCGATGCGCGAGAGGATGTCTCCTACATGGCGCTTCTCGAACCAGTCGCTGGGCAGGCGGATCATGTGCCGTACCAGATTGCCGACCATCTGGAAGCTGAGCATCTGACCGAACACCTGAAGCGCCCAGGCGCGCAAGGCCTCGATCGTGACCTGGACGACGACCAGGGCGCCGAAGCCGATGGCCAGCACGGTCAACAGGTCGCGGTCCGACCGCATAATGCCTTCGTCCACCACCAATTGCATCTGGAACGGCATGGCGAAGGCCGCGACCTGCAACGCCAATGACAGGCCGAGAATCTGGAAAAACGCGGGCCAGAATCCGACCATCCTGGACCACAGGCTGGTCAGCTTGATCGGCGCGCGCGCCGTAACCTTTTCGAAGGTGGCCGACGGCGTCAGCTCAAGCACTACGCCGGTGAAATGGTTCGACAGATCGGCGATAGCATAGGTCCGCGCGCCGAGGGCTGGGTCGTGGACCACAGCCTTGGTTCCGGACACCGACTTCAGCACCACGAAATGATTCAGATCCCAGTGCAGGATGGCCGGCAGCCGCACCTTGTTGAGCGCCGACAGCTCGACTTTCAGGGCCCGCGGCGCGAACCCCAGACTGTCGGCGAACCCCATGATGCTGCGCAAGGTCGCGCCCGACATCGACAGGGTGAACCGCTGGCGCAGACCGTTCAGATCGACGTCATGGCCGTGATAGCGGGCCACCATGGCCATACAGGCCAGGCCGCATTCGGCCGCCTCGGCTCCCTGAATGATGGGCAGGCGTCGGCGACGGGCGAAGTTTAGTTCCGCTGGAATCTTCATCATCGGCGTCCGGCGGCGTAGAGGGGGTCCAGCAACCATTCCAACAGCGTACGGCGGTCGATGACGACGTCCGCGCTCAACAGCATTCCGGGTTGCAGCGGCAGGGCCTGGCCATAGGCCTCGACGCTGTCTCGGGCTAGCTTGACCCGCACGCGGAACACCGGCTCCTGGACCTGCAGTCCAGGAATGGCGATCTCGGTCGGGGCCAGGACGGTGCGCGAGACCGAGGTTACTACGCCCTGTCCGGTACCGAATTTCTGATGGGGAAAGGCCTGGTAAAGCAGCCGGACCTCCTGACCCGCTTTGACGAACCCGGCCGCCCGTGACGGGGCGTAGAGTTCGGCCTCCAAGGCTGAGTCCCCGGCGGTCAGCACCGCCACGGCGGCGCCCGGCGCCACGGTCTGGCCCGCATCCACCGGCAGGGCCGCGACCCGCCCCGCCACAGTGGCGACGACGACATAGCGGCCTTGCGCCTCAGCCTGGGTCGCCTGCTGGTCCAGACCCGCGTGGGTCGAGGCGGCCTCGGCGCGAGCGGCCTGAATATCGATTGGAATGGCGGCCAGACGCGCGTCCACCTCGCCGATCTGCCGCTCATAGCTCAAGGCCTGTGACGACAGGGTCGAGGCCTCCTGCTGTACGGACAACTCGGCGGATCGACGGGCTTCCAGTTCGCGGCGGGGCAGGAACCCTTGCGCGGCGATGGTCTCTGCGCGGTTCACCTCGGCGCGGGCCAGCGTCAGGCGCTCCGCCTGAAGCGCGATGTTGCGCCGGGTCTCTGCCAGTTCGCGGCCCAAGGCGGCGCGGCGCTCGGTCAACTGGCGATGCTCGGCCGCGAGCGCGGCTTGGGCGGCGGCGGCGCGCGATCCGGCTGCCGCGCCCTGCGCGTCCAAGCTGCGCGCCAAAGCTTCGAAACTGTCGCCGCCCTCCAGGGCCGAGGACAACGTCAAGGTTGCAATGGGTTGCCCGACGACGACACGGTCGCCCTCGCGCACGTAGACGTTGGAGACGATCCCGCCCTGCCGCGCGGCCAGTCGGATCATCCCGGCCTGGGGTGTCAACCAGCCGACGACCGTCTCCTTGCGAGCATAGGAGGCGGTGGCTGCAAACGTCGCGCTGCCTAACATCACGGCAAACATCAGCCCTGCGAGGACGCGGGATGACACGGAGGAGGCCAATATCACCTCGCCTGCGAGGCGTCGGGTGGCATGAGTAATAGCTTCCTTACGAAACAAATCTGACATTCTTTAGGAATACCTGCGCGGAGAGAATTTTTGCCCTTTGATCTTGACAGGGTGCGGTTTCAGACACAACCTTAGATTTGTGATCCGGACAGCTGGATCGTGCATTCTAGATTAGGAGGGGACCATGTCGGCTGTAGATATGGACGTACGTGAGCTTACGGACAGCGACATTGACGAAGTAAATGGGGGGGCTGCATTAGCCATTGTCGCCGCCGTTGCTATAATAGTTGTTGTCGTAGTTGCTGTTGCCTATGTCGGATATCAAGATGGCCATCGAGATGGCTACGAAAGTAATAGAGACAAGAAATAGATCAATTCGTTCGTTTTTTTGGATTTAGACGAATGAACACGTTACAGCAAGTCTCTTTTAATTACGTATTCAAGTTTGCATCTATATTGTCTATTGCTGTGGCGTTAGTATATGCTGGCTTTTACAAAGCAGGATATCAGTCCGGAAAAGACAAAGCTCTGCAAGACAATGCGCAAATCTCAAAGGATTATATTGATGAACGAGTCAATTAAACTCAACATCGAAGGTCTCCGCCTCCTTAATGAGGGCGAGATCGAAGAGGTAAATGGCTGTACTGTAGCCGCATCTGCTGGTCTGGTTCTAAGTTTGGCAGCCGTTTATGCGGTATTCCGACAAATCGGATATGAGGCGGGTAAAGACCAAGCCTTGCGAGACAATAGAGCGGATGACAAATAGTGTATATTGTTCATGAGAAATTAATTTTAATATTGTCAGCCCGCGTTGGTCTATATTCGATATTGGCTGAGCTGGGAATTTAACCACGACTTCGAGGTAGATATGAACTATAAAGCCTTGATTATCACAATGGAGGACTGAGATGCGTGAAATGACTGCCGCCGAAGTAGGTGCCGTAGCCGGAGGGACGAGCTTCATCGTTCTTCCGTTGGTGGTGATCCTTATCCCCACTTCCCATCAGCCCGAACGAAGCTCCTGACGCGCCATAGACGGCTTCGGACGCTGTCCGGAAAGCATCGTACAGAGATAGTCTCTGACCGATGCTTTTTGATTGATGGCGCTGCCCTCTTCGTCGACCATCGAGGTCAATGAAAGAAGGACCGCGTCGACGACGCCCTCAACGCCACGCGCGCCGCGGCTGACGAAGGCATCGTTCCCGGCGGCGGCATCGCCCTGCTGAAGGCCTCCAAGATCATGGCCGACGTCAAGGGTGACAACGCCGACCAGACCGCCGGCATCGCCATCATCCGTCGCGCCATCCAGGCCCCGATCCGCCAGATCGTGGAAAACGCCGGCGTCGAAGGCTCGATCGTCGTGGGCAAGGTGCTGGAAAACAGCTCCGCCACCTACGGCTTCAACGCCCAGACGGAAGAGTACGGCGACCTGGTCGCCATGGGCGTGATCGACCCGGCCAAGGTGGTTCGCACCGCCCTGACCGACGCCGCCTCGGTGGCCTCGATCCTGATCACGACCGAAGCGGCCGTCGCCGACGCCCCCAAGAAGGGCGGCTCCTCGGCCCCCGACATGGGTGGAATGGGCGGCATGGGCGGCATGGACTTCTAAGCCCACTCCAGCTCAGGCTGAAAATGCAGAAGGGCGGGACCGCAAGGTCCCGCCCTTTTTCTTTGGTCGCTCAGGCCGCGCCGGCCATCCTAATTCCGCAACCCGAATCCAGTCTTTTCAGGCCTTTACCGCGTGAGGTCGCGCCTCAACCCACCACGCTCCAAAACCGTGCGACACTCTCCCCCACACGGTCTTTGAAAATCGAATCCCCACTCCCGTCGCCCTCTCAGCAAATGGCGCTTTTGGCGCTTTTGGCGCTTTGTCACCCTGTTTTCGTGCCAGCGCCATTTCGCTGCCGCCCAGCCGCCCAGCCGCCCAGCCGCCCAGCCGCCTGGCCGCCTGACGTCGAAGGTCGCGCGGGTCCGTCGCCGGACAGTCGGGGTTTGGACCCGGCCTTCAGATATGGATCGCGTGCCCCAGAGCCCGCAGCGACGCTTCGTGGAAGGCCTCGCCCAGGGTCGGGTGGACGTGGATGGTCCCCGCCACATCCTCCAGCACCGCCCCCATCTCCAGCATCTGGGCGAAGCTGTTGGACAGCTCCGACACATGCTGACCCACCGCCTGGACGCCCAGGATGCGGTGATCGGCCTTGGACGCGATCACCCGCACGAAGCCGCCGTCCTCGCCCGCCTCGATGGCCAGGGCCCGGCCGATGGCGGCGAAGGGGAAGACGCTGGTGATCACGTCGTCGCGGCCCGCGACATCATTCGGGCCCAGGCCGGCCGAGACGATCTCCGGCTCGGTGAAACAGACGGCGGCGATGGCGACCGGATCGAACACCCGGTCATGACCACCCTTTCCTGAAGAATGGGCAATGATCTCCGCGACCACTTCGCCCTGGGCCGAGCCCTTGTGGGCCAACATGGGTTCGCCGGTCAGGTCGCCGACGGCCCAGACGTTTCTCATGCTGGTGGCGCAGCGCTGGTCGATCTTCACGAACGGCCCGGCCATGGCTACGC
Source organism: Brevundimonas sp. SL130 (assembly GCF_026625805.1). NCBI lineage: Bacteria > Pseudomonadati > Pseudomonadota > Alphaproteobacteria > Caulobacterales > Caulobacteraceae > Brevundimonas > Brevundimonas sp. SL130. The sequence goes on from NZ_CP113064.1 coordinate 278,663, forward strand.
CCATAGTCTCCAGACCCCAGCCCTGGGTGCGCGGCCGACGCCCCACCGTGACCAGCACCTTGTCGGCCTTCAGCTGCAACGGCTCGCCGTCCTTGGTCGTGACGTTCAGCCTGCCTTCCCCGAACCCGCCGGCGCGCGCGCCCAGGTGCAGCTCCACCCCGTGCGTCTCCAGCCATTTGGCGACCGGATCGGTCAGGGCCTTGTCATAGAGGGGCAGGATCCGCTCGGCCATTTCGACGATGGCCACCTCGGCCCCCAGCTTCCTGAAGGCGATGCCCAGCTCCAGACCGATATAGCCGCCGCCGACGACGACCAGCTTCTTCGGAACCTCCGACAGGCTCAGCGCCTCGGTCGAGGAGATGACGTCGCCGCCGAAGGGCAGGAAGGGCAGTTCGACCGGCTCCGACCCGGTGGCCAGGATGACGTGTTCGGCGGTGATGCGGATGTCGCCGTCGTCCGTCTGGACGATGCAGGTCTTGGCGTCCTCGAACTTCGCCCAGCCCTTGATCACCCTGACCTTGGCCTTCTTCAGCAGGGCCGCGACCCCGGCGTTCAGCTTACGGACGATCCCGTCCTTCCACGCGACCGTCTGTTTCAGGTCGATGGCCGGCTTGGCCGCCGTGATGCCCAGCGTCCCGCACCCGGCCGCCTTGGCCACCGTCTCGAACTTGCCCGCCGCATGGATGATGGCCTTGGACGGAATACAGCCGACGTTCAGGCAGGTCCCGCCCAGGCCGTCGCCGCCGTCCACCAGCACGGTGTCGAGCCCTAGCTGGCCGCAGCGAATGCCGGCGACATAGCCGCCGGTGCCCGCGCCGATGATCAGGACTTTGGTCTTGAGGACTTGCATCATTCGTTCCGTCATATCCCACCCTCTCCCGGCGGGAGAGGGCTTGAGCGCACGACGGCCTGCCGTCGTCCTTGCGCGAAAGGGTGAGGGGTGCGGTGGTGCGAACTAGCCCACCGGCGGTCCCTCATCCGTCTCGCTACGCGAGCCACCTTCTCCCCGTGGGAGAAGGAAGAAAACTCACCCCATCCACAGGGTCGCGGGCTGCTCCAGCAACCCCTTGATCCGCTGGACGAACACCGCCGCATCATGCCCGTCCACGATCCGGTGATCGAAGCTGGACGACAGGTTCATCATCTTACGCACCACCATCTGGCCGTCGCGGACCACGACCCGTTCGGCGATCTTGTTGGGGCCGACGATGGCGACCTCGGGGTGGTTGATGATCGGGGTGTGGACCACCCCGCCCAGGGCGCCCAGCGAGGTGATGGTGATGGTCGAGCCCGACAGCTCCTCGCGTTTTGCCGAGCCGTCCTTGGCCGCGCCCGAGACGCGGGCGATCTCCAGCGCCGTATCCCAGGCGTCGCGCGCCTCGGCGTGGCGGACCACTGGCACCATCAGGCCGTTCGGCGTCTGGGCGGCGATGCCCAGATGGACCGGGGCGTGCTGGGTCAGGACCCCCGCCTCGTCGTCATAGTGGGCGTTGATCTGCGGCTGGTCGCGCAGGGCGACCACGATGGCGCGGGCGAGGAAGGGCAGCAGGTTCAGCTTGGGCTGATCCTTGCTCTTGGTGGCGTTCAAGTGGGCGCGAAGCTCCTCCAGCGCCGTGACGTCGATCTCCTCCACATAGGTGATGTGGGGAATGCGGCGCACGCTCTCGGCCATCTTCTCCGCGATCTTGCGGCGCAGTCCGATGATGCGGACCTCGGTGGCTCCTTCGGCGCGAGCGAAGGTCGAGCTGGCCGCCGGAGCCGTCGCCGGCTGGGCGCCGCCGCGCGCGATGAAGCCGTCCAGGTCCTCGTGGGTGATCCGTCCGGCCGGGCCGGAGCCGGGCACGAAGGTCAGGTCCACACCCAGATCCCGCGCGCGGTTGCGCACGGCGGGCGATGCGGACGGGCGTTCGCCGGGGGCGCGGCCGGTCAGGGCAGGGGCGACGGACTTGCCCCCCTCCCCCGCTGCGCGGGTGCTCCCCCCAGGAGGGGGAGATTTAACCGTCTCCTCCCCGCGCGAAGCGGGGGGAGGTGGCTCGGAGCGAAGCGGAGAGACGGAGGGGCTCTTGGCGACATTTCCGACGCCCGCCACATCGAACGCCACCAGCGGCCCGCCGACCGGGACCTGCCGCCCCGCCTCGCCATACAGGGCGACCACGGTCCCGGCGACCGGCGAGGTGATCTCGACCGTCGCCTTGTCGGTCATGATGTCGGCGATGATCTGGTCTTCCTCGACCGCATCCCCGACCTTGACGTGCCAGCCGACCAGCTCGGCCTCGGCCGTGCCTTCGCCGACGTCGGGGAGCTTGAAGACATAGTTGCCGGTGGGTGCGGCGTCAGCCCCCTCCGTCGCCTTCGGCGCCACCTCCCCCAAGGGGGGAGGATTGGATGCCGCGCGATCTCCCCCCCTTGGGGGGAGTACCGGCGAAGCCGGGGAGGGGGCCGTCGCGTCTTCCGCATTCCCCGCCCCCTCGACCTCGAACTCCACCAGCGGTCCGCGCACGGGAACCATGGTGCCGGGCTCGCCGTGCAGGGCGATGACCTTGCCCGACACAGGGGCGGTGATCTCGACGGTGGCCTTGTCGGTCATGACATCGGCGACGATCTGGTCCTCGGCGACCACATCACCGACCTTGACGTGCCAGCCGACCAGTTCGGCCTCGGCGGTGCCTTCGCCCACGTCGGGCAGTTTGAAGACGAAACGACCCATATCAACGACCTCCCGTCATGACGCTCTTCAAGGCGTCTGCGACCCGTTGCGGCCCGGGGAAATATTCCCATTCGAAAGCATGGGGGTAGGGCGTGTCCCAGCCGGTGACGCGGGCGATGGGCGCCTCCAGGTGATAGAAACAACGCTCCTGAACCAGGGCCGACAGTTCGCCGCCGAAGCCCGAGGTCTTGGGCGCCTCGTGTACGATGACGCAGCGGCCGGTCTTCTTCACGCTGGCCTCGATGGTCTCGATGTCCAGCGGCACGAGCGAGCGCAGGTCGATCACCTCGGCGTCCACGCCGGCGTGCTCGGCCCCGGCCAGGGCGACCCAGACCATGGTGCCATAGGCCAGGATGGTGACGTCGTTCCCCTCGCGCATGACCCGCGCCTTGCCGATGGGCTCGACATATTTGCCGGTCGGCACCTGGGCCAATCCTTGCGCCTTCCACGGCGAGACCGGCTTCTCGTGCCAGCCGTCGAACGGACCGTTGTAGAGGCGCTTCGGCTCGAAGAAGACGACCGGGTCGTCATCCTCGATGGCGGCGATCAACAGACCCTTGGCGTCATAGGGGTTGGACGGAATGACGACCTTCAGCCCGGCGATATGGGTGAACAGGCTTTCCGGCGACTGGCTGTGCGTCTGGCCGCCGAAGATGCCGCCGCCGTAGGGCGAACGCACCACAATGGGGCTGGTGAACTGGCCGCCCGAGCGATAGCGCATCTTGGCCGCTTCCGAGACGATCTGGTCATAGGCCGGATAGATGTAGTCGGCGAACTGGATCTCGACGACGGGGCGCAGACCATAGGCGCCCATGCCGATGGCGGCGGCGACGATGCCGCATTCGCTGATCGGGGCGTCGAAACTGCGGGTCAGGCCGTGCTTCTGCTGCAGCTTGTCGGTGACGCGGAAGACCCCGCCGAAATAGCCGGCGTCCTCGCCGAACGACAGGACATTGGCGTCCTCGCCCATCTTGACGTCGATGGCCGAGTTCAGGGCCTGGATCATGTTCATCGGCTGCACGCCGGATCCCGTCGCTTCCGAGGCGGGGGCGGCGTTCTGGTCGACCATGTCCGGCTCGACGCCGTCGTTGCGATCGGCGTCGGTGAAGGTGGTTTGCTCAGCCATGGTCAGACCCCCACCTCGCGGCGCTGTTCGATCAGCCGCCAGTCTTCGGTCGCATAGACCTCTTCGAACATGGTCTTCACGCTGGGGCGCGACTGGCCCAGGGTGCCGATGGCCTCGGACTCCTTGCCGGCGGCGCGGACCTGTTCGACCGCCTCGCGCAGGGCGACGGCATGACGCTCGTCATCCCATTCGCCAATCACGGTCAGGTGCTGGCGCAGACGGTCCAGCGGGTCGCCCAGCGGCCATTTCTCGTGCTCGTCGCCGGGGCGATAGCGGCCGGGATCGTCGGAGGTCGAGTGCGGGGCGCCGCGATAGGTGAACAGTTCGATCACCGTCGCCCCCTGGTTCGACCGGGCGCGCTCCTCGGCCCACTGGGTCGCCGCCCAGACCGCCAGGAAGTCGTTGCCGTCCACCCGCAGGGCCGGCAGGCCATAGCCGATGGCCTTGGAGGCGAAGGTGGTCTCCAGCCCGCCGGCGATGCCCTGGAAGGAGCTGATGGCCCACTGGTTGTTGACGATGTTCAGAATGACGGGTGCGCGATAGACGGATGCGAAGGTCAGGGCGTTGTGGAAGTCGCCTTCCGCCGTGGCGCCGTCGCCGATCCAGCTGATGGCGATCTTGTCGTCGCCCTTATAGGCGCTGGCCATGGCCCAGCCGACGGCCTGGGGAACCTGGGTGCCCAGATTGCCGCTGATGGTGAAGAAGCCATAGTCCTTGGCCGAATACATGATCGGCAGCTGACGGCCTTTGATCGGGTCCGCCGCGTTCGAGTAGATCTGGTTCATCATCTCGACCAGCGGATAGCCGCGCGCAATCAGCAGCCCCTGCTGGCGATAGGTCGGGAAGCCCATATCCTCACGCGACAGCAGCATGCCCTGCGCCACCGCAATGGCCTCTTCGCCGGTGCACTTCATATAGAAGCTGGTCTTGCCCTGGCGGTGGGCGCGGTGCATCCGGTCGTCGAAGGCGCGGGTCAGGATCATGGCCTTCAGGCCGCGACGCAGGGTCTCGGGGTCCAGACGCGGATTCCACGGACCGACGGCCTGTCCTTCATCGTCCAGCACCCGGATCAGCCGGAAGGCGTGATCGCGCATCTCATACGGCGTCGTCCCGACCTCAGGCCGTTCGACCACGCCGGCGGGGTCCATCAACAGATGGCTGAAGTCCGCCGCATCACCCGGTCGGCCCGAAGGCTCAGGTACGCGCAGCGACAACGGGCGGCTGTTCTTTTGGTTCAATTTGTCGTTCATGCGGGCGTCCATGTCCGTTCGGGGGTCCGTCCGTGTTTCCTCTGGACGTTTGATAACACGGCGCCTAAGCAGGTGCTCGCTCAATTTGACCTTGCGAAATCCCGATTTAGGGTATTTTATTTCGCCATACTGTTAATCGGAGAAACGCATTGGCGGACGAACTCGATCCCATCGACGCTCGGATCCTGGATATCCTGCAACAAGACGCCGGCCTGTCGGTCGCGGAGGTCGCAGACCGGGTCGGTCTGTCGGCTTCGCCCTGCTGGCGCCGGATCAAACGGCTGGAGGATTCCGGCCTGATCACCAAGCGCGTCACCCTGTTGAACGCGCAACTTCTGGGCCTGGACTTCGAGGTCTACGCCATCGTCAAACTGATGCTGCCGTCGGCCGAGAACCTGGACGTGTTTGAAGCCGCCGTCGCCAAATGGCCGGAAGTGGTCCAGTGCGCCACCATTACGGGGCGCGAGGACTATGTGCTGCGGATCATCACGTCCGACATGCACGCCTTTGACAAATTCCTGCGCGAGAAGCTGCTGGCCCTGGGCATCGTCTCGGACTGCGAGAGCCATATCGTCACGCGCGGCGTGAAGAATGTGACCGCCCTGCCTCTTGGCATAGTCACCCCTCACGTCGGATAAGACCGTTCGGCGGCCTCTTCCGCCGAAGGGGATGCCGAAATCATGATCGAACTGGTGATCGACGCGCGCCGCAAGGACCTGGGCGGGTTCGAGGTCGGCCGCGTCCTGCCCTTCCATTCGCGCCGGATGGTGGGACCGTTCATCTTCCTGGACCAGATGGGGCCGGCCGAGTTCGCGCCGGGCGCCACGGCCATCGACGTGCGGCCGCATCCGCACATCGGCCTGTCGACCCTCACCTATCTGTTCGAGGGCGAGATCATGCACCATGACAACCTCGGCTATAACCAGGCCATCCGCCCCGGCGAGGTGAACTGGATGACCGCCGGCAAGGGCATCGTCCATTCCGAGCGCACCGATCCGCTGAAGCGCAGCCAGGGCGGGCCGATGCACGGGATGCAGGCCTGGGTCGCCCTGCCCGACGAGGCCGAGGAGATCGATCCCGCCTTCCATCACCTGGATGAGGACGCCCAGCCTGCCTACGAGAACGGCGGCCTGTTCGCGCGTCTGGTGGCGGGCGAGGCTTACGGCGCCAAGGCCGGCGCGCCGGTGTCTTCGCCGCTCTTCTATGTCCACTGGGAGCTTCAGCCCGGCGTCCGCACCGCGCCCCCGCCCGGCAAGGGCGCTGGCGGCATGAGCGAGCGCGCCCTGTTCGTGGCCAAGGGCTCCATCGAGGTCGGCGACCGCACCTTCCACGAAGGCCAGATGATCGTGCTGGAGCCGACGGCCGAGCCGACCGTCAAGGCCCTGGTCCAGTCCACTGTCATGGTCCTGGGCGGCGAACCGATCGGCGAACGGCTGATCTGGTGGAATTTCGTCGCCTCCAGCCAGGCCCGCATCGATCAGGCCAAGGCCGACTGGAAGGCCGGTCGGATGGCGCTGCCCAGCGAGGACGATCTGGAGTTCATCCCCCTGCCGGAAGAGCCCGCCAAGGCTCCGCCTCCGCCCACCGATCCGGTATGATTTCTCCCTCCCCTTCATGGGGAGGGAGAACACGCCCTCATTTGCCCCCGCCCCCGCAACCCGCTAACGCCTCCCGCATGAACTTCGATTTCGACGCCCAGGCCACCGCCGCCCTGTTCGACAGCACCGGCGCCGTCTTCGCCCTTGGCGACGGCTCGGTCCGGTTCGCCGACGGCGCGACGGTCCAGGCCCATGACGGCGCCGTGCTCTGCGCCGCCGTCCATCCGACCGGCGACGGGATCGTCACCGGCGGCGACGACGGCCAGGTGGTCTGGAGCCGCCGCGGCGCCGAACCAGCGGTCCTGGCCACGGCGAAGAACCAGTGGATCGACTCCCTCGACGCCTCGCCCGCCTCGGGCCTGATCGCCTTCTCCTGGGGCCGCACCCTGTCGGTGATCGACCCCAAGGACGCAGCCTTCCGCCGCGACTTCCAGCACGAGCGCACCGTTTCCGGCGCCGCCTTCGACCCCAAGGGCCGGCGCATCGCCGCCTCGACCTACGGCGGCGCGGCGCTGTGGTACGCCCGGATCGAGAAGCAGCAACCGGTCAAACTGGCCTGGGCAGGGTCCCACACCGCCGTCGCCTTCTCCCCTGACGGGGCCTTCGTGGTCACCACCATGCAGGACAGTCAGCTGCACGGCTGGCGGCTGAAGGACGCCAAGAACCTGCGCATGGGCGGTTATCCGTCCAAGGTCCGGTCGCTGGCCTTCCTCGCCAATGGACAGCTGTTGGCCACCTCGGGCGCTCAGGGCGCGGTCCTTTGGCCCTTCATCGGCGCGAACGGCCCGATGGGGCGCGAGGCGACCGAGATCGGCTATGACGATACGACCCTGGTCAATCTGGTCTCGGCCCGCACCGGACACGGCCTGCTGGCCGCCGGCCTGACCGACGGCCGCGTCTGGGTCGCCCACCCGGCCGCCCAGGGCCTGAACTTCGTCAAGGCCGAGAAGGGGCCGTCCATCGTCGCCCTGTCCCTCAGCCCCGCCGCCGACCAGGTGGCCTGGGCCGACGAGGACGGCGCCGCCGGCGTGGCGATCCTGTAATGGCGCGCGGGCGGAAAAAGCCAGGGTTCCGGGCGGCGCTGATCGCCCTGGCGGTCCTGACCCTGCTGCCGATCGGCGGCGTGCTGATCGTCGCCGTCCTGCCGCCCGCCCCGACCATATTGATGCTGCGCCAGGCCGTGCGTGGCGAGGGGTTGGATTATCAATGGCGCGGTCTGAACGACATTTCGCCCAATCTGGTCAACGCCGCCATCGCCGCCGAGGACGCCCGCTTCTGCAGCCACCACGGCTTCGACATCGAGGCGATCCAGAAGGCGCTGGATCATAACGCCGAGGGCGGCCGCATCCGCGGCGGCTCGACCATCAGCCAGCAGACGGCCAAGAACGTCTTCCTGTGGCCGGGGCGCGACTGGGTCCGCAAGGGATTCGAGGCGGGCTACACCGTCCTGATCGAGACCGTCTGGTCCAAGCGCCGGATCATGGAGGTCTATCTGAACGTGGTCGAATGGGCGCCCGGCGTCTATGGCGCCCAGGCGGCCGCCCAGCACTGGTTCGGCAAGGACGCCGCCGACCTGACCCCGCGCGAGGCGTCGCGTCTCGCCGCCATCCTGCCCGCCCCGCGTCGCTACAAGGCCGCTGCGCCCGGTCCCTATGTCCGCCGCCGCGCCTCACGCATCCAGGCGGCCATGGGCACGGTCCGCGGACAGGGGCTCAACACCTGTGTGTTGCAATAGGCGCTGGCCTCACCCCGCCGCTCGGCGTCGTCCGCGCCGTTAACCTGAGGCTTGAGGCTTCTCTTAACCGTATGACGGCATTGTACCGTTCCACGGGCCGGGTGCGCCCGGCAGGGAAGCGACGAACTTGGCCTCTCCATTGATCCGTCGGGCGGTCCGCCGCCTCTTCAGCCTCGTCTCGCGCCTGGGCCACGACCGGCGCGGCAATGTGGCGATGATCTTCGCTTTCAGCCTGCCGATCATCGCCATGCTGGCGCTGGGCGGCATTGATCTGCACCGCGTGACGACGGCCCGGTCCCAGTTCCAGGACGCCCTGGACGCCGCCACCCTGTCTGCGGCCCGGTCGTCCTATACGGACCCCGACGACCTGAAGACCGTCACCCTGATCACGCTGCGGGCCAATCTGGAGAATACCGAGATCGAGCCGATCCAGGACTCTGATGTCACTGTCGTGATGGACGGCACGACCGTCGTGGTCTCCAACGCGGTCGGCCGGGTGAAGACCCTGGTCGCCAACATCGTCCTGCCGCCCTATGGGCAGCTGCTCGACGACACTATTCCCGTCAATGTCCATTCCGAGGTCAACCGGTCGGCCAAGAATCTTGAAGTGGCCATGGTGCTGGACATCACCGGCTCGATGGACGGGACCGATATCGCCAATCTGAAGACCGCCGCCCTCAAGATGGTCGATATCGTCGTCAAGGACGTCCAGACCCCCTACACCTCGCGGATGTCCGTCGTCCCCTATTCGATGGGCGTCTACTTGGAATCGCGCGCCGCCGCCGCGCGGGGGCCTGTGGCGGCCGGCAAGACCATCACAGCCGTAACCAAGACCTGCACGCCGACCAGCAAGCCGACCAGTTGCACCATTACGGTGACGGCGGCGAACCATGGTTTCGTCGTCAATGACCGCGTTGTCGTTACCGGCGTGTCCGGCATGGCGGTCAACAGCGCCACCAAGACGACCCGCAGCTCGACCAACACGGCCTTCACCGTGACGGCGCGCACGACCGACACCTTCAGCTATGTGATCAGCAGCAATATCTCGGGAAGCTATTCCGGCAACGGGACGGCCTATTGCACCGTCGCGGGCTGCCAGTATCTCGCCTACACCAATGCGGCAGGCAGTACGTCCGTTCATGAGATCAGCAACTGCGTGACAGAGCGGATCGGATCCGCCGCCTATACCGACGCCTCTCCTGCGTCGGCCTATGTGGGCCGCAACTATTCCAGCACCAATGAAAACACCTGCCTCACCGTCGGCGTTCAGCCCCTGACCAGCGATCGCGACAGCCTAAAGTCCATCATCAACAGTCTGGCGGCGGGCGGCTCGACCGCCGGCCATATCGGCACGGCCTGGGGCTGGTACACGGTGGCGCCCAACTTCAACAGCCTGTGGCCCTCGGCCTCGGCCGCAAACGACTATGATGAGTTCAAGACGATCAAGGCCGTGGTCCTGATGACCGACGGCGACTTCAACACCCCCTATTACAGCGGGGTGATCGCCAAGGACTCCCTGTCGGGCTCCTATAGTCAGAATGATGTTCGCATCAACCAGAACGCCAGCAACGGATCCTCGGCCTCCCAGGCGCCGAAGCTCTGCACCGCCATGAAGGCCAAGGGAGTCGTCGTCTACACCGTGGGCTTCTCGATCACCGCCAACAGCGCGGCTGCGACCCTGTTGTCAGGCTGCGCCTCCTCGTCCGACAAGGCCTATCTGGCCAATAGCGGAACGGCCCTGGTCGCCGCCTTCGAAGCCATCGGTCGCGACATCACCCAGCTGCGGATCGCGCGCTGATCGGCGGGTCCGCCGCCGTCAGAGCAGGCGGATCTCCCGCAGACGTTCGGTCAGATAGGCCTCGGCCGTAATGGTCTTGCCGGCGTAACGATCGGGGTTTTCCGACGTCACGGCGCTGGGCAGGGTTTCGATCGGGAAGTCCGGGTTGAAGTGCAGGAAGAAGGGCGTCGAATAGCGGGCGAAGCCGCGCCGTTCCGGCGCCGGATTGACGACCCGGTGGGTCGTCGACGGCAGGACGTGATTGGTCAGCCGTTGCAGCATGTCGCCGATATTGATCACCAGGGCGCCCGGCGGCGGCGCGATGTCCAGCCAGGTTCCGTCCTTCTCCTTCAACTGCAGCCCGGCCTCCTCCGCCCCCAGCAGCAGGGTGATGACATTGATGTCCTCATGCGCTCCGGCGCGAACGCCCGGCGCATCCGCCGGCACCGGCGGATAGTGCAGCAGCCGCAGCACGCTATTGCCCATCTCGACCTTGTCGTCGAAATAGCCGTCGTCGAGGTTCAGATAGCGGGCGATGGCCCGCAGGATCTTGCGGCCCAGGGCGTCCAGATCCTCATACATGCCATAGACATGGGCCTTGAAGTCCGGGGTTTCCGTCGGCCACAGGTTGTCGCGCATGAACTGGCGGTACGGATGGTCCTGCGGCAGTTCGCGGCCGACGTGCCAGAATTCCTTCAGATCGACCGTGGCGGCGCCCTTGGCCGCCTCGACGCCGAACGGGGTCAGGCCGCGCGCACCGCCGGTGCCGGGCTGGTGGTATTGACGTTTTACGTCTTCGGGCAGGGCGAAGAAGGTCTTTGCATCATGGATCGCGGCGGCGATCCGGGCCTCGTCCAGCCCATGGTCCGCCACGACGGCGAAGCCGAACCGGGCGAAGGACGCGCCCAGAGCGTCGCTGAAACCCTGGAAGTCCGTATCATAGCCTGTCATCGAAACCGGCGTGATGGCGCGCGGGGCGTCGGTCTGGGTTTCGGTCGAGCTCACGGACGGTTCTCCTTCGGGCGGTATGCGGCGGCTTCATACGCCTATTCCCCGTTTATGTCAGTCGGGGCGGATTGTCCCGGAGAGGCGCTCCATCCTTAGCGGCGACGCGTTCATCTATGGTACAGCTGGGAACCTAGACAGTAAGCGAGCGTTTTTGCGCCAGACTTCAATTCGGAAGGACCACTCCATGCGCGCCAAGATTTTTGTCGCCAGCGTTTCCATCGCGGCCCTGCTCGGGACCGCCGCCTGCACCACCACCGACCCCTATAGCTCGACGCCCACCCGTAACAACACGGGAACGGGCGCGATCGCCGGCGCCCTGGGCGGCGCCCTGCTGGGCTATCTGACCAACACCTCGAACGGCGAGCAGGGCCGCAAGAACGCCCTCATCGGCGCCGGCATTGGCGCCCTGGGCGGCGCCGCTGTGGGCCAATATATGGACCGTCAGCAGCGCGCCATGGAGGCTGAACTGTCGGGCAGCGGCGTCGGCGTGGCGCGTCAGGGCGACAACCTCGTTCTGCGCATGCCGTCCGATGTGACCTTCGCCACCAACCAGTCGTCGATCGATCCGCGCTTCCTGCCGGTGTTGGACGACGTCTCACGGGTGCTGCAGGAATATGATCGCTCCACCATCGACATCGTCGGCCATACCGATTCTTCGGGCGGGGATGTCATCAACCAGCCCTTGTCGGAACGCCGCGCCGCCAGCGTCGCCTCCGAGCTGGTGCGTCGGGGCGTGATCGCCGAGCGCCTGTATGTGGCGGGCGTCAGCTCCAGCCAACCGGTGGCGTCCAATGCGACGCCTGAAGGCAAGGCCCAGAACCGTCGGGTCGAAATCCTGATCCGGCCGTTCACGGGCTGATCAGACCGAGCGCGAAGTTGAAGGGGGGCGGCGTCACGGACGCCGCCCTTTTTGCTGGGCGCACCGAACCGTGATTTGCGCCGGCTCGCGCCGTATGATTCCCCGGAGGGCGTGGCGGTGGGAGACGTTCGTTGGCGCCTGACGGTCCAGGGCTTGGGCAGGGTCTGAAGCTTGCGGGGATTGCGCTGGTCAGCGCCATCCTTGCGGCCACGCTCGTCGTCCTTGTCGGGGAGGCGCTTTTTCAACCCTCCCAGCCGACAGCACGCGATCCGCAGATCCAGCTGGTCTCCTCCACCGACTGATTTTGTTCCCGCGCCCGAGGCGCTGGCGCCGATTACACGGAACAGCCAAGAAAAACGCCGCTTCCAGATGGAAGCGGCGTTTCAATCTTACGACAATCTTCTGACCTCAGGTCGGCCCGGGATCCGGGCCGACCCTTTGAACGGTCTTAGAAGTTGATGTCGATGGTGGCGCGACGGTTCAGCGGCTCACGCACGCCGTCAGCCGTGGCCTTGGCCAGGGCGGTTTCGCCCTTGCCGTCGAGGGCGATGACGCCGCCGTTGACGCCTTGCGAGACCAGGGCGTCCGCGACGGTGCGCGAACGACGGTTCGACAGGCCGAGGTTATAGGCGGCCGAACCCGAGGTGTCGGTGTAGCCGACGATCACGACGCGGGTCGCGGCGCCGGTCTTGGCGTAGCTGGCGGCCTGGGCGACGACCGAGCGGGCTTCAGCCGTCAGGTCGGAGCGATCCCAGTCGAAGTAGACCACGAACTGACGCGCGGCCGGCTTCTGAGCCACCGGCGGCGGGGGCGGCGGGGGCGGAGGAGGCGGCGGGGGCGGGGGCGGCGGGGGCGGCGGGGGCGGGGGAGCCGCTTCTTCGGCGCCGAAGCTGTAGCGCAGACCCAGGGTCACGGTGTGCGACTGATCGTAGTCGCCGTCCCATTCGCCGAACGAGGTGGCGCCGGCGCCCGTGCCGGCCGTGGTCGAAGCCCAAGTGGCGTCGCCGGTCAGATAGCGGTAGGTCAGGTCGATATTGGCGCGGTCGCTGATGGCCCAGGCCAGACCGGCGATCGCCTGAGCGGCGAACTCGGTCGAGCTGTCGTCGATGGCGAAGCTGGCGCCGCGGTTGGCGCGTAGAGCACCGACGGTTTCGGTGTTGACGTGGTTCACGCCTGCGCCGAGGCCGACGAAGGGACGGATGCCCCAGGCTTCATAGCCGAAGTCGTAGATGACATTGGCCATCAGGGTCGTCGACTCGATGTCGCCTTCCGGCGAGTTGCAGCCGCCGGTCGCCGGGGTGAGGTTGCACAAACCCTGGGTGCCCGACACGGCGCGCACGGTGCCGATGTCGCCCGAGCGGTAACCGCCTTCGAGTTCAACGCGCCAGCTGGGGTTGAAGCGATAGCCGAGACGGGCGAAGGCCGCCCAGCCGTCGTTCACTTCATAGTTCCAATTTGCGCCATTGGTCGACGACTCGGCATTGATGTCGTCGATGATGTGGTAGCCGGCGTCAACCGCGCCGTACCAGCCGTTCGGCTCGGCCGACGCAGCGCCAGCGGACAGGGCCAGAGCGGCCGCTGCGCTGGAGGCCAGCACGAAAGTCTTCATACGCATAGGGGGTAGCCCTCCGCCTGTTTTAATCTAGGGCGGGTCTACCGCCTCACCCGATCTTATCAGCGTTGCCGTGGAAGGTCGAGGTGAAAACAGGGCGATTTAAGGCGCCGCAATCTCCACCGTGCTATTGATGCTACAGGTTAAATTGGCGACCTCGCCGCGATTGGAACGATTTTAGGTCGTTTCCGGAGGACTTGCATTCGCCATGATGATCCACATCGGTGGATCGCAGCCTTCAGCCGGCCTAATGCGCGACGACCTGCATCCCTAACCATTCCGCGACCAGCGCCGGCTTATCTGCGCCCTCGATTTCCACCGTCAGCTCTTGCTTCAGCAGCCAGCGCCCGCCCCCCTTGTCCTCGGCCGACAATAGCCGAAACCGGCCCCGCACGCGCGATCCAGCCCGCACGGGGGCCAGGAATCTCAGCTTGTCGAACCCGTAGTTGATCCCCATCGTCAGGCCGTCCAGCGGCGCGACGGCGTCATAGCTCATGGCCGAGGCCAGGCTGAGGGTGAGGAAGCCATGGGCGATGGTTCCGCCGAAGGGCGTGGCCTTGGCCGCCTCCGGATCGACATGGATGAATTGCCGATCCTCAGTGCAGTCGGCGAAGGCGTCGATCCGCGCCTGGCTGACCTCGAACCATCGCGAGACGCCGATCTCCTGCCCGATCAGGCCCTGGAGTTCCTGTGGCTTCGTCATTCCATTGCTCCCTTTTCCGCGAAGCCTGACCCAGGCTTAGGGGGAAGGAAAGGGGTCACGCGTCGAAACGACCCTCGATGATCTCGGCGTACAGGCCCGGATCGACATTGCCGCCGGACAGGATCAGGCCCGTGGTCACGCCTGCGCTCTCGGCCTTTCCGGCCAGCAGAGCCGCCAGCGACACCGCTCCGCCCGGCTCCACCACAAGCTTCAGATGGCGGAAGGCGAACCGCACCGCCTCGGCCACCTCGGCGTCGGACACTGTGACGGCGCCGGCCAGCCGCTTGTTGATCGGCCAGGTCAGGACGCCGGGCATGGGGCTCATCAGGGCGTCGCAGATCGAGGGCGCGCCCTGGGGGTGGCCGACCCTTTCCCCGGCCGCCAGCGACCGGGCCGTATCGTCATAGGCCTCGGGCTCGACCACCAGGACGCGGGTCTGCGGGCTGCGCTCGGCCATGACCAGATTGATTCCGGCCATCAGCCCCCCGCCCGAGGCGCCGCACAGCAGCTGGTCCATCGGCGCATCGGCCTGGTCCAGCATCTCCAGCGCCGTCGTCCCCTGGCCCTCGATGATGAAGGGGTCGTCGAACGGCGGCACGAGGACGCACCCCCGCTCGGCGGCGATGGCGGCGCCGATCGCTTCGCGGCTTTCGGTCCAGCGATCATAGAGCCGCACCTCGCCGCCGAAGCCGATCACCCCCTCGACCTTCACCTTCGGCGAGTCCGACGGCATGACGATGATCGCCGGCGTTCCCACCAGGGCCGCCGCCGCCGCCACGCCCTGGGCATGATTGCCGGACGAGAAGGCTACGACCCCGCGCGCCTTCTCCTCGGCGCTCAGCCGGCTGATCCGGTTATAGGCGCCGCGAAACTTGAAGGCCCCGGCCCGCTGGAGGTTTTCCGCCTTCATCAGAACCCGGCCGCCGACCACGGCGTTCAGGGCCGGGCTCTCGATCAGGGGCGTGCGGACGGCGACGCCGTCGATCTGGCGGGCGGCGTCGAGGACGCCTTCATAGCTGGGCAGGTGCGTCGTCATATGCTCCCTTTAGCCCGAGCCGCAGCCGTCGCCCAAGACGGCGCAGGAGAGAAATAGATGAGCCTGATCCTCGCCATCGACCAGGGCACGACCTCGACCCGGGCCATCGCCTTTGAGGTCCGGGACCACGACCTGCGCCCCGTCGCTGTCAGCCAGATCGAGCTGGCCCAGCATTTCCCCCGCTCCGGCTGGGTCGAGCATGACGCGGCCGAGATCTGGTCCGCCACCCTCCAGACCTGCCGCGAAGTGGTGCGCCAGGCGGGCGGCGTCGACCGGTTCGCCGCCATAGGCATAACCAACCAGCGCGAGACGGCGGTGATCTGGGACGCCGCGACCGGCGAACCCCTGCACCACGCCATCGTCTGGCAGGACCGCCGCACCGCCGACGTCACCGCCCGCCTGACCGCCGAGGGCCATGAACCGACGGTCCAGGCCGCGACCGGCCTGATCCTCGACCCCTATTTTTCGGCGACCAAATTCGCCTGGCTGCTGGACGCCGCGCCCGGCTCGCGCGAGCGGGCGGCGAGGGGCGAGGTGAAACTGGGCACGATCGACGCCTGGCTGATCTGGAAACTGACCGCCGGTCGGGTTCACGCCACCGACGCCACCAATGCGTCTCGCACGGCTCTGATGGATCTGAAGATGGTGGAATGGCGCGACGACCTGTGCGCCCTGTTCGACGTGCCGCGTCAGGCCCTTCCCGCCATCGTCCCCTGCGCCGGCCTGATCGGCGAGACCGATCCGGCGCTGTTCGGCCGCCCCCTGCCCATCGCTGGATCGGCCGGCGACCAGCAGGCCGCCCTGGTCGGCCACGGCGCGCTGAAATCCGGTGACGCCAAGATCACCTATGGCACCGGCGCCTTTCTGGTGGCCAATGTCGGCGAGACGCCGGTCGCCTCGACCCGTCGTCTGCTCGGCACGCTCGGCTATAGGGCCGACGGCCGCACCGCCTATGCGCTGGAGGGATCGATCTTTTCGGCCGGGTCGGCGATCCAGTGGCTGAGGGACGGGGTCAAGCTGATCTCCGAGTCCCGCCAGTCCGAAGCCCTGGCCCAGAGCCTGACCGACAATGGCGGGGTCTATATGGTCCCCGGTTTCACCGGCCTGGGCGCCCCCTGGTGGGAGCCCGAGGCGCGCGGGACCGTGGTGGGGCTGACTCGGGATTCGGGCCCGGCTCATTTCGTCCGCGCCGCCCTGGAGGCCCTGGCCTATCAGACGCGTGATCTGCTCGACGCCCTGGCTCAGGACGGCGCCCCGCCGCTAAAGACGCTGAAGGTCGACGGCGGCGTCACCGCCAACAGTTTCGCCATGCAGTTCGTCGCCGACATCTGCGAGGTCGAGGTCGAACGTCCCGCATTTCAGGAGATGACGGCCCTCGGCGCCGCGCGCCTGGCCGCCCTGGGCGTCGGCCTGGTCTCCGATCTGGAGGCCCGCCCGGCCGAAGCCCCGGCCTGCTGGAAGCCCCGGATGAAGCCCGAGGAACGCGAGCGTCTGCTTTCCGGCTGGCGCCGCGCCGTCAAGGCCGCCATCATCGCCGCGCCGGACCGCGCCTAAGACGCGGGCGGCTCAAAGGAAACGCCAAAGGGCCGCCCATGACCGACGCCACCGACGCGCCTATGCAGGACGCTCAAACGGCCTTTTCCGGCACGCGCGAGGTCGATCCCCGCTACCGGCTGGACGAGGCCGCGCTGGACGCCTGGATGATCGACCATGTCGCGGGCTACGCTGGCCCGCTGACGGTGCGCCAGTTCAAGGGCGGCCAGTCCAACCCCACCTATGAGCTGGTCACGCCGGGCGCCGCCTATGTGCTGCGCCGCAAGCCGCCCGGCGTTCTCCTGCCCAGCGCCCACGCCGTGGACCGCGAGTTCCAGGTCATCTCCGCCCTGGCCGCCCAGGGATTCCCGGTGGCCAAGCCCCATGCGCTGTGTCTGGACGAGGCCGTCATCGGCTCGATCTTCTATGTGATGGACAAGGTCGAGGGCCGTATCCTCTGGGACCTGAAACTGCCCGGCCTGACCCCCGTCGAGCGCCGCGCCATCTATCACGCCCAGACGGACGCCCTGGCGCGGCTTCACGCCTTCGATCCCGCCGCCATCGGCTTGGCCGACTATGGCAAGGCCGGCAATTATTTCGCCCGCCAGGTCGGTCGCTGGACCAAACAGTATCGGGCCTCCGAAACCGAGTCCGTCTCCGCCATGGACCGGCTGATCGATTTCCTGCCGGACAGCCTGCCGTCTGAGGGGCCCAGCCGCATCGTCCACGGCGACTTCCGCCTCGACAATATGATCCTGGCCGAGGATCGGGCCGAGGTGCGCGCCGTGCTGGACTGGGAACTGTCGACCCTGGGCGATCCGATGGCGGACTTCTCCTATCTGCTGATCGCCTGGGCCATTCCCGCCAGCCTGCGCAACGGCCTCGCCGGCGCCGACCTCGTGGCCCTGGGGATCCCCTCGGTGGAGGAGACAGTGGACCGCTACGCCGCCGCCACCGGCATGCGGCCCGCCGATCTGGACTGGCTCTACGCCTACAACCTGTTCCGACTGGCGGCGATCTGCCAGGGCATCGCCGGCCGCGTCCGCGACGGCACGGCGGCCAGCGCCCATGCCCGCAGCATGGCCGCCCAGGTCGGCCCGCTCAGCGACGCGGCCTGGGGTTTCGCGAAACGGTCGGGCGCCTAGGTCGGGTAGAGGGGGTTGGACGCGTCCCTCTGGCCTTCCAGACTGTGTTTCAGGGCGTGCATCTCGTCATGCCCGACCTTGATCGCCGCATAGGCGCGACGGACGGTCTCGCGCGTGGTGGCCGAGATGCCGGCATCCTCCAACGCCTTCTCGAACTTGTCGGCGATGAAGCCCTCGCCGCTGTCGATCGAGCCGACCACGGAATCGTCGTTGCGCAGCAGGGCGTGTTTCACATCCAGGAAGGCGCGATGGGCCTTGGCCAGGATCGAACCCTGCGGCTCGGGGTCGCCGCCCAGGCCGCGCACGGCGCCCGATAAATCCTCCACCACCTGCCGTCGTTCGGCGCTGCGGGTCTCGAACAGGGTGCGATAGTGCGGATCCTCGGTCTGTTCGGCCGCCTCGCGGTAGCCGTCCACGCTGTCCAGCGTGGTTTCGATCAGCCCATTCAGAACCGTGATGTCGTGGGCGTTGGGATTGGTCATGTCGCTCATTCCTTCCGCATTGCGGTCGAACGGCGGAATGGGCAGGCGGGGGGAAGGTTGCCGGGTGCGGCGATCGGACGATCAAAATGGCGTCAGAGCGTGTCAGGATCGATCCTGCTCCGCGCCTAATTCCAGAGAATAAACCGCCTGTTTTCAAAGCGTCGGCGAGGATGCGCAGGCCTCTTCTAAGCAGGCTCCGGGGCAGGCGCATACTGGGCGGATGAACGCTCAGCGCCGCCCCGTCGCTTGTAAAGAATGGACGAAAATAGACTCAAAAAAATTGCGGTGGATTCCGTCTATTTCGCCTCCGGGCCTTGGCGCCGGGTCACAGGCTGGTGCGCAGCGACCACAGCTCGGGGAAGCAGCGCTTGGTCAAGGTCGAGGCCAGATAGGCCGCCCCCTCGGTGCCGCCGGTGCCGCGCCGGCGGCCGATGATCCGCTCGACCGTGACCACATGCTTGTGCCGCCAGGTCAGCAGGGCGTCGTCCAGATCGACCAGTTTCTCGGCCAGCTGATACAGGGGCCACCAGCGTTCGGTGTCGCGATAGACCTCCAGCCAGGCCGCCTCCACGGCTTGCGACGGCTCATAGGGCTGGGTCACGTCGCGGTTCAAAACCTCGGCCGGCACCGGCAGGCCAGCCTTGGCCATCTGGGCCAGGGCGTCGTCATACAGGCTGGGGGCGGCGATGGCGGCCTGGAGCGCGGCCAGGGCCTCGGGCCGGTCCGTGTGGAACTTCAGGAAGCTGGAATCCTTCAGCCCCAGCATGGCCTCGAACCGGCGGAACTGATCGCTCTGGAAGCCCGAGGAGGAGCCCAGCGAACCCCGGAACCGCAGATAGTCGGCCGGGGTCATGGTCGACAGAATGTCCCAGCTCTGGGTCATCACCGCCTGGATGCGACTGACGCGGGCCAGGCTCTTGTAGGCGGGGACCAGGTCGCCGGCGCGCACCATGGTCTGGGCCAGGGCCACCTCGTGCAGGATCTGCTTGAGCCACAGCTCCTTGGTCTGGTGGATCACGACGAACAGCATTTCGTCGTGCTGGTCCGACAGCGGATGCTGGGTGGCAAGCAGGTCGTCCAACGCCAGATAGCCGGCGTAGGTGATGTCGCTGGATTGGGTCATGCCCGCCTATCGCCCGTGGCTGGAGAAGGTGCAAGCGCACCGCTCCGATCCGCTCATCCCGGCGGGTTCAGGTCAGTGCTGGCCCTGGCTCGTGGCGTTCGAGGCGATCTGGCGGCCGGCGTCGAAGGCGTCGCGCGCGCCTTTGTAGATGAAGCCGTAGGTCGGATAGACGGTGGTGCCCAGATCGTTGATCGGATTGTACCAGACCTTGACCTGCGACCAGTCGTTGGAGGGCGAGACATCGACGACCGTGACATTCTCCTCGACCTTGCCGCGGCTGCCGCCCCAGTTGGCGTGGGTCACGCGGACCACGCGGTCGGTCAGAATGTCGGAGACGACGGCGACATGGCCCCGGCTCATGCGGCCTTCGGGACGGAAGACCAGGACCGAACCGGTCTCGGGCGCGTCGCCGGTGCGGAACTTCTCGGCGGCCTGACGCCACCAGGTCCAGGCGTCGCCGAAGATGTTGATGCCC
This sequence comes from Brevundimonas sp. SL130, assembly GCF_026625805.1. NCBI lineage: Bacteria > Pseudomonadati > Pseudomonadota > Alphaproteobacteria > Caulobacterales > Caulobacteraceae > Brevundimonas > Brevundimonas sp. SL130. Next base: position 298,832 of record NZ_CP113064.1, read on the forward strand.
GAGAACATGCGGGCGAAGGTGACGCACTGCCAGTACGGCTCATCGGCCTTTGCGGAAGCGGGCGCGACGCCCAGCGCAAGAAATCCGAAGGTCGTCGCAACCGCGACGGCTTTGAGCCGTTTAATCATGCTTGGCCTGTATCCCGACTGCCGATGGTGGTTTTAGACCATAGGAAATTAGGATTGAGAAACCCTTTTCGACGTACCGACGTCAGGTGTTTTGTCGCTTGACGCGGTTCTGCGGCGTTGCGCCATCCCCCTCAAAGCCTTGCGAGCCGGGTGTTCGACGAGGTGGTAGGAGACGGCTGCGACGACCGGCAAAAGGGCCAGAATCGCCAACCACACGAAAAGTTGAAGCTGCTTGTCCGGGGCGTCGGTAACCTTGGCCGCAAGGTTCACGGCCAGCAATTTCCACGGCACGCAGACCATATAGACCGAATAGCTGATCTCCCCCAGATAGACGGCGGGCTTGGACGCCAGCCATCCGGCCCGTTCGTTCGGCAGCGAGGCCAGCGACAGGATCAGGGCCCCTGCCAGCAGGACGGTGACCCCGTCCCACAGGCCCAGGGCCGCGCTCAACACCATCAGGCCGAACGACACAGCCGAGGCCGTCCAGGGCGCCTTCAGCGGGCCACGACGATAGACCAGGTACAGGGCGCACCCCAGGGCGAAACAGGGCACGATCCGCAGCGCCCCCCAGAGGATGGTCGCCTCGGTCAGGGGGAAGCCCGCCAGCCGCTCGAACCCGGAGTAGAGCGCCGCCAGGAAGGCCGCCGCTCCGAGGAAGGCCGCGACCGGGCGCTGACGCAGCCGCCAGAAGACCCAGGCGAACAGGGGGAAGCACAGATAGGCGAACCACTCGGCCGAGATCGACCAGGACGGATGGTTCCACCCCGCCACCGGCGCCAGGCCCCAGGCGTGGACCATCAGCAGATTGGCCGGCAGCGACGCCCAGCTCAGCACATTCCCATCCACGCTCATCCCGGCGAACAGGGCGGCGGCGGCCAGCAGCCCCACCCCGACCAGGGTCGCGACGTGCAGCGGATAGACCCGCGCCACCCGCGCCCACAGGAAGCTGCGATACGAGAACCGCTTCTCCCCCGCCGCCTGCAGATAGACGTGGCTGAGGATGAAGCCGGACAGGACGAAGAACAGCTCGACCCCCAGATAGCCCTTCTGGACCAGGCTGGACGAGGGCGCCCCCGCCAGGTTCTCCCAGAAGGCGTAGACGGCCACCCAGATCGCCGCACCGAAGCGCAGGGCGGTGATGGGGCGAAGATCGGCGGGCGTTTGCACGGGGGTCATGGTCTCACCTTGACACGTCGGTCTTGTCGAACCGTGAAGGCCCGCAAGCTTCGCGCCCCCGCCGCCTTAGGTGACCCCCTACCCGACCCACGTCCCGTGGAAGCCCGCCGGCAAGGCTGTGTCCGCCTGCCAGGTCGCTACCGGCCCGTCCTCGACATGGGCCGCGTCGAACACGTGCAGCTCCGTGCGCCCCGCCTTCAGATTGACCGAAGGCCCGATCAGCCAGGCGTCGGTTTCGGCCGTGGCGCCGGGCTTGGGCACGAAGACCGTCTCCTCCACGATCTGATGAAGGCCGAAGGTGAAGCCGTGCGACCGGCCGCTGTCCCAGTCCTGCAAGGCCAGACCCGTAGGCAGGGGGCGTCCCGCCGTCTCGCCGCTGGTGTGAACGGTCAGGCGGCGCTTCAGCCCCAGACGACGCGGGTCGGCCTTGGGGAATTCGCCCACGGCGTCGCTTGTCAGCATCTCGGCCTTGCCGTCCGGACGCAGGGTGATCAGGGCCAGCTTGGCCGGATCACCCGGCACCACCCCGTGTCCCTCGACCAGAACCCGCGCCCCATCGACGGCGAAGCGCGGATCGCCGCTGGCCGCCACGTCGAAGCGGATCGTCCCGTCCGCCTCGGCCCAGGCGTCGCCCAGGTGGAAGTGGAAGAAGCCCGGCAGTTCATAGAGGCGCGACTGTGTCAGGTCGTCCTTGTCCAGCACCATGACCTGGGTCCCCGCCTCGGGCCGCCACGCCAGGCCGTTGATGATCGGCAGGGCCTGGCGTTCCTGGATCCAGGGCTGAAGCACCAGGATCACATGCCGGTCGGTGGCGGTGAAGTCGTGCATATAGCTGGCGCGCGGCAAGCGGATGACCTCGGCCCGGTTCAGGCCCCCGTCGGCGTTCAGCCGCCAGATCACGGCCCGGTCGCCGGCCGTGCCGACATTCCAGATCGAGCCGTCGGGCGCGCGACGCGGGTGGGCCTGGAACGGCATGCCCTTCAGGTCGTCGCGCAGGGTGACGAAGCCCTGGCTCGACAGGTCGGACGCATCCATGGCCAGGGGCGAGCCGCCTTCCCACAGGGCCCAGACCTGGTTCCCGGCCGCCATGACCGCCGTATTGGCGGCGTTGGAGTCGTCGTTCGAGCCGACGCGGGCGCGGGCGTCGCCCCTTGTGCCGAAGCCGGGCGTCACGACGGCGTCCAGTTCGGTCTCGACCCGGCGCTTGGGCGTATCGGCGAACCGGGCCTCCAGCGTGGCCTGGCCGTCCTGGATGCGGAAGGCCCGCATCAGGCCGTCGCCGTCGAACCAGTGGGTGACCGATCCGCCCGGCCGCCGGAACCGACCGGGTCCGTTGCGGAACAGGGCCCCTTCCAGACCCGCCGGGGCTCGGCCGTTGATCAGGCGCATCGCCTGACGCGGCAGGTCGCCCTCGACGTCGCGGGTGGCCAGGGCCCATTCGGCCTTGGCGGCGGCGTCGAGGGCCGCAGCGGCGCGAACCATCTCGGGCGTGGCGACGGCGGCCGACAGTGCGGCGGCGCCCATCAGGAAGGAACGGCGGGACGGGGTCATGGTCTGGCTCCTGCTGGGACGGATTATTTGAGGCTGATGGTCTGGACGACCGCGCCGGTCGCCGCGAACTTGGCGCGCTCCCACGAGGCCGGACCCATGTTGCCGACGGCGTTGTTGGAGAAGGCAAAGGGCTCGACCGGCATGCCGAAGGGATTGGTCTTCATCTTCCCGTCGCCGTCCACGTCGTGGAAGGCGCGCATGGCGTAGTCGCCGTCCGGCAGATCTTCGAACGTCACCCGTCGGGAAGGCTCCCCTGCCTCGACCATGGCGTAGCGAACCGGCTGACCCGCGCCGCCATAGTTGGCCTCGCTGTCGAACAGGGCGACCATGATCCGTCCCGTCGGGGCGGCCACGTCGAAGTCGAAGGTGACGTCGGCGGCCAAGGCGGAGGTGGAGGCCAGGGCGGCGGCGGCAAGGGCGGCGCAAGCACAGAGGGCGGAAAGGGTCTTCATGGCGCAGTGTCCTGTTCAGGGGGACCGACGACCGGCCCTTGATGACCTGACCCTGAAGACGATGGGTCGCCCTTGCCATCGGACATGCGGGAGCGACCACCTGGCCTTCGTGAACGACCGTCTCCGCCGCCGACGATGCGCGTGTCGCCACCCGTTCGATGATTCAGCGCGCCCCATCTCGCCGCTACGCCGCGTTACAGGTCGAAACGCGGACGACATCAGTCACAGCCCGGCCTGTGGCAGTGTGACCGCGTCACGGCCTGGTGGCGGAGTGGCTACGCGGCGGGCCTGCAAGCCCGAAAACCCTCCGTTCGACTCGGAGGCCAGGCCTCCATCCTCTTCGCCTCTCAGAGGTCAGAGGAAGGAGTAGGGATCGACATCCACCGTCAGGCGGACCGAGGCGGGGATCTTCACCCGCGTCAACCAGGCGCGCAGGAAGGCCTGAAGGTTCACATCGCGGTCCGCCCGCACCAGCAGCCGCTTTCGCCGCCGTCCGCGCACCAGGGCCAGGGGCGCGTCGGCGGGGCCATAGACCTCCAGCCGTTCGGCGTTGGGAATGGCCTGGGCCAGGTCGGCGGCGACCTTCTCCACCGCCTGCGCATTCTCGCTGGACAGGATGATCGCCGCCAACCGGCCGAACGGGGGCAGGGCGGCCGCCTCACGCTCGGCCATCTCCGCCTCGACGAAGGCGTCCCGGTCGCCGGCCGCCAGGGCCTGAAGCACCGGATGTTCGGGGGTCCAGGTCTGCAAAATGGCCCGCCCCGGCCGGTCGGCGCGCCCCGCCCGCCCCGTCGCCTGGGCCAAGAGTTGATAGGTCCGCTCGGCCGCCCGCAGGTCGCCGCCTCGCAAGCCCAGGTCCGCATCCACCACCCCGACCAGGGTCAGGCGGGGGAAGTTGTGGCCCTTGGCGGCGGCCTGGGTGGCGACCAGGATGTCGATCTCGCCGTCCGTCATCCGCTGGATCAAGGCCCGCGCCGACTTGGCGTCGGGCACGGTGTCAGAGCTGAACACCGCCGTCCGCGCCTCGGGGAACAGCTGGCGCACCTCTTCCTCGACCCGTTCGACGCCGGGACCGACCGAGACCAGGGAGTCCTCGGCCCCGCACGACGGGCACAGTTTGGGCCGCGCCATGGAGAAGCCGGTCAGGTGACAGACCAGACGGCCGGTATAGCGGTGCTCGACCAGCCAGCTGTCGGTGTCCGGCGCCGTCAGCCTATGCCCGCAGACGCGGCACAGGACGACCGGCGCATAGCCGCGTCGGTTCAGGAACAGCAGGGTCTGTTCGCCTCGCGCCAGGGTCTCGCCCACCGCCAGACGCAGCGGTTGCGACAGCCAGGTCTGGGGATCGGGCGTGTGCTGGCGCAGGTCCAGCAGTTCGATATCGGGCATCACCGCCACCCCGTGACGCGCGCCCAGCTTCAGCCAGTCATACCGTCCGGCCTGGGCGTTCCACAGGGTCTCCAGCGACGGCGTCGCCGAGGCCAGAACCACGGCCGCCTTTTCGATCCGCGCCCGCGCCACCGCCAGGTCGCGCCCGTGATAGACCAGACCCTCTTCCTGTTTGAACGAACTGTCGTGCTCCTCGTCCACCACGATCAGCCGCAGATTGACGAAGGGCAGGAACAGGGCCGAACGGGCGCCGACCACGATATTGCACCGGCCGGCGACCACCGCCTCCCACACCTGACGGCGGCGGGGCGGGGCGACGCCGGAATGCCATTCGGCCGGGGCGGCGCCGAACCGGGCCGTGATCCGTTCAATCAAGGCCTGGGTCAGGGCGATCTCGGGCAGAAGGATCAGGATCTGCGCCGCCGGATCGGCGCGCAGGACCCGGGCTATCGCCTCCAGATAGGCCTCGGTCTTGCCCGACCCCGTGACCCCGTCCAGCAGGAAGGGGCGAAAGCCGCCGCCGGTGACGCCGGCCGCCAGAGCCGTCGCCGCCGCCGCCTGGTCGCCGTTCAGGGTCGCCGGCGCATGGTCGGGATCAGGTCGGTCGAACGCCGCCTCGGCGGCGATCTCGACGATTTCCAGAACGCCCTCGTCGATCAGGCCCTTGATCACGCCCGACGACACGCCGGCCGCGCGCGCCAGATCGGCGCCCGCCATGGCGCGGTCGCCCAGGGCTTCCAGCACGCCCGTCCGGGCCGGGGTGGCGCGCGCCGGCTGCCGGTCGCCGACCCGTCGCACCCGACGTTCCGGCCGGGGGCGCGGCGCGCGCAGCCCCTTCAGCGCGGTCGCCGCCATCTCGCCGGGCGGAGACAGGGTCCAGCGCCCGGCCCATTCGACGAAGTCCATCACGCCGGCCGGTAGCGCAGGGTCGTCCAGCCTCGAGTCGACCGACTTCAGCCGCCGGTTGGAGCCGGTGGTCTCGAACACCTCGGCCACCACGCCCCGGATCAGACGCGGCCCCAGCGGCACGGCGACCTGATCGCCGCGCGCCAGCGTCATGCCTTCGGGCGCCTCATAATCGAAGGCTTCCGGCACCGGCAGGGGAATGAGGACCGAGGCGACTTTCACTCGCCCTCTCCTCCCCATGAAATGGGGAGGGGGACCACGAAGTGGTGGAGGGGCTCTTGCCGCATCACAGGCGCCTGTCGTGCGGCCAGAGCCCCTCCGTCACGGCGCGAAGACGCGCCGCGCCACCTCCCCATCGCAAGCGATGGGGAGGAGAAAGGGAGTCGCATCCGCTGCTCGGTGACGCTAAAAGCCCTGTCCATGAAACTCTTTCTCGATACCGCCGACGTCGCCGTCATCAAGGACATGATCCCCACCCGAATGGTGGACGGCGTCACCACCAATCCGTCGCTGATCGCCAAGTCGGGTCGGAACATCGCCGAGGTCATCGCCGAAATCTGCGCCCTGGTCGAGGGGCCGATTTCCGCCGAGGCCGTCTCGCTCGATTTCGAGACCATGGTCAAGGAGGGCGACAAGCTCGCCGCCATCGCCCCCAATGTGGTGGTGAAACTGCCCCTGACCTGGGACGGCCTGCGCGCCTGCCGCGTCTTCACGGACAAGGGGATCAAGACCAACGTCACCCTGTGCTTCTCGGCCGCCCAGGCGCTGCTGGCCGCCAAGGCCGGCGCCACCTTCGTCTCGCCCTTCGTCGGGCGGCTGGAAGACAATGGCGCCGACGGCATCGCCCTGTTGGAGGAGATCCGCGTCCTCTATGACGTGCACGGTTTCGAGACCCAGATCCTGGCCGCCTCGCTGCGTAACGTCGCCCATGTGGCCGCCGCTGCCGTGGCCGGATCGGACGCCGCCACCTTCGGCGCCGACACATTCAAGGCTCTGGTAAAGCACCCGTTAACCGACAGAGGTCTTGATGCCTTCGTGGCGGACTGGGCCAAGACCGGTCAGTCCATTCTGTAAATCGCGCGTCACGGAGAGGTCTGTTTGAGCGGCTCATTGGACCTTTTCGAAACCTCCGAGGCGGACGCCGTCCCCCATCTGGGCGACGGCCTGCATTGGCCCGAGGTGCGCGGCTGGCTTCAGACCCATCCCCAGACCCTGCTGGACGACCGGTCCCTGCTGGAGGAGATCGGCCTGCGTCCGCACGGCCGCAATGTGGTCGAGTTCGGCGCCGCCGCCCTGACCCGGCTCGAAGCCGTGGTCGAGCGTGAGGCCGGCGCCCGACGCGAGGTCGAGACCATCGCCCGCGCCAATTTCGCCGCCCAGACCCAGACCCATGTCGCCGCCCTCGACCTGATGGAGGCCCGCAACCATTCCGACCTGGCGCGACGTCTGGACGCGGCGGCCCAGGGGCGGTTCGGCCTGGCCGCCGCCGCCATCGCCCTGGAGCGGCCCGGCGGCGTGCCCTTCGGCTGGCGCGGGCTCGATGCCGGCGCCGTGGACGGTCTGCTCGGCGAACACGGCCTGACCTGGCTGGGCCCGATGTTCGAAGGCCTGGACCTGTTCGGCGCGGCCGCCGACCAGGTGAAGTCGGTCGCCCTGATCCGCATGGCGCCCCATCTGACGCCGGGCGAACCGCCCCGTCCCTGCCTGTGCGCCTTCGGCTCGCCTGAACTCGAAGGCTTCACCCCCACCATGGGCTGCGAACTGGCCGCCTTCCTGGCCCGGGTGGTGGAGCGGATGGCTGAGCGATGGCCGGTGTTGAACTGACCGCCGCCGAGGCCCTGCTCGCCTGGCTCGAGCATCTGGCGCACGAACGGCGGCTGTCGCCCCGTACGCTTGAGGCCTACGGCCATATCGGCCGGCTCTATGTCGCCTTCCTCGAACGCCATCGCGGCGAGGCCCTGACGTTGAAGACTCTGGGAACCGTCACCGCCGCCGAGGTCCGGGCCCATCTGGCGGACCGCCGATCCGGCGATCATCCCCTGGCGGCCCGGTCCCTCAGCCAGACCCTGTCGGCCATTCGCGGCTTTCACGCCTTTCTGGACCGACGACTGGATACGCCCGCGCCCCAGCTGGCCTTGGTGCGCGGACCCCGCATCAAGCCGTCCTTGCCCCGACCGGTGACGGAGGACCAGGCGCGCGGCCTGCTGGCCGAACCCGACGCCGATCCGGACGCCGAACCCTGGGAGGCCGCGCGCGACCGCGCCGTCCTGACCCTGCTTTACGGCTGCGGTCTGCGGATTTCCGAGGGCCTGTCCCTGACCCGGGCCGACGCCCCGTTGGGCGAAACCCTGCGTGTGCTCGGCAAGGGATCAAAGACCCGGATCGTCCCGGTTCTGCCCGCCGTGCGCGCGGCGGTGGACGCCTATCTGGCGCTCCAGCCCTTTCCGGTTCAGCCGTCCGACGCCCTGTTCCGCGCCCGGCGCGGCGGGCCGCTGAGCCCGCGTCACGTCCAGGCCTCGGTCCAGCGGCTGCGCGGGCGGTTGGGCCTGCCCGAACGCACCACCCCCCACGCCCTGCGCCACAGTTTCGCGACCCATCTGCTGGGCGCCGGCGCTGATCTGCGCTCGATCCAGGAACTGCTGGGCCACGCCAGCCTGTCGACGACCCAGAAATACACCGGCGTCGACGCCGAGCGCCTGCTGAACGCCTATGCGGCGGCCCATCCGCGCGCCTAGGGTTCCACCCGGCCACTGCCCGTCCTATCTTCGCCCCATGATCGACGATCTCTACAGCGCGCGCATTCTGACGCTGGCGGCCAACCTGCCGCATGCGGGGCGGTTGTCGTCGCCTGAGGGAACCGGCGAGCGAGTCGCCAAACTGTGCGGATCGCGCGCGACGGTCGATGTGACGCTGGACGACCAAGGCCGCGTCGCCGGCTTCGGCCAGGACGTCAAGGCCTGCGCCCTGGGTCAGGCGGCGGCCGGTGTTCTGGGCCAGTCCGTCATCGGCGCCTCGGGCGAGGAGATCGCCGACGCCCGCGACGCCATGGTCGCCATGCTGAAATCCGGCGGCGAAGGCCCCCTCGGCCGGTTCGAGGATCTGCGCCTTCTGCGCCAGGTCGCCGACTATCCCGCCCGCCACGCCTCGACCCTGGTGGCCGTTGAGGCGACGCTGGAAGCGGTCAATCAGGCCCTGGCGGAACGAACTCGTCTCGCCGGCGCGGCCTGACGGGCTCTGACCGGTTGATCCCCCTGCGATGACAGGGGATAAGCGCGGCGACCCCATCCAGCCCCCGGCGAAGGGACATATGTCTCTCTATGAACGCGGCGTCCGCGCGGCCCATCGGGGCTACAAGCTGACGCTGTCCCCCCTGATCGGCCAGCAGTGCCGGTTCCTGCCGACCTGTTCGGACTATGGGCGCGACGCCCTGATCCAGCACGGACCGGTCAAGGGGGGATGGCTCACCGTGCGCCGTCTCTGTAAATGCCATCCCTTCGGCGGTTCGGGCTATGACCCGGTGCCGCCCCAGAAGACCGACGAAAAAGAACAGTCATGATCGATCTGAAATTCCCCGACGGCGCCGTGCGTCAATATCCGGCCGGTTCGACGGCGCGCGACGTCGCGACCTCGATCTCGCCGTCCCTGGCCAAGAAGGCGGTCCTGGCCGAGCTGAACGGCGAGCAGCGCGACATGGGCCGGGTGCTGGAAACGGGCGGCGACTTCCGCCTGATCATGCGCGACGACCCCGCCGCGCTTTACACCATCCGTCACGACACGGCCCACGTCCTGGCCGAGGCGGTCCAGACCCTGTTCCCCGGCACCCAGGTCACGATCGGCCCGGCCATTGAGGACGGCTTCTACTATGACTTCTTCCGCGACGAGCCCTTCTCGACCGACGACTTCGCCGCCATCGAAAAGGAGATGGGCCGGATCGTCGATCGCGACGCCAAGTTCGAGCGCGAGGTCTGGGACCGCGACGAGGCCATCGTCTTCTTCGAGGCGCGCGGAGAGAAGTTCAAGGCCGAGCTGATCCGCGACCTGCCCGAGAACGAGACCATCACCCTGTACAAGCAGGGCGACTGGATCGACCTGTGCCGGGGTCCGCACTTCCCCTCGACCCGCCATGTCGGCAAGGCGTTCAAACTGACCAAACTGGCCGGGGCCTATTGGCGCGGCGATTCCAAGCGCGAACAGCTTCAGCGCATCTACGGCACCGCCTGGGCGACCAAGGAGGATCTGGACGCCTATCTGCAGCGGCTGGAAGAGGCCGAGAAACGCGACCACCGCAAGGTCGGCAAGGCGATGGAGCTCTTCCACATGCAGGAAGAGGGCCGGGGCATGGTCTTCTGGCACCCCAAGGGCTGGATCCTGTGGCGGGTGCTCGAGGCCTATATGCGCCGCCGCCTGGACGCCGCCGGCTATGTCGAGGTCAAGACGCCCCAGGTTCTGGACCGCAAATTCTGGGAACAGAGCGGCCACTGGGACAAGTACCGCCCCAATATGTTCGTCTGCGAGACGGTCGAGGGCGAGACCCTGTCCCTGAAGCCGATGAACTGCCCCGGCCACGTCCAGATCTTCGACCAGGGCCAGCGCTCATACCGCGAACTGCCGCTGCGCATGGCCGAGTTCGGCGCCTGCCACCGTTATGAACCGTCGGGCTCGCTGCACGGCCTGATGCGGGTGCGCGGCTTCACCCAGGACGACGCCCACATCTTCTGCCGCGAGGACCAGATCGTCGAGGAGACGTCCGAGTTCATCAAACTGGCCCGCAGCGTCCACGCCGACCTGGGGATGGAGACCGCCTATATCAGCCTGGGCACCCGCCCCGAGAACCGCGCCGGTTCGGACGAGTTCTGGGACAAGGCCGAGGCCCTGATGGCCGAGGCCGCCCGCGCCGCCGGGACCGAGCCGGTGGTCACCGAGGGCGACGGCGCCTTCTACGCGCCCAAGCTGGACTTCATCGTCAAGGACGCCATCGGCCGCGAATGGACCTGCGGCACGATCCAGCTGGACTATGTCCTGCCGGAACGGCTGGACGCGACCTATATCGCCGAGGATGGCCAGAAGCACCGTCCGGTCATGCTGCACCGGGCGATTCTGGGCAGCTTCGAGCGGTTCATCGGCATCATGATCGAGAACTACGCCGGCGCCTTCCCCCTGTGGCTGGCGCCGACCCAGGCGGTCGTGGCCACCATCACCTCGGACGCCGACGACTACGCCCGCGATGTGATGGCCCGGTTCAAGGCCGCCGGCCTGCGCACCGAAATCGACCTGCGCAACGAGAAGGTCGGCTACAAGGTGCGCGAACACTCGGTCGGCAAGGTGCCGGTCATCGCCGTGGTCGGCCGCCAGGAAGCCGAACAGGGTATGGTCGCCATCCGCCGCCTGGGCTCCCAGGCCCAGACGGTGGTGACGGTGGAGGAAGCCATCCGCATCCTGACCGACGAGGCGACGCCGCCGGACTTGAAGCGAAGTGTCTAGGCGCCTGGGGTTGCGCATTTTGCGTAACATTGATATTTGACATTTCGCAATCTGGGGGTGGCGAAATGGGCAGGACGAACGTTTTGATGATCGTGGCTGCAGCGTGCGCCACGATCATTTCTCTTCCGACGACAGCTGGGGCAGGCGAGAGAGAGCGGGCCTGCGATGCGGGTTCGAGGGGTATTTCACGCTTTCAGAACGGCGGCTCGGAGGCCCGCGCTTGCGTCGTGCGCAGTCTCGAGGAGTTCCGCTTCGTTCAGTCCCCAAACGCCGATGGCGACGCCACATTGGATGTTGTGCAGAGGCATGCCCAGACCTTGGCTGACTTCTACGCCGCGAGATCCGACCAGCAACAGGCCATTCTGGATACAGGCGCCTTCTTCACTGGAACTGGAACGCTCGGGTATGCGATCAGCGGACCTGCGGGCGTGACGACCCAGAGTTACTGGGGCTACGGTGCTTTGCTGCCGGTAATTCTGGTGCAGTTCAACGCCAACGAGCCGACCAAGGATCTCTTCTTCGCCGGCGGTATCGGCATCGACCTGCTGAACGACCGCTATGTTCTGCTCAGGACGCATCTCAACGTACTGAAAACACTGGCGCCCAAACGTACCGGCTACACCACTCTGTGTAACGAGGCGGAAGAGCACCTGAAGGACGTTGGAAGCTGGGCGGCGGGTGACGACAAGACGGCCATCTTGCCGGTCGTGGAGACCGTAGCGCGGCGCTGCCGGACACAACAGGCCAATCAAGCCGCGCTCGACCTTACGACCGTCCTGGCGGATGCCTGGAAGCAGGACGCGGCTCGACGTTATGCGATCGACGTGCTGCGGTTGGATCAACTGATCACGGAGCGCGACGGACAGTTGCGCACCACCCCGACCGAAGCCCTGACCATGCTGGCTTCGACCCCGTTGAGAGCCCTGGACACTCTGATTTCAGGTGAGAACGCTCAGGCGGCGTTGAATACGATCAAGCTGCAAGACGTCCTGGCAGGGATTAGTCTGCACTTGTCCGACGCAAGGATACCTGCGCCCCCGACGCGCCTTAATGAACCTTTGACGGTGAGCGCCGCCGCAGAAGCGCGCGGAACCATCACACGTTCTGCGAGGCAGACCTCGACCGTCCTGGGAACTCTGCAATGGCTGCGGCAGGCCACAGCCGCTCTCGAGACCGGCCGAGCCGTCCAGAATGAGGAAATCCGGATTGCGGGGGATCTTCATTCCGCCAGCCAGGCGTCACAGTTGATCTTTGCCTACGATACGGCGTCACGGCGGATCCAAGTCAGGCTTCAGGCGCCTGGCGCGCAGCAGTCCCCTACCGTCTGACAGCGTGACCTCGTAAAACGGAGGCGGCTTGACCGCCTCCGTCCTGCGTCAGTCGCGCAGCAGTTCGTTGACCCCGGTCTTGGCCCGGGTCTGGGCATCCACCCGCTTGACGATGACGGCGCAGTACAGCGACGGCCCGCCCTTGGGATCCGGCAGGGCGCCCGGCACCACGACCGAATAGGCCGGCACCTCGCCCCGGAAGATTTCGCCGGTCGCCCGGTCCACGATCTTGGTCGAGCCCGACAGATAGACGCCCATGGCCAGGACCGCGCCCTCGCGCACGATCACGCCTTCGGCCACCTCGGCGCGGGCGCCGATGAAACAGCCGTCCTCGATGATGGTCGGATTGGCCTGAAGCGGCTCCAGAACCCCGCCGATGCCGGCGCCGCCCGACAGGTGGACGTTCTTGCCGATCTGGGCGCAGGAGCCGACCGTGGCCCAGGCGTCGACCATAGACCCTTCATCGACGAAGGCGCCGATGTTCACGAACGACGGCATCAGCACGACATTCTTGGCGATGTAAGCGCCCTGACGGACGATGGCGCCGGGCACCGAGCGGAAGCCGGCGGCCTGATAGTCGGCGGCGGCCCAGTCGCCGAACTTGTTGGGCACCTTGTCCCAATAGGGACCGACGCCCGGCGCATGACTGGTCGGGCCGCGGTCGCCGGCGCGCATGATCTGGTTGTCGTTCAGACGGAAGGACAGCAGCACCGCCTTCTTCAGCCACTGATGCGTGGTCCAGACTCCGTCCTCGCTGCGTGAGGCGACGCGCGCCTGGCCGGCGTCCAGCAGGGCCAAGGCGGTCTCCACGGCGTCGCGGACATCGCCATGAGTGGCGGTCGAGACGTCCGCGCGCTCTTCCCAGGCGGCCTCGATGACGGATTCGAGATGCGACAGGTCGGTCATGCGGCTTCGTCCTTGAAGTTCAGGGCGTTGAGGAAATCGAGAAGATCGGGGGCCATATGGTCGATATGGTCGCCCAAAGGCTTTCCGTGACCGTCGCCGATCAGAATCGTGGCCATGCCCAGAGCCTTGGCCGGCTCCAGGTTTCTGGGCGTGTCCTCGAAGAAGGCGGCGCTGCGGGGCTCAAAATTGAACCGTTCGATCATGTGGCGGAAGGTCGAGGGCTCGGGCTTGGGCGTCAGATCCCCGTCCTCGATGGCGAAGACGCCTTCAAAACAGTCAGCGATCCCGATCCGATCCAGCACCCGATGCGCATAGTCGCGTGCGCCGTTGGTGAAGACGAAACAGCGGCCCGGCAGGCGCTTCAGCCGATCCGCCAGGCGCGGATTGGGCTCCACCCCGTCCAGCGGCACCTCATGCACCACCCGCAGGAAGTCCTCGGGATCGATGGTGTAGTTGGCCATCAGCCCGGCCAGGGTGGTGCCGTGCTCGTCCAGAAACTGGCGCTGCAACACCCGCGCCTCCTGCGGCTCCAGCCCGACGGCCTCGACCACATAGGCGTTGATCCGCGCCTGGACGAGGGACATCAGCCCCTGGTCGCGCGGATACAGGGTGTCGTCCATGTCGAACACCCAGGCGTTGACGTGCGACAGGTCGATCAAGACGCCTTCACCAGGGTGCCGGCGCCGAACTCGGTGAACAGCTCGACCAACATGGCGTGGGGCCGGCGGCCGTCCAGAATGACGACGGCCTCGACCCCGGCGCGCACGGCGGTCATGGCCGTCTCCAGCTTGGGGATCATGCCGCCGTTGGCGACGCCGGTGTCGATCAGGCCTTGGGCCTCCGCCAGGGTCATCTGGCGGATGATCTCACCGTCCGCCCCCTTGACCCCCGGCACGTCCGTCAGCAGCAGCATCCGCTTGGCGTTCAGAGATCCGGCGATGGCGCCCGCCACCGTATCGGCGTTGACGTTATAGGTCTGGCCGTCCTCGGCCACCCCGATCGGGGCGATGACCGGAACCCAGTCCTCGGTCTCCGACGCGATCAGCCCCTTGATCAGCTTGGGATCGACCTTGGTCGGTTCGCCGACATAGCCCAGATCGACCTCGTGCTCGATCATGCTGTCGGGGTCGCGCTTGGTGCGGCGGGTCTTCTCGACCGTCAGCAGGCCGGCGTCCTTGCCCGACAGGCCGACGCCGCGCACGTCCGCCTCCTTGCCCGCCATGGTGATCCAGTGGGCGATCTCTTTGTTCACGGCGCCGGACAGCACCATTTCGGCGACCTCCATCGTCGCCGGGTCGGTGACCCGCAGCCCGTCGACGAAGCTGGATTTCACCCCCGCCTTCTCCAGCATAGCGCTGATTTGCGGCCCGCCGCCGTGCACCACGACCGGGTTCACCCCCATCAGCTTCAGCAGCACCACATCGGCCGCGAACTGACGCGCCACGGCGCTCTCGCCCATGGCGTGGCCGCCGTATTTGATGACCACGGTCTCACGGTCATAGACCTGAATATACGGCAGGGCCTCGGCGAGCGTCTTCGCCGTCTCCCAGCTGCGTTCTTCGGACTGGCGTTCTGTTTCGTTCATCACCGGCGCGAGATAGCGGGGGATGGGGGCGGTGTCACGTGGGAAGGCTCACGCCGTGGAGAGATTGGCCACACACAGGGTCTGGCCTATGAACAGCCCATGATCCGAATTTGCATCGACGGCTACAACCTGGCCATGTCCAAGGGCACTGGCATCGCAACTTATGGCCGTTCGTTATTGCAGACAGCGACCCAAATGGGGTTCGGTACAGAAATTCTCTTTGGTCCGGCCGCGCCGCGCAGCCGGTCTTCTCTGGTCAACGAGGCCAATGTCGTCGGCCCGACGTCACCGGTTCAACGCCGTCCTGTTGAAAGGGCTCTGCGCTATATAGAGGCCCGAACAGGTGGGTGGGGCTTGAAGGCTTGGCCGACGCCGATATCCGGCGAGGTGTTGTGGCCGGAATCTCGTGGTGGTCAACCACCAGCCAAGGCTCTCTGGGTCGCCGATTCAGCCTACTCACGCGCAGCGCGTAGCTTCAAGAAGCACAATCGAATCCTGTCCGTTCGCTTCGACGCAAACTTCGATCGTCCCGCGCCAGACGTGATGCACTGGACGGTCCCGTTACCTTTGCATGCGACCGGCCGTCCCAACATCTATACCATCCACGATCTGATCCCGCTGACAGCGCCTCACACCACCATCCACGACCGCGACCTGTTCATGCGCCTGCACGCACACATCGCCAGGCGCGCAGACCATATCGCCGTGGTGTCGGAAACCACCCGTCAGGATGTCATTCGGCTTCTCGGCGTTCCGGAAGACAGGGTGACGAATACATATCAAACGCTGTCCATCCTCCCCCAGCACACCGCTAAAACAGCAGAGGAGGTTTCCAGAGATATTGAGGAAACATACGGGCTCGGCTGGAAGGACTACTATATCCATTTCGGTGCCATAGAGCCGAAAAAAAACCTCGGACGCATCGTCGAGGCCTACATCGCCTCCGGCTCTCGACGCCCCCTAGTCATCGTTGGCGGTCGGGGCTGGCTGCAGGAAGACGAAACCGCTTTGATCGCCCAAGTCCGGCGAGACCAGACTGCCGCCTCAGAACGAATCCGCACCTATGATTTCCTGTCACAGTCTCATCTGGTCAGCTTGATCCGGGGAGCCCGGGCCTTGGTCTTTCCTTCCCTCTACGAAGGTTTCGGCCTGCCGGTTCTCGAAGCTATGAGCCTGGGCACAGCTACACTGACCTCCAATCGAGGCGCACTGCGCGAAGTCGCAGGAGATGCAGCTCTCTTGGTGAAGCCCGAGGATGTGGACTCGATCCGGCGCGGCCTGCAAGCGTTGGACTCTGACGGTTCTCTGGTCGAATTCCTTGAGATGAAGGGACGTCTTCAAGCCAAGATCTTCAGCCCGGGCGCATACGGCGAACGCCTGAAAACCCTTTATGCGATCGTGACATAACATCGCGAATGGACGAACTGAGTTAGACGATGGTAGGCTTGGCCACTGTCGATATGTGCATTTTGGATACGGATGAAACGCACCGCACTAACTGTCCTGGGAATGCATCGCAGCGGCACATCCTCCGTAGCCGGCGCACTTGCTCTCCTCGGCGCGACAGCGCCAAAGACCATGTTCGACCCTAGCCCCGACAACCCTAAAGGTTACTGGGAAAGCCGGGCGGCCGTCCATTTGAATGACCGCATGCTCGGCATCGGCGGCTCTTGGTGGAATGATTGGCGCCCCCTCGAGCCGACGCGCTACTCCGAGACGCAGACGGGTGATTTCCGGTCAGAGATCATCAGTCTGCTACAGTCCGAATACGGGCAGGCGGAAACTATCGTCCTGAAAGACCCACGTCTGTGTCGGCTATGGCCGATATGGGAACCCGCAGTGATTGAGAGCGGTTTCGAGCCGGGATACGTCCTGCCTCTGCGCCCTCCTGCGGAGGTGGCTCGGTCGCTGCTCATGCGCGACGGCTTCTCAATGGAGGAGGGTTTGTTGTTGTGGCTGCAACATGTCCTCAGCGCGGAACGCTACAGTCGCGGTCGGCCTCGCGTCGTTCTGAGATGGTCGGATTTCATCCAGGACTGGTCCTCCCAAGTAGCGCGCATCGCTCAGTCCCTTGACTGGATCCATGACCCCAGCCCTGCGGCCGCCGCTGCTGTCGACGACTTTCTCGCCCCGGATCCGCGCACGCGGCGCAGCACGCTTTCCGAAGCCAGACAACCGAGCCAAATTCATGACTGGGCGAACCAAGCCTATGGGCTGATGACCGCTTTGATGCTCGAAGACACGGCTGCAACCCATCACCGCATCGACGACTTAGCCCGTCTCTTCGACAGCGCCTGCGGCCTGTTTGGCGCCGCGCTGGCACCTGCCTTGGTGAAAGCTCAGACTGCACAAACCTATCAGATGGAACGAGACCAGGCCCTGCATGAGGCCAGCGTCGCTCGCGACAGGATAGCGACCCTCGCTTCTGAATCGACCGAGCGCGCAGACCAACTGCGTATCGCCCTTCAGTCGGTGCAGACGCTGGAGAGCCAGAAGAGCGAGCTTGAAGTTCACGCACGTCGTGACGCCGTCGTCATCCGTCGCATGGCTGCCAGCATCGATCGTCTGACGGACGCCGTGGCCCGAGCCGACGCTCAGACCGACGCCGTGGTCGAGTCGCGCGCCCAAGCTGAAAGCGTGATTCAGGCCATGACCTTGGTCCGGACTCAAGTCGAAGCTCTTGAGCAATCCCACGCCCGGGCTCAGGCGCTGGCGAGCGAGCAGTCGGCCGGCCAACTGCAGACCCTGACCGAGACCCTGGAGCGTACTTTCGATCAGGTTCAGCGCCAGGCCCGTGTCGGCGCCGAGGAAGCCCAGGCTCGCATCGTTTTCGAGGTAGCGGCTCGTCAGGAGCAAGCCAGAATTTCGGACCAGGCTTTGACTGAGCAACGCCGCGAAGCCGTCATCAAGGCGGAACGACAGGCCGAAGCCCTGTACCAGACCCAGGCTGCGCTGGACGCCGCCCGCGCCGACCGGAATTGCTTGGAAGATCAGATTAGGCGCCATCCCTTGGCGACTTGGAGACGCTTGCGCGCTGCGTCGCAAACAGCGGACTGAGCCTTTACCGCACGGCCCGCCCGCGTAGTGGCGGATCAGCCATTCACGTCACGACCTATTGAGGCCCCGCAAGCCGTTCGGTCGCCTGTGTCGCTAAATCCAAGGTGACGGAAGCTCGTCTATCACTCATTCTCTAGAGCATGGCTCGCTTTGACGGAATCGGGATTCCCAAGTTTGCGGTGATCTGATTCAACATTCGTGCTGGATGGGAGGCCAGCCCGGATGACGGCTCCTTATTCGATGGATCTTCGTGAGCGAGCGTTGGCGCGTAAGGCGGAGGGCGAGACACACCGGGAGATCGCGGCGGCGCTTCGGATCAGTCCGTCTTGCGTGTCCAAGTGGACGAAGCGAGTTGGAGAGACAGGTTCGGTGGCGCCGGGCCAGGTCGGCGGCCACAAGCCTCGCACGCTATCAGGAGACTGCGCCGAATGGCTGCGCACCCGCATCGCCTCAGGGCCGTTCACGCTCAGAGGGCTGACGGCCGAACTTGCCGCGCGCGGGATCAAGACCGGCCCTCGAGCGGTGTGGGTGTTCGTGCACGCTGAAGGACTGAGCTTCAAAAAAAACACTGCTGCCTGAGGAGCAGGCCCGGCCTGACGTCGCGCGCCGCCGCGCACGCTGGAAGGCGCATCAGGGGCGGATCGACCCGTCGCGACTGGTGTTCCTGGACGAGACCTGGGTCAAGACCAACATGGCGCCCTTGCGCGGCTGGGGGCCGAGGGGGCGACGCTTGAAGGGCCACTCGCCCTTCGGTCACTGGAAAACCCTGACCTTCATCGCCGCCCTGCGCCATGACCGGATCGACGCGCCCTGGGTTATCGATGGTCCGATCAACGGCGCGATCTTCCTCGTCTACATCGAGAAAATACTGGCGCCGACCTTGTCGCCTGGCGACGTCGTCGTCCTCGACAACCTCGGCAGTCACAAGGGCAAGGCCGCCCGCGCCGCTGTCAGGGCCAAAGGCGCACACATGATCTTCCTGCCCCCTTACTCCCCCGACCTGAACCCCATCGAACAGGTCTTCGCCAAGCTCAAACACCTCATGCGCAACGCCCAGCCCAGAACCTTTGAAGCCACATGGCGAAAGGCCGGAGAGATCATCAATCTCTTCAGCCCCGCCGAATGTGCGAACTACCTCGTCAACTCAGGATACGGTTCCGTGTGAAGGAAGCACGCTCTAGGGCTAGAGTACGATTTGAACGGCGTGATCTGGAAGTCGGATTTGTCGTCGGAAGAACCCGGCTGCACCGCCTTCTGTCCCGACGAGGCCGGGGTCGGCGACATCTCGGTCCTTTACCGGGGCATGGGCGTTATCGCCGCCACGGCGGACAAGAATCCACGCAACTTCCTCGACCTGTCGGTCGATGCGCTCGCCACCTACACCACGCCCTCCTGGGGCGCTTTCCGATTGGGCGGTTTCGTCAAATTCGAGACGGACCAGCAGTTCGACGCCCAGCAATGAGCTTACGGCGCGCGCGCCGTATATGCGACGCAGGATTTTATTGGACGCAAGGGAGACTCCCTTGCCCTCTATCTCGGCTACGGCCGAGTCGAGCCGGGCGAGGACGAGGCTCGAAAGGCCGCGCTCGGCGTCACTAACCTCGACGCCTACGACCGCATCGAGGTCGAAGCCCACTATATGCTCCGCACCGGCTGGTCCCTCGTCGATGTGATAGAGCTCAACTATCGTACATTCCAGGAGATCGACGCCCCGACGCCGATCCGCGCGGCGGGCCTCCAGCGGCATGAAATGGCGGCAGTTCGCTTCAAATTACCGAACGACCTCTTCATCGCCTACAGCGACGGCAGCCTGCCCTTTGATCGTAAGGGCGATCAAGTGGTCAAGATCGGCTGGTCCTACAAGCTCTAACCCGCCAGCAGCGCCAAGACCTCCGCCCGCTCCGGCGCGGACGGCTGAGCCCCCGGCCGGGTGACCGAGACCGCCCCCGCCGCACAGGCGAAGCGCAGCGCCTCGCCCGGCTCCATCCCCTCGAGCAGAGCCACGGTGATGGCCGCCACAAAGGCGTCACCGGCGCCCGTCGCATCGACGGCCTCGACAGACGGCGGCGCTGCCCAGGCCATTTCGACGCCGCGCTGGTACAGGGCGGCGCCCTTGGCGCCCTTGGTCACCACCACGCGCCCGCCGCCGCGGTGCAGGCCGTCGCCATAGAAGGCGGCCTCGGTCTCGTTGACGACGATCAGATCGGCGCGGCGCAGCAGCATCTCCGACACCGGCGCGGCGGGGGCCAGATTGGCGCAGACGAAGCCGGTCGCCCGGCCGACCGCCGCCTCAACCGTCGCGATCGGCAGTTCCAGCTGGACGATCAGGGCGGCCTCGATCCGTTGCGGCAACTGCTCCGGCGTCACCAAGTGATTGGCGCCGGCCGCGACCACGATCTGGTTCTCGCCGGTCGGATCGACGGCGATCAGGGCCACGCCGGTCGGGGCGGCAAGGTCCGTCTCCACCCCCGACAGATCGACGCCCAGGTCGGCCATCAGGGCCAGGGCCTCGCCGGCCATGGCGTCGTCGCCGACCCGGCCGATCAGGCTGACCTCGGCGCCCAGTTTCTCAGCGGCATAGGCCTGGTTGGCGCCCTTGCCGCCGGGATAGCGGCCCAGGGTCGCGCCCGTCACCGTCTCGCCGGGCGCCGGCAGGTGGGGCGCCGCAGCGACCAGGTCCAGGTTGATCGAGCCGACGACGGTGATCCTCATCCCCCTCGCTCTCCCTGGGCGCCCTTCAGCGTCTCGGCCAGCAGGTCGAACACCCCCTGCGCGTCCGCCGCGACGGCCCAGCGGTGGCGCGCTGTGGCGGGATCGACGCGGAACTCCACCGCCGTATGGCCGCGCGTCAGCTCCGAGCCCGTCTCGACATCGATCCGGCAGGGCTTCAGCGTGAACAGGTCCGGCTTCATCAGCCAGGCGATGGGACAGGGGTCGTGCAGGGGCGACGCCGTCTCTCCCCCGACCTGGCCGGTCGCCTGCCGCTCGGTCCGCTGCGAGAACCGCAGCAGGGCCGCCGTCGTACGCGCCGGTTCGGTGCGGATTTTCTCAATGGCGCGTATCCGCTCTTCGGTCGCGCGCACCTGATGCGTCACGTCCAGACCGAAGGCGATCACCTCGCAGCCCGAGCCGAACACCACCGACGCCGCATCGGGGTCGGCCCAGATGTTGAACTCGGCCGAGGCGGTGACATTGCCCCCCTCCGACCGCGCCCCGCCCATGACCACGACCGGGCCCAGGTGTTCGGCCAGCCGCCGTTCGCGCTTCATGGCCAGGGCCAGATTGGTCATCGGCCCCAGGACGGCGACGGCGACCGATCCGGCCGGGCGTTTCATCACCAGATCGACGATGGCGTTGGCCGCAGGGCCGTCGCCGATGATGCCGGTGGGCGCGAACGGTTCGAGGTCGCCCAGCCCCTCCGGCCCATGGAAGTCGCCCGCCCCGGCCGGGGGCCGTTTCAGCGGCCGCTCGGCGCCGCCGAACACGGGCACGTCGTCCCGACCGGCGATCTGGCGCATCATCCGCGCATTGCGCTGGGTCAGGGCGGCGGGGACATTGCCGCCCACGGTGCAGACGGCCAGCAGCTCCAGCTCGGGGGCGGCGAAGGCCAGGAAGAGCGCCACGGCGTCATCCACGCCGGGGTCGCAGTCGATGATCAGGGATTGGATAGACACAGGCTCCGTTTGCCGCCCCCGAGGCCTGCGGGCAAGACCGTTTCGCTCCTTATCCCGCGTGAATCCGGCGCCTTTTCCAGCCAAGCTGGACCCGCTTGACGTCCGCCTCCCCCGGCGTCACCCTGATGCTGTTCTCCGGGGGGTCGCAATCGAGCGGCTGAGATAGAGGTTTCTCCTCTGACCCGTCGAACCTGATCCGGGTCATGCCGGCGAAGGGATGAGTACGCTTTTGGTCCACGCGCCCCGTTCGGGCTCAAGGCCCCTCGCGCCCGACGTCGGCGGACCTCACACCGTTTGAGGCCGCCATGAATATCCAAGTCACCCCGCCCGCCCTGCCCGAAGAGCCGAACGTCGAGCTCGCCCTCAAGGACGCCCGCGAGCAGGTGATGAAGGAGACCGGCGCCATCCCCACCGGCGAGCGCGCCGGGTCGCGCAAGGTCTATGTCGCCGGCGAGCTCTACCCCGACATCCGCGTCCCCTTCCGCGAGGTCGCCGTCCATCCGTCGGCCAATGAGCCGCCGGTGACCATCTATGACTCCTCCGGCCCCTATACCGACCCGACAGTCACCATCGACATCAAGCGCGGCCTGCCCTCGGTGAAGTCGTCCTGGCAGCTGGATCGCGGCGACATCGCCCCGGTCGCCAACCCGCGCGAGGTCAAGCCCGAGGACAACGGCCACGCGTCGGGCAAGAACCTAGCCCCCCGCTTCGACACCTCGCACCACCGCGTCTTCAAGGGCGTCGAGGGCCGCCCGGTGACCCAGTACGAATACGCCCAGGCCGGGATCATCACGCCCGAGATGGAATATGTCGCCATCCGCGAGAATATGCGGCGGGAGGCAGTGGCGAGTGGCGAGTGGCGAGTGGCGAGTGACGTCGCCTCCACCATCACCCTAGCCGACGGCACGACGGTCCCCGTCCCCTCTTCCTCCTCGCCACTCGCCACTCGCCACTCGCCACTGGAGCGCGACGGCGAATCCTTCGGCGCCAGCATCCCCGACTATGTGACCCCGGAATTTGTGCGCTCCGAGATCGCGCGCGGCCGCGCCATCATCCCGCACAACATCAACCACCCCGAGGTCGAGCCGATGATCATCGGCCGCAACTTCCTGGTGAAGATCAACGCCAACATCGGCAACAGCGCGGTCCTGTCGTCGGTAGACGACGAGGTCGACAAACTGGTCTGGGCCACCCGCTGGGGCGCGGACAATGTCATGGACCTGTCGACCGGCCGCAACATCCACAACATCCGCGACTGGATCATCCGCAACTCGTCCGTCCCCATCGGCACCGTGCCCATCTATCAGGCGCTGGAGAAGGTGAACGGCGTCGCCGAGGACCTGACCTGGGAGGTGTTCCGCGACACCCTGATCGAACAGGCGGAACAGGGCGTCGACTATTTCACCATCCACGCCGGGGTGCGCCTGCCCTTCGTGCCGATGACGGCGAAACGCGTCACCGGCATCGTCTCGCGCGGCGGCTCCATCATGGCCAAATGGTGCCTGTCCCACCACAAGGAGAGCTTCCTCTACGAGCATTTCGAGGACATCTGCGACATCATGCGGGCCTATGACGTCAGCTTCAGCCTGGGCGACGGCCTGCGTCCCGGCTCGATCGCCGACGCCAATGACGAGGCGCAATTTGCTGAGCTACGCACGCTCGGCGAACTGACCAAGATCGCCTGGGCCAAGGGCTGCCAGGTGATGATCGAAGGGCCCGGCCACGTGCCGATGCACAAGATCAAGGCCAACATGGATGAGCAGCTGAAACACTGCCACGAGGCGCCCTTCTATACGCTTGGCCCGCTCACCACCGACATCGCCCCCGGCTATGACCACATCACCAGCGCCATCGGGGCGGCCATGATCGGCTGGTTCGGCACGGCCATGCTCTGCTACGTCACGCCCAAGGAGCATCTGGGCCTGCCGGACCGTCAGGACGTCAAGGACGGCGTCATCACCTACAAGATCGCCGCCCACGCCGCCGACCTGGCCAAGGGCCACCCCGCCGCCCGCCTCCATGACGACGCCCTGTCGCGCGCCCGGTTCGAGTTCCGCTGGGAGGACCAGTTCAACCTCGGCCTCGACCCCGAAACCGCCCGCAAATACCACGACGCCACCCTGCCCAAGGAAGCCCACAAGACCGCCCACTTCTGCTCCATGTGCGGCCCGAAATTCTGCAGCATGAAGATCAGCCAGGACATCCGCCGGGATGCGATGGCGCAGAATGACGCGGGGGGGAGTTTGGCGGATGCGGAGGCCGGGATGGCGGAGATGAGCGCGAAGTTCCGTGCCGGGGGCGGGGCCATTGAGGTGAAGCTGTAAGCCATGCCCACCGTCCTGCGCCTCGGCCCCCGACGGTTCTATTTCTACAGCCATGAGCCGAACGAACCGCCGCACGTCCATATCGATGAAGGCGACCGCTCGGCCAAGGTCTGGCTGGAGCCCGTGGCCCTGGCCCGCAACCTCGGCTTCCGGGCGCATGCGTTGAATGATATCCTCAATCAGGTCCGCGAGCACCGGACCCCGCTTCTGGAGGCTTGGCATGGCTATTTTGGCGACGGCCGCTGACGAACGCATCTCCGATGTGCGCATCGACGACGACTATCTGACGGTCGAGCTGATGGACGGCCGCATCATCTCGGCCCCCCTGGCCTGGTACCCCCGCCTGCTGAACGCCTCCCCGGACCAGCGCGCCCGCTGGGAACGCGCCGGCGGCGGCTACGGCTTGCACTGGCCGGATCTGGACGAGGACCTCTCGACCGAGGGGCTGCTCAGAGGCGCCCCGGCCCGGGCCGCCTAGCGACCGGTTCGGGGTCCGCTGGGAGGACCAGTTCAACTTAGGCCTCGACCCCGAAACCGCCCGCAAATACCACGACGCCACCCTGCCCAAGGAAGCCCACAAGACCGCCCACTTCTGCTCCATGTGCCGCCCGAAATTCTGCAGCATGAAGATCAGCCAGGACATCCGCCGGGATGCGATGGCGCAGAATGATGCGGGGGCGAGTTTGGTGGATGCCGAGGCCGGGATGGCGGAGATGAGCGCGAAATTCCGCGCGGGGGGCGGAGTGGTGGAGGTTAAGGTGTAATGCACCGCTTGGAGTCAGTCGGTTAACCAAAAACCAGCGATGGTTGCGATTCAAGTGCAATCAGTTCATGGTTTGTTCTCATGGCCGAAACTAGCATCGAATGGACAGACGCGACCTGGAATCCGGTCGCGGGCTGTCTCATCATCTCTCCGGGATGCACGAACTGCTATGCCATGCGTATGGCCGCGCGGCTCGAGGCTATGCGCGTGCCAAAGTATGAGGGGCTGACGCGAAAGAGCGGCCAACGCTACATCTGGACAGGGAAAGTCCGGCTGGACGAGGCCTCGCTCGATATTCCGCTCAAATGGAAGAAGCCGCGCAAGATTTTCGTGAACTCCATGTCGGATCTATTCCACGCCGATGTTCCCGCGGAGTTTATTGCGCGCGTTTGGTCTGTCATGGAGCGGACGCCTCAACACACCTACCAAATCCTCACGAAGCGGCCCGAGCGGATGCGCGAGGTTTTGACGACATTGGGGCTGCCCGCGCTGGAACACGTCTGGCTCGGAACCAGCGTTGAAGACGCTGCGGTTCTGCCCCGTCTCGATGATCTGCGCGCCACACCCGCCATCATTCGGTTCGTATCCTTCGAACCCCTGATTGGATCAGTGGCGAACGCAAACCTAACTGACATCCATTGGGCTATCGTCGGCGGAGAATCTGGCCCCAGAGCGCGACCAATGAACCAAATTTGGGTCGATGAAATCCGCCTTCGCTGCCGGACATTCGGCACCGCGTTCTTCTTCAAACAATGGGGCGGAAAGAACAAAAAAACGGCGGGTAGAACCTACCTGGGGCAAACATGGGATGAACTACCTAGCCTTCAATAAATGTTCGACTATCGGCTTAGCTGCGCTCCATGCGGCTGAGCTTGGATTCGCCATCAAGAAAAAGAGCGAAAACATTGGAGCTCCTTGGTCGTTGTAAAGCCGTTTGGGACCCGCAACCCTAGGGAAGATCGTTCTGAAGCGCGCAGATACGAAATCTTCCAAAACGGCAAGATCGCTTGTGCGCTTTGTCTCGACGACGTCATCGCCAAATAAGTCCCGATGAGCCTTCGAATTGTACCAAGCCTGTTCCCAAGCGTCGGTGCCCAGGAAGCGAGTGAGCGAAGCCCTCTTGACCTCACAAAGGTCAGACGGATCTTTCGTAGCTTGACGATAAAGACCAGACAGCGACACGAGATACCAGATGTCCATCGCCTTGGTTCGGGCGATTGCCTCGAGTGTCGCCCAGTCCACTTGAAGACCATATGGATCTAAAAACACCACAGCACGGGTGCTCTTCCAACCATTCCAGTCTTCGGCGAGCTTTAAAAGGTCATTAGCATCGCCCCTATGGACCGTTATATTTCGATCTGGATATTTTGCCTTTAGAGCTTCGAGGGCAGCCACATGTTTTGGCTTCTGCTCCATAAATATAAGGCGGTCGAAAGGTGGATTTATATCTATAGCGATCTGAGCCGATCCCTTTCGACGATCCAATGATTCAGGAATGTGTCCAGCTAAGGTATCCTCAGCCGCGATGCGTTTAGTAATTTCGCCCGTCCCCGCGAATGCGTCGATGTACCAAAGCTTGAAATTTTTGGTTCGCATTAACGTCGCGTAAGATTGCAAATAGCCCTGCACCATCGAAAGCTTAAGGCTCGTCGATAGACTGCCGAATTCGTGTTCGCCAATTTCTGACACGTTTCCCCCCTCGTGTAGAATCGTATTGAGCCTCACAACGCCAAGATGTGCAACAGATGCCCACCCTCGTCCTCCTCGCCGGACCCAACGGCGCCGGCAAGACCACCTTTATCAACCGCTTCCTGCGTCAGCGGGCGGAGGCCTTCCAGTTCGTGAACCCGGATGAGGTCGCGCGCGGCCTGACGGGCGGAGGCGCAGCGCGCGATCTGGCGGCCGGGCGGCTGGTGCTGGAGCGGCTGGACGCCCTGTTCGTCGAGCGGGCGGACGTAGTGCTGGAGACGACCCTGGCCACCCGCTCCCACGCCCCACGCATCCGCCGTTTCAAGGCCGCCGGATACAGGGTTGAACTGATCTATCTGCGTCCGCCCTCTGCGGACTTCTCCGTCGCCCGCGTGGCGCGCCGCGTGGCTCAAGGCGGTCACGGCATACCGGAAGACACGCTGCGCCGACGTTTCGCGCTCAGCCTCGACTATCTGGAGACGGTCTACAAACCGCTGGTGGACTCGTGGGAGGTCTATGCAAGTAGCGACGAGGAGACCGAACTGCTAGATTGGGGTCCGAAATGAACACGATCTTCGACCGCGAAACCACGCTGAAAGCCCTGCGCGACGCCGCCCGGATCGCGCGGGAAGGCACGCGCGAGGAGAAGTCCGGCAAGTTCCTGCCGCCGCCCGGCTGGAAGGGGCATCTGGTCACAGCCGCCGATGTTCCGGCCGCGCCCCGCAAGAAGAAGACGGCCTAACCCTCTCCTTTCGTCATCCTCCGGCAAGCCGCGTCTTCGCGGCGCAGACCGGGGGACCCAGTTGCCTGCGCGAGCAGGACCCTGTCGCGGACTCGGCGTTCGAGATCGGTGCGGCGGACGGATTTCGCCTTCGGCGCCTCCCCTGGTCCAAGCTTCGCCTGGCCAGAGGATGACGAAGGGTCCCCCGGTTCCGCTGCGCGGCCCGGAGGATGACGAAAGTTTGGGACGGCGCGGATCGAGGGGCCGGCCCCCTTGTGTGTCGATTTTCGGTTAGTTTGCGAATGCGGGCGGTTGTTAGCGCAACCGCCCGCCGCGGCCTTGAACCCGCATGCCCCCTGGCTTTGATGCCGTGACGGAGCCTGGGTCAGGCTGTGATCTTCCAAACCCGAACAGTTGCACGGGACGAGGATCCCGCACTGGCAAGGAAGGGTCGCAAGATGACACAGGATAGAGTGTTTGTCGGCATTGATGTGAGCAAGGCGAGGCTGGATGTCGCCTTGACGACGGGCGAGGCCTGGTCGGTGAGCAATGATCGGGCGGGCTGGCGCGCCTTAGCCGACCAGCTCCAGACGATCCGGCCTGAAGCCGTCGGGCTAGAGCCTTCGGGCGGCTACGAACGGGGCCTGGTCGAGGCCTTGACGCAGGCCGGCCTTGCGGTGCGGCGGGTGGAGGCCGGTCGGGTCCGCGCCTTCGCGGGTGTTCTGGGCCTGAAGGCCAAGACCGATCTGATCGACGCCCAGCTGATCGCCCGCTTCGTCCAGACCCTGCCGGGACGGACGGTGGAGCCCAACGCCCGCGCCCAGGCTCTGGCTGAGTTGGTCGATGCCCGCCGCGCCCTGTGCGAGGAACAGGTTCGGGTCCGCAATCAAGCCGAACAGGTGCGCGACCCGATGCTGCGTCGCATGGCCGCCCGCCGCCTGAACCGGATGAAGGCCGACGTCGTGCTGCTGGAGAAGCGTCTGGCCGCCACCGTCGCCGCCGATCCCGACCTGGCCGAGCGCGACAGGTTGATGCGCTCGGTCCCCGGCGTCGGCCCGGTGTTGAGCTGGACCCTGATGGCCCACCTGCCCGAACTTGGTCGGCTGAGCCACAAGCAGATCGCCGCCCTCGTCGGCGTCGCCCCCTATGACCGCCAGAGCGGATCCTTGAAGGGCCGAAGCATGATCCGAGGCGGGGACGCGCCGTGGTCCGCAACGTCGCCTATATGGCCGCACTGATCGGGGCCCGCCACAACCCTGTCCTGGCCGCTATGAAACAGCGCCTCGCCGCAAAGGGAAAACCCGGAAAGGTCATCCTCGTCGCCCTGATCAACAAGCTGATGACCCTGCTCAACGCCGTCGTCCGCGACCGTTCCGAATGGAGAATCGCAACCCACTGACAAACACAGTTGCTCCGTCTCGTCGCTGCGCGACGATCCACCTCCCCCAAGGGGGAGGATCTCTAGGGCGACCGAAATCCTCCCCCCTTGGGGGAGGGGGACCGCCGCGCCTCTTGCGCGGGGGTGGAGGGGGCCCGGCGCGCGCAATTCCGCGACGAAAGCCCCAGGTTTTCAAACCCTTGCCCCCCGCACCGGGCGATCATCTCATCACGGTCCGAAACGCGCCTATACTGCCCGCCGGGTCTTTGACATCGCCATCCCCTGCGCCCGTCGCCGCGCGCCAGAATAGACGAAAATAGACTCATTTTTTTCGAGTCGAATGAGTCTATTTCGCCGGCCGTCAGACCTCGGCCGCGATCTTCCTCAGGGCCTCTTCGAACGCCGCCGCCGGCTGGCCGCCGCTGATCAGATATTTGCCCTCGACCACCACCGCCGGGACCGAGGTGATCCCCCGCGACCGCCACAGGTCCTCGGCCCCGCGCACGTCCTGGGCGTAGCGGCCCGAGGCCAGGACCTCGCCCGCCTCGGCCCGGTCCAGGCCGGCGGCCTCGGCGGCCATGGTCAGGACGCCGGCGTCGGTCAGGTTGCGGTTCTCGGTGAAGTGGGCCGTGAACAGGGCCTGTTTCAGCGCCTTCTGCTTGTCGGGCGCGGTCTCGTGCGCCCAGTGCAGCAGGCGGTGGGCGTCGAAGGTGTTCCAGATGCGGCTGTCGTCGGTCATGCGCATGTCGAAGCCGCTCCCACCTGAAATCGAAGATTTCAGGTCTTTCCAAGCATCGGCGGCCCGCTCGCGGATCATGGCGCGGTTGGCGGCCGACTGTTCCGGGGTGGCGCCGTATTTGCGGCCGATATGCTCGACGATGTTCTCACCCTCGGGCGCGATCTGGGGATTCAGCTCGAAGGGCTGAAAGGCGATGTCGGCGCCGATCCCCTCGCCCTCCAGCTTGGCCAGCGCCGTCTCCAGCCCGCCCAGACCGACCACGCACCAGGGGCAGACCACGTCGGAAACGAAGTCGATCTTCAGGGTCTTGGTCGGAACGGCTTGGGTCATGGGCGCGGCCTTCTGGAACAGAGAGTGTTCCGGATCATATGGGGAAGGACGCCCCGAACGCCAGACCGTCTCCTTCCCAAGGCGTCGGCGGGGTCCCTAGTGAGAAGTGCGAGTGAGCAGGAGGTGAGCGGCGCGGTTCAGGCTCTTGCGATCCTCGCTCTGTCGCGTCGCCCGAAGACCACGCTCACCCCTTGCTCACTCGCACTGATCACTCGCACGGTTCGACGCCTTCGCCCGCCGATGGCTCCCGCCCTAACCGGCTTGGGCCGCCGGCAGCTCCAGCACCACCTTCAGCCCGCCCATGTCGCTGTCGCCCAGGGTCAGCCGCCCGCCATAGGCCCGCGTCAGGTCCTCGACGATCGACAGGCCCAGGCCCGAGCCCGGCGCGCTCTCGTCCAGCCGGGCGCCGCGTTTCATCACCGTCTCGCGCTGGTCGGCGGGCAGGCCGGGGCCGTCGTCCTCGACCACCACGATCATCTGGCCCAGGCCGCTGGGGCCCGCCGAGACGCGGACGCGGCGCGTGCTGAACTTGGCCGCGTTCTCGATCAGATTGCCCAGGATCTCTTGCAAATCCTGGCGTTCGCCCAGGAAGGCCAGGTCGTCGGGCGCGCGCCAGTCGATCTCGGCGCCCTTGTCGCGGAAGACCTGTTCGATCATGACGGCCAGCTCGTCCAGCACCTCGGGCACGGGGGTGGTCTCGCCCAGGCCGTGGGCGGCGCGGGCGGCGGCGCGGGCGCGGCGCAGATGGTGGTCGACCTGGCCTTGCATCACCTTGGTCTGACGCCGCACCAGTTCGGGCAGGGCGCCCTCGGCGGTCCCGGCCTCGGCCAGCATGACCGAGATCGGGGTCTTCAGCGCGTGGGCCAGGTTGCCGACATGGGTGCGCTGGCGATCCACCACCTCCTGGTTATGGTCCAGCAGCCGGTTGACCTGTTCGGCCAGGGGCTGGATCTCCAGCGGATAGGACCGCCCGATCCGCGCCGCCTTGCCGTGGCGCACGGCCGCGATCTCGTTGCGCAGGTCATAGAGGGG
This sequence comes from Brevundimonas sp. SL130, assembly GCF_026625805.1. Lineage (NCBI taxonomy): Bacteria > Pseudomonadati > Pseudomonadota > Alphaproteobacteria > Caulobacterales > Caulobacteraceae > Brevundimonas > Brevundimonas sp. SL130. The sequence continues at coordinate 329,441 of NZ_CP113064.1, forward strand.
CCGCAAGCCGACCTGGACCTGAATAAAGACCGCCGACACCAGGCCTAGGCCCAGGATCAGCAGGGCGACCCAGGTGACGGTGGCGAACTGGCGCGTGTCGGCGTCCACCTCGGACCGGTCGATGGCGGCTAAGAAGATGACCGGGTTGTCGCGCCGGGGAATGGACTTCATGCTGGCCGCGACCCGCAGCGGCTCGCGCGTGGTCGGGTCGTTCTTGGGGCCCCGGGTGTTGTAGGTGATCACCTTCCCAAACGCCCTGTCCAGCCGGGGCGGCAGATCGGCCGGCAGGGCCAGGTCATAGGTCCACAGCGAGGTCGAGCGGGCGATGCTGACCATGGTCCCGTCCGGCCGAACCTCCAGGATCTGCCAGTATTTGCCCGACAGCAGCCGCAGGGTGCGGGCGTCCTGGATCTGGGGCACGACCTCGCCCTCGCCGGTGCGGCTGGCCGCCACCACGATCTCGTCGATGGTCTCGTCCAGCATGTCGCCCAGTCGCCGCAGGGCCGATTCCTGGAAGGCCTGGGTCAGGACGATGGCGGCGATCACCAGGGCCACCAGGATCCAGGCCGAGGCCAACCAGATCAGCCGGCGCGTCAGGGATCGGCCGGGACGACCCAGATAGCGGCCCCAGTCGGCGCGTCGATCGCCAGAGGGAAGCTCGGGCGTCGCCGCCTCGCTCACGCCGCCTCGGACTCGCCGGCCAGGGGCGTCAGCCGATAGCCAAGGCCGCGCACGGTCTCGATCCGGTCCGGCCCGACCTTCTTGCGCAGCCGGCCGATGAAGACCTCGATGGTGTTGGAGTCGCGGTCGAAGTCCTGATCGTACAGGTGCTCGACCAGTTCGGTGCGGCTGATGACCCGGCCCTGGTGCATCATCATATAGTGAAGCAGCCGGTACTCCAGCGAGGTCAGCCGCAGCGGCTCGCCATTGACGCTGGCGCGGGCCGCGCGCGGGTCCAGCCTTAGGCCGCCGCACGCCAGGGTCGCCGAGGCGATGCCGGCCGAGCGGCGCAGCAGGGCCCGCAGGCGCGCCAGCAGCTCCTCGGTGTGGAAGGGCTTGGTCAGATAGTCGTCGGCGCCGGCGTCGAAGCCCGCCACCTTGTCCGACCAGGCGCCGCGCGCGGTCAGGATCAGCACCGGCGTGGTCTTGCCCTCGCGCCGCCAGCGCTCCAGCACCGACACCCCGTCGATCTTGGGCAGGCCCAGGTCCAGGACGACCACGTCATAGGGCTCGTTCTCGCCCAGATAATGGGCTTCCTCGCCGTCGGGGGCGTGGTCCACGGCATAGCCGGCGTCGGACAGGGCGGCCTTCAACTGGCGCGACAGATCGACGTCGTCTTCGACGAGAAGGACACGCATCAGTCTGGCCTGGGACGCTGGTTGTTGTTGGAGCCGCCGTCGCGCGTGCGGCCGGTCTGACCGTCGACCACGACCTCGCGGACGCGACCGTCGCGTTCCACCAGGACGGAGTAGTCGCCGTCGCCGCGCGGGCGGGTGTCGATGGGGCGCCCCCCGACGGCTTCGCCGCCACGGCGACGCGCCTCGTCCGGACTGACGCGCGGCTGGCGCGGCTGAGGCTGAGGTTGGGTCTGCTGGCGTTCGTCGCGCGACTGTGCGCTCGCCGCCGGAGTAAGGACCGGAGCGAGGGCCAGGGTCGCGACGGCGACGATCAAACTGGCTGACTTGCTGAACATGGGCGTCAATCTGGCGCCGTTCTCCTGAACAGGCCCTGAATGATCCGTATAGAATAGGGCGGACCGAAACGCCATTGCGCGAACGCCGGAACACTCCGCACCTGACGCATTTCTCATCTAGATGAACCGAACCTGATCGCCGCTGTTCAGATCGGGCTCAGCCGCCCCGTCGTCATATCTCCTCATCGCTGGTCAGCCCGACCGGCCCGCACCCGAGGAGAACACATCATGCGGAAGTTCATCATCCCCGCCGTCGTCCTGGCCGCCGTCGCCTCGGCCGCCCTGCCCGCCGCTGCACAATCCTATGGCCATCACAGCCGCCCGCCCGTCCATCAGGTCGGCTATGGCGACTGGCAGTCGATCAACGCCCGCCAGGACAATCTGGACCGCCGCATCGATCGGGGCGTGCGCACCGGCCAACTGAGCCGCCGCGAGGCGACCCGTCTGCGCGGCGAGTTCAACGGCCTGCTGCGGCTTGAGGCCAACTACCGCCGTGGCGGCCTGACGGCCTGGGAGCGCAACGACCTCGATCGCCGCTTCGACCGCCTGTCGGCCCAGATCCGCAATGAGCGCAACGACCGGGACAACCGTCGCGGCTAAAACGAAGTCACGCCCCGAGACGATTGGAGCGCGGTCCGAAAGGACCGCGCTCTTTGGTTTAGACGCCGGCCTACAGCTTGATGAAGGGCTGGATCAGCTTGCCCAGCCAGCCGTCCAGCTGGATCTGCCCGTCCAAAGCCACGACGCACAGGCAGGGATCCTGCGACACCACACGCGGCTGGTGCAGCACCTCGGTGTCCGCCTCTTCGAAGTCGCCCACATCGAACCGTTCGGTCTCGGTGGCGTAGGCGCCGTGGATGACGCAGGTCAGCTCGACGCCGCCGTGGGTGTGTTTGGGCGTCTCGCGGCCCGGCCCGATCTCGAGCAGGATGACCCGGCAATCGCCGTCGCGCGGCGCTTGAACGTCGCGGGCGCGCATGCCGGGGCCCAGCCATCGCCAGGGCCCGAGGGCGTAGCGGCGCAGGGGCTCCGGCAAGCCGACCATGTCGTTCAGGGCCGTAGACGCCAGCGCCTGTCCGGCGTCCGCCTCGACACGCGCCAGGACGCGGGCCAGGGCGTCGTCCGGCATGGGCGCGGGCTCCAGCTCGTCCAGCAGACGGCCGCCCACGGACTGAAGCCGGCGCACCCAGGCGTCGTTCTCGGGCCGCATCGCCAGGTGGGCGGCGACCACCACGGCCTCCGGCGGGCTCAGCGTGCCGGCGGCATAGGCCAACAGCCGTTCTTCGGAAGGGTTGTGACGGGCGCTCATGCCTCGCCTCCATCGTCGTCAAGCAGGGTGCGCAGTTTGATCATGGCCTTGCGTATGCGGGATTTGACCGTACCCAGCGGCAGGTCCAGCCGCCGGGCGATTTCGGAATGGGGATTGTCCTGGAAGAAGGCCAGGCGAAGGACCTCGATCTGGTCGGCCGAGAGCCGCGCCATGGCCGTTTTCAACCGCGCGGCGTCCTGGGCGGTCGAAAGGATCTGGTCGGGTCGTTCCGGCTCGTCCTGGGCCAGTTCGATCTCCGGCATCGGGGTCCGGCGCGCATCCTGGCGCAGCACGTCCAGTCGCCGGTTGCGGGCGATGGTGAAGATCCAGGTCGCGGCGCGGGCCTTGGCGCTGTCGAACAGCTCCGCCTTGCGCCAGACTGTCAGCATGGCGTCCTGGGCGAAGTCCTCGGCCGCGCCTGCGGGCGCCCCGGCCTTCATCAGATAGGCCTTCAGACGCGGGGCGAAATGTTCGAACAGGCGCGCGAACGCCTCGCGGTCCCGCCTCAGCGCCACCGCCTCGATCAGTCGGTCATATTCGCCGTCCCCCGGCGTCACGGGCGGTCGAATCCGCTGATAATCTGAGACCTGTCCATACATGGACCCTAATACGGTTCCGACGAAAGTCTGGATCATTTCGTGATCCGCCTGCGCGCACGGCGCGTATCTTCGCCACCTGCAAGCCGCCCCCCGGAGTCTTTATGTCCTTGTCGTCCCCTACCACCGAGACCGGTTCGCGGCTGCGGATCGCCGTCGTGGGCTCGGGGATCGCCGCCCTGTCCAGCGCCTGGCTGCTGTCGAAGCGCCACGATGTGACGATCTATGAGCGCGACGACCGGCTGGGGGGCCATTCCAACACCGTCGAGGTGCGCACCCCCACCGGCGAGACGGCGGTGGACACCGGCTTCATCGTCTTCAACGACGCCACCTATCCCAATCTGATCGCTCTGTTTGCTCATCTGGGGCTCGAGACCCGGGCCACCGACATGTCCTTCGCCGTATCGCTGGACCAGGGTCGGTTCGAGTATGCCGCCCCCGCCCTGTTCGCCCAGCGCCGCAACCTGTTCCGCCCGCGCTTCTGGTCGATGCTGAAGGAGATTCTGCGCTTCTATCGCTCAGCGCCCGGCGGCATGGCGGCCCTGGGCGACAGCGACGTGACCCTGGGCCAGTATCTGAAGCGCGAGGGCTTCAGCGAGGCCTTCCGCGACGATCACCTGCTGCCCATGGCCGCCGCCATCTGGTCGTCGCCGGCCCACACCCTGATGGATTATCCGGCCGAATCCTTCCTGCGCTTCTGCGGCAACCACGGCCTGCTGAAACTTGTCGGGCGTCCGCTGTGGCGCACCGTCGTCGGCGGCAGCCGAGTCTATGTCGAGGAACTGGCGCGCCAGATCGGCGCGAGTCAGCAAGGTGACGGGGTCCGGCTGCGGCGCGGGGTGGACCAGGTCCGGCGCATCGACGGCGGCGTGGTGGTCCAGGACACGACCGGCGCCGAGGAGCGGTTCGACCATGTCGTCATCGGCGCCCATGCCGACCAGGCCCTGGCCATGCTGGCCGAGCCGACGGCGCGCGAGCGTGAACTGCTGGGCGCGTTCAAATACAGCCGCAACCTGACCATCCTGCACACCGACGCCGGCCTTATGCCGCGTCGCCGCCGCGCCTGGGCCTCGTGGAACTATATCGGCGCCGACGGCGGCCTGTGCGTCACCTACTGGATGAACAAGCTCCAGGGCCTTCCGGGCCAGGACCTGTTCGTCACCCTGAACCCGCCGCGCCCGCCCGCCGCCGGAACCCTGCTGCGCAGCGAACTGTACGAGCATCCGATCTTCGACCCCGCCGCCATCAAGGCGCAAAAGGATCTGTGGAGCCTGCAAGGCCAGGGCGGGGTCTGGTTCTGCGGCGCCCATTTCGGCGCCGGCTTCCACGAGGACGGCCTTCAGTCCGGTCTGGCGGTGGCCGAACAGCTGGGCGGGGTGCGTCGCCCCTGGACCGTCGAGAACGAGAGCGGCCGCATCCACCTGTCCGCGCCCGAGGCCGAGTTCGAGCGGGCGGCGTGACCCAGGCCTCAGCCCTCTACGTCGGCGGCGTCTTCCACGCCCGCCTGCGCCCCAAGCCGCACCGCCTCAACTATCGCGTCTTCTGGCTGATGCTGGATCTGGCCGAGATCGACGCCCTGAATGACCGGCTGAAGCTCTTCTCGCGCAATCGGTTCAACCTGGTGTCCTTTCACGACCGCGACCACGGCGACGGGTCGGGCGTCTCTCTGCGATCCCAGGTGGAGCCCCGTCTGGCGGCGGTCGGCGTGGACATCGGCCGGGGCGCGGTGCGGCTGCTGGCCATGCCGCGCGTGCTCGGCTTCGTCTTCAACCCGATCAGCCTCTATTTCTGCCACCACGAAGACGGTCGGCTGGCGGCCATGATCTATGAGGTGACCAGCACCTTCGCCGAGCGGCGATCCTATGTCCTGCCGGTCCTTGCCGCAGACGCCGACGCCGGGCGCTTTCAGCAGCAGGTCGCCAAGGGCCTCTATGTCTCGCCCTTCATGGGCATGGACATGAACTATGACTTCAAGGGCCAGCCGCCGGGCGCGACCCTGGCCCTGGCCATCAACGGCTCGGACGCCGAAGGCCTGCTGATCGCCACCACCATGAGCGGGCGGCGCAAGCCCATGACCGACCGCGCCCTGGCCGCCGCCGCCCTGGCCATGCCGCTTCTGACCCTCAAGGTCGTCATCGCCATTCATTGGGAGGCGTTGAAACTCTGGCTCAAAGGCGTCCCCCTGACGCAGAAGCCCGCGCCAGAACCCGGCGTCGTCGACCTGCGTCACCGGGGCTGAGGATCGGCCCGCTCGGCGCTCCTGTCCTAAACCGACAAGCACACCACCTGCGCCACCCGCAGGTCCCGCCGCAGCGCATCCGCCACCCGGCCATAGTTGTCGATGGTCACCGGCTCGCCCAGCGCCACCTCGTCCGCGCGCTGTTCGCCGCGAATGGCGGGGGCGAAGGATTCCGGCGCCGTCGTATAGATCCGGCCCCGTCGCGGGGCCTCGGCGATGGTGACGCCCAGAACGCGGCCGCGCCCGTCCATCACCGGCGCCCCCGACAGGCCCGACAGCGTCCCCTCCAGCCCGTCGGTGCGACCGACCTCGGCCCAGGCCAGGACCGGTTCGTCACGGGCGCCTCGGCCGGACACCTTCAGGGTCTCTCGGCCCAGCAGGCGCGAGGTCACCTCCCCCGCCTGCCCCTGAGGGAATCCCGGATGAAAGGCGCGCTGCCCCTTGCGCAGAGGCGTCTGGGCGGCGACCGGCAGGGCCGGCGGCCCGCCGTCGGTGATCAGCAGGGCCACGTCGGCGCGGGGGGCCAGCCGCACGTCGGCCGCCACGGCCCGGCCGCCGCCGACCACCAGGGCGGGCCGACGACAGCCCTCGACCACATGGCGAGCGGTGACCCAACGGCCGCGTCCCGCGATGGAGAAGGCGGTGCCCGACGAGGGCTTGAAGGTGTCCGGCGCATCCAGGGTTACGGCCGTATCGAACGGCGTGACCGGCCCCAGCAGGGCGCCCTCGATCTCATCGGGCGGCGGCGGTGCGGGCGGGGCGTCGGCGTTCTCGCGTCGGCCCAGCGACACGGCCAGCAGCACGCCCGCGACCGCGCTGTAAATGGCCCAGTCCGGCAGGCGGGGGAATTGCATGACGCGACCCGTTCGCCGCTCAGCCGGTCAGGGCGGCGGACAGGATCAGGGCGGTCGCCAGCTTGGCCCCGACCAGGACCACGGCCGCCGAGACCTCGCCGTCCTTGATCCGCTGCGGCAGGCCGTGCAGCATCAGGTCCACGATCCGGAAGGCCAGCAGCTGAAGCACCAGGGTCGCCACGCCCCAGATGGCGATGTCGCGCACCGAGGTCGAGACCGACAGGGACACGGCCAGCGGAATGGCCAGGCCCACCAATATCCCGGCGAAGGCGACGGCGGCGGCCGGATTGCCCTCGCGGATCAGGGCGATCTCCTTCCACGGCGTCAGCATGGCGTAGATCGACGCCCCCGCCGCGAGCAGCAGCAGGGTGACGGCCAGGTGCATGACCATGACCGGAAAGCCCGAGGCGAAAGCCTGCACCTCGGCGCTCGACAGGACGTTCGTCAATGAGGGGTCCATGTCCACACGCCTTGCCCGATTGCCGCCCCAATCCGCAAGCGCGGCGAAGCAACACCTTGTGACGAAAGATTACAGGCCCGCGTCATCCGGCTTGTTCGCGCGCGCCTTGGCCAGGGCTGCGCTCTCGCGTTTCAGCGGCTTGGCGACGGGGCAGACCTCCTGGACATAGCCGTTCAGGGTGTTGGTCAGTTGGTCCGGCGCCAGGCTGTAGTGAACGTACTGGCCCTTCTTTTCGCTGGTCACCAGGCCCGCTACCTCGAGCACCGACAGGTGTTGGGACACCGCCGGCTTGGAGATCTCGAACTTGGCCGCAATCTCCCCGGCGGTCAGGTCTACGTGGGCCAGATAGGCCAGGATCTTGCGGCGGACGGGACTGGAAAGGGCTTCGAACACGCGTTGCATGGGCGGTATTTAAGCGATTTGCTAAGCGCTTGCCAGCGGATCATTTCGGCGCTTAAGTGATTACCTAATTACCTACTACGGGGGCCGACATGGACCACGCTGATCCCTGCGCCGTGAACAGTCTCGTCGAGACGCCCGGCTGCAGCCCGATCGAGGGCTGTGTCGTCTGGGACCCGCTTCACTCGCTGTGGAACGGCGGCATGTTGGCCGCCGCCCTGATCGTCGGCGCCAAGACCTTCAGCCTCGCCGCCGTCGCAGTCTTCGTGGTCGCGACGGGGACGACGCTTCTGCTGGGCCATTCGGTCGGATTCCATAGGCGGCTGATCCACGGCAGCTTCGACTGCCCGCTGTGGCTGGAGCGCGTCCTGGTCTGGTTCGGGACCCTGGTCGGCATGAGCGGCCCCTTCTGGATGATCCGCACCCACGACATGCGCGACTGGGCCCAGCGCCAGACCGACTGCCACGACTATCTGGCGCACCGGCGGCCGATGGCGGTCGACGCCTGGTGGCAGATGCACTGCCGGCTGGTGCTGGAACGGCCGCCGCGCTTCGAGCTGGGCCGGATCGGCCGCGACCCCGTCTATCGGTTCCTGGAACGGACCTGGATGCTGCAACAGCTTCCGGTCGCGGCGGCGCTTTGGCTGATGGGCGGCTGGGGCTTTGTGGTCTGGGGCGTCTGCGCCCGGGTCTCGGCCAGCGTCATCGGCCACTGGTTCGTCGGCCATCTGGCCCACCGTCGCGGTCCGCAAACCTGGCTGGTGCGCGAGGCGGGCGTCCAGGCCCATGACGTGCCCTGGGCCGCCATCCCCACCATGGGCGAGGCCTGGCATAACAACCACCACGCCTATCCCGGCTCGGCGAAGATCGGCCTCTATCCCGGCCAGAGCGACTGGGGCTGGCGGGTCATCCAGATGCTGGAAAAGCTTGGGCTTGCGTGGGATATCAGGACGCCGGAAACGATGGCTCGGCGCGGCCAGCGGTTGCAAAGGGCAGATATGTGAAACGATCCGTGGACATCAACAAGGCAATCACTGGCGTGGTGGCGGGAGGTGCCTCGGGCGGCGCGGGCGTCGCTCTAATCTGGGTCGTGGGAAGCTATCTGATGGCCGGCGCGCGCGGGGCCAACAGCGGCTTCGACGTCGGGCTGTGGGTCACAGTGATGCTCGCGTCCTGGATCATCGCGACCATCGTCTTCTGGTTCGGCATCGCGGGTTTGGGCTTACCTGCCTGGGCGCTTCTGCACCGACTGGGATGGACTGGTCCGCTTCAAGCGGTGTTCTTCGGCGGATTGATCACCTTCGCAGGATCAGTCGGCCTGATGCTGGCGATGGGCGGTTCGTTGTCAGAGTCTGTCGCACCCGCATCACTGCTGGCGCTCGATGGAGCCGTGGTCGGTTGGGTGATCCAGCGTATCGCCTATAGCCCGATCAAGCCGGTTCTACCGCCGCCTGCTCGGCCTTCCTGATTGCGCTCGCCCGCAGCTTCTCGCTTTCGGACTTCAGCTGGCCGCAGGCGGCCAGGATGTCGCGGCCGCGGGGGGTGCGGATGGGGCTGGCGTAGCCGGCGCGGTTCAGGATGGCGGCGAAGGCCTCGATCGTCTTCCAGTCCGAGCACTGGTAGTCCGTGCCGGGCCAGGGGTTGAACGGGATCAGATTGATCTTGGCCGGAATGCCCTCGATCAGTTTCAGCAGGGCCCGCGCCTCTTCCGGGCTGTCATTGACGCCCTTCAGCATGACGTATTCGAACGTCACCCGGCGCGCATTGGACAGGCCCGGATAGGCCCGGATGCCCGCCATCAGCTGGTCCAGCGGATATTTCTTGTTCAGCGGCACCAGGACGTCGCGCAAAGCGTCATTGGTGGCGTGCAGGCTGATGGCCAGCATGGCCGCCGTGCGCGTGCCCAGGGCGTCCAGTTGCGGCACGACGCCCGAGGTCGAGACCGTGATCCGGCGACGCGACAGGGCGATGCCCTCATTGTCCGAGATGATGTCGATGGCGTCGGCGACATGGTCCAGATTGTAGAGCGGCTCGCCCATGCCCATGAAGACGATGTTCGACAGGCGTCGGTCTTCCTTCGGCGACGGCCATTCCTCCAGGTCGTCACGCGCGACCTGGACCTGGGCCACGATCTCGGCGGCGGTCAGGTTGCGGACCAGCTTCTGGGTTCCGGTGTGGCAGAAGGTGCAGTTCAGGGTGCAGCCGACCTGGGACGAGACGCACAGGGCGCCGGCCCGGCCCACGTCGGGAATATAGACGGTCTCGATCTCGATGCCCGGCGCGGTGCGGATCAGCCATTTGCGGGTGCCGTCCTTGGACACCTGACGTTCGACGATCTCGGGCCGGGCCAGGGTGAAATGCTCGGCCAGTTTGGCCTGCATGTCCTTGGCCACATTGCTCATGGCCGAAAACTCGGTGACGCCGTAGTGGTGGATCCAGCCCCAGACCTGGCTGGCGCGCATCTTGGCCTTCTCAGGCGGACAGACATTCGCGTCGATCAGCGCCTGGCGCAGACCCGCGCGCGTCAGACCGGACAGGTTGACGGGGGCCTTAACGGCAGGCGCGTTCGAGACACGGGAAAGATCGAGCGTGATGCTCAAGGCGGCGATCCTGGATGCGGTTTAGCCGGCCTCTATAGCACAAACCCCGGCAATTGCATGACCGGGCGGTTCAGCAGGCGCCTACAGCCCCACGTCCCAGACGCCGGCGTCGCGCATCCGCGTCAGTTTCGCCTCTTCCGCCCGACCGCCCATCTCCTGGGCCATGCCGCGCACGGCGGTCGAGACGGTGGTCTTGTGCACGCCCGGAACCAGGGCGTGGGCGAAGGCGGCGCCGGCCAGCCGCAGCAGGCGGAAACCAAAGGCGGCCGAGGCGGCCATATGCTGGAAATAGGTCTCGCCCACCTCGCGCGGGTGGTCGCGGAACAGGCGGTCAAACGCCGTCGAGCCCGAGCGGGCGCGGTCGATCGTCGTCTGGCTCATACGGCGGCTCCGGCTGTTTGCAGGGTGCGATGGTCACGCGGGAACGACCGCGACGCAAGCCCTGTTTCACAAGAGCCGACACGCCCCCCATTGAGCCCATCGTCATGTGCGAGAACTCGGGCTAGGGTCGGGCTTCGATCAAGGGACTATACATGACGCTTCGCTCCACGGCCGCCTCGACCCTGGCTCTTACGGCGGCCCTGCTGGCCTTCGCCGGCCCGGTCCTTGCGCAGTCTCGCGCGCAGTCCGGCCCCAGCTATCTGCCCTATGACGCGCGGCGCGGCGTGTTCAGCTTCGCCCCCGGCCTTGAGGGCTCCCTGCCCGCCGTGGTCCAGGTGACGACCCTGGGCCAGTCGCGCGGCCCCAGCTCGGACGCCGAGGATCCCAAACCCTACGCCTCGGGCTCGGGCGTCATCGTCGACGCGGCCCAGGGCATATTGATCACCAACAATCACGTGGTCGAGAACGGGCGGAAATTCACCGTCGACCTGACCGACGGCCGGCTGTTCGACGCCGTCCTGGTCGGGGCGGACAAGGCCACCGACATCGCCGTGCTGAAGATCGTGCCCGACGGCCGGCCGCTGAACCTGAAACAGGTCCAGACCGTCGATTCCGACACCCTGCGCACCGGCGACCTGGCCTTTGCGGTCGGCTATCCGCTGGGCCTGGACCAGACCCTGACCATGGGCGTCATCTCGGGCCTGAACCGCTCGGGCCTGGGCGATGCGGTCGAGGACTATATCCAGACCGACGCGGCCGTGAACTCGGGCAATTCCGGCGGTCCGCTGCTGGACAGCCGGGGCCGGCTGATCGGCATCAACACCTCGATCCTGTCCGGCGGCATGGGCGGCGGCAACGACGGCATCGCCTTCGCCGTGCCCACGCGCATCATGCTGTATGTCGCCGACCAGCTGCGGACCCAGGGCGAGGTCAAGCGCGGCGAGACCGGGGCCATCTTCGCCTCCCTGACCGCTGAAAAGTCGCGCGGGATGCGGTTGGGCATCGTGCGCGGCGCCGTTGTCGCCGACGTGGCCCCCGGCTCGCCGGCCGAACAGGCGGGCCTGCGCGACGACGACGTCATCACCCGTATTCAGGGCCGGCCCGTGGCCAACGCCGGCTCCATCAACGCCACGGTCGGCATCGCCGCGCCGGGGTCCAGCCTGAACGTGGTCTATCTGCGCGCCGGGCACGAGGCCACGACGGCCCTGACGGTCGCGACCCCGGTCGAAAGCGCGGTCCAGATCGGCGCCGACCGTGTGCTGGCTTACGGCGCCACCCTGCGCGACGTGGACGGCGAGGTTCAGGTCGTCGCCGTCGAGGGCGGCTCTCCGGCGGCCCAGGGCGAGCTGATCGCCGGGGACATCATAACCTCGGTCGGGGGCGCCCCGGTCGCCGACGCCCGCGCGGCGGCCGAGGCCCTGCGCGCATCGACGGGCGCAGTCGCGATCGAGGCGCGGCGCAACGGCGACATGACGACGGTGACGGTGGAAATCCTCGGCTGAGGCCGGAACGGGTCCGGACCGGGAGCCGACTGTGGCGCATCCGATCCGGACCTGGCTCCAGACAGCGAAACACCCGCCTTGCCTGGGAGGGGGAGGGGATCGGCAAGGCGAGCGCTCGCTTGGAGAAAGCATCGGCCGCCGGAGCCCTTGGTGGAAACATCCAGGGGGCTGGGGGGGGGCTGTTCAGGATCCGGACGCTTCCGAACTCCGACGAGCCGATGATCGATATTTCGCCGCCCAAACAGGCGGGCGAAGGACCGAAACAGGGCCATTTGGTGTCGTTTGCGTTTTCTTGCCCCCTCTGGCGCCCCCACCGGCGCCTCCCTCTGGCGCTGCGGCCCCCGTCGCCTAAGTTCAGACCATGAGCATCACCCCTCACGACGCGCCCTCCCCCGCCGGTCCCGTCTTCTTCGACCGGCGTGAGCTAGATCCGATCCTGCGGGTCTATGGCCGTATGGTCGCCCAGGGGGAATGGCGAGACTACGCCATGGTCGGCCACAAGGACTTCGCCGAGTTCGCCGTCTTCCGCCGCTCGGGCGACGCCCCCCTCTACCGCATCGAGAAACGCCCGGCCCTGCAAACCCGCCAGGGCCAGTGGGCCGTCATCGGCGAAGGCGGCCAGATCCTGAAACGCGGCCGCGACCTGGCCCAGGTGCTGCGGGTGTTCGACGGGAGGAAGTTCCAGGTGGTGGATTGATGAAGTGAGCGAGGGTGAGCCAAACGCAGTTGGAACGCCGCTCACGCCTTGCTCACTCTTCACCTCTCGCTCACGCCGCAAAAAGAAAGGGCCCCGCGAGGGGCCCTTTCCGCATCCGTCTTGCGACAGCGCTTAGTTCCGGTTGCCGCCCATGAAGGCCAGCAGGAACTGGAACAGGTTCACGAAGTTGATGAACAGGCTCAGGGCGCCGAAGCCCGTGGCCACGCCCATGGCGTTCTGGTCGCCGCCCAGGGCGTAATAGGTCATCTTCAGACGCTGGGTGTCATAGGCGATCAGACCCGCGAAGATCAGCACGCCCAGGCCCGAGATGATCAGATAGAAGGTCCCGGACTGCATGAACATGTTGACGATCGACGCGATGACCAGGCCGATCACGCCGAAGATCAGGAAGGTGCCCATGCCCGTCAGGTCTTTCTTGGTGGTGTAACCCACCAGGCTGAGACCGCCGAAGGCCGCCGCCGTGACCAGGAAGGTCGAGGCCAGCGAACCGCCGGTGTAACGCAGGAACAGCACGCCCAGGCCCGCGCCTATGGTCGCGACCACGGCCCAGTACAGCAGGTTCACGCCCTTGGCCGTCGGGTTCTTCATGAAGAACATCGAGCCGAACAGCATCACCAGCGGCGAGAACTGCACGATCATGCCCAGCATGGTCAGGCCTACGCGGCCTTCCGGCGTCACGCCGAACAGCAGTTGCTGGACCGCCGGAACATTGCCGGTCGTATAGGCCAGGGCCGCCGCGACCACGAGGCCCAGGGCCAGCTTGTTGTAAACGCCCAGCATGAAGCCGCGCAGGCCGGCGTCGACCGACATGTCGGCCGTCTGGGGCAGGGGGCGGGCGTAGCCGTTGTTGAAATCGCTCATGGCGACGAACTTTCTCCGATTGGCCGGAGAGACTTCTCCGGTCACAGACGCTGAATATCGGGAGCCTGGGGCTCCACTGCAAGGAAAACCGGACTTGGAGGGGCCGGTTCCAGCCGCTACCTTCGGTCGCATGCTGCGCCTGTTCACCGCCCTGACCCTGCCGCCGGACGTCGGCGAGACGCTGAAACGCCGCCAATCCGGGCTGCCGGGCGCGCGCTGGCGACCGCTGGACGCCCTGCACGTCACCCTGGCCTTCTATGGCGAGACGGACGAGCGCCGGGCCGACGACCTGGCCTCAGAACTGGCCCGCGTCGCCGGCGGTCCCTTTGAAATCAGCCTGAAAGGCGTCGGCGCCTTCGGCGACGACCACCGCAGCCACACCCTATGGGCCGGGGTCGAGACGCCCAACGAGCGGCTGACGGTCCTGGCGAGCCGCTGCAAAAAGGCCGGCGAGCGGGCGGGTCTGACGCTGGAGGCGCGCGACTATCGCCCCCACGTCACCCTGGCCTATCTGAAGCCCCAGACGAACACCGACCGGATCGGCGCCTGGATGGCGGGCCACAATCTGCTGCACTCGCCCCCGATCCGCATCGACCGTTTCGGCCTGTACTCCAGCGTCCTGACCGGCGACGGCAGCCAGTATGCGCTGGAGCGGGAGTATCTGCTGTGAATGCGGCGAAACGCGCCTGACCCGCTGACGGCAACCGAAGGCCCGGTTCCGGCGTATTTTCAAAAATACGAACGAGGATGAAGCCCCATGATCCGCGCCGCCCTGATCGCCGCTTGCGCCGCCCTGACCCTGCCCTCGACCGCCCTGGCCCAGTCGCGCGACATCGATCTGGACCGGTTCGACGGCCGCTGGTTCGAGATCGAGCGCAGCCACAACGACGTCCAGAAGGACTGCAGCCGGGCCCAGATCGACTTCACGCCCCAGGATCGGGCGGACCGCTATCGGCTGACCGTGACCTGCACCCGCCGCGCCGACGGCCGCAACGAGGTGCTGCGCGCCAACGCCCGCATCGTCGACACTGTGACCAACGCCAAATTCCGCTTCACCCTGCCCGGCCTGCTCAGCTTCGGCGGCCTGGCGGGTCAGAACTACTGGGTCTGGGACCACGACCCCGAATACAACTGGGCCATCCTGGCCCTGCCGAACAAGTCCGACTGGTGGATCTGGCACCGCGACCAGACCGCCTCTCCGGCCGAACGCGCCCGCCTTCTGGCCCGCGCCCGCGCCCTGGGCATGGACATGAGCCGGGTCGTCACCACCGGCCGTTGAGGCGACGGGCCGAACGGGGCTTCTATCCTTAAGGAGGCATTGCCGCCCTGCCCCGGACGACTACCTAATAGTCACGCCTGCCGAACACAGATACCCGTGGCGTCGCGATCAACCATGGAGCGATCATCGTGACCGACTGCTGCGCCCCCGAAACCCCCATCCTGTCGCGTCGCGGCGCCTTCGGCCTGATCGCCCTGGGCGCAGGCGTCAGCCTGTTGTCCACCCTGGCGCCGGGCGTAGCCCGGGCGCGGGGTCATACGGACATGCTGCTGCTGACCTGCATGGACTATCGTCTGACCGACGACACCGTCGCCTATATGGAAGGCCACGGCTTCCACGACAAATACGACCACGTCGTCCTGGCCGGCGCCTCTCTGGGGGCCCTGACCGACAAATTCCCCAGCTGGGGCGAGACCTTCTGGACCCACCTGGACGTCGCCATCGACCTCCACCACATCCACAAGGTCATGGTGATCGACCACCGCGACTGCGGCGCCTACAAGGTCATCCTCGGCGCCGAAACCGTCGACACCCCCGATAAGGAGCTGGCGGTCCACACTCAGCAACTTCACGCCCTGCGCGACGCGATCAAGCAGCGCCACCCCAATCTTGAGGTCGAACTGGCCCTGATGGATCTGGACGGCAAGGTCGAGGAGATCGCTTAAGGCGGGTCGCCCGCCGCGTCTTGAACGCCCCGAAAGGCCAGGCCTGTCGTCCCGCGAGGGGCGGCAGGCAGCTTGCGTTAAGAACATATCCGGAACATAAATCCGGCATGGCCGCAGCCGCCCTCTCTCTCGAACTGGTCTTCAGCCGGCCGGAAACCACCCTGTCGGTCACGCGCGGGGCGGCGCGGTTGATGCTGGATCTGGGCTATGCGCCCCTGCTGGAGGTCGGCCTGCCCAATGGGCGGCGCGCGGACGTCATGGCCATCGGGCGGCGCGGCGACATCGTCATCTGCGAGGTGAAGTCGGGGATCGACGACTATCGCGTTGATCGCAAATGGCAGGAGTACGGCCCCTTCTGCGACGCCTTCTATTTCGCTGTGGCCCCGGAATTTCCACAAGCTGTTCTGCCGGAGACGCCGGGTCTGATCGTCGCCGACGGTTTCGGCGGGGCCGTGGTGCGCGAGGCGCCGGCGACGCCCCTGGCGCCCGCCCGCCGCAAGGCCCTGACCCTGGCCTTCGCCCGGCTGGGGGCGATGCGAACCTTCCGGGACTGACGCGCCTAATTCTGAAGAAAACGCCTCGTCTATTCAGCGTCTTGGAAAATAATCCGGCGTCTGACCCGACACGTTTGCAGGGCGCCTTATAGTTCGAGGTCCGGTCTTTGACATCGCGAGCGCCCGGAACGCCTCAGGGGCCGCTCGGAATTGCACTCTCTTGCACCGTTCAATTACGGGGCGTAATTTTTCCCAATAAGAACAAAGCGCCTTCGTCGAAATTGCACTCTATTGCACTGATTTTCCGGCGCGCAATTGCCGATCGCCGGGCTTCAGAGGCGGCGGAACACGGCGGTGGCGAAGCCTTCGGCGGTCAGGCGCGCCTCAACCTCGGCCAGGGATTCGATCACCACCCCGCCCTTTTCGCCGGTCGAATGGATGATCCGCTCGGCGTCGATCATCAGGGCGGAATGGCCGGTCCAGTCGTGATCCCCGCCGGACGCCAGCCAGACGACGATGTCGCCGCGCTTCAGGGCCCCGGCGGGCGCAGCCCGGCCCAGTTCGGCCTGGCCGTCAGAACGACGCGGACCCGCCAGGCCGCAGGCCAGCAGGGCCTGCTGCACCAGGCCGGAGCAGTCGGTCGAGATCGAGGATCGGGCGCCCAGTTCGTGCGGCCGGCCCAGCAGGCGTTCGGCCACGGAGACCAGGTCGCGCTCGAACTCGCCGACCGGCGCCAGATCCGTTTCCGCCACGCCTTCGACGGCGTCCACCACCAGGGCGTTCAGCGGCAGGGCGGCGTCCACGGCGGCGACCCGGCGCGTCGCCAGGGGCGCACCCATCGACAGGCTGTCCAGCACCACCCAGCCGACCACGCCGTCACGACGGGCCCGGCCCCAAACTCGGCCATCGGCGCGGTCCAGCACGTCGAAGGCCTCGCCGTGAAGCAGCTGATCGATCCGCACGTCCTGGTCCGACAGGATATCGGCCACGGCGATGCGGCAGTGCATGGCCTCGGTCTTGCGATAGGCCGAGGCGCGCATCAGCCCTTCCAGCGCCTGTTCGGCGAGGTCGGGGCGGGCCAGTCGGTCGCCGGGCGGAAGAAGATCGAGGACGTCGGTCAAACGTGGTCTCGCATTGGCTTGGGCGACCGTCTTATCCCCCGAAGCCGAATCCCCCGTTAATGGCGGTCGCTTTTTGAAGGCCGGTCCGCCTCACCCCCCGTATCGGGCCTTCAAAAGGGCGTAGCAGGCCCGGATCGCCTGGGCCTCGCCCCCTTCGGGATAGCCGGGCCGGGCGCGGGGGTTCCAGGCGAAGATGTCCATATGGGCCCAGGCGCCGGTCGTCGGCGCGAACCTTTGCAGGAACAGGGCGGCGGTCACCGACCCCGCCTGGGCCCAGGCCGAGGAGTCGTTCTTCAGGTCCGCGATCTCGGTGTCCAGGGCGCCGCGATAGCCGGCCCACAGCGGCATCCGCCACAGGGGATCGCCCACCTCGGTCCCCGCCGCCAACAGCCCGGCCGCCAGGGCCTCGTCGTCGGTATAGAGGGGCGGCAGATCCGGCCCCAGGGCGATCCGCGCCGCCCCGGTCAGGGTCGCGAAGTCCAGGGTCAGGTCCGGCGCGTGCTCCCCCGCCCGCGTCAGGGCGTCGGCCAGGATCAGCCGCCCCTCCGCATCGGTGTTGCCGATCTCGATGGTCAGGCCCTTGCGGCTGTTCAGGATGTCGCCGGGCCGGAAGGCGTCGGCCGAGACCGCATTCTCCACCGCCGCCACGATCACCACCAGCCGCACCGGCAGATCGGCCTCCATCACCAGCCGCCCCAGGGCCAGGGCATGGGCCGAGCCGCCCATGTCCTTCTTCATGTTCCGCATCCCGGCGGCGGGTTTCAGGTCCAGCCCCCCGGTGTCGAACACCACCCCCTTGCCGACCAGGGCCACCAGCGGCAGGTCGGTCTGGTCCAGCTTCCAGCCAATCTCGATCAGGCGCGGCGCCCGGTGCGGCGCCGCCGCCCGACCCACGGCGTGGACGGCGGGGTAGTTCGCCTCCAGCAGGGCCTCGCCCTCGGTCACGGTGATGGCCGCCCCGGCGCTTTCGGCGATCTCGCGGGCGATGGTCTCGATCTGCGAAGGCCCCATGTCGGCGGCGGGGGTGTCGACCATCTCGCGCGCCAGGGCGCAGGCGGCCACGATCCGCGTCGTCTCGGCCACGTCCAGCCCCTCGGGCGCCACCAGCCTGACCGGCGTCTTGTCCGGCCGGGCCTTGTACCGGTCGAACACATAGGCCCCCAGCAGGAAGGCCAGGGCCGCTCGCCCCGCCGCCTCGGGCTCCAGCTCCAGCCGGTACAGGCCGCCCGGCAGGCGGGCCGACAGGCCCCGCGCCGCCAGCGGGTCGAACCGATCGCCGGTCCCCGCCAGAACCGCAGCGATCCCCTCGCCGCCGGGGGCGACGAGAAGCTGGCCGGCCTTGCCTTCGAAGCCGTTCAGCTCGGCCCAGCCCCGCACCGCCTCGTCCAGGGCGTCCTTCGGCCCGACGAAGCGGATCGGCACGGCGCCCCCCGCGGCTTCGGCGGCGCTCAGGAGGGGATGGAAATCGGACATGGCGGGCCTTCTTAACCAACAGTTGACGCGAACCGGCGACTCTGGAGCCGACCGAGGACCGTCAGGACTCCACCCATGTCGCCCATGCCCGCCCTTCTCGCAACCGCCGCCCTGTTGGGCCTGTCTGCGGGACCGTCCCTGGCGGCCGACCCGGCGCCCGCCCGCGCCCGCGCGTCAGCCGAGGCCCGCGCCGCCTATGAGCGGATGGACGCCCTGTCGCGCTCGGTCTTCTGGGCCAGCGAGCAGCAAGCCAATCCGGCCGACCCCGTCGCCGGGGTCAAGCTGGCCCAGGCCCTGCGCGAGCTGGGCCGCTACGACCAGGCGGCCGAGGCCGCCCAGGCGACGCTGACCGTCCAGCCCGCCAATCTGGACGCCCTGCTGGAGCTGGGCCGCGCCCATATCGCCCGGGGTCAGGCCTTCTACGGCGTCGCGCCGCTTGAGAAGGCGCGCGACCAGGCGCCGCGCGACTGGCGCGCCTATTCGCTGCTGGGCGTGGCCTATGAGCAGGTCCGCCGCTTCGACGACGCCCAGGCCGCCTGGAGCCAGGCCCTGGCCCTGTCGCCCGACAATCCCGACGTCCTGACCAATGCCGCGACCGCCGCCCTGACCCGCGGCGACGCCCCCGGCGCCGAAGCCCTGCTGCGCCGCGCCGCCGCCCAGCCGACCGCCTCCGGCAAGGTGCGCCAGACCCTGGCCATGACCTTGGGCCTGCAAGGCAAGATGGGGGAGGCAGAACAGATCCTGCGCCGCGAACTGCCCCCCGAACAGGCCGAGCGGAACCTCGAATGGCTACGGACCCGCGGCGCTCCAGGCGGAACGGCGCCGGGCACGGCCGCGCCCGACACGGCCCGCACCTGGGATTCTCTTCAGGGCGGCTGACGGGTTTGCGCCGGGTCGCCCCGCGTGCTGGATAGGGGCATGGCTTCCTCCCCCCGCGCCCCCAAGACCTATCAGGCCTTCCTGTTCGACATGGACGGCACCCTGATCACCTCGACCGCCGCCGCCGAGCGCGTCTGGACCCGCTGGGCCCAGCGTCACGGCGTAGAGGTCGCGACCTTCATCCCCACCATCCACGGCGTCCGCGCCGCAGACACAATCCGCCGCCAGAACCTGCCCGACATCGACCTGGCGGCCGAGGTCGCCTGGGTCGAACGTGGCGAGATCGAGGATGTGGACGGGGTGGCCCCGATTCCCGGCGCCATCGACTTCGTCAAACGGCTTCCGCCCGACCGCTGGGCCGTGGTCACATCCGCCACCGTGCCCCTGGCCCGCGCGCGCCTCGCCGCTGCGGGCGTGACGCCGCCGGAACTGATGATCACCGCTGAACGCGTGGAGCGCGGCAAGCCGGACCCGGCCGGATATCTGTTGGCGGCCCAGACCCTGGGCTTCGACGTCGCCGACTGTCTGGTGTTCGAGGACGCCGAGGCCGGCATCAAGGCCGGCGAGGCGGCCGGCGCCGACGTCGTGGTCGTCACCGCCGCCTGGACCCACCCGCTGGAGACCTCGCACCCCAGACTGGCCGACTACGCTGACGCAGGCTTGAGCGTCGAAGACGACGGCCGGCTGGGGTTCGCGCTTCTGCCCGACTGAGCGGACCCTATGCCGCCGCCGATATGAACGACTCGTCGTCGGCCACCGCCTTGAACAGGGACACCTTGCTCCTCAACCGGTCGGTCTCGGCGCGAATGGAGTGGCTGGCCGCGGTGCTCTCTTCGACCATGGCGGCGTTCTGTTGGGTGAAGCGATCCATCTGGGTCACGGCGGTGTTGACCTCGTCCAGGCCGCTGGCCTGTTCGACGGTGGCGCTGGCGATCTCCGACACGAGGGCCGAGATATCACGGACCTGATCGACGACCTTGCCCAGGGCCGTGCCGGTCTGGTTGACGAGGCGCGCGCCCAACGAAACCTGCTCGTTGGAGCTGGAGATCAGGGTCTTGATCTGTTTGGCCGCGTCCGCCGACCTCTGCGCCAAGGCGCGCACTTCCTGGGCGACGACCGCGAAGCCGCGACCCGACTCACCCGCCCGCGCGGCCTCAACGCCGGCGTTGAGCGCCAGCAGATTGGTCTGGAAGGCGATCTCGTCGATGGTGCCGATGATCAGCTCCATTTCGCGCGACGAGGCTTCGATCAGACCCATCGCCGTCACGGCTTCCGTCATGGTCTGGCCGCTTCGCTCGACATCCAAATGCGCGGAATCGACGGCCACCTTGATCTTGCCGGCCCCTGCGGAGGTTGAGCGGACCGTCACCGTGATTTCGTTCAGGGCGGCGGCGGTCTCCTCTAGGCTTGCGGCCTGCTGCTCGGTGCGCTGGGCCATCTGGTCGGCGGCCGAGCTGACGTCGTGGGCGCCTTCGCCCAGGCTGGTGACGCCGCTGGAGATATCCGCGATCAGATCTTTCAGGCTCTTCAGCGCCGTATTGTAATCTGTGCGAAGCTTCTCATAGTCCGCTGGGAAACGCTGGCGTATCGGCGACGTCAGATCGCCCTGCGCCAACTGCGCCAGAGCGGTCGAAAGATTCTGCACGACCTCTCGCGCCGCCGCGTCGGCTCCGGCGCGCGCCTCGTCGGCCTCCGCCTTGGCGCGGTCGGCCGCCGCCTTCGCGTGATCCGCCGCAGCCTTGGCCAAGGCCGTGTCGCGGAACACCAGAACGGCCCGCGCCATGTCGCCCACTTCGTCGGCGCGATCCGCATCGACAGCGATGTCGTTATCGCCCCGCGCAAGCTGGGCCATGGCGGCGGTCAGAGTGGTGATGGGGCGTGCGATCGCGCGGCTCAGCATGGCGGACAGACCGACCGCAATCCCGATAAGCGCCAGACCGCCGATGACCAGAGCCGCCATGGCGGTGATGATCGCAGCCTCCTGCCGTGCGCCGTTGTCCTCGATCCGCCTGACCTGCTCGTCGCGGATTTCGCGCAAGGGCAGGACGGCGGCGCTGACGAGAACCTTCTTGCCGGCGTCGCGGACCATCTGCTGCGCGTCCTCGCGGCGACCTGCGCGGACCTCGCCGATCAGCCGGTCGCCCCAGTCCTTGCGCCAGGCCAGCGTGGCGACGCGCGATTTTTCAAGCTGTTCCAGCATCGCCGGATCGGTGAGCGTCGTCTTCAACTCGGCCGAAACGCTATCGTATTCGTCGCGGCCTTCGTCGTACGATTTCAGATACGTCTCGTCGCCCGTGACAAGAAAGCCTCGAAATTGGCTGTTCTGGCGAAGGATCGCCGTTTCCAAGGCCAAGCTCTTCGAGTGGATGGACTGCGCGAGATTATTGCTCTCAGTTGACGACCTGATCGCCATGATTGTGGCGAAGAAGATCATCATGATAACGGCTGCGGAAACGCAGATCGCTACAAATGAAAAACTCAGCTTTCGCGGAATGTTCATCGCATTGATCATTATCTGCTCCACAAGAAAATCAATCAGCCATTGTCATCGCGCAAAATGGCTTAATAAATCGCTCTTTTCAAAGCGGACACATAGAAACCGAACCCCCTCATCCCGAACTTCTGCCGGGATGAGGGGGGAAGACCGTATTAGAAGGTGACCCCGACGCCGGCGCTGACGGTTTGACCGCTATCCTCGGTGGGATAGGAGCCTGACCGATTTTCGGCGTTCCAGTGGATCAGGTTGAACTGAAGGCGAACGACGTTGTCGAGGTACCAGTTGACCCCGGCAGTCGCCGCCCAACCCTCGCCAGCGGTCGGGACGCCAGAGTAGTCAATGTTCTCGTAGCGGGCCAGCAGCTCGATCGCGCCGGGACCGCCGTCCAAGACAGGCCGCAGGACGCGCGGCTGCGCGAAGGTGCCCAGGCGAGCGTTGTAGGGCGGAAGCTCGCCGGTCAGGAAATAGCCGCTCGAAAGGCTCCACGCCTCGCTGACGAAGTCATCACGCCCGGCGTCAAGCTCGGCATTGCGTTTACCGGCCTCGCCCATAACCCAGAACGAGCCCATGTAGCCGCCCACTTCGGCCCCATAACCCCGCGTACCCGTACCGCCGGTCAGGGTTCCGCTGGAGACGCGCAAGGCGCCGTTGAACCGGCCGCCGATCGACGTATTGCGCGTCAGAGAATCAGCGCCGGCGGCCAGCTGCTCGTCAAAGCCCCAGGCGCCGAGATGGATCGTGGACCGCGCCGTCTTGACGGGGTTCCAGTGAATGCGGCCCATCAAGGTCTGGCTGTCGGAAACGACCTGGCGGTTATCGATATAGTCGCCGCTGAGGGTCAACGAGGCGTGTCCGCTGCCCCAGAACACGCGCGGCATCAGTGCGATGCCGTAGAAGCCGCGCTGCGGAATAATCGCCGTCGCGACGACGTTGCGCTCCAGGAAGGGCGGCGCGTCGGAACCGCTCGAACCCTCAAAGCTGCGGTCGTTGAACATATTGCCGAAGCGGACATCGTACGAGATGTCTCCCACCGTGTCGCGCCAGCCGACGAAGGCGGTGCCGACGTCGGACACATTGTCGGCGAAGTCATTTTCGAACTGGTAGAAGAAGTTCGGGCCGGCGGCGCCTTCGATGCCGATCCGCAGGGCGCGCATCCCGGTCGTCGTGATGTTGCGCGCGTCATAGTCAGACCCGAAGGTCGAACTGGTGTGGGCGATGATGCGGCCGCGCATCTTGAACATGTATTTGCCGTCGGGCGAGCGGAAGGTCGGCAGTCCGCCCTTCCATTCAGTCGTCACGCCCGCCGCATTGACGGCTTCGGCGCGCGCCTGAGCAATGTCCTGATCCGCCGGGCCGGGCGCCACGATATTGGCGGCGTAAAGCTCTGTCGCACTGTCGTCATTGGCGTTGGCCAATCGGGGGGCGACGACCGCTGCGACGGGTTTTGCGCCCTCTATCGCATCGAGCCGAGCGCGGAGCGCGGCGATCTCACCGGCCTGAGCGCGAACAAGAGCAGCAAGCTCCGCCTGGTCGATAGTGTCGGTCTGGGCGAAACTAGGGCCGGCAAAAAGAACAGCCACCAAGGCCGTACCAGCAAGAAGCGTATTTTTCATTTCATGATATTCCCGGTGACCAACACAGATACTTTCGTTTACAATATTCAGAGCCAACATCCTCACTCACTCAGAAGTTCGCATTTTTAGCGTAGAATATATTTCTATGTTAGCGACCATGTCTATATTTTTTACGCACATTAGCGCTCGCTATATTTTGCGGCGAACGCAATTAACTGTGCAGTCAAAATATGAAAGAACGCTTACGTAAAAACCCTACCCCAATCAGCCCTAGCTACACTTATTAGATTCGATGTTAATTTAACCCTAACCATCGATACGTAATTTCCCCTACACACTAAAGGCCGGCGCTATTTCGATACGGGCCTTTAACTTTCTAAAAATGTTTGCTGGCGCATTAGCGTTCAGTCACTTCTGATCAGCTTCTCGTATTCTGTGCAGGCGCCCTTTAGTATGTATGCGAAACTCAGTTCACCTCCATACATATTGGACGTTTTGATCATTTCTGATGATTACTTGAATATATATGCGACCGCGTCTAAATGAGCGTCACGCAACGACGACACGCATCTAAACAGCCAACTGAAGTCCAGAGGCTCCAAAAGCTTGTCGAAATGACTTCGAAGACTGACGGAACACAAGATTTCCTACTCACCGCCGACAGGTGTCGCGCAATGGGTTCGACCTTCATCGCCTCTGTTCTAGAGTCCGTCGTCGCTCAGTTGCCGCACGCGCCGGTCAGCGCCGCCATGATTCGTAACTGGCCGGGCGATCCTGCCGCGGCCGCCCTCGCCCTTCGGTTCAACGGCGCGCTCCACGCCCTTGCGCGGCGGGAAACCCCAAAACGGC
Organism: Brevundimonas sp. SL130; assembly: GCF_026625805.1. Taxonomy (NCBI): domain Bacteria; kingdom Pseudomonadati; phylum Pseudomonadota; class Alphaproteobacteria; order Caulobacterales; family Caulobacteraceae; genus Brevundimonas; species Brevundimonas sp. SL130. The sequence goes on from NZ_CP113064.1 coordinate 353,884, forward strand.
TCGCGCAGCTCTACCGCGGAGAACACCACGACTTCGACGGCGCCATCGCCGCCGCGTTATCGGAACAAGACCTGTTCATCGCCGACTGGCTTCGGCATCCGACCCAGACGAACGAGGTGGCGCGCGCGGGCGCGACCATGGCCGCCCTGATGACGTCAGCACAGCAATGGGGCATGCCGTTCGAACTGCTGGAATTGGGATCGAGTTGCGGCCTTAACCTCAATCTCGCGCACTACGCCTATCGCCTGGGCGGCACGGAGGCGGGAGATCGCGTCTCCACCGTTCACATCGAGCCCAGATGGCGCGGCGCGCCTCCGCCCATGGTCCCCGTCTCGATCGCCACGGCGCGTGGGGTGGATCTGCACCCCCTTGACGCGTCAGACCCACGGGATCGCGAACGCCTTCTGGCTTTCGCCTGGGCCGACCAACCCGCCCGCATGGATCGCCTGGAAAAGGCGCTCGAGATCGCACACGCCCATCCGCCCCAGGTCGAGCTCGGCGACGCGTCGGCGTGGCTGGCGCGGCGTCTGGGCGAGCCGCAAAGGGCGGGCTACTGCCGAGCCGTGGTCCATACCATGTTCCTCCAGTATCTCGACCAAACTCATCGCGCCGACCTCAGGGCCATATTGGATGCGGCCGGCAGCCGGGCGACGCCCGAGCGCCCGTTGGTCTGGATCAGTTTTGAATGGACGCCCGACCGCAGCGAGGTCGAGTTGCACCTGACATCCTGGCCTCAAGGCGAGACGAGGGTTCTGGCGAAATGCCATCCTTATGGCGACGCGATTGACTGGCAAACGCCCGAAGCCGCCCCGTTCGTCGCTTAAATCGCCTTGATCGCCCCGCCATCCAAGCGGACCAGGGAACCGGTGACATAGGCGGCGAGCGGGCTGGCCAGGAAGGCGGCGACGGCGCCGAACTCTTCAGTCGTCCCAATCCGCCCGACGGGAATTGATTTGACGGAGTCCGCCCTGGCTTGCAGCGGCGTGACGCCCGTGCGCTCGGCCGTCGCCTGATCAAGGCGTTCGATGCGGGGGGTGTCGATCCGCCCCGGCAGCAGGGTGTTGACCGTCACCCCGTCCGGTCCGACCTCGCTGGCCAGAGTCTTGGCCCAGGCCGCTATCGACGCCCGCAAGGTGTTTGAAACCCCCAGAGCCGCCGACGGCTCGACCACGGTCATCGAGGCGACGTTCAGGATCCGCCCCCCAGCCGGCGGCCCGCATGCGCGGCAGGACCCGGTCGGTCAAACGAAAGACCGACAGCACCATGGACTCGAAATGATCGCGCCAGACCGCCGGCTCCAGCCCCGACACGCCCGACGGCGGTGGTCCGCCGGTATTGTTCAGCAGGATCTCGACATGCCCGCCCAGCAGGTCCTCGGCCTGGTCGACGGCCTTCAGCAACGACTCATGGTCGGCCAAGTCCGCCGTGACCACGACCGCGCGGCCCGGTCCTGCGGCGTTCAGTTCGTCCGCCACGACCTGAAGCTTCGCCCCATCCCGCGACAACAGGGCCACATGAACGCCTTCCGCCACCAGGGCGCTCGCAACGGCGCGTCCCAAACCGGACGAGCCGCCGCAGATCAGGGCGCGTTTGCGGGCGAGTTTCAGATCCATGTCGACTCCATGCTTCGGCTTGCGCGGCGGATATCGGGCCTTCTTTGCGCCGGCGCAACGCGGCGTTAACCGATACGGCGCACCATCCTGCTCATGTGGCCGCCAGCAGCCGTCTGGATCGGCCTTGGAGGGCCGGCCCATGTCGACCAAGATGACCTCGAGCGTGCGTCGCCACAGCGACCATTTCGAGCCGCAGGACACCGATCCGCACGAGCAGCGCCGCCTGCGCGGCCAGCTGGAGCAGATCGATTATGCGGCCTATATCGCCAATAAGGAGCTGATCGGCCACACCCTGACCGGGCTGGACGCCGCCTCCTTGCAGAAGCTGGCGGTCCTGACCGCCGGCGCCCGGGCCAAATGGGCCGCCGAGGCCCTGCGCCTGGCCCACTCCGGCTCGCCCGTCACCCCCGATCAGGTCGCCCGCCTGACCGCCGCCCGCACCGCCTTCGACGAACTCGCCGAAGTCTACGAGGCCCTGCGGCGGATGGTCGAGCGCGGGTATGTGGCGTTGAAGCCGTCCTAAATGGAGCGCCTGGTGGAGCCGAGGGGAGTCGAACCCCTGACCTCGTCATTGCGAACGACGCGCTCTACCAACTGAGCTACGGCCCCGTCTCCATTGCTGGGTCGGGCCTCCAGGCGAGCGCGGGACATAGAAGGCGCGCGGGCGTGGTGTCAACGGGCTTGTGCGCGCAATCGAAGCAGGGGCGCGAGGGGCGTTGTCGGAAGGGGGCGGGACGGGTTAGAAGCGCCGTTCGCTCGGAGCAGGAGAAGCGTCCATGGGTTTCGCCATCGTCTGGCTGGTCAACGCCGTCATCAGTCTGATGATCTGGTTCATCATCGCCCAGGCGATCTTGAGCTGGCTGGTCGCGTTCGACGTGATCAACTACCGCAACCGTTTCGTCTATTCGGTCGGCACCTTCCTTGATCGGGTCACCACGCCCCTGCTGGAGCCGTTCCGCCGCATCATCCCGAACCTGGGCGGAATCGACATCTCGCCCATCGTGGTCATTCTGCTGCTTCAGTTCGCCAGCGTCCTGTTCAACCGCACGGCTGCGCCGGTCCTGGTCGCCCTGCTCGGCTGACGTCCGGATGGACACGGTCGCGCGGGATTCTCAGGGACAGGGGCAATTCCACCCTTGCGCCGCGCCGCCAGCTTCCTAAAGGTGCCGGCCCCGACCATTATTGACCACGGTTCATGAGCACGATCACCACAGTCGCCGTCCTGGGCGCCGGACAGATGGGCGCAGGCATAGCCCACGCCGTGGCCCTGGGCGGCTATTCGGTCCGACTCTATGACGTGACCGCCGCCCGGCTGCCGCTGGCCCAGGGCGAGATCGCCGCAAGTCTGTCGCGCCATGTGGCGCGCGGCCTGGTGGCTCAGGCCGACGCCGACGCCGCCCTGGCCCGCATCACCGTGACCGAGGTCATCGCCGACGCCGTGAAGGGCGCCGACCTGGTGATCGAGGCAGCGCTGGAAGACGAGGCGGTCAAGAAGGCCGTCTATGCCCAGGCCGCGCCGCATCTGGGACCGCAGACCCTGCTGGCCTCCAATACCTCGTCGATCTCGATCACCCGCCTGGCCTCGGCCACGGATCGGCCCGACCGGTTCATCGGCCTGCACTTCATGAAGCCGGCGCCGGTGATGAAACTGGTCGAGATCGTGCGCGGCATCGCCACCTCGGCCGAAACCCATTCGGCCGCCGTCGCCTTCGCCGAGAGCCTGGGCAAGACCACCACCGACGCCGAGGACTTCCCGGCCTTCATCGTCAACCGCATCCTGGTGCCGATGATGAACGAGGCGATCTTCGCCCTGTACGAAGGGGTCGGCAATGTCGCCTCCATCGACAAGGCGCTGCGCCTGGGGGCCAATCATCCGATGGGGCCGCTGGAACTGGCGGACTTCATGGGGCTGGACGTCGTCCTGGCCATCATGAACGTGCTGTACGACGGCCTGGCCGACAGCAAATACCGCCCCTGCCCCCTGCTGGTGAAATATGTCGAGGCCGGCTGGCTGGGCCGCAAGAGCGGGCGCGGCTTCTATGACTATTCCGGCGACACGCCGGCGCCGACGCGATGAGCCGGTTCGACACCTATGCCGATCTGCCGGGCCAAGCGACGATCCATTCGCGGCCCGCGCCCCTTTATCCCATCCTGGCATCTGTCGCCGGCGCGGCCTGGCCGCCGCTGTTGCTGACCCTTCCGTTCTGGCCGCCGAAGGCCGTAGGCGCGGGACGTGATCTGGACTGGCGGCTGCTGGTGCTGCTGATCGGCCTTGTCGTGGTGCCCGTCGCCCTTTGGCGCATCATCGAGGAACGCCGGCGCAGCGGCCGGCCGGGCTCGCGCCTGGGCGTGGTGTGGCGGTTCATGCTGTTCGGCGGCCTGGCGGCGGCGGGGGTTCAGGTGCTCTGGGTCCTGGGAATGACCCTGTTCGGCTGGTTCGAGGCCGGCGACGTCATGCAGGCCCTGGGGGCGACCGAGACGACCCTTCTGATCTTCGGCGTCGGCGGGCTTCCGATCGCCATGGTGGTGGGGGTCAGCTATGCGCTCTGGGCGGGGCTGTGCGCCGCCTTCATCGCCTTCGAGGCCAAGCCGGCCGTGAGGGACAGACTGGGTCTGATGCCGAAGGCTTAAGCGACGCGGCGGCCTGACCGCAGGGATTGGGGGATCCTATGTCGATGGAAACACAAGCGAACGAAACGCCGCCGAACCAGAGCGGGGCCCTGGCGCCCGTCAAGTCGGAAGCGCGGATCGTCGCGCTGGACATCATGCGGGGCCTGGCCGTTCTGGGCATTCTCGCGGTCAATGTCGTGTCGTTCGGCATGCCCTTCATGGTCTACAGCAACGCGGACCTGAGCCCGTTTCCAGTGACCGGGGCCAACGCCGTGGCGCGCTGGGCCGCGGACGTCTTCTTCCATCAGAAATTCATCACCCTGTTCTCCATGCTGTTCGGCGCCTCGATCTTCCTCGTCGGAGGCGACCGCGAGGACGAGGCCCGGGGCCGGCTGCTGCGTCGCCGGCTGTTCTGGCTGGCGATCATCGCCCTGATCCACGGGTTAGCCTTCTGGTACGGCGACGTCCTGTTGCTCTACGCCTGGTCGGGCCTGTTCGTGATGCTGATGCGATCAATGCCCGCCGGCGTGCTGATCGGGGTCGGTCTCGGGGTGACCTTGTTCCTGGGCGCCATGCAGGCGGGGCTGGCCTGGTTGATGGTCGCCGGCCCGCCCGAGGTCGTCGAGGCGATGAAGCAAGGCCAGCCGCAGGACACGCTTGAAGCCGTGCAGGCCGCCATCGCCGCCTATCGCAGCGGTTGGGCGGGCGCCATGGGCCAGAATCTGATGTCGTGGGCGTTTCTTCAGGGCGCCAGCCTGACGATGTTCGTCTTTTCGACCGTGGCCCTGATGATGACGGGCCTGGGTCTGTTCAAGGCGGGCTTCCTCAGCGGGCGGGCGCCGACCTGGCTGTATCTGGCCCTGCTCGCCATCGGCGGCGCCGTCCTGGCCCTGCTGGGCGTGCTGGAATGGACCGAGATCATGGCGCCGAAGGACGCTCACCCGACACGAGGTCTGGCGGAGGTCGTCGCCTCCTTCCCGATTTTCGTCACCCTGGCCTATGTCAGCTTGATCGTGCTGGTCGCCAGAAAAGGCCCTTCCTGGCTGGCGCCCCTGAGGCCCGTGGGCCAGATGGCCTTCACCAACTACCTGTCCCAGACCCTGATCATGACCACCGTCTTCTACATGCCGTGGGGGCCGCGTCTGTTCGGTCAGGTCGATTATGTCGGCATGTGGGGGCTGGTGGCGGCCGTTTGGGCGCTGCAACTGATCTGGTCGCCCCTGTGGCTGTCGCGGTTCAGCATGGGGCCGCTGGAGTGGGTCTGGCGCTGTCTGACCTATGGTCGGCTCGTGCCGATCCGAAAAGAGGCCTGATCGCGCTTTTATCGCAGGCGCGAAGGGATTAACTGGGGGCCATGGCCGCCCCGGATACTCCCGCCGAAACCTTCAAGCGCGCGCTGGGCCATGCCGCCCGCGCCCTGGCCGAACAGCCCGAGCTGGAGGTGGTGTTCGGGTCGGACGGTCCCAAGCTGGTCGGCGGGGTCATGACCCTGCCGCATCCGCCGCGCGACCCCTCGGGGCCCGAGAGCGCGTCTCTGCGAGGCCAGGCCGACCGGCTGGCCCTGCGCCTGGCCAATCACGACGCCGCCATCAACGCCCGCATGCGGCCGCTCGACACAAAGGCGGCCGAGGTGTTCGACGCGGTCGAACAGGCGCGGGTCGAGGCCGTGGGCTCCGAATATCTGGCCGGGGTGCGCGACAATCTGGGCGCCGCCCTGGTGACCCGGCTGGAAAAGACCGGCGCCCTTCGCATCGCCGAGGCGGACCGGGTGCCGGTGTCCGAGGCCGTGGCTCTGTTGGTTCGCGAGCGGCTGACCGGCCGTCCGTCGCCCGACGGCGCCAAGTCCATGCTGGACCTGGTCCGCGCCGGCATCGAGGCCAAGGCCGGTGAAAAGCTGGACGCCCTGGCCGGAACCGCCGGGGACCAGGCGGGCTTTGCCGAGAAGATGCGCGACGTGCTGCGGGCCCTGGACCTGGACCCAGGCGACGGACGCGGCGAGGACACGTCCGAAGATCCCGGCGACGAAGAGCCCGATCCCCAGGAGCCCGACGCCAGCGACGAGCCGGATGAGGATGAGGACGAGCAGGGCGGCGAAGGCTCCCAATCGATGGAGGGCGACGCCGACGATCAGTCCTCGGACGAAGAACGCGACAGCCGACCCGAAGGCGCGCCCGGCGACCCCCAAGGCGACGCCTCCGAGGACGGGCCGGAACTGAACGAGGGCCAGCAGCCCAACCGCCAGCAGACCGCCGACGACGGGCGGTCGGTCGATGTCTACCGCGTCTTCACCACCGCCTATGACGAGGTGGTGGACGCCGCCGACCTGTGCGACCCGATGGAGCTGGAGCGGCTGCGCAACCTGCTGGACCAGCAGTTGACCATCCTGTCCAGCGTGGTCTCGCGCCTGGCCAACAAGCTGCAACGCCGCCTGCTGGCGCAGCAGAACCGCTCCTGGATGTTCGATCTGGAAGAGGGGATGCTGGACACGGCGCGCCTGACCCGGATCGTCACCGACCCCACCGCGCCCCTGTCGTTCAAGGCCGAGAGCGAAAGCCCCTTCCGCGACACGGTCGTGACCCTGTTGCTGGACAACTCCGGCTCGATGCGCGGGCGGCCGATCATGGTGGCGGCGGTCTGCGCCGACATCCTGGCGCGCACCCTGGAGCGCTGCGGGGTCAAGGTCGAGATCCTGGGCTTCACCACCCGCGCCTGGAAGGGCGGACAGAGCCGCGAGGCCTGGATCAGCGCCGGCAAGCCCGCCAATCCGGGACGCCTGAACGACCTGCGCCACATCATCTACAAGGCCGCCGACGCCCCCTGGCGCCGGGCCAAGAAGAACCTGGGCCTGATGATGCGCGAAGGCCTGCTGAAAGAGAATATCGACGGCGAGGCCCTGCAATGGGCGCACAATCGCCTGCTGGCCCGGACCGAGCAGCGCCGCATCCTGATGGTGATCTCGGACGGGTCGCCGGTCGACGACTCGACCCAATCGGCCAACGCCGCCCTCTATCTGGACAAACACCTGCGCCAGGTGATCGCCGAGATCGAGGACCGGTCGCCGGTCGAACTGCTGGCCATCGGCATCGGCCACGACGTGACCCGCTGGTACCGCAAGGCCCTGACCATCGTCGATGTGGAACAGCTGGCCGGCGCCATGACCGAGAAGCTGGCGGAACTGTTCGAGGCCGAAAGCGCCGCTGTCCCGGCCCGCCGGGTGCGCAAGAAGCTGGCCGCATGAACCGGTTGCGCCGTCTGACCGCCGTCTGGGCCGCCCTGGCGCTGACGGCCTGCGCCGCCACGCTGGGTCCGCCCCAGCCTGATCTTTCCCACGGCGACGGCTGGACCTTCGCCCCGGCCGAATTGAAGGCCGTCGGCCTGGGCCTGCCCGGCGCGGTTCTGGCGCCCGAGGTGCATTTCGCCGGCGGGGTGGAGATCGTCGCCGGCATGGGCTCGCCCCTGCATGGGCTTTCCGACCTGAAACTGAGCAGCGACGGTCGTTTCGTGGCGGTGTCCGACGCCGGGGACCTGGTTCGCGGCGTCCTGCGGCTCGATCCCCAGGGGCGGCTCGTGGGCGTCGATCATCTGGCGTCGCGCCGCCTGATCCTGGAGAACGGCAGCCTGATCGCGGACAAGATCGACGGCGACGCCGAGGGTCTGGCCCTGACCCGGTCGGGCGATCTGCTGGTCAGTTTCGAGCGCCGCCACCGCATCTGGAACTATGGCCCCCTGTCGGCCCTGCGCGCGCCGACGCCTGTGTCCTCGCCCGACGCGGCCTTCCCCGATAACGAAGGCATGGAGGGGCTGGCCGCCCTGCCTCGTCACGAGGCTGACGGCTGGCGCGCCCTGGGCGAAGGGGGCGGCGTATGGGATTGCACCCCAGGCGGCTGCCGCCTCGTCGTCTCCCCGCCAGCTGAGGCGCCGAAGGACAACGACTATCGCTCCACCGGCCTGGATCGCGATCCATCGGGCGACGGCTGGTTCATGGTCGAGCGTCGCTACACCCCGCCCTTCGACATGCGCGGTCGTGTTCGCCGACTGGCGTCCGACGGGACGCCCGGTCCGGTGCTGGTCGAGCTGAAACTGCCGGGCACGACGGATAATTTCGAGGGCATAGCGGCCGAGCGGCGGGGCCGGACGACACGGATCTATCTGCTGTCCGACGACAACGCCAACCCGGCGCAGCGCACCCTGCTGCTGGCCTTCGACATCCGATAGGTCAGGCCGCGCCGGCCCATTGGGCGGTTTCCGGCTCGCCTTCGACCGCCAGCAGGGCCTTGACGAAGGCGTCGCGCCAGATGCCGACATCGGTGTCGCGCACCACCTGCATCAGGGCCTCCCATTTGCGGATGCGCTCGGCCAGGGGCATGGTCAGGGCCTTCTGGATGGCGTCCGACAGCTCCTCGCGGCTGTAGGGATTGACCAGCAGGGCCTCGCCCATCTGTTCCGCCGCTCCGGCGAAACGCGACAGGATCAGGACGCCGGGATCCTCCGGGTTCTGCGAGGCGACATATTCCTTGGCCACCAGATTCATCCCGTCACGCAGCGGCGTGACCAGCCCGACCCGTGCGGCGCGATAGATGCCGGCCAGCTGGTCGCGGCGATAGGTGCGGTTCAGATAGCGGATCGGCTGCCAGTCCATGTCGCCGAAGGCGCCGTTGACCCGTCCGGCCAGGGAATCCAGCCGGGCCCGCAAATCCTGGTAGGAATCCACATCGTCGCGCGAGATCGGCGTCACCTGCAACAGGAAGACCTCGCCGCGCATCGAGGCGTTGTCGTGCAGGAACTGCTCATAACCCAGCAGCCGCTCCTCCAAGCCCTTGGAGTAGTCCAGGCGATCCACGCCCACGATCATGGCGCGGAAGGCGGCCGAGGCCGCCATTCGGTCGTAGGTCCGGGCGCCGAGCGTCGAGTTGCGCGCCGCCAGGAAGCCGTCCACGTCGATGCCGATCGGGAAGACGCCGATCTGAACCCGTCGCCCGAAACACTCCAGCCCGCCATGGCCGAACAGTTCGCCCTGGGCTTCGCTGACCACATAGTCGGTGAACAGATCGCTCCATTCCTGAGTGTGGAAGCCGATCAGGTCGAAGTCGAACATCGACTCCACCAGCCGCCGATGATGCGGCAGGGTGACCAGCAGCTGACGGGCCGGCCAAGGGGTGTGCAGGAAGAAGCCGATCCGGTTTCGGACGCCCAGACGGCGCAGATCCCGCGCCATCGGGATCATGTGGTAGTCGTGGATCCAGATGATATCGTCCGGCTGGATCACCGGCGCCAGAACCTCGGCGAACCGACGGTTCACCCGCTCATAGCCTTCGCCGTATGAGCGTTCGTACTGCGCCAGATCGATCCTGTGGTGAAACAGCGGCCACAGGGTCTTGTTGGCGTAGCCGTTGTAGTATTCGTCGACGTCCTGAGGCTCCAGATCGACCAGGCCGACGGTGACGCCGGCCCTGTCCTCCACCTTCATTTCGCCGGTGAACTCTTCCACCGTTTCACCCGACCAGCCAAACCAGAGTCCGTCATATTTCCGCAGCGCGGCGGACAAGGCCATGGCCAGACCGCCGGCCGAGCCGGCGGCAGGATCGGTCGGGGCGGAAACCCGGTTGGATACGACGATAAGACGGCTCATGACTTCACTTCGGCGGCAACCCCAGCCCCGGGGTCAGACAGGTGTTCGGCGTATCAACGCACGTCGGTCCAGGAACGGCTCAACATCACGGCGCAATTGATGATGCCGACCAGGGAATAGGTCTGGGGGTAGTTGCCCCAAAGCTCGCCGTCCTCGACCGAGATGTCTTCGCTCAACAGGCCGGCCTGGGTGCGTCGGGCCAGCATTTCCTCGAAGATCTCACGCGCCTCTTCGACCCGGCCGTTCTGGTGCAGGGCCTCGATGAACCAGAAGGTGCAGAAGTTGAAGGCCGTCTCGGGCTCGCCGAAATCGTCCGGCTCGACGTACCGGAACAGGAAGGGGCCCTTCTTCAGGTCACGCTCGATGGCGTCGAAGGTGGCGACCTGGCGCGGGTCATGGGCGTCCAGGAAGCCCAGGTCGGTCAGTTGCAGCAATGAGGCGTCCAGCTCTCGCCCGCCGAAGCTGGCGGCGAACCGCCCCTCGTCCGGCAGGAAGGTCTCGGCTTCGATCCGTTCACGAATGGTCGTCGCCCGTTCGCGCCACACCTGCCCGCGTCCGGTCAGGCCCAGATGATCCGCCGCCTTGGCCAGACGGTCGCACGCCGCCCAGCACATGACCGACGAATAGGTATGGACCCGGGCGATGGTGCGGAACTCCCACAGGCCGGCGTCGGTCTGATCGTGCAGGGCGAAGGCGCGCTCGCCGACTTTTTCCAGGGCGTGGAAATCCGCGATCGTGCCGGGCCGCAGCAGCCGCTGATCATAGAAGGCCTGGACCAGAGGTAGGACGATCTGTCCGTAGACGTCGTGTTGCAGATGCTCGTGCGCCTGATTGCCGATCCGCACCGGCTTCATGCCGCGATAGCCCTCGACCGTATCGACGATGCTCTCGCCGATGCCGGGCTCGAGACCCACCCCATAGACCGGCTGGACATGGCCGCCGTCGGCGTCATCGACCAGATTGCGCAGATAGCCGAGATAGTTCTCGAGGATGTCGACCGCCCCCAGCCGGTTCAGCGCCCGCACCGTATAATAGGCGTCGCGGATCCAGCAGTAGCGATAGTCCCAATTGCGCCCGCTCTCCTTGAACTCGGGCACCGAGGTGGTCATGGCGGCGACAATGGCCCCCGTCTCCTCATAGGCGCAGAGTTTCAGGGTGATGGCCGCGCGGATCACGGCCTCCTGATAGTCCAGCGGCAGATACAGTTTGCGCACCCAGTCCTGCCAATAGGCGACGGTGCGATCCAGCGCCGCCTGAACCCCTGGGCCGACGTCCTGATCATAGCCCTCGTCCGGACCGAAGAAGAAGGCGTGCGCCCGCTCCAGCCGGAAGATGCGCTCTTCCAACACATGCGACACGGGACAGTCCGTCGTCAGACGGAAGGTGACGTCCGGACAGATGAAGCGGATGTGGTTCGAACCGGACGTACAGGCCGCGGGCCGCGCGCCCCAGTCGGCGGAGGGCCGCAGCCGGATGCGGATGCGGGGCGTGCCTTCCAGCGGTCGGACGATCCGCCCGAAAGCAAGCGGGCGATAGGTGCGCGAATGTTTCGGATAGCGGGGTGCGAAATCGATGATTTCGACCACCGCTCCGTCTTCGGCCGTCAGGAGGGTCCGCAACACCGGCGTGTTGCGGATATAGGCTTGGCTGACGTGTTTCAGACCTTCCAACTCCACGGCCCAGTAACCGTGGTCGGGCGCTTCGCCGTTCATCAGGGCCGAAAAGACCGGGTCGCCGTCCACGCGCGGGGCGCAGGCCCAGACGAAGTGGCCTTGACGGTCGATCAGGGCGCTGATGGCGCAGTTGCCGATCGGGAAGAGATCGAGATTGGGTTTCATCGGATCAGGCCTTCGCCACGGCTTCGAGCCAGGACAGGACGGCGTCCACATCATCCAGCCGGTACCGCGCGGCCGTCTTTCGCTCCGGCCCCACCAGAACGCCATAACCGCCCAGGGCGGCGGCGGCCTCGAACCCATGTTCGTCCGTCAGGTCGTCACCCAACATGATCGGGATCGCGCCCTTGAAGGGATGGTCCTGCATGAAGGCGGTGACGGCCGTGCCCTTGTCGGCGCCCGGCGTCTTCAGTTCCAGCACCATATGGCCGGGCTGAAGGGTTAGGCCCGTCTCGGCCTGAAGCCGTTGCGCCAGGTGCTGGGCGGCGGAGGCCTGGTCCGGGGCCTGGCGGTAATGAAGACCGGCCGAGACGCCCTTGTCCTCGACGATCAGTCCCGGATGATCGGCCGCAAAGGCCTTAAAGGCCGCAAGGGCCTCGGCCACGCCGTCGTGCGGTTCGTCGCGCTCGATCACGCCGTCCTTGAGCCGGCGTTCCAGGCCGTGAACCCCCGAGGCGGAGGTGAGGGCCGAGCCCGAGATGCGGTCGATCTCGACAATCGTGCGCCCGCTGACGATGGCGACACGGCCCGCCAGACGGGCCTCGACGGCCTTGAGCGCAGCCGTGCGACGCGCCGTCGGGCCGACCGCGTCCGGCGTCGGCGCCATCGGGGCCAGGACCCCGTCCATATCGAGGAACAGGGCGACGCCGTCCGCAAGGACAGGCGGCCTGGGCAATAGAAGCGTTGCGGCTCCGGCGTGAGACGGCATGTGTTCGAACTCTTCTCGGCTTCCCCAGCGACACCCAACGCGCGAGTGCGGCAAAGGTTGACCCGAAGGCGACAAAGTCGTCTGAAGGTGATGTTGCGCGTGGCCTTGGGATGGGGCAGATCGCGCGCCTCGAACCAAGGAGAGCCCGGACACGGGCCTGCCAGACTATGACCGAGACCGTCCATTCGTCCCCAGAAGACATCGCCGTAATGACTGACCGCGCTCGCGAGGTCATGCGTCTGAACATCGAGGCGCTCGAAGCGCTCGAGCGTTCGATCGACGTCGCCATAGCTCGCGCGGTCGATGTGATCATGAGCCGACCCGGCTATGTGGTCGTCACCGGCATGGGCAAGTCCGGCCATATCGGCGGCAAGATCGCCGCCACCCTGGCCTCGACCGGCACCAATGCCTTCTTCGTCCATCCCGCCGAGATGAGCCACGGCGACCTGGGCATGCTGCGGCCCGACGTCACCGTGCTGGCCATTTCCAACTCGGGCGAGAGCCGCGAACTGCGGGATCCGCTGATCTATTGCCAACGCAACGGCATCCCGGTCATCGCCATCACTCAGCGCCCCGCCAGCTTCCTGGGTCGCAACGCCGCCGTCTGTCTGACCATGCCCAGCGTGGCCGAAGCCTGCCCCAACGGACTGGCGCCGACGACCTCGACCCTTATGACCCTGGCCCTGGGCGACGCCCTGGCCATGGTCTTGATGGATCGGCGTGAATTCAGCGCGCTGGACTTCGGCCTGCACCATCCCGGCGGCGCCCTGGGCATGAGCCTGCAAAGCGTGCGCGAATGGATGGGAGACAACGCCGCCGCCCCCGCCAGCGTGCCCCTGACCGCCACCTTCAGCGAGGTGGTCTCGGCCATCACCGAGGGGCGCAAGGGCGCGGTGGCGGTTCTGCGCACGGACGGTTCGCTGGCAGGGATCGTCACAGACGGCGACCTTCGTCGCGCCTTCCAGCGCGACATCACCGATCTGACGGCGGCCGATATCATGGGCGCCAATCCGATCACGGTCGAACCGGACGCCCGTATGAGCGACGTCGTCGATCTGTTGACCGCCAACAAGATCGCCAATCTGTTCGTCGTCGAGGACGGGCGGCCGACCGCCATCGTCCACATCGCCGAACTGATGCAGGCCGGCTACGTCGCCTGAGCACCCCTGTCATGCGTATCCTCTATGACGCCAGCCGGCTGATGAGCCGGGCCGACCGTTCCGCCCCCACAGGCGTGGACCGGGTCTGTCTGGCCTATGCCGAATGGCTGCTGTCGCGGCCCGACGTCGTCACAATTCCCGTACGCAGCCGCAAGGGCCGGCTGGTGGCGGTCAAGGCCGACTGGTTCCGCCGCTGCGTCGCCGATCTGCGGAGCCGGTGGAACGGGGCAGGCGACGCCCAGGGCGACCTGGCGCACGAAGCGCACCTGCTGGCAGCTCTGACCGCCCCGGTCCGACCTGAGACTTCGGTCATCAGCCCGCCGCCCGGTCCGGCGGCGGAGAAGCCCGCCGACAAGGGACGGGTGCTGAAGCAGTTCTTCCACTCGCGCCATGTTGCGGCCCTGCCTGACGCGGACCTGTATCTGAACGTTGGGCACACCACCCTTCACGACCCGACGGCGCTGAAAGACCTGGAGGCGGCGGGGATCGAGCGGGTCGTCCTGATCCACGACCTGATTCCCATAACCCACCCGGAATTCTGCCGGCCCGGCGACGGCGACAAACATCATGCTCGGGTGGCCAACACCCTGCGCCACGCCAGCCGGGTCATCGTCAACTCTGCCTACACAGAGCATGAATTACGCGCCTTCGCCTCGCGCGAAGGCCTGCCTCAGCCTCCTGTCCACGTGGCCCATCTAGGGCTGGAGCCCGCCTTTGGCGCCGGCGAAGTCTTTGCGGCGCCCCGGCCCTATTTCGTGCATGTCGGCACGATCGAGGCGCGCAAGAACCTGGCGCTTCTCCTGACCCTGTGGCGGCGCTTGGAGGAACGACTGGGCGAGCAGACCCCGTCGCTTGTCCTGGTCGGCCGCTACGGCTGGGAGAACGAGGCGGTGCTGGACCATCTGCAGCGATCGCCGAACCTGCGCGGCGTGGTCCATCAGGCGTCCAACCTGTCCGATGTCCTGCTGGCGCGGCTGATGCGGGGCGCGCGGGCGATCCTGGCCCCCTCCTCGGTGGAAGGTTTCGACCTGCCGGCGGTCGAGGCCCGCGCCATGGGCCTGGCGTTGATCGCCTCGGACATCCCGCCCCACCGCGAACTGACGCCCGAAGCGGAGCTGATCGATCCTCTGGACGGGCTGGGCTGGCTGGCGGCGATCGAACGTGCGGCCCTGAGCCCGCCGACTGTTCCGGCGGCCCGTCCTGCGCCGTCCTGGCCCGCGCACTTCGAGATTGTCGCCCGCGCCATAGGCCTTGAGCCGAGCTCCCCTCTGGCGGGAGTCTCCAAAGGCTTGTAATCAATCCGCGAACAAGGGCCGACCCGCTTCATGACTCGCACCATCCTGCCCCTCGCCATCGTCGCCATCCTGGGCGGCTGCTCCACACTGCCGCGCGACGGGCCGTCGGGATCTTCGATCGACACAGGCGCGACAACCGCACAGACACAGGGCAGCTACGCCCTGGTGCCCCTCACCTATGAGGTGACCGAGCGGATGAAGGCTGTGCCGCCACAGTTCTTCGGCACGCTAGCCGCCGCGTCCAGCGAACAGCCGGCCGACGTGATCGGCGTCGGCGACACCCTCGCCATCTCGATCTATGACCCGTCGGGCGCCCTGTTCGGCGGTTCTCTGGGAAGCGGCTCCAGCGGCAATCGCACCCAGGCCACTCTATCCGGCGGCTCTCAGGCATTGCCGGGCGCGACCGTAGACCGCAGCGGCTCGGTCGCCGTGCCCTTCGCCGGTCAGGTGCGTGTCGAAGGTCTGACGGCGCCCCAGGCTGCGACGGCCGTCCGCCGCGCCCTGGCGGGCAAGGTCGCCAATCCTCAGGTTCTGGTCGGCATCGCCGACAACGCCTCCAATACGGTCAATGTCTTCGGCGACGTGCGCCGGCCCGGCCGCGCGCCACTGGGCGTCAACAGCGACCGCATCCTCGACGTGATCGCGGCCGCAGGCGGCTCGGCCCGTGAAACCGACGACCTGACCATCAGCATCCAGCGCGGCGGACAGACCTATACGGCGCCGATGACGGCCGTGACGACCGAGTTCGGCGAGAACGTCCGTCTGCAACGCGGCGACGTGATCAATGTCCAGTACAAGCCCCGTCGCTTCTCGACCTTCGGCGCCCTGAACGCCGTGACCCAGGTCGACATGCCCGCCGGGCCGATGACCCTGACCGGCGCCATGTCCAAGGTCGGCGGACTGAACACCAACACCGCCAACGCCCATCGCGTCATGGTCTTCCGTTTCGAACGACCGGAAGTCGCCCAAGCCCTTGGCATCACCCAACCCGCCACCCCGAAAGGCGTGCCCGTGGTGTACCAGCTGGACTTCAACGAGGCCGCCAACGTCTTCGCCGCCACCAATATGCAGATCATGCCGGAAGACGTGATCTATGTGCCCCTGTCCGGCGCCGCCGAGGCCCGCAAATTCTTTGAGGTCGTCCAGAGCCTGACCCGCGTCATCTATGATGTGTCGGTGACCAGCTCTCTCAGCACCGACTGACGGTGCGGACGCGCTGGCAGATCCTGATGTCGCGACTGACCGGGCCCAACTCCGGTCGGTCGCGAAGGACAGACCTCAATAGCGCGACGACGTCCCCCTTTGATCGTCCCGTCGATCCCGAGCCGACCGCCCCCGACGCTCTGGACGTGGCTTTCGCCGAGATCGAGGCGGGCGCCCTGGAAGTCTATGCCCGCGCAGGACTGCCGACCGCGCCCGGCCATTACCGCAAGACGCCGGACACGGAGGCCTGGAGCTTCATCGCCGCCACGCTGTCGCCCGAGGCGCGCTTCGCCCTGACGCTGGAACATCCTGCGGAAATGGGTTGGCGGTTCGCGCGACTGCAGGACCTGGGCGCGCGCTCTGACCGTTCCGACCTACAAGCCGCCTCGCGCCTGTTGAACGATATCGCCGAGCTTCGAACGGCCAAGCGCGGCCTTCTGACCCAGGATCATCTTCTGGTCGCCATGGAGCTGGGCGGAGCCTGGCGGGCGCTTAGGGACTCCAAGGCTGTGAAGGCGTCGCGACTGACCCTAACGCCGCCGACGCCGCCAAAGAAGCCTCGCGCCAAACGCGACAAGTCGCCTACGCCGCGCTAGGAACGCCGCCATCCCCGAACGCTAGAGCTTGCCCATGTCCGACGCCCCAGAGTATCCGCCAGAAACCCGCCCCGTGGGCCGCATCATCGCCATGCCGGCGGACACCAATCCCGAGGGCGACATCTTCGGCGGCTGGCTGTTGGCCCAGATGGACGTGGCCGGGGCGACCCCGGCCTTCGAACTGGCCCAGGGCCGCTGCGCCACCGTGGCCCTGGACGGCATGGTGTTTCACCAGCCCGTCGCGGTGGGCGACGAAGTCAGCATCTACGCCGAGGTCATCGGCACCGGCCGCACCTCGATCCGGATTCACGTCGAGGCCTGGAAACGGTCACGGGGTCAGCCCCTGGCGACCTCGGTCCGCGTGACCCAGGGCGTCTTCACCTATGTGGCCATCGACGACAACCGCAAGCCGCGCCCCCTGCCCGGCAAGGAATAGGCGCAAATCTTGACCTGACGCCGGGGCGCGCCTACGTCCCGGCCATGGCCATCCGACGCATCCTCACCATCGACATCCCCGCCGACCTGGCGATCCTGAAACAGGTCTCCACGCCCGTCGCGGCCGTGGACGACGCCGTCCGCACCCTGATGGACGACATGCTGGAGACCATGTACGACGCGCCGGGCATCGGCCTGGCCGCCGTTCAGGTCGGGGCGCTGGACCGGGTCATCGTCATGGACCTGGGCGATCGCGACGGAACCGTCTGCGAAACCGAGGAAGAAGACACCCCGGAAGCGGCCGAGGCGCGCAAGAACCCGCGTTTCTTCGCCAACCCGGAGATCCTGTGGACCTCGGACGAGCTCTACACCTACGAGGAAGGCTGCCTGTCGATCCCCGAGTATTTCGACAAGGTGGAACGTCCCGCCCGCGTCCGCATTCGCTATCTGAACCGTGACGGTCAGTCGGTGGAGGAAGAGGCTTCGGGCCTCTACGCCGTCTGCATCCAGCACGAGATGGACCACCTTAACGGCGTGCTCTTCATCGACCACCTGTCGCGGCTGAAGCGGGATCGCGCCGTGACCAAGGTCAAGAAGGCCGCCCGCGACAGGATCGCCGCCTGATGACCCGACGCAACCCTCGCCCCATCCGCCGCGGCCAGTCCCTGGTCATCGACACCCAAGGGCGGCGTCGCCTGACCCGCAGCCAGAAGATCGGCGTCGCCGGGGTTGCGACCCTGGCGGGCGTCGCCCTGCTGGGCGTGGTGGCGGGTCTGCTGCTGGACCGGCTGCTCGATTTCGATGACGCCCTGGATGCGGGCGGCGAGTGGGATGAGGGCGGCGGCGTCTTCACCCGCTGGCAGTAGGCGGCCTAAACCTCTAAAGGCGTGCCCATGCGCCTTGCCTTCATGGGAACTCCCGACTTCGCCGTACCGTCCCTGGCCGAGCTTCTCGCCTCGGGCCACGAGATCGTCGCCGTCTATTCGCAGCCGCCGCGCCCTAAGGGCCGGGGCCAGAAGCTGACGCCGTCGCCGGTTCACGCCTTCGCCGAGACCATGGGTCTGCCGGTGTTCACGCCCGACAGCATGAAGGCCCCCGAGGCCGTCGCCAACTTCCAGAGCCTGGACCTCGACGCCGCCTGCGTCGTCGCCTACGGCCAGATCCTGAACGCCGAGGTGCTGGCGGCGCCCCGGCTGGGCTGTCTGAACCTGCACGGCTCCCTGTTGCCCCGCTGGCGCGGCGCGGCGCCGATCCAGAGGGCCATCATGGCCGGGGACGCCGAGACCGGGGTCCAGATCATGCAGATGAGCCTGGGCCTGGACGAGGGGCCGATCCTGCTGACCGAACTGATGGACATTCGCGCCGACGACACAGCCGCGACCCTGTCCGAGCGTATGTCTCATGTCGGCGCCGGCCTGTGGCCCCGCGCCCTGGCCGCCATCGAGCGGGGCAGCGTCACGCCGTCGGATCAGGTCGGCGAGCCGACCTATGCGAAGAAGATCACCCCCGCCGAGGCGCGCATCGACTGGACCCGTCCGGCGGCCGAGGTGGACGCCCATATCCGCGGCCTGTCGCCCTTCCCCGGCGCCTGGTTCGAGGCCCCGTCCGAGACCGGACCTGTACGGGTCAAGGCCCTGCTGTCGGCCCTGGCTGACGGCTCAGGCGCGCCCGGCGCGACGCTGGACGACGCCCTGACCGTGGCCTGCGGAACCGGCGCTCTGCGTCTGATCCGGGTCCAGCGCGAGGGCAAGGCGGCGCAATCGGCCGATGAGATGCTGCGCGGCTTTGCCCTGCCGGCCGGGACCGTGCTCGGCTGATGCCGCGCTACAAGCTGACCCTCGAATACGACGGCACGGCCTACAACGGCTTTCAGGCCCAGGCGGACCAGCCGACGGTCCAGGGCGCGGTCGAGGCCGCCATACTGGCCTTTTCGGGCGAGCAGATCCGCATCGCCGCGGCGGGCCGCACCGACACCGGCGTTCACGCCACGGCCCAGGTGATCCATGCCGATCTGGAGCGGGACTGGCCGGTCGATACGGTGCTGAACGCCATCAACGCCCATCTGATCAAACAGGATGTCTGCGTCCTGTCGGCCGAATACGCGCCCGATCCCGAGTGGCACGCGCGGTTCTCGGCCACCGGCCGGGGCTATCTGTACCGGATCCTGAACCGCCGCCCCCAGCCGGTGCTGGAGCGCGACCGGGTCTGGCACGTCAAGAAGACCCTGGACGCCGAGGCCATGCACCATGCGGCCCAGGTCCTGGTCGGCCTGCACGACTTCACCACCTTCCGCGACGTGGGCTGCCAGTCCAAGTCGCCGGTCAAGACCCTGGACGTGGCCCGCGTCTCCCGTTTCGGCGAAGAGGTGCATCTGGTCTTCCAGGCCCGCAGCTTCCTGCACCGCCAGGTCCGGTCGATGGCCGGGACCCTGGTCGAGGTGGGTCTGGGCCGCTGGACCGCCCACGACGTCAAGTCGGCGCTGGAGGCGAAGGACCGCGCCCGGTGCGGCCCCGTCGCCCCCTCGGCGGGGCTCTATCTCAGCGGCGTGCGCTACGACTGAACCCCGCCTGGGGCCGGATCAGCCGCGCTGCTGGACCAGAACCTCGGCGATCTGCACCGCGTTCAGGGCCGCGCCCTTGCGCAGATTATCGTTCGAGACGAACAGGGCCAGGCCGTGCTCGACCGTCGGATCGGGACGGACGCGTCCGACGAAGACCGGATCCTGGCCCGCCGCCTCCAGCGGGTTCGGCACGGCCGTCACCACCACGCCCGGCGCCTGGCCCAGCAGGTCCAGCGCCTGGGCCGCCGACAGCGCCCGCTCGAACTCGACATTGATCGACAGGGAGTGGCCGGTGAAGACCGGCACCCGCACACAGGTGCCCGAGACCGGCAGGCCGGGGATTTCCAGGATCTTGCGGCTCTCGTCGCGCAGCTTCAGCTCCTCGTCGGTATAGCCGTCCTCGCTGAGCGTATAGTTCAGGGCCACCACATTGGCGGCGATCGGCACGACCCACTTTTCCGGCGCGCCGAAGTCAACGGCCCCGCCGTCGCGGGCCAGAGCCGCGCCCTGCCCCACGGTTTCGCGCGCCTGATCCTCCAGCACGCGGATGCCCTCGATCCCGCCGCCCGACACCGCCTGATAGGTCGAGACCGTCAGACGCTTCAGGCCCGCCGCGTCGTGCAGGGGCTTCAGCACCGGCATGGCGGCCATGGTGGTGCAGTTGGGGTTGGCGATGATCCCCTTGGGCAGGTTGGCCAGGGCGTGGGGGTTCACCTCGGCGACCACCAGCGGCACTTGCGGATCAGAGCGCCAGGCGGACGAGTTGTCGATCACCACCGCCCCGGCCGCCGCCACCTTGGGCGCCAGGGCCTTGGACGTGTCGCCGCCGGCCGAGAAGAAGACGATGTCCAGACCGGCGTAGTCGGCGGTCGCCGCATCCTCGACCACGATGTCGGTCTCGCCGAAGCGAATGGTCTTGCCCGCCGACCGGGCCGAGGCGAACAGGCGCAGCGAGGCCAGCGGGAAGTTCCGCTCGGCCAGCAGGCCGCGCATCATCTCGCCGACGAGGCCGGTGGCGCCGACGATACCGACGTGGGGGGGATTGGACGGGGAAAAGGACATTCAGGCGTCTCCTGGAAGGATGGAGGCGCGGGGTTCAGCCGGATCGACCGCCCCGCGCATCGGCGGGGCTTGGGATCGGGGTTCGGCGCTTCAGACCTTGCGCACACCCGAAACCGCCCCGCCGAAGCCGGTGGTTTTCGAGGTAATCGCTTTGGTCATGGTGCGGGTCACGGCGACGCTCTCTAAGGGCAAGGATCGGTCGTGTAAACAGGCTTTTGGAGACAAGACCGGCGCGGCGCTCGGTTTTCGACGGCTCAACGCGCAAAAATCCGTCACCCCACGGCAAAACCATCGGGCGGCTCGAATTGCACTGCACCCTCGAAATCAGTGCAATGTGCAAAAGAGTGCAATTAGGCGGGCCTCCCTTCGATATCGACGGGCAGGAGTATAGGCCCGCTGGAAGGCATGGTGGGTTGGAGGCCGGACTTTTCAGTCAGGCGGTTGTTTTGTCGACGGAATATTTTCGGAATTAGGATAGCTGATTGCCGAAGCAGACCTAGGTCACAAGCCGCCATGCGAAGCTGGCCAGTGGCGGAAGTACGGCGAAGATCAACACCCAAACGAAATAATACCCGTCAGCCTGATCAGCGCGGCTCTCTTGACGAGCGCGATCATCTTCTTTGATGGACCAAGACGGTGTCGTCTGGTCTTCGCCAGCGATCTGATCGCGGATCTGGCGTTTCATGTCCTCTGGATTCCCAAGCCTGACATTTCGGGAAGTATGACAAGGTTGAGCGACTGTCCGCAATGGGTCGAACAACGAAATCGACACCGGCGCGGAAAACCGACATCGGCCACACCTTAAACTTGGCCTCAATACTAGGATGAGGCACCATCGCTAGATGGACGAGACCGCAGCCAACGGGAGTTTGACCGCATTACAGCGCGCCTCCAGCGGGCGACTCCGCACGGGCGTATCCATCACCTCCCCCCGCACATGGAAGTCTCTGGCCGGAGCCGATGATGGTCCCGGCCTGGCCTTGGCCGTCGTTCTGATCGTGGCTTTCGTTTTGGAGATGCTTCATGGCGGCCCCTGGGCTTGGGGCCTGTCCGCACAAGCGTTGGCGGAAGGACGATGGCACACGCTCGCTTCGCACATGGTGGCGCACGGCGGCCTAGGCCATATCGTGATGAATCTGAGCGCCTTGCTGACCTTGAGCCCCATCGTAGTCGGCAGGCTGGGGAGCGGCCTGGACGGGTGGTTTCGCTACGCTGCGCTCATGGCGTTTGCCGGCCTTCTAGGCGCTGCAGCCTACCTAGCCCTTCATTTACAAGGGAACATCCCTCTGGTTGGGGCGTCAGGCGCCATTTGCGGCCTGTGGGGCTTGGCGGCTCGCATAGAATCCGGCGGCGGCTTCGCTCCCCTCCTTTCCCGACAGGTGGGTCGAAAAGTTTGGGCGTTCACCAAGGTCAATGTCGTATTGGTGGGCTTATTCTTCCTGGTGACATGGGGGCATGGCGGACTGGCGTGGGAAGCGCATTTAGGCGGCTTCATGTTTGGCCTTTTGGTCGGTCCAATGTGGGCCCCGCCATTAGCCGCTGTCCGAGAGCACTAGGCCGCAGCAGGGCGGCCGTTACAAATCCAGATGCAGGAACTGGCTGAATTCATTCGCCTCGTATCCGGCGAAGGGGCCGCCGTCCACGAAGCCGCGACGGCGGTACATCGCCAGGGCCGGTTCGAAGGCGTCGCCGCGGCCGGTTTCCAGGCTCAGCCGTTTCACGCCTGCGGCCCGTGCGGCGTTGATGATCTGTTCCAGCACCACCGCCGCCACGCCGCGCCGCAGGTGGTCGGGGTGGGTGCGCATCGACTTCACCTCGGCCTGATCGGCGTCGATCAGCTTCAGGGCGCCGATGCCGGCCAGGGCCGCGCCGTCCCAGGCCGTCCAGACGGTGATGTTCGGTTGCAGCAGGCCGGTCAGGTCCAGGGCGTGGACGTGGCAGGCCGGGGAGTTGGCGTGCATGCCCGACAGGTGGAAGGCCAGAAGGGCGCGAACCGCCTCCCCGCTCAGATCATCCACCCGCAGCTCGAACATGGGCTCAGACCTTGGACAGGATCAGCGTGCCGTTGGTGCCGCCGAAACCGAAGCTGTTGGACATGACGTGGGTCAGTTCGCCCTCGTGGCGCTGACGCAGGATGGGCATGCCCTCGAAGGCCGGATCCAGGGTCTCGATATGGGCGCTCTCGGCCGCAAAACCGTTCTGCATCATCAGCAGGCAGTAGATGGCCTCCTGAGCCCCTGCCGCGCCGAGCGAGTGGCCCGTCAGCGACTTGGTCGAGGAGATCATCGGCATGGTGTCGCCAAAGACGGCGCGCACGGCCTCCATCTCCTTGGAGTCGCCGACCGGGGTCGAGGTGCCGTGCGGGTTCAGATAGTCGATTTTGGGATTGCCGGCCTGTTCCAGCGCGATCTTCATACAGCGCTGGGCGCCCTCGCCCGAGGGGGCGACCATGTCGTAGCCGTCGGAATTGGCGCCATAGCCGGTGACCTCGGCCAGAATGGTGGCGCCGCGCGCCTTGGCCCGCTCGTATTCTTCCAGCACCACGATGCCGGCGCCGCCGGCGATGACGAAGCCGTCGCGGTTGACGTCATAGGCGCGCGAGGCGACCGACGGGGTTTCGTTGAAGTCCGACGACATGGCGCCCATGGCGTCGAACATGTTGGACATGGACCAGTCGATGTCCTCGCAGCCGCCGGCGAAGACCACGTCCTGCTTGCCCCACTGGATCTGTTCGACCCCGGCGCCGATGCAATGGGCGGAGGTCGCGCAGGCCGAGCTGATCGAATAGTTGACGCCGCGCATCTGGAACCAGGTCGACAGGACGGCCGAGGGGCCGGACGCCATGGCTTTCGGCACCGCGAACGGGCCGATCCGCTTGGGCGAGCCCCGCTCGATGGTGGTGGCGGCGGCTTGCAGAATGATCTGGGTCGAGGGGCCGCCCTCGCCGACGATCAGGCCGATGCGGTCGTCGCGAATCTCTTCGGCCGTCATGCCCGACGACTTCAGCGCCTCTTCGAAGGCCACGTGGGCCCAGGCGGTGCCGTTGGCCAGGAAGCGGGCGGCGCGACGGTCGATCAGCTCTTCCCACGGGCCGATCTTGGGCGGAGCCCAGACCTGGCTGCGGAAGCCGTATTTGGCGTGATCGGGCGCATGGACGACGCCCGAACGGGCTTCGCGCAGGGACTGGGTCACCTCTTCGGCGCCGTGGCCGATGGAAGAGACGATGCCCAGGCCGGTGACGACGACACGACGCATGGTGTTTCCTTCTTAAGCTTCTCGACCCGAGCCTATCGAGCGGGGGCCTTCCGCGCTGTCCGCGGTATATAGGCGCTTAGGCGCCGGTTGCCTCATCCTTGGCGGCGCCGAACAGGCCCACCCGCATATCATTGCAGGTGTAGATGACCTCGCCGTCGGCCTCCAGCACGCCGTCGGCGATGCCCATCACCAGTTTGCGATTGATGACCCGCTTCAGGTTGATCTTGTAGACCACCTTCTTGATGTCCGGGGTCACCTGGCCGGTGAACTTGACCTCGCCGACGCCCAGGGCGCGACCGCGACCCGGGCCGCCGATCCAGCCCAGATAGAAGCCGACCAGCTGCCACATGGCGTCCAGGCCCAGGCAGCCGGGCATCACCGGGTCGCCGATGAAGTGGCACTGGAAGAACCAGAGCTCGGGATTGATGTCGAGTTCAGCCTCGACATAGCCCTTGCCGTGGGTTCCGCCGTCGGACGAGATCTGGGTGATCCGGTCGAACATCAGCATCGGCGGGGCGGGCAGCTGGGCGTTGCCGGGACCGAACAGTTCGCCGCGCCCGGAGGCGAGAAGGGCCTCGTGGTCGAAGGACGAGGGATATTGGGACTGGGTCAAGGCGGTTCCGTCTGGTCTGCTGTTGCGTGCGGGTTACACGACCGCGCCGCTTCGCTCAACACCGAGGCTGATCAGGCGTCAGTCGCGGCCGGTTCCGGCGGGGCGATTGGCGTTGCACAGGGCCCTTTGTTGGGTGCCGAACACCGCCCGTTCCTGGATCCAGCCGTGCAGGCGACGCGCCCGCACCCGACACCAGCCCTCTTCGCATTCGTCCAGCGACACCAGCGAGCGGGGCGACAGGCGGGCCCGGACGGCCGAGGCCTGGGACTTCCCAGCGTGGATCATCACTTCTTCCGGCGAGGTGTTGAAGACATAACGCCGGCCCGAGGAGACGGTGCGATGGATCCAGGCGACGGCGCCATCCGAATCGCAGATCTTTCGCCATTCGGTCGTCTCGGCGATTACCTGAACCGGCAGGCCCGCGGCGCGATATTCCCACAGGATCGGATAATCCAGCCCCGGCCCCTGGCGGGCGCGGACGTGCGAGGACTTCAGCGAGATCCAGCGCGGCACCTCAAGCCCCGTCGGCGTGGGGCGCCCGTCGGGCATGGTCGCGCCCGCGCCGGCCATCAGGCCCAGGCCCAGAACGGCGAGGGCGACGGCGATGCGGCGTCGCAGGCTTTGGAAGATGGCGGCGGCTTTGCTAGACACTGAGGAAACGACCCGTCGTGCGGGCTTCGATCCTGAACCGTCGCCCGCTAACCAAGGCCCGCAATGTCCGTTCGCAAGCTTAAGGTCGTATTAACCAGACGGCTGCCCGACGCGGTCGAAACCCGGATGCGCGAGCTTTTCGACGCCGAACTGAATCTGAAGGACCAGCCGATGGACCGGGCGGCGCTTGTGGCGGCGGTTCAGCGGGCCGAGGTTCTGGTGCCCACCATCACCGACGTCATCGACGCCGACCTGATCAACGGGGCCGGCGACCAGCTGAAGATGATCGCCAACTTCGGCGCCGGGGTCGACCATATCGACATCGACGCGGCCGTGGCGCGCGGGATCATCGTCACCAACACCCCCGGCGTCCTGACCGAGGACACCGCCGACCTGGCCATGAGCCTGATTCTGGCCGTCAGCCGCCGCATCGTCGAAGGCGCCCAGGTGGTGGCCGAAGGGCGGTTCGAGGGCTGGACCCCGACCTGGATGTGCGGCCGCAAACTGTGGGGCAAGCGGCTGGGCATCGTCGGCATGGGCCGGATCGGCCAGGCCCTGGCCCGCCGCGCCAAGGCCTTCGGGCTGCAGGTCCATTATCACAACCGCAAACCCGTCTCGGCCCTGATCGAGGAAGAACTGGGCGCGACCTACTGGGACGATCTGGACCAGATGCTGGCGCGGATGGACGTGGTCTCGCTGAACTGCCCGGCGACCAAGGACACCCATCACCTGCTGTCGGCGGAACGGCTGGCGAAGCTTCAGCCCCACGCCATCCTGGTCAACACGGCGCGGGGCGAACTGATCGACGAGGCGGCCCTGTCTCAAGCCGTGGCGACCCGGTCCCTGTCCGGCGTCGGCCTGGACGTGTTCGAGAACGAGCCGGCCATCCACCCTGGCCTGCTGGGCCAGCCCAATGTCGTGCTCCTGCCCCACCTGGGCTCGGCCACGCTGGAGGCGCGCCAGGACATGGGCGACCGGGTCATCGCCAATGTCATGACCTACCAGAACGGCCACCGCCCGCCGGATCGGGTCATTCCGGCCATGCTTTAGGCCGGCGATGCTTTAAGGCGCGGCCAGCAGCCGTTCGGCGGCGTCGGGATATTTCTGCGCCAGCCGCGCGGCCCAGTCGGCCTTGAGCGGCAGAGACGTGCGGGCCTGACCGATGCGGCGCTCGACCAGGGCGGCGGCCTCGCGGTGGGCGGGCCAGTCCATCAGGAAGCCAAGAGCGCTCTCGAAATCGGCATGGGTCGCGGCGTGGGCCAGGGCGCGGTCCAGAGCCTCGACATCGTCGAAATCGGGCAGGCGGGCGAGATAGGCCCGCAAGGCCGGCGCCGACAGGTCGCGTTCGAACAGGCCCCAGCGCAGCTCCTGGGCTTCGGCCTTGCAGCCCTCGGCCTCCAGCAGATCGATAGAGGCCGCTTCCCAGGCGGGGGTCAGGGGCGGCGGGCCCGCAGCCGGCGACCGACCGAAGGTGAAGCGCCGGTTCGCCGCCGACGGCTTCAGCGCCGCCTCCAGGGCCTGGCGCGCCTCGGCGATCCGACCGGCCGCCAGCAACCGCCGCGCCGCCGCCGCCGCAAAGTCCGGCGATCCCTGTTCGTCCGGCGTGACCAGCGACAGCCACAGATCCAGATCCTCCGCCCGATCCGCCAACCGCCGGATCGCGGTTCGCGCGCCGCGCACGCCCGCCTCCGTATCCAGCATCGCCAGCAGAGCCCGCGCCAGCTCCGGCGAGAGAGCCTCACCGGCCGCGCCGATCCAGCGGGCATAGTCCAACGGGTGACGCTCGATCGCGGCGGCTAAACCCTCCATCGCGGCCTGATCCATCAGCGCCGTCTGGGCGACGGTCCAAAGCTCGGGCGCCGCCGCCTCGAAGGCCGCCGTCATCTCGCCGCGCGGATCCTTGACCCGCAAGGTCAGACCGCGAAACAGATCGAACCAGGCGATCAACCGGTCCAGCCCGGCGACGGGCGCCCTGGGCGCCAGATCATCCACCACCGCGCGGCGCAGCATGTCGAGGTCGCGCAGCAGGTCCGGCCGTTTGCGCCACGACACCCGCGCCCGCGCCCCCGCCAGAGCCGTCAGCCGCTTGTCCAGCTCGACCGTCAGGGGTTCGACCCCCGCCTCGGCCGCCAGCACCAGCCGCAGACGCCGCTTCAGCAGGGCGTCGCCGTCCGCCGCCTGCATCAACAGGTCGCCCAGCCGATCCGCCCCCAGGGAGGCCAGGCTGGCGGCGTTCAGACGTTTGGGCGCGGCGGGACGTCGGGCCATCGGGGTCTCCTTTTCACAAGTCTGTCGGACCGGACTCACACGGCTGTCGAAAACCACGGGCAGGGAAGGAACCGCCGCGAGCGAGCTTCGTTTCCGGCGGCCTGTCTGAGGAAACCTGCGTTGGACTCCTACTATTGTATCGTCAACCTGCCGGGCGTTCCGGTGCGTGACATCTGTGTTCTGGGCGCGACCGACGACACGGCGGCGAATCAGGCTCTGGCCGAGATCGCCCGGACCTGGGTCGGGTTCGAGACCCTGTACCTCTATTGCGGCGAACGGCTGGTGACGGTGCTCAGCAACCCCGCCCTGGGCTTCGCCCCGCACATCCCGGATCTGGATCTGGCCGATGTGCGGTTCGCGACGGCCGCCTGAGGTTCAACCGCAAACCGGGCAATGGGGGTCTGCGGCCACCCGCACCGTCCGCGCCGCGCCCGCCAGACCGTCGTAGATCATCAGTCGCCCGGTCAGGCTTTCGCCCGCGCCGACGATCAGCTTCACCGTCTCCAGCGCCGCCATCGACCCGACAACGCCCGCCAGGGCGCCGACCACCCCGACACGGGCGCAGGTCTCGGCGTCCGGCGGAACCTCGGGCACCAGACACTGATAGCAGGGCCGCCCGGCGAACACCCCCACCTGACCGCCCCAACGCCCCAGAGCGCCCGACACCAGAGGTTTTGCCGCCGCGACGCAGGCGGCGTTGACGACCAGACGGGTCTCGAAATCGTCGGTCCCGTCCAGGACGATGTCGAAGCCCGCCATCCGGTCCGCCGCATTGGCGGGCGTCAGGCGTTCGGCGAAGGCCTGGATCGTCACATGAGGATTCAGCTGGCCCAGGCGCGCGGCGGCGGCCTCGACCTTCGGCCGGCCGGTCTCGGCCGTAGCGAAGACGATCTGACGCTGGAGGTTCGACACGGCCACGACGTCGTCGTCGATCAGCCCCAAAGTCCCCACCCCCGCTGCGGCCAGATACAAGGCCGCCGGCGCCCCCACGCCGCCGACGCCGACGATCAGCACCCGCGCGCGTTTCAGCGCCTGCTGGCCCGGCCCGCCGATCTCGGACAGGACCAGATGCCGCGCATAGCGTTCGACTTCGTCTTCGGAGAAAACCATGTCCCCCTCTAGCGACGCAGAGCCCGTCGCGCGAGGCCTCTGGTTCGAAGGGCCTAGGTCACAGCGGCCATCGCACGGCTGACGTCGACCAGGATACGGTCGGCCTGAGCCAGGACCGAAGGGTCGGTCAGCGACCCTGCCAGCATTCGCTTAAGCGCCGGCGGCGCATCGGCCTGGGCCATGGCGAAGCCGGGGAAGAGGCGTTGTGGGATCGGGCCGTCAGAAAGAATCTGGATATTGGCGTGACGATGGTCAGTCCGCAGCCGCCCCATCAGTCGGTCCAGATCAACGCGGGCGCCCTCGACGGCCTGGAAGAACCGGCCCTCGTGCCGCATCAGGATGCCGGTCAAATGATCCCTGCGGTTGTTCCGGTCAGAGGCGCCGATGATGTCTATCCAGGGCAGCAAACCTACGGCCGCGTCGCCCACGGCGTCGCTGACATAGACGATACGGAACAAACTCATTGATTACTCATACGCTTTACGACCGAAGATCGATTTTTACCCGTAAAGCGAGCAGGTTAATGAAACACGCAGAAAAAGGTCAGGCGGCACAGTCCGACATGCGCAGTTTGTCGCACGACAACAGGCGTTCCAACCCCTCCGCCTGGACCTCTTCGAGCCGGCGCCCATGCAGATATTCCGCCCCCTGTTCGGGCGACAGGGCGTACAGCCGAACCGGGTCGGCGAGACGGCGCTGAACGATCGGACGATCCGCCAGGATCTGTAGATTGCGATGCCGAGGATCGGCGAAAAGCCGCTTCAGCAACCGATCAACGTCGGCGCGCATGCCTTCGAACAAGATTGCCGCCTGGCCTTCGTAAAACAGCATGGCGCTGCCGATGGCGTCGCGGCGGTTGTTGCGCTCGGACGCGCCAAGAATATCGACCACGCTCCCGGTGGAGCGCCCTACGCCCCCGACCGTTTCACTCACAATAAGAACCCGATAGAGCATGTCTCTACCCCCGATATCGCACAAACTTGGTGTACATTGTTGCTTTACACTGATCACTTAGGTCAAAATATGACACCGATACGCGACATCGCGGCTGACTTGATCCTGAAACAGCCTCACGCCATCTGGACGTCATGACCCAATCCAACTTCCCCGACTGGCATGGCACCACAATCCTGGCGGTCCGCAGGAACGGCCGCACCGTCATCGCCGGCGACGGCCAGGTCTCGATGGGGCCGACCATCGTCAAGGGCGCGGCGCGCAAGGTGCGCACCCTGGCGGGCGGCAAGGTTCTGGCCGGTTTCGCCGGCGCCACCGCCGACGCCTTCACCCTGATCGAACGGCTGGAGGCCAAGTTGGAACAATATCCGGACCAGTTGGCGCGCGCCTGCGTCGACCTGGCCAAGGACTGGCGCACCGACCGCTATCTGCGCCGGCTGGAGGCCATGCTTCTGGTGGCGGACAAGTCGTCGATCTTCACCGTCACCGGCGTCGGCGACGTGCTGGAGCCAGAGCATGGCGTCGCCGCCGTCGGCTCGGGCGGCAACTACGCCCTGTCCGCCGCCCGCGCCCTGATCGAGGAAACCGACCTGGACGCCGAGGCCGTCGCCCGCAAGGCCATGAAGATCGCCGCCGAGATCTGCGTCTATACCAACGGCAATCTGACGGTGGAGGTGTTGGAGGGGTGACCTACAAAGTCGGGGCACCGATCGGTCGGAACAAGCAAATCCGTCCGCCAAGCGCTTCGATCTGTGGTTGCGCCTCCAAACACCTGCTACGCTTAACGCATGTATCGCATCGACCGCGTCACCAACTCAATTCAGGCGCTCAAGAAGGTGTCCTTTCGTGAGCTTGGGTTCCGCGAAAGAGCCCACCTTCAGGAATGGATCGCCCACCAGCCCTCAGCGCTGGGAGAAGACCTGCTGATTATCCAAAAGGAATTCGCGGGCTTTTCCGACACCAGCGAACGGCTCGACCTTTTGGCCTTAGACAAGCAGGGGTCCCTCGTCATTATCGAGAATAAGCTCGACGACACCGGACGCGATGTGACCTGGCAGGCGCTTAAATACGCTTCGTACTGCTCGGCGCTCACCAAGGACGACATCCGTCAAATCTACCAAGACTATCTACGCAAAAGCGGCAGAACAGACATCGCCGAAGAGACCCTCAGCGTCTTCTTCGAACAGGAGTATGACGATCTCGCCCTGAACAAGGGCATCACTCAGCGGATCATTCTCGTCGCGGCGAATTTCCGCAAGGAAGTCACGTCCACAGTGCTCTGGCTGAGCAACTTCCGCCTACGGATTCAGTGCTTCCGCGCGACGCCCTTCGCCTTGGGTGACGACTTGTTCCTGAACATGGAACAGATCATCCCCGTCAAGGACACCGAGGAGTTCACCATCGGCTTGGCGGACAAGGCCAAGGAGGAGATCGAGGGGGTCGAAAGTGAGGCCCGCCGCCATCCGATCCGGCGCCAGTTCTGGATCGAATTGATCCGCGCCATGAACGCCACACCTTCGCGGCTCTACGCCAACATCTCGCCCAGCAAGGAAAGCTGGATCAGCGCAGGTTCAGGAACGCGCGGCGTGGCGTTCAACTTTGGAGCAACGCAGCGGTATTGCCGTGCGGAACTATATATCGACCGTGGCGATACGGCCGAAAACGAAGCCATTTTTGACCGGCTGCATGCGGAGCGCGCAACCATTGAGAACAGCGTGAACACAGCGCTGGGCTGGGAACGCCTGGACCACCGCCGGGCCTGCCGCATCAAACTCGAACAGCCCGCCGACGTATTCCAGAAAGAACAATGGCCCGCCATGATCACATTCATGACTGATGCCATGGTGCGACTCGAGCACGCCCTAAAGCCCAGACTCAGTGAAAGCTGAACCTCTTCGCGGACGCTAAACTGGCCCACGAGTTGCGGCCGCCCCTCCCTTGGCTTAAGCGCGCGCCATGACCGAAGACGCCCCCATCCGCCCCCTCGCCCGTAATCCGCGCGGTTTCGCCGACAAGCGCGGCCGTGACCTGACCGCCGAACGCCGCATCGTGGCGCGCGTGTCCGAGGTCTATGAGCGCTGGGGCTTTGAGCCGCTGGAGACGCCGGCCTTCGAATACGCCGACGCCCTGGGCAAATTCCTGCCTGACGCCGACCGGCCCAATGAAGGCGTCTTCGCGCTTCAGGACGATGCGGGGTCGGACGAGCCGGGCGAGTGGATGGCCCTGCGCTATGACCACACCGCCCCCCTGGCCCGGTTCGCGGCCCAAACCTGGGAGACCCTGCCCAAGCCCTTCCGCCGCTATGCCTATGGCCCGGTGTGGCGCAACGAAAAGCCGGGCCCCGGCCGGTTCCGCGAGTTCTGGCAGTGCGACGCCGACACCGTGGGTTCCGACCGGCCCGAGGCCGACGCCGAGATCATCGCCATGGCCTGCGAAGGCCTGGGCGCCGCCGGACTGGACGCGGGCCAGGCCCAGATCCGCGTCTCGAACCGCAAACTGTTCGACGGCCTGTTCGACGCCGGCGGCGTGACGGAGGCGGGCCAGCGGCTGACGGCGCTGCGGGCCATCGACAAGTTCGACCGCCTGGGCTGGGAGGGCGTGGTCCAACTGCTGGGCGAAGGCCGGCTGGACGAGTCCGGCGACTATACCAAGGGGGCGAACCTGCCCGCCAAGGTGACCGGCGCCATCGAGGCCTTCCTGGCCTCGGCCAATACGCCGGGCCTGTCGCGGGCCGAGACCCTGGACGCGGTCGCCCGCTCGGGCGACCTGGGCGCGGCGGGCGAGGCGGCGCTGAACGAGCTGGCGGCCATCGACCGGGCGCTGGGCGCCATGAAGGTCGGCCAGGAGGCGGTGAAGTTCGATCCCACCATCGTGCGCGGACTGGAATATTATACCGGCGCCGTGTTCGAGGCCGAACTGCTGCTGGAGACCACCGACGACAAGGGGCGGCCGGTTCGGTTCGGCTCCATCGGCGGCGGCGGACGCTATGACGACCTGGTCGCCCGGTTCACCGGCCAGAGCCTGCCGGCGACCGGCTTCTCCTTCGGCGTCTCGCGCCTGGCCTCGGCCCTGCGCGCCGCCGGCCGCGGCGGCGAGGACGCGGTGCGCGGGCCGGTGGTGGTGATCGTCTTCTCTGAGGACGACATGGGCCACTATCTGGCCGCAGTCGCCGAGCTGCGGGCCGCCGGAATTGCGGCGGAACTGTATCTGGGGCGGGCGGGCATGAAGGCGCAGATGAAATACGCCGACCGTCGCGGATCGCCGGCCGTGGTGATCCTGGGCGGCGACGAGATCGCCGGCGGCGAGGTCACCATCAAGGATCTGGACGCGGGCCGGGCCGCTGCGGCGGCAATCACCGACAACGACGCCTGGAAGGCCGAGCGTCCGGGCCAGATGAAGATCGCCCGCGCGGATATGGTTTCCGCCATTCGCGCCATTATCGAATAAGTTTCGATAAATAAGTCTGTCTGGTAACAGTTATCGGCGATAAGTCGAAGAAAGTTCGATTCACTGCGATAAGCCCGTTGACGACCCCGGCCCGGTTGCGTCAAATGAACTCACTCGAGGGCAAGCGTTGCTCAAGCGCGCAGCACTCGAAGGCGTTTCGGGGAGGAAACGTCCGCTCTTCAAAGAGCGCGAAAGCCCGCTGCGATGTATCCCCCGCAGCGGGCTTTTTCGCGCCTGGAGCCTCGCGAAAAATGCACGACCTGTAGATTTTTTCGATGCGATCTACAGATTTCGGGCCCGATTTTTCATCCTGTCTCCCTATGAAAAAGGCCGGGGCGAACCCCGGCCTTTTCCGTTTTCGAAGACGCGCCGCCTACCAGATGCGGACGCGTTGTTCCGGCGTCAGATAGTATTTGGTCCCGGGCTCGACGTCGAAGGCGTCGTACCAGGCGTCGACGTTGCGCAGCGGGCCGATGACCCGGAACTGGGCCGCCGAGTGCGGGTCGGTGGCGACCTGCTGCTTCAGGGCCTCCTCGCGGTACTTCGACTGCCAGACCTGGGCCCAGCCGTAGAAGAAGCGCTGGTCCCCGGTGGTTCCGTCCAGCACCGGCGCGGGCTTGCCGGCCAGCGACAAGCGATAGGCCTCAAGCCCCACGGCCACGCCCGAGGCGTCGCCGATGTTCTCGCCCATCGTCAGGCCCGGGTTGATGGTGTAGCCGGCGATCGGCTCATAGGTGGCGTATTGCGCGCCCAGGCGGGCGGTCAGGGCCTCGAAATTGGCCTTGTCCGTCGGGGTCCACCAGTTGCGCAGAACGCCGTCGCCGTCGGACTTGGAGCCCTGGTCGTCGAAGCCGTGGCCGATCTCGTGGCCGATCACGCCGCCGATGCCGCCATAGTTGACCGCCGGGTCGCCGTTCGGATCGAAGAAGGGCGGCTGCAGGATGGCGGCCGGGAAGACGATCTCGTTATTGGCCGAGTTATAATAGGCGTTGACCGTCTGAGGCGTCATGCCCCACTCGGACTTGTCGACCGGCTCGTTCAGGCGCGCGAGTTGGTAGTTCCACTGGAAGAGGCCGCGCCGAACCGCGTTGCCGACCAGATCGTCCGCGCGGATCTCCAGACCCGAATAGTCGCGCCACTTGTCCGGATAGCCGATCTTGACGGTGAATTTCCGCAGCTTCTCCTGAGCCGCCGCCTTGGTCTCGTCGCCCATCCAGGTCAGATTATCGATCCGGTGCGACAGGGCGGTGCGCAGATTGGCGACCAGTTCTTCCATCTTGGCCTTGGATTCAGCCGGGAAATACTGGGCGACATAGAGCCGGCCCGTGGCCTCGCCCAGCGAACCTTCGGCGAAGGCGATGGCGCGCTTCTCGCGGGTGCGCTGTTCCGGCTGGCCCGACAGGTCGCGCGACCGGAAGCCCCATTCGGCGTCCGAGAACCGCTTGGACAGCAGGGGGGCCATGTCGTCGGCGGTGTGGAAGGCTTCCCAGGCCTGGAGCAGTTCGACCGTGGTCTCGGCGTAGATGGCCGCGATCTTGGGCATGGCCGTGTCCTGACGCACGATCAGGCGCGGCACGCCGCCCAGCTCGGCCGCATCATAATAGGCCTGCCAGTCGAAGCCCGGCGCGTCCTGGGCCAGTTTGGCGATGGTGTATTCGTTATAGGTGCGGTCGCGGTTGCGGTTCTCGACCGGGCTCCAGTGGGCCTCGGCGATCTTGGTCTCCAGGGCGACGATCTGGGCGGCGGTCTCGGCCGGATTGGCCCAGCCGATCATGCCCAGCATGTCGGCGACATAGGCCTGATACTTCTCTTTCTTATCGGCGTGGCGGGCTTCCAGATAATAGTCGCGGTTCGGCAGGCCGATGCCCGACTGGCCGGTGGAGACGACGTAGCGGGTCGGCTGTTTCGCATCGATGGTGATGCCGCTGCCGAAGAAGGAGCCGCCGAAACGGCCGACCGTCTGACCCATATAGACGGCCATCTTCTCATGGCTGTCGGCGGCGCGGATGGCGGCCAGATAGGGTTGCAGCGGCTGGGCGTCGAGCTGATCGATCCGGGCCTGGTCGATGTAGGACCGATAGGCGTCGGCCACCTTGGCCTCGTCCGAACCGGGCGCCAGATCGGTGCGCGCGGCCAGGCCCAGGACCAGTTGCTTCATCCGGTTGTCGGACAGTTCGCGCAGCAGGGCGAAGGAGCCGTAGCTGGTGCGGTCCGACGGGATGACCAGCTTGTCGAAGGCCGCGCCGTTGGCGTAGCGGAAGAAGTCGTCGCCCGGCTTCACCGAGGTGTCGCGGCCGGCCATGTCGAAGCCCCAGGTTCCATAGCGGGGCGCATCGACGCCCTGCCAGCCGGCGGCGGTCTCTTCACCCGAGAACAGGGAAACGATCGAGCAGGTCTCGTCGATACAGGCGTGATCGTGGTCGAGGTCCTGAGCGAAGGCGGCGCTGGCCGGCAGCAGAAGGGCGGCGGCGGCGGCCCCGATAAGCAGTCTTTTCATCACTGTATCCTAGGTTCCGCCCCCGAAACGGGCGGGTCGGGGCGGACCCTAGACCGGAGGCGGGACCTGTCGCCTTAAAAAAATTTCATGAAACGGTCACGGCGCCTCGCCACGACCGACAGTTCAGGGTCAGATGCTCCAGATCGGGAGGGCGAATGCACGGGCAGGGCGGAGACTATAAGGATCTGGTGGTCTTCCTGGCCGCCGCCGGGGTGATCGTGCCCCTGGTCAACCGGCTGAAGATCAGTCCGGTTCTGGGGTTTCTGGCGGCCGGCGTGGTGTTGGGCCCCAGCGGCCTCGCGCGGTTTTCGGACACCATCCCCTGGCTGTCCTATTTCACCATCAGCGATCCCGACCAACTGGCGCAGCTGTCCGAGCTGGGGGTCGCCTTCCTGCTGTTCATGATCGGGCTGGAGCTGTCGTGGGAGCGGCTGCGGGCCATGCGCCGACTGGTCTTCGGCCTGGGGCTGATGCAGGTCCTGGCCTGCACCCTGGTGCTGGCGGGCCTGTTCATTCTGGTGGGCCAGACGCCGGTCAGCGCGGCGGTGCTGGGCATGGGCCTGGCCCTGTCGTCGACGGCCGTGGTCATGCCGGTTCTGGCCGAGAGCGGGCGGCTGAAGGGGACCGTCGGCCGTTCGACCTTCGCCATACTGCTGGCCCAGGACCTGTCGGTCGCGCCGATCCTGATCACCGTCAGCGTCCTGGCCGCGGTCGCCCAGGCGGGCGGGTCGCTGGATCCGGCCGTGCTGGGGCGGTCGCTGTTCACCCTGGTGCCGGCCGCCATCGGCCTGGGCCTGTTGGTCCTGCTGGGCCGGGTCGTGCTGCGGCCGATGTTCCGCTCGGTCGCGCGGGCGCGCAAGTCGGCCCAGGGCGGTGAGCTGTTCGTCGCCGCCAGCCTGCTGGTGGTGGTCGCCGCCGGTCTGGCGGCCCAGGCCAGCGGCCTGTCCATGAGCATCGGCGCCCTGGTCGCCGGGGTCCTGCTGGCCGAGACCGAGTTCCGCCGCGAGGTTGAGGTCTCCATAGAGCCGTTCAAGGGCCTATTGCTGGGGGTCTTCTTCGTCGGGGTCGGCTTGGGGCTGGACCTCGGGGCGGTCGCCGCCAATCCCGTCCTGCTGTTCGGCATGGCCCTGGCCATCACCGTGGTGAAGACCGGGGTCATCTTCGGCCTGGCGCGCCTGTGGGGCCTGGGGCCACGACCGGCGATCGAGACCGCCCTGGTTCTGGCGCCCGCCGGTGAATTCGCCTTCGTGGTCTTCGCCACCGGCCTGGTCGAAGGGATCGCCCCCGCCGGCCTGACCAGCACCGTCGCCCTGTCGGCGACCCTGAGCATCTTCTCGATCCCCCTGCTGGCCTTTCTGGGCCAAAGGCTGTCGCGCGAGAAGGCGCCGGACCTGCCGACCACGCCCGAGGGCGAAGCGCCGCCCGAACAGGCCGACGGCGCCGTCATCATCGTCGGCTTCGGCCGGGTGGGCCGGCTGATCGGAGAACTGCTGAAAGAGCACGGCCAGGCCTTCATCGCCCTGGACACGGACGCCGCCTCCGTCGCCGCCGGGCGGCGTGACGGGCTCGACGTCTTCTATGGGGACGCGGGGCGGGCGGAGATGCTGGCCCACTGCGGCGTCCTGTCCACCCGCGCCCTGATCGTCACCATGGACGCCCCGACCAAGGTGGACGAGGTGGTGACGACGGCGCGCGCGCTGCGCGACGACCTGATCATCATCGCCCGCGCCCGCGACGACCAGCATGCCGCGCGCCTCTATGCGCTGGGCGTCACCGATGCGGTGCCGGAGACGACCGAGGCCAGCCTGCAGCTGGCGGAAAACACCCTGGTCGATCTGGGCGTGCCCATGGGACTGGTGCTGGCTTCGATCCACGAAAAACGGGATCAGTTCCGCAGAACCTTCCAGGCCGCCATACCCGCCGGGGGACGCAGCAGAACCACCCGCGCGTTGAGAATGCCTCAAAATGGGACAGGTAACCATAACGGTTAAGCTTAGAATTCACGACCTTAGCCGCCACATTCGCTTTCGCGACCCATTTTCGTCATGGTTCCGTGATGCAAGCCCTGCTTCGATATCGCGCGTTTGGCGGGTGAAGAGTCAGAACGTCTCACCCACAGTTCAAGCGACGACCCAACCCACTTCGGGCTCCGTCAGGGCTTCCGAAAATGCGTAGAGTAAAAGCCTGATTTTATGACCGATTCCGTTCTCTCGACTGAAGCCGCTCCCCGTCTGAACCGCCGTCAGGCCGCCAAGATCAGGACTCGTCAGAAGGTTCTGGACGCCGCGCGCTCGCTGTTCGCCGAGCGCGGCTATGATCCGGCGACGATCCGCGACATCGCCAAGGGCGCCGGCATGTCGACCGGCGCCGTCTTCGCCAACTTCCAGGACAAGGCCGAACTGTTCGAGGCCGTCCTGACCGAAGACATGTCGCGCCTCGCCGAGGTGGTCGAAGCCGGCGCCCCCGACGGCGAGCCGGTTCGCCAACGCCTGCTGGGCGCCCTCAGCGCCGGCTATCATTCGTCGCTGGACCAGCTGCCCCTGTTCCAGGCCATCGTCGCCCGGTCCTGGTTCCAGCCCCTGGCCGCCGAAATGCGCGCCCGCGCGGCGACCAAGAACCTGCTGCTGGCCATTGGCGGCATTCTTCAGGAAGCCGTCACTAAGGGCGAAGTCAGCAAGGACGCCGACATCCGCCTGTTGGTCGAACTGATCTGGGACGCCTATCTGTCGAACTATCGCCGCGCCGCCTATGACGAATGGGACGCCCGGGCCCTGTCCGCCCATATGGGCAAGCAGATCGACGTGATCCTGGCCGGCGCCCTGTCGAAGAAATAAGCGGCCGGCCCTCCCAGGCCGCTCAAACCAAGGCCCGCCCGCGTTTCGTCGCCGGCGGGCCTTTGTCTGTCTGCGGGAGGGCTTGCTTCAGCTGCGACGTTTCAGGGTGACATAGAAGGCGCCGTTGCCGCCGTGACGCTGGTGGGCGACGGTGAAACCGGAGACCACGCCGCGCAGGGCCGGCGACTGCATCCATTCCCCGAAGGCGGCGCGGATCACCCCGCCCCCCAGCCGTCCCTGGCCGGTGATGACCAGGACCGCCCGCAGGCCGCGTGCCTGGCAGGATGTCAGGAAGGCTCGAAGTTGATCCTCGGCCTCGAACCGGCCGAAACCGTGCAGGTCGATGCGGGCCTCGATGGGGTCGCGCTCGCGCGACAGGCGCTGCTTGCGGCGGGGCTCCAGATCCTCGGGGGCCGGTTTGGGGCGGCTGCCGATGGGACGAGGTTCAACGGGCTTGGCGACGGCCGTGGTCCGGGCGGGCGAGGGCTTGGCCAGAAGACGCGGACGTTCGCTCGGAGCGATGACCAGATGCGCCGGCGCCTCGGCGCCCGGCGTGACCCGGGCGGGCTTGCGGGTGCGGGGAGCCGCCACCGTGCCGGTGATCCGGGTCCAGATGCGACGGTCCTCGGGCGTCAGCCCGTTCTCGTCCCGTCCGGGGCCCTTGCGCTTCATCCGGCCTCGTCGTCCTCATAGGGCCCGGACGGGCCCGGCTCGTGAACCAGCAGGTCGCCGGGCTGGCAGGCTAGTTCGCGGCACAGGGCGTCCAGGGTCGAGAACCGCACCGCCCGCGCCTTGCCCGTCTTTAGAATCGACAGGTTGGCCACCGTCACCCCGACCCGGTCGGCGAGTTCGGTCAACGACATGCGGCGTTCGACGAGGACGCGATCAAGCTGGACGCGGATGGCCATGGGTCAGTCCTACTGGAAACGGGTCAGATCGTCAGTTCGGATTCGCGGCGCAGGCGCGCGCCCTCGCGGAACACCTCCGCCAGGACGAAGACGATCAGGACCGAGAATATGGGGGTCAGCAGTTCGCCCAGCCCCTGGGGGTCCATCACCCCCGGCGCCAGACGGGCGGCGACGACGCCCTGGGCCAGCCAGACGCCGCCGGTCACCACCGCCAGGATCAGGCCGATCTGGCGCAGACGCAGGACATTGGCGGGATGGAAAGGGTCGCCCATGGTCAGGGTGCGAAAGATCCGGCGCAGGCTGCGCAGGATCAGCATGAAGCCGCCGAAATAGGCGGTGGCGGCGCCGAGGCCGAACAGCAGCAGGGTGCGCGTCAACGGCAGTTGCCGCCCGCCTTCGTCGCCGGTGACGGTGATGTTCACATTATCCAAGGGGATGAAGACGGCGGCGATCAGCAGCAAGAGCAGCACGCCGGTGATCAGCCAGAGCAGAATATAGGCCACGTCCAGCGCCACCTTCAGCACGCTGGAGACGGAGCCGGGCCCCATGGCCCTGAGGGGGGCGGTCATGGCGCCCAGGGATTTCAGCAGGGTCGGGATCGTGCGCGCCCCCGTCGGGACAGAGGCCGCGTCGCGCTTCAGCGGATTTCGCGGCGGGAGCAGGCGCATGATCGACAGGTCTCAGATCGGAAGAAGGGGCGAGGCGGCCGCGCGGGGTCCGGCGAACCCACGCGCAGCTCTATACATCGCGATCTTCGTCAAGGTCGTCAAAGCTCTCGTGATCGAAACAAGGGTGGACTTGGGCCCGATCAGAAGGCTTGAACCAGGATGGCGACCAGGGCGGTCGGCAGGGCGGCGATCAGGACGGTGTTGACGAAAGCGGCGCCGACCTTGTCCAGGAAGAGCGAGAGGTTCATCGTATGCATTGTGGTTCTCCGTCGTTTTTG
This sequence comes from Brevundimonas sp. SL130, assembly GCF_026625805.1. Classification (NCBI taxonomy): domain Bacteria; kingdom Pseudomonadati; phylum Pseudomonadota; class Alphaproteobacteria; order Caulobacterales; family Caulobacteraceae; genus Brevundimonas; species Brevundimonas sp. SL130. The sequence continues at coordinate 394,131 of NZ_CP113064.1, forward strand.
TTTGGGCGATTATCGCCCGTTGGTTTTGTTTTCCGCACGATCATTCCGGTTTTCCGGAAAGTTCAGAACGTTGCGGCCCCGTCCCTGACGATCAATAGATAGGCCGTGCGGCACGGAAAAGCACGTTACATATCGTTTAACGATATTAAACTTTGGCAATAGACTGTTTCAGGGGCGTGATCGTCGATGAATCTCAAGCTTATCAAGGGGATGCGCATCGTTGCGGCCACCCACAACCCCGGCAAGGTCCCCGAGATCGCCGCCCTTCTTGGTGAAGATTACGAGATCCTCACCGCCGGACAGTTGAATTTGCCGGAACCGGACGAGACCGAGACCACCTTTACCGGCAACGCCATGCTGAAGGCGCGTCACGCCGCCGAACGGTCGGGCGAGGTGGCGCTGGCTGACGACTCGGGGATGTCGGTCGCGGCCCTGGACGGGGCGCCGGGCATCTTCTCCGCGCGCTGGGCCGGACCGGGCAAGGATTTCGCCATGGCGATGAAGAAGGTCGAGGACCGGCTGGAGGAGATCGGCGCGACGGACCGCGCCGCCTGGTTCACCTCGGCCCTGGCCGTGGCCTGGCCGGGCGGCGCCTGCGTGGTGGTCGAGGGGGTGGTCCATGGGCGGCTGATCTTCCCGCCGCGCGGCGACCGGGGCTTCGGCTATGATCCCATCTTCATTCCTGAAGGCGGCGACCTGACCTTCGGCGAGATGGAGCCGGCGGCCAAGGAGGCGATCAGCCACCGCACCCGCGCCTTCGCCAAACTGCGGGCCGCCCTGATTGACTGACGCCCCCGAAACCTGGACGGATCCGGGGACGGACGTCGGCCTGTACGTCCACTGGCCCTATTGTGCGCGCATCTGCCCCTATTGCGACTTCAACGTCGTGCGCGACCGGGGGCGGGTCGAGGAACAGGCGGGACTGGTCGAGGCGATCCTGGCCGACATGCGGGCGCAACGCGCGCTGACCGGGCCGCGCCGGCTGGCGTCGATCTTCTTTGGCGGGGGCACGCCGTCGCTGATGGCGCCCGAGGCCGTGGCGCGGATCATCGCCCAGGCGCGCGACCTGTTCCCGCCGTCTGGACCGATCGAGATTTCGCTGGAGGCCAATCCGACCGACGCCGAGGCCGCCCGGTTCGCCGCCCTGGCGGGGGCTGGCGTGAACCGACTGTCCATGGGGGTACAGGCGTTGGACGACGCCTCGCTGCGGTTCCTGGGGCGGGATCATTCGGCGGCGGAGGCGCGGCGCGCGGTCGCTCTGGCCGGGCGGGCGTTTTCGCGCCTGTCCATCGACCTGATCTACGCCCGGCCCGGCCAGACACCCGACGACTGGGCGGCTGAGCTGGGCGCGGCCCTGGACATGGGGTTCGAGCATGTCTCGCCCTATCAGCTGACCCTGGAGCCCACGACCGCCTTCGGCCGGGCCCTGGCGCGCGGAACCCTGATCCCGCCGGACGAGGATCAGGCCGCAGCCCTGTACGAGACCACCCAGACCGTGCTGGAGGCCGCCGGCTTCGACGCCTATGAGGTGTCCAACCATGCACGCGGCGTCGCCGCCCGGTCGGCGCACAATCTGCATGTCTGGCGCGGCGGCGACTATCTGGGCCTGGGGCCGGGCGCCCATGGACGGCTGACCCTGAACGGGGGCCGCACCGCCACCGTCGCCCACCGCCGGATCGCCGACTATGTCGCCGGAGTCGGCGCGGAAACGCCCTGGGCGGAGATGGAGCGGCTGGATGCGTCGGGCGCGGCCGAGGAACGGCTGCTGCTGGGCCTGCGCACGGTCGAGGGCGCGCCGGTCGGGCTGCTGGCGGACCTGGGGCTGTCGCCGGACCATGCGCCGACGGCGGCGTTGATCGCTGACGGCTTCCTGACGGTTGTCCACCGCCGGCTTGTCGCAACACCACGCGGGCGGCCGGTGCTGGACGGCGTGCTGAAAGCCCTGCTGACCTAAGAAAACGGCCCCGGATCGAAATCCGGGGCCGTTCTTCGTTTCCGTTAGTTCGGGGCGCTTAGACCAGCGCCCCCATTCTTGCAGTCGGGGCGCTTAGACCAGCGCCCCGTGGCAGTGTTTGAACTTACGGCCCGAGCCACAGGGGCAGGGCGAGTTGCGGCCGGTCATTTCCCAGCCGGGCGGCAGGGCTTCGACCGGCAGTTTGGAACGGTCGTCGCCGATCAGAGTCCCTTCGGGATTCTGGGCCGAAGGATTGGCCATCTCGTTTTCGCCGGTGCCGGGGTTCAGGTGGATTTCCTGGAACTCGGGCATTTCGGGCGGCGGCTGGAAGCGGAACTCGACCGTCATCAGCCAGCGGGTGACGTTGTGGCGCAGGTCGTACAGCAGGCTCTCGAACAGCGAGAAGGCCTCGGTCTTGTACTCGTTCAGCGGATCGCGCTGGCCATAGCCGCGCAGGCCGATGACGCCGCGCAGATGGTCCAGATGGACCAGGTGTTCGCGCCATTGCATGTCGATCATCTGAAGCATGAACTGCTTCTCGAGACCGCGGGTCTGGGCGGCGCCGATCTGTTCCAGGCGTTCGGCGGCGCGGGCGTCGGCGGCGGCCAGCAGGCGCTCTTCGATCTCTTCGTTGGACACGCCTTCCTCGGCGGCCCAGTCGTGCAGCGGCAGCTCCAGGCCCAGGGTGGTGCGGACCTTCTCGTCCAGGCCGTCGATGTCCCACTGTTCAGCATAGGCCTTGGGCGGCATGTAGCGTTCGACCAGGTCGGACACCACGTCGCGGCGGAAGTCGCCGACCAGTTCCGACAGGTCCTCGGAGTCCATGAACTCCTGGCGCTGCTCGAACACGGCCTTGCGCTGGTCGTTCACGACGTCGTCGTACTTCAGCAGGTTCTTGCGGATGTCGTAGTTGCGGGTCTCGACCCGCTTCTGGGCGGTTTCGATGGCGCGGTTCAGCCAGGGGTGGGTGATGGCCTCGCCCTCGGCCACGCCAAAGGTCTTCATGATCGAGTCCAGACGGTCGCCGGCGAAGATGCGCAGCAGGTCGTCCTCGCAGGACAGGTAGAATTTCGAGGTGCCGGGGTCGCCCTGGCGGCCGGTGCGGCCGCGCAGCTGGTTATCGATCCGGCGGCTCTCATGGCGTTCGGTGCCCAGGACGAACAGGCCGCCGGCGTCCAGCGCGATCTTCTTCTGAACGGCGATGTCGGCCTTGTACTGGATCTCCTGCGCCTGCTCCATCTCGTGGGTGACCTCGACGGCCATGTTGCGCTGTTCCAACAGCCACTTCTGCATCTTCATCTCGAGGTTGCCCCCGAGCTGAATGTCGGTGCCGCGGCCGGCCATGTTGGTGGCGATGGTCACCACGCCCGGCAGACCGGCGTCGGCGACGATATAGGCCTCCTGCTCGTGCTGGCGCGCGTTCAGGACGCTGTGCGGGATGCCGCGCAGCTTGGTTTCGTAGGTGATGTCATAGGCGGCGTCGCCGATCTTCTCGGCTTCCTTGGCCTTGCCTTCGTACTGCGGCTTCAGCTTGCGCGAGACCTCGACCTTGTATTCGTACTTGTTGAGCAGGTCCGACAGCTGTTCCGAACGCTCGATCGAGACGGTGCCGACCAGGATGGGCTGGCCCGCCAGGTGGCATTCGGCGATCTGTTTGGCGATGGCCTGGTTCTTTTCGGCGTGGGTCCGATAGACCTCGTCGTCATAGTCCTTGCGCTGGATCGGCCGGTTGGTCGGCACCTCCAGCACGTCCATCTTGTAGATGTCGCCGAACTCCTGGGCCTCGGTCGCGGCCGTGCCGGTCATGCCCGACAGCTTCTCGTACAGGCGGAAATAGTTCTGGATCGTCACCGAGGCCAGGGTCTGGTTCTCGGGCTGGATCTTGACGTCTTCCTTGGCCTCGATGGCCTGGTGCAGGCCTTCGGACAGGCGGCGGCCGGTCATCATACGGCCGGTGAATTCGTCGATCAGGACGATCTCGCCGCCCTTGATGATATAGTCCTTGTCGCGCTGATACAGGGTGTTGGCGCGCAGGGCCTGGTTGGCGTGGTGGACCAGGCTGATGTTGGCGGCGTCGTACAGGCCGGTGGTGTCGGCGGCGAAATGCCCGCCGCTTTCCAGCGCTTCTTCCATCCGTTCCGAGCCCAGCTCGGTCAGCAGGACCTGTTTCTGCTTCTCGTCGAGCTCGTAGGCGTCCTTGTCCTTGATCAGCTCTTTGATCAGGCCGTCCAGGATCTTGTAGAGGTCCGACCGGTCCTCGGTCGGGCCCGAGATGATCAGGGGGGTGCGCGCCTCGTCGATCAGGATGGAGTCGACTTCATCGACGATGGCGAAATTGTGCGGACGCTGCACCATCTCGCGCCGGTCATAGACCAGGTTGTCGCGCAGATAGTCGAAGCCGAACTCATTGTTGGTGCCGTAAGTCACGTCGGCGGCGTAGGCGGCCTGACGCTGGCCCTGGGACAGGCCGTTGACGATGACCCCGACCTCCAGACCCAGGAAACGATAGACCTTGCCCATGGTCTCGGCGTCGCGGCGGGCCAGATAGTCGTTGACGGTGATGACGTGCACGCCCTTGCCGGGCAGGGCGTTCAGATAGACGGGGGCCACGGCGACCAGGGTCTTGCCCTCGCCGGTCCGCATCTCGGCGATGCCGCCTTCGTGCAGGATCATGCCGCCGGCCAGCTGAACATCATACTGACGCTGGCCCAGCACCCGCTTGGACGCCTCGCGCACGACGGCGAAGGCCTCGGGCAGGATCTTGTCCAGGGTCTCGCCATTGGCCAGACGATCCCGGAAGGCGTCGGTCATCATCCGCAGCTCGTCGTCCGACAGGGCGGCGAACTTGGGCTCCAGCGCATTGATGCGCTGGGCGTGGTCCTGGAAAGCCTTGACCTTGCGGTCGTTGGAAGAGCCGAAAAGTTTCTTGGCGAAGCCGAGCATATTGGATCCGGTAAGCGGTCGAGCGTCTGCGAGCTGAGCGGCTCTGGAAATCCCGAGAAGGGCGGCGGTACGGACGCCGCGAGAGGGGCCCGAACCGATGGCGGCCCCGATGCGCCGGAACTGGCGCGCGCGAAGGGCCGCGCAGACGATCAAAACCCCTCGACTTGGGCGCAGGCGGGACTTAAGCACCGGCCTAACCCCTGTCAACGCGAGGGGCTTTCGGCCGCCTTCGACGGAGCCCTCTCTTGACCCCATTTCCGCGAGTTTCAGGCCTGTTTTCGATCGTGGTTCTGGCCGCAGTGCTGACGGTGTCCGCCTGTTCGCGGGGCGGCGGCGGAGATCAGGCGCCGGAACCCGGGGACCGCGCGGTGGCCAAGGTCCTGGACGAGACCGTCTGGGCCTCGGACGTGAAACGCGAGGCCGTGGCCCAAGGCCTGGTTGGCGAGGGCGAACCGCTGGACGTGACCTCGGATCTATTCCGCCGGGTTCTGGACGAGGTGATCGATCAGAAACTGCTGGCGCGCGAGGCGGAACGCCGTCGGCTGGACAGCTCACCTCTGGCGCAACGCCGCCTGGAAGCCACACGCGAAAGAATTCTGGGCGACATGCTGGTCGAGAGCGTCGTCAACGGCGCCATTTCTGACGAGGCGGTACAGACCCTGTACAATGAGCAGCTGCGCCTGGCGAAGACGTCGGAGGAGATCCGCGTCCGGCTGATATTGTCGCGGACCAAGCCCGAGGCCGACGCCGTCATCGGCATTCTGGCCCAGGGCGCCAGTTTCGAGGCCGTGGCCATGGAGCGGTCCGTGGACGAGGCCACACGGTTTTCCGGCGGGGATCTGGGCTATTCGACCCTGGACGTCATGCCCCAGGCCTATGCCGGGGCCCTGCGCGACCGACCGGCCGGTTCGACGGTCGGCCCGTTCCAAACCGAAGGCGGCTGGGCCGTGCTGCGGGTCGAGGACCGGCGCAAGGAAAGCCCGCCGACCCTGGAACAGGCGCGGCCGCAGATCGTCCGCTATCTGACCTATGAAGGCGTGCGGCAGTTGCTGGAGCAGTTGCGCGGCAAGGCCAAGGTCGATGTCCTGCTGTCGGGCGAGAGCGCCGGACAGGATCAGGAACCGGCTTCGGCCCAACCCCTTTCACCCGCCACCCCTTCCCCGCCCTCCGTTCCAGTTCCTGCTCCGGCCGCCTGACATGACCAAGACCCCCTCGACCACCGGCCAGAAGATCGAACAGGCGTTCGAAAAGGCGCTCGACCCCTTCGCCACGGCCCTGAAGCGCGCCACCCGCCCGGCCGAACCCGCCGCCGCGCCTGCCCCGGCCGCCGGCAAGCCAGGCCTGGCCATATCGCCCCTGGCCGTGCCCTTCCCGACCATTCCCCCCATCGGCGGGGTCGAGATCGCCACCGCCCGCGCCGGCTTCTACAAGCATGAACGCGACGATCTGGTGGTGTTCCGATTCGCGCGCGAGACCAGCTGCGCCGGGGTGTTCACCCGTCACAAGATCGGCTCGGCCCCGGTCGACTGGTGCAAGAAGGCGCTGGGCGGGGCCGAAGGCGGCAAGGACGTGCGGGCCCTGGTGGTCAACGCCGGCTGCGCCAACGCCTTCACCGGCAAGGCCGGCGCCGACGCCGCCCGGCGCGCCGCCTCGGAGGTCGCCAAACGGTTCGGCTGCCGCCAGCGCGACGTCATGCTGGCCTCGACCGGCGTTATCGGCGTGGTGCTGGACGAAAAGAAGATCGTGTCCAAACTGCCCGAGATCGAGGCGGGGCTGGACGCCGACATCCACCCGTCCGAACAGTGGGCGCGGGCCGGGCGCGGCATCATGACCACCGACACCTTCCCCAAGGGCTCCTACGCCGAGGCCGAGATCGAGGGCTACAAGGTCCGGATCGCCGGGATCGCCAAGGGATCGGGCATGATCGCGCCGGACATGGCGACGATGCTGGCCTTCATCGTCACCGACGCCGACATCCATCCGAACGTGCTTCAAGCGCTTCTGGGGCTGCACGTCCGTACCACCTTCAACAGCGTGACGGTGGACGGCGACACCTCGACCAATGACACGGCCCTGTTGTTCGCCACCGGCGCCTCGGGCGCGCCGCGGATCGGCCGGGTCGGCGACCGGCGCTTGAAGAGTTTCTCGGCCGCCCTGGACAAGGTGATGCTGGATCTGGCGCACCAGCTGGTGCGCGACGGCGAAGGCGCGACCAAGTTCGTCAAGGTGACGGTGGACGGCGCCGCCAGCCCCGCCTCGGCCCGCAAGCTGGCCAAGTCCATCGCCGACAGCCCCCTGGTCAAGACCGCCATCGCCGGCCAGGACGCCAACTGGGGCCGGGTCGTCATGGCCGTGGGCAAGACCGAGGAGCCGGTGGACCGCGACCGTCTGGCGATCAAATTCGGTCCGCACCAGGCCGCCATCGACGGCGCCCCGTCCCCGACCTACGACGAGGCCAAGATGACCGCCTATATGAAGAACCCCGAGATCGACATCACCGTCGATGTCGGCGCGGGCCGCGCCTCGGCCACGGTTTGGACCTGCGACCTGACCAAGGGCTATATCGAGATCAACGGCGATTATCGCAGCTGATTTCGTGGTAAGGTGAGGGCATGAGCGCGAAGCCGAAGCTATTCGATCCCTATGCTCGCATGGACGGGCCGATGGTCAGCCAGCAACTGATCGACGACCTGCGCGGCCCCTCGCCTTCGGCGGAGGCCATGGCCTGGGTCGCACGATCCCTTGAGGACGCCGAGGCGGCGCCCGCGCGAGCCGCCACAGAAGTGTTGGCCGATCTTGATCGATTGATTGACGGAGTCGAAGCCGAACGTGGGCGTTGACGTCCGACTTTCGGCAAGGGCGCAGGCTCAACTCGCCGATTTGATGGCTTCGATCGCCCAGGAAAGCCCTACGGGGGCTCGCAGGCTGCGCGGCGCCTTAGGTCAGCTGCTTGATCGTATCGGCGAATATCCAGAAAGTTGTCCTGCCGTCGGCGGCGATCCAACACTGCGCATGGGGCTGGCGGCGCGCCGCCTTCATCTTCTCTACCAGATCCGCGACGACGGCCTCTTGGTGCTGGACGTCGTCTATGCGGGTTACGACCTACGAAAGCTGTTCGACGAATGACTGAAGCCATCCCCACCGTCCTCGTCGTCGCCGTCGCCCTGATCGATGTGGACGGGCGGGTGCTGATCGCCAAACGGCCTGAGGGCAAGAAGTTGGCCGGCCTGTGGGAGTTTCCGGGCGGCAAGGTCGAGCCGGGCGAGCGGCCGGAAGCGGCCCTGATCCGCGAACTGCGCGAGGAACTGGGCATAGAGGTCAGCGAGAGTTGCCTGGCGCCCTTCGTCTTCGCCAGCCACGCTTACGATTCCTTTCACCTGTTGATGCCATTGTATCTGTGCCGACGCTGGGACGGCGTGGTCACCGCGCGTGAGCACGACGGCCTGGCCTGGGTGAAGCCGGAACGGCTGTCGGACTATCCGATGCCGCCGGCCGACGAACCCCTGGTCGCCTGGTTGCGCGACCTGCTCTGATCACCGCCGACCAGGGAGGCCGGCCATGAATTTCATCGCTCGTTTCCTGGCCGACGACGACGGCGCCACCGCCATCGAATACGGCCTGATCTGCGCCCTGATCGTTCTGGTCATCATCAGCGGCCTGGCCGCCATCGGCGGATCGAACGAGGGCAGCTACAGCCGGACGATGCAGAAGATTTCCGACGCCTTGAAGGCCTGATCGGCCTCAGTCGATCTCGTCGCCCGTCATCTCCTTCACGCCCAGGGCGTCCGCCAACCGGACCTTGGCCGAGCCCCGCGCCATGGGCTTCTGCTGGCTTTCGTGCGGCTTCCAGCCGGCCAGATGGATGATCTCGAAGGTGGCGGGGATGCGGCCGTCGGCGTCGGCGTGACGTTCAGCGTAAAGGCGCGCGGCGCGGGCGATCACGGCCCGGCTCAAAGGTCGGATGGGGCCGTGCAGCACATTGGTCTCGCCCATCGCGCGCAGGTCGCGGACCAGGGCGAACAGGTCGGGATAGCGGACGGTGAACCGGTCCACGTCGGACACCGGCAGGGCGAAGCCGGCGCGCTGCAACAGGGCCGCCCCGTCATAGCCGTCGGCAAAGGGCGAGACCCGCGCCTGGGCGCCGCCGCGCTCGGCCAGTTCCGCCTCGGTCAGGACGGAGCGCAACTCTTTCAGTGTGCCCGCCCCGAACAGGGTGCCGATGAACAGGCCGTCCGGCTTCAGCGCACGCCGGATCTGGGCCAGGGCGCCGGGCAGGTCGTTGGCCCAGTGCAGGCTGAGCAGGGAGACGATCAGATCGGTCGATCCGTCCGCCAGCGGCAGGGCGGCGGCGCCCGGCGCGGCGCGCTCGGCGCGGCCGGTCGGTGCAGAGAGCGCACCCACCCGCCCGACCGCGTCGCTGGCCGCCAAGGCCTGGGCGAAGGGGCCGGAGTGGGCCGAAAGGTCGACCGCGACCGGAAACTCGCGCAGGATGGCCTCCAGGCTGCCCGCCGCATTCTCGGCCGCCCGGACGTGCAGAAAGTCGGCCTGGCCCAGTCGATCAGCGGCGCGGGCCAGGCGGGCTTCTCGCCGGCGGGCGTCAAAAATGCGGGGCGGGACTTCGGGGGAGGCGGTCATGGATGTGCAGGATGGGGGTTGGCGGCGCGCCTGGGAAGGGGCGGGGCGTCAGATGCGCCATATGGGGCGTGGTCTGGCCGATCTGATCCTGCCGCCCCTGGCCCATGACAGCCGCGAGGCGACGGCCGCCGCGGGCCTGACCCCCGACGCCTGGAGCCGGATCAAATTCCTCGAGGCGCCGGTCTGCGACGGCTGCGGCGCGGCCTTCGAATTCGACGGCGGGGCCTTCGCCGAGACCCGCTGCGCCGCCTGTATCGCCCAGCCCTATCTGTTCCAGCGCGCGCGGGCCGCCTGCCTGTATGACGACCATTCGCGCGGCCTGATCCTGCGGTTCAAACACGGCGACCAGCAGCAGTTCGCCCCCCTGTTCGCGCGCTGGATCGGCCGGGCCGCGGCCGATCTGGTCCAGGAGGCCGACGCCGTGGTTCCCGTGCCCCTGCACCCGTTCCGCCTGCTGTCACGACGGTTCAACCAGGCCGCCGAGATCGCCCGCCCCCTGGCCCGCCAGGCCCGGCTGGACTATCTGCCCGACGCCCTGGTCCGCACCAGCCACACCGACAGCCAGGGCGGCAAGAGCCGGCGTGGGCGGCGGCTGAACGTGAAAAAAGCCTTCGCCATCACCGAGGCCGGGCGTCGGCGGATCAAGGGACGGCGCATCCTTCTGATCGACGACGTGTTGACCACAGGCGCGACCGGCGAGGCCTGCGCCCGCGCCCTGATCGCGGCCGGCGCGCGGGGCGTCGATCTGGCCGTCATCGCACGGGTGCGAAACGCCCGTGAACTGACTATGTAGGCCCTATCGCTCCCCGCGCGGCGGCTCGCTGCTTGAGGGAGACCTTCTATCTGGAGTTCTGATTTGGCCGAAGTCGTCATCTACACCAAGCCCGGCTGCCCCTACTGCTACAGCGCCATGGCCCTGCTGAAGAAGAAGGGCGCCGACTATACCGAGATCGTCGCCTCCAACGACCCAGCCAAGAAGGCTGAGATGGTCGAAAAGTCCGGCGGCCGCATGACCTTCCCGCAGATCTTCATCGACGGCGCCCACGTCGGCGGCTCGGACGACATCCACGCGCTTGACCGGGACGGCAAGCTCGACCCGCTGCTGGCGGCCTGACCTGATGAGCGGCGGGCTCGACGTCGCCCTGATCCAGACCCGCACGCCGGCGACGGCGCAGGCGGCGCTGGCGCATGTCGAGCCCCTGATCCGAGAGGCGGCGGCCGGAGGGGCGAAATTCATTCTGACGCCCGAAGGGACCAATGTCCTAGAACAGCGCCGCGACCGACGTGACGCCGTGATCACCGAAGAGACGGCCGATGTCGCCGTCCTGGGCCTGCGACGGCTGGCGGCGGAACTGGGGGTCTGGCTGCTGATCGGCTCGGCCATCGTCAAGTCGGGCCATGCCGGCGATGCGCGGGCGGCCAACCGGTCGCTGCTGGTCGATGCGTCCGGCGGGATCGTGGCCCGCTACGACAAGCTGCACGTCTTCGACGTCGATCTGCCGAACGGCGACAAATACCGCGAAAGCGCGACGGTGCGGCCCGGCGACGGGGCGGCGGTGGCCGACACCCCCTGGGGCCGGCTGGGCCTGACCATCTGCTACGACATCCGTTTCCCCCACCTGCACCGCCAGCTGGCCAAGGCCGGGGCGTCGATGATCGCCGTGCCCGCCGCCTTTACGGCCCCGACGGGCGAGGCCCATTGGGAGACCCTGTTGCGCGCCCGCGCCATCGAGACCGGCGCCTTCGTCCTGGCCCCGGCCCAGGGCGGGCTGCACGAGGACGGTCGCCGCACCTGGGGCCGTTCGACCGTGGTCGGGCCCTGGGGCGAGATCCTGGCCAAGGCGGATCACGACGACCCTTGCATCCTAACGGCAAAGCTGGACATGGAGACGGTGGCCAAGGCCCGCGCCGCGGTGCCCGCCCTGACCCATGACCGCGACTTCCAGCCCGCACAATGATCCGCTACGCTCTGAAATGCGACCAGACCCACGGCTTTGAAGCCTGGTTCGGCTCGTCGTCCGACTATGACGACCAGGCGGCGCGCGGCCTTGTGGAATGTCCCTTCTGCGGCTCCCGCTCGGTCGAAAAGGCCGTGATGGCTCCGGCCGTCAGCGGGGCGCGCAAGTCGGAGCCGGGGTCCGACATCGCTGAGAAGATGCAGACCGTCATGATGGCGGCGGCACAGCAGGTCCGCGCCCATGTCGAGGCCAATTTCGACTATGTCGGCGACAGTTTCGCCCGCGAGGCCCGCGACATCCACGAAGGCAAGTCCGAGAAGCGCGAGATCTATGGCGAGGCCACGCCCGCCGAGGTGAAGAAGCTGAAGGAGGACGGCGTGCCCGTCGCCGCCCTGCCCGCCCCGCCGCCGGACCCGTCCAAGGTCAACTGAGGTGGCCTCGGGGGAGGAGCGGTATCAGGAGTTCGCGCCGCCGCCGGCGCTGCGGCCCTTCGTCCGCGTCATCTGGACCTACGCCGCCCCCGATCCGACGCCGACGATCCAGCGCATCGCCCCCGACGGCTGCCCCGAACTGGTGTTCGACATCGGCGCCCCCTATGCCGAGCAAGGCGAGGACGGCGCATTCCGCCTACAGCCGTCGGCCCTGTTCGCCGGCCAGATGACCCGGCCCCTGGCCATGAAGCCGACCGGGCCGACCGAACTGGTCTCCGTCCGCTTCGAACCCGACGGGGCGCGGGATTTTCTGGGTCGGCCGTTGAACGAGGCGACCGACCGACGACTGAACATGGTCGAACGTCTAGCCGGGTTCGATCCGCCGCCGGGCGATCCGGCGGGTCAGGCGGAGGCCTTCGCCGCCTGGCTGACCCACCAGAAGCAGCACGCGGACTGGATGATCGACCCGATGGTTCGCGCCGAGATCGATGAGGCCGCCGCCGAGCGCCCTGCGCCGCCTCGGTCGCCTGGCGAGCAACGCGCGCTTCAGCGGCGCTTCGCCGACCGGGTCGGGATCTCGCCCCGCCTGCTGCGTTCGATTTTCCGCTTTCGCCGGGTGTTCGACCACGCGGCCCAGCCGGACGGCGAGACCGAGGGCTGGCTAGAGGCGGGGCTGGAGGCCGGCTATTTCGACCAGCCGCAGATGGCGCGCGACTTCCGCCGCTTCCTGGGCTGCACGGCCACCGACTGGGCGCGGGAGCAGCAGGCCCTGGCCCGGGCCATCGCGTCGCAAACCTACAAGCCATCGGGACCGCATCCCGCCTAGCCTGTCGCTATCGACCGGAGAGGGAAACCGACCATGCTGACCCCGCTGCTTCTCGCCGCCGCCCTTCAGGCGGCCCCCGCCACCGACCTGCGCCCCGACCTGGGCTGGATGGCCGGCTACTGGCTGTCCTGCGAACCGGGCCGCGAAGTGTCCGAGACCTGGACCGACCCGCGCCTGAACCTGATGCTGGGCGCCGCCCTGACCGTTCGCAGCGGCCGGGCGGGGTGGGAGCTGTCGCGCATCGCCCCGGTCGATCCGACCCCGGCCGCCCCGCTGGCCTATTTCGCCCAGCCGGAAGGCCAACCGCCGGCCGTGTTTCCAGTCGTCGCCTCGGGCCCGAGCCGCGTGGTTTTCGAACAGGCGTCCGACGACGACTTTCCCAAACGCGTCGTCTATGAACGGGACGGCGATGTCCTGAACGCCCGGATCGAAGGCGTGCTGGACGGTCAGGAAAGGATCATCCGATGGCGCTTCCAGAAGGCGGAGCTGAACGCGCGCTGCCCCAGCTAGACTGGCGGCCCATGCGGCCGGCCGACATCGAGGCCGTGGTCGAGGTGGCCCGCCTGTCGTTTCCCGATCATTTCGAGGACCGGGCCTGTTTCCAGAACCGGCTGGCCCTGTATCCGCGCGGCTGTTTCGTGCTGGCGGACGGCGACGCCCCGGCCAAGGGCTATCTGATCGCCTATCCGTGGCGCGCCGACAGCGCGCCGCCGTTGAACACGGTGATCGAGGGCCTGCCGGCCGAGCCCGCCCTGATCTATCTTCACGACCTGGCCCTGCACCCCCAGACGCGGGGCGGCGGAGCCACGCGCGCCGTCGTCGAGCGACTGGCCGATCAGGCGGCCGAGGACGGCTGGCCCGCCGTCGCCCTGGTCGCGGTCAACGACGCGGTGGATTTCTGGTCCCGCCACGGCTTTGCGGAACGCGAAACCCCCGGCATAGCGGCGAAGCTGGCCAGCTACGGCGCCGACGCCCGCTATATGATGCGTGACCTCCAGGACGCTTAAGGCGCGCTTGATCCGGGGCGTCTGAACGCCTGCTCTGGTCTTTCCGTCCACATGCTTGTATGAGGCGCGCGCTCCCTGCATGCCTTTTCATGACCAGCGGCCGCCTGCATCCCGGCCGCGCCTTTTCGCGATTATCAAATGAACCTGCGCAACGTCGCCATCATCGCCCACGTCGACCATGGCAAGACCACCCTGGTGGACCAACTGCTCGCCCAGTCCGGCGTCTTCCGAGCCAATGAGGCGACCACCGAGCGCGCCATGGACTCCAACGACCAGGAGAAGGAACGCGGCATCACCATCCTGGCCAAGTGCACCTCGGTGCTTTGGAACGGCAAGGCCGGTGAAACCCGCATCAACATCATCGACACCCCCGGCCACGCCGACTTCGGCGGCGAAGTCGAGCGCATCCTCGGCATGGTGGACGGCTGCGTCATCCTGGTGGACGCCGAAGAGGGCGTCATGCCCCAGACCAAGTTCGTCCTGACCAAGGCCCTGAAGATGGGCCTGCGTCCGATCCTGTGCATCAACAAGGTTGACCGCGCCCACGCCGATCCGGACCGCGTCCACAACGAAACCTTCGACCTGTTCGCCGCCATCGGCGCGACGGACGAGCAGCTGGACTTCCCCCACATCTACGCCTCGGGCCGCAACGGCTGGGCGACGATGGATCTGAACCAGCCCAACGACAACCTGGCCCCGCTGTTCGACCTGATCGTTGATCACGTCCCGCCGCCGAAGGTTCAGGAAAACAAAGACAAGCCGTTCCAGATGCTGAACGTGCTGATCGAGTCCGACCCCTTCCTGGGCCGGATCCTGACCGGCCGCATCGAGAGCGGCAAGGCCGTCCCCGGCATGGCGATCCACGCCCTGGACCGCGAAGGCAAGGAAATCGAGCGCGGCCGCATCACCAAGGTCCTGGCCTTCCGCGGTCTGAAGCGGACAGCCCTGGACGAGGGTTCGGAAGCAGGCGACATCGTCGCCATCGCCGGCATGTCCAAGGCCACCGTGGCCGACACCCTGTGCGCCATCGAAGTCGTCGACGCGCTTCCCGCTCAACCCATCGATCCGCCGACCATCTCCATGACCGTCTCGGTCAATGACAGCCCCCTGGCCGGCCGCGAAGGCGACAAGGTTCAGTCGCGCGTCATCCGTGACCGTCTGTTGAAGGAAGCCGAGGCCAACGTCGCCATCCGCGTCACAACCACTGAAGGCGGCGACGCCTATGAAGTGGCCGGCCGTGGCGAACTGCAGCTGGGCGTTCTGATCGAAAACATGCGTCGCGAAGGCTTCGAGGTCTCGATCTCGCGTCCGCGCGTGGTCTTCCAGGAAGGCCCCAACGGCGAGAAGATGGAGCCCATCGAAGACGTCATGATCGACGTGGACGACGAGTTCTCGGGCATCGTCATCGAAAAGCTGTCGGCCCGTAAGGCCGAAATGACCGACATGGGTCCGTCCGGCGCCGGCAAGACCCGCATCAGCCTGAAATGCCCGTCGCGCTCGCTGATCGGCTATCAGGGCGAGTTCCTGACCGACACGCGCGGTTCGGGCGTGCTGAACCGGGTCTTCAGCCACTACGAAGACTACAAGGGCGCGATCGCCGGCCGTCTGAAGGGCGTGCTGATCTCGAACTCGGACGGCGACACGGCGGCCTTCGCCTTGTGGAACCTGGAAGATCGCGGCGTCATGTTCGTCGGCGCCGGCGAGAAGACCTATCAGGGCATGATCATCGGCGAGAACGCGCGCTGGGACGACCTGGACGTCAACCCGATCAAGGGCAAGCAACTGACCAACGTCCGCGCCTCCGGCAAGGACGAGGCCGTGCGCCTGACCCCGCCGCGCCAGATGTCGCTGGAACAGGCCATCGCCTATATCGACGACGATGAGCTGGTCGAGGTGACGCCGAAGTCCATCCGCCTGCGCAAGCAGACCCTGAACCCGTCGTTCCGCAAGAAGCGCGTTCGTCCGGAGTAATTACCGTCGTTCACGGACGCGAAGGGGGATGTGGCCTATAGAAGGCTGACATGACCGTTTCGCCCAGTCTGGATGACCGCCTTGACGAGGCCGCCCGCGCGGGAGATCCGCGCGCGGCGGTCGCGTCCGTTTTGCGCGACAGTTTCGACGCCGCCCGCGCCCGCGCCGAGCGCAAGCTGGACGGGGGCATGAAGGGGCGCGAGGTCGCCCGCCTGTACGCCACGGCCGCCGACGACATGCTGGCCGCCCTGTGGCGGGTCGCGACCCAGGTGCTGTTCCCCGTCTCGGCCGTCGAGAGCGAACGCCTGTCCCTGGTGGCGGTCGGGGGCTATGGCCGGGGCGTTCTGGCGCCCTTTTCCGATCTGGACCTGCTGTTCCTGCGGCCCGCCAAAGCCACCCCGCGCGGCGGGGCCGTGGTCGAGTTCGTCCTCTATGTGCTGTGGGACCTAGGCATAAAGGTCGGGCCGGCCGTGCGATCGGTCGAGGAATGCCTGACCCTGGGGCGCACCGACATGACGGTGCGGACCACCCTGCTGGAGGCCCGGCATCTGGCCGGCGACGAGCGGCTGTCGGACCTGATGATCGGCCGGTTCCGCGACATGGTGGCCAAGGCCGACCCCCGCGCCTTCATCGCCGCCAAGCTGGAGGAACGCGCCGCCCGCCACCAGAAGGCGGGCGTGACCCGCTACAAGGTCGAGCCCAACGTCAAGGACGGCAAGGGCGGTTTGCGCGACCTCAACACCCTGTACTGGATCGCCCGATCCCTGGCGCCCGACAGCCGGCTGGGCGCGACGGTGATGGACGAACTGTTCACCCCGCGCGAGCGACGCGCCTCCGACGACGCCTTCGACTTCCTGTGGCGGGTGCGGATCCATCTGCACCTGGTCGCCGGACGGGCGGAGGAGAAGCTGACCTTCGACATGCAGCCCGAGGTCGCGCGGCGGATGGGCTGGCAGGGGCGCGGCGACGAACCGGCGGTGGAGCGGTTCATGCGCCGCTATTTCCTGATCGCGCGCGACGTCGGCGCCCTGACGCGGGCCATGTCGGCCAAGCTGGAGGCCCGGCACCAGAAGACGGCCCAGGGCCTGTCGCGCCTGATGATCCCGTTCCGGACCAACCGCCGCAAGCTGGAGATCGCAGGCTTCTGGGTCGATCAGGGCCGGCTGTCGGTCGAGGACGCATCGGTGTTCGAGCGCGATCCGGTCAAGCTGCTAAGCCTGTTCGTCTATGCCGACCGGCACGATCTGGACCTGCACCCCGACGCCTTCTCGGCCGTGACCCGGTCCCTGTCGCTGGTGACGCCCCGGCTGCGGCGTGACCCGGAGGCGACGCGGGCCTTCCTCAGCGTGCTCGCTCATGGCCAGAGGCCGTATCGCACCCTGACCCTCATGAACGAGACGGGCCTGTTGGGGCGGTTCCTGCCCGAATGGGGGCGGATCGTCGGCCAGACCCAGTTCAACATGTACCACGCCTATACGGTGGACGAGCACACGCTCCAGGCCATCGGCTTCATCAACGACATCGCCCGGGGCAAGCTGAAGACCGACCACCCGATGGCGTCGGAGATCGTGCACCTGATCTCGGACATGGAAGCCCTGATGCTGGGCATGCTGCTGCACGACGTCGGCAAGGGGGGCGAGCGGGGGCAGTTGGAGGATGGCGCCATCGCCGCGCGCCGGGCCTGCGAACGGCTGGGCGTCGATCCGCGCCGCATCGAACTGGTGGTCTGGCTGGTGCGCAGCCACCTGGCCCTGTCCGACTACGCCCAGAAGCGCGACCTGTCCGATCCGGCCACCATCCGCGCCTTCGCCGAACTGGTCGGCGATCCGGAACGCTTACGCATGCTGCTGGTCCTGACCGTCGCCGATATCCGCGCCGTGGGGCCGGGGGTGTGGAACGGCTGGAAGGGTCAGCTGATGCGCACCCTGTATGATCAGGTCGCGGCCCTGTTCCGGGGCGAGGACGTGGCGCGCGCGGATCCGCTGGCGGCCCATCCGGCCCTGGTCCAGCGGGCGCGCCAGACCGGCGCCGCCGCCGAGGCCGCGCCCTTGACCCCGGTCGAGGGCCTGCCGGTCCAGGCCACCGAAATCTCCATCGCCGCCCTCGACCGGCCCGGCCTGTTCGCCGACCTGGCCCAGACCATGGCCGCCCTGGGCGCCGACGTCAGCGACGCCCGGGTGGCGACGACGACCGAAGGCTTGGTGCTGGACGTGTTCCGGGTTCAGGACGGGGCGGGCCTGCCCTATGGCCAGGCTGAACCGCGCCGGCTCAAGGCCCTGACCGAGGCGCTGGAAAAGGCCGCGCGCGGCGAAGGCCGTATCGGCAAGGCCCCCGCCCCCGCCGGCAACGCCCGAAAAGCCGCCTTCGAGGTCCGGCCCGTGGTCATGGTCGATCACCACGCCAGCGAGACCGCCACCCTGGTCGAGGTCTCGGGCGCCGACCGGCCGGGCCTGCTGGCGGCCCTGTCGCGGGTCTTCAACGACGAGGGCCTGAACATCCGCTCGGCCCATGTCGCCAGCTATGGCGAACGGGCGGTGGACAGCTTCTATGTAGTGGACGGCAAGGGCCGCAAGATCACCTCCGAACAGCGGATCGCCGAGCTTCGCGCCGCGCTGGAAGCCGTGCTGGACAGCCGCGCCCCGGCCCCCGAGGGTCGCAAGGTCGCCTCGGCCCGCGCCAGCGCCCGCGACGTCTCGGACCTGGGGCGCCGGACCCGCGCCAAGCCCGTATCGCCGCCGACGGAAGCGCGCTAAGCGAGACAAGACATCCGCTCATCCCCGCGAAAGCGGGGACCCAGATCTTTGGGCGATCCGGTCTTTCCAGCATCGACGTCGTCGGTCCCGGACAGGCTTGCGCTGCGAAAGCACTGGGTCCCCGCTTTCGCGGGGATGAGCGGGAGATATCATTCCGGATTCAGCATGAGCCTCGCCCGCAACACCCTGGTTCAGTCGACCCTGACCCTGGGCAGCCGCCTGCTCGGTTTCGGCCGCGACCTGGCCCTGTCGGCCAACTTCGGCCAGGGGGCGCTGATGGACGTCTGGTCCACGGCCCTGATGCTGCCCAACATGTTCCGCCGCCTGTTCGCCGAGGGCGCCTTCGCCCAGGCCTTCGTGCCGGTCTATGGCGGGGTCAAGACGCGCGAGGGCGACGCGGCGGCGGCGGTGACGGCGTCGGAGGCCATGTCCTTCATGTTCGCCGTGGTCGCGGCCTTCTGCATCCTGTTGCAGGTCGCCATGCCCTGGATCGTGCCCCTGCTGCTGTCGGCCTGGAAGGACGACGCCGAGGTGATGCGGGTCGCGGTGATCGCCACCCAGCTGGCCATGCCCTATCTGGCCTGTATGACCATCGCCTCCCTGTTGTCGGGAGTGCTCAACACCGGCGGGCGGTTCGCCCTGTCGGCGGCGGTGCCGGTGTTCCTGAACCTGTGCACCCTGGCCCCGCTGATCAGCGGCTTCGTGCTGACGGTCTCTCCGGAAGCCGTGCTTTTGGCCACCAGCGCCGCCGTCACGGTCTCGGGCGTGATCCAGGCCGGTCTGCTGTGGTGGGGGGTGCGCCGTCTGGGCGTGAAGCTGAAGCTGGGCCTGCCGCGCCTGACCCCGAACGTGAAACGCGCCCTGGCCCTGGCCGTGCCCGGCGCCATGGCCGGGGGCGCCATGCAGGTCAACTCCGTCGTGTCCCAGGTCCTGGCCGGCTCGGACGCCGGCGCCCGCTCGGTGCTGTACAACGCCGACCGCCTGTATCAGCTGCCGCTGGGCCTGGTCGGGGTGGCCATCGGCCTGGCCCTGGTGCCGCGCCTGACGCGGGCCTTCGTCTCGGGCGACCATGAGGGCGGGCAGAAGACGCTGGACGACGGGATCAACCTGGCCATGGCCTTCACCCTGCCCGCCGCCGTGGCCCTGTTCGTCATTCCCTTCTTCATCATCGACGCCACGGTGACGCGCGGCGCCTTCACCAGCGCCGACGCCGCCCGCACCGCCGACGTGCTGCGCCAGTTCGCCTGGGGCGTGCCGGCCTTCGTCCTGGCCAAGGTCCTGACCCCGCCCTTCTTCGCCCGCGAGGACACCCGCCGGCCGATGTATTTCGCCGTCGCCGCCGTGATCATCACCGTGATCCTGGGCTCAGGCCTGTTCTTCTGGTTCCGCGCCCAGGGCTGGGACGGGGTGCTGGGCCTGGCCATCGCCACCAGCGTGTCGGCCTGGATCAATGTCGGCCTGCTGGCCGGGGTGCTGATCCGCGAGAACAGCTGGCGGCCGTCGCCGGCCTTCATCTCGCGCATCGCCCGCGTCCTGGCCGCCAGCGCGGTCATGGCCGGCCTGCTGCTGCTGGCCGGGATCAACTATGAACTACTCAGCCAGGTGCTGCTGGCCAAGGAGATCGCCGTCCTGGCGGTCTGCGGCCTGGGGGCCGGCGTCTATGGCGCCTGTCTGCTGGCCTTCCGCGCCGTCACCCTGTCCGAGTTGAAGGCGACGTTGCGGCGCGAGCCCGGCGGTTCGGCCGTGTCCGGTCTGGACTGAACCCCACCAAGGCGATAAGCGCGAGCCATGATCCTTTCGGGCCCGATCTTCGACCGGCGATGGCGCGGCTGAACCGCCGCACCCTTCGTCCCGCCTGACCCTGACTTTCCGAGACCCGAATCCATGACCGATCAAACCCCGCCGACCCTCTACACCGGCCCGCGCCGCATCCTGTCCGGCATCCAGGCCTCCGGCGCGCTGCACCTGGGCAACTATCTCGGCGCCCTGAAGCGGTTCGTCGAACTGCAGGACCAGGGCGCGCCGGTCTTCGTCTTCGTCGCCGACCTGCACGCCATCACCGTGTGGCAGGAGCCCGAAAAGCTGGCCGCCCAGACGCGCGAGATCGCCGCCGCCTATCTGGCCTCGGGCCTGGATCCGGCCAAGTCGATCATCTTCCCGCAGTCCGCCGTGCGCGCCCATGCCGAACTGGCCTGGATCTTCAATTGCGTCGCCCGCCTGGGCTGGCTGGACCGGATGACCCAGTTCAAGGAGAAGTCGGGCAAGCACAAGGAGCGGGCCTCGGTCGGCCTCTACACCTATCCCGTGCTCCAGGCCGCCGACATCCTGCTGTACAAGGCGACCGAGGTGCCGGTCGGCGAGGACCAGAAACAGCATCTGGAACTGACCCGCGACATCGCCGCCAAGTTCAATAACGACTTCGGCGTTCAGGGCTATTTCCCCGTGCCCGAGCCCATCATCCAGGGACCGGCGACGCGCGTCATGTCCCTGCGCGACGGGGCGGCCAAAATGTCCAAGTCGGATCCGTCCGACAACAGCCGCATCAATCTGACCGACGACGCCGACACGATCGCGTCCAAGATCCGCAAGGCCAAGACCGATCCCGAGCCCCTGCCGGAAACCCTGGACGAACTGAACGACCGGCCCGAGGCCAAGAACCTGGTCGCCATCTACGCAGCCCTGGCCGGCCTGACCCGCGAACAGGTGATCGAACAGTTCGGCGGCCAGGGCTTCGGCGCCTTCAAGCCGGCCCTGGCGGACCTGGCCGTGGCCTCCCTGGCCCCCGTCACGGCCGAAATGCGCCGCCTGATGGACGACCCGGCCGAGATCGACCGCGTACTGAAGGACGGCGCCGAACGCGCCGCCGAAGTCGCCGACCCGGTGGTGGACGAGGTCAAGAAGATCGTCGGATTCTGGAGAGCATGATGGGCGTGTACGAAGCGAAGATCGCCTGGAGCCGGGGCGATCAGCCCTTCCTCGACAAGCGCTACAGCCGCGCCCATTCTTGGACCTTCGACGGCGGCGCAATCGTGCCGGGGTCGTCGGCCCCGGTCAGCGTGCCCTTGCCGATGTCCGATCCCACGGCGGTCGATCCGGAAGAGGCGATGATCGCCTCCCTGTCCAGCTGCCACATGCTGTGGTTCCTGGCCTTCGCGGCCAACGCCGGCCTGGTGGTCGACACCTATGTCGACGAGGCTTCGGGCAAGATGGGCAAGGACGAGAAGGGCAAGAGCTATCTCGCCGAGGTCACGCTGCGGGCCTGCACCAGCTTCGCCGGCCGCGTTCCCTCGCAGGAGGAGCTCGACGCCCTGCACCATCAGGCCCACGACCATTGCGAAATGGCTCATTCGGTGCGGGCGACCATCACGGTCGAGGCGACGGTGGGCTGAGCTTCAAGCTTCCGGTTGCCATGTTGCTAGCTTGACTTCACTCGTCGAGGTTGAGAGGTAACAATGGCTTATAAGGGAGGGGACGATGTCCAACCAAGGCGGCCTTAGCGCCGACACGCAGGCGCTGATGGCGTTTGAGTCCAGTAAGAAGTCTACGGGGATCGCCTATCTGCTCTGGTTCTTCACGGGCGGTTTTGGGGGGCATCGATTTTATCTCGGGCGAACCGGCTCGGCGGTTGGGCAACTCTGCCTTTGCATCGTCGGGATTTTGACCGCTGTTCTAGTCATTGGATTCTTCCTGCTTGCGGCTCTAGGCGTCTGGCTCCTTGTCGATCTTTTTACGATTGGCGGCATGGTCGAGGATCACAACCGCAACCTGATGAACCGGCTGAACGTCGGAACGAAGTCGCAAGAATCCACCGTTGACGAACTCGCAAAGTTCGCTGCTCTGCGCGACAGCGGCGCCATCTCCGAGGATGAGTATGACGTCCAGAAGCGCCGTCTAATCGGTTCTCCGCCGGTCGGATCGCAATCGACAGCCGCCGAATCATGAGCGGCATCCACGTTCAACGATCCTTCTTCGGCCAGATTAATTGACTACGCGGGCTGCCACCGATCAGGCGGCCCGCGCCGTCTCTTCCTCGACCAATGAGCGGAACAGGCCGTGGGCGGCGACCATGCCGTCCGAGGTCGCCAGGGTGATGTTGGACGCGGCGCGCGCCAGGTCGCCAGCGGCGAAGACGCCCGGCTGGGACGTCGCCTGCATGGCATCGACCTTGATCACCCGGCCCATCGGCGTGTCGGTCATCTCGCAGCCCAGCCGCTCGGCGAAGGGGCTGGCGACGCGGACGCTGGCGCCGACGAAGATGGCCTTCAGCTCCACGAAGCGACCGTCGGTCAGCCGGGCCCCGGTCAGCGTCGGGGCCTCGCCCTCAAGCTGGGCGATGGGCGTGGTCTCTATGGTCACGCCGCGCCGGTACAGCAGATGGGCGTCCTCCGGCGACAGGCCGACCTCCAGCCCCAAAAACAGGGTGACCTGGCCCCACTCCGCCACGGTGGCGGCGTACTGGACCGCATGGTCGCCGCGCCCCAGCACGCCGATGGGGCCGCCGCCGATCTCATAGCCGTGGCACCAGGGACAGTGCAGGGCCGTGCGGCCCCAGCGTTCCTTGACGCCTGGAATATCGGGCAGAACGTCCTCGACCCCATGCGACAGCAAAAGCCGGCGGCCACGCGTGCGCGTGCCGTCGGCGAAGGCGACCGAGAAGCCGCCGTCGATCCGCTCGACCGCGACCGCCTCGGCCATGCGGAAGGCGGCGGTGGGATAGGCCGCGACCTGCGACCGCGCCGCCGCCGTGATCTCCGCGCCCGGTCGGCCGTCGTTGGCCAGGACGCCGTGGGCGCGGGCGGCGAAACGGTTGCGGGGCCGTCCGTCATCGATGACCAGCACCCGGCGACGGGCCCTGACCAGTTGCTGGGCGGCGGAGAGGCCGGCGTAGGAGCCGCCGATGATCAGGGCGTCGTGCGGCATGGGCTCACTTGGGGCGATGGGCGTTGAGACGGGCATTCAGCAAATCCCTTTTGGGGTGGTCGGCCATCCGGCGCGCGAAGTCCGCCGCCAGATCGGCCAGGGTGATCTCATTCAGCCGCGCCAGCAGCAGGGCGTGGGCGGCGGCGTAGGTCTCGGCCAGGGCGTCGTTGACCGCCGCCTCGACCAGACAGCCGTCCGCCTCGACCGGCGGGGTTTCGGGAAACAGGCCGGGACCGCCCAGGGCGGCGTTCACCTGGCCCAGGCTGACCTGGTCCAGCGGCAGGGCCAGCCGCCAGCCGCCGCCATGCCCCTTTTCCGAAGCCACCAGTCCCTGTTCGCGCAGGCCGGCCATGGTCCGGCGCACCACGACGGGATTGGTCGACAGGCAGACGGCCAACTGGTCCGAGGTCATGGGTGCGCCGGTTCTTGCCTCGTACTCGGCCATGTGCAGCAGGGCGTGGAGGATGTTCGAGAGGCGGGAATCCCTTTTCATGTAACTTCAATTGTTACGTGATGATCGGCGCGTCAAGGCGCCGGCCGGGATTCTTTTCAGACGTGGGGCGCGACGTCGGTCAGGAAGGCGCGGAAGCGGCGCAGAGACTCTTCGGTCAGGTCCGGGTCGTGACGCATCGGGCCGTTGCTGGTCGGCTCATCGAAGGCGTGGGTGCCTGGGGCGACCCAGCTTTCGACCTCGGCGCCGCAGTCGCGGATCATGGCGTTGACCATTTCAGCGTTGCGCACCGTGGTCAGGTGGTCGCGTTTGCAGGTGACGGCCAGCACCTTGGGACAGTGCCGCCACGGCTTCATCCGGTTGAAGGCGAACGGCCCGATATAGGGATAGGCCAGCCAGACGGCCCGGACCCCCGACAGGTCGGCCGCGCCGGGATCGGCTACGCCCAGGGTTTTGGGCGCGCGGTCAGCGCTCATCATCTCCATGATCGACCAGCCGCCGTGGCTCCAGCCGGCCAGGGTCAGCTTAGTCGCGTCCACATCGGGCCGCGCCGAAATCCCCTGGATGGCCGCTAGGACGTCGCCGGCCCGCTCATAACCCCGGAAGGCCAGGCCGGTGCAGACCGCCGTCAGGGTGAAGGCCCGGCCCCAGCCGCGCGGGCCGTAGGAATCGACGATGAAGGCGCGCCAGCCCGCCGCCTTGGCCGCCTCGGCATAGCGGGGCAGATGATCGCGCAGGCCGCCGCAGCCGTGGAACAGCAGCACGGCGGGCCGGGGCTGGTCGTCGTCGGGGCCGACGATGGTCAGATAGGGTTCGAGGCGGGCCCAACGGCGCTTCAGATCATCCATTCCCGATTTACGCCGCACCGCGCCGAAGAAGACCACCCCCCCCCCTTGCGCATTTCGTCATTCAGATATATCTGATCGCTCATGAATAGATATATCGAAAAGGAATCGATCATGAGGTCCAGCGGGATCTTTCAAGGCCGCCGCGATGAAGGCGGCGAAAAACACAGGCGTCACGGCGGCTTCGGACATTTCGGCCGGGGCATGCGCGGCGGGCGCGGCGCGGACTTTGGGCCCGGCTGGGGCCCCGGCTCGAACGAGGGCGAGGCGCGCGGACGCGGCCATGGCAATGGCCGACGGGGCGGCGGCAGTCGCCTGTTCGACCACGGAACCCTGCGCTGGGTTCTGCTGTCGCTGATCGCCGAAAAGCCCAGCCACGGCTACGAGCTGATCAAGGCGGTCGAGACCCGGCTGGGCGGCGCCTATTCGCCCAGCCCCGGCGTCATCTACCCCAGCCTGACCCTGCTGGAGGAGATGGGCGCGCTGGAGTCCCAGGCCGACGGCGGCAAGAAGCTGTATTCGATCACCGAGGCCGGCCGCGCCCTGCTGGCCGAGAACGCCGAGGTGTTGCGCGCCGCAGAGGCGACGATGGACAAGTTCATGGCCCGGTCGATGCGGCCGACGGCCATCCATGACGCCATCGTCCGTCTGCGGACGACCATTCACGGCCGACTGACCGGCGAGACCGCCCTGACCGAGGCTCAGGTCCAGGCCATCGCCGCCGCCCTGACTGCAGCCGCCGACAAGGTGGAACAGGCATGACCGACGCCCTGCGTGTTCCCCGCCGCGTGCGGCACGAACTGAAGTTCCGCACCCTGACGGTCGCCTCGGTCCAGGACCTGACGCCGACCTATCGCCGCATCGTGCTGGAAGGCGCGGATCTGGACGGCTTCGTCTCCCTGGGCTTCGACGACCATGTGAAGATCTTCCCGGTCGCCGAGGGCCAGGCGCCGGTCCTGCCGACGCTGGGCCCGGACGGTCCGGTCTTCCCCGAGCCGCGCCCCGCCGCCCGCGACTACACCCCCCGCGCCTTCGACGCCGCCGCTCGCCGCCTGACGCTGGACTTTGTCGTCGGCCACGGCGGTCCGGCGACCGAATGGGCCATGGCGGCTCAGCCGGGGTCGATCCTGGGCGTCGGCGGGCCGCGCGGGTCGTTCATCCTTCCCACGGCCTTCGCCGATCACGTCCTGATCGGCGACGAGACGGCCCTGCCGGCCATCGCCCGCCGGTTGGAGGAACTGCCCGTCGGCGCTCGCGCCCATGTGGTGGTCGAGGTCGCGGACGCAGGTTCGACCCTGGCCTTCGACAGCGCCGCCGAGGTCGCCGTGACCTGGGCCGTGCGCGACGGCGCCCCGCGCGGCCGGGCCGAGGCCCTGTTGGCCGCGCTCGACACCGCCCTGACCGGGGTCGATCCCAAGGACGCCTATGTCTGGATCGCCGCCGAATCCGCCGTGGCCAAGGCCCTGCGGACGCGCGTGCTGGCCCTGGGCTTTTCGCCCAAGACGATGAAGGCCGCCGGCTACTGGCGTCTCGGCGGAGCGGGCGCGCACGAGGTCATCGAGGGCTGAGCCCCGCCACGCGCAGCGTCAGGTTCAGCCGCCCGCCGCCGGGGATCAGGCGCGACGAGCCCTCCATCACGCGGTCAATCCCGTGCCGGGCCAGTCGCGCCGGCCCCGTCAGGGCGCAGACGTCGCCGCTTTCAAGCTTGAGACCTGTGGTGCGCCCGCCCTGGGCCGGACCGATGCGGAACATGGCCGCGTCGCCCAGCGAGACGGACAGGACGGGCGCGCCCAGATCGGCCTCGTCCTTGTCCTGGTGCAGGCCCATCTTCGCCCCCTGGCGATACAGGTTGACCAGACAGGCGTCCGGCCGCCGGGGGCCGCCGACCGTGGCGTCCCAAAGGGCCAGCAGCACAGGCGGAATGTCCGGCCAGGCGCGGCCCGTCTGCGGGTGGGTCGCCTGATAGCGATAGCCGCCCCGATCCGAGACCCAGCCCAGCGGCCCGAAATTGCTCATCTTCACCGAAAACGGCCGCCCGCCCGGCGTCTGCGGCCGGTAGAAGGGCCCCTCTCCCAGCCGCGCAAGCACCGCATCGACCAGATCGGCTTGGGTCTGGGCGTCCAGGGCGGCGGGCCATAGACGAAAGCCCTCGACGGTGGTTTTGACCTCTAAAATCGCGGACATCGCCTCATCCTGCGCGAAAACCGGGCCGCCCGCACCGCTGAATCGCAGAACGCCCTTGCAGGCCTATGGGACTTTCCCATATCGGGGCCAGCTTCGGAGAAACCCCGAGAAGTTTGGGGCTATCCGGCATCCACCACGCCAACCCACAGGGGGCGGTCACGCGCGGCGCTTCGTCGAAGGCCGCCGCATCGCCCGCCATACGGAGAGAACAGTACGCCCATGGCCAAAATTATCGGCATCGACCTCGGCACCACCAACTCGTGCGTGGCCGTCATGGACGGCAAGAACCCCAAGGTGATCGAGAACGCCGAAGGCGCCCGCACCACCCCGTCGGTGGTCGCCCTTCAGGACGGCGGCGAGACCCTGGTGGGTCAGCCTGCCAAGCGTCAGGCCGTCACCAACCCCGCCAACACCTTCTTCGCCATCAAGCGCCTGATCGGCCGCAACTTCGACGACCCCGTCGTGGCGAAGGACAAGGCCATGGTCCCCTATGAGATCGTCAAGGGTCCGAACGGCGACGCCTGGGTTCGCGCCCACGGCAAGGACTATTCGCCGCAACAGATCTCGGCCTTCACCCTGATCAAGATGAAGGAAGCCGCCGAAGCCTATCTGGGCGAGAAGGTGACCCAGGCCGTCATCACCGTCCCGGCCTATTTCAACGACAGCCAGCGCCAGGCCACCAAGGACGCCGGCAAGATCGCCGGGCTGGAAGTCCTGCGCATCATCAACGAGCCGACTGCGGCCGCGCTCGCCTATGGCCTGGACAAGAACGAAGGCCAGAAGATCGCCGTCTATGACCTGGGCGGCGGCACCTTCGACGTCTCGATCCTGGAGATCGGCGACGGCGTCTTCGAGGTGAAGTCGACCAACGGCGACACCTTCCTGGGCGGTGAAGACTTCGACGTGCGCCTGGCCGACTATCTGGCCGACGAGTTCAAGAAGGAACAGGGCGTCGACCTGCGCCAGGACAAGCTGGCCCTCCAGCGCCTGCGCGAAGAGGCGGAAAAGGCCAAGAAGGAGCTCAGCTCCACGACCCAGTACGAGGTCAATCTGCCGTTCATCACCATGAACGCCTCGGGCCCGCTGCACCTGAACATCAAGCTGTCGCGCGCCAAGCTGGAGGCCCTGGTCGACGACCTGGTCGCCCGCACCATTGAGCCGTGCAAGAAGGCCCTGGCCGATGCCGGCCTGAAGGCCTCGGACATCGACGAAGTCGTCCTGGTCGGCGGCATGACCCGCATGCCCAAGGTGCAGGAGGCCGTGAAGGCCTTCTTCGGCAAAGAGCCGCACAAGGGCGTCAACCCGGATGAAGTCGTGGCCCTGGGCGCCGCGGTTCAGGCCGGCGTTCTGCAAGGCGACGTCAAGGACGTGCTGCTGCTGGACGTGACGCCCCTGACCCTGGGCATCGAGACCCTGGGCGGCGTCTTCACGCCCCTGATCGAGCGCAACACCACCATCCCGACCAAGAAGAGCCAGACCTTCTCGACCGCCGACGACAACCAGTCGGCCGTGACGATCCGGGTCTTCCAGGGCGAGCGTCCGATGGCGTCGGACAACAAGATGCTGGGTCAGTTCGATCTGATGGGCATCCCGCCGGCGCCGCGCGGCATGCCGCAGATCGAGGTCGCCTTCGACATCGACGCCAACGGCATCGTCAACGTCTCGGCCAAGGACAAGGCGACCAACAAGGAACAGTCGATCCGCATCCAGGCCAACGGCGGCCTGTCGGACGCCGACATCGACAAGATGGTCAAGGAAGCCGAGGCCAACGCCGCCGCCGACAAGGTCCGCAAGGATCTGGTCGAGGCCCAGAACGCCGCCGACAGCCTGATCAACTCGACCGAAAAGGCCCTGGCCGAACACGGCGACAAGGTCGAGGCCGACGTCAAGACGGCGATCGAGACCGGCCTGACCGAGCTGAAGACCGCCCGCGAGAGCACGGACGCCGAAGACATCCGCGCCAAGACCAACACCCTGGTCCAGGCTTCGATGAAGCTGGGCGAAGCCATGTACGCCCAGCAACAGGGCGCCGGCGAAGCTGAAGGCCAGCCGGCCGACGACGGCGTGGTCGACGCCGAGTTCGAGGACGTTTCGGACGCCGACGGCGACGAAAAGAAGAGCGCCTGATCCGCAACAGGTCGGCAAAATGATACGGCCCCGCTTGTCTTGCGATAGGCGGGGTCTTTTCATGAAACTTGCATCATTCGTCCCGGCCCCCATGTCAGTCGGGACACCGCCTTCCTCAGAACCCGCAGAGGTTCGGGCAGGCGGCAGGGGAAGTAATGAGGACTGACGCCCGATGGCGCGTGATTATTACGAAATTCTGGGCGTCGAACGTACGATCGACGCACCCGGCCTGAAATCGGCCTATCGCAAACTGGCCATGATCCACCATCCGGACCGCAACGGCGGCTCGGAAGAGTCGATGGCCCAGTTCAAGGAAATCTCCGAGGCCTATACGGTCCTGTCGGACGATCAAAAGCGCGCGGCCTACGACCGGTTCGGCCATGCCGGCGTGAACGGCGGCGGCGGCGGCGGATTCGGCCAGGGCCAGCAGGGCTTCTCGGACATCAACGACATCTTTTCCCAGGTGTTCGGCGACGCCTTCGGGGATGCGTTCGGCGGGCGTCAGGGCCGGGGCCAGCAGGGCGGACCGCGCCGCGGCTCGGACCTGCGCTATGATCTCGAGATCAGCCTCGAACAGGCCTACAAGGGCGCCGAGGTCGAGATCAACATTCCCGCCACCCTGACCTGCGAGACCTGCGAAGGCTCGGGGGCCAAGCCGGGCACCAAGCCCGTCACCTGCACCACCTGCAACGGCGCCGGCCGCGTGCGCCAGGCCAACGGCTTCTTCCAGGTCGAGCGCACCTGCCCCCGCTGCCACGGCGCGGGCCAGATGATCGCCGACCCCTGCACCACCTGTCACGGCCACGGCCAGGTGCGAAAGACCCGCACCCTGAATCTGAAGATCCCGGCCGGCGTCGACGACGGTTCGCGCATCCGCCTGACGGGCGAAGGCGACGCCGGCCAGCGCGGCGGCCCGCGCGGCGACCTGTATGTCTTCCTGTCGGTGACGCCGCACGACCTGTTCGAGCGCGACAACCTGGACCTGCTGGTCACCGTGCCGGTTCCCATGACCGTCGCGGCCCTGGGCGGCGAGATCGAGGCCCCCTGCCTGGTGTCCGAAGCCTGTGACGGCAAATGCAGAGCCGCCGTCGCCGTGCCGGCCGGGGCCCAGACGGGCAAGACCGTCCGCATCAAGGGCAAGGGCATGCCCCATCTGAACGGCCGCGCGCGCGGCGATCTGGTGGTCGAACTGTTCGTCGAGACCCCCACCGACCTGACCCCGCGCCAGAAGGAATTGCTGCAAGAGCTTGCCCTGTCGTTCGGCGAGGGGCAGAACCCACGCAATTCCAGCTTCGCCGGAAAAGCGAAGCGCTTCTGGGCCGACATCCTGGGCAATCAGGATGCGGACGGGTCGAAAGAGAACGCGGCTTGAGCGCCATCTTCCACGCCGGCATCTCCGGCTATCGCGGCCGGATGGGTCGTGCGGTGTCCCAGGTTCTGGACGCGCGCGAGGACGTGGTCGTGGCCGCCCGCTTCGACTGGGGCGAGACGGCCGACATTTCGCTGTGCGACGTGATCATCGACTTTTCGACGCCCGACGCCTCGCTGGCCCTGGCCCAGGGCGCGGCCGAACGCGGCGGACCGGCCCTGGTCATCGGCTCCACCGGCTTCACGCCGGATCAGGAGGCCGAGCTGATGAAGGCCGCCGAAAAGATCGCCATCGTCAAGAGCGGCAACTTCTCGCTGGGCGTAAACATCCTGATCGGCCTGGTCCAGCACGCGGCCCAGCGTCTGGACGCCCAGGACTGGGACATCGAGATCACCGAGGCCCATCATCGCCGCAAGGTGGATTCCCCGTCAGGCACCGCCCTGATGCTGGGCGAGGCCGCCGCCGAGGGCCGGTTCACCGACCTGTCCGAGATCCGCTCCAAACCCTATGACGGGGTTCAGGGCGAGCGCGAGAGCGGCAAGATCGGCTTCTCCTCGATCCGCGCGGGCGGCATCATCGGCGAGCATACGGTCCTGTTCGCCTCCGAGGATGAGGTCCTGACCCTCAGCCACTCGGCCATCGACCGCTCCCTGTTCGCCAAGGGCGCCGTCGCCGCCGCCGCCTGGGTCCGCACGCGCCGCCCCGGCCTGTACGACATGCAGGACGTGCTGGGCTTCAGGCAGGCCTGACTTTAAGGGGGCGCTTCGCTCGCGACGCGGTCGCTCACGGCTTGAGCGCACCTCTCTCACATACGATCTGGATCAGCCGCGGCCGTATGGACGGCTAAGCAGCCGATCCTCGGGTCAAGCCCGGGGATAGCCCGGCGACGCCGCTCAGGAAGTCGCCGATCTGATCGGTCAGATCTTCCACTCGCCGCTTCTGC
The DNA here is from genome assembly GCF_026625805.1 of Brevundimonas sp. SL130. Lineage (NCBI taxonomy): Bacteria > Pseudomonadati > Pseudomonadota > Alphaproteobacteria > Caulobacterales > Caulobacteraceae > Brevundimonas > Brevundimonas sp. SL130. The sequence goes on from NZ_CP113064.1 coordinate 425,448, forward strand.
AAAGAAAACCAGAAAAATTTCCCGCCAAGCTTGGACGGTTTGTAACGATTAACATCGCCCGTGCTTAAAGGCTCCCACGCACGACACGACCCGGCTCCAAGGCCGGTCTCAGGATTGACAGGACGACATGAAGGCCCGGACCAGCGTCGAAAACATCGCCGGCGGCATCGCGCTCCGGATCGCGGCCGCAGGCGCCTTTTCGATCATGACGGCGACGCTGAAACTGGCCTCGTTCGACGGGGTGGTCGCCGCCGAAATGCTGTTCTACCGCGCCTTTTTCGGCCTGCCCGTGGTGCTGATCTGGGTCTTGACCCAGCCCGGCGGCCTGGCCGGCCTGACCACCCGCCGCCCCTGGGCTCTGGCGGGGCGCAGCGCCCTGGGCATCGTCTCCATTCTTTGTCTGTTCCAGACCCTGACCCTGCTGCCGCTCGCCGACGCCACGACGCTCAGCTTCACCGCCCCCATCTTCGCCACCCTGTTGTCCTTCCTGATCCTTAAGGAGGCGGTGGGGCCGCGCCGCTGGGCCGCTGTGGCGGTCGGCTTCATCGGGGTGGTCGTGGTCATGCGGCCCCTGGCCCTGATCTCCGGAGACGGGGGAGACCAGGCCATACCCCTGGTCGGGATCGGCTTCGCCCTGGCCGGCGCCCTGCTGACGGCGGGCGTGACCATCACCCTGCGCCAGCTGCGCGACACCGAACATGTCGCCGCCATCGTCTTCTGGTTCTTCGCCGCCTCCTCCGTCGTCGGGGCCATCCTGCTGATCTTCGTCGGCAAGATGCACAGCCCCGCCACCTTCGGCCTGCTGATCGGATCGGGCATTGCGGGGGGGCTGGCGCAGCTGTTCATGACGGCTTCGCTGCGCGCCGCCCCGGTCGCGGTCGTCGCCCCCTTCGACTATCTCCAGATCGTCGGCGCCGTGGTCTTCGGCTGGTGGCTGATGCACGCCACCCCCAGCGCCACCACCTTAGCCGGCGCCGCCCTCATCGCCGCCAGCGGCCTCTACACCGCCTGGCGCGAACACGTCCGCCGCAAGGACAGCCTGATGCAGACGACCGCGCCGCTGGTTTGAGCGAATTCGCGACGATCAGCGGATAAAATATCCGATCACCTTCCAGGTCCCGCGCTCGCGCATCAGGACTGCAGTCTCGACGGAATCGGCCTTGTCGCGAAACGCCGTCCGATACTGAATGACCTGATACTCCCCGGCAGGCAGACCCGGAAGGGTGGTGGACGGGGCCACGCTGGTCTGGGTCCGAGTGACGACGGGCCCGACCGTGCCGCGCACCGAAGCCACGGTCGCCGCCCAGTCCGCCTGCCCCACCTGCGCCTGGAACAGGCCCCCGGCCGCATTCCAGCTATCGGCCCACTGCGCCCGGTCCAGCAGGGAGATCCAGGCCAGGGCTGCCTCGCCCCCCTCGCCGGGCTCAGCCGCTTGGACAGGCGAAGCGGCAGGAGGCGGCAAATTCGTCGGCGCCCCTGCGGGCGGGGCGGCGTGGGTGAAGATCAGAGCGGCGACGGCGAGCGACAGCATGACGGCGAGTCCTCCTATGATCCAACGGGCAGATGACGTCACCCGACGGCTTTGCGGTGAAGCGACAAGTCTGACACCCTCGGCCGCGAGGTCTTCCCCCAATTCCTTGTCCCCAAGAAATTCGGGTCTCGCCACATGGGCCTCCGACGCACCGCCCGCCTCGGCTTCCACAAGACGCCTTGCTGCGGCCCGGCTGCTCGACAGCCCCAGCTTGTTCCGCGCCGAGCGCAGCCGTTCGTTCACTGAATGAACGGACAGATCCAGGTGGCGGGCGACGGACTTGGCGTCATGGCCTCGGGCCAGAAGCCGCAGGGTCTCCTTCTCCCGCTCACTCAGGGACTCCAGCGCCTCGTTCATCCTGTCCTCTCTTCAGAAAGGCGAGCCTAGGCGACCCAAGACCACGCCGCCACCCTCAGGCGAAACGGCCTGATTGCCGCCTGGCGCAAACACGTCCGCCGCAAAGACAGAGTGACGCAGACGACCGCGCCGCCGGTTTGAGGGGCAGGGACGCTTCCAGACTACGCCATCATCCTAATGGCTCGTCCGTAGGATGATGGCGTGAAGTACAAATCCGGGATTCGGGCTGCTCTCAGGTCAGCGCCATCATGCCAAGGGTGAGAAAGAGGGCCGCGATAGGCAAGGTCACCCAAGGCGCGCTCGAGCCGGTGATCAAATGGGCCACCATGTTCAGAGGTATCAGTACGGCTAGCCAGAAGACGGTGCGTCTGGCGATCAGCGACCAGATTCCTGACTTCCGCACCATATCGTTTTCCTGTCCCTACCGCCCTGTCGATCCGAACCCGCCGGTCCCTCGCGCCGTCTCATCCAGTTCCTCGACCTCGACCCAGTCCGCGCGCTCGTGCTTGGCGATCACCAGCTGGGCGATGCGCTCGCCGCGACGGATGACGAAGGGCTCGGGGCCGATATTGGCCAGGATCACGCCGCACTCGCCGCGATAGTCGCTGTCGATGGTGCCCGGCGCATTGGGGCAGATGATCCCATGCTTGAGCGCCAGACCCGAGCGCGCCCGCACCTGGGCCTCGAACCCCAGCGGCAGGGCGATCTTCAGCCCCGTGGGCACCAGGGCGCGGGCGCCGGGCGCCAGGGTCATCGGCTGGTCTTCGGGCACAGCCGCGCGCAGGTCCATCCCGGCCGAGCCCGCGGTTTCATAGGCCGGCAAGGGCAGGCCCTCGGCATGGGGCAGGCGCAGGATCTGGACGGCGACAGTCTGGGTCATTGGGCGCTCTTGAAATGGTCGGCGATACGGGCGGCGACGGCCCGGGCGATGGCGGTCTTGGACTGGCGCGGCCAGCTTTCAGTCTTGTCGGCGGTGACCAGCAGCACGGCGTTGCCGTCCGAGCCGAAGACGTCGTCGGACACGTCATTGCCGATGATCCAGTCGCAGCCCTTGCGCGACAGCTTGGCGCGGGCGTTGGCCTCCAGCTCCGTGGTCTCGGCGGCGAAGCCGATCACCAGTTTCGGCCGGTTCGGCCCCGGCGCGGCGATCCCGGCCAGGATGTCGGGGTTCTCGATCAGGGCCAGGGTCGGCGGGCCGCCCGGACCCTTCTTGATCTTGCCGCCGGCGATGGTGTCCACGCGCCAGTCGGCGACGGCGGCCGACAGCACGGCGATGTCGGCGGGCAAGGCGGCCTGGGTCGCCGCCTGCATCTCCAGCGCGCTTTCCACATCGATCCGCGTCACGCCCACGGGCGCGCCCAGGGCCGTCGGGCCGGACACCAGGGTCACCTCGGCCCCCAGCTCAACCAGGGCGGCGGCGATGGCGTAGCCCTGTTTGCCGCTGGAGCGATTGGTCAGGCCCCGCACCGGGTCGATGGGCTCAAAGGTCGGTCCGGCCGTGACCACCGCGCGCCGACCGGCCAGCGGCCTTGCCCCTCCGGCCGCCAGCAGGCCGATGATCGCCTCCAGGATGGCCGCCGGTTCCGCCATCCGGCCGGGTCCGTATTCGCCGCAGGCCATCTCGCCGTCGTCCGGCCCCACCACCGCGACACCGTGATAGCCGGGGAGGGTCTTCAGCCGCTCCATATTGGCCTGAACCGCCGGATGCTCCCACATCCGCACATTCATGGCCGGGGCCAGCAGCACCCGCTTGTCCGTGGCGATCAATGTGGTCGAGGCCAGGTCGTCGGCTAAACCGTTCGCCGCCTTGGCGATCAGACCCGCCGTCGTCGGCGCCACCACCACCAGATCGGCCCAGCGCGACAGCTCGATATGGCCCATGCTGGTCTCGTCGTCGGGGTGGAACAGGCCCGACCGCACCGGATGGCCGCTCAGCGCCGCCAGCGACAGGGGCGTCACGAACTCGGCCCCGGATTCGGTCAGGATCACCCGCGTCTGGCCGCCCGCCTTGGCGATCAGCCGCACCAGCTCCAGCGCCTTATAGGCCGCGATGCCGCCGCCGACGATCAGCAGGATTTTGCGGTTCGAGAGGGGGCGACTGTCCATGATCTCGGTCTAGCCGCCCCACGCGACGCCGTCGAGACGGCGGAAAAGAACATTGCAGGAACAGTTTGGTTGTGCTTTCATCACGTCAGGCGGGTATTTGACAGGGAGACGGGGGATGATTTCACAGGAATGGCTCAGGGCGGCCGCGCTCGGGCTGATGGTGGCCGGGCTGGCGGCCTGCGACAACGCCTCGGCGGTCCAGACGCGGGACCGGACGGCCGAGGCCGCGCCCATCGGCCTGGCCATGACCGCGACGGAGGTCTCGGACGGCTCGGCCGCGACCGAGGCCAAGCCGGTCCTGACCACCGGCCGACGCGAGACCGTCGACGCCAAGATCGCCCGCCTCTATGCGCGCAACGGGGCCGACTTCGACGCCGCCTCGGCCGAGGACTATCTGGACAAGGTCACAGCCTTCACCGCCAAGCCGCCGCGCGACGTCGAGACGGTGAAACGACCCAATGGCGACACCCTGATCTATCAGGCCTCGACCAACACCTTCGCCGTCGTGGCCCGCAACGGCGCGCCCCGCACCATGTTCAAGCCGACCACGGGCGCCGACTACTGGGCCGAACAGAAGAGCGCGGCCCCCAGCTTCGGCCAGAGGCGGCAATCGACGCAGGACGACGGCTGATATAGACGGCGGGGTCCGACCCTGATCTGGAGCCCGCCCGATGTCCGACGCCCCCACTGGCGCAAAGCCGCTGCTGAAGACCGCCCTGATCTATGATTTCGACGGCACCCTGGCGCGCGGCAATATGCAGGAGGTCAGTTTCATCCCCTCCGTGGGCATGGGAATCGGCGCCTTCTGGGAAGAGGCCGAGCGGCTGACCAAGGACGCCGATGGCGACGGCATCCTGATGTATATGCAACTGATGCTCCACCACGCGCGCCAGAACGGGACGCCCGTGACGCGCGAGACCCTGCGAAAGCACGGCGAGGCGGTGGCCCTGTTCGAAGGCCTAAAGGACCTCAGCTGGTTCGACCGGATGAACGCCTTCGGCGCCCGATATGGGCTGGAGATCGAACACTATATCGTCTCGGCCGGCCTGGAGGAGATGATCGACGGCACGCCGATCCGCCCCGCCCTGAACCACGTCTTCGCCTCCCACTATGTCTATGACGACAAGGGCGAGGCGGCCTGGCCCGCCGTCGGCGTCAACTACACCACCAAGACCCAGTATCTGTTCCGCATCAACAAGGGGGTGAAGAACCACTGGGAGCATGAGCGGATCAACCACTTCATCCCCGACGACCAGCGGCCGGTGCCGTTCGAGCGGATGATCTTCATCGGCGACGGCGACACCGACGTGCCGACCATGAAGATGATGCACACCAAGGGCGGCTTCTCGATCGCCGTCTATGATCCCCGCTCGAACGAGAAGGACCAGAAGAAGGTCTATTCCCTGATCTCGGAGGACCGGGTCAATTTCGTCGCCGCCGCCGACTATCGCGAGGGCTCGGCCCTGGATTTGATCGTCAAGGGGCTGGTCGGGCGTATCGCCATCAACGCCGGCGCCATGCCGGCGGGTATGGAGGCCTAACGCCCCCCGGCCCGCAGCCAGGCGTCGCGCGCGCCGATCAGCCGGGCGGGCGCCAGGCCGCGCAGAGACTTGGCGCCGGTCTGTTTCAGCCCCGCCTCCTGTCCCTTCTGCCAGACGACGGTCGCCAGATAGGCCACGGCTTCGGCGACATTCACCACCACCACCTCGGACGGCAGGGTCGCGCCCCGGTCCAGCCTCAGCCGCAGGCCGGTCCCCGACAGATCGACGATGATACAGGCGGTCTCAACCCCCGGCGCACAGACCACGCCGCGCGCATTGACGGATGTACGGGTTTCGCCGCGCCGATCGGCCGGAGAGACGGGCTTGGATCCGAACATGCTCAAGGCCTCGCAACACGCATCGGCGATACAGGGCAAGCCGCCGATCTTCGCCGCCCGAAACGGCTGATCAGCCGGTAGCCGAGTTTCAGCCCGTCCGGAAGAGGGGCTAGAGGCTCGCCTTCCACAGCAGGACGCCGGCCCGCTCGGCCAGGACCGGCACGCCCATTTCGCGCGCCGTCGCCACGGCCTCGTTCAGGATCAGGTTCAGGTGGCGCGGCGCAGGGCCGCCCAGACGGTGGCGGGCCAGGGCCAGTTCGGCCAGACCGATCTGGTCGGCCGCCCAGTCCAGCGGCGCGGCCCCGACGAGGCGCCGGCGCAGACGGTCTTCCAGCAAATCCAGTCCGGCGAGGTCGCGCACAGCCTCGGCCAGGGCGATCTCGCGGCCCATGCGCCGCTCGCGCACCAGGGCGCCGACGATCAGACCGCGTCCCTGGGTCAGGGCCTCGGCCTGGTTCAGCAGCATCAGGGGCGTGGCGTCGTCGCCGGCGCGCAGCACCTGGATCACGGCCCAGTCCAGCGGGCTGTGATCGGGGGTGAACTGGTCGGCGGCGGCATCGAACATCATCCGGCCCTGGGCCTGGGCCTCGGCGTGACCGGCGACGGCCGCCAGGGCCGACAGGCCTGCGCCGCAAAGCGCCAGGGCGCGGGCGCGGGTCAGGGGGCGATAGTCGGGCGAGGCGGCCTCGACCAGGACGCCCAGATCACGCCCGGCCTGGTCCAGCAATCTTGCGTCGCGCTTGACCACTCCGGTCTCCAGCGCCAGTCCGGCCCGGTCCAGCCTCAGTTCGACATCGCCCTCGCCCGTCTCGTGCTGGGCCATGTCCATCAGGGCCGCCGCGTCCATCAGGGCGGCGGTGTCGCCGGACAGCCGGGCTTGGCGCGCCTTCAGACGGGCATGGATCGCCGACAGTTCGCCCGAAACGGGGGATCGACGCGTCGGCGCCTCCCCTTTCGGATCCCCCGTCGCCAGGACGCCCAGGGCGCGATCCAGGTTGGCGGGATCCCCGCACAGGTCGAACCGCAGCATCAGGACCTGGGCCTTGTCGACGGCGGCCCGTACGACCTGTCGCTCGCCCACGGCGGCCCGCATCAGGCTGTCGGCGCAGCGTTCGGCCCGGTCCAGACTGTCGACGGCGCCGCTGCGCCGAGCATGTTCGCGCCACAGGGCGGCGGCGCGGCGCTCGGTCTCGAACGGCCGGGCGCAGGACACCCGGCCGGCGTCGGTGGCTTCCCGACGCGCCTCAGCCGCCAGCAGATCGACGCCGATCAGCTCGACCCAGCTCAGATCCTCGCTCTCGCGGGCCTGGGAGAAGAGTTTGCGAAGGTCACGACCGAACTCGAACATACTCTAGGCGCCTTTAAATCCCGGTTCGGGACGGCTGGTGCGTCCCATAAGGGTTCCACTGCAAACGCGACGCCGTCATCGGGGTTCAGCCTGACCTTAAGGATGATTGTTCAGTTCAGATCGGGGGTTTTCTGGAGGCAGCGATTAAGCGCGGCGCGCGCGGCGGGGGCGTCGGCGTTCAGGCGGCGCACGGCGTCGATCCGGGCCCGCGTCTGGTCGGCTTCGGCCGCCGCCGAGGGCTTGCCGGCGACGGTTCCGGCCTGCATGGCGGCCAGAGACCAGAACAGGGCGGCGTCATACAGGCGCTGTCCCTCTGTGCTTTCGCCGCCCTCCAGCTCGGACGCGGCCTGGGTCAGGCCGGCGCACCGCACCGCCTCTTCATAGGAGACGAGGCCCACGCCCGAATGGGCGCCCGGATTGGGGGCGGTCTGCATCACCAGGCTGGCGAAGGTCAGTGCGACCAACATCGAAGGCTCCATCGACGTCCCCCGGACATCGACGCCATCACACCACGTTCGCGCGGCGGCGAGAAGGTCGAACCCGTGCGGGAATTGGACGGGATTGCGAATAACTGCAGTTTAACCTGTAACCCTGTATGTTGCTCTGCAGCAAAAGGCCTCGGCCTCGATATAGGCCGGTCTCGCACCGCACTGGATCGTCATGCTCTACGCGTTTCACGAACTCGCCTACCAATCGGCCCTGCCGTTCCGGGTCGGGGCGCAGATGGCCCGGCGCTTCTGGTCCTCGCCCTTCAATCCGGCGGCGGACACGGCGGTCGGCCGCACCGCCTACGCCTCGGCCGAACTGTTCGAAAGCGTCACGCGGCGCTACGGCAAGCCCGACTGGAAGCTGGAGACCATCGACATCGGCGGCAAGTCGGTCCGCACCGTCGAACAGGTGATCTGGCAAAGCCCCTGGTGCCGCCTGGTCCGGTTCGCCCGCAACATCGGCGACCTGAAGCGCGCCGGAAAGCCGGCCGCCGGCCCCGCCGTCCTGATCGTGGCGCCCCTGTCGGGCCACTACGCCACCCTGTTGCGCGGCACGGTCGAGGCGTTTCTTCAGGACCACGACGTCTATGTGACCGACTGGATCAACGCCCGCCAGGTGCCGGTGCTGGAGGGGCGGTTCGACTTCTTCGACTATATCGACCACGTCCGGACCATGCTGGCCCAGATCGGCGGCCGCGCCCATGTGGTCGGGGTCTGCCAGCCGGGACCGCCGGTGCTGGCGGCGGGCGCCGTCATGGCCGAGGACGGCGACGACAACCGCCCCGCCTCCATGACCTTCATGGGCTCGCCCATCGACGCCCGCCTGTCGCCGACCGTGACCAACCAACTGGCGGAGGAGAAACCCTTCACCTGGTTCCGGTCGAACATGATCCACAATGTGCCCCTGCCCTATGCGGGCTTCGGCCGGCGGGTCTATCCGGGCTTTGTTCAGCTCTACAGCTTCATGTCGATGAACCAGGAGCGCCACCGCGACGCCCACTGGGACTATTTCAACAGCCTGATCGCCGGCGACGGCGACGGGGTCGACAAGCACGAGGAATTCTATGACGAATATCTGTCGGTGCTGGACCTGACCGAGGAATTCTACCTCCAGACCATCGACATCGTCTTCCAGCAGCATCTGCTGGCCCGGGGCCTGCTGGAGCATCGCGGGCGCAAGGTCGATCTGACGAAAATCAGAGACATCGGCCTGATGACGGTCGAGGGCGAGAAGGACGACATCTCGGGCGTCGGCCAGACCCAGGCGGCGCACGGCCTGTGTTCCAACATCCCCGACGATCAGAGGGTGCTGTACGTCCAGCCCGGCGTAGGCCATTACGGGGTCTTCAACGGTCGTCGTTTCCGCGAAGAGATCTATCCTCGCGTTCGCGACTTCATCGCCCAGAACGAGGCCCGCCTTGGCGTACCGCAACGGTCAGCGGCTGCCGCTTGACGAAGGGGGCGCGGAACCCGGTTCCGGCCCTACGCTGCGACTATCCGTCAATCCCCGCGCGCGGCGCCTGTCGGTGCGGATCGACGCGCGCGCCGGCGAGGCGGTGGTGATCGCCCCGACCGAGCGCGGCCTGGCCCAGGCCGTGGCCTTCGCCCGAAGCAAGTCCGTCTGGATTTTCGAACGTCTGGCGGTGCGGCCCAAGAGCCGACCCTTGCAGCCGGGCCAGGTCATATCGTTGCGCGGCAAGCCCGTGCGGTTGGAGGCGACGCCCGGCGCCGGCGCGGCGCGTCTGGTCGAGGACGGGACCGTCATCCGCTCGGGCGGCGAGGGCGAGGCCTATGCCCGTCGGATCGAGAACCTGTTGAAGCGCGAGGCGCGCAGCACCCTGCTAGACCGCACCGACCACCATCTGCGCGCCCTGGGCCAGACGCCGGTCACGGTCTCCATCGCCGACACCCGCTCGCGCTGGGGCTCGTGCAGCCCGCATAACCGCACCATCCGCTACTCCTGGCGCGTCATCATGGCCCCGCCCCCGGTCATCGACTACCTGGCCGCCCACGAGGTCGCCCACCTGGTCCACGCCGACCACAGCCCGGCCTACTGGTCGGTGGTCGAACGGCTGGTCGGCGACCACAAGCCCTGGCGCAAATGGCTGAAGGACTATGGCGCGGCGCTGCACGCCGTGGGGCGGTAGGCGGCGTCCCAGACCCTCTCCCGCTTGCGGGAGAGGTGGCCCGGCGTTCGCGCAGCGAACCAGGGTCGGAGAGGGGAGTCTTCTTCCAAGCAGCAAGACTTCCCCCATCGTCAGCCGTCTCGCTGTGCTCGACGAGCTGACACTTCCCCCGCAAGCGGGGGAAGGTCTGTGGGGGCTTCCCAGGAGGATTAGAAGAACAGCGGGTCGCTGCGCTTCTCGGCCGGTTGGCGGCCTTCCGGCTGTTGGTTCGGCGGGTCGCGCGGCGCCGGCTGGGGCGAGGTCGGGCGGGCGACGGGCTGCGTCGGCTGAACCGGTTGGCCCGGCTCCTCAGCATAGGGGTCGCCGCCCGTGGGATCCTCCGGTTCGATCGGCAGGCCGTCCTCGCCGATGCCCGACATCAGGTCGCCGACCGGATCCGGCGCGACCCAGCCCTCGGGCATGGCCGGGCCGTCGGGGATGCGCGGGGCGTTCAGGCGCGGCAGGGCCGCCTCCATGAAGCCCTTCCAGATGGCGGCAGGCGACGAGCCGCCGGTCACGCCGCGCATGGCCGTATTGTCATCCTTGCCGACCCAGACGGCGGTGACGAAGCCGCCGGTGTAGCCGACGAACCAGGCGTCCTTGTAGTCCGAGGTCGTGCCCGACTTGCCGGCCAGATCGCGCCCGGCGATGGCCGCGCTGCGCCCAGTGCCCGAGGTCATGACCCCGCGCAGCATCTCGTTCATGTAGAAGAGGGCCGGATTGTTGATCGCCTGTCCGCTCTGGCCGCTGGCCCGCTGATAGATGACCCGGCCCTGGGGGGTGCGGATGCGGCTGATGCCATAGGCCTCGACCCGGCGGCCGCCGTTCGAGAAGGCGTCATAGGCGGTGGCCATCTCCAGCGGCGAGACCTCGACGGCGCCCAAGGCCATAGCCGGCTCCAGGCCGATCCGGCTTTCGATGCCCAGACGGCGCGCCGCGCGGGCCACGCTGTCGCGCCCGATCTGGTCGGCGACATAGGCCGCCACCGTATTGATCGACTGGGCCACGGCCTGGGCCAGGGTCATCTCGCCGCTGAAGGTGTTGGAATAGTTCTTGGGCGACCAGTTGCCGATGGTGATCGGCTGATCGACCACCGGGGTCTGGGGCGTATAGCCGGCCTCGACCGCCGCCAGATAGACGAAGGGTTTGAAGGCCGAACCCGCCTGACGACGCGCCTCGACGGCGCGGTTGAACTGGCTGTCGGCATAGGAGCCGCCGCCGATCATGGCCCGCACCCGGCCGTCGCCGTCCAGGGCGACCAGGGCCGCCTGTTCCACGCCCTTGCCCTCATCGCGGTTCAGGATGCGGCGCACCGAACGTTCGGCGGCGGTCTGTAGGGTCAGGTCCAGGGTGGTCTCGACCACCATGTCCTCGGTCGGTTCGCCGACCAGGCTGCGGATCGACTGGTCCAGCCAGTCGATGAAATACTGGGCGTGCTGGGTCGCCAGGGTGCGCGAGACGATGATCGGCTGGGTCACGGCCTGTTCGCGCTGGGCGGCGGTGATGACCCCGGCCTCTTCCATCTCGTTCAGCACGACGGTGGCGCGGGTGGCGGCCCGCTCGCTTTCGGACACGGGCGAATAGCGTGACGGCGCCTTCAGCAGCCCGGCCAGAAGCGCAGCCTCGCCGACCGTCAGATCCTTGGCCGACTTGTCGAAATAGCGTTGCGACGCCGCCTCGATCCCATAGGCGCCCGCGCCGAAATAGACCCGGTTCAAATAGAGGGCCAGGATCTCCTTCTTGGAGAATTTCATCTCCAGCCAGACCGCCAGCATCAGCTCCTGCACCTTGCGGCGCATATTCTGGTCGGGCGTCAGGAACAGGTTCTTGGCCAGTTGCTGCGTCAGGGTCGATCCGCCCTGGACCACCCGGCCGGCGCGCATATTGGTGGCCATGGCCCGCATCATGCCGATCGGGTCGAAGCCGGGGTGGTGGTAGAAGCGCCGGTCCTCGATGGCGATGAAGGCCGCCGGCACATAGTCGGGCAGGGCGTCCAGATCGGCGGGCGGCGCCATCTGGGTGCCCCGGGTGGCGATCAGGGCGCCGTTGCGGTCCAGATAGGTGATCGAGGGCTGTCGATCGACATTGTACAGGGTCGAGGTGTCGGGCAGGCCGCGCGCAAACACCGCAAAGAAGACCACCAGGAAGATCAGCCCCCAAACGGCCAGCACGGCGCCCCAGTAGAGCGCCTTCTGCAACGGCGTGCGGGCCGGCTTTGCGCCGCCCTGCTGTCCGCCCCCGAACCCTGGACCCGCCATCGAATATCCTCAAGAACCGCGCATCGGCGGGATTAGCCTTACGGATGTGTACCCCGTATGAACCGCCGCCGAAACGGCTCCGCTCACTTCACGCCAGCGTGAGCGGCTATTTCGCCGAAAGAAAGGCGTCCAGTTCGCCGTAGAAGGCCTGGGGCTGGTCGAACATGATGAAGTGGGCGCTGTCGTCGATCCGCTTCAGGGTCACGCCGGGCAGGCCGGCGTAGGACATCTGATAGATGGCGTCGGTGATCTGGGGCGTCATGCGCGGGTCGTTGAACTTGACGTACAGCACCTCGGTCGGGGCCGTGATCTTCGTCAGTTCGGGCCGCAGATCGGTCGTCACCAGTTCGCGGAAGGCGGCGGCCGAGACCTTCTGATCGCTGGTCCGCATGTCCTCCAGCGCCTCTTCGCGGCGGCTCTCGGTATTGATCATGCCGGTGATGGCCGTGGTCGCCTGGGCGACATAGGCCTCGCGCGGGCTGTTGGCCTGAGCCGCATAGATCTGATCCGCGACCGGCGCCACCGCCTCGGCCGTTGTTCCGGGCGGGCCGAACATGGCGCCCATGAAGGGGACCATGTCCACCACCATCAGCTTGCCGACGCTGTCGGGATGACGCGCCGCCAGCATCAGGCCGATGGTTCCGCCCATCGAGTGACCGACCACGGCGGGCTTCTCCAGACCCTGTTCGGCGATATAGCGGGCGATCTCCTCGGCGACCGGGGCCGCCACCGGGGTCGGCGCGGCTCCCGTCTGGGCGGCGCCCTCGGCCGGGGCCCCGGCGAAGCCCTGGACGTGGATGCGGTGCACCCGCCAGCCGGCGCCCAGATGGTCGACCGTGCCCTGCCAGATTTCCGGCGAGGAGCTGAGGCCGGGGATCAGAATGAGGTCGCGACCGCCCGCTTCGCCGTCCACGCGGACATGGATGCGGTCGGATGTGAAATCCGCGTGATGATGGCCGTGCGCATGTCCCTTGTCGGGATGAACCCCGTGCCCGTCCTGAGCCTGGACAGTGGTGGCGGCGAACAGCATGGCGGCGAAACCTAGGACGCGAAACATGGCGAAACTCCCCTGCGAGACGGTCCTTATGCCGTCTGTACTTTGTTTTGTAAAGTTCTCTGCTAGCTGCGGGAGGACAGACCCCGCGTCCCTCTGTTAGAAGGCGCGCATGAAGCCTGCAGACGCTCCCCCCGTCCAGTCCCCGCAAGCCGAAGCCGCCCCGTCCAAGGCGGGCGCCCAGCCCTTCGGCAAGGGATTCGTCGCCGACGCCTGGTATTTCGTCGCCCTGTCGCGCGACGTCGCCCCGGCCGGTTTGAAACGCTACGAGATCATGGGCGAGCCCGTCCTGGTCGGCCGCACCCGCGCGGGCGCCGTCTATGCGATGCGCGACATCTGCCCCCACCGCGCCGCGCCCCTGTCGGCCGGGAAACTGGTCGAAAAGCCCGGCGAGGGCGAGACCATCGAATGCCCCTATCACGGCTGGCGCTTCCGCCCCGACGGGGTCTGCGCCGCCATTCCGTCCCTGGTCGAGGACCAGGCGTTCGAGGCCAATCGCATCAAGGTGCGCGCCTTCCCGGTGCGCGAAAGCCAGGGCATGGTCTTCGTCTGGATGGCGTCCGACGCCCGCAATCCGATGGAGCCGGACCATGAGCCCCCGGTCTTCCCCGGCGTCGTCGGAGGGGGGCCGAAACTGATCGAGACGATGGAGTTCGACAGCCATATCGACCACGCCGTCGTCGGCCTGATGGACCCGGCCCACGGCCCCTATGTCCATCAGCAATGGTGGTGGCGGTCCGAGCACTCGATGCACGAAAAATCCAAGGCCTTCGTCCCCGCCGATTTCGGCTGGGCCATGGCGCGCCACGCCCCCTCGTCCAACAGCCGCCTCTACAAGATCCTGGGCGGCGCCCCTGCGACCGAGATCAGTTTCCGTCTGCCCGGCTATCGCTGGGAGCATATTCAGGTGGGAGAAAAACAGGTCCTGGCCCTGACCTGCCTGACCCCGATCAGCGAGACCAAGACCCGCATCACCCAGATCTTCTGGTCCGACCACTGGGTCTTCGACCTGGCCAAGCCCTTCCTGCGCCTGGGGGTGGTCGCCTTCCTCAAACAGGACGGCGGCATGGTGAACCTGCAAAACGAGGGCCTGCGCTACGACCCGGCCCTGATCTGGATCGACGACGCCGACAAACAGGCCAAATGGTACCAGCAGCTGAAGCGCGAATGGGCGAAAAGCCGCGCCGAAGGGCGGCCCTTCGTCAACCCGATCCAGCCCACGACCCTGCGGTGGAAGAGCTGAGTTGTAAGACCCTCTCCCGCTTGCGGGAGAGGTGGCCCGGCGTCCGCGCAGCGGACCAGGGTCGGAGAGGGAAGTCTTGCTTAAAGCAAGAAGACTTCCCCCATCGTCAGCCGTCTCGCTGCGCTCGACGAGCTGACACTTCCCCCGCAAGCGGGGGAAGATCTTGATTACAATCTCAACCCGGCTTCAACCGCCAGATCCGCCAGTTTCACCATCGGGCGCGGGCCCCAGTGGGCGATGACTTCCGACGCGGCCAGCGAGCCCAGCTTGCCGGCTTCTTCCAGCGCCAGACCCCGCGCGACGCCCAGCAGGAAGCCTGCGGCGTACTGGTCACCGGCGCCGGTGGTGTCGATCACCTTGGCGACCGGATAGGCGGCGACCACGACGCGGTCGGCGCCCTTGATCACGACCGAGCCGTGTTCGCCGCGCGTCACGGCGGCGATCTCGACGATGGCGGCCAGTTTCGCGGCGGCGGCGTCGAAGTCGTCGGTCTCGAACAGGGCGCCCAGTTCGGCCTCGTTGGCCAGGACGATGTCGGCCGACTGTTCGATGAAGCTCAGCAACTCGGCGCGCCAGCGGGCCACGACGAAGGTGTCGGACAGGGTGATGGCCACCTTGCGGCCGGCCTTGTGCGCGGCGGCGGCGGCGCGTTCGAAGGCGGCGCGGGCCGGGGCTGGGTCGAACAGATAGCCTTCCAAATAGACGATCTCGCTGGCGCCGATCAGGGCCTCGTCGATGTCGTCGGCGTACAGCTGGTTGGCGGCGCCCAGGAAGGTGGCCATGGTCCGCGCCCCGTCCGACAGGACGTTGATCAGGCAGCGGCCGGTGCCGAAGCCCTTGTCGGCCCCGCCGGTCAGGACCGGGGTGGCGAAATGCACGCCGGCGGCGCGGATGTCGTGGCTGAACACTTCGCCCAGGGTGTCGTCGGCCACCTTGCCGATATAGGCCGCGCGCCCGCCGAACGAGCCGACGCCCGCCACGGTGTTGCCGGCCGATCCGCCCGAGGCCTCGACCCCCGGCGCCATGGCCTCATACAGGGCGGCGCTGCGTTCGGCGTCGACCAGCTGCATGGAGTTGGGGGCCAGGTCCTGGGCCGTCAGGAAGGCGGCGTCACAGGGGCTGAGCACGTCGACGATGGCGTTGCCGACGGCGCAGACGTCATATTGGGCGGTGTTCTGGGTCATGGTCGCGCCTTAACGGTTGAAGACCCGAACGTCACCCAAAAACATATAAGGAAGCCCTTATATGCGGCCGCGCCTTGCGATAGGCAGGCGTCATGACCCAGATCGCCGTCCTGACCCCCGATCCCGCCGACAAGTCCTACATCGGGCGCTGGCCCGAGGTGCTGGCCCGGCTGACGGCGACGCTGGAAGGGAGCGGCGCGATCGTCGTCCCCACGCCCTGGACCGATCACGTCGAGGACGCCTCGGGCCTGGCGGGCCAAGACCTGATCCTGCCGGTCATCGCCTGGGGCTATCACCGCGACCACGCCCGCTGGCTGAAGGCCTGCACGACCTGGACCGAGGCGGGCCTGCCGGTCGCCAATCCGGCCTCGGTGCTGGGCTGGAACTCGGACAAGACCTATCTGGCCCGTCTCGCCGACAAGGGCGTGCCCATCCCGCCGACGCTCTGGAGCGAGGCGATCACCCAGGCCCAGGTGGACGCCGCCTTCACCGAGACCGGCGCCCCCACCCTGATCGTCAAGCCGACCGTCTCGGCCGGCGCCTTCCGCACCCTGCGGCTGACGCCCGGACAGGTTCTGACCGACGCCCCGCAAGGCCCGGCCATGATCCAGCCCTATCTGAAATTGATCGAGACCGAGGGCGAGACCTCGCTGCTCTTCTTCGGCGGCCGGTTCAGCCATGCGGTCAACAAGCGGCCGGTCCCCGGCGACTTCCGCATCCAGATTCAGTTCGGCGGCCTCTATGCCGCCGTGACGCCCGACGACGCGGCCATGGCCCTGGCCGAGCAAGTCCTGGCCGCCATCGACGAGCCGCTGCTGTACGCCCGCATCGACCTGGCGCGCGACGACGCCGGCGCCTGGGTGCTGATGGAGGCCGAACTGATCGAGCCCGACTTCTATCTGGACTACGACCCGGCGAACGGCGCCGGTTTCGCCCGGGCCGTCACCGATAGATTAGACGCCTAGAAGCTTTCCCAGTCGCCGCCTCCGCCGCCGGCGACCATACGCGGCTTGGCCGGCGCCGACTCGGCGGCGAAGGCCTCGATCCGCGCCTGGGCCCGGCGGATCGGCGCCGGCGCCTGACCGGCCCCGCCTTCGCTGACCTGGAACCGCCCAACCAGTTGCGCCAGATCGGTCGCCTCTCGGTTCAGGCTCAGGCTGGCGGCGGTCGACTGCTCGACCATCGCCGCATTCTGTTGGGTGACCTGGTCCATCTCGTTGACGGCCGTATTGACCTCGGCCAGGGCCAGGGCCTGCTCGTGGGTCGAGGCCCGGATCTCGCCCATCAGATGGGTGATTTCATTGACCCGCGCGGCGATGCCCGACAGGGCCTCGCCGGATTCACGCACCAGAACGACGCCGCTCTTGACCTGGGTGCTGCTGGTCGAGATCAGCGTCTTGATCTCGCGCGCCGAGTCCGCCGACCGTTGCGCCAGGGCCCGCACTTCCGACGCCACCACGGCGAAGCCGCGACCGGCCTCGCCGGCCCGGGCTGCCTCGACCCCGGCGTTCAGGGCCAGCAGATTGGTCTGGAAGGCGATCTCGTCGATCACGCCGATGATGTCGCCGATCTGTTTCGAGGAGGATTCGATCTCGCCCATGGCCGAGATGGCGCGCTGGACGACGCCGCCGCCGGTTTCGGCCTGGGTCCGGGTCTGGCCCACGACCGTATCGGCGGACTGGGCGTTCTCGGCCGCCTTGCGCACGGTGGCGGTGATCTGATCCAGGGCGGCCGCGGTTTCCTCCAGACCGGCGGCCTGACGCTCGGTGCGACGCGACAGATCCTCGGCCGCGCTGCTGATTTCATTGGCGCCGGACTGGATCGAGCCCGCGTTGCCGCGAATGACGCCCACCGCCTGATCCAGCGACGTCATGGCGCGGTTGAAGTCCTCGCGCAGGATCGCATAGTCGCCGGGGAAGGTTTCCTGAATACGGTAGGACAGGTCTCCGGCCGCCATGGCGGACAGACCGCGCCCCGTGGCCTGAACCACCGAGGCCTGCACCTCGGCCGCCACGCGATCGGCCTCGGCGCGACGCTCGCGTTCCTCCTCCACCGCCGTGACGTCGGTCGCGAACTTGATGACCCTGTAGGGTTTGCCGTCGGCGCCGAAGATCGGATTGTAGCTGGCCTCGATCACGATGCGAACGCCGCCCTTGCCGTAACGCACGAATTTGTCGGAGAAGAATTCCCCGGCGTTCAGGCGTCGCCAGAAGTCGAGATAGGCGGGCGACGCGGCTTCAGACGGGTCTATGAATATCCTGTGATGCGCGCCTTTGACCTCGTCCAGACCATAGCCCATGGCGGACAGGAAGTTCTCGTTTGCGGTGATGATCGTGCCGTCAAGCTCGAACTCGATCACCGCCTGGGAACGCTGAATGGCCGCAACCATTTCGCGCAGCGCCTGCAATTCTTCCGCGTTGCGGCGGTTTTGGCTATTGCCGAACAATTTGCCTGCTCCTTCTGAACACCCCCGAATTGAGCCAATCTTGCTAACAAACGATTATATTGTTTCTGAGAGTTTATACCCAATGAAGTAACCCAAGCGCCTGTTCGGCCTCGAGCCATAACCAGAGGGTCTTATGGATACTGCACCAACCGTCCACGGGCGCATCCCCGACCTGGAGATCGATGCACAGCTGTGTCTGGCCCTCCAGACCACCAGCAGCCTGGTGACGCGCCTGTATCGTCGCCTGCTCGACCCGCTGAACCTGACCCATCCCCAATATCTGGTCCTGCTCGCCCTGTGGGAGAGCGACGACGCCCTGACCATGGGCCAGCTCAGTCGCCGCACACATATGGATCCCGGGGGGCTGAACCCCCAGATCAAGAAGATGGAGGCCGCCGGCCTGCTGGAGCGCCGCAGGGACGACAAGGACGAGCGCAAGGTCTGGGTTCGGCCCACCCCCGTCGCCTGGACTCTGCGAGACGAGGTTCTGGACGTCCGCCGCGAGGTCGTAAGACGCCTGCCGCTTTCCGAACAGCAGATCGTCCATCTGCGCGATCTGCTTCACAAGATGATCGCCGATATGGATGGACCCGAGGCCGTCGCCGCCTAGGAATGGATCGCCATCAGCCCCGCCCGCGACGGGCACAGGTCGGCGATGACGCAGGACAGGCATTTGGGCTTGCGCGCCGTGCAGGTGTAGCGCCCGTGCAGGATCAGCCAGTGGTGCGCCTTGGCCAGCCAGTGTTCCGGCACGACCTTGAACAGCTGAGCCTCCACCTTGTCCGGCGTCGCCGCATTGGCCAGGCCTAGCCGGTGCGAAACCCGGAACACATGGGTGTCCACGGCGATGGCGGCCTCGACGCCCAACTCGTTCAGCACCACCGAGGCGGTCTTGCGTCCCACGCCGGGCAGGGCCTGTAGATCGGCGCGGTTCAGCGGAACCTCGCCGCCATGCTTCTCCAGCACCAGGCGGGACAGGGCGATGACGTTGCGCGCCTTACCGCGATACAGGCCGATGGAGGCGATATAGGGGACCAGCCCCTCCTCTCCCAAGGCCAGCATCTTGTCCGGGGTGTCCGCCACCTGGAACAGCCGGTCGGTGGCCTTGTTGACGGCGACGTCCGTGGTCTGGGCCGACAGGGCCACGGCGACCACCAGGGTGAAGGGGTTGGAGAAGTTCAGCTCGGTCTTCGGCTCGGGCATGATCCCGGACAGACGCTCGAAAATGGTCTCGACCCGGTCCTCGTCGGGCGGCCAGCGCAGCACGGGGACCGAGGCGCCGGTCATGACCGCCGGGCGTTTCGGGCCGGGCGTCTTGGCCTTGGCGACAGGTTTTCGGGCCTTGGTCGGCGTCATGCCTCGCTGTCGCCGTCGTTGCGGCGCGGGTCAAGACCCAGAGCCGTCAGGGCCGCATCCGCCGCCCGTTCGCCCTCCATCCAGGCCCCGTGGGCCGTGCCGTAATAGACCCGCGCCGTCGCCTCGCCCGCCAGGAAGATCCGGTCCTCCACCGCCGTCCGCAGCTTCGCCCGGTCGCCCGCATGGCCCGGCAGGGCGTGGGAATAGGCCCCGCGCGACCAGGGATCGACGCCCCAGTTCGTAACGGCCACGGCCTCCAGCCGCCGCCGCATGTTCGACCCCAGGGCCGCGACCAGTTCGGACACGGCGAAATCGACCAGGGCGGCGGGCCCTTCCGCCTCCAGCCCCCAGGCCAGTCCCGCGCCGAAATAGGCCTCGATCATCGGCCGCCCGAACGGCCGCAGATGATAGCCGCCGGTCTCGGCCGTATCGGTTCGCGTCCACAACTGGGTGTCCGGCTGAAAATCGCCCGCGCCCCGCATCGTCATATGCACCTTGGACGCCAGCCCCAGGGGCACGCCCGCCGTCGCCTCCAGCCAGGCCGGAACCGGCGGATCGATCCGCACCGCCTCGGTCGCGATCAGGCTGTTGGGAACCGTCAGGATCACCACCCGCGCCGTCAGTTCGCCCCGGCTGGTCTCCAGCCGCAGCAGGGGGCCGGAGCGGTCGATCCGACGCACGGCGCAGTCGCGCACCACCAGGTCGGACACGGCGTCGCCCAGCCGGGCGATCAACCGGCCATAGCCCTCGCGCACCCGCCAGTTCACCCCGGTGTCGCCATAGGCGTCATAGTCCAGGCTCGACACCTCGGCGAACCGCGCCCCGTTCAGGGCGCCCGAGACGGCGTCCATCCGGGCGTTCCAGCGGCAGTCGGGGTCGAAGAAGTCGGACGCCGGCCGGTCTTCCCCCTGCCCATCCCGACACAGGGCTGCGGCCTCGGTCACATGCTGGTCGAAGGCGGCGAAGGCCTCGCCGAACGCGGCCTGGTCGGCGCGCGTGATCTCGTGATCAAAGGCCTGGGTCCGCCACGGCGGCGGGGCCTGGTCCAGCGTCAGCCCCTCGGCCTCGACCCGCCCGGCCAGGACATTGTCGTCGGCCGAGTGCAGCCAGCCGCACCCCATGTCCAGACCCTCGCCCTCGACCCGTGCGGTCCAGGCCCGGCCGCCGACCCTGTCGCGGGCTTCCAGCACCAGTACCGACAGGCCGGGCCGCATCAGCCGCCGCGCGGCGGCGATCCCGGCCGCCCCTGCGCCGACCACCACCACATCCACCTCGGACGGCAGCGGATTCGAGGCTTGAGCGCGGTCGTTCATGGGGCCGGGACATACACGAAAACCACGTGTGATCGCGCATTTGTCGATTGGACATTGATTTTTGGACGGCGGCGTCCATTTTAGCTCTGCTTCAAAACGCCGCACCCTCCCCCGGATGTCCCATGTCGCCTGAACTCAAGAAACGCCTGCCCCTGTTCGCCGCGGTCCTCGTCGGCCTGGCCCTGATCGCGGGCGGGATCGTCTGGTGGATGAACGGCCAGCGGTGGGAAGCCACCGACAACGCCTTCGTCCAGGCCGACACCACCCTGATCAGCCCCCAGCTGGCGGGCCGGGTGACCGAGGTTCTGGTCGGCGACAACCAGAGGGTCGAGGCCGGTCAGGTCCTGGTCAGGCTGGATGACTCCGATCAGAAGGCCGAACTGGCCCGCGCCGAGGCCAATCTTCAGGCCGCCCTCGCCGCCGTCGGCAATGTCGACGCCCAGTCCGCCCAGGAAGAGGCCGCCATCGCCGCCCGCGCCGCC
Source organism: Brevundimonas sp. SL130 (assembly GCF_026625805.1). Lineage (NCBI taxonomy): Bacteria > Pseudomonadati > Pseudomonadota > Alphaproteobacteria > Caulobacterales > Caulobacteraceae > Brevundimonas > Brevundimonas sp. SL130. The sequence goes on from NZ_CP113064.1 coordinate 446,658, forward strand.
GCCGTGACCCAGGCTCGCGCCCAGGCCGGCCTGGCCCGCGCCGAGGTCGACCGCTACGGCAAGCTGGCCCAGCAGGGCTGGGTTTCGCAGCAGCGGATCCAGACCGAACGCGCCGGCGCCGCCACCGCCGACGCCAGCGTGCAACAGGCCCAGGCCGCCCTGGTCGCTGAACAACGCACCGCCGGGGTGCTGGGCTCGACCCGCGAACAGAGCGTCGCCGCCGTCGAACAGGCCCGCACCCAGGTGGACACCGCCCGTATCGCCCTGGAACGCACCGTGATCCGCGCCCCCATCGCCGGCGTCGTCGGCGCCCGCAGCGTCCGGGCAGGCCAATATGTCAACGCCGGCGCCCAGCTGCTGTCCATCGTGCCCCTGACCCAGACCTATGTGGTGGCCAACTTCAAGGAGACCCAGCTGGACAAGATGCGTCTGGGCCAGACGGTCGAGATTTCCGCCGACGCCTTCCCCGGGCGCAAGATCGAGGGTCGGATCGACAGTTTCGCCCCCGCCACCGGCTCCGAATTCGCGCTGATCCCGGTCGAGAACGCCACCGGCAACTTCACCAAGATCACCCAGCGCGTCCCCGTGCGCATCGTCGTCGCCGGCGCCGACCGCAGCCTGGCCCTGCGTCCCGGCCTGTCGGTCGACGTCAAGGTGGATCTGAAGAGCCAGGGCGGCCAAAGCTTCGCCGAGGCCTCCATCGGGGCGCCCCGCCCGTGACCACCGCCAACCCGGCTGGGGCTGGGGCTGGGGCTAGGACTGGGGCTGGAGCCACGCCGCAGAACCCCGTCGCCGGCCATCCCGAGATCAACTGGACCATGCTGCTGCTCGGCTTCGCCGGCATGGTGGTGGGTCAGTTCATGGCCATTCTGGACATCCAGATCGTCGCCGCCTCCCTGCCCCAGATCCAGGCCGGGGTCGGCGCCTCGGCCGACGAGATCAGCTGGATCCAGACCGCCTATCTGATCCCCGAAGTGGTGATGATCCCCCTGTCCGGCTTCCTGTCGCGACTGTGGGGCACCCAGAAGGTCTTCCTGGCCTCGTGCGCCGGCTTCGTCCTGATGAGCATCGCCACCGGCCTGTCGAACTCCATCGACACCATGATCCTGTTCCGCGCCATCCAGGGCTTCGTCGGCGGGGCCATGATCCCGACCGTCTTCGCCGTGGCCTTCACCGCCTTCCCGCCGGAGAAGCGGGTCACGGCCAGCGTGGTCATGGGCCTGATCGTCACCCTGGCCCCGACCGTCGGTCCGACCCTGGGCGGGCACCTGACCGACTGGCTCAGCTGGCGCTGGCTGTTCTTCATCAATGTCGCGCCGGGCCTGCTGGTCCTGTTCCTGGTCGGCCGCTATGGAAACTTCGACAAGGGCGACCCGTCCCTGGCCAAGGGGTTCGACTGGTGGGGCCTGGGCTTCATGGCGACCTTCCTGATGTCGATGCAATATGTGCTTGAAGAGGGCTCCAAGAACGACTGGTTCGACGACACCTCCATCCTGATGCTGTCGGTGGTCGCCGCCGTGACGGGGCCGGTCTTCATCTGGCGTTCCCTGGCCTATCGCCAGCCGATCGTCGAGCTGCGCGCCTTCGCCAACCGCAACTTCCTGGTCGGCTTCATCATGACCTTCATCGTCGGCTTCGCCCTGTATGGCGGCACCTTCCTGCTGCCCTTGTTCCTGGGTCGGGTGCTGGACTATTCGTCGTCCCAGGTGGGCACCACCATGGTCGTCTCGGGCCTGGCCATGTTCGCCACCGCCCCCTTCGCCGGGCGGCTGGTGCGCAAGATGGACGCGCGGATCCTGATGTTCGGCGGCTTCATGCTGTGCGCCTGGGGCATGTGGGAGGCGCGGGTCGTCACCGACGACTGGGGCTTCTGGGAATTCGCCTCGGTCCAGGCCTTCCGCGGCGTCGGCGTCATGCTGGCCATGATCGCCTCGCAACAGGTGACCATGGCCACCCTGCCGCCGCACATGGTCAAGAACGCCTCGGGCCTGGTCAACCTGTCGCGCAACGTCGGCGGCGCCTTCGGCCTGGCCATCCTGAACACGAACCTGACCACCAACACCGCCGTCCATATCGGCGAACTGACCAGCGGCATCGCGCAAGGCGACCAGGCCATACGAAATATGATGGCCGGCATGGCCCAGCGCTTCGCCGGCACCATCGACCCGGCCGCCTCGGCGATGAAGGCGGTCTATGGCATCCTGCAGAAACAGGCCACCACCATGGCCTTCGGCGACGCCTTCGCCCTCTTGGGCATCATGTGCGCCGGGGCCGCCTTCGTCACCCTGCTGGCCCAGCCGGTAAAAGCCCAGCCGGGCGCCCCGCCTTCGGACGTCCACTGATGGCGCGCCGTCGGGGCCAGATCGACGAGAAGAAGAGCGAGGCCATCCTCGACGCCGCCGCGACCCTGTTCGCCGACAGGGGCCTGTCGGTCTCGATGGAGGAGATCGCCCGCGTCGCCGGGGTGTCGAAACAGACCCTCTACAACCGCTTCGACTCCAAGCTGGAGATCGCCCGGGCCATGGCGATCCAGCGGGCCGACGCCATCGTCGCCCCCCTGAAGACGACGGCCGCCCCCGCCGAGGTGCTGGAGGCCCTGGCCCTGCTGCTGCTCGAACGCATCTGCCACCCGGACAAGGTCAGCACGATGCGCGGCGTGATGCTGATGTCGACCGACGCCCCCGAGATCGCCCAGGCCGTCTATGAGGCCGGCCCCCTGCGCAGCCTGAAACTTCTGGCGGCCTGGCTGTCGGACCAGACCCGCGCGGGCCGGCTGAACGTGCCCGACCCCGAGGATGCGGCCGAGATGTTCTCGGGCCTGGTGCTGGGACACGGCCATCTGCGCGCCATGCTGAACGTGCCCCAGATCGACGCCGCCCGCCGCCTGCGCCGCGCCCGCGAGGCCGCCCGCCTGTTCGTCGCCGCCTATGCGCCCCCTCAAGATCGCGCTAGGTGATATCGGTCGCGTAAAGGAGTCCGCCCATGCTGATCCACCTGTCGTCCTGGCCCGAGATCGACGCCCAGATCGCGTCGGGCCGGCCCCTGTCCAGGACGGTCGTGGTCCCCATCGGCTCCAACGAGCAGCACGGCCCGACCGGTCTTCTCGGCACCGACTGGCTGTGCCCCGAGATCATCGCCCACGAGGCCGAGCGGTCGGACGCCGCCCTGATGGTCGCCCCCACCTTCAATATCGGCATGGCCCAGCATCACCTGGCCTTCGCCGGCACCATCAGCCTGCGCCCCTCCACCTTCATGGCCGCCATCACCGACTGGGTCTCGTCGCTGAGCCGCCACGGGTTCGAGCGGATCTATTTCCTCAACGGCCACGGCGGCAATGTCGCCACCATCGAGGCGACCTTCTCGGAAATCTACGCGGAGTGGAGTTTCGGTCGAGGCGCCCTCAAGCAGCACGACGCCGCGCGGCGTGCGGTAGGGAAAGAGAATGAGCCCCCATTCGTTCTCAAGCTCAAGAATTGGTGGGACCTGCCGGGCGTCCAGGGCCTGTGCAACGAAATCTTCCCCACCGGCCACGGCATGCACGCCACCCCGTCCGAGATCGCCGTGACCCAGGCCGCCTATCCCGACCGGATCAAGACGGCGGAATACGCCCCCAAGATCGCGCCCAGCGGCCCGATCCGCGACGCCCTCGACTATCGCGCCCGCTTCCCCGACGGCCGCATCGGCTCCGACCCGGCCCAGGCCAGCCCCGAAAAGGGCCGCCGCATCATCGATCTGGCCGTCCCCACCCTGCTGTCCGACGTCGCGGCCTTCGCCGCCGAAGTCCGGCCTGGAGAGACATTCTGACCCGCAAGACCCCCGCCGCCCCGACCCCGGCTGTCCTGGGCGCCGAACTCCTGTCCGCCTCGGCCGAGGTGATCGCCGCCCGCACCACCCTGATGGCCCAGGGCCTGACGGACCCCAGGGGCCAGGACCCGGTCGAACTGTCGCTGATGAGCTCGGAAAAGACCGAGGCCATGGCCGCCTCCGCCGCCGCCCTGACCGCCAGCGCCGGCGCCGTCGGCGAACGCCTGAGCCGCGACGCCATGAACGAGGGCGCCCGCGCCCTCCACGCCGCCACCGAAATCGCCGGCGCCCACACCCCGGCCGAAGCCGCCCAGGCCCAGATCCGCTACGCCCTGGGCTGGTGGAGCCGCGCCGCCGGCCAGGCCCAGACCCTGACCGCCGAACTGACCCAGGCCCACACCGACGCCCTCACCCCCATCCACAAGACCGCCGTCGCCAACGCCAAACGGCTGAGGAAGACGTAGGGCGAACCCGCACCGTCTCCTCCCCACACCGTGGGGAGGGGGACCGCGCGTAGCGGGGTGGAGGGGCTCCCTCCCCCCCCCCCCCCGTCATCCTCGGGCTTGACCCGAGGACCGGGCGCCGATCGGGCGCTGCGCCAAAACCATCGCACAAGCGACGGACCGCTCGATCCTCGGGTCAAGCCCGAGGATGACGGTTTCCAACTTGGCCGAGCAACTCTCAAATGCACCAGCTACGAGGCGGCATACGGATCAAGTGCTGTCACGAAGTCGAAATGTATCTCGAGGATGAATGACCGCATGCTAGCCAATTCAATCTCTCGACGTGCTGTCATAGGAAGCCTGCTCGCCGGCGCTAGCGGGCTACAAGGCTGTGCCGAGGTCAAGGATCTCTACGGATTTCGCTTAGACGTCCGACTTCATTTGCCCAATCGCCATATCGACGTTCACGCTGTACGCCGACAAGCCGAGGTTCGCTATTACGACTGGGTACCTACCGCTAACAGAAGTTATAGCCCAGTTTCCGGCCAAGCTGTTCCCGTTGATATAGACGGCAGAACGCTATTCATAACACGAACCGGATTTCAGCAGTGGAGTGATAAAAATCATCGATTTAGCTACTATGGCGATGGCGAGCGAGTAATAGGATCAACATGGACTCCTGAAATTATTTACAGAGACAGGAGACTTTTATTTCCACCCGACTGGGGATCGTCTGGAGAAATTATAGATATTCAACCGCATGAGATGCCTGCATTAGCAGTCTTCGATGATACGAAACGCCCGGAAACGATCCGAATTATTCCTCCAAACAACTTGGGGGACGAATTTCCTGGCTTGCGACTTGGGCGGTGCACAGTCCGTCCCAGCGCTGAAAAAACATCAAAGACGGACGTGAGAGAACGTCTTCCTTGGCTGAACGAGCAAAACAGGTCGCTGCCCGACTTGGGAGACCACGTGTATCCTGATGAGGACATGTTTGGTTGAGGCAACCACGCATCGATGCGTGCCTGCCACAGCGTGATCGGCGCCAACGCCATTATCCCCCCTCACCTCAGCGGCAAAAACAACTCCGCCGCCGCCCCCCTCTCCGGCTCCCCCAGAAACAGCCGCTGGCAATAGATCGGAAAGTCCCGCATCTCCTCCCCGCTGGCCGGCAGCCACTCGCGGTACAGATACAGGGCGGCGGGCTCCAGATTATGGGTGTCGCCGGTGACGCGCAGCACGGCGCACCGCCCGCCGGGGATTTCGCCCGCCTTGACCGACGGGTCCTCCGCCTCCACCCGCTGACCGGGGTTCAGACCGACGCACAGGTCCATCCGATAATCAGCCGGGTCGGCGGGTCGGCGTTCCGAGTGCCAGATGTTGAAGGTCGGGTTGGTCTGGGGCGACAGGCCGGCGGCCTTGCGCCAGGCGATGAACCGCTGGACCGTGGCGTCGATGGTCGCGGGATCGCCGCGATGTTCGAAGATCGCCACCCGGATCGGGGGCGTCTCCCGGATGCTGACCTGATCGGGCGTGAAGGGCGTGGGCATGAGCCTGCTCCTGGCTGAGTTGAGCGGCCCGAAGGCCTGAAGCCACGGCGCCCAGTCGGGCGATTTCCGGAAGCTAGACGGCGACTGCCGGAACCTCTGGCGAAAGGCGCGGGCGAAGGCGTCGGGCGTCTCGTAACCGGCGTCCAGGGCGATGTCGGTCACGCTGTCCCCCTGCCCGTCCGCCAGCCGTTTCGAGGCCTGTCGCATCCGCGCCAACTGGACATAGCGGTGCAGGGACAGCCCGAAGGTCGCTTTGAACTGCCGGTGGAAATGGAATTTGGAAAAGGCCGCGACACCGCTGACCGTCTCCAGGTCCAGATCGCCGTCCAGATGCCGGTCGATATGATCCAGCACCCTCAGCATCCGGGCATGATAGTGGTCCTGCGCCGCCGTCATCATCCTCATCCGTCGTGGTGAAACGACCTTGGCGCCTGACGCGCCCGCGCGCTCGCCCGATCTTGCGGTTTGAAACGGGATGCGGACCCCGGCGCCGCCTAGCCCGCGCCGGTCCCCTTCTCGCGATGCGGGCATCCCGGCCAGCAGCAGGGGCGACGTTTGCCGTCGCTCAGGTTCTCCCGCCCCCAGTCGATCCGCTTCAGCCGCGTCTCGGTCTTCTTCGCCGACTCGACCCAGCAGATCCATTCGTTGCGGGCCAGGGGCGTGATCGACATCCAGGTCGCCACGGCTGCGGCGTCGCGGCTCAGCGCCGCCCGCAGATCGGCGGGCAGCGGATGAACGACGCCGCCGGGCAGGTCTGTCTCATCAGCCATGCCCCATTGTTCGCAGTCGCGGACCGGCGACACAACCCGGTCCTCCCGTCTCCTCCCCGCGCCGTAGGGTGGAGAAGCCCGCCCCCACCCTCGTCATCCTTGAGCTTGACCGGAGCGCAGCCGGGACCGAAAGTGAAGTTTGCACTTGACTGTTTTGGGGCGAAGAAGTTAGTGAAGTTCAGGCTTCACCAATTGAGAGGGCGTCATGACCGTCAAGTTCGACAGCTTCGAGATGGACGAGGCGTTCGCATGTCCGGTGCAAAGGCTCTTTTCGGCGTTCACCGATCCGATGACCAAGCGCGCCTGGTATGCCGATGGCGCCCACGCTGAGACCCACGAGACGCTGGAGTACACGCTCGATCCGCAAGTTGGCGGCAAGGAGGTCTTTCGTCTGGCGCTGAACGACAAGACGCCCGCGCCCGGCCTGGAAATCCATATGGTGGGAGAGTGCGTGGCGCGCATAGATGATGCACTGCTCGTCTATGCCTCGCGGATGAGCGCGCATGGCCAGGTGGTCTCGATCACCAACGAGACCTTTGAATTCGCGCCCGACGGCGCGGGCGCGCGGCTACGCCTGACCCAGCAAGGCACCTACCTCGAGGGCTCAGACGGTCCCGAGTTGCGCAGGCGCGGCCACGAGCAGTTGTTTTCCGACCTGCGACGCCATTTGGCCGGCTGACCATGTCGACCGACCTGCAGACCCTGTCGCCTGGCGCCGTCGAGGGGATCTTTGTCGCCCTCGGCGACAATACCCGGCGAAGCATCTTCTTTTCGTTGATGGAGCGCGAGCAATCGATCAAGGAGCTCGCCACGCCCCTGGGGATCACCCTGACGGGCCTCGGCCAGCACATCAGGGTGCTGGAGGCCGCACAGCTCGTGAGCAGCCGAAAGGTTGGACGTGAGCGACGATGCATGATCGACCCCGCAGGGCTGGAGCGCCTTGAAGCCTTCGCGCAGTTGCAGCGGTCGCTCTGGCGATCCCGCTTCGACACCCTCAGACAGATCCTGGAAACGCCCTAGGTATCGAACCGCCCCAGATCTCTACGGGCGTGCGTGGCGCGACCGCGCCCCAGCTGCGGCAAACAACAACTCCGCCGCCCCCGCCTCGTCATCCTCGCCCTTGTGGCGAGGATCCATACCCCCGGTGTTTCCACAGGGCGCACCCCCATCCACAAGACCGCCGTCGCCAACGCGAAACGGCTGCGGAAGACGTAGGGCTCACCGGCTCGTTCAGGCCGCGCGGCGGGTCAGACGGTCGATCTGGGTCGAGAACTCGGCGCGGACGGCGGCTCGTTCATCGTCGGGCAGCCACCGGCTCATCTGCGGCACGACCGTGGTCCAATAGGCCAGCTTCCGCTCCGACAGAGGCATGACCTCCGCCTCGCGCAGGCTTTTCAGCAGGGCCTCCAGCCGCGCGCGCACCGCATCGACGCTGGGCTCGGTCGAGGGCTGGACGACGGGCTGGGTGAAAAGCTCGAACTGGGACATGGAACGGACTCTCCCGCTGATTCGTGGCGAGGTCCAGACATCATCGCGGTTGCATCGCGAAGCTCCCCAAGCGATTGAGGGAGACTCGAGGGGGAAGTGGATGAAGCCGACGCTTGCGGACGCCATCGCCAAATTTGGCAAGACCGCCAAGGACAAGCTGAGCAATCCCGCCGTCACGGGCCAGCCCGAGGACCAACTTCGCGCGCCGCTGGAGACCTTGATCCAGGACATCTGCGCCGTCATCGGCGCGGCGGCGGACGATGTCATTCTGGTCGGCGAGACCTCCCTGGCCGATCTGATGACGCGGCCCGACTATTCGGTCACGCGCAAGGGCGCCCTGACCGGCCATATCGAGGTCAAGGCGCCGGGTAAGGGCGCCGATCCGCGCAAATTCACCGACAAGCACGACAAGGGCCAGTGGGAGAAGCTGAAGGCCCTGCCGAACCTGATCTATACCGACGGCTCCGCCTTCTCCCTGTGGCGCGACGGCGAACTGGCCCAGTCCATCGTGCGGCTGGACGGCGACATAGAGACGACCGGGGCGGCCCTGACGGGACCGGAGACCTTGCGGGCCCTGGTCGAGTTGTTCCTGGACTGGCGCCCGATTCCGCCGCGCAGCCCCAAGGAGCTGGCCGACACCACGGCGCGCCTGTGCCGCCTGCTGCGTGACGAGGTGGTCGAACAGCTGGATCGCGAGGCGCCGGCCCTGGTGGGTCTGCGGCAGGACTGGCGTCAACTGTTGCTGCCCGAGGCGACCGACGACGAATTCGCCGACGGCTACGCCCAGGCGGTGACCTTCGGCCTGCTGATGGCCAAGGCGCGGGGCATTGATCTGTCGGCCGGCCTGGACGCGGCGGCCCGGCAGTTGAGCCAGACCAACACCCTGATCGGATCGGCGCTGAAACTGCTGACCGAGCCGACGGCCGGGGCCAATCTGCTGGACACCTCGATCAAGACCCTGGTCCGGGTCGTGGACGCGGTGAACTGGAAGACCCTGACCAAGGGCAAGACCGAGCCCTGGCTCTATTTCTACGAAGAGTTCCTGCAGCAGTATGACCGCTCGCTGCGGAAAAAGACCGGCAGCTATTACACTCCGCCCGAGGTCGTGACCGAGATGGTGCGGCTGGTGGACGAGGCCCTGCGCGCGCCGAACCGGTTCAATCTGGCGCGCGGCCTGGCGTCCGGCGAGGTGTCCCTGGCCGATCCGGCGGTCGGCACCGGCACCTTCCTGCTGGGGGTCCTGAACCGCATCGCCCGCACGGTCGAGGATGAAGAGGGGGCGGGTTCCGTCCCCGCCGCCGTCCAGAGCGCCTTGAAACGTCTGGTCGGGTTCGAGCTTCAGTTCGGCCCCTTCGCGGTGGCCCAGCTGCGACTGCTGGCCGAGGTCGCCGACCTGACCTCGGTGGACGCCGATGTGGCCGATGCGACCGCCCTGCGCCTCTATATCACAGACACCCTGGCCGACCCGGACGAGGAAACCCAGTGGGTGCCCCAGTCGGTCCAGGGCATCGCCGAATCCCGGCGTCAGGCCAATAAGGTCAAGCGCAAGGAGGCCATCACCGTGGTGATGGGCAATCCGCCCTATAAGGAAAAGGCCAAGGGCCTGGGCGGCTGGGTCGAGGATCACGGCGGCCGCGACCGCGCCCCGCTGGACGACTGGCAGCCGCCGGTCGCCTGGGGCGTCGGCGCCCACGCCAAACACCTGAGAAATCTCTATGTCTATTTCTGGCGCTGGGCCGCGTGGAAGGTGTTCGGCGGCGACAGTTTCCGCAGCGGCGGCGACAAGGAAGAGGCCCGCGACTGGACCAAACGCCAGGGGATCGTCTGTTTCATCACCGTGGCCGGTTTCCTGAACGGACCGGGCTTCGAGAAGATGCGGGCGGACCTGCGCCGCGACTGCGACGAGATCTGGGTCATCGACTGTTCGCCAGAGGGGCATCAACCGCCGGTCCAGTCACGCATCTTTGAGAGCGTGCAGCAGACGGTCTGTATCGTCATGGCCCTGCGCCGGTCGCCCGACAGCCCGTCCACTCCGGCGCGGGTGCGGTTCCGCGCCCTGCCCGAGGGCGGGCGCAAGGCCAAGTTCGAGGCCCTGGCCAGGATCGGCCTGGACAACGCCGGTTGGACCGAGGCGCCGACCGCCCCCCGCGCCCCCTTCCTACCCCAGCAGGCAGATGATTGGGTTGGCTATCCTGCCTTAGTAAGCCTGTTTGACTATAACGGGTCTGGTGTGATGCCGGGCAGAACTTGGGCCATCTCGCCCGACCGTGAATCCCTCACAGCCCGATGGGCACGGCTTACCGGCGAAAAGGATAGAGCCAAAAAAGAAATCCTTTTCCATCCGCAATTGCGGAAAGGGAAGCTTGCCAGCAGACACATCGCCAAGGTCGTGAAGGAGCCGCTCGGAATCATCCGAACGCGCAGCATATCCATCGAGAACGATGGTGCTGAAGTGCCCTCACCTGTGAGATATGCGTTTCGTTCGTTTGATCGTCAGTGGCTCGTCGGCGACGCCCGCGTTCTGAACGACCCTCGCCCAGTACTTTGGGCTGGCCTTAGCAGCGACCAGATTTTTGCGACTGCCGTCCACGCCACCTCACCGTCTGCGGGGCCAGCGATCACCTTTACCTCTTCCGTGCCAGATCAAGATCACTACAACGGGCGTGGAGGCCGTGCCTTCCCCCTTTGGGCCGACGCCTCGGCGAGCCAGAGCAATATCGCGCCGGGTCTGCTGAAGACCCTGGGCGAGACCTACGGGCAGGAGGTCGAGCCCGAGGCCATGCTGGCCTATATCGCCGCCGTCGCGGCCCATCCGGCCTATGTCGCCCGGTTCCGGGCCAATCTGAAACAGCCGGGTCTGCGGATTCCGATCACCGCCGACGGCGACCTGTTCCATCAGGCGGCGACGCTCGGGCGCGCGGTGGTCTGGCTTCACACCTTCGGCGAACGCTTCGCCGACGGCCGGCCCCAGGGGGCGCCGCGCGTGACCGACGGGCCGGAGCCGACCATTCCCAAGGACGGCGCCCTGCCGCGCACCTTAGCCGAGATGCCGCACGACCTGACCTATGACGCCGCCGAACGCCGACTGAAGATCGGGTCCGGCCATATCGACAATGTCGCGCCCGAAGTCTGGGCCTATGAGGTGTCGGGCAAGCGGGTGATCAGCCAGTGGTGGAGCTATCGCCGCGCCGACCGGTCCAAGCCGCCGATGGGCGACAGACGCCCGCCCTCGCCCCTGTCGGCCATCCAGCCGACCGAATGGCCGGCGGAATACACCACCGAACTGTTGAACGTGCTGCGGGTGCTGACCCGGCTGGTCGCGCTGGAGCCGCAGCAGGCGGACCTGCTGGCCCGGATCGTGGACGGCCCCACCATCGACGCCGACGACCTGATGGAAACCGGCGCCCTGTCAGAGGGAACGACCGACGCGGCGGACGAGGCCGAGACCGAGGAATGACGGGCGGCGGCCGTCAGGCGAGCTCGACCACCTTCAGCTTGGGCTTCTTGACCTTGCCGGGCTTGGCCGGGCGGACCGCCTTCTTGGCGGCCTTTTCGGCCTTCTTGGCTTCCTTCTCGGCCAGTTTGGCGGCCTTCTTGGCGGCCTTGACCTCGGCCTTGGCGGCGTCGGGGGCGGCGTCGGCGGCGGCGGCCAGTTCGGCCAGCTGGGCCAGGAAGGTCTCGCGCTGGCCCTTGGGCAGCAGGGCCATGATCCGTTTGTCGGCGGCCTCGACCAGGGGGCGGGCGGCCTCAAGCCGGGCGGCGCCGTCCGTGGACAGACGAACCGCCTTGGCGCGGGCGTCCAGGGTCGAGCGTTCGCGCTCCAGCAGGCCCTTGGCGGTCATCCGCGTGACCAGGTCAGCCAGGGTCGAACGGTCGATGCCGGTCATCCGCACCAGTTCCGTCTGGGTCAGGCCGGCCTTCAGCGAGGCGGCCTCAAGCACCGCGAACTGGCGCTGGGTCAGGCCGTCGGCCCCCGTTTCCTCGGAATAGATGTCCAGCGCCAGTTGCAGCGCGCGGTGCATCAGATGGCTGGGCGAGGTGGCCAGAGGCCCGACCTTGCGCAACGCCTTGCCCGACTTGACCATATCGACCGTCCCCCGATTGTCTTTCGTCCGCACGCGTACCAGCAGCGCTTTACGATTTGACGCGAGAAGTGTGTCGGTTACACGACATTTTGTCTGTGCGCTATCGCGCTTCCTTCAAAGTCCCGTGTCCGGCGAGACGGGGCCGGGCTCTTCGTCCTTGGTCATGTTGCGCATGATCAGCGGCACCTGCGACAGGCCGAAGACCGAGGCGGCGATCCACAGAACGCCGCGGAACCCGGTCCAGACGTCGTTCGGATTGGGCGTGTCGCGGCCCAGGGCGTGCCAGATGGCGGTCACGGCGGCGGGGCTGCGGAACACCTCGTTCAGCACGGCGACGGTCAGGAAATACAGGCCATAGCGCAGGGTCAGGGTGCGCCAGGCGGCGTCATTGACCTTGATGGCCGAGCCCAGCAGGGCCTTGAACGGATATTTGCCCAGCGGGATCGAGCCCAGCAGGATCACCGCCAGCAGCCCGTTCTGCACCGTCAGCTTCAGCTTCACATACAGGTCGTCGTGGGTGAAGACGGTCAGCAGGCCGAACACCAGGGCGAACAGGCCGGTGATCAGCGGCAGGGGCGCGAACCGCCGCTCGACCGCATAGCCGACGACCAGGGCCAGGGCCGAGGCCCCCACCAGCACCCAGGTCGCCAGGATCATGTCCCGCGTCACGAAATAGCTGATCATGAAGGCGGCCAGGGCGCCGAAATCGACGGCCTGCCGGATCCACTGACGGTTCTTGGTCTCGGGGGCGGGGGTCTCTTGGACCTTCGTCACCTCAACGTGTTCAACATCAACAGGCACTAGGTCGCGGCCGGGCTTTTGGTCGGTCATCTCAGTCTTCCAGTCCCACCAGCGAGCGGGCGAAGGCGCGGGCGTCGAAGGGTTGCAGATCCTCCACCCCCTCGCCCACGCCGATCAGCATCAGGGGCGCGTCGGACGCCTGGGCCACGGGCACCAGCACCCCGCCGCGCGCCGTCCCGTCCAGCTTGGTCATGACGACGCCCGTGACGAAGGCGGTGCGGCCGAAGATCTGTTCCTGGGCCAGGGCGTTGCGCCCCACCGTGGCGTCCAGCACCAGCAAGGTGTCATGCGGCGCCTCGGGGTCCACCTTCTTCAGCACCCGCACGATCTTCAGCAGCTCGTCCATCAGGGCCGACTTGTTCTGCAACCGCCCGGCCGTGTCGATCAGGACCACGTCGAACCCCTCGGCCCGCGCCTTGGTATAGGCGTCAAACGCCAAGCCCGCCGCGTCGGCCCCGTCGCGACGGCTCTCGAACTCGGCCCCGGCCCGGTCGGCCCAGACCTTCAGCTGTTCGCGGGCGGCGGCGCGGAAGGTGTCGCCGGCGACGATCATCACCTTGGCGCCCTTGCCCGTCAGGTCGGCGGCGATCTTGCCCAGGGTGGTGGTCTTGCCCGAGCCGTTCACCCCGACGAACAGCACCACATAGGGTTTGGGCCCGCTCAGCGGATCAAAGGTCGCCTGGCGCGGCGCCAGTTCGGCCGCCACCGCCTCGGCCAGGGCTTCCTTGACCTCGCGCTCCTGGGCGTCCTTGCCGAACTTCAGCGCCCGGAACCGTTCGACGATCCGCGCCGAGGCCGCCGGCCCCAGGTCGCTTTCCAGCAGATGTTCCTCCAGCTGCTCCAGCGCCGCCTCGGACAGGGGTTCCTTGACGAAGCTGGCGACGACCTGGTCGGTCATCTGTTTGGAGGAGCGCGAGAGCCCCGCGGACAGGCGCTGGAACCAGCCCTTTTTCGGCGTATCGTTCATGGATCAGGCTCTAGCGCGCCCGCCGCCCCCCGTCACGCGCCAATGGCGGGGTCATGGGCCTACAACACCCTGAACCACGGCCCCTGCCCCTCCTCCCCCAGCATCAGGTCGGTCAGGGCCCAGACCAGGGCGTCGGCCCGGTCCAGACTGCCCGTCTCGTCCCCGCCCAGGGCCATCAGCTCCTCCTCCAGGTCGCGGAACCGGCCCAGGTGCGTCACCCGCCCCTGTTCGTACAGGGCCGCCACCGGCTCGGCCCGCATCCGCTTGCCGCGCGTGGCCCGCACCTCGCGCACCACCACGTCAGGGCTCAGAGTCTTCAGCACATGGGCCACCATGTCCCCGCCTTGGTTGACCTCGGCCACGATGGCCCCGGCCCCGAACTCGGCGGCGCAGGCCAGGGCCCGCCGCGCCCAGCCGTCGGGGCTTAAGCCCCGCATCGACCGGTCGGCCAGGACATAGGCCTGCGTCCCCACCCGCCCCGCCGCCACGATGCCGCAGGCGTCGCCCCCCGGCGTGGTGGTCGGATCGATCGCCACCACCACCCGGTCTAACCGTTCCGGCGCCGCCCCGGCGTCCAGATTCGCCCGCGCCAGATCCTCCGCCCGGAACAGCGCCCCTTCGACGTCGAGGATCAGCCCCTCCATCTCCTGCGCCGCCCGCCGCGTGCCGCCGTACAGAGCCTCCAGCCGCGCGATCACCCCCGGCGCCAGATGGTCGGCGTTGTCCCGCGTCGGCGCATGGGTGGTCACGCACCCGGCCTCGGCCCGCAGCGCCTTCAGCGCCGCCATCGGCCGGGGCGTGGTCGTCACCACCAGACGCGGATCCCGCCCCAGCCTCAGCCCCAGGCGCAGCATGGCCAGGGTCTCGTCCGGCCGCGCCCAGGCGCAGAATTCGTCGGCCCAGGCCCCGGCGAACTGCGGCCCGCGCAGGCTGTCAGGGTCCTCGGCGGAAAAGGCCCAGGCCTCGGCCCCGCTCGGGAACACCAGCCGCCGCCGCGTCGATTCATAGACCGGCCGCGCCCGCCCTCGCCAGCGCGGCAGGGCGTTGATGCCGCTGGGCCCGCCGATCATCACCTCGCGCACATCGTGCAGGGTCGCCCCCACCAGGGCCAGCCGCCCGCCGGGCCCCAGCCGCTCGGCCTCGTCCGCCGCCCACGACGCCCCCGCCAGGGTCTTGCCCGCCCCCCGTCCGCCCAGGAACAGCCAGGCGGACCAGGCGTCCTCCGGCGGCTGCTGCGCCGTCCTCAGCACCAGCTCCGGCCCCGGCTCTTCGTCTTCGCCCAGCCCCGCCGCCTCCAGCGCCTCCCGCGCCGCCTCGGGCCAGACCACATAGGGCAGGGGCGCCCCCGTCGCCGCGCGCAGGCCCGCGATACAGCGCAGGATTTCGCGAAACTCGGGCAACCGCCCCAGGCGGCATGCCGCCTTGCCCAACTCGATCAGGGCCTCCATCGACAGATCCGGACGCTCGGGGTCCCATTCGAACCCCATCAGGGCGGCTCTCGCCTCCTCCAGCGTCCGCGTCTCCGGCGCCGCCGTCCCCTTCAGGAAGTTGGCCGGCAGGGACTCGCGCGGCGTCTGCCGGAAGAACCCGCGCTTGTGCATCTGGGTTTCCAGCGTGCCCTTGGAGACGCCCAGCTCGGCCGCCATCGCCCGCGCGGTCTTGTGCCGCTCGTTCATGTATCGTGGGCCGATCTCCTCGTCCCACACCTTATCCGTGAATATGCTCTTGGCTCCCATGCGGACATTATTCGCGCACCCGCACCTCAGGCGCGCAAATAGGCTCTCGCGCGCCTCAAGCCGCTGAAGTCCCAGACTTTCGATCGTCCAATTGTGCGCGCAGGGCCGCCCAACTCATCATAAGTCGGGCCATCCTAAGTCGGGCCATCCTAAGTCGGCCCATCCTAAGTCAGATGGGGCGCCCGCCGATCAGTGCTGGTTCTGCGGCAACCGCACCACCAGGCCGTCCAGCGCCTCCGACACCCGGATCTGGCACGACAGCCGGCTGTTGGGCTCGACCTCTTCGGCGAAGTCCAGCATCGACTCCTCCATGGCCGAGGGTTTGCCCGCCGCCTCGCGCCAGGCTTCATCCACATAGACATGGCAGGTGGCGCAGGCGCAGGCCCCGCCGCAATCCGCATCGATCCCCGGCACATTGTTCCGGATCGCGCCCTCCATGACGCTCAGCCCCGGTTTCACGTCAACGACGTGCTCGGTTCCGTCATGCTCGATATAGGTAATGCTGGCCATGCGCCGCTCATATCAAGCCGGGGGGATGGTGCAAGGGCGCTCATCGACGGCGCAGACGCTCCATGGCATCCTCCCCCCATGACCGACAGGCGCAAGACCACCGCCGCCCCGCCCGCGCGCCCTTCGGCGCGGCGCCCCAACGCGACCGGTCAGGGCGTGACGGAAACCCTGCGTCAGGCGCTAGAAACCCCGGCTCATTCAGACTGGAGCCGCCGCATGCTGGCCCTGGAACACCGCGCGCCGCTGGACCTAGATCTGGACGACCTACGCCAGGATCGCGCGATAGACTGATTGAAACGGCCGGTTTGTCGCGGTCGAACTTGTCCTCGGCCCTAAATTTAAGCTCTCGCATCCAGCCAGTCGGCCAGCGGCTGAAGATCATGGGACCAAAAGACCAGGACGTCGCTGTCGAGAAGGCGCGCCACATCCTTGTATGCGACCACCCCTTGCAGCAAGGCCGCCGTCTGGATGAAGCCGCCCCATTGGTCGTTCCAGGCCTTGGTCTTGTCCATCACGTCGCTGACGCGCTTCACCGAATTGGTGGCGTCGTTCGACACCTTGCACTCCATGGCCATGATCAGGCTGGGGTTCACGCCGCAGGCGATGTCCACCTCCTTCGTAGCCGTGCGCGTTTTGCAGCGCGTCTTGCGCATGAAGTGCTGCGGCGGAAGGTCGGCGGTATTGTTGACCGTGGTCGAGGGCGAGCGGACCCAGCCCTTGGTCTCCAGCAGGGCGACCACCGCCTTCTCCTGCTCGTCGGACAACCGATTGCGCCGGACGGTATTGAATCTTTGATTGCTGATCATCGGCGTCAGCGTGTCCAGGAGCTTTTTGATCTGTCGCCGATTGGGGTTGGCGTTGGTCGATAGCCAGGCCGTCAGGTTCTTGTCACGTCGCGCCGCAAAGGCGGCGGCGAAGTCCTCCGCCGCCTGTTTCGACAGCCGGGTCGAGCCTTTTTCCGCTCCCTTGGGGTAGGATTTCACGATCAGCTTCAGCTGATCCTGGCTGATGGGCGGCGCGAAAAGGTGACGCAAGACCAGGATATGCCTGCCGGTCTTCGTCAGGGACTCCTGAAGATCGCGAAGTCCCTTGGTCTCTATCAGCGTGCGCAGGATTTCTTTGCGAACAGCACGACAGACCTGTCGCCACTCAGCCGCCAGCGGGTCAGGCGCCATGCCCCCGACATAGATCTCGACCGCCTTTGCGGCGGCTTCGCGGTGGTAGGCCTCGTCAGCCCCAGACTTCGCCGTCGTCATGCGCGAACGAGGACGCGGCGTTTCGCTGGCGCCTCTCGGCGCGACGGACCGTTCCGACGCTCCTCGCGCCGGGTGTAGTCGATGGCGGATTGAAGACGTTCCGGCAGGGGCGTCGGCGCGGCCCACGTCACCTTCCGGTCCTCGCCCTCGCACGAGGCCAGCAGCGTCGCCCCCACGGCCTCGGCCAGGCGCGGCGGAACAGCATTGCCGATCAGTCGATATTGATCGACACGCCGACCGGTGATGATCCAGTCGGTGGGGAAGCTTTGCAGCGCCGCGCACTCTCGCGGCGTCAATCGGCGTAACCCGTGTCGTGGATCCCTGACCCAATCCTGCTGCGGATTGGCCGTGACCGTGCGGCCAGGCAGGGCGGGATCGGCGACGAATGCGCCCTGCTTGTAGCCCCAGTGCCCACCAGGCCGCGTCGCTTCCGACTTGCCCGGGCTCTTGACGCCTGAGCCCGGCTTGATGCCTTCCAGATCCAGCGCCAGCTTGCCCGTGGGCCGAATGATCTCTTCGTCTGACAGCGGGGACAGGGCGCCGATACAGGCCCCCAGGCTGACCCAGGGCCGCCTGCCGTCCTCTTCGCGCTTGTCGTGCGTCGGCTCAGGCAGGCGTGGCAAATCGCCCGTCCGATAGCCGACCAGCACCACACGGACCCGGCGCTGCGCCACGCCATAGTCCGCCGCATTGAACAGCTCGACATGGGTCTGCCAGCCGCGGGCGAACAGCTGCTCGCGCAGCCAGGCCAAAGCAGACCCAGGAACGCCGTCCGGGCCGCGCGCCGTGATCAAGCCGCGAACATTCTCAAAGAGCAGATAACGACAGTCCAACTCCGACGCGATGCGCAGATAGTCCTTGATCAACTGGCCCCGAGGATCGTCGAAGCCCAGCTGATGACCCGCGCTGCTCCACGATTGGCAAGGCGGCCCCCCTGCGAGCAGAGTTATCGCGCCGCGCCGCTGTCCCGACTTGGACAGGACATCCTCGCCTCGAAGCGCGCGAACGTCTCCGACTTCGATCTGCGCGTCGCCCATGAACCGTCGCCCGTCGGCCAGGCGGCGACCACGGTTCGCCTCAAGGCTCTCGACCGCGCGCGGATCGATGTCGGTGGCGTAGACACAGTCCCAGCCTGCGGCCTCAAGACCCAGGTCGAGGCCGCCTAGACCGCTGAAAAGCGACACGACTTTCTGCATCTGTCTCGCCTCCGCTGGACATGCTCCCTATCGCGTCTGGGGACGCGTCCGCTTGCGCGAGGACCATGCTGTACAAGCCGTTAACAGCCGGTGTTTCGGCCAATCCGTCAATCCGATCCCGCAAAATCGCCGGGGGCCGGCGCTCGGGCTCGGGATCAGATCACACCGTGTATGTTCTTATCTTGTTCTGGTCAAGTTCGCCTTGGCTCAGGCGCTAAAGCGCCGCCACATACACCCAGGCCTCCGCCCCCGCCTCCGTCGTCACGCGCACCCGGCGATAGGCCTCGCCCTCATAGGCGTCGGCGGCGGTCAGATCGGCGGGGGTCAGGGGGTAGAGGCGGCCGGGGACGGGCGGGGCTTCGTCCGTCGTCGGGATCAGGATCGGATAGTGGGTCAGGCCGGTCTCGGCCGTGATCTGGGGGTCGTCAACCGGGATGTGCGACAGGCGAAAACCGCTCAGTCGGTCCGGGGCGCCCGGTCCAGGGTGGGGCGCCAGAGCACGACCGAAGACGGCCGTCTGGACCGCCGGGTCCTGCAGCGTGCCATAGGCGAACAGCAGGACCTCAGCGGTCATTGACGCGGTCGGGGGAGCGGCGCCGGCGGTCAGGCCGCCTGTTTCTTGCGGCTGGGGGCGACCATCAGCTTCTTGGTTTCGGCGATGGCCTTGGCCGGGTTCAGGCCCTTGGGGCAGACCTGGGCGCAGTTCATGATGGTGTGGCAGCGGTACAGTTTGAACGGGTCTTCCAGGTCGTCCAGACGTTTCTGCGTGGCGTCGTCGCGGCTGTCGGAGATCCAGCGATAGGATTGCAGCAGGGCCGCCGGGCCGAGGTATTCGTCCTGGTTCCACCAGTAGCTGGGGCAGGAGGTGGAACAGCAGGCGCACAGGATGCACTCGTACAGGCCGTCCAGTTTTTCGCGCTCGGCCGGGGTCTGGAGCCGTTCCTGTTCCGGGTCGGGCTCGTCCGACTGGAGATAGGGCTGGATCGAGTCATACTGGGCGTAGAACAGGCTCAGGTCCGTCACCAGGTCCTTGATCACCGGCTGGTGCGGCAGGGGGGCGATGGTGATGTTGTGCGACGCGCACTCGTCCCAGCCCTTGGTGCAGGCCAGGGTGTTGCGCCCGTCGATGTTCATCGAGCAGGAGCCGCAGATGCCTTCACGGCACGAGCGCCGGAACGACAGCGTCGGGTCGATCTCGTTCTTGATGTGGATCAGGGCGTCCAGCAGCATCGGACCGTGGTCGCCCGTGGGCACCTCGAACGTGTCCCAGCGCGGGTCGGCGTCGACCTCGGGGTCGTAACGATAGACCTTGTAGGTCTTGACGTCCTTGGAGCCGGGCGCGGCCTTGTGGACCTTGCCCTTGGTCGGCTTGGAGCCGCGGGGGAGGGAGAGTTGAACCATCTGCGTTCGACCTCAGTAAACCCGAGCCTTGGGCTCGATGTACGCGATGTCGTCGGACATCGTGTATTTGTGCACGGGGCGGTAATCGATCTGGACGGGCTCGCCCGGACGCTTCCACGCCAGGGTGTGTTTCATCCAGTTGGCGTCGTCCCGGTCGGGATAGTCCTCGCGGGCGTGGGCGCCGCGCGATTCCGTGCGGTTCAGCCCGCTCTCGATGGTGACGACGGCCTGGGCGATCAGGTTGTCGTACTCCAGCGTCTCCATCAGATCCGTATTCCAGATCAGGCCGCGATCGGTGGTCTTGATATCATCCCCCGCCGCATCAATCGCCCGCAGCTTGTCGGTGCCCTGTTGCAGGGTCTCGCCGGTGCGGAACACCGCCGCGTCAGCTTGCATCGCCTTCTGCATGGAAAGGCGAAGCTCTGCGGTCGAAGTGGAACCGTCGGCGAAGCGGAAGCGGTCCAGGCGGGCCAGGTGGGCGTCGGTCTGGGTCTTGGAGGCGGACGGAACGGCCGAGGCCTTGTCCACCACCTCGCCGCAGCGCAGGCCGACGGCGCGGCCGAACACCACCAGGTCGGTCAGGGAGTTGGAGCCCAGGCGGTTGGCGCCGTGCACCGAGACGCAGGCCGCCTCGCCCACGGCCATCAGGCCCGGAACCACGCTGTCGGGGTTGCCGTCGCGCAGCGTCAGGACTTCGCCGTGATAGTTGGTCGGTATGCCGCCCATATTATAGTGGACGGTCGGCAGGACCGGGATCGGCGCCTTGGTCACGTCCACGCCGGCGAAGATCTTGGCGCTTTCGGAGATGCCCGGCAGGCGCTGGTGCAGGATCTTCGGATCCAGGTGGTCCAGGTGCAGGAAGATGTGGTCCTTGTTCGGACCCACGCCACGACCTTCACGGATCTCGATGGTCATGGAGCGGCTGACCATGTCGCGCGGGGCCAGGTCCTTCACGGTCGGGGCATAGCGCTCCATGAAGCGCTCGCCTTCCGAGTTGGTCAGGTATCCGCCCTCGCCGCGCGCGCCCTCGGTGATCAGGCAGCCGGCGCCGTAGATGCCGGTCGGGTGGAACTGGACGAACTCCATGTCCTGCAACGGCAGGCCGGCGCGCAGCACCATGGCGTTGCCGTCGCCGGTGCAGGTGTGGGCGCTGGTGGCGCTGAAATAGGCGCGGCCGTATCCGCCGGTGGCCAGAACCACCATCTTGGCGCGGAACTGGTGCAGCTGGCCGTTATCGAGCTGAAGCGCGGTCACCCCGGTGCAGGTCCCGTCCTGCATGATCAGGTCCAGCGCGAAATATTCGACGAAGAACTTCACTTCCCGACGCACCGACTGGCCGTACAGGGTGTGCAGGATGGCGTGGCCGGTGCGGTCGGCGGCGGCGCAGGTGCGCTGCACCGGGCCTTCGCCGAAGTTGCGGGTCATGCCGCCGAAGGCGCGCTGGTAGATCTTGCCTTCCTCGGTGCGCGAGAAGGGCACGCCCCAGTGTTCCAGCTCATAGACGGCCTTGGGCGCGTTGCGGACCAGATATTCGATCGAGTCCTGGTCGCCCAGCCAGTCCGACCCCTTGACGGTGTCGTACATGTGCCACTGCCAGCTGTCCTCGCCCATATTGCCGAGCGAGGCGGAGATGCCGCCCTGGGCTGCGACGGTGTGCGAGCGGGTTGGGAAGACCTTGGTGACGCAGGCGACCTTCAGCCCCTGCTGGGCGGCGCCGAGGGCGGCGCGAAGGCCGGAGCCCCCGGCGCCGACGACGACGACGTCGTATTCGTGGTCAATCAGTTCGTAAGCGGCCATCAGAAAATCAGGCTCCGAAACCGGCGGGCAGGGGCGCAGAACCCAGCGCCAACCGCACGATGAAGAAGAGGCTGGCGGCGACCAGCACGAAGAAGACCAGGTTCAGCAGACCCGTCAGCGCCTTGCGGGCGCCGACCTGGGGCACATAGTCCTCGAGGATGACTTTCCAGGCCAGGCTGAGGTAGCCGAACAGCAGCACGGCCGTAACCGCCAGCAGGCCAGCGTTCAGCGGCTTGGCGAACCAGTCCAGCACGGCTTTATAGGTTGCGCCCGCCAGGGTGAAAGCGGTCGAGGCGAGCCACAGGCCCAGCGACAGCAGGGCCGTCAGCAGCACCCGCTCGGCCAGCCATTCGCCGCCGCCGTGGCGCTCGGAAATCTTGACGTTGTTCTTGAACTTAACGGCGCCGCTCACAGCGAGACCCTCCTGACAGCGAACAGGACGACCCAGAACAGGATCGCCAGGGGGACCGGCGCCCAGACCGCGATGTTCGACAGCGCAGTCGCCGACTTGATCGTCAAACCGTTGCCCGTGTCATTGATCGTGTGGCGCGCGCCGTTCAGGATGAAGGAGAACAGGATCACCGTCAGGCCGAAGCCGACGAACAGGCCCAGCGGCGAACCCGCCAGGGCCAAGGCGCACTCATAGACCTCAGGCCCAAAAGCCAGGGCGCCCAGCCAGGCGACGACGAAAACCAGGCCGACCGTGCCCGCGATCAGGGTCGCGCGGAACAGGATCGAGGCGGCCATGGTCACGTGCCAGCGCCAGATTCCCATATGGGGCGAGAGCGGCGTCTTGTGACCGTTGGGCTGGACGACGAAGCGACCGGTCCGGTCGCCCGATGCAACCCCCGGGGTCGGGTTGGGTTGAGTCATGCGAATGGTTCTCAAAAGCGAATGAATTCAATCGCCGTGTGCGGTTGCGAAGGCTTTTGTGACCCTAGAGGGACGGTGTCAACGGACCGTTGATAACTTCGCGGATTCACGCGTCGCTTCGCCCGATCCATGTCGAAATCGCGATATTCAAGGCATGATCGATCCTCGCTCCGCCCGAGTCGCAGGTTTTACGCGGCGCCGCAGGTTTTGGATCGCCGCGCCGCGCCACGCTCGCCAAAACCGCGCCGGCCCTTATATGGACCCATGACCGAGACCACGCCCCGCCCCGTTCTTCGCCTGCATCCCGCCCACCGCGACGACATCGGCGACCTGACCACGCGCCGCCCCGTGCCCGGTCCGGGCCTGGACCAGGTCGATCCCTTCCTGTTCCTGAACCACCACGGGCCCCAGACCTATGCGCCGGGCAACCAGGGCCTGCCCTTCGGCCCGCACCCGCACCGGGGGTTTGAGACCGTCACCTTCATTCTGGACGGCGAACTGGCCCACAACGACTCCGGCGGCGGCGAGAGCATCATCAAGGCGGGCGGGATCCAGTGGATGACCGCCGGCTCGGGCCTGATCCACGCCGAACTGTCGCCGGCCGACTTCAAGCGCGACGGCGGGCCGATGGAGATTCTGCAGCTGTGGGTGAACCTGCCGGCGCGGCTGAAGATGACCCAGCCCGACTATGTGGGGCTCCAGGCCGCCGACATTCCGACCTTCACCACTGAGGCCGGCGTCACGGTCGAGCCGGTCTCCGGCGAATGGCTGGGGGTCAAGGCGCCGATCCAGTCGCTGATCGACATCCATCTGGCCATCGTCCGCCTGCCCGCCGGCGCCCGGTTCGAAGTCCCGGTCGCCGCCGGCCGCAATATCTTCTTCTATGCGATCAAGGGCCAGGTCTCCGTCGCCGGAACCCCGGTGCCCGAATGGAACCTGGCCGCCCTGGGCGACGGCGACGCGGTCGAGATCACGGCCCAAACCGACGCCGTCGTCCTGCTGGGCCACGCCGAACCGATCAACGAGCCCGTCTTCAGCCACGGTCCCTTCGTCATGACCACCCGCGAAGAAATCATTCAGGCGATCGAGGACTATCAGTCCGGCAAGTTCGGTCCGCCGCCGCGGGTGTGAGGCTTATTTTCCGTCACCCTGGGCCTTGTGCCCAAGGGTGTCAGGCCCATCAGAGCCAGCCGCCGAGCCAAGAAGGCCTGGATCGGCGCGCTCGCCATTTCATAGCCCTACGCGCGATGATCGGGGCAATGCGATCGTAGCTCTTCCACGTATCAGGGACCTCGTAGAGGTTGGCTGCTTCCGGAAACGCCTTCTCATAATCCTCTAGGTATGAGGACGAGGCAAAAGCCCGGTTCGCTTCGGCTGTATAATAGTCACTCGCGAACACGTTGCCTTCGTCACTCAGATCTTCGTCTGTGAATTTTCCATCGCACGCCTCAATGAACCAGCGGGCCGGCGTCAGTGTTCGCGCCCGCAAAAAGTCGGTCGCTTCTGAACTTTCGACTCCATGTAGTTCTCCCGCCATTCCGTTGAGCACGCACCACGCAACGAACATCGCGATATGTGTTGCCCCGGCCTCGTCAGGCAGGTTCGAAGGAAACTCCCCGTCGTAGTGCCATGAAGCATCATCATATTTCATGCCGCCTCTCCCACCATGGGGGTAGTTAGAGCCCGTGGGATGCACACCACAAGCCCCTCCCCACGGCACCTTGTGGATCGGAACGCGGAATCGAAACCCGCGTTAGCCGACCTCCTGATAGAAGCCCCTAGAATAGCCGTTCTCAGCGAACGCCCGGCCGAAGATGACGAACTAGAGCATTTTCCGATCAGTCTGCATCATAGCCGGCGGCGGCGAAGTAGTTGGCGCATTCTTGGGGAGAGTAGGTCTGGATGATGCGGGCGATGGCGTCCCAGAGTTGGTCGATTGTCCGAGCGGCGGCCTTTCTCAGCAGGGCCTTGAGCTTGGCGAAGGCGTTCTCGATCGGGTTGAGGTCGGGACTGTAGGGCGGCAGGAAGAGCAGCCGTGCGCCGACAGCCTCGATGGCGTCCCTGATGGGCGTGCTCTTGTGGGCGGCGAGATTGTCCATGATCACCACGTCGCCGGGCTTCAGGGTCGGGGCCAGCACCTGTTCGACATAGGCCAGGAACCAGGCGCCGTTCATCGGGCCGTCGAGCACCATCGGGGCGGTCATGCCCGTCAGCCTCAAGGCTCCGACGAAGGTGGTCGTCTTCCAGTGACCGTGCGGCACGCTGCACCTCAGCCGCTGCCCGCGCGGCGCACGTCCGTGGCGGCGGGCCATCTTGGTCGAGGCTCCCGTCTCATCGATGAAGACGAGCCGCTCGGGATCGAGGTCGAGCTGGCTGTCGAACCAGGCCTGACGCCGGCTCAGGACGTCGGGGCGGCTCTGTTCGTCCGCGTGCGCCGACTTTTTTTGAGCGAGATCCGGCGGCGCACGAAGAACCGCCACAAGCTCGACAGGCTGGTCCCCACGCCCTGTTCGGCCAGAGCCGTCTGAAGCTCCGCCAGGGTGATGTCGCTCTTGCGCTCGACCAGGCCCAGGATCAGGTCGGCATGGCCTTCAATCCGCCCAGAGCGCCGATCTCCGCCCAGAGGCCCCGGCCGCACGTCGCCCTGCCTGCGGACCCGCGAGCGCCAGCGGATCGCGCTGGCCGCGCTGACCCCGAACCGGGCCGCCGCCTGACGGCACGACATCCCGCCCTCAATCGCCGCGATCACACGATCACGCAAATCTACCGATAGCGCCTTGCTCATTCATGCTGGCCTCCGCCTCCAGCACGAAGGTTGAATCAGAACCCGGACCCCTTGGGAATCCCAAACGATTCAATCAGGTCGCCAAATGCTCTAGCGCATCGCCCCGCCCTCCTTCGCGCGGATGATGCGTTCCCCGACAAAACCCTATATGACGCCGGTTCCTTAGCGACCGCCCAGCCGAAGACACGCCCAAATGCCCAGCCTGAACGAGATCCGCGCCACCTACCTCGACTTCTTCGCGGCCGACGGCCACGAGAAGGTGCACTCGGCGCCGCTGGTGCCGCAGAACGATCCGTCGCTGCTGTTCGTCAATGCGGGCATGGTGCCGTTCAAGGACTATTTCACCGGCGCGTCCAAGCCGCCCTATCCGCGCGCCACCAGTTCGCAGAAATGCGTCCGCGCCGGGGGCAAGCACAATGACCTGGACAATGTCGGCTACACCGCCCGCCATCTGACCTTCTTCGAGATGCTGGGGAACTTCTCCTTCGGCGACTATTTCAAGGAACACGCCATCGACCGGGCGTGGAAACTGGTCACGCAAGAGTTCGGCCTGGACGCCAAACGCCTGCTGGTCACCGTCTATATCGATGACGACGAGGCCGCCGCGATCTGGAAGAAGGTCACCGGTTTCGGCGACGACAAGATCATCCGCATCGCCGGCAGCGACAATTTCTGGGCCATGGGCGACAGCGGTCCCTGCGGCCCCTGCACCGAAATCTTCTGGGACCACGGCGACAAGATCCCCGGCGGCCCTCCCGGCTCGCCGGACGAGGACGGTGATCGCTACGTCGAGATCTGGAACAACGTCTTCATGCAGTTCGAGAAGGAGAACGACCAGATCGTTCGCAACCTTCCCAAGCCCAGCGTAGACACCGGCATGGGGCTGGAACGGATGACCACCGTGCTCCAGGGCGTGCATTCGGTGTTCGAGACCGATCTGTTCAAGACCCTGATCGCCGCCTCGGAAGACGCCACCTCGACCAAGTCGGACGGCGAGCGCGCCGCCAGCCACCGGGTCATCGCCGACCACCTGCGCTCCTCCTCCTTCCTGATCGCCGACGGCGTCACCCCGTCGAACGAGGGCCGGGGTTATGTGCTGCGCCGGATCATGCGCCGCGCCATGCGCCACGCCCACCTGCTGGGCGTCGCCGACCCGCTGATGCACCGTCTGGTCCCGACCCTGGTGGCCCAGATGGGCGACGCCTATCCCGAACTGGCTCGCGCCCAGCCCTTCATCGAGGACACGCTGAAGCAGGAAGAGGTCCGTTTCCGCACCACTCTGGGCCGAGGCATGGCCCTGTTCGACACGGCGGTTCAGGGCTTCAAGCCGGGCGACATGCTGGACGGCCAGACCGCCTTCACCCTGTCCGACACCTATGGCTTCCCGCTGGACCTGACCCAGGACGAGGCCCGGCGTCGCGGCTTCTCGGTCAATGTCGACGGTTTCGAAGACGCGATGGCGCAACAGCGCCAGCGTTCGCGCGAACACTGGAAGGGCTCGGGCCAGACCGCCAACACCAATGAATGGCTGGCGATCCGCGACCGCATGGGGCCGACCGTCTTCACCGGCTATGAGAATATCGAGGGTTCGGGCGAGGTCCTGGCCCTGATGAACGGCGGCGCTCCGGTCGAGACGGCCGAGGCCGGCGACATCGTCGAAATCCTGTTCGACAACACCCCCTTCTACGCCGAAAGCGGCGGCCAGACCGGCGATCAAGGCACGCTTGAGTGGCCGGGTGGAGAGGCCGAGGTGCTCGACGTCAAGAAACACGCCGGCGACCTGCACGTCCTGTCGGCCCAGATCACGGCCGGGACGCTTGAGATCGGCGCCCGCGTCGCCCAGCTGGTGGACGCCGACAAGCGTATGACCACCCGCGCCAACCACTCGGCCGCCCACCTGCTGCACACGGCCCTGAAGAATGTGCTCGGCCCGGCGGTCGCCCAGAAGGGCCAGCTGGTCGATTCTGAGCGCGCCCGCTTCGACTTCAGCCACGGCGCCCCCGTGACCGAGGACGAGCTGGCGACCATCGAGGCCGAGGTCAACGCCGTGATCCGCCAGAACGTCCCGGCGGAGACCAAGCTGATGGCTCCGCAGGAGGCCATCGAGGCCGGCGCCATCGCCCTGTTCGGCGAGAAATACGGCGACGAGGTCCGCGTCCTGACCCTCGGCCGCTCGCTGATCAGCGATAACGCCCCCTATTCGGTCGAACTGTGCGGCGGCACCCATGTGGCCCGCACCGGCGACATCGGCCTGTTCAAGGTGGTCCAGGAAACCGGCGTCGCCGCCGGCGTGCGCCGTATCGAGGCCCTGACCGGCGAGGCGGCCCGCCTCTATCTGGAATCCCAGGCCAAGGTGACGCGCGGCCTGGCCCGCGACTTCAAGATCCAGACCCAGGACGTGCCCGGCCGGGTCGAGGCCCTGCAAGGCTCGGTCAAGACGCTGGAGAAACAGGTCGCCGAGCTGAAGAAGCAACTGGCCCTGGGCGGCGGCTCGGGCGCGGCCTCGGCGCCCGAAGAGATCGGCGGGATCAAGCTGATGGCCCGCGTCCTCGACGGCGTGGACGGCAAGGGTCTGCGCGGCGTGGCCGAGGACTTCCGCAAACAGGTCGGCACCGGCGTCGTCGCCCTGATCGGCGTGACCGAGGGCAAGGCCGCCGTCACCGTCGCCGTCACCTCGGACTTGGTCGGTAAGGTCAACGCCGCCGACCTGGCCCGCGCCGCCGTCATCGCCATGGGCGGCCAGGGCGCCGGCGGCAAACCCGACTTCGCCCAGGGCGGCGCCCCCGACGGCTCCAAGGCCGAAGACGGTCTCACCGCCGTCCGTGAGGCGCTGAAGGGCTGAGCCCACCAGAGACCCTCTCCCGCTTGCGGGAGAGGTGGCCCGGCGTCCGCGCAGCGGACCAGGGTCGGAGAGGGGAGTCTTGCTTGAACAACAAGACTTCCCCCATCGTCACGCGTGTCGCTTCGCGCCACGACGCGACACTTCCCCCGCAAGCGGGGGAAGGTCTGAGTGCCTGATCGCCCGCCTCCGCGCACAATTCCGAAAACAATCTTTCGGCGATTCAATCGCCTGGCTTCCCGAAAAGCCCATCGACCCATCACGCTTTCGAACGCCCGTATAATGGGCGCATGATCGCGAGACGTGACCACCGACTATGGACTTTTCACTAGGCGACGCCCGTCATCCTGACGCCCGCCGAAATTGCACTCTTTTGCATATTGCACCCGTTTTCGGGGGTGCAGTGCAATTTGGCCGGCGCCCCTAGCCCATCGGGTCGGGCGTCAGGTCCACCCCCGCCAGCTTCCAGCTCAACGGCCCCCGCCGCTCCAGGATCAGCACCAGGGCGTCGTCGGGCCGGTCGTCGCGGGTCAGGGTGACGGCGAAAGTATTGATCCCGCGATAGGCCCAGGACTGATGGATCCGCTCCTTCGGCGTCGCAGGCGTGTCAGACGCGGGGACCGGTCGCTCGGGCCGGGGCTTGTCGCCGGAGCGGACCATGGCCGCGATCCCCTCGGGCGTGACCAGACCGTCCACGGCCCCCTCGACCAGCGACGGCGCCAGCAGCATGCCCAGGGCGGCCATGGCCCGGTCGCCGCCCGTCCGCTCGCGGATCTCCAGCGCCGCGCGGGCGTTCAGCTCGGCCTTCAGACTGGTCCGAAAGGCGGGAAAGTCCACGGACCGCTCCAGACCGGCCACGTCGCCCGTCCGCGCCGCCCGGATCAAGGCCTGGGCGGCCACGAAGGGCGAAGCGAAACAGGCGGCCAGGGCCAGGCCCAGAATGGCCACGACCAGTCCGATGGCGATCTTCTTCATGGATTCTCCTTCAACCGAAACGCCGAGACGAGCCAGATGTTGCGCCTAGGGCGTCGCCACAGGTGCAACGGTCGGAGCCGAAGCCGGCGCCGCCCCGTCCGGCAGGCCGATCTGGACCAGCATCCACTCGAACGGCCCGCGCCGCTCAAAGGTGAAGACAGTGCGCGATCCGCCCTGGTCCTGGACCACCATCCGCATCCGGTTCACGCTCCAGTAGATCGGTCGGGGCCAGGGCTTGGGCGTCTCCGCGCCGACCGCCGGGGGAGTCGCCGCCGACCACTGGCTGGCGTAGCGGCCCTCGCCGCGCGTCAGGGCCGACACGGCGGCCGGCGTCAGATAGGCGTCAACGTCCGGCGCATTCAGGATCGGGTTGCGCTCCATCTGGCGTCTGACGGCGCCGATCGGGTCTTCCAGGAACGAGGGCGCCGGCGCCTGGGCCCGACCGCTCAGCTGCGGCCGCAGCGATTGGCGCACGGCCTGGAAGTCGATCAGCCGGGTCAGCCCCTGCACATCGCCGGCCTCCGCCGCCGACCGTATGGCGAAGAAGCCCACCGCCGGCGCCCCAAAGAAGGCCACGGCCGCCGCCAAGAGCACCAGGCCCACCAGATTGCCGAACTGCCGCTTCAAACCACGTCCCCCACGCTCGACGCCGATCATGCACGACCCTTGCTTCGACGCAACGAAAAGCCCCGCCGGATCGCTCCAGCGGGGCTTTGTGTTGTGGTCCTACCGCGCTTCGCGCTGCTTGAGGACAGTCTGTGTCCTACCGCGCTTTGCGCTGCTTGAGGACGTTCTGTGTCCTACCGCGCTTCGCGCTGCTTGAGGACGGGCTCAGCCGACGTCGGGCAGGGCGGCCTTCAGGTTCTCGGCGACCTTGTCGAGGAAGCCCTCGGTGGTCAGCCAGCCCTGTTGATCGCCGACCAGCAGCGCCAGATCCTTGGTCATGTGGCCGCTCTCGACCGTGTCGACGACGATCTTCTCCAGGGTGTCGGCGAAGACGTCCAGGGCCGAGTTGCCGTCCAGCTTGGCGCGGTGCTTGAAGCCGCGCGTCCAGGCGAAGATCGAGGCGATCGAGTTGGTCGAGGTGGCCTCGCCCTTCTGATGCTGGCGATAGTGGCGGGTCACGGTGCCGTGGGCGGCTTCCGTCTCCAGCACCTTGCCGTCCGGCGTCATCAGCACCGAGGTCATCAGGCCCAACGAGCCGAAGCCCTGCGCCACCACGTCCGACTGCACGTCGCCGTCATAGTTCTTGCACGCCCAGACGAAGCCGCCGGACCACTTCATCGCCGCCGCGACCATGTCGTCGATCAGGCGGTGCTCATAGGTCAGGCCGCGCGCCTTGAACTCGGCGGCGTAATGGGCGTCGAACACGTCCTGGAACAGGTCCTTAAAGCGGCCGTCATAGGCTTTCAGGATCGTGTTCTTGGTCGACAGATAGACAGGATAGTTGCGCTGCAAGCCATAGGCGAAGCTGGCGTGGGCGAACTCGCGGATCGACTCGTCCTGGTTATACATGGCCATGGCCACGCCGGCGCCGGGCGCCTTGTAGACTTCGTGCTCGATCACGGCGCCGTCTTCACCGACGAACTTGATCGTCAGGGTGCCGGGGCCAGGCATCAGGAAGTCGGTGGCCTTGTACTGGTCGCCGAAGGCGTGGCGGCCGACGACGATGGGCTGGGTCCAGCCCGGCACCAGGCGCGGCACGTTCGAGCAGATGATCGGCTCGCGGAAGACCACGCCGCCCAGGATGTTGCGGATGGTGCCATTGGGCGACTTCCACATCTTCTTCAGGCCGAACTCCTTCACCCGCGCCTCGTCGGGGGTGATGGTGGCGCACTTCACGCCGACGCCGTGCTTCTGGATCGCGTGGGCGGCGTCGATCGTCACCTGGTCGTCGGTGGCGTCGCGGTGCTCCATGCCCAGGTCGTAGTAGTCCAGCTCGAGATCCAGGAAGGGGAAGACCAGCTTGTCCTTGATCATCTGCCAGATGATGCGGGTCATTTCGTCGCCGTCGATATCGACGATGGGGTTTTCGACCTTGATCTTGGCCATGCGTGCGGTCCGCCTCTGAGCTTTGGGGAAAGAATATCGTGGCGGGGATATAGCCGGGCCGCGCGCCCGCGCAAACCCCGCCGTAGAGCCTGATCGGAGTCAAAACGATCAGGCTCTAGCTGACGATCTCTAGCCCTGGGTCGCGATCCAGCCGTCCACGATCCGCTCCAGCACCGACAGGGGCACCCCGCCGGCGGCCAGGGCCGTGTCGTGGAAGCCCTTCAGGTCGAACTTGTCGCCCAGGCTCGTCTTGGCCTTTTCGCGCAGCCGGACCCATTCGTTGTGACCGACCTTGTAGGCGCAGGCCTGACCCGGCCAGCCGCAATAGCGCTCGACCTCGGACACGGCGGCCCCTTCCTGATCGCCATAGGCCTCCATCATGTACTGGATGCCCTGTTCGCGGCTCCAGCCCTTGGAATGGATGCCGGTGTCCACCACCAGACGGGCGGAGCGGAACATCAGCGACTGGATATAGCCGATCTGACCCACCGGATCGTTCTCATAGGCGCCCAGTTCGTCGGCCAGCTGTTCGGCATACAGGCCCCAGCCTTCGACATAGCTGGAGAAGCCCAGCAGGTTCATCAGCTTGGGCGCCGCCGCGCTCTCCTGCTGCAGGCTGATCTGCAGATGGTGGCCTGGCGCCGCCTCGTGATAGGTCAGGGTCGGCAGGGTCCAGGACGGCCATTCCGCCGTGTCCTTCAGATTGATCCAGTAGATGCCCGGCCGCGTCCCATCCAGGCTGGGCGAGTTATAGTAGCCCATCGGCGCGCCGGCCTCGACCTCGGGCGGCACGCGCTTGATCTGGACGGAAGCCTTGGGCAGGCGGCCGAAGGCGCCGGGCAGACGGGCCTGCATATCGGCCATCTGATCGTTCAGCTTCTCGATCAGTTCGGCCTTGCCCGCGTCTGTGTTGGGATAGACGTATTTCGGATCCTGACCCAGAGCGCGGATCCGCTCCGCCACCGTCCCCTGGGTCAGGCCCTGGGCTTGCAGCAGCGCATCAGCGCGGGCGGACAGCTCGGCCATCTGGGCGCGGCCGGTGCGGTGGATCTCGTCGGCCGTCAGCCGGGTGGTGGTGATGAAGCGCAGGCTGTTGGCGTAATACTGCTGGCCCTGCGGCAGGCGACGGACCGAGGCCTCATGTCCCGCGCGCGGCAGGGCCGCCTTTAGCAGGGCGTTCTGGGCCGCCAGGGCGGGATAGACCTTCTGGTTCAGCAAGGCCTCGACCTGGGCGCCCCAATCTCCCGTCAGGCCCTTGGCCTGCGTCCGGTCCACCACCGAGGCCACCATGGGCGAGGCGGCGACGTCGGTGGCCAGTATGCCCTCCTGCTGAGCGATAGCCTTGGCCAGGATGAAGTCCGGCGGGATCACGCCCAGGCCATAGTCCTCGCGCAGCCGCTCGGTCTCGGCGCTCAGCACCTCGGCGAAGGCGGCGACGCGCGCCACATAGGCGTCGGCGTCGGCGGCGGTCTGGATCGTGTGCTGATTGGCCAGGAAGTCGGGCGTCGACTGATAGGCCCCGCCCTGCTGGCTGACCCGATAGGGATTGGGCCATCCGCCCTGGCCATAGGGTATGGCGAAGGTGGCGATCACCCCGTCCAGATTGTCGGCGATGGTGTCGTAATAGATGCCGTCCTGGGCATCCATCGACGCGCGGTCCAGGGCGGTCAGGGCGGCGCGCTGGGCCTTGGTGAAGGCGCGGAACTTCTCCTCGTTCTCCAGGGTCGAAGCGGTCAGCTGGGACTTGGCGGCGGCGCGCGCGCCATTGTCCAGGCCAAAGGCGGTCACGGCCTCAGGGCTGAGATCCAGCGTCTGTTCGAAGGCCTGATCCATGTAGGCGGCCAAAGCCGTCTTGGCCTGACCGGCGTCTCCGGCTGAGGCGGTCAACGCAAACGCCTGTCCATTGGCGGCGGCGAGGCCCGCGCCTGCGGCGGCGGACAGAAGAAGGCGGCGACGGTCGATCATGGAAGGCCCCAGCGAATATGTCTGGCGCCAATGGAGCGCCGGTCGTCGCGACCCGCAAGTGAAATCGCGGACAGGCAGGATCTGGGCTCACCTCCCTGTTCGCGAAGGCGAACGGGGAGGACAGGCGATCGCGTCAGCGAGCGCCAGGAGGGGGCGACTCGGTGTCTGAAGCTGGCCTAGTCATCACCACCGTCGGAGTCGCCCCCTCCTGGTCGCTGCGCGACCGGTCCTCCCCACGCGCCTTCGCGCGCGGGGAGGTGACAATCACCCCGCCGCCTTCACCGCCGCAGACACGTCCGACACCACCCGCTTGACCAGGGCCGCGTCATCGCCCTCCGCCATCACCCGGATCAGCTTCTCCGTGCCCGAGGGCCGGACCAGCAGCCGTCCCGAGCCGTTCAGCGCCGCCTCGGCCTCGGCGATGGCCGCCTTGACCTTTTCATTCTCGAGAGGCTTGCTGGAGGAGAACCGCACATTCTCCAGCCGCTGCGGCACAGGATCGAACTGGCGGGCCAGTTCGCTCATCGGCTTGCCGGAGTCCACCAGTACGGCCAGCACTTGCAAGGCCGCCATAAGGCCGTCGCCGGTGGTGGCGTGGTCGTGCAGGATGATGTGGCCGGATTGTTCGCCGCCGATATTGAACCCGCCCTCGCGCATCCGCTCCATCACATAGCGGTCGCCGACCTTGGTCCGCTCCAGCGTCAGACCCTCGGCCTTCAGCTTCCGTTCCAGCCCCAGGTTGGACATGACGGTGGCGACCACCCCGCCGCCGGTCAGCACACCGCGTTTGGCCCAGTCCAGCCCGACCAGGGCCATGATCTGGTCCCCGTCCACCACCTGGCCCTTTTCGTCGCAGATGATCAGCCGGTCGGCGTCCCCGTCCAGGGCGATGCCGATGTCGGCCCGGTAGCGTTTGACCGCCTCGACCAGGGTCGCCGGATGGGTCGAGCCGCATTCGGCGTTGATATTGGTTCCATTGGGGGTGACCCCCACGGGGAAGACCTCGGCCCCCAGCTCGAACAGGGTGGTGGGCGCGACCTTGTAGCCGGCGCCATTGGCGCAATCGACGGCGATCCGCAGCCCTTGGAGCGACAGCCGCTTGGGGAAGGCCTGTTTGGCGATCTCGATGTATCTGGCCTGGGCGTCGTCGATCCGCTTGACCCGCCCCAGCTTGTTGGACGGCGCCAGGCCCTGGTCCAGGCCGTCGTCCATCAGGGCTTCGATCTTCAACTCGATCTCGTCCGACAGCTTGTAGCCGTCCGGCCCGAACAGCTTGATGCCGTTGTCGGCATAGTCGTTGTGCGAGGCCGAGATCATCACCCCCAGGTCGGCGCGCATCGACCGCGTCAGCATGGCCACCCCCGGCGTCGGCACCGGGCCGAAGGTGCGCACGTCCATGCCCACCGAGGCGAAGCCGGCGACCAGGGCCGGCTCGATCGTATAGCCCGACAGTCGGGTGTCCTTGCCGATCACCACCAGATGGCGCCGGTCGTCGCCGGTTCGGAACAGTTTCCCGGCGGCCAGGCCCACGCGCAGCGCGACCTCGGCCGTCATCGGATAGGTGTTGGCGCGCCCGCGAATGCCGTCGGTGCCGAAATATTTCCTGTCGCCCAAGGCGTCATCCTTCGTTTCGGGTAACGTTCCGAAACCCCTTTTTTGATGCGGTCCGCCTTAAGATTGCATAGACGGCCGGTGGGGCTCGATGCGTGGCTTAGCCCCGGATCGCCGCTAGTGCAAAGCGGCGCCCTTCTGTTTCCTTCTTCCTCGGAGTTCCAGCCCATGTGCGGCATCATCGGCGTCACCGGCAATGGACCCGTCGTTCCCCGGCTGATCGACAGTCTGAAACGGCTGGAATACCGGGGCTATGACTCGGCCGGGGTCGCCGCCGTCGTAAATGGGTCGGTCGAGCGTCGCCGCGCCCAGGGCAAGATCCGCAATCTGGAAGCCGTTTTGGTCGAGGCGCCGCTGACGGCCACGGTCGGCATCGGCCACACCCGCTGGGCCACCCACGGGGCCCCGACCACCGCCAACGCCCACCCGCACAAGGCCGGCCGCGTCACCCTGGTCCACAACGGCATCATCGAGAATTTCGCCGAGCTGAAAGCGGAACTGGCCGCCGAAGGCCATGTCTTCGAAAGCCAGACCGACACCGAGGTCATCGCCCACCTGCTGGACGCTGAGCTGAACACGGGCCGTACGCCGCTGGAGGCCTTCAAGATCACGCTCGACCGGTTGACCGGGGCCTATGCCCTGGCGGTGCTGATCGACGGCGAGGACGATCTGATCCTGGGCGCCCGTCGCGGCAGCCCGCTGGTGGTCGGCTGGGGCGAGGACGAAATGTATCTGGGCTCGGACGCCCTGGCGGTCGGCCCCTTCACCCAGAAGATCTCCTATCTGGAAGAGGGCGACTATGTCGCCGTGACCAAGGGCGGGGCCCGGATGTTCGACGTCGCCGGCAAGCCGGTCGAACGGGCTGTGGTCCAGGTCTCGGCCTCCTCGGCCATGGTCGAAAAGGGCGAGTATCGCCACTTCATGGAAAAGGAGATCCATGAACAGCCCGACAGCGTCCAGCACACCCTGTCGGAATATCTCGATCTGGTGACCGGCACAGCCAAGACGAACAGCGTCGATTTCGCCGCTCTCGACCGGATCCAGATCGTCGCCTGCGGCACCGCCTTCTACGCAGGCCAGATCGGCCGCTACGCCTTCGAGAAGATCGCCGGTCTGCCGTGCGACGTCGAGATCGCGTCCGAGTTCCGCTACCGCTCGCCGGCGGTGTCGCCAAAGACCCTGGCGGTCGCCGTCAGCCAGTCGGGCGAGACGGCCGACACCCTGGCCAGCCTGACCTGGTGCAAGGCGCACGGGTTGATGACCGCTGCGGTGGTCAATGTCCACTCCTCGTCCATGGCGCGGGAGGCTGATGTGCTGTGGCCCACCCACGCCGGACCGGAAATCGGCGTGGCCTCGACCAAGGCCTTCACCGCCCAGGTCGCCGCCCTGCTGGCGCTGGCCGTGGCGGCGGGCGTGGCGCGCGGCCGGATCGATGCGGCCCAGGAGCACGAACTGGTCAAGGCCCTGTTCGAAAGCCCCCGCCTGATCGCCGAGGCCCTGCGCATGGACGCCAGCATCCGCGCGGTGGCCCACGACCTGGCCAAGGCCGACGACGTCCTGTTCCTCGGCCGGGGCGCCATGTTCCCCCTGGCCATGGAAGGCGCGCTGAAGCTGAAGGAGATCAGCTATATCCACGCCGAGGGCTATGCCGCCGGCGAGCTGAAGCACGGCCCTATCGCCCTGATCGACGAAGACACCCCCACCATCGCCCTGGCGCCGCTGGACGACGTCTTCGAGAAGACCGCCTCAAATCTGCAAGAGGTCGCCGCTCGCGGCGGTCCGGTCATCATGATCGCCCCGGAAAAAGCGCCCGATCCGCACGGCGCCGGCATCCGCCGCATCCACGCCCCGGACTGCCACCCCCTGATCGCGCCCCTGGTCTACGCCGTGCCGGTCCAGCTGCTGGCCTACTACACCGCCGTCCAGAAGGGCACCGACGTCGATCAGCCCCGCAACCTGGCCAAGTCCGTCACCGTGGAGTGAGGTGCTGGTTTGGCGAGCCGCTCCTCGCTAACTGCCGGCCTCAAGCGGCGACAGGCTGCAGTTCACCGCGCAGAGTGTGAGCGAGATAGGCGCGACCAGCCTTATCACGCACGACAGACTGCTGCGGAACGTCCGACGCACGCCAGTAGTGCACGACCAGACTGCTGCGAGTCCGCGAGAAATCCCTTATGGGCGAACCGCCGTGAATAAGCTGGCCGTGCCAGATGAAGACATCGCCAGGACCGCCCTGATAACGAATCAAGGGAAGCTGTAATTCCTCAATCTGAGCTTGCACATAGGCGCGGCAATCGGCGAATTCGGCATCGATGACGTTCAGGCGTCCATCGGAGAAACGGTAGGGCGCGATCTTGTGACTGCCGGGGTAGAAGAATATGGGGCCGTTCGTATCATCGACCGGGTCGAGAGAAATGCTTGCGGCAACCATGCTCTCATCATCGGGGGCGGGCATATACCAACTATCGATGTGCGCGTCTTGCTGGCTGCCACGTTCGAAATTCAAGGAGTTGCAGATCATAGGCTCGGACTGGAGCAATTCGCCCATGATCCGCTTCAGGCGCCGAGACAAGGCAACACTGCGTATGGTGTCGTCCCTCAAAAACAGATTGTTTAGCTTGTAAGCCTCCCCTCTTACTGTGAGGGGGGTATCGTTCATGGTGAAGCACTGACCAGCATAATCGCCAGTAATGACATCCACATTGTGCGGATTGCCCGAGGGATTCGCCCAATGCCACTCTACCCTATTGCGGACTGCTGTGATTTCTTCGGTTGAGATGGCCTTTTTTAGATGCAGATATCCTTGATCGTTCCACGTTTTACGCTGTGTGGCCGAGAGGGGCGAAAAAAACGGCAAATCGAACATCGAAAGCTCCAACTGCATCCATGCGCCGCAAAGGTTATCGCTGATCATAGCCAAACAATAGGCGGTTGTGTCGCGTCACAGGCCCTCTACAACGCAAACCATAACGCGTGAAGAGGATGCCCGTAACCGTGGTAAAGAATATGGAGGCCGGTTGGCTGGCGCGTGTTGGCGGCCTGTTTAGGAAGTCCAATGACACTGCTCTTCGCGAGAAGGGACGTGGCGCGCTTCGCGAGGGGCGAACGGATGAGGCAATTGAGGCGTTTCAGCGCCATTTGGCGCTGCGTCCTCGTGATGGACAAACTTGGGTTCGTCTCGGAAATGCGCTCAAGGACGCCGGGCGTTATGATAACGCCGAGGTCGCCTACGAAAAGGCCTGCAAGATTAGACCCCGTTCCGCTCACACTTGGTTGCAGCGGGCCCATCTTGCCCGTTTCAGCGGCGACCGAGAGGGAGCTGCGGCCTATTTTCGACGTAGCTTCGAACTGGACGGAAACGCTGAGGCAGGACGGGAGTTGTTGCGACTTTCCGATTCGGTAGAGGGCGCGTCCGCCCCTCCCTCCCTTGTCGGCTGTATCGACGGTCTAACGGCGAATTCAATCTTTGGCTGGGTGGTCGATCCGGACAGTCCCGATGTTCCGGCCAAGATCGAGTTTCTGCAGGCCGGGGTCGTGGTCGGATTGGGCCAAACTTCTATCGCGAGGCCGGATGTCCATGCGGCGGGTTACGGTGCAACTCATGCCGGATTTCGCGTCGCACTGAATGCTCATTACCGGGGCGATAAAGGACCAGTGATTGCCCGATTGTCAGAGAGCAAACGCCCATTGGTCAATTCGCCGTTCCAGCCTGCTGAGGACGACCATGTCTCTCTGTGGCTGAAGCGTTGGCAGGTGGTTGACGCCGATACACGTGCGGAGCTTCGACGACTTTTCGATCAGGAGACAGAGGGGCTGTCTCTGTCGATAATCATGCCGATCTATAATCCGCCGATCAATTGGCTGAAGCAGGCGCTGGACAGTGTGGTGGGGCAGTTCTGTAGCCGATGGGAGCTGATTTGCATTGATGACGCGTCTCCTGACCCCGCAGTCATGGGCGTACTGTCTGCATATGCGGCAAAGGATCGACGCATAAGAATTCTACAGATGCCCAAGAATGGAGGAATATCGAAGGCGACAAACGCTGGCCTGAAGCTAGCAAAGGGCGACTACGTCGCTTTCATGGATCATGACGACGCTCTCGAGCCCGAAGCGGTTTATCGCATGCTGGAAACAGCTCGTGGAGGTTATGATCTAATATACAGCGATGAGGTTCTGACAGGGGCAGATATCGAGGAGATCCTCGAAGTTGTTGCTCGACCGGCCTTTTCCTACGACTACTACATCTCGCACCCGTATTTTGTGCATTTGATCGCGGTTAAACGATCGCTGGCTAAACGCGTGGGCGGGCTGGATCCCTCCATGTCAATCTCGATGGACGTAGATTTTGTCCTCCGCGTCCTTGAGGCGGCAATTAGCGTGGCTCACATTCCCGCACCCCTATATCGTTGGCGGACGCACGAAAATAGCGCCGGGCACGCTAAGGTGGACGCAGTCATGGCCGCGACTCGCGGAGCGCTGGAACGCCATCATGAACGTTTGGGTCAAAGCGTGGAAGTGTCTGACGGATTGACGTTTAACACCTTCCGCCACGATTTCCCGCTTAAGGGGCGGACATTGATCATCGTGCCGACCAAGGATCGACTGGATCTAATCAAGCCTTGCGTCGACTCCCTCTTGGCCACCACCTCCGCAGATATCGTGATTGTGGATCACGATTCCGTCGATCAGGAAGTATTAGACTATTTCTTGAGTCTACCTCCCCGCGTCCGGATTCAGAAATTCTCTGGCCCGTTCAATTTTTCGAAGATGAACAACGAGGCTGTCAGCGCCCTTGGTGAAGGTTATGACGCCTATCTGTTCGCCAACAACGACTTGGAGGCGATCGAAGCCGGTTGGTTGGAGCATATGCAGGGAGTGTGCCTGCGTGAGGATGTCGGCGCGGTCGGCGCTCTACTGCTCTACTCCGATGATTCCATCCAGCACGGCGGCGTGGTTTTGAACGTCGGCGGTCCGGCCGAACACGTCTACAAGAATGAGCCTTCGTGCATCGGAAACATCCGGCACCCAGGGCATATCAGTGGTTTAGTGTCCGTCCGGGATTTCATGGCGGTCACGGGCGCCTGCCTGATGGTGCGCGCCGATATATTCCATCAAGTCGGAGGCTTCGACCCGCTTCTGGCGGTCGGCTTCAACGACATCGACTTGTGTCTGCGTATCAAGGAGGGCGGCCACAAAGTGCTCTTTGACGGCCATGCCATGCTTTACCATCATGAATCTGCTACGCGGATGAAGTCGAAGCAACTGCGGCACCCAGAAGACACAGCACTTATGATCGGCCGGTGGAGAGATCTTCTGAATGCGTCTGATCCCTATTTCAGCCCGTTATTCGGTAATCGCGCGCCTGCGAAGCACTTTATAGCCAATCCTATCGATCCTTACGCACCTGCTCGCGCCTGGACTCGCCGCAGAAGCAAGATGAAGAAGCATAGGACAGGTCGGGTTGCTCCGCCTATTGCGGTCATGTGAGCGACTCGAATGCGTCGGGGTTGTGAGGCGAGGAACTCTGCGGTCGGGTAAAGTCTGACGCCTTGCGCAGTGCGGCGGTGTCCGACAGTAGAGTCACACCCCTTCGCACGCGGATCGCCCCGGCCGTCTGAAGCTCCCCGCAGGCAGTCGAGACGCCGGCCCGGCGAACGGCCAGGAGATCGGCGATGTCGCTCTGGCGCGGCGGGACTTCCATCTGACGTAACCCCCGGCTCTCATCCAGCCATAACGAGAGTCCTTTGGTGATCTGAGCTGGGGCTGGTGGGGTTGGCAAGAGGCCGGTCAGCGCAGCCTCCAACCCGCGCAGCGGACCGGCCGATCTGTCCGTTGAGCGCATCTGCGTAAGCCTGCGGCGTCAGCCATCCCAGCTTCGAGTGCGGCCGGGTTTCGTTGTAGTCGCGCCGCCAAGTTTCGAGCACCGAACGGGCGTGCGATAGTGATCGGAACAGCGTTTCGTTCAGCAGTTCGTCACGCAGGCGGCCGTTGAAGCTCTCGTTGAAGCCGTTCTGCTGAGGCTTGCCTGGCGCGATGTAGTGCCAGCCGACGCCGGTGTCGTCGGCCCAGGCCAGGATGGCGTTGGACGTATATTCCGTGCCGTTGTGGCTGCGCCGACCTTCGGTTCGCTGATGATCGTGTGCGGGCGCCCTCGCCGCAG
This sequence comes from Brevundimonas sp. SL130, assembly GCF_026625805.1. Lineage (NCBI taxonomy): Bacteria > Pseudomonadati > Pseudomonadota > Alphaproteobacteria > Caulobacterales > Caulobacteraceae > Brevundimonas > Brevundimonas sp. SL130. Next base: position 487,722 of record NZ_CP113064.1, read on the forward strand.
GATGATGGCGTCCAACTCGCGCACCAGTCGATCAGCTCGACCAGACGGTCCGCCGGGATCGTGATCTGCCGACCGGCCGTCAGGGTGGCGATCTTCGGTGGGGATCCCGCCTGAGTCACGTCTCGACCCAACCCTCTGGCGGGGCGTCGGAAGCCTTGGCCGTAACGCTGACCACGGTACGCCCGTCGGCATCGGTCACGATCACGCTGAACGAGGCCGTCTCCCAAAAGGCCGCACCCCTGGTACCGCAGAATCCCCCCAGAACCGCCACCGCCTCTTCACGTGCAGTATCGACATCGGGCAGATCCTCGCCCTGATCATCCCGAATACAGTCGCCGTTTTCGGTGTGGAAATAGAAGTGCGGCAATCGGGCCTCCAGCATCAGGTCTGCTGGAAGCGGTCATGGGGCGGATTGGTTCAGCGTTCAGATTTTCTGATTGAAAGCGCCGTCAGGCCGCCGCGCGTTTTCTGATCCGCGCAATGCGCCGAAGCCGGCGCCAGAAGCGGCCGCGCTCGGGTTCGGGATAGGGTTCCAGGTTCTCGACGAACTGCTCGGCCGACGCCCGCCAGCTGAACTTCTCAGCATAGGCGCGGACGTTTCGGCGGTCGAGGTCGAGGCATTTCAGGCAGGCGGTCTTCAAATCCTGGTCGATGACCCCGGCGTTCGAGCCGGGAATGATGTCGATCGGACCATGGGCCGGATAGGCGGCGACCGGCGTGCCGGCGGCCATGGCCTCCAGGATCACCAGACCGAAGGTGTCGGTCCAACTGGGGAAGACGAAGACGTCGGCGTCGCGAAAGCAACGGGCCAGATCATCACCGAACCTGGCCCCGAGGAATTTCGCCTCGGGATACTTTTCCTGCAGCTCGGCGCGGGCGGGCCCGTCACCGACAATGATCTTAGTGCCGGGCAGGTCCAGTTCGAGGAAGGCCTCGATATTCTTCTCCACCGCCACCCGTCCCACGTTCAGGAAGAAGGGCCGCGTCCAGTCCTTGCCGCCCATCTCGTCATAGATCCGGTCCAGATCGGGGCTGAACATCTCGGTGTCCACGCCGCGCGACCAGGGCGAGACGTTCTTGAACCCGTGCTCGACCAGTTCGTCGCGCAGGGTCGGGGTCGCCACCATCAGCCGGCCGGACGGCTTGTGGAACCATTTCATATAGGCGTAGCCGACCTGAACCGGGATCGGGAACCGGGCCGAGACATATTCCGGGAATTTGGTGTGATAGCTGGTGGTGAACGGCAGTTTCCACTCGACGCAGATTCGTCGCGTGGCGATGCCGATCGGCCCCTCGGTGGCGATGTGGACCGCCTCAGGTTCGAAGGCCCGCAGCATTTCGCGAATCTCTTCCTCCGCCCCCAGGGCCAGCCGGATCTCCGGATAGGTGGGGCAGGGAATGGTCTTGAACAGGCTCGGCTCTATGACCTCAACCTCATGGCCCATGCCGCGGCATTCCGCGACGGTGCGGGTCAGGGTGCGGACGACGCCGTTGACCTGAGGTTCCCAGGCGTCGGTGGCCAGAACGATGCGCATTGAGGCGGGCGGACCCTGAGCCGTTAAGTAAGGGCGGAACTTCTAGACGGTTCGAATGACGATGGCGAGACGTTCGCTACAACGGCAGCACCGTCGTCGACTTCACCTCCTCCAGCACGGCATAGGTCCGGGTCTCGCGCACGCCCGGCATACGCACCAGAACGTCGCCCAGGAAGGCGCGATAGGCGTCCATGTCGCCGACGCGCGCCTTGATCAGATAGTCGAAACCGCCGGCGACCATATGGCATTCCAGCACCTCGGGCTGGCTGCGGACGGCGGCGGCGAAGGCTTCGAAGACGTCGCCGGTGGTGCGGTCCAGCAAGACCTCGACGAAGATCAGCAGATCGCGGCCGACCTTGGCCGGGTCGATCATGGCGGCATAGCCGGTGATGATCTTCTTTTCGCGCAGCCGCCGGACCCGCTCGAAACAGGCGGCGGGCGACAGGTTGCACTGGCGCGCCAGCTCAGCGTTGGACAGCCGGCCGTCCGTCTGAAGCACCCGAAGAATGCGGCGGTCGACGGCGTCTATATCGATCATCGGAAATCGAGGCCCTGCACCGAACGATCTTCGGTCAAGCCTCGTATCATACGAAGCACCTTCAATGAACTCCGGCATATACGGCGTGAATCCACAGGATATGCCGCCGATGACCTCGCCCGCCTTCACGCCTTCGAGCCTGGCCGCCTGGGACGGCCTGGACGAACACAAGTTCCGCGATGAGCACGACGCCGTCGCCGCCAATCTGGCCCGCATGCCGCTGGACGTGACCGAACGGGCCGACGTCGTGGCCGAAGCCACAGCCCTGGTCGAACACGCGCGTCGCAGCCAGAAGAAGCAGGGGGTGGTCGAAAGCTTCCTGCAGCAGTTCAGCCTGGGCACTCGCGAGGGTCTGGCGCTGATGTGTCTGGCCGAGGCCCTGCTGCGCGTGCCGGACGAAGAGACGCGCGACCGACTGATCGCCGAAAAAATCGGCTCGGCCGACTGGGCCAGCCACCTGGGCCAGTCCGACAGCCTGTTCGTCAACGCCTCGACCTGGGGCCTGATGCTGACCGGCAAACTGGTCGATGTGGACGATGAGGCCCGCAGCGACCTGCCCGGCTTCCTGAAACGGATCGCCGGTCGTCTGGGCGAGCCGGTCATCCGCCAGGCCGTGGCCACCGCGGTCAAGATCATGGGCGAGCAGTTCGTGGTCGGCCGCACCATCCAGGGCGCGCTGAAGCGGTCGAACAAGGAAGGCTGGCTGTGCAGCTTCGACATGCTGGGCGAAGGCGCCCGCACCACCGCCGACGCCGACCGCTACGAGAAGATCTACGCCGACGCCATTGAGGCCGTGGGCAAGACCTCAAAGGGCCAGGGGCCGGAGCACGGTCACGGCGTGTCGGTGAAACTGTCGGCCCTGTCGCCCCGCTATGAGGCGACGCACGAGGACGACGTCTGGGCGACCCTCTATCCCCGGATCCTGCGCCTGGCCCAGATCGCGGCCCAATACGACATCAACTATACGATGGACGCCGAGGAGGCGGACCGTCTGGCCCTGTCGCTGAAACTGCTGGACCGGCTGGCGCATGAGCCCAGCCTGGGCGGTTGGACCGGCCTGGGCCTGGCGGTCCAGGCCTATCAGAAGCGCGGATTGGAGACGATCGAGCGGGTCGCCGACCTGGCCCGGCGCTCGGGTCGGCGGCTGATGGTGCGGCTGGTCAAGGGCGCCTATTGGGACACCGAGATCAAGCGCGCCCAGGTCTTCGGCCGCACCGACTATCCGGTCTTCACCACCAAGGCGGCGACCGACCTGAACTATCTCGTCTGCGCCAAGGCCATGATCGAGGCGGCGCCGGCGATCTACAGCCAGTTCGCCAGCCACAACGCCCACACCCTGGCCGCCGTGCGGCGCATGGCGCGGGATCGCGGCGTCACGGTCGAGCACCAGCGCCTGCACGGCATGGGTGAGGCCCTATATGACGCCGCGCACGAGGCCTGGGCCAATGAGACCGTCATCGTCCGCGCCTACGCCCCTGTCGGCGGACATGAGGAACTGCTGCCCTATCTGGTGCGGCGTCTGCTGGAAAACGGCGCCAACTCCTCCTTCGTCCATGCCCTGCTGGACGAGCGCGTGCCCGCCTCGGCCGTCGCGGCCGATCCCATCTCCCTGGTCGAGCAGGCGCCCGACCGTCACCCCAAGATTCCGGTTCCGCAAGACATGTACGGCGATCGTCAGAACTCCCTCGGCCGCGACTATTCGCAAGCCGCCGTCCGTGACGTCCATGCGCGCGCGCTGGAGGGGATCGACCGCGAGAAACTGACCTCCGGCCCGATCATCGGCGGCAAGCTGCGCGCCGGGATCCATGCCCAGGCCGTGACCAATCCCTTCGACCGGTCGCAGGTGCTGGGCCATGTCTCGGAAGCCGAGGCGACCGACATCGACGCCGCCGTCGAGGCCGCTGCGAACGCCCAGGTTCAATGGGACCGTCAGGGCGGCGCCAAGCGCGCCGTGACCTTGCGCGCCATGGGCGATGCGCTGGAGGCCGATCTGGACCGGCTGGTCGCCCTGCTCAGCCGCGAGGCGGGCAAGACCCTGAACGACGGCGTCGCCGAGGTGCGCGAGGCCGCCGACTTCTGCCGCTACTACGCCCTGCTGGCCGAACGCGACTTCACCGCCCCCCAGACCCTGAAGGGTCCGACCGGCGAGACCAACCAACTGATCCTGCACGGACGCGGCGTCTTCGCCTGTATCTCGCCGTGGAACTTCCCCCTGGCCATATTCACCGGTCAGATCGCCGCCGCCCTGGCCGCCGGCAACGCCGTCCTGGCCAAGCCCGCCGAACAGACGCCGCTGATCGCCGCCGAGGCCGTGCGCCTGTATCACAAGGCCGGGCTGAACCCGGACTTGCTGGCCCTGGTTCCCGGCCGCGGCGAGACGGTCGGCGCCACGCTTGTCACCCATTCCGGAATCGACGGCGTCGCCTTCACCGGCGGAACCGACACGGCCGCCGCCATCAACCGCGCCCTCGCCGCCCGCCCCGGCGCCATCATCCCCTTCATCGCCGAGACCGGCGGCCTGAACGGCATGTTCATCGACACCACGGCCCTGAAGGAACAGGTCATCGACGATGTGATCCAGTCAGCCTTCGGTTCGGCCGGCCAGCGCTGCTCGGCCCTGCGCGTCCTCTATGTCCCCAAGGACTCGGCCGACACCCTGATCGAAGGATTGAAGGGCGCCCTGGCCGTCCAGACCGTCGGCGACCCGGCCGATCCCAAGACCGACATCGGCCCGGTGATCGACCCCGAATCCCGCCGCGCCCTGGAAGCCCATGTCGAACGCCTGTCCAAGGAAGCCAAGATCATCGCCCGCGCCGACCTGGCCCTGGGCGCCGAAAAGGGCGACCTGTTCGCCCCCACCATCGCTGAAATCCCCACGCCCGACTTCCTGGAGCGCGAGGTGTTCGGCCCGATCCTGCACATCTATCGATACGACTCGGCCGGCCTCAAGTCGGTCGCTGGCAAGCTCGCCGCACGCGGTTACGGCCTGACCCTGGGCGTCCACAGCCGCATCGAAGCCTTCGCCGCCGAAGTGATCGACCTGGTCCCCGCCGGCAACGTCTACGTCAACCGGTCGATCACCGGCGCCGTGGTCGGGGTGCAACCTTTCGGCGGCGAAGGGCTTTCAGGCACCGGCCCCAAGGCCGGAGGACCGAACAGTTTGATTCGCTATGCGGCGGAAAAGGCCGTCAGTGTGAACATTGCGGCCCAGGGCGGGGATCCGGCGCTGTTGAACTTGTAGAATTGGCGTGCAGCCCTTTTCGTCTTTCACAGGCAAGGCCGCCTTGTTATGGACGAAGCTGTTCACGCCTCCCCTAAGGATTTGGAATGTTCGGATTTTCGAAGACGAAGACGGCAGCCTCGGCGAGTCGAAAAGAAGCCACGCATGCCAAGCTTGAGGCTGAAGTTCTGCGTCTCCAGGCTGAACTGGCGCAGCGTGATCAACAGCCTCACTTCGTGTCGGACTATACCGCCTATGTGCGGGATCTCATGCAGAAGCATCCGCTGGACGAGGCCATGGCCTACGCTGTCGGCGGCGCTTACGATCAGACCGGGTTTTTGCTCGTCGAGGTACTTGAGCGGTGCGGTTTGAAGGAGAATATGTCTGTGGTCGATCTCGGCTGCGGCAGTGGGCGACTGGCCAAGCACCTGGGTCTCAAATACCCGAACATCCAATATCTCGGCATCGACATCGTCCAGGAGTTACTGGATTATGCTCAAAGCCAGTCCCCAGACCATTTCCACTTTGTGCTGAACCACACCCTGAAGCTGCCGGCTGATGACGGCTCGGCCGACATGGTCGCAATTTTCAGCGTCATCACGCACCTGCTGCATCAGGAGAGCTTTGCTTACCTCAAGGAGGCTAGGCGCGTTCTGCGTCCTGGCGGCCGAATTGTATTCTCCTTTTTAGAGAGCGAGAATAACTGGTCGATTTTCCAGGGCATGGTGGATCGCGCCGAGTCGGGGGTGAAGGATGATCAACTAAACATGATCACTGAGCGTCCGCAGATCGAAGCCTGGGCTCAGCGTCTCGATATGGATGTAGTGAGCTATGATTTGGGTTTGCCACATCAAGGCGATGGGCAGACTGTGGTCGTTTTTGCCGATCGACGAGCCGACTGACTCGTCTGGGCCTTGCCCTCGCTAACCGCAAGTCTATGGTGCGCCACTTCGGCGAGCCTTCGTCACGCATCAGCCTGGTCCATGAGCGTATCCAATTTTGCCCGCCGCCAAGGCCGCATCGTCAGCGCACTGATGATGCGAGAGATCGTGACCCGGTTCGGGCGCGAAGGTTTCGGGTTCCTGTGGCTGATCGGTGAGCCCTTGTTGTTTTGCTTGGGTGTGCTGGTGATGTGGTCGATCATAAAACCCGAGTACGAGCACGGGGTACGCGTCGGGCCATTCGTGGTGACCGGATACATGTGCTTGCTATTGCTGCGGCACCAGATTTCCTATGCACAAGGGGCGGTCCAGGGAAACATAGGCCTGCTGTTCCACCGACAGGTTTCAATTACGCATTTGTTTTTCGCTAGAAGCATATTGGAGTTTCTGGGGGCGACTGGAGCATTTGTCGTCGTGTATTTTGTATTGATTTGTCTGGGTCAGGTTTCGTGGCCCAAGGATATCCTTCTGGTCTATGCCGGGTGGGGGGTTCTGGCGTTAAACAGCATTGGTCTGTCGACCTTGCTAGCTGCGCTGTCGCTTCGGTGGGAAGTGATGGAGCGCATCGTGCCGCTGCTCACCTATATCCTGATCCCGCTGTCCGGAGCCTTTTTTATGGTGTCGTGGCTGCCGGAGCGCTTCCAGGAACTGTACCTCTTGGTGCCCATACCACACGGTATCGAGATGGTTCGGGCCGGTGTCTTCGGGCCCTTCGTCGAGACGCACTATGACGCCGCCTATGCGTTGGCATTGGCGGGCGCAATGAACTTCCTGGGCCTAATCCTTCTTGCCGACGCCCGAGACCGGGTAGATGTGGAATAGCGGCCTTCGAGCCTGGAACAGAACATGACTGAGCCGAAACTCAACTATGTGGGCCCGTTGCCCGAAGCCCTGACCTATGAGCGGAAGGTTCCCCTATGGCGGCGCGTGCCGCTGGCCTTACTGCTTGTGGTAGTTGCCCCGACCTTGCTAGCTGCTGTTTATTTTCTGCTGATCGCTTCTCCGCGTTATGTCTCGGAAGCTCGTTTTGTCGTGCGCTCTTCCAACCAGACGCCCAGCTCTCTAGGGATGGCCCTGCAAGGGGTGGGCATCAGTACGGGGCAATCGGACGCCTTTGCAGTTCATGAGTATCTCACTTCAGCCGATGGCTTGCGTGATCTACAACGCAGCGTCGATGTGGCGGCCTTGCTGGGTAGGCCGGGCGTCGATCCCTTCTCTCGCTATCCTCGTGTCGGAGAGGCGCGCAGCGAAGAGGGGCTGCTGAAGGCGTTGAACCGGCTCGTCGTCGTTGGTTATGACTCGTCTACGGGCATCAGTACTTTGCGTGTAGAGGCGTTTCGTCCTGAAGACGCGAGTCAGATCGCGTCCCTACTTCTGGATAGCGGTGAGTCACTGGTCAATCGTCTGAACGAAAGGTCTGTCAATGATGCCGTTCGCCAGGCAAGGGTTACGCGGGAGAACGCTGTACGTAATCTGACCCAGGCTCAGGCGGCTCTGACTGATTTCCGTAATCAGCAGGAGTTTATCGATCCTCAGACCCTGGTGACCGAGAACGCCGAATTGGTAGGCCAACTTAATGCGAGAATCGCGGAGTTGCAGGCTGAGCGTAGTCAGGTCGCGTCACAGGCGCCGGATAGTCCGCAACTGCCGGCGATCGACGCGCGAATCGCAGCCTATAATCGCCAAGTGGCAACAGAACGTTCAAAGGTGGCAGGAGGGACGGCCACTCTAGCGCCCAAGGTCGGCGCTTATGAAGAGTTGTCCTTCAATCGAGAGCTCGCGACGCGAGAATTGGCCGCGGCCACAACATCTCTGTTGGCGGCCGAACAGGAGGCGCGTCGAAAGCAGGCCTACCTTGAGCGCGTGGTCTCTCCTAACCTGCCGCAAACTCCCTTGGAGCCTCGACGCTGGCTGTCGGTGTTGGCGGTCCTGGCGACCAGCTTGCTGCTATATGGGCTAGGGTGGCTTGTGTGGGCTGGCGTGCGTGAGCATAGGCAGGTTTAATGACGGATGCAGTCTCTGGTGCTGGTCTTTCCGTTAGTAATCTCGGCCTGACCTATCGCACCGCCCATCGTCCGGTTTTCAGCAATCTGAATTTTTCCTTGGGTCGGCAAGGACGGTTGGCGATCCTTGGACGAAACGGTCAGGGGAAATCGACCTTGATCAAGCTGTTGGGTGGCGTCATGTCGCCAACTCAGGGGCGGATAGACTGGGGCATGAGTCAGTCTTGGCCGATCGGTTTCAACGGCGGCTTTCAGGGAAGTTTGTCGGGCTTAGACAACATACGCTTTCTAGCGCGGATTTACGGACGGCCATTCAACGAGGTCCGCGACAGGGTTGACGACTTTGCAGAGTTAGGGCGATCACTGCGTTTGCCGGTGAAGCACTACTCGTCGGGTATGCGGGCGCGGCTAGCTTTTGGCTTGTCCCTAGCCATCGAATTCGACTGCTACCTGATCGACGAATTGGTTGCGGTCGGGGATGCCCGTTTTCAAAGAAAGTGTCAGCACGAGTTGTTCCAACAAAGAGCGGAGCGAGCCTTCCTGCTCGCTTCCCACAATACGGATCTTATTTCTGTGTATTGTGATCGCGCGCTTTTGGTGGAGGGCGGAAAAGCCAAGATCTTTGAAGATATCGGAGAGGCCGTAGAGATTTACAAATGGCTCAGAACTGTATAGCGCCTCCGGCCGACGAGCGCACACACTCGCTGACGGGGTGGATGTCTAGATGTGTCCTGATAGCCGCCCCTCGGACTGAGCAGTCTTGGCGTGAAATATTCATTGAGGCGGGCTTCCGGCAAGATGCTCAGGTCGTTTTCTTGACACAGGAAACGCAGCGGCTGGACGGTGAGTGTGGCAATACGATATTTGTTGCATCTGACAGGCGCTACCTGCAACCCAGCCCCGAGGCCGAAAGAGTGGTCCTGTACCAGGGGGTTGGCGTTTTTGACGGCCTGGACGCAGTTTCGGACAACGACGCTCGGATCCATCTGATTGAGATGTCTCGCTATGCTGTGGAGGCACTCGAGTGGGGCCGAGGCGCGCAGGTCTACTTTAACGCCGGAGCGCGTCTGCCCTTGTTTCAGCGGTTCAACATAGACGTTCCGTCGGGCGCAATGCCGGTCCAGGGCACCGGGCGCTGGGATCTTATCGCCGGACAGGCGATGCAGTTCCTGTCGCAGACGGAGAAGGCTGTGTGGCCTTCCGAACTGTTCCTGTTCGAGTGCGACGAACTATCAGTGTCTGGCGATTTCCAATGGCGAGACATGACTGGACCGCCTCGTGCCGTTGTGAGGGGCACCTATATATGGGCAACGCCGGGCACATGGGGAGTAACAGCACGTTTCGCTGTGGACGAGGAGGGGGCTCGTCAAGAGTTTCAAATACGTTGGGGGCCACCGCTCACACCAACGGTGATGAATGTCACGCCGGCTCGACCCGGCATTTATGAAGTGAAGCTCGAGAACACCTGGTTTGAGCCGGACGGTATGGAACTTACCATCGCCAAATCGCATAGCGCTGTTTCTGGTTTATTCGCGTTCCTAGGGTCCGAAGTGTTTAAACCCTCCTAATATTTGGACGCTGATTATTTTTCAATCACCAACCATCTACATTAGATGTATCTATATATTTGATTGAACGTATTCATTGTTTCAGCTTCTAACAGAATAGTTACTGACGTGCCCCTGAGTTTTCATCCAGCGACGACCAGAGCCCTTAGGTTAGTTGACCTTGCCCCTGATGTTGGACCGGGCCTCGGCGGAACGTCTCGGTGTTTAGGCGCCGGGCGGGCCATGTGGCCCGGCGCCGTTCATGAGCTCAATCGGGCACTTGTCGCCGATCGCGCTGTGGGGTCGTTCTTCGTTGTAGTCTCTACGCCAAGTCTCGCATTTTCGGCGCGCGTCGTCGAGGGAGAGGAACCAGGCCGTGTTCAGGCATTCGGCCCGGACCTTGCCGTTGAAGGACTCGGCGAACGCGTTGTCCGTCGTGACGTGACCCCCGTTTTTCATCCAGCGATAACGAGAGTCCTTTGGTGATCTGAACTGGGGTTTGTGGTGTTGGCAAGAGGCCGGTCAGCGCAGCCTCCAACCCGCGCAGCGGACCGGCCGATCTGTCCGTTGAGCGCATCTGCGTAAGCCTGCGGCGTCAGCCATCCCAGCTTCGAGTGCGGCCGGGTTTCGTTGTAGTCGCGCCGCCAAGTTTCGAGCACCGAACGGGCGTGCGATAGTGATCGGAACAGCGTTTCGTTCAGCAGTTCGTCACGCAGGCGGCCGTTGAAGCTCTCGTTGAAGCCGTTCTGCTGAGGCTTGCCTGGCGCGATGTAATGCCAGCCGACGCCGGCCTCGTCCGCCCAGGCCAGAATGGCGTTGGACGTATATTCCGTGCCGTTGTGGCTGCGCCGACCTTCGGTTCGCTGGTGATCGTGTCCGGGCGTCCCCGCCGCAGGATGATGGCGTCCAACTCGCGCGCCACCCGTCGCCCTGACAGCGAGGTGTCGGCGACGAGCCCGAGGCATTCGCGGGTGCAGTTGTCGATCACCGTCAGGATGCGGAAGCGCCGCCCATCGGTCATCTGATCGGAGACGAAGTCCAGCGACCAGCGCTGGTTGGCGACCAGGGGAATCTCCAGTGGACGCCGGGCGCCCATGGCGCGTTTGCGCCCGCCGCGCCGGCGCACCGTCAGCTTCTCCTCGCGATAGATCCGCTGGACCCGCTTCTTGTTGACCGCATGCCCCTCGCGCCGAAGCAGGACGTGCAGGCGACGATAACCGAACCGCCGACGCTCCTGAGCCAGAGCCTTCAGCCGATCGCGCAGGACGCCGTCGTCGTCCGGGCGTGTCGCCTGGTAGCGCACGCTCGTCCGATCCACGCCCAGCACCCGGCAGGCCCGCCGCTCGCTCATCTCGTAGGCCGACTGCAGGTGCGCCGCCGCCTCTCGATGCGCAGCGGGCGTCACCACTTTTTTCCCAGCAGATCCTTCAGCGCGACGTTGTCCAGCATCGAGTCCGCCAGCATACGCTTCAGCTTGGCGTTCTCCTCTTCCAGCGCCTTCAGACGCCGGGCCTCCGACACGTCCATGCCGCCATACTTGGCTTTCCACTTGTAGAAGGTCGGCGAGCTCAGCCCGTGCTTCCTGCACAGATCCGCCACCGGAACACCGGCCTCCTGCTCGCGCAGGATCCCGATGATCTGTTCTTCCGTGAACCGTGATCTCTTCATTCTGTCCGTCCTCTCGAGGGGCGGACTCTAGCTATTCCTGGAGGAGTTTCAGGGGGTCACGTCAAGCCGGTAGATCCGGTTCGTGCTCGAAAGCTCGCCGTCACGTCGCAACAACACGAACAGCCGGCGATAGCCGAACCGTCGCCGCTCAGCGGCAAGTACGCGCAGCCGCTCCCGCAGCGCCCTGTCCGGCGGACGGCGGGACCGATAGCGCACCGACTTGCGGTCGGCCTTGATGATGGAACAGGCCCGCCGTTCGCTGACGCCAAACGCCGCCTTCAAATGAGCGACGGCCTGGCGCATCGCAGCGGGCCCTACCACTTTTTTGAAAGCAGATCGTTCAGCGCCGCCTTGTCCAGCATGGCGTCGGCCAGAAGACGCTTCAGCCTGCCGTTCTCGTCTTCCAGGGCGCGCGGCCGCTGGGCGTCCAACACGCTCATCCCGCCGAACTTGGCTTTCCAGGCGTAGATCGTGCCCTCCGAAACGCCGTGCTTGCGCGCCAGCTCGCCCGCTTTGGCGCCCGCCTCGTTCTCCCGCAGGATCCCGATGATCTGCTCTTCCGTGAATCTCGCTCGCTTCATTCCGTCCGTCCTTTCAAGGGCCGGACTCTAGCTCCGCGTGGAGGAAAGTCTCAGGGGCAGGTCACGAAGGACGGACAGAATGAAGCGAGCGAGATTCACAAAAGAGCAGATCCGAGGGATCAGGAAGGGGGGCACGTCACCGGTCATATTTTGCGCGTAAAGACTAATACCTTCTGATCAAAATCGTCGGCGCTGTTGAACGGAGCAGTCTGCGCCAAAACAAATCCGGCAATTTCTGCTTGGGCCTCCAAATATTTCAACGTCAAATCATTAACCCAGCCCCTGCTGCGCCTCACCTGCGCCACATCGCCGTTGCGAGGCAAACAATAGGTCATCACCAACTTGGAACCCGCGCCGAATAGCTTGGCCAGCACTCCGGACGTATCATGGATATATTCGAGCACGCCCAACATCACTACGACATCCCAAGGTCCGGCGGGAAGCTCATCGCTCTCAACATTCAACGACTGCACGGCTGGAAGAACCGGCTGTAGATCAGTGCCTACCCATGGGCATCGCCCCACAATTAGATCGCGAAAGGCGCCGCCTCCTACGCCCACTTCCAAGACTCTCTCGCCATCGGCAACGAAATTGGCAGCCAATTGCGCTCGCTCCGCCCACTGCGGATTATAACTTGAGGCCGCACCCCATTTTTGACGATCGGGAGCCTTGGCACGTGCTAGCCTTTCCAACCGCTCAGGATCGTTGAAATAAGAATAAGTAGTATTGCAATCGGGAACTGGCAGTTCTGTGGAGGGGGCAATCCCTTCAATTCGCGGCGTTTGCAATGTGCCCCAACGCTTTGCCATCGAAAAGAAGTGGTCCATCAGTGCCAACTTGAGCCCCCCCACGTCCGGGCTAGCGCCGCACCAATCGATCAGCCGTGCTTCCGTAAGATCATAGATTCGCACGATGTCTGCCAACGAAGAAAAACGCTGACTATCAGAGTCATGCGTCGCTCCGTCATTGAGTGGATAAAACACGATGACCGGTATGCCCATCGCAATGGCCGGTAAAGCACAATGCAGTAGCGTGGTTACAATCAGCCGTGCTCGGGTGCGATACGTGTCGAGCAAGGCGCGTGAGCGAACCATGTTGGCCCAAAAATCCCGATCACCCGAATAGTGATTTATAAAGGTGTATGGGCCCAAATCATCGGGAATATAATCGCACAGTCTCTGATCGCGCGAAACCACGAAGACCTCTCGCTGCGCCTCTGGATCCGGCAGGCGCCTAGGATAGGTGATGGACATACAGTGGCTTAGAAAGGCCTCCACTCCGTGAGACTGTAGTAACGACAGCGTATAGCGGTCTCGACATCCGACCGGTCCATGCGTCTTGTAATTCGCGATCGCCTGCGGCGCGATCAGGGAGGGCGATTGGAACAGGCGAATGTGGAAGCCAAGATAGATAGGAACGTAACCTACATGCGGTGGCCATTGCTCCGGGTTGGTCTTAAACCAGCCGTTGAGCAAAATGCCGCCGGGGCCAGCAGTGGGGACATCGGCAATTTCATCATCACGATCCACCCATTTGCTGGGCGCTAGGCCAGCTCTGGCCAATATTCGCGCCCCAGCTATGATTTGGATGTGATCGCCCAGATTTTCGGTCCCAACCTTCAAACAATAAATTGGCAAAGGCGCAGGCACTGCTTCTGTCGGCAACTCATCTGATGTTTCCGTGGCAGGGTGGTTTGAATGCAAGGCTAAGAGCCTTACAATCAGACTATTTTCGCTCAACTCAGTTTGGTTGTATCGATAGGTCAGCTTGAATACTGGGGCTGACCAATCCACTTCATCTTGCACAGAACTAAATTCACTGGAGAAACCAGCCTGTTGCACGCTATGCGGTCCATCTGCGCCAATACGCGGCGTCGCATGCCAATCAGCAAAGGCTTGGGAATCGCTGGCAATTAATTCGCCAAATTGATGGTGCAGCCAGAAGTAGTCTTGCGTCGAGGCGCGGTCCCTCCAGTAGGCAAGGGCCCGCGCTGCCCAAGCAGCCAGTAGGCGATTGCCGGGCCTTGCCGCGATAAACCAACTGGCAAGTTCACGATCTTCACCTGGTCGAGCAAAGGCAAAGAACCCTGTTTGAATTGCGGGGGAGATCCATTCATCCAGCGGGGTGTTACAAAATGTCGTAGCATCCACCCACACTCCGCCATATTCGTGGAGCAGCAAAATGCGCAGGATATCCGAGAGTGAAGCTGCCGTAATCCGCTGTCGGCTCAGATCGACATATTCTGCGAGATCGACATACTTGCCAATCGTGCCCGCATCGAGACATCGTAAATCCCAACCTGGATTGCGCTGCCGCCAGCTCGAAACACACGCACGTACCAAATCCGGCGCTTCTTCCAGGCCTTGAAACCAGCAGGTCCAGATTATTTTGCGCAAGGGTTGCCCTCCTCCGAGTGCGGTCGGCACCTGCCCGTATGCTAGTGGTTTCGCCCTAACACAAGACTCCCGTTTGGGATTTCCCAGAATCCGTGATTGTGCGAACTGGGGGCGTGCGCACAGGGATTTCCATTACGGTCACGCCTGAGGATCGCCTCCATCTTGAGGGGATCCTCAGGATAGCAACAGCCCCCAAAATAGCAACAGCCCCCAAAAGCATGTCTGGCGGGCGCGGATCATCATGCTGACGACCGATGGCGTCGGCACGAACGCCATCATGGCCGCCACTGGCAAGGACAAGACCTGCGTTTGGCGCTGGTAGGAGCGCTTCATGCTGGAGGGCTTCGAGGGCCTGGTGCGCGACGAGACCCGCCCCTCGGGCATCCCGCCCGTGCCGCTGGCAACCATCGAGCGCGTGTTGGCTCTGTCCAACACGACGCCGCCGCAGGAGGCCACCCACTGGACGGCGGCGGCCATGGCCAAGGCCGTGGTGCTGTCGCTCGACGAGAAGAGCCAGATCCAGGCCCAGGACCGCACCCAGCCTGGCCAGCCCATGAAGAAGGGCCGGGCCGGGACCATGACCTACGACTACAAGCGCCACGGCACAACCACCCTGTTCGCCGCCCTCGATGTGTTGGAGGGCAAGGTCGTGGGGCGCTGCATGCAGCGCCACCGCCATCAGGAGTTCATCCGCTTCCTCAACGCCGTCGAGGCCGCCGTCCCGCCCGGCAAATCGGTCCACGCCATCCTCGACAACTACGCCACCCACAAACACCCAAAGGTGCGCCAGTGGCTGGCCAGGCATCCAAGGTGGACGTTCCATTTCACCCCCATGTCCTGCTCGTGGCTGAACGCTGTCGAGGGCTACTTCGCAAAGCTCATACGCCGCCGCCGCCTCAAGACCCTCAAGGGCCTCACGCCCTTCGAGTTCATCTGCGAAATGTGGACAAAAGAGCCCGACCGATTCAGGATCGGTCCGATCCATCAAAGCCTGGGACCAAACACCTAGAGCATTTGGCGACCTGATTGAATCGTTTGGGATTCCCAAGGGATCCGGGTTCTGATTCAACCTTCGTGCTGGATGCGGAGGCCGGCATGAATGAGCAAGGCGCTATCGGTAGATTTGCGTGATCGTGTGATCGCGGCGATTGAAGGCGGGATGTCGTGCCGTCAGGCGGCGGCCCGGTTCGGGGTCAGCGCCGCTAGAGCGTGCTTCCTTCACACGGAACCGTATCCTGAGTTGACGAGGTAGTTCGCACATTCGGCGGGGCTGAAGAGATTGATGATCTCTCCGGCCTTTCGCCATGTGGCTTCAAAGGTTCTGGGCTGGGCGTTGCGCATGAGGTGTTTGAGCTTGGCGAAGACCTGTTCGATGGGGTTCAGGTCGGGGGAGTAAGGGGGCAGGAAGATCATGTGTGCGCCTTTGGCCCTGACAGCGGCGCGGGCGGCCTTGCCCTTGTGACTGCCGAGGTTGTCGAGGACGACGACGTCGCCAGGCGACAGGGTCGGCGCCAGTATTTTCTCGATGTAGACGAGGAAGATCGCGCCGTTGATCGGACCATCGATAACCCAGGGCGCGTCGATCCGGTCATGGCGCAGGGCGGCGATGAAGGTCAGGGTTTTCCAGTGACCGAAGGGCGAGTGGCCCTTCAAGCGTCGCCCCCTCGGCCCCCAGCCGCGCAAGGGCGCCATGTTGGTCTTGACCCAGGTCTCATCCAGGAACACCAGTCGCGACGGGTCGATCCGCCCCTGATGCGCCTTCCAGCGTGCGCGGCGGCGCGCGACGTCAGGCCGGGCCTGCTCCTCAGGCAGCAGTGTTTTTTTGAAGCTCAGTCCTTCAGCGTGCACGAACACCCACACCGCTCGCGGGCCGGTCTTGATCCCGCGCGCGGCAAGTTCGGCCGTCAGTCCTCTGAGCGTGAACGGCCCTGAGGCGATGCGGGTGCGCAGCCATTCGGCGCAGTCTCCTGATAGCGTGCGAGGCTTGTGGCCGCCGACCTGGCCCGGCGCCACCGAACCTGTCTCTCCAACTCGCTTCGTCCACTTGGACACGCAAGACGGACTGATCCGAAGCGCCGCCGCGATCTCCCGGTGTGTCTCGCCCTCCGCCTTACGCGCCAACGCTCGCTCACGAAGATCCATCGAATAAGGAGCCGTCATCCGGGCTGGCCTCCCATCCAGCACGAATGTTGAATCAGATCACCGCAAACTTGGGAATCCCGATTCCGTCAAAGCGAGCCATGCTCTAGGGTCGCGCCTTCATCTCCTTCGATCAGCAGGGGGTTCAGCTTAAGTGGTGGATCCTTCGATGCTTCGGACGCAAGCGCTGCGACCGGACTGGCGGTCGCCAGCACCAGGGCGAGTATGACGGCTTTCATCTTGAGCCTCAGATTTCGTCGGTGAACAGGATCAGCTTGTCGACGACTTCAGCCAGTTGCAGGACGGTGGCGTTCTCGTTGGAGAAGATTTTCGCCAGAGCGCGTATGGCGGTCGCCGTCGTATCGGCGGGGCGCTGCTTTCGTATCAGATAGGCCTTGCCGATGAAGCGGAGAAACTTTCGGGCCTGTTCGAGCGCAAGCAACTCGACGATGTCGGGATTGGACGTGGTGTGCGGGAAATAGCGCAACTGACCCATCTTGAGGCTGCCAGCCTCGGCGAAGGGAAAAGCTGCGTCCTCGAACTCGTCAAGGAAGATCTCGCCCTCCAGCACATTGTAGGTGGCGACGCAGGCGAGATTGTCCCGCCAGAGATAATCGCTCATCGTGATCTCCCCGATCCAATCAAGAGGTCGGTTAACTACAATTTTAAAGTGTATTTGTAGATACTCAAGGTGGTTCCATTCGGTTCGGGGCTAACCACCAGACGCGCCATCTCGCCGCGCGCGGCTCTCAGCGCCGGGACGGGCGGGCCTTCGCCAGCCGGTTCTTCGACGGCAAGATCGATCTGAGCGTCTTCCATCCGCGTCTGCCCAAGGTCGCCGGGCGGCCGGGCTGGCTAGCGGCCGATCCGGCGCGCAAGCCGGTGGAGGTATCGGTTCCGCCGTTCGAGGGGCCGACCCTGTTACAGGCCCTTCACCTCAACGAGGGCCCGGCCATTCCGGCCGATCACCTGCTGCTGGAGCCGGGACAGGCGCGGGCCACGCTGCTGCTTCGGCCGGGCCCCTATTTCCTGCGCCTGGAGACCACGCGGGGTATCGAGCCGGCGTTCGGGATGGTGACGGTCTGATACTTGGCGGCGATGTGACACTGTAACGCCGTAAGGGCTTGCCGCCTGCGTCGCGGCGCCCTTAGTTGCCCGCCTGAGTTTTGTGGGGACTTCTGATGATGATGCGCGTTCGTGGGGCCGGTGTTGCGCTGGCGGCGGTGTTGATGGCGTCGACGGCGGGGGCGGCGTTCGCTCAAGTCCCGGCGCCGGCGGTGACCACCTATCAACAGCCGCCGTCGCCCATCGCCGACATCCTGGACGCCAAGCCGACGCCGTCGTCGATGCTGAGCCCGGATCGCAGGACCCTGGTGCTGATGGACCGGTCGAACCTGCCCAGCATCAAGGCCCTGGCCGAGCCGATGCTGCGGCTGGCGGGGGCGCGGATCAATCCGCGCAACAACGGCATGGCCGAGAGCCGGGTGTCGTGGCTGACGGGGCTGAGCCTTCAGGCGGTGGATGGGGGAACCGCGCGGGTGGTGGCCCTACCGGCTGAGGCGCGGTTCACCGCGCCGCGCTTCTCGCCCGATGCGAAATCCCTGGCCCTGGTGCTGGACCGGCCGACGGGGCTGGAGCTGTGGGTCGTGGATGTGGCGACGGCGCGGGCGCGCAAACTGACCGAGCCGGTGGTCAATATGACGGGCGGGGCGGGCTATGAATGGCTGCCCGACAGTTCGGGCCTGCTGGTCGAAGCCGTGCCGGCCGGGCGCGGTCCGGCGCCCGATGTGACGACGGCGCCGACGGGGCCGAATATCGAGGAGACGGCCGGGCGGGTGGCCCCGGTGCGGACCTATCAGGACCTGCTGTCGAACCCCGGCGACGAGGCCCTGTTCGACCATTATTTCACGTCGCAGCTGACCCTGGTTCCGCTGAACGGCCGTGCACGGACGATTGGCGCGCCGGCGGTCTATCTGGACAGCGCCGTGTCGCCGGACGGGCGCTATATCCTGCACGAGATCGCCAAGCGGCCCTATTCCTACGCTGTGCCGGATGACCTGTTCCCGACCGAGATCGTGGTGACGGATCTGAACGGGCGGGTGGTGCGGACCATCGCCGACCTGCCGTTGCGCGACGATGTGCCGACCGCCTTCGACGCCGTGGCGCCGGGGCCGCGTTCGGTGGGCTGGCGGGCCGATGCGCCCGCGACCCTGACCTGGGTCGAGGCGCTGGACGGCGGCGACATCAAACGCGAGGCCGTGTTCCGCGACCGGGTCTTCATGCAGGCCGCGCCCTTCACGGGCGAGCCGGTCAAGCTGATCGACCTGAAGGAGCGGTTCGGAGGGATCGTCTGGGGCAAGGACGATCTGGCCGTCGTCAACAGCCGCTGGTTCAACACCCGGCACGAGACGCGCTTCGTCGTCGATCCGTCGAACCCCGGCGAAGGCCGGGTGCTGCTGGAGCGGAACTATCAGGCCCGCTACGACAATCCGGGCCAGCCGGTGACCCAGCCCAATGCGGCGGGCCGGTCGGTGATCCGGTTCACCGCCGACGGAAAGATCCTGATGTCGGGCGCCGGGGCGACGCCGCAGGGCGAATTCCCCTTCCTGGCCGCCATGGACCCGGCGACGGGGCGCAGCGAGCGGCTGTGGACCTCGGCCGACACGGATTACGAGGCGGTGGTCGGCTTCCTGGATGCGGAGGGCAAACGGGTGGTGACCCAGCGCGAGACGCGGCTGGATCCGCCGAACCTGCAAATCCGCGACCTGACGACGGGCCAGACCACGGCCCTGACGAACTTCCCCGATCCGGCGCCGCAGCTGGCCGGGGCGACGCGCCAACTGGTGACCTACGAGCGGGCCGACGGGGTCAAGCTGTCGGGCACCCTGTATCTGCCGGCCGGCTACGACAAGGACCGCGACGGCCCCCTGCCCATGCTGATGTGGGCCTATCCGGCCGAGTTCACCGATGCGGCGGTGGCGGGCCAGACGGTGGATGTGCAGAACCGGTTCGTGCGGCCGGGCGGGTCCAGCCACCTGTTCCTGCTGACCCAGGGCTACGCCATCTTCGACAACCCCTCCATGCCCATCATCGGCAAGGACGGGGCCGAGCCGAACGACACCTATGTCGAACAACTGGTCGCCGACGCGAAGGCCGCGGTCGATGCGGTGGTCGGGATGGGGGTGGCGGATCGCGACCGGATCGCCGTCGGGGGCCACAGCTACGGCGCCTTCATGACCGCCAATCTGCTGGCGCACAGCGACCTGTTCCGCACCGGGATCGCGCGGTCGGGCGCCTATAACCGCACCCTGACGCCGTTCGGCTTCCAGTCGGAGCAGCGCAACTATTGGGAGGCGACCGAGATCTATACCGAGATGTCGCCCTTCACCTACGCCAACAAGCTGAACGAGCCGATCCTGCTGATCCACGGCGAGGCGGACGACAACTCCGGCACCTTCCCGGTGCAGAGCGAGCGCTTCTATGCCGCGCTGAAGGGACTGGGGGCGACGGCGCGCTATGTCACCCTGCCGCTGGAGGCGCACGGCTATCGCGCGCGGGAATCGGTGGGCCACACCCTGTGGGAGATGACCCGCTGGATGGACCAGTATGTGAAGAACGCCCCGCCGAAACCGGCGGCGTGACGGGTCTGACCGCCCGCAGCGGATCGCTGCGGGCGGAACCTGGTCAAGCCTTCGTCATCTGGGCCCCATCGATAGGCGCTTGACGCAAGGTCGTCCAAGCCCGAGCGTCGGGGTTAAGGCGACGCGGACTGTCGCCAGATAGAGGACGACTGACGATGCCCAAGAGCGATTTGGGGCCCTTGGCCGAACGCGCGACCTACAAGGCCTTTCACATGGTCTCGACCCGCTGGGCCGATAACGACCAGTACGGCCATATCAACAACGCCAAATTCTACGAGTTCGTGGACTCGGCGGTGAACGCCCACCTGATGATCGCCGATGCCCTGGACGAGTCCATCGGCCTGGTGGTGGACAGCGGCTGCCAATACACATCGGCGCTGAAGTTTCCCGATGTGATCGAGGTCGGGATCAAGGTGGACCGGATCGGCACCTCCAGCGTCAGCTACGGCTTCGCCGTGTTCAAGCGCAGCGCCGACGTCCCCGCCGCCGTCGGCCATTTCGTCCACGTCTATGTCGACGCCGAGACCCGCCGTCCCAAGCCCCTGCCGGCCAAGCTGAGGGTGGTGGTGGAGAATCTGCGGGCCGACTGAGGACGGGTCAGTCGTCCAGCCGGCCGGTCAGGAACAGCACGCCGACGGCGGTCAGGGCGCCCAGGGCGAAGGCGGTGAGGATCGAGCCGGCGGCGACGGCGGCGGGGACGGTGACGGGGCGGGTCTCGTACCATTCGACGATGTCGGCCTCGTGCAGATCGTCGTCGGCGCGGCCCTCGGCTTCGTAGATGTCGGTGGTGTTCATCGGGGGGCTCCCTAGCAGCGTCAGAGATCAATACCCGCAAACGGTCGCGGTTCCACCCTTCAGGCGCGTCTAGGCCGATCCGGTCCGCCCAAGGTGACAGCCCGCGCGGCATCGGCTAGGAGGCGCGGCTCAGGTTTCAGACTCTCGAAGACGATCCCATGGCCGGCCACTCGAAATTCAAGAACATCATGCACCGCAAGGGGCGCGCCGATGCGCAGCGCTCCAAGCTGTTCTCCAAACTGTCGCGCGACATCACGGTGGCGGCCAAGTCGGGCATGCCCGATCCGGCGCTGAACCCGCGCCTGCGTCTGGCGGTCAACAACGCCAAGGCCGAGAGCCTGCCCAAGGATGTGATCACCCGCGCCATCAACAAGGCCTCGGGCGGCGATGTCGATACGATGGAAGAGGTCCGCTACGAGGGCCGGGGTCCGGGCGGCGTGGGCATCATCGTCGAGGCCCTGACCGACAACCGCAACCGTGCGGCCTCGAACATCGGCGCGGCCTTCAAGAAGAACGGCGGCGCGCTGAGCGAGATGAACTCGGTCGCCTTCATGTGGGATAAGGTCGGCCAGATTATCTACAAGGCCGAGGCCGGGACCGAGGACGAGGTCATGGAAGCGGCCATCGAGGCCGGCGCCCAGGACGTCGAGAGCGACCTGGTCAAGCCCGACATCTACGAGGACGCGCCGGGCCACACCATCTGGACCGCCTTCGAGGACCTGAACGAGGTGGCCGAGGCCATGTCCAAGGTGCTGGGCGACCCCAAGTCGACCGCCATCGTGTGGAAGCCCCAGTCGGAAGTGACCGTGACAGGCGAAGCTGTCGGCGTCCTGTTCAAGC
This sequence comes from Brevundimonas sp. SL130, assembly GCF_026625805.1. NCBI lineage: Bacteria > Pseudomonadati > Pseudomonadota > Alphaproteobacteria > Caulobacterales > Caulobacteraceae > Brevundimonas > Brevundimonas sp. SL130. The sequence continues at coordinate 509,566 of NZ_CP113064.1, forward strand.
TGTTGGACGCCCTGGACGCCGAGGACGACGTGCAGAACGTCTATTCGAACGAAGACATCTCGGACGAGGATGCGGCGAAATACGCCGGATAATACTTATACGGGGCGATCGACGAACGGAGGTCTCGACACCTTCGTAACCCGCGATTAACGTCTCACCAAGGACGGTGAGCGGTTCGATTCGCCTTTCGAGGCCGGAATTGAAGGCGCCCGCCGCGAAGCGAGACATCGAGGCGGGCACAATCATGAAACTGACCAGGATCGACAGAGTGCTGTCGCGGGGCGGTAAGGGCGAGCAGAACAAGGACGCCGCGACCTCGCTGGACCGTGCGGCGGAACAGGATGTCGCCGGCCTGATCGGCGAACGGTTCGAGACGATTCAGGACAGCCTAGATCAACTGTCGGAAATGGCGCAGCGGTTCGGCACGTTCGAAGGCCTGCTGGGTCAGCTGCGCGAACCCCTGGACGCCGAGTTCAAATCGCGTCGCGACAACCACATCGAACTGATCAATCTGCGCAACGCCAACGCCTCGACCATGAAACAGGTCGGCGCGCTGAACGCCGAGGTCCGCAAACTGTCGGACGCCCTGGCCGAGTCCGAGTCCAAGGCCGACGATCTGGCGGCGCGCGGCGGCGAGGCGACCAACAATCTGCAAGAAGCCCGGGTCGATCTGGGGCGTCTGCGCAATGAGCTGGCCCAGGCCGCGACGCGCCTGGAAGGCCTGGAGACGGCCGAACGGGCCGCGACCCAGCGGATCCGCGAGCTGGAGCAGGACCAGGAGTCGCTGCGCAACCAGTTGAAACAGGCCGAGGCCGGCCGCGCTGAGTCCGACAAGACGCGCGGTCAGGTCCAGCGCGACCTGGCCCTGGCGCTGGAAGAGAACACCGCCCTGCGCCGCCGGGTCGACGAGGTCGGCGCCGAGGTGGCGGGTCTGGCCCGCACCGCCGCCGCCGGCGAAGGCCAGTTGGCCACCGAGCGCGCCCGCGCCGCCTCCGAACAGGCCGAGGCCGCCCGCGCGATCCGCTCGCTGGAAACCCAGGTCGAAGCCGCCCGCGCCGAGATCGCCGCCCTGACCGCTCGACTGGACACCGCCACGGCGCGCGCCAACGGTCTGGAAGTGCTGAACAGCGAGCAGGCCTCGCGTCTGAACGAGCTGCAGACCGGCGCCCACGCCGTCGAACGCCGCGCCGATACGCTTCAGGTCGCGTTGGACCGCGCCGTGGAACGGGTCCGCACGCTTGAGATCGAGACCGAGGAATCGCGTCAACGCCAGGCCTCGATGGAAGTGGCCCGCGTCGCCGCCGTCGATCGCGCCGAGGCCCTGACCAAGGCGGCCATGGCCCACGACAAGGCCATCGCCCGCGCCGAAGAACGGACCGCCAAGCTTCAGGCTAAGCTGACCGCCGCTCAGGACGAGCACGAGGCCCGCGCCCAGACCCTGAGCCAGCAGATCAGCGCCCTGCGCGAGGATCTGGAAAGCGCCCGCGCCGAGGGGGCCATGTCCGCCGCCGCCCTGGACGCCGCGCGTCGCGGCCGTGGCGGTCGCGCCACCATCGCCGACGCCGCCGCCCAGCTGCAGGCCATCGTCGGCTGATCGGGGTCGGCTGATCGAAGTCCGCTGACTTCAGTCGGCGCGCCAAGACGGTCATTGTCTGTTCACCCTCTTTGCGGCATGAGGGGAACGGATGGCGAACGAACCTGTCAGAATCATCGGGCTGGACCCGGGCCTGAGGCGCACCGGCTGGGGGGTGATCGTCTCGGACGGCGCGCGCCTGAGATGGGTTGCGCACGGGGTGGTGGCCCCGCCTGAGGCGGCGCCCTTTTCCGAACGCCTGCTGTTTCTGTTCGACGCCCTGGGCACGATCTGCGCCGACCACGGCTGCGAGGAGGCGGCTGTGGAAGAGGTGTTCGTCAATGTGAACCCGTCCTCGACCCTGAAACTGGGTCATGCCCGCGCGGCGGTCATGCTGGCCCCGGCCAAGCTGGGGCTGTCGGTCGCGGAATATTCGCCCAATCTGATCAAGAAGGCCGTGGTCGGGGCGGGCCATGCGGACAAGAGCCAGATCGCCTTCATGATCAAGCGCCTGCTGCCGACGGCCGGCGACGTGAAGGCGGACGCCGCCGACGCCCTGGCCGTGGCGGTCACCCATGCGCAACTGAGGAAACGGTCCTTGTTGGAAGCCATGCACCGAGGCGCGGCGTGAGGGCGGCTGCTGAAATCCTCCCCCGTTGGGGGAGGGGGACCGCGTCTTCGCGGTGGAGGGGGCCTGCCCCAGACACCCCGTTTGCGTTTGGCCCCCTCCACCACCCTTCGGGCGGTCCCCCTCCCCCAACGGGGGAGGATTGGTCGTGATCGGGCGATTGAGAGGCGTGCTGGCCGAGGTGGGGGAGGCGGACTGCCTGATCGACTGCGCCGGGGTCGGCTATGTGGTGTCGTGCGGGGCGCGGACCCTGGGGCGGCTGCCGGCGCCGGGCGATGAGGCCACGGTCCATGTCCATTCGCAGTGGAGCGAGGACGCGGGGCCGCGCCTGTACGGATTTCTGACGCGGGACGAGCGGCGCGCCTTCACCACCCTGTTGGCCATTCAGGGCGTAGGGCCCAAGGCGGCGCTGGCGGTGCTGGACGTGCTGCCGCCCGGCGAACTGGCGGGCGCCGTGGCGCGCGAGGACAAGGCGGCGGTGGCGCGGGCCAATGGGGTGGGGCCGAAACTGGCGCTGCGGATCGTCACCGAACTGAAGGGCAAGCCGCTGGGGGACGTCAGTTTCGCGCCCACGGCGCCGGGCGTCCATGTCGAGATCGCGCCGCCGCCCCCGTCCCTGACGGGCGAGGCGGTGTCGGCCCTGCTGGGCCTGGGCGTGGCTGAGGTCAATGCGCGTCGGGCGGTGGATCAGGCCCTGATCCGGCTGGGCGAAGAGGCCGAACTGCCGGCGGTCATCCGCGCGGCCCTGCAGGAGTTGGGGCGGTGAGTGAGTGGCGAGTGGGGGGTGAGTGGCGAGTGACGAGTGGCGAGTGGCGAGGCGTGAAAAGTGCTAGTGAGCAAGAGGTGAGCTGCGACCGGTCTTGGTTCACACAGGCTCGCTCACCCCTGCGCTCACTTCTCAGCTCACTATTCACTCGTCACTCGCCACTCGTCACTCGCCACTCACCGGCCACTCGCCACGGCGATCAACCATGACCCGTATCATCTCCCCTGAGGCCGAAACGGGCGAAGCCTTCGACCGCGCCCTGCGGCCCCAGACCTTGTCCGAATTCGTCGGCCAGTCGCAGGCCAAGGGCAATCTGAAGGTCTTTATCGACGCTGCGCGCGGCCGGGCCGAGGCGCTGGACCATGTGCTGCTGTTCGGGCCGCCGGGACTGGGCAAGACCACCCTGGCCCAGATCGTGGCGCGCGAACTGGGGGTCGGGTTCCGAGCGACGTCGGGCCCCATCCTGGCCAAGGCGGGCGACTTGGCGGCGATCCTGACCAATCTGGAGCCGCGCGATGTGCTGTTCATCGACGAGATCCACCGGCTGAGCCCCAATGTCGAGGAGATCCTGTATCCGGCCATGGAGGACCATGTGCTGGACCTGATCATCGGCGAGGGACCGTCGGCGCGGTCGGTGCGGATCGATCTGGCGCCCTTCACCCTGGTCGGGGCGACGACGCGGGCGGGTCTGTTGGCCACGCCGCTGCGGGACCGGTTCGGCATTCCGCTGAGGCTGGAGTTCTATACCGCCGACGAACTGACGGCGGTGGTGCGCGGCACGGCGCGCAAGATGGGCGCGGCCATAGACGAGGGCGGCGCGCGCGAGATCGCGTCGCGGGCGCGCGGCACGCCCCGGATCGCCGGACGGCTGTTGCGGCGGGTGCGGGACTTCGCCTCGGCGGACGGCGCTGAGACCATTTCGAAACTGGTCGCGGCCAAGGCTCTGGCGCGGCTGGAGGTGGACGAGGCCGGGCTGGACAGTCTGGACCGGCGCTTCCTGAAGGCCCTGATCGAGAACTACGGCGGCGGGCCGGTGGGGATGGACACATTGGCGGCGGCGATCGCCGAGGCGCGCGACGCGGTCGAGGACGTGATCGAACCCTATCTGCTGCAACAGGGCTTCATCATGCGCACCCCCCGCGGTCGCATGGCCTGCGCCAAGGCCTATGCACACCTGGGCCTGAGCGCGCCGCCCCCGCCCGCCGCCGGTCCCGTCCCGGGCGACTTGTTCGAATGAAGATCGCGTTCGATCCGGGCAAGGACGCGAGCAATCGGGAGAAGCATGGGGTGTCCCTGGCCCGCGCCGGCGACATCGATCTCCGCACTGCCTATGTCCTTGCGGACGACCGTCAGGATTACGGCGAGCCACGATGGCGGGCCTATGGTATGCTGGACGGGCGGCTGCACATGCTGGCTTTCACCTTCCGGGACGGAATATTGAGGGCCATCAGTCTGCGGCGAGCAAACGCCAAGGAGACCAGACGCTATGGCTGATCCCAAACTCAGCCTTGATCCGAGCGACCCCGAAGATGTCGAGATCGACGATCAGGACAATCCGGAGTGGACCGAAGAGGATTTCGCCAAGGCGCAGCCTCTGCGGGAAGCCCTGCCCGATCTCTATGCCCAGATTGTCGCTGAGCGCGAGGTCGGGTTGAAGCTGCCCGCCGCCACTATTCGCGCCTTCGCCGAAGAGGGCGAAGACTGGCGCGAGCGGATGGCCGATGCGCTGACAGAAGCGGCGCGCAAGAAGCAGGCCGCCTGATTGGGGCCTGATCTCCAATAGACGGTTGCCAAGCGGGTCGAGCGGGGGTTTGCTGTCGCCGAACCGGAGCCGCCCGATGATACTGCGCACCTTGGCCATCCTTGCGGTCGTGTCCGGGCTGGCGGCCTTGGCCTCGCCCGTGAAGGCGTCGACGCCGGTGTTCACCGACACCCCCTGTCCGGCGGAGTGGCCGACGGGCGTTCGCGAGGTGCGGTGCGGAACCCTGACGGTCGATGAGGCGCGCGACGGATCGACCGACCGGCGCATCGGCGTCGCCGTGGTGATCCTGAAAGCTAGCCAGCCCTACAAGGACGCCTCGGGTCATTTCCTGCCGCCGGTGGTGATGTTTCATGGTGGACCCGGCGGGGCGCTGACGCCCGGCGCCGGCCGCCTGCTGGGCGCCCTGTTGCGCCGGCCGGATCTGGCGGCGGTCGACCAGGATATGATCCTGTTCGACCAGAGGGGCGGGGGGCGCAGCGATCCGTCTATGGACTGTCCGGGGGTCGAACTGACTGACGCGGGGCCGCCGACGGACCAGGATCGCGACGGGTTGATCGCCTGTCTGAAAACCTATCAGGCGCAAGGTGTCGACCTGCGCTGGTACAACGCCGCCGCCATCGCCGACGATGTGCGCGACCTGACCCAGGCCCTGGGGCTGGAGAAGATCGACCTGCGCGGGGGCTCCTATGGGCCGCGGATCGAGGCGGCGGTGATCACCCACCAGCCGCAGATCGTGCGCGCTGCGGTGATGGACAGCCCCTGGCCGCCCGAAGGCAACTGGGCCGTCGGCACGCCGGAGCAGGTGTCCACGGCGGTGCGGCTGATCCTGACCAAATGCGCGGCCCAGGCCGACTGCACGGCGCGCCATCCGGCCCTCCAGGCGCGGTTCGAGGCCGAGGCGCGCAAATGGCTGGCCGGACCGGTCACGGGCAAGGACGGGCGCACCTTCACCGTCGATGACCTGTCCGCCTTCCTGATGGACACCACCTACAGCGGCCAGGGCGTGCGCCGCCTGCCCGCCGATCTGGACCGGATCATCGCCGGCGACCTGACGCCGGTGGCCGAGGTCGCGGAGAACCGGACCTATTATTTCGAGGGCCAGCACATGGCCCATCTTTGCAAAGAGGAACTGCCGTTCGAATCCAAGGCGCGGCTGGCGGCCGGGGCGGCTGGCGATCCTGTGGCGCAGGTGCTGGTTCCCTCGCTGGCGCGTCTGTTCGACGTCTGCGCGGCCGTTGATGTGGGCGCTGCCGACCCGGTCGAGAATCTGCCCGTGACCACGACCATTCCCACCCTGTTCGTCGCCGCCGAAATCGACCCGGGTTGCCCGCCCCATCTGACCGAGGCCGCCGCCAAGGGATATGCCGGCAGCCAGGTTGTCATCGTCACGAACGCCACCCACGGCGTGATCGACGCCAGCCCCTGCACCCGCCGCATGGCGCGCGACTTTCTGCGCGATCCGTCCGCGCCGGTGGACCGCACCTGTCTGCCGGCGACCGATACGCCGCTGGACTTCATAGAGGACGCCGCCGCGACCTGACCATGCTGCGACGAGAGGGTTTTCGACCATTCCCCCGGGTGTTCGTGGCGGTTCTGTTCGGACTGGTCGCCCTTGTCGCTGCGGGGTGGGGCGCCTGGATGATGACCCATGGCGTGCGCGTCGCACCGCAGGAGGCGCCGGTGGAGCGCGCGACGCGGCAGATCCGCGAGCAGTTGGGGCGCGACGCTGAGCTGCGTTATGCGGAACTGGGCGAGAAGCGCGCCGCCTGCGGCTATGTCGGACGGGTTCGTGGCGGTCCGGCGGTCGGTTTCGTCTCCCTGACCAATCGCATCCTGTTCAGCGACGACCCGCTGCCCACCGAATTCCGCGAGATGCGCGAACGCTATTGTCCCGGCTTCCTGACCGCCCCGCCGACGCGCTAGACTGGATTCATGACCGATCTGCCTACAGCCGGCCGTTTCGACGGACGCGATCACCTGTTGCCGGTGCGCGTCTATTATGAGGACACGGATTTCACTGGTCTGGTCTATCACGCCAACTATGTCCGCTATTTCGAGCGGGGCCGGTCGGACTTTCTGCGGGCCATCGGCGTGGGCCATGTCGATCTGCTGGAGCAGGACGAGCCCCTGGCCTTCGTCGTGTCGGAACTGAACATCCGCTATCTGAAGCCGGCGCGGATCGACGACGCCCTGGTGGTGCGCACCGTCTATGAGCAGGTGAAGGGGGTGAGGCTGATCATCCGCCAGAGCGTGGAACGGGCCGGAGAGGTGCTGTGCCGGGCCGAGGTGACGGCGGTCTGCATCCATCTGGACGGCCGGCCGCGCCGACCGTCGAGGGGGCTGGTCGCGAAGGTCACGCCGTGGCTGGCGAAAGCCGCTGTCGCCGATTAGGATCAGACGAACTCGGGGGAGATCAGACCATGGAAAATCAGGGAATCACCGCCAGCGCGGTCATCGTGAGCTTCCTGCTGCTGGTCCTTGTGATCGGCGGCGGCCTGGCCGGCTGCCCCTATTACAAGGTCTGGGAACGCAAGATGGCGGGGCAGGCTGAGCTGCAATACCAGCAGGGCGCGCGCCAGGCCCTGATCGCCCAGGCGGCGGCCGAGGACGAGGCCGCCATCAAACGGGCCGAGGCGGCGACGCGCCGGGTGCTGGGCTGGACCGACGCGGCCAAGCGCGGTTGCGAGGCCCTGGGCCGCCCCGGCGACCGGGCCTGCGAGGAACAGCTGGTCCGCGACGCCGCCACCTATTCCATCGCCAAGGAAGGCCACGAGGGCGTGATCATCAGCGTCGGCGCACCGGTCTCCGTCGCGGTCGATCCGAACCGTCGTCCGGCGTCGGAGTGATCTGGATGACGCGCCTGTCAGGTGACGGGCGTCCTCTGGACCGCTAGAAGCCGCCCTCGCCACACAATGGTCACGCCCGCTCGGTCGAAGAGGGGGTCGCCTGTTTCCAACCCGCACCCGATTCCGCCCGGAGCGCCTGAATGACTATGCCTGTCGACGCCTCGATGATGAACCCCGTCGAGCTGTTCCTGACCGCCGACTGGGTGGTGAAGTCAGTGATGATAGGCCTGGCGGCGGCGTCGCTGTGGTCCTGGACCATCATCATCGACAAGGGCGTGCGGTTCTTCGCCCTGAACAAACAGGCGGACGAGTTCGAAAAGGCGGTCCAGTCGGGCCGGTCGCTGGAAGACGTGGCGACCCAGGCCGGGCCGGCGCCGGAACACGCCCTGCCGCGCATGCTGGTCATCGCCCTGTCGGACTGGCGCGAGGCGCGTCAGAAGGGGGCGCTGAACGACCACCAGGGCGACCTGCTGATGATCCGCATCGACCGGGCGCTGAACAGCCTGATCTCGCGTGAAGGTCAGCGGATCGAGAATGGTCTGGGCGTGCTGTCGGTCGTGGCGACGGCCTCGCCCTTCATCGGCCTGTTCGGCACGGTCTGGGGCATCATGAACGCGTTCGGCCGCATCGCGGCGGCGGGCAACACCAATCTGACCACCGTCGCGCCGGCCATCGCCGAGGCCCTTTTCGCCACGGCCATCGGCCTGGCGGCGGCCATCCCGGCCTATATCGCCTACAACAAATTCTCGATCGACGCGGGCAAGTTCACCGGCCGGCTGGAAGCCTTCGCCGATGATCTTCAGGCGGCGGTGGCGCGGCGCCTGGGCAGTTCGGCGACGCCGCCGGCGCCGGCGCCGACCCCGACCTCGGGCCTCAACCTCAAGCGGGGCGTCTGAGCCATGGCGCTGGGCGGCGGTGCGAGCGGCGGCGGGTCGCGTCGCGGGCGGCGGGGGCGCAGAGGCCCCCTGACCGAGATCAATGTCACGCCCCTGGTGGACGTGATGCTGGTGCTGCTGATCATCTTCATGATCTCGGCGCCCCTTCTGACTGTGGGCGTGCCGGTCGAACTGCCCAAGACCGAGGCCAGCGCGGTCGAGACGAACAACGAACCCCTGTCGGTCAGCATCGACCAGCAGGGCGCCATCTTCATCGGCGACAGCGAGACCGCGTTCAATGACCTGGCCGTGCGTCTGCTGACCGAGGCGGGCGGATCGGACAAGGCGGCCGAGCGTCCGGTCTTCGTGCGGGCCGACGGCCGGGCCCCCTACCAGGCGGTGGCGCGGGTGATGGCGCGGCTGTCGGCCTCGGGTTTCACCAAGCTGAACCTGATCACCGACACGGCGCCGGAGGCCTGATCGCTTGCGCCGTCCCGGTTCTTCAGAATCTTGGCCCGCCATTCTGGGGTCCATCGCCCTGCACGCCGGGGTGGTCGCGCTCGCCTTCGTTTCGTTTTCACACAAGGCGGAGGACGCCCCGCCGTTGGTGCATTCCGTGCCTGTCTCAATCGTTTCCGAGACGGTGATTGAGGCCGCAGCCGCTGACAATCCCCAGCCGGAACCCTCGCCCGACGACGCCGCGACCGCGCCGGTGAGCGCGCCGGAGACGCCGACGCCGCCGGTCCCTCAGCCCACGCCGCCGCCGCCGACCCCAACGCCCGCGCCGCCGCGTCCGACCCCACGGCCGACGCCCGCGCCGCGTCCCACACCGCCCCGTCCGTCGCCGCCGACGCCTGAGAAGGCCCGCCCGACGCCGCCGCGTCCGACCCCGCCGACCCCCGCCCGGCCCGCGCCGAAACGCAATGAGCCCAGTCTGGATCTGGACGCCCTGGCCGGGCCGACCCGCAACACCAACCAGCGCGGACGCCCGGCGACGGGGCAGCAGGGAGCGGGCAGCGCCTCACAGGCCACCGGGCCGCAGGTGACGGCCATCTTCAACCAGGTCTATCCGAACTGGGTTCTGCCCTGCGACATCCCCGGCGCCGACCAGCTTCGCATCCAGGTGGAGCTGACCCTGTCGCCGGACGGGCGGATCACGCGCGGGCCGACGCTGATCAATCCGCAGTCTTCGTCCGTCTATCGCGCCGCCGCCGACGGCGCCCTGCGCGCCCTGCGCCAGACCGCGCCGTTCGACGTGCCCGAGGGCTTCCCCGGCGGAGCCTATCGTCCGACGTTCAACACGGAACGGGCCTGTCGCAATCGCTGAGCGTCAGGCGTTGGTGATCAGGTGAAGGGCCGCTCGGCCGCCCTTGACCGCGTCCGGCGAAAGGCGGCGATCAAGCGTCGCCAAGCGACCACCGTTCGAGACGGCCAGAGCCAGTAGATAGGCATCGGTGATCTGTTCGGGCGTCGTCAGGGCCGATGGATCGAACAGGCGATCGTTGGCCAGACTGATGGCGTCCGGCCAGAAGACGTGACCCGCCATGTCCCGCAACAGTTCGAGAATCCGAACGACCTCGGACGGAGGTCCGACCGGATTGCGATAGCGACTGTTGCCGACAATCCGGACCAGGCCGTTCTCGGTTATCGGACAGGTGGCCCATGACCGGGCGGCCTCGCGATGAAACCAACCGTTTGCCGTGTCGTGAAAGACGTGACGCGGATCGACGAGGGCGATCAGCACGTTGACGTCCAACAGATAGGTCAAGGCAGTTCGTCGCGGAGCGCGTTGACATCCTCCAGCGTGACCATTGGTCCCGGTCGATCTGGCAGAAGGGGAACGCCATTGCGAAAGCGGACGGTCGTCTCCCGCTTTTGCAGCGCCTGTCGCGCGAGCTCGGACACCACTTCGCCGACCGTTCGGTCTTGATGGACCGCGATGGCTCGTGCGGCGTTCAGCACGTCGTCGTCGATGGCGAGGGTGGTGCGCATGGATGGAAGATAGTGCATCACGCATCACGCATCAATGTGATCGCCCTGTCCCGAAAGTCGCCCCATTCGCCATGAAGCTGGCGATTGTCACACGACCCGGCGATAAGGGGCGGCGATCCTTCGATATTTACGGGAGCATTCCATGCGTCTGAACCTTCTTCTGGCCTCTGCCGCCGCCTTGGCTTTGACGGCCTCCTCGGTCCAGACCCAGGCCCAGGTCCAGGCGCCTCCAGCCCAGGCCGGTCAGCCGGTCGAGGTCGAGATCGACCAGGGCGTGCTGAAGCCGCTTCAGATCGCCATCGTCCCCTTTACCGGCGACCACGGGCGGGAAATCTCCGACGTGGTCAGCGGCAATCTGCGGCGGTCGGGCTTCTTCGAGCCGCTGGACCCCGCCGGCTTCATTGAGACCGGACTGACGCTGGCCAATGCGCCCAACTTCCCGCAGTGGACCCAGATCGGGGCCCAGGCGGTGTTGTATGGGGCGGTGACGCCGAGGGCGGACAACCGGCTGGACGTCGGCTTCCGCCTCTATGATCCCTACCGCCAGTGCCAGCTGGTCAGCTATCAGTTCACCGCCACCCAGGAACAGTGGCGCCGGATCGCGCACAAGATCTCGGACGTCATCTATCAGCGGATGACCGGCGAGGCCGGCTTCTTCGATTCCCGCGTCCTGTTCGTCTCCGAAGAGGGGACGCAACTGAACCGGATCAACCGCCTGACCATCGCCGATCAGGACGGGTTCAACCCCACCTATCTGACCCAGGGCGACGAGGTGATCATGTCGCCGCGCTTCTCGATCTCGCAGCCGGACGAGATCACCTATGTGGCCCTGGGCAAGGATTACAGCCGGATCTATCTGCGCAACCTGACGACGGGCCGCACCGAAAGCCTGGGCGAGTTCGACGGCCAGGTGCTGGCGCCGCGGTTCTCGAACGACGGCAACAAGATCGCCTTCTCGATCATCCGGGGCGGCAATACCGACATCTATGTCATGGACCTGCGCAGCCGGCAGCTGTCGCGCCTGACCTCGGATCCGGGCATCGACACCTCGCCGTCCTTCAGCCCGGACGGCAGCCAGATCGTGTTCAACTCGGACCGGTCGGGCACGGCGCGCCTGTATGTGATGCGGGCCGACGGATCGGGTCAGCGGCCGATCTCGCGCGGGGGCGGCGTCTATACCGCCCCGTCCTGGAGCCCGACCGGCAATCTGATCGCCTTCACCAAACAGGGCGGCGGCCGGTTTTCGACCGGGGTGATGAACGCCGACGGATCGGGCGAGCGCATCCTGTCGTCCAGCTATTTCGAAGAGGGGCCGAACTGGGCGCCCAATGGCCGCTATGTGATGTTCGCCCGCCAGACGCGGGGCGGGGACACGCGGCTGTGGACCGTGGACCTGTCGGGCCGTGTCGTGGCCCAGGCCGGCTACAACGGTCGAGGCACGGACCCGGCCTGGTCGCCGCTGCTGGACGCGCCCCCGTCGAACATCGGCCTGGGCCAGGGGGCCGACAGCTGCCCCAACTGACGACGGGGCGGTCAACAAGCCGTTATTCCCCCTGTCATATAAAAGCGATAACCGGCAAACTATATGGCCACGCTTGAGGCCGCCGTCCTCAACCCGATTGTTTCAGGAGACGACCCGATGAAGACTTCCCGCATCCTTACCCTGGCCATGGTCGGCTGCGCCGTCGCCGCCATGGCGGCCTGCGCCCGCAAGCCGGTGGAAGGCGTCGTGCCGACGACCCCGACCGCCCCGACCGGTCCCGCCTATCCGACCGCGCCGACCGGCCCGGTCTCGGGTGGCAACATGGGCGCCGCCGCGCCGGGCTCGGAACAGGACTTCGTCGTCAACGTCGGCGACCGCATCTACTTCGACCTGGACTCCTATGACGTCCGTCCCGAAGCCATGCCGCGCCTGGACGCCCAGGCCCAGTGGCTGGCGCGCTATCCCCAGGTGACGATCCGCATCGAAGGCAACGCCGACGAACGCGGCACCCGCGACTACAACCTGGCCTTGGGCGCTCGCCGCGCCGAGGCCGTGCGCACCTATCTGATCAACCGCGGCGTGCCGGCCGGCCGTATCGACACCATCAGCTACGGCAAGGAGCGCCCGATCGCCGAGGGATCGAGCGAGGACAGCTGGGCGCGCAACCGCAACGCCCACACCGCCATCGTCTCGGGCGCGCCGCGCTAAGACGATCAACAGACTGAACGAATGGAGGCGTCGGTGAAAACCGGCGCCTCTTTTCATTTCACCCCGGCGTCCGCTAAGTGAGCTCAGGCTCTGCCGGGGGATGGGTGCGTGGATATTGAAGGGGCCGGTGGCGTGATCACCGGGGGATTGGTCGCGGGGGCGATCGAAAAGCCGACCGGCCATGCCGGCGAGGCCGGGCACGGGCTTTGCTCCGACTGCGGCGCGCCGACCAGCGGCAATTTTTGCTCCAACTGCGGCCAGCCCACCCACGTGCACCGCACCCTGCTGCACCTGGGCGAAGAGCTGCTTCACGGCGTCATGCACTTCGACGCCCGCATCTGGCGGACCCTGCCGTTGTTGGCCTTCAATCCGGGGCGACTGACGCGGGAATGGGTCGAGGGGAAGCGGACGCGCTATGTGTCGCCCCTGGCGATCTTCCTGTTCACCCTTTTCGTCATGTTCTTCGCGCTGAGCTTCATGCCGCATCCGGGCGGGCACGAGGACGAGGCGGGGCGGCTGCGCCATCTGCAGGAACAGGTGGTCGAACAGCGGGCCGGGGTGGTTGAGGCCGAGAAGACCGTGGCGGAGTTGCGTACCGAGCTGGCGGAACAGAATAATTCGGTCACCCAGGGCGCACTGACCGGTGCGCAGAAACTGGTGGAAAATCGGCGCGCCGCCCTGGACAGGATGGAGACCGAGCTGCGTGAGGGCCGTAGCGACGGCCTGGGCGTCGGCACCTGGCAGGCCGAGGTCAAGGACATGGCCGCCGAAGGCAAGGTCACAAGCAACGCCGGCCTGGGCAAGGTGCTGAACAAGAAGCTGCTGAACCCGGACCTGGCGATCTACAAGCTGCAGCAGACGATGTACAAGTTCGCCTTCCTGCTTGTGCCCTTCTCGATCCCGTTCCTGGCCCTGCTGTTCCTGTGGCGAAGGGGGTCCACCCTGTATGATCACGGGGTGTTCGTGCTGTATTCGCTGACCTTCATGGCCTTGCTGCTGATGGTCATGGTTCTGGCCGTGACCATCAACGGTCCGTTTGGTGGATTTGTCGTCGCGATCAGTCTGGCCGCCATCCCCCTCCATGTGTTCGCCCAATTGAAGGGGGCCTACAGCCTTTCGATATTTTCGGCTCTTTGGCGCGCGGTCCTGCTGCTGTTCTTCTGCAACATCGTGGTGGCGCTGTTCATCACGTCGATCGTCTATCTGGGCCTCGGGCACTGACTGCGCCTTGCGGCGGCCCCAAATCGGTGGAACCTAGCGAACCATGATGCTCAAGCTCTCGTTCCTGCGCACCCGCGCCTTCGCCGCCACCGCCGTCGGTCTGGTCCTGATCGCCGGGGGCGCTGTCGCACAACAGGCGGCGCCCAATATCATGCAGCCGATCGAATGGGACAAACGTCGCCTCGAGCAGCTGGATCGCAATGTCCGGCGGTTGGAGCGGGCGCTGACGCAGCGCAATGCTGCGGGCGAGCCCGTGCTGGTCGAGCCGGATCCCGAGGTGGTTACGCTTCAGGGCCAGTTCGGTCTAATGAACCAGCGGCTGGGGGATCTGGAGGCCACGGTGCGTCGGATCAACGGCGACAACGAGCGGCTGACCTTTCAACTGGACGAGGCCCAGCGTGACAGCGCCGCCCTGCGCACCCGACTGCTGGACGCCGAAGCCCGGATCGAGAAGCTGGAGACGGCGGCCGAGCTGAACGCCCCCATCGAAGCCAATTCGCCGACCGGCGACGCGGTTCAGGATCTGGCGGCGGCTGTGCGCTTGATGGGGAGTGACCGTCCGCGTGGCGCGCGGGCGCTGGAGACCCTGGTCGTCACCTGGCCCGACACGCCCCAGGCGCGTGAGGCCAATTCGCGGCTGGGCGACGTCCGCGTGTCCTCGAACGACAAGGCGGGGGCCGTGCCCTTCTACGCCGCCGCCTTGAAGGACTGGCCGCGCATCGGCTGGGCCGCCGACACGACGTTGAAACTGGCCGACGCCCTGTTCGCCACCGACCGCAAGACGCAAGGCTGCGCGGCCCTGGGCGAGTTCACGCGCCGTTATGCGCCCGCCGCCTCTGACCCGCAGAAGGCCCGCGCGGCTCAGATGAAGACCACCAACGGGTGCAGCTGACGCCTGACGGCGCTGGCGATGACGCGGGTCTGACGGCCCGGGTCTTTGCTGGGCTGGATCGGCGGCTGCGACGGGATGACGACCGCCCCGTCGCGCTCGCGCTTTCGGGTGGCGGCGATTCGATCGCCTTGTTGAGGCTGGCGGCCGCCTGGGCGGGCGACCGTGGACGGCCTCTGCTGGCGCTGACGGTCGATCATGGACTTAATCCCCGCAGCCCCGACTGGACCCGGTTCGCCGGCGAGGCGGCGCGGGCCGTGGGCGCCGATTGGCGGCCCCTTGTCTGGGCAGGCGAAAAGCCGACGACAGGCCTGACCGCCGTCGCGCGGTCGGCGCGGCATCGTCTGATCGCAGAAGCGGCGCGGGCGGCGGGGGCGCGGGTCGTTCTGTTCGCCCACACGGCTGACGACGTCGCCGAGGCCGACCTGATGCGGGCCGAGGGTGCGACCCTGGGGCGGGTGCGCGAATGGTCGCCGTCGCCGGCCTGGCCGGAGGGACGGGGGCTGTTGCTGTTGCGGCCCTTGCTGGGCGAACGACGCGAGACCTTGCGGGCGTGGCTGGCGGATCAAAAGGCGGACTGGATCGAAGACCCGGCGAATGTCGATCCGCGCTTTGGCCGCAGTCGGGCGCGGCTGGCGCTGGCGGGGACAGCAGCCGACATCGAGATTGGGCCCGAAGTCGAGATTGGGCCCGAAATCGAGATTGGGCCCGGAATCGAGATTGGGGATGAGGCGACGGGTGCGAAAAACGCCCGTCCGTTCAGAGGGATTTCGACGGCGGACGACGGGACCGTGCGGGTCTCGCGAAACGTGGAGGCCAGGGCTCTGGCGGCTGCCCTGGTCTGCGTCGGAGGAGGGGCGACGCCGCCGCGCGGAGATCGGCTGACGCGCCTGTTGCAAAGACTGGGGGCGGGTGAGGATTTTGCGGCGACCCTTTGCGGGGCGCGGGTCGAGGCGAGCGGCGGGACGGTTGTCCTGATGCGGGAGGCCGGGGAGTTCGTGCGCCGCCCGTCGGCGCCTGTGGGTCTGGCGCCCGGCGTCGAGGCGGTCTGGGACGGACGGTTCGTCTTCCTGGCGCAGACGCCGGGCTGGTCCGTCGTGCCGGCGCGGGGGTGTCTGTCGGCCCTGTCGTCCGTTGATCGGTCTAGAATCGGCGCGCTGCCGGTCGGGACGCGTGGCGCCTTTCCGGTCCTGATCCGGGACGTAGAAGCGGGACCGGTTCTTGCAGACCCGCAGATCGAACGGCGCGAACTGGTCTCTGAACGGGTCAGGCTGGCGCTGGACGAAACGACGCATGAAGACGATCTGAATGCGACGCCATAGCGTAACGCGGCGGAAGCGCCTATTTTCCGTGACAGACAATCCAGACCGTCGGTCCAGTTGGAGCCGGCGGACGACCGAGGACCTCAATGAACCTGCGTAATCTGGCGATCACGGGCGTCATCATCCTGGCCCTGCTTGCGGCCTATGCCGCCGTCTCGCAAGGCGGAGCCATGACCGGCATGACGGCCCAGGGGCCCGGCGCCGCCCGCCCTGAAACCATCACCTATTCCCAGCTGGTGCAGCGGGTACGGGCTGGTGATATCAAGGAAGCCACCGTGCGCGGCGACCAGGTGACCGGCGTCTACAAGAACGAAGGCCGCTTCACCGCCACCACGCCCTACCCGAACGAGCAACTGGTCAACGACATGCTGGCGGCCAACGTCAACGTCGACGCCAAGACCACGCGCCAGTCGATCTGGATGAGCCTGCTGATGGGCATCCTGCCGATCGCGCTGCTGGTCGGGGTGTGGATCTTCTTCATGCGCCAGATGCAGGGCGGGGCGCGCGGCGCCATGGGCTTCGGCAAGTCCAAGGCCAAGCTGCTGACCGAGCATAAGGGCCGCAAGACCTTCGACGACGTCGCCGGCGTGGACGAGGCCAAGGACGAACTGCAGGAGGTCGTCGACTTCCTGAAGGATCCGGGCAAGTTCCAGCGCCTGGGCGGCAAGATCCCCAAGGGCGCCCTGCTGGTCGGCCCTCCCGGCACCGGCAAGACCCTGCTGGCCCGCGCTGTGGCGGGTGAAGCCGGCGTGCCCTTCTTCTCGATCTCGGGTTCGGACTTCGTCGAGATGTTCGTCGGCGTCGGCGCGTCGCGGGTTCGCGACATGTTCGAACAGGCCAAGAAGAATGCGCCCTGCATCATCTTCATCGATGAGATCGACGCCGTGGGTCGCCATCGCGGCGCCGGCCTGGGCGGCGGCAATGACGAGCGCGAACAGACGCTGAACCAGCTGCTGGTCGAGATGGACGGGTTCGAGGCCTCCGAGAACATTATCCTGATCGCCGCCACCAACCGTCCCGACGTGCTGGACCCGGCCCTGCTGCGTCCCGGCCGCTTCGACCGCCAGGTGGTGGTGCCCAATCCGGACGTCTCGGGTCGTGAGCGTATTCTGCGCGTCCACATGAAGGACGTGCCCCTGGCCGCCGACGTCAACGTCAAGACCATCGCGCGCGGCACGCCCGGCTTCTCGGGCGCCGACCTGGCCAATCTGGTCAATGAGGCGGCCCTGACGGCGGCCCGCAAGGACCGTCGCATGGTCACGCACCGCGACTTTGAAGACGCCAAGGACAAGGTGCTGATGGGCTCGGAGCGTCGCTCGATGGCGATGAACGAGGAAGAAAAGCGCCTGACCGCCTATCACGAGGCCGGTCACGCCATCGTCGCCATGAACGTCAAGATGGCCGACCCGGTGCACAAGGCGACCATCGTCCCGCGCGGTCGCGCCCTGGGCATGGTGATGCAACTGCCGGAAGGCGACCGCTATTCGATGAAGTACCAGCAGATGATCGACCGGATCGCCATCATGGCCGGCGGTCGGGTGGCCGAGGAGCTGATCTTCGGCAAGGAGAACATCACCTCCGGCGCGTCTTCGGACATCGAACAGGCGACCAAACTGGCCCGCGCCATGGTCACACGCTGGGGCTTCTCCGAGAAGCTGGGCACGGTGGCTTACGGCGACAATCAGGAAGAAGTCTTCCTGGGCCACTCGGTGGCGCGCAGCCAGAACGTCTCGGAAGAGACGGCCCGCACCATCGATGAGGAGGTCCGTCGTCTGGTCGCCTCCGGCTGGGACGAGGCCCGCAAGATCCTGACGACCAAGGCCGATCACCACGAGAAGCTGTCGCAGGCCCTGCTGGAGTACGAGACCCTGTCGGGCGAAGAGATCAAGGATCTGCTGGAGAAGGGCGTCGCCCCGAACCGCGATGAGAACAACTTCCCCAACGCCGGACCCTCGGTCTCGGTGCCGGTGACGCCGGTCTCGGACGGAGCCACGGTCGAGGTTCCGGTCGCCGCCCCTGCCGCGACCAGCGTGCCGACGGTTCACTGAGGTCTGGGGCTTGATGAAGACGAGAGACCCGCCGGGGGCGACCCCGGCGGGTTTTTTCATAGGGGCTGTCTGGTCCCCCGCTATCCGTCATCCGAGGACAAGCTCTAGAGCATGGCTCGCTTTGACGGAATCGGGATTCCCAAGTTTGCGGTGATCTGATTCAACGTTCGTGCTGGATGGGAGGCCAGCCCGGATGACGGCTCCTTATTCGATGGATCTTCGTGAGCGAGCGTTGGCGCGTAAGGCGGAGGGCGAGACACACCGGGAGATCGCGGCGGCGCTTCGGATCAGTCCGTCTTGCGTGTCCAAGTGGACGAAGCGAGTTGGAGAGACAGGTTCGGTGGCGCCGGGCCAGGTCGGCGGCCACAAGCCTCGCACGCTGTCAGGAGACTGCGCCGAATGGCTGCGCACCCGCATCGCCTCAGGGCCGTTCACGCTCAGAGGACTGACGGCCGAACTTGCCGCGCGCGGGATCAAGACCGGCCCTCGAGCGGTGTGGGTGTTCGTGCACGCTGAAGGACTGAGCTTCAAAAAAACACTGCTGCCTGAGGAGCAGGCCCGGCCTGACGTCGCGCGCCGCCGCGCACGCTGGAAGGCGCATCAGGGGCGGATCGACCCGTCGCGACTGGTGTTCCTGGACGAGACCTGGGTCAAGACCAACATGGCGCCCTTGCGCGGCTGGGGGCCGAGGGGGCGACGCTTGAAGGGCCACTCGCCCTTCGGTCACTGGAAAACCCTGACCTTCATCGCCGCCCTGCGCCATGACCGGATCGACGCGCCCTGGGTTATCGATGGTCCGATCAACGGCGCGATCTTCCTCGTCTACATCGAGAAAATACTGGCGCCGACCCTGTCGCCTGGCGACGTCGTCGTCCTCGACAACCTCGGCAGTCACAAGGGCAAGGCCGCCCGCGCCGCTGTCAGGGCCAAAGGCGCACACATGATCTTCCTGCCCCCTTACTCCCCCGACCTGAACCCCATCGAACAGGTCTTCGCCAAGCTCAAACACCTCATGCGCAACGCCCAGCCCAGAACCATTGAAGCCACGTGGCGAAAGGCCGGAGAGATCATCAACCTCTTCAGCCCCGCCGAATGTGCGAACTACCTCGTCAACTCAGGATACGGTTCCGTGTGAAGGAATCACGCTCTAGGATGACGAGCGTCAATGCGGGTGCGCCTCGAGCGCGGCCGTTTGACCGCCCTCAGATGATGTCCAGCGGCGTCTCGCGCGTCGGCGGGGGAAACGCCTCATCCAGACGTTCCAGGTCCTCGAGATCGAATTGGATCTCCAGGGCGTCGGCATTGGCCTCGACGTGTTCGACCGAGCCGGCCTTGGGAATGGCGATGACGCCGTCGTGGCGCAGGATGGCGGCGAGCGCCACCTGAGCCGGGTCGGCGCTGTGGCGGTTGGCGATGTCGCGGATCAGGGGCTGTTCCAGCAACTCGCCGCGCCCCAGGGGCGAATAGGCCATCATCGGCATGTCGCGCGCCTGCATCCACGGCAGCAGATCGAACTCCACCCCGCGCGAGCCCAGATTATACAGCAGCTGGTTGACGGCGCAGTCCTCGGCCCCCTCGATCTCCATCAGCCGCTCCATGGTGCGCATATCCAGGTTGGACACGCCCCAGCGGGCGATCATCCCGTCGTCGACCAGTTCACGGAAGGCCTCAACCGTCTCCTCGAGTGGGACATTGCCCTCCCAGTGCAGCAGATACAGGTCCAGCCGGTCGGTCCCCAGCCGTTCCAGCGACTTCTCGCAGGCCAGCATCATCTTCATTTCCGACGCGTTTTCGGGCCGCACCTTGGAAACCAGGAAGACCTCGTCGCGGCGCCCGGCGATGACCTCGCCCACCAGCCGTTCGGAGCGGCCGTCGCCATAGAGCTCGGCCGTGTCGATCAGGGTCAGGCCCAGGTCGATGCCGCGCGCCAGGGCCTGCTGCTCCTCATCGCGCCAGGCGGGGTCGTCGCCCATCTCCCACGTGCCTTGGCCCAGGGCGGGAACGGTCGTACCGTCTGCAAAGGTGACGAGGCGGGTCATGTCCGTCCTGTTCGATGAGCGGCGGGAAACGCCGCCTTGGCTAGGGAGGGGGAGGTTGAAATGCGCACCCGGCTTATCAAGACCGACGGCCTTGTCCAACAGGTGCTGGAGGCGGGGTTCGAAGACCCCAACGCGCCCCTGGTCCTGTTGATCCATGGTTTCCCTGAGCTGGGGCTCAGCTGGCGCGCCCAGGTCGAGGCCTTGTCCCAGGCGGGCTGTCATGTCGTGGCCCCGGACATGCGCGGATATGGAGGCACGGACAAGCCCAAAGGCGCCGACGCCTGTTCGATCCTGCATCTGGTCGGGGACATGGTCGATCTGGTGCGGGCGCTCGGCAAGTCGACCTGCGTCGTCGTGGGCCACGACTGGGGCGCGCCGGTCGCCTGGCATTGCGCCCTGTTGAGGCCCGATCTGTTCACGGCGGTGGCCGGCCTGTCCGTGCCGTTCCAGCCGCGTCGACCTCAGGGACCGCCGACGGCCGTCATGGCCATCCTGTCCGAACGGGCGGGCCTGGGCGATCTCTACATCAGTCGGTTCCAGGCGGCCGACGCCCATCTGGCGCTGGAGGCCGATCCGGCGACGACGTTGAGGAAACTGTTCTGGGCCTATGACGGCGCCACCCCGGCCGTGAAACGCGCCACCGGCTTCATGGCGCGCGGCGTCGGCCTGCTGGACAGTATAGACGACGGCGCCGACCTGCCGCCGTGGATGAGCCCCGCCCATTTCGCCGAATATGTTCAGGCCTTCACGGCCGGCGGCTTCGACGGGCCTTTGAACTGGTATCGGGCCATCGACCTGAACTGGTCGCTGACGGCCTTCGTCCAGGATCAGCAGATTCTCCAGCCGGCCCTGTTCATCGTCGGCGAGGATGACCCCGTCCGACACTACGCCGGTTCGGCCGAGGCGGGGCTGAAGGACTGGGTTCCGAACCTGACCCGGTCGGTGGTCCTGCCCGGCGCGGGCCACTGGATCCAGCAGGAACGGGCGGATGAGGTGAGTGGGCTGTTGCTGGCGTTTCTGGGAGAGCTCTGACCCACTTCCTTCTCCCATTCGGAGAAGGTGGCCCGCAGGGTCGGATGAGGGACCGCCGGTGGGCCAATTCGCACCACCTTACCCCTCACCCTTTGGCTGCTTCGCGCCGCCCTTCGGGTCGCGCAAGACCGATCGCTGACGCTCTTGGGCGCTTAAGCCCTCTCCCGGCGGGAGAGGGGAAGGATTCACGCCGCCTGCGCCGTCTCCATCCGTCCGCGAACCTCGGCGACGATTTCCAGGCTGCGGATACGGGCGGCGTTGTCGAAGGCCATGCCGGTGATCATCAGTTCGTCGACGCCGGTCAGGGCGATGAAGTCCGAGAGCTTTTTGCGTACGGTGTCCGGCCCGCCGACGGCTGAGTAAAGCAGGCGGCTGCGCGCCCCCTCGATCTGTTGCGGGGTCAGGATGGCCGCGATGTCGTCGACGGGCGGCGGAAGCTTGCCCGGTTTGCCGGTCGAGAGACGCGCGAAACTCTGTTGCATCGAGGTGGACAGGCGCGCGCCTTGCTCGTCCGTGTCGGCGGCGAAGACATTGATCGCGGCCATGGCGTGGGGCTGGGCCAGCCGGTCGGACGGGATGAAGCTGCGGCGATACAGGGCCAGGGCCTCCAGCAGCAGTTCGGGCGCGAAATGGCTGGCGAAGGCGTAGGGCAGGCCCAGTTGGCCCGCCAACTGGGCGCTGAACAGGCTGGAGCCCAACAGCCAGATCGGCACGCGCAGACCGGCGCCCGGGACGGCGCGAACGGGTTGATTGTCGGACGCCGGCTCGAACCACTGGATCAGTTCGACCACGTCGCGCGGGAACTGGTCGGCGCCCTCGAAATAGCGGCGCAGGGCGCGGGCGGTGGCGCCGTCCGTGCCGGGCGCGCGGCCCAGGCCGACGTCGATCCGGCCGGGGAACAGGGTCTCCAGGGTGCCGAACTGTTCGGCGACGACCAGGGGCGCGTGGTTGGGCAGCATGACGCCGCCGGAGCCGACGCGGATTCGCTGGGTCCCCGCCGCCACATGGCCGATGACGACGGCGGTCGCCGCGCTGGCGATGCCGGGCATGTTGTGGTGCTCGGCCAGCCAGAAGCGTTCATAGCCCAGGCGATCGGCGGCCTGAGCCAGGGCCAGGGTCTCGTCGAGGGCGCGACGGGCGTCGCCGCCTTCGACGATGGGAGACAAGTCGAGCACTGAGAACGGGATCATGGACCCTAGATCGGGGCTGGCGGGGCGCGATCAAGGGGGCGGGGAACCGTAACTGGATCGGCGGCTTTCACTTTCGACCACAAGGAGCGGACGATGACCGACGCCAATTCCCCCGAACCGACCGACTGCGAAGACGCCCGCGAGGCCGCCGACATGGGCGAGCGCCCGGACCTGGGCCACAAGGCCGACGCCCTGATCCAGGCCCTGGACGGAAGCGATTCGGGGTCGGACACGCGGGCCGGCTCGCTGCGCGGGGGTTCAGCCTCCGGCTCGGACGACGATCCGGACTCAGAGGTCATCAATGAAGCCTTGGCGGCCGAGGGCCGGGCCTGGAAAAGCGGCGGCGAGCCGCGCGACCGCTGAACGCACGCCTTGCCGCCGCCGCATCCATGCGCCACGGTGGCGACTTGACCATGGGTCCAAGGGACGATTCCCCGATGATACGCCGTACGGCGGCCTCGGCCGCCTTAGTTTGCCTTTGCCTTGCCGGTTGCGACGACCGGTCGAAGGCCGAACAAGCGCCCGTTGAGGCCGCTGCCGCCGCCCCGCGTGAAAAGACCGCGCCGGCCGTCACCGACGCGCCGGCGACGCCCGAGCCTGCAGTCGCCGTTCCGGCCGCGCCGGGTGCGCCGGCCTACGCCGCCCTCTATCCCGGCGCCGCCCTGGACCAGCCCGCGACGACCGCTGCGGGACCGGACGGCGAAGGCGGGTTGGTGACCTTCACGACCGCCGCCACCCCCGACGATGTGGTGGCCTTTTATCGCACCCGCGCCGAGGAAGCGGGCCTGACTTCGGTCATGGGCATGAACCAGGGCGACGCCCGCGCCTATGGGGCGGCCGGCGGTCAGGCGGGATCCGCCAATCTGCAGGTGGTGGCGGCGCCGGGCGAAGGCGGCGCAACCTCGGTGCAGCTGAGCTGGAGCGCGGGGCTTTGAAGGCGGTCGCCGCCCTGGGCGCGGCGACTCTGGTCCTGACCCTTTCGACGGGCTGCGCGCCGGCCGCTCGGCCTTCGCCCTCGCCGATCTTCATCGCCGTCGACCAGGGCTATCTGGCGCCGGACGCGCTGGTGCGGCTGGCCGGGGCGATCCCTTCGACGCCGGTCACGGGGTCGGCTCAGGATCTGACCGATCACGCCGCCTCGGCGGGTTTCGTCGCGCTCGAGGATTCGGATCGCTGGCTGCTGGCCACCGCCCATGCCGAACTGCGCCCGCCGCTGGCTCTGCAGCATTTCGACTGCGCCCTGGGGGTCCGTCTGGGATCGGCTGAAACCCCGGCCCTGGATCGGATGGCGGCGCGGGCCTTTCATGACGCTCGCGCGGCGGCGGCTCTGGCGGGTGCGCGTGGTCAAAGGGCGCGACCGGTGGCCGAGGATCCCGCACGCCGCGCCTGTCAGACCCTGACCCCGGAGGCCCGGCGCAGTTCGGCCTATCCGTCGACGGCGGCGGTGGTGGGAACCGTCTATGCCGAGGCCCTGGCCCGGATTTCCCCGCAACAGGCCGGGCCGGCGCGCCGGATCGGCCATGAGATCGGCGTCAGTCGCCTGGTCTGCGCCATGGACTATCCCAGCGATGTGGCCGCGGGCGAGGCCCTGGGTCGGGCCGTCATGGCCGAGATCGCGGCCACCCCCGCCTTCCAGGCCGAGGTCGTCGCCGCGCGCGCCGAGATTGAGGCCGCACGCGCGACCGGGCGGACCAACCCCGGCTGTGCGGCGGAACGCGCGGCCCTGGCGGTTCGCCTGCCCTGACATCCCGCACTTGCGAAACGGCGCAGGCTCGGCCCTATTGGCGAGATGACGCCTCGGGGGATGCATCTAATGCGGCTGGCCTTGTTGTTGACGGCCCTGGCGGCGGCGCTGGGCCTGGCCGCGATCACGACTCAGACGCCCCGGCCCGCGCCGGCGAGCGCCCGTTCTGCGGATTTCTCGGCGGAACGGGCCATGGCGGATGTGCGGGTCATGGCGCGCTCGCCCCGCCCGGTCGGTTCGACCGATCACGCCCTGGTCCAGACCTATCTGTATGGCCGGATGGCCCAGCTGGGCCTGTCGCCCAGACTTCAGGCCGGCGCCCTGTCGCCTGCGGCGGTGAAACGGATCGAGGATCGGGGCGAAACGGTCGAGGGTCTGTCGGTGGTCAATCTGGTCGGCGTCCTGCCGGGCCGTAACCCCAGTCTGCCGCTGGTGGTGATGATGGCCCATTACGACAGCGTGCCCGGCTCGCCGGGCGCGGCGGACGACGCCAGCGGCGTGGCGGCGGTGCTCGAGGCCGTGCGGGCGATCAAGGCGCGGGGGCCGGCCGAGCGGGGCTTGATCATCCTGCTGACCGACGGGGAGGAGCTGAACCTGGACGGGGCGCGGGCCTTCTTCAGCGAACATCCGCTGCGTCATCGGGTCGGGGCGGTGGTGAACCTGGAGGCGCGCGGCGGCGGCGGTCGGGCCATGATGTTCGAGACCGGTCCCGGCAACGCCCAGACCATTGATCTGTATGCGCGGGCGACGCGCCGGGCGGACGGCGGGCCGTCCAGCAACGCCCTGGCTGTCTTCGTCTATCGGCTGATGCCGAACGGGACCGATTTCACCATCGCCGCCGACCGGGGTCTGGCCGGGGTCAATCTGGCCTTCATCGGCCGCCCGGCCCAGTATCATTCGCCCGGCTCGACTCCCGATGCCCTGGATCAGGGCAGTGTGCAGCATATCGGATCCCAGGCGCTGGAGACGGCCGACGCCCTGGTGCGGGCGCCGGTCCTGCCGAAAGCCACGCACAACGCCGTCTATGCCGACATCTTCGGCCTGGGGCTGCTGCGGCACGGACCGGACGCGGGCTGGGGTCTGCTAGGCCTGGCCTTTGTGCTGACCGGTTTCGCCGCCTGGGGGGCGCGCCACGCCACGGGTCTGACCTGGAGACAGGGGGTGAAGGGCTTCACCGGCGGGCTGTGGCTGCTGAGCGCGGGCGTGGTCGTGGCCCAGGCGGCGCGAGTCCTGGCCGGGCCGGTCGGCGAGCGGATCGACTCGTCCGAGATCTACTACATGATGCTGCGTCGCCTGCCGTGGATGGAAGCGGGCGTGGGGCTGGCCGTGCTCGGGGCGATGTTCGCTCTGATCGCCGGGCGCGCCCTGATCGGACGGCGGCTGCTGGCGGGCGTTGTCGCGGCGGCGGCCGCGCTGGCGACGGCCATGGGCGGGTTCAATCCCGTGGTGCTGGGCACGGCCGGAATCGCGGTGGTGCTGAGCCTGTGGCCGGGCGGCGAGGATGAGACGGCCTGGGGCGGCTGGCTGGGCGCGATCATGCTGGTTTTGACCCTGGGGGTTCTGGTCCAGGCCGTGGCGCCCGAGGCGGCCCTGCTGTTCGTCTGGACGGGCTTGGCGGCCGCCTTCGCCGCGGCCCTGGCGGCGGTGATCGGCGCGCGGCTGGAGCGGTGGGCGGCTCTGGCGCCGGCGGCTGTGGTCACGGTCGTCGTCGGCGGCTGGCTGGCGGGATTGGGCCATTTCATCTTTCTCGGCGTGGGGATGGACCAGCCGGGCGCGCTGGGCCTGATCGCCCTGCTGATCCTCGCCCTGGCTCGCCCCTTGGCGCCCGCCAGGCTGGACGCGTCCGGAACGGCCAATCCCGCCGTCCACACCCTCGCGGGTCTGGCGGCGGCCGTGCTGATCCTCGGCTGCGGCCTGTCCATGGCGGCCGGCCATGCCGAACCGGCGTCAGCGGTCGATGTGGCTGTTCCTTGATGCGTCAGAATCGGACGTAGGTTCGGATGTTCTCATTTGTTCTCGATGAGAACATCTTGTGAACCAGAACAAACCGTGCACATAGTCGGTCTCACAAACGGGGGCGGGTCCATGGCGGGTCTCTCCCAAGCTTCTGACGGGAATCATGGCAAGGGAGACGAAGGCAATGGCACAGGCGGCTTTGAAACTGGTGGGCAAGGAAGACGGCGACAAGCAACGCGCTCTGGAGGCGGCGATCGCGCAGATCGATCGCGCCTTCGGCAAGGGTTCGGTGATGAAACTGGGCAAGGGCGGGGTCGCCGACGTGATCCCCTCGGTGTCCACCGGGTCCCTGGGTCTGGATATGGCGCTGGGCATCGGCGGCCTGCCGCGCGGACGGGTGATCGAGGTCTTCGGTCCTGAGTCCTCGGGCAAGACGACCCTGGCCCTGCATACGGTGGCCGAGGTTCAGAAGGCCGGCGGCACCGCCGCCTTCGTCGACGCCGAACACGCGCTGGACCCCGGCTATGCCCAGAAGCTGGGCGTCAATCTGGACGATCTGCTGGTGTCCCAGCCGGACACCGGCGAACAGGCGCTGGAGATCGTCGACACCCTGGTGCGCTCCGGCGCCGTGGACATCGTGGTCGTCGATTCCGTCGCCGCCCTGACGCCGCGCGCCGAGATCGAGGGCGAAATGGGCGACAGCCTGCCGGGCCTTCAGGCGCGTCTGATGAGCCAGGCGCTGCGCAAGCTGACGGCCTCCATCTCCAAGTCGAACTGTATCGTCCTGTTCATCAACCAGATCCGCCACAAGATCGGCGTCATGTACGGCTCGCCCGAGACGACGACGGGCGGCAATGCGCTGAAGTTCTACGCCTCGGTGCGTCTGGATATCCGCCGCACCGGCGCGATCAAGAACCGCGACGAGGTGGTCGGCAACACCACCCGGGTCAAGGTGGTCAAGAACAAGGTCGCCCCGCCGTTCCGCGAGGTCATCTTCGACATCATGTACGGCGAGGGCATCTCCAAACTGGGCGAAATCATCGACCTGGGCGTCAAGGCCGGGGTGATCGAGAAGTCGGGCAGCTGGTTCAGCTATGACTCGACCCGGATCGGCCAGGGCCGCGAGAATGTGCGCGAATTCCTGAAACAGAACCCCGACATCGCCGCCTCGATCGAAAAGGCGGTGCGGGCTTCGACCAGCAAGATCGCCGACGAACTGCTGGGCACGCCCGAGCCGGACGAAGGCCAGGATCTCGAAGGCTGACGACCGTCTCGCCTTCCTAGACACTCCGTCGCCCCAAGCGACCCGCCACCGACCCCGCGAGGGGCGGCGGAGCGACCCGTCCGACCTCGTGTCGGACGGGTCTTTTTTGGGCCGTGTCGCGAGGGCCGGCCGTCTTCAGCAGTCAATGACGGTCAAATAGTCAGGATCGACGCGGGCGATCCTCTGCATGACGGCGTCGCGCGAGACGAGGGGGATCCGCATGACCCGCGCCGTCGCCATCAGGAAACAGTCCCGTGGATCCCTGTGCCCCGTCCGCGTCACCACATCGGCGGACTCCAGGGCGATCCTTTGTCGGATGGGGGTGATCCGGGCCCCGGTGGCCTGGACGGCCTCTCGAAACCAGGTCTTGGGCGACAGAACGCCGAGATCAGGCCGGTTCGCCTGGACCGACTTTTGCGCGGCGACGCCGAGTTCCCACGCCGTTACGGGCGACACATAGAGACGATCCTCAGCCTGGGCGTCGGCAATGGCGACGAGGGCGGCGTCTGAAAGAGGCGTCGTGCCTGAAACCAGCCAGTAGAGAACGTGCGTATCGAGGAGCGCGCTAATGGAAAGGGCTCAGTCGTGAGAGAGGCGGCTGGGCTTGGGGCGCGCCTTTGAGACCTGTTCGAAGATGGGCTTGGTCAGGTCCACCTCGGGTCGTAGGGCAAGCTTCCCCTGCAGCGCGCCGAGACCGTGCACCTGGACCAGGCGTCCAGACCGCGTATCGCGAACCGTCTTCGACGGCGATGAGGCTGGAAACACGTGTGCCATATTCCGAATATAGCGCGTTCGAACGCCGATCTCCAGTTTCAGGCCTTTCAATCGGCTCAAACCAAAACGGGCGACCCGAAGGCCGCCCGTTCCGTCGTCTGACGATGTCGTCGCCGATCAGGCGGCGGCCTTCTCCGGGGCGAACTTGCCGTAGAAGGTCTCGTTCTTGGCGGCCATGTCGCGCAGCAACTGCGGGACCTTGAACCGGTCGCCGTAGGTCGCGGCCAGACGGTCCGCCGTCTCGACGAACTTGGCCAGGCCGACGCCGTCGATCATGCTGATCGGGCCGCCGGTCCAGGGCGCGAAGCCCCAGCCCAGGATGGCGCCCAGGTCGGCCTCACGCGGGTCGTCGATGACGCCCTCTTCCCAGCAACGCGCCACTTCCACCGCCTGGCGATACAGCAGGCGCGTCTTCAGCTCGTCGATCTGGGCGAAGGCGGTCGCCTCCTCGGGCTTGTCGATGCCCTTGGTGGTCGGCGCCAGGTCGCTCAGCCCCTTCCAGATCGTCTTGGGCTTCTGATCATAGTCATAGAAGCCCTTGCCGTTCTTGCGGCCGAAGCGTCCGTCTTCGACCATCTTGGCGACGATGTCGGCGCCTTCCGACGGGACGTATTTGTCGCCCAGGTCCAGCGCCGTCTGTTTGGCGATCTTGTAGGACAGGTCCAGGGCGACGTCGTCGTGCATCTCCAGCGGGCCGCGCGGCATGCCGGTCATGCGGCCGACATTGTCGATCAGGGCCGGGCCGTAGCCTTCTTCCAGCATCGCCATGCCTTCCAACAGGAAGGTGGAGAAGCAGCGCGAGGTGTAGAAGCCGCGGCTGTCGTTGACGACGATCGGGGTCTTCTTGATCTTCAGCACATAGTCCAGCGCCTTGGCGATGGCGGCCTGACCCGTCTTTTCGCCCAGGATGATCTCGACCAGCATCATCTTGTCGACGGGCGAGAAGAAGTGGATGCCGATGAAGTCTTCGGGCCGGACGCTGGCCTCGGCCAAGCCGGTGATCGGCAGGGTCGAGGTGTTGGAGCCAAAGACGGCGCCCTCGACCAGCTGGGCCTCGGCGCGCTTGGTGACGTCGGCCTTGATCTCGCGGCTTTCGAACACGGCCTCGACCACCAGGTCAGACCCCTTGATGTGGTCATAGTCGGTCGTCGCCGTGACCAGGGCCAGGGTGGCGTCATACTTGTCCTGCGTCATCTGACCGCGCGACAGACGCTTCTTCAGCAGCTCCTCGACATGGGCCTTGCCCTTGTCGGCGGCTTCCTGGGTCTGGTCGATCAGCACCGTCTCGATGCCGGCCATGACCTGCACATAGGCGATGCCCGCGCCCATCATGCCCGCGCCCAGGACCGAGACCTTCTTCGGGTCCGACTTGGGCACATCGGCCGGACGCACGGCGCCCTTGTCCAGCTCCTGCTTCGATAGGAACAGGCTGCGGATCATGGCCTGGGCCTGCGGCGTCATCAGGGTCTTGATGAAATAGCGGGTCTCGATGCGCAGGGCCGCGTCCATCGGAACCTGGGTTCCCTCGTAGACGGCCTTCATCAGGTTCAGCACGGCCGGATAGTTGCCGTAGGACTGTTTGCGCAGCATGGCGTTGCCGACCATGAAGTTCTGGATGCCGGCCGGGTGATAGGGGCCGCCGCCGGGCAGTTTGAACGACTTGTCGTCCCACGGCTGCACGGCCTTGCCGCCCGACTCGACTTTGGTCTTGATCCAGGTCTTGGCGGCCTCGACCGACTGACCCTTCTCGACCACCTCATGGACGATGCCTGCGCCCTTGGCGTCGTTCGGACGGAAGGACTTGCCCTCGCTCATGGCCATCATGGCGTTTTGCACGCCGACCAGGCGGGTCAGGCGCTGGGTGCCGCCGCCGCCGGGGAAGAGGCCGACCTTGATCTCGGGCAGGCCCAGCTGGATCTTGTTGTCGTTCTCGACCACGCGATAGTGGCAGGCCAGGGTGAACTCCAGCCCGCCGCCCAGGGCCAGGCCGTTGATCGCCGCCGCCACCGGCTTGCCGCAGGTCTCCAGCGCGCGGAAGGCGCCGTTCAGCTTCCAGCCGGCGTCGAACGCCTTTTGCAGGTCGCCGCCGCCCGACAGCACCCCGCCGGCCATGTCGCCCAGGTCCGCGCCGGCGCAGAAGCCCGACGCCTTGCCTGAGGTGATGACGGCGCCCTTGATGGTCTCGTCGGTCTTGATCCGTTCGACCAGTTCCGGGATCTCGGCCATGACCGCGCTGGTCAGGGTGTTCATCGAACGGCCGGGGACGTCGAAGGCGATGACGGCTATGCCGTCCGCGTCGATGTCGATCTTGAAGTTTTCCATAGTCATTCGCTCCGGATCAGACGCGTTCGATGACGGTGGCGGTGCCCATGCCGCCGCCGATGCACAGGGTGATCAGGGCCGTCGACTTGTTCGAGCGTTCCAGCTCGTCCAGGGCGATGCCGGTGATCATGGCGCCGGTGGCGCCCAGGGGGTGGCCCATCGAGATGCCGCCGCCGTTCACATTCATCTTGGCGTGGTCGATGTTCAGGGCCTGCATGTAGCGAAGCACGACGGCGGCGAAGGCCTCGTTCAGCTCCCACACGTCGATGTCGTCGGGCGTCATGCCCAGCTTGCCCAGCAGTTTGCGGGTCACATATTCCGGGCCGGTCAGCATGATCGACGGCTCCGAGCCGATCGAGGCCCCGCCCAGGATCTTGGCGCGCGGCTTCAGGCCCAGGGCCTTGCCGGCTTCCAGCGAACCGATCAGCACGCCGGCCGAACCGTCGACGATGCCGGACGAGTTGCCGGGGGTGTGGACGTGGTTGACGCGCTCGACCTCGGGGTAGCGCTGGTTGATCACGCTGTCGAAGGCCATTTCACCCATCATGGTGAAGGAGGGGTTCAGGCCGCCCAGGGTCTGCATGTCCGTGTTCGGACGAATGGTCTCGTCGCGGTCCAGGATGGTCAGGCCCAGCTGGTCCTTGACCGCCAGAACCGAGTTCTTGAACCGGCCCTCGGCCCAGGCCTGGGCCGCGCGCTTGTGGCTCTCGACCGAATAGGCGTCCACGTCGTCGCGGCTGAAGCCGTATTTGGTGGCGATCATGTCCGCCGACACGCCCTGCGGCACGAAATAGGTGGGGAAGGCCGACGACGGATCGGTGGGCCAGGCGCCCATGTCCGAACCCATGGGCACGCGGCTCATGACCTCGACTCCGCCGCCGACGGCGAAGTCGGCCTCGCCGGACTTCACCTTGGCGGTGGCCATGTTCACGGCTTCCAGGCCCGAGGCGCAGAAGCGGTTGACCTGAACGCCCGCCGTATATTGCGACCAGCCGGCCGACAGAACCGCCGTGCGGGCGATGTCGGCGCCGAGTTCGCCCACGGGGGTGACGCAGCCCAGGATGACGTCGTCGACCTTGGAGGTGTCCAGGTCGTTGCGGTCGCGCAGGGCCTCCAGAACCTGGGTCGCCAGGCTGAGGCCGGTGATCTCGTGCAGCGAGCCGTCCTTCTTGCCCTTGCCGCGCGGGGTGCGGACGGCGTCGTAGATATAGGCGTCAGCCATGGGCGTGTGTCTCCATTTTGATCCCGGCGCTCAAGGTCCGCCGAATGGGCGAACGTCTCGCGACCTTGGGGGAAGGACGGGTCTAAGCTCGGACGTCAAGAACCCTACGTTTACGTCAACGTCAAGTAATAAGCCGCGTGACCGGCTGCGGCGACGGGGCCGCACAAATCCAGATGGGGTCGGGTCGGAGGTCGCGCCAGCTATAAAGGCGCACAAAGACGCCGGCCGCGACCGTCACGGTCGGGCCGGCTCGGGCCGTGCGTCAGCGGGGCGGAATACGGCTGGCGCCGCCGGTGATGCGGCAGGCGTATTCGGTCTCAGGCCGGCCGCTTTGCAGACCGGTCGGGGTCAGGATGCCCTGACGCTCGGTGCAGGTGGCCTCAAGCCGCTTGAGGTCTTCCTGATAGGTGTTCGTCTGGCCGGTCGAGGCGCAGGCGGTCATCAGCGGTGCAGTCATCAGGATGGCGGCGAATATCTTGCGCATGGTGTCTCCTGTTCACGCAAAGCCTCGGCTTTGCGGTCCTGCCCCCCGGCGTCCCGCAGACTACTGCGCGACCGCCAGCCTGACCAGCTTGCCGTCATCCTGATCGGTGATGGCCCAGACCGCGCCGTCGGGCCCCACCGCCACGTCGCGGATCCGCTCGCCCAGGTCGGTCAGCAGACGTTCTTCGCCCACCACGCGGTCATTCTGGATGACCAGCCGGGCGATATGTTTCTCTCTCAGCCCGGCGACCAGCAGATCGCCGTTCCAGCCGGGGAACATGGCGCCCTGATAGAAGGTCGCCCCGCCCGGCGCGATCACTGGATCCCAGTAGTAGACCGGCTGTTCCGTGCCCGGCGCCTGCGTCGCGCCGCTGTTGATCGCGCCGCCCGCATATTCGACGCCGTAGGCCGCGTCGGGCCAGCCATAGTTCAGGCCCGGCTTGTCCAGATTGACCTCGTCGCCGCCGCGCGTGCCGTGTTCGACGGTCCAGACAGCGCCCGTGCCGGGCTGTACCGCGATCCCCTGGGCGTTGCGGTGACCCAGGCTCCAGATCTCGGGCAGGGCGCCGGCGCGGCCGACAAAGGGATTGTCCTGGGGAACCGAGCCGTCGGCGTTGATGCGGATGGTCTTGCCCATGTGCGAGCCCAGGTCCTGGGCCTGGGGCCGCATCGGCCGGTCGGAGCGTTCGCCCAGGGTAATGAACAGCTTGCCGTCCGGCGCAAAGGCCAGGGCCGAGCCGAAATGCTTGTCGCCGTCATAGACGGGCAGGGCGCGGAAGATGACCTGGACGTTCTCCACCCGCGCCCCGTCGTCGGACAGGCGGCCGCGGGCGACCGAGGTGGCGTTGCCGCCGTCACGGGGCTCCGAATAGCTCCAATAGATCAGACGGTCCTGGCCGAAGCCAGGACTTGTGACGACGTCCAGCAGGCCGCCCTGGCCGCGCGCATCGACCGGCGGCAAGCCCTGAACCGGTTCGCTGATCTGTCCCTGGGCCGTGATGATCCGCAGCCGGCCGGGCTTTTCCGTCACCAGCCAGCGGCCGTCGGGCATCAGGGCCAGTCCCCAGGGATGGACGAGGCCGGAGGCGACGACGCTGTGGTTCAATGCGACGTCGGTCTTCACGCCCGGCGCCCGGGTCTGTCCGGCGAAGGCGGGCTTCTGATCGGGATTGTTGGCCGGTCGGGTCTCCAGCGGCGCGCCCGCCTGGCCTCCTGTCTGGCCGGACGCCGGGGCGCTCTCGCCGCTGGCGCCGCAGGCTGCGGCGAGGACGAGCAGGGAGGTCGAGGCGGCGAGGATGATCAGGCGCATGGGGGTGACTCCGGTCGGGTCTGGGCGTTCCGTCTGAACAGAAGCGTCAGGGTTAGCCTTCCCGCGAAACCCTGTCATGCGCCGCATCGCCGCACGATCTCTGTAGAGACGACTTGAACCGCGCGCCCGACGGCGATATAGGCACGCCTCTTTCGCGCTGGCCCCAAGCCTCGCGGACGCCCGGAGACGGGATGCGACTGGGTAGCTCAGATGGTTAGAGCGGTGGATTCATAACCCACAGGTCGGCGGTTCGATCCCGCCTCCAGTCACCACTCCAGCGGTAGTGAAGATATTGCATCTTCCATTCACGTGGCATTCTTTTTGGAATACGCGCTTCGTAATGTTTGACGCTGCTTTGTTGGGCGGTTCGGCGATATGCGGGTGAATTTGTTGCGTCTCGCTATGAATAAGTCCGCCCCCAAGGGGCGGACTTATTCAGCTGTGGGAATATTACTCTATAGTGTCTACTAGTCCTTCGATGCATCTCAGCAATGCGGCGTCGGCAGCAGCCTCACACGGTCCGTATCCGCCACAGCCCGCTACGCTTAGCTGATACTTCATGACGCACTCACTGTAGCTGGCGGCGTTTGCGTTCGGCACACTCACAAGCATAGAGCCGACGAAGGCTGCGGTGATGATGATTTTCTTGATCATGCTGTCCTCCGAGCGGGAGCCCAATCCCCTCCATTAGTCATGCATGAGCGCTGGGCAGTCGCAACCGAAGCTCCTTCAAATTATCGGGAGGAACCTAAGCTCGGTAGGCATAGGGGGCGCTGGTGCAACTGCACGCCAGAGGTCGCGTTATTTACGCGTAATTTAAAAGCCCTGACCGGAGAAATCTCATGACCATCTGTACGAAGGCCCTGCTGGCCGCCGCCGCCGCCGTCTTGTCGCTGGGTGCCGCTGCTTGCACCGAGGCTGAGCAGGAAAACACCGAGGCCCATGCCGAGGCGGCCGCCGACAATACGGCTGATGCGGCTGCCCAGGCCGGCGAAGTGATCGAATCCGGCGCCATGAAGGCCGCGCGGGCGGTCGAGACCGGCGCCGGCAATGTCGCCGACGAGCTGGAGGAAAATCAGGCCGAGGCCGCCGCCGAGGGCAAACCCGGCGCCGTGAACCCGAACACCGACCAGCGCGTGCCGGCCGAAAACTGAGCCCCGATCAGACGGCGGGCGTAGTCCCGGCGACGGGCGCGCCTTCCGCCAGCAGGGCGTCGATCAGGGCGTGGGCCTCGGGGCTGTTCCAGTCGGCCTCGCCCGAGAAGGTCGCGCGGATCCGGCCTTCGCGATCCAGGAAGATGGTCTGGGGCATCTTGCCCTTGCCCGGAAACTCGAACGGCAGCTGGAATTTCAGGTCGCTATACAGCGGCAGAGGTTCATGCACGTCGATGAAGCTCTTGGCGTCGGCCAGGGCGTCGGCCGAGGCGTCGACGTTGATCGGCAGGACGATCAGGTCCTCGTTCGCCTGATAGGACTTGGCCAGGGCCGCCAGGGTCGGCATTTCGGTCCGGCACGGGGCGCACCACATGGCCCACAGATTGACCACCACCACCTTGCCCTCGAAGGTCGAGAACCGCACCGCCGTGCCGTTGCGGTCGCGGAACATGTATTCCGGCGCGGTCTTCAGATCGGTCGGCGTCTCCAGCGACGCCAGGGGGCCGACGGCGAACCGGGCCAGATCGCTTTTCGCAACAGGCGTCGTCTGGGGTTGCGCCTTCTGCCTATGATTGGCGTATAGCGACATCGCCAAGCCGCCGACGCCGGCAAGCGTGCTGAACAGCACGAGCGCGCCGACGACCGCCCAGATCGCCTTTCTCGAGCCATTCATGACAGACGCCGCCTCCGATACCGCCCAAGCCAGTGCTTCTAAGGCCCCGGCAAAGCCCGCAGGTCAAGACATGTGGGGCGGTCGCTTTTCGTCACGGCCCGCCGAGATCATGCAGGCCATCAACGTCTCCATCGGCGTGGACCAACGTCTGTGGGCGCAGGATCTGGCCGGATCGCGCGCCCATTGCCGCATGCTGGCCAAACAGGGCGTCATCCAGCCGGCCGACGCCGAGGCCATTCTGGGCGGGCTGGACGCCATCGAGGCTGAGATCGTCGGCGGGACATTCCCGTTCCGTGACCAGTTCGAGGACATCCACATGAATGTGGAGGCCCGGCTGTCGGAGCTGATCGGCGAACCCTCGGGCCGGCTGCACACCGCCCGCAGCCGTAACGACCAGGTCGCGGTCGATTTCCGTCTGTGGGTTCGCGACGCCGCCGACCGCACCATCGCCCAACTCAAGGCCCTCCAGGCCGCCCTGTTGGATCGGGCCGAACAGCACGCCGGCGACCTGATGCCCGGTTTCACCCATTTGCAGACCGCCCAGCCCGTCACCCTGGGCCACCATCTGATGGCCTATGTCGAGATGTTCGGCCGCGACGCCGGCCGGTTCGCTGACGCTCGGACGCGGATGAACGAAAGCCCCCTGGGCGCCGCCGCCCTGGCCGGTTCGCCCTTCCCGATTGACCGTCATATGACAGCGGCCGAGCTGGGCTTCGACCGGCCGATGGCCAATTCGCTGGACGCCGTGTCGGACCGCGACTTCGCCTTGGAAAGCCTGGCCGCCGCCTCGATCACGGCGGGCCACCTGTCGCGCATGGCCGAAGAGATCGTGGTCTGGATGACGCCGATGTTCGGCTTCGCCAGCCTGCCGGACGATCTGACGACGGGGTCGTCGATCATGCCGCAAAAGCGCAATCCCGATGCGGCCGAACTGGTCCGGGCCAAGACCGGCCGGATCCTGGGCTCGCTGGTCGCCCTGTCGACCGTGATGAAGGGTCTGCCGCTCGCCTATTCCAAGGACATGCAGGAGGACAAACCGCCGGTGTTCGAGGCGTTTGACGCCCTGGACCTGGCCCTGGTCGCCATGACCGCCATGGTCTCGGCCCTGCGGCCCAATACCGAACGGATGGCGGCCGCCGCCGGCGCCGGCTTCTCGACTGCGACCGACTTGGCCGACTGGCTGGTGCGCGAACTGAACCTGCCCTTCCGCAAGGCGCACCACGTAACGGGGGCGGCGGTGAAACAGGCCGAGGCGATGGGCGTGGACCTGTCGCAACTGCCTTTGGAAGAAATGCAGAAACTCGAGCCGGGGATCACGGAAGCGGTTTACAAGGTGCTGACCGCCGAGGCTTCGTGCCAGAGCCGTCAGAGCTATGGCGGCACCGCGCCGGAACAGGTCCGCGCGCGCATCGCCGACTGGAGAGCCC
Organism: Brevundimonas sp. SL130; assembly: GCF_026625805.1. Taxonomy (NCBI): domain Bacteria; kingdom Pseudomonadati; phylum Pseudomonadota; class Alphaproteobacteria; order Caulobacterales; family Caulobacteraceae; genus Brevundimonas; species Brevundimonas sp. SL130. The sequence continues at coordinate 546,268 of NZ_CP113064.1, forward strand.
GCCTATGAAGAAGACCCTGATCCTCGCGGGCCTGCTCGCCCTGTCGGCCGCCGGCTGCGGCCGTATGGCCGATCTGGAATCGCCGGTGCGCGAGACCGAGCGCGCCACCCGCAGCAGCCGCGCCCCCGGCCTGCCCGAGCCGGCCACCCTCAACCGCCCGTCCAGCAGCGTGCCGATCGACGGCGGTCCCAACAACCCGATCGGCGCCGGCGCCGCCCAGAACGATCCCCGCTAGGCCCCCTTGCATCATTTCGACCTGAAGGACGGCGCCCTCCATGCCGAGGGCGTGCCGCTTGAAATCATCGCCGACGAGGTGGGCACGCCCGTCTATGTCTATTCCACCGCGACGCTGAAGCGGCACTATGGCCTGCTGCGCGCGGCGGCGGATGCGCACCGCGAAGCCCTGGGCGAGGCCCTGATCGCCTTCGCGGTCAAGGCCAACTCCAACCTGTCGGTGCTGGCGACCCTGGCCAAGCTGGGTTCGGGCGCCGACACCGTGTCCGAGGGCGAGATCCGTCGCGCCCTGGCGGCGGGCGTCCCCGCCGACCGGATCATCTTCTCCGGCGTCGGCAAGACGGATGTCGAGATGGTCTTCGCCATCAGCGTCGGCGTGCGCCAGATCAATATCGAATCCGGGGCCGAACTGGACCGGCTGATCGCGGTCTCGGCCCTGATGCAGGCGTCGCCGGCCGTGGCGGTGCGGGTCAACCCCAATATCGGGGCCGGCGGTCACGCCAAGATCACCACCGGCGGCAAGGGCGACAAGTTCGGCGTGCCGGTCGAGGAGGCGATGGCCCTCTACGCCCGCGCCTCGGCCTCGCCCCATGTCACGCCCGTCGGCCTGGCCTGCCATATCGGCAGCCAGATCACCGACCTGGCCCCGCTGGAGGCCGCCTTTACGGTTCTGGCCCAGATGACCCGCGATCTGCGGGCCCAGGGCCATGCGGTGACGCGGCTGGACCTGGGCGGCGGCCTGGGCGTGCCCTATTCGGGCGGGGTCGAACCGCCGTCGCCGGCCGACTATGTGGCCATGGCCGCGCGGGTTCTGTCCGGCCTGGACGTCGAGGCGGCGTTCGAGCCCGGCCGGCTGCTGGCCGCCAACGCCGGGGTGCTGCTCAGCCAGGTGATCCAGGTCAACGAACGCTCGGACGGGCGGCGTTTCCTGGTGCTGGACGCAGCGATGAACGACCTGATGCGCCCGGCCCTGTACGACGCTTTCCACGACATCAAGCCGGTCAATCCGCGCTCCGGCGCCGCCCGCGCCCACGACGTGGTCGGCCCGGTCTGCGAGACCGGCGACACCTTCGCCCGCGACCGCGACCTGCCGCCGCTGGAGGCCGAGGATCTGGTGGTCTTCACTGGGGCCGGCGCCTATGGGGCGGTCATGTCCAGCGAATACAACAGCCGCCCCCTGGTGCCCGAGGTTCTGGTGGACGGCGACCAATGGGCCGTCATCCGGCCGCGCCCCACCTATGAGGATATGCTGGACCGGGAGCCCTTCGCCGACTGGCTGTGAGGTGGAATTGGTCTCGATTGTTACAAAGTAACGATGTATAGGCCCGCGAATGTCGCCCGCCCACGACTCCTCTGTGCTGCTGTCCCTGCTCGGGGGCGGCTTTGTCGCGGCCTTCCTGCACGCGGCCCTGCCGACCCACTGGCTGCCCTTCACCCTGGTGGGGCGGGCGCAGGGCTGGCGGGCGTCGCGGGTGCTGTTGGCGGTGACGGCGGCGGGCCTGGCCCATATTGCGACGACGGCGGTGGTCGGCGGCCTGATCGTGGCGGCGGGCCTGGCCCTGGATCAGTGGGTCGAGGGGCTTTTGCCCCATCTCGCGGCCGTACTGCTGTTCCTGTTCGGCGCCTTCTATCTGGCGCGGGCGACCCTGCTGCGTCCGGCGACGGCCGGCGGGCCGCAGATGGAGGTCGCCACCCCGGCGGTCTCCAACAAGGCGGCCTTCCTGGGCCTGGTGGCCATGATGGCGGTGTCGCCGGGCGAGGTCTTGCTGCCCATCTATCTGTCCTCGGCCTCGCAAGGCTTCGCCGCCCTAGCCCTGCTGACCCTGGTCTTTGCCGTCGGCACGATTGCGGGCATGGCGGTGTTCACGGCTATGGCCAGCGCGGGGGCCTCGATCCTGCGGTTGGAGCGGTGGGCGCGATATGAGGGCGCGATTCTGGGTCTGGCCCTGATCGCCCTGGGCCTGCTCGTCGCCCTGCATCAGCACTGACGAGGCATTACATGATAACATTCAATGCGTTATCATGTACCAGCTTGGCCATTCGCGGAAATGGCGTATAGGCGGAAGCATGAGCGCCCCGCACAAACACGATCACGCCGATCACGATCACGATCACGATCATGACCATGACAGTGGTCATGGGCACGACCATCATCACCACGGTCATTCCCACGCGCACGGGCACGCCCATGGTCCGGTCGATACCGGCGACTGGCGCTACGCCGTCGGCCTGGTCGTCAATCTGGCCTTCGTCGTCTGTGAGTTCTCAGCCGGACTGATCGCGGATTCCACCGCCCTGCTGGCTGACGCCGGGCATAATCTGTCGGATGTCCTGGGCCTGGCCATGGCGGGCGGCGCGGCCTGGCTGGCGCGGCGCGGGGCGCATGGGGCGGCGGGCGGCCGTCGCACCTACGGCTTCGGCAAGGCGACGGTCCTGGCGGCCCTGGGCAACGCCCTGCTGCTGATCTTCGCCTGCGGGGCCATCGCTTTCGAGGCCGTCCGGCGGTTTGCAGAACCCGCGCCGGTCGGCTCGGGCGTGATCATGACGGTGGCGGCCATCGGCTTCTTCATCAATCTGGGCACGGCGCTTCTGTTCATGAAGTCCCAGCACGACCTGAACGCGCGCGGCGCCTATCTGCACATGATGGCCGACGCCGGGGTGTCGCTGGGCGTGGTCGCGGCCGGCGGGCTGATCCTGCTGACCGGCTGGTCCCTGGTCGATCCCTTGGTCAGCCTGGTCATTGTCGCCGTGATCCTGTGGTCGACCTGGGGCCTGCTGAAGGACTCGGTCAATCTGGCCATGGACGGGGCGCCCGGCGACGTGGACGTGGCCAGGCTGGAAAAGGCGCTGCTGGGGCTGGCGGGCGTGCGCGCGGTCCACGACCTGCACGTCTGGGGCCTGTCCACCACCGAGACCGCCCTGACCGCCCATCTGGTCCACGACCGCGAGGACGGGAACGCCCTGCTGATCGAGGCCCAGGCGCTGGCGAAACGCCATTCGATCCATCACACCACGCTTCAGCTGGAAAGCGAGGCCCTGCCGGATTGTCCGGGGTGTTGAGTTCCACCCACCCCCACAACCGTCATCCTAGGCCTTGTGCCTAGGATCCATACTCCCGGTGTCGGACTATGAGCCGCAGACGGCGCCGTTCTTCTCTATGCGGCGGGGCCTGAGTCTATGGATCCTAGGCACAAGGCCTAGGATGACGGTGCGTGGGTAGAATGCGCCCCTAAGCCCGCGCGAACGCCAACGGCGCGCCCCAGAACTGGGACACCATCTCCGACTGCGGGCCGGCCTGGCCCGTCGTCAGGAAGTCGCGGCGGCCGCTGTCGCCCAGTTCGAACTCGGGATGCCGCGCGAAATACCGCTCCAGCGCATCGGCCACGGCCGTCGGCTGGTCGATCAGCACCGTTCCCGCCGGCAGGGCGTCGGCGAACAGTTCGGCGATGATCTCATAGTGGGTGCAGCCCAGGATGGCCTTGTCCGGATGGCGGCCGATGCGGCGGCGCAGGGCGTCGACATGGTCGTCCACCACCACCTTCAGCTCCTCGCGCGGGGCGCCCAGCTCGATCAGGCCGGCCAGGCCGGGGCAGGGTTCGGAAAAGACGGCGATGTCCTCGCGTCGCTTGTCGATCTCGATCTCGAACACGCGGCTGATGGCGGTGGCGGCGGTGCAGAAGACACCGGTTATGTCGATGGCCTCGACCTTCTCGCCCTCTTGGGGTCGCTCCGCCTCGAAGCTCCAGGGCTTGCCCGTGGCCGCCTCGATGGTCGGCACGATGATGCCCAGCACATTGACCGGCCGGCCCAGCCGCTCGCGCAGCCCGGGGATCCAGGTCTGTTGCAGGCGACGCAGGGCGATGGCGCTGGCGGTGTTGCAGGCCAGTACGACGATCGAGGCCCCGGCCTCGAACAGCCGCTCGCATCCCGCCTTGGTCAGTTCGACGATGTCCTCGCCGCCGCGCCCGCCATAGGGGGCGTGGGCCTGGTCGGCCAGATAGACGAAGTCGCGCTGCGGAAAGCGCCGGGTCAGTTCGCGATGGACGGTCAGCCCGCCCACGCCGGAGTCGAAAACGCCAATAGCCATGACCGCGCTTTAGAACAGTGCGACGATCGATCCAACAAGATTACGGGCCTTTAACGCGCCGCGCAGGTGACGATCCGCCCCAGCGCGCCTAAGTGTAACCTCGACATGATTTTCCCACGGAGCATTCCATGCACAGACGCCAGCTTCTCATCGCGGGCGGCGGCCTGATGGCCCTGTCGGCCTGCGCCACCGCCGGAACCGTCTCCGCCTCCGGCGCAACGACGCCGCCCGCCATGGATTTGGCGCAAGAGGCCCGTATCGCCCGCGCCGTCCTGCCCGCTGCGACGCCCAAGGCCGAACTGCTCCAGCCCTGGACCGGCGCCTACGACGGCCTGCCGCCGTTCGACAAGGTGACCCCGGCCAAGCTGCGGGAAGCCATGCTGGAAGGCATCGAGCTGCAACGCGCCGACATCGCCGCCATCGCCAACAACCCGGAAGCCCCCACCTTCGCCAACACCATGACGGCGCTGGAACTGGCCGGCGAGCCGCTGGACCGGGCGTCCAACCTCTATGGCGTCATGACCTCCAATATCGGCGGCGAGGCCTATGACGCCGTCGATACCGAGCTGTCGCCCATCCTGTCGGCGGCCTCGGACGAGATCACCTTCAACGAAAAACTGTTCCAGCGCGTCAAGACCATCGCCGACAACGCCGACGCCATGGGCCTGAGCGCCCAGCAGACGCGTCTGGCCGAGCGTCGCCGCGACGCCTTCATCCGTTCGGGCGCCAATCTGGACGCGGCCGGCAAGGCCGAGCTGGGCCGGATCAACACCGCCCTGTCCAACGCCTTCACCCGCTTCGGCCAGAAGGTCGTCGCCGACGAGAACGCCTGGACCCTGATCCCGAACGAAGCCGGCCTGGCCGGTCTGCCCGCCTCGAACAAGGCCGCCGCCGCCTCGGCCGCGCGCAGCCGCAATCTGCAGGGCTGGGCCATTCTGAACACCCGTTCGGCCGTCGATCCCTTCCTGACCTTCGCCGACGACCGGGGCCTGCGCGAGCAGGTCTGGAAGAAGTTCGTCAACCGCGGCGACAACGGCGACGCCAACGACACCAATGCGACCATCGCCGAGATCGTGAAACTGCGCGACCAGCGGGCCAAGCTGCTGGGCTATCGCAACCATGCCGAACTGCGCATGCAGGACACCATGGCCAAGACCCCGGCCAATGCGCAGAGCCTGATGGATCGCGTCTGGGCCCCGGCCAAGGCCCGCGTCGCCGAAGAGGTCGCCGACATGAAGGCGATCGCCGGTTTCGACATCGAGCCCTGGGACTATCTCTACTTCGCCGAGAAGGTTCGTAAGGCCAAGTACGACCTGGATCAGAACCAGCTGAAACCCTATTTCGAACTGAACGCGGTGCGCGCCGGCTCCTTCGCCATGGCCGAGCGTCTGTACGGCTTCAAGTTCACTCAACTGCCCAAGGGTTCGGTCCCGACCTTCGAACCGGACGTCGAGGTCTATGAGCTGCACGACAAGGCCACCGGCAAGCTGATCGGCCTGTATTACACCGACGACTACGCCCGTCCGGGCAAGCGTTCGGGCGCCTGGATGACCACATACCGGTCCTTCTCGACCCTGGACGGCTCCAAGGTGATCCTGGGCTCGAACAACAACAACTTCACCAAGCCCGAGCCCGGCGAGCCGGTGCTGATCTCGCTGGACGACGCCGAGACCCTGTTCCACGAGTTCGGCCACACCCTGCATTACTTTTCGTCGAACGTGACCTATCCCTCGTTCGGCAATACGCCGCGCGACTTCGTCGAATATCCGTCGCAGGTGCACGAGCACTGGGTGCTGAGCCGGCCGATCCTGGACGGCTATCTGAAACACTATCAGACGCACGAGCCCATGCCCCAGGCCCTGGTCGACAAGATCCAGGCCTCGTCGACCTTCAACCAGGGCTATGCGACGGTCAGCTATCTGTCCTCGGCCATCGTCGACATGGACCTGCACACCCAGGCCACGCCCCCGACCGATATCGACGCCTTCGAGAAGGCCAGCCTGGCGCGCATCGGCATGCCCAAGGAGATCGTGATGCGGCACCGCCTGCCGCAGTTCAATCACCTGTTCACGTCCGACGGCTATTCCGCCGGCTACTACAGCTACCTGTGGTCCGAGACGATGGACGCCGACACCTGGGCCTATTTCGAGGAGTCGGGCGACGTCTTCAATCCGGATATCGCCGGCCGCTTCAAGTCGCTCATGCTGGCCCCGGGCAACACCACCGACCGCGCCGAAGCCTACCGCGCCTTCCGCGGTCGCGACCCGGACGTCGCCGCCCTGCTGAAGGTCCGGGGCTTCCCGGTGTCCTGATCAGGCACGGGCCTAAAGCTTACGGCGAAAGCCGATAACGGGGACGCCGTCGGACATCGGTCCGGCGGCGTCCTGCGTTTCAGGCCTCGAACGAGCGGCTGCCCCGGGCGTATTCGGTCCGGGCCCGCGCCGGCAGGTTCGACAGGGCCTCCTCGCGCACGCCTGCGCGGCAAGCGAGTTGTTCGAGGGGCGTGCGGTTCGCGCACAGTTGGTTGGCTGCCTGACGAATGCGGGTGTCCAGCCGCGCCGCGCCTTCGCGGGTGGCCAGGTCCAGATCCCCATAGGAGATGCGAAGGTCGGAAGCGGAGGCGGCGCTGGCGGCCATGACAACGGCGGCAGTTAGAGAGACAATCCTGAACATGATCCTGTTTCCTTTTTTCCACCCCTCTGTCGGCTGGGGCAGTGAAAGGTGGCGTAGAACCGCATCCAAACGGCGAAGCTTCCGCGGCGGAAACACGGCGGATTCACAATTCGATGTCATGACATTTTCGACAGGCGAGCCTGGCCGCGAGGCTCTTTGACGTCAGGCCGCCTCGCCCTCCATTTCGTCAGCCGCCGGCATGGCCTAAGGCGTAGGCAGCGCATCCGTTTGCAGGAGATTCCATGACTGTCGTCGCCTCCTACGTCTACAAGGACGGCCAGCGCGTGCGGGCGGGGTCGCTGACGCCGAAGGGGCTGGCCCTGAAGCCGGGCGAGTTCGTCTGGATCGGTCTGCACGACCCGACCGACGCCGAGTTCGATGTCCTGGTGAAACGGTTCCACCTTCACCCCCTGGCGGTGGAAGACGCCCTGTCGGCCCACCAGATGCCCAAGGTCGAGGTCTATGGCCACGAGCTTTTCGTCGTCGCCCGCACCGCTGAAAAGGTGGATGACGTCATCAGCTATGGCGAGACCCACGTCTTCGTCGGGACGGACCATGTCATAACGATCCGCCACGGCTCGGACCGGTCGCACACGGCCCTGCGCGCCCAGCTGGAAGCCGCGCCCGAGCAACTTCAGGCGGGGCCGGATTTCGTCCTGCACGGGGTGCTGGACTTCATCGCCGACGCCTATGTGCCCATCGTCGACGGCGCCGAGGACAGTGTGCTGGAACTGGAGCAGAGGGCCCTGGACGCCTTCCTGTCGCGCGGCGAGATCCGCCGCCTGTTCACCCTGCGCCGCGAACTGCTGAAGTTCCGTCGCATTCTGGGGCCGATGGAAGAGGTGGCGGGCAAGCTGCAGTCGCTGGACCTGCCCTGTATCGATCCGAACGTCCGTCCCTATTTCCGCGACATCGGCGACCATGTGCGGCGGGTGAACAGCCGTCTGAACGGGCTGACGGAAATTTTGGGTTCGGTGTTCGAGGTCGCCAATCTGCTGGAGCAGCAACGTCAGGGCGTCATCACCCGCAAGCTGGCGTCCTGGGCGGCGCTTCTGGCCGTGCCCACGGCCATCGCCGGCATTTACGGCATGAATTTCGAATTCATGCCGGAGCTGCACTGGCGCTACGGCTATGCGCTGGTGATGGGCCTGATCGTCGCCGTCTGCCTCGGCCTCTACATCACCTTCAAACGCACCAAATGGCTTTAGGCCACTGAACCGGCGAAGGGCGGCGCGCCCCTCGCCGGCCTGGGGTCAGCTATTGACGAACAGACCGACGACCTGGGCGACCTGACGCGCGCCGCGGGGGGCGCGCGCATATTCGACCTGACGCGAACGCGGCAGTTGACGCATCGCTTCGGCCCGAACGGCCGAGCGGCAGGCCTGGCTGCGCACGATCCGGCTGCCCGGTATCGTGAAGTTGCGGCACAGGCCGGCGGCGGCCTGGTCGATGCGAGCGTCGAAGGCGGCGGCGCCGGCGGCCGTGGACAGGTCCAGATCGCGGAAGGCGATCGAGGCCTCGTTCTGGGCCAGGGCGGGGGATACGGACAGGACGGCGACAACGAAGAGAGCGGGGGAGAGAACCTTCATCGCTTTGCTCCTAAGAGAAAGATAATCGCTCGAGACGGCGACGAAGGCGCAATACGCGTGTTGTGTAACAGCGCGATGAGGGTTCCGGCGCCGATCCAAGACAGTCCGATTAAATCGCCGTCATTGTAATGGCCGCAATCAGCCGCTGTTGCGCAGCCCCGCCGCCACTCCGTTGATGGCCAACAGGATTCCCTCGCGCACCCGCGGATCCTCGTCGCCGGCGCGGCGGCGGCGGATCAGCTCGATCTGCACATGGTTCAACGGCTCGACATAGGGCATCCGCAGCCGGATCAGACGATCCAGCTCCGGCTGGCCGCCCAGCAGCTTGTCATGGCCGGTAATGGCCAGGATGGCGTCATGGGTCCTCTGCCACTCGTCGCGGATCTCGCCATAGATGCGGGCGGCCAGAGAGGCGTCGCTCACCAGGGTGGCGTAACGGCGGGCGACGGTCATGTCCGACTTGGCCATGACCATTTCCATGTTCTGGACCAGGGTGCGGAAGAAGGGCCAGACCTCGGCCATGGCCTTCAGTTCCGCCATGTCCTGGCCCTGGACCGCCGAACCGAAGCCGAACCAGCCGGGCAGCATGACCCGGCTCTGCGACCAGCTGAACACCCAGGGAATGGCCCGCAGATCCTCGATCCGGGTCGAGGCGGTGCGCGACGACGGGCGCGAGCCGATCTTCAGGTCGGCGATCTCGGCGATGGGGGTGGCGGCGCGGTAATAGTCGACGAAACCGTCGGTCTCATAGACCAGCTTGCGATAGGCGGCCATCGACCGGGCCGACAGGTCGGACAGGGTGGCGCCGTGGTCGGCGGTGAAGACATGATCCTTGCCCTGGCCCAGCGAGGCCAGGACGGCGCCGCAGGTCAGGGCGTCCAGATTGCGCAGGGCGATCTCGGGCTCGCCGTATTTGTTGGCGATGACCTCACCCTGTTCGGTGGTGCGGATCCGGCCCTGGACCGTGCCTTCCGGCTGGGCCAGGACGCCAGCGAAGGACGAGCCCCCGCCGCGCCCGACCGTGCCGCCGCGCCCGTGGAACAGCTGCAGCTTCAGACCGGCGGCTTGCGTCACCTCGACCAGGGCGCGCGAGGCCTCGTGCAACTCCCAGCCGGACGTCAGATAGGAGCCGTCCTTGTTGGAGTCCGAATAGCCGATCATCACCTCCTGCACGCCGCGCGCCTTGGCCACGGCCAGGGCGGACGGTTCCTTCAGCAGCCGTTCCAGGGTCGGACGCGAGGCGCGCAGATCCTCGATGGTCTCGAACAGGGGGGCGGCCTGGATCGGGCAGGCGGCCGGGTCCTCAGGGCGATAGAGGCCGACTTCCTTGAGCAGCAGATAGACCTCCAGCAGGTCCGAGGCCGCATCGGTCTTGGACACGATATGGGTGCGGATCGCCTGGGGCCCGAAGGCGGCCAGGGCGGCGGCGGCGGCCTGGAGAATGCCGCGCTCCTTCAGGGTCTCGGCGGCGTATTCGGCATAGGGGCTGAACAACTGGCGCGGCGAGGCCAGTTCGGCGGCCAGAACCGCCAGCCGGCCCTCTTCGTCCAGACCGGAATAGTCGGCGCAGACCCCGGCCGTCTTCAGCAGGTCGGCGACGACCCGTTCGTGGACGTCGGAGTTCTGGCGCAGGTCCAGGGTGGCCATGTGGAAGCCGAAGATCTCGACCGCCGTGATGAGATCGCTCAGCCGGTCGTCGGCGAAGACGCCGCCGTGGTGGTTCACCAGACTGTCGTGCAGGATCCTCAGATCGGCCTCGAAGGCGTCCGGGCCGGGATAGGGATCCGCCACGACGGCGGCGCGGCGGGGCGGGGGCGTGCCGCCCCGCGCCTCATAGGTGGCGGCCAGACGCGCGTAGACCCCGGTCAGGGCCCGTCGATAGGGTTCGTCGGCGCGTTGGGGCGACGGGTCGTGGGCGGCGTCGGCCAGGGCCGCCAGCTCGGGCGAGACCTGGGCCAGTTCGGCCGCCAGACTGAGCTCGGCCCCCAGGGCGTGAACCTCTTCCAGATAGAAGCCCAGCACCGCGCGCGACTGGGTGCGGAAGGCGGCGGCCAGCACCGTTCCATCGACGTTCGGATTGCCGTCGCGGTCGCCGCCGACCCAGGTGCCGACCCGCATGAAGGGCTGAAGCGTCGGCGCCTCCAGCAGACGACGCCAGGCCGACAACTGTTTGGGCGCGACCCGCAGGAAGATGCGGTCCAGGAAGGAGACGACGGTGTCGATCTCGTCCTGCACCACCAGTCCCTGGGTGCGGACCAGGCGCGTGGCCCACAGGATGACGATCTGGCGGCGCAGCGGCTCGTTGATCAGGGCCGGCGAACAGGCGTCCCCCGCCTTGTCGCAGGCGTCCAGAATGTCGGAAATGGCGGCGATCCGGTCGATGACGCTCTTGCGCCGGACCTCGGACGGGTGGGCGGTCAGCACCGGCGAGACCAGGGCCTCCTCCAGCAGGGCGCGCACCGCGGCCTTGTCCACCTTCTGCTCGGCCAGACGTTGCAGGGCGCCTTCGGGCGTATCCGGGCGGGCGCCGGCCACGGCCTGGCCCTGGGCGCGACGGCGGGTGGCGCGGTCCTCAGCGATATTGGCCAGAAGGGAGAACAGGGCGAAGCCGTGGGCCAGTCCGGCGGCCTGATCCACCGACATGGTGGTCAACAGCTTCTCCAGCCGCTTGGCCGGGTGGGAGGCCGGGTCGCGGTGATAGGCCACCGAGGCTTGCCGCACCGCCTCGACGTGGTCGAACAGGGCCTCGCCGCCCTCCTGACGAATGACGTCGCCCAGTATGCCGCCCAGCAGTCGGACTTCTTCGCGCAGGGCGTCGTCGGCGGCGGGCGTCATCATCGGCATATCCTAGGCGGCAGCAGGGAGATCGGCATGTGAAAGCCCCGAAACGCCCACGTCAACGCACGATCCATGACAACGGTCGATAGAAGCGGTTCATGGTGAACGGCCGTTAGGCTTTCTTAACCGACACGATGCAACACTGGGCATGAAGGATTCCGCCCCGTGTCCATGTTCGCCAAACGCCAGTCCGCCCTCGCCGCCGCCGCCGGGTCTCCGCCCGCAGCGCGTGGAAAACCGAGCCTGAAGCCCGTCGTCGCCGCGCTGAAGAAGCCGCCGGTGATCGCCGGTCTGGCCGGCCTGTTCCTGCTGTCCACCACCGCCCTGTTCCTGACCGTGCTGGGCGATCCGCATGCGGGCACGCCTTCGGCCCGTGTCGCCCTCCATCGCGAGGAAGCGGCGGCGACGCCGACGCCGGCCCCGACCGGGTTTGAGGCCTTCTCCATGGGGGCCATGGGCCTGTATCAGGACCTGACCGGAACTGGCGATCCGTCCGGCGCGGCGGGCGGCGAGGCCGTGATCACCCTGCCGGACGGCGCCACCGTCGCGGGCGGGGCCAGCTATACCGCCCCGGTCCAGCCCGCCTCGCCCCTGCCCAAGGCGCCGATCGCCGGCCTGGCCCAGCCGGGGCCCAGCGGACCCCTGCCGATGATCGCGCCCGACGGCCGCGTCCCGGCCCAGGCCTATGCCCGGCCCTTCCGCTCGAACGGCAAGCCGCGCGTGGCCCTGATCGTCGGCGGTCTGGGTCTGAACGCCGTCACCACCCGCGCCGCCATCGAACGTCTGCCGGCCGAGGTGACCCTCAGCTTCGTGCCCTATGCCGACAATCTCCAATCCTGGATCGACCAGGCCCGCGCCCAGGGCCACGAGGTCATGCTGGAAATGCCGATGGAGCCCAGCGGCTATCCCGACAACGACCCCGGCCCCTACACCCTGCTGGCTAGCGGAACCCCCGACGACGTCCAGGCCAAGATGGACTGGCTGCTGGGCCGGGCTGTCGGCTATTTCGGCGTGACCAACTATCTGGGCGACCGGTTCGCGACCTCGGACACGGGGATGAACGCCTTCCTCTCGACCCTGCGTCAGCGCGGGATCGCCTTCCTGGACGACGGCTCGTTCCAGCGCCGCCCCGGCGCCTGGGCCCGCGCCAGCGCCGACAAGGTGATCGACCAGACCCAGTCCCCCGCCGCCATCATCGCCGCCCTGAACAGTCTGGAAGCCCAGGCCAAGCTGCGCGGCGCGGCCCTGGGGACCGGCTTCTCCTATCCGGTGACGGTCGAGGCCGCCGCCCGCTGGACCGCCGGCCTGGAACAGCGCGGCCTGCAACTGGCTCCGGCGTCGGCCATGACCCTGCGGCCGGGGCGCTGATCGGTTTACGGTGTCTGGGGTTTTGGGTGAGTAGTGCTAGTGAGCAAGAGGTGAGCGACGGTGCGCCGGACAAGTCTCAGCTCACCCCTTGCTCACTAGCACTATTCACCAAGGCTCCATGACCAACCTCACCCTCTACCGCCCCAACGTCGGCGTCGTGCTGTTCAACGCCCAGGGCCAGGTCTGGTACGGCCGCCGCCACGCCACGGCCGGCCCGCATAACTGGCAGTTTCCGCAAGGCGGGGTGGACGAGGGCGAGGATCTGCTGGCCGCCGCCCTGCGCGAACTGCGCGAAGAGACGGGCGTGACCTCGGTCGAATTCCTGGCCCGGACCGACGACTGGATCCTGTATGACTTCCCGCCCGAGGCGATGAACAACGCCAAGGCCTGGCGCGGCTTCGTGGGCCAGCGCCAGCAATGGTTCGCCTTCCGCTTCACCGGTCAGGACAGCGAGATTGACCTGGCCGCCGACGACGAGATCGAGTTCGACGCCTGGCGCTGGGGCGCCCTGTCCGAGGCCTGCGACCTGATCGTGCCGTTCAAACGCCCGGCCTATGAACAGGTGGTCGCCGCCTTCGCGCATCTCGCGACATAAAAGAGGGCGGCGCGAACGCCGCCCTTTCCCGTTTGGATGGACCGATCAGGCCGCCTTGGCCTTGTCCGTCTTGGTCTTGTCGGCCTTGCCTTCGATCAGGGGCTGGGCGCCGCCGATCTCAATGCGGCGGGGCTTCAGCGCCTCGGGCAGTTCGCGCTTCAGCGAAATCGACAGCAGGCCGTTGACCAGATTGGCCTCGCTCACGACGACATAGTCGGCCAGTTGGAAGCGGCGCTCGAAATCGCGCTCGGCCAGGCCGCGGTGCAGATAGGTCTTCTGCGTCTCGGCGTCGTCATTGGCGGTCTTGCGGCCGGTGACGGTCAGCAGGTTTTCCTTCACCTCGATATTCAGCTCGTCGGGAGAAAATCCGGCGACGGCGATCTCGATGCGATAGGCGTTCTCGCCCGTGGTCTCGATATTATAGGGCGGATAGCCGCCGTCCTGGCTGGTCCGCGCAGCGGTCTCCAGCAGATTGGCCAGACGGTCGAAGCCGACGGCCGAACGGTACAGCGGGGTGAAATCATAGGTACGCATCAGCATCCTCCTGAGGATCAGCAAGGTTGAGCCGTCCGGCGGTTTGCCCGGACGGTTGGGGTTCAGCCCGGCGACCCGAAATCGGCGCCGTCGGTCTGGAGAGCCCGGAACCGGCGCTCTCGAGAGATGAAATGGGATGCCGTGAACGGGCGTCAAGGGGTCGGCCGTGCGCGACCAATCCCCGCGTCTCACGATCGTCATTTGCGCCGGCCGCTGCGCCCCGTATTGAAGATCACCCCGGATGAAGGAACACCCCATGCGTCTCGCCGCCCTCGGCCTCGCCGCCCTGCTGTCGACCGTCGCCGCGACGGCGACCGCCCAGTCTCAGACCGCGCCTGCGAACGGCGCCTGGACCCCGCCGCGCTCGGCCCTGTCCAACGCCATCCCGACCTTCGCCGAGGATGCGGCGCTTCAGGCCGCCGTCGCCGCCGAGACCCGTCCCGCCGCCGACCGCGCCCGCGACGCCGCCCGTCACCCCTATGAGGCCCTGACCTTCTGGGGCCTGACGCCCGGCATGACGGTGGTGGAGATCGAACCGGGCCGGGCCAGCTGGTGGCGGCATATTCTCGAACCCTATGCGGCGGCGACCGGCGGCCGCTACGTCGGCGTCAACCGCCCGCTGGAGAGCATGGAGGTCGCGCCGGGCTCGGCCGACTTCATCCTGGTGGCCCGGGCCTTCCACAACTGGTCGCGCGACGGCCGCACCCAGCCCTATCTGAAGGCCTTCTACGCCGCCCTGAAGCCCGGCGGGATCCTGGCCGTCGAACAGCACCGCAGCGCCGAGGGTCTGAACGTCGCCGACGTCGCCTCCACCGGCTATGTCCCCGAAAGCTATGTGATCCACGAGGCCCAGGCCGCCGGCTTCGTGCTGGAGGCCCGCAGCGCGCTGAACGCCAATCCCAAGGACGACCACGACCACCCGTTCGGCGTCTGGACCCTGCCTCCGGTGCGCCAGTCCCAGGCCCGCGACGGCTCGGGCGCCCTGACCCCCGACCAGCGGGCGGCCTTCGACGCCATCGGCGAGAGCGACCGTATGACCCTGCGGTTCCGTAAGCCGGAATAGTCCCTTTTGACCCGCGCCGCGAACGTGAGTAAGCCCGTTCGACCAAGGTTTGCCGGACGCGGGGCCCGGTGTTCCGAGGGGGTGTTTTGATGGCTGATCTTTCTGCGATTTCCAGCGGCCTGTCGCGCCGGTTTCTGCTGTCCGGCGCGGCCGGACTGGCCCTGACCGGGGCCCTGACCGGGATGGCCGCCTGCGGACGCAAGAAGGACGCCGCCCCCGAGGCCCCGCCGGCGCCGGCGGGTCCGCCCGAGGGTTCGCTGGAATGGGCCGTCGCCGGCCCCTGGCGCGCCCAGGACCGGCCGCGCGACCCCTTCCGTCATCCGATGGAGACCCTGCGCTTCTTCGGTCTGCGGCCCAGTATGACGGTGGTCGAGTTCTGGCCCGGCAGCGGCTGGTACACCGAAATCCTGGCCCCCTATCTGGCGCGAGGCGAGGGGACCTATGTGGCCGCCCTCTTCCCCGAAGGCGCGACCGCCGACCCGGCCCAGGCCGCCCTGAACGCCGCCTTCCAGACCCGGTTCAGCGCCGACAAGAAACTGTACGGCGAACCCCAGTTCACCTTCTTTGGCGCGGGCTCCGGCCCCGTGGCGCCGGCGGGCACGGCCGACCTGTGCCTGTTCCTGCGCACCCTGCACGGCTGGATGGCCGCCGGGATCGCGGAAAAGGCCTTCTCCGACGCCTTCGCCGCGCTGAAGCCCGGCGGGGTTCTGGGCGTCGAACAGCACCGTCTGGCGCCCGAGGAGGACCAGGATCCGGTGGCCGCCAACGGCTATGTCCAGGAGGCCTTCGTCAAGCAACTGGCGGCCGAGGCCGGCTTCGTCTTCGTCGCCGCCTCCGAGGTCAACGCCAACGACAAGGACACCAAGGACCATCCGTTCGGCGTCGACACCCTGCCGCCGATGCGCCTGACCGCCCCCCAGGGCGAACCCGCCGACCCCGCGTTCGACCGCTCCAAGTTCGAAGAGATCGGCGAGAGCGACCGTATGACCTTGAAATTCAGGAAGCCCGAGTGAACCGCGCCCAAGCCTTCGCCGCCAATGCGCCCCTGATGGGGGTTCCCGGCGCCTCTTCGCCTCCGGGCGGCAAGGGCGACTGGTATCGCGGCGCCGGCGGCATGCGTCTGCGCGCCGCCCTCTGGACCCCCTCGCATCTAACGGCCGAGACCGCGCGCGGCACCGTGGTGCTCAGCCCCGGCCGCACCGAGCCGATTGAGAAATATTTCGAGGTCATCGGCAATTTCCTGGCGCGCGGCTGGTGCGTCCTGGCCCACGATTGGCGCGGCCAGGGTCTGTCCGCCCGGCTCCTGCCCGACCGGCTCAAGGGTCACGCCCGCGCGGTGGAGGAGTTTCTGGACGACTACGGCCGCCTGCTGGACGCCTTCGAAAGCCAGTGCCCCAAGCCCTGGATCATGGTCGGCCATTCGATGGGCGCCTGCCTGAACCTGCTGACGCTGGAAGTCGGCGAGACCCGGTTCGCGGGCGCGATCCTGTCCAGCCCCATGCTGCGGATCAAGACCGGCAAGCGCTCGATGTGGTCGGTCAAGCTGGCGGTGCGCTGGAACATCCGTCACGGCCACGCCGGCGACTATATCCTGGGCGACCCGGACGACCCGTTCGACCACACCTTCGTCGAGGACGCCCTGACCTCGGACGAGACCCGTTACGAGATGTGGCGCCAGCAGCTCTACGCCTGCCCCCACCTGGCCATCGGCGGCCCCACCTACGGCTGGCTGGCCTTCGCCATCGACGCCGGCGAGCGGGCGCTGAAGCCCAAGGCCCTGAAATCGGTCAAGATCCCGGTCGCCTTCGTCCAGGCCGACGCCGACGACGTGGTGTGGAAACAGACCAGCCGCTGGGCCGCCAAACGCCTGGGCCGCGGCCGCTATGTCGAGGTCCCCGGCGCCAAGCACGAAGTCATCATGGAAGCCGACCCCATGCGCGCCGTCTTCCTCGACGAGTTCGACGCCATGGCCGACTACGTCTCCCCGCTGAAGGGCGCGACGGCCGTTGATCCGTCGGCGAGGATCGAGGACGTGACGGAAGCGGCGCCGTCGGTGGCGTGAGGGGCGCTTACCCCCCAACCTGTCATCCTCGGTCTTGACCTGCGGCCCATGTCGCAAACCGAACGGTTGCTGACTTTGGTGCGTCTGTTCACTTTCGTCATCCTCCGGCGAGCGCAGCGAGACCGGGGGACCCAGCGGCGCGCGGGAGCGCGAACCTGCCGAGGACTCGCCGTCAAACATCATGCGGCCGAACCGTCGCCTTCGGCGCCGCTGGGTCCCTGTGTGTTGCAGGTGTGTCAGACTGTGTGCGGGCGGGAAACCGTTGGGTCCCAGGTCCTTGCAGACCGTATCGGGGTTGGGTTCCCGCCCGCTTTGGTATCCACCTGAACAGTTGCACGAGGCCGCAGCCACGGACCTCGCATCACAGGGACAGGCTCATGAACATAGCCCCTGGCATCGTGGGGATCGATATCTCCAAGCGATTTCTTGACGTTTTCGACCCTCGGATCGGCCGGCCAGAGCGGGTGGCCAACACCGAGCCGGAGATCCAGGTCCTGGCGCTTCGCCTGGCCGCATCTGGCGATCGGGCGGTGTTCGAGGCCACCGGCGTCTATGACCGGATCCTGCGACGCGCCCTGGAAAGCGCCGGCGTCGGCTTCAGTCGCGTAGATCCGAGCCGCGCCCGCGCCTTCGCCCGCGCGGCTGGCTTCCTGGCCAAGACCGACGCCGTCGACGCCCGGATGCTGGCGGCCATGGGCCAGGCCCTGCAGCCGCGTCTTGAGGAGGTCGTCGCCCCGGCTCGCGAACGCCTAGCCGGACTGAATGCCCGCCGCGACCAACTCGTCGCCATGCGCGCCCAGGAGCGCAACAGACGCGCCGAACACCGCGACGACCCGGATATCCAGGCCAGTCTGGATCAGCACCTGGACTGGCTCGACGCCCAGGTCCGCGACCTCGACGCCCGCATCCGACGCCTGATCGCGGCGGACCTCGAACTGCGCCAAGCCGAGCAACATCTGAGGTCGGTTCCCGGCGTTGGCCCCGTCGCCGCCGCCACGTTACTGGCTCGGGTTCCCGAGCTGGGTCGGCGTTCTCCAAAGGCCATCGCCGCTCTCGTCGGACTCGCGCCCTTCAACGCCGACAGCGGCGCCCGAAGAGGACATCGTGCGATCCGCGGCGGACGAAAGCGCGTCCGCGACGCCCTCTACATGAGCGCCGTCACCGCCGCCCGCTCGAACACCGTATTCTCGACCTTCTACAGCCGGCTGCGGGACGCCGGAAAGCCCCCGAAGGTCGCCCTCGTCGCCGTCGCCCGAAAGCTACTCACAACACTCAACGCAATCGCCAGAACTCAAACGCCGTTCAAGGCATAAACACAGTTGCCCCGGTCTGCGCCGCGAAGACGCGGCTTGCCGGAGAATGACGAAAGTGAAGGAAGCTCCGCTCTCGGGATCGCCGCTCCCGACCCGTTGCGGACCTTGCACACCCGGCTACTATGTCCAAATGGCGAAAGCGGAACGATTGGCGCAGCAACTGGACGGTTTGGAGCGCGAATATCGCTCTTGCCTTGAAAGGGCGCTTACGGACTGCGCGGCGGGTCGATGGGGTCTTTTCGGTCACAACGACCACACCGGCTCAATGAGACCGCCGCCAGAGCTCAATGAGCTGCGGGCACTTGCGCGCACCATTGATCGGCTACGCGAAAGGATTGGCGACGGCCCATTCCAACTCCATCAGGAGTTCGAAGCCGCGCGTGGCAGAGCTGGTCAGAACGACCCAGGTGAGCCCAAGCAAGCCGAGTTCTGGCTGCGGCGACTAGCAAGCGCGTAGGTCAGCTCACCACCCCTTGCAGCCAATCCCGACGTCTGCTTTCACGCCGCCGCCCGCTTCAACGTCACCATCGCCTGCTCGATCAGCCGTTCATCCCCCACGGCCAATATCTGCCCGCTCCCATCCGGCGCCTCCCCGCGCCAGTTGACCACCCGTCCCCCGGCGGCCTCGATCACCGGGACCAGGGCCGACCAGTCCCAGGGTTTCAGGCTGGTCTCGGCCACCAGGTCCATCCTGCCCGCCGCCACCATGGCGTAGGCGTAGGCGTCGCAGCCCAGGCGGGCCAGGCGGGCGGCGGCGCGGACCTGGGTCCAGGCGCCCCGTTCGGCGCCGTTGAAGATGTCGGGATCGGTGGTCGAGATGACGGCCTCGGTCAGATGTTCGCACGACCGCACAGCCAGGGGCGTCTCGGTTTCGCCGCGCATCAGCCGGGCGCCGGACGGGCCGCCGATGAAGATTTCGTCCAGATAGGGCTGGGCGATCACGCCCACGGTCGGCTTGCCGGCCGTGCGCAGGGCGATCAGGGTGGTCCACAGCGGCAGGCCCGAGATGAAGGCCCGCGTGCCGTCGATGGGGTCCAGCACCCAGACGTGCTCGGCGTCGGGCCGGTCCTCGCCATATTCCTCGCCGATCACCCCATGGTCGGGATAGCGGTCGGCGATCAGGCGGCGGATCGCCGCCTCGGCCTGTTTGTCGGCCTCGGTCACGGGGTCGAAGCCGGCGGCTCCGCCCTTGTCCTCATGCCCGATGTCCGAGCGGAAGAAGGGCAGGGTGACGCGCGCGGCTTCGTGCGCCAGCTCCACCGCGAAGGATTCGAATTCGGTCATGGGCGCTCTTAGCCCAGATCGCCCCGTTCCGAGAACCCCGCGCCGACGCCCTCGGCCGCGCGTCTAGTCAGGCGACCGCTTCGCTGGACTCGTGCAGCGACTTGGCCAGGTCCAGCAGGCGGCGGCGGGGCCGTTCGCCCAGCTGGTAATAGGCCTGGATCAGATCCAGCGTCTCCTTGCGCGAGAACATCTCGCCCCCTCCGCCGGACATGGCTTGGGCGCTGTCCTTGCGCTCCAGCGCCTCGGTCACGCCGTCGTAGAAATAGCTGACGGGCGTCTCCAGCGCCTCGGCCAGCTGCCACAGGCGGGCGGCCGAGATGCGGTTGGCGCCGCATTCGTATTTCTGGATCTGCTGGAAACGGATGCCGACCTGAACGGCCAGCTGCTGCTGGGTCAGGCCCAGCAGACGGCGGCGACGACGCAGTCGACGGCCCAGGTGGAGATCGATGTCGGTGGCCATGGCCCCCAGTTCCTCATCTTGCGCCCTGTCCCAACGCGGGACGGCTCGCCTTCCGCGCCGCAATCCGCGTGCCGCAGGTCGCGCGGCAGGGGAGTTACGCGGTTCTTCGAACGCCGCGTCAAGTCGGTCGCAACCCAATTCCCCCGGACGCATTAAGTCCGCAGCTTGGCTTCACAAAGGGATATGGTCATGGGACTTGGACTTATTGGTTGGATCATCATCGGCATCGTGGCCGGCTGGTTGGCGGAAAAGGTTATGGGCCGCAGTCACGGCTTGATCACCAATCTTATCGTCGGCGTCATCGGCGCCCTGATCGGTGGCTTTATTGCGCAGAACCTACTGGGCCAGCCGGTTGGCGGATTCAATATTGTGACCTTGCTGGTCGCCTTCTTGGGATCCTGCCTGCTTCTGTTCCTGCTGGGTCTGGTCAAGCGTCGCGCCTGATCGTTCCTCTGGGCTGAAATGACGAAGGGCGGCTCGCAGGAGCCGCCCTTTTTCGTTTTGGGCTCGGGCCCCACACCCATGCCCCGACCTTGATGCTGGACGTTGGAGGCCTTCCCCGACTTTTTTCCCATCGGTTCAAACTGCGGTGGCGCCAGGGTTTCAGCCGCATTCGCCCCCTTCAACTCAGCACGACCCCAGACGCCCCTATAATGGACTCCATGCTGTTTGGGAGAGGCAGGCGGATCGTGGAACAGGTTGGCGCTTTTGGCGCTTTTGGCGCTTTGTCACCCTGTTTTAGTGACAGGCCGCCATCAAATACGAAAAGGCGGCCGGGACGCATCCCGACCGCCTTGTCTCTATCGATCCGCGGCGTGGCCCGCCGGTGCTCAGCCCTGGGGCTGGTCGCCGGTGGGCGGGGTTATCGGGTCGCTGCCGCCGGACGGATTGACGGGATCGGTCGCCGCAGGTTCGGCGGCCGGGGCCGGCGGCGCGCCGGCGATCGGGGCGGCGGCGTCGAACTCGGCCTTTGTATAGGCCACGGCGACATGGGCGCCCTCTTGGCGAATGCCGTTCAGGGGCACAGCCCGAAGCCGGCCGTCGGCGCCGCGCACCGTCAGCTCCTGGGCGCCGGCGGCGTTGTTCTGCACGCCTTCCAGCCTGCCCAGTTCGCCGTCCGGGCCGTGGACCGAGGTTCCCGGCGTCAGCGACAGGCTCGGTTGGGCGGGCGTTTGGGGGGCGGCGGTCGCGGCGTGCTGCGCCAGCACGGGCGAGGCGATCAGGAAGGCGGCGGCGGCGCTGCCCAGAATGGCGGTCTTGAGGGTCATGGGACTTCACATCCGGTGGCGCGGGCCCGGCGCCCGCAGCCCCAAAACTCGCCATGTTACGGATTGTTTCGTATGCCTCGAAAAGACCTTGGGACTGCCCCGGTTGGCCGATTCCTGGTCTAAGGTGAGGCATTCTACCGAATCGTCAGGGGGCCGTGTGAACCGCCGTAACGTCTATGTGCCCAACCTGCTGCGCAGACTGCTGGGCCTGGCCTATGAGCTGACGCCCCAGGTCTTCGCCGTCTTTACCTTCGGCGTCGGCTCGCTGATGCTGATCTCGGCCGTTACGCCTGAGTTCGACGAACGGCTGCGTCAGCTGACCGGCGTGGTCTCGCCGATCCTGATCGACCTGTCGCACTTCGTGGCCAGCATCGCCGGCTTCGTCCTGCTGCTGCTCTCGGCCGGCCTGTGGCGACGCCGGCGCGGCGCCTATTGGGCGGCCCTCGCGGCGCTTGCGGTCGGCGCCGTCTTCTCCCTGCTCAAGGGGCTGGACTGGCAGGAGTCGATCGACCTCGTCGTCCTCGCTATCCTGCTCGCCCCGTGCCGCACGGCCTTCAATCGCCGCTCCCGCCTCAGCGAGCCGTTGCGGCCCGGCTGGTTGCTGCTGCTGGTCGCCGTGGTCGTCTCCATGCTGTGGCTGGGCTTCTTCGCCTATCGCGACGTCGCCTATTCCGACGAGCTGTGGTGGCGGTTCCTGGTGGATCGCCAGGCCTCGGGCTTCCTTCGCGCCGGCCTGGTCCTGTCCCTGCTGACCCTGCTGGTCGCCGGCCGTTCCCTGCTCAGCTCGCCCGGCGCCGACAGCCACGGTCCCGCCTCAGCGGACGAGATCGAACGCGCCCGTGTCGCTCTGGAGGCGGCCGAGGACGCGACGCCCGAGGCCTGGCTGGCCATGCTGGGCGACAAGGCCCTGTTGTTCAGCCCCTCGGGGCGAAGCTTCCTGGCCTATCGCGTTCAGGGGCGGCGCTGGATCGCCATGGGCGAGCCGGCCGGCGTGGTCGAGGAACGCCAGGAGCTGTTGTGGGCCTTCGCCGAAATGGCCGACAGCTACGGCGGTTCGGCCGTCTTCTACTCGGTCGGCGACGACATTCTCAGCGAACTGGCGACCATGGGTCTGGCCATGCGCAAGGTGGGCGAGACGGCCGTGATCCGCACCGAGGCCTTCACCACCGAGGGCAAGGGCAAGCAGAATCTCCGCACCGCCCTGAACCGGGCCGAGCGCGAGGGCGCCCGGTTCGAGGTTCTGCCGCCCGGCGCGGCCAAACCCCTGGAGGCCGAGCTGAAGGCCATCTCCGACGCCTGGCTGGCCATGCACAATGGGGCGGAGAAGGCCTTCTCCCTTGGCCGTTTCGACATCGACTACCTGAACCTCACGCCCCTGGCGGTGATGCGCGAGGGTGATCGGATCGTGGCCTTCGCCAACCTGCTGGTCACGCCGGGCGAGGCGGCGGTGGACCTGATGCGCTATACGCCGGACGCCCCCCACGGGGTGATGGACTATCTGTTCACCCGCTGCGTCCAGTGGGCCAAGGCCGAAGGCGTCGCCGTCTTCGACCTGGGCATGGCGCCCCTGGCCGGGCTGGAGGATCGTCGCGTCGCGCCCGTCTTCGCCCGCGTCGGCGCCCTGGTGTTCGAAGAGGGCGGGGCCCTCTACGGCTTCCAGGGCCTGCGCAGCTACAAGGCCAAGTTCTCCCCGGACTGGAAGGCCCGCTTCATCGCCGCGCCTGTCTCGACGCCCCTGCCCCTGGCCCTGCTCGACGTCGCCCTGCTGACCAGCGGCGGCTGGCTGGGCATGCTCGGCATCAGAAAGGGGTGCTGATGTCGTTCAAACCCCTCTTCTCGCGCGCCCTGAACCTGGCGCCGGACCGCCTGCACTTCGCCGCCCACAGCCATCATCTCTGGCCCGACGTCAGTTTCGAGGCCCAACAGCAGGCCTGGCTGGACGCTAATCGGCACGCCGACCGCAAATGGGATCTGATCTTCGACGAGGTCATCCCCCGCGCTCAGGCGGAAGTGGCCCAGGAACTGGGCCTGCCCGATCCGAACAGCCTGGTCTTTTCGTCCAACACCCACGACCTGCTGCTGCGGGTCTTCTCGGCCTTCGAAACCCGGCCGGTCCGCATCCTGTCCACGGACGGCGAGTTCCATTCCTTCCGCCGCCAGGCCGAACGCTGGGAAGAGGCCGGTCAGGCCGTGGTCACCCGCGTGCCCCTGGCGCCGTTCGAGACCTTCGCCGACCGCTTCGTCGCCGCCGCCGCCGCCGGCGGGCACGACTGGATCCTGGTCAGCCAGGTCTTCTTCCGCACCGGCGGTCTGTTTGACGGCGTCGAGGCCCTGGCCGCTCTCGCTCGGCCCGAGGGGCCCTGGGTGCTGATCGACGGCTATCACGGCTTCATGGCGACCCCGACCGATCTGTCGGCCGTGGCGGACCGGGTCTTCTACGTCGCCGGCGGCTACAAATACGCCATGGCCGGCGAGGGCGCCTGTTTCCTCCACGCCCCCGACGGCTTCGCGCCCCGCCCGGTGGTCACGGGCTGGTTCGCCGAGTTCGGGGATCTGTCCGGACCGCCGGGCGGGGTCCAGTACCGCTCGGACGGCGGCCGCTTCTGGGGCGCGACATTCGACAGTTCGGCCCTTTACCGTTTCAACGCCGTGCGGGGGATGTTGAAGGACGCCGGGCTGACCACGGCCGATGTGGCCGATCACAGCCGGAGGCTGGCGACGCAGTTCCAGGACGCGGTCCGCGCAGGCCAGGCCGGCGTATTGGGCGAGGCGCAGATCCTCAACCCCGTGGTGGGCGACGCCCCCCGCGCCCGATTCCTGGCCCTGCGCCACCCGGACGCCCAGACCTGGCGTGCAGCCCTGCTGTCGGCAGGCGTGGTGACCGACGTCCGCGACGACGTGATCCGCTTCGGCTTCGGCCTGTACCAGGACGCCGAGGACGTGGATCGCCTGGTCGCCGCCTGCCGCACGCTTGGAGGTTAGAAGAAGGTCGTGTCGTCCTGCTTCTTGGCCTCGGGGGCCGCGCGCGGTGTGGCCGGAGGCGACGCGGGCGCGGGCGTCCCATTGGGAGCCGTATTCGGCGTCTGACCTGCTGCGGGCGGTATGGCCGGCAGGGCGGGATAGGGCAGGGCCGCCGGATCCGCCGCCGCTGGGCTTCCGTCGCCGGGCGTGGTCTCCGTCGTCGGCAGGGCGTCGACCGGCTCGGCCTGACCCACCCGCTCGGGCGCGTTCAGGTCATCGCGGATGAAGGTCCAGGCCCGGCTGTCCGCACAGCCGCAGGCCTTCAGGAAGCCCTCGCGGTCGCGCCACAGGATCAGGGGATAGGTGATCTGCACCCCCGCATCCTTCAACAGGGCGCTCAGACGCGTCTCGAACTGACGGCTGGCCTCGACCACGGCGGAACGGGCCAGATTGCCGTCCGCCGGCGGAATGCCCACCGCCGTCCACGCGCTTGCCGGCGTCGCGGTCCAGCGCTGATACAGCGACCAGTCGCGGGTCAGCCACAGCTCCGCAATCGTGGCCCGTTCGGCGGGCGTGGACTGGGGCAGGCCTTCCCGGTCGGCGCGGGCGAACAGGATGACGCGCGCTTCCACGCCCGCCGCCCTCAGCTTCGCCACCTCCTCGCGCTCATAGCGCTGGGCCGAGGCGCTGTCCCGATAGGCGATGATATAGAGGGGCTCGCCCCCGCCGCCGCCCGACACCCAGGACGCCTCGTCGAGCAGTTGCTGGATCTGGGCCTGGTCGCGGCTGATCGTGACCGGCTGGAACCGCGAATAGAAGTTCCAATAGGCCCAATAGCCGACCCCAGCCAGGATCAGGCCGATCAAGGCGGCTAGGGCTGACCATATCAGTAGTCGACGCATGGGGAGGCGGCTCCAGCTTTACGGGTTAACGCATAGCATCGAAAACCGTTGTGCGCTCATTTCCTGGAGGGGATTTGCCTGTGAAATCCAAGGGTGACGTTCGCACGCCACACCCACGCACCCCTGCGTCTGTCAGGGTTGCCAGCCCGAGGTCTGGTCCGCGTCGCTTTCGCCGGCCAGGGCGCCTCGGGTCTTCTTCACCTCGGCCCAGGCGGCGCGCAGCAAGGCCGCCACGCCTTCGCCCGACACGCCGGAGACCAGCATGGGCCGGCGCCCGGCGACGGCTTCCAGTTCCGCCGCCTTCGCCTCGCGTTCCTCGGGCGACAGGGCGTCGATCTTGTTCAAAGCCAGGATCTCGGCCTTGTCGGCCAGGCCTTCGCCATAGGCCTCAAGCTCGCCACGGATGATCCGATAGGCCTCGGCCACATCCTCCTGGGTGCCGTCAATCAGGTGGATCAGGCTGGCCGAGCGTTCGACATGGCCCAGGAAACGGGTGCCCAGGCCCGCGCCCTCGCTGGCGCCCTCGATCAGGCCGGGGATGTCGGCGATGACGAACCGTTCACTCGGCGACAGGTCCACCATGCCCAGGTTCGGCGCCAGGGTGGTGAAGGGATAGTCGGCGATCTTGGGCTTGGCCGCGCTGGCGGCCGACAGGAAGGTGGACTTGCCCGCGTTCGGCAGACCCGCCAGACCGATATCGGCGATCAGCTTCAGCCGCAGCCAGATCCAGCGTTCCTGACCGTCCTGGCCGGGGTTGGCGTAGGTCGGGGCCTGGTTGGTCGGACCCTTGAAACGGACATTGCCCCAGCCGCCGTTGCCGCCCTTCAGCAACAGTTCGATCTTGCCGGCCGTGTCCATGTCCAGGAGCACGGTCTCCTTGTCCTCGTCCAGCACCTGGGTGCCGACCGGCACCTTCAGATGCACGTCCTCGCCCTTGCCGCCGTGCATCTGGCGACCTTGGCCGTGGTGGCCGGTCTGGGCCTTGAAATGCTGCTGGTAGCGATAGTCGATCAGGGTGTTCAGCCCGTCGACCGACTCGATCCAGACGTCGCCGCCCTTGCCGCCGTCGCCCCCGTCGGGGCCGCCGTTGGGAATGAATTTCTCGCGTCGAAACGACACGGAGCCCGCGCCGCCGTTGCCGGAGCGGATATAGATCTTGGCCTGGTCGAGGAACTTCATCGCGGGCTTATGCCGCAAGACGACGAGAATTTACAGCCGCCAACAAACCCTCTCCCGCTTGCGGGAGAGGTGGCCCGTCGATCGCGCAGCGATCCAGGGTCGGAGAGGGGAGTATCGCGACACTCCCCCCATCGTCAGGCGTGTCGCTTCGCGCCACGACCTGACACTTCCCCCGCAAGCGGGGGAAGGTCTTGGTTCAGCCCTTGGCCCAGACGCCGAACGGGTCGCTGGACTCCATGCCCAGGGCTTGGGCCACCGCCGGATAGGTGATCTCGCCCTTCAGCACGTTCAGGCCGCGCGCCAGGTGCGGGTCCTTCTTCAGCGCCTCAAGCCCGTGATCCGCCAAGGCCAGGCCGAAGGGCAGGGTGGCGTTGTTCAGGGCTTCGGAACTGGTGCGCGGCGCGGCGCCGGGCATGTTAGCGACGCAATAGTGAACCACGCCGTCGATGACATAGGTCGGGTCTTCATGGGTCGTGGCGTGCGAGGTCTCGAAACAGCCGCCCTGGTCGATGGCCACGTCGATCAGCACCGATCCGGGCTTCATCGTCTTCAGGTGTTCACGCTTGACCAGTTTGGGAGCCGAGGCGCCCGGCACCAGGACGGCGCCGATCACCACATCGGCCTTGACCAGTTCTTCCTCGATCGCGCCGATGGACGAATAGCGGGTGATGACCCGGCCGCCGGTGATCTCGTCGATATAGGCCATGCGCGGAATCGAACGTTCAAGCACCACCACCTCAGCGCCCAGGCCCATGGCCATCCGCGCCGCGTTCAGGCCGACGACGCCGCCGCCCAGCACCAGCACCCGCGCCGGCGCCACGCCCGGCACGCCGCAGAACAGCAGGCCCATGCCGCCATTGTGCTTCAGCAGGGTCTCGGCCGCCGAGAAGACCGCGATCCGCCCTGCGACTTCCGACATGGGCGCCAGCAGCGGCAGGCCGCCGCGCGCATCGGTCACGGTCTCATAGGCCACTGCGGCGCATTTCGACGCCAGCAGCCCCTTGGTCTGTTCCGGATCGGGGGCCAGGTGCAGATAGGTGTAGAGGATCTGGTCCTCGCGCAGCATCTCCCACTCGACCTTCTGCGGCTCCTTGACCTTCACGATCATGTCGTTGTTCGCAAAGACGGTCGCCGCGTCGGCGACCAGGGTCGCCCCCGCCTTCTCGTAGTCCGCATCGGTGAAGCCGGCGCCCAGGCCGGCCCCGGTCTGGACCGACACCGTATGGCCGTGGGCCACATATTCACGCACCGCCGTCGGCGTCAGGCCGACACGGTGTTCGTTCTTCTTGATTTCACTGGGAACGCCGACGCGCATGGGAATCTCTCCGTGGTGTAGGGGGGCGTCCGTCTCTGCGGCCGGATCGCGGTTGATCCACATATAGCGCCGACACGGTCGCAGAATCCTGTTCATTTCGCGACCTGATCGCCGTACATGCGCAGTCTCTGCGATGGAGTGGCGCAATGAAGACCGTTTCCGCCGTCGAACTGGACGGAACCGACAGGAAGATGCTTCGCCTGCTACAGCAGGACGGCCGCATGACCAATGCGGACCTGGCGCGTCAGGTGGCCTTGTCTGAAAGCGCCTGCCTGCGTCGCCTGCGGGCGCTGGAGGCGGCTGGGGTCGTCGATCATTACGCCGCCGTGATCAGCGAGCGGGCCGTGGGCCTGCCGATCAGCGTCTTCGTCACCGTCACCCTGTCGTCTCAGTCCGAGGCCGTGCTGACCGCCTTCGAACAGGCGGTCGCCGCCGCGCCTGAGGTGATGGAATGCTATCTGATGACCGGGGGCGCCGACTATCTGCTGCGGCTGGTGGTGCGCGACGTCGACGATCTGGAACGGGTCCACGCCAAGACCCTGACCCGGCTGCCGGGGGTTCACCGCGTCTCGTCGAGCGTGGCCATGCGCTCGGTGGTCAAGCGCGGGGCCTTGCCGGTGTGACGACCGGCGCTTAGCGGACGCGAGGCCGACCTCTGCTTCGGACTTTCCTTGATCGGCGCGGCCGCGCCTCCTGATCCGCCTTGGCAAGTCCTTTCCTATCCCAATTCCGCAATCAAACTCCTGGCTTATCAACCCCCTATCGCCCGCGAACGCGCTTCGATCCACCACGCTCCAAAACCGTGCGACAATGCCCGCACGGTCTTTGACAACTGAATCCCGACGCATCCGGCCTGCCCCTCCGCGCGCGAAATACACTAAAATAGACTCCATTTTTTGTGGTGGATTCAGTCTATTTCCCCGCCCATTCGCCAAATGGCGCCCAGCGACAGCTGCAGACTTGGCGTGATTTGACTCGCTGGCTCCAGTGTGGATCATACGACCTATGGGTGTCGAAGAAAGCATCGCCGTCTGGACTGATCGCGAGCCCACGCTCGATGAGGAACTGCGCGCTTTGGGCGAGGAGGACGTCTTCGAGATGGCTAATCTGCCACCCGACTGGACCGGCGTGCTGGCGACCATTTTCATTTCGACCGCATTGGGCGGCCACGGTCCAAGGATCAAACTGTATCTCAAGACTGGTCGACATCAGTCCAGCGCCTCAATCTCGATAGGTCCGAATCCTCGCGTCCTGGCCAGCAGTCTGGAGGAGCGCGATCTCAATCGGATCGCGCCCAAGGCTCTGGAGTGGGTCGCTCTGAACCATGAGGCGTTGACGCGCTTCTGGTTCGAAGGTCAGGACTTGATGATCCAGGACGTGGCCGATTTCAGCCGGTCTCTGAAAAAGGTCTGACTCTCACCGCAACGCCAGGGTCACCGTCTTCACGTCCACATATTCGTCGATGCCGTGGATCGAGCCTTCGCGGCCGTAGCCGGACTGTTTGACCCCGCCGAACGGGGCGACGGCGGTGGAGATCAGGCCGGTGTTGACCCCGCACATCCCCGCCTCGATCCGGCGGCTGACGCGCATGGCCCGGTCCAGATCGCGGGTGAACAGATACGACGCCAGGCCGTAATCGCTGGCGTTGGCCTTCTCCAGAACCTCGTCCTCGCTGTCGAAGGCGAAGACCGGGATCATCGGGCCGAAGGTCTCTTCCTCGCGAAACAGTTGGTCGTTCCCACCCAGGGTTACGGTCGGCTGGAAGAAGCG
The DNA here is from genome assembly GCF_026625805.1 of Brevundimonas sp. SL130. Taxonomy (NCBI): domain Bacteria; kingdom Pseudomonadati; phylum Pseudomonadota; class Alphaproteobacteria; order Caulobacterales; family Caulobacteraceae; genus Brevundimonas; species Brevundimonas sp. SL130. The sequence goes on from NZ_CP113064.1 coordinate 575,763, forward strand.
ACCGCCCCGTTCGTGGCGCGAACCGCCGGTCAGCACCCGGCCGCCATCGGCCTGCACCGCCGTGACATGTTTCTCGACCTTGTCGACAGCCCTGTCCTCGATCAGGGGGCCGACCTTGACGCCGTCTTCGAAGGCAGGCCCGACCTTGATCTTCGCCACTTCCGCCGCCAGCTTTTCGGCATAGGCCTCTGACACCGACCGTTCGACATAGACCCGGTTGGGGCAGACGCAGGTCTGGCCCGAGTTGCGGAACTTGCCCTTGATGGTCTCGGCCACGGCCAGGTCCAGATCGGCGTCGGCGAAGACGACCAGGGGCGCGGCGCCGCCCAGCTCCATCGACACCCGCTTCAGGGTCGGGGCGCACTGCTCCGCCAGTTTGCGTCCCACCCCGGTCGATCCGGTGAAGGACAGTTTGCGGATCAGTGGGCTGTCGGTCAGCACCTTGCCGATCACCGCAGCCTCGCCCGTCACGATGGACAGCGCCCCTTTGGGCAGGCCCGCCTGATAGGCCAGTTCGGCCAGGGCGATGGCGGTGAAGGGGGTCTGGCTGGCCGGCTTGACCACGGCGGTGCAGCCGGCGGCGAAGGCCGGTCCCAGTTTCCGCGTCAGCATGGCCGCCGGAAAGTTCCAGGGGGTGATCAGGGCGCACGGCCCCACCGCCTCGCGATAGGTCAGCAGCAGATGGCCCAGCGGGCTGTCCTGGGTCTCGCCGATCAGCCGCTCGGCTTCTCCGGCGAACCATTTGATGAAGCCGTTGGCGTAGACTACCTCGCCCTTCGCCTCCTCGAACGGCTTGCCGTTCTCCAGCGCCATGAGGGCGCCCAGGCCCTCGACATGCTCGTCGATCAGCTCGGCCCATTGGCGCAGGAAGGCGGCCCGCTTGTGCGGGTCAGAGCGCGACCAGGCGGGAAAGGCGTCGGCGGCGGATTGGATGGCGCGTTCCGTCTCGGCCGCCCCCAGGTCGGGAACATGACCGATGATGTCGCCCGTCGCCGGATCGTCCACCGCGATCCCGCCGCCATTGGCCGGGATGGGCTCTCCGGCGATCAAGGCGTGCTGGCGAAGCAGGGCGAGGCCGGCGTTCCGGGCAGACTGGTTCACGGAAATCTCCAGATGAGGTCCTGAAACGAACAAGGCCCCGACGAAGCGGGGCCTTGCAAGTCGATCATGCGGCCTTGGCCGCTGCCGATCAGTTCTTGGCGTCTTGGGCGGCGCCCGAAACGGCCGAGCCGGCGGCCTGGGTGTCACGACCCACGCCTTCGACGGTGTTGCAGGCGGCGGTGGTCAGTGCGGCGGCCGCGGCGACCAGGACGAAAATCTTGCGCATGAGAAAGCTCCGGTTGAGCCGACATGGGGGTCTGTCGGTCTTGCCCTATCAACGCGACCGCACGGCGCCGGTTCCGTTCGTAGCGCCAGACTTGTCAGAGGGGTCGGTCGGCGACAGGGCTTCAGGCGTGGCGAAGGTCATGCGGGCGATGGTTCCGCCGCTCGGCGCCGCGACGAACTGGGCTTCACCCCGCAACTGTTTGGCGAAGGCGCCCATCAGGGTCCGTCCGACCCCCGCCTCTGCGCCGTCGGAGGGGCCGGGACCGTCGTCTTCGACTTCCAGCGTGGAGGTTTCTCCATGAACCCGGAAACGGACGTTCAACGCCCCGCCCCGACCCGCGAAGGCGTGCTTCTGGGCGTTGGTCACCGCCTCGACCAGCCAAAGCGCCAGGGGCGCCAGCTTGTCGGGATCGACGAACAGGGAATCCGCCTCGACCGAACTGACCACGACGGGCCCGCGCCCGGCTTCGCTGGCGACCAGCTGGCCCACCAGTTCGGTCAGGAAGTCCCGCGCATCGGCATGACGAATGTCATCGCTCTGGTAGAGGGTGCGATAGATCAGGGCCAAGGCCGAGATCCGCTGGCGCGTGTCCCCCAGCGCCGCCTTGGCCGGGGCGTCGGTCAGGGCCCGCTGCTGCATCGAAAGCAGGGACGAGATGATCTGCAGATTGTTCTTCACCCGGTGATGGATTTCGCGCATCAGCGCGTCCTTCTCGGCGATGGCGTCCGTCAGTTCACGGTCGCGCACCGTGATGGCTTCGGCCATCTCGTCCAGGGTTCGGGCCAGGGTGCGGATTTCGGACGGGGCGTTCATCGCCTGCAACGGCCGCACCGAAAACCGGCCCTTGGCGTACAGGGCGGCGATCCGCTCCAGATAGTCCAGCCAGCGGATGAAGATCCGTTCTGACAACAGCATCACCGCCGCAAAGGCCGTCAGCCAGGCCCCCAGCGGCAGCAGCAGGTTGCCGATCGGGTTAAGCCTGGCCCAGGACAGAAGCCCCGGCGCGGGCGCCGACAGAAGGGCGTAAAGGTCGCCGCCCGCCAGCACGGCGCCGGCATAGTCGCGCGCCTGACCGCGGCTGTCCCGGGCGGCGAACACTGCAGAGCCTTCGGTGCGCGCCCGCGCGACCCAGCCCGAAACATCGCCCCCGTCGGCGAAGCGGAAGGCGGCGGGATCGCTGGCGACCAGCAGACGTCCGGCGCCGTCAGTCAAGGCGGCCTCGGACGCCGTGGGCAGGGCGGGGTCCGTTATGTCGGGCTGGAGCGCAGACAGGGGGATGACCGCCGCCATGGCTCCGTCGAATCGGCCCATGGGTCGTTCGGCGCGGATGGCGATAATCAGAGCGGCCGGATAGCCGGCGTCGGCCGGTGCGCGAACGACGACCATGTCCTCGCCCCGCCGCAGGCGCTGGAACCAATTCGACTGCACTGCTGGCGCCACGCCTGAGCGAAGTCCGTCGGCGCGTCCGGACGAACAGACGGCGGCGCCGGAGGGGCTGAGGCGATAAAGGCCCTCATAACCGTCAAGCCGATCAACCAGCGCCGTCAACCGCGGGGCGCAATAGGGGCCCAGAGCGTCCGGGCTGAGCGCCCGCAACAACACCTGGGCGCTGTCCAGTCGCGCCTTGACGTCAACCGCACTGCGTTCGGCGGCCAGTTGCAGATCGACCTTGCGGTCCGCAGCCTGGCTGCTGAAGGCGGCCTGGGTTTGAAACAGTATGAGAATAAGGATCGGCAAGAGCGCCAGGGCCATCGCCGAGCCCAGCCGAAAGCGAATGCCCTGAAATTTGGCCGAGTTCCATCTGCGCTCGACCTTGGGCCCGCGCCCGACGCCGCCGAATCTGGTCTCGTCCGTCACCGGGCTTCAGGACCGGGCGCCGGCCAGCCTGTCGGCCTCGCCGAGAATGGATCGCATGGCGTCGCCCGCCGCCTTGCCGTCGCGGCCGTAACCGCCCTTTTCCAGCGTAGCCTGCAAGGCGCGACGCGCGCGGCTGACGCGGCTTTTCACCGTGCCGACGGCGCAGCCGCAGATCTCGGCCGCTTCCTCATAGGCGAAGCCGCCCGCGCCGACCAGGATCAGGGCCTCGCGCTGCTCTTCCGGCAGGGTCTTCAGGGCCTGACGAAGCTCGTCCAGGGCGACGGGCGCTTCTGGATCATCGACCGCCACCAGCGTGCGCTCGGCGGCTTCCTGGTCCAGCTGCGACTGGCGCCAGGACCGGCGCTTCTCGGAGTAGAACTGGTTGCGCAAAATCATGAAGGTCCAGGCCTTCATGTTGGTGCCCATCTGATAGCTGGCGCGCGCGTCCCAGGCCTTCATCATGGCGTCCTGCGCCAGATCATCAGCCGCCGTCGCATCGCCGGTCAGGGTGCGCGCGAACGCCCGCAGATGAGGGATCAGCTGGACCAGTTCGCGCTTGAAGCCGTCGTCGTCTGCGGAGTCGGGCTTGGGCGCGGCGCCCAGGCGCGGCGAGCTCATGCGCCACCCCCCGGAGACTTGGCGTCTGCGCGCTTTAGAATTTCAAGAAACTCATCAGGCACGGGCTCGTTTACGATCTCGTCGAACATGTGGCGCAGCTTGACGCCTATCGCCTGTTGACGAAGCCGAGCTTCTTCGAGCCCCGCCTCCCCCGGTTTATCGACGCCTTTGCGCCGCGAGGAATCGGAAGAATCAATCATAGACAGAACACCGCCCACCCAACTGCAGTGCAGAAATGCAGGATCGATAACGTCCCTCTGCGCGGCGAGTTCCGGGGATTATGGAATAAATGCTCAAGCTTGGGCGCGGGAGCGGAACCGTGAGCCGGGTTGGACGTTTGCAATCGATGTAACGCTGCGTCCTGTGAGACGATCCAGCGGTTTTTGTCGGGGACTGACTATATGAGCCTTCTGGCCAGACTTGCGCCGCATCTGCCTTATGTTCGTCGCTATGCGCGGGCGCTTACCGGTGATCAGGCGACTGGAGACAATTATGTGCGTGTCGCGCTAGAGGCCTTGGCCGCCGGCGAGCAGCAGTTGTCGCCTGAGATGACGCCGCGGGTGGCGCTTTACCACGTCTTCCATGCCATCTGGTCCTCGACCGGCGCCCAGTTGGAAGACGGGCTCGCTGCAGAGAGCGGCTCCGACGCCTCCAGCCGATTGCTTCGCATCGCGCCACGGTCCCGTCAGGCCTTCCTGCTGACCGCGCTTGAGGGCTTCACGCCCTCCGAGGCCGCCCAGATACTGTCCGCCGATGCGCGGGACGTGGAACGCCTGATCGCCGACGCCCAGTCCGACATCGACGCCGAACTGGCGACCGACGTCTTGGTGATCGAGGACGAAGCCATCATTTCGGCCGACATCCAGAGCCTGGTCAAGGAACTGGGACACCGCGTCACCGGCACCGCTACGACGCACGAGGAAGCGATCGAAGCCGTCGCGCGTCACAAGCCCGGCCTGGTCCTGGCCGACATCCAACTGGCCGATGGTTCGTCCGGCATCGACGCCGTCAAGGAAATCCTGAAGAGCATGGATGTGCCGGTGATCTTCATCACCGCCTTCCCGGAACGCCTGTTGACCGGGGAGCGGCCCGAGCCGACCTTCCTGATCACCAAGCCTTTCCAGCCGGAGACGGTGAAGGCGGCGATCAGCCAGGCGCTATTCTTCCATCCTTCGCGACACAAAGAAGCAGCTTAATCCCAATAGGTCATGAGCTTCGGGTCCCGCGACGACGTCGCGGGACCTTTTTCTTGCCTGTTAGTTGGAGGGCGCGGTCGGCGCGTTGACGTTCGGAGTCTCTCCTGTGGGGGCGGGCCTTCCCTCGCCGGTCGGTCCGGTGGGGGCGTCGGCGGCCGGCGGGGTTGCAGCATCGCCCTGGAAGGCTTGAGCGTCTGTGGCCTGGTCGCCGTCATTGGCGTTTGTGCTCGATAGTCCGCCCTGGCTGAAGAACCAGATCCCCAAAAGCAAGACGGCCGCGGCGCCGCCGGAAATGATCAGCAGCCACAGAATCCGCGTGCCCGGTCTGCCTTGGCGGGTTGATTGAGCATTAACGGGCTGGTCAGCCTCGGACGGCTTTACAGTTCGTAGGGAAGGGTCTTGCTGCGTCATCTTCCGGGCTCCCGCATGTGTTGATGTTGCGAGATCAACGCGATGTGGAAACCGACGTTCCTGTTCGTTGCGGATTGGCCGATCGGTTCGAAGGTGCAAGCGGAAAAAAGCGCAACGCGTACGGAACCGCAAATGCAGGTCGTCGTTATCGGAATGCGGAGGCGGCGACGCCCCCCCGACTTGAGATTGGCGAAAGCCAATCTGTCGCCTCCGCGCCTCATTCTCGATGATGCCACTTCAAAGGCGGCCCTCAGGGGTCGCCTTTTTCTTTGCGGCGGCCTCGACCGTCGCGCGAGACCGGGCCACCATGGTCCTCAAAGAAAACCTGCGGAGGATAGACAATGACCTCGAATGGAAAGACCAATCGCCAGTGGGTGTTGCGCCAGCGACCCAAGGGCCTGATCCAGCCGGGCGACCTTGAACTGGTCGAGGGCCCGATCCCGGACATCAAGGAATCCGAGGTGCTGGTCCGCACCATCTATCTGTCGCTGGATCCGACCAACCGCACCTGGATGAATGATTCCGAGGGCTACCTCCCGCCGGTCGGCTTGGGCGAGGTGATGCGTGGCCTGACCCTAGGGATCGTCGAGCACAGCCGGTCGGATCGGTTCCGGGTCGGGGACCTGGTCATGCCCTCCTCGGGCGGCTGGGCCGACTACGCCGTCGTGCCGGAGGGCGGGCTTCGGCCGGTGCATCGTGCGTCCGGCCTGCCTTTGACGGCCAATATGTCAGTCTTGGGCATGACGGGATTGACCGCCTATTTCGGTGTCACGGACGTGTTGAAGGCCAAGGCGGGCGAGACGCTGGTCATCTCGGCCGCAGCGGGCGCCGTCGGCTCCATCGCCGGCCAGATCGCCAAACAGCGCGGTTGCCGGGTCATCGGCATCGCCGGCGGACCCGCGAAATGCGCCTGGCTGACCGATGAACTCGGTTTCGACGCCGCCATCGACTACAAGAACGAGGACGTCGGCGAGGCGCTGGATCGCCTGGCGCCGGACGGAATAGATCTGAATTTCGAGAACGTCGGCGGCGACATCATGATCGCCGTGTTCAACCGGCTGAAGGTGCACGGACGGATGGCCGTTTGCGGCCTGGTCTCGTCCTACAACGCCACCAAGGCGCCGCCGTCGCCGAACTTCGCCCGGATCATCACCCATCGCCTGAATGTTCAGGGCTTCCTGGTGCTCGACTACGCACCCCGCGCCCGCGAAATGGTCGCCGAGATGGGACCCTGGCTGGCGGACGGGCGGGTCAAGTGGAAGGTTCACGTCGATGACGGGCTGGAAGGGGCGCTGGACTCGCTGAACCGCTTGTTCACCGGCGATCATGACGGCAAGCTGCTGGTTCGCGTTTCCGAAGAACCCGCCTGAAGGATTGCCATGAGCGACCCCCTGCTCGTCCACTTTGAGGATCTGGATACAGGGCAGGTGGTGCCGCTGGGCGCCTGCGCTGTCGACGCCGCGGCCCTGGACGTCTTCGTCGAGCGGTTTGCGCCCGGTTGGGACACCGCCTACGGCGCGCCCGACGCCATGGTCTATGTGCTGTGGAGCCGCCTGGCCGCCGAAAAGTCCGGCGTCTGGGCCCAGACCAAGGTGCTGGCGGTGGACGGCCTGCGCTTCATGCGCAACCCGCCCCCGGGCGAGTTGCTGCGCGGGCGGATGACCGTGATGGGCAAGGATCCCGTCGGCGACGAAAAGGGGATCGTGATCGCGTCGCACGATCTGCTCGACGAGGCCGGGCGGCTGGTCTTCTCCTGCCTGACCCGGGCCCTGTTCGCGCGACGCTGAAACGAAAAACGCCCCGCCGGCGGACCGGCGGGGCGCTTGTTTTCAACGTGCAGGTCTTAGTTGACCGTGCCCGGCGCCTGGCGAAGGAAGGCCAGGGCGATCAGACGGTCCCAGCCCAGCAGCGACACCAGGTGGGCGTAGATCTGGCCCAGGGCGCCGTTGTCGCGCAGCTCGGCCAGCTTCTCGGCCGGCAGGGCCTTCAGCTTGTCTTCCGAGACGGCGTAGTATTCGGCCAGCTTCTGCGGTGCGCCCGGCGTGCCGTCGGGGTTGCGCGGCGTGAAGACGGCTTCACGCACGTCCAGCAGGTCCAGGTCCTGGATCAGCTTGACGAAGGCTTCGGTGCGCTGACGCTCTTGCTCGAAGTTGTTGCAGAACTCCATCGCCATGTTCGTGTAGTCGCTGGCTTGGCCATTGACGAACAGCGGGTTGGCGCCGCCTTCGGAGACGATCGGCGCGCCGCGGTCGATGCACAGGATCAGGCGCTGGTTCTGCTTGTCGTCAGCGAAGACGAACGGATAGCGGCGCACATAGGCAGGGATATAGGCGTCGGGGCGGAACTCGCCGTCATCGGCGACGAACAGGTTCTCGCCCTGACGCAGGCCCATGACCACGACGGGCTGGCGGTTCTCACCGGTGAAGATGACCGGATAGGACAGGGCGGCGGCGGCGAACTCGGTCACGGTCAGCGGCACGACATTGGTCTGGCCCACGAAGGCGTAGGGCTTGTCGGCCGGGCTGACGCCCAGGGCCCCGTGCAGGGCCGGATCCAGCGGCTCGGGGTTCTTGTAGAAGAGGACATTGCCTTCAAGCGGCGAGTTGGTCGTGTCGGTCATGAGAAGCCAGGCACTCTGGAATTGATTGAGGCGGGCCTTCTAGCCCAAGCCCGCCTCAGCGGCAAACGGCCTCACGGACTGGGGGATTCCGTGAGGCCGCGCCGACGGGGTCAGAAGGCGTAAGTGACGCCGACGCGCAGATTTCGGCCGGGCAGGGGCGCGATATCCTTCAGGAACGAGGTGTGCTCGCGCGCCTCCTCGTCGGTCAGATTGTGCGCCTCGGCGAAGACGGTGACGTTGCGGTCGGTAAACGGACGGACCGCGCCGCGCAGATTGACCATCGTATAGGCGTCGGTCGGCAGTTCATTGTCGGCCAGACGATCCTGTTCGCCGACGTGACGCACTTCGCCGGCCAGATCCCAGAGCTTGGACGTCCAGGCCAGACGGGCGGTGGCGGACCACGGCGGGATGCGCGCGGCCGGTCCCAGGTCGGTGTCGGCCTTGACGTAGTCCGCCGCGCCTTCCAGCGACAGCTTGCGGTCCCCGCTCTCCCACAGGGCATAGGCGGCTTCGGCTTCGAAGCCCTGGAACTCGGCGTCGGTCTGGACGAACTGATAGACTGGGAAGTACTCGTCCTCTTCCTCGAAATAGAACTGGTCGCCCGTCGCCCGCTCGTCGATGAAGCCGTCGTACCAGGACTTGTAGACATGCAGGTCGCCGGAGAAGGCGCCGCGATCATAGTGGACCGTGCCTTCCAGGGTCGTGACCTTTTCGGTGTCCAGGTTCACGTCGCCGGTCTCATAGGCGGCGGTGGCGATGTGGACGCCGTTGGCGAACAGTTCCACCTCGCTGGGCGCCCGCTCGGTGCGCGAGAGGCTGAGGCCCAGGAACAGCCCGGCCTGGGGCCGAATGAAGGCGGCGGCGCTGGCCGACCAGTTGTCGAACTCGCGCTCGACCTGGGCCGTTTCGCCGATCGGGGTGGCGGTCAGGGTGCGCCGATCATAGCGCAGTCCGCCCTCGAAGCCGTAGCGGCCCAGGTCGTAGCGCTGGACGGTGTAGAGGCCCTGTTCCTCGATCTTGACGGTCGGGACGAAGGCTTCTTCGCCGATGGCCTCGAAATTGCGCTCCAGGGCCTGGACGCCGACGGCGCCGTTCCAGCCGTTCTGCTCACGCTGGACCAGTTCGCCGCGCGTTTCCCAGCCGTCGGAGTTGAACACTGTGCCCGGCTCGCCCGGACCTTCGAATTCGGTGTGGGTATAGTCTGCGTGGCCGTAGGAGGCGCGGACCTTGGCGAACGGACCGCTGTCGAACCGGTATTCGCCGCGTCCGTCCCAGCGCTCCTGTTCAAGATTGATGAAGACCTCCGGCTCGGCGACGGTGCCGTACTCGCTCTCGGTCGACTTGTAAGACAGGCCGACGAAGCCCTTGTCGGCGATATAGGAGCCGCCGACGCCCCAGGCGTTCAGTTCGGACCAGGAGTTGGGCTGTTTGTCGCCCTCGCCGCGCGGCTCGCCGTCGCTGTTGGCCAGAACCTGCGAACGGGCGGCCGAGGGGATGTCATAGTCGTCGGTCTTGCGGGTCACGCCGCTGACGTTCAGGGCGAAATGCCCGGCGCCGACCGTGACGTGACCCGAGGCGCCGCGTCCGTCGTCGACGCTGGAATACTGGGTCGAGACTCGGCCCTCGATCCCGCCTTCCGGCAGGGTCTCAGGGATCCGGTTGTCGATGATATTGACCACTCCGCCGATGGCCGAGCCGCCGTAGACCAGGGTCGCGGGGCCGCGCACGATCTCGATCCGGCGGGCCTCGCCGGGGTCGGTGGCCACGGCATGGTCAGGCGAAACCGAACTGGCGTCGATCTGGCCTAGGCCGTTGGTCAGCACCTGGACGCGCGGGCCCGAAAGGCCCCGGATCACCGGCCGGCTGGCGCCCGGCGCGAAGTCGGTCGAGCGGATGCCCGGCATGCCGTTGACCAGATCGCCCAGCGAGGTCGCGGGGGCGATGGCCAGCTTCTGCTCATCCAGCACGTCGGTGGCGATTGTAGTGGCGCGCTGCGTCACGCCGAACGGGGTGGCGGTGATGATGACGTCATCAACGGTGGTCGGCTGTGCGGTCTGGGCGACGGCGGCGCCGCCCAGGGCGCACCAGGCGAGGGCGCTGGAGGCGACGGCGGACAGCAGCAGGGGGCGGGTGACAAAGGGTCGCATGGACGGCCTACTTTCGGGGAGAGGTAATGTTTTGTTATGAGATAACATCACGAGGCGTCAAGCGGTGATCGGTTGCGGTGACGCCGGTCAGTCATTAGCTGTGGCCTATGAGTTCCACCTGCGACCATGATCACGATCATTCCGGCCTGCACGGCGCGGCGCTGGCGCGTGCGCTGCAAGGCGCGGAGGCCCGTGTGGCCGAGGCGGGCGAGCGGATGACGCCCCCGCGTCGTCGCGTCTTGTCCCTGCTGCTGGAAACCGGAGAGCCGGTGAAGGCCTATGATCTGATCGCCCGTTTCGGCGAGGATGGTCAGGCGGCCAAGCCTCCGACCGTCTATCGCGCCCTGGAGTTTCTCGAACGCCAGGGCATGGCCCACCGGATCGCCTCGATCAGCGCCTATGTCGCTTGTTCGGGCGGCGCCGCGAACGGTGCGGCGCTCCACGCCGCCGCCTTCCTGATTTGTGACTGCTGTGGCGCGACGCGCGAGATCGCCGGCCCGGACCAGGGCGCGATAGACGCCGCCGCCGCCAGCGCCGGCTATGCGATCGCACGCACCACGATCGAGGCGCACGGGCTGTGTCTGGCCTGCCGCAAGGCTACTTGACCATGGACGTGGCTCGGATGTCGGCGCCGCGCCGGCTCAGTATTCCCATAGAAAACCACTGGGGCGGCGGGATGATGTCGGTGCTGGATTTCGGTGATCCGAACCGCCCGGTCGATCTGGTCTATTCGCACGCCAACGGCTTCAACGCCGCCACCTATCGCAGCCTGCTCTCGCCGCTCTCGGCCTCGCTGCGCATCTGGGCCCCGGATCTTCGGGGGCACGGCGCCTCGGGTTTGCCGGTGTTTGCGCGCCCTAAGGCCAGTTGGCTGGATCACCGCGACGATATTCTGGCGCTGCTGGAGGCGATTAATGGCCCGCCGGTGGTCCTGGCCGGCCATTCGATGGGCGGAACCGCGTCGCTGTTGGCGGCGGCGGAACGGCCTGACCGGGTCTCAAACCTGGTCCTGTTCGATCCTGTGATCTGGAATAGGGCGGCGGTCTTCGCCTTCAATCTTCCGTTCGCGCACCGGCTGATGGCGGGCATCCCCATCGCCAAGGCCACCCGGCGTCGCCGCTCGGTGTTTGATAGCCGCGAGCAGGCCCTGGCCGCCTATCGCGGTCGCGGCGCTTTCAAGGGGTGGCCCGACATGGTTCTCGCCGACTACCTGTCCGAGGGGCTGGTCGAGACGCCCGAGGGGCTGACCCTGACCGCCACCCCGGCCTGGGAGGCCGCCAACTATGCGGCCCAGGCGCACAATCCGTGGCGCGCCATGCGCCGCTACCCCGGTCCCATTCGCATTCTGAAGGCCGAGCACGGCGCGCTCACCTTCGTGCCGACATCGTCGAAAGGTCTGGGGCGGAAAGGTCTGGGGCCGAGCGGTCTGGGGCCGAGCGGTCTGGGCGAGGTGACGGTCGAGGTCGTGGCCGGCGCCGGCCACCTGTTCCCCATGACCCACGCCGACGTCGCCCGCGACGCCTTGTTCGAAGCCGCCGTCTAGATCGGGGCGGCTTCCCTTCTGGGGGGAGAAATCGGTATGCGGACCATCGCCCGCCATGATAAGGGCGCCGCTGAGCATAACTCCCCCGAGACGCGCCGCTTGTCCTTTTTTCACGCCGGTCCCGCGCCCAAAGGCGCCGGTCCCCGAACCGGGGGCTTGCGAGACGGTCTGATCCTGGCGCCGGGGATGAAGGTCGGCCTGTTCGGCGGCTCTTTCAATCCGGCCCACGACGGACACGCCCATGTGGCCGAGACGGCGATGCGTCGCCTGGGCCTGGACCGGGTCGTCTGGCTGGTCTCGCCCCAGAACCCGCTGAAGGACGCCCGCCAAAGCGCCCCCCTGGCCGATCGCATGGCTTCGGCGCGCGACCATGCCCACGGCCCCTCGATGATCGTCTCGGACTTCGAGACCCGCGCCGGCGTGGCCTGGACCGTCGACACCCTTCGCCTGCTGGTCGCGCGGCACCCCGGCGTCCATTTCGTCTGGCTGATGGGGTCGGACAATCTGGCCAGCTTCCACCGTTGGAGAGGCTGGACTGACATCATGCGTCTGATGCCCGTGGCGGTGATCGCCCGACCGGGCTCTCTGCTGGACAGTCGTACTGCGCCGGCGGCGGCGCGCTTTGCGACTTTCCGCGTTCCGGATCAGCAGGCCGGGCTGCTGCCGACCCTGGCGGCTCCGGCCTGGACCTATCTGACTGCGCCGCTGAATCCGCTGTCCTCGACGGCGATCCGAACTGCGAAAGCGCGCCGCGCGGGCTCGTGATCGGGGCGGCGGTTCACGTTGCGGCCCATTCGTGCTAGAGGACTGCTTTAGTCAACGCTCCTGGAGCCCTCCGCTGACCCCCTCGCCCGCGTATGATACGCAAGACGCCGCCGTTTCGAACACGGCGCACGAGATGGACACTATCGAACCTCTCCATTCCGACGACGGATCTGAATCCCCTCTGGCGTTCGGCGATTCCGCCCCGCGCCCGATCGGTTCGACCCCGCTCGAAGAAGCCCTGCTGAGCCGCCTCGACGAGGACAAGGCCCAGGACATGGTCCTGATCGACCTCAAGGGCAAAAGCGCCATGGCCGACACCATGATCGTCGCCTCGGGCCGGTCGCACCGCCACGTCGGCGCCATCGCCGACCACCTGTTGCGTACGCTTAAGGAAAACGGCTTGGGCAAGGCCAAGGTCGAGGGCCTGCCGCACTGCGACTGGGTTCTGATCGACGCCGGTGACGTGATCGTGCACCTGTTCCGCCCGGAAGTGCGCACCTTCTACAATATCGAGAAGATCTGGGCGGTCGATTCCGCCCACCGCATGGTCCGCGACTAGGACTGTGAGGCTGAGCATCGTCGCCATCGGCCGACCGGGCCGGGGGCCAGAGGCGACGCTCGCCGACGACTACGCCCGGCGCGCCACCCTCGCGGGACGCGCGCTGGGCCTGGGCCCCCTCGAACTGATCGATCTGGAGGCCCGCAAGCCGGGCAAGGCGCCGGAGGCCGAGCTGATCGTCGCCGCCGCCGAAGGTGCGCACCTGATCGCCTGCGACGAGCGCGGCAAGACCTATTCCTCGCGCGCCTTCGCCGACCATGTCGCCAAACTGCGCGACCAGGGCGAACGCCGCCTGGTCTTCGCCATCGGCGGTGCGGACGGGCTGGACGAGAGCGTGCGCGCCGCCGCCGCCTCGACCCTGGCCTTCGGTCCCCAGACCTGGCCCCACGCCCTGGCCCGCGCCATGTTGGCCGAGCAGCTATATCGGGCCGTGACCATTCTGGCCGGATCACCCTATCATCGCGATTGACATGGGTCGCGCCGCCACACTCTCCCTCGCCCTGCTGACGGGCCTCATCCTCGCCGCCCCCGCCGCAGGCCGGCAGGCGCCCGAGAGCGAACTTGCGCGAATCCAGGCCGAATATCGCGACGAGTCCGTGCGGGCGCGTCGCCTGCGCGCCGACGCCGATGCGGCCAAGTCAGAACTCGCGACGCTGGAGCGTCGGCTGGCCTCGCTGCGCGCCGACGAACAGACCGATGATCGCCAGATCGAGGATCAGCGCGCCCGCCTTCAGCAGCTCAGTGCGCGCGAGGCCGAACTGGTCACGAACCTGGCCCGCGAACGCGACGCCCAGGGCCGACTGCTCAGCGCTTTGCAGATGATGAGCCGCCGCCCGCCGCCGCCCCTGCTGGTTCCGGCGGACAAGGCGGTCGATACGGTGCGCGCCTCGATCCTGCTGAAGGCCATGACGCCCAACCTGGAGAAGCGCGCCAAGGCCCTGGCGGAGCGCCAGGCCGAGATCATGCGCATCCGACGTCTTGCGGTCCTGTCGTCCGAGCGGCTGCTGACCACCGAAAGCGCCCAGGGCGACCGCCGCGCCGAGATCGAGGGTCTGACTGCGCGCAAGACCGCCCTGACCGCCGTTCTGAACGCCGAGGCCCGCGCCGCCGAACGGGCCGCTCGCGTTCTGGAGGGCCGTATTCGCGAACTGGGCGGCGCAGTCCCGGCCGCAGCGACGACCGAGGTCGAGCCTTCCCGCCTGCCCGCAGGCCGCAGCCGCCTCAGCGCGCCGGTCCAGGGCGCGCCCAGCCAGACCTGGGGGGCGGGGACATCGGGCTGGCGCTGGCGCGCGGATCGGGCGGCCGTGGTCGCGCCCGCCGACGCCAAGGTCGCCTATGCCGGGCCTCTGACCGGCTGGGGCCAGGTGGTGATCCTGGATCTCGGCCCCGGTTGGCGGGCGGTGATCGCGGGGCTGGAGAGCGTGGATGTCGCGCCTGACGCCCGCGTCGCCGACGGCCAGTCGCTGGGGCGCAGCGGCCCGGACGGCGACATCTATTTCGAGCTGCGCCGCGAGGAACGCCCCATCGATCCCGGTCCCTGGCTGCGATGACCCGCAATAGAGCTTTGCAATCGGCTCTGACGCTGATTTTATCGGCATGACGCCGCGTCGCCACGATTTCGTCGTGTCTGCGGGGCCTTACCCTCCCAACGGGCGCCCATCATGATCGGCCCGACCGAAAGAGACCGAATGCGTAAACTGCTCCTCGTCGGCTGCGCCGCCCTGGTTCTCGGCGGCTCGGCCGCCGTCGCCACCAGCCAGACGCCCCGCAACGAAACCTTCCGCATGCTGGAGTTGTTCGGCGACGTGGTCGGCATCGTCGAGCAGGCCTATGTCGTCCCGGTCGATAACAAGAAGCTGATCGAGGCCGCCCTGGCCGGCATGATGACGGCGCTCGACCCCCACTCCAACTATCTGCCGCCGTCCAACTATGACGAGCTGCGCGAGCGCACCGAGGGCCAGTATTCGGGCGTCGGCCTGACCATCACCTCCGAAGGCGGCATGGTGAAGGTGATCTCGCCGATGGACGAGAGCCCCGCCGCCAAGGCCGGGGTTCAGGCGGGGGACGTGATTTCCTCCATCGAGGGTCAGAACGCGGCGGGCCTGACCGTCAGCCAGGTGTCCGAGAAGCTGCGGGGCGCGGCGGGCACCAGCGTGCGCGTCACCTTCCTGCGCGACGGCGAGGAGCCGCGCGAGGTCGTTCTGACCCGTGAAATCATCAAGGTCCAGTCGGTCACCGGCCGGGTCGAGGGCGACTTCGGCTATCTTCGCGTCTCGACTTTCAACGAAAACACCGGCCGCGAATTGACCGAGGCCATCGCCAAGATCAAGGCCGAGAAGCCCGGCGTGAAGGGCTATGTCCTTGACCTGCGCAACAATGGCGGCGGCCTGCTGAACGCCGCCATCGACGTGTCCGACGCCTTCCTGGAGCGCGGCGAGATCGTCAGCCAGCGCGGCCGCAAGCCCGAACAGATCCAGCGCTACTCCGCCAAGGCCGGCGACCTGACCGGCGGCCTGCCGGTGGTGGTCCTGGTCAATTACGGCTCAGCTTCGGCGTCCGAGATCGTCGCCGGAGCCCTGAAGGATCACCAGCGGGCGACCATCGTCGGCCTGACCAGCTTCGGCAAGGGATCGGTCCAGACGGTGATCCCGCTGCGCCAGGGTCAGGACGGCGCCCTGTCGATCACCACGGCCCGCTACTACACCCCGTCCGGCGCCTCGATCCAGAAGATCGGCATCGAGCCGGACCTCGAGGTCGCCCGGTCCGAGGCCGAGGCTCGGATCGTCTCGCGTTCCAGCTTCATCTACTCCGAGGCCGCCTTCGCCACCGCCCTGGACGCCTCCATCGGCGCCGAACGCAAGGGGCCGCACACGCCCTTCGAAGCTCCGGGCAAGGACTTCGACAAGGAGAAGGACTACCAGCTGCAACGCGCCCTGGACGTCCTGCGCGCCGGCGGCGACCTGTCCAAACTGTCCGCCCCGCCTGAGAATATCGTCGTGACGGAGCCGGGCTCCGAGCCGAAGACGGACGAAACTCCGGAAGAGACGCCCGAGGACTGATTTCGGCACGCAGGTTGCAATCTCCTCCCGCATGGGTCGCCGAGGCGGTCCGTGCGGAAGGAGATTGTCATGTCGATTTCGTCGGTTAGAGGTTTCCTTGGCGCCATGGGCACGGCGGGAACGCCCTATCTGGCCCGGCAGGAAAAGCCTGCCTCGACCCTAGATCGCGATCTGGACAAGATCCGAGAGAAGGGCTTGCAGGCCTGGGCGCAGGAAGAACGACTCGAGAAACTGCAGGCCAAGATCCGGCAGGAGCTTCTCACTGACAAGAAGTTGACCGAGGACGATCTGGCGGCGATGCCCGAGGAGCAGCGTCTGTCGATCGAGGCGGAGATCGAGGACATCATCGCCAAGATGATCGAGGAAGCGATCAGAACCGCCGTTGAAGAGGCGATGAAGAAGGGCAAGACCCAAGGTGTCGTGCTTGATATCTCAGTCTGAAACTCACTTCGTTCGTCATTCTCCGGCAAGCCGCGCCTTCGCGGCGCAGACCGGGGAACCCAGCGGCGCCGAAGGCGATGCGTCCGCCGTAAGATGCCGGAACACCTCGACCGCGACAGGTTCGCGCTCGCGCGCGCCGCTGGGTCCCCCGGTTCCGCTTCGCGGCCCGGAGGATGACGAAAGAATCAAGGGCGCGTTCGGATTCGACATTCCCCTTGTTTTCCTTCATAAGCCGCCGCTTCCGACGCAAGTGAACCTCGCGTCTCCACCAGCACGACCCCATCTGTGATGGACGAGGCTGGCGAGAACCCTCTGCCGACGTGATCGTCGCCAGAGGCCGTTGTCGTATGGAGCCGCTTCACCCGTCGCCACGAGGTAGTGAATGTTCGAGGCTCTGAACGAGCGGCTGACAGGCGTCTTCGACCGGATCACCGGCCGCGGCGCCCTGTCTGAAAAGGATGTCGCCGAGGCGATGCGCGAAGTGCGCGTGGCCCTGCTCGAGGCCGACGTCGCCCTGCCGGTCGTCAAGGAATTCATCGCCTTCGCCACCGAACGCGCCACCGGTGAAGAGGTCATCCGTTCGGTCCGCCCCGCCGACCAGGTGGTCAAGATCGTCTATGACGGCCTGATCGAGATGCTGGGCGGCGAAGAGCCTGTCCCGCTCAACACCAACGCCACTCCGCCCGCCGTGGTGCTGATGGCCGGCCTTCAAGGTTCGGGCAAGACCACGACCTCGGCCAAGCTGGCGCTGCGCCTGACCAAGTTCGATCGCAAGAAGGTCATGATGGCCTCGCTGGACACGCGTCGTCCGGCCGCGATGGAACAGCTGGCCCAACTGGGCAAACAGATCGAGGTCGCGACCCTGCCCATCGTGGCGGGCGAGAGCGCGGTCCAGATTACCCGCCGGGCGCTGCAATCGGCCAAGCTTCAGGGCTTCGACGTCCTGATCCTCGACACCGCCGGCCGCATCACCCTGGACGAAGGGCTGATGAACGAGGTGGCCGAGGTCGCCGAGATCTCCAAGCCCGTCGAGACCCTGCTGGTCGCCGACAGCCTGACCGGCCAGGACGCGGTCCGCACCGCGGCCGCCTTCCACGCCCGCCTGCCCCTGACGGGCCTGGTCCTGACCCGCGCCGACGGCGACGGTCGCGGCGGCGCCATGCTGTCGATGCGGGCCGTCACCGGCCTGCCGATCAAATATCTGGGCGCCGGCGAAAAGGTCGATGCGCTGGACGTGTTCGACGCCCGCCGCGTCGCCGGCCGCATCCTGGGTCAGGGCGATATCGTCGCCCTGGTCGAAAAGGCCAGCCAGGACCTGGACCAGGCCAAGGCCGAGAAGATGGCCCGCAAACTGGCCAAAGGCCAGTTCGACCTGGACGATCTCGCCGGCCAGCTCCAGCAGATGAAACGGATGGGCGGGCTTCAGGGCATCATGGGCATGCTGCCCGGCGTGGCCAAGATGAAGTCCCAGATGGCCGAGAGCGGCGTCGACGACCGCATGATCCTGCGCCAGGAAGCCATCATCTCCTCGATGACCAAGGCCGAGCGCAAGAAGCCCGACCTGCTGAACGCCAGCCGCAAGAAGCGCATCGCCGCCGGCGCCGGCGTGGATGTGCAGGACGTGAACCGGGTTCTGAAACAGCACCGCCAGATGGCCGACGTGGTCAAACAGATGGCGCGCGGCGGCCCCAAGAAGATGCAGCAGATGGCCGCCATGCTGGGCGGCCTCGGCGGCGGCGGCGGCATTCCCGGCATGCCGGGCATGGGCGGCGGCCCCGATCTGAACCGATTGAAGGCCCTGGGCGGCGGCAAGACGCCGGAACCCAGCGCCGACGAACTGAAAGCCATTCAGGACCGCCTTGCGGGCCTTGGAAACCCCCTCGGGGGCGGCGGACAACTTCCGGGGGGCCTGCCGGGCCTTCCGGGCTTCCCTCCCAAGAAATAACGACTTCCTAGAAAGAGACTGAAAATGCTGAAGATTCGTCTGGCCCGCGGCGGCGCCAAGAAGCGCCCCTACTACCACATCGTCATCGCTGACTCGCACTCGCCCCGCGACGGCAAGTTCATCGAGAAGGTCGGCAGCTACAACCCGATGCTGCCTAAGGACGGCGCCACCCCGCGCGTCGCCCTGAAGGTCGAGCGTATCGCCGAATGGCTCGGCAAGGGCGCCCAGCCGACCGACCGCGTCGCCCGTTTCCTGTCGCAGGACGAGACCCTGGGCCAGAAGGTCAAGTGGACCCAGTCCAACAACCCGAACAAGGCCCAGCCCGGCAAGAAGGCGCAAGAGCGCGCCGCTGAACGCGCCCAGCGCGAAGCCGACCGCCTGGAAGCCGAAGCCGCCGCCAAGGTCGAGGCCGCTGAAGCCGCCGCCCGCGCCAAGGAAGAAGCTGCGGCCGCCGCCGCTGCTCCGGCTCCGGTTGCTGAAGAAGCTCCGGCTGAAGAAGCGCCCGCTGCTGAAGCCGCTGCTGAAGAGGCCCCCGCTGCTGAAGAAGCCGCTGAAGAAAAGACCGAAGCCTAAGCTCTTCGGTCTAGACACGATCAAGGCGGCGTCCTTCGACGCCGCCTTTTTCATGCGCTAAGGACGATCATGACCACGGACAGCAGACTTATCCTCGTCGGCCAGATCGGCGGCGGTTTCGGGGTACGGGGCGAGGTGCGGGTGACCGCCTTCACCGCCGATCCTCTAGCCCTGACCGCCTATGGCCCGCTGCTGCGCGCCGACGGCACGGTCGCCCTGACCCTGACCGCAACCCGCCCCGACAAGAACGGCATCGTAGGCCGGGCCAAGGAGATCGCGACGAAAGAGGAAGCCGACGCCTTGCGCGGTCTGAAACTCCACGTCCCCCGCGACCGTTTCCCTGAGCCGGACGAGGACGAATTCTATCTCGCCGACCTGTTGGGCGTAGAGGTCCGCGACACGGCAGGCGGGATCATGGGCAGGGTCAAGTCCGTTCAGAACTTCGGCGCCGACGACATGCTGGAAATCGCCCCCGCCACCGGCGACCCCACCTGGTACCTGCCCTTCACCAAGGAAGCGACGCCCGAACTGCACCTGGCCGACGGCTGGCTGCTGGCCGTGCCCCCGACCGAGGTGGGCGAGCGCGAGCCGGACTGAATTTCGGACACCGCCCCTGTGGGTGTTGCGGATCAAGCGGACGGCTCCGACATAGGCCTATCGCAACCGAGACTCAGCCATGACCGACCTGTCCGCCTTCCCGATCACCCGGCGCTGGCCCGCGGCTCACCCCGACCGGCTCCAGCTCTACTCGCTGCCGACGCCCAATGGCGTGAAGGTCTCCATCATGCTGGAGGAGATCGGCCTGGCCTATGAGCCGCACCTGATCGACATCATGGCCAATGAGACTTGGGGGCCGGAATATCTGTCGCTGAACCCCAACGGCAAGATCCCGGCGATCCTGGATCCGAACGGTCCCGGCGGACAGCCGCTGGCCCTGTTCGAATCCGGCGCCATCCTGATCTATCTGGCGGAGAAGACCGGCCAACTGCTCTCCGCCGATCCCGCGACCCGCTACGAGACGATCCAGTGGGTCATGTTCCAGATGGGCGCGATCGGCCCGATGTTCGGCCAGCTGGGCTTCTTCCACAAGTTCGCCGGCAAGGACTATGAGGACAAGCGTCCGCGTGACCGCTACGTCGCCGAAAGCCGCCGCCTGCTGGGCGTGCTGGAAACCCGATTGGAAGGCCGGGACTGGATCGTCGGAGATTACTCCATCGCCGACGTCGCCACCCTGGGCTGGGTCCGCAATCTGATCGGATTCTACGACGCGGGCGAGATCGTCGGCTTCAAGGACTTCCCGCGCGTCGCCGCCTGGCTGGAGCGCGGCCTGGCCCGTCCGGCCGTGCAGCGCGGCCTGAACATCCCGGCGCGGGACTAGAGCGTGATTCCTTCACACGGAACCGTATCCTGAGTTGACGAGGTAGTTCGCACATTCGGCGGGGCTGAAGAGGTTGATGATCTCTCCGGCCTTTCGCCACGTGGCTTCAATGGTTCTGGGCTGGGCGTTGCGCATGAGGTGTTTGAGCTTGGCGAAGACCTGTTCGATGGGGTTCAGGTCGGGGGAGTAAGGGGGCAGGAAGATCATGTGTGCGCCTTTGGCCCTGACAGCGGCGCGGGCGGCCTTGCCCTTGTGACTGCCGAGGTTGTCGAGGACGACGACGTCGCCAGGCGACAGGGTCGGCGCCAGTATTTTCTCGATGTAGACGAGGAAGATCGCGCCGTTGATCGGACCATCGATAACCCAGGGCGCGTCGATCCGGTCATGGCGCAGGGCGGCGATGAAGGTCAGGGTTTTCCAGTGACCGAAGGGCGAGTGGCCCTTCAAGCGTCGCCCCCTCGGCCCCCAGCCGCGCAAGGGCGCCATGTTGGTCTTGACCCAGGTCTCGTCCAGGAACACCAGTCGCGACGGGTCGATCCGCCCCTGATGCGCCTTCCAGCGTGCGCGGCGGCGCGCGACGTCAGGCCGGGCCTGCTCCTCAGGCAGCAGTGTTTTTTTTGAAGCTCAGTCCTTCAGCGTGCACGAACACCCACACCGCTCGAGGGCCGGTCTTGATCCCGCGCGCGGCAAGTTCGGCCGTCAGTCCTCTGAGCGTGAACGGCCCTGAGGCGATGCGGGTGCGCAGCCATTCGGCGCAGTCTCCTGACAGCGTGCGAGGCTTGTGGCCGCCGACCTGGCCCGGCGCCACCGAACCTGTCTCTCCAACTCGCTTCGTCCACTTGGACACGCAAGACGGACTGATCCGAAGCGCCGCCGCGATCTCCCGGTGTGTCTCGCCCTCCGCCTTACGCGCCAACGCTCGCTCACGAAGATCCATCGAATAAGGAGCCGTCATCCGGGCTGGCCTCCCATCCAGCACGAACGTTGAATCAGATCACCGCAAACTTGGGAATCCCGATTCCGTCAAAGCGAGCCATGCTCTAGGCTCGGCGGAGGAAGCGGCTCGCACCCAGGGCCGCGAACCCTACGACCAGCCCCCAGAAGGCGGATCCCACCCCAAACAGGGCCAGTCCAGAGGCCGTCGCCGCGAAGGTCAGGACGGCGGCCTCGCGCGACGGCGCCTCGGCCGTCAGGCTCTGCAAGGCGCCGGTCAGGGGCGCGATCAGCGCCAGGCCCGTCACGGCCGCCAGCACGGCCGGGGGCATGGCGCTGAACAGGCCCGCCAGCGGCGCGGCGAACAGGGCTGTGATCAGATAGAAGCCGCCATAGATGACGCCCACGATCCAGCGCCGGCCCGCATCCGGATGGGCGTCGGGTCCGGTGCAGATCGCCGCCGTGATGGCGGCCAGATTGACCCCGTGGGCTCCAAAGGGTGCGGCGATCAGGCTGGCGATCCCGGTCGATAGGATCAACCGGTTGGCCGGCGGCGGATAGCCGGCGCTCTGAAGCACCACCAGTCCCGGCAGGTTCTGCGCCGCCAGCGTCACCAGGAATAATGGAAAGCCCAGGCTGATCGACGCCTTCCAGTCGAACACGGGCGCCACAGGCTGGAGATGGCCGAACAGGCCTGTCCCGGCAGGCAGGGCCAACTGCCCTCCTAGCGCCAGCACCGCAAAGGCCGCCGCCAGCACGGCGGGCAGGGCCCAGGTCGGCCAGAGTCGCCGGAAGACCAGAAAGACCGCAATCAGGCCCAGGGTCAGCACCGTCTCGTCCGGCACGACCTTGAACAGTCGCAGCACGAAGGGCAGCAGCACCCCCGCCAGCATGGCCGAGGCGATGGCTGACGGGATTCGCCCCGCCAGCCGCCCCAGCGCCGGGATCAGCCCGGTCAGGATCATCAGGACAGCGGAAAAGACGAAGGCGCCGACCGCCGTCTGCCACGACAGCCCCAGGGTTGATGCGGCCAGCAGGGCTGCGCCCGGCGTGGACCAGGCCAGGACCACGGGAATCTTCAACCGCCAGCTCAACAGGGCGCCGGGAATGCCGATGGCCAGGCAAAGCGCGGTGACCATGGAGCCGATCTGGCTCGCGTCCGCGCCCAGGGCCTGTCCCGCCTGCACCACCAGGGCCACCGTGCCGCCGAACCCGATCACTGTGGCGACGGCGGCGGATGAAAAGGCGGAGGCGGGCGGGCCGCGCATGGAAAAGGCCGGGGCAGTCATGCCCCGGCCTTAAACCGTCGCCGTAAAGGGCGGAAGAGCGGGATCAGCTCTCCATGTCGTCCGGCAGGCCCACGGCGTGGAAGCCCGCGTCGACGTGGACGACCTCGCCCGTGGTCGAGCGGCCCAGGTCCGAGCACAGCCACAGGGCGGCGCCGGCGACGCCTTCCATCGAGGTCTCTTCCTTGATCAGCGAGAACTGGGCGCTCTTGGAGTGCAGGCCGCGCCCGCCCGAGATGCCGGCCAGCGACAGGGTGCGCATGGCCCCGGCCGAGATGGCGTTGACGCGGATGTTCTTGGGCCCCAGGTCGCGGGCGATATAGCGGGTCGCCGCCTCCAGCGCCGCCTTGGCCACGCCCATGGTGTTGTAGTTCGGAATGACCCGCTCGGATCCCAGATAGGTCAGGGTGATCAGGCTGCCGCCGTTCGGCATCAGCTTGGCGGCGCGCTTGGACACGTCCACGAAGCTGAAGGCCGAGATGTTCATGGCCAGCAGGAAGCTGTCGCGCGTGGTGTTGTCGACGAACGAGCCCTTCAGCTCGTCCTTGTTGGCGAAGGCCACCGAGTGGACGACGAAGTCGATCGTGCCGAAGGTCTTTTCCAGCTCGGCGAAGGCGGCGTCCATGGACGCGTCGTCGGTGACGTCGGCCTGGATCAGCAGCTTGGCGCCGACGCTCTCGGCCAGCGGGCGCACGCGGCGCTCCAGGCTCTCGCCCAGATAGGTGAAGGCCAGTTCCGCGCCCTGGGCCGCCAGTTGCGAGGCGATGCCCCAGGCGATGGAGCTGGAATTGGCCACGCCCATGATCAGGCCCTTCTTGCCCTTCATGAGGTCGCCGGTCGGCATGTCCCAGCCTTCGGAAGTGGCCATGGTTCGTCTCCTGATGATTTGCGCGGAGGGTTAGCAGGGGCGGGCGCGAACCGGAACCCCTGTGGCCTTCCCTTGCGTCAGAGCAGGGCCATCACCGCCGCGCGGGCGGCCTCGCCCAGGTCGGGGCGTTTCAGGGCCAGGGCGACATTGGCTTTCAGCAGGCCGATCTTGTCGCCGCAGTCGTGGGTCACGCCCTCGTATTCGACGGCGGTGAACAACTGGTCGGCCATCAGGCGGGCCATGGCGTCGGTCAGCTGGATCTCGTTGCCGGCGCCGCGTTCCTGGGTCGCCAACAGGTCGAAGATTTCCGGCTGCAGGATATAGCGGCCCGAGATCGACAGGTTGGACGGCGCCGTGCCCTTGGCCGGCTTTTCGATCATGCCCTTCATGGTGATGCGACGGCCCTCGCGGCTGGCCGGATCGACGATGCCGTATTTGTGGGTCTCGCTCTCGGGCACGGCCTCGACACCGATCAGATTGCCGCCGACCTCGTGGTAGGCGTCGATCAGCTGCTTCAGCGCGCCGGGCCGGCTGTCGACGATGACGTCGGGCAGCAGGACGGCGAAGGGTTCACGGCCGATGATGTCGCGGGCGCACCAGACGGCGTGGCCCAGGCCCTTGGGCGACATCTGGCGGGTGAAGCTCATTTCGCCCGGCGCCGGCAGTTCGGCCCGCAGTTGGTCGAGGATCTCGGTCTTGCCCTTGGCTTCCAGCTGGCTTTCCAGCTCGATCTGGTGATCGAAATAGTCCTCGATCGCGCCTTTGGAGCGGCCGGTGACGAAGACGATATGCTCGATCCCGGCCTCGCGGGCCTCTTCGACGATATACGAAAGGATCGGCCGATCGACGACGTTCAGCAGTTCCTTCGGCGTGGTCTTCGTGCCGGGGAGGACACGGGTGCCGAGGCCGGCGACCGGCAGCACGGCCTTGCGCAGGCGCGCGGGCTGAGAGGTCATGTAATGTTCCTGATTGCTATCCCGCCCCCATCATAGCCGACGGATCGGCCGTGGAAAGGGGCGGGATGCTTTCGGAAAGAGCGCTGTTACTTGGCGGGCCGTTGCATCGACGTCATGGCCGCTGCTGCGGCGCGCTGGGCGACCAGCTGATCTTCCGGCAGCGGGATCAGGCCGCGGTCGGCCAGATAGCCGCCCTTGCCGGCCGAACCTTCTGACAGAAACTCCTGCACGAACTGCTGAAGCCCAGGGATCACGCCGACATGGGCCTTCTTCACGTAGATATAGAGGCTGCGCGACAGGGGGTATTCGCCGCTGGCGATGGTGTCGGCATTGGGCGTGACGCCGTCGATGGTCTCGGGCTTCACCGTATCCAGGTTCTGTTCCAGGAAGGAATAGCCGAACACGCCCAGCGAGCCGGGGGTGCGGGTCAGGGTCTGGACGATGGCGTTGTCGTTCTCGCCCGAGTCGATCCAGGCGCCGTCTTCACGCAGGGTATGGGCCAGGGCTTCGAACCGGTCCTTGTCGGCCTTTTCCACGGCGGCGGTGGCGGGAACCAGCTTGGCGCCCGGCGTCATGCCCAGTTCCAGGAAGGCGTCGCGCGTGCCCGAGGTGGGCGGCGGGCCATAGACCTGAATCCGTTGGTTCGGCAGGCCGGCGTTGACCTGGTTCCAGGTCTTGGCCGAGTTGGCGATGAACTGACCGTCAGGGCCCGGAACTTCCTTGGCCAGACCCTCGTAGATGTCGTTCAGTTCGAAGTTGAAGCTGTTGCCGTTGCGCGCCGTGGCGATGACGATGCCGTCGAAACCGATCTTGATCTCGACGATGTCGGTCACGCCGTTCTTGGCGCACAGGTCGAACTCAGACGCCTTCATCTGACGCGAGGCGTTGGCGATATCCGGGGTCGTCGGGCCGACGCCCTGGCAGAAGGCCTGGATGCCGCCGCCGGTGCCCAGGGACTCGACCCGCGGCGCGGCGCCGCCCGAGGTGCGGGCGAAATTCTCGGCCACACGCGTCGCAAAGGGGAAGACCGTCGACGAACCGGCGGCCCAGACGCCGGAGCGGGCGCCCGAGGATCCGCCGCCGGAACCGCCGTCGCCGCAGGCGGCGAGAGCCAGAAGCGCGGCGGTCGCCGTCGCCAGTTTCAGTGCGCGGATCATTCTTCGCTCTCCCTGAGCATCGTTTTCGCGACGGTTAGACCAGAGGATTGTGAAGGTTTTTCCGGCGTCGCGATGGGTGCGGCGAAAGTCGCCGACCGTTACAACAGGCGCTTGCGCATGACCTGCGACAGGGTGTCGATCAGGGTCACGGCGACCACGATGACGATGGCGATGGCGGCGACGCGGCTATAGTCGAAGGCCTGGATGCTTTCGAACAGGGTCTGGCCGATGCCGCCCGCGCCGATCAGGCCCAGCACTGTGGCCGCCCGGCTGTTGGACTCGAACCGGTACAGGGCGAACGAGGTCCACAGCGGGGCGACCTGAGGGAAGACGCCCCAGACGATCTCATGCAGCTTGCCGGCGCCGGTGGCGCGCACGCCCTCGACCGGTCCCTTGTCGATCGACTCGACCGCTTCCGAGAACAGCTTGGCCAGGACGCCGCCGGTGTTCAGCGCCAGGGCCAGAACCCCCGCCAGCGGGCCCAGGCCCACGGCGACGATGAACAGGGTGGCGATGACCAGGTCGGGGATTGACCGCAACAGGTCCATGACCCGGCGTACGATAAACACCATCCAGCCCGGCGCGATGTTGCGCGACGCCATCAGGCTGAGCGGCAGGGCCAAAAAGACGGCCAGGAAGGTGCCCCACAGAGCGATCTGCACCGTCAGCCACATCTGGCCGGCCAGACTGGTCGTCGGCTGAGTGAAGATGTGGGTGAAGGAGGTCCAGAAGTCACCGGGCGGGAAAATGGCCGCCCAGTCGGGCCGCAGCAGATCCGCCCCATAGGTCGAGATGTTCGACGAGCCTGAGAACAGCCGGCCGAAATTCTGCATGTCCACCTTGCCGAAGCTGGCGATCAGGATGATCGCCAGACCGCCCCACAGCAGGAGGTCGAACAGGGTCGCGGACAGGGACTTGGTCGGCGCTGCGGGGATCGCAGTCGGGGCGACGCCGCCCCGGGCCGCCATATCTGCGGTGACGTCGGTCAAGGCTGGACCTCACGCTTGGCGCGCAGGGCGGCCAGATCGCGTTCGGCGGCGGCGACGCCGGCCTGGTCGTTCTTGGCCTTTGCTTCACTCAGCTTCTGGTCGGCGACCATTTCGCGCACGGGGTCCAGATAGGAATCGTCTGCGGCGCGGAACATCGAATAATTCAGCCCGGCCAGCACCTGGCGCTGGCGGTCGGCTTCGGGGCCCTGGCCCTGGCCGTAGGTCAGGAAGAAGCTGCGCAGCTTTTCTTTCAGCGCCGGGTCCAGATCCTCGCGGATGACGATGCCGGATTCCGGGATCGGCGGCGACACCCAGATGTCTTCGATCTGTGAGGCCAACTGCGGATTCTCGCGACGCATGAAGACGGTGTTGACCGAGTTCGAGGTGGCGATATCGACCACGCCTGTCGCCACGGCGAAGGCGTTGGCCTGGTGGCTGGCCGAGCGCACGGTCTTGAAACACTGGTTCGGCACAATGCCGCGCGGATTGAACAGGAAGGTCAGTGGGGCCAGGGTGCCCGAGGTCGATTGGGCGTCGCCGATGCCGAAGTCGTACTGCTTGCCGCAGGCCAGCACCTTGTCCAGCGTGATGCCCGAGCCCTTACGCACGACCAGGGTCGAGGTGTAGCTGTCGCGGCCTTCCGGATCGACGATGCGGGCGATGACCTCGCCTTGGGCACGATCGACGGCTTCCAGCGCGGGCTTGGCCGAGAACCAGGCCACCTGGGTCTGGTTGAACCGCATGGCCTCGATCAGGACATTATAGTTGCCCGCGAAGAAGGGCTTCACCGGCACGCCGACGGCCTTGGACATGTCGTCCAGCAACGGCTGCCACAGCGGCCCGGACGACGCCTGGCCTTCCGCCGACAGGATCGAGAAGGTCAGCTCCGACGGCATGGCTCCGGCGGCCTGTTTGTCATCGCCGCCGCCGCACGAGGCGACGCCCAGCAGCAGGACGGCGGCGCCGGCGGCTGCGAACAGACGGCGGGAAAGGGATGTGCGGGCCATAGGGGTGCGGGACGGGCTCATGCCTTGGTCTCCCAGAACGCGTCCTCGAATTCGGGACCGTAGATATCGATCAGGCGCTGGTGATCCAGGCCCGTGGCGGGACCGTCATAGACAATCTTGCCGCCCTGCAACGCGATGACGCGGTCACAGTAGCGGATAGCGTAGTCGACCTGGTGAAGGGTGACGATCACCCCCATGCCGTCGCGCTTGTTCAGTTCGACCAGCAGTTCCATCACCTTGCGGGCCGACACCGGGTCCAGCGAGGCGACCGGCTCGTCGGCCAGGATGGCCTTGGCGCCCTGGACAATTGCGCGGGCGATGGCGCCGCGCTGCTGCTGGCCGCCCGAAAGCGTATTGGCGCGCTGGCCGGCGTAATCGCTGACCCCCACCCGGTGCAGGGCGGCCATGGCCCGGTCCTTGTCGGCCTGGGGCCATAGGCCCAGCAGGCCTTGCCAGGCGGGCAGACGCCCCAGGGCGCCCAGCATGACATTGGCGAACAGGCTCAGGCGCCCGACCAGATTGAACTGCTGGAAGATCATGCCCAGCTTGCCACGCGCCTTGCGCACGGCGCCGGTGACGCGGCCGTCCTTCTGAACCGTCTCGCCGAAGACGCTGATCGTCCCCTGGCCGGGGTCGATCGACTGAAGCCCGGTGATGGAGCGCAGAAGCGTGGACTTGCCGGATCCCGATGGGCCGATCAGGGCGACCATCTCGCCCGAGGCGACGGAAATCGAGACGCCGTCCAGCGCCTTTCTCGATCCGAAGGTCTTCGACACGTCACGCGCCAGGACTAGGCCGGGGGCGACGGCGGCTGCGGATGAACTCATGAACTCGCTGGGAGGCTGTGGCGAACGGGCGCCGCATGACGCGATAGGGGCGTTTGGGCAAGTCTTAATCGCACGGCAGGCGCAATCTCGTCCAGTGCGGCGCTTGGCACGGGGGGGCGACCCAGGCCCCGCCACGAAAAAACCCCTTTACATGACAGTTCGATGCCCCCATATCGCGGCTTCCGGCGGACCCCGTGGTCTAACCGTTAAGCGCTGCTAACGCCGGTCTGGGTTTCACAATTAGCAGGGGGTTACGTGAATTGCGCACGTATCAGCTTCCCCTGGACCTGGTCCGTGAGCGGTCCCCTGAACGTCCCGTCGCCCTCGTGCGACCGCGTTCGGTATCCGTAGCGGCGCGCTGGTTCCAGGATAATCTAAAGGCCGACGTCTTCTATGCCGTGAAGGCGAACCCGTCGCGTTGGGTCGTCGAGACCCTTATCGAGGCTGGGGTTCGCGGTTTCGACGTGGCGTCCATCGCCGAGATCGAGCTGGTCCGCTCGGTCAGCCATGACGTTCGCCTGGCCTTCATGCACCCGGTCAAAAGCCGGTCTGCGATCACCAAGGCCTATTTCGAACATGGCGTTCGCACCTTCTCGCTCGACTGTGTCGATGAGCTGAACAAGATCCTCGACGCCACCGGCGGCGCGGACGATCTGAATCTGATCGTACGCATGGCCGTCTCGGCCGACGGCGCCGCCTATACGCTTTCGGGCAAGTTCGGCGTCTCGTCGGATCAGGCTCCGGCCCTGCTGATGGAAACGCGCCAGGCGGTCAAAGACGGTCTGATGGGCGTCAGCTTCCACGTCGGCAGCCAGTGCATGCGTCCGACCGCCTACCAGGCCGCCATGGCTCAGGTCGGCCGATCGATCAGCCGTGCAGGCGTCATCGTCGACATCGTCGATGTCGGCGGCGGCTTCCCCTCGGTCTATCCGGGCATGGTCCCGCCGGACATGAGCGAGTACGCCGACGCCATCCATCGCGGTTTCAACGAGATGCCGGTGTCGGAAACGACTGAGCTGTGGTGTGAGCCCGGCCGGGCCCTGGTCGCCGAGTCCTCGTCGATCCTGGCCCGCGTGGACCTGCGCAAGGGCGACGCCCTGTATCTGAACGACGGCTCGTACGGCTCGCTGTTCGACGCGACCCACTCGCGCTGGCCCTTCCCGACCAAGCTGGTTCGGGACGGCGAGGCGTCAGGCGATCTTAAGGCCTTCCAGTTCTACGGCCCGACCTGCGATTCCATCGACCATATGCCGGGTCCGTTCTGGCTGCCGGCCGACATCCGCGAGGGCGACTTCATCGAGATCGGCATGCTCGGCGCCTATGGCGTCGCCATGACCACGGGCTTCAACGGCTATGGCGAACACGACATCGCTGCGGTCGAGGACGCCCCGATGGCCTCCCTCTACGGCCTGGCCCCGCGCTCCATCCCCACCGTGCGCACCACGGCGGAAGAGAACGCCCGCAAGATCGTGCGTCTGTCACGCCCGAAAGGTAAGGCGGGTCAACGCAAGTCGCGCCGGAAGTAGGTCGCTCTAACCCTCTTCGTCATCCTCGGGCTCGACCCGAGGATCGGGCCGCCGCGACTCCCTCGGGGGACGTTCGCGGCGGCGTGTCCGATCCTCGGATCAAGTCCGAGGGTGACGGCTTGAGCCTGGGAGTCTATCGGTCCTGTCGGTCGCTCCGTCCCGGCATGTCTGCTTGTTCGACGGGCGCTCAAATCAAAGGGAAACCTCCGAAATGAACGCACCCGTCCAGGTCAACACCAAGGCCCAGTTGCTGCAGAATGTCGTTGAGCACGTCGACATCACCAGCTTCGACGCGCGCCCGATCATCGACTCTATGCGCAAGATGTCCTTCTCGTCGCGCGACACCGCCCGCGCCGCCGACATCTTCTCCATGGCTATCGAAGACAAGGACTGCTCGCCCTGGCTGATCCTGGCCGGTTCGACCTCGGCCGGCGGCTGCATGCACGTCTACCGCGACATGGTGAAGTTCGGCATGGTCGACGCCGTCGTCGCCACCGGCGCCTCGATCGTGGACATGGATTTCTTTGAGGCCCTGGGCTTCAAACACTATCAGGCCGCCGGCGAGGTGGACGACAACGTCCTGCGCGAAAACTACATCGACCGGATCTACGACACCTATATCGATGAGGAAGAGCTTCAGGCCTGCGATCACACCATCCTGGAGATCGCCAACCGGCTGGAGCCGCGCGGCTATTCCAGCCGCGAGTTCATCTGGGAAATGGGCAGGTGGCTGAGCGAGGGCAACGCCAAGAAACCCGGCTCACTGATCCAGACCGCCTATGAAGAGGGCGTGCCGATCTTCTGCCCGGCCTTCGTCGATAGCTCCGCCGGCTTCGGCCTGGTCAAGCACCAGAAGGAACGTGCGGCCGCCGGCCAGGCCTATCTGATGCTGGACGCCATCGCCGACTTCCGCGAACTGACTGACATCAAGATCGCCGCCGGCGTCACCGGCCTGTTCATGGTCGGCGGCGGCGTGCCCAAGAACTTCGCTCAGGACACCGTCGTCTGCGCCGAAATCCTGGGCGTCGAGGCCGAGATGCACCGTTATGCGGTCCAGATCACCGTCGCCGACGTCCGCGACGGCGCCTGCTCGTCCTCGACGCTGAAGGAAGCCGCCTCCTGGGGCAAGGTCCAGACCACCCACGAACAGATGGTCTTCGCTGAGGCCACCACCGTCGTGCCCCTGATCGGCTCGGACGCCTATCACCGCGGCGCCTGGAAGGCCCGGGACAAACGCCGTTGGAACAAGCTGTTCGAAAAGGCCTGAGGCGGGCCTAGCCGGCTAACTTCAAGGGCGGCGGCGCCTCGATCAGCGCCGCCAGTCCCTCGCGCCAGGTCGGATAGACGGGCCGCCAGCCCAGCTCCGCCTTGGCTAGGGCGTTGGAGACCCGTTTGGAGTCCAGATAGAACCGCCGCATGGCCTCGCTGACGCTGTCGTCGGTCCAGTCAACCTCGGGCGGGCGGGGCAGACCCATTCGGTCAGCGGCCCAGGCCGTCACCACATCGGCCGGCGAGGGGGCGTCGTCGGTCAGATTATAGGCGGCGCCGGGTCGCGGCCGGTCCATCGAGGCGAACAGGGCCGAGACCACGTCGTCCAGATGGATGCGGTTGAACACCTGACCCGGCTTCTTCACCAGTTTGGCGGTCCCGTCCCGCAAGCGGTCCACGACGCTGCGCCCCGGCCCATAGAATCCGGGCAGACGGAAGATCTGCACCGTCAGCCCCATCCCCTGCGCCCCGTCCATCCAGTCGCGCTCGGCCCGCACGCGCCTTGCGCCTTCCAGACTGGCGGCGTTCAGCGGTCCGTCCTCGAACACCCAGCCGCCCGCCCGGTCGCCATAGACGCTGGTCGACGAGACATAGCCGATCCAGTCCGGCCAGGCCTGTGACGCCACCGGCGCCAGGGCGCGCAGGCCGGGACAGCCGTGGGCGTCGGGCGCCGCCGTCACCAGCACCGCCGTCGCGGCTTCCAGCGCGGCCTTCAGCGACTGTGTGTCGGCCGGATCGATCGCGGTGATCCCCTCGGCCGTAAGCGCGCTCCGTCGTTCCGGATCGCGGGATGTCGCCGCCGCCCGGCCGCCGCGCCGGATCGCCTCCAGGGCCGCAGCTCGACCCAGATAGCCTCCGCCGAAGACCAGCAGGGACAGGGAAGGGGCTTCAGGCATGGAGGGTTCAGGCAGTCAGGATTTTGGAGGGTGCGCCCGGCGCATAAGGCCGCGCTTCCTTTTCCAGCGCCTCGGCCCGGCGGTGGTTCCAGGCGGAGACGCACGGCACCCGGCTCAGGTCGGCTCGGTCGGCGTAGCGGCGGGCGATGTCGGTCACATCCTGCATCAGCCCTTCCGCCAGGGTGATCGGCTTCAGCCCCAGTTCGCGGAACTGGTCGTTGGCCACCACCAGATCATTCTCGTCCGCCTCCTGGCGCGGATTGGGGACGTTGTGGATCTCGGCGCCGGTCATGTCGGCGACCATCCGGGCCAGGTCGCGCACGCGCCGGCTCTCGGTCATCTGGTTCAGGATCTTGACCCGTTCGCCGCGCTTGGGCGGGTTTTTCAGCGCCAGTTCGACGCAGCGCACCGTGTCCTGAATATGGATGAAGGCCCGCGTCTGGCCGCCCGATCCGTGCACGGTCAAGGGATAGCCGACCGCCGCCTGCATCAGGAACCGGTTCAGCACCGTGCCGTAATCGCCGTCATAGTCGAACCGGTTGATCAGCCGCTCGTCCAGCCGGGTCTCTGTGGTCTGGGCCCCCCAGACAATGCCCTGGTGCAGGTCGGTGATCCGCAGACTGTCGTTTCGGGCGTAGAACTGGAACAGCAGGGCGTCCTGCGTCTTGGTCATATGATAGATGCTGCCGGGGTTCGGCGGGAACAGGATTTCCTGTTCGGCTGGACCGTGGTCGGTGTCCACCGTCACCTTCAGATAGCCCTCGGGGATGCGCAGGCCGGCGGTGCCGTAGCCATAGACCCCCATGGTCCCCAGGTGGGCCAGATGCACGTCCAGCCCGCTCTCGACGATGGCCGCCAGCAGATGGTTGGTGGCGTTGATGTTGTTGTCGACCGTGTACAGCTTGTGCCGCGCCGACTTCATCGAATAGGGGGCCGCCCGCTGTTCGGCGAAATGCACGACGCTGTCGGGCGCCAGGTCGCGGATCAGGGCGACCAGACGGTCGAACTCCTTGCCGACCGTCATGTTGACGAAGCCGATGTCGCGGCCCGAGACGTCTTTCCACGCCTTGATCCGCTCGCCCATGGTGCGGATCGGCGTCAGCGACTGGACTTCCAGCTCGTTGTCGATGTTCCGGCGGCTCAGGTTGTCGACGATCGTCACGTCCCAGCCATTGGCCGACAGATGCAGGGCCGTCGGCCAGCCGCAGAAGCCGTCGCCGCCCAGAACCAGAACCCGCATGAAAAAGCCCCACCGTCGTCTCAAAGCCCATGCCTAGCCCAGGCGAGCGGCTTCGGCAAAGCGGGGCAGTGACGAACGGGGGGCGCTTTGACGAAAACCCCTTGGAAAGCACCGTCGCACAGGCTAAGTCTCGCTCGTCTCCCACTCAAACGCAGCTTTACGGGCCTACACCCGGCTGTTCGCGGCTTGAGCCGATCATGACGGTCGGTCCCGAAAGGACCGGCGCACCATGCGGGCGACAA
The DNA here is from genome assembly GCF_026625805.1 of Brevundimonas sp. SL130. NCBI lineage: Bacteria > Pseudomonadati > Pseudomonadota > Alphaproteobacteria > Caulobacterales > Caulobacteraceae > Brevundimonas > Brevundimonas sp. SL130. Next base: position 609,398 of record NZ_CP113064.1, read on the forward strand.
GGCATTCCGACAGTTCGACAATCGGGGATCGGCCCCGAGCGAAACGGAACCACGAAACGGACGGAACCGGCCAACGGCCTGGGCTCCTCCCTGCACACGGTAGCGCGAATGAGAGATTTCAAGGGCATGAAGCGTCAGCGCGGACGCAATCGGAACAAGGCGGGCGCCTCAAACGCCAACAGCGCCAATCCGAATCGTTCGTGGGACTCGCAAGGCCCCGAGAACATCAAGGTCCGTGGCAACGCTCAGACCGTCTATGAGCGCTACCAGCAGCTGGCCCGTGACGCCTCGTCCGGCGGCGACCGGGTGCTTGCCGAAAACTATCAGCAGCACGCCGAACATTATTACCGCGTCCTGCGCGCGCTTCAGCCGCAGCGGTCCTTCTCGGACATCGCCGCGCGCGAACAGTCGAACCAGGGCTTCGACATCGATTTTGAGGACGAATCCGGCGCCCAGGCCGCCGCCTTCGTCGCCGCCCAGCAGGCCGCGGACCGTCAGGCCCTGGAAGCCGCCGAACGCGAGCAGAACCCTAACCGCGAGCGTAACGATCGCGACCAGAACCGTGACCGCGATTTCAACCGTGACCGTGACCAGAATCGCGACCGTGATCGCGATCAGGCCCAAACTCGTGATCGTGATCGTGATCGTGATCGTGATCGTGACCGCGACCAGAACCGCGACGCCCAGCCGCCTCGCGAACCCCGCGAACCCCGCGAGCCGCGTGAAGACGGCGAGGCCCGCGCCGACGGCGAGGGCGGCGGTCGCCGCGAGAGCCGTCGCGAACGCTGGGAGCGTCGCCGCGAGGAGCGCAATCGCCGCTTCGACAACCAGGAAAACCCCGGTTCGGACGAAGGGGCGGAGGTGCAAGCCGAGGCCGCGCCGGCCGCCGAGCCCACGTTCGAGGCGCCCGTCGAGTCGCCGACGGCGGATGAGCGGCCCGCCCGCCGGTCGCGCCGTCCGGCTGTCGCAGCCGTCGCCGATGACGAGGCTCCGACGGCTCTGCCGGGCTTCCTGACCCGGTCGTCCGTCCCTGCGGCCCCGGTGTCCGCCGACGTCGCCGAGGACGCGGAAACCGCGCCGCGTCGCCGCGCCCCGCGCCGCAAGGCCGAGGTCGCCGACAGCGAAGGCTGACCTGCCGCGCCCCCGGCCCTTCCTGGCCGGGCGGCGCACGAACGGCCTTGACGGCGGCGGTCCATACGGCGCCTAAAAGGGGCGACCTCGCCGACAGGCGGGGCCTCGACAAGCCTTAAGGGAAGCCTTGATGCGTCAAAGCTCACAGTCTCGCTCTTCGAGGTTCGCCGGACTTCGCGCCATCGCCACGACCGTCGTTCTGACGACGGCTCTTGCGGTCGCGGCCTGCGCTTCCGCACCACCGCCGCCTCCACCGCCCCCGCCCCCATCCGCGCCTGGCGGCGGTTCCGGCGCCGTCCTGATGGACTGGCGCGGCGTCATCACGGCCGCGGATCGCGACCGTTACCAGCGGCGCGACGCCGCCTGGACCCTGGCCTTGCAACAGGCCCGTCGCCAACGCGGTTCGGGCGATCTGGACAGTCTCGGCGCCCTGATCGATCCCGGCGCTGGTCGCGCTGATGTCGCCCCGCCCCCCGGAAACTATCGCTGCCGCACCGTCAAACTGGGCTCCCAGGGCGGCGAGGAGGGGCTCGGCTATGTCGTCTACGGCTGGTTCGCCTGCCGCATCGAACAGACCCCGCGCGGGCTGAAGTTCAGCAAATTGACCGGCTCGCAACGCCCCTCGGGCCTGCTCTTCCCCGAGAACGACCGCCACATGCTGTTGCTCGGCTCCATGGCCCTGGCCCAGGAACCGGCCGCCAACTCCTACGGTCGCAACCCCGAGCGCGATCTGGTCGCCGTGCTGGAACGGGTCGGCGACGCTCGCTGGCGACTGGTCCTGCCCTGGCCCCAGTACGAATCGAACCTGGATCTGATCGAGCTGGTCCCGGCCGCGAGTTGACGCCGACTTGACCGCGATCAGGGACATCGCCGTCGCCGGCGCGGGCCCTACAGGTCTGGCCGTCGCCTTGATGCTGGCGCGGCAGGGGCGCCGGGTCGTGGTTTTCGAGCGGTTCGACACGGCCCAGCCGGTCGGGGCCGGTTTCATGCTCCAACCTACAGGACTGGCGGTGCTCGACGCTCTGGGCCTGACGCCTGCAATTCAGGGCCTGGGCCAGCCGATTGATCATATCTTCGGCCGGGCGGCGCCCAGCGGACGGGTCGTTCTGGACGTCCGCTACTCAGACTTGAAACGTCCGCGCCAGGCTTTGGGCGTCCATCGCTCCGCCATCTTCCACGTCCTTCACCAGGCCTGTCTTGAGGCGGGCGTCCAGTTCGAGCTGGCGCGTGAGGCGACGGCGGCGTCTCTGGGCCGTTTGAGCTTCGCAGATGGAAGCACGTCTCCGGCCTTTGATCTGGTGGTGGATGCGACCGGGGCCCGCTCGCCCATCGCCGCAGTCCTGGCTCAGGCTCAGGGTTCAGCGCGCCGAGACCTGGCTTACGGCGCCCTTTGGACCACCACGCCCTGGCCCGTCGATCCCCATTTCGACGAGCGCGCCCTGCAACAGGTCTATCGCGGCGCTGCAAAAATGGTCGGCGTCCTGCCGGTCGGAGTTCGCCCGGGCTCGCCCGACCGCCTGGCGACATTCTTCTGGAGTTTGAAGGCCCAGGACCATGACGTCTGGGTCCGTCAGGGGCTCGAAGCCTGGAAGGCGGAGGTGCGCGCCCTCTGGCCCGAGACGGCCGCGCTCCTCGAGACCATCGGCCATACCGACGATCTGGTCTTGGCCCGTTACGGCCACCACACCCTGGCGCGGCCCGTTGCGGATCGGCTCGCCGTTGTCGGCGACGCAGCCCATTCGACCAGTCCCCAGCTGGGCCAAGGCGTCAATATGGGGCTGCTGGACGCTCACGCCCTTTGTTGGGCGCTACAGACCCACGCCGATCTCGATACGGCCCTGTCGGCCTATGCGCAGGATCGCCGCTGGCATCTGCGTCTCTACCAGGCGCTCAGCCTGGGGTTCACGCCCTTCTATCAGGCCGATGGGCGGCTTTTGCCGTGGATCCGCGACCATGTGTTGGGCAAGGCCGCGCGCCTGCCTTTTGCACCCCGCCTGCTGGCCGCCACGGTCTCAGGCCTGCTGCTGGATCCGCGAAGGACGGGCTGTGCCAAGTCATTGCGGCCAGCATAGTCTTCATCGTCCTGCCTCAGCGGTCGAGAGTCTCTGGCCGTAACCCAGACGCATGATGGTGCAGGCTTCCGCCGCCAGCGATAGGCGGCTCAATCATCCGGCGCCGGCCTAAACCGGCGACGGACAGCCTGTCTGGTCAGCCCTGGGCCGAGCGGAGACCGTTGGCCGAGGCCTGTTGCAGAGCCGGGCGTTTCTGACCGCCAGAGGCGATCACGCGGTCGATCCGGGCCTTTTCGGCGCGGAAGGCGGCGAGGTCGGCGCCCGAGAGTTCGGTGCCTTCCTGGGTCCGCACGCCGGCGGGATTGATCCGCTGGCCGTTGCGCCACAGCTCATAGTGCAGGTGCGGGCCAGTCGAGGCGCCGGTCGAGCCGACATAGGCGACGACCTGGCCCTGGCTGACCCGCTGGCCGGCGCGGATGCCCGAGCCGTAGCGCGACAGGTGGCCGTAGCCGCTCTCGAGGCCGTTGTTGTGGCGAATCCGTAGCCAGTTGCCGTAACCGCCCCAGCGGCGCGCCTCGACCACCACGCCGTCGGCGGGGGCCACGACCGGCGTGCCGGTTCCGGCGGCGAAGTCGATGCCCTGGTGCATTTTCTTGTAGCCGGAGATCGGGTGGGTGCGGAAACCAAAGCCCGAAGACACGCGGCGGAAATTCTGCAGCGGGGTGCGCATCATGGCCGAGCGCAGGTTCTTGCCCGAGGCGTCGAAGAACTGCGCCTCCTTGGCCCCGGCGGGTTTGAAGCGATAGAAGGTGACGCCCCGCAGTTCGGCGTACATCAGATCGCCCACATCCACGGTGCGACCGGCCTCGGTCACGTCGCGGTCGAACACCATGGTGAACTCGTCAGACGCGCGGATGTCGCGTTGCATATCGAACTTGGTCGCAAACAGGCGGCTGGCCGAACGGACGATGGAGGCTGTGGCGCCCAATTCGCGGGCGCTGGCGGACAGCGAGCGCTCGACTTCGCCCTTCAGGACGACGGTCTCGTGCGTGACCTTTTCTTCCAGCGAACGCAGGCGCAGGGCGCCGTCGAAGCTGCGCGATACAGTCAGCTGGCTGGCCGGGCCCGTGCGCATGGTCAGGCCGATCAGGCGGGCGTCGCCGCGGCCGTTGCGGGGTTTGGCGATGGCGGTTTCGAAACGGAGACCGGCGCGGAGGTCGGCGAGGTCGAAGGCGTTGGCGACGGTGGCGGCGACGGCGCTGGCTTCTTCCGGCGCGACGCCGGTGCGGCGCACGGCCTGCTCGAAGGTTTCGCCGCGACGAATCTGAACGGGGATGGCTTCCGGGGCGGTCATGCCGGCCGGAGCATTGGCGGCCGCGAAGGCCTGGGCTTCCATGGCGGCCATCTGGGCCGACGACAGTACGGGAACTTCTTCCGCCTGGGCGGGTTGGTAGACTCTGCCGGCTAGAAGGGCCACGGACACGGCCGCTGCGGCGGTGACAATATGCGGTGCGAGGCGCATCGGTTGGCGGCGTGGGTCGAACTGAGCCATCGGTCCCGTCGTGTTGCGACGCCCGAGGCGCCAAACGTCTTAGCCAAAGATCGCGCCGAATAGACCCCGAAGCGCGAAGTCACCGGCTATACCCTGCCTGTCTCAGTTTGGGAAGACAGACCGTTACAAACCGTTAAGAACCGGACGTGTTCGGAAAAAAGCCTCGTAGACTCATGCGATTGATCCGCAGCCTCGCCCTCTTGTCGCCCCGCTTGGCTGCAACCAAGCCGCGTCCGAGCGTGTTCCGTCACGCTTGAGGCTTGTATTCACATCGAGGGTGGCGATGGTGGTTCGGCGAACAGTTCTCAACCGATACGGCGTCCTCGTTTGACCGAAACCCCGGCCAGTTCCCCCGAGCGGTCCCGTCGCACGCGTCGCCGCGGCGGCGGGCTGCGTCGTCTGGGCCTGGCTTTGCTGGCCGTGGTCCTGATCCTCGCCCTGCTGGCGGCTGCCCTCTATCTGAACCGCCGGGCGGCGGCGCGCGAGGTCCTGGTCGGCTGGCTGGAGCGGCAGGGTATCCAGAGCGAGGTCGAGGTCGAGCGGATCGAGCTGGACGGCTTCGTCGGCCGCATCCGTATCGGCGATCCGAACAACCCGGATTTGATGGTCGAGCGGGTCGAGGTCGACTACGCCGTGGCCCTGCCCTGGTCGAAGACCGGCATGGGGGTGTCGCCCAGCCGGATCCGGCTGGTGCGGCCGGTGATGCGGGCCAGCTGGAAAAACGGGAAACTGTCGCTGGGGGCGCTGGATCCCTTGGTTGAGCAATTCACCGGCGGGCCGCCGAGGCCGGATTCGCGCGGGCCCCTGGTCATTGTCGAGGGCGGGCGCGGGCGGCTGGATACAGAATATGGGCCGGTCTCGATCCTGGCGGACGCCAGGGTGGACGACGGCAAGCTGATGCGGTTGAGCGCGCGGATGCCGGCGGCGACCCTGAAGAGTGGGGAGATCGAGGCCCAGGGGCTGGGCGCGACGGTCGACCTGACCACGACCGGCGATCGGATCGCCCTGCGGATCGAGGCCGGTGCGGATCGGTTCAATGGGGGCGGGGTCTCGGGCGAGGCGGTGCGGCTGAGCGTGGACGGCGATCTGCCCTATCCCGATATGAAGACCCGGCGCGGCGACGGCCGGGCGGTGATCGACGCCCGTCTGGTCGGCGGCGTGTTGGGTCTGGGCCAGACGCGGATGCGCGACGCCGAGGTCGCGGTTCGGTTCGACGGCGCGACGGCCGGGTGGATCGAGACCTTGCGGCTGGACGGCGCGACCGACCTGGGCGTGAAGGCGGCGGCGATCGAGGGCGCGGGGCTGAAGGCGGGGCGGGTCGAGGGATCGGCGACGGGCGGGCGGCTGACGGTGGCGCGCGATGAGGCGGTGCGCTGGAGCCTGGAGACGCCGCTGGTGCTGGCGGCGGAGTCCGGCGAGGCCGGTCTGGCGCGGACGCAGGGACTGTCTATTCAATCGAACGGGCTGTCGATGGGCGGCCGCGATGCAAGCTTTGAGGCCACAGGGCCGGTGCAGGCGAGCTTCGAACGGATCGGTTTCGGCGATCTGGAGCTGAAGCAGGCGCGGGGCGATCTGAGCCTGGACATCGTCAAGGACGATGCGGTGCGGATCGCGGCGGAAGGCGCGCTGCGGTCGGCGGGCGGGGCCTGGCCGCTGTTCGGGCCGGTCGGGTCGGACGACATCGCCGAACTGGCCGAGATGAAGACGGCGCTGGGGGATTTCGCCCTGGCCGCGCCCTCGGTCCGGTTCGTCACCGGGTCGGCCGGGACCGAGGTCCGGTTGGCGCGGCCCGTGACCCTGAGCCCGGCCAACGGCGGGGTGCTGACGGTCGCCGAAGCCGGAGAGGCCGCCTATCAGGCCGAGCCGGGACGGCTGGGCGGCGGGGCGCTGAACCTGACGGCGACGCGGGGACGGGGCCTGCCCGAGATGGCCGTGGCCGTGTCGAAGTGGCGGCTGACCGAGACCGGGTTCGAGGCCCTGCTGGACGGGCGGGCGCGGCTGGACTTCGACCTGGCGCGGGGGATCGACGCCCGGACGCGGGGCCTGCTGGTCCTGGCCGACGGGCGACTGACCTATACGACCCCCGAGTGCGTCGATCTGACGGTCGAGCGGCTGGAGCTGGACGAGAACGACGTCCATCAGGTGGCCGGCAAGCTGTGTCCTGAGACAGGGCCGCTGCTGAGGTCCAAGGACGGGATCTGGCGCGTGGCCGGGGGCTTCCAGGGCGTGTCGGCCCAGGCGCCCTTCCTGGGCATGCGGTTCGAACAGGCCTCGGGGCGGGTGGTGGTGGACGGGACCAAGGCCGGGGTCGGGCTGACGGCGACGGTGGCCGAGGCCCAGGTGGTCGATGCGACCACGCCCAAACGGTTCGAGACCCTGGCGGCCTCGGGCCAGGCGGCCCTGGCCAATGAAGGCTGGAGCGGCGGGTTCGACCTGAAGGGGACGGGCGAGGCGGCGGCGGCCACCCTGGGGCGATTGACCCTGGCCCATGACGGCCGGACCGGGGCAGGGGGGATCCATATCGCCGCGCCGGAGGTGCGCTTCGTCGAGGGCGGGCTGCAGCCGTCGATGCTGAGCCCGATGGTCGAGGCCTTCGTCCAGTCGCCGGTGACGGGGGCCATCGGCTTCGACGGCCGGTTCGACTGGACCAAGGAGGCCGAGCCGACGTCGAGCGGCCTGCTGAGCGTGCCGGGACTGGATTTCGTCAGCCCGGCCGGGCCGGTCAAGGGCGCGCGGGGCGAGATCCAGTTCACCAGCCTGAGCCCCGCCGTGGTCACGGCGCCGAACCAGAGGCTGACGATCGACAGCCTGGACGTCGGCGCGGACGCGACGGCCCTGGACCTGACCTTCGCCATCGACGGGGCCGGGATCAGCTTCGCCGGGGGATCGGTCCAGGCCGGGGGCGGGACCGTGTCGGTCGAGCCCTTCGTCATGCCGCTGGACCCGACCCAGGCCTATAGCGGCGTGGTGGTGCTGGACCGGGTTCAACTGGGCGATCTGGTGGCCGACAGCGGGTTCGCCGACAAGGTCCTGCTGGACGCCCTGGTCTCGGGTCGTCTGCCCTTCATCATGGACCCGAAAGAGGGGCTGAAGATCACGGCGGGAAGCCTGGGCGCGGTCCAGCCCGGGCGGCTGTCGATCAAGCGCGAGGTGCTGACCGACGTCGATGCGGGCGGTGGAGGCGAGGGCGTGCCGCCGAACATGGTCGAGGACCTGGCCTATCAGGCGATGGAGAACCTGGCCTTCGACATGTTGAGCGCCGACGTGAACAGCCTGGACGGGGGGCGGGTCTCGGTCCTGTTCCATATCCGCGGACGGCACGAACCGCCGCAGCGCCAGGAGCTGCGCCTGACCCTGGCCGAGCTGATCAGCCGGGAGTTTCTGAACCGCGAACTGCCCCTGCCGTCGGGCACCCAGATCGATCTGACCCTGGACACCACCCTGAACGCCAACCAGTTGTTCGCCGACATCATGGCGGTGAACCGGGCGCGCCAGGGCCGCCAGGATGACGAAACGCCGGCGCCCTTGTCGACGCCCTAAGTCAAACCATTCAGCGACGGTTCACCCGAGGCCGTGCTAATGGACCCCTCCAAACTGACCGACCCGGAGTTCTCGCCATGATCAACAAGCGCCAGTTGGCCGGCCTCGGCCTCGGAGCGGTCGTCGTCGCGGTCTCGGCCTGCGCCCCGACCATCCGTCTGGAGGTTGCGCCGATCCAGATCTACGCCAAATTGGACGCAGACGTCCGCGTCCGGCTGGATCAGGAGCTGCAGCAGCTGCTTCAGCAGAACCCGAACCTCTTCTGATCGCCTCGCTTCTTTTGAAAGGACAGGCCGATATGAGCCTTCGTAAATTCCTCGCTGTCGGCGCCCTGGCCGCCGCCGTCTCGTTCGGCGGCGCCGCCCTGGCCCAGACCGCCGCCCAGAAGACCCTGGTCGATCAGGCCAAGGCCGCCGGCACGGTCGGCGAACAGGCCGACGGCTATGTCGGCTTCCGCGTCAGCACCACCGACGCCGCCCTGTGCACCGCCGTGGACGCCATGAACGCCGGCCGCCGCGCCGCCTACGCCCGCAGCGCGGCCGACGCCGGCACCAGCGCCGATGTCGCCGGCTCCCGAATGTTCGAAAGCCAGCTGCTGCCGCGCATCCAGTCGGGCCAGTGGTACCGCAACGCCCAGGGGCAGTGGGTTCAGCGTTAAGCTCAGGGCTGCATGTCTGGCGGTTTGGCGCTCTGAAAACAGGGTGACAAACCGCCAAACCGCCATCCCGATGCATTCTTTTGTCAAAGACCGAAGGCTATCCTAGCCCCGATTTGAGAGGCGCGAGGTCGAAGGCCGGTTTTTGATGTCAGGCGGCTGAAATCGCCTGGGTTTCTTTCCAGAATTAGGCGCGCCGGCGCGAGATCAGGCCGCCGCGCGATGCGCCGTCAGGCCGGGCAGGAGCAGGCCCTCGGTCAGGGCGCGCACGACAGGGACCGCCACGGCGTCGCCCATCAGTTTCAGGGCCGCACTCTCGCTGGACGGCAGGCGATAGTCGTGGGGCACGCCCATCAGACGCGCCGCCTCGCGCCCGGTCAGGCGCCGGACGCGGGCTCGGCCGTCGTCGCAGACCACGACATATTGGCGCGACGACCCGCCCGCCGGGGTGCGCAGACAGCCCGCCAGACCGTCGAAGCGGATTTCCAGCCGCTGAACCTTGACGCCCTTCTCGGTGCGGACGCGGCGATAGGCGGCGCCGACCATGCGGCGGCCGGAGGCGACGGCGGCCTCGATCCGGGCGCGGTGAAGCGGCGCGGCCAGGGCCAGGACGGCGTCGCCGTCGTCCAGCCAGTCGACGGCCGTATCCGGCTCCAGCAGGGCGGCGAGATCCAGATTGCGCCGGGGCGGGACCGGCAGGCTCCACCAGGCCCAGGCGTCGCGCACCGCCTGGGGCAGGCGGGCGTGGGCGGCCATGAGGCGGGGGGAGTGGAAGGGCCCCGTGGGGGCGGAGGCTTGCGGCGCGCCGTCCAGGGCCGCGTCCCGCATGGCCACGACGAACAGGCGCGGGCGCGACTGGGGCAGCCAGTGGGCGGCGTCCATCTCCAGCGCGCCAACCCGATAGCCGGCCTGGACCATGGCGGCGCAGACGGCGGCGAAGTCTCGCCCATCCCCTGACGTCAGAAGCCCGATGACGTTTTCCAGCACGATGACGCGCGGCGCTCGATCCTGATCCGCCAGCCCCTGAATCAGTCGCCAGAAGCCCCAGAAGGCGCCGGAGCGTCCGGCCTCGAGCCCGCCGCGCGCGCCGGCCAGGCTGACGTCCTGACAGGGGGACGAGGCCCAGGCCAGGTCGGGGACGCCCGGCAGGTCGGCCGGGGTCAGGGACCAGACGTCGCCGAGGCGGAAGGGGATGTCGGGATGATTGGCGACAAAGGCCCGGCCCTTGGCGGGGTCCATGTCGTTGGCGAAGACGGTGTCGAGGCCCGACAGGCCTGTTCCAGATAGGCCGATCCCGGCCAAGCCGCCGCCGGCGAAGAATTCGAATACGGTCGGGCGAATCGACATGCGGACACCTTAACTCAGGCCGCGCCCTTGACCGAGGCCGTGCGCGCCCACACCTGCACGGCGAACGAGGGGAGCCCGTCCATGCGTCCGATCCGATCCGCCCTGCTGGCCGCGCCGATGCTGGTCCTGGCCCTGAGCCTGACTTTGGCCGGATGCTACGACCGCAACGAGAAGACGCCGGAATCGGCGCCGCCGCCGGAAACGGCCGCCACCCTGGCGGGCGTCGATCTGGGCCGGCCGGTCCGGGCGCTGGGGACCGAACCCTTCTGGGGTGTCGAGATCACGACCGACGCCATCGTCTACACCCGGATGGATCAACCGACGCAGCGGGCGCCCAACCACGGGGCGACGGTGCAGGGGACGGTGGCGACCTATGCCAGCTCGACCGATCTGAACCAGGCCTTGAACGTCGTGCTGATCGCCACCGAATGTTCGGACGGGATGAGCGACCGCACCTATCCCCTGACCGCACGGGTCGAGATCGGCGACGACACCCTGAGCGGTTGCGCCGATGCGGCCGCCGCGCTCAAGACCGCGCCGGCGCCCTGAAGCGGGGTCTGACTCTGGTTTGGAGCGTCACCACCAGTCGGCCTCGCGCAGGGTGCGGGCGTAGCGACGGCTGACGGGGACGCTCAGGCCGTTTTCCAGCGTCAGGGTGGCGCGGCCGTCGCCACGGTCGACGCCGCGCACGGCCGCCCGCGCCACCCACCAGCTGCGATGGGTGCGGGCGCCTTCCAGCCCTTCCAGCTCGTCGACCGCATCCGACAGGCGCATCAGGATCAGGTCCGAGCCCCGGTCGGTGTGCAGGCGCAGATAGTGATCCTCGGCCTGGACGGCGTGCAGGGTCGCGCCCCTGAGCTTCATCGGCAGCCGATCCAGGAAGCGGACCGGGGGCGGCGTGCTCGCTGCGGGAGAGGCGGGGGCGGCGTGGGTCTGGACCGGCTGGGCCCGGCCCAGGAAGACATTGACGGTGGTGACGGCCAGGGTGACGACCAGGACCGGGCCGAACAGCTGGGGCAGGGCCGCCAGAGGATAGAGTTTCTGGGCGAAGAACAGGCCGGTCGCGGCCCAGACGATGACGCTGAGGGGGCCGGTGATCGCGGCGGTCATCACCGCGACGGTCACCCAAGGCCGGTCGTCCACGTCGATGAACCGGGTCACGACCCGGCTGGACATATGGCCCCACAGCCCGCCCAGGATCATGACCAGAACCCAGTAGGCCAGGCGCTGGCCATAGGGGGCGTTGGCGCTGCCGAAGGCGCCGGTCGTGGCCAGGAAGACGCCGACCAGGGCGGCGACGACCAGGCCGCGCAGGAAGGTTCGGCGGCTGTCGGCGGCGGGAGACGTCATGGCGGCTTTCAAGGAAGGACGCCTGTTTGAAATCATGATTTCCGTCACGGCGGAAGGGGCGTCCGTTCGCGAAGCCGGGGTGGTCGTTGACGCAGAACGGGAGGCGCGACGGCGAGCCGGGCTTCAGAAGCGGGGAGACAGATCGCCGGAGGTTCCCCTTGTTTCGTCACGCCCGTCTCGCCCGTTTCGTCCCGTCCATCGTCGCCCTGGTTCTGCTGGGCGCCCCCATTGTCGCCTATCTGGCGGCGGACGGGGGGCGGGTCGCCGTGTTGGGATACAGTCTGCGGGCGCCGGACTTCAGCCTGCTGGCGGCGGCGCCGAGCGCGATCCAGATCCATGTGGCGGCGGCCCTGACGGCCCTGGCCATCGGCATCGTCCTGCTGGCGGGGATCAAGGGAACGCGGCTGCACCGGGCGCTGGGCTGGACCTGGGTGCTGGCCATGGGGACGACGGCGGTCAGCTCCTTCTTCATCCACACGATCAACCCCGACGGGCCGGCGGGCCTGTCCTTCATCCATCTGATCAGCGGCTGGACGGTGGTGAGCCTGCCGATGGCGGTCCATGCCGCGCGGCGTCACAAGGTGCAGGCGCACCGACGGGCGATGACGGGGATGTTCGTGGGCGGGCTGATCGTCGCCGGCGCGCTGACCTTCCTGCCCGGTCGGCTGATGTGGGCGATCTTCTTCGGCTAGCGGGGCGACAGGCCGACGACGACGACGACGGCGCGGAAGCCGGCGGCGGCGAAGCGGACCATATAGTCGCCGGCCGTCTCCAGGTCGCCGGACCGGGCCAGGCCGCCCGACAGCCGGTCCAGACGCCCGGTCTCGCCCAGGGTCAGGGTCAGGGCGCCCGACAGATTATGGTAGCCCCAGTAGAGATCGACCTCGCTGGCGTCCGGCAGGACCACGGCGATCAGCTCGATCAGCCGGCGGATGGCCGGGTCGAAATAGCGGGCCATGGTCTCGCCGCCGAAGGTGGGGTTGGCGTTGGTCTGGGCCACCAGGGCGGCATAGTGTTTCCAGCCCGGCCCGCCCTTCAGCGACCATTCGAACGGGGGGCGCAGGAAGGCCTCGAGCAGGCCCTCCAGGGTCATGTCGGCGCCGGCGGCCTCGGCGTAACGGTCGATGGCGGCGACGCGGTCGTCGTTCCAGACCTGGGCCCGGCGCAGGAAGACGGCGTCGAACAGGTCGCGCTTGGCCCCGAAATAATAATGGACCAGGGCGGTGTCCACGCCCGCCTCGCGCGCCACCTCGCGGATGGTGACGCCGTAGAAGCCGTGTTTGGAGAACAGGTCCTCGGCCGCGTCCAGGATCAGGTCGCGGGTCTCGCCGGCCGCCTTGGCCTGGGCCTTGGGCGGGCGGCCGCGCCGGGCGGGAACTTGGGCCGGAGAAGCCGCCGAAACCAGTTTGCGACGCGCGGCGACGGGGCGGTGGACGGGGGTCGAAGCGTCGAGCTTGCTCATGGGCGCGAGGCTAGGCCCGCGCCTGCGCCGGCGCAACGGCGAGCGGAGCCGCTACGCGTGATGAAGGGGAATGGTGAATATTTGACACACGACGGAAACAGGGTCAGGTTCAGGAAAATCATTGAACGCTGAATAAAAGCGTCAACGGGCTGGAAACGACAACCGAAGGGGTAGGATCATGAGACATCATGTGAAGTGCGCGCTGCTGGCCGGCGCGGCGTGGGGCGTGCTGGCGGGGGCTTCGACGGCCCAGGACGCCGAGGCGGCGGCCCAGGCGGCCAACGCCGGACAATCCAATATGGTCGATGACATCGTCGTCACCGCTCGGCGGCGCGACGAACAGCTGAAGGACGTGCCGGTCGCGGTTTCGGCCCTCAGCGCCGAACGTCTGGAACAGACCGGCGCGACCAATATCACGGCCCTGCAACAGCAGACGCCGAACGCCACGGTGCAGATCGCGCGCGGCTCGAACTCGACCCTGATCAGCTTCATCCGCGGCGTGGGCCAGCAGGATCCGCTGTGGGGCTTCGAGCCCGGCGTCGGCCTCTATATCGACGACGTCTATGTGGCCCGGCCGCAGGGCGCGGTGCTGGACATCTTCGATATCCAGCGCATCGAGGTGCTGCGCGGGCCGCAGGGGACGCTTTACGGGCGCAACACCATCGGCGGCGCGATCAAATATGTCACCAAACGCCTGAGCCATGATCCCAGCCTGACGGCGCGGGCCGAGGTCGGGTCGTACAACGAGCATAACTTCCTGGTTTCGGGCTCGGTCCCCATCGGTGATACCTTCGCCATCGGCGGCGCGGTCGCCACCTATCAGCACGACGGCTATGGCGAGAACCTGAACACCGGCCAGGACCAGTACGACAAGGACGTCACCGCCTATCGCGCCAGCGCCGAATGGACGCCGAACGACAGCCTGTTCTTCCGCCTGGCCTGGGATCGGGTCGAGGACGACTCCAGCCCCCGTCACGGGCACCGCGAAGTGAACTCGCTAACGGGCGGCTATACGCCTCCGGCCGGTGAATACGACACCAACGCCGGTATCACCGGCGAGCAGAAGGTCGTCACCGAGGGCGTGTCCCTGACCAGCGAATACCGGGTCAACGACAGGCTGACCCTGAAGTCGATCAGCGCCTATCGGTCGGGCGACACCAAGACGGTCATCGACTTCGACCAGACGCCGCAGCCCTTCTTGGACGTGCCGGCCCTCTATTCGGACGACCAGTTCACCCAGGAGCTGCAGGCCGTCTTCACCGGCGACCGGTGGTCGGGCGTGGCGGGCGTCTTCTATCTGGACGGCACGTCGTCCGGCGCCTTCGACACCATCGCGGGCAACCTGGGTCTGGCCATCGCGGCGGCGGGATCGGTGGACACCCAGTCCTTCTCGGCCTTCGCCGACTTCAGCTATGACATTTCCGACCGGCTGCACGTCTCGCTGGGCGGCCGCTATACCAAGGATGACAAGGACGCCTCGGTCCTGCGCCAGTTCTTCCTAGGCGCGACCCGCACCCCCTATACCGGCGGAACCGCCCGCCCGGTGTTCGCCACCCGCACCAACTATTCGGCGTCCGACACCTTCGAGAAATTCACGCCGCGCGCCAGTATTTCGTATGACTTCAGCGAGGAAATCACCGGCTACGCCTCGGTCAGCCAGGGCTTCAAGTCGGGCGGCTGGGACATGCGGGGCGACGCCGCCCTGGTGCCGCAGACGGTCAACGGCTATCAGCCCGAGACGGTCACCACCTATGAGCTGGGCCTGAAGGGGTCGGCCTTCGACCGGCGGATGAACTTCGCCTCGGCGGTCTTCTATTCCGACTACAAGGACCAGCAGATCACCACCCAGCAGGTGGCCACGGCCCCGGCCGTTGGCATCGCCTCGGTGGTCGACAACGCCGGCGCCTCGACCATCTACGGCTTCGAACTGGAAGGCTCGGCCTTCCTGACCGACGACATCACCGCCAACTTCTCGCTGGGCTATCTGAAGAACGAGTTCGACGAGTTCATCACCCTGGTGACGGGAACGCCGGTCGACATCTCCGATCAGCGCCAACCCCAGAACTCGCCGGAATGGTCGGCCTATTACGGCATGACCTGGCGCGGCGACATCATGGGCGGGGAAATCCGGGTGACGCCGTCGCTGTCCTATCGCTCGGACTATCATCTGTTCGACGCACCGGACCCCATCCTGGATCAGGACGGCTATGTCCTGGCCGACGCCAGCCTGGTCTGGATCGCGCCGAGCAAGCGGTGGGAGGTCGGCCTGTTCGGGCGCAATCTCACAGACGTTCGGTACAAGGTCGGGGGCTACAACTTCGCCGGGGCCTCCTTCAACAACTCGATCAGCGCCTTCTACGGCCCGCCGACCACCTATTCGGCGCGTCTGACCTACCGGTTCTGATCGCGATAGACGCCTGAGGCAGGGGCGGCGGTCTGAAGGCCGCCGCCCTTTGCTTTGCAGGGGGCGGACTTGCGGCTAGGCTCGCCCCAACAACAAGAAGACGCCGAGGGAAACGCCGATGACGACCGACACCCTGACGGACGGGCAGGCGCCCGCGCCGCACCGACCGGGCTACCGCTTCTATGTGCTGGCGGTGCTGATCCTGATCTACATGCTGAACTTCCTGGACCGGCAGATCATCGGCATCCTGGCAGCGCCGCTGAAGGAAGAATTCGGCATGTCCGACAGCCAGTTCGGTCTGTTGGGCGGCATCGCCTTCGCCTCGGTCTATTCGACCCTGGCGATTCCCCTGGCCTGGCTGGCGGATCGGTTCAGCCGGGTGTGGATCATGACGGGGGCCCTGGCGGTCTGGTCCGGCTTCACCGCCCTGTGCGGCATGGCCGGGTCGTTCGGACAGCTGTTCCTGTGCCGGATGGGCGTCGGCGTGGGCGAGGCGGGCGGGGTGGCGCCGGCCTATTCGCTGATCGCCGACTATTTCCCGCCGCATCAGCGGGCGCGGGCCCTGGCGGCCTTCGCCTTTGGGATTCCGCTGGGCATGGCGGCGGGGACATTGGTCGGGGGGCTGCTGGCGGCGACCTATGGCTGGCGGACGGCCTTCATCGTCGTGGGTCTGCTGGGGGTGCTGGTCGCGCCCCTGCTGCGGCTGACGGTCAAGGATCCCAAGCGCGGCGGGACCGATGCGATCAAGACCGAGGCCCAGGTCGCGGCCCTGGCGGCGGCGCCGGTCGGCACGGACCGGGCGGGCAAGATCGCGGCCCAGGTCATGCTGGGCCTGGGCGCCGGCCTGCTGATCCTGGCGGCGCTGAACTGGCTGATGGGCATGTCCCTGGGCAGTCCGCTGGTCCTGGCCTTCGGCGGCCTGCTGGCGGGCGTGATCGGGGTGTCGCTGATGGTGGCGCGGCGCACCGCCTCGGTGGTGATCAAGAAGCCCAGCTTCTGGCTGCTGGGCCTGGGGGCTGCTTCGTCTTCGGTGTGCGGCTATGGCGTCGCCGGCTGGCTGCCGCTGTTCTTCATGCGCAGCTTCGACCTGACCCTGCGCCAAACCAGCTGGTATTATTCGGGCATCGCCCTGATCGGCGGCATCCTCGGCATCTGGCTGGGCGGGATGATCGCCGACAAGCTGTCGAAAAAGGGCAAGGGCGCCTATCCCCTGACCCCGGCCATCGCCTTCCTGATCTCGGCGCCCTGTTTCATCCTTGCGATGAACTCGCCCTGGCTGATCGGCCTGGTCCTGCCGGGCGGGGGCAGCAACACCCAACAGCTGGTGTTGGCCTTCCTGATCTTCCTGTTGCCGACCGGCCTGAACCTGGCCTGGCTGGGGCCGATCACGGCGGCGGTCCAGCATCTGGTCCCGGCGGCGATGCGGTCCACGGCCTCGGCCCTGTTCCTGCTGCTGAACAATCTGCTCGGGATCGCGGTCGGCTTTTATTATTTCGGCTGGATGAGCGACCTCTTGGCGCCCCGGTTCGGGGAGGAGAGCCTGAGGTGGGCCATCTATACCGGCATGGGCTTCTATGTGCTGGCGGCGATCCTGCTGATCGGGGCCTCGCGGACGCTGAAGCGGGACTGGGTCGATTAGACAGTCAGTGGTTGGGGGCGAGTGGTTGGTGGCGAGTGGCGAGAAGATATCGGGAGCTGGGACTGATCTGACGTTAGCCGTTTTTGCAGTCGTCCTCCTCGCCACTCGTCACTCGCCACTCGTCACCCGTTCCTTCGCGGTTGCACCCTTGAAGGGACGGGGCCTATAAGCCCCGCAACTCTCCCAGCAGCGGTTGCGACGGTCCCTCATGAACATCCACGAATATCAGGCCAAGCAGGTCCTCAAAGGTTTCGGCGCCCCGGTCGCCGAAGGCGTCGCGGTGACGTCCGTCGATCAGGTCGAGGCCGCCGCCAAGTCCCTGCCCGGCCCGCTTTATGTCGTTAAGTCGCAGATCCACGCCGGCGGACGCGGCAAGGGCAAGTTCAAGGAACTGCCGGCCGACGCCAAGGGCGGCGTGCGCCTGGCCTTCTCGGTCGAAGAGGCCGTCGCCCACGCCAAGGAAATGATGGGCAACACCCTGGTCACCGCCCAGACGGGCGACGCCGGCAAACAGGTCAACCGCCTCTATATCGAGGACGGCGCCGACATCGATCGTGAACTGTATTGCTCGCTGCTGGTCGATCGCCAGTACGGCCGCATCGCCTTCGTCGTCTCGACCGAAGGCGGCATGGACATCGAAGCCGTCGCCCATGACACGCCCGAGAAGATCCAGAACATCGTCATCGACCCGAGCGCGGGCGTGACCGAAGCCGACGTCGCCGCCATCAGCGCCGCCTACGGCCTGACGGGCGCCGCCGCCGAAGACGGCAAGTCGCTGTTCCCGGCGCTGTACAAGGCCTTCGTCGAGAAGGACATGGACATGCTGGAGGTGAACCCCCTGATCGTCATGAAGGACGGCCATCTGCGCGTCCTGGACGCCAAGGTCAGCTTCGACGGCAACGCCCTGTTCCGCCACGACGACATCAAGGCCCTGCGCGACGAGACCGAGGAAGACGCCAAGGAAATCGAAGCCTCCAAGTGGGACCTCGCCTATGTCTCGCTGGACGGCAACATCGGTTGCATGGTCAACGGCGCCGGCCTGGCCATGGCGACGATGGACATCATCAAGCTGTACGGCAAGGAGCCGGCCAACTTCTGCGACGTCGGCGGCGGCGCCGGCAAGGAGAAGGTCGCTGCGGCCTTCAAGATCATCACCGCCGACCCGAACGTCCAGGGCATCCTGGTCAACATCTTCGGCGGCATCATGAAGTGCGACGTCATCGCCGAGGGCGTCGTCGCGGCCGTGAAGGAAGTCGGTCTGAAGGTGCCGCTGGTCGTGCGCCTGGAAGGCACCAACGCCGAACTGGGCAAGAAAATCCTGAACGAGTCCGGCCTGGCCATCACGGCGGCCGACGATCTGGACGACGCGGCCCAGAAGATCGTCAAGGCGGTCGGCTGATCACAACTGCGGCTCAACCATTCCTCCCTGATGCGTTCAGGGAGGAATGGTTGACACGGTTGCAACTCTGATGAACCATGGTCTCCATGGGTGGTCATCGGGTTATTCAGGGCTTAGCGGCCTCTCTGATATTTATGTGTGCGCCCTCAGCGCTTTGCGCCCAGTCTGTGGCCGCCCAGTCTGTGGCCGCCCAGTCTGTGGCCCCCCAATCTGAGGCGGCGCCTGAACCCACTGACATCATCGCGACCTTGAACGCCGTCTGTGTCGCGGCGAAGGGCGATCGCGCGCAGGCGGCGGTCCTGGCGGCGGAAGCCGGCTTTTCGCCCGTGCCGGAAAGCATGACGCCGCGACTGCGCAACGCCACGGAGCGCGCAGGCTTCATGCGCACCAACGCCACGGACATGAGCATCGTCATGACGGGCCGGATGACGCGGCAGGTTGGGCGCGAGACGGTTGTGCTGGATTTCTGCGGGGTCGCCGTCCGCCCCACCGATCATCGCGCGCTGGACCGGCGGCTGCACGACCTCATGAAGTTCGACGCCATTAGTGCAGTCGGTTTTGACGCCTATGCCTGGCTACAGACGCCTGAAGGTCGGGCGCCCAGCCTTAGGCTGACGGACGCCCAGTTCGTGGCCATGGCGCGAACCGGGCAGATGCGGCTTCTCGTGCTGGACCGGTCGGGATCCGGGTCCACGCTGATCTATATGTTGCCGAGGCTCGACTAATCCGGCTCCACGGCCTATGTGTTACACATAACCCGTGTAGAGCGCCGCGCGTGACCCGCAACCTGACCCTCGCCATCGACGACGACCTGCTCGACAAGGTGCGGGTGCTGGCGGCCATGAAGCGGACCAGCGTCAACGAGATGGTGCGCGGCTTCCTGACCCGGCTGGTCGAGCAGGAAAGCGAGCACGACGAGGCCACCGAGGCGCTGCTGAAACTGGCCCGCGAGAGCAAGGGCCGGATGGGCGACTGGCGTTTCAGCCGCGAAGAGACCTACAGCGGGGAACCTCGGTTTGATCGCGAGTACTGAGGTCTTCCTCGACACCAATGTCCTGCTCTACGCCGCCATGGGCTCGGTCGATGACCCGGCCAAGAATGAGCGCGCCATCGAGCTTCTGACCACCCGGTTCGGAACGTCCGGCCAGGTGCTGGCGGAATTCTACGTCAACGCCCAGCGCAAGGGCTCCGTCCCCCTGACCGCCGACGAGGCGAAGGAATGGGTTCTGCGTCTGTCCAAGAAGGCGTTCCAGCCGGTGGACTTCAACGTCATTCGCGCGGGCATCGACACCGCCCGCCGCTATCAGCTGTCCTATTGGGACGGGGCCATCATCGCCGCCGCCGAACGGCTCGGCGCGAAAGTCCTCTACTCCGAAGATCTCAATCACGGTCAGACCTACGGGTCGGTCCGGGTCGAAAATCCTTTCCTTTCCATCTAACCCCCAAGCCTAACAAGCGAAACGAGACCCCATGTCCATCCTCGTCAACAAAGACACCAAGATCATCGTCCAGGGCCTGACCGGCAAGACCGGCGGCTTCCACACCGAACAGGCCCTGGCCTATCACGGCACCCAGATGGTCGCCGGCGTGCACCCGACCAAGGGCGGCACCAACTGGACCGGTTCGCACGGCGAAAGCCTGCCGATCTACGCCTCGGTCGCCGAAGCCAAGGACGCCACGGGCGCCGACGCCTCGGTGATCTATGTCCCGCCGTCGGGCGCGGCCGCCGCCATCATCGAAGCCATCGACGCCGAAATCCCCTTCATCACCTGCATCACCGAGGGCATCCCGGTGCTGGACATGGTCAAGGTCAAGCGTCACCTGGAAGGCTCCAAGTCGCGCCTCCTGGGCCCGAACTGCCCCGGCGTCCTGACGCCGGACGAGTGCAAGATCGGCATCATGCCGGGCAATATCTTCAAGAAGGGCTCGGTCGGCATCGTGTCGCGTTCGGGCACCCTGACCTATGAGGCCGTGTTCCAGACCTCGAACGAAGGCCTGGGCCAGACCACGGCCGTCGGCATCGGCGGCGACCCGGTCAAGGGCACCGAGTTCATCGACATGCTGGAAATGTTCCTGGCCGATCCGGAAACCACCTCGATCATCATGATCGGTGAAATCGGCGGCGGCGCCGAAGAAGACGCCGCCCAGTTCCTGATCGACGAAGCCAAGAAGGGCCGCAAGAAGCCGATGGCCGGCTTCATCGCCGGACGCACCGCGCCCAAGGGCCGCACCATGGGCCACGCCGGCGCCGTCGTCTCGGGCGGCAAGGGCGATGCGGAATCAAAGATCGCGGCGATGGAAGCCGCCGGCATCCGCATGTCGGAATCGCCGGCCCGCCTGGGCAAGACCCTGGTGGAAGTGCTGAAGGGCTGATCCTTCGCGCTGCGCGCGGGCGCTACGCTCGCCGCGCGGCGGCTCGCTGCTTGAGCGCCTTCTCGGCATCAAAAATGCCGTGTGACGCATAGATGGACGCCCTCGGCTCAGGTCGGGGGCGTTTTTCTTTGCGCTGCGACCAATTTCTCACCGAATTGCCCCGTTTCGGTCATGACCCATAAGGAAAGCGGGCCTATATGACGGGCGCACCCCTCACGGAGATGTGTCCGTTGGGGGCTAGGGATTGCGAAAACGATGGCGGACGATGCCGGTCGGCTGAACCAGGTCTTTGCCGAGACCTCATTCCTCTACGGGTCCAATGCGGCCTATATCGAGGAGCTGCACGAGAAATGGGCCACCGATCCAGGTTCGGTCTCTGCGGAATGGAAAGCCTTCTTCGACCAGCTGCGCGACAACGCCGCCAGCGTTAAGGCCTCGGCTGAGGCCGGCGCCTGGGGACGTGGAACCGCCACTGAACCCAGCGAGGCGACTGCTGTGTTCGACGGCCGTTGGCCGGCGCCCAAACCCGATCCCAAGAAGCCCGGCGCAGCGCCTGCGCCCGCAGCGGCCCCGGCCAAGGCTGCGCCCGTCGAGGTTTCCGCCGACGCCATCCGCGCCGCCGCCCATGATTCCATCCGCGTCCTGATGCTGATCCGCAGCTATCGCGTGCGCGGCCACTTGCAGGCCAAGCTGGACCCGCTGGGTATCGAACAGCCGGTCGAAAACCCGGAACTGACGCCCGAATTCTACGGCTTCAGCGAAGCCGACATGGATCGCCCCATCTTCCTGGACGGGGTGCTGGGTCTTCAGACCGGCAGCATCCGCGAGGTCCTGGACCTGCTGAAGCGCACCTATTGCGGCACGGTCGGCATCCAGTACATGCATATCGCCGAGCCGGAGGAGAAGTCCTGGCTGCAACAGCGGTTCGAGGGCGCCGACAAGTTCGAGCAGAACGCCTTCACCAAGGAAGGCAAGCTGGCCATCCTGAACAAGCTGATCGAGGCCGAGGGCTTCGAACGCTTCCTGCACAAGCGTTTCCCCGGCACCAAGCGGTTCGGCCTGGACGGCGGCGAGGCCATGGTCCCGGCGCTGGAGCAGGTGATCAAGCGCGGCGGCAATCTGGGCGTCGATGAAGTCGTGCTGGGCATGGCCCACCGCGGCCGCCTGAACGTGCTCGCCGCCGTGATGGGCAAGCCCTACAAGGTCATCTTCCACGAGTTCCAGGGCGGTTCGGCCGTGCCGAGCGACATCGACGGCTCGGGCGACGTCAAATATCACATGGGCGCCAGCTCGAACCGCGAGTTCGACGGCAATCACGTCCACCTGTCGCTGACCGCCAACCCGTCGCACCTCGAGATCGTCAACCCGGTGGTGCTGGGCAAGGCGCGTGCGAAACAGGCGTTCGACATCCGTGACGCCAACGCCGGCAAGCCCGAGGCCGAATGGGCGCTGGACCGCTCCAAGGTCGTGCCCCTGCTGATCCACGGCGACGCCGCCTTCGCCGGCCAGGGCGTGGTGGCCGAGTGCTTCGCCCTGATGGGGCTGAAGGGCTACCGCACCGGCGGCACCCTGCATTTCGTCATCAACAACCAGATCGGCTTCACCACCAGCCCGCGGAACTCGCGCTCGTCGCCTTATCCGTCGGATGTCGCGCTGATGGTCCAGGCCCCGATCTTCCACGTGAACGGCGATGATCCCGAAGCGGTCGTCTTCGCCGCCAAGGTGGCCACCGAATACCGTCAGAAGTTCCACAAGGACGCGGTGGTGGACATGTTCTGCTATCGCCGGTTCGGCCACAACGAAGGCGACGATCCCACCTTCACTCAGCCGCTGATGTATTCGAAGATCCGCGCCCAGCCCTCGACCCGCGAACTGTATTCGCAGCGTCTGGTGGCCGAGGGGGTGATCAGCCAGGCCGAGATCGACGCCGAGATCGCCCGGTTCGACACCTTCCTCGACGAGCAGTTCGAGGCCGGCAAGACCTGGTCCGCCGAGAAGGCCGACTGGCTGGACGGCCAGTGGCAGGGCTTCCAAGCGCCCAAGGACGAACTGCGCGGCGACACCGCCGTGCCTCTGACCAAGCTGGCCGACCTGGGCCATCGCCTGACCACGGTTCCCAACAGCGTCGACATGCACAAGACGTTGAAGCGCGTCTATGACGGCCGCCGCGAAGCCATCACCTCGGGCGAAAACCTGGACTGGGCCACGGCCGAGAGCCTGGCCTTCGCCTCGCTGGTGGACGAAGGCTTCCCCGTCCGGCTGTCGGGCCAGGATTCGGTGCGCGGCACCTTCTCGCAGCGTCATTCGGGCATCATCGATCAGACGACCGAAGAGCGGTACATGCCGCTGAATAACCTGAGCGACGGCCAGGCCAATTTCGAGGTGATCGACTCGGCTCTGTCGGAAGAGGCGGTGCTGGGCTTCGAGTACGGCTATTCGCTGGCCGATCCCAACACCCTGGTGCTGTGGGAGGCGCAGTTCGGCGACTTCGTGAACGGCGCCCAGGTGGTGATCGACCAGTTCATCAGCTCGGGCGAACGCAAATGGCTGCGGATGAGCGGCCTGACCATGCTGCTGCCGCACGGCTATGAGGGCCAGGGGCCGGAACACTCGTCGGCCCGTCTGGAGCGCTTCCTGCAGCAGTGCGCCGAAGACAATATGCAGGTCGCCAACTGCACCACCCCGGCCAACTATTTCCACATCCTGCGTCGCCAGATGCACCGGCCGTTCCGCAAGCCGCTGATCTTGATGACGCCCAAGAGCCTGCTGCGTCACAAGAAGGCGGTCTCGTCGATGAAGGATCTGGCGGAGGGTTCGTCCTTCCACCGCGTCCTGCACGACGACGCCCAGACCCGCCCCGACGTCGCCGGGATCAAGATCAAGGCCGACAAGGCGATCCGCCGCGTCATCCTGTGCTCGGGCAAGGTCTATTACGACCTGCTGGACGCCCGCGAGAAGAAGGCCAAGGACGGCCAGGCGGTGGACGACGTCTATATCCTGCGCCTGGAACAGTTCTATCCCTGGCCGATCCAGTCCCTGCGCAAGGAACTGGCCCGCTTCCCGAAGGCCGAAGTGGTCTGGTGCCAGGAAGAGCCGAAGAACATGGGCGGCTGGACCTTCGTCGATCCGTGGCTGGAGCTGACGCTCGACAAGCTGAACGTCGCCTCCAAGCGCGCCCGCTATGTCGGCCGTCCGGGTTCCGCCTCCACGGCGGCCGGTCTGATGAGCCGGCACCTGAAGGAACTCGAGGCCTTCACCAACGAAGCCTTCGCCTGATACACCCTACACGATACTCCCAAAGAGACAGCTGGACCCGACATGGCCGACATCCTGACCCCCGCCCTCGGTGAATCCGTCACCGAGGCCACCATCGCGAAATGGACCAAGAAGGTCGGCGACGCGGTCAAGAAGGACGAACTGCTCGTCGAACTGGAAACCGACAAGGTGTCGCTGGAAGTCGTGGCGCCGGCCGACGGCGTCCTGGGCGCCATCAACGCCGCCGCGGGCGACACCGTGGTTCCCGGCACGGTCCTGGGTTCGGTGACCGAGGGCGGCGCTGCTGCTGCGCCCGCCGCCGCTGCTCCGGCCAAGGCCGCCAAGGCCGAAACCAAGGCTGCGCCCGCCGCCGCGTCGAGCATCGACATCACCGTGCCGGTGATGGGTGAAAGCGTCGCCGAAGGCTCGATGGGCAAGTGGCTCAAGAAAAACGGCGAGGCCGTCAAGAAGGACGAACTGCTGGTCGAGATCGAGACCGACAAGGTCGCGGTCGAGGTGTCGGCGCCGGCGGACGGCGTCCTGACCATCGCCGCCGACGAAGGCGCGACCGTCACCCCCGGCCAGAAGATCGGCTCGGTTTCGGGATCGGGCGCCGCTGCGGCTCCGGCCGCCGCTGCGCCGGCGCCGGCGGCCGCCCCGGCCAATACGGGTTCGGCCCAGGTCTCCAAGAACGAAACCCTGTCGCCCGCCGTCCAGCGCGTGGTCGCCGAGAACAATTTGGACCCCAAGGCCATCGCCGCCACCGGGCCCAAGGGCAATATCACCAAGGCTGACGCCATCGCCGCCATCGGCGCCGCAGCTGCTGCTCCGGCCCCCGCCGCCGCCGCTCCTTCGGCTCCGCGCGCCGTCGGTCCGCGCGAAGAGCGGGTGAAGATGACGCGCCTGCGTCAGACCATCGCCCGTCGCCTGAAGGAATCGCAGAACACGGCCGCCCAGCTGACCACCTTCAACGAGGTGGACATGACCAATGTCATGGCCCTGCGCGCCCAGTACAAGGATGTGTTCGAGAAGCGCCACGGCGTGAAGCTGGGCTTCATGTCCTTCTTCACCAAGGCGGTGGTCGCAGCCCTGCACGAGATCCCGGCGGTCAACGCCGAGATCGACGGCACGGACATCATCTACAAGAACCACTATGACATCGGCGTCGCCGTCGGCACCGAAAAGGGTCTGGTGGTGCCGGTGCTGCGTGACGCCGACACCCTGTCGCTCGCCGGTATTGAAAAGGGCATCGGCGCCCTGGGCAAGGCGGCCCGCGACGGCGCCCTGACCATGGACCAGATGCAGGGCGGCACCTTCACCATCACCAACGGCGGCACCTATGGGTCGCTGATGTCGACGCCGATCCTGAACGCGCCCCAGTCGGGCATCCTGGGCATGCACAACATCGTCCAGCGCCCGATGGCCATCAATGGCGAGGTCAAGATCCGGCCGATGATGTATCTGGCCCTCAGCTACGATCACCGGATCGTCGACGGCAAGGAAGCCGTGACCTTCCTGGTCCGCATCAAGGAACTGCTGGAAGACCCGCAGCGGGCCCTGCTGGACCTGTAAGACACCTGAAAAGGCGGCGATGATCTCGCCGCCTTTTTTGTATCAGGCCGCCTTTTCAGTGGCTTCGGCGCAGGTTGCAATCGGATGTTGGGATATCAGCGATTGTGTCTTGGGTGCGCCGGTCGGGCGTTTTCCGCAGGCTAAGGGGTTTTCCGGACTTACGACCCGCGCGGGAATGACGCCTTATTCCCGCCATGGAGTGGGCAGCGCGCGCGATCGGGGTCTTCTACGTCTTGGGCGGGCTGATGCTTCTGTATCAGGCCTGGCTCAACTGGCGTCTGCAACGGGCCCTGGCGGGGTTGATGGCGATCCCCCTCTCCGAGTATTTCGGGGACGGGGTTGTCGTTCTGGCCGGCGTGCTGATCATGCTTTCGGGCGCGGCGCTTGCGGCCCTCAGCGGCTGGGCCGTCGCCGCCTTTCTGGCCGGGTGGACGGTGCAGGCCCTGTATCTGCTCTGGACCGATCAGGTGTCGCGTATCGGCGCTCCTGAGGCCGCCACCTGCCGCCGACGATCGGTCCACGCCTTCGCCGGCTATACCGCCGCCACCGGTCTGGTTCTATGCCTGCCGACGGTCGGGATTCTGGGCTGATCAGCCGAACTCGGCTTCCAGATCGGCCAGACGCGCGGCCTGATCCTCGGCGATCAGGGCGTTCAGCAGGGGGTCGAGGTCGCCTTCCAGGATCTGGGGCAGGCTGTGCAGGGTCAGGTTGATCCGGTGATCGCTGACCCGGCCTTGCGGATAGTTGTAGGTGCGGATCCGCTCTGACCGATCGCCCGACCCGACCTGAGACTTGCGCGTGTCGGACCGGGCCAGATCCTTGGCCTGGCGTTGCATGTCGTACAGGCGCACGCGCAGATTCTTCATCGCCTTGTCGCGGTTGACGTGCTGGGACTTTTCCGACGAGGTCACCATGATGCCGGTGGGCAGGTGGGTGATGCGCACGGCGGAATCGGTCGTGTTGACGTGCTGACCGCCCGAGCCCGAGGCGCGGAAGGTGTCGATGCGGATGTCCTTGTCGTGGATCTCGATCTCGACGTCCTCGACCTCGGGCAGGACCGCGACCGTCGCCGCCGAGGTGTGGATACGGCCCTGAGACTCGGTCGACGGCACCCGTTGCACCCGGTGGACGCCGCTCTCGAACTTCAGTCGACCGAACACGCCCTCGCCCGTCACCGTGGCGATGATTTCCTTGTAGCCGCCAGCGTCGCCCTCGGTCGCCGAATCCAGCTCGATCCGCCAGCCGCGCGTCGAGGCGTAGCGCGAATACATGCGGAACAGGTCGCCGGCGAACAGGGCCGCCTCGTCGCCGCCGGTGCCGGCGCGGACTTCCAGCACGGCCGAGGCGTTCTCGTCGGCGTCGCGCGGGGCCAGCAGCAGGGCGACGTCGCGTTCTAGACCCGGCAGGGTATCGTTCAGGATCTGAAGCTCGTCCTGCGCCATCGCCGCCATTTCGGGATCGGCCGTCATGGCTTCCAGGTCCGCCATTTCGGCGCGGGCGCGGGCCAGGCCCTGGACCGCGTCGGCGACGGGCTTGAGCTCGGCGTGCTCCTTGGACAGGCGGACGATCTCGACGCCGTCCGTCGCGGCGCCCATCCGGGCCTCCACTTCGTGGAAACGGTCGAGCACCTGATCGAGACGGGCCTGGGGCAGACGCAAGGCGGCATAATCCTGGAGACAGAGAGGGGCCGTCCTTAGCGCGCCGGGGGGCGTGCTGTCGATTGTCGCCGGGCCGCAGGCGCGGCGCCGCGAACGTGATTTGGAATAATGAGGATTTACGTCCGTCGTCGCGACCGCCGTCAGGAGGCTGTCATGTGCGATCGCTCCACTCCATCCCGTGTCTTGCGTCCGGCGCTCGGTCACGCCATCACGGATCATGTTGTCGAACCGGTCCCGTTACGCCCTGCGCGCCATGATCCATCTGGCCGGCCTGCCCGGCGGCGGCCCCGCCACGATCGGCGAGATCGCCGAGGCCGCGACGGCGCCGCGCAAGTTTCTCGAAGCCATACTGCTGGATCTGCGGCGTCAGGGCCTGCTGGTGTCGAAGCGAGGCCGGACCGGGGGGTACGCCCTGGCGACGCCGGCCGAATCCATCAGTTTCGCCGATGTGATCCGGGCGCTGGAAGGGCCGCTGGCCCTGGCGCCCTGCGCCTCGCGGACCGCCTTCGGCCCGTGCGAGACCTGCCCGGACGTCGAGACCTGTCCGTTGCAACCCGTGCTTCAGGATGGGCGGGACGCCATCGCGGCCGTGTTCGAGGCGCGAACCCTTCTGCAAACGGCGTCGAGGTATTCTCCTATTGACCCAATAGGGAAATAGCCCGCACCGTCGGGCGTATTTCAGGGACGGCCATGCAAGATTTCCTTATCTTCCTCCTCGTCGGTTTTCTGGCCCAGATCGTGGACGGCGCATTGGGCATGGCCTACGGCGTTATCTCCTCCACCGTCCTGTTGTCGTTCGGCGTGCCCCCCGCAACCGCTTCGGCCAGTGTTCATGCGGCCGAGGTCTTCACCACGGCGGCCTCGGCCGGGTCGCACACGGCCAACAAGAATGTGAACTGGAAACTGTTCGTGCCCCTGGCCCTGGGCGGGGTGGTCGGCGGCAGCCTGGGGGCCTTTGTCCTGACCAGTATCGACGGCGACCTGCTGAAGCCGTGGATCACCGCCTATCTGTCCATCATGGGCGGGGTGATCATCTGGCGCGCCACCCGCCAGACGCGCGAGCGCATCTTCCCGACGAAGCTGGCGGGGCCGCTGGGTGTGGTTGGTGGGTTCTTCGACGCTATCGGCGGAGGGGGTTGGGGACCGACGGTCACGACGACCCTGGTGGGATCGGGCGGCGACCCGCGCGCCTCGATCGGCACGACCAATACGGCGGAGTTCTTCGTCACCTCGGCCATCTCGGCGACCTTCCTGGCCGCCCTGCTGACCGGTCATTGGCAAGAGGCCGAGGGGATCGCCACCCACGCCACCTCAGTGTTGGGCCTGATCCTGGGCGGCCTGATCGCCGCGCCCTTCGCCGGGGTGATCGCCCGGATCGCGCCCAAGCGGGTCCTGACCTATGGCGTCGGGGCCGTGGTGCTGCTGTCGGCGGGGTATCAGGCGCTGAGGCTGTTTGGGCTTATTTAAGCGGCCAGCAAAAAATCAGTGCGGAGTCGCGGCGGCGGCCTTTGCCCTTCGACCAACAGTCAGCGCTCGCGTTGATCGAAGCGTGTCATGAAATTCCGATAGAGGCCTAGATCGACTTTCCGTTGGAAGCCCGGAGACGTTTTACTGGCCTGAGGTCAACCTCGCCCAGCTGCGCCCCATGCCGTGGCGGGGCCCTGATTGCGCGGTCGGCGTTTCGGGGTGAAATGCTGGCCTAAAATCGAAAACATGACTCGAAGAACTTCGGTATTTAAGTTATCCGGGAAGCCTAAATGGCGGGGGATGATTTATGCGAGCGATACGTCGTGCGGTTGCTGCCTTATGGTTGTGTTCCGTCGTTCTGATGGGGTTTACGCAAACTGTGAACGCGCAGGGGCGGCCTGTGGTCGCAGTGTATGAAATGCGCGACCAGGCAAACAGCGGCCACGCCGATGTTCTGTCTACCATGGTCCAAACGGCGATCTCGGACACCAACAAGTTCCGGGTAATGGAGCGAAACTTTGGTACACTCGCAAAAGAGCAAGAGAGCGGTAATCGCGGGCTCGTGACGACCAATACGCCGGGCCGTCGAGGAGGCTTCGAAGGCGCCGACTATCTTGTCTATGGCACCATCACCAATATTTCGACACGGCAAACGAATGATATTGGCGGGACCTTGGGTATGGCGTTCCTCAGGGGAACGAACGGCAACCAGGGGGCCGTTACCTGCACGCGCGTGATCGCGACGATCGCCGTCGATATTCGCATCGTCGATCAGCGCACTGGCGAGGTTCGCTATACCGATAGCCTTAACGAGGAGAGCCGCTCCGGATCGACTTGTGCAAGCGGCGAAGGAATCGACCTTTCCACTCTCTTTCGCACGGTGGCCAACAAGATCGCCTCGGGCCTGGTCATGGAAATCTTTCCAATCCAGGTTGCAGCAGTCCAGCCAGACGGCACCATCTTGCTGAACTATGGTGAGGGCACATTGAATCCAGGCGCCACTCTGACCTTGTTCACCAAGGGCGAAAGCATCCCTGACCCGGCGACGGGCGAACTGCTCACAGACGAGGGAACCGCCATCGGCCAGGTACGAGTAACTGAGGTTACGCCGCGTTTTTCGCGCGCAGTGGCCGTCACGCCGCTTACATCGGCTCCGGAAATTGGCACCGTTGCCCGTCTTGCCGAACCGGTCCAGACGCGTGATGGGCGCAGGGGGCGGCAATGAGCGCGGCGACCGGCGGGAACTACCAAATCGTCATAGGCGGCCTTCTGGCGGGCATTATTGTCGCAGTCGCTGCTCCGGCGATCGCCCAACAGCGAGTGGTGATCGGCGACTTCACCAGTGCGCAGTCTTGCACGACCTACATACTGACGTCCGGCTCGGTTGGGGCAGCGGCGTCGCACACGCGTGTTTACGGCGTCGGCTCAAAAACCTCGGCTGCTTTCGCCGCCACTTGGCGACAGGATCTGGTCCGGGATTGCGTCGATAATTTTCCTGATCTGCGGACCTCGATCACCAGTGCGCTGGCGGCATCGGGCGGGGTGGAGGTGGCGCCTAGGGGAACGCGAGGGGCGATAGTTTTGAACGGGCGGGTTTCCGACGTCGGCGTCTCCAGCGCCAGCGTAGCGATCGAGGACATTGAGCAGTCGAACGAGGACGCTGGCCTTACGGTGGAGTTCTCACTTCGAGAACCCGACGGGAGTGTGCGTTTTGGCGGTTCAATCGCCAAGCGTGTGAGCTTCGGCGATAGCTTTGCCACCGAAGGATTCTCCAGCACCTCGAACCAGAGCGACGCTTCAGTCTACAACAACTTGCAGCGCGAGCTTGCGCTGGCGGTTTCGCGCTCGGTCAATTTTGAGCTCCATCCACTCCGGATCGTCTCTGTGTCGGGGCGAAGGGCGCGGGTCAACTATGGTGCGCCGCTGCTGACTCTTGGTGCGACGGTTATTGTCGATGGCGGGGTGGAGCGCGGGCAGATACGCTGCAATGTGGTCTCGGCCGGCAACGGCTTCGCAGACATCGAAGCGGAGGGCGGTCAGAGCCTTGAAAATATTCATCCAGGCAGCCAAGCGCAATTCGCTGAACTTGAAGATCCCGCGTCGAACGGGCGGCGACTTGAGCGGGTGAATCTTCCCTGATCGTCGGCGCACAATGTAATGTCGCAGAAGATAGTCGTGCGTTGTTTTACACGCGATATAGTATTTTCAACGCGACCCGACGTTATTCTGCGGCGACAGCGGTGGCTTCATGTAGTGCCCGCGCCGCGTCCAGTTCGGCGGCCTTCTGTTCGACCAGGTCGACGATGTGGTCGATCATGCCGTCGTTGGCCTGTTTGTGGGCGATCTTGCCGTTCAGATAGATCATGCCCGCCCCCTTGCCGCCGCCGGTGAAGCCGATGTCGGTATAGAGGGCCTCGCCCGGGCCGTTCACGACACAGCCGATGACCGACAGGCTCATCGGCGTCGAGATATGGGCCAGTTTCTCTTCCAGCAGGGTCACGGTCTCGATGACGTTGAACCCCTGACGGGCGCAGGACGGGCAGGCGATGATGTTGACGCCCCGGTGGCGCAGGCCCAGCGACTTGAGGATGTCGAAGCCGACCTTGATCTCCTCGACCGGATCGGCGGCGAGGGAGACGCGGATGGTGTCGCCGATGCCGGCCCACAGCATGGAGCCCATGCCGATGGCCGACTTGATGGTGCCGGTGCGCAGGGGGCCGGCCTCGGTCACGCCCAGGTGCAGGGGGCAGTCGATGGCCTCGGCCAGTTGCTGATAGGCGGCGACGGTCAGGAAGGGGTCGGACGCCTTCACCGAGATCTTGAACTCGTGGAAGTCGTGGTCTTGCAGGATGCGGGCGTGGTTCAGCGCGCTCTCGACCATGGCGTCGGGGCAGGGCTCGCCGTATTTCTCGAGCAGCTCCTTTTCCAGGCTGCCGGCGTTGACGCCGATCCGCATCGAACAGCCGTAATCCTTGGCGGCCTGGATCACGTCGCGGACGCGGTCGGCGCTGCCGATATTGCCCGGATTGATGCGCAGGCAGGCGGCGCCGGCCTGGGCCGCCTCAATGCCGCGCTTGTAGTGGAAATGGATGTCGGCGACCAAGGGAACCTTGGCCTCGCGGGCGATGGTCTTGAAGGCCTCGGTCGATTCCACATCGGGGCAGGAGACGCGCACGATGTCGGCGCCGGCTTCTTCGAGCTGGCGGATCTGGTCGATTGTCGCCGCCGCGTCGGACGTCGGCGTATTGGTCATCGACTGGACGCTGATCGGGGCGTCGCCGCCCACGAGAACGGAGCCGACGCGGATCTGGCGGCTCTTGCGGCGCTCGATATGGCGCCAGGGTCGGACGTGGGTATGGTCGCTCATCACGCGCTCATATAGGCCGAAGACGGCGTCGGGGCCACGGCGCCGGGGCCATGGGGACGAAAATCAGTTTATCGCGGCGACGTCGGGGGCCGGACCGACGGGCGCGGTCCCCTGCTGGCCCTGCCCGGGGGCCTGAACCTGGGCCGCCCGGTCAGCCTGAGCCTGAAGCTGACGGCGCGCCTGCTCGTCCGCCACCTGGCGGGCGGCGTCCTCGGCGCGGCGGTTCAGCTGCGTCAGGGGCGTCAGCACCGCAGGCAGGACGCCGCCGTGCTCCCCGTTCAGATAGACGTCGAAGGCCGCCGGATCCGACACGTCGATGACGGCGCTGAGGCCCATGGGCGCGCGCCAGGCTTCGCCGGCCGCCATCTGGCGCGCAAACAGGGCCTGGCCGTCGGCCAGACGCACGACCATGGCGCCGGCCTTCTTGGCCTGGATCACCACCTGGGACGCGGTGGCGGGCGCGCCATAGACGGCGCCGCGAGGATTGAAGGCCTTTTGCAC
Organism: Brevundimonas sp. SL130; assembly: GCF_026625805.1. Lineage (NCBI taxonomy): Bacteria > Pseudomonadati > Pseudomonadota > Alphaproteobacteria > Caulobacterales > Caulobacteraceae > Brevundimonas > Brevundimonas sp. SL130. The sequence continues at coordinate 642,082 of NZ_CP113064.1, forward strand.
CGGGGCGTTGTTCGCCGCCGCCGTGGCCGCGATCACCGCCGGGTCATTGGGGTCGATCCCGGTCAGCTCGGCCTCGAGGCCCGGCGTGATATAGAGGGCCGGCGTGGTCTGGTCGGGCGGCGCGGCGCGGGGCGCGCTGAGGTCGATCAGCCCGTCCTGGCCGGGCACGGCGCCCAGGGACCAGCTTTCGGGCACAGTGGCGATATCCGACGGCTGGGGCGCCCGCATCAGATTGACCCGCTGGAAGATGTTCCAGCCGACGACGGCCACGGCCAAAACGGCGATCCCGGCGATGATGCGCGGCGAATAGCGTTTGACGTCCTCGAAGGCCACGCCGATCGGCGCCTTCAGCGGGGCGGAGGTGTCGGGGCTTTCGCGCTTGAACCGCTCGACGGCCAGTTGTTCGTCCAGGCCCAGGGCCGTCGCATAGCCGCGCACATAGCCGATGGCGAAGACGCGCGACGGCAAGGACGACCAGTCGTTCTGCTCCAGGGCGATCAGGAAACGGGTGTGAACCTTGGTCTCGGCGGCCAGGTCGGCCAGGGACTTGCCCGACTGCTCGCGCGCGCGCCGCAGGCCGTCGCCCAGAGTCGCCGACTCGGCGATGGAGGGCGTGACGTCCTTCCAGTCGGGATGAGCCTTGAACTCTTCGGGGGCGTTCCCCGCATCCAGCGCCATGACGCCTGACCCCACACTCGGAACGGCCTGAATCCGCTCCGTACTCGAAACGGACCTGTCGGTTAGCATGTCTTCGTGACCGGACGCGCCTCCCCCCGGAGTCCGTCCTGATGCGTCCTGTGGATAAACCATAATCCCTGTCCCATCAACGGCGATTCCCTGAACGGGACGCGCGCGGCGATCGTCAGACAGCGACGTTCAACTTTCGCGCCAGGGATTCGATCTCGTTACGGACAGAGCCGGTGGACAGGTTCAGCAGATTGTTCAGCCCACGTCGGGCGGCCGTCAGGTCGGCGGACAGGATCATCCGCTTGACCGGGCCGACGCCGCCGGCTGGGGCCGACAGGCGGGTGAAGCCCAGGGTGATCAGGGCGAAGGCCTCCAGCGGACGGCCGGCCAGCTCGCCGCAGATGGACACCGGGGTGCCGGTGTCGGCGCAGGCCTTCTGGATCGATTGCAGGGCGCGCAGGGTCGGGGGCGACAGGGGGTCGTAGCGGTCCGAGACCAGGGGATTGGTGCGGTCGGCGGCGTACATGTACTGGAACAGGTCGTTGGTGCCGATCGAGACGAAGTCGGTCAGGGGCAGAAGCGCGTCCAGATGCCACAGCAGTGACGGGCATTCGACCATGGCCCCGACGCGCAGCAGGGCGGGCAGGGCGCGGCCGCGCCGCTTGGCCCAGGCGCATTCGATATCCACCAGGTCGCGCGCGGCCCGGTATTCGTCCACCGTGGCGATCATCGGGAACATGACGCGCAGCTCGCGGCCGGCCGCCGCCGTCAGCAGGGCGCGCAGTTGCATCCGCAACAACGAAGGCCGGTCCAGGCCCAGGCGGATGGCGCGGCGGCCCAGGGCGGGGTTCTCTTCCCGCTCGGCCTCCAGATAGGGCAGGACCTTGTCGCCGCCGATATCCAGGGTGCGGAAGGTGACGGGGCGGTCGCCGGCGGCGTCCAGCACCAGTTTGTACAGGGCGGTCTGGGCGTCCAGTCGGGGCAGCTCGTCCGAGACCATGAACTGGAATTCGGTGCGGAACAGGCCGATGCCTTCGGCGCCCGTCTCGTCCAGGTTTTCCAGATCGACCGCCAGTCCGGCGTTGGTCAGGATGGTGATGCGTTGACCGTCCAGGGTGATGGCGGGGGTGTCGCGCAGTTGGGCGAACTGGGCCTGGCGCTGGTCGCGCACGGCCATCCGCGACTGGACCGCCTCGATCATGTCGGGGCGGGGGCGCAGATAGGCCTCGCCGGTCTCGCCGTCGGCGATGACGATGTCGCCTTCCGACAACCGGTCGCGCAGGCCCATCAGGCGGCCGACGCAGGGAATCTGCAGCGCGCGGGCGACGATGGCGGCGTGGCTGGCGGCCGAGCCTTCTTCCAGCAGCAGGCCCTTCAGCTTGTCGCGCGGATATTCCAGCAGATCCGCCGGACCCAGGTTGCGCGCCACCAGTATGGCGTCGTCGGGCAGCTCGCGCTCGCCCGGCTTGTCGCCCGCCAGCACCCGCAGCAGCCGGTTGGCCAGGTCTTCGAAATCGTGCAGCCGTTCGCGGATATAGGGGTCGCGGGCCTGGGCGAAGCGGGCGCGGTGTTCGTTGCGGACGCGGTCCACCGCCGCCTCGGCGGTCAGGCCGTTGCGGACCGCCTCTTCCAGCGACCGGTTCCAGCCCCGGTCGTCGGCGAACATCCGATAGGTCTCCAGCACCTCGAACGAGGGGCCGGCCAGGCCCTGGCCCTTGTCCAGCATGGCGTCCAGGCCGGTCTTCAGCGAGGCCAGGGCCAACTTCAGCCGGGCCTCCTCCATCGCCGGGTCTTCGGCCAGCAGTTTTTCGGGCGGCAGGGGGGCTTCGTGCAGGACGACCCGACCGACGGCCAGACCGTCGCCGAACTTCTGTCCCTTCAGACGCTCTGGGCGATGCGGCGCCAGTTCGACGTCGCGCAGTTCGTCCTGGTCCAGCAGTTCGCCGGAGGACACCGTCTCGGACAGGACCATGGCGATGGTCTGGATGTCCTCGACCTCTTCCTCGTCATAGCGCCGCTCGGTGCGGTTCTGGACGACCAGGACGCCGATGGCCCGGCCGCCGCGCAGCAGCGGGGCGCCGAGGAAGGCGTGATAGGGGTCTTCGCCCGTTTCCGGCCGATAGGAGAAGGACGGATGCGACGGGGCGTCCGACAGGCTGATCGGCTGGGCCATGCGGGCCACCTCGCCGACCAGACCCTCGCCGGGCCGCAGGCGGGTGTTGTGGACGGCGGCGGGGTTCAGACCCTCGGTGGCGAACAGCTCCAGCTCGCCCGAGGCGCGGCGCAGATAGATGGAGCAGACCTCGGCGACCATCGACCGGGCGATGATCCGCACCACCATGTTCAGACGGTCCTGCGCCGGGGTCGCGCCCGCGCCGGCCCCGCCCAGAGCCTCGCGGATCTGGCGCAGGAGGATCCGAGGTCCCCTGGTCATCGCGCCGCCTGCCGGCATCATGGCTCCCGCGCTGTGGCGCCGAAGCGCCTGTTCAAATCACCCTATATCGCGTCCAGGCCATAAGCCGAATGCAATGCGCGCACGGCCAGTTCGGCATAGGCCGCGTCGATCAGGACGCTGATCTTGATTTCCGAGGTCGAGATGGCCTGGAACTTGACCCCCTTGTCGGCCAGGGCCTGGAACATGGTCTGGGCCACGCCGGCGTGGCTGCGCATGCCGACCCCGACGACGGACACCTTGGCGACGTCCTCGTCGACGCGGATTTCCTCGAATCCGAGCTGATCCTGGCCCGCCGTCATCAACTCGGCGGCGCGCACGGCGTCGCGGCGGCCGGTGGTGAAGGTCAGGTTGACCGTATTGGCGGTGCGGGCCTGGCTCTGGACGATCATGTCCACATTGACGTTGGCCTCGGCCAGGCGGGTGAAGACGTCGGCGGGGGCGTCCACACGGTCGGACAGGCCCAGCAGGGTGATGCGGGCTTCGTCACGGCTCATGGTCACACCGGACACGATGCGCTTTTCCAAGATCTCCTCCTCGTCGCAGATCAGGGTTCCGCCCTTGTCGGGCATTTGGCCGGATTCGTCCGGTTCGATGAAGCTGGACAGAACCCGCACCGGCACCTGCTTGGCCATGGCGAGTTCGACCGAACGGGTTTGCAGCACCTTGGCCCCCAGGGAGGCCATTTCCAGCATCTCCTCGTAGGAGACCTTGGCCAGGCGGCGCGCGCGGCTCTCGATGCGGGGGTCGGTCGTATAGACGCCGTCCACGTCGGTGTAGATGTCACAGGGGCAGGACAGGGCCGCCGCCACGGCGACCGCCGAGGTGTCGGAGCCGCCCCGGCCCAGGGTGGTGATCTTGCCCTCGGGCGTCACGCCCTGGAAGCCGGGGACGATGGCGATCTCGCCGGCGTCGACGGCGGCGCCCAGCTTGTCGCCGGGGATGTCGATGATGCGGGCGCGGGCGTGGGCGTCGTCGGTGATGATCGGCACCTGCCAGCCCATCCACGACCGGGCGTTCAGCCCCATGTTGCGCAGGGTGATGGCCAGAAGTCCGGCCGTCACCTGTTCGCCCGAGGCGACCACCACGTCATATTCGTCGTCGCTGATCGGCAGGCCCGCGGCGGCCGGGCCGGCGCCGTCGGTCCAGGCGACCAGTTCATTGGTCTTGCCGGCCATGGCGGAGACCACGACGGCGATCTTCTTGCCCGAAGCAGCCTCTGCGGCGACGATTCGGGCTGCACGACGGATGCGCTCAAGGTCGCCCATCGAGGTGCCGCCGAACTTCATCACCAGTCGCGTGGTGTCGGATCGTGAAGAATCGGGCCGCGTCATCGTGGCGTTCCGCCCCCTGCTTGCGTGAAAGGGCGCGAAGGTTCATCCCTCGCGCATGACCGCTTCTAGCGACGCCGCACCGTCTCGCCTACCCCGCGAAGGGCATGGTTTTCCGCAAAATTCGTCCGAAGGCGCATTTGGCGCATCGATCGACCCGGCCGACGTGGCCCGCTTCTCGGCCCAGGCGGCCGAATGGTGGGATGCGCACGGGCCGTTCGCGCCCCTGCACCGGTTCAATCCGGCGCGGCTGGCCTTGATTCGCGAGCAGTTGTGCGCCCGGCTGGACCGGGATCCGAAGGCGCGGCGGCCGTTCGAGGGGCTGACGCTTCTGGACGTCGGCTGTGGCGGCGGGCTGATCGCCGAGCCGATGCGGCGGATGGGTTTCTCTGTCACCGCCATCGACGCCTCGTCCGAGAATATCGGCACGGCGCGGGCCCACGCCGATATGGTCGGGCTGGACATCGCTTATCGCGCCGCCACGGTCGAACAGATCGAGGCCGAGGGGGCGGGGCCGTTTGACGTGGTCCTGACCATGGAGGTGATCGAACATGTCGCCGACCCGGAAGCCTTCGTGCGCGCCTGTTCGCGCCTGGTCCGACCGGGCAGGGTGATGATGGTCGCCACCCTGAACCGCACCCTGAAGTCCCTGGCCTTGGGCAAGGTGGCGGCGGAATACATCCTGCGCTGGGTGCCCGCCGGGACGCACGACTGGCGCCAGTTCCTGAAGCCCGACGAGATCCGGGCGATGCTGGCCGCCGAGCCGGTGACGGTCGAGGGGCCGTATGGCCTGAACTACGACCCGCTGGCCGACCGCTGGAGCCAGAGCGACGACGCGGGCATCAACTATATGATGGTGGCCACGCGGGCCTGAAAATCTCCCTCCCCTTCATGGGGAGGGGCGGCGCACCCCGGACTTGATCCGGGGGCAGCCGGGGTGGGGCGGTCTGGACCTCGCTCGCGCCCTTTCGGGCCCCACCCTGATCGCTGCGCGATCGTCCCTCCCCATGAAGCGGACCATTGCGTTACGGTCCCGCTTTTGGCTTGGCGCGATAAGGCAGCGCTCATGCTGGTGAGATTGGGTTGTTTCGGGTCGGGTCGGCGGGTTTTGGACGGATTCCGGGCTTGGTCAGGCGGGTTGCAGGGCGGCCCAGCGGCGCAGATTAAAGGCCATGGCGACCATCAGCATCTGGCCGGACGCCTTGGTCAGACCGATGTAGCGGATGCCGGTCAGGCCCATGCGGCGCTTCCAGGTGGCGAAGGTGGTCTCCACGGCGGCGCGCCGGCGAGCGATCAGGCGGTTGAGCCGGGCCAGACGGGGCGGCAGTGTCGGGTGATGTTTGTTGGGCCGTCGCATCAGGCGCGGCTTGATGCCCTGAGCCTTGAGCGCGGCCTGCCGAGCATGGGTGTGATAGGCCGCATCGCCCAGCACGGCCCTCTCATCGCCCCGGACCAGAGCGTCGGCGGGAGTGGTGTCGTTGACGTTGGCCGGAGTGGTCAGGATCGACCGGATCAGGCCCGAGCCCTGATCGACGCCGACGTGGGCCTTGTAGCCGTGGGTCGAACCCGGCTTGCCAGAGCGGCGGGCGTAGGCGGCGTCGGGATCGACCCTGGCCTCGCCGGGGCCGCGCCGTCCTGCGGCCTGCGTCTCGATCAGGGTGGCGTCCAGCATCGTGCCCTGCTTGAGGACCACGCCCGCACCCTCCAACTGACCATCCAGCTCTGCGAACAGACGCTCCAGCAGCCGATCCCGCACCAGCCGGTTACGGAACCGGCACAGGGTCGTGTGGTCGGGAACCTCGTCCTCCAGGCTCAGCCCGACGAACCGCCCGAACGCCAGGCTGTCGCCCAGCCGGAACTCCAGCTCGGCGTCCGACAGCCCATACCAGGCCTGAAGAAGCAGGGCCTTGAACAACAGCAGAGGCCGATAGCCGGGTCGGCCCGGCCCCTCCTCGCGAAGCCCCGCCAGCGTTCGCTCGAACCCGGTCCAATCGACCAGAGCCGACACCCGCTCCAGGGCCGCGCTGCCACTACGCCGCGCCAGCGCAACCTCGCCAAATCCCAACTGGCCCGTCCGCTTCACCGACATCGTAATCCCTCCGTCAGGGACAGGGAATCACGATCCGCGAATAATGCAACGGTCCCTGAAGGGGAGGGAGACTATTAGACAGCCTTGGCGCGGCTGCGGGTCCAGGCGTACAGGCTGAACACCGCGACGGCGAAGCCGACGATTCCGGCCAGCATGGCCGGCCAGGCCGAGCCCTCGGGCAGCATGGCGAAGGGGGCGTCGTCGCGGGTGGCGACGATCACCCCGGCGGTGAAGACGCCGAACAGGCTCTCGCCCACGATCAGGCCCGAGGCCAGCAGCACCCCCATCCGCCGCGCCACGTCGGCGTAACGGGTGCTGGACACGGCCTTGTCGTAGATCCAGCCGCAGACGGCGCCGATGACCAGCATGGTCGTGACGGCGGCGGGCAGATAGAAGCCGATGCCGACGGCCAGGGGCGGCAGCTTGACCTTGCCGTTCGTGGCCTTGGACACGACGGCGTCCAGCACGATGATGACGGCGCCGATCACCGCGCCCAGGCCGATCAGGTCCCAGCGCAGATCGCCGCCGATGACGCCGCGCGCCAGGGCCGAGATCAACGTCGCCTGAGGCGCCGCCAGGGTCTTGGCGCCCTCGACGATGGCGGGCGGGCCGCCCTCGAAGCCGAAGGCCTGGTTCAGCAGGTTCAGGATCAGGGGAATGACGATGGCGCCGGCGCCGACGCCGACGATCAGGGCGGTCTGCTGGCGCCAGGGCGTGGCCTCGACCAGTTGGCCGGTCTTCAGGTCCTGAAGATTGTCATTGGCGATGACGGCGACGGCGAAGACCACGGCGGTCACGATCAGGGCGAAGGCGATGATCGACGGATCAGCGGGTACGCCCGCTATGGCCATGACGCCCAGCATCAGCAGCGAGGCGATCACGACCGCCAGGATGCCGACGCCCGAGACCGGGCTGTTCGACGAGCCGATCAGGCCGGCCATATAGCCGCAGATGGCGGCGACGGCGAAACCGATCAGGACGACATAGACCAGGCCGCCGATGACCAGCAGCGGGGTCGATCCCGCCAGGGCCGGGGCGCTCTGGGCGAACCAGGCCAGCAAGCCGGCGATGCCGATCAGGCAGACCACCGAAATCCCGCCGACCAGCTTGATGGGCAGATCCTGTTCGGTGCGCTCCAGCACCTCGCCGTGGGCGCGCTTGGCGTTGGCGGCCAGGGCCGAGGTCAGGCCGCCGATCAGCGGGCCGGCCAGTTTGACCAGGGTCCAGATGGCGGCGACGCCGATGACGCCGGCGCCCATAAATCGAACCTCGCGGCTCCAGACCTTTGACGCCAGTTCTTCGGCCGATACGCCGGCCGGCAGGGTGGAGGCGATGGAGGGAATCCCGTGCGCCGTCAGCCAGGCGATGGTGTCGGGGCTGGTCAGGATCGGCACGGCGATGGCCCAGGCCAGGATCAGACCGAACAGCTGGGCCAGGCCCACGGTCAGGCCGATCAGGTGGCCGGCGCCCAGGAGCGCGAACTGCATGCCGAAGCCCATGCCGGTGGCCCCGCCGCCCAGGGCGGCCGGAAGCTTGAAGAATTTGGCGGCCTCGCCGGCGAAGACGCGGCCCGCGACCAGCAGGGCGTAGCCGGACGAGACCAGGGCGCCGGCGACGACGACCCACAGACCCGACTTGTTCTCGCGCACCGCGCTTTCGGTCTGTTCGGCCCCGCGCGAGCCGACCTTCAGCACCTCGGCGGCGGCGACGCCTTCGGGGTAGGGCAGGCCGCCGTTGGTCACCAGGGCGCGGCGCAGCGGGATGGAGAAGGTCACCCCCAACACGCCGCCCAGGATACAGATGGCCACCGACTGCCAGAAGGGAAACTCCAGCCACCAGCCGATCATCACCAGGCCGGGCAGGACGAAGATGATCGAACTCATGGCCCCGCCGACCGAGGCCACGGTCTGGACGGTCATGTTTTCCCAGATGGTCGAGGTGCGGAAGACCCGCAGCACCGCCATCGAGATCACCGCCGCCGGAATGGCCGAGGCGAAGGTCAGGCCGACCAGCAGGCCCAGATAGGTGTTGGCGGCGGTGAAGATCACCGCCAGCAGGCAGCCCAGCACAAGGGCGCGAAGGGTCAGTTCAAGCCGGCCTTTCGGGGCGGCGGCGGCGGCGTCAGTCATTCAGGTCGGTTCCCACGTTCGAGCGGGACGTAAGCCCATAACGGCCGCTGCGGCAACCGGTCACGCTCAAGCGGGGACGGGCTGAAGCCCTCGGAAGCGCCGACGTGCCCGGCGGACCAGGCCGGGCGAGGCCACCGTCGCGCGATAGACCCCCGCCATGACCAGGGCCGTCAGGGCCCAGGACAGCAGGATGTCCGACAGAAAATGCCCCCCGAAGGCCAGCCGGTTCATCGACAGGGCGAAGGCGTACAGGATCCCCACCGGCAGGACGACCGGCCGCCATTTCGCCGGGGTCAGCACCAGCAGCACCCCCACCATCCAGGCCGCGCTGGACCCCTCGCCCGAGACAAAGGAGCAGTTGGACTGACAGCCGTTGCTGATCACCCAGACGGGGGTGAAGGCGGCCTCGCCGCCGAACGTGTCGATCTGGACCGGCCGGGCGCGCCCCCACAGGCCCTTGAGCAGCAGATTGACAACCAGGCCGGGGCCGATGGCCAGAGTCGCCAGGACGAAGACCGTCCGCCATGCTGCGGCGCCGACGGACCGACGATGCAGAATGCGCCAGGCCAGTCGTCCGATCACGCCCAACAGCATCATGGCCAGCACCAGGGTCGAACTCTTGCGCAGCGCCTTGAGCAAGGGATTGTCTGCCAGGAAGAAGCCGGCCTCGGGCCGGTAGAACAGGCGGCTGACCGCGATATCTACACCGGGAAAAGTCAGGAAATAGATGCTGATCGCCAGGACGGCCATCGCCGCCAGGATCGCGACGTCGTCGCGCGTCACGCCGATCGACCGGCCCAGATCGAGCAGGGACGCGGCGCGCGGACGCGGCTTGGTGACGAGGGCGGACTGAGACATATTCCCTCCCCGGACTGCTCGCGGCCTGGATGACAGACCGGGGTGTCGTTCCAGCGTCAATTCGAACAATGTTTTCCGACGAATGTCGCGGGGGCGGACGATCGGCTTGGCGCAGGGGCGCCGACGGGCTAGGACCGGGCCATGCCTGAACTCCCCGAGGTCGAAACCGTCCGACGCGGCCTGACGCCGGTGCTGGCGGGCGCGCGCCTGTCGCGGGTGCGGATTAACCGGCCTGATCTGCGTTTTCCGTTCCCGGAAGGTTTCGCCGAGCGGCTGGAAGGGGCGACGGTCGAGCGGATCGACCGCCGCGCCAAATATCTGCTCCTGCCCCTGTCGACGGGCGAGACCTGGATCACCCATCTGGGCATGACCGGCCGCTTCACCCTGGACGGAACCCAGCTGGGCGAGTTCGAGGAAGCCGCCCCCATCGCCGGCAAGCACGAGCATTTCAGCGGCTGCGCCGTGCGCGACGGCGCCGCCACCCGCATCGGCTATGCCGACGCGCGCCGGTTCGGCTTTATGGGCCTGATCCCCACCGCCCAGGTCGAGGCCCATCCCTGGTTCTCCGGCCTGGGGCCCGAGCCGCTCGGCAACGGCTTTTCCGGCGCGCACCTAGCCGAGGCCTTCGCCGGCAAGACACAGAACATCAAGGTCTCCCTGCTGGACCAGCGGATCGTTGCGGGTCTGGGCAATATCTATGTGTGCGAGGCCCTGTACCGCGCCCGGATCTCGCCCCTGGTCGCGGCGGGATCGGTATCGAAGGCGCGGTTGGAGACCCTGGCCTCTGTCGTCCGCGATGTGCTGAACGACGCCATCGCCGCGGGCGGATCGACGCTGAAGGACTTCGCCAACGCCGAGGGCGGCCAGGGCTATTTCCAGCATCGGTTCGACGTCTACGGCCGCGAGGGCGAGCCGTGCCGGGGGGAGGGCTGCACGGGAACGGTCGCGCGCATCGTCCAGGGCGGACGTTCGACCTTCTACTGCCCGACCTGTCAGAAGCGCTGAGGCGACCGGCCGTCATGACGAACGGCCGTCGATCCTCTATGACCGGCGTCAACAGAGGAGACCGCCCATGGCCGACGTCTATTCCACCCTGCTGATCGAGCGCTGCGCCGACGGCTATGCGGTCGTGACCCTGAACCGGCCCGAGGCGCTGAACGCCCTGAACTCGACCCTGTTCGGGGAACTGGCGGCCTTCCTCGATGCGGTCGAGACTGACGACAGCGTGCGCTGCCTGATCCTGACCGGCTCGGCCAAGGCTTTCGCCGCCGGGGCCGACATCAAGGAGATGGCGGACCAGTCCTACGCCGACATGTTCAAGGGCAATTTCTTCGCCCTGGGCCATGACCGGATCATGCGCTTCCGTAAGCCGATCATCGCGGCGGTCTCGGGCTACGCCCTGGGGGGCGGTTGCGAACTGGCCATGTTGTGCGACTTCATCATCGCCTCTGAGACGGCCAAGTTCGGTCAGCCCGAGATCAATCTGGGCGTGGCGCCGGGCATCGGCGGCTCGCAGCGGCTGACCCGTCTGGTCGGCAAGTCCAAGGCCATGGACATGATCCTGACCGCCCGGATGATGGATGCGACAGAGGCCGAGCGCGCCGGCCTGGTCAGCCGCGTCGTCGCCCCCGACGCCCTGCTGGACGAGGCCCGCGCCGCCGCCGCCAAGATCGCGGCGCAAAGCCCGCTGGCGGTGATGATGAACAAGGAGATGGTCAATGTCGCCCTGGAGACCAGTCTGAGCGAAGGCGTCCGCTTCGAACGCCGCCTGTTCCATTCCCTGTTCGCCTTCGAGGACCAGAAGGAAGGCATGTCCGCCTTCGTCGACAAGCGCAAGCCGGACTTCAAGGGGCGATGACCCAAGGTCGCGGCCGTCAACCGATCGCCGTGATCGGGCGTTAGGAGCGGGTTATGCGCCGTCTTCTCGTTCCGCTTTTCGCGATCCTGTTTGTCGTCCTGCCCGGCGTCGTCGCCGCCCAGACAACAGTATCGGCGTCGCTCGCCCCCGCCTTCCGTTCCGACCGGATCATCGTCGAGACGCGGGGCGCGGGGCCGGATATCGTCTTCATTCCGGGCTTGGGCTCAACCGGGGCGGCCTGGCGGTCGACGGCGGACAAGCTGGAGGGCCGGTATCGGGTGCATCTGGTGACCATCCGAGGCTTCGGCCAGACGGACATTGGGGCCAATGCCGGCGGCGCCCTGGCCACGCCCGCCGCGCGCGAGATCGAACGCTATATCCGCGAGCAACGTCTTTCGCGCCCCGCCCTGATCGGCCATTCGCTGGGCGGCCAGATCGCGCTGCGGGTCGCGGCGGACATGCGCGACCGGATCGGGCGGGTGATGGTGGTGGATTCCGCGCCCTTCTTTCCGGCCCTGGTCGATTCCCGCGTCACGGCCCGCGAGGTCGAACCCCTGGCGCGGCTGGGTTATCAGGGCCTGATGCTGTTCGGGGACCAGGCGCTGAAAGGCCAGGTCTCGGCCCTGGGCGGCGACCTCGGCCTGGCGGGCGACATGGTGTTCGACGGCCTCGGCCTCCAGGGCGGCGACCGACGGGTGCTGGCCCAGGGCCTTTACGAGGCCCTGACCGTCGATCTGCGGCCCCGGCTGCGCGACATCCGGGCGCCGGTGACGGTGGTCTATGGCTGGACTGCGGACGCCAACAGCCCCCGCAATCGGCTGGAGGGCCTGTACCGCTACGGCTTCTCCAACCTGCCCCGCCCGGCGCAGTTCGTCCGGGTGGAAGGCGCCGACCACCAGGTGATGATCGACCAGCCGGCGCGGTTCCAGGCGGCGGTGGATCGGTTTCTGGGGTAGGACTCGGTCTTCCTTCTCCCGGGGGGAGAAGGTGGCCCGAAGGGCCGGATGAGGGGGCCGCCGGTGGGCCAGCTCGCACCACTTTGCCCCTCACCCTTTCGCGCGAAGACCGATCGCTGACGCTCTCGGGCGCTCAAGCCCTCTCCCGGCGGGAGAGGGTCAGTGGATGGCCGCCAAAGTCTCCAGCACGCCCTTGCCGTAGCGATCCAGTTTCGACTGCCCCACGCCGGGCAGGGCGCCCAGGCTGGTCAGGTCGCCCGGTTCGGCGTGGGCGATTTCCAGCAGGGTCTTGTCCTGGAAGATGACATAGGGCGGGACGTGCTGTTCCGAGGCGCGGTCGCGACGCCAGGCGCGCAGGGCTTCGAACCGGGCGCGGACGTCGGCGTCCATGGTCTCGAGCGCGGCGTTGCGGCCCTCGCCGGTGCGGTCGCGGCGATTGCGCGGATTGCCCGAGCGCGTGCCGGCGTCATAGCCTGCGGGCACGCGGCGCACCTCGATCTTGCGTTCGGCCTTGTAGACGGCGCGCACCGCCTCGCCGTCGCCCAGACCGACCAAGGGCTTGCCGTCGTTCGGATCCTCGACCAGCAGGCCTTCGAACAGCAGGTGATCGACGATGTCGCGCCAGCCGTTGGGCGAGATGTCGGCGCCTATGCCCCAGGTGGACAGCTGCTGTTCCCACGGCTGAACCGTCTTGGTGCGCCCCGTCAGGTGGTCGATCACCCGACCCCGGCCGAAGCGGCCGCCCAGGCGCTGAACCGCCGCCAGGGCCTTCTGGGCGGGGACGGTGGCGTCATAGGTCTGGGGCGGATCGCTGCAGATGTCGCAGACGCCGCAGGGGGCCGCGTCGTGCTCGCCGAAATAGCGGCGCACGGCCTGGGCGCGGCAGACGGCTCCGTCAAGCATGGCGAACAGCTGGCGGGCCTTGCGCACCTGAACCTGTTTGACCTCTTCGGCCATCGGGCGGCCGTCCAGCCGGCGCAGGGTCCAGGCGATGTCGGAGGGGCCGTACAGGGTGATGCCCTCGGCGGGTTCGCCGTCGCGGCCGCCCCGGCCGATCTCCTGCCAATAGGCCTCAAGCGAGCCCGGCGGATCGGCGTGGATGACGAAGCGCACGTCGGCCTTGTCCACCCCCATGCCGAAGGCGATGGTGGCGACCATGACGGCCCCGTCCTCGGCCAGGAAGCGTTCCAGCCGGCGGTCGCGCTCCTTGTTGTCCATACCCGCGTGATAGGCGATGGCGTTGGTCCCGGCGTCGCGCAGCGCCTGGGCCACGCGGTCGCAGCCGTCGCGGCTGCCGCAATAGACCACGCCCGGCTTGCCGCGCCGCTCGCGCACCAGTTCGATGACTCGGGCGTCGGTCTTGGCGCGCGAGGCGCTCTCCTTGCGTTCGGCCGAGAGTTGCAGGTTCGGGCGGGCGAAACTGTCGACGAAGACCTTGGCCTGTTCCAGCCGCAGCGAGCGCAGGATGTCGTCGCGCGTGCGGGCGTCGGCGGTGGCGGTGACGGCGATGCGCGGGACGTTCGGGAACCGCTCGGCCAGCAGACCCAGGTTGCGATAGTCGGGGCGGAAGTCGTGGCCCCACTGGCTGACGCAGTGGGCCTCGTCGATGGCGATCAGGCTGAGCGGCAGTTCGGCCAGCCGGTCCATCATGGCCCCCGCCGCCAGGCCTTCCGGCGAGACATACAGCAGGTCGAGGTCACCCGCGCGGGCCGCGGCCCAGATGGCCGACCGCTCGTCCAGCGAGACGCCGGAATCCAGCCGGGCGGCGGCGACGCCCTGTTGCTTCAGGGCTTCGACCTGGTCGGTCATCAGGGCGATCAGGGGCGAGACCACCAGGCCCAGGCCGGGGCGCAGGATGGCGGGGATCTGATAGCATACGCTCTTGCCGCCGCCGGTCGGCAGGACGGCCAGGACGTCGCGCCCGGCCAGGATCTCGTCCACCACCTGGCTTTGCAGGCCCCGGAAGTCGGCGTGGCCCCAGACGCGCGACAGCAGGGACCGGGCGTCGTCCAGCGTGAGGTCTTGGGCGGGTCGGGACTGGGTTTGCGTGGCCGGCATCCGAAGGTTGTGCACTATTTGTTCCGCCGTGCGAAGATCGCCCGGCCGTTTTCACGGCCGGGCGTCAGCTCGGGTCGGGGCGAAGCCTCAGTGGGCGGGCGAAACGGCGAACTGACCGCCGTCGCGATAGCGCCACAGGTAGGAGGGGGCGATGGCGGCCATGCCGGTCGGCGCGGTCAGGCCCAGGTCGGCCAGGGTCGCGGCGCCGGACGAGACGACATTGTCCTTTTGCAGCATGACGACCTGATCGCGGGTCAGGGGTGGGGTCAGGCCCAGCAGGCTGACGGTCTGGAACAGCGAACCCAGCAGCTTGGCGACCGGGAAGGGAATGGGCGCCAGCAAGCGGTCGTGGTGAGTCTCGCGCTTCACCAGCTCCAGCACTTCGCGGAATGTATAGATGTCAGGTCCGCCCAGTTCGAAGGTGCGGCCGGCCGCGTCGCCGCGGGTCACGGCGCGCGCGACCGCCTCGGCCACGTCGGCGACATAGACCGGCTGGAACCGGGTCTTGCCGCCGCCGATCAGCGGCAGGGCGGGCGCCGAGGCCGCCATGGCGGCGAACCGGTTCAGGAAGCCGTCGCTGGCGCCGAACACCAGGGAAGGACGCAGGATGACGGCGTCGGGATAGACGGCGCGGATCTGGGCCTCGGCCTCGCCCTTGGTGCGGGCGTAGGCGGAGCGGCTGTTCGCATCGGCGCCGATGGCCGAGATCTGGACGACGCGGACCACGCCGGCGGCCTTGGCCGCCTGGGCGATGTTCTTGGCGGCCTCGACATGGGCGCTCTTGAAACCGCGCTTGCCGCCGCCATCGTGCAGAACCCCGACCAGATTGACCACGGCGTCCGAACCGCGCACGGCGGCCGCAACGTCCTCGGCATTGGTCACGTCGCAGCGCATGAACTGGATCTGGCCCGGATCGCCCAGGGGCTGGACCTCGATGGCCAGAACCGGGTTGCGCACGGCGACGCGAATACGCCAGCCCAGGCGGGCCAGGGCGCGCACCGCCTGAGACCCGATGAAGCCGGACCCTCCAAAGAGGGTTACGACGCCGGGGGCGAGGTCAGCCATGGGGAAGCTCCAGTCGAAATCCGTGCTGCGGGATAGCCGATGGGGCGCGGCGCCGCAACGCTGGCGACGACCTTCCCCCGCTTGCGGGGGAAGTGTCAGGTCGTGACGCGAAGCGACACGCCTGACGATGGGGGAAGTCTTGTTTCTGAAAGGATGACTTCCCTCTCCGTCGCTGGATCGCTGCGCGATCGACGCGACACCTCTCCCGCAAGCGGGAGAGGGGCTCTCATCTTACGGCCGTCCCACCAACTGATCGACCGAACCGCTGGTGACCGGGTGATACAGCGGACGCGCCTCGGCGTAGATGCGCTGCGCTATGGGGCGGCCCCAGTCGCCCTCGTTCCACAGGGTCTGGAACAGGGGCATGACGAATTTGCGCCGGCCCTGGCTGGTCAGGAATTTCTCGGCCGTGGCGACCGAGGGCTGATAGCGGTGGGCCAGGGCGATCTGCAGCCAGGCGAAGGTCAGTTCGCTGTTGCCCTCGTTCGCCAGGTTCAGGGTGCGCTCCAGGTCCGCCAACTGGGCGTCGGTCAGCCAGTCGGCGCCGGCGGCCAGACCTTCGGGACGCCAGCCCAGGAAGCGCTGGCGTTGCTGGGTGTTCCACTCCGCCCACGGAATGGCCGAGGCCGGTCCCCTGTTCTTGAAGAAGGCGACGGCGGCCGCGTCGACCGGCGTGAAGGCGTTCGACACCGGGGCCACGGCGTTGGACGGCAGGCCGGGCTGATAGACCCAGGCGTCCAGCTGCAGTTCGGATTCCAGGCGCGCGTCGCCCTTAACCAGATGGGTGCGGATGTCGGCCAGGAACATGGCCGTGGTCATCGGCCGATAGGCGTTGCGGTCGAAATAGCCGCGCAGCCAGGCGTCGAACCGCTCGCGACCGACGGTGCGTTCGATGGTGCGCAGGAAGGCCGATCCCTTGTCATAGGCGATGGTGTTCATGCCGTCGTCGGGGTCGCGGCCGGTCAGGTCCAGGTGCAGGCGCGTGTCGGCGGCGGGCAGGGTCTTCAGTTCGTCCTGAAGTCCGTCCCAGCTCAGCACCTGTTCCTGCACCGCCCGGTCATGGCCGTAGACCGACTCCATGATCCGGTTCTCGAAATAGACGGTGAACCCCTCGTTCAGCCAGAAGTCGTTCCAGGTAGCGTTGGTGACCAGATTGCCGGACCAGGAGTGGGCCAGTTCGTGCGCCACCAGCGAGACCAGCGACTGATCCCCGGCGATGATGGTCGGGGTGGCGAAGGTCAGTTTGGGGTTTTCCATCCCGCCGAACGGGAAGGAAGGCGGCAGGACCAGCAGGTCGTAGCGGCCCCAGCGATAGGGGCCGTACAGTTTCTCGGCCGCGTCCACCATTTCGGCGGTGGGCGCCAGCTCGGCCGCGGCGGCGCGCAGGCGGCTGGGCTCGGTCCAGACGCCTGTGCGTTCGTCGAAGGGCGCGAAGGCGATGTCGCCGACGCCGATGGCGATCAGATAGGGCGGGATCGGATTGTCCATCCGGAAGCGCCATGTCTTCATTCCGTTCGCGGCCGCTTCGCCCTTGGGCGTCAGCTGGTCGGCGCTCATGACCACGGTCAGGTCGGCGGGTGCGGTGATGCGGGCCGAATAGGTCTGGCGGATGCCGGGGCTGTCCTGGGTCGGAACCCAGGTGCGGGTAAGGATGGCCTGGCCCTGGCTGAACAGATAGGGCTTCTGGCCGCCCGCCGTCTGGCTGGGCGACAGCCATTGCAGGGCCGCCGCGTCGGGCCGGGTCGAATAGCGGACGGTGATCTTGCGTCGCTCATGGGCGACGAAGGCCGGGAAATAGACGGTCAGGGGCTGGCCCTTGATGGCGTCATTGTCGCCGACGACATAGCGCAGCGGTTGCCCTGCGGCGTCGCGCACGTCCTGGATGTCCAGATTGCGGATGTCCAGGATCACCTCGTTGGCCCCAGGGACGGCCAGGATGTCCAGGGTCGCCGTGCCCGACAGGGTCTTGGCGTTGAAGTCGGCGGTCAGGTCCAAGGCCACGTCGACGACGCGGGCGATCTCGGGCCGGGCGTAGGTATGGCTGTCGATCGCGTCCGGGCCGGGCGCCGGGGCGATGGCGGGCGGCGCCAGAGAGGCTCCGGTCGTGGCGGAACAGGCCCCCAGGCCCAGGGCGGACGCAAGGGCGAGGGCGGAGACGAGACCGAAGGCTTTAGGCTTCATCGAGGCTTTCCGGGGCTGACCTTAGGGATTGGCCGGAGAACGCGCGGAAACTCAGAAAAGATCAAGCCTGCGGCCGGTCAAAGCCTCAGTGCCCCGGTGCTGGCGCCGGCGCCGGCGCGTGCTGGGCCCGGAACAGCCGGCCCCGTTCGGCGAACAGGACCAGGGCCAGGGCGATCAGGCCGAAGACGGTGAAGCCCAGCACCATGGGCACGGTGGTGCCGTTGAAGAGCTGCCCCACCGCAAAGCCCAGCAGTGATCCGAACAGGGTGGAGACGAAGCCCTGGATCGAGGCGGCCGTGCCGGCGATATGGCCCATCGTCTCCATGGCCATGGCCCCGAAATTGCCGGCGATCAGGCCAAAACAGAACATGGTCAGGGTCTGAAGGATCGCAAAGGTCCAGATCGTCTCGTGACCGCTCAGGGCGACCACCGCATGGATCGCCGAAATGGCGGTGAAGCCGATCAGGGCCGTGTGCGAGATCTTGCGCGACCCCAGCGACACCACCAGCCGGGCGTTGACGATGGAGGCCACGGCGATGCCGCCTGCGATCAGGGCGAAGACCGCCGGGAAGACGGCCTCGGCGTCGAAGACGTCGGCGAAGATCTGCTGCGACGAGTTGATGAAGCCGAACATGGCCCCGGTGACGGCCGTCATGGCCAGGGTGTATCCCATGGCGGTGCGGTCGGTCAGGGCGGTCTTGTAGGCCGAGGTCAGACGCTTCACCTGGATCGGCAGCCGATCTTCGGGCTTCAGGGTCTCGGGCAGGCGCAGGGCCGCCCAGACGATCAGCGCCACGCCGATCAGGCCCAGGCCGCCGAAGATCCACCGCCACGGCCCGACCAGCATGATCAGCTGGCCGATGGAGGGCGCCAGGATCGGCACGCCCAGGAAGACCAGGAAGCTGAAGGACATGACGCGGGCCATGGTCCGGCCTTCGTAGCGGTCGCGCACGATGGAGACGGCCAGCACGCGCGTGCAGGCGCTGCCCAGGCCCTGACCGATCCGGGCCAGGATCAGCATGTCGAAGGTCGGCGCCAAGGTGGCCAGCAGGCTGAAGATCACATAGACGCCCACGCCGAACAGCAGCACAGGTTTGCGCCCGAACCGGTCCGCCAAGGGGCCGTAGAACAGCTGGGCGCCGCCGAAACCGAGCAGATAGGCGGTCACCACCCACTGACGGCTGTTCTCATTGGCCACGCCCAGGGCGTCGCCGATCTGCGGCAGGGCCGGCAACATCGAGTCGATGGCCAGGGCGTTCAGGGCCATCATCAGGGCGATGATGCAGACGAACTCGACGAAACCGAGCTCTTTCTTGGCGGGCGCTGGGGCGAGGGTCGCTGACATTGGGGCCAGATGCGCCGTTGCGGCGCGAACCGCAACCATGTGCCTGTCACAAATTGCTGCAACGCAGCGATACCGAGCTTGAACGCCGGGCGCCTCGCCAAAGACAAGAAGCTTCGCTAGAGGAAGTCATGACAGAACAGATGACAGCACAGGCGGCGCTGGACCGCCTCGAAACCCTTTACACCCAATCCGTGACCAACCTGCGCGACGCCGTGCGGGATTTCGTCAACACCGGCGCGCGGCCTGATCCGCTGAAACGCGCCGACGGGGTGTTCGCCTATCCCGAACTTCGTATCCGCTGGGACGGGGATCGTCCCCAGGATCTGGCGCCGCGCGCCTATGCCCGGCTGTCGAAACAGGGAACCTACGCCACCACCGTCACCCGGCCGGACCTGTTCCGCCCCTATCTGACCGAACAGCTGGGTCTGCTCGAAGAGGAGTATGGGGCGACCTTCGAGGTCGGGATCTCACGCCAGGAAATCCCCTTTCCCTATGTGACCGACGGGCTTGAAGTCGCGCTGGACCGGTCGATGACGGCGGCCCTGGCGCGCTGGTTCCCGACAACGGACCTGGCCCATATCGGCGACGAGATCGCCGACGGCCTGTTCGACATGGGCGGAGACTTCCCCCTGTCTCATTTCGACGGCCTGAGGACAGACTTCTCGCTGGCGCGGCTGCGGCACTACACCGGCACGCCCGTGGACGATGTTCAGTCCTATGTCCTGTTCACCAACTACAATCGCTATGTCGACGAGTTCGTGCGCTGGGCCATCGAACAGCTTCAGACTCCGGGCACGCCCTATGAGACCCTGTCCTGCGCCGGCGGCGTGATCATCACGCGCGACACGCCCAACCCCGAGGCGGCGATCAGCGACACGGCCTGGAAGAAACACCAGATGCCGGCCTATCACCTGACGGCGCCGGGCCATCAGGGCGTGACCCTGGTCAATATCGGCGTCGGCCCGTCCAACGCCAAGACCATCACCGACCACCTGGCCGTCACCCGCCCGCACGTCTGGCTGATGATCGGCCACTGCGGCGGCCTGCGCGCCAGCCAGTCCATCGGCGACTATGTCCTGGCCCACGCCTATCTGCGCGACGACCATGTGCTGGACGCGGTCCTGCCGCCGGACATTCCGATCCCTTCGATCGCCGAGGTCCAGCGCGCCCTGTACGACGCCACCAAGTCGGTCAGCGGCATGCCCGGTGACGAGGTCAAGCTGCGCCTTCGCACCGGCACGGTCGTCACCACCGACGACCGGAACTGGGAGCTGCGCTATTCCAAGTCGGCCCTGCGTTTCAACCAGAGCCGCGCCGTCGCCATCGACATGGAAAGCGCCACCATCGCCGCCCAGGGCTATCGGTTCCGCGTCCCCTACGGCACCCTGTTGTGCGTCTCGGACAAGCCGTTGCACGGCGAGATCAAACTGCCGGGCCAGGCCAACCGCTTCTACGAAGGCTCGATCTCGGAGCATTTGCAGATCGGCATCCAGGCGGTGGACCTGATGCGCAACGAGGGGCCGAAACTCCACTCCCGCAAACTCCGCGCCTTCGACGAGCCGCCGTTCCGTTAAGGGCGTCGCACGAAAGACCCTCTCCCGCCTGCGGGAGAGGTGTCGCGTTGATCGCGCAGCGATCCAGCGACGGAGAGGGAAGTCCAACTCAGACGCAAGACCTCCCCCATCGTCAGGCGTGTCGCTTCGCGCCACGGCCTGACACTTCCCCCGCAAGCGGGGGAAGATCGTTTCGTCGCTGGCGTCGAAAAGTCGCCGGCAACTGGTTTCTGAGAAAGCACTTTACAAATCAAAGTGCACTGTGCATCCTGTGATCATCGGATTTCAGGAGGAGGACGCCATGACGCGCGACACGCAAAACATTCAGGACGACATCGCCTATATGCGGGCTCTGGCCCAGGAGGGGCGGCACGCGCCGTTGCTAGCGGGGCCATTCCTGGTGACGGCCGCCGTTATTTTCGGCGCGGCCAATATAGTGCAGTGGGCGCTGCTCACTGACGTTATCGACGCCAGTCCTTGGGCGCCGGTCTGGCTCTGGGTCGGGGCGGGCCTGGTCTTCGGCGTGGCCCTTGCGGTTCTGACGGGTCAGATGAAGGGCAAGCCGGGCTTCAACTCCTCGGGTAATCGCGCAGTCGGGGCGGCCTGGTCGGCGGTGGGCTACGGCATCTTCGCCACGTGGCTGGGTCTGATGGCGCGCGGGCTGAACAGTGGCGATTGGTCGGCCATGATGGCCATGCCGACGGTGGTCTTCGTCGCCTATGGCTCGGCCTGGATCATCGCCGGAACCATGACGAACACGCGCTGGATGACCCTGACCGGGGTCGTGTCCTATGTCGGGGCGGTAGCCATGGGTTGGTTCGCGGGCGACATGGCCATGTATCTGGTCTTCGCCGGGATGATCTTCGCCGTCGCCTTTGTCCCCGGTCTGATCCTGATGCGGCAGGAACCGTCGGAGATCGTCTGATGGCGGACGACTTCGATATCAGCCGCATCGACGACGTGATCCATGGACGGATCCGCCTTGGCGTCATGGCCTATCTGTCCGGGGCCGAGGCGGCGGATTTCAACACGCTGAAGGCCCGGTTGCAGACGACCGACGGCAATCTGTCGGTCCATCTGCGAAAGCTGGAGGAGGCGGGCTTCGTCGCCGTGACCAAGAGTTTCGTCGGCCGCAAGCCCCTGACTGAGGCCAGTCTGACTGAGGAAGGCCGGGCCGCCTTCGTCGCCTATCTGGACGCCATGGCGGGGCTGCTTCCCGCGCGCTAGAAGACGGGCATGAGCGACCGTCTCCACGCCTTCGAGGCCATCGATAACTTCCGCGACTATGGCGACTACGCCACGGCGGCCGGGCGACGCGTGCGTCCCGGCCGCCTGTTGCGTTCTGGCCATCACGCCCGCGCCAGCGACGCCGATCTGGAGCGGCTGAAGGCGTTCGACCTGGGGGCGGTGGTCGATCTGCGCCGGCCGGGCGAGCGGCGGGACCAGCCGTCGCGACGCCACGACGGCTTTGACGCCCTGGTGATCGAGGGCGGGATCGACGACGGAGCCGAGGCGCCGCACATCACCTTTCTGAAGACTGCGGACCTGACGCCGGATTCGGGCCGGCGTTTCATGGAACAGACCTATCGCAGCCTGCCGTTCGACGTCGCTCACATCGAGGTCTTCAGCCGCTATTTCCAGGCTCTGGGGGATATGGGGGGCGATCAGGACCGGCCTGTGCTGATCCACTGCGCGGCGGGCAAGGACCGGACCGGCTTCCTCGCCGCCCTGACCCATCATCTGCTCGGCGTCCACCGGGATGATCTGGTCGAGGATTATCTGCTGACCAACACCGCTGTGGATCTGGTCGGCCGCGCCCCGTCCATCGGGCGGCGCCTGCACGAGATGACCGGCCGCATGGCCTCCGACGATGCGGTGGTGGCCTTCCTCGGCGTCGAGCCCGCCTATCTCGAAGCGGCCTTCGCCGAGGTCGAGGCGCGGCACGGCTCGCTGGACGCCTATCTGGATCAGGCCCTGGGCGTCGACGCCCCCCTTCGGGCGCGGATCGAGGCGCGGCTGTCCGCGTGAGCGACGTCTTGCCCCATGTCGTCGTCCGCGATCATCCGTGGACGGATCCTTTGTTCGTGGCGGCCGGGGTCGGCGGGGCGGACGGGGCTCTGGCCCTGCTGTCCGACGGCGGTCCGGGCGGGCGATGGTCCCATGTGGCGATGGCGCCGGACCGGGTTCACGTGGGCGCGATCGAGGGCGATCTGTTCGACCCTCTGCGCGATCCGGCCTGGGGCGCGGGGACGGTCGGTCTGGCCGCCTATGACGCCGGGGCGCGGCCGGCGACGGGCGAACGGCCGCTGGTCTGGCCCGACCTGATCCTGGCCCGTTATCCGGCCCTGCTCAGCTTCGATCATCATCAGGGCCGTGTCCGCGCCATCGGTCGAGGCCGCAGCCCGGCCGAGGCCGCCGCCGCCGCCGACCGCGCCGCCGCCGGGCTGGCCGCCGCCCGTCCGCCCGTCTCGGCCGAAGCCCCGGCGCAGGACTTCACCCCCGAGGCGGACGACCAGGCCTATCGCGACGCCGTCGCCGAGGTCGTCGCCCGTATCGCCGCCGGCGAGCTGTTTCAGGCCAATATCGCCCGCGCCTGGAGGGGCGCCCTTGAGCCCGAGGCCGATCCGTTCGATGTCTTCCTGCGGCTGCAACAGGGGCGGGCCTCGCCCTATGGCGCCTTCTGGCGGATCGGCGATCGGGCCCTGGTGTCCAACTCGCCCGAGCTGTTCCTGGCCTTCGACGGCGAGACCCGGCGTATCGAGGCGCGGCCGATCAAGGGCACGCGCGCCCGTTCGGCTGATCCGGTTCAGGACGCGGCCCTGGCCGCCGCGCTTCAGGCCAGCGCCAAGGACCGGGCCGAAAACCTGATGATCGTCGATCTGATGCGCAACGACCTGGCCCGCGCCTCGCGCGTCGGTTCGGTGGCGGTCGAGCGGCTGTTTGCGATCGAGAGCCACCCCACCGTCCATCATCTGGTCTCGACCGTGGTCGGTCGGGCCGAGCCGGGGGTGACGCCGGCCGACCTGCTGGAGGCGACCTTCCCGCCCGGCTCGATCACCGGCGCGCCCAAGCATCAGGCCATGAAGGTCATCGCCGATCTGGAGCCGCCGCGCGGCGCCTGGTGCGGGTCGCTGTTCATCCTGGAGGATGGCGGCGGCCTGACCGCCTCGGTCCTGATCCGCACCGCCTCGTTCGAGCGACGCGACGGCGGCTGGACCTATCGCACCCTGGCCGGGGCGGGGATTGTGGCCGACAGCGACCCCCAGGCGGAACTGGCCGAGACCGAGGTCAAGATCTCCGCCCTGCGGCGCGCCCTTGTCGGCTGATCCGTCGGGATAATCAGCAGGTCGAGCAGGTGATGACGGCGGTCCGCCGCGGCTCCAGCAGGGCGCGGCGCTCGAACCTGAACTCCGGCAGGAACTGCTGGAAGGGCGACGCATAGGTATAGGCCGCCTCGGCGATGATCACGGATTCACCGTCGGCCAGCAGGTCCGCAGGCACCTTGGCGCCCGCGACGGTCAGATCGCCGGACAGGGCCCCGGTGGATTTCGAACTCCGGCTCCAGTCCACCTTGTAGGTGGAGGACGACACGCGGGTCACGCTGCTGATCCTCTGTTCCAGCGCCGTAGAATTGAAGGGGGCCATGATGTCGGGGCCGGCGTCGAAGATATTGTCGACGTCGGTCGCCGTCAGGGCGGTGGATTGCGAGGCCAGATCGGCGACCGTAGCAGCCACATGACTGGTCCGCTTCAACGCCATATAGCCCTGACACAGGTCCACCAGCCCGGCGTAGAACAGGATCATCACCGGGGCGATCAGGGCGAATTCGACGGCGGACACGCCCCGCTCGTCGCCGGCCAGTCTGCGCAACAGTCTGCGGATCGAGAGCCTAGGCATTCCAGGGCTCGTTGCGGAAGGCGGTGGTGGACGAGATGACGACCTCGCCCGCGCCGCCGCTGGTGACGGCCTGGGTCAGGGACGGGGCGATCATCGGCTGGCGATACCAGATCCGCACCCGCACCAAGTCCGTGGCGTCGCCGCCGTCATAACTGTCTTCATCGGGCACGCCGTCGCCGTCGGCGTCAGCGTCTGCGGCCTCTGCGGCGAAGGTGGCGACCACACGCACGTCGACCGTGGTGCGCGCGGCGCAGTCGCTCTCGAACACGCTCATGTTGGCGCAGAAGGCCGTCTTGAACTTGGCGGCGTCAAAGCCCTGCTGTTGGGCCTGGCCCGTGCGGATCAGACGGGTGGCGTCGATCACGGCGTTTTCGGCCACGGCGTCGATTATGAAGACCAGGCCCAGCTCGAGCAGCGAATACAGCAGGACGAAGAAGGGTACGGCCACCATGGCGAATTCGACCGCCGCCGCGCCCTCGCGCGCCTTGCGGGTGTCGGTGCGGCGTGGCCGGATCAAGACAGGGCGGCGGATCATCAAGCGGACCTAGGGCGCGACGGCGGCCGTCGCGCCTTGAGACTTGCGAACGCTGGGGGCGCAGGAGGAGCCACACGCCATCTCGGTCGCCTGGGCGCCGCGCCAGACGCGCACTGTGCCGGTCGAGCCGCCGGTGACGACGATTTCGCGCTGGAACAGGGTGCGGCCCAGGCTGTCGACGGCGACGACCTCGGTCACGCCGTAGCCCTTGCCGAGGATGAACAGGGTGTTGGCGTCCACCACGGTGACGTCGGCGATCGCCGGATTGCCGACGATGACGGACGAGGCCGGGGCGTTGAGCTGGACCCGGGCCGAGCGATCTATCTCGACATTGAGCGCACCGGTTTGGGCGACAGCGGTCATGGGCGCGGCGAAAAAGGCGGCGGCGAGCAGGATCGGGAGGAGGCGGGGCATCGGCGACTCTGGTGCGATAGCGCGTATGAACGCGGACGCGCGCATATTGCCGCCCGCTTCCTCAACAAAGGCTGAAGCAATAGAATTCCGATTTTCTTTGGTGAATCCGAACGTAACCACAATTTGTGACTCACCCTTAATAGGCGTTGGCCATTCTGTCCCTGCGTTTGGGGGTCAAGCGGGCTACCGGCTCCCCCCGCCTAGTTGCTCGCTGGACATTTTTAAAAGGGATCTACCATGACCAAGTTCATTTCGCGTTTCGCTAAAGACGAGTCGGGCGCCACGGCCATTGAATACGGCCTGATCGCGGCTCTGATCGCCGTCGTCATCATCACCGCCCTGACCACCCTCGGCGGCAACCTTTCCGATACCTTCGACTCGGTGAGCGAGAAGCTCGGCGGCACCGCTGCGCCCGCCGCCTAATAGGGCGACGTCGTCTTGAAGACGTGAAGGGCCGGGGCGGCGACGCCCCGGCCCTTTCTCTTTGTCCTTTACGGACAGGGGAAACCCGACCTTAACGTCCGGCCCCGTAAGCTCGAGGAATGGATTCTCTCCTCCTCCTGGCCCTGGGCCTGATGCCGGCGCTCGTCATCATCGGCGGTCTGCACGACCTGGTGACGATGAAGATTCCGAACTGGATCTCTCTGGCCCTGATCGTCCTCTTTTTCCCGGTCGCCCTGGCGGCGGGTCTCGGCCTCACGGGCATGGGCGTCCATGTCGGAGTGGCGATCCTGGCCCTGGTCGTCGGTATGGGGATGTTCGCCCTGAACTGGATCGGCGGCGGCGACGCCAAGCTGATCGCCGCCAGCTGTCTGTGGCTGGGTTGGAGCGGCTCGGCCATGTTCCTGCTGTGGACCGGCGTCGCGGGGGGCCTGTTTTGCCTGCTGCTGATCCTGGCGCGCCAGCATCTGCAATTTCTTACGCCCACGGCGCCCGGCTGGGTCGCCCGCCTGCTGGAGCCCAAGGGTCATATTCCCTATGGCGTCGCCATCGCCATCGGCGCCCTGCTGGCCTTCCCCGAGGCGGATTTGATGAGCGGCTTTCTACGCTGAGCTGGGCCCGTCGGCCCCGCCAGGCGGGGGCGCGTCAAGCTTAGGAACGCATTAACCCGCAGGCCTCATGATTGTTAACGGCAGCGCATCATGGACCCGGTCCGCGTCGCGGCGTCTGTCGGAGTTTTCTGGATGAAGCCCGCCCGTATCGTCGTTATCTGCATCGCCGCCGTGTCGGCGCTCGGTCTTGCCCTGGTGGTTCGCGCCATGGGCAATGGCGCTCCGGCTGCCCCGGCCGCCGCCGCCGCCGTCGAGGCGCGCCCCATGGCCAAGGTGCTGGTCGCCGCCAAGGACCTCGAGCCCGGCAAACGTCTGACCGAAGGCGACCTGGCCTGGAAGGACTGGCCGCTGGACGAGGTCAATCCCGCCTTCATCACCGACGGCTCCACGCCTGTGCCCGCCAAGCCGGCCGCAGAGAAGGGGGCCGAGAGTTCAGCCGAGAAGACCGAAGCCGCCGTCGAGGGCACGGCCAAGGCCGTCGCCAAGATCGCCGGGCCCGGCGCCAAGGCCGACTATGTCGGCTCGGTGGTGCGCGAACCCATTCTGGCCGGAGAGCCCATCGTCGGCCGCAAGATCGTGCGCGCCGGCGACAGCGGCTATCTGGCCGCCTATCTGGAGCCCGGCATGCGGGCCATGGCCATCGGCGTGACGGTGGAATCGGCCGCCGGCGGCTTCATCCTGCCGGGCGACCGCGTGGACGTGGTCTTCACCGGCGAGGATAAGAGCGGCGTCGAGGGCGGCGGCGGCAAGTTCATCGCCGGCACCGTTCTGCACAACGTCAAGGTTCTGGCCATCGATCAGTCGACCCGCGCCGGCGACGACGAACAGGCCGTGGTGGGCGCCACCGCCACGCTTGAGGTCGGCCCGCGCGACGCCGAGATCCTGGCCCAGGCCAAGGCCCAGGGCGTGCTGTCCCTGTCGCTGCGCTCCTATGCCGATACGGCTGGGCCTTCCGGCTCGCTGCGCCGCGGTCCTGCTCCGGCCCAGGCCCAGTCCCAGCCCCAGACCGTCCGCATCTACCGCGGCGGCGCGCCCGAAGTGGTGACGCCGTGAGGAAGACGATCATGCGCAAGACCGCCGTTCTCGCCAGCGTCTTGCTGGCCGGCTTGATCGCGGCCCCCGTCGCCGGGGTCGCCCAGAGCCGCACCGCCGTCTCGACCGGCGCGGCGCCGCGTCTGATCAACCTGCCGCGCGGAACCTCCTTCGCCGTCGACCTGCCCGCCGACGCGCGCGACGTCATCGTCTCCAATCCGCAGGTGGCCGAGGCCATGCTGCACTCGCCGCGCCGCATCACCGTCATCGGCGTCGCGCCGGGCGAGACCGACGCCGTCTTCCTGGACGCCGCCGGCCGCACCATCCTCAGCCTGCGGGTTCGGGTGGACGCAGGCACCAGCGCCTTGCAGGACACCCTGACCCGCCTGATCCCGGGCGGTTCCATCCAGGCCGAGGCGGTCAACGACACCATCATTCTGACGGGCACGGTCACCAGCCCGTCCCAGGCCGACCAGGCGCGCCGCGTCGCCGGCGCTTTCGTCAGCGCGCCCGAGAAGGTCATCAATCTGATCGGGGTCACCGGATCCGACCAGGTCACGGTCAAGGCTCGGATCGTCGAGGTTCAGCGTTCTGCGGTCAAACAGTTGGGCATGGACGTCAGCGCCGTGCTGAACACCGTCGGCGACGGCCTGTCGCTGAGCCAGACCTCGACCTTCGCCGTCAACGGCAGCCTGCTGGGCGGCGGCGGCGTCGGCTATTCCGACAGTAGCGGAAACGGCAACAGCTTGTCGGCCACTGTAAAGGCGTTCGAACGCGCCGGCCTGATGCGCACCCTGGCCGAACCCAATCTGACCTCGGTCAATGGCGAGAACGCCGAGTTTTTGGCCGGTGGCGAATACCCGATCCCGGTCGGCCTGTCCGACAACAACGGCACGGCGCAGGTCGGGGTCGAGTTCAAACCCTATGGCGTGCGCCTGGCCGTTCGCCCCATCGTTCAGTCTGAAGGTCGGATCTCGCTGCAACTGTCCACCGAGGTTTCGGAACTCAGCAGCGAGGGCGCCTTCACTCTGGGAGCGGGCTCCTCCACCCTGGTCATTCCGGCCCTGACCGTTCGCCGGGCCTCGACCACGGTCGAGCTGCCGTCCGGCGGTTCGCTGATGATCGCCGGCCTGCTGAGCGAGTCGACGCGCCAGAACGTCGACAAACTGCCGGCCCTCGGCGATGTGCCGGTGCTGGGATCCCTGTTCCGGTCGCGCGACTATCTGTCGGGCGAGACCGAACTGGTCATCATCATCGAGGCCTATCTGGCCTCGCCGACCTCGCCGGGCCGATTGCAGACCCCGGCTGATGGTCTGCATATCGCCAATGACGCCCAGACGCTGCTGTTCGGACAGCTGAGCCGGACCTACGGCACGCCCCAGACCGCAACCGGAGCCGCCACTGGCCCCGGTTGGTCCGGCCCCGTGGGCTATGTGATCGAATGAGCCGTCCCATGATCAGATTCGCCGCCGTCGCCGCCGTCTCGGCCCTGCTGTCGGCCTGCGCCGCAACCGGGTCTACCGGCGCTCCGCCCCTGACCTCTACGTCCCGTTATGTGCTGCAAGTCGAGCCCGGCGTCGATCGCATCGCCCTGGCGGTGCACGCCGACGGCCTATCGACCACACAGCAGGCGGCCTTGGCGGATCTGGCCGTCCGGTTCGCCCAGGCGCGCGCCGATATCATCCGTATCGAGACCCCGACCGGAGACGATCCGGTCGCGCATCAGGTCGCCTGGAACACACGCGACGCCTTGATCGCACGCGGCGTCCCGGCCGAACGGCTCCGTGTCGTCTCCTATGAGGCGCCTGCGGCGCGAGCGCCGATCCTCGCCGGTTTCGAGACCGTTCAGGCGTTCATTCCCAACTGCGCCGCCGCCCAGTCCGTGATGCGGTCGAGCTTCTCCAACCAGCCGTCCTCCGCCTTCGGCTGCGCTGTGACCGCCAATCTGGCCGCCCAGATCGCCAATCCGCGTGACATCGTCGCCCCGGCCGACCTCGCGCCTTCCGACATGGGCCGTCGCGGCAAGGTGTTCGACACCTATCGCGGGGGTGTGAAGACCTCGGCCCCGCAAGAGCCCTTGATCGACGGCGAAATCTCGAAGGCGGTCGACTAGTTCATGACCATCCCTGCATCACGACCGCCTGAACCCTTCGACGATCCCTATGACGTCGACATGGATTTCTCGGAGGCCGCGGCCTTTCCGAGCGAGCCTGTCCGCTCGCCGCTCCAGTTCACGCCCCCGGCGCCTTCGCCGGCGTCCGCTCCGATTGCGGGAGGCGTGGCGCCTCTGACCGCGCCCGTGCCCGGGGCCGTCTTCAATCCCGTCGGCGACATGCTCGCACAGGCCCAGTCGCACCTGGCGCCCGCGCCGCAAGCGGCGCCGGTTCCGTCAGGCCCGGCCGCCTCCGATCTCGCGGCTCCCGATCTTGCTCCCGATCTGGCGCCGTCCAGTTCGGCGCCTTCAAGCCTGGCTCCCGTCGGTCTGGCCCCTGCCGCCAACATCGGCGAAGTGTCGGTGCCGCGCATCGCCATCCACGTCTTCGCCGAACGTCAGGACACCCTGGCGGCGGCCGAGCGCGCCGCCCAGGACCGCCGGCTGTCGCGCGCCACGACCCAGATTCGCATCGGCGGGATCATGGCCGCCGTGGCGGCCTATCAGCATGAGCCGACGCCGCCGCTGATCATCGTCGAATGCCTGAAGGACCCCCAGACCCTGTTGTGGGAAGTTGATCAGCTGGCCGAGGTCTGTGATGCGGGCACCAAGGTGGTGGTCGTCGGCCCGACCAACGACATCCTGCTGTTCCGCGAGCTGATGCGTCGCGGCGTCAGCGAATATCTGGTGGGGCCGCTCCAGCCCCTGCAACTGATCGCGGCCATCGGCGGCCTGTTCAACGACCCGGCCCAGCCCTTCGTCGGCCGCTCCATCGCCTTCGTCGGCGCGCGGGGCGGGGCCGGGGCCTCGGCCGTGGCGCACAATACCGCCTATGCGATCTCGGAACGGATCGGCGCCAACACGGTCATCGTCGACTATGACCTGCCGTTCGGCACCGCCGGCCTGGACTTCAACCAGGATCCGCTCAGCGGCGTCGCCGACGCCCTGGGTCAGCCGGACCGCCTGGATTCGACCCTGCTGGACCGGATGATGGTCCGCTGCACCGACAAGCTCAGCCTGTTCGCCGCGCCCGCCACCCTGGACACCGACTGGGACATCTCGACCGAGGCCTTCGAAGAGGTGACGACGCGCATCCGCTCGACGGCGCCCTTCGTGGTTCTGGACCTGCCGCACCTGTGGTCGCCCTGGATGCGCCGCACCCTGATCAGCGCCGACGAGGTGGTGATCGTGGCCACCCCCGACCTGGCCTCGCTGCGCAACGCCAAGAACATGATGGACCTGATCCGCTCGGGTCGGCCCAATGACGCCCCGCCGCGCCTGGTGCTGAACCAGGTCGGCGTGCCGGCCCGTCCCGAGATCCCGGCCAAGGATTTCGGCGCGGCCCTGGGCGTCCATCCCAGCCTGATCATCCCCTTCGACGCCAAGACCTTCGGCGCGGCCGCCAACAACGGCCAGATGATCCTGGACGCCGGGGCCAAGACCAAGGCGGCCGAGGCCTTCCAGACCCTGGCCCAGATCGTCTCCCAGCGCGAAATCCCGGCCCTGGCCGGCCCCAGGGCCAAGTCGGGCAAGACGGGCGGCGCGACCGAGTCGAAGTCGCTGTTCGCCGGCATGTTCAAGAAGCGCTGACGGGTGTTCGGAAAACGTACAGGTCAGCCCGGCGCCGCGACGGTCCCCTTGCGTCCCGCGGGCGGCGCGACCGATGCGTCCAGCGCCCCGCGCCAGCCGGCACCCGGCGTGCAGACCGAGGCCTTCGCCTTCGGGGGGGCTGACGTCGAGCCGGTGGCCGAGGCGTTCGCCATGGCCGACGCCCCTGCCCAGTTCGGCGGCGCATCTTCCGAGGCGACCGCAGCCGCCAAAGCTGACCGCCTCGACGCCCTGGCCTCGCGCCCAGCGTCGGAAGCGCCCCAACCCGCCGCCGCGCAGGGCGGAAAGCCGGGCGCCGGTCCCAAGGCCACCGCCGGCTTCGAACAGCTGAAGAAGGCCCAGGCGGTCGCCGAGATCGTCCGGGAACAGAGCGACTATTACCACGCCACGAAGACCACCATCTTCAACGCGCTGATGAACACCATCGACCTGGCCCAGCTGGCCCAGCTGGACACCAAGGCCGCATCGGAAGAGATCCGCGACATCGTCGCCGAACTGGTGGCGATCAAGAACGTCTCCATGTCGGTCGCCGAGCAGGAGCATCTGGTTCAGGACATCGTCAACGACGTCCTGGGTTACGGCCCGCTGGAGCCGCTGCTGGCCCGCGACGACATCGCCGACATCATGGTCAATGGCGCCGGCCGGGTCTTCATCGAGGTCGCGGGCAAGGTCCAACTGACCAATGTCCGGTTCCGCGACAACAACCAGCTGATGAATATCTGCCAGCGGATCGTGTCCCAGGTGGGCCGCCGCGTGGACGAGTCGAGCCCGATCTGCGACGCCCGACTGCCCGACGGATCGCGCGTCAACGTCATCGCCCCGCCCCTGGCGCTGGACGGCCCGACCCTGACGATCCGGAAGTTCAAGAAAGACAAGCTGACGATGAAGAATCTGGTGGACTACAAGTCCATCAGTCCCGAGGGCGCGCGCGTCCTGGGCGTCATCGGCGCCTCGCGCTGCAATATCGTCATCTCGGGCGGTACCGGCTCGGGCAAGACGACCCTGCTCAACACCCTGACGGCCTTTATCGACCCGACCGAGCGCGTCATCACCTGCGAGGACGCCGCCGAGCTTCAGCTGCAACAGCCGCATGTGGTGCGTCTGGAGACCCGGCCGCCGAACCTGGAGGGCCAGGGCACCATCACCATGCGCGACCTGGTGAAGAACTGTCTGCGGATGCGTCCCGAACGGATCATCGTCGGCGAGGTGCGCGGCCCCGAGGCCTTCGACCTGTTGCAGGCCATGAACACCGGCCACGACGGCTCCATGGGCACGCTGCACGCCAACTCCCCGCGCGAGGCCATCAGCCGGATGGAATCGATGATCACCATGGGCGGCTACGGCCTGCCGTCCAAGACCATCCGTGAAATGATCGTCGGCTCGGTCGACGTCATCATCCAGGCCGCGCGCCTGCGCGACGGCTCGCGCCGCATCACCCACATCACCGAGGTGGTTGGGCTGGAAGGCGACGTGATCGTGACCCAGGATCTGTTCGTCTACGACATCACCGGCGAAGACGAGCACGGCAAGGTCATCGGCCGCCACCGCTCGACCGGCATCGCCCGTCCCCGCTTCTGGGACCGCGCGCGCTACTATGGGCTGGAGCGCGAACTGGCCGACGCCCTCGACGCGGCGGAGTAGGGACATGTTGCCGATCCTCGCGGCGGTCCTCGCCTTCATCACCATCGGCGGTCTGGGTTGGGTCTTCGTCGGCGGAGACGATTCCTCGGGCCAGGCCGTCAAACGCGCCAAGAGCCTGGGCGAGAACAAGCGCGAGGCCGCCACCGCTCGCAAGGCCGCCGCCGCCGCCAATACGCCCGAGGCGCGGCGCAAACAGATCATGGTCCAGCTTCAGGAAGCCGAGCGGCGCGAGCGCAAGGCGCGCGCCAATATGGCCGCCAAGCTGAAACAGGCCGGCCTGACGATCAGCATCCGGACCTTCTATATCGCCAGCGCCGTCGTCGGCCTGATCGCCGGCTTCGCCGCCCTTCTGGGCGGGCTGAATATCCTGATGGCGCTCGGCGTTGGGGTGATCGCCGGCCTGGGCCTGCCGCGCTGGGTCGTCGGATTCCTGGCCAAGCGGCGGATGAAGAAATTCTCGCTCGAGTTTCCCAATGCGGTGGACGTCATCGTTCGCGGCATCAAGTCGGGTCTGCCGGTCCACGAGTGTTTCAAGATCATCGCCCGCGAGAGCCCCGCGCCCCTGGGGCCGGCGTTCAAGAAACTGGTCGAGGCCCTGGGCGTCGGCATGACGCTGGAACAGGCGCTGGACAAGATGTTCGAACAGATGCCCACGCCCGAGCTGCGCTTCTTCACCATCGTCATCGCCATCCAGCAGAAGACTGGCGGCAATCTGGCCGAGGCCCTGGGCAATCTGTCGACCGTGCTGCGCGCCCGCCGGATGATGGCCGAGAAGGTCAAGGCCCTGTCGTCCGAGGCCCTGGCCTCGGCCGGCATCATCGCCGCCCTGCCGCCGGCGGTCATGACCATGGTCATGTTCTCGAGCCCCAGCTACATGATGATCCTGTTCACCGACATGCGCGGCAACTTCCTGTTGCTGGTCGCGGCCGCCCTGATGAGCCTGGGCGTCTTCGTGATGAAGCGCATGATCTCGTTCAAGATCTGAGGCGGGGACCATGAACGGCTTCATCCGCTTCATCACCGATCCGCAGAACCTGCTCAGCCTCGGCGTGGGCGTGCTGGTCTTCGCCACCGTCCTGACCCTGCTGTCGTCGATGACCGGCGGGGTCAAGCTGGACAAGCGGATGAAGGCCGTGTCCGAACGCCGCGACGAGCTGAAGCGTCGGTCGCGCGCCGCCATCCACAGCGGTCCGGGCGGCCTGCGTCACACCGACGACGGCGGCTTCAAGAAGCGGGTCGTGGACCGGCTGAACCTGACCCAGCTGCTGGAAGATCCCAAGGTCGCCGACCAGATGGCCCAGGCCGGCTATCGCGGGCCGCGCCCCCTGACCACCTTCTACTTCTTCCGCTTCGCCTCGCCCTTCCTCTTCCTGGTGGTGGCGGCCTTCTACATGTTCGTGATCAAGATCGTGGACTGGCCCACGATGCAGAAGATCACCGCCTGTATGGCCGCCGCCGTGGCCGGCTTCTATGCGCCCAACCTGTTCTTGCAGAACCGGATCACCAAGCGCCGCACCTCGATCATGCAGGCCTTCCCTGACGCCCTCGACCTGCTGCTGATCTGCGTCGAGGCGGGTATGTCGATCGAGGCGGCCATCGCCAAGGTCAGCCAGGAGATCGGCACGTCGTCCATCGACCTGGCCGAGGAACTGTCCCTGCTGTCGGCCGAGCTGTCCTATCTGCCCGACCGTCGCATGGCCTATGAGAACCTGGGCAAGCGGACCAATCATCCCGGCGTCAAATCCGTCGCCGTCGCCATGACCCAGGCCGAGACCTATGGCACGCCCCTGTCCTCGGCCCTGCGGGTCATGGCCAAGGAGAACCGCGATCTGCGCCTGTCCACGGCCGAGAAGAAGGCCTCGGCCCTGCCGGCCCAGCTGACCGTGCCGATGATCCTGTTCTTCCTGCCGGTGCTGTTCATCGTCATCCTGGGCCCGGCGATCCTGAACATCATGGACACCATGGCCAAGGGCTGACCAGCCTCTGGATCAGGCTTCCGCCGCCGCCTTCAGCCGATCAACGATGTCCTGGTGGGCGTCGCGCAGGGCGATCCGGTGCTTGTCGTGGAACAGTTCGCCCCTCAGCCCCGCGAACTTGTGCGCCGACGAGATGATGCAGCTGCCCTTGTCCAGCTCCTCGATGTCGATGTAGCGCAGGGTGCGGAACAGGAAGCCCCGGTTCTCGGTCCAGACCAGCCGCACATAGGGCCGCCAGTCGGCCACGCGGGCCGTCGCGGCTCGCTCGGGCTGGCCTGGAAAGGCCTCGCTCAGGCTCAGTTGGCCGCCGAAGGCGATGGCGCCCTCGACCCCCGTCTCATACGGATTCCATTCGCTCCAGCGCGACAGGTCGCTGACCAACGCCCAGATCCGGTCGGAGGTCGCTCGCACGCCGGCGCGTTTCTCGATCTTCGTGTCGTCCATTCCGCCGATCTGGCACGGCTCGGCGGCGGAGGAAAGGCGTCTCAGTCGGGAACGACCACCTTCAGCCGCCGCCCGTCGTCCAGCCCCAGACGCGTCTTGACCTCGAACAGGTCGGCGCCGGCCGGGATGATCAGCAGTTTCTTGGGATGGGCGGCGTTCACCGCCACCACCCCGCCCTTGGGACAGAGGTCGAAACAGTCGGTTCCCGCCACCGTCAGCGCGCCCTTGCGCCCCTTCTTGCCCTTCTTCAGGTGCAGATATTTGCGCAGGGCCTTCTTCAGCGTCAGGTCGCCGTCCGGCCCGAAGCCGCCGTCCAGCTTCTTCGAACACTTGCGACACACCAGCACGACGTCGCGCCACTCGGTCGTCGTGCTCTTGATCGGCTTGGCCATGATTCCAGTGTCGCCGAGCGATGGTCGTTGCACAAGCGGCCCCGGCGCCCCCATCCTGCGACGGTCACGATTTCACAGGATCTTCACATGCGCCGCCTGTTCGCCGTCTCCACCCTGACGCTGCTGCTCGCGGCGGGGGCCGCCCCTGCCCAGGCTCAGGCTCAGGTCGATGCGGCGACCGTGGACGCCGCCGTCCAGCGGGTGACGCCCCAGGTGACGGCATGGCGCCGCGACTTCCACCAGCATCCCGAACTGGGCTTCGCCGAGACCCGCTCGGCCGCCGTCATCGCCGACCATCTGCGCGCCCTGGGGCTTGAGGTCCGCACCGGGGTCGGCAAGACCGGGGTCGTCGGGGTTCTGCACGGCGCCCGTCCGGGCCGGGTCGTGGCCCTGCGCGCCGACATGGACGCCCTGCCTGTGCAGGAGGCGACGGGACTGGACTTCGCCTCCACCGCCACCGGAACCTATATGGGCAATACGGTTCCCGTGGCCCACGCCTGCGGCCACGACATGCACATGGCCATGTTGATGGGGGCGGCGGAAGTCCTGGCCGGGATGAAGGACCAGATCGCCGGCACGGTGGTCTTCATCTTCCAGCCGGCGGAGGAGGGCGCACCTCCCGGCGAACCCAAGGGCGGCGCCGCCCTGATGATCGCCGAGGGCGCGCTGAACAATCCCAAGCCCGAGGCCATCTTCGGCCTGCACGTCGTGCCCGGCCGTCCGGGCAGCGTCTTCTATCGGCCCGAAGGCTTCATGGCCGCCTCGGACCGGGTCGATATCGTGCTGAAGGGCAAACAGACCCACGGCGCCTGGCCCTGGCGCGGCGTGGACGTGATCGCGGTGGCCGGCCAGGTGATCGAAACGGTCAACACCCTGACCGCCCGCACGGTCGATCCGACCACCACCCCGACCGTCTTCACCATCGCCACCCTGAACGCCGGCGTCCGCTATAACATCATCCCCGACAGCGCGACCCTGTCGGGCACGCTTCGCACCTTCGACGTCGCCCAGCGCGACGCCCTGGTCGCCCGCGCCGAGACCGCCATCGACCATGTCGCCGCCGCCTACGGCGCGACCGCCGAGTTCGGCGTCAAACAGAACGCCGCCCTGGTCTTCAACGACCCCGGCCTGTCCGCCTGGCTGGCCCCGGTCCTGACCGAAGCGGCGGGCCCCGGCAACGTCAACCCCGCCACGCCCCCAACCACGGTGGCCGAGGACTTCAGCTATTTCCAGCAGGCCATCCCCGGCGTCTTCTACCACCTTGGGGCCAGTCCTGACGGCGTGGACCCGTCACAGTCCGCCCCGAACCACTCGCCGGAGTTCTCACCGAACGAGAAGGTCTTGCCGCTGGGCGTGAAGACGCACGTCCTGACGGCGCTACGGTTTTTGGAGCGGAGTTAGGCTCTCCATTTTTCAACCCGCCATCCGCTCGCTCAACGGCCGCGCCTTCAGGGATTTGATCGCGCGGCCGATGGTGTCGAACACCGGGCCGGCGTCGGCTTCCATTTCGGCGTAGGCGCGATCGAATTGGTCATCGAGGGCGTCCAGCAGGGCCAGTTGTTCGCGCCCCTTGTCGGTGAGCTCGATCAGCATGACGCGCTGGTCGTCGGGATTGGGACGGCGGCTGACCAGGCCCAGCGTCAGCAATTTCGGCATCTTCTGCTGAATGAGCTGGTGCGAGCGGTCCAGCGCCCGCACCAGATCGGCGATGGAGACGGGGCCCAGGGTCTCGATGGCGGCCATCAAGGACGATGACTTGACCGGAATGACGATGCCGGCGCGCTGAAACACCTCGGCCGACTGTTGCTCGATCAGTTCGCTCAACTGCTCGCTGAGACGGCCCAGGAAGGTTCGGTTCAGCTCGATCATTCGTCCAACAGCTCTCAATCCAGACGGCGATAGACAGCCTTCTCGCCGGATTTCCACACGCGCTCCAGGCTGGAGACGACGCCGTTTTTGCGTACCACCCGGAACCGGTAATCGTCCGTCCCCTGTACCGCAAACAGATCCTCGCCGATCGGATCCAGCGCGAGAACGGAGTGGTCGCGCCAGTGGTAGGCCAGGCCGGTCCGGGTGCGAACGAGGGTTCGACCTTCATAGGCTCCGGCCGCAGCGTCCAAGTCCGTAGAATTGATGGCCTCGCCCGAGAGCGCGAAGGCGACCGGGACCAGAGACCATTGCGCGTCCTTGTCGCCTGCGTCCGCCCGGTTCTGAAGCAGGAACTTCTGCGCCGTCAGCAGGGCGTCCGAAGCCGGTACGGCGAGGTCGGGGATCACGCCGACGCCCTCGAAATCCTGCCCCTTGATCGGATCGCGGATCTGGCCGATCGGCACCTGAAGCATAAAGCGATCGTTCACCGGCACGCGGGTTACTGGATGGGCGCCGCCCGCCGTTCGTTCACCGATCACGGTAGCGCGGCCCAGGCGTTGCAGCGAGAACGCCATCCATTCGGCCGCAGAGAACGAAGTCGATCCCGTCAGCACCACGACCGGAACCGTCCCCGACCTCTGGCCCTGCACGGCGGCCAGGCTCCACTGGCCGCGTTCCACGCGCGTGCCGCTGTCGTTGTAATTATAGTCGAAGAATTCCTGTTCCTTGCCGGCGGGGTAGAGGTAGCTCATCAGGAACTGGGCCATCTCCAGCACGCCGCCGTTGTTGTAGCGAAGGTCGAAGATGATCCCCTTGGCCCCCTCGGCAAAGCGCATGGCTCCGACGGCCGTATCCTGGGCGTACTGAGGGTCGGCGAAGAAGTCGAAGCGGATATAGGCGATATCTCCGTCCAGCCGCCGGGCGTCGCGAAATCCGAAATTGGCCGCCTGTTCGAAGTCGCGCCGGGCCTGGGTCGTCGCGTCGCCTTCGGCTTTCGAAAGGCGGGCGGCGACGACCTCGTCGGGATCGAAGGCGATGGAGAAATGCTGGTCGTTGCTGGCCTTGACCAGCCCCTGCGAGAGGCTTTCCGCGAACGCCTTGCTCTCGACCGGCTCGGCACGAACCCGTGTGGCCAGTTCGGCGGAAAGCGCGGGGACACGGTCGGGATAGACGTAGTTCTGCCGCAGCGTGGTTTCGAGTTGGGACACGACCTCACGCTGCGCCCCTTGATCCAGCGTCTGGGCGGAGACTGAGGTCGGGGCCAGAGCGGCGACGGCGAACAAGGAGAGAGCAAACCGTGAGAACATCATCGACCCATCATGAAACATATTGCGCAATATGTTTCATGATGGGTCGATGTCAATCCGCATTGGCCGGTTGTGGTGCATTTGGGGGCGATGACCGCCGTGTGGACTATAGCCGCTCGAACACCGTCTCGATCACCCGGCGATAGACCGCCGTCAGGGTCTCCAGCTCCGCCGTCGGCACTCGTTCGTCGATCTGGTGCATGGTCTGGCCGACCAGGCCCAGTTCCAGCACCGGGCACAGGGCGCGGATGAAGCGGGCGTCGGAGGTGCCGCCGGTGGTCGAGGCCTCGGGCCGGCGGCCGGCGACGGCCTCGACCGCGTCCTGCACCGCCGCGACGAAGACGCCGGGCTCGGTCAGGAAGGCCTCGCCCGAACACAGGTGCTCCAGGGTGATCTGCAGCCCGGTCTCGGCCTGCATGGCGCCGGCCTCGCGGTTCAGCCAGTCGATCAGGCCGTCCCCCGTATGGCTGGGGTTGAAGCGGATGTTCAGCCGCGCCTTGGCCTCGGCCGGAATGATGTTGGTCGCCGGATTGCCGATGTCGATGCTGGTGATCTCCAGGTTCGACGGCGGGAAACCCTCATAGCCGTCGTCCAGCACATGGTCGTTCAGCCGGCTCATCAGCCGGGCGATCACCGGCGCCGGATTGGCCGCCCGTTCGGGATAGGCGACGTGGCCCTGTTTGCCCGTGACCGTGATCCAGGTGTTCAGCGAGCCGCGCCGCCCGACCTTGATCATGTCGCCCAGATGCTGCGACGACGAGGGTTCGCCGACCACGCAGGCGTCGATCACCTCGCCCTCGGCCATCAGCGTCTCGACCACCCGTTTGGTGCCGTGAAGCGCCGGACCTTCCTCGTCCCCGGTGATCAGGAAGGAGAGGGAGCCTTCGACCTCTCCCTCGGCGAGGATCTGGGACACGGCGGCGACCCAGGCGGCGATCCCGCCCTTCATGTCCACCGCGCCCCGGCCGTACAGGACGCCGTCCTTGACCTCGGCGGTGAAGGGTTGCGACGACCACTGTTCCGACGGCCCGGTCGGCACCACGTCCGTATGGCCGGCGAAACACAGATTGGGCGAGGCGGTCCCGCGCCGCGCATACAGGTTCTCGATCCGCGCATGGACCCCTTCGCCCCCCGGACCTTCGAAGGCCAGCCGGCGGCAGGTGAAGCCCAGGGTCGTCAGATGGCGTTCCAGCACATCCATGGCCCCCTCGTCGGCGGGGGTGACGGACGGAATACGGATCAGATCGCGGGTCAGTTCGACAGGATCGATCACAGGAGTTGATGCGCGGCTCATGCGCCTATGCTTTAGGGACATCGCACGAAGATCGCTACGTCCACCGTGACGGTTCGCCCTATACGAAGGCCTCCCCGAAGACCGTGACCTCAGACTCCACCGACACCGCCCCCTCCAGTCCCCCCTCCAGTCCGTGGGGCATCCGCGATTTCCGCCTGCTGTGGTTCGGCCGCGTGGTCGCCGTGCTGGCGATCCAGATCCAGTCCTCGGCCCTGTTGTGGCAGGTCTATGAGATCGCCCGGCGCGACCATCCGATTGAGCAGGCCAGCCTGTATCTGGGCCTGGTCGGCCTGTGTCAGTTCCTGCCGCTGCTGGCCTTCACCCTGCCGGCCGGGGCCATGGCCGATCGGCGTGATCGCAAGCAGACGGTATGGATCTCCATCCTGGTCGAGGCGGCCTGCGCCGGGTCGTTCCTGGCCATGGCCCTGCACGGAAACCCGCCCCTGTGGGGCCTGTTGGCGGTCGCGGCCCTGTTCGGCGCGGCGCGGGCCTTCCTGGCGCCGGCCAGCCAGGCCTTCCTGCCGATGGTGGTGGGTCGCAAGGCCCTCCCGCCCGCCATCGCGGCCCAGTCCATCGCCTTCCAGACCGGGGCCATCGCCGGCCCGGCCCTGGGCGGGGTGATCGTCGGGGTCAATGTGCCCCTGGCCTATGCGGTGTCGCTGGGCATGTTCCTTTTGGCGGTCGCGGCCTTCATCCTGATCCGCACCAGCGGCAAGCCCGCGCCCCAGGCCAATCCCCTGTCGCCCATCGACTCGGTCAAGGAGGGCCTGGCCTATGTGTGGAAGACCAAGATCGTCCTGGGCGCCATATCCCTGGACCTGGTCGTGGTCCTGTTCGCCGGCGTGGCCCTGCTGACGCCGATCTTCGCGCGCGACATCCTCCACGTCGGGCCCCAGGGGTTCGGCCTGTTGCGGGCCTCGTTCGGGGTCGGCGCCATGGCGGTGGCCATCTATCTGAGCCGTTACCCCATCGTGCGGCACGGCGGCCGGTGGATGTTCGCGGCGGTGGCGGTGTTCGGCCTGTGCACCCTGACCTTCGGCCTGTCCAAGATCGTCTGGCTCAGCGCCCTGGCCCTGCTGATCGGCGGCGGCGCGGACATGATCAGCGTCAATATCCGCCAGACCCTGATCCAGCTGGCCACGCCCGACCATATGCGCGGCCGGGTCTCGTCGGTGTCGATGCTGTTCATCGGCGCCTCGAACGAGCTGGGCGAGGCCTATTCCGGGGTCATGGTGCGGATGCTGGGCGCGGTCGGGGCGGCGGTGTTCGGCGGCTTCGGCGCCCTGGCGGCGACCGGCGCCTGGTCGGCGATGTTCCCCGGGCTGCGGAAGGCGGATCGGCTGACGTGAGTGGGGAGTGAGCGAGGGGTGCTAGTGAGCAAGGGGTGAGCGAAGAGGAGTGCGGCGTCTGCCACATCGGCTCACCTCTTGCTCACTAGCACCCCTCGCTCACCCGACCTCACCACACCCTGAAATGCTTCGACAGTTTCAGGCCCTGGTTCTGATAGTGGCTGCCGCTTTCGCCATACAGGCGGCTGGGGCGTTCGGTCAGGGGTTCGTAGACCAGGCGGGCGACGATCTGGCCGTGTTCCAGCAGGAAGGGGGTGTCGTGGGTGCGGACCTCCAGCACCCCCTTAGACCCCGCGCCATGCGCCTCGTCCGTGCCGAAGCCAGGGTCGAAGAAGCCGGCGTAGTGGACGCGGAACTCGCCCACCGACGGATCGATGGGGGTCATTTCGGCGGCCTGATCGACCGGGATCTCGACATCGTCGGACGAGGCCAGGATATAGAACTCGCCCGGATCCAGCAGCAGCTCGCCACGGCGCAGCGTCAGCGGCTCCCAGAAGTCGCGCGGGTCATGGCCGTCGATATGGTCCAGATCGACCACCCCCGCATGACGACGCCCGCGGAAGCCGACGATGTCGCCGCCTTGCAGATCGACGCCGACCGAGCGGGTCTCCAGCTTGGGCGGATCGCCGGCCTTGAGGCGCAGCTGGTTCAGCCGGGTGCCGGGCCGCACCAGGATGGAGAAGGTCTGGGGCGCGACCTCCATATAGAGCGGCCCGTTATAGCCCTCGGCCACATCGTCGAAACTGGCGCCCTGGTCGGTCAGCAGCCGCACGAAGACGTCGACGCGCCCGGTCGAGCTTTTCGGATTGGCGCGCGCGATCAGGCCCTGGGGCAGTTTCAGCCGCTCTTGCAGGCGCACGATATAGACGCAGCCTTTTTCCAGCACGACGCCCGCATCGGTTATCTCGATGGCGTGCATGGCCACGTCGGCGATCCGCTCCTCGACCTTGCGGCGGCCGGGCAGGAAGGAGGCGCGCACGCGCCAGGCCTGGTCGGACAGGCGCAGGTCCAGGCTGGCGGGTTGGACCTGGTCGGGATCGAACGGGGTGTCGGACGTGATGGCGCCGGTGGCGATCAGCGTCTCGATGGACTGGGCGGGCAGGATGCCGGGACGGGGCGCTTGGAAGGAACTCATGGCGTCTGTCTCACACGGTTTTCTCGACTTGTCTCCAAGTCGCGCTTGCAGCCCGCGCGCGGCGGGGCGAGCATATAGCCCATGCACGATGGTCCTGCCTATACCGCCGAATCGAACGGCATCCTGATCCGGGTCCGGCCCTCCTATCTGGCGGGCCAGTCCGACCCCGACGAAGGCCGCTGGGTCTGGGCCTATCAGATCGAGATCGTGAACCTGACCGGATCGACGGTGCAACTGATGGCGCGCCGCTGGACCATCACCGACGGTCACGGCCATGTCGAAGAGGTGCGCGGCCCCGGCGTGGTCGGCGAACAGCCGGTGATCGAACCGGGCGGCAGCTACGCCTACGCCTCGGGCTGCCCGCTGAGCACGGACAGCGGGTCGATGGTCGGGGCCTATTATATGACGGATGCAGACGGCCGCAGTTTCGAGGCGGAGATTCCGGCCTTCTCGCTGGATACGCCCGATGCGCGGCGGGTGTTGAACTAGGTTCGGCTCCTCATCTTTCGTCATTCTCCGGCGAGCGCAGCGAGACCGGGGAACCCAGCGGCGCGCGTGAGCGCGACCCTGTCGCGGACTCCCTTGTCAGACATTTGTGCGGCGGGCGTATCGCCTTCGGCGCCGCTGGGTCCCCCGATCTGCGCCGCTGAGAGGCGGCTTGTCGTAGGATGACGAAAGTGAAGAACGCTGTAGGCGGATGGGGCTGCGTCAACCCGGATGAACCGCAGCCCCGCCCCCTGGAGTCTCGCCGGCCGCTTGCGCGAACCGGCGAGGGGGAGGTCGGCTCCATAAGGAGCATCTCTTTGTGGCGCTATGTTCGCGACGCGGTCGCTCACGACTTGAGCGCGTTCGTGCGCCCTGCGCGAAGCGCCGCGCTCAAGTAGCGCGAAGCGCGATAGCGCCCTTAGATATAACGCCTAAGGCTGCGGGCCAGGTCGGAGCCGCTTTCCTTGGAGCCACGGCGGACTTGCGGCTGGTAGGCGACGCGGGCGTGTTCGACGCAATAGACGCCTTCCGAGGCGCGGCGGCCGCAGAAGCTGAACTCGCGTGACGACGGGTCGCCGATCGGCCATTTGCACATGTGTGCGCCCAGGGTCATCACCGTGGCCGTGCCCGGCAGATCCGGGATCGGAGCGGGCGCCGGGGCGGCCGGCTGAACCGGCTTGGGCTGGACGGCCTCAAGGCGGCGCGGGGCCGAGGGCTGGGGGCGCCTGGGCGGTGGTCACGGCCGGACGCGGGCGGGTGGTCCGGAAGGTCGTGGCGGTGCGCGCCGGCTGCGACGGGGCGGCCCGGCCCGACAGGCCCAGACGGTGCACCTTGCCGATCACGGCGTTGCGGGTGACCCCGCCGCCCAGTTGTTTGGCGATCTGGCTCGCGGACTGGCCCTCAAGCCAGAGTTTCTTCAGCGCGCCTACGCGGTCGTCGGTCCAGCCTGCGGTCATGCCACCCTCAGCGAGTTTGGATTCAATATCTAGGTTCAGGTTCCCCCTCCGGGGTCTTGACCTACCACTAATCGTAAACCAGCCGTTAAGAGACGCAAGATGTGCGAATCAACCGTCCACAGAAACCAGATATTGAATCTTCGTTAAGGTTAAGGCTGCGGGGGCCGAAAGTGAGCGAGGGGTGAGCGAAGTGAGCAAGCGGTGAGCCAAAGGGGCTGGCGCCGGGCGTAGCCTTCGCTCACC
This sequence comes from Brevundimonas sp. SL130, assembly GCF_026625805.1. Lineage (NCBI taxonomy): Bacteria > Pseudomonadati > Pseudomonadota > Alphaproteobacteria > Caulobacterales > Caulobacteraceae > Brevundimonas > Brevundimonas sp. SL130. The sequence goes on from NZ_CP113064.1 coordinate 686,426, forward strand.
TCTCGCTCACCCCTTCGCTCACTTTTCACTCAGGCCGCGCCGGCTCCATCGCCGCCCGCCCTTGCGAAGACCTGCCCCAAAGCGCATCTGGCGGCCCATGACCGAGACCGCGCCGAACCTGATCTCCACCCGCCCCGCCGGCCTGCCGCAACCGCGTCGCTATCCGGGCGTCAACTGGATTGGGGTTCAGACCCTGTACCTGCGCGAGGTGCGGCGGTTCTGGAAGGTGGGGGCCCAGACGGTGGCGGCGCCGGTGGTGACGACCCTGCTCTATATGCTGGTCTTCGTGGTCGCGCTTCAGGACGCCCGGCCGCCGCTGCACGGCACGCCCTTCGCCCTGTTCGTGGCGCCCGGCCTGATCATGATGGCGGTGCTGAACAACGCCTTCGCCAACGCCTCGTCCAGCCTGATCCAGGCCAAGATCATGGGCACCGCCACCGACTTCCTGACCCCGCCGCTCAGCCCGCTGGAGCTGACCCTGGGCTTTACGCTGGGCGCGGCGACGCGCGGCGCGGTGGTCGGCCTGGTCACAGCCGTGTGCGTCCTGCCGTTCGCGCCCCTGGGCGTGGCCAATGTCTTCGCCATCGTCTGGTTCGCCCTGGCGGCCAGTTTCATCATGGGCATGACCGGCGTGCTGGCCGGCCTGTGGAGCGAGAAGTTCGACCATCTGTCGGCGGTCCAGAACTTCATCGTCATGCCCATGACCTTCCTGTCGGGCACCTTCTATCTGGTCGACAACCTGCCCGAACCGTTCCGGTCGATCAGCCGCTACAACCCCTTCTTCTATCTGATCGACGGCTTCCGCTACGGCTTCATCGGCCATGCCGAGAGCAATCTGACCGTCGGCGTGATCGGCTCGGCCGTGCTGATGGTCGTGATGGGCGTCGTCTGCTGGCTGGTGTTCCGCTCTGGCTGGCGTCTGAAGAGCTAGGCGGCTAACGCTGGCGGATTGTTCCGGGGGATTTCGCCATGCTGTTCCGTTCGCTCGTCGCCGCTGCGGCGCTTTTCACTGCCGCGCCGGTTGGGGCGCAGGACGGCGCCCTTCCCGTTGTCGCCATCCCCGGCCCCAGCGAGGGGCAACTGATCCAGAACGCCGCCTCCGTCTTTGCGGGAAAGACCAACGAGGAACGCCGCGACGCTCTTGTGCGCCTGCTTCGGGTTCACGGCTTGGATCCTGCTGTCCAGACCTTCGAGGGCGGCAACACCCGCACCGGCCCCATGGCCGGGTCGAACGTCGTCGTCACCCTGGGCGACGGCCCCAAGGACATCGTCCTGACCGCCCATTATGACGCGGTGAAGCTGCGCGACGGGTCGATGTCGCAAGGGATCGTCGACAACGTCGGCTCGGTCCTGGCCATGATCGAGGCGATGAAGGCGCTGAAGGGCCAGACCACCGGCCACCGGCTGATCTTCGTCCTGACCGACCAGGAGGAACTGGGCCTGATCGGCGCCAAGGCCTGGCTGGACGCCCATGACAAGACCCGCATCCAGGCCGTGATCAACGCCGACGTCGCCGCCTATGGCCGCACCGTCATGTATGGCGAGAACAATGGCGCCCAGTCCGGCTTTGTCCTGACCGCCCTGCGCAGCCAGTGCGCCGAACAGGGCGTCGACTGCCTCGCCTTCCCCGTCTATCCGCCCAGCGATGACCGCGTCTTCTCCGCCGCCGGCGTCCCGGTGGTCTCGCTGGGAACCCAGGACGCCGTCGGCGCGCACCAGATGTGGCTGGCCTTCAACGGCGGCGAGGACAATGGCCTGAAGGAAGGCTTCGTCCCGCCGGTCTTCCAGCGCATCCATTCGACGGAAGACAAGCTGTCCTATCTGAACGGCGACGACGTGGCCCGTTTCGGCCGCTTCATCGCCGACCTGACCCTGCGGCTGGACCGGGCCCCGCAATAGTCGGAAAGCCCATGGCGCCGGTGTTGACTAACACCGTCGCCCGTCCGACAACGCCTGTCCCTATGAAACCGGCTCCGTCGCGCCTCGCGTCGGGGCCGTATCGCTTTTGGAGGTCTTAGTCCCGTGTCCACGAACCATCTGATGGGTGTCTACAATCGCGCGCCGCTGGAAGTGGAACGCGGCCGAGGCGCCCGACTGTGGTCGACCGACGGGACCGAATATCTCGATTGCGTCGCCGGCATCTCGACCAACGGCCTGGGCCACGCCCACCCCGAACTGGTTCAGGCGGTCAAGGACCAGGCCGAGAAGCTTTGGCACGTGTCCAACATCTTCCGCATCCCGGGACAGGAAGCCCTGGCCGACGCCCTGTGCGAGTCGAGCTTCGCCGACGTGGTCTTCTTCACCAACTCGGGCACGGAAGCCGTCGAGTGCGCCTTGAAGACGGCGCGCAAGTACCACGCCGCCAACGGCGCGCCTGAGCGGATCGACATCTACGGCTTCGACGGCTCGTTCCACGGCCGCACCTATGGCGCCATCAACGCCGCCGCCAACCCCAGCTACACCGAGGGTTTCGGCCCGCCGATGCAGGGCTTCCACCAGCTGAAGTGGGGCGACAAGGCCGCGCTTGAGGCCGCCTTCCGCAACCCGACCACGGCCGCGGTCATCCTGGAGCCCGTTCAGGGCGAGGGCGGCTGCCGCGAGACCTCGGTCGAAGAACTGCGCTGGATGCGCGAGATGGCCGACGAGAACGGCGTGCTGATCATCTTCGACGAGGTCCAGTGCGGCATGGGCCGGAGCGGCAAGCTGTGGGCCCACGAATGGGCTGACATGTCGCCCGACATCATGGCGGTGGCCAAGGCCCTGGGCGGCGGCTTCCCCATCGGCGCCTGTCTGGCCACGGCCCGCGCGGCCTCGGGCATGACGGTCGGCGCCCACGGCTCGACCTTCGGCGGCAACCCCCTGGCCATGGCCGTGGGTCTCAAGGCCCTGTCGCTGATCAACACGCCCGAGCTGCTGGCCAACGTCAACGAGATCGCCGGCTATCTGAAGCAGCAGCTGGCCGGGCTTCAGTCCCGCTTCCCGGACGTCATCGTCGATGTGCGCGGCAAGGGGCTGCTGATCGGGGTCAAGCTGGTTCCGAACAATCGCGAGTTCATGGCCCTGGCGCGCGACACGCAACAGCTGCTGATCGCCGGGGGCGGCGACAACTGCGTGCGCCTGCTGCCGCCGCTGAACCTGACGCTGGAAGAAGCCCGCGAACTGGTCACCCGGTTCGAAGCCGCCTGCGAGGCCGCCCGCGAGAAGTGGGCGGCGTGAGCGTGCCTCTCCCGTCGGGAGAGGGCTTGAGCCTCGCAGAGCGCAGCGATGCGCTAAGGCGAAAGGGTGAGGGCCCGACCTCACCGGCTGAAACCCATCCCTCACCCTTTCGCGCAAGTCTGATCGCCTACGGCGCTCAGGCGCTCAAGCCCACTCCCGATGGGAGAGGCAGGAGGATGCAATGACCCGCCACTTCCTCGACATCCATCAGCTGGACGCCGCCGACCTGCGCGCCATCCTGGACGACGCCCACGCCCGAAAGGCCGCCCGCAAGGGCTGGCCCCAGGGGCGTCCCGACGCCGATGCGCCCGGCCGTGACCGCGTCCTGGCCATGATCTTCGAGAAGAACTCGACCCGCACCCGGTTCAGCTTCGACGCGGCCATCCGCCAGCTGGGCGGCGCCTCGATCATCGCCACAGCCTCGGACATGCAGTTGGGCCGGGGCGAGCCGGTCGAGGACACGGCCCGCGTCCTGTCGCGCATGGTCGACGCCGTCATGATCCGCGCCAACAGCCACGAGGACGTCGAACGCTTCGCCCGCGTCTCGACCGTGCCGGTGATCAACGGCCTGACCGACCGGTCGCATCCGTGCCAGATCCTGGCCGACCTGCAAACGATCGAGGAACATTCCGGCCCGGTCTCGGGCAAGACCATCGCCTGGATCGGCGACGGCAATAATGTCTGCCACAGCTTCATGCATGCGGCGCCCAAGTTCGGCTTCCACCTGAACGTCGCCTGCCCGGCCGAGTACCACCCCGACCTGCGCGACCTAGCCAAGGGCGGAAACGCCGTCACCCTGACCAGCGACCCGCGCGAGGCGGTCAAGGGCGCCGATGTCGTCGTCACCGACACCTGGGTCTCCATGGGCGACCAGGACTATGAGGCGCGCCTGGCGGCGTTCGAGGCCTATGGGGTGGACGAGGCCCTGATGGACCTCGCCGACCCGGACGCGGTCTTCCTGCACTGCCTGCCGGCCCACCGGGGCGAAGAAGTCACCGACGCCGTGATCGACGGCCCCCGTTCCCTGGTCTGGGACGAGGCCGAAAACCGCATCCACGCCCAGAAGGCGGTCCTGGCCTGGTGTTTCGCGGGCTGACGCCGATCTGACGATCGCCAGGCCGCTCCGTGAGCGGTCTGGCTCTTGCTTCCTTCCGGTCACGCTTGTCGCGCCCTGGGGAGGCTGAGGCCATGACCACGATTTCCGCTGCGGGTTCCACCCTCACGCAGCAGCTCTATCAGAAGCTGTTCGACCGCCTGAACATCGACGGCGACGACGCCCTGACCCTCGACGAAATCAGCGCCGTCGATGCTGGAAACGCCAAGGTTTCAAAGGCTTTCGAAACCTTCGACGCCGATGCGGACGGTCGCGTCACCCGCGCCGAGATGACCCCCGCCGACACATTCGGCGCCGACACCCTGAACGCCCTGATCCAGGCCCAGTCGGGGTCGGAATCCATTTCCGATCAGGAATATCTTGCCGACTGGTTTGCCGAAACGGACACGGATGGCGACGGTATGGTGTCGAAGTCGGAACGTGAAGCTTCGGCGGATCTGCGCCGGGCGGCCGCCTATGACGCCGGCTATGCGACCGACCGCGTCCTGATGACCCGACGCGGCGTGGATACAGATCAGCCGCTGTCGGTCGATGACTACGTCGTCGCCCGTCACCTCCTGATCGATCCGTCGCAGATTTCCGAGGTTCCTCCTGAGCTTAAGGCAGAGCTAGAGCGGATGCTGGACAGCAGCCGCGAGGAAACCGGCGCCCCGAGCCCGGAAACGGCGCCCGTCCAGACGTCTCGCGAACAGATCACGGCGGATTGGGCTGAGAGGGCTTCCGGCCCCAATGGCAGCGTCACCTTCCTCAGCCGGGAGATCGGGGATTTGAGAACCGCTGAGGCGGCCCGCATCGCCGCCGCCCCGATGAGCGACGCCCTGGCCGCCCGACTGTTTCAGCAGGCGCTGAACAGCTGGACGCCGGCGGCCGCCAGTCGCGAGACGGTCGCCTGATCAGCGACCGGTCTTGGCTTTCATGGGCGGTGACGCTGTCCACGGACCAAGGGCCAGCACCCCGTCATAGCCGCCGTCGTCGAGCGGGCCGAGGATGATTCCGCGCGCCTCGGCGTCGTAACTGGCCATCGACGGATTTACCCCGCAGGCGTCCTGCGAGCAGTTCCAGGCGAACCCGCCCTGTTGCGCGATCTTCAGGCTCAGGGTTTCGCGCGCCGGCAGGTGCCCCGCCGCTGGGACGCCCAAGTCGGGATAGTCCTCGAGGGCGGTCTTGCGGGCGTGGATATTGCCGGCCAGGCCAATGACCCGCGCGTCGGGACGGCCTTGTCGCGCCTGGCTGAGCAGATAGCCCATGTTCAACTCGTACCAAGCCTGATCCAGGCCTTCGCCCCGCGACAGGCTGCTGGGCTGGAACAGGTGCAGGCTGATATCGCGGCCGGATAGTTTCAACTCGCGCACCCGCATCAGTAGATCCAGCAAGGCCTGGCTGGTTCGTCCGTCCTGCACCGCGCGGTTAAGCAGGGTCGATCCGTCCAGCGTCGCCAGGGCGCCGGCCTCGTCTGGCGCGGCGAGGAAGGCGTCCAGTGTCGGCTGAAGCGTGTCTTCCAACTCCAGGGCCACGACGACCGGCCCCTGTTCACTGGCGGCGCAAGCGATCTCGCTGACCGCCTGTGGGGCTTCGGTCGTGCCGTGAAGCTCCCCGATCATGATCACCCGCTCCGGCCGATCCAGCAGGGCCGAAGTCCCTGCGGGCGGAGAACAGGCCGCGATGGCGGCGGCGGTCAGAAAACCCAGCATTGGATGCCCCCTCAATGTCCTGGATTGTAGCTGAAGCAACCAGAGGGGCGGAATTGTGTCTCAGCCCGGATAAGTGGTCGGCGGGCGGCCCCGATAGGGGAGCGAACCGCCGTCAGCCATCCCAATTCTGAAAGCTAAGGTCCGTCTTTTCAGAGGCCTGAAAATAAAAACCGCGATCAACACGGCGTGGCTGGAGGCCGGGTTATGATCCTGGCCTGGTCTTTGACATCGCCATCGCCCCCTGGACTATTCTTTCGGAGTTCGACTGCGTCTGAACCCGCGCTCCGATGGCGCCGTGCCACTTGCGACGTGAAAAAAGGCGCCTGGAAACATCGGCTTGCGCAAATGGCGCCTGGCACATGTCACCCTGTTTTGGGCGCCGTCTTCTCGTTTGGTGTCTGACGGGCGGCGGCGCTCCTCGCCCTCAGGGGGCGGACACCCAGGGCGGCCGTTCCGCGCCGAACAGGGTGGCCATATGGATCAGCAGCAGCATGGCCAGGGCGGCGGCGCCCAGCATGATGAACCGCCACGGCATCATGCGCGGCCCCTTGAACGGATCGGGCGGCCGCGCCCCGCGCCAGCCGGCGAAGACCATGACGGCCAGGGCGGCGCCCAGCAGGATCAGAGTGTGGATCAGGCTCATGGCGCCGCAGGTGGCCCAGCCGACGGTTGGACGCAAGCCGAACCCCTTACCGAGCCGTTAATCTTAAGCGCGCATTAACCACGCCGCGCCCAGAAATCCCCAGCGGGGCAAGATGTCCACAGGCTGAGGAGTCGCCGCAACATCTAGCGGTTAACCATGCGTTTACACCCTCGATATTGGCGTTATAGCCTGCTTCCCATGGGTCGGGAGCCGAATCAGTGAGCGCAGCGGCGCCTTGGAGCGTAAAGGGTATTGATCCGAAGGCCCGCGAGGTCGCCAAGGATCTTGCGCGCCGCTCGGGCATGACCCTGGGCGAATGGCTCAACTCCATGATCATGGAGGACGAGGACGAGGGGTACGCCACCCTGCCGCGTCGTCCGGCCGCCTCCGAAACCTTCGAACGCCGCGGCCGCAGCCGCCGTCTCGACGACGCCTATGACGCCGGCGACGAGAGCTGGCAGCGGATCAGCGCCTCCATCGACGCCATCGCCGCCCGTCTGGAAGCCGCCGAGCGTCGCTCGACCGTCGCCATCCAGGGCGTGGATCAGGCCGTGTCCGGCCTGGTGCGCCGGCTCGACGGCCAGGACGCCCAGACCAAGGGCCAGGCCCGCCGGATCGACGAGATCTCCGAAGAACTGCGCGAGGGCCACCGCCGCCTGCGCACCTTCGAACGCGACACGGGGCCTCAGGTCCAGGAGGGCTTCGGCAAGGTCGAACAGAGCCTCGGCTCCCTGGCCGGCCGTCTGTACGATATCGAGGAGCGCCAGCGCTCCGGGGTGTCCGAGCTGCGCCAGCGGATGGAGGCGGTCGAGAAGGCCGCCGGACCCGGCGTCGGCACGGACCTGCTGGCCCAGGTCGGCGCCCGTCTCGACCAGGCCCAGAGCCGCACCACCGACGCCCTGAAGACGCTCGAGCGTTCGTTCGCCGAACTGGACCAGCGTCTCCGCGCCGCCGAGGGGCGCGTCGAACCCGAGGGCGTGCGCGACTCCGCCCGCTTCGAGAAACTGGCTGAGACTCTCTCTCGCCAGATCGAGACCAACCGCGCCGAGATGATGCAACGTCTCGACGCCGCCGAGACCGGCGCGCGCATCGACCGGATCGAACAGACGGTCCGCAGCGTCGGCGATCAGTTGAACGCGTCCGAGATCAAGGGCGCCCAGGGGCTGGAGGCCATGGGCCGCGAGGTCCTGAAGATCGCCCAGAACCTGAACGCCCGGGTGCAGACCGTCGAACGCGAGGCCGTCGGCCGCGCCGAGGCCATCACCCGTAGCGTCACCGATCTGGTCAGCCGCAAGGTCGAGGCCGATGTGTCGCGCCACGCTGAACGCGTGGACCAGGAGTTCGCCCGCCACGTCGACCGCGTCGACCAGCGCCTGACCGCCAGCGACGACCGCCACGCCCTGGCGCTCGAGAAGCTGGGCGGCGAGATCACCCGTATCTCGGACCAGCTCAGCGACCGCATCTCCCAGTCCGAGCGCCGCTCGCAGCAGGCGCTGGACGACATCGCGCGCCGCCTGTCGGAAAGCTCGGAAAAGATCGAGCAGCGCTACGACCGCGCCTCCGGCGAACTGGCCGAGCGGATGCGCCTCAGTGAGGAACGCACGGCCCGACTGGTGGCCGAGGCGCGCGACACCATGGATGCGCGACGCCAGACCGCATCCCGCGACGACGCCTCGCTGGACATTCCCGACAGCGAACCGGCCGAACCGACGCGGCGCGCCGTCGCCGAACGCGCCATGACGGCCTCGGTCTCCGCCCCGGTCGAGGGCGACTGGCGCTCGACGGTCTTCCCCGAGGACTCGTTCGACGCGGACGACGACTGGTCCGTCGATCCCGTCTCGCCCGAAGCGGCCATGGCCACGCCCTTCCCAGCCACGGCCTTCCCGGCGGGCCCCTCGGCCGCCGTCGCGTTCGAATCCGCCCAGCCGGAGCCGGCGCCGGAAGTCCAACCCGAGCCTTCGACGTTTGCGGCCGCGCCCGAACCCGCGCCTGAGCCCGAGCCCGTCATCCAGCCCTTCGCCGGCTTCGGCGGCGCCGACGTCGATGACGCCCTGGACGCGACGGCAGGCGGCTTCGCCGCTTCGCCCGCAGCGTCTGCGCCGGTGTCCCACGCACCCGCCGCCCCGCCCGCTGCCCTATCGGACGGCGACGACGACTTCCGCGGCGAGACCGAGTTTGTCGATCCACGCCGGATCCGGGCCAGCATGGGCGCCGCCGCCGCCGCCGGTCGCGCCGCCTCCACCCGCAGCACGATCGACGCCGCCCGCGCGGCCATGATCACGCCGGCCCTGCCGGCCGAGGCCCCGCCCCGCCAGGGCTTCGGCCTGGCGCCCAAGCGCGGCGGCAAGTCTAAGCTGCAGGAGCGGCTGGACAAACAGGCCGCCCGGGACGGATCCACGGTCAAGAAGGCCTTCCTGGCCTCGGTGACGGCCGTGGCCCTGACCGGCGGCGGCTACGCCTTCCTGACCATCGCGGACGGTTCGGGGCTGCCCGATATTCAGCTGCCCGGATTGACTAAGGCGGCCGTAGCGCCAGCCATGACGTCGGACACGCCGATCGCCATGGCCGTCATCCCGACCGATGCGGTCCCGACCTCTGACGCCGGCGCCGCCGAGTTCGAGCGCGCCGTGGGTCGGATCGAAGGCGGCGACATGGAAGGCGTCGACGAGCTGAAGCGCGCCGCCAACCTCGGCTACGCCCCCGCCCAGACCTATCTGGGCCAGCTGTATCTGACCGGCGGAAACGGCGTGTCCGCCAATCCCGCCGAAAGCCGCCAGTGGGGCCGTCGCGCGGCCGAGGCCGGCGATCCGGGCGGCATGCACCTGTACGGGATGCAACTGTACGAAGGCGACGGCGGCGTGGCCAACCAGGCCGAGGGGCTGATCTGGCTGCTCCGCGCGGCCGAGCGCGGCCTGACCGACAGCCAGTACAACGTCGCCCGTATCTACGAGACCGGCGCGGACGGGGTGGCCAAGAACCCGACCGAGGCCCTGAAGTGGTACATGATCGCGGCCCGCAACGGCGATAGCGAGGCCCAGACGGCCGTCAATCGCCTGCGTCCCGCCGCCTCCGCGACCGCCCAGCGCGCCGCCCGCACCGCCGCCGACGCCTTCGTGCGCCAACAGAGCCAGGGCCAAGGTTAGGCTCAGGGTTAGTCGCAGGGTTAGATCTTAAACCTTTGCGCGTACGGGTGGCGGGGCGGCGCCCGCGTCGCTAAAGATCAGCTGTCGCCTTTCGGCGTCTCCCGTTCCGCTCCAGCCGAAGGCGCGTCCTTTGGACATCTATCTGCCGATCGCCGAGGTTTCGGTGAACTGGCCGACCCTGGTGATTCTGGGGGCGGTGGTCGGGTTCGTCTCGGGCCTGTTCGGCATCGGCGGCGGCTTCCTGATGGCGCCGATCCTGGTCTTTTTGGGCATCCCCCCCACCGTCGCCGTCGCCAGCCAGGCCAGCCACGTGGTCGCCTCCTCGACCTCGGGCGTCATTCGCTACGCGGGCCAGGGCGCGGTCGATTTCAAGATGGGCGGGGTCATGGCCGCCGGCGGCGCCCTGGGGGCGCTCGCGGGTGTCGAGCTGTTCCGCTATCTGCGGCTGCTGGGCCAGGCCGATCTGGTCGTGGCCCTGTCCTATCTGATCTTCCTCGGCGTCATCGGCTCCCTGATGCTGCACGAGAGCCTGACCGAGATCCTGCGTCGCCGGCGCGGGGTGGCCGCGCCGCACAAGGACCGGCGCCGGCCCCTGTGGCTGTACGGCCTGCCGCTGAAGATGAAGTTCCCCAAGTCCGGCCTCTATATCAGCGCCCTGCCGCCGTTCGGCCTCGGCGTCTTCGCCGGGGTCCTGTCGGCCATCATGGGCGTCGGCGGCGGCTTCATCCTGGTGCCGGCCATGCTCTATGTGCTGCGGATGCGAGCCGGGGCGGTGGTGGGCACCAGCCTGTTCCAGATCATCATCACTACGGCCATCACCACTATTCTCCAGGCCGGGCGCAACCAGACGGTCGATATCCTGCTGTCCACCATTCTGCTGTTGGGCGGGGTGGTCGGGGCCCAGATCGGGGCGCGCTTCGCCGGCCGATTCCGGGCGGAGGAGTTGCGCGCCGCCCTGGGGCTGATCGTGCTGCTGGTCGGCATCCAGATGGGGCTGGACCTGTTCGTCCGGCCAAGCGACATCTTCCTGCTGGCGCCGGGGATCTCGGACTGATGCTGGCGCTTCCACCTCCTCCGCCCGCGATAGAGGCGCCCGCTCCGGATCGGTCCGAGGCCACGACCGGCGAGCTGCGCGTCGCCGCCGCCCTGACCAATGCCCAGGTGCGGGTCGATTCCAGTTTCACGGGCGCTTCCATCGTCCTGTACGGCGCGGTGTTCAATCCGTCGGACCAGCCGGCGGACGTCGTCGTCGTGGTTCGGGGCCCCGACGCCCCCGTTCGTCTGGTCAAGAAGACCCGCAACATGGGCGTCTGGCTGAACAGCCGTCCCGTCCTGTTCGAGGGCGCGCCGGGCTTCTACATGACCGCCTCGACCCGCCCCCTGTCGGACATCGCGGACTTCGGCCAGCTGCGTCGCCTCGGCGTCGGCGTGGATCATCTGCGCATCGACGCCCCGGAAGAGGCCGGGACCGTGACCCGCTACGGGGTGCGCGACGTGGTCGTCAGCCGTCTGGGCGACGACTATCTGGATTGGCGCCGCGCCGTGATCCGGCTGAAAGAGGCGGCGGCCCTCTATGACACCGATCCCGACGGGGTCGAGTTCGTGGATCGCGGCCTGTTCCGGGCCGAGGTCAAACTGCCGACCGTCGCCCCGACCGGCAAATACTATGCCGAGGTCTGGCTGTTTCAGGACGGCGAGCCCCGGTCGGTGTCGAACATGACCCTGACGGTCGAGAAGGTCGGTCTGGAGCGCGACATCTATGAGTTCGCCCATCGCCGCCCCTGGCTGTACGGCCTGTTGTGCGTCGTGCTGGCGGCCCTGACCGGCTACGGCGCCTCGCGTCTGTTCAGCCGGCGCGACTGAAGCCCAGTTCGGCGCGTAAGGCCTCGGCCGTCAGTCCGCCCGTGCGGAGTTCCGCCAGGGTCGCCGATCGGTCCCGCTTGGCGTAGCGCCGCCCGTCCGGTCCGGTCAGCAGCCGGTGGTGGCGATAGACGGGCGCTGGCCAACCCATCAACGCCTGAAGCAGGCTTTGCACATGGGTCGCCTCGAACAGGTCCTCGCCGCGGATAACGTGGTCGACGCCTTGCAGGGCGTCGTCATGGGTCACGGCCAGATGATAGGCGACGCCCGTATCCTTGCGCGCCAGCACCACGTCTCCCGCCGCGTCGGGTCGCACGGGTAGGACGCCGGTCTCGCCATTCGGGCCCGCGCCCAGTTCGATGAAATGAAGCCCGGTCCAGGCCGCCTCGCCCAGGGCGTCACGCGCTCGATCCAGCGACAGTCGCCAGGCGAAGGGCTGTCCCCCTTCCAGAAGTCGGGCTTCCTCGTCTGCCGGATGCGGCCCCGGCCGCACCGCCTCGCTCGCCCCATGCGGCGCATTGCCGATGTGGTCGAGGATCTCTTTCCGGGTACGGAAACATCGATAGAGCAGGTCACGCGCCCTCAGGGCTTCGATCACCGCAGCATAGTCCGCCAGATGATCCGACTGGCGCCGAACCGGCGTCTCCCAGTCCAGCCCCAGCCAGGCGAGGTCTTCCAGGATGGCGGCCTCATGTTCCGGCCGGCAGCGCGTTGGATCGATGTCCTCGATCCTCAGCACGAACTGCCCGCCCGTCGCCTTCGCCGCCGACCATGCGGTCAGGGCCGAAAAGGCATGGCCCTTGTGTAGGCGGCCGGTGGGGGAGGGGGCGAAACGGGTGGTGAACATCTAGTCGGTCGCGGGATCCAGCAGGCGAGCCCAGTCGCGCGCGGCGTGAAGAATACGGACGACCTCCACCGCCTCAGATATGCGATAGAAGATCAGATAATCGTCTAGCGGGCGTTTTCGCAGGTTCTGAACGCCAGCCTCCGGATAGGCGCGTGGTTGATCAACCAGGCCTTCGCAGGCGTCGAGCAGTTTCAGTACGAAACGCCGAGCAGCCCTCGCGCTATCACGGGCGATGAAGGCTTCGATCTCAGCAAGGTCGCGGGCTGCGGCCCGCGTGATGACCAGCCTCATTGGCCGTCGTTTGCCCAGCGCGCTTTCATTTGCGCCCGTACCTCGTCGATCGTGTGAACCCGACCGGCGTCAGCGTCGTCGATGCCTTCCTGGAGCTTGCCCAGCAAGGCCGCCAAACGGGCCTCATGCTCCTGGACCAGCCGCACGCCGGTGCGCAGCACCTCGCTCTTGGAGCCGTAGCGGCCTTGCTTGACCAGGTTGTCCACCACCTGTTCCAAGGCTCCCAGTTCGACGGTCATGGTCATGGCGCGTGCTCCTTTGATCCAATAATAGTTATTGGCGAACCGCTTTGACAGCCGTTTTACGCCAAGCTCGCATTTCCCAACCGGCGAACCCGCGTCATACAGGTGCAATGCTCGTCGCGCCCACAGCCCAGGACATCGCCGCCGCGCGCCAGGCCCTGGCCGACGCCGACCCCGCCTTGGCGCGCGCTCATGCCCAGACGCCGGCGTTCGAATGGCGTCTGCGGCCCGGCGGCTACGAAGGCCTGTTCCGCATGATCGTGGAACAGCAGGTTTCGGTCGCCGCCGCCGCCTCGATCTGGGCGCGTACCGTCCAGGGGCTGGGCGGAACGGTGACGCCCGAGGCGGTTCTGGCCCATGACATAGACACCTTGCGCGCCTTTGGTCTGTCGGGACAGAAGGCCAAATACGGCCGCGAGATCGCCCTGGCCCAGGCCGAGGGCCGCGTCGATCTGGACCATATGCAGAGCCTGTCGGACGACGACGCCATCGCCGCCCTGACCGCCATCAAGGGCGTCGGCAAATGGACGGCCGAGACCTATCTGATGTTCTGCGAGGGGCGGCTGAACGTCTTTCCGGGCGGCGACGTGGCCTTGCAGGAGGCGATACGTTGGGCCGACCGCGCCGATCAGCGTCCGAACGAGAAACAGGCCTATGTCCGCGCCGAGATCTGGCGGCCGCATCGCGGGGTGGCCGCGCATCTGCTGTGGGGATGGTATGGGGGCGTCAAGCGCGGTGAGATCGTGCTGGAGGCCCTGACCCCGTGACGCCGATCGACCCTGCCCTGACCGAGCCCCTGCGCGACCCCCGCACGGTGCTCGCCGCCCTGGACTTCGCCGGGGTGGCGGTGTTCGCGGCCACCGGCGCCCTGGCCGCCGCGCGCGAGAAGCACGACGTCATCACCTTCGCCTTCTTCGCCGCGATTACGGGGGTCGGGGGCGGCACCCTGCGCGACCTGCTGCTCGGCCTGCCGGTCTTCTGGGTGCAGGACTGGCGCTATATGGCCGTCTGTCTGCTGGCGGCGGTGGCTATCTGGCTGATCGGTCAGCGCGACTGGCGGTTCCGCGCCCTCCTGTGGCTCGACGCCGTCGGCCTGGGTGCTTACGGCGTCATGGGGGCGGCCAAGGCCGAGGCCGCCGGCGCTCACCCGCTGATCTGTATCGTCATGGGCACCCTGACGGCCTGTTTCGGCGGGGTGGTGCGCGACATCCTGGCGGGCCAACCGTCGATCCTGCTGCGGCGCGAGATCAATGTGACCGCAGCCATACTGGCGGCGACCCTCTATATCATCCTGCGCATCCCCGAGGCGCCGATCTGGCCCGCCGCCATCGTCGCCGCCCTCGCCGGCTTCATGCTGCGCGCCGGGGCTCTACGCTGGGGCTGGACCCTGCCGGGCTTCCCGGAACGAAATTGAGCCCGTTTCGTCGCCTGTTCGTCATGGCGGCGTCTTCGAATCGGGCGTAGGCTGGACGCCTCGGACTTAGGGAAGGAGACGCGTCTTCAATCCTGTAGCTTCCATACCCCCCGCCGCGAACGGGAGGACCTGATGCAGGTCCTCCACCGACCGCCGTCGGGCTTTCCCGCCCTGGTTCTGAACGCGGACTTCCGGCCGCTGTCCTACTACCCGCTGTCGCTCTGGCCGTGGGAAGAGGCGGTCAAGGCGGTCTATCAGGACCGGGTGGACGTGGTGTCGCTGTATGACAAGGTGGTCCGGTCTCCGTCGATGGAGATGCAACTGCCCAGCGTCATCGCGCTGAAGAACTATGTCGATCAGGATCGAAGCCCGGCCTTTACCCGTTTCAACGTCTTCCTGCGCGACGGCTTCGCCTGCCAGTACTGCGGGGAATCCACCGAGCTGACCTTCGACCATGTCATCCCGCGCTCGCACGGCGGCCGAACGACCTGGGAGAACATCGTCGCCGCCTGCGGCCCCTGCAACCTGGCCAAGGGCGGGCGCACGCCGCGTCAGGCCCTGATGCCGATCCGCCGCGAGCCTTATCGCCCCAACGCCTGGCAGCTTCAGGACGCCGGCCGGCGCTTCCCGCCCCACTATCTGCACCAGAGCTGGCTCGACTACCTCTACTGGGACATCGAGCTCGAACCCTAGGTTTGTCGGCGGCTCAGGTTCCGGGCTGGATATAGGGGATGGCCGAAAAGAACTGACGCTCGTCGCCGCGCGGATCGTCGGCCATCTGCGGGGTCACGTCGAACAGCATCGTCTGGCGGCGCGGCAGCTCGTATCGGTCCCAGTGCGGAAGTCCGGCGTGGTTCGGATCGCCATCCCGCGCCAGGGCGACGAAGGCCTGGCGCATCGCGTCAGACACGGTCTGTGCGCCGGGGCCGTTCACGCGAGACTCAGGCGAGGTCACATTGTCGAACACCAGGGGGATGTCGGCCGTATGGAAGGCGCCCTTGCGGCCTGACGGCATCGTGCCCGGATAGTCCAGTTGGTAGACCCAGGCGGGGGCGCCGGCGCGAGCCCGTTCTTCCGCCTCGATCACCGCGCCGCGCCAGGAGCGTCCGGCTGTGGTGGCGGCGATCAGCACCTGGTCCGGAGACCAGTCGGGCTGCATGGCGCGATAGCCGGCGATCACCGCCTCAGGCGTGATGTCGATCCGCATGACGCCGGGCGTCAGCCGCGTGGCCAAGGTGTCCCAGGTCAGGCCGATGTTCTTGGGATCGTCGCCCATGAAGCCCAGGGTCTCTTCGCGGGTATTGCCGATGATCATGGGGATCAACCGGCCTTGAGGCGCAGCGTCGGGATAGAAGGGGTGACGGGGCAGGGTGCGGAAATCGAGCACCGGGCCGAAATAGAGACCGCCGAAGCCCAGGATCGGGTCTTCGGTGGTCTGGGCCTCCAGCAGTCGTTCGACCGGCAGGGTCGCGGCTTCCGCCGCGCGATCCGGCGTCAGGCCCAGCGCCTTCAGCCAGGTCGTGGCGCGGGTCGTGGCGTTGATGGGGCCGGAGGCGGTGACCTGCTGGCCGCTCATGGTCGCGGCGCGGTGGAACAGGCCCTGAGCGGCGGGCGTCGCCATCAGGGTGGCGATCTTGGCCCCGCCGCCGGACTGGCCGAACAGCATAACTCGGTCGGGGTCGCCGCCGAAGGCTGCGATATTGTTCCTGATCCAGCGCAGGGCGAGGATCAGGTCCAGTTGGCCGACATTCCCCGAATCCTCGAACCCCGGCGCCAATCGCGCCAGATAGGCGTAGCCGAAGACGTTCAGCCGATGGTTCAGCGTCACCACCACCACATCGCCGTGCTCTGACAGGCGAGATCCGTCGTAGAGCGGGTGACTGCCAGAGCCGGTCGCATAGGCGCCGCCGTGGATATAGACCATGACTGGACGTCGCCCGGCGTCGGTCGCCGGGGTCCAGACGTTCAGGAACAGACAGTCCTCGCCCTGGTTCGGCTCGCTGCCGCGCTGGGGACTGGCGGCGCCGAATGTGGCGGCAGGCGCCGGATCGCGCCAGGGCGTCGGCGGCACAGGCGGTTGAAACCGTTTCGTGGGCGCGCCGTATCTCAGGCCTTTGAAGACGCTGATCGCCTGCTGGCGAACCCCGACGACCGGCCCGGCCTTCGTCTGGACGCGGGGATCGCCCGCTCTGGATGCGCCAAGAACGGAGCCGGGCAGGGCGGCCGCCGCCAGACCCGTCGCCAGACCTGTCGCCAGGGCCGTGCGGCGGCTGATGGGCGTGGGGCGGGTTCCGGTGTGGACGTCGTGGGCTTGGGTCATTTCGCTTCCTGTCCTTGGTCGGCGTCTGTCGCGCCGTTCCGTCATGGGCTTTCGTTTCGGTCGACCCGCCGAAGATGTCCAACGCGAGACTGTCCGCCTCCTTCTTGCCATGGGGCGGCAAGTGTGCGTACAACTTCTATGACACCGGTGGCAGCAATCTGGCAAACCAGAAACTGACACCGGTGTCGCCCGCCAGCAGCGGGCGGCGAAACGGGGGCGGAACGATCCCCGAGCGCCAGACCTGGGAGGAGATTTGAAAATGAACCAACGCCACAAATTCGTGCGTCGCGCACTGACGACCACCGCTTCGCTGGGGGCGCTGACCCTGGCTGTCATGGCGCATGACGCCGCCGCGCAGACCGCTCAACCGGCCTCGCCCGCAGCCGACGACGCCACGGAAGTGGGCGAGATCGTCGTCACCGGCTTCCGCGCCAGCCTGCAGAACGCTCTGAACATCAAGCGCCGCGAGGCGGGCGTCGTCGATGCGATTTCCGCGGAAGATATCGCCGACTTCCCCGACACCAACCTGGCTGAGTCGATCCAGCGTATTCCAGGCGTCTCCATCGACCGGGACGCAGGCGAAGGGCGCAGCCTGACGGTGCGCGGGTTGAGCTCGGAGTTTACCCGCACCCGCATCAACGGCATCGAAGCTCAGGCCTCGACCGGCGCGACAGACTCCTCGGGCGGCGTGAACCGGGGCCGGGGCTTTGACTTCAATGTCTTCGCCTCCGAGCTGTTCAACAACATCACTGTGCGCAAGACGTCTTCGGCTGAGGTCGAGGAGGGGTCTCTGGGCGCCACCGTGGACCTGAGAACCAGCCGTCCGTTCGACAAGATGGGCTTCCAGGGCGCGATCTCGGGCCAGTACGGCTATAATGACCTGTCCGAGGACTGGAGCCCGCGCTTCGCCGCCCTGGTCTCCAACACCTGGGCCGACGACCAACTCGGGGCCTTGTTCTCCATCGCCTACAGCGAGCGTGACAGCCTTGAAGAAGGTTTCAGCTCCGTGCGCTGGGGCCCCGCCAGCGCCGACGGCGGCTTCCAGAACGGCAGCGTTCTGACCAGCCCGACGACCACCTACCACCCTCGCATCCCACGCTACGGCAGCCTGGAGCACAGCCAGGAACGCCTGGGCGCGACCCTGTCCTTGCAGGCGCGGCCGGGGAACGGGCCGACCCTGTTCACCATGGACATGCTGTATTCGAAGCTCGACTCGACGCGCACCGAGAACTTCCTCCAGGCCTGGTCGCTCAGCCGCGGCGCCGACCAGGGCGGCAAGCCTCAGGTCGATATCGTCGATTTCGAGATCGATCCGGATACGGGCGAAATGATCTACGCCCGTCTCGATGACATGGACATCCGCAGCGAGTCGCGGTTCGACGTGCTGGAGACCGAGTTCAAGCAGATGACCTTCGCGGTCGAGCATGAGTTTTCGGACCGTATGCGCTTCAGCGGTCTGGTCGGTCGCGCCGAGTCGAGTTTCGGCAATCCGGTGCAGGTGAGCGCCATCATCGACCGCCAGAACGTCGACGGCTATTCCTACGATTTCCGCGAGAACCGCAATCTCCCGGCGATCAACTGGGGCTTCGACGTCACCGACCCGGCCCAGTGGTCGATCGTCGGTCCGACCGGCGCCCAGCCTCGTTCGGAGCTGCGCTCCAGTTCGAACTTCCAGGAGAACGTCTATACGACCGGCGAAGCCAGCCTGGAGTTCGAACTGAGCGATAGCCTGACGCTGAAGGCCGGCGTCAGCCGCAAGGAGTATGAGTCGAGCAGCCGCGCCTTCGCGCGCCTGGCCAACGGGGCCCCGGCCTTGCCGGCGGGCGTATCGATGGCCGATGTGACGAATCTGCTGGAGGGGTTCGGCAATAATCTGGACCTGCCCGCCGGTTCAGCCACCTCATGGATTCGCCCGGATCTGGGCGCGCTCCAAGAGGCGTGGAATTACCAGTGCAACTGCAACACCGGGGTTGCGGGCGGCGACTTCCGACTGATCGGTCTGGACGGCAACACCTCGACCTACGGCAACTGGCGCGACGTGACGGAAAAGGACACCGGCGCATTCGTGCAGGCCGACTGGGACACCGAGATCATGGGGGTGCCGTTCCGCGGCAACGTGGGCGTTCGTCAGGTCAAGACCGAGGTCGAGGCCTTGGGCTATTCGAACGTCGGCGGCGTGGCGACCCCGGTGACGGGCGAGAACGAATATGAAGACACCCTGCCGGCCCTGAACATCGCCATCGAGCCGATGGACGATCTGATCGTTCGCTTCGGTGCGGCCAAGGTGATGTCGCGGCCGCCCGTGACCCAGTTGGTTCCGGTCTTCACGCTGAGCGCCGTGGGCGCCGCCAGCAATACGGCTTCGCTGGGCAATGTCGAACTGGAGCCCTACCGCGCCAAAACCTATGACCTGTCGGTCGAATATTATTTCGCGCCCGAGGCCCTGCTGTCCTTCGCCTATTTCTACAAGGACATCTCGACCTTCGTGCAGACGGCGCAGCAGACTCTGACCTATGCCGATCTGACGGCGCTGAACCCCATCGCCTTCCCCGCGACGACCGCGCGGCCGGCGACCTCGACCTATGTCTTCAGCACGCCCACAAATACCGAGGGCGGGCCGCTGAAGGGCTTCGAGATCAGCTATCAGCAGACCTTCAGCTTCCTGCCCGGTCCGTTCTCGAACCTAGGCACGCTGCTGAACTACACCCATGTCGAGTCGGAGATCGACTACTGCACCACGCCGAGCTGCGCCGTCATCGTGACCGAGGATTTGGTGAACCTGTCGCCTGAGGCCTGGAACGCGACCCTCTATTACGACGATGGCAAGTTGAACGCTCGGATCTCGGCCGCCTATCGCGACGGCTATTATCAGAACGTCCCCGGCTCGAACGGCGGCGCCGGCCTGATCCCCTTCCAGGGCAAGTCGGAAACGACGACGATCGACGCCTCGGCCTCCTATAACCTCACTGAAAATCTGAGTATTTCGGTGGAAGGTCTGAACCTGACGGACGAAGAAAACCGCCAGAACCATGGCGATCTCGGCGAGTCCCGTGACAGCACCTTTGTCTATCACCACACCGGCCGTCAGCTCTACGTGGGCGCGCGCTACCGGTTCTGATTGCGAGGGCGCCGCTCATTCGGCGCCCTCCTTCCCCTGCCTGGGAGAGACGAGATGATCACAAGGCGCGCCGCCGCCGTCGGCCTGGGCCTTGTGGCTGGTGGATGCACGACGATGGGGGGCGCCGCCGTCTCGCAAAACGGCGCCCGAGAGGGGGCGCGGGTCTGGACCTTCGACAATCTGCGCCAGATCGACGGGTTTGCCGTGCATGTCGAGGGCGCGCCGGCCCTGGTGGAAACGCCTTGGGGAAACGGGGTCCGCTTCGACGGTCAGGATGACGCCTTGTTCCTGGACGCTCATCCCCTCGCGGGCGCGGCGGAGTTCACCTTCGAGGCCCTGTTTCGGCCCGAGGGCGGCGCGTTCGAACAGCGGTGGTTCCATCTTCAGGAGATCGGGCCCGATGGAACGCCGACCGACACCCGAATTTTGTTCGAGATCCGGACCCGTGACGGCGAATGGTGGCTGGACGCCTTCGCCAAGGGGCCTGGCTATAACCACACCCTGATCACCGAGGCCAAGCGGTTCCCGGTCGGGCGTTGGTTCCATGTGGCCCAGACCTTCGGCGACGGCCTCTACAGCAGTTTCATCGACGGGGTTTTGCAGGATCAGTCGCCTCTGGCCTTCAAGCCCCAGGGCGAGGGGCGCTGTTCTGTCGGCTGTCGCTACAACCGGGTCAGTCCCTTTCGGGGCTCTGTCCGCGCCGCCGCGTTTGACCGGCGAGCGCGGCCGCCCGCCGCCTTCGTGCTGCCGAGCGCGAGACCTCCGACCTAATCGCCTCGCCTGTATTGGTAACCGGCGGCCAATCTTCCCATAGGTCGCTCGGTTTCGAAGGGTTCCCTTATGCCGCATCCTCTTCGTCTCAACCCGGACCGCCTGTTCCCGGCCGACGCCGACACCCGCACGATGGCGCGGCGTCTGTATGCCGAGATCAGGGGCCTGCCGATCATCAGTCCGCACGGCCATACGGACCCGAGCTGGTTCGCCTTGAACGAGCCCTTCGCCAATCCGGCCGAACTGTTGATCACCCCCGACCACTACGTCTTTCGCATGCTGCACTCGCAGGGGATGGCGATGGAAGACCTGGGCGTGCCCCGCGCCGATGGTGGCCCGGTCGAGTCCGATCCGCGTGCGATCTGGCGCCGGTTCGCCGAGAACTATCACCTGTTCCAAGGCACGCCGTCGCGGATGTGGCATGACTGGGTCTATGCTGAGGCTTTCGGCATAGACGTGCGCCTGTCGGCCGAGACGGCGGACCATTATTACGACGTCATCGACGCCGCGCTGAAGACTGACGCCTTTCGGCCTCGCGCCCTGTTTGATCGCTATAATATCGAGGTCCTGACCACGACCGAGAGTCCGCTCGATACGCTGGATCACCACAAGACCATCAAGGCGTCGGGCTGGAAGGGGCGGGTGCTGACCGCCTATCGCCCCGACCCCGTGCTGGATCCGGATTACGAGGGCTTCCGCGACAATCTGAAGGTCCTGGCCGAACAGACTGGGCGCGATACCCTGTCGTGGGACGGCTATCTCCAGGCGCTGCGCGACCGCCGCGCCTTCTTCATCGCGATGGGCGCCACCTCGACCGACCACGGCCACCCGACCGCGTTTACGGCCGACCTGTCGAGGACCGAGGTCGAGGCCCTGTTCAAGCGCGTCTCGACCGCCCCGGCCTCGGCCGCCGACGCCGAACTGTTCCGCGGACAGATGCTGACCGAGATGGCCGCCATGTCGATCGAGGACGGTCTGGTGATGCAGCTTCACCCCGGCAGCTTCCGCAATCACTCGGCCACCGTCTTCAACCGTTTCGGACGCGACAAGGGTTGCGACATCCCGACCCGGACCGATTACGTCCGGGCGCTGAAGCCGCTGCTGGACCGGTTCGGGTCGGACACCCGCCTGTCGCTGATCCTCTTCACCCTGGACGAGACCGCCTACAGCCGCGAACTGGCGCCCCTGGCCGGCCACTATCCCGCGCTGAAGCTGGGGCCGAGCTGGTGGTTCCACGACAGTCCTGAGGGGATGCGGCGCTTCCGCGAACAGGTCACCGAGACGGCCGGATTTTACAACACCGTCGGCTTCAACGACGACACCCGCGCCTTCCTGTCGATCCCGGCCCGTCACGACGTGGCCCGGCGGATGGATTGCGGCTTCCTGGCCCGGCTCGTCGTCGAGCACCGAATAGAGGAAGACGAGGCGCACGAGGTCGCCCGCGCCTTGACCTATGCTCTTGTGAAGCAGGCGTACAAGCTATGACACCGATCCCGACACGACGCGCCGCCCTGGCCGCGCCCCTGCTGCTGGGTGCTGCGGCCTGCAGCCAAGCGATCGGGGAACGTCCCCTGCGCGGCGCGGACACCCACGCCGCCGGCTATCCCACCGTCCAGGCCGTCGATTATTTCGGCGAACTTCTGTCCAAACGCACCGACGGACGCTTGCGCCTGCGCAACTACCCCGGCGGTCAGCTGGGCGGGGAGGGCGACACCCTTGAGATCACCATGTTCGGAGGCCTGGATCTGAACCGGGTCAATCTGGCGCCGCTCAACGTGATCGAGCCCACGACCTTCGTTCCGGCTCTGCCCTTCCTGTTCCGGTCCACCGACCACATGCGCCGGTCCTTGGACGGTGCGCCGGGCCGCGCCATCCTTCAGACCCTTCGGCCCCACGGTCTGATCGGTCTGTGCTTCTACGATTCCGGCCAGCGGTCCTTCTACAACCGGCTCCGCCCTGTTCGGACGCCCAAGGATCTGGCCGGGATGAAGATTCGGGTGCAGCCCTCGGACCTCTACGTCGCCATGGTGCGGGCCCTGGGCGCCAATCCCACGCCCATTCCCTTCGGCGAGGTCTATCAGGCCCTGGTGCAAGGCGTGGTGGACGGCGCCGAGAACAATATGCCGTCCTACGACGACACGCGGCACCACGAGGTGGCGCGCTATTTCACCGCCACCGGCCACGTCATGGCGCCCGAGGTCTTGGTGATGTCCCAGCGCACATGGGATCGGCTGACGCCGGCCGACCGGGATCTGGTCAGGACCTGCGCCGATGAGAGCGTGCCCTATATGCGCGGCCTCTGGGACGCCCGCGAGGCGACGTCCCGCGCCAAGGTGATCGCCGCCGGCTGCCAGTTGATCGAGGACGTGGACGTCGAACCGTTCCGCGCCCTGATGGCCCCCGTGTGGGAGCGGTTCGTCGTCACAGACCTGCAAAAGCGGCTGGTCCGCGACATCCAGGCCATGGAGTAGGCTGATGCTGTCCATACTCTCCGTCCTTTCCCGCTGGATCAGCCGCCTGACGCTGGCGTTCGCCGCCGCCGGCCTGGTGGTCATGACGGCCGTCATCGGCTGGCAGGTCTTCGCCCGCTATGTGTTGAAGGACTCGCCGGCCTGGGCCGAGGCCGCATCCCTGGCCCTGATGGTCTGGTTCATTCTGCTCGCCGCCGCCGTGGGGGTGCGTGAGCAGTTCCATATCGGCATGACAGCAGTGACCGACGCCCTGCCGCCAGGCCTCGCCAAGCTCACGCGCGCCCTGTCCCTGTTGATCGTGGGTGGCTTCGGCGCCGCCATGGGGGTTTGGGGCGGCGAACTGGTGATGCGCACCTGGCACATCGAGATCGCGACCCTGGGGATTTCTCGCGGATTTAGCTACCTGCCCCTGCCGATCGCGGGCTGGCTCATTGTCTTTTTCTCAATCGAACATCTGATCGCCGAGTCCCGCGGCGGAAAGGTTGAACCGCTATGGAGCTGACGCTTCTCCTCGGAACCTTGCTGGTGCTGCTCCTGTTGGGCGTGCCGGTGGCCTTCGCCCTGGGCGTCGCCTCCCTGGCGACCTTCATCTATATGGACATCGCGCCCCTGGTGGCCTTCCAGCGCATAGCGGCCGGGGTGAACGTCTTCGCCCTGATGGCCATTCCCTTCTTCATCTTCGCCGGCGACCTAATGCAGCAGGCAGGCATCGCGGACCGGCTGGTGCGGGTGGCGAACGCGGCGGTCGGACGTATTCGGGGCGGACTGGGACCGGTCAATGTGGGCGCCTCAATGATGTTCGGCGGCGTGTCCGGTTCGGCGATCGCCAGCGCCTCCGCCCTGGGCTCGACCCTGATCCCCATGATGAAGCAGCGCGGCTACGACGCCGACTACTCGGTCAACGTCACCACCACGGCGGCGATCACCGGCCTGCTGATCCCGCCGTCGCACAATATGATCATCTATGCGGCGGCCGCAGGGGTCTCCATCTCGGTGGCGGACCTGTTCATGGCGGGGCTTGCGCCCGGTCTCGTCACCGGCCTGATCCTGATGGTTGTCGCCTGGCTGGTGGCGGTGAAGCGCGGCTATCCTCGCGGCGAGTTTCCCGGCTGGAGCGCCTTCGTCCGCGCCTTCATCGACGCCATTCCCGGCCTGCTCACCGCCGTGATCATCTTCGGCGGCATCCTGGGCGGGGTCTTCACCCCGACGGAAAGCTCGGCCGTGGCGGTGATCTACACCCTTGTGGTCGGCTTCATGGTCTATCGCACCCTGTCCTTCCGAGGCTTCATCACCGCCGCCGTGAATGCGGTGAAGACCACGGCCATGGTCATGTTGATCATCGGCTCGGCGGCGGCCTTCGGCTGGCTGCTGGCCCTGAACGAAGCCCCTGAGCAGTTGGCGGGCCTGATGCGGATGGTCTCGGACAATCCCATCATCATCCTGCTGATGATCAACATCATCCTGCTCCTGCTCGGCACCTTTATGGACATGGCGCCGCTGATCGTGATCACTTCGCCCATCTTCCTGCCTGTGGCGATGGAGGCAGGCATGGATCCGGTGCAGTTCGGCGTCGTGCTGATGCTGAACCTGGGCATCGGCCTGGTCACTCCGCCCGTCGGTTCAGTGCTCTTCGTCGGCTGCGCCGTCGGTAAGATCCGGGTCGAGGATACGGTCAAGACCATGTGGCCCTTCTATCTGGCCCTGATCTTCTCCCTGATGCTGATCACCTATGTACCCGCCTTCTCCATGGCTTTGCCAAACCTGCTGCGATGATCGAAAGACTGTCTGAGGCCCGCCTCGGCGCCCTGCCGTCGATCGTCGCGCGCCCGGCCTATGACCGCGCGGCGGTCGGGATCGGGGTGGTCCATCTGGGCGTCGGCGCCTTTCACCGGGCGCATCAGGCGGTGGTGTTCGACGACGCTCTCGCGGCCGGCGACCTGCGCTGGGGCGTGCTGGGCGCCTCGCTGCGGTCGTCCGGCGTGCGTGATCAGCTGAACCCGCAGGACGGCCTCTACACCCTGGTGGTCCGTGACGGGGCGGAGGAGCATCTGCGGGTGATCGGGGCCGGTCGCGGCGTTCTGGTCGGGCCGGAAGATCCCGCAGCCCTGGTCGCGGCCATGGCCCGCCCGGACGTCCATATCGTCACCCTGACCGTGACCGAGAAGGGCTATCGACTCGATCCGGCGACGGGCGATTTGCGGTTCGACGACGCGGATGTGGCCGCTGACCTTGCGGATATCGACGCCCCCCGAACGGCGCCCGGCTTCATCGTCGCGGCGCTGCGGGCGCGAAAGGCAGCGGGCCTGAAGCCCTTCACCGTCATCAGTTGCGACAATCTTCCCCACAATGGAAAACGCATCCGCGCCGGGGTCATCGCCATGGCTCGCCGGATCGACCCGTCGCTGGCCCATTGGATCGAGGTCGAGGGCGCCTTCCCTCAGACCATGATTGACCGGATCGTCCCTGCGACCACGGCCGACGACATCGCCGGCCTGGCCGTCCGCCTCGACGTCATCGACCAGGGGATGGTCAAGGCCGAGCCCTTCACCCAGTGGGTGATCGAGGACTGGTTCGCGGGCGAACGGCCGGACTTCCCCTCGCTCGGCGTGCAACTGACCGACGCGGTCGAGCCGTGGGAAAACGCCAAGCTGCGCCTGCTCAACGGCGCTCATTCGGCGATCGCCTATCTGGGCGCCCTGTCGGGCTATGAGCATGTCCACGAGGCCGTCGCCGTCCCGGCCTTCCGCGCCTATGTCGAGGCTCTGTGGGACGAGGCGCAGACCACGCTGAACCCGCCGCAGGGCCTGGATATCCCGACCTATCGCGATGCGCTTATGGCGCGTTTCTCCAACGCGGCCCTGATGCACCGTACGCGCCAGATCGCCATGGACGGGTCGCAGAAACTGCCTCAGCGGCTGCTGGCCGGCGCCGCCGAACGTCTGGCGGCCGGGCAGGGGATCAAGGCGCTGGCTCTGGGCGTCGCCGCCTGGATGAAATGGCAGTCCGGTGTGACCGAAGGCGGCGAGGTCTTCATCGTCGATGATCCGCTGGCGGCCAAGACCGCTGAGCGGCTGGAGGGCGTCGATGACGACCCGAGCCGTGTCCTGGCCCTGCTGGGTTTGTCTGAAGTCTTTCCGACCCGCTTGGCGGACGACAACCGGTTCGCGGTGGCGGTCACAGACGCCTATCTGTCGCTCAGCCGCAACGGCGCGGTCGAAGCCGCGCGTTTGGCGGTGGAGTAAATCATGTCCCGCGTCCTGATCCTCAACCCCGTCGACGACGTCGCCATCGCCCTGGATGACATCGCGACCGGCGATACGCCCGACGGCCTGGACGCCCCCGCGCGGGCCGATATCGCCACGGGGCACAAGATCGCCCGGCATGCGGTGGAGGCGGGCAGTCTGGTCCGCCGCTATGGCCAGGTCATCGGTCGCGCCAAGGCGGCTATCGCGGCCGGAGATCACGTCCACGTCCACAACCTGGCCATGGCTGACGATGGGCGAGAGGCGGAGGTCGGTGCTGACCTGCGTCCACCCACGCCGTTGTCGGGCGCAAGCTTCAACGGCATTGTCCGCCCGGATGGTCGGGTCGGCACCCGCAACTACGTGGGCGTCCTGACCAGCGTGAACTGTTCGGCGACGGTCGCGCGCCGTATCGCCGACGCCTTCCCGGATTCAAGTCTGCCCCAAGGCGTGGACGGCGTCGTCGCCTTTACGCACCAGGGCGGCTGTGGCGGTTCTTCGCTCAGCAGCGACGTGACCCTGTTGCAGCGGACCCTGGCCGGCTACGCCCGTCATCCGAACTTCCACTCCATCCTCATCGTCGGCCTGGGGTGCGAGGCCAATCAGATCCCCGCCTGGCTGACCAGCCAAGGTCTGGAGGCGGGCCCGCATCTGCGCGCTCTGACCATCCAGGAGGCCGGCGGCACCGCTCGCGCCATCGAGGCCGGGGTCGCGATCGTCCGCGATCTGGTCGTCGAGGCGGCCAAGATCGAACGCCGGCCCGTGTCCGCGTCGCACCTGACCGTCGGGTTGCAGTGCGGCGGCTCGGACGGCTGGTCCGGCGTCACGGCCAATCCGGCCTTGGGCGCTGCGGTGGATCTACTGGTCGCCCACGGCGGTTCGGCCATGCTGTCCGAGACGCCCGAGATCTGGGGCGCGGAACATTTGCTGCTGCGGCGCGCGGCGTCTCAGGAGGTGGCGGACAGGCTGAACGCGCGTCTGGACTGGTGGCGCGACTATGCCGAGCGGCATCAGATGGAGCTGAACAATAACCCCTCGCCGGGCAATCTGAAGGGCGGTCTGACGACGATCCTGGAGAAGTCGTTGGGCGCGGTGGCCAAGTCGGGGTCCACCCCCCTGAACGATGTGATCGGCTATGCGCAGCCGCTGCAGGCCAAGGGGCTCAGCTTCATGGACAGCCCCGGCTATGACCCCTGCTCGGCCACGGGCCAGATCGCCTCGGGCGCCAATCTGATCGTCTTCACCACGGGCCGGGGCTCCGTCTTCGGCGCCAAGCCCGCGCCTTCGATCAAGGTCGCCTCCAACGCCAAATTGGCCAACTGGATGGACGAGGATATGGACATCGACGCCTCGCCCGTCCTGACCGGGACCAGCCTGGCCGAGGTCGGCGCGGCCATCTTCCAGAAGATGCTGGACGTGGCTTCGGGCGAACCGTCCAAGTCTGAAGCCCTGGGCATCGGCGACAATGAGTTCGTGCCCTGGCAGGTGGGGGCCTATCTCTAGGCTTACGCGCCCAGAGCCTCGATCAGGTCGCCCATGTTGCGGATGAAGACGGCGGTCGAGACCCCCTCGACCGGGAAGTCGGTCTGATAGGGCGAGGTGTCCCACAGATCCCCGACGCGGGTCATCTGATACTCGCCGCCGGTCACCGCTGTGGGCGACGGACCCTTGTAGGGGTTGGAGGTCGTGGTCAGCGGTGTGGACCAATAGCCGCGCGCATTCAGGCCTGCCATCACCTCGGCGGCGCGGTTGGCGTGCGGACGGCTCAGGCGCCGCGCATCGCTGGACATGTCCCAGACGTCCACGTCCTGAAGCGTGAAATATCTCGGCAGGTTCAGCGAGCCAGGGCGGGCCTTCAGCGGTGAACCGCGCGTCGCCTCCTCGACGGACAGGGCCGACAGGCGTGCATATTCGGCGCGCAGGGCCGGGGTGTCCACGTTGCGGAACGAGCCGTAGTGGACGATCAGATTGGTCGGATTGTCGTCGGCGTAATACTGGCCGTTGGCGATGTTGGAGCCGCGCCGGTGGATGTAGATCGGGGTGTTGGCGCCCTCGAGGACGAACGTCGGATGCGTCCGGCCCGGCGTGTTCAGCGGCGGCTTGGTCGCGACCTGGTCCAGCCAGTCCATGGCCTCGGGCAGGCGGGCCAGATATTTGCGGTCGCCGGTCAGGCGGTAGAAGCCCAGCATCGACTTGATGTTCGTCCCTGTCGCATGGGTGACGAAGGCCTGGGGCTCGATGGTGCGGGCGCCGGCCGGCTTCAGCGTGTCAGGGAAATGTTGCAGGCCCCACGCCGGTTGCGGCTGCGGCTGCTGGGTCTTTACGAAGATGTCCATGCCGCGGTGGATGGCGTCCAGCACCCTGGCGTCGCCGCGACCGTTCCGGGCCAGGCCGTGATAGGCGTAGATCAGGAACTCCAGGTTCTCGCCCGCCACATCGTCGTTGAAGGTGATGTAGGGGGTGTAGTCGGCGTGCCCGTGCAGGCCGCCGTTTTCGACGAAGGGATAGCGCTGGGGCCAGCCGCCGTTGGCGTACTGGCTGTCCAGAACGAAGCGGATCGCCTTGTTCAGCGGCGCCAGATATTTGCGGTCCTTCTTCTCCAGATAGACCCGCAGCAGCAGCTGCGACGCCTCGGCCGTGCCGGCGTCGTCGAAGGTGGCGTTGCCATAGTAGTGGTGGAATTCCTCCAGCCGCCAGGCGTTGGCGGCGACCGTGGCGTACCACTGTTTCAGCGAGTCTTCGCCGGCGGTGTCGATGACATAGTTCCAGCCGCCGGCCGGGTGCTGGCCCCGGATCAGGGCGTCGGCGGCGGACTTGGCGGCCTCGTAATAGAAGGCGTCGCCGGTGGCGTGATAGGCGTCCAGGTAGAGGTGGCCCATGGTGGCCGTACCGGGCGGCTGGACCCAGATCATGGTCGGGCCGGCCTCCAGTTCCCCCCAGCGGCGCGAGAAGTCGGGCAGGTATTGCCAGACGTAGCCGCCTTGCACAGCGGCCTCCTCGACCATGAACCGGGCGGCGCGCTTCATGGCGTCCAGAACGGCGGCGCGGTCGGGCGAGGCCTGGGCGCCGGCGGGCAGGGCGGGGGCCGAGGCGGCGACGAAGGTGGCGGCGGCGCCGGCGGCCAGCAGGGCGCGACGGTTCATGGACGGTGCGGGCATGGGAACTCCTGGGTGACCTCTCGACCGGCTCTTGGCGACCGTTTCGAGGGCGGACTGAAGCATGATTGACACCGGTTTCCTAGTCCCGGCGGCAATTGGTCCGTCAACGACCTTGCCCCGGTTTGAAGGCATGGAGAAGCCGCGCAATACCTGGACAATAGCTGGAGAAACCCTGGAGATAATTTCCAGCTCTATCGTCGGATATCGAACCCATTATCCTGCATTGCGGCGTGGACATCCTCCGCCGAAAACAGGTTGAAGTCGCCGGGGACGGAGTGTTTGAGGCCGGCGGCGGCCAGGCCGAAGTCGAGGGCCTGTTGGTCCGTCCATCCGCTCCACAGGCCGAACAGGACGCCGGAGGCGAAGGCGTCGCCGCCGCCGACGCGGTCGATGACGCCGGCCAGCTGAATGGCCTCGGCCTGGGTCTCGATCACGCCGTCTGGGCTGCGGGTCAGCATGACGGCGGACAGGGCCTGGTCGGCGACGCTGTCCTGGACGCGCAGGGTGCAGGCGATGCGTTGCAGGCGGGGGAAGGCGGCGAAGGCGGCGGCTGCGGCCCGGCGACGGCGCACGGCGGGATCGGGATCGTCGAACCGGGTCTTGAGCACCAGGGCGAAGTCGCGGTCGTCGGCGAAGGCGAGCGTGGCGCCGGCCAGCATCCGGCCCAGGGTGGCGGGCGGATCGCCGTCCCACTGCTCCCACAGCTTGCCGCGGAAATTGCCGTCATAGCTGACCTTGACCCCCTTGCGGACAGCGGTCTCGATCAGGGCGACGGCGGCGGCCGAGCCGTTCGGCCCCGTCGCCGGGGTCACGCCCGAGGCGTGCAGCCATTCGACCCCGTCCAGCAACTGGTCCCAGTCGAAGGCGGTGTTCACATGTTCGACGAAGGCCGAGCCGGCGCGGTCGTACAGAACCTCGGACGGGCGACGCACCGCGCCGGGCGTCAGGAAATACAGCCCCATCCGTCCCGGCTTGAACACCACGGGCGAGGCGTCGACCCCGTGTTTGCGCACCTCGTCCCGCGCCGCGCGGCCCAGGGGGTTGTCGGCCAGGACGGTGGCCAGGCTGGTCGGGGCGCCGAACTGGGCCAGGGACACGGCCACGTTCGCCTCGGCCCCCGCCGGACGGACCGTCAGGGCGGGGGACTGGAGCAAAAGCTCGTTCTGGTTCGGCGAGAACCGCAGCAGCATCTCGCCGAAGCAGAGGATTCGTCCACCCTTTTGGGGGCCTATGCTCGCGACGCGGTCGCTCGCGGCTTGAGGCCCCGCCGGGCTGTCGGTGTGGGTCATGCGTACAGGCTTAGCCGTGTCTCAGCGCGCCTGCCAGCCGCCGTCGACCGGCAGGATGGCGCCCTGGACATAGTCCGAGGCCCGGCTGGCCAGGAAGACGGCGGCGCCCCCCAGATCCGACGGCTCGCCCCAGCGGCCGGCCGGAATCCGGCCCAGGATCTCGGCCGAACGGACCGGATCCTCGCGCAGGGCCTGGGTGTTGGCGGTGGCGAAATAGCCGGGCGCGATGGCGTTGGCGGTGATGCGGTGGGGCGCCCACTCGTTGGCCATCAGCTTGGTCAGGCCGGCGACGCCCGACTTGGAGGCCGTATAGGAGGGCACGCGGATGCCGCCCTGGAATGACAGCATGGAGGCGATATTGATGATCTTGCCGCCGTCGCCCTGTTTGATGAACAGGCGGGCGACCGCCTGGCTCATGAAGAAGACGGTCTTCAGATTGATGTTCATCACCAGGTCCCAGTCGGCCTCGGTGAAGTCCACCGCATCGGCGCGGCGGATCAGGCCGGCGTTGTTCACCAGGATGTCGATCCGGCCCATGGCCGCCAGGGCTTCCTCAACCACCCGTCCGACCGGCTCGATCGAGGTCAGGTCGGCGCTGACGGCATGGGCGCGACGGCCCATGGCCTGAACCAGGGCGACGGTTTCGTCGGAATCGGACAAGGCGACGGAGACGATGTCGGCCCCGGCCTCGGCCAGAGCCAGGGCGATGCCCTGCCCCAGGCCCACATTGCCGCCGGTGACCAGGGCGACCTTGCCGGTCAGGTCGAATGGGTTGCTCATGACAGGTACGTTTCCTCTCAGATCTATTTCAGGCGCCGGAACGGACCCGGCTTGTCTGTGTTGGTAACCGGTGTCATATACCGATGCAAACGCTTAGACCATAATCGAAAACACAGGTTCGCCGCTTCGGCTGCTTCGTCGCACCCGAGGGCCCCGACGTTTGTGATAGGGTCGGTGGCGCTCGTCATACCCAGGAGAATCCCCCATGAAGATCGCGCTCATCATCGAAAACAGCCAGGCCGCCAAGAGCGAGACTGTGCATGCCGCCCTGACCGCCGTCGCCGAGCCGATGGGGCATCAGGTGTTCCACTACGGAATGTACGCCGCCGACGACAAGGCGTCCCTGACCTATGTCATGAACGGCCTGCTGACCGGCATTCTGCTGAACTCGGGCGCCGCCGATTTCGTGGTCACCGGATGCGGGACCGGCATGGGCTCCATGCTGGCCTGCAACAGCATGCCGGGCGTCTTCTGCGGCCTGGTCATCGACCCGACCGACGCCTTCCTGTTCGGCCAGATCAACGACGGCAACGCCATCTCCATGCCCTACGCCAAGGGCTTCGGCTGGGCGGCGGAGCTGAACCTTCAGGACGTCTATCGCAAGCTGTTCGAGGGCGAGCGCGGTCTGGGCTATCCGCGGGAGCGCGCCGAGATCATGCGCAAGAACCGCGGCATCCTGAAGGATCTGAAAGCCGTGACCTGCAAGGACATGCTGACGGTTCTGAAATCCATCGACCAGGATCTGCTCAAGGCGACCGTGGCGGGTGAACGCTTCTCCGAATACTTCTTCGCCAATGCGACGGACCAGGGCATTCGCGACTATCTGAAGAGCGTCGTCAGCACTTCGCCGGTGCTTGAAACGGTCTGATCGACCAGGGGGTGTTCGGTGCGTCGGAGACCGCGCGCCGAACACCCCTCTCATCGACGGGTTCGGTCAGTCGCTCAACGGAATCGCTGACTTGCGCCCAACAAGCGCCGGGCGAACCGGCTGCTGCTGTAGCTCGGCCGGATCGACGCCGCGCAGGGGCGCCAGAAGCTTTTCGGCCGCCATCCGCCCCATGTCGCGAATCGGAAGCCGGACCGAGGTCAGGTTCGGCCAGACACGCGCCGCCATCGGCAGGTCGTCGAAACCCACCACCGAAAGGTCGCGCGGCAGTTCGAGGCCGCGCTCGCGGGCGGCCTGCATGACGCCGATGGCCATGTCGTCGTTCAGGGCGAAAATGGCGCTGGGGGGCTTGGCCAGGGAGAGAAGCGCGTGCCCTGCCTCGACCCCGGATTCGAACGTATAGGCGCCCTTGAAGTCGAGGTCAGGGTCCAGCGGGATGCCGCGTGCGGCCAGGGCGTTGACGAACCCCTTGCTGCGAACGGCCGAGGAACGGAACAGGTCCGGGCCGCGCACCAGGCCGATGCGGCTGTGCCCCAGGTCCGCCAGATGATTGGCCGCTTCGGCGGCGCCGACGCCGTCGTTCGTCACCACCATGACCTCGGGCTCGTCCAGAGCCACAGAGGCGATGCGGACATAGGGGCAGTCCAGTTCGCGCAGCAGGTCGATGACGTGTTCGTCCTCGGACACCGAGGGCGGCATGATGACGCCGTACAGGCGCTGGCGCTCGACGAAGCCGCGAATATCTTCCAGCAGGGTCGGCGAATTGCGGTTGCAGGGATGGACGACCAGCTCCAGGCCCGAACCCTTGAGGGCGTCCAGAACCCCCTGCTGCATGTTCACGACATAGGTCGGACTTGGATTGTCGTAGATCAGACCGATCAGGAACGAGCGGCGGAAGGCGAGGCCGCGCGCCTGGGGATCGGGGGTGAAGCCCAGGTCCTTGATGACGGCGTTGACGCGTTCGCGCGTGTCCTCCTTGACGAAGGGCGACTGGTTGATGACCCGCGAGACTGTCTTCTTGGAGACCCGGGCCTCGCGCGCGACGTCATTGATGGTGGCCCGCTTTCCCGGCTTGCCGGCGCGCGGATCGTCTTGAGCCAAGGTCCGGCTCCTTCCTTCTTGTCGAACCCCAGCCATAGCCGCGACTCGCCTCCGACGCCATGGGCCTGTTCTAAACCGGATTGACACCGGTTTCCTTCGTCGCTCTTATCGAAGCTTGTTCAAGAGGCCACGGTTGTGATTTCCATCCCCCTATCCGCGAGCGGCGCACAATGAGCGCGACTCCCGTCACGATGTCCGGCGACGACTTGACCGCCGAAGCGACGGCCATCGCGCAACAGTTCGTCTCGGCCCGCCTGGCCCGGCGCTGCACGCCGGACTATCCAGGCCGTATTCCGCAGACCATGGCTGAATCCTACGCCATTCAGGACATCGCCATCGGGCTGGCGCCCGATACGGTCGTGGGCTGGAAGGTCGGCGGGGTGCCGCCGGCGCAGCGGCCGAAGCTGGCCGTGCACCGGCTGGCCGGCGCCATCTTCTCCGCCAATGTCTGGCCGGCGAAGGCCGGTGCGGCCACGCCCCTTCCCGAGATCGAAGGCGGATTCGCCGCCGTCGAAGCCGAGTTCATCGCGCGGATCGGGACGGGCGTGGACCCCGCCAAGACCGAATGGACCATCGACGAGGCACGGGCCGTGATCGACAAGGTCTTCGTCGGCGTCGAACTGGCCGGCAGCCCCTTGTCGGCGATCAATGACCTGGGCTCGGCCGTGGTGGCGTCGGACTTCGGCAACAACGGCGGACTGGTCGTGGGCCCCGAGCTGGAGGACTGGCGCGATACGCTGGACGATATTCAGGTCGAGACTGTCATCAACGGCGCCAGCGTCGGCGTGGGCGGTTCGCCGTCGCTCGAGGGCGGGGCGATGGAATCCGTGCGGTTCCTGCTGGAACACTGTGCGCGCTGGGGCCGTCCGCTGACGGCCGGAATGCTGGTCTCGACCGGCGCAGTCACCGGCGTTCACCGGGTCCACGCCGGAGATCAGGCCGTGTGCGTGTTCAAGGGTATCGCTGAACTCCAATGTTCGGTCGTGAGGGCCGAAGCGAAGTAAACATCATCTGGCGCTGAACCCGTTCACCCTCGAGGTCGAACTAGAAGACGGGGCGCGCCGAGGAACATCAGGAACGGGTAAGAGTCATGACTGACGCGTCGAGCACAGGTCCGATCAAGATAAAGGCGCCTTCGCCGGGCAAGTACCGGTGGGTGATCGTGTGGCTGCTGTTCGCCGCCATGGTCATCAACTATGTCGACCGGCAGGCCATCGGCGTGCTGAAGCCGACGCTGATGACCGAGTTCGGCTGGACCGAGACGGACTATGCCGACATCATCTTCTGGTTCCAGGCCTCCTATGCGGTCTCCTATCTGCTGTGGGGCCGGATCGTCGATAAGATCGGGGCGCGTTGGGGCTTCGGTCTGGCCTTCATCATTTGGCAGATCGCCTTCATTTTCCACGCGGGCATCCGCGGCATGGGCGGGGCTATAGCCGCGCGTGTGGCCCTTGGAATCGGCGAGGGCGGCGGCTTCCCCGCCGGCATCAAGGCCGTCACCGAATGGTTCCCCAAGAAGGAACGCGCCTTTGCGGTCGGCATATTCAACGCCGGCACCAATATCGGCGCCATACTGACGCCCATCCTCATTCCGCTGATCGCCACCGTCTGGTTCGGCACGCGTGAGAATCCCGCCTGGGAAATGGCCATCATCATCTTGGGGCTTGCCGGTCTGATCTGGGCCCCGATCTGGTTCTGGCTCTACAAGCGGCCGCGTGAACATCCGCGCATCACGCCGGCTGAACTGGCCTGGATCGAACAGGACACGCCTGATCCCGTCGAGAAAGTGGGTTGGTTGAAGCTGCTGACGGTCAAGGAGACCTGGGCCTATGCGCTGGGCAAGTTCCTGATTGACCCGATCTGGTGGTTCTTCCTGTTCTGGCTGCCGGGCTTCCTCGGCTCGCAATACGACCTGGACCTGCTGACCTTCGGCCCGCCGCTGATCGCCATCTATCTGCTGTCTGATTTCGGTTCGGTGGGCGGCGGCTGGCTGTCGGGGCAGTTTCTGAAGCGGGGCATGAGCCTGGGCGCGGCGCGCAAGCTGACCATGCTGATCTGCGCCCTGGCCGTGGTTCCGGTCGCCTTCGCGGGCATGGCTTCCAGCGTTTGGCTGGCGGTGCTGATCATCGGCGTGGCCACAGCTGCGCACCAAGGCTTTTCGGCCAATCTTTACGCCATGCCGGGCGATGTCTTCCCGCGTTCGGCGGTCGGTTCGGTCGTTGGCATCGGCGGAATGGTCGGCGGTATCGGCGGCATGGCCATGGCCAAGTACGCGGGCTATGTGCTGGATAAGATCGGCAGCTATACGCCGATCTTCGTGGTGGCGGCGTCGGCCTATCTGATCGCCCTGCTGGTCATCCATCTGCTGTCGCCGAAATACGCGCCGGCCAAGGTCTGATCCCGCAAGCGGCCGGGATGTCCCGGCCGCTGCCTTCCTTGGGGCGGTGACATGAAGATAGAACGCAGAAGCCTGCTGGGCTTGGCCGCCGTGGCGGCGGCGGGCGCCGCTCGTCCAGCACTGGCTTGCCAAGCCGTCGGCGCGCCCTCGGCGTCCGCTCTGGCGCCGCCCGACCCTGCCGAAGTCATTCGGCTCTGGCCGAACGGCGCGCCGGGCGGGGAGGGGGTGTCCGTCACTCCCATCGTGCCGGAACGATCGACCGACCCGGCCTTCCATGACCGATACGCCCAGTACACGACGGACCCGATCCTGACGGTGTTCCGTCCAGAGCGACCGAATGGGTCCGCCCTGCTGCTGATCCCCGGCGGCGGCTATCGCTGGGCGGTGCTGGACAAGGAGGGGTACGACGTCGCCCGCGTCTTCGCCGCATCGGGCACGACCTGTTTCGTCCTGCGCTACCGACTGCCGGCCGACGGCTGGGCCGCCGGAGCGGACGCGCCCTTGCAGGACGCCCAACGCGCGCTTCGCCTGATCCGAAGCCGTTCGGCCGACTATGGCGTGAACCCCGCCAAGATCGGCGTGCTGGGGGCCTCCGCCGGCGGCCATCTGGCGGGTCTGGCCAGTGTCAGGACGGATGCGACCTATGATCCGGTGGACGCGTCCGACACGGTTTCGCTGCGGCCCGACCTGACGGTGCTGATGTATCCCGTAGCGACCATGGCCGATCCGTTCGTCCACGCCGGATCCCGCGCCCATCTGCTGGGCGATGCGCCGTCGGCCGAGCGTGTCGCCGCCTATTCCCTAGAGCGGATGGACTGGACCGGCGCGGCGCCGGTGTTTCTGTTGCACGCCATGGATGACGGCGCCGTGCCGGTGGAGAATAGTCTTCTGCTCTTATCTAAGCTGAAGGCCGCCGGCGTTCCGGCCGAGGCGCATCTGTTCCAGGAAGGCGGACACGGGTTCGGCGTCCGCCTGATCAGGGGGCGACCCGCCGAAGTGTGGCCTGACCTGGTCCGGGCGTGGGGCCGGCGGCTCGACTTTGCTCTTTAGCCGGTCAGGCCGCTGAGATGGTCCAGGCGAGATTCGCGTCCGTATCCTGACCGCAAGACGGCAGTAGGGCCTGGATCTCGCTGAGCAGCAAGTCGAGCGTGAACGGTTTGCCCATGTGCCGATCGGCGCCGGCCTTGCGGGCGGCCTCCATGTGTTCAGGCTGGGTGTTGGCGGTCAGCATGATGATGGGGACGGGGGGCTGCGACGCCTCGCGTTCCGCCTGTCGAATACGGGCGACCGCCGTGATGCCGTCCATGCGGGGCATCTGGATATCCATCAGGATGACATCGAAGCGTTCGCGTTGCGCGGCTTCCAACGCCTCGACTCCATCTACGGCGGTGGTGATGTCCGCGACGGTTTCCAGGATCATCTCAAGGATCCTGCGGTTGGTCGGATGATCGTCGGCGACGAGAACGCGCCACCGAGCTGCGGGCAGGGCTGCCGGCAGGGCGGCGGGCCCAGGCATCGCCTCGGTCGGGGGCAGATCCAGCCAGAATAGGGAGCCCCCGGTCTCGCGGGGGGCGGCATCGACCACGCCCCCGAGTCTACGAGCGGCTTCTCGGGCGAGGGACAGGCCCAACCCCATGCCGCCGAACGTGCGGGTGAGGGCTGAGTCTTGCTGGTGGAAGGCCGTGAAAATGGCCTCCTTCATAGCGGGGTCGAAGCCGATCCCCGTGTCTATGCAGGCGAAACGAAGACCTCCGCCGAGGCGCGGCCCAACGGCGAGGCGGATATCGCCGCGGTGAGTGAACTTGACGGCGTTGTCGAGCAGCGGAACCAGAACCCGCTGCAAGGCGGCGGCGTCGCCCGTAAAGACGCGGGGAAGATCCGGAGACATCGCGACGCTGAACTTCAGTCCCTTGGCGACGGCGGCGTCTCGATAGGGATGGGTCAAACGCTCGATCAGTTGCGTGAACTGACAGGTCTCTGAATGGGGGGCGGCCTCGTCGCCATCGAGTTGCGCGACAGCCAATAGATCCTGGAACCGATCCTGGAGGGCGGCGGCGGAGGATCGGATCATGGCCGTCACCTCTTGAACGTCAGGTGTGCTGGATCGGGCGGCGAGCAAATCGGCGCCGGCGATGACGCCGTTCAGCGGGGTGCGGATTTCGTGACTGATGTTGCTGACGAAGGCGCTGCGGGCCTGATTGGCCTGTTCCGCCGCTTTCAGGGCGGAACGCAAGGCGTCCGCGTCGCGGTGCTTCTGGGTGATGTCCTCGGTCAGGCCGATTAGGTGGCGCACGCCCTCATCGTCGTAGGTGGCGACCTTGGTGGCGGAGAGATGACGTAGTCCGGTGGGCGTCGGCACCTCGTGCACCGCTGACTGTGAGCCCAAGCCGGGCGCAGCGTCGGCCGCCCATTTCGCGAAGGCGGGCTGCAGCACTTCGGCGGCCAGCAGGCCGTTGAGGCCGTCGAACTTCCCGAATAGGTTTTCCGCCGCGCGGTTGGCCAGGATATAGCGGCCGGATCGTGCGTCCTTAACCGTAAGGGCCAGAGGCAGAACGTCGATGACGGTGTTCAGAAAGGCGGCGGCTTCCGTTTCGGTCGTTACGTCCTCAGCCTTGACCAGAAGACGTATGATGCGGCCGGTCTCGTCACGCACGGCGCTGACCGTCGTGTCCAGATAGGCGGCGTCCAGGTGATCCTTGGAAAAGCGCGTCCGGAAGGCGAACGCCCGACCGTCCTGCGCCTCCTCCACCCCCCGCTCGATGGAGGAGCGACAGTCGGCGGGCCAGGCGTCAAGCCAAGCCATTGTATGGGGGGGCGGCTCATCCGGCTGAAAGCGGCGGGCCGCCGGATTGATGTGGACGATCCGACCCTGCGGGTCCAGCAGCCAGATATAGGCGGGCGAGGCGTCGGCGATCTGCGCGTGAAACCGGTCGCCTTCGTAAGGCGAGCCGTCCTCAACATCCTTGTGTCGAGCGCCCGCAGCCTGTGCGTTTGAATCGATCAATTCTGAACCCCGTCAGCCCTTCTGGCATTTGGGAGCTTTGGCAGACCAGAGTGAAATCTAGGTTAAGCACATCCTTGCGTTGCCAAAGGTAAGGCTAACGGCAAAGCTAGGTATAATTGCGTATAAGCGCCTTGATGCTGATTTAACCGCGCTCGTCAAACATGTCTCCATTACGCGTGGCAGTAGGCCGCGCTTGTAGGGACGGGGCATGACGAAACGTTTGTCTATCGATGCTGCGCTGGTGGTGAAGAACGCCGCTGTCATCCGGCAGTCGATTCTCGACGCCTTTGAAGAGGACGACACGATCAGCCTCGACCTCGTTGACGATCAGAGCGTCGATTTGTGCGGTTTGCAGCTGATCGAGTCCGCTCGGCGCCAGGCCCGCGCTGTGGGAAAGACCCTGGTTCTTGAACGTCCCGTAACCGGTTTCAGGCCTGTGCTGGAAGCCGCCGGCTTCCTGACGGACGCCGCCTCAGATGATCTTCAGTTCTGGCTTCACGAAGGACCCGCTCAATGACCGCTTCGATTCTCACGGTCGATGACTCGCCCAGCATCCGCGTCGCGCTGAAGATCGCGCTGACGAACGCCGGATATTCGGTGGTCGAGGCCGTCAATGGCGCCGAGGGTATCGAGAAAGCCAAGGCCAGCGCCTTCGACCTGATCATCACCGACCTCAATATGCCGGTTATGGACGGCCTGACCATGATCGAGGAAATGCGTCGCATGCCCGATCAGATGGGCGTGCCGATCGTCTTCCTGACCACAGAATCCGACGAAGGTTTCAAGGCTCGGGCCAAGGCCGCCGGAGCCACGGGGTGGCTGACCAAACCCTTTGACCCCGATCAACTGGTGCGTGTCGCCAAGAAGGTGCTGGGCAGATGAGTGACGAAGCCATTGCCGTCTTCCAAGTGGAAGCGAGAGAAAACCTTGAGTTGATCGAGCAGGGGCTGCTGGATCTGCTGGACCAGCCCGATGATCGCGACCTGGTCGACGCCGTGTTTCGCGGGCTTCACACCCTGAAGGGGTCCGGGTCGATGTTCGGCTTCGACGCCCTGGCCGGTTTCACCCACCACTGCGAGACGGCCTTCGATAGGGTTCGCAAGGGCGAGGTGGCGGCGACGACCGATCTGGTCTCGGCCGTTCTGGCGGCGCGGGATCATATGCGCCAGCTGATGGAGGACCCGTCGGGCGACCACGGCGCGGCGGGCGACCTGCTGTTGGCCGATCTGGAACGGGCCGTCCAAGAGGCTGACGGCGCGGGCCCTCCCGCCGTCGTGACGCCGGCCCTGACGACATGGCGCATCAAGTTCGATCTGCCGACCAACGCCTTCAAGAACGGCTCCAATCCTCTCGCCTTGCTGGCCGAGCTGCGTGAGATGGGCGAGGCCCGCGTCGTGGCCGACGTCTCGCGGGTGCCGCCGCTCGGCGAGATCGACCCCACCGACCACTATCTGGCCTGGGACGTAACCCTGACGACCGATCAGGACCGGGCGGTGATCGAGGACGTCTTCATCTTCGTCATCGACGACATGAATCTTTCGATCGAGGCGCTGGACGAGACGGCGCCGGCCGTGACCGATCTGACTGAAGCCGCGCCGGCTCTGGCCGTGACGGAGGCCGTCAAGCCTTCGGCGCCGGAGGCTGACATGACGCCGCGAGGGCCGGCCAAGGCTCCGACCGCTATCGCCAATGACCAGGCCGACGCCGGCGCCGCCAAGACCGCCAAGGCCGTCGAGAGCGTGCGCGTGCCCGCTGATCGTCTGGACGAACTGATGGATCGGGTCGGCGAACTGGTTATCGCGCAATCGCGCCTGACCCAGATTTCCAACTCCGGAACCGACACCGCCCTGCGCGCCGTGTCGGAAGAGATCGAGCGGCTGTCCGGCGAACTGCGCGACACCATGATGGTGCTGCGCATGGTGCCGGTCGCGACCCTGTTCGGTCGGTTCCGTCGCCTGGTCCACGACCTGGCTCGCGAGACCGGCAAGGTCATCGATCTGTCGACCGACGGCGAGACGACCGAGATCGACAAGACGGTCATCGAACGTCTGGCCGACCCTCTGGTCCACCTGATCCGTAACGCCGCCGACCACGGGCTGGAGACGGCCGAGGAACGGGCCGCCGCCGGCAAGCCGGCGACCGGTCGCATCCGTCTGTCGGCCCATCAGTCCGGCGGCGAGGTGGTGATCACCATCCGCGACGACGGCCGGGGCATCGACCGCGACCGCGTCCGCGCAAAAGCCGAGTCTCATGGCTTGATCGAACCGGGCGCCACGCTCAGCGATCACGACCTGCTGCAGATGATCTTCCACCCCGGCTTCTCCACGGCGGCGGCGGTGACCAATCTGTCCGGTCGCGGTGTCGGCATGGACGTGGTCAAGCGCACCATCGAGGGGCTGCGCGGCTCGATCGACATCACCAGCCGCCTGGGCGAGGGCGCAGAGGTATCGCTGCGTATTCCGCTGACCCTGGCCATTATCGACGGCCTGCTGGTCCGTGTCGGCCAGGGCCGCTACGTCATCCCGCTGGGCGCCGTCGAGGAATGCCTGGAACTGTCGCTGGACGAAGACCTGCGCTCGCGCGGTCGCAGCTTCATCTCGCTGCGCAACAGCCTAGTGCCCTATCTGCGCCTGCGCGAAATGTTCGAGACCGGCACCCCGCCCGAACTGCACCAGAAGGTCGTTGTCGTCTCGACCGGGACCGAGCGGATCGGCCTGGTCGTCGACCAGATCATCGGCGACCACCAGACCGTCATCAAGTCGATGTCCAAGCTCCATTCCGGCCTGCCGACCTTCTCGGGCGCGACCATCCTGGGCGACGGCGGCGTGGCCCTGATCCTGGATGTCGGCCACCTGGTCGCCAAGGGCCAACAGCAGGAGGCGCAGATGCGTGAGGCCATATGAGCACCCAGACCGAACTCGCCACCGCCCCCGGCTGGACCGGCGCCGAACAGGTCGAGGTCCTGACCTTCGAGTTGAACGGCGAACTGTTCGCCCTTCACGCCGTCGGCGTGCAGGAGATCATGGACCTGACGCCCGAGACCGTGGTGCCCGGCGCCGGCGCCTTTGCGGGCGCCGTGATCAACTTCCGCGGCAAGGTCATTCCTCTGGCGGATCTGCGCGTCGCCTTCGGTCTTGAGCGGAACGCGCCGACGATCGACAGCCGCATCGTGGTCATCGAGATCGAACTGTCCGGCGAGCCGACTCTGGTCGGTCTCCGCACCGACAAGGTTCACGAAGTCACCACCCTGGCCCGCGCCGACTCCGAGGCGCCGCCCAGCGTCGGCATGCGCTGGCGGCCCGAGTTCATCCAATGCCTGGTCAAGCGGGGCGGCGAATTCATCGTCGTTCCCGACCTCCAGACCATCTTCAATCAGCAGCAGGACGCCCGCCAGCCGGTCGCGTCCGCCACGCGTCATTGACCGGCTTTTCGAGGGAATTTGAGTATGCGTTTCACCATTAAAGCCAAATTGGCCGTCGGCTTCGGGATGATGATCATCCTGCTCGTCGGCATCGCCGGCCTGGGCATCTATAGCCTGGGCAGCCTGAACCAAGCGATCACCCAGGTGGTCGATGGACCCGCCAAGCGGCTCGAAATTTCGCAACAAGCCAACATACGTCTGCTTGAGGCGATCCGTGCTGAAAAGAACCTGATTCTGTCGACCTCCGCTGAAAACGCGGAACGCCAGATCGCGCAGGAAGCGGAATCTCGCGAGGCCATGGCCGAACTGCTGGCGATGGGCAAGGAAAAGGCGGTTGAGACAGCAAAGCCGGATTGGCAGCGACTGGAAGCTCTGTTGTCGAACATGACGACTCTGCAAGCGCGGATGGCCGAAATGGTCGCAGCCGGCCAGACGGCGGAAGCGGCCGCCCTGTCGTCGGGGGAGGCCCGCAACAACGCCAATGAAATGACCGAGTTGTTCCAGAAGATCGTCAATCGGAACCAGGGCAACATGGTGAAGGCCGCCGAAGACACGGCCAAACAGTATGCCGACACCCGCAACCTGGTAATCGGCCTCACCCTGGCCGCCCTGGCCATCGCCGTGGCCTTCGCCCTGTGGATCGCCCTGGGCATCAGCGCGGGTCT
Source organism: Brevundimonas sp. SL130 (assembly GCF_026625805.1). NCBI lineage: Bacteria > Pseudomonadati > Pseudomonadota > Alphaproteobacteria > Caulobacterales > Caulobacteraceae > Brevundimonas > Brevundimonas sp. SL130. Next base: position 729,511 of record NZ_CP113064.1, read on the forward strand.
CAGCCGTCTGATGACCGTGGCCGACGCCGTCGCCATCGGCGATCTGGACGAGCGGGTCGAGATCAAGTCGAACGACGAGATCAAGGATCTGGTCAACGCCTTCAACCGCCTGACCGATAATCTGAAGGCCACCGCCACCATGGCCGACGAGATCGCCAACGGCGACCTGACGGTCCAACCCAAGCCGCTGTCGGACAAGGACACCCTGGGTCTTTCGCTTCAGTCCATGGTCGAACGCCTGCGCGGCGTCGTCACTGACGCCCTGTCGGCCGCTGACAATGTCTCGGGGGGCAGCCAGGAGCTGTCGGCCACCTCGGAACAGATGAGCCAGGGTGCGACCGAACAGGCCGCCGCCGCCGAGCAGGCCTCGGCCTCGATGGAAGAAATGGCCGCCAACATCAAACAGAACGCCGACAACGCCGCCCAGACCGAGAAGATCTCGCGCCAGTCGTCCAAGGACGCCGAGGCCAGCGGCGAGGCGGTCAACCGCGCGGTGGACGCCATGCGCACCATCGCCGAGAAGATCGGCATCGTGCAGGAGATCGCCCGCCAGACCGACCTGCTGGCCCTGAACGCGGCGGTCGAGGCCGCGCGCGCCGGGGAACACGGCAAGGGCTTCGCCGTCGTCGCCTCGGAAGTGCGCAAACTGGCCGAACGCAGCCAGACGGCCGCCGCCGAAATCGGCGCGGTCTCGGGCGACACCGTCAAGGCGGCCCAGGAAGCCGGCGAGATGCTGCAACGCCTGGTGCCGGACATCCGCAAGACCGCTGAACTGGTGTCCGAGATCAGCGCCGCCTGCCGCGAACAGGACGTCGGCGCCAGCCAGATCAATGACGCCATCCAGCAACTGGACAAGGTGACCCAGCAGAACGCCGGCGCGTCCGAGCAGATGTCGGCCACCTCCGAGGAACTGGCGGCCCAGGCCGAGGAGCTGCAGACCTCGATCGCCTTCTTCCGCACCGATACGGCGGGCGCTCGCGCCGGTCGCGCCCCGGCCCGTGCTCCGGCCCGCGCCTCGACCTTCAAGCCCGCCGCCAAGCCGGCCGGTCGTCCCGTCGCCAAGGCTGCGCCGGCCAAGCCCAGCGTCCACGCCCAGCAGGCGCGCGCCAAGGGCTTTGCTCTGGACATGACCACCGGCGGCGCGGACGCCGAGGACATGGACTTCCGGGAGAGCGCCTGATGGCTGAAGCCGCAGAGGGCCAGTATGTCGCGTTCGGTCTGGGTGACGAGGTCTTCGCCGCCCCGGTCGGCCTGGTGCGGGAAATCCTGACCTATCAGGCCCCCTCCCGCATCCCCAACGGTCCCGACTATCTGCTGGGCCTGACGGACGTGCGGGGTCGGGGCGTGCCGACGGCGGATCTGCGGATCCGCCTGGGCATGACGCCGGTCGAGCCGACGCTGAACACCCGTATCCTGGTGCTGGACATCCCGCTGGAGGACCGGACCCTGAGCCTGGGTCTGGTCGCCGACCGGGTGTTCGAGGTCACGGCCTTCACCGCCGACCAGATCGAGCCTTCGCCCGACATCGGCGTCAAATGGCGCTCGGACTATATCTCGGGCGTCGTCCGCCGCGACGAGGGGTTCGTCGTCCTGATCGATCTGCCCCGACTGTTGTCCAGTACGGACGCCGTCTCACTGGCGTCCTTCTCCGAAGTCGACCGCGCGGCCTGATGGTCGCCGACAGTACCCTGAAAGAGTAAAACGATGCGCGCTACAATTAAGATGAAGCTAGCCGGCGCCTTCGCCGCTGTTCTGGCGATCTCCCTGATCCTCGGGATCGTGGGCGTCCTGGAGATGGGCCGCGTCAACGATCAGTCGACGATCATCGCCGAGAACTGGATGCCGAGCATTGATGCGATTCACCGTATCAACAAGGAGACGTCCGACTTCAGGGTGGAGCAGTATGCACATATCATATCGACCGATCCGGTCCGTATGGAAGCGGTCGAGAACGACATTGCCGCGACACTGAATGCGATCAAAATCAGCCGAGAAAAATATGAAACTCTGATTTCGTCGGACTCGGAGCGCTCTCTCTACAATCAGTTTGCGGACAGGTATGAAAACTATCTGCGGGATGGAGAGCGGGTGCTCAGCTTGTCCCGCGCGAATGAGAATGCGGCGGCCGCCCAGGCCATGTTGGCCAGCGAGCCTCTCTATGACGACCTGTCGGCGGATCTGGTCAAGCTGGTGAACCTCAATGTCGAAGGCGGCCAGGCCGCCAGCCTCGAAGGCGACGATATCTTCGACAACGCGCGCACCCTGTTCATTGCCCTGGTCATCGTGGGTCTGATCATCGGCGTGGCTGCGGCCTTGTGGATCTCGCGCACTGTCACCCTGGGCCTGCGCAAGATTTCGACGGCGATCGACGCGGTCGCCATCGGCGATCTGAACCAGGACGTCGCGGTGACGACCAATGATGAGATCAAGGATCTGGTCGTGACGGTCAACCGCATGACCGCCAACCTCAAGGCAACGGCCGCCATGGCCGACGAGATCGCTCAAGGCGACCTGAGCGTTCAGCCCAAGCCGTTGTCAGACAAGGACACCCTGGGCATTTCGCTGGAAAGAATGGTCGTCAATCTGAGGATCACCGCTGCCATGGCCGACGAGATCGCCAACGGCGACCTGACGGTCCAACCCAAGCCGCTGTCGGACAAGGACACCCTGGGCATTTCGCTTCAGTCCATGGTCGAGCGTCTGCGCGGCGTCGTCACCGACGCCCTGTCGGCCGCTGACAATGTCTCGGGGGGCAGCCAGGAACTGTCGGCCACCTCGGAACAGATGAGCCAGGGCGCGACCGAACAGGCCGCCGCCGCCGAACAGGCCTCGGCCTCGATGGAAGAAATGGCCGCCAATATCAAACAGAACGCCGACAACGCCGCCCAGACCGAGAAGATCTCGCGCCAGTCGTCCAAGGACGCCGAAGCCAGTGGCGAGGCGGTCAACCGCGCGGTGGACGCCATGCGCACCATCGCCGAGAAGATCGGCATCGTGCAGGAGATCGCCCGCCAGACCGATCTGCTGGCCCTGAACGCGGCGGTCGAGGCCGCGCGCGCCGGGGAACACGGCAAGGGCTTCGCCGTCGTCGCCTCGGAAGTGCGCAAGCTGGCCGAACGCAGCCAGACGGCCGCCGCCGAAATCGGCGCCGTGTCGGGCGACACCGTCAAGGCGGCCCAGGAAGCCGGCGAGATGCTGCAACGCCTGGTGCCGGACATCCGCAAGACCGCTGAACTGGTGTCCGAGATCAGCGCCGCCTGCCGCGAGCAGGACGTCGGCGCCAGCCAGATCAACGAGGCCATCCAACAACTGGACAAGGTGACCCAACAGAACGCCGGCGCGTCCGAGCAGATGTCGGCCACCTCCGAGGAACTGGCGGCCCAGGCCGAGGAACTGCAGACCTCGATCGCCTTCTTCCGCACCGATACGGCGGGCGCTCGCGCCGGTCGCGCCCCGGCCCGCGCCTCGACCTTCAAGCCCGCCGCCAAGCCGGCCGGTCGTCCCGTCGCCAAGGCTGCGCCGGCCAAGCCCAGCGTCCACGCCCAGCAGGCGCGCGCCAAGGGCTTCGCCCTGGACATGACCACCGGCGGCGCGGACGCCGAGGACATGGACTTCCGGGAGAGCGCCTGATGTCCGGGGCCGCCGAGGGCCAGTATGTCACCTTCAGCCTGGGCGACGAGGTCTTCGCCGCCCCGGTCGGCCTGGTGCGGGAAATCCTGACCTATCAGGCCCCCTCCCGCATCCCCAACGGTCCGGACTATCTGCTGGGCCTGACGGACGTGCGGGGTCGGGGCGTGCCGACGGCGGATCTGCGGATCCGCCTGGGCATGACGCCGGTCGAGCCGACGCTGAACACCCGTATCCTGGTGCTGGACATCCCGCTGGAGGACCGGACCCTGAGCCTGGGTCTGGTCGCCGACCGGGTGTTCGAGGTCACAGCCTTCACCGCCGACCAGATCGAGCCCTCGCCCGACATCGGCGTCAAATGGCGTTCGGACTATATCTCGGGCGTGGTGCGTCGCGACGAGGGGTTCGTCGTCCTGATTGATCTGCCCCGACTGTTGTCCAGTACGGACGCCGTCTCAATGGCGTCCTTCTCCGAAGTCGACCGCGCGGCCTGATGGTCGCCCGACGTTTTATCTGAAAGAACACGGCCTTGTCACAAGCGGCGCTAGAACGGACCGCCCCGATCATCGATCAGATCAGCGCTCGGAATTTCGAGCGTCTGGCGCGCTATATCTATGAGTACAGCGGCATCAAGATGCCCTCGACCAAGCGCACCATGCTGGAGGGGCGGCTGCGGCGTCGTCTGCGTGTCACTGGCTACCCCACCTTCGACGACTACTGCGACTATCTGTTCAAGGAGGACGGGCTGGAGGCCGAGTCCGTCTTCCTGATCGATGCGGTGACGACCAACAAGACCGACTTCTTCCGCGAACCGCGGCATTTCGACTATATGGCCAGTCACGTCCTGCCTGAACTCAAGGCCGCCGAGGTGCGTCGGATCCGCGCCTGGAGCGCCGCCTGTTCGATGGGGGCCGAGCCCTACACCATGGCCATGGTCATGCAGAAGTTCGCAGACGAACAGGGCGGGCCGGACTACCAGATCCTGGGCACGGACCTGTCGACCGATGTGCTGGAAACGGCGCTGCGCGGCGTCTATCCGAACGAGATGCTGACGCCGGTGCCGGCCGATATGCGCCGCTGGGTCATGACCTCGCGCGACAGCACGCGCCGCGAGGGCCGGATCCACCCATCCTTGCGGGCGAAACTATCTCTTGCCAGGGTGAACCTGATGGACGAGGCCTATTCGGTCGGCGATCCGTTCGACATCATCATGTGCCGTAACGTCATGATCTATTTTGACAAACAGACTCAGGCCAAGGTGTTGAAACGCCTGTGCGATCGGTTGAAGCGCGGCGGTCATCTGTTCATCGGCCATTCCGAGAGCATCACCGGTATCGAACTGCCGCTGGTCACTGTGGCCAACACCGTTTTCAGAAAGATCTGACCCCATGCCCAAGGTCCGCGTCCTGGTCATCGACGACTCGGCCAGCGTTCGCCAGACCCTGGTCGATATTCTTTCCGCCGATCCCGGCATCGAGGTCATGGGCGTGGCCTCCGACCCCTTCGTCGCCGCCCGCCGTATCGCCGAGGATGTGCCGGACGTCATCACCCTGGACGTCGAGATGCCGCGCATGGACGGCATCACCTTCCTGCGCAAACTGATGGCCCAGCGGCCGATCCCGGTGGTCATGTGTTCGTCCCTGACCGAGGCGGGTTCCGAGACCCTGATGCAGGCGCTGGAAGCCGGCGCCGTCGATATCATCCTGAAGCCCCGCATCGGGGCGGCTGACCATCTGGCCGAGAGCGCCGACCGTATCCGCGACGTGGTCAAGGCGGCGGCGCGCGCGCGCCTGGGCGCGCGGCGCACGACGACGCGCAGCCTGGATCCGGGCACCAAACTGACCGCCGACGCCATGCTGCCGCCGCCGACGGGCGCCGCCATGGCCCGCACCACCGAGATGGTCGCCTGTCTGGGCGCCTCGACAGGCGGGACCGAAGCCCTGCGCGAAGTGTTGCAGGCTCTGCCGGCCAATGCGCCGGGCATCATCATCGTCCAGCACATGCCGGCAGGCTTCACCGCCGCCTTCTCGAAGCGGCTCAACAGCCTGTGCGAGGTTGAGGTCAAGGAGGCCCAACACGGCGACCCCGTACTGCGGGGGCACGTCCTGATCGCGCCGGGTGACAAGCACATGCTGCTGGAACGCCACGGCGCGCGCTATCAGGTGGCGATCAAGGATGGACCGCCGGTGTCGCGCCACCGCCCCTCCGTCGATGTCCTGTTCCGCTCCGCCGCCCGTGCGGCCGGCAAAAACGCCATGGGCGTGATCATGACGGGCATGGGCGATGATGGCGCGCGAGGGCTGCTTGAGCTGAAGGAGGCCGGCGCCATGACCTTGGCTCAGGACGAAGCGACCTCGATCGTCTTCGGCATGCCCAAGGAAGCCATCGCGCGCGGCGCCGCCCAGAAGGTTACGGCGCTGGAGCATATCGCCCGCGAGATCATGGCCGTGGATCGGTCCAGATAGGACCAGGGCCTAGGCCCGCGACCCGGGCGACCGGGACGTCGGGGTTTCATCTCAGAACAGCAGGTCGTCGAACTCGTCGACCGCCTCGGCGGCTTCGGCCGGGACATCCGCCGTCACGCCGTCCTGCCCGGTCTCGGCCCGGTCGGCCTCGCTGAAGACCGCGTGGGCCGCGTGAATGGTCCGTTCGCGCGCCATGGTGTAGCAGCGCCCGATCTCTGTCAGGGCGGCGTCCACCACGCCGGCGATATCCGTCAGGTCGTCCACGACCGGTCCGGCGGCCTCGGCCAGGGCGGTGGCGGCGGTGTGCAGGGCGTCGCCCAGATCTTCCTGAAGTCCCAGCTGGCCCGAGGCCTGGGCCAGGGAGCGTGTGGTCTCTTCGCCCTGGGCGCCCAGGCCGACCAGATCCTGTTCGACAACATCGGCCGCGCGACGCAAGTCCTCGTGGACGCGATTGAGGCGGCTCGCGTCGAGTTGCGGGCCTTCCGGCTCGGTCTCCGACACGCTTTGCGCCAGTTCGGCCAAGGATTTCAGCGAGCCCAGCGTCTCGTCGGCGGCGTCTTCCAGCTGGCTGGCGTGGCTGCTCAACTCGATGGCGATGACGCTCAACGGCTTGCCGATGTCGCCCAGCCTGTTGCAGCGCAGGCTGCTGTTGATCGCCATCTGCTGGATGTCGCGTTTGACCTTCTGGATGGCGTCGACGCGCCGCGCCAGGGCCTCGACGGAGGAGACGGTCTCACCGCTGATCCGCTGGGCGTTGGTCATGGCCGCCGTCACGTCATCGACCAACAGGCCGGCGCGACCCAGGCTGACTTCGAGGTCGCGCAGATCTCCGCCCTTGTCAGACAGGCCGTGTATGACCATCAGCTGGGTCGTGTCCTTGGCCATGCCGGCCAGGTTCTGCGTCACCTTGGCGGCTTCGGCTTCGAAGTCGGTGGCGATATCGGCCATCTGGTCGGCCACCATGTGCAGCAGCCGGCGCTCGGCGCGATCCCGCGCCTCGGGCGAGAGATCCGCTTCGGCCACGGTGCGGGCCGAGACCTGGATGCCCAATTGAACATGTTCGATCCGCTGGCGGGTGATGTCGCCGATCTGCATCGCCATCAAGGCCTTGCCGACCTTCATCTGGATGTCGCGTGCGATGGCCGCAACGGAAGCCGCCACCTCGGCGATGCGGGCGTGATGGACCCGAAGGGTTTCGGCGTCGACCGCCAGCTTGTCCGGCACCGCAGGGATCAGCTGCTTGTACTTCCCGCCCAAACCCTGTTCGAATGTCAGTGCGCCGTCCAACTGGCCGGTCAGTCGCTTCAGTTCGTCGGCCAGTTCGTCCAGTTGCGACACGCCGAAGTCCAGTTGCTGACACATGCGGTCGGCGAAGCCGGCGAACTCGTCGGCAGCGCGTATGGTCGAGCCGGCGGTGATCTTCACGTTCAATGCGAAGGCGCGCAGATAGCGCAGCGTCGTGCGCATCGTGTCGATGTCTTTGTCCAGCAGGGCGCTGGCGGTTTTCAACTGGTCCAGATGCGTAACGCGGCGCTTCTGGGACTGAGGCAGGGCGTTAAGGCCCGCAGCGGTCGCCAGCAGGTCGTTGCTGGTCCGGGAAACGGAATCGATGTTCAGGGTCAGTCCCAGCCGATCAAGCGCCTCGATCAGGCCGCCGATCATCTCCAGCGAGCCGGACAAGCGTTCTCCGGCGGCCGAAAAACGGCTCTCGACTTGCGCGCGGGCCGCCTCAAGCTGGTCCGTCACCTCGGACGCAACGATGGGCGCCCCTTCGGTCGTGACGAAGCTTTCGTCTGAGATCGGGTCGAGAAGTTGCGCATTCGCCTGCATGAACGGTCTCGTTCTGAGAGTCATGACGGGAGATTATCCACGACATGAAAATCTTAGGTAAACGGAGGCGGCGGGTCTGCCGTAACCTCCGGTTGAGTGGCGGTCAGGCCCGGCGAATGCGGCTGGCGGAAGCAGAACTGGGCGCTGTCGAGGGTCTGGCCCGACGGCGACGGCTGAACGCCGAAGCCTGGGCCAGCGTCAGGTTCGGGTGCCGTCGCGCGGCGTGACGCACCTGCTCGACGAAGCCGGGCAGCCAGGCGGCGGCGGCTCCGGCCGCGCCGGCGAGGAAGTCCCCCATCGAAACGCTGCGGCCCGTGAAGAACTGCAGACCCTCGGCGGCCAGTGCGGCGGCGATAACGAAAATGACGAGATCATCGCGGCGACGGCTCGGCGCGATCAGGAACAGCCCGACGGTCACTGCGTAGAAGGCGATGGCGTGGGCGGCCTTGTCGTTCAAGCCGAACGCCTGCTCCAGGCCCTGAAACGGACCGAGCATCAGCACGCACATGCCCGTGGCGGCGAAAATAAACAGCAGGCGAGCGGCGAGGATGATGCGGCGCGACGTAAGCATGAAGGAATGGCGTCCAGGACGTTGATATGACGTCATCCTGCACGGGCCTCCCCAAGATGCGGTGAAGCGACATACTGAACAGTTTACGAACAGCTCCGGCGAGGCCGCAGTCTCAAGGCAGTCTATTCCAGGCGATGGCGTGGACCTTGTCGCGACCGAGGACGGCGGCGAGGGGGGGCGTGGTGAACAGATCCGCGATCGCAGGGTCGCGCACGCTGAGGCCGCCGGTGAAGGCGCCGAAGGCGGGCAGAATGATCCGAGAGCCGTCCGTGACGAAACAGGGCCGGCGCACGCCGCGCCCATAGCCGACGACGCGTGCTGCGGGATGAAGGTGACCCGCCACCTCGCCATGGCGGTCGTCGGCAGCTGTCAGCGCCTCGGGTTCGTGGGTCAGCCGCAGGCCGCCTAGGGGCAGATCGCCGACGATCCGACCGGGCAGCGAAGATGACAGACTGGCTTGGTTCGCTAGGGCTTCGCGGTCGTGATTGCCCTCCAGCCACAGCCAATCTCGCCCGGAAGACAGCCGGTGGAGCCGGTCCAGATCGTCGCCCGCCATCCGCCCGATGGCCTTGGCGTCATGGAAACTGTCGCCGAGCAACACGACCATGGCGGGATCCAGATCGGCGATCTCGGCCTCCAGCCGGTCCAGAGTGGCGCGGCTGTCATAGGGCGGCAGCATCTGGCCGCGCGCGGCGAAGGCCGAACCCTTTTCCAGGTGAAGGTCCGCCACGATCAGGGCGCGGTAGGCTGGAAGCCACAAGGCGCCGGAACAGCGCAACACGCAGGTTTCGCCCGCGATCTGAACCCGCAGCGAACCGCAGGGCTTGCGGGCGGGGGACAGGGTCTGGCGCAGGGCGGCGTTCATGCCGCGTCCTCGTCCATGACTTCGGCGATCAGATGTTCGGCGCTTTCGTCCAAAATCATCTCCGCAGCGTCTCCGCCGACTCGTTCGCGCCCGATCTGCACCAGGACCGGCACGCAGAAGGGCGAGGGACGCGTCAAGGGCTGATGTCGGATCCGGCCCTCGATCCGCGCCAGCATCTGGCCCAGGCGCGCCACGTCCAACAGGCCCGAGGCGGCGTCGGCGCGGGCGGTCTTTAGCAGCAGGTGGTCGGGCTGGTGGCGGCGCAGCACGTCATAAATCAGGTCGGTGGAGAAGGTCACCTGCCGTCCGGTCTTTTCGGCGCCGGGCTGGCGGCGCTCGATCAAGCCGGAGATCAGGGCGCAGTTGCGGAAGGCGCGCTTCATCATGAAGCTTTCTTCCAGCCAGGCCTCCAGGTCGTCGCCCAGCATGTCCGACTGGAACAGGGCGTCCAGGTCGATCCCGTCCATCGGCTTGATCGACCAGATGGCCAGCGAATAGTCGGTGACGACGAAACCCAGCGGCCCGACGCCCAGCCGGTCCAGCCGGCGGGTCAGCAGCATGCACAGGGTGGTGTGGGCCAGATTGCCCTCGAACGGATAGGCGACCAGGAAGTGCCGGCTGCCGCGCGGGAAGGTCTCGACCAGCATGGATTCGGCGTCGGGAATGACCGAGCGCTCGGCCTGAAGCTCCAGCCACTCCTGAACGTCGGGCGGCAGGACGCGCCAGTGGTCGCGGTCCTGGATCATGGAGCGCACCCGGTCGGCCAGCGAGGTGGACAGGGGGAATTTCGACCCGCCCCAGGACGGGATCTTGGGCTCCTTGTCATTGGCGTGGCTGACCAGGGCGTCGGTGCCGACAATGCCCTGAAAGGCCCAGACCTGGCCGGCGAACAGGAAGGTGTCGCCAGGCGTCAGCTGTTCGAAATACCATTCCTCGGCCTCGCCGACCTTGCGGCCCGCAACCAGCTGGCGCGAGGCCCCGCCGCGACGGCCGGCCACCCGCACATTCAGGGTTCCGGCCGAGACGATGGCGCCGACGTTCATCCGGTGCCGCTGGGCGATGTCCTTGGTTCGGGCCTTCCAGCGGCCGTCCGGGGTGCGGACAATCCGGGCGAACCGGTCGTAGGTGCGCAGCGCATAGCCGCCGGTGGCGACGAAATCGACCACCGCCTCGAACTGCTCCCAGGTCAGGTCGCGATAGGGGCCGCAGCCGGTGATCTCGTCGTACAGGGCCGGCATGTCGAAGGCTTCGGAACAGGCGACGCCCATGATGTGCTGGGCCAGGGTGTCCAGGGTGCCGATGTGGATCGGCTCCCAGTCGAAGGCGTTGTCGGCCACCGCCTCGCGCGCCGCCTGGCATTCCAGCATTTCGAACCGGCTGGCCGGCACCAGCAGGGCGCGCGACGGCTCGTCCAGCCGGTGGTTGGCGCGGCCGATCCGTTGGACCAGACGGCTGGAGCCCTTGGGCGCGGCCATCTGGATGACCAGATCGACGTCGCCCCAGTCGATGCCGAGGTCCAGGGTGGAGGTGCAGACGACGGCGCGCAGATCGCCGCGCGCCATGGCCGCCTCGATCTTGCGCCTTTGCTCCGCCGCGAGCGAGCCGTGGTGCAGGCCGATGGGCAGATTGTCGTCGTTGATCGCCCACAGCTGCTGGAAGACAAACTCCGACTGCCAGCGGGTGTTGACGAAGATCAGGGTCAGACCGGCGCGCTGGATGGCGGTGTAGACCTCGGGGATGGCGTGCTGGCCGGTGTGGCCGGCCCAGGGCACCTTGCCCTCGGAGATCAGGACATCGATGACGGCCGGGGCGCCGGGGTCGCCACGGACCAAGATAACCCCTTCTCCCCTTGCGGGAGAAGGTGGGCCCGAAGGGCTCGGATGAGGGGGCGGTTCAGCCTCGACGGCGGGCGCCGGTACGTTCGGAAGCAACCCCTCATCCGTCTCGCTCCGCGAGCCACCTTCTCCCGCAAGGGGAGAAGGAATTCGGGGCGCCAGCCACCCCCGGATCAGGTCCGGGTCTTCGATGGTCGCGCTAAGACCCACACGGCGCATCTGGGGAGCGAAGCTCTGTAGCCGCCCCAGCCCCAGCGACAGCAGATCGCCGCGCTTGCCGCTCCAGATCGCGTGCACCTCGTCCAGCACGACGCATTTCAGATCGGCGAAATAGGATCGAGCCCCCTCCCAGGCGCAGAACAGGGCCAGCTGTTCCGGCGTGGTCAGCAGGATGTCGGGAGGGAAGTCGCGCTGACGCTGGCGTTTGGACTGTTTGGTGTCGCCGGTCCGCGTCTCGACATGGATGTTCAGCCCGATCTCGCGGATCGGCGTCATCAGATTGCGCTCAACGTCGGTGGTCAGGGCCTTCAACGGCGACAGATAAAGGGTGTGGACGCCCGACCCTGGCCCCGTCTGCGGCCTGGGCCCGCGTTCGGCCAGATCGATCAGACTGGGTAGAAACCCGGCCAGGGTCTTGCCCCCGCCGGTCGGGGCGACCAGCAGGGCGTGTGCGCCTGCTTCACCCGCTGCAACCATCTCCAGCTGATGCCGCCGGGGCGACCAGCCGCGCCCGGCGAACCAATCGGCGAAGAGCGGCGGAAGCGTCGTCACTCCGCCGATTGCTCGAACTGACATTGTCCGTCTTCACCCCAGCGACCGCCAGAGTCGAGGCACGCATCTTGAGCAACGAACTCGCTGGTTCCCAGCCGCCACATCAGTATCGTGACGCCAATAAAAGGCGTCAATGCGACTAGCGGTGCGATGCGTCGTGCCCTGCGCATCATTCGCTCCAAGGCGATAGAATGCGGCATCCGCTATGCTCGAAATGCCGAGTGTTACGTGTGACTACTGTCAGGCCGTGGACGTGAGCCGTCGCCGCGATCAACTCGTCCGTCATTTCCGACGGGCGGCCCAAGGTGCGAGCAGTTTCGGCCAAAGACGCCCAACGCTCTGTGACCTCCAGATCGACTGGCAGAATGCGTGCGCCATACCGTAGGATAAGATCCGTCAGCCAGTAGTCTAGATCGTCGCGGCGCCGCCCCGGCTCCAATCGCACGATGCCGCGTCGCAGCTCGCCCACGGTGATGACGCTGAGATGCAGGTCCGACAGCAACTGGTCGGCCAGCCATGCAATAACCCCCGCATCAGGACGCGCGCGCTTGGGTTCGCTGATGACGTTGGTGTCGAGCAGGAACATCAGAAGGGATCGATTTCCCTCGCCGGTCGGCGGTCGCGTTCCAGATCGACGCCCTCGAGAGAGGGGCCGTTCAGCAGCCAGTCCTTGAAGTCGCGCGACGCTCGCGGGTCTTTAAGGCGGCGGAAATCTTCGGCGGAGAGGACGACCGCTGCCGCCTCGCCGTGCAGCGAAATCTCTTGGGGACCTTCAGTCCGAGATCTCCGAATGACCTCGGAAAAGTTGTCTTTGGCCTTCGCCACGCTCCAACTCATTCTCCGCATCTCCAATCTGGCTACCGTGTATGGCCATACTCTTGCTGAGCCTTTTGGTCAATGAAATGTTCTCGTTCCGTTTCGGCTCCGAGATCGCTATCTATCGGTCGTGTCCGACGAATCCGTCATTGCAGAATCCCGCGTGAGCGGCGCTGAGCCCTGGCTCGATCTGCCGCCGGCGCTCGCCACCCCGCCGGGCGCGGGGGCGGTGTGCGATGAGGCGGGATCGAGGAAGATCGGGCGAGGGGCGGCCGAGGGCTTGTTTACCGGCGGGGCCGTGCTGGTGGCCCATGCCTCGCTGACGGCGCGGCGGCTGGGGCTGACGCCGCCGCCTCGATCCGGCGAGCTGATGGATGTGCTGGAGCTGTACGCCTTCGTGCGGCCTGCCCAGTTCTGCGCGCCGTCGCCGACGGGGTTGTCCCTGTCGCTGGGCTTGGCGGAGCCGAAGTCGCCCGAGGCGCAGGCGGCGGCGTTGCGCGAGGCGGCGGCCGTGCTGCTGCGTGAACTGGCGGCGGCCGCCTATCCGGAACGAGAGGCCGCCTATGTTCTGGCCTTGACGCTGCAACGCGCCGGCTGGGCCTGGGGCGAGCGGGCGGTGCAGGCCTTGGAGGCCGGCGGGGTGCGGCCGCGCCAGCATCGCGGGTCGGGCCTGGACGTCTGGAGCCGGCTGTCGGAGTGGGAGGACGAGGCGCCGCGCGGCGAGGCCGGCTCAACCCCCGTCGACAGCGAGAGCGCGCGCATCCGCCTTGCCAAACTGCTTCAGGCCTCGGGTCTGGACGAGACACGGCCGACCCAGTCCGACTACGCCGCAGAGGCCGCCTTCGCCTTTTCGCCGCGCAATGAGGAGGGGCGGCCGCGCGTCCTGCTGGCCGAGGCGGGCACCGGTACGGGCAAGACCCTAGGCTATCTGGCGCCGGCCTCCCTGTGGGCCGAGCGGAACCAGGGGGCGGCGTGGATTTCGACCTATACGCGGGCCTTGCAACGCCAGATCGACCGGGAAAGCCATGCTCTGTGGCCCGACCCGGAAGAGCGCAAGAAGAAGACCGTCATCCGCAAGGGGCGCGAGAACTATCTCTGCGTCCTCAATCTTCAGGACATGGTTCAGGCGGCCCAGTTGGGGAACGGCGACTTGATCGGCCTGGCCCTGGCGGGGCGCTGGGCCTTGCATACGCGCGACGGCGACATGACCGGCGGGGATTTCCCGGGCTGGCTGCCCGGCCTGTTCGCCATGGCGCCCGCCCATGCGGCGGGGGCGGCCAATCTGGTGGACCGGCGGGGCGAGTGCGTCCACGCCGCCTGTCCCCACTATCGCAGCTGTTTCGTCGAAAAGACCATCCGCGCCAGTCGTCGGGCGGACCTGGTCATCGCCAACCACGCCCTGGTCCTGACCCAGGCCGCGTTCGACGGCGCGCGCTCGGCGCGGGGCCAGAAGCAGGACGGCGAGACCGCGGCCCTGAAGCGGATCGTCTTCGACGAGGGCCACCATCTGTTCGACGCGGCCGACAGCGCCTTTTCCGCCTGTCTGTCGGGCCAGGAAGCGGCCGAGCTGCGCCGCTGGATACGCGGTCCTGAGGGGCGAGGCCGCCGCGGTCGCGGTCTGGAACAGCGGCTGGGTGACATGGTCGGGGACAATGAGGCGGCGTTGAAGGCCTTGCAGGACGCCATCCGCGCCTCGGCGGCGCTTCCGGGCGAGGGTGTGTCGGGTCGGGTCGCTCCGGCCTCGGGCGAGGTCAACCCCATCGGTCCTATCGAGGCCTTTCTGGCGGCAGCTCTGGATCAGTTGCGGGCGCGCACGGCCGAGACCAACACATACGGCGGGCCGGAGTTCGGCATGGAGTGCGCGCTGAAGCCGGTGACCGATCCGGTGGCCGAGACCGCCCGCGCGGCGGCCCAGGCCCTGGCCGCGCTGGAGGCGCCGCTGCTGGCCCTGTCGCGGCACCTGGAAGACATTCTCGACGACGAGGCGGCCGAGCTGGACGGAGCGCAACGGTCGCGGATCGAGGGGGCGCTGCGCGGTCTGGACCGGCGGGCGCGGATGACCCTGCCGGGCTGGCGCTCGATGCTGGCGGCGCTGGAGGACGGCGGGGATCAGCCTGATCCGGACTTCGTCGATTGGCTGTCGGCCGAGACCGCCTTCGGCCGCATCCATGACGTGGCCCTGCGCCGCCACTGGATCGATCCGACCGTGCCGCTGGAAGCCGCCGTGATCGTGCCGGCGCACGGGGTGCTGGTGACCTCGGCCACCCTGTCCGACCCGTTGCAGGAAGACCCGTTCGACCTGGCCCGTCTGCGGACCGGATCGGCCCGGCTGATCGAGCCGCCGCGCACCCTGAAGGTTGAAAGTCCGTTCGATTACGCCGCCAACAGCCGGGTCATCGTCGTCAACGACCTGATCAAGGATGATCCGCGCCAGACGGCGGCGGCGATGCGCGAACTGTTCCTGGCGGCCGGGGGCGGGGGGCTGGGCCTGTTCACCGCCATCCGTCGGCTGAAGGCGGTCTATGAGCGGCTGGGTCCGGACCTGGCGAAGGCGGGGGTGCCGCTCTACGCCCAGCACGTCGATCCGCTGGAGGTGGGCGCCTTGGTGGACATGTTCCGGGTCGAGGAGAACGCCTGTCTGCTGGGCACCGACGCGGTGCGGGACGGGGTGGACGTGCCGGGGCGGTCCCTGCGCGTGCTGGCGTTCGACCGCGTACCCTGGCCGCGCCCGGACCTGCTGCACAAGGCGCGGCGCGAACGACTGGGCGGCCAGTTCTCGCAGGGCAAGGGTTATGACGACGCCCTGGCCCGCGCCCGCATAGCCCAGGCCTTCGGGCGGTTGATCCGACGGGGGGACGACAAGGGCGTCTTCCTGATGCTGGACGCCGCCACCCCGACGCGGCTGTTCGCCAGCCTGCCGCCGGGGACCGAGGTGCAGCGGATGGGCCTGGCGGACGCGGTCGAGACGGTGCGGGCCTTTCTTGCGACCTGATCCTTGGACCCGTTGCGACCTTGCTGACAGTAGCGAGCAAGCCGTCGCATCGATTAAGAAGACCGCATGACTGATCTTCCGACCAAGCGACACAGCCGAGCGAGCCTATATGCGCCCTTCATCCTGGCGCTGGTCGCCCTGGCGGCGTGGACGGGCTGGTGGTTCTATCTGACGCGTCAGATCGACGCCGGGCTCGAGGCCCAGGCTGTGGCGTTGCGCGAGCAAGGATGGGAGGTCCGCTACGCCGACAAGCGGATCGTGGGCTGGCCCTTCCGCGCGAATGTCAGATTGACCGATGTGACCATCGCCGCCCCGTCCGGCCACGCCGTCGCGGCGCCCGCGTTGAACGCCGAGGCCAACGCCTATCAGCCGACTAAATGGGTCATCGTCGCACCTGAAGGCCTGACCCTGACCCGCGCGGGCAAGGGCAAGGTGGCGGTCACGGGCGACGCCATCCGCATGAGCGCCAGCGGCATCGATCAACGCTGGCCCAATCTGGCGCTGGAGCTGGTCAATCCGGTCTTTGCCGCCCAGGCCGACGGCGAGCCCTTCCCCATCGCCCGGGCCGCGCGGATCGAATTCTATTCCCGCCCCCATCTGGAGGGCTCGACCGCGCCGAGCGACGACATCGACGTGATGTTCCGCCTGGTGGACGGTCAGGGACGCCGCGACGGCCCGGTCGAGGGCTTCGCCCAGGACGGTCAACTGACCACCCAGCTTGAGGCGACGATCGGTCGGGCGGACCTGCTGAAGGTCGGGGACGCGGCCGGGGTCTTCTCCCAATGGACCAAGGGCGGGGGGACGTTCCGCAAGGTGCGGGGCGACCTACAGGCGGGCGACAGCCGCGCCACCTTGAGCAGCGAGGTGCTGAAGGCCGATGCGAACGGGCGACTGATGGGCCAGGTGGCCCTTCAGTCTCAAAAGCCTCTGCCAGCCCTGTCCGGCCTGCTGGAGTCGCGCCAGGGGTCGGTGAACCGGGGCGGCGCCGCCGGGGCTGCTGCAGTCGCCGGGGCCGATGCCGCCGCCGGGCGCGAAGACATGGCGCTGACGGTCATTTTCCGGGATGGACGCACCTGGCTGGGGCCCTTCCCCCTGGCTCCCGCGCCCAAGCTGTTCTGATGGGACTGCTGGAAGAACCCCAGGACGACGCCGTCCTGTCGGCGCTGGACCGAGCGGTGGTCGAGGCGGTGCGGGCCAGGGTCGCCGCCGGTCCGCGCGATCGGTTTGACGCTGCGGTGCTGGCTTTGCGCGAGCTCTCGGCGGACGTCGGCCCTGTCGAGCGGTCGGCGCTGAAGGCCTTGTGGGGGCGGATCGAGGCGGCGACGGGACCGTCCTTGGTGACATGCGGTGGTCTGGCCCAGGCCTTGGCGACCGATCGATATGGCCTTGGGGCCCGCCCCCTTTCGGCCGACGAGGCCCTGAAGGCGGTGGAAGGCGGCTCTCGCGCCATGCTCGACCTGACGTCGGATCGGCCCTGGTGGGGGCGGCTGCTGGCGCGCCCCGAACTGCGGATCGTCGCCGCCCTGCCGGACGACGGGCGCGCGCGGCCTCAGGCTTTTCTGGTGTCCAGGGAAACCTCGGGCCCGACGGGGGGCGACCGCACCTTCTGGGTCACCGACAGCGGCTGGTCCGAGACCAAGATCGTCGAGGCCCTGGGCGAGGCTGGGCTGGTCGCCGATCCCCTGGCTGCGGCGGGCGGCTTGAAGCTGTTCGTGTTGACGGGCTATGTGCAGGCCGAGGACGGGCGGCTGAACAATGCCCCCGGCCGTCTGACCGGCGTCATCGGCGCCGCCCCCATCTTCTGAGTTCAAGGCTTTCTATGACTGACGCGCGCGCGCCCCAAGCCCCCCAGGCAAAGCCCGGCATCCTCGACATCGCCCCCTATGTCGGCGGCAAGTCGTCCATCGCCGGCGTGGCCGAGCCGATGAAACTGTCCTCGAACGAGAACATGCTGGGCGCGGGTGAAAAGGCGCGCGCGGCCTATGAGGCCGCGATCAAGACCATCCATATCTATCCGGACGGCCGCGCGACCAAGCTGCGGGGCGCGGTGGCGCAAAAGCATGGGCTGGAGCCCGAGCGGCTGATCTTCGGCAACGGCTCGGACGAGGTCTTCGCCCTGCTGAACCAGACCTATCTGACGGCGGGCGACAATATCGTCTGCGGCCAGTACGGCTTTCTGGCCTACCGGATCAGCGCCCTGGGCTGCGAGGCCCAGGTCAAGCTGGCGCCCGAGCCGAACTTCAAGGCCGAGGTCGACGCGCTTCTGGCCCAGGTCGATGACCGGACGAAGATCGTCTATGTCTCCAACCCGTCGAACCCGACCGGCAGCTACAACACCGGCGAGGAGATTCGCCGCCTGCATGCCGGCCTGCCGGCCGACGTCATTCTGGTGATCGACGAGGCCTATGCGGAATATGTCGTCGAGGCCGACTGGGAGACCGCCTTCCCGCTGGCCAAGGACGCGGCCAACATCGTCGTCACCCGCACCTTCTCCAAGATCCATGGCCTGGGCGGCCTGCGCATCGGCTTCGGCTACGCGCCCTTGGCGATGGTCGAGGCGATGGACCGGATCCGCCTGCCGTTCAACGTCTCGGTTCCGGGGCTGGAAGCTGCGGCTGCGGCCGTGGGCGACGAGGCGCACCAGCAGGCGTCGCGCGACCTGATCACGGCCTGGAAGCCGCGCCTGACCCAGGCCCTGCGCGGCTTCGGCTTCGAAGTCCTGCCCAGCGCGGGCAACTTCGTCCTGGTGCTGTTCGACGCCGCCGAACGCGCCGCGGCCGCCAGCGACTATCTGAACGCCAAGGGGATCATCGTCCGGGGCGTCGGCGGTTATGGCCTGCCGCAAGGCCTGCGCATCACCATCGGCACCGAGGATCAGAACCGCGCCGTCATCGACGCGCTGAGCGAGTTCGCGGCGACCTGACCGGTCGCCGCTGTTTCGCCGTCAGCCGCCGAAGCGACGGGCGAAGAAGACGCCCGTGCGGATGGTGTCGTCTTCTTCCGACAGGGGGCTGTCGGCCACGTCGCCCAGGCGGCGCTCATAGTTGATCAGGGCGCCGGCGCCCCATTTGTCGTTGATCGGAACCAGCAGGAACAGGCTGGCGCCGGCGCCTTGCAGGCCGCTGCCCGGCGAATAGGCGTCGATGCCGTTGCGGGCGGCCTCTGCGGCGCTGACGCCGTAATAGGCGTCGGCCAGCTTGGCGTCGCCGCCGCGCGCATAGACCGAGAGGTTCATCAGGCCGATCGGCGTCACGCGCTGGTGGCCGACCGAGGCGTAGTATTCCGTGCCCTCGCTGACGTCCGTCACATCGCGGCTGACCCGGCCGCCGACCACGATATTGCCGGGCAGCCGCTTGAAGGCGTAGGCGGCGACATCGGCGCCGAAGTCGGGGCGGTCCAGGTCCAGGCCTTCAATGTCCTCGGGCGAGAAGCGCGGGCGCAGTTGCAGGCCGGCGCGGAAGTCGTCGGTCTTGATCGCGTTCCAGCCCAGGCCGTCGATGGCGCTCAGATAGACCAAGTCGCGATAGTTGGCGGACACCCAGGGCACGACCTGGGTTTCTGAGCCCGTGTCGCCGCCGCTGTCCTTGCTGTAGAGGGCGCCGACGCCGAGATCGACGGTCCAGCCCTCGGGCGCAGGGCGCAGCTGCTCATAGGGCTGGGACTGGGCCAGGGCGGAGCCGGCGAAGGCGGTGGCGGCGACGGCGGTCAGGGCCAGGAGACGCAGGGACATTGGGGGTTCCTAATATAGGGGTGGTCAGCCCATACGTTCGAGCGGGGCCTTTGGCTCCAACAAGGCTGCAGATGCCGTCTCAATGCGACTTTCCAGCAACGCCATCATCGCCCCGCGCTTCAGCCCGGCGGGGATCGGCTCCAGGAATTCGAACACCACCTTGCCCGGATAACGGCGGAAGCCGTGGGCGGGCCAGTGGACGCCGGAGTTGGTGGCGACGGGCCAGCAGGGGCCTTCCAGATCGCGATAGATGGCGGCGACGCCGGGCTTGTAGTCGCCGGGGACGCCGGGGTCGTTGCGAGTGCCCTCGGGGAAGATGACGATCTGCCGACCCTCGGACAGGCGCTCGCGGGCCTGACGCGTCATGTCCTTCAGCGCCTTGGCGTGGCCGGCGCGGTCCACGGCGATCATCTTGGCCTTCCAGGCGAACCAGCCGAAGAAGGGCAGGGGCATCAGCTCCTTCTTCATGACGAAACAGGCGTCGGGCAGGACCGCCAGAAGGGCGACGATGTCCAGCATGCCCTGGTGTTTCGACGCGATCAGGGCTGCGCCCGAGGGCGCATGCTCCAGCCCCCGCACTTCGACCTTCACCCCGGCGATCCAGCGCAGGCCGAACAGGACGACCTTGGCCCACAGCTTGCAAACCCCCTGGGCGTAGCGGTGGGGTCCGAGCAGGGCCGGGGACAGGCCGACGGCGACGATCGGCATCGACAGATAGAGCCAGGCGGTGAAGAGCAGGGAACGCAGGGTGTTCACTTAGGCGGGCGCCTTTTCGGGGGGAAGATCGGAGACAGGGGTGTCGGACCCAACGTCGGTCGCGGGGGCGTCGCGGCTGAGGCGACGCACGCCCTCGCGACCCAGGGCGGCCAGATATTTCATGTATTCCAGCGTCATCCGACGCGCCGTCACCGTCGCGCGCCACCAATGCCGGTTGTCCAGCGACGGCGTTGAGACGGCATAGGGCGTCAACTTCACGCCCGGCAGCTGGCCGCGGATCTCCACCAGCGAACGGGGCATATGATAGTCGGAGGTGACGACGATCAGGTGGCGGTAGCCCTTCGAACGCGACCAGGCGGCGATCTCCTGGGCGTTGCCGACGGTGTCCTCAGCCTCAAAACCCAGGTCCACGCAGCAGTTGAACAGGCGGCTGGAGCCGGGGGTCAGCTCGCGCAGCTCGCGACGACGGACTTCGCGGTTGACGCCCGAGATCAGGACGCGCTGGCCCTTGCCCTGTTCCAACAGGCGGATGGCGGCGTTGACCCTCTCGGCCGACGGGCCGGTCAGGGCCACGATGGCGTCGGCGGCGACGGGATCTTCGGCGGGGGTCAGTTCGCGCACCCGGTGCGCAAAGGCGAACAGGCCGACCAGCCAGATCAGGACGACGATGCCGACAACGACGAGCAGCCTCATGCCTTCCTCCTGCCTGAGCCCAGCACCTGCATGGCGGCGAATCTGGCCGCGACAAGCGCCACCGTAGCCGCCAGCAGCGGACATGGCGAGAGCAGCAGCAGGTCGCCCCAGGTCACCGGCAGAGCCTGGGACAGGCCGTCCGAACCGCCGAGGAACCGCAAAAAGGCCAGCAGCAGGGCGGCCGATCCCGCGCCTATGGCGCCGGCGCCGGCGGCGATCAGGGCGAACCGCCGCTGGAACAGCCAGGCGATGCGTCCATCGGTAGCGCCGTTCAGGCTTAGGGTCTCGATCACGCCGCGTCCCGCCGCGAGGCCGGCGCGGGTGGCGTAGGCGATGGCGGCGGCGGCGGCGAAGGCGGTGGCCAGGAAGGCGGCGGCGGCCAGGGTTGTGATCAGGGCGGCCGAGCGTTCGACCTCGCCGCGCCACAGGCTGTGATCATCGACCGTGGCGTCCAGCCCGGCCTCGGCCAGGGCGCGGCTCAGGGTCACAGGGCTGGCGGGGGCGTCGGGTTTCAGCCGCACCGTCACCAGATGCGGCAGGGGCAGATCCGGCAGCACCGCGTCGCCCAGCCAGGGGCGCAGCAGATCCTCGGCCGCCTTGCGGTCCAGGGCCGCCGCCTCTTCGACCCCTTCGACCCCCGACAGGGTTTCGGCCGCGCGGGCGGCGGCGGTGTCGCCGCTTTCGCCGACGCGGGGACGGACCTGGACCGTCGCTTCGGACCCCAGCTGGCGCGCCCAGCCATGGGCGGCGCGGTCGGCGGCGGAGGCGGCGACGGCGGCCAGACAGGCCAGGAAACACAGTACGGCGATGACCGTCATCAGCCAGGGCTCGCCAGCGGCGGCGGGCGGCAAGAGGCCGGGGCGTCCCCTCGACAGGCGGAAGTCGGACAGCCGGATCATGCCGCAGCCCTTTTGGCCTTGCTGAGCCGGCCCTGGTCCAGCCGCAGCACCTGCGCGCCCGAGCGTTCGGCCAGGGCCTGATCGTGGCTGGCGATCAGGACGGTGGCCCCCAGACGGTTCAGCGACTGGAACAGACGCAACAGCTTGTCAGCCATGACGGCGTCCACGCTGCCGGTCGGTTCGTCGGCGACGATCAGGCCAGGGCGGGTGATGACGGCGCGGGCGATGGCCAGACGCTGTTTCTCTCCGCCGGACAGGGCCGGGGGGCGGGCGTCCATTCGGCGGCCCAGGCCGACCCATTTCAGCATTTCTTCCACATCGGCGGCGTAGTCGGCCTCGCGCCCGCCCGCCAGTCGCAGAGGCAGGGCGACGTTGTCGAAGGCCGACAGATGGTCCAGCAGACGGAAATCCTGGAACACCACCCCCATGCGGCGGCGAAAGGCCGGGATGTCGCGTCGGTCGATATCCGACACATCGGCGCCGAACAGACGGATGCTTCCTGTGGTCGGTCGGTCGGCCAGGGTCAAAAGCCGCAATAGCGAAGACTTTCCGGCTCCGGACGGTCCGGTAAGGAAGTGGAAAGAGCCTCGCGTCAGAATGAGGTTAACGTCTCGCAGCACGTCGGGCGCGTCCGCATAGCCGAAACCCACGCCCGACAGGCGGACGGTCTCGGTCACGGGGGCGGCATCGGCGGCGCTGGTTGGCGAGGACGGCATAGAGTTTGTTTCAGGGACAGGGCGCGAAATCGCGCCTTACAGGAGGGGGCGAGAGCCTCGCAGTCAGCCACATGATACTGACCTGCCCCGCCTGCGCCACCAGCTATTTTATTCCCGACGACGCCGTGGGCGCGAACGGGCGCAAGGTGCGTTGCAAATCGTGCGGCGAAGTCTGGCGTGCGACCAGCGATGAACCCCTGGAATTGAACGTCGCGCCCGAGCCCCGCGTCATCTCCACGCCCGAGCCGGACGCCGCCTCCGAGCCCGCCAGCCTGGCCGAGACCCCGGCGCCGGAACTGCCCAAGGCCTTCCGCGCCCGCGCCGAACAGCAGCGACGCCTGCGTCGCGCCGCCACCCATGGCGTGGTCTGGGCGGGCCTGGCCAGCGCCTTCATCGGCGTGATCGTCTCGGCCTTCCTGTTCCGGGTCGAGGTGGTCGAGGCCTTCCCACGCGCCGCCGCCGCCTATGCCGCCGTAGGGACGCCCGTGAATCCGGTCGGCCTGGACTTTGAGGCCATGACCGCCAAGGAGGTCGCCACCCATCCGGGGATGGTTCTGGTCTCCGGCGCCCTGCGCAACGTCCGTGACGCCGAAATCGTGGCCCCGCCCGTCCGCGTCGCCCTGCTGGACGAGCACGGCGCGGAGGTCGGGTTCAAGATTGTGGCCATCGACGCTGCGCCGGTCCTGCCGGGCAAGGTCCAGGGGTTCGCCGTCCTCATCCCCGATCCCGGCGGCCATGCGGCGGACATCGGCGTCAACTTCGTGACGGCGGACGCGTCCCACGCCAAGCCTGCCAAGGGCCACGGCTCT
The DNA here is from genome assembly GCF_026625805.1 of Brevundimonas sp. SL130. Taxonomy (NCBI): domain Bacteria; kingdom Pseudomonadati; phylum Pseudomonadota; class Alphaproteobacteria; order Caulobacterales; family Caulobacteraceae; genus Brevundimonas; species Brevundimonas sp. SL130. The sequence continues at coordinate 752,847 of NZ_CP113064.1, forward strand.
GAAGATCATGCGGCGCCGAGCAAGGCTCATGGCGAGGGGCAGGGCGAGGCTCATGGTGACGATCACGCCGCGCCGGCCCATCCCCCGGCTGATTCTCATGCGCCGGATGCTCATGCGCCGGTCGATGCTCATCCTGCGGCGGACCATGCTCCCGCCGACGCCCATGCGGAGCTTGCACCCGCCTCCAACGGCCTGCGTTCGGCCGTGGCGCCGGGGCTCAGCGGGCGCGGCGCGGGCGCTCCGATAGAGGCCCGCCCCATTCCCGTGGTGGACAGAGGTCGTGGCGAGGCGGTATCCGCCGTGCATGGCTGATCTTTCTCCCGCGCCGACCGTCCTTCTGGCCGAGGCCGACATCGCCCGCGTCGTCGCGGATCTCGCCGCACGCATCGCGCCGGTCATCGACGATGAGACGGTTGCGGCCGTGCTGTTGACCGGAGGGCTGTGGTTCGCCGCCGACCTGACCCGCGCCTTGTCGCGTGTCGGCCGCAATGTCCGTTTCGACGCCCTGTGGCTGACCTCCTATGGCGACGAAAAGACCAGCCGCGGCAAGATCGACGTCTATGCGCCGTTCCAGCGGCCCATCGCCGGCCGTAAGGTGCTGATCCTCGACGACGTCTTCGACACCGGCCTGTCCCTGGCCGAGGCAGTGCGGATCGCCCGCGAGGGCGGAGCGTCCGACGTCCTGACCTGCGTCTTCGCCCGCAAGCCCTGGCCTGCCCCGCGCGCCCCCGAGCCGGACTTCGTCGGCTGGGAGGCCCCGAACCGGTTTCTGGTCGGCTATGGCCTCGACAACGCCGGCGGATTGCGTGGCCTGCCGGACATCTGCGCGCTGGACTAGTCGCTTTTAGGGATAGAGGGAGGCTCGGTTCAGCGGCAATCCCGACTTACCGGCGCGTCGCTTCTGGGCCACCGTCTGGTAGACGAGGATGGAGCCGCGTTCGAACCCCTTGGCGCACATGGCGAAGAAGATCAGCCATAGGCGGGTGCGCTCTTCTCCAACCATGGCTATGGCCTCGTCCCTGCGGGCCATCAGCCGGCGGGACCACTCTGCGGTGGTGGCCTGGAAATGTTCGCGCAGGTTCTCGACGTCCAACACCTCGAAACCCAGACGGCCGAGGTTGGTCACGGTCATGCCGATGGTGTCCAGCTCTCCGCCCGGGAAGATGAAGCGGCCGATTGTGCGCGTTGCGGTCGTCTGGGGGGTGATGTTGCCGATATCGCGGCCGCCGCGCCGGACTGAGGCCTGGTGGAAATACAGGCCTCCGGGCTTCAGCAGGCGATGCATTTCCAGGAAATGGCGGTCGTGGTTGGCGAAGCCGACGTGTTCGAACATCTCCACCTGGCTGACGGCGTCGAACTGTCCGGTCATCTCCAGGTCGCGATAGTCCTTGAGCTCCAGGGTGATCCGGTCTTGCAGGCCGAGGCGGGCGATCTTGGCGTTGGCGAAGGCGAGCTGTTCTTCCGACAGGGTCACGCCGTGGACCTTGACGCCATAGTGCCTGGCCGCCCAGCACGACAGACCGCCCCAGCCGCAGCCTATGTCGAGCAGGGTTTGACCGGGTTTGAGGCGGAGCTTCCTGCAGATCAGGTCCAGCTTGCGGGTCTGGGCGTCCTCCAGCGACTGGTCTGCGTCGGCGTAACAGGCGCTGGAATAGACCATCTCCGGGTCCAGGAAGAGGCCGTAGAAGTCGTTGCCGACATCATAGTGGAAGGCGATGAAGTCCTTGTCCGTGCGGGCGGACTTGTCCTTACGCTGGCCGGCCTCGCCGGTGGGGTCATAGGCGGCGTCGCCGACGGTGCGGGCCCGGCCCGCCAAAAGGAATGGGATCAACGCGCGCGCGATCAGCCATTTATCGACCCGGCGCGGCAGGTGGACCGCGCGGCCGTGGTTCCAGCGATCGGCGGCTTCCAGGGGCGAGCCGCCCTCGATGCGTATGTCGCCCGTCGCGTAGAGCTCAAACAGGGTCATGAGGCCGGGCTTCAGCACCAGCCGGCGTACGGCGGAGGGAGAGGACAGCACGATGCGGATGTCGTCGCGGGCGTCGGGGCCCAGAGGAAGGATTTCGCCGGTCCAGAGCTGCAACGACAGATCGGCCTGCAGATGTCCCGCAATATGCGCAACGATCCGACGCGCGGCGGCCGTGCGCGAATCCTGGCCGCCCTTAGCGACGGTGGTCATGTGATCTTGTCCCCGAATTTCATGCAGGGCGCGACCTTACCGGATTGGTCGAGCGGCGCTAGATGATGGGGCGAAATGCTGCGACGCCTGAATTTCCGCCGTGTGCAGCGTTGACTCCGAGACGCCCTTCCGTATATGTCGCCGCTCTTCGCCCCCGGGGGTCTCTCCGGAGGGCGTCTTCATTTTTGCGTTTGCGCTGAGGCTTCAACATGTACGCGGTGATCAAGACCGGCGGCAAGCAGTACCGGGTCCAACCGGGCGATACGATTGTCGTCGAAAAGCTCGATGGCGACGCCGGCTCGGAGCTGAAGTTCGACAGCGTCCTGATGCTGGGCGGCGACAAGGGCGTGACCCTGGGCGCTCCCCTGATCGACGGCGCCTTCGTCGGCGCGACCCTGGTCGAAACCCGCAAGGGTGAGAAGATCAAGATCTTCAAGAAGACCCGTCGTCAGGGCTATCGCCGTACGAACGGCCATCGCCAGATGGAATCGGTCCTGCGCATCACCGGCATCGAAGGCGCCGGCGAGACCGCCAAGTGGGACGGCAAGGTCGATCTGACGACCAAGGCCGAGATCAACCTGCGGGCCCGCAATCTGGCCACCCGCGGCGCGACGTCTGCTCTGGGTTCGACCGAGACGGTCGTGACCGACGTGGACGGTGCCGAGATCAAGGGCGTCGTGGTCGAGAGCTCGGCTCCCGCCAAGAAGGCCCCGGCCAAGAAGAAGGCTGCGCCCAAGGCTGAAGCCGCCGGCGACGAAGCCTAAGACATTCACCGGCGCCTCACAGCGCCAGACCAGTTAAAAGAGAGACGTCCTCAAGTAGGCCGAAAGGCCGGTAGGACACTCAGGAAAGACGGAGCGGCAAGATGGCTCACAAGAAATCCGGTGGTTCGTCGCGTAACGGTCGCGACTCCGAGTCGAAGCGCCTGGGCGTGAAGAAGTATGGCGGCGAGCGCGTGCTGGCCGGCAACATCATCGTGCGCCAACGCGGCACCACCTTCCACCCGGGTGAGAACATCGGCATGGGCCGCGACCACACCCTGTTCGCCCTGACCCACGGCGCGGTGAAATTCACCAAGAAAGCCGGCGGCCGTTGTTACGTGTCGATCCTGGCGGCGAATGACGACGCCGCTCAGGCGCTCGCCGCCGAGTAACGCAGTCTGGAAATCTCCGGATCGCGTTGCTCCTCCAAGCAGCCGATCCGGACCAGGGAAGATATTCCGCGGGGAGTCTGGATCACCAGGCTCCCCGTTTGCGTTTCCCCGCCTCGAAGACCGTCCGAGCCCTCCAAGGAGGCGGTCACTGAGAGAGGCGATCGCTCATGTGCGTCATAGAAACCTCCCCCGTCGTCGAGACGCGGCGTCTGGTGCTGCGCGCGCCTGCGCCGCAGGACGCGCCCCGGATCGCGGCCCTGGCCAATGATCTGGACATTGCGCGGATGACCAAGCGGATGCCGCATCCGTTCCGCGTCCAGGACGCCGACGACTTCGTGTTGCAGGTCGCGTCCCAGGATCCGGCGCGGGCCAATACCTTCATCATCGAGCACGAGGCGGCGGGACCGGTCGGGGTCATCGGCCTGTTCGAGGGCGAGGATCGCGTGCCTGAAGCCGGCTACTGGATCGGGCGGGAGTATTGGGGGCGGGGCTTCGCCACCGAGGCCCTGGACGCCGCATTGGTCTGGGCCAGTCGCAAGTGGAAGCGGCGGGCCCTGGTGGCGGGGCATTTCGCCGACAATCCGGCGTCGGGCCGGGTGCTGGAGAAGGCCGGCTTTCTCTACACCGGCGAGACGCGTCGGTCGTGGAGCCGGGCGCGGCGGGCCGAGGCCGACACGCGGATGATGGTCTGGCTGGCCTGATCTAGCCGGCGGCCAGACCAGGGCCGAAGACGGCGGCGGCGCCCAGGACGCTGGCGATCAGCATGGCTGCGGCCCCGGCGACGAAGGCCGTCGCCGTGCGGGCGCGACGGCGCCGCGCGCCGCCGGCGCGGTATTTGCGGATCAGGATCATGGGGCCTCGGGTAAAGGCCTCGGACCCGATGATGTTGTGCTGGGACAAGAAGGCGCTCCCCGACTGTCTCGTGAGCGGGGATCTGTCCGGGGTCGGAGTGGTCAGAAGATGGCGATCCGCGTTACCGGGGTCGCATCTTCGTGAGCGGGGTCAGCCGCAGAAGACGAACCGCCCGTCATAGGTCCGGTAATAGCCGCTGGCGGGATCGTAGGAGCGGTAGGCGCTGCGGCACCAATCCATGCGCCGCACATCGCGGTCGCCATGGCCATAGGTCGAGCCGCCGCCGGGATAGACCAGGTCTGGCCGGCCGTAGGCGCCGGGATAGACGCTGGGGCCGGACCCATAGCCGGAGACTCGGTAGCGGCGCGGATGGGCCGGCCTCTGGTCCCGCCAGGCGGCGCCGCAGTCTGTGCGGCCGGCGTCCCAATAGGCGTCGCAGCGATAGTCGCCCGGTCGGTCGGCCTGACCGTGGAAGTCGTAGCGGGTCGGGGGCTCATGCCAAGTCTGGGCCACGGCCGGGGCGGAGGACAGGGCCGTGGCGACGGCGGCGATCAGGGCGAGTCTCATGAGGGATCCCCAGGGCGGCCGAGGGCCGGGGCGGATGGGAACGCTTACTGAAGACGCTTACTGGAGACGCATATGGGACAGGCTTACCGAACTAGAGCGTCACATTGACGACGCGGCCGCCCCGGGTATCAACGCGCCGCATCAGCACCAGGGGGGCTTCGTCGCCGGTGCGGACCGGGACGATCAGGAACCAGCCGCCGTCGGGCAGGCCGCTGAAGCGGAAGCGACCGTTCTCGCAGGGCACGGAACGGACGAAGCCGCTGTAGTTGGCGTTGGCGTCCGGCACGGTGCGGGCGCGGACAACGGCGGCGGGGACGGCGGCGCGATCAGTGGAGCCATACAGGGTGCGGAAGCGGGCGCGGGTATAGGGGGTGTCGGGCGTCAGGCCGGCGGAGGCGACGCAGCCGTAGGTCTTGCCGTCCTGCATATAGGCGATGCGGCCTTCGATGGCGGCCTGGCCCGAGCGTTCCGACCAGGCGAAGTCCGCCGTGTTGAAGGCGGCGGGGCCGCCGACGGGGGTTCCCGTCGGGAAGGTGGTCGGGGCGCAGGCCGACAGGGCGGCGGCGGCCAGGGCGGCGGCGAGAACGGCGCGGGGGGCGAGGGGACGGATCGACATGGGCTTCCTCCGGAAATCCGGTCCGCCCTGGGGGAGGCGGGGGCCGGAGTGATCGTGGACCGGTCGCGGGGGTGCGACGGCCCTCTATCGCACGAGCGACAACGCCTGTTCCACGGTCAAGGTTGCACCCTCTGGACCAGGAACCGACAAAGCGCGAAAGAGGCGGGAGAATTCGTCGGGCGCGCCGCCCGGCCGCCTGTACTGGAGTGCGCCCATGACCGTCACCTTCGCCGATATCGAGGCGGCCCGAGGCCGAATCGCCGGTCAGGTCGATCGCACTCCGACCCGCTACTCGCGCAAGCTGTCGCAGCTGACCGGGGCCGAGGTCTGGGTCAAGTTCGACAATCTGCACTTCACCGGCAGTTTCAAGGAACGCGGGGCGCTGAACCGGCTGCTGATGCTGAGCCCGGAGGAGCGGAAACGGGGCGTGGTGGCGGCCAGCGCCGGGAACCATGCCCAGGCCCTGGCCTATCACGGCGGGCGGCTGGGGGTGCCGGTCACCATCGTCATGCCGGAGGGGACGCCCTTCGCCAAGATCAACGGCACCCGGTCGCACGGGGCGACCGTGGTGATCGAGGGGCTGGACTTCACCGGCTCGACCGAGGAGGCCAAGCGGCTGGAGGCGGAGAAGGGCTTCATCTTCGTCTCGGCCTTTGACGACGAAGGCATCGTGGCGGGCCAGGGGGTCTGCGCCATCGAGTTCCTGGAGGACGCGCCGGACCTGGAGGCCCTGATCATTCCCATCGGCGGGGGCGGTCTGATCGCGGGCTGCGCCATCGCGGCCAAGGCGATGAAGCCGGACATCAAGGTGTTCGGGGTCGAGGCGGCGCGATACCCGTCCTTTACGGCGCGCCGCGCCGGCAAGCCGCCGGTCTGCACCGGCCAGACCATCGCCGAGGGCATCGCCATCAAGGCGGTGGGCGAGATCCCCTTCGCCCTGGCCGATCCGCTGGTGGACGAGGTCTTCGTCTGCGAGGAGGCGGACTTCGAACGGGCGGTGGCCCATTACGTCACCTATGAGAAGACGGTGTCGGAGGGGGCGGGCGCCGGCGGCCTGGCGGCCCTGCTGGCCTACCCCGAACGGTTCAAGGGGATGAAGGTCGGACTGGAGCTGTGCGGCGGCAATATCGATGCGCGGATGCTGGCGGTGGTGCTGAACCGCGAGATGGTCCGTGAACGGAGACTGATCGTCTATCGCATCCTGGGCGACGACCGGCCGGGCATGTTGTCGGCCATGGCGGCGGTGATCGGAGGCCTGGGCGGCAATATCATCGACGTGGTCCACAACCGTCTGGCCCTGGACGTGCCGGCCAAGGGCGCCGAGTTCGACATCATGGTCGAAACGCGCGATAGCGCCCACGCTGACGAGATCGGCGAGGCCTTGAAGGAACGCGGCTATGAACTTCGGATGGGGTAGGGCGGCGCTGGTCGCGGCCTTCTTGCTGGCGGGCTGCGGCCGGTCGGAACCGGTCGATCCGAATGCGGGCAAGGCCGAAGCGGCCGCCTTCCTGGAGAAGAACGCCAAGGCGGAGGACGTCGTGACCCTGCCGAGCGGGCTTCAGTACCAGGTGGTTCAGTCGGGTGCGGCCGGCGGCGTCAGCCCGGACCGCAACGATCTGGTCAAGGTCGATTACGAGGGCAAGCTGGTCGATAATACCGTGTTCGACAGCTCGTTCGCGCGCGGGGCGCCGGCGGTGTTCACGCCCGAGGAAGTGGTGCCCGGCTGGACCGAGGCCTTGCAGAAGATGCGCGTCGGCGACGAGTGGATCCTGTTCGTGCCGCCGGCCCTGGGTTACGGCGAGGTCGGCGGGGGCAGCGATATTCCGCCTAACGCCGTGCTGATCTTCCGGCTGAAGCTGCTGGATGTGGCGCCGGTGCCGGGCGGCGGATCGGGCGTCGGGACCGGTATGGGGTGAGTGAAGGGCGTCTCCTTCCTGCTGTGTGGGGAGGCGCCCAGACATGACGAAAGAGGAAAAGCGCCGCAGATTGTCGGCAACCACGGAGACGAGGTTGGCACTGTAAAATTGCGTGCCAAGGGCGCCAAAGGCGCCATTTGTGTCAGGCGCAGGCTGAAACGCTGAGGACGATGTCAAAGACCGGACCGGATTATATCCCGGCCTGGACCTAGGCGAGATAAAAGCGCGAACCGAATTCCAAGTCTCTGAAAACGCGTCTCTTTCGTTCATAAATTAGGCGCGCAAGCCCTGCCATTCGCGCAAAACCTGGGCGTCGGTTTCGTTCGCGGCCTGGGCCAGGGCGGCGAAATCGGCCGGAGCCATCAGGCGCGACAGGGCCCAGACGGCGGCGCCGCGCACCAGGGGGGCGGGGTCGGCCAGCAGGGCCTGGGTCGGGGTGATCAGGGTCGGGTCGTTGGAATTGCCGACCGCATAGAGGACGTTCCTCAGGAACCGGTCGCGGCCGATCCGCTTGACCGGGCTCTTGGTGAACAGGGCGCGGAAGGCGGCGTCGTCGAGCGCCAGCAGGTCGGCCAGGCGCGGGCTTTGGAAGGCGGGGCGGGGCGCCAGCCGGATCTCGCGGGCTTCCTGGGCGAACTTGTTCCAGGGACAGACGGCCAGACAGTCGTCGCAGCCATAGATGCGCGATCCGGTCAGGGTGCGGAACTCGACCGGCCAAGGCCCGGCGAATTCGATGGTCAGGTAGGAGAGGCAGCGCCGGGCGTCGAGCTGGAACGGGGCGGGGAAGGCGTTCGTCGGGCAGGCGTCGAGACAGGCGGTGCAGCGGCCGCAGTGTTCGGTCTCGGCCGCGTCCGGTTCGATCTCGGCGGCGGTCAGGATCGTGCCCAGGAACAGCCAGTTGCCGTGGGTGCGGCTGAGCAGATTGGTGTGTTTGCCCTGCCAGCCCAGGCCGGCGCGCTGGGCCAGGGGCTTTTCCATCAGAGGGGCGGTGTCGACGAAGACCTTGATGTCGGCGCCGTTGCGGGCCGCGATCTGACCCGCCAGCTGTTTCAGCCGGCCCTTGATGACCTCATGATAGTCGTCGCCCCGCGCATAGACCGAGATATAGGCGGCGGAACGGTCGGCCAGCTGGTCCAGCGGATTGTCGTCTGGGCCGTAGTTCATGCCCAGGACGATGGCGGTCTTCGCCTCGTCCCACATGGCGGTGGGGTGCTGGCGGCGGTCCAGCGTCGTTTCCATCCATTCCATGTCGCCATGCCGGCCCTCGTCCACGAAATGGCGCAGCCGCTCGCCCGCCGGCCAGGCCTCGGCGGCCGAGGCGAAGCGGCAGACGTCGAAGCCGAGCTCGGTCGCGCGCTGGCGGATGAAGGTTTTCAGGCGGTCGGGCACGAGGCGGGGGATAGCACGAAATCGGGCGAGGAAGACCTTCCCCCGCTTGCGGGGGAAGTGTCAGGCCGTGGCGCGAAGCGACACGCCTGACGATGGGGGAAGTTTTCTTTTGAGCAAGACTCCCCTCTCCGACCCTGGCCCGCTGCGCGGACGACGGGCCACCTCTCCCGCAAGCGGGAGAGGGTCTGGAGCGGTCACTCGGTCGATGCGGCGCCGTCGAACAAGTCCAGAATCTGGCCCTGGATGTCCGTGGGCCACGGCGCGATCAGGGCGGCGAGCCGGTCGCGGTCTGCGGCGAACAGGGCGCGGCTGGCCTCTTCGAAATCGGGGGCGTCGCCGGCCATTTCGACCATGAAGCCATAGGCGGCGTCGGTGCGACGGCGGCGGGCGTCGTCGTCCGCGCCGGTCTTGCGGGCCTGGTCCACCAGACGTCGCAGGGTGGCCGAGGCGCCGCCCGGCTGGGCGGCCAACCAGTCCCAGTGGCGAGGCAGCAGGGTGACCTCTCGCGCCGCGACGCCCAGGCGCGGACGGCCGCGCTTGGGAGCGGGAGCGGGTTCTGTCTCGCGGAGGTCCAGGTCGACCGGCCGACCGGTCGCCAGATCGAACACGCGCAGCGCGGCTTGAGGTGAGGCCGCCAGGGCCTTGCGGAAGGCGGCGACCACAGCGGCGTCCGAACCTTTGGCGATGCGGCGGGGGCCGTCGAACAGAACCAGATCGCGATCTTCGTCGTTCATGTATTTACCCGGATAAAATTAGCTGTCATGTTTATACCCGGATAAATAAGAGAGCGCCATGACCCAGACAAGCCGCAAGAGCCTGATCGCCGAATACAAGGAGCGGCCGACCATCGCCGGGGTCTATGCCGTGATCTGCAACGCGACGGGCCAGGTCTGGGTGGGCAAGAGCCGCCACATCGACACCGAACAGAACGGGATGTGGTTCGCGCTGCGGCACGGCGGCAGCCCGTACCGGTCGCTTCAGGCGGCCTGGAAGGCGCATGCGCCCGAGGATTTCCGGTTCGAGCAGTTGGACCGCCTGCCGGAGGATATTTCCGACCTGCGGCGCAAGGATGAGCTGGTCACTCGGGCGAAGCTGTGGATCGCGCGATTGGGTGCGGAGGCGCTTTAGGGAGCTTTTCCCTTAGAAATCCAGATCCGCGTACCAGGCCGACGGGGGCACGCCGACGAAGCGGTCGGCTAGCAGGGGGCGGAAGCAGGGGCGGGATTTGAGCTTGGAGTACCAGGTCTTCAGCGCGGGCCAGTTGGCCCACTGGATCTCGCCGAAATAGTCGAGGACCGACAGGTGGGCGGCGGCGATCAGGTCGGCTTGGCTGAGGCGGCGGCCGGCCAGCCAGTCGCGGGCGGCGACAAGCTCTTCCAGCATGGCGAGGTGGGATTTCAGGGCGTCGCGGCCGTGGCGCAGGGCGCGGGCCTCGGGCGGGCCGAGCTTGAGCAGGGGTTTCTCCATCCGCTCGTGCAGCAGGACGGCGTCGACCTCGTCGGTGAAACGGCGTTCGAACCAGCCGGTGAGGCGGCGCGCCTCGGCCCGTTCGGCGGCGTCGGCGGGCAGCAGGAGGGGGGCTTTCTGCTGGTCCTCGATCCAGCCCAGGACGGCGGGAAGCTCGCACAGGGTCAGGGGGCGGCCGCGGTCGGTGGTCTGGACCACGGGCGGCAGGCCCGAGGGGTTCAGATCGTTGACGGGGCAGTCGTCCTCCCACGGACGAACCGGGGTGTCGGTCCATTCGATCCGCGCCTCGCCCAGGGCCAGACGCGCGGCGCGCGAGGCGGGCTGGAAGGCGAAATGGAACAGGACGCTGGATTCGGACATCACCGCTTCATGCGCCGACATCCGTTAATGTCCGTTTACCGGATCAGGACCAGGGGCCCTTTCGCCCGGGCTGAGCGGCGGATGAGGCGGGGGCTGACGATGTCGTATCGGGCGTCGAACCCGGTGTCGGGGCTGCGATCTGGGCCGCGATCTGGGCCGAGATCTGGGGACGAACGCCGCGCGGGTCGGCGTGGATCAGGATGTCGGCGCTGGGAAAATGGCTGAGGATGCGGTTCTCGGCCTCGACGACGATGGCGTGGGCGGCGTCCAGCGTCAGGTCCGGATCCAGATCGACGTGCATCTGGACCATCATCACCGATCCGACCATGCGGGTGCGCAACTGATGAACGCCCGAGATACGGGGGTCGGCCAGGACGGCGTGGGTGACGGCGCTGCGGTCGGCCTCGGGCACGGCGCGGTCCAGCAGGTGATCGGCGGCGGCCTTCAACATGCCGGTCGCGCCCCAGAACAGCCAGACGGCGACCACTAGGCCGGCGGCGGCGTCCAGGCCTGGCGCTTTCAGGAAGGCGCCCGAGATCACCCCGATCAGCACCACCAGATTGGCCGCCAGATCGGCGGCGTAGTGGGCGCGGTCGCCGGCGACGGTCATGGACCCGGTCTTCTTCAGCGCCCGGGTCTGCATCCAGACCAGCCAGGCGGTGAGGGCGATGGAGACGATGATCACCCCGGTCGCCCAGCCGCCCGAGGTGACAGGGCGTGGGTCGAAGATGCGATGAAGCCCCTCCCAGCCGATGAAGACGGCTGAGGCGAAGACCAGACCGGCCTGGACCAGGGCGGCCAGGGCCTCGCCCTTGCCATGGCCGTAGCGGTGGTCTTCGTCCGGGGGGGCGGCGGCCCAGCGGACGGCGTAGAAGGCGGCCAGAGACGCGACCAGATCCAGCACCGAGTCCGTCAGGCTGGCCAGGATGGAGACCGAACCCGAAGCGCCCAGAGCGAAGGCCTTGAGCGCGATCAGCGCCACGGCGACCCCGACCGACAGCCGCGTGATGCGCCGGGTCGCCAGATGGGCGTCCTCGATCGGCGTGGGCGCGGGCGGAGGGGCGGGCGGCGTCGTCATCAGGCGCCCTTGTCGCGCAATCAGGGCGGAAAGCCAACCGGGGGAACGCCAGAGCGGCAAATCGAGCGCCCCAACTGGATCAAGCGGAACGTTAGCGTTAAGGACACGAAACGGCGCTATGTCGGTTTCCGTTCTCTACTTGTGGCATCGGTCGTGGAGACGACATGAGCGCTGACGAACGTTGGATCGCGAGAAGCGAGGCCCTGACCCGACTGGGGGTGAAGGCCCAGACCCTGTACGCCTATGTCAGCCGGGGCCGGATCGCGGCGCGGCCGGACCCGACTGATCCCCGACGCAGCCTGTACGCCGTGTCCGACGTCGCGCGGATGTGCGGCGAGGGCGGGGATGCCGAGGCGGCCGAAGTGCGCGCGCCGCTGATGGGCGCGGCGGCGCGGGGCGAGGCGGACATCCAGTCGTCGGTGTCCCTGATCGTGGATGGACGGCTGTTCTATCGCGGTCTGGACGCGGTCCAGATGTCCGAAGCCGCCACGGCGGAGGCGGCGGCGCGAACCCTGTGGGACGCGCGCGAGGCTGATCCCTTCGCCGAACTGAAACCCCGGATCGACCCGATCGTCGGCGGCGCGACCCAGAGGCGGGTGCTGGCCGTGCTGGGCCGGCGCGCCATCGAGGACCGGTCGTCGCGGGCGCATGACGCGGCCAGTCTGAAGCGCGAGGCGGCCTCGCTGCTGAGCGAGGTGGTGGACAGCGTGTCCGGGCCAGGGCCGCGCCTGTATCTGCATCAACGTCTGGCGCGCGGGTTCAAGACGGCCGAGCGCGACAGCCATCTGCTTCGTCGGGCCCTGGTCCTGGGCGCGGAGTGCGGTCTGGACGAGGCGGTTCTGGCGGCGCGGGCGGCGGCCGGCGGCGGCGCGCCCCTGGCCGGGGCCGTGCTGGCCGGGGTGACCACCCTGTCGGGCCGGGCCCTGACCGAGATGGACGAGGTGACCGCCTATGTCGGCGAGGCGCGGCGTGATCCGGACGGGGCGGCCCGCCGCTGGATCGGGCTGCGGGGCGGCGTGCCCGGTTTCGGCGTGGCGGCCGAGTTCGGCCGGGTCGATCCGCGCGTCGCGGCTCTGCTCGATCCGGCGGACCTGCCGGCCGATCTGAAGGCGGTGTGGACCGAGGGCGAGGCGGCGGGGGGGCAGGGGGCGAGCTTCGCCCTGGCCCTGGCCCTGATCGCGCGGCGGCTGGACCTGGGGCCGACGGGGGCGGGCGACCTGCTGGTGCTGGGGCGTCTGGCGGGTCTGCTGGCCCATGCGGTGGATCAGGCCACGGACGGCTCGCCTATCCGGGCCAGATTGCGCTATGTGGGACCTGAGCCGGGCTCCCACTGACACCGGCTCTGCGGGGATCACATGTCTGACTGGCTTGCGGCGATCATTCTCGGTCTGGTCGAAGGACTGACCGAGTTCATTCCGGTGTCCTCGACAGGGCACATGCTTCTGCTCGGCCATTTCATGGGCTTCGAGAGCTCGGGCAAGACGTTCGAGATCGTCATCCAGCTGGGCGCCCTGCTGGCCATAATCAGCGTCTATTTCAAGCGGCTGTGGACCCTGGCGACGCGCTGGCCGTTCGATCCGGAGGCGCGGCGGTTCCTGATCGGCCTGTTGCTGGCGTTCGCCCCGGCCGTGGTGATCGGCTTTTTGGCCTATGACTTCATCAAGACCGTGCTGTTCGAAACGCCCCAGGTGATCTGCGTCGCCCTGATCGTCGGCGGGGTGATCCTGCTGGCGCTGGACCGGATGGACAAGCGGCCCCAGTGGCTGGACGCCAACCAGTATCCGATGCGAATCTATTTCCTGATCGGCCTGTTCCAGTGCCTGGCCATGATCCCCGGCGTGTCGCGCTCGGGCGCCACCATCGCCGGCGGCCTGCTGCTGAAGACCGACAAGCGGTCGGCGGCCGAGTTCAGCTTCTTCCTGGCCCTGCCCACCATGGGGGCGGCGGTGGCCTATGACCTGCTGAAGAACCACAAGACGCTGGATTTCAGCGACGTCGGCCTGATCGCGGTGGGCTTCCTGGTGGCCTTCCTGACGGCCCTGGTGGTGGTGCGGTTCCTGCTGGATTTCGTCTCCAAGCACGGGTTTGCGCCCTTTGCCTGGTGGCGGATCGTGGTCGGGGTGGTCGGGCTGGCGCTGTTGCAGGCGGGGTTCTGAGGCTCTTCGCCCGTCATCCTAGGCCTTGTGCCTAGGATCCATAAACACGAGCCTGTGTCGTGGGGCAGGTCTGAAGACTGAGTGAAATCGGACGCACCGGGCGTATGGATCCTAGGCACAAGGCCTAGGATGACGGTGCATGGGGATGGGGAAGGCGTGAGCGGCTGGCGATTTTCGTCCCCAACCTCTAAGGGGCGGGCATGACCACGCTTCTTTACGGCCGACCGCCGGTCGTCTTCGATCCGCCCAGCACTGGAGCGGGCGCCGCGATCCAGACCTCGCCCCTGATCCCCGGCTCCACCGCGCTTGAGACCGTGCCCGAGGGTTCGGTCGACGACATCATGATCTACGCCCCGCCCGGCGTGCTGGAGCGGCGCTACACCCTGGCCCTGGCGCTGAGGGCGTTGAAGGTCGGGGGGCGGCTGGATGTGATGGCGCTCAAGGACAAGGGCGGGTCGCGGCTGAAGAAGGAGCTGACCGGCTTCGGCGTCGAGGTGGGCGAGACGGCCAAGGCGCACCATCGCCGCTGTATCGTGATCAAGCCCGAGACGATGGCCGGGATCGACGCGGCCATAGCCGATGGCGCGGCGCGGATCGTGCCGGGGCTGGAGGCCTGGTCGCAGCCGGGCATATTCGCCTGGGACCGGATCGACGCGGGCTCGGCCCTGCTGGCGCAACATATGCCGGCGCTGAAGGGGGCGGGCGTCGATCTGGGTTGCGGCTATGGGGCGCTGGCGACGGTGGCCCTGCGGTCGCCGGCGGTGACGTCGTTGTGGCTGATCGACCTGGACCGCCGGGCGGTCGAGGCGGCGCGGAAGAATGTCGAAGACCCGCGCGCGAACGTCGAATGGGCCGATGTGCGGACGATGGCGGCTGAGGGTGAACTGAACTTCGTCGTCAGCAATCCGCCCTTCCACGACGGCGGGGCCGAGGATCGCCGGCTGGGCCAGGCGTTCATCCGCAAGGCGGCGGAGCTTCTGAAAAAGGGCGGTGTGGCCTGGATCGTGGCCAACCGGCATCTGCCGTATGAGGCCGAGCTGAATGCGGCGTTCAACCGGGTGCGGCTGGTCGCGGACGCGGGCGGGTACAAGCTGTTCGAGGCGGTGAAGTGAAGACCCCCACCTCCCGCGTCGACCGCCTGCTGGGGTCAATGGGCTACGGCTCGCGGGCCGAGATGGCGCGGATGGCCAAGGCCGGGGGGATCGTGCTGGACGGCGCGGACCTGACGGACGTGTCGAAGCGGATTCCGGTGACACGTGACCTGCCGATGCGGATGGAGATCGACGGCGAGCCGCTGGACCCGGTGCAGGGTCTGGTCATCCTGCTGAACAAGCCGCTGGGCATGACCTGTTCGCACAAGGAAGAAGGGGCGCTGGTCTATGACATCCTGCCGGGACGTTGGCGGGCGCGCGATCCGGCCATCTCGACCATAGGGCGGCTGGACAAACAGACCACGGGTCTGCTGCTGCTGACCGATGACGGCGACCTGTTGCACCGGGTGATTTCGCCCAAACGCCATGTGGGCAAGGTCTATCGCGCCGGGCTGGCGCGGCCGCTGGTCGGAACCGAGGGCGCGCTGTTCGCCTCGGGCGAACTGGTGCTGGAGGGCGAGGACAAGCCGCTGGCGCCGGCGGTGCTGGAGGTGGTGTCCCCGACCGAGGCCCTGCTGACGGTGACGGAGGGCCGCTATCACCAGGTGCGGCGTATGTTCGCCGCCGCCGGCAACCATGTCGAGACCCTGCACCGCGAACGGCTGGGCGGCCTGACGCTGCCGGCCGATCTGGCGCCGGGCCAGTGGCGGCTGCTGACGCCGGAGGAGATCGCGTCGATCTTCGCCTGAGCCGAGCGGCGGCTGACGATCCATGCGGCGATGACATGTGGCGAATTCTGACGGCGTTATTTACCTCGGGTAGCAGGCCTTTGTGGTCCGGTCCCGAAGACGATATGATAGCGCCATGAGCCACTATTCGGTGACAGAAGCACAGGCGGACTTGGCCCGTCTGATCGAGGCCGCCGAGCGGGGCGAGCCCGTCATCATCGACCGCCCTGATCCGGACGTCGAGGTGAAGATCGTGGCGCGGCGTATCCGCCCCGATGGGCCGCACGATATCGAATGGCTGAGATCTGTGCGCGTCCAGCCGCGTCGTGGGCCGGTGAATACGGCTGCGGCCCTGGCGGAAATGAAGGAAGAACGCGGTCGGTGAGCGTCTATCTGGACGCCAGCGTCATCGTTCCCTTGTTCGTGCAAGAGAAGACGAGCGAGGCCGTGCTCGCCTGGATGGCGTCTGTCGATAGGGCGATCGTGTCCGATTGGGCGATCGCCGAGGTGTCGTCGGCCATGTCGCATCACGTCCGCCGCCGAAGCCTGGATCCCGACGAACGCGATCTGGCCGAGACCAAGTTCAACATCTGGCTGGATCAGGCGGCGGCTGTGAGAGAGGTCGAGCCCGAGGATGTGATGGCCTGTCGCTTCCTGCTGCACCGGCATGCGCGATTGCGGACGCCGGACGCCCTGCACCTGGCCATCGTGCAGCGACTGAAATGCGATCTCGCCACCTATGATCGTGATCTGGCCGAGGCCGCTCTTCGGGATGGGGTAAAGGTGATCGCGCCATGACGGCCATCAAGATCTGCGGCCTGACCACCGCCGACACCCTGGACGCCGCCCTGGACGGCGGGGCGGACTTCGTGGGGGCGGTGGTGTTTCCCAAGAGCCCGCGCCATCTGGCGCCCGAGGCGGCGGCGCGTCTGTTCGAGCGGGCGCGGGGGCGGGCGAAGATCGTGGCGGTGACGGTCGATCCGGACGACGGCTTGCTGGAAGAGATCGCGCGGACGCTGAAGCCCGATTTCATCCAGTTGCACGGATCAGAGACGCCGGCGCGGGCGGAAGGCGTGCGGGCCTTGACCGGGGCGGGGGTGATCAAGGCCCTGCCGATCCGGCACGGCGACGATTTCGCCGCCGCCGACGAATGGGACTATCACGCCGACCATCTGATGTTCGACGCCAAGCCGCCGGAGGGGTCGGTCCTGCCCGGCGGGGTGGGGCATAGTTTCGACTGGACCCTGTTGGCGGACCGGGCGTTTCGCCACGACTGGTTCCTGGCGGGCGGGCTGAATCCCGACAATGTGGCCGAGGCGCTGCGGATCACCGGGGCGCCGATGGTGGATGTGTCCTCTGGCGTCGAAAGCGCGCCAGGTGTTAAGGACGCCGACCGGATCGCGGCCTTCATCCAAAACGCGCGCCGGACGTAATTACGACGCCTCCCTGCGTGAAAGTTGGACTCGTGAACGCTCAAACCCCCATCCAAGCCCTACCCACTGGTCAGCCGTTGTCCAACGCCTACGCCTGGCCGGACGCGCAGGGTCGGTTCGGTCCCTATGGCGGGCAGTTCGTCGCCGAGACCCTGATGCCGCTGATCCACGAGCTGGACGCGGCCTATAAGGCGGCTCGGGCGGACCCGAGCTTCCAGGCTGAGCTGGACGGCTTCCTGACCCATTATGTCGGGCGCGAGAGCCCGCTTTATTACGCCGAACGCCTGACCGAACATTTCGGCGGGGCGCGGATCTGGCTGAAGCGCGAGGACCTGAACCATACGGGCGCGCACAAGATCAATAATTGCATGGGCCAGATCCTGCTGGCCCGCCGTATGGGCAAGACGCGGATCATCGCCGAGACCGGCGCGGGCCAGCACGGCGTGGCCTCGGCCACCGTCTCGGCGCGGTTCGGCCTGCCCTGCACCGTCTATATGGGGGCTGTGGACGTGGAGCGGCAGCAGCCGAACGTGTTCCGCATGCGCCTGCTGGGGTCCGAAGTCTTCTCGGTCACGGCCGGCGCCGCGACCCTGAAGGACGCGATGAACGAGGCGATGCGCGACTGGGTCACGAACGTTTCGGACACCTATTACATCATCGGCACGGCGGCGGGTCCGCACCCCTATCCGGCCATGGTGCGCGACTTCCAGTCGGTGATCGGCAAGGAGATCAAGACCCAGTCGATGGCCCGGATGGGCAAGCTGCCCGAGGCCATCGTGGCCTGTATCGGCGGCGGATCGAACGCCATCGGCGCCTTCCACCCCTTCATCGACGACGCGGCCGTGCGGCTGATCGGGGTCGAGGCGGCGGGCCATGGGCTGGACACGCCGGACCACGCGGCCTCGCTGAAGGGCGGTCGATCGGGCGTGCTGCACGGCAACCGGACCTATCTGTTGCAAGACGACGACGGCAATATCGTCGAGGGCCATTCGATTTCGGCCGGTCTGGACTATCCGGGCATCGGGCCGGAACACGCCTGGCTGCATGATATCGGCCGGGCCGAATATCGCTCGGCGACCGACAATGAGGCGCTGGAGGCCTTCCAGCTGTGCTCGAAGCTGGAAGGCATCATCCCGGCGCTGGAACCGGCCCACGCCCTGGCGCGGACGGGCGAAGTGGCGCGCGAAGTCGGCAAGGGCGGCGATATCGTCCTGTTGATGTCGGGCCGCGGCGACAAGGACATCTTCCAGGTCGCCAAACATCTGGGAGTGGAACTGTGATCCGTAGTCTGCTGGCGGCGACCGCCGCGCTGAGCCTTTCGACCGCCGTTCAGGCCCAGACGTCCGCGCCTGCGCCTACACAGGTCCAGCCCGCCGATGTCGCCCTGCTGCCGGGCGCGCAGCTTTCGCCCGATTGCGGCGGCCTGAACAATCTGGCCGGCCGGGCCTGGTGCGTCACCGCCCCCCTGGGTCAGGTCGGCGCCCTGGCCGAAGCCTATATCGCCGATCTGGCGACCAAGGGCTGGCTGGCGGCGGGCGGCGACGAGAACCGCGTCGTCCTGATCAAGCGCCGCGAGGGCGGTGGTTGCGAAGGCATGCAGATGGTCGCCTTCTACGACACCACCAAGACCGCCGTGGCCGAACTGCCCGGCTATCTGGGCTTCGCCGTCGTGCCGGGCGATGTCTGCGCCCAAGCCGCTGCTGAGAAGCCCGTTTCGGAAACCACGCCGCAATGACCACCGCCCTTATCGACGCCTGTTTCGCCGCGCTGAAGGCCGAGGGCCGCGCGGCCTTTATTCCCTATGTGATGGGGGGGGATCCGTCGCGCGAGGAGGCGCTGGAGCTTCTGCGCGGCCTGCCCGCCGCCGGGGCCGACATCATCGAACTGGGCTTCCCGTTCAGCGATCCTATGGCCGAGGGGCCGCCGATCCAGCGGGCGGCGATCCGGGGGATGAAGGCCGGCTTCGGCCTGCGCACCACCATGGATCTGGCCAAGGAATTCCGTAAGGGCGACGACGTCACGCCCATTATCCTGATGGGCTATCTGAATCCGATCGAGAGCCTGGGATACGACGCCTTCGCCGCCTATGCGGCCGACTGCGGCATCGACGGGCTGATCGTGGTGGACTGCCCGCCGGAAGAGGCCGGGCCGTTGATCGCGGCGCTGGACAAGGTGTCGATCTCGCTGATCCGTCTGGCGACGCCGACCTCGGACGACGAACGGCTGAAGATCGTGGTCCAGGGCACTTCGGGCTTTGTCTATTATGTCGCCGTCGCGGGCGTGACGGGGGTCAAGGAGGCGAACGCCGAGGTGGTGGCGCCGGCGGTGGAGCGGGTGCGCAAGGCGTCCGGTCTGCCGGTCGCGGTCGGCTTCGGGGTCAAGACGCCCGAGCGGGCGGCCGAGATCGCGCGGGTGGCCGATGCGGTGGTGGTCGGTTCGGCCCTGGTGGACGAGGTGGCGGCCGCGCTGGAGGCCGGCGAAGCCGTTGCGCCGCGCGTCCTGGCCCGGGTCAAGGCGCTGGGCGATGCGGTTCGGTCGGTGCGGACTGGTGCATCCCTGGCGGAAACCGTCTAAGAGCCCGCCCATGATCGACAAGAGCAAACCCCAGGAGAAGCGCGGCGGCTGGCTGAGCCGTTTCGCGCCCGGCGTCCGCAAGATCGTGTCGCGCCGCGACACCCCCGACAATCTGTGGGTCAAGGACCCCGATACCGGCGAGATGCTGTATCGCTCGGACCTTGAGGCCTCGCTGTGGGTGACGCCGTCGGGCCGCCATATGCGGATCGACGCGCCGACGCGGCTGAAGGCCACCTTCGACGGCGGCCAGTATGAGTCCATCGACACGCCGGACGTGCCGGAAGATCCGCTGAAATTCTCGGACGGCAAGTCCTACAAGGATCGCCTGAGCGCGGCGCGCAAGGCGGCGGGGCGCAAGGACACCATGGCCATCGGCTATGGCGTCGTCGGCGGCCAAGAGGCCGTGGTGATCGTTCAGGACTTCACCTTCATGGGCGGGTCGCTGGGCATGGCGGCCGGCGAGGCCTTCATCAAGGCCGCGCGCGAGGCCGTGGCCCGCAAGGTTCCGATGATCTGTTTCACCGCCGCCGGCGGCGCGCGGATGCAGGAAGGCGCCCTGTCGCTGATGCAGATGGCGCGCACCACCCTGGCCATCCAGGAGCTGAAGGCGGCGACCCTGCCCTATGCCGTGGTCCTGACCGATCCGACGACGGGCGGGGTGACCGCCTCCTACGCCATGCTGGGCGATGTGCATCTAGCCGAGCCGGGCGCCCTGATCGGCTTCGCCGGTCCACGCGTGATCGAGGCCACCATCCGCGAGAAACTGCCGCCGGGCTTCCAGCGCGCCGAATATCTGCAAGAAAAGGGCATGGTCGACCGGGTGGTCGTCCGCGCCGACCTGCCGCGTGTCCTGGGCCAGATCCTGTCCATGCTGATGGGCGGCGCGCGCGCAGCGGCCTGATATTTTATCTCGTCATCCTAGGCCTTGTGCCTAGGATCCATAAACACCGACGGCAGGGCCGGTGGCTCTATGCTCGACACCGGGCGTATGGATCCTAGGCACAAGGCCTAGGATGACGTTCGGAGTGGGACGAACAAGGCGTGGCGATGGACCCCATTTCAGAACGTCTGCGCGCCCGACATCCGCAGCGGATCGATCTGTCGCTGGATCGGATGAAGGCCCTGTGCGCGGCGCTCGGCGATCCGCAGCATCGGTTGCCGCCGGTGGTTCATGTCGCGGGGACGAACGGCAAGGGGTCCACTGTGGCCATGATCCGGGCCATCGCCGAGGCGGCGGGTCTGAAGGTCCATGCCTATACCTCGCCCCATCTGGTGCGGTTCAACGAGCGGATCCGGCTGGCGGGGCGGTTGATCGAGGACGATCAGCTGAACGCCATCCTCGACCGGATCGAAGGGGTCGGCAGCGAGGCGACGGTGTTCGAAAGCACCACCGCCGCCGCCTTCCTGGCCATGGCCGAGACCCCGGCCGACCTGGCCATAATCGAGGTCGGACTGGGCGGGGTGCTGGACGCCACCAATGTGATCGAACGGCCGCTGCTGAGCGTGATCGCGCCGGTCGACTATGACCATGCCGAGTTCCTCGGGACGGATCTGGCCGGCATCGCTGCCGAGAAGGCCGGGGTGCTGAAGTCTGGGGCGCCGGGCGTGATCGCGCGCCAGCAGGAGGCGGCCATGGCGGCCATCGAGCGCGCCGCCCTGGCGGTGCATGCCCCCCTGACGGTCATGGGGGTGGATTTCGACGCCTGGGCCGAGCGGGGCGGGATGGTGTTCCAGAACCAGGAGCGGTTCCTGGACCTTCCGGCGCCGGGGCTGGCGGGCGCGCACCAGATCGACAATGCGGGGGTCGCGGTGGCGGCGGCGCTGGAGCTGGACCTGCCCGAGGCCGCCATTGCGCAGGGGCTGAAGACCGTGCGCTGGCCCGCGCGGCTGCAACGGATTTCGGCCGGTCCTTACGGCGATGCGGCCAAGGCGGCCGACGCCGAACTGTGGCTGGACGGGGGGCATAATCCCCATGCCGGGCGGGCGCTGGCGGCGTTCTTGGCCGAGCGTCAGGCGCGGGCGCCGCGTCCGCTGGCCCTGATCTGCGGCATGCTGTCGAACAAGGACGCGGGCGGTTTCTTTGCGGCCTTGAAGGACAGCCAGGCGACGGTCTTCACCGTCGGCTTCGACGGGGCGGCGGCGGATCCGGCGGCCCTGGCGGCCGTGGCGCGCGGCCATGGACTGGCGGCGACGCCGGCGGGGTCGGTCGGCGAGGCGGTGAATATGGCGCTGCGGTTCGGCGCGGGACGGGTGGCGATCTGCGGGTCGCTGTATCTGGCGGGCGAGGTGCTGGGGGCCAGCCGCGAGACCTGGCCGGAGTGACGTCGTCTCCCGCCCCTTCATGGGGAGGGATGATCGCGCAGCGATCAGGGTGGGGCCCGAAAGGGCGTGAGCGAGGTTCTGACTGCCCCACCCCGGCTGCGCTCCGCTTCGCCGCCCCTCCCCATGAAGGGGAGGGAGAGTTTTCTACTTGCTCATCCAGGGGCGGGACTTGCCGGCGGCGATGCGGGCGTTCTGTTCGCGTTGGAAGCGGCCGCCGCGCGGGGCTTGGGGACGGGCGTCGAGCGCCGCCTTCTTCAGGCGCAGGGCGCGTTGGACGGGGGTTTCGTCGGAGGGGGCGGGGGCGGGGGCGGACGGGTCCGGGGTTTGATCGTCTTGGCTCATGGGGCCTGACCTATCACACTGGGGCAGGCTTCGTCCCGAAGACGTGAAGCCGCGGCCCGGCGACCCGGTTGCTGGGCATTGTTGTTAGCGCTACCAAAAGAAAAACAACAACGGATGGAAACCATGGATCGGATCAAGATGTCAGGTCGTGCGGGGTTGGCCCTGATCGGGGCCTTGGCGATGCTGGCGGGGCCTGCGGTGGCGCAGAGCGCTCGACCCATCGTGGTGGACGCCCGAGGGGCGACGACGCCGCGCGACCGAATGGCCGACTTCTCGGTCGGGGCCGACTATCCCGGAACGACCGGCCGCGAGGACGCCCTGGCCCAGTTGCAGACGGTGCGCGACGAGCTGGGCTTCCGCTACATCCGCTTCCACGACATCTTCCACGACGACATGGGCGTCTATCGCGAGGTGGACGGCCGGCCGGTCTATGACTGGACCCGCATCGATCAGCTTTACGACCGGATGCTGGGCATGGGGATCAAGCCCTTCATCGAACTGGGCTTTACGCCGGATGCGATGAAGACCTCGGACCAGACCATCTTCTACTGGAAGGGCAATACCTCCCATCCGCAGCCGGAGAAGTGGAGCGGACTGATCGACGCCTTCGTGCGCCACCTGATCGACCGCTACGGCGCCGAAGAGGTCCGGTCCTGGTATTTCGAGTTCTGGAACGAGCCGAACCTGGCCGGCTTCTGGGAAGGGGCCGATCAGGCCGCCTATTTTGACTACTACGGTCGCACGGTCCGCGCCATCAAGGCGGTGGATCCGGCGTTGAGGGTCGGTGGTCCCGCCACGGCCGGCGCGGACTGGGTCCCGGAATTCCTCGCCTATGCCGAGCAGCACCACCTGCCGGTCGACTTCATCGCCACCCACACCTATGGCGTCGAAGGGGGCTTCCTGGACGAGAAGGGCGAGGGCGATAACAAGCTGTCGCGCGCGCCGGACGCCATTGTTTCGGATGTCCGCAAGGTGAGGGGGCAGATCGAGGCCTCGTCGCGACCCGGCCTGCCGTTGTTCTTCACCGAATGGAGCACCAGCTATAATCCGCGCGACCCGATCCACGACGACTATTTCGGCGCTTCCTATATCCTGACCAAGCTGCGCGAGAGCGAGGGCCTGGTTCAGGGCATGAGCTACTGGGCCTTCAGCGACCTGTTCGAGGAGCCGGGGGTGCAGACCAAGCCTTTCGACGGCGGCTTCGGCCTGATGAACCCGCAAGGGCTGCGCAAGCCGACCTTCTTCGCCTACAAATATCTGAACAGCCTGGGCGACCGGGAGCTGCCCACCGGCGACGCCCAGAGCATCGCGGCGCTGAAGGGCGAGACGGTGCAGGTGCTGGCCTGGCGCTATGAACTGCCGGACCAGCCGATCAGCAACCGGCCCTTCTTCCGTCAGGTGCGCGAGCCGTCGGCGGCGGCGCCGCTGGACATCGTGGTTCAGAACCTGACGCCCGGCGTCCACCGCGCGGCGGTGCGGCGGGTCGGGTTCCAGTCCAACGACGCCTATACGGCCTATCTGGAAATGGGGGCGCCGGCGGCGCTGGACGCCGCCCAGTTGCAGCGGCTGAACGACCTGACGCGCGATACGCCCGAGGTGCAGTCCGTCACCGTCGGGGCCGACGGGCGGGGACGGCTGAGCGTGCCGATGAAGACCTATGACGTGGTGCTGGTGGAGATCGATCCGGCCCGTCCGTAAAACGAAAACGCCCGCCGGTCGGAACCGGCGGGCGTTTGATCTTCAGCGACCCATCAGGGGATCAGGCGTCGGCCTTGACGCCCGCCTCGGCCAGCCATTCGACGATCTTGCCCTTGGGCATGGCGCCGACCTTCATCGAGGTCATCTGGCCGTCCTTGAACAGCATCAGGGTCGGGATGCCCTTCACGCCCAGCTTGGACGGGGTCAGGGGGCTGTCGTCGATATTGATCTTGGCCACCGTGACCTGACCGCCCAGTTCGTCGGCGATCTGTTCCAGCGCCGGGCCGATCTGTTTGCAGGGGCCGCACCATTCGGCCCAGAAGTCCACCAGGACGGGGGTGGAGGATTTCAGGACGTCGGCGTCGAAGCTTTCGTCCGTGACTTTTACAGTCGCCATCAATGGCTCCTTGGCGCGCCGGCGCTCGGCCCACGGGGCCTTGCTGCTCGAGCGCAGGTTGAAATTGTCCGGTCTGTCCGGGTTCAGCCGCAGATGTGGGAGCGAATCGCGGCTAATTCAACTCCCGCCATCGACCGCGTCCGCGCGCCTGCTCCGTCGCCGTCGGGCTTGTCCCGGGGCGGGCGGCTTAGCCCTTCGACGCCCGGAACGCCGCCACGGCGTCCACGGTCGCGCGGACCTTGGCCTCGATGGCGGCCCAGTCGCCCGACTTGACCGCCTCGTCCGTCACAAGCTTCGATCCCATACCGGCGGCCACGATGCCGGCGCCGAACCATTTGGCGATGGAGGCTTCATCGGGGTCCACGCCGCCCGTCGGCATGATCTTGACCCAGGGCATCGGTCCCTTGACCGCCTTGACGAAGTCCGGGCCGCCGACCGACGAACCGGGGAACAGTTTGACGATGTCGCAGCCCAGCTCGTGCGCCTCGCCGATGTCCGTCACCGAGCCGCAGCCGGGGAAATAGGCGACCATGCGCCGGTTGCAGACCTTGGCCACATCGGGGACCAGGCAGGGGCTGACGACAAAGCGCGCGCCCCGGTTCAGATAAAGCGACGCCGTGCCGCTATCGACCACCGAGCCGATGCCCAGCACCACATCAGGGTCGGTCTTGATCAGTTCGCGATTGATCTCGCCGAACAGGTCGCAGGCGAAATCGCCGCGATTGGTGAACTCGACCACCGGCGCCCCGCCGCGCGCACAGGCCCGAATGACGTTCAGGCTGACCTCGGGATCGGGATGATAGAAGACCGGGCAGACGCCCTGGGTCTCGAGCGCCTGAAGCACGCTGACGCGATCATGGGCCATGTCTTAATCTCCGCCTGTCCCGACCCGCGCCGGAACGCCTGTGTTGCACCGACCGGTCGCCCGGCCTTCACGCCTTGCTTATCCCAGCCGCCGCCGAAAACGAAAGCGGCTGGGCGGGCTTTGGCGCGCGGCGGCGGAACATATTGTTTCACTGTGGCGCTCCTCACCCCGGCGCGCAGGCCGTCCGCGTCAGCTCATAGGCGGCGAAGCCTTCCTCCGTCCCCGCGCTGTCCTTCATCGTGATCGTCCACTTCAGCCCCGCCGGCCCCAGGGTCCAGCGGTTGATGAAGCGGGCGTCGGGATAGGCGTAGGCGACCTCGAACCCATCGGCTGTCGGCGCGCCCGCTCCCGTGGCCGTATAGTCGCCGCCGAAACTGTCGGCCCAGAAGGCGGAGATGGTCTCAGCCGCGCCCTCGGGCGTCGACTTTCCGCCGAAGATCAGGTGGGCCGCATACCGGTCGGCGGGGTCGGTCGTCGCCTCGCTGTCGGCCTCGATCAAAAACAGGGCGCCGTCGGCGATGGGGCTGGCGGCCAGCCGGATCGTCACCGGCTTGCCCATCACCGCGCCTGCGCCCTGCCAGCATCCGGCCAAGGCCGTGACCTGCGACGGCACGACGGCGGCGCCCGGCTCCTGAACGGCCGATCCCACAGTCAGGGCGGCGATTATTCCAGCGAGGACAGACATGGCGACTTTTCCAGAGGCTTAAGCTTGACCATGGGCCTAGCACGCCCGCGCAAAGTCTGCGCCATGTCCGCGTCGGGGGCAGGGCGCCGATTTTCCCATCGGCCGGCCCGCCGTCTTCGACGCCGCGTCCAAAAGGGTTTAGGAGGCGGCCAGCAACAGGAGCCCCCGCCATGATGACCGCCATCTTCGTCTTCATCAAAACCGAGCTGGGCTACGCCAATGACGTGGCCGCCGACATCGTGGATAATGTCGAGAACGTCTCAGAGGTCTATTCCACCTCGGGCCAGCATGATCTGCTGGCCAAGTTCAACCTGCCGCGCGACGCCGACATCGGGACCTTCGTGACCAAACAGGTCCAGACCCGCCCGCATGTCCGCGACACCTTCACCGTCATCACCTTCTCGCCCTTCCTGCCGTCCAAGGGCTGAGCGGTCCCTCGCGACAGGGTGACGCTGGCGCAGCGGGGGGCTAAACCGACGTCATAGGGAGACACCACATGACGCGACCCAACGCGCCCGCCTATCAAACCGGCTTCGGCAATCATTTCGCCACCGAGGCCGCGCCCGGCGCCCTGCCCGTGGGCCAGAACTCGCCGCAGAAGACGCCGATGGGCCTGTACGCCGAACAGTTGTCCGGCACGGCCTTCACCGCCCCGCGCGCCGAGAACCGACGCAGCTGGCTGTACCGCCTGCGCCCCTCGGCCCAGCACGGCCCCTATGCGCCCTTCGATCAGGGGCGGGTGCGTTCCGGCCCCTTCGACGAGACCCCGCCCAATCCCAACCGGATGCGCTGGGACCCTCTGCCCATCCCCGAGGCCCCGACCGACTGGATCGAAGGTCTGGTGACCTATGGCGGCGCCGGCGAGCCCGACGCCGGAACCGGCGCCGGTATTCACCTGTACGTCGCCAACCGGTCGATGACCGACCGGGTCTTCTACGACGCTGACGGCGAACTGCTGATCGTGCCCCAGCAAGGCGCGCACCGCTTCGTCACCGAGATGGGGGTGATCGAGGCCGAACCCGGCCACCTGGTCCTGATCCCGCGCGGCGTGCGTTTCCGGGTCGAGATCGACGGACCCGTTCGGGGCTATGTCTGCGAAAACTACGGCAGCCCGTTCCGCCTGCCCGACCTGGGGCCGATCGGCGCCAACGGCCTGGCCAATCCACGCGATTTCGAGACGCCCGTCGCGGCGTTCGAGGACGTGGATCGCCCGACCCAGTGCGTCCAGAAATACGGCGGCCGTCTGTGGGCCACGACCTTCGATCACAGCCCGCTCGACGTGGTGGCCTGGCACGGCAATCTGGCGCCCTGCCGCTATGACACGGCGCGGTTCAACACGATCAACACCGTCAGCTACGACCACCCCGATCCGTCGATCTTCACCGTCCTGACCAGTCCGTCCGAGACGCCCGGCACGGCCAATATCGACTTCGTCATCTTCCCGCCGCGCTGGATGGTGGCCGAGCACACCTTCCGCCCGCCCTGGTTCCACCGCAACGTCATGAGCGAGTTCATGGGCCTGGTGACCGGCGCCTATGACGCCAAGGCCGGCGGTTTCGCTCCCGGCGGCGCCAGTCTGCACAACCGGATGAGCGGCCACGGCCCGGACCAGGCCAGCTACGAGGGCGCGATCAATGCGGACCTTCAGCCGCACAAGATCACGGACACCCTGGCCTTCATGTTCGAGACCCGGGCCCCGATCCGGGTCACCAAATGGGCGTCGGAATCACCGCAGATGCAGCTGGACTACGACGACGTCTGGTCGGGCTTCGCCAAAGGGCAGGTCAAATGATGCGCATCGCCCTCATCGCCGGCGTCGCCCTTCTGGCGGCCGCCTGCACCCCGCAAACTACGGCCGGCTCGGACGCCCCGATGCAGAGCGCCGAGGCCTCGGCCTGCGCCACGCGCGGCGGCACGCTGAAACAGGTCGGGCGGATGCAATCCTGGCAGTGCGTCATCAGCTACGCCGACGCCGGCAAGCGCTGCACCGACGGCGACCAGTGTCAGGGCGATTGCCGCGTCGAGGGCAATACCGGCATCGAGGCCGGCGCGACCACGGCCGGGGTCTGCCAGGCTGACAGCGACCGCTTCGGCTGTAATACGCCGGTCGAGGACGGCAAGGCGGGTTCGACCCTCTGCATCGACTGAGGCGGGAGGTTCAGCGGACCACGCCCCCCATTCTCGTCATCCTCGCCCTCTAAGGCCTCAATCCTCACCCTCTAAGGCCGTCATCCTCGCCCTTGTGGCGAGGATCCATACTCCCGGTGCATCCGCAGGGCGTTCCCTCGTTGAGACCGGGATTATGGATCCTAGGGACAAGCCCTAGGATGACGGCGTGAGCGGGGGAATCCTACCCTCAATCCCCGTGCTTGCCGTTGCTGGAAAACTCAGGCGGCGCCGCCTTGTGCACATACTGCTCCGCCACCAGCCAGGCCTTGAACGGCCGCAGGCAGCCCAGGCACATGACGATCAGGATGGGCAGGGTGACGACCGCGTGCACCCAGATGGGCGGCTTGACGCTGAAGTCGAACACCATCAGCAGGATCATCCCGACCACCCCGACCGCCGTCATGACGAAGAAGGCGGGACCGTCCGCCGGATCGGCGAACCCGTAGCTGAGCCCGCATTTGGGGCAGGATTCGCGCAGGGTCAGATACCCCCGGAACAGGGCGCCTTCGCCGCAGCGCGGGCAGCGGCAGGCCAGGCCGGTTTTCAGGGTGCTCAGGCGCGGATAATCGGTCATGGGCGCATCATGGGCCGGATCGCGCGCGGTGTCGCGGGGACGAACCGCCCTGTTCGCCGAATTCGGGTCGATGTCGGTTAACGGTGATTAAAGAGCTTGTGAGGCAAGTCTCCACGGATATGTCCGGGACCTCGCACAGCAAGCGCTTCCTGAAGTCGACCGTGGCCGCCGCCGCGGCCGGCGCGGTCGCCTTTGCGCCCCTCGCGCCCCTGGCGAAAGAGGTGAGCCGGTCCAGCGATCCGCTGTCGATCAGCGTCGGTCAGGCCGGAGAATTCACCCGGGTCGAATTCGGCGGCGTCATCGGCGTGCGCAGCCAGGTCCGGCGCGAAGCCGACAAGGTCATTGTCCGCCTGGGCGTCTCGGCCGCGCCCGACGTCTCGCGCCTGCGGGTCGATCCGCCGGAAGGGGTCAAGGCCGTCGAGACGCGGATGGCGCGGGGCGGGGCCACCGATCTGGTCATCACCCTGGCCGAGGGCGCCGACGCCCGATCGGGCGTCGCCGACGGCGCCGTCTGGCTGAACCTCTATGCGCCCGGCAAGGCGCCCGAGCCGACGCCGGAAGAGCGGGCCGCCCTTGTCAATTCCGTCGTGCCCGTCCGCGCCGTCTCCTCGCCCGAGAAGACCGTCCTGACCTTCCAATGGGGCGCGCCGGTCGGCGCCGCCGTCTTCCGTCGCGGCGAGGCCGTCTGGGTCGTGTTCGACACCGCCGCCAAGATGGACCTGACCGGGGCCAAGGCCCTGGGGCCGGCCAAGGACGCGCGCTGGGCCGCCGGACCTGACTATACCGCCGTCCGTATCGCCGCGCCCGACGGTCTGCCCGTCGTCGCCGAGGGGCAGGGCGGAACCTGGACCGTGACCATCGGCGGTCCGCCCGCCGGCGCCTCGGGCGTCGAGATCGACCGTTCGGAAGACGGCTCCGCCAGTCTGGTGGCGCGGATGGCCGGGGCGACCAAGACCGTCTGGCTGACCGATCCCCTGGTCGGCGACCGTTTCGCCGCCGTCACCGCCCTGGCGCCCGGCAAGGGGTTTTCGGGCACGCGCAGCACCGTCGATCTTACCCTGATCCCCACGGCCCAGGGGTTGGCGGTCGAAACCGCCACTGACGACCTGAAGATCGAGGCCGAGGGCGACCTGGTCACCCTCAGCCGTCCCCAGGGCCTGACCCTGTCGCCGCCGTCCGCGACCCTGGACGCGGCCGATCAGGAGGGCGACGCGCCGAAGGCCGCGGCCCACCCGTCCCTGATCCTTGAGGAATGGGCGTTCGTCGGCGAGGACGGCTTTTCCGAAATCTACCGCCGTCTTCAGGACGCGGCGGCCCAGGAGACCATCGCCGGAACCGACAACCCCCGCGCCCCCATCGCGGCGCGGATGGCCCTGGCCCGGTTCCTGGTCGGGTCGGGCCTGAACTACGAGGCGATCGGCGTCATCAACGCCCTGATCGCCAAGGCCCCCAATATGCAGGGCGAGCCCGAGGTGCGGGGCCTGCGGGGCGCCGCCCGTGTCGGCGTCGGCCGACTGGAAGAGGCCCAGGTCGATTTCGCCGGCTCGGCCCTGTCCAATGATCCCTCCGCCAAGGTCTGGCAGGGCTATCTGGCGGCCGAACGGGGCGACTGGGAAGAGGCGCGGCGGGCCTTCGCCGCCGGCGCCTCGGTCATCGACGACTTTCCCAAGGAATGGCGCGCCCGCTTCGGCGCCGCCCACGCCATGGCCGCCATCGAAACCAACGACCTGCCGGCCGCCCGCCAGCTGCTGGACTATGTCTTCAGTCAGAACGCCTCGGCCGCCGACCAACTGACCGCCCGCGTGGTTCAGGCCCGCCTGTTCGACCTGTCCGGCGACAAGGCGCGGGCGCTGGCGGTCTACAAGGCCGTGGCCCGCGCCCCGTTGGACGGCATCGCCACCCCGGCCAAACTGGGGGCCATAAATCTCGAGATGGAAAAGGGCGTCCTGACGCCGGACCAGGCGGCCCAGCAGCTGGAGCTGCTGAAGTGGCGCTGGCGCGGCGACGCGACCGAGCTGGCGGTCATCCGCAAACTGGCGGATCTCTATCTGCAACAGGGCCGCTATCGCGAAGCCCTGGACGCCCTGCGCGGCGCCGGCAAACGGATGGCGGGCGTGCCCGGCGCGGCCGAGATCCAGACCGATCAGTCCAACGCCTTCCGCGCCCTGTTCCTGGAAGGCGCCGCCGACGGCCTCCAGCCGGTCCAGTCCCTGGCGCTGTTCTATGATTTCCGCGAACTGACCCCCATCGGCGCCGACGGCGACGAGATGGTGCGGCGTCTGTCGCGTCGTCTGATCGACGTCGATCTGCTGGACCAGGCCGCAGAGCTGCTGAAATATCAGGTCGACAACCGTCTGGACGGGGTGGCCCGGGCCCAGGTCGCCACCAATCTGGCCACCGTCTATCTGATGGATCGCCAGCCGGAGAAGGCGCTGCAAGCCATCTGGGGCTCCCGCACCACCCTGCTGCCGACCGCCGTCAACGCCGAACGCCGGGCGCTGGAGGCCCGCGCCCTGATGGATCTGGGCCGCTACGACCATGCGCTGGAAGTGCTGGACAAGGATCAGTCCGGCCCGGCGCGCGAGGTGCGCGGCGACATCTTCTGGAAACAGCAGAAATGGGCCGAGGCGGCGCCCCTCTATGAGGCCCGACTGGGCGATCGCTACAAGCAGGGAGCCACGCCCCTGACCCCGGTCGAGGAAAGCTGGCTGATCCGCGCCGGCGTCGGCTATTCGCTGACCGGCAATCGCGCGGCGCTCGACCGGCTGCGGGGCCAGTATTCGCCCTTCGTCGCGCGGGCCCGGTCGGCCAACGCCATCCGCGTGGCGCTGGACGACGATCTGTCGGGCGTGGCGGGGGTCGCCGATTTCTCGGGCCTGTCCGCCAATGCGGACACCTTCGTCGGCTGGGTCAACGCGGCCAAACAGGACTTCAGAAAAGAAACGGGCGGGAATCGCCCAGCGACTCCCGCCCGTTGATCAGCTAATCGGTCCCCGCAGGGACCGAAAAACCTTAGCCGTTGACGGCGTCCTTCAGCGGCTTGGAGACGCGGAAGCGAACGGCCTTGGAGGCGGCGATCTTGATGGTCGCGCCCGTGGCCGGGTTGCGGCCTTCGCGCTCGGCGCGGGCGGCGGTGTCGAAGACGCCCAGGTTCGAGATGCGCACGTCGCCGCCGGCCTTCAGGCTGGCGTGGATGTTCTCGACGATGGCGGTCAGCACCTTGCCGGCGTCGGCCTGCGAGACACCGGCGTCCTTGGCGACGGCGGCGATCAGTTCGGCTTGAGTGGTCATAAGAAACATTTCCAGTGTTAGTCGCCCGATTCAGGGCGAGGACTGAGGGATCAACACGGATTTCTCCCGGTATTGCAAGCCGGTAAAAGGCGCAAAGCCTTATAGGGCGGGGATTATCCGGTTCCGGACGCCCGCTGGAAGCTCTCGACCAGGCTTCCCGCGACCAGTCTCCAGCCGTCCACCAGCACGAAGAAGATCAGCTTGAAGGGCAGGGAGACCACCACCGGCGGCAGCATCATCATACCCATGGACATCAGCACGCTGGCCACCACCAAGTCGATGACAAGGAACGGAATAAAAAGAAGAAATCCGATCTCGAACGCCTTCTTCAACTCGCTGATCATAAAGGCCGGAGTGACCACCCGCAGGGGCAGGTCTTGCAGGTTGGTCGGGGCCTCGACGCGGCTCAATCGGGTGAACAGGGCCAGGTCTCCGCGGTCCACCTGGGCCAGCATGAAGGTTTTCACAGGTTCCGACGCCGCATCGAAGGCCTGGGGCAATTCCATCTGCTGATCCAGCAGCGGACGGATGCCCGAATCATAGGCGTCCTGCCAGGTCGGGGCCATGACGATGGCGCTCAGGAACAGGGCCAGGGACACCAGAACCGCGTTCGGCGGCGATTGCTGCATGCCCAGGGCCGTCCGCAACAGCGACAGAACCACGACGATTCGCACGAAGCTGGTGGTCATGATGACGATGGACGGCGCCAGCGACAGCACCGTCATCAGCCCGACCAACTGCACCACCCGCTGGGTCAGGCCTGCGCCCGTTCCCAGGTCGATGTTCAGCGACGATCCCCCCGCCGCCGCATCCTGGGCGAAGGCCGCCAGCGGCCAGGCCAGGCAGACCAGGGTGGTGAACAGCGACAGCAGGGCCGCGCGCTTCAGCTCCGACGCGGCGGGAACTCCAAACATCTTCTCCCTCCCCTTCATGGGGAGGGACGGCGAGGCGCAGCCGAGCCCGGGTGGGGCAGTCAAAGCCTCGCTCCCGCCCCTTCGGGCCCCACCCCGATCGCGACGCGATCGCCCCTCCCCATGAAGGGGAGGGAGAATGCCGGGCCCCTTCACTTGAAGATCTCCGTCTGGCGCGGCTCGATCAGCTCGCGCCCTTCACCCAGCAGGATCAGTCGCTCTTCCTCGTCGATTCGCACCAGGACCAGCCGCCGCGCGGGGTCCAGCACCAGGGTCTCGACCACCTGCATCCGCCGCTCGCCGCGCTGGGCGTTCAGCTTCGCCATCAGCTGCGGGGCATAGCGGCGCGCCGCATAGGCGGCCAGGCCGATCAGGCCCAGGGTGAAGGCCAGGCCGAAGACGGCGCGGGCGAGATCGAGGAAATTCATACGCTTGAGGCCCCGCGCTGTCGGCGCTGTTGCCTAGAGTCTTAACCAGCACGGTTAACGATCAGTTTAGATAACGGCCTGTTAACCATAGGGGCGGCATTTTCTGCCCATCGGGCGCATCCGCGCCACGGGAGATCGCCATGGGCGTCGCCGACATTCCGCTGCTGGGGCAGATCAAGGGCCGGCTGGGCTGGCTGGACGAACGCCAGCGGGTCATCGCCGAGAACGTCGCCAACGCCGATACGCCGGGCTTCGTCGGCCGCGATCTGAAACAGCCGACCGACTTCGCCGCCGCCCTGCGCTCGGGCGGGGGGCTCCAGGTGGTCCGCACGAACCGCGCCCACATCGCCCCCGCCGTCAGCGCCCCGCGCTTCGACGCGTCCAAGTCGCCGGACTCCGAGACGACCCTCGACGGCAATTCGGTCGTGGTCGAAGAGCAGATGCTGAAGATGGCCGAGAGCCGCATGGCCTATGACGCCGCCATCGGCTTCTACCAGAAATCCATGTCCATGATCCGCATGGCCGCGCGCAAGCCCGGCGCGGGCTGAAACGAAGGACTGATCCATGCCTGATCCCATCCCCCCCTCGAACAGCGCCATGGCGGTGGCGGCCTCGGCCCTCAAGGCCCAGCAGTCGCGCATGCGCGTGATCGCCGAGAATATCGCCAACGCCCAGTCCACCGCCCGCACCCCCGGCGGCGAGCCCTATCGCCGCCAGATCCCGGTCTTCCAGGCGCGCGAAGTCGATGGGGCGACCGGCGTCGTCCTGGCCGAGGTTCGGCCGGATCAGAGCGACTTCAATATGGAGTATGATCCCTCGCACCCGGCCGCGAATGAGCAGGGCTATGTGATGCGGCCCAACGTCAACACCCTGGTCGAGTCCATGGACATGCGCGAGGCGCAGCGCGCCTACGAAGCCAATCTGAACGTTATCGAGACGGCGCGGTCGATGGACAGCCGCACCCTCGACCTCATCAAACGCTGAGGGCTAGGCTATGAATCCGATGATGGCCGCCCGCGCCTACGCCGCCGTCCAGGGCTCCGCCATGCCCACGGCGGCGCAACCGCCCGCCTCCGGCGACAACGGCTTCGCCGACCTGGTCAAAAACGCCATGACCGACATGACGCAGCAGTCCAGGGCGGCCGAGACTCAGATG
The DNA here is from genome assembly GCF_026625805.1 of Brevundimonas sp. SL130. Lineage (NCBI taxonomy): Bacteria > Pseudomonadati > Pseudomonadota > Alphaproteobacteria > Caulobacterales > Caulobacteraceae > Brevundimonas > Brevundimonas sp. SL130. The sequence continues at coordinate 787,244 of NZ_CP113064.1, forward strand.
ACCCAGTCGGTCCAGGGCAACGGCAACCTGATTGATGTCGTCACCGCCCTCAGTTCGGCCGAGGCGTCTCTGGAAACCGTGATCTCCGTCCGCGACCAGGTGATTTCCGCCTATAAGGAAATCATGGCCATGCCGATCTGATCGGCGACACGTCCTAGACGAAAGGCCGCGTCAGAGCGGTCGGCGGCTCAACGTCACCTGACTGCCGGAGGCGGCCGTCTGAAGCAGTTCGCGCGTTTCGCCCTCCAGCCTCAAAGCCGTCAGCACGCCCGTGGCGTAGGCCCCTGTGTCCAGGCCGATCCGGCGGTCGTCTGCATGAACGGCCTCGGCGGGCGTGTGGCCGTGAACCACAACCTGCTCAAAGGGGGCGGGATGGTGCAGGAAGGCCTGACGCACCCACATCAACTGCTGAGGGTCCTGACGATCCAACGGCACGCCCGGTTGAGCCCCGGCATGGGCGAAGAAATAGTCCCCCAGGGTGAAACTGTATTCCTGGGCGGCGAGAAACGCGCGCTGACGCTCGTCCACGGCCGCGTTCAGGGCCTCGCAGGCGGCGGCCCAGCCGGCGGCGTCGGTCTTGTCGAACGGCGGACTGACGCCATACGAGGCCAGGGCCTCGCGACCGCCGTAGTCGCACCAGCCCGGTCCCATGTCAGGATCGTTCAGGAAGGCTTCCATCCGATCCTCGTGATTGCCACGCAGGAAGTGCAACTCGAACATGCCGCGGCTGCGCAGGCTGGCCAGCAGGTCGATCACGCTCTTCGAGTCCGGCCCCCGGTCGATATAGTCGCCCAGGAAGATCAGCAGCTTGCGACTGGCGGGCGTGGCGTTCAGATCCGCGATCATCGCCTCGACCAGGGGCGACAGCAGGTCCAGCCGCCCGTGGATATCCCCCACCGCCCAGGCCACGGCGCCATCAGGAGCCGAGGCTCTGCGGCGCGCGGGCTCCGAAGAGCGACGGTTGAACAGTTTGGCGAACATCCCCCTTAGATCAGCAACCGCAGGGGGCTTGGCAAGCCTGTCGCCTCAGAAGAAGCGCTCGCCGATGCGGATCGTGTCGCCCGGCGCCACCTGGGTCGCCGTCGTCAGCGGATAGGCCTGCTCGCCGGTCCCGTCGGCGCGCTTGATGTAAACTTGACGGGTATTGGCCCGATAGGTGAAGCCTTCCGCCGTGGCCACCGCGTTCAGAACCGTCAGATTGTTCGTGTAGGGATATTCCCCCGGCTTGTTGACCTCGCCCAGGATATAGAAGGGGCGATAGTTCAGCACCTCGGCCGAAACGCGCGGCTCGTTGATATAGCCCTTCTTCAGGGAATCGGCGATCTCGGTTTGGAACTCGGTGATGGTCAGGCCCGCAGCCTGGACCTCGCCGATCAGGGGCATGGAGATGCGGCCGCTGCCGCCGACGATGAACTCGCCGGTCAGGCCTTCTTCGCCATAGACGTTGACGCGAACCTTGTCGGCGGCGCCCAGACGATATTCAGGCACGGTGCGGACGACGCTGGGATCCACGGGCGTATCGGCCAGCCCGGCTGCGGCCAGGGGGCTCGTGCCGCACGCGGCGACGGTGAACATCAAGGTGAGCCCCAACAGGGCCGCACTCAACCAATTCCGCATGATCGTCATCCTCGCTTCTCCCCAGCATAGCGCAAGCCGTCGGATGTTTCCAAGGCGGTGCTTGCGGCGCCGCAGCAAAGATCGGGCCGAAGATGAAAAGACGCTTAATGCGGCTGAAACCAATCTTCTACAGCCCCGCTAAACCGTACTTCTAAGGCTCATATTGATATGGCTCGGGCAGGGTGGTCCCATGAAACAGGGATCGCCCATGTCGATTGTCCGCTCGCCGCGCCACCCCGGCGTGATCGGCGCCGCCGTCTTCGCCGCCGCTGTCTTCGTTTCGGGGGCCGCCGTGGCGGGTCCCCGGCCCGCCGGTCCGGCGCGCATGCCGATCGGCGCCGTCGTTGGGGCGCCGTCCGGCTTCCTCGACTTCTGCGAACGCTCGCCCCGCGACTGCCTGGCTCCGGGCGAGCGGGTGAACCTCGCCGAGATTCGCGCTCGCGCCAATTCCCTCTATTGGGCCGGTGTTTTCGGACGCACTGAACAGGTGGCCTCCAGCCGCCCGGCCGCGACGCGCCCGGCGGCGAACGCCAACGGCTTCGACTGGAGCCGCGTCTTCCCTCAACGCGCCGCCGCCGCGCCCGCCGTTCCGGACCCCCGTCGCGAAGGTGTCGCTGTGGCGATGGAAGATGTCGCCACGCCGGCCGTCGAAGCCGGCGCCGCCCAGGGCGATGCGGCCCCGTCAGCCGAGGATTTCGGCCGCGACGTTTCGGCGCGGGTCAGGGATCTGGACCGGTCTTGGGCCCGTCCCTCCGTGGTCAAGACCGCCCCGGTCATCGCCTTGTCGGACAGTGACTGGAAGGCGATCAGCGACATCAACCGCCAGGTCAATCGCCAGATCCGCAGCGGCTCGGACGCCCGGGTCTATGGCGTCGGCGACTATTGGACGGTGCCGAACGGCGACCGCGCGCGGGGCGACTGCGAGGACTATGTCCTGGCCAAGCGCCGCGCTCTGGTTCGCGCCGGCTATCCGGTCGGCGCCCTGTCCATCTCTGTGGTCGAGACCCGCTGGGGCGAGATCCACGCCGTGCTTCTGGTGGCCACGGACCGGGGCGATTACGTCCTGGACAATCTGACCGGCCGCATCTCGCGCTGGGATCAGGCCGACTATAAGTGGCGCGAGCGTCAGGCCCCCGGCAAGACGTTCGAATGGGTCCGCATGGCGGGCTGAGTCCGCTTTCCGGAAGATTTCGCGCTCCCGTCCTGATACACTTGCGCCTAGCACTGGGTCGAAACGGCACAGGGCGGCGTGGCGCCTCAAGGTTCATCACTCTCCAGGCGACGTCGCCATCGCGGCGCCGCACTTGCTGTGTGAACTGATCGGACGCCCCGCGCGGCCCGCGTCCCCTCTGCCGGAGCAAGAATGACTTTCGACCGCGACACGCCTCCCACGCCGCCGCCCTTCGCTGGACCGCGCAGCCCACGCGGACCGGTCAAGCCAAACGGACCGCGCCGGTTGCGACTGCGGTTCCGGCGGATTCACGTCATCGGCGTCGCGCTTCTGGTTCTGGCGTTGGCGATCGTCGCTGTGGTCGTGATCCGATCCCAGGGCGTCGCAGGCGGCGCGCGCCCCGGCGCTCGACAGACGGCCCTGGCGCAGGCGCCGGCCGGCATGCAGCAGATGGTGGACACCACCCTGGCCCCGGATGACATCCGCCCCATCACCCCGGACGAGGCGCGGGCCTTCAACGCCGCCCTGCCGTTCTCGACCCTGCCCATCCTTTCGGCCAAGCCCTTCATCATGCCGGCCGACAAGCTGGAGGACTATGCGCGTGCGCTCGATTGCCTGACCGCCGCCGTCTATTATGAGGCGGGCGGCGAGACGGCCCTGGGGCAGGCGGCGGTGGCCCAGGTGGTGGTCAACCGCATGCGGCACCCGGCCTATCCCAAGACGATCTGCGGCGTGGTCTTCCAGGGCTCGGAACGCGCCACGGGGTGCCAGTTCAGCTTCACCTGCGACGGCGCCATGACCCGTCCGCCTTCGCCCGAGGGCTGGGCGCGCGCCCGTCTGGCCGCCGGCGGCGCCCTGAACGGCTTCGTCGCCCCCGGCGTCGGCATGGCGACCCATTATCACACCGACTGGGTCGCGCCCTATTGGGCCGAGCGTCTGGTCAAGATGCGCCAGATCGGAACCCATATTTTCTACCGCTGGGGCGGGGGCTGGGGCCTGCCGCCCGCCTTCACCGGCCGTCACGCGGGCGTCGAGCCGACGATTGCGAAGATGGCGCTGGTCGCCACGCCGATCGACCCGCTGGAGCTGGACGATCCCTTGCTCGCGCCGCCGCCGCCTGTTGTGGTCGCCATGGCGCCCCCGCCAGCACTGCCCTCAATCGCGGCGCCGCCTGTTCAGGCCCCGGTCACGCCAAAGCCTGCGATAGCGCCGGTCTCCAGCGCTCCGCCCCCGCCGACGGCGGCGACGGCCCGCCCGACCGTGGAGAATCCGCTGACGACCACGCCGGGCGAATCTCAGTCTCGCCGCCGCTCCCGGATCGCCGCACCGTCCTAAAGCGGCGCGGACTGCGCCAAGCCTGCGGTCAAGGTGGCGGCCAGGTCGCGGGCCTGGCCCCGCAGGTCGGGGACCGCCGTCATTTCCCAGAAGGCGCCGCGCGTCATCGGTCCTATGGCGTAAAGGCCCGCCGCCGGTTCGCCGGCGGCGTTTGTCAGCCGCCCCGCCTCATCGACCTCCAGGCCCAGGCCCAGGGGATCGGGCCGGCCATATCCCTTGGCCAACAGGTCGCGGATGACCGGCTCGGCGCTATGCTGGATCACCCCCAGGGGGCCGGTGCAGTTGATCACCAGATCGAACCGGTCGCGGATTGGCCGCCGACGATGGCGCGGACGCCAGGACGCCTCGACCGTCCCGCCGTCGAGCACCGCGCCGGTCAGCTTGCCCGCCAGCACCGTCAGTTCGCCCGAGGCCAACAGGGACGCGATCTCTCGCGCCGTTCCCGGCGACATCCGGTGACGATGCACGTCCCATACGGGGCGCAGGTGGCGCAGGAAGCGTCGCTTCTGCTCAGGCGTCCAGCCGCGCCACAAGATTCGCGCGTTCTGTCTCAGCCGGTCGAACACCGCCCGCCAGTCGTGGGTCCGGGTCGCGTCCCGCACCTGGCCCAGAACCTCGGCGGGGCCGCCCGAGAATTCGCCAGAGAAGGGCTGCGGCGGGACCGTGGCGTGGCCGCGCGGCAGCAGGCCGTGGCGCGACAGGGCCGTGAAACGCCGCCCCGTGCGTCGCAGGGTCAACACCGCGTCCACCATGGTCAGGCCGGACCCGATCACCAGTATGCTCCGCGCCGCGCCGATGCGCTCGACGTCGATCCGCCAGGGATTGTCGACATAGGCCGACGAGGCCAGGACCGCCGCATCGATCCCCGACGGCGAGGCCGGCTCCAGATTGCCCAGAGCCAGGATCACGGCGTCGGCCGTCACGACCTGATCGCCGACGACGATGCGCCAGCCCGCCGCTTCAGCCTCGATCGACCGCGCCTCGCCCCGGACCAGGGTCAGCCGCTCCGCCGCTCCATCGCGGGCCTCGTCCAGAAGATGGCGTAGATAGTCGCCGTACATGCCGCGGGTGATGAACCCGTCCTGCGCGCGCCACGTCGGCTGTTCCGCCAGCCAGTCGGCCAGATGTCCCGGCTGATCGGGAAAGGCGCTCATATTGTCCAGGCGGACGTTCAGCAGATGGCCGGGGTTGCCGGTGTCATAGGCGACGCCGGGCCCGAAGGCGGCGCGCCGTTCGATCAGGCTCACCCGAATCGCTGGGCAGTGTCTCAGCAATTGGATCGCCGTGAGCAGGCCGCTGAAGCCCGCGCCGACGATGGCGACATGCGGTCCCTGGTCGTGCGGCATCTGCGCTCCCGGTTCGAGCCTCCCTGCGGAGGCGCTCCGCCCTTAACAGGCCGGGCGGCGAAGGGGTTCGATCGTGGCCATAAATTCCTATTCAACAAGTAGGAATATCTATCAGGCGCCGCGCGGAAAATTATCGACGGGCGGGGCGCCGAAGTCCTCGCTCCGCCGGGCCGTCTTGCCGACCATGCGACGCCGCGCCGCGCGCAGGTCGCGGATCGCCAGAGGGATCAGGGCCCAGGGTTCGACGCAATAGCGGGTGAACAGCCGACGCGGGTTCTGCACCAGCCGATAGGCCCATTCGACCCCGGCCCGGCCCATCCAGCGGGGCGCCGGCGTCTGGGTTCCGGCCTCATAGTCGAAGGCCGCGCCGACCGAGAAGATCACGCAGTCGGGCAGGGCGTCGAACACCGCCAGGGTCCACAGCTCCTGACGCGGCATGCCCATGCCGACGAACAGGATATGCGGCTTGAACGCCTGGATCTCGGCGACGATCTCGGCGTTGTCGGCCGAGCCGGGCGTAGCGTCGAAAAAGCCGTGGCGGGTGCGGATCTCGGTCTTGGGATAGCGGGCGCCCAGGCGTCGCGCCGCCTCTTCGCCCACGCCCGGTTCGCCGCCGACCGACATGACGCGCCATCCCTTGCGGTCGGCCACGCTCCAGAAATAGTCGCGCCAGTCCAGATAGGTGCAGCGGTGAAAGCCCCGGCTGTGCAGGCCCAGGGCCCGCGAGAACCAGATCATCGGCGTCGAATCGACCTCGATCAGCTCGGCCTTGTCATAGAAGGCCCGCAGCTCCGGCTGTTTCTGGATCAGATACAGGCTGTGCAGATTATGGTTGGCGATCAGGCTCTTGCGGCCCTCGGCCACGGCGTCCTGAACATGGTGCAGCACTTCTTCGGGCTTCACCAGATCGACCAGCTGGCCGAACATATGCACCCGCTCGCGCCGCCGCCGCCGCTTGCGATAGGCCGCGCGCGGGCAGGAGCGACGCTCTGTCGTCGGGGATGTCAGGGACGCGTCCGCCATGCCCCATCCATAGGGGGCAGGCCTCAAAGCGGGGTAAGCGAACAGGCTTAACGCGCCGAAAACAGGTCCGGTCTCGCCCGCTCGGCCCAGGCGCGCAGGGCGCTGGCCGCCGCCACGCCCACCCCGTCCGCCATCAGGTCGAACAGATTGGCCGACCGTCCGCTGAGCCCCTGAACCGCCTCGACGCCTGCGCCCAGGGCCAGGGCCAGCAGGGCGGTGCGCCAGATCCCCAGGCTGGGCGCGATCAGGGTCAGGCAGACGGTGATGATGAAGAAGCCGATGGCGTGCGCCGGCTTGTCGCTCAGGCCGATACCCTCCTCGGCCCCCTGGAAGGGGCCGAGCATGGCGACGAACAGGGCCAGCAGCGCCAGGACGGCGCCGCCGCGAAGGACGGTCAGAATCACGGGCGCACCGATCAAGGGGAGGGAGAAGGCGCGGAAAACAAAAGCCACCCTAGGCGCGGACCCGCCGAATGGCCACCCGCCGGGGCCTTTGGCCGCGCTTGCGAAATAAAACCGACCTCCGACGAAAAATCCCTGTTGACCCCGCCCGGACCCTCCCTTAGAGGTCCGCGCCTTCCCGATGGAAACGCCGCAAGGCGCTGCCGACGGGGCCCAGATGGCGGAATTGGTAGACGCGCTGGCTTCAGGTGCCAGTGGCTTAACGGCCGTGGAGGTTCGAGTCCTCTTCTGGGCACCATATTATGAACGGCGTCGTGTTTTCGGACACGGCGCCGTTTGCTTTTTGGGCCTACCGCCTCGCGCGCGGCGCTCGACTGCTTGAGGCTATTTTCGTTTTGGGGCCTATCGCCTCGCGCGCGGCGCTCGACTGCTTGAGGCCGTTTTGTGAATGCGGACGGCGTCTGCTTGAGGCCCGTCCGTCTCGCTGTAAGCCGTTTCGTCCTGTCCCCCAGCCGTGTAAGAACCAGACCATGACCGTTTACCTGCACGAGGGCGACCTGCCCGACGACCTGGACCTGGGGTCCGACGTCGCCATCGATTCCGAGACCATGGGCCTGCGCTTCCGCCGCGACCCCCTGTGCGTGGTCCAGCTGTCGTCCGGCGACGGAAACGCCCATGTCGTGCGCCTGAACCGCCCCGCCTACGACTGCCCCAATCTGAAGCGTCTGCTGACCGATCCGGCGGTGACCAAGATCTTCCATTTCGGCCGCTTCGACATCGGCATGTTCCTGCTGCACCTGGGGGTCGAGACGCGGCCGGTCTATTGCACCAAGATCGCCTCCAAACTGGCCCGCACCTATACCGACCGCCACGGCCTCAAGGACGTGGTGCGCGAGACGGTCGGCGTCGACCTGTCCAAGGCCCAGCAGTCGTCCGACTGGGGCGCGGCCGAACTGACCCAGGCCCAGCTGGACTACGCCGCCTCGGACGTCCTCTATCTGCACGCCGCCCGCGCCAAGCTCGACATGATGCTGGCGCGCGAAGGCCGCACCGAACTGGCGGCCCGCTGCTTCGACTTCCTGCCGGACCGTTCGGCGCTCGATCTCGCCGGTTGGGACGAGATCGACATATTCGCCCACAGCTGATCCCGTGACCGCCCCCCGCGATCCGACCGGTCATAAAGGCGACGCCGCCGACGAGGCGCGGGTGGTCCTGGCCGGCGCGCGCTGGCGGGCGCATTCGCGGCGGGTCAAGCTGTTCCGCCGCGTCCTGCCCATCATCATCCTGATGCTGGCGGGCGGTGTCCTGACCTGGACCGTGTTCCGCACCGTCATGTCGGGGGTCGAGCGCAAGGCCAGTCAGGGCCAGGAGATCCGCCTGGACAAGCCCCTGTTCCACGGCCAGGACGCGCAAGGCCGCGCCTTCACCGTCGGCGCCCAGGGCGCGATCCGCGATCCCTCCACCGGCCATTTCCGCCTGGTCGGCCCGGCGCTGAAGCTGAACCTGGGCGGCCGCAGGGTCACCGAAATGACCGCCGATGGCGGCACCTATGACGAACAGGCCAAGACCGTGACCATCGGTCCGAACGTGCGGATTTCGGACGGCGGCTCCGGCTTCGTCCTGACCACGCCCGAGGCCGTGGTCGACACCTCGACCGGAATCATCACGGGTTCACGGGGCGTTCAGGGCGCGGGCCCTATTGGAACCATCAGCGCTTCGTCCTATGCGATCTATGATCAGGGCGAGCGCGTGGTGTTCAAGGGCTCTGGCGACACCAAGATCAGCGGCACCATCAATCCCTCGGGATCAGGCGAATGACGGCGATGACATTGAAAACCCAATACGCCCGAAGCGTCGCGGCTCTGGCGGCCCTGACCCTGCTGGCCCTGCCGGCCGTGGGCGACGCCCAAAGCGCGCGCACCACCTCCAACCAGCCGATCGCCTTCGGGGCGGATGACGGCGAACAGGGCGTGGATCGCATCAGCCTGCGCGGACGCGCCGAAATCACCCAGGGCCAGAACCGTCTGCGGGCCGAGGCCATCACCGCCTTCCGCGACGCCCAGGGCCAGTTCACGCGGGTCGAGGCCACCGGAACCGTCTATTTCGTCACCCCGACCCAGACGATGCGCGGCGACCACGCCGTCTATACCCTGTCGAACGGCGAGCTGGTCGTGACCGGCAATGTCATCTTGAACCAGGGCAAGAACGTCCTGACCGGCGGTCGGCTGACCTATAACGTCAACACCGACGCAGCGACCATGTCGGGCGCCCCGCGCGGCGCCGGCGCCGGCAGCCGTATCCAGGGCGTCTTCTATCCCGACGGAACCAACTGAGGCTCAGGCCCCGGTCAGCTGAGCACGGATCCAAGATTTGGCCCGCAAGGAACTCTCCGCCCTGAACCTGTCTGACCGGCCTGCGGCAAAGCCCGCGCCGGCGGTTCCGGCTGCCGAAAAAGGACTGCGGGTCCGCAACATCGCCCGCGCCTTCGGCCAGCGCCAGGTCGTGCGCGACGTCTCCCTGACGGTCCAGCGCGGCGAGGTCGCGGGCCTGCTCGGCCCTAACGGCGCCGGCAAGACCACCTGTTTCTACATGATCACCGGCCTGATCCCGCCGGATTCCGGGACGATCTGGCTGGACGGCGAGGACATCACCGGCCAGCCCATGTACCAGCGCAGCCGCATGGGCCTGGGCTATCTGGCCCAGGAGGCCTCGATCTTCCGCGGCATGACGGTCGAGCAGAACATCAAGGCGGTGGTCGAGCTCAACCATCCGCGCGATCAGCTGGAGGCCGAGACCGACCGCCTGTTGAACGAACTTCACATCGACCATCTGCGTCACGCCCCGGCCACCGGCCTGTCGGGCGGCGAACGTCGCCGGGTCGAGATCGCCCGCGCCCTGGCCGGCCGGCCCTCCTTCATCCTGCTGGACGAACCCTTCGCCGGCATCGATCCCCTGGCCATCGCCGACATCCGTTCGGTCATCCGCTATCTGGCCAGCCAGGGCATCGGCGTCCTGATCACCGACCACAATGTCCGCGAGACCCTGGACATCACCGACCGCGTCTCGATCATCTCGGGCGGCTCGGTCCTGTTCGAAGGCACGGCCGACGAAGCCGTCAACGACCCCGAGGTCCGCCGCGTCTACCTGGGCGAAAACTACGCCTGACAAGCTCACCTCCCCCCGCGCCTTCGCGCGCGGAGAGGTGACTTGCTCCTCAGACCCTCCCCCGCTTGCGGGGGAGGTGGGCCGGCGTCCGCGCAGCGGACCAGGCTCGGAGGGGGGAGTGTCGCCAAAAAAAGACTTCCCCCATCGTCAGGCGTGTCGCTGCGCGCCACGGCCTGACACTTCCCCCGCAAGCGGGGGAAGGTCTGTGATCGCCACATCCACCTCCCCGTCGGCGAAGGCCGGCGGGGAGGACAGGCGGGAGCGTCAGCGAGCGCCAGGAGGGGGCGACTCGGTCTCAGACGCTGGCCCGGTCATCACCGCCGTCGGAGTCGCCCCCGCCTGGTCGCTACGCGACCGGTCCTCCCCACGCGCCTTCGCGCGCGGAGAGGTGAGCCAGCGCGCACAATGACGCTGCCTCCCTATCAAAGAATTCAACGCCCTAACAAAATCTCGCCCCCCGCTTCTCACCACCCCTCAAAACCCCCGCATAATACCCCCGGTCTCGTCGCTAGGAGGGCTCGTAAGGCCTGCGACCTTGCGGCGGCGGGAGCGTAGGGATCAGGGGCGGGGGTGGGATTCCCTCGCGCCGCATGACGGTGCATCGGTGGGCTCATCCCGCGCAGAAACGTCGGCGGAGGACACGGGGTTAGGAACCCGGTCGCACTCGGGACGGTCCTTCGCAGGGATCGCCGACCTGACGCTGGCCTTGGGGAAGAGGCATCACAACTGCCGCTTCAATATCCCCGGCCGGCAGAAACACCCTGCGCGCGGAGCGTCTGTCTTCGTCGAAACGGTAAAAACTAATCCATCCCGGGCGAGGCCCGGCGCTCCGTCCCGCCCTCCACTCGCGATGGGCCTCCAACTTCGCAGCTGAGGCGCGAGGGGGCTTCTGCACACCCGTGTTCCGATATTTGTCGGGCGTTAACCAATAGGCCGCCATTCTGCACAGCAAGTTCCGGGCCAGTTCGGCGCGCGGAGGGGATTTTCGAACGTGATCGGGCAACGTCTAGAGATCAGACAGGGGCAGGGGCTGGTCATCACGCCCCAGCTGCAGCAGGCGATCAAGCTGCTGCAACTGTCGAACCTCGAGCTTGAGGAGTTCGTCGAGGCCGAGCTGGAGCGCAATCCCCTGCTGCAACGCGACGAGCCGGAAGGCGATGGACCCGAGGCCCCGGAGAAGATGTCCGATGCGGCGTCCGACGGCGAAATGTCCTTCGGCGACGGGGTCGGCCAGGATTCCGTCGCCTCGATGGACGCCGGGTCCGACGACGTCTACGGCGACGCCGCCCCCGGCGAACGCACCAGCGACCGCATGACCGACGAGGCCCAGCCCGGTCTGTCCGACTGGTCCAGCGCCGGCAAGGGCGGCCAGGTCTTCGAAGGCGACGGCGAACGGCCCGACGCCCACGAGCTGACCCTGTGGGAGCATCTTCAGGCCCAGGCCTCCTCGGCCGGCCTGTCGCCTGCCGACCACGCCATCGCCCTGACCCTGATCGACTCCACCGACGAGGGCGGCTATCTGCGCGGCGAAATGGCCGAGTTCGCGGATCGCCTCGGCGTCGGCCTGGATCGGATCGAGGCGGTCGTCGCCGTCTGCCAGGGGTTCGAGCCGACCGGGATCATGGCCCGTTCGGTGCCCGAATGCCTGAAGCTGCAACTGATCGAGCGCAATCGGTTCGACCCGGCCATGGGCGCCCTGCTCGACAATCTGGACCTGCTGGCCCGGCGCGACCTGGCCGGCCTGAAGAAGGTTTGCGGCGTCGACGCCGAGGATCTGACCGAGATGATCTCGGAGCTGAAGGCCCTGACCCCGCGCCCCGGCGCCGGTTTCGGCGGCGAACCGGCCCAGACCGTGGTGCCCGACGTCCATGTCCGGCCCGATCCGGCCGGCGGCTGGCGGGTCGAGCTGAACGCCGACACCCTGCCGCGTCTGTTGATCGACAAACGCTATCACGGCCTGGTCCAGGCCGGCGCCCGGTCCGACACCGAAAAGACCTTCGTCGCCGACTGCGCCGCCCAGGCCAGCTGGCTGGTCAAGTCGCTGGACCAGCGGGCCAAGACCATTCTGAAGGTCTCGTCCGAGATCGTGCGCCAGCAGGACGCCTTCCTGGCCTTCGGCGTCGAATTCCTCCGGCCGCTGAATCTGAAGACCGTCGCCGACGCCATCGGCATGCACGAATCGACGGTCAGCCGCGTCACCTCGAACAAATATGTCTCGACCCCGCGCGGGGTGTTCGAGCTGAAATTCTTCTTCACCGCCGCCATCCAGTCGGTGGACGGCGCCTCGACCCATTCGGCCGAAGCCGTCCGTCACCGGATCAAGGCGATGATCGATGGAGAGGGCGTGGACGGCGACGTTTTGTCCGATGATCGGATCGTCGAAATCCTTAAGGAGACGGGCATAGATATAGCCCGTAGGACGGTCGCCAAGTATCGGGAAGCCTTGAGGATTCCATCCTCGGTCGAACGCCGCAGGATGCTTAAGACCGCCTGAAGCGTGACCACAAATCGGTGATCTCGATTGACACCAAATGAGAGCGGGAGCGTTCTATCCGTATGCAAGTCCAAGTCAGCGGCAAGCAAGTGGATGTCGGCGAAGCGTTAGGCTCGCGCATCTCCCAGGAACTCGAAGACGGGGTCGGAAAATACTTCGCCCGCGGCGGTGACGACGCCGAGGTCGTGGTGTCGAAAGACGGCCACAACTTCAAGGTGGACTGTTGGGTCCGCCTCGCGTCGGGCCAGACCCTGGTGACGACCGGCATGGGCGGCGACGCCCATTCGGCCTTCACCGAGGCGCTGGACCGGCTCGAAAAGCGCGTCCGTCGCTACAAGCGCCGGCTCAAGGATCACCACATCGGGCCCAAGGGCCTGTCGCCTGAAAAGACTGAAAACGCCGCCCGCGAAGTCGCTCGCAGCATCGTGCTGCGGGATCCCGACAGCGTCGAGGACGACGTCTTCGGCGACACCGGCGACAACGACGGTCCGCCCCCGGTGGGCATGGTCATCGCCGAGACCGAGCACGAGATCCGCACCATCACGGTCGGTCGCGCGGTGCTCGAGCTGGACATGACCGGCTATCCGGTCGTCCTCTTCCGCAACGCCGCCCACGGCGGCCTCGCGGTGGTTTACCGCCGGCCCGACGGCAACGTCGGCTGGATCGATCCGGAGCGCACCAAGAAGACGAACGGGCACTAGGTTAACGGCTCAGTTTGACTTTGTCGCGGGAGCCTCTAAAGGGGCGCCCGCGACCCCCAGTCGCTTATCTAGAGTTGGGCTACCATGGACATCGCAGATCTGCTTGCGCCGAACGGCGTGGTGCTGCGCGGCGGCGCCTCTTCCAAGCGACAGGCGCTTCACGCCGTCGCCGAAGCCGCGTCCATGGCCCTGGGCATCGATCAGGGTCGTATTTTCGAAGCCCTGCTTGAACGCGAGGCCCTGGGTTCGACCGGCCTGGGTTCCGGCGTCGCCGTGCCCCACGCCCGTCTGACCGAGATTGACCGGGTCACGGCCGTCTTCGTTCGCCTGGATTCGCCCGTCGCCTACGATTCGGTCGACGATCGTCCGGTCGATCTGCTGCTGGCCCTGTTCGCTCCGCCCAAGGACGGCGCCGAACATCTGCGCGCCCTGGCCGCCGTCTCCCGGGCTCTCCGCTCGCCCGAACTCCGCGAGCAACTGCGTCAGGCGCAGACGGTTGACGCGATCAAGGCTCTGTTCGTCAAGGATCAGGCCCCCGCCACGGCGGCCTGACCCACCGCCTCAGTGAACTGAAACCGGCTCCAGCTCATGGGCCACGGCGGCGGCGAAGGCCGTCTCGCGGTCAAGCATCACCGCCAACCGCTCTCCATCGGCGCTGTGGACGGCGTACAGCGATTGATTGGGGGCGAAGGCGATGTCCTTCATCTCGACCGCTTCTTCCAGCAGGTCGGCCGCCTTCACCTCGCGCACATAGACGAGATCGGGCGCGCCCATTCCTGCAAAGTCTTCCTTGGTCATCATCGGCGTCATTAGGACCGCCTCCTTGAAATTTACAACGCCCGGATCGCCGGGCGGTTCGGACAGTCGCGCTTTTCAGCCCGCCGTGATGGGAATCCGCCGCACCTGACGCTCGGCCTCGGGGCGGATCAGGTCGACGTGCAGAAGACCATGCTCCAACCGGGCGCCCTGGACCTCAAGTCCGTCGGCCAGGACAAAGCTGCGGACGAAGCCGCGGGCTGCGATGCCGCGATGCAGGAAGGCCTGTTCGCCCTTGGCCGCGTCGTCGCGCTTGCCGGCGATGGTCAGTTGCCGCCCTTCCAGAGTGATGGCCAGTTCATCGGGTGCGAACCCGGCGACGGCCAGGCTGATTCGCACGCCCGCATCGCCGATCTGTTCGACGTTATAGGGCGGATAGCTTTCGGCTGCGGCCTTTGCGGCGCGGTCGATCAGGGTGCGGGTATGGTCGAAGCCCAGCAGGAAGGGGCTGTCGAAAAGAATGGTGCGGGTCGTCGTCATCTGGGTCCTCTGCAAAGCGACCGACCGTCGGCCTCCCGCAATCGGCAAGGCTCCCGGTCACAGATGAAGATGGGGGCGGAAAGGGGTGGGATCAACCATCAGGCGTCGGTCATCCCAATCCCGTCAACAGACAAGGATGACGGCGTTGGAAAAGGCGGCATAAGAAGCCCGCATGAAACCGGCTCTCATATACCCGCTCGCAGCGCTGGCGGAGATCGCCGGCTGTTTCGCCTTCTGGGCCTGGCTGAAGCTGGACCGCTCGCCGCTGTGGCTGGCCCCGGGCGTGATCTGTCTGATCGTCTTCGCCGGACTGCTGACCCTGGCCCCCAGCGACGCGGCGGGCCGGGCCTTTGCGGCCTATGGCGGGGTCTATATCTGCGCGTCTCTGGTCTGGATGTCGGTGGTCGAAAAGACGCCCCCCGACCGCTGGGACTTGATCGGCGGCGCGGTTTGCCTGATCGGGGCCGGGATCATCCTGTTCGGCCTGCGCGAATAGGGAAATCTCAGCTGAGTTGGACGGGGTCCAACTCAGCTGATTTCGCACTGGGTAAACGCGTTGGGGGTCAGGCCTTGGCGGCGCCGCCGCTATAGCCCTTGCCGCCGTTCGACGGGCGACGACGGGGACGGCGCTTCATTTCGCCTTCCGCCGGCTTGGCGTTGTCGTTGATTGACGGCACGCGCTCGCCGGCCAGGGGGTTGTAGGCGCGTTCGGGACGCGGGGCCGCCGGGGTCTCGCCGGGACGGTTGCGACGCTGACGGTGCGGCTGGCCGCCGCCTTCAGGGCGCACGCCGTCGCGATGCGGGACGCGGCTGCGTCCACGACCACCCCGACCTTCACCACGGCCGCCTTCGCCCCGGTCGCCGCCTTCGCGTTCCGGCATGGTCGCCTTCTTGCCAACGCCGGTCGCCATGATGGTGGCGTCCAGTTGGCCCAGGGCCTTGTCGTTGCGACGGTCGATGGCCGGGATCTTCTGGCGGGTGACCTTTTCGATATCCTTCAGCAGCTTCATCTCGTCGCCGGCGACGAAGCTGATGGCGGTGCCGTCGGCGCCCGCGCGGGCCGTCCGGCCGATGCGGTGCACATAGGCTTCCGGCACGAAGGGCAGTTCGAAGTTCACGACGTGCGAGACGCCGTCCACATCGATGCCGCGCGCGGCGATGTCGGTGGCGACCAGGACGCGCAGCTTGCCCTTTTTGAAGGCTTCCAGCGTGCGCTCACGCTGGGGCTGGCTCTTGTTGCCGTGGATGGCGCCGGCCTCGACGCCGCCCGCTTCCAGATAGGCCGCGACCTTGTCGGCGCCGTGCTTGGTCTTGGTGAAGACCAGGCAGCGCGTATAGGCGGGATCGCTGAACATGTCGGTCAGCAGGGCGCGCTTGCGGCCCTGTTCGACGTAGATCACCGACTGGTTGATGCGCTGCACTGTGGTCGACTGCGGCGTGACCTGGACCTTGACCGGATCCTTCAGCAGTTCACCCGCCAGCTTGCCGATCTCGCTCGGCATGGTCGCCGAGAAGAACAGGTTCTGGCGGCGGGCCGGCATCTTGGCGACGATCTGGCGGATCGGCTTAATGAAGCCCAGGTCCAGCATCTGGTCGGCCTCGTCCAGCACGAAGATTTCGGTCTGCGACAGGTCGAGCGTCTTCTGCTGGATATGGTCCAGCAGACGGCCGGGCGCCGCGACCAGGATGTCGAGGCCCTGTTGCAGGGCGCGTTCCTGGCCGCCGTACTTAACGCCGCCGAAGATGACGGCGACCCGGAAGCCCAGGTGGGCGCCATAGGCCTTGAAGCTGTCGCCGATCTGGGTGGCCAGTTCGCGCGTGGGGCTTAGAACCAGAACCCGCGTGGTGCGCGGCACCGGCGGAGTGCGGTTCTCGGCCAGGCGGTGCAGGATCGGCAGGGCGAAGGCGGCGGTCTTGCCGGTGCCGGTCTGGGCGATGCCCAGCAGGTCCTTGCCCAGCATGACGTCGGGGATGGCCTTTTCCTGGATCGGGGTCGGCTTGGTGTAGCCTTCCGAGGTCAGGGCTTGGAGAAGGGCCTTGTTCAGGCCCATGGATTCGAATGTGGTGCTCACAGCAGTGTCTTTCGCGTGCGGCAGAGCGCTTTCAGCCATGGCATGACGCCTTAGGGCCGCGCACCGCCAGTCCCGGCCGGGCTTCGGAATGAAGCCTGCGGGGTGGATCGGGCGCCGCCCCGCGTGTCCGGGCAGCGAATGAACTTGAGGGGCCGGCGGCTTCTACAGACAGGTCCGAAAAGGACCCACACGCGCTGGAGACGCCGGAGATCGCGATTGTGCGACGCAGCGCAAATGGGCGCTTATCCGCACAAAGTCAAGCCGACGCGCTGTGGCCTGGGCGGGCGCGCCGGATGCCTAGCTTGCCAGGGCGGCCGCCACCACGGTCTTGGCCTCGGTCTGCACCTGGACCAGATGGTCCGCGCCGAGGAAGGATTCGGCGTAGATCTTGTAGACGTCCTCGGTGCCCGACGGACGGGCGGCGAACCAGGCGTCGGCGGTGACGACCTTCAGCCCGCCGATGGCCTCGCCGTTGCCGCTGGCCTTGGTCATGATGTCGACGATCGGCTGGCCGGCCAGGGTCTGGGCGGTGACGTCGGCAGGGCTGAGAGCCGCCAGACGCGCCTTCTGGGCGCGGTCGGCCGGGGCGTCGATCCGAGCATAGGCGGGGGCGCCGTACTGGCCGGTCAGGCCGGCGTAAAGCTGGCTGGCGCTCTGGCCCGTGCGGGCCTGGATCTCGGCGGCGAGCAGGCAGAGCAGAAGCCCGTCCTTGTCGGTGGACCAGACGGCGCCGTCGCGGCGCAGGAAGGAGGCGCCGGCCGATTCCTCGCCGCCGAACCCGACGGTTCCGTCCAGCAGGCCGGGCACGAAATGCTTGAACCCGACCGGCACCTCCAACAGGCGGCGGCCCAGGCCGGCGACGACGCGGTCGATCATCGAAGAGGACACCAGGGTCTTGCCCACGGCCACGTCCGCGCCCCAGCCTGGCCGGTTGGCGAACAGGTAGGCGATGCTGACCGCCAGGAAATGATTGGGGTTCATCAGCCCGCCGTCGGGCGTGACAATGCCGTGGCGATCGGCGTCGGCGTCATTGCCGAAAGCCACGTCATAGGCCGATCCGCCCTGCATCATCCGGATCAGATTGGCCATGGCGCTGGGCGACGAACAGTCCATCCGGATCTTGCCGTCGGCGTCCAACGGCATGAAGGCCCAGCGCGGATCCACGGCGTCATTGACCACGGTCAGATTCAGACGGTGCCGGTCGGCGACCTCGCCCCAGTAGGCGACGGCCGCGCCACCCAGGGGATCGGCGCCGATGCGCACGCCGGCGTCGCGAATGGCGTCCAGGTCCAACACGCTGGGCAGGTCGTCGATATAGGCGGACAGGAAGTCAAACCGACCCGCCGCAGCATAGGCCTTTTCGAACGGGACGCGCTTCACATCGACCAGGCCGCCCTCGATCAGTTGGTTGGCGCGCGCGGCGATGGCGGAGGTGGCGTCGCTCCCGGCCGGACCGCCCGAGGGGGGGTTGTACTTAATGCCGCCGTCGCGGGGGGGGTTGTGCGACGGGGTGATCAGAATTCCGTCGGCCTGACGCGCGTTGGCGCGGTTGTAGGTCAGGATGGCGTGCGAGACGGCGGGGGTCGGGGTGAAGCCGTCGCGGGAATCGATCAGCACCTCGACGCCGTTGGCGATCAGCACCTCCAGCGTCGTGCGCCAGGCAGGTTCGGAAAGCCCATGTGTATCGCGCCCCACGAACAAGGGCCCGGTGATCCCCTGCGCGGCCCGGTACTCAGCGATGGATTGCGCGATGGCCAGGATGTGAGCCTGATTGAAGGCGCCGTCCAGGCTGGATCCGCGATGGCCTGAGGTGCCGAATGCGACCCGTTGAGCGGGATCGGCCATGTCGGGCCGCCCTGAATCATAGGCGCCGAGCAGGGCGTTGAGATCGATCAGGTCTTCCGGGAGGGCCTGTTGGCCGGCGCGAGCATGCATGCGGAGTCCATCCGTCTGAACAGTGGGGTGGTCATAGGGGCCGAGGCGGCGGGGAGGCGGTCGGCGTCTCATTCATGAGTGACATTTGCGACGTGGGATTGAAACCCCGTAAAGGTTCAGCTTTCGCTGAAGGTGTCGCAGGCGGCGGGGGTGCATGACTGATAGCAGCGCGGCAACCATGCAACCCTCTGGGCTGAGAAGCCGTGGGTGAAGCTCTCGGGAGAGACCCGCGCACCCCTGCGGCGCTGCAAGGTGTCGTCGCCGATGGCCGGGGAGGCCAGGCATAGGGTGGCGTCTGACCTAGGGTCGCAGAAGCCCAACCCGAGGCGATCAGAGCTAGAATGGGCGCTAGACATCTCATGAGACTTCAGATGGGGAGAAGCTCGCCCCACGCCAAGCGGCGCTCCGAGTTTGTTGCAAAATTGAAATAAGCGATATAAAACAGCTCTTTGCGGGAAGTTTACAATAGATCTTGCAGGGTCGTTCGTGGCGGGACGCGCGGCCTTAGGTCGGGTGGGACTCCGTCGCCTCCGATCAGGAGTCAGGAATGTCGGTATCTTCCGCATCCTCGGCCTCTGCCGGTCTGTCGCTACAGGCCCTACGCGGCCTGTTTCAGACCCAGAGCGCCGAATCCACTGGGCAAACTTCGCCTAGCGAGGGGCTGTTCAGCCCCAGTCAGGGGACATCCTCGTCCCCACCGCCGCCCGCCCCGCCCCAGGCAAGCTCGGCCTCAAGTGGCCTTAGTTCGGACACAATGTCCGCACTTCTCGAAAGCCAGGAGACCGCCTCCACGGGGCAGGATCTGATCAGCAGCCTGATCTCGGACCTCGATTCCGACGGTGACGGCGGGCTGAGCCTGACTGAGATTGGTGACGCGCTCGGCGTTTCCGACACCTCGGAAATTTCTGACGCCTTCGCTTCGCTGGATACTGATAGCGATGGCGTGATGAGCGCCGAGGAGCTTGAGACCGGGCTCCAGGCCATGGGGCCGCCGCCTGGGGGACCGCCTCCCGGCGGGGGCGCGGCGCCGGCCTCGGCGGAGGAGACGACCGAGACTGTTTTCGACGCCGCTGACACCAATGAGGACGGCACGATCAGCATGGAGGAGTTGATGGCGTCGCTGAGTGAGGATGACTCTTCAGCCATCAGCGACACCTTTGCGGCTGTGGACACCGACGGCGACGGCGGGATCAGCAAGACCGAACTCACCTCGGCCTTCGAGTCCATGATGGCCAAACAGGTCGAATCCTATGGCAGCTGGGCCTCCGAGGAAGCCACCGGCAGCCTGATGGCGGCGGCCTGACGTCAGACCCAGGGGCGAGATCGGCGGGGCGGCGACGCCCCGCCGATTGTCCTTAGGGCAGAGCCCAAACGGAGGCGCGCTTGATCTCCTGGTCCTCCAATTCTCGCGTGGTGGGCACCCTGTATTCGGCCAGGAAGTCCAGGCCGGAACGGGGGAAATAGGTGCGGCCCGGATCGCCGATCAGGACGCGGGTTCCGGCGGTGCGGGCTTTAGCCAGCCAGGCCAGCACCGCCTCCGTCATCGGTTTTTCATAGCAGATGTCCCCGGCGCAGATGACGTCGACCGCAGGCGGCGGCCTGTCGAGCAGGTTCTGACCGGTGAAGTCCAAGGCCACGTCATTGGCCCGGGCGTTGGCGGCGACGGCGGCCTGACAGAAGGGGTCGATGTCGGCGCACAGAACCGAGGCGGCGCCGGCCTGCATGGCGGCGACGCCGACCAAGCCCGAGCCGGCGGCGAAATCCAGCACCCGCTTGCCCGTCACCTCGTGCGGATTGTCCAGCAGATAGCGGCTCAGCGCCTGACCGCCGGCCCAGGCGAAGGCCCAGAAGGGCGGCGGCAAGCCCAGTTCGCCCAGTTCTTCCTCCGTCATGCGCCAGATCGGCGTGATCTCGTCCGCCAGCCAGAGCGAGATCTCCGGCGCATGGGGCACGGGCTGGAGCCGCGTATTGGCGCGGATGAAGGCGGCGGGGTCGGGGATGGTCATGGCGTCAGGGTAGCGGTGCTGACGTCGCGGCGACAGCGCGGCGACGCAGTAATGTTAGACTTACAAAAAGTCAGGTTGACATGACATTTGGCTGATGTCAGGTTCGCCTTACACAAGGAGGCGGACATGCTGTCTTTCGGAAAATCGACCACCCCGGCGCACCGGCGATACGTCATTCGCATGATGGCGTTCACCATCCCCTATGTGGCCATTTGCGTGGCCATGATGACGACCGACGCCTTTGACGAGGTGATGGGAAAGCCGGCGGCCTGGCTGTTGGCGGCGGCGGTTTCGGCGCCGGTGATCGGCCAGATCTGGGCCGTTCTGGCCTTGATGCGGGAAAGCGATGAGTTCGTGCGCGGCGTAACGGCGAAACAGTTTATCGTCGCCGCCGGCCTGACCCTGGCGATCGCGACCTTCTGGGGCTTTGGCGAGAGCTTCGCCGGGGCCCCGCATATCGAGACCTGGCTGATCGTGCCCCTGTTCTGGGGCCTGTACGGCCTGACCGCGCCCTTCATCCGGACCAGCCGATGAAGAACCGGCTGAAACTGCTGCGCGTCGAGCGCGGCTGGACCCAGGAGCAGTTGGGCCAGGCGCTGGGCGTGTCGCGACAGGCGGTGATCGCCCTGGAGACCGAGCGGCACGATCCGTCGCTGGACCTGGCCTATCGCATCGCGGCGGCCTTCGACCGACCGGTCGAGGAGATTTTCGAGAACCCGCACGCCTGAGGGCGGCGGACCAAACCTAAAATCCAAGGGAGACATCCGATGTTCGACGCCTTCTTCAAGGCGCGCCCGCGCCTGCGCGCCGCTCTGTTCGGTCTGGCGGTCTGCACCCCGTCGTTCGTGGTCGGCGTCACTGCGGCCTTCGCCCAGCCGCAGCGGTTTGCTGAGCTGGTGGATCAGTTCCTGGCGGATTGATCAGCCTCCTTTGGGCGTCACGTCCCCGGCCTTGACCAGCGCGCCGGCGAACTCGTCGGCGTAGGCCGGGTTGAGCAGGGCGCGGAAGACCGACTGGGGCACGGCGATCCGGTAGGGGCCGTCCGAATAGGGGCCGATCTGATAGGCGCCGATCAGGAAGATCACCCCGCCCGCCTTGCCCGGCGTGGTGCTGGGGGCCAGGACGAAGGGGGTGGAGACGGCCTTGGGACAGGCCCACATCTTGCCGTCCAGGTTCGCCGTTTCGGAACCCGGAGAGCGGGCCTGTTTGGCGGCGTTGGCGGCGTCGCACAGGGCCTTGTTCAGACCGGACAGGTCGGCGCCGGGGCGGAACAGATCGGCGAAGCCGAGCTGTTTCTTCATCGCCTTGTCCCAGAGCACGGCCGAGAAACTGGTGTTGGGGTGGGCGCCGCCGGCGTATTCGGAATCGGTGCGGGACAGGCTGAACAGCTTGCCGGTCTCGGCGCCGGGGTCGAAGGCGATGGTCTTCTCATAGGGGTTGGACCCGCCGCCGGCCTCGGACAGGTCGGCCTGGGCGCCTTCGGAGAACTGACGCAGATCGCGCACGGCGGCGGCGTAGAGGGGGGCGTGCAGGTCCGGCTTGGACTTGATGGCGTCCGGCAGGGTCAGTTTGACGCTGGCGTACTGGGTCTTGGACTCGAAGCCCATCGGGGCGCCGGCCGTGGCGGGATTGACCGGGGCGGCGGCGGTCGGGGCGGGCGAGGGCGCCTCGGCCTTGTCCTCGCGACGCTGGCAGGCGGCCAAGGTCGCAGAAAGGGCGGCGGTGACTGCGGCGGACAGCAGCAGGATGCGAACGGTGGAGGTCATGGAGGGCTCCTTCACAGGCCGAGGGATCCGAGGGCGAGGGCGGCCAGCAGGATGAAGCCGGCCTCGCGGTTGGACTTGAACAGTTTCAGGGCGAGGACGCCGTCGGTGCGGTCGAGGCGGAGGACTTGGCGGGCCAGATGGGCGGCGTAGAGGGCCAGGCCCAGCCAGAACAGCGGGCCGAGGCCGGCGGCGAGGCCGGCCAGGGCGACGAGGATCAGGCTGATACCATAGAAGACGGCGACGCCGGGGCGGACGGCCGAGGCCAGGCGGCGGGCGGAGGATTTGACGCCGACCATGGCGTCGTCCTCGATGTCCTGAAGGGCGTAGATGGTGTCGTAGCCCAGGGTCCAGAAGACGCCGCCGAGCCAGAGAAGGATGGCCGTGAGGGCGGGGCGAACGAGGACGCAGTCGGAGCAGGGGATGCTCGAAAGAGCGAGGGCTTGCCGGTCCATCATAGCGATGATCGCCGTCACAGCGGCGAAATACCCCATCAGGGCGCCCCAGTTGAAGGTCATGCCCAGCCAGGCCTGGGGCCACCAGGTGATGCGCTTCATAAAGGGATAGGCGGCGACCAGGGCGAGGGAGCCGACGCCGAGACCGATGGCGACAGGACCGAGGGTCAGCAGGATCAGCAGGCTGATCAGGCTGCAACCGACGACGAAGGCCCAGGCCTGTTTGACGCTGATCAGGCCGGCGGGGATGGGGCGGAGCGCGGTGCGGGCGACCTGGGCGTCGAAGTCGCGATCGACGATGTCGTTGAAGGCGCAGCCGGCGGCGCGCATCAGACAGGCCCCGACGCCGAAGCCGACGAACAGCCACAGATCATAGAGGCCGGGCGCCTGCCGATACTGGGCCAGGGCCAGGACGATGCCCTGCCAGCCGGGCAGGAGCAGCAGCCAGACGCCGATGGGCCGGTCGAACCGGCCCAGCTTCAGCCAGGGTTTCAGCCGCTCCGGCGCATGGCGATCCACCCAGTTGGCGCCGGCGTCGGGAAGGGGGGCGGAGGTCATGGGCATGGCTTAGCCGGAATGGGGGACAGGGTGAAGGCGTGCGGGATCGTCTTCGCGCTTTCGCTGCGAAGTGTGGAGGGCGGGACGGAGCGCCGGGCCTCGCCCGGGATGGATTAGTTTTTACCGTTTCGACGAAGACAGACGCTCCGCGCGCAGGGTGTTTCTGCCGGCCGGGGATATTGAAGCGGCAGTTGTGATGCCTCTTCCCCAAGGCCTGCGTCAGGTCGGCGATCCCTGCGAAGGACCGTCCCGAGTGCGACCGGGTTCCTAACCCCGTGTCCTCCGCCGACGTTTCTGCGCGGGATGAGCCCACCGATGCACCGTCATGCGGCGCGAGGGAATCCCACCCCCGCCCCTGATCCCTACGCTCCCGCCGCCGCAAGGTCGCAGGCCTTACGAGCCCTCCTAGCGACGAGACCGGGGGTATTATGAGGGGGTTTTGAGGGGTGGTGAGAAGCGGGGGGTGAGATTTGTGTAAGGGGTTGGAATCGTTGGGGTGGAGGCAGCGTCATTGTGCGCGGTGCGGCGTCCGGCTTTCCCTTCTCCCCTTGCGGGAGAAGGTGGCCGAGCGGAGCGAGGTCGGATGAGGGGTTTTCCGACCGAAGGCGCTGCTCAGCTTGCTCCGACGCTGAACCGACCCCTCATCCGGCCCTACGGGCCACCTTCTCCCGCAAGGGGAGAAGGAGAAAAACCCTCTCCCGCAAGCGGGAGAGGGTCTGGGAGGTGAGCGTCTTCAGTTCTGGTACACGTCGCCGGAACCGGCGATTTCGCTGGTCAGTTTGGCCGGGCGGGTGGCCAGGGAGACGTCGCCGGAGCCGGCGATGCTGACCTGGACGTCGCCGGTGGGGGCGATGTCGGCGTCGCCGGAGCCGGCGATGTCGACGGTGGCGTCCTTGGCGTTCAGGGCCCGGAGATCGGCGTCGCCCGAGCCGGCGATGTCGATGTCGAGGGCGTCGGTGCGGCCGGCGGCGACGACATCGGACGAGCCGGAGATCGACAGGGTCATCGAGGGCTGATCATAGCCGGTGATGGCCAGGTCGCCGGAGCCGCTGGAGGCGAAGCGGCGGACATTGGGCGCCGTGACGACGACGCGCAGTTCGTCGCGTTCCGACCGGGCGGAGAAGTTTCCGCTGTTCCAGCCGAACACGACCCGTTCGTCGCCGTCGCCCAGGGACAGGCGGCCGTCGGTCAGGGTGACCCGGTCGGTCAGGCCCTTGGGCCCGGTGACGACCACGGTATTGGCCGGGCCCTGGACATATTCGACGTCGATGCTGGATTCGATGTCGAGGGTCTCGCCGCCGGTCCAGGCCAGGGTGCGGGTGGTGAAGGGGCCGAGATCGTCGGTCCCGCCGCCCTTGACCCGTTCGAAGCGGATGGTTTCGCCGTTGTCGTCCTTGATGGTCCAGGCCCAGCCGTGGCGTTGCAGGTCGTGGCCGCCGAGGGCGATGGCCCCGCCCAGGGTGACGATGCAGAGCACCAGGGCGGCGCCGGCGATGATGAACAGTGTGCGGATCATAGCGAGCCTCCCGTGCTCGAGACGTTGGATTGGGTTTCGGCTTGGGGCTCAAGCGCCGGCTTCAACAGGCGGTAGTGCAGGCGGGCGTACCAGACGATCCCGTTGATCAGCCAGACCGTGACGATGCTCAGCAGGGCGCCGATGAAGACGGCGCCGGCCATCAGGCCCAGCCCCATCAGGATCGCAGCGAACGGACCGCCGGGGAAGCCCGCGAAGGGCCCGGCCACCATGATGCCGCCGCCCGAGATGAACAGGGCGATGGCGGCGATGAAGAAGCCGAACAGGGTCCCGACCACGCCCATCAGAATGGGCAGGAGGATCAGGATGTCGATGGCCCCCAGGCCCAGGACGGCGAAGACGGCGGCGGCGGCGGCGGAGGGGTTCTTCTCCTGGCGCCAGCGCTGGATCCCGGCCTCGGCCTTCAGCTCGCGGGCCAGCCGGCCCGGATCGCCCAGGGCGGCGGCCACCTCGGCCTCGGTGCGGCCGGCGGCCAGGCCGTCGGCGAAATGGGTCTCATAGTCGGCGACGATGTCGGCCGCCGTGGCGGTCGGCAATCCGACCAGGCCGCTTCTGAGACGGGCGATGAATTCCGCACGCGTCATTGTTCCGTTCCCTCCGGTTGAACGTCGGCCGCCTGGGGCGCCGGCGTCTGGACTGTGGTTGCGTCGCTGGCCAGGACGGCGTCGACGGCTTGGGTGAAGGCCGACCATTCGACGGTCTGGGCGGCGAGGGCCGTCCGTCCGGCGTCGGTCAGGCGATAATATTTGCGGGACGGGCCGGACGAGGATTCGACCAGATAGGTCTCGACCTGTCCGTCCGACTGCATCCGCCGCATCAGGGGGTAGATGGTGCCTTCGCCCATATCGATCGCGTCCGACAGGCGGCTGGCGATCTCGTAGGCGTAGCTGTCGGCCCGGTTCAGAAGCGCCAGGACGCAAAGTCCCAGAACCCCCTTCTTCAGCTGTATCTCGATGGTTTCGGTCACCTCGATGTCTCCTTTGATGGAGATTGAGTACGACAAGGTACCTTGTGACGCAAGGTACCTGTTTAAACATGACGAAGGTTTAATCCAACGGAGTTCGGCGAGGAGGGTCAGTTTGGGGCGAGTTTGCGGCGGAGGCGGCGCGGATCGCTTGGCAAGCGAGGGGCGATCCGATAGGGACTCACAGAAGTGCCGGGTGGATCAACATGCCCATGTAAAGACTTGCGATCCACTCGCAAGTCTCTGCTGTAAAAGACAATATAGGGACTTCGTATGGGAATGGGGACACGAGCCCTGGGAAGAGCGAAGGCAGGGGCGAAGGCGGGGGCTACGGCCGTCGGGATCGCGCTGTTCTCGGCCGCGCCGACCTGGGCGCAGGATCTGTTGGGTCAGCCCACGCCGGGCGGCATCGACTTGCAGCCGGGCGCCGCGCCGCTGAAGCATGACGCCATCTGGTTCCACAATATCGTGCTGATGCCGGTGATTACCGGGATTACGTTGCTGGTTCTGGCCCTGCTGGCCTGGATCGTGTTCCGCTACAACAAGAAGTCCAATCCGACGCCCGCGCGTTGGAGCCACAACACGACGGTCGAGGTGATCTGGACCGTGCTGCCGGTGGTGATCCTGGTCTTCATCTCCCTGTTCTCGTTCCGGCTGCTGTTCGCCTATCACGACATGCCCGAGCCGGATCTGACGGTGAAGGTCACGGGCAACCAGTGGAACTGGGCCTATGAATATCCCGACCAGGGCGTGGCCGAATATATCTCCAACATGGTGCCCGAGGACGAGCTGGGCGAGCGCGGCCTGTCCCACGCCGTCTATCGTCTGGCGGCGGACGAGCCGATGGTGGTGCCGGTCGGCAAGACGGTGCAGCTGCTGATCACCGCATCCGACGTCATCCACGCCGTGGCCCTGCCGGCCTTCGGGCTGAAGACCGACGCCGTGCCCGGCCGGGTCAATAAGACCTGGTTCAAGGCCGAACGCACCGGCGTCTTCTACGGCCAGTGCTCGGAACTGTGCGGCGTCGACCACGCCTTCATGCCGATCCAGATCAATGTCGTGACCCAGGCCGAGTTCGAACGCTGGATCGCTTCCAAGGGCGGGTCGATGACGCCGAAGACGGCCGAGGCCGCGCCCGGCGCAACCACCGCCCAGGTCGAGGTCGCCGCCCCCACCGCCCAGACGGCGACGACGCCGACCGCTCAACCCGCTCCCGCCGCGGCCCCCGCCGCGCCGGCCGCCCAGTAAGAGGCGAGCAGTTCCATGGCTGACGCAATCATCTCGACCCGCGACACGCTGCACGCGCCCGAGGCCCATCACCACGACGACCACAAGCCGGGCTTCTTCACCCGCTGGTTCCTGTCGACCAACCACAAGGACATCGGCACCCTGTATCTGATGTTCGCCATCATGGCGGGCGTGGTCGGGGGCGCCCTGTCGGGCCTGATCCGCTGGGAACTGGCCGAGCCGGGCATCCAGATCTTCCGCGAAGGTTCGGGGGTCCAGCTGCTGGGTCTCGTGGAGCAGTCCAAGCACGGCTATAACGCCACCGTCACGGCCCACGCCCTGATCATGATCTTCTTCATGGTCATGCCCGCCATGATCGGCGGCTTCGGCAACTGGTTCGTGCCGATCATGATCGGGGCGCCGGACATGGCCTTCCCGCGCATGAACAACATCTCCTTCTGGCTGCTGGTCGCGGCCTGGGTGCTGCTGGTGCTGTCGATGTTCACCGACGGCGGGCCGGGCAAGGGCTTCGGCGGGGGCTGGACGGCCTATCCGCCGCTGTCGACCACGGGCCACGTCGGTCCCGCCTTCGACCTGGCCATCTTCGCCCTGCACGTGGCGGGCGCCAGCTCGATCCTGGGGGCGATCAACTTCATCACCACGATCCTGAACATGCGGGCGCCGGGCATGACCCTGCACCGGATGCCGCTGTTCGCCTGGTCGGTGCTGATCACCGCCTTCCTGCTGCTGCTGTCGCTGCCGGTGCTGGCGGGGGCGATCACCATGCTGCTGACCGACCGCAACTTCGGCACCCACTTCTTCGATCCGGCCGGCGGCGGCGATCCGGTCATGTACCAGCACCTGTTCTGGTTCTTCGGCCACCCGGAGGTCTATATCCTGATCCTGCCGGGCTTCGGCATCATCAGCCACATCGTCTCGACCTTCTCGAAGAAGCCGGTGTTCGGCTATCTGGCCATGGCCTATGCCATGGTGGCCATCGGCTTCGTCGGCTTCATCGTGTGGGCGCACCACATGTACACGGTCGGGATGAGCATCAATCTGCGGGCCTATTTCATCGCCGCGACCATGATCATCGCCGTGCCGACCGGGGTGAAGATCTTCAGCTGGATCGCCACCATGTGGGGCGGGTCCATCAGCTTCAAGACCCCCATGCTGTGGGCCATCGGCTTCATCTTCCTGTTCACCGTCGGCGGGGTGACGGGCGTGGTCCTGTCGAACGCCGGCATCGATTACAGCCTGCACGACACCTATTATGTCGTGGCCCACTTCCACTATGTGCTGTCGCTGGGCGCCGTCTTCGCCATCTTCGCGGGCTTCTACTACTGGTTCGAGAAGATGTTCGGGGTGAAGTACAACGAGTTCCTGGGCGCGACCCATTTCTGGATCATGTTCGTGGGCGTGAACCTGGTGTTCTTCCCGCAGCATTTCCTGGGTCTGCAAGGCATGCCGCGTCGCTATATCGACTATCCGGACGCCTTCACCCTGTGGAACCAGGTCTCGTCCTGGGGCTATGTGATCACCATCGTCGGCGTGGTCGTCTTCCTGGTCATGCTGGCCGAGGCCGCCATTCGCCGCCGGCCGGGCGTGGCCAATCCGTGGGGCGAGGGCGCGACGACCCTGGAGTGGACCCTGTCCTCGCCGCCGCCGACGCACCAGTTCAACGAACTGCCGGTGGTCAAGGACGACGCGCACTAACGCCCGTCCGTCGGCCTCGGGCCTGTCCCGAGGGCGACGGCGGACCTCAATATACGACGAGGGCCTCGGGCGTCATGTTCGAGGCCCTTTTCGTTTCGCTGAGACCTCGAGTCTCGGGACAAGCCCGCGGCTGAGGGTGTAGAAGATGACCATAGTGACCCCGACAGACCTTGATCGCCCCGTCCTCTCGACCGCCCAGCCGGAAGACTTTTTCCAGCTGCTGAAGCCGCGCGTCATGTCGGTGGTGGTCTTCACCGCCGCGACGGGGCTGGTCATGGCGCCGGGATCGATGAACCCGCTGGTCGCCGCCATCGCCATCCTGTGCATCGCGGTGGGCGCAGGCGCCGCCGGGGCGCTGAACATGGCGCTGGAGGGCGAGACCGACGCCCTGATGCGGCGCACGCGCGGTCGGCCGGTGGCGGCGGGGCGGGTGCGAAAGAATGACGCCATGGCCTATGGCGTGATCCTGAGCCTGTTCTCGGTCATGCTGCTGGGCATGAACACCAACTGGTTCGCGGCCGGTCTGCTGGCCCTGACCATCGTCTATTACGCCGGCTTCTACACCCTGCTGCTGAAGCGTCGGACGCCGCAGAATATCGTCATCGGCGGGGCGGCGGGCGCCTTTCCGCCGGTGATCGGCTGGGCGGCGGCGACCGGCGACGCGCCCTGGCAGGCCTGGCTGCTGTTCCTGATCATCTTCCTGTGGACCCCGCCGCATTCCTGGGCCCTGGCCCTGTATTCGGCCGGCGACTACGCCAAGGCGGGGATCCCGATGATGCCGGTGGCGCGGGGGGCCAAGTCCACGCGGTTGCAGATCCTGATCTATTCGCTGATCTTTGTGGCCTCGGCCGTGGCGCCGGCCCTGGTGGGCATGGGCGGGCTGATCTATGCCGCCGTGTCGGTCGCCGGGGGGCTGGCTTTCCTCGGTTTGGCCTGGCGGCTGTTCCGGTCCCGTGCGGGCGACGAGCCGGACAAGGCCGACACGGTGGGACGCGAGGCCGCATTGTATGATGTGAAGGCCCAGGCCAAACCGGCGCGTGACCTGTTCGCGTTTTCGATCCTGTATCTGGTCGCCCTGTTCTCGGCCTTCCTGGTCGAGGCTGTGGCCGGCCTGGGAGCCTGAGCCATGCGTCTGAGCCCTGAGGAACTGCGCGCCCGCAAACGGCGCAACGTCTGGATCGCGGCGGCCCTGGTGGCCTTCATCGTCCTGGTCTTCACCACCACGGTCCTGCGCCTGCAACAGAACCAGGCGGCCGAGCGCGCCCTGTTGCAAGGTTCGACGCCAGCGGGGGCGGCGCCGCGATGAACAATCCCGGCCGCAAGAACCTGATCGCCTTCGTCTGCGTCCTGGGCGTGATGGGGATGACCGGCGCGGCCTTTGCGGCGGTGCCGCTTTATCGGATGTTCTGCCAGGTCACCGGCTTTGACGGCACGGTGCGCCGGGCGGACAAGGCGCCGGACAGGGTGCTGGACCAGACGGTGCTGGTGCGGTTCGACACCAATGTGCGGGGCGGCCTGCCCATGAGCTTCCGCGCCGAACAGACGACCCAGAGGGTGCGGGTCGGGGCGACGGGCCTGGCCTATTTCGACGTCACCAACACCTCGGACCAGCCGATCCAGGTGCGGGCCGGATACAATGTCGTGCCGGAATACACCGGCCCCTATTTCCAGAAGCTGCAGTGTTTCTGCTTCCAGGATCAGACCCTGGCGGCGGGCGAGACGCGTCAGTTCCCGGTCCAGTATTTCATCGCCCCCGAACTGGCCACCGATCGCGAGGCCAAGGGCGCGCGCGAGATCACCCTGAGCTACACCTTCTATCCGTCGGTCGATGCGCCGACGGGGCCGAAGGCCTGATGGGGCGACCCGGCGTCGATTTTCCCGGCGTCGGCTGCGGACTGGTGATCCAGCGGGCCGATGGGCGGGTGCTGCTGTGCAAGCGGCTGAAACCGCCCGAGGCGGGGCATTGGAACATTGTCGGCGGCAAGGTCGATCACATGGAAATCTCCGCCGAGGCCGCGCGTCGCGAGGCGGAGGAGGAGAGCGGGCTGACGATCGGCGCGGTCGAATTCCTGTGCCTGTCGGAGGAGATCATTGCGGCGGACCGCCAGCACTGGGTGTCGCTGATCTATCTGGCGCGCGACTTCACCGGCGAGCCGTGGCTGACCGAGCCGGACAAGCTGTCCGAGATCGGCTGGTTCGCGCTGGACGACCTGCCCCAGCCGCTGTCGGTGTTCGCGAAGACGGCGTTCGCGGCGTTGAAGGCGCGGGGTTAGCGCGGGTTGGGAGGGGGGGAAGGGAACATCCGGCGTCGTGATCTGTTATGCTGGCGCTTGAACCCTCTCACCCCGGAGCGCCCCCCATGTCCGTCCGCGTCGCCCTGATCGTCGGCAGCCTGAGAGAAGGCTCCTATTCCCGCGCCATCGGCCTGGAGATGAAGGCTCTGGCCGCGCCAGGGCTGGAGGTGGAGTTGGTCGAGATCGGCGATCTGCCGCTGTATAATCCCGACCTGGACACGGACGCGCCGCCCGCCGCCTGGGCTCGGTTCCGGGCGGAGATGGCGGGGGTTCAGGCCGTGCTGTTCGTGACGCCGGAATACAATCGCTCGATCCCCGGGGCGCTGAAGAACGCCCTGGACGTCGGTTCGCGCCCCTATGGCCACAGCATCTGGTCGGGCAAGCCGGCCGCCATCGTCAGCGTCTCGCCCGGCGCCCTGGCCGCCTTCGGCGCCAACCACCACCTGCGCCAGCCCCTGGTCTTCCTGAACATGCCGACCATGACCCAGCCCGAAGCCTATCTGGGCGGCGTCGCCGACCTGCTGGACGAGCACGGCAAGCTGAAGAACGAGGGGACGCGGGACTTCCTGAAGGGGTTCACGGATGCGTTCGCGGGGTGGATCGAGAAGACGAGGGGGTGAGGCGGTTGACTTAGTCTGATTGACGGAGCGGAAGCCGTTTCTCTTTTCGACCCGTTGCGAACCCTCATGCTGTTCGGTTTGGCGCGCTTTAATGATCGTTCAAGTTCATGCTCGCCATACCGGTCGGGCATAGGAAGGCGGTTTGCATGTTTGAAAAGATTGCGAGCAAGCTCGGCTACCTCACGAAGCCGAGGGCCTACGAGCAAGCGGTCTTAAACGCATGCGGAGATTCGCTAGGGCCAGAGGATCGGGCGGCTTTCACTGAACATCTCCGACTGTCTCGGGGACTTCAAAGATCAAACAATGATCGGGTCGCGATCATCGCTGTGAGGCGGTCGAAGGCTCGACTGAAGTTCAATGTGTCTAAAGATACCTGCATCTACGCATGCCGCTTAAAGAACGACGCGTCCGGGTTCTCTTGCCGTGCGCAAATATATGTCTCCGCCCTCGGCTATCTAGCTACACTCGAATTTCACAAGCCGCCTGAGAATCTTGGGACGGGACCATTCTCCTTCCATCCCGTGAAGTCGCGGCAGTCCGTCACGGTAGAGATCGACGCTGAAGAGCACGGCCCAGCCCGAAGCCTTATCTGGGCGGGGTCGCCGACCTGCTGGACGAGCACGGCAAGCTGAAGAACGACGGGACGCGGGACTTTCTGAAGGGGTTCACGGATGCGTTCGCGGGGTGGATCGAGAAGACGAAGGCGTGAGGCGGTTGACTTAGTCTGATTGACGGAGCGGAAGCCGTTTCTCCTATCGACCCATTGCGGACCTCTACCTATTCTCCCAACGCGAGCGAAAGCCTCTCCCTCACGTCCGACGGGAGAACTTCCCGAGACGCGCTGAGCAAAATCAGGTCTGCCTCTGACCAGACCTTTTTCCGAGTAATGGAGCCTGTGATTGACACATTTTCCAACACCAGCTTCGTAAGGCTTAGTCCACGTCCCTCGAGTGCCGACGAGAGGTAACAAAGTTCAACCTCGTTCATACCGCGTACGGCCTCTTGGAGGTCCGCAAGCACGTATTTCGTATCGCGGTCACTCAGAGCGGCCAGTTCATCGGGGGTGAACATGGGCTGATCCGCGTGGAACTCGACCATGGTCGCGGAGAGGGCATCAAGCGCAAGCTTTCGTTCGTGCGGTTCCATAAGGCACCTTCGGCTATGGAAGGTTTGGTTTCCACCCGTAGTTGACGTCTACCGGGACCACTTTGTGAGGTGGGCGCCGATGTCTGCTTTCGGCGGCAAAGCCCATGATCGAAATCGACCCGTTGCGGACCTTGGCGCTCTCTTTCCCCTTTCGTCATCCTCCGGCAAGCCGCCTCTTGGCGGCGCGGACCGGGGGACCCAGCGGCGCCGAAGGCGATGCGTCCGCCGCAGGATGCTGAAAGGGATAGTCCGCGACAGGTTCGCGCTCCCGCGCGCCGCTGGGTCCCCCGGTCTCGCTACGCTCGCCGGAGGATGACGAAAGTGGAGAAAACGCCGCTCTGCGAGCTGATCAGTCCGGCGACTTTTTCAACGATATCCACCCCTAGCCGAAGTTCGAAACGTCTTCTTTAGGCATCCAACCGAACCCCAATTGAAAACGGCGGCTCCTTTCGGAGCCGCCGTCGCCAAATCAGCTGTGAAGCTGAAATCAGCCGATGGTTTGCAGCTGGCCAGCGGATTCCTTGCCCGAACGCTTGTCGCGTTCCAGCTCGTAGGAAACCTTTTGGTTTTCATCCAGGCCGCGCAGGCCAGCGCCTTCAACGGCCGAGATGTGGACGAAGACGTCCTTGCCGCCGTCGTCGGGTTGGATGAAGCCGTAACCCTTGGTGGGGTTGAACCATTTAACAGTGCCGGTAGCCATTTTGAGACCTCCGTTAGCAGTTGACCGAGGGAACGTCCGTTCGGCCTGTCGGGTCTGAATGGGAGCGGCCTGGACTCGTGCGTTCGCAGAGAGAGTGGGCGTTACGCAGAGAGATCGACGAGCTCTATGTATTCAGGTCTTTGAGACAAATGCAAGCGCGGCCGCAGAGAAGGATATTTCCGGGTATGGAACGGTCCAGCTTGGCGCGCGTTGTTGGAGGATACGGAAAGGCAATATCCATGAACCGCATCCACGTTGTGGAGCGCGCCTACCAGCTCGCTCGCTCGCCCGATTGTCTGAACACCGGCGATGTCGTCAAGGCCCTGTCCGCCGGGGGCTATTCCAGCGCGGAGCTGTCGCACTTTCAGGGCAGCGCGATCCGCGCGGACCTGAACCGCATCTGCAAGATGCCGGTCGAGACCGAGGCCGCCTGACCAGGCAGGCCGGCTTTGGCCGGCGTCGCCGGAAACAATACGCCGTCGCCGATCAGATTCCCGTGCGTCTGTCGCCAAGCGGCCGATGGCGCGCTAGATTGCGGGTCGATGGCCCTCCTGGACTGGATGAGCGATGTAGCCGGACCGGTGGTCCGGGGCGACGGCGTGCTGTTGAGGCCGCCGCGGGCGTCCGACTATTCGGCCTGGTCCGCCCTGCGCGACGGGTCGCGCGACTATCTTCAGCCGTGGGAGCCGGCCTGGCCCGACGACGACCTCAGCAAGGCGGCGTTCCGGCGTCGGCTGTCGATCTATGGGCGGGAGATGGAGCTGGGCAACGCCTGGCCCTTCTTCGTCTTCGTCGACGGCGGCAAGACGCTGGTCGGCGCCGTCACCCTGTCGAACGTGCGGCGCGGCGTGGCCGAGACGGGCACCCTGGGTTACTGGATCGGCCAGCCCTACGCCGGGCGCGGCCATGCGACGGCGGCGATGCGTGCGGTGGTCGCCTACGCCTTCGAGCGGTTGAAGCTGCACCGGCTGGAGGCGGCCTGTCTGCCGACCAACCAGGCCTCGCGGCGGGTGCTGGAGAAATCCGGCTTTCGAAACGAGGGTTTGGCCCGAGCTTATTTGAAAATTAACGGCGAGTGGGCAGATCATCTGCTGTTCGGCCTCGTCGAGGACGAGATTGATCGCGGCGGTCGGACGCCGTCATGAGAGGGCGACAGCTTTGAACGCGCGACCCCGATCCCTGGCCTGGGACGCCACGAGCGCCATTGAGGCGCTGGCGGCCGCCGACACGGCCCTGTGGGTGTGGACGCCCGCCCTGGATCAACTGCGCTTCACCGGGGCGACCCGCGCTTTGGGCCTGGGGCCCTTGGCGCCGGAATGTTCGGGCGCCGGCTTCGTCGCCTCGTCCATGCCGCAGGACCGGTCGCTGGCCGAAAAAATGCTGAAGCCGCAGGAGGAGGGGACCGAGATCGCCGTGCGTCTGCGCATGCGCGGATCCGAGACCTGCCTGTGGCGGGGGGTCTGGCTGGAGGACGGGCTGCGCTCCGCCGGGGTGGTGGCGCTGGAGACCAAGTTCGCCGGCTCGGACCGGGACGTGCTGACCGGTCTGCTGGATCGCCGCGCCTTTATCGCGCGGGTCGGCGAGGCGCTGACCCAGCCGGGCGAATACGAGATCGTGGTCGGCGACGTCGATCGTCTGCGCCGCCTGAACGAAGCCCTGGGCCACGAGCGGACCGACCTGGTGCTGTCGGCCCTGGGCTCGCGCCTGGCTGCGGCCTTCGCCAAGGAGACCTCGCCGGCGCGGATCGGCGAGGACGAGTTCGCCGTCATTGTGCCCAAGACCGCGTCCCACGCCAGCTATCGCCTGCGCGAGGCGCTGGAGCAGCCGCTGCGGGTCGCGGGCTTCGACATCTATCCGACGGTGTCCATCGGGGCCGTGGTGGTCGAGGGCGGGCCGGACGCGCCGGACGCCTCCGAACTGCTGCGGCGGGTCGAACTGGCGGTGGAATCGGCCAAGGGCGCCGGGCGCGGCGGGTCGGCCGCCTATGGCCGGGCGCTGGAGAGCGACAGCCTGAGCCGCCTGGCGCTGGAGGCGGATCTGAGGAACGCCTTCGTGCGCGGCGAGATCACCCCCTTCTTCCAGCCGATCGTCAATCTGAAGACCGGCGCCGTGGCGGGGTTCGAGGCCCTGGCGCGCTGGCGCCACCCGCGTCGCGGCCTGGTGCCGCCGGACGAGTTCCTGGGCCTGACCGCCGATCTGGGCATGATGAACGACCTGGGCCTGCTGATGATGACCCAGTCGGCGCGGCAGCTGGCCGAATGGATCCAGCGCCATCCCCAGGCCGGCAAGATGTTCTGCAGCGTCAACCTGTCGGTCGGCGAGATCGAACGCCCGCACCTGTGCGAGGATGTGGCGCGGATCATCAAGGAAAGCGGCCTGCCCAAGGGGGCGCTGAAGCTGGAAGTGACCGAGGGCGACATCATGCGCGACACCGCGCACGCCGCCGAGGTGCTGCAGTCGCTGAAGGATGTCGGGGCGTCGCTGGCGCTGGACGATTTCGGCACCGGCTTCTCGTCCCTGTCGTATCTGGCGCGCCTGCCGTTCGATACGCTGAAGATCGACCGCTATTTCGTGCTGACGATGAACAAGGACGAGGGTTCGGCCAAGATCGTCAAGTCGGTTGTCAACCTGGGCCGCGACCTGTCGCTGGAGGTCGTGGCCGAAGGGGTGGAGAACGCCGAACTGGCCGCCCTGCTGCTGGAGGCCCAGTGCCACTACGGCCAGGGCTTCGGCTATGCGCCGGCTCTGCCCGCCCAGGAGGCCGAGGTCTATCTGGCCGAGAGCCTGGCGGACGGCACGGCGCCGCTGAAGCAGCGGTCGGCCTAGGCCTCAGATCACGTTCAGCGGCAGGCGCAGATAGCGTTGGCCCCCGGCGTCCGGCGGCGGGAGGTCGCCGGCGCGGATGTTGACCTGGAGCGAGGGCAGGATCAGCTGGGGCGCGCCCAGGGTGGCGTCGCGGGTTTCGCGCATGGCCACGAACGCCTCCTCCGAGATCCCGCCGCCTATGTGGATGTTTTCAGCGCGCTGTTGGGCGACGGTGGTTTCGAAGCGGTAGTCGGTGCGGCCCTGCGGCAGATAGTCGTGGCCGACGAAGACGCGGGTGTCGTCGGGTAGGGCGAGCAGGCGCTGGATCGACCGATACAGGGTGCGGGCGTCGCCGCCGGGGAAGTCCGTGCGGGCCGTGCCGTAGTCCGGCATGAACAGGGTGTCGCCGGTGAAGACCGCGTCGCCGATCCGGTAGCTGATACAGGCGGGGGTGTGGCCGGGCGTGTGGATCACCTGGACCGACAGGTCGCCCAGAGCGAAGACGTCGCCGTCGCCATACAGGTGATCGAACACCCGGCCGTCGCTGCGCACGTCGTCGGCGCCGAACAGGGGGGCGAAGGTCGACTGGACCTCGGTGATATGGGCGCCGATGCCGATGGAGACGCCCGTCGCGCGCCGAAGATGGGCGGCGGCCGTCAGATGGTCCGCATGGGCGTGGGTCTCGAGCGTCAGGGCCAGGGTCAGGCCCGCCGAACTCAGCGCCGCCATGACGGCGTCGATGGATCGGGTCGAGGTGCGGGCCGAGGCGGCGTCGAAATCCAGGACCGGGTCGATGATCGCCGCCATGCCGGTGGCGGGGTCGCTGACCAGATAGGTCACAGTATGGGTCGCGGGGTCGAAGAAGCCGCGAACTTCGGGGTGTTGGGCCATGGGGAAGGCTCCTTTCGCGCCTCAACATATTAGCTATTGCTAATTTAGCAAGTGCTCATATATTGCGGCTCATGATCGACCTTCACACCATCGGACTTGAGCGTTTCCAGGCCAGCGCAGGCGAGGCGGCGGCGATGCTGCGCGCCCTCTCCAACGAGAAACGGCTGATGATCCTGTGTCAGTTGGGCGAGGGCGAACTGTCGGTCGGCCAGCTGCTGCCGTTGGTCGGCCTGTCGCAGTCGGCCCTGTCCCAGCATCTGGCCAAGCTGCGCGACGAGGCCCTGGTGTCCACGCGGCGCGACGGCACGACCGTCTTCTATCGCGTCGCCGATCCGGCCGTCCTGAAGGTGATCGCCGTCCTGGCCGAAATCTATTGTCCCCCTGTTGCTCCCGAAAAGGAATGAGCCTGATGACCGTCCTGACCCCCTTGTCCCCCGCCGAGGTCTCGCGCCGCCTGACCGAAAACAGCGCCGTCCTGATCGACATTCGCGAACAGGACGAATTCGTCCGCGAACATGTCGCCGGCGCGGTCCATGCGCCCCTGTCCAGCTTTGAAGAGTCCGCGCGCACCCTCGCGGACGGGCGCGACGTGATCTTCACCTGCCGAACCGGGAACCGGACCGGCGTCAATTGCAATCGCCTGGCGGCCCAGGTGCCGGGCCAGGCCTATGTGCTGGACGGCGGCCTGGACGCCTGGAAGGCGCAAGGCCTGGCGATCCGCACCGACCGGTCCAAGCCCATCGAACTGATGCGGCAGGTCCAGATGGCGGCCGGGGGGCTGATCCTGATCGGGGCGGGCCTGGGGCTGCTGGTTCATCCCGCCTTCTGGGGCCTGTCCGCCTTTGTCGGCGCCGGCCTGTTGTTTGCGGGGACCACCGGGTTCTGCGGCATGGCGCGCCTGCTGGCCGTCATGCCCTGGAACAGAAGCGCGGCTGGGGTCGCCTGACGCCATGAGCACCGACCTGCTGGCGCTGAGCCTCGCCGCTGTCAGCGGCGGCGTCGTCGCCCTGCTGCTGACCCTGTTCGGCGGCGGCGGGTCGGTGCTGGCCGTGCCCCTGCTGCTCTATCTCGTCGGCGTCAAAGACCCGCATGTCGCCATCGGCGTCTCGGCGGCGGGGGTGTCGCTGAACGCCCTGACCGCCCTGGCCGGCCAGGCCAAGGCCGGGCGGGTGCGCTGGCCCTGCGCCACCCTGTTCGCCGTCACCGGGGCGGCGGGCGCCTGGTTCGGGTCGTCCCTGGCCAAGATGATCGACGGCCATCAGCTTCTGTTGATCTTCGCCGTCGCCATGGCGGCCGTGGGTTTGTCCATGCTGCGGCCCAAGCCTGTCGTCGTTCGCGCCGAGCCCCGGCTCAACTGGGCCATGTCGCCCAGGATCGGCCTGGCCGGGGCGGGGGTCGGGTCGGCGGCGGGCTTCTTCGGCATCGGCGGCGGGTTCCTGATCGTGCCCGGCCTGATGGCGGCGACGGGCATGAGCCTGGCGACCGCCCAGGCGACGTCCCTGCTCAGCGTCGCGGCCTTCGGGGCGACGACGGCCGGCAACTACGCCCTGTCCGGCTGGATCGACCCGGGTCTGGTCGCGGCCATGACGGTCGGCGGGGTGGCGGGGACGGCGGCGGGCCTGCCGCTGGCGCGGCGGCTCGGCGCAAAGGCCGCTCTGGGTCGTGTCCTGTTTGCGGGTCTGATCCTGCTGGTCGCCGTCTATGTCGCGGTTCGGGCGATCATGGCCTTGTGAGGCGAGCGGTCTGAGGCGCAAGGCGCTAGCCATCGGCTGACAATTCACTGACACTCGTCGCCATGACCGACGCCAGACTGGAAATCGCCGCCGGTTTCGCCACTGCACAGGGGCCGAAGGCGGACAATCAGGATTTCGGCGGCGTGCATCTGGGCACGCCGGCCGAGCAGCGCGAGCATGGGGTCATCGCCGTGATCGCCGACGGGGTGTCGGGGTCCAAGGCCGGACGAATGGCGGCCGAGCTGACGACGCGCAGCTTTATCGACGGCTATCTGGATCAGAACCCGCTGAACGGCATAGCCGCCAACGGGATCAAGGCGCTGCGGGGCTTCAACCGCTGGCTCCATGCGCGGGGCCGGATCGATCCGACCATGGAGGCGGCGGCGACCACCTTCACCGCCCTGATCCTGCGCGGGCGGGAGGCGGTGGCGCTGCACGTGGGGGACAGCCGGGCCTGGCATTTCCGCGACGGAGTGCTGACGCGGCTGACCGAGGATCACACCCGGGCGCAGCAGGGGCTGAGCCATGTGCTGTACCGCGCCGTCGGGATCGAGGCGGACGTGAAGCTGGACGTGCGCCATGTGGAGCTGCACCCGCACGACCGGCTGCTGCTGACCACGGATGGGGTTCATGGAGTGCTGTCGGACGCTGCGCTGGCGCGGTTGCTGGCGCGGCGTGGATCGCCGGACGCGGACGCCCAGGCCATTCTGGCCGAGGTGGCCGAGATCGGGGCGCGCGACAACGCCACGGCCCTGGTCATCGACGTCATGGCGATCGGGGCGCCCGACTGGGAGGCGATCACGGCCGAGGCCGAGGGGCTGGCCATCCTGCCGCCGCCGAAACAGGGGCAGACGGTGGACGGGTTTCATCTGGAGCGGCTGGTCGCCGACGGGCGCTATACGCGGCTATTCTTGGCGCGGTCCGGCGACGCGCGGTCCGGCGAAGAAAGGGTGGTGCTGAAGTTTCCCAAGCCTGCGGCCGTGTCGGAGCGGGGCGCGCGGACGGCCTTCCTGCGCGAGGCCTTTATCGGGCGACGCATCGACAGCCCCTTCGTCGGCAAGGTGCTGAGCCTGGATGCGGGACGCCAGAGCCGGCTCTATATCGTCCAGCCCTTCTATCAGGGGCAGACCCTGCACGCGCGGCTGGCGGAGGACGGGCCGTTCGAGATCGCCGAGGGGATCGGCGTGGCCCTGGGGCTGGCGCGGGGGGTGGCGGTCCTGCACCGGGCCGGGGTGATCCACCGCGACATCAAGCCGGACAATGTGATCCTGGAGGCGAACGGCGGGCTGAAGCTGGTCGACCTGGGCGTGGCGCGGCTGAAGCGGGCCGAGGAGTTCGCCGAGGCCGAGGCGCCCGGCACCCCCGGCTTCAAGGCGCCCGAGATGTATGACGGCGAGAGCGGGAGCGCCGCCACGGATCAGTTCGCCCTCGGCGTGACCTTGTATCGGCTGTTCACGGGGACCTATCCGTGGGGCGAGGTGGATCCGTCGGACGCGCCGCGCTTTGACCGCGCCCCGGTATCGCTCGGGCGCCGTCGCCCGGACATACCGGCCTGGTTGGAGGCCGCCGTCATGCGCGCCGTCGCCGTCGATCCGAACGAGCGGTTCGAGGACGTCGAGGAGCTGATCCATGTGCTGGAGACGGGCAGCGCCGCCGCCGCCCCCGCGCCTCGCCCGCTGTCGCTGATGGAGCGCGACCCCGTGCGGTTCTGGCAGGGCGTATGCCTGTTTCTGGTGGTTCTGCTGATGGTCGCCCTGGCGACGTGATCGTCCGAGCTTAGAGACGGCGGCTCAGGCGGCCTCGGCCATCGGGGGCAGGACGTTGTCCAGATCCAGCAGACTGATCATCTCGCCGTCGACGGCGAAGATGCCGGCGATCACGCCGGGGCCGCCGACGCAGTCGCCGAGTTCGGGCGTTTCTTGACGCATGGCGTCATCCAGTTCGACGATGTCGGACACGGCCTCGACCAGCAGTCCGACCGTCCGCGAACCGCATTTGACCACCATGATGGCGTGCCGCGCCGACGGCTCCTTGGTCGGCAGACCGAGACGCGCCGCCAGGTCGATGATGGGCAGGACCAGGCCGCGAAGATTGACGACGCCCTTCATATAGTCCGGCGCTTGCGGCAGGGGCGTGGTCGGAGTCCAGCCCCGGATTTCCAGAACCGAGGTGATGTCGATGCAGAACGCCTGCTCTCCGACGCGAAAGCCGACCAGTTCACGACGGCCGCCCTTGGAAACTGTCATCTCAGAACGCCTCTCTATTCGCTGCCCAACCGGCCGCCCGGATTAATCGCGTCGGACAAACCCGCTGCGACTCCTCCATTCGGCCCAAGTGTCGCGCAAGCGCCTAGCGATTTCGTTAATGCCGAGAACCATCTGTACGGCGACAAAACTAAGTCACCGCATTTGCGATCACTCATTCAAGGCGAATTTGTGTAAACAAGTATTGAATATGCCACTACGTATTATGGTTGCCTGGCTAACTGAAGCTTAGTGTCCGTGATTGGTTAATTTTCAACCGACAGGGTATGTGCGCTTGCGAAACTACAGCTGTCCGACTAGGTGATTCTGCGTAAATTTTACGAGGCGACTCAGCCAGCCTCGTGTGGGGCGGGTACGAATTCTTTCAATGTCTGATAGTGTCCAAGTAGATGGTGGGAATGACTTAATTCGACTTTCTGGCTCGAGCCTGGGCGAAGGAAGTCGGGACGCGGTCCAGATTCTTATCAAGCAAAGGATCGCGCTCATCTCCCGCCGCTGGTCCACGCGCGCGAGCCGGCTTTTCAAGGCCTATGGATTCACGAACGCGCAGAGGGCGCCGCTTCATCTCTTGAAGCATGCGCCCCAGGGTCTGACGCAGTCCGAACTCGCCGATGGATTGCAGCTGTCGGAGCCGACGCTGTCGCGGCGTGTGACGCGGCTGCTGGCCGACGGCCTGGTGTCGAAACACCGCCTGCCCGGCGACGGACGCGCGAACCTGATCAAGCTGGAGCCTGCGGGCCTGAAGGCGCTGGATGGGTCGGAAAACACGGCCGCCCTTGACCGAAAACTGTTGTTCCAGGGGCTGTCGACCGAGGATCTGGGGGCCGCCTTGCGGGTGTTGGACGTCCTGGCGGCGCGGATGGAAGATCCCCTCGAAAGCGAGATCGAGGCCGAGGCTGAACTCACCGCCGTCTGAGGCGCCCGCCTCACAGGTGAGCGTGTCTTAAGCCCGCCCGCCCTGGCTGGACAACCGGCCGGCGTCGACGCCCATCTGGGCCAGGGCGCGCGCCCATTTGGACTCGTGG
Organism: Brevundimonas sp. SL130; assembly: GCF_026625805.1. Classification (NCBI taxonomy): domain Bacteria; kingdom Pseudomonadati; phylum Pseudomonadota; class Alphaproteobacteria; order Caulobacterales; family Caulobacteraceae; genus Brevundimonas; species Brevundimonas sp. SL130. The sequence goes on from NZ_CP113064.1 coordinate 829,501, forward strand.
TCGCCGTCGAAGATCAGATCCAGGTCGGCGTCCGCGGTCAGCCAGACATTGTCAGCCAGCTCATCCTCCAACTGGCCCTCGCCCCAGCCGGCGTAGCCGAGCAGCAGGGTCGAGCGACGCGGGCCGGAGATCTCGTCGGTCATGGCGGCCAGGGCCTCGCGCGTGCCGGTCATGGCCAGGCCGTCGCCGAAGGGCAGGGTGTCGGCGCCGACGCTCCAGTCGTCGGTGTGAAGCACGAAGCCGCGCTCGCGCTCGACCGGCCCGCCCATCAGCACCGGGCGGCCGATCGCCTGTTCGGGCGCCGGGGCGTCCAGCTTGTCCAGCACAGTCTTCAGATCGACGCCCTGGGCTGGGCTGTCGAGGCGTAAACCCATGGCGTGATCCGGCCCATGGGCGCAGATCAGTATGACGGCGTGTTCGAACCGGGAGTCGCCGATGCCGGGCATGGCCACCAGAAGACGGCCCGTCAGGGATGAGGCGTCGGTCATGATAACCATATCATCGGGTGCGAAACGGCCTGACGCAAGGCGCGTTGACGCTTGCAGCGGCGGCCGGGGCGTCTATCTGTCTCGGGCGCATCCAACCAACCCCGCGCGGAGAGACCTCATGACCATCCAGATCGGCGACCGCATCCCCGACGCGACCTTCGCCCAGGCGACCGCCGAAGGCCCCAAGCCCGTCAACACCGCCGACATCTTCGCCGGCAAGACCGTGGCCCTGTTCGCCGTTCCGGGCGCCTTCACCCCAACCTGCTCGGCCCGCCACCTGCCGGGCTTCAAGGACAATCTTGAGGCCATCAAGGGCAAGGGCGTCGATGTGGTCGCCTGTATCTCGGTCAACGACGCCTTCGTCATGAAGGCCTGGGCCGAAAGCCAGGGCATCGAGGACGAGTCCATCCTCATGCTGGCCGACGGCAACGGCGACCTGACCCGCGAACTGGGTCTGGTGCTGGACGGCTCGGGCTTCGGCCTGGGGCAGCGGTCGCAGCGCTATTCCATGCTGGTCAAGGACGGCGTGGTCGCCCAGCTGAACATCGAGCAAGGCGGCGAGTTCAAGGTGTCGTCGGCTGAACATCTGCTGGCCCAGCTCTGATCTGATGAACGAATGACCGACGTCTTCACGCCCGAACAACGCAGCGCCGTGATGCGCCGCGTGAAGGGGCGGGACACGTCGCCGGAACTGGCCGTGCGCAGGATTCTGCGCGCGGCCGGGATCGGTTATCGGCTGGGCGGCCTGGGTCTGCCCGGCAAGCCGGATGTGACGATGAAGGGGCGCAGGATCGCGCTGTTCGTCCACGGCTGTTTCTGGCACGGCCACGACTGCCCGCGCGGGGCGCGCCGCCCCAAGGCCAATGCCGAATACTGGAGCGCCAAGATTGGCCGCAACCGCGCGCGCGACGGCCGCGTGGCCGCCGATCTGGCGGCGGCGGGCTGGCGGGTTCTGACCGTGTGGGAATGCGAACTGCGCCGGCCGGATCAGGCCGAACGACTGGTCGCCGCCGTCAGAGATCAGGCGGCGACGGTTTCGGCCGCAGCGGCCGTCTCGTCCAGCACATGCTGCAAGGCGCCGAGCAGGGCCGGCGGCGTCAGGGGTTTGGAGACGAAATAGGCCATGCCGGCGGCCTGGCAGGCGGCGACGTCTTCGGGGGCGGTGTCGGCGGTGACGGCGACGACCGGGGTGCGGGCGTTGGGGCCTGCGCCGGCGCGCAGGCGACGGGTGGTCTCGCGGCCGTCCAGCTCCGGCATGCGGACATCCATGAAGATGACGTCGAACACGGTCTCGGCGCAGCGCTGCAGAGCGATCAGGCCGTCGGCGGCCGTGACGATGTCGCAGCCCAGGGGCTGGAGGATCAGCTGCACGGCGCGGCGATTGATGTCGTGGTCGTCCACGACCAGCACGCGCAAGGGGCGGTCCTGATCGTCTTCAGGCGTAACGACGGGGACGTCTGCGACAGGCGTCGGCGCAGCCCTTTCCAGCGATGTCAGGGCCTGGGCGATGTCGAGGCGGCTTTCGTCGATCGTGGTCGGCGTCGCGGCGGCCTCCTCGGTGCGCGGGAGCATCAGGGAGACGGTGAAACAGGCGCCCTGACCCTCGGCGCTGCGCGCCGTCAGGCGACCGCCCATCAGTTCGACCAGGTCGCGACTGATCGCCAGCCCCAGGCCGGATCCGCCGTGACGGGCGCTGACGCCGTCGGCCGTCTGGTCGAAGGGATTGAACAACCGCGTCAGCTGCTGATCGGTCAGCCCCGGTCCGGTGTCCTGGACCTCAAGCAGCAGGCAATAGCCGGAAGGTTCTTCCAGCCAGGCGTCCATGCGCAAGGTGATCTCGCCGCTCGGCGTGAACTTCACCGCATTCGACAGCAGATTGTTCAGCACCTGACGGATGCGCATGGAATCGCCCTGGACGCCGCGCGGCATGCGCGACGCGCCCTCGACCCGCAGTTTCAGCCCCTTGGCCTCGACCGGGCCGCGCCAAAGACGAAGCGTCTGGGCCAGCACGGCCCGCAGATCGAAATCGACGGCCTCGACCGTCATTCGTCCGGCGCCGATCTTGGTGTGATCCAGCAGATCGTCCAGCAGGGCCTTCATCATCAGGCCTGCGTCGGTAATCAGAAATGTGGTGGATCTCGACTGCGGGTGCAGGCTCTGAAGCTCGGCGGCGCCGGTCAGGATTGCTCCGATGGGGGTGCGCAGATCATGGCCGATGGCGGCGAGAAAGGCGGTGTGCGCGACCAGATCCTGCTCAGCCTTGAGACGAAGGGCTTCGGCTTCTGCGTGGGCGCGAATCTGATTTTCGGTCGCTTCGCTCATCCGCTGCCAGCTGATGATGGTGAAGAAGGCGACCAGGATGACGGCGGCCGCCGCCGTCATCACTATGGGCGGCGGGGCGCCGAAGGCGGCGGCCTGGAAGGGAACCGCCAGCAGATACAGCATCGGCGGCGCCAGAGACGCGGCGAGAACCGACTTGGACCGCGGCGAGTTGATCATTGAGAACAGCATCAGCGCCGGCAGCATAAGAGTCGCGCAGACACCGCCCATCGGGCCTCCGATCAGCCACATCGGAATCGACAGACTGCCGAACACCGAGGCGCTGGTGAACAGGATCAGGCAGGTGGTGATCCTGCGCCCCAAGGAGATTTCGGCGATGTTCCGACGCGGTGAAGGGAGCGCGAGCCGTTCCAGACCCTGCACCAAAATATAGGCGGCGAACCAGGCCAGGCAGATCCGCCAGCCGACCATGGGCATGACGACCAGGCCCACGGCGGCGCCCATGCCGACGCGCTGAAGCAGCGTGCCGCGACGGTGGCGGGCGGCCACGGCCCAGCCGCTGTCGGCGATCTCGTCGGTGGGCGTCTTGGACATCCAACTTCCCGCAACGCGAACCGTGTTCGTTCGCCTGCGCGCACTAGACGTCAGATGGGCCTAACGCTCCGTCAACGGGCGGCGACGACAGCCTCTGAAATCGAAGAAAATCCATCCGCGCGCAGCCGCGACGCCAGATCCCGCTTGATCCGCGCCACCAGGCCTGGCCCCTCGTAGATCAGGGCCGAGTAAATCTGGACGGCCGAAGCGCCCAGGCGAATCCGGGCATAGGCCTCGGCGCCGCTGGCGACGCCGCCCACCGCGATCAGGGGCAGACGGCCCTGAGCGGCCTCGACCGCAGCGCGCAGGGCCTTTTCCGCAAAGGGCCGGATCGGCGCGCCGGACAGGCCGCCCGTCTCATGCGCATCGGACGATCGCAGGCTCTCTGGTCGTTCCAGGGTGGTGTTGGACACGATCAGGCCGTCGATCCGGTGCGCCAGCGAGGCCTCGACGATCATGCCGATCTCGTCGGCGACCAGATCGGGCGCGATCTTCAGGAAGACCGGGACGCGCGCGGTGGTCTCGGTCGGACGGGCGGCGTCGATCCGACCCAGCAGATCGTCCAGCTGTTCCCGCCCCTGCAAGGCGCGCAGGCCGGGCGTATTGGGCGAGGAGATGTTGACGGTGAAATAGGAGGCGCGGCCGGCCAGGCGTTGCAGGCCGGCGACATAGTCCGCAGCCTTGTCGTCCGTATCCTTGTTGGCTCCCAGGTTGGCGCCGACGACCACGTTCGACGGGCGGCGATCCAGCCGGGCGGCGAAAGCCTCCAGGCCTTCATTGTTGAAACCCATCCGGTTGATGATCGCCTGATCCTCGGTCAGGCGGAACAGGCGGGGCTTGGGATTGCCGGGCTGAGGGCGGGGCGTGACCGAGCCGCATTCGACGAAGCCGAAGCCCAGCCGCGACAGGCCGCGCAGGGCCTCGCCGTTCTTGTCCAGTCCGGCGGCCAGGCCGACGGGATTGGGCAGGGCCAGTCCCGCCAGCGTCGTGTGCAGGATGGGATCGTCGGCGGCGGGCTCCGGCAGGGGAACGAAGGCCAGACCCTTGATCGCCAGCTGGTGGGCGGTCTCGGGATCGAGGCGACGCAGGGCGGCCGCGCCGAGGTCGAACAGGCTCATTGTCCGTCCTCGATGATCATCGCCCCGTCGTCGGCGACCGCAAAGGCGCGCGTCGCCGTGACGGCGGCCGCGGGCAGGGGGGCGTACAGATGTGGAAACAGATCGCCGCCGCGCGACGGCTCCCAGATCAGTTCGTCTCCGAACCGCCGCAGGTCCACGGTGAGCAGCACCAGATCGGTTCGACCGGCGTAATGGCGGCGCGCGGTTTCGACCAGTTGCTCGCCGGTCGACATATGGATGTAGCCGTCCGCCAGATCGACGGCTGATCCCTCGTAACGCCCTTCGGCCAGGGCGGCGCGCCATTCGGCGGCGGCGAGAATCTTATAGGCGGTGTCGGTCATGCGGCGCCGCCCTGGCCGAGCGGAGGCAGGCCACGCGGCGTGATGAAGCCCTCGTAAGTGCAGCGGCCGGCGACATCGACGGTGAACAGGGCGGCGGCAGCGGTCGGGAAGCCCCCGGCCAGGCGTTCCAGAATGGCTGGGGAGGCGGCGCTCTCGCTCAGATAATCGCCGGCCAGAACATGGACGCCCGGATTATGAGCCAGGACCAACAGGCAGCCGGCCTGATCCTCGTTGTCCTCGACGAAGCGGCGCAGCACCTCGGCCGGGGCGTTGTAGAGCCGGGGCTCCTCGCGCACCTCGACGTCGCCGAGGGCGTCGTGCATCTGTTCCCAGGTCTGGCGGGTGCGCGTGGCCGATGAGACCAAAGCCAGGTCGGGCTTCAGACCGCGCTCGGCCAGGGCCCTGCCCATCAGCTGGGCTTCGCCGCGCCCCACGGCGGACAGGGGGCGGGTTTCATCGCCGCCGGACGGGCTGGAGCCCTCGGCCTGGGCGTGTCGCATGAGGATCAGTCGGTGCATGGGCTTCGCCATAAGGCCGTTCGAGTTCGGCGACCAGATGGGTCGGGCTCAACTCCCCGTCAGCGCGGCCAATCGGGCGTGACGGAGGCGGCGGGCTGGGGCGTCAGGGCCGGTTTGGCGGGAACCCGCTGGGCGTGGCCGCTGGGGCGGATGCGGGCATAGGCCTGACGCGAGGCCTCCAGCAGGATCAGCCCCGCCGTTCCGGGCGCGACCCGGCGTCCGACCTGTTCGAAACCGTCGGCGAGGGGCAGAAGCGGCGTCCAGGGCGGGACATACAGGGTCTGGGACCAGGCCGCCGGCTCCAGCCCCGCCTCGCGCACCAGCCGCTCCAGCTGGCCCCGGGTGAAGGGGCGGCCGTGTCCGAAGGGGGTGTTCTCGGCCCGCGCCCACATCCCGCCGCGCGCGGCTGCGGCCAGGATGATGCGTCCGGTGGGGGCCAGGGCGCGCACCGCCTCCAGCAGCAGGGCGGCGGGATCGTCGGCTTCTTCCAGAGCGTGGACCAGCAGAATGCGGTCGAAGGATCCGGCGGCGAAGGGTAGGCGGCGGTCATCGACCAGAAGGGTGCGGTTGCGCCCCACGCTGGGCCAGTGTTCGACGCCCTGTCCGCCCGGCATGGCCGCGACCACGCGACGGGCGCCGACGAAGGCGTCCAGCCAGGGCGTGGCGTAGCCTATGCCCAGCACGTCGCAGTCGGGCGTCTCGCCCCAGGCGTCCTCCAACCGCCGCGCCAGAAGGCGCCGCACCAGCGCCCCGGTCGGTTCGCCGTAGAAGGTCCGAAGCTCGTCGATGCTGCGCCGCATGGATCCACCATAGGCCGGGTCGAGGCTCGCTGCTAGAATGTGATCATGACCCTGGATGTCCACCTGTTCCCCTGCCGCAGCGACAATTACGGCTTTCTGGTCCGCGACGCGGCCACCGGCGTGGTGGCCACGGTCGATACGCCGGATGCGGCGCGCATCCTGGAGGAACTGGAGACCCTGGGCTGGGGTCGGCTGGACCTGATCCTGAACACCCACTGGCACCCGGACCACACCGAGGGCAACGAACGACTGAAGGCCGAAACCGGCTGCGAAATCGTCGGGCCGGAGGAGGTGCGCCGCGTCGCGCCGCTGGATCGGGTGGTCGCGGACGGCGACGGGGTCATGGTGGGCGAGACCCGGTTCGAGGTCACGGCTACGCCCGGACACACCCTGGGGCATGTGGTGTTCCGCTCGGTCGAGGATCAGCTGGCCTTCGTCGGCGACACCCTGTTCGCCCTGGGCTGCGGTCGGCTGTTCGAAGGCACGCCGGAGCAGATGTGGGCCAGCTTGCGCACGCTGGCCGCCTGGCCCGAGGCGACCGTGATCTGGTGCGCCCATGAATATACGGCCTCGAACGCCCGCTTCACCCTGAGCCTGGACGACCGGCCCGAGACCCGGGCCCACGCCGAGGCGATATTTGCGAAGCGGGAGCGGGGCGAGCCGACTGTGCCGACCACCATCGGCGCAGAACTGCGGTTCAATCCGTTTCTGACAGCGGTCGATGCGGCCCAGTTCGCCGTGCGTCGGGCGGCGAAAGACGGCTTCAGCGGCTGAGGACGTCGTCCGCGACCGCGCGAACGATCAGGGCCGAGGACGGGCGGCCGGCCACGCCGGCGCGGGGCACGATCACGATACGCAGGACGCCGCGAGAGAAAGTCGCTTGTGGCCCCCGACCCTGGTCGGCGATCTCGATGCGGCGGATCTTGTCGGCCTCGCGCCGCAGGGTCGGCGAGCGGGACATGCGGGCGATGGCGTCCACAGCGGTCGACAGGGCGTCGGCGGCGACGGCTTCCGAGCCCGGCTGGATGTTCACATCGACGACCACCAGTCGGCCCAGGGCGCGACTGGCGCGTTCGCTCTGGCGAATGATGTACTGCCACAGCTGGACCGCCGTAAGGCCGGGGGCCAGCAGGGGGGCGGCCTCGCCGGACGGCGAGACGGGCGACCCTTGGGGCGCGGTCGTCGTGTACAGGGTCATGCGACCGTCGGCCGTGACGCGCAGAACCTGGTCGCCGTTGTCGTTGCGATAGACGATGTCGCCGCGCGGTGCGGGCGTAGCGCGCAACACCCAGATCTCGGTCGAACGGTCGAACCGCAGCAGGGGGCGCGCCCCCGTCACATCCAGCACGAACCCCTGACCCGTGCCCGAGACATAGCGGGCCGACGGTTCCAGGTCGCGGCGCGACTGGGCGTGGCAGTCCGACGGCAGGACGGCGGGCGCGGCGACGGATAGGCCGAGGCCCACGACGGCTGCGAAGGCCATCGCGGTCACGCGAGGCGATTTTTTCGCCCAAGCCGTTTCCGTCAACTTCATGAGACTGTGGATGAAACCGTCACACGGCGGATTTTGGGCGAAGGTCGTTCACCCCACCAGGTATTGGCCGCCGTTCAACGACAGTGTGCAACCTGTGACATATCCGGCACGCTCTCCGACCAGCCAGGACACCATGTCGGCGATCTCCTCGCCCTTGCCCAGCCGGCCGACGGGGATCTGTGCCACGATGGATTCCAGCACCTTGGGGTCCATGGCGCCGACCATTTCAGTGTCGATATAGCCGGGCGCGATACAGTTGACGGTCACGCCCTTGCGCGCATTCTCCAGCGCCAGGGCCTTGGTGAAGCCGATCATCCCGGCCTTGGCGGCGGAATAGTTGGTCTGACCCACCTGGCCCTTTTGACCGTTGATCGAGGAGATATTGACGATCCGGCCGTGGCCGCGCTCGCGCATGCCGTTGATGACCTGGCGGGTGGTGTTGAAGACGCTGTCCATGTTCACGCGGATCACGTCGGACCACTGGTCGTGGCTCATCTTGTGGAAGAAGCCGTCGCGGGTGATGCCGGCGTTGTTGATCAGGATATCGACCGGGCCCAGCTGGGACTCGACCTCGCCCACGGCGCGGGCGCAGTCGTCGAAACTGCCGACATTGCCCTTCACCACAATACAACCCAGGGCCTGGGCCGTGGCCTGGGCGGCTTCGTCATTGCCGGAGTAGCCGGCGGCGACGCGAATTCCGTCTTCCGTCAGGCGCTGCACGATCGCCTTGCCGATTCCCCGGGTCCCGCCGGTAACGAACGCCACACGCGCCATCGTTGCTTCCTTGTCCCTGCACGCTCGTCTGATGCGAGCCCTCCCCGAGAGGTTTAACCACGTCTCGGTTGTAGGCAAAGCCCGTTTCCTTTGCGGAAACCAGGCTTGATGTCGCGGGTGATCAGGCGGCCATCTTCTCCATGTCGATGACGAACCGGTAGCGGACGTCGGACTTCAGCATCCGCTCATAGGCCGTGTTGATCTGGTCCGGCGCGATCGTCTCGATCTCGCAGGCGATGCCGTGTTCGGCGCAGAAGTTCAGCATCTCCTGGGTCTCGGCGATGCCGCCGATCAACGAGCCGGCGATGCGGCGACGACGCCACAACAGGGGCACGGCATAGACCGGCAGGCCCTCGGTGGTCAGGCCCAGCATGACCATGGTCCCGTCGCGGGCCAGCAACTGAACCTGGCTGGAGATCTCGTGCGTGGCCGAGACGGTGTTGATGATCAGGTCGAAGCTTTCGGCCGCCGCCTTCATCGCCGGCTTGTCCGAGTTGATCAGGAAATGTTTGGCGCCCATCCGCTCGGCGTCGGCCTTCTTGCGGTCCGAGGTGGACAGGACCGTGACCTCGGCCCCCATGGCCGCCGCCAGCTTGACCGCCATATGGCCCAGGCCGCCCAGGCCGATGACCGCCACCTTGGACCCCGGACCGACGCCCCAGGTCTTCAGCGGCGAATAGGTGGTGACGCCGGCGCACAGCAGGGGGGCGGCGACGTCCAGCGGCAGGCTGTCGGGGATGGACAGGACGAAATGCTGATCGACAGTGATGTGGTCGGAATAGCCGCCCTGGGTGATGGTCTCGGCCGTGCCGCCCTTCGTATCCTTGGCGCCATAGGTGCCGGTGAAGCCGGGCACGCAATACTGCTCCAGACCTTCCTGGCAGGACGAACATTCGCGGCAGCTGCCGACCATACAGCCGACGCCGACACGGTCGCCTTCCTTGAAGCGGGTGACGTTGGCGCCGACGGCCTTGACCACGCCGGCGATCTCGTGGCCGGGGACCAGGGGATAGGGGGCCGGGCCGGTCTCGCTGCGGGCCATGTGCAGGTCGGAGTGGCAGATGCCGCTGAACTTGATGTCGATCAGGACGTCGTCCGGGCCGGGATCGCGCCGTTCGAAACTGTAGGGGGTCAGGGGCTTGTCAGCGGCGGTCGCGGCGAAGGCGCGTGTGGCGATCGGCATAGGGGAAGTCCTTCAGGCCTTGGGGGCGTGGGCGACAGATGTGGCCCGAGACGACCGGCCGCAAGGCGGGCGGCGCTATTTCAACTGGGCGATCAGCGCCTGGGCCGCCGCCGGGTTCCGCACCTTGGCCCCCGATATGAAATAGGCGAAGACCGCGCCGCGTTCGGCCCAGGCCTTGGCCTGGTCGGCGACGGCGGCCAGTTCGGCGGCGGTCATGCCGGTCGGCTCGTCCTCGCGGCTGGACATCAGCCGGGCGTAGGTAAAGTCGGCGGTGGCCTCGTCGATCTGGGGCCAGGTCGGCTCCTCGTCATCGACGGCGTAGACGATGGCGACGCCGTATTTGCGGGCCAGGTCGTAGAACTGTTCGGTGGCGAAGCTCGGGTTGCGGACCTCCAGGGCGTGACGCAGGCGGACGCCGTCCTTCTCGGGCGGCAGCAGTTTCAGGAAACCCTCGAAATCCTCGGGGTCGAACTTTTTCGTGCCCATGAACTGCCAGTTGATCGGGCCCAGCCTGTCGCCCAGTTCGGTCAGGCCCTGGGACAGGAACCGGTCGAAACTCTCGCCGCCCTCCGACAGGATCTTGCGATTGGTGCAATAGCGGCTGGCCTTGACCGAGAAGACGAAACCGTCGGGCGTCTCGTCGCGCCATTTGCGCCAGGAGTCGGGTTTGAAGGTCGAGTAATAGGTGCCGTTGATCTCGATACTGGTCAGTTTCGACGCCGCGTATTCCAGCTCGCGCTTCTGGACCAGGCCCTCGGGATAGAAGACCCCGCGCCACGGCTCGAAGGTCCAGCCGCCGACGCCGATGTGGATGGGGTGGGTCATGGCCAGTCGCTTCCCAGAGGTGAGGTCGTCCAGTCCTCGCGTGCGCTGCGGATGCGGAGGACAGCGACGATATCGTCGATGTGTTCGTAGATGATGACGTGAGCGCCGTAGGGCTGGACCCTGACGGAAGGCTGGATATCCGTGTGCAACCGGCCCGTATCGGGGAACAGGAGCAACTGCTGCAACTGGTCTTCCAAGCCCGACAGATAGGTTTCGGTCTGGCGGGCGCCGAACATTTCCAGGCCCTGCCAGAAAATCAGGCGCAGATCCGCTTCGGCGTCTTCGCTCAGCCGCAGGCGGGTCACGCCGCGCCCTTGCGTCTTTCGAATTCGGCGCGGACTTCCTCGAAGATCTCACGTGGGGTCTTTTCGCTGATCCCGCCGGCGCGCGCCTCGTCCACCAACCGCTGCATATTGGCGATCTTCTCGGCCCTCACCTGTTCGCGGCGGATCAGGTCGCGGACGACGTCCGAGGCGTTGGCGTAGCGGCCGGATTTCGCCTGTTCCTCGACCCAGGCCTTCATCGGGTCGGGCAGGGAGATGTTCATCGTCGCCATGGGGTCTGCTCCTGTCTGGGGAGAGTGGCGTATTGGCAAACTTTGTCAATTGCTGCTGAAGGCGCCGACGAGAGCCACTTCTTTCGTCATTCCGGGCGAAGCGCAGCGGAGACCCGGAATCCCTCGTCATCCTCCGGCCCGCGAAGCGGGACCGGGGGAGGCGCCGAAGGCGAAATCTATCCGACGCTCGCTGTTTGAAGATCGAATCCGCGACAGGTTCGCGCTCTCGCGCGCCGCTGGGTTCCGGGTCTCCGGGCCAAGAGGCCCTTCGCCCGGAATGACGAAAGAGAAGAGAGGTCCACTGGGAGCCCTCACCCCGCGTCCAGATCCCCCCGCGCCGCGTCCGCCAGGGCGAAGAAGCGGTTGCGGACTTCGGCGGCGAAGGGGTTGTCGCGTTCGATGGCGCGGAAGACGGCGGGGCTGTCGTGGCGGACCATGTCCACGGCCTGCATCAGCCGGTCGAAACTGGCGGTGGTCATGCGGGTGGGCAGGGGCTCCATGGCCAGCAGCAGGCGGGCGATCAGATGGGTCAGGCCCTGGACCGTGGCGGCCTCGCGGTCGTGATCCTCGGGGCTGACCTGGAACACCTTCAGGGCCAGGGCGCGGCGGCAGAAGGCGGCGACGCGGCGGGCGTCGCGTTTGGCGCGCACTTCGCAGACGGCGATGCGCAGGCCGGCGATGCCGTGCTTGCCGCTCTGGGGGCCGAACAGGGGGTGGGTTCCGACGATCCGCACGCCGGAAGGCAAAAGCTCGGCCATCAGCCGGGCGGGTTTGACCTTCACCGAGCCGACGTCGATCACCAGGGCGTCGGGGCGCAGGTGAGGGCGGATTTCGGTCAGGGAGGCGGCCAGGGCCTCGACCGGGACGGCCAGGATGATCGTGGGACAGGCGGCGGCGGTCGCCAGGTCGGTCAGGGTCGCGTGGTCGTCTGTGTCCGTGGCGGCCGGGTCATGGGCCTGGATGTCGAACCAGGGCGACAGGTGCCGCGCCGTCAGCCGCCCGAAGGCGCCGAAGCCGATCAGGCCGAGGCGGGGTTTGGCCAAGGGAGTCACGCCCCCCTCCCCACGTCCGTCATCCTAGGCCTTGTGCCTAGGATCCATAGACTCCGTCGAGGATGGTGCGCACCGGCGAACACCGGGCGTATGGATCCTCGGGACAAGCCCGAGGATGACGAAAGAGAAGAGAGGCTCACAGGGTCTCCATGAACCGCACCGGCCGACCGTGGGCCGCGCCGATCAGTTCGCCGTCCTGCATCACCACCCGGCCGCGCACGAGGGTGGCCATGGGCCAGCCGGTGGCCTCGAAACCGTCGAACGGGGTCCAGCCGCAGCGCGACGCCTGCTGGTCATGGGTGATGGTGCGTTTGGCCTTCAAGTCGACGATGGTCAGATCGGCGTCATAGCTGACGGCCATCCGGCCCTTGTTGGCCGTGCCGAACACCCGCTGGGCGCCGGCCGAGGTCAGGTCGATGAACCGCTCCAGGCTGAGCCGCCCCTGGGCCACATGGGTCAGCATCAGGGGCACCAGGGTCTGGACCCCCGGCATGCCCGAGGGCGAGGCCGGATAGGGTTTGGCCTTTTCCTCCTTGGTGTGCGGCGCATGGTCGGACCCCAGCACGTCGGCGACGCCCTGCTGCATGCCCCACAGCCATAGGGCGTCCACATGCTCCTGCGACCGGATCGGCGGGTTCATCTGGGCATAGGCGCCCAGCCGTTCATAGGCCTCGGGCGCGGCCAGGGTCAGGTGTTGCGGCGTGATCTCGACGGTGGCGACATCCTTGTGGAAGCGTAGGAACTCCATCTCGTCCTTGGTCGTGACGTGCAGGACGTGGATGCGGGCGCCCGTCTCCTGGGCCAGGCCGACCAGGCGGCGGGTCGAGCGGATGGCGCTCTCGGCGTCGCGGACCTCGGGGTGGCTAGTCCAGTCGCCGGTGCGGGCCAGGCCGCGCCGTTCGACCAGTCGGTATTCGTCCTCGGAGTGGAAGGTGGCGCGGCGGCGCACGTTCGACAGAACCTTGCGCACCCCCTCGTCGTCGGCGATCAGCAGGTCCCCGGTCGAGGCGCCCATGAAGACCTTGACCCCGCAGCAGCCGGGCAGCCGCTCCAGCTCGCCCAGATAGTCGGCGTTCTCGTGCGTGCCGCCGACGTAGAAGGCGTGGTCGGTCCACATCCGGTCCTTCGCCCTTGCCAGCTTGTCGGCCATGGTGTCGGGGTCGGTGGTGTTCGGGTTGGTGTTCGGCATTTCGAACACGGCGACGACCCCGCCGAGAGCCGCCGCGCGCGAGCCGGTCTCCAGGTCTTCCTTCCACTCCAGGCCCGGTTCGCGGAAATGGACCTGGGTGTCGATGACGCCGGGCAGGACGGTCAGGCCGGTCGCATCAAAAGTCTCGCCGCCCGAGGCCTGGGACAGGTCGCCGATGAAGGCGATCTTGCCGTCGATCACCCCGACGTCGGCCCGGCCTCGCCCGGCGTGATTGGCCACCTCGCCGCCACGGACGATCAGGTCATAGGTCTGGGTCATGGGGCGGGCTCCGATGCGGATAGATGTCCGCCAGGGTTCTACAGACCCGCTCATCCCCGCGAAAGCGGGGATCCAGCGCTTTGGGCGATCAAGTGTCTGGAGTGATCGTGATCAAGCAATCTCAGCCGCCGTGTCCTCGCGAAAATCCTGGGTCCCCGCTTTCGCGGGGATGAGCGGGTCTGAGTGAACCTAACTTCGTTCCTTCAACACCCGCAGCGCCGCCTTCAGCACCCGCTCCCACGGCAGGTCCATCATGTGCTGGATCGCCTGGTTCAGCCGGGGATCCAGGGTCTTGAACTCTTCAAACGAACGCGGGCCGCGCACGGAAACGCCCTTCCACGGGCCGCGCGTCGTCTCGTCGGACGGGCCGAACACCGCCACCACCGGCGCGCCCGAGGCGGTGGCCAGATGGGTCCAGATCGAGTCCGCCCCGATGTACAGCCGGGCCTTCGACAGGGCCGCCACCGTCTGGAGTCGCGTCAATTTGCCCTGAAGCTCGATCACCCGCGCGCGCGGCGCGGCGTAGCGGATCGTGTGCGCCGCCTCGCGGTCGATCTCCTCGCCGACCAGCATCAGCCGCCCGCCCGCCAGAGGACCGTCGTCGGCCAACAGCCTGGTCGCCACCTTGGCGTAGCGTTCGGCGGGCCAGCGCCGGCCCATCCATTCGACGCCGGGGCCGATGGCCAGGATAGGGCCGTCGCCGCCCCCGGTCGGGATCAGGGCCTCGACCTGAGCCATCGTCAGATCCGAGACGTGGATGCGCGGCGTCGGCGCCTCTTGCGGCTCCATCTGCAGCACCGCCGCCGCCGCCTCGACCGCATGCAGACCCGGCGCGTCCTTGCCGCGCACCGCCCGCTTGTGGCGCCTCAGCCGGCCCGACAGGGTCGAGCCGCGCATATCGACGACCAGGCCCCATTTGGTCCCGCGCACCTGGTTCCACAGGGCGATCCAGTCGAAATGTCCCTCGCGCTCCAGCACCAGAAGCCGGTCCAGGCGCGGCGTATCGGCGAACAGGGGGGCGCTGGCGGCCGAGCCGACGATGGTGAAGGCGGCGTTCGGCAGGCTTTCGACCAGATGGGCCAGAACGCCCGAAGACAGCACGGCGTCCTCGGCGTCGGCTTCGGCGATATAGAGGATGGGAAAGCGCCCGATCATCCGTGAGCGTCATACAGGGATTCTGTTCGCGATTCACCGTCAAACGCCCGTATCCACAGGCAGGTTTCCCGCACGGACGCGATGGGATAGAGCCACGGCCATGACGCAAGCCCCCCATCCGGCGCCCGATCCCGCCGCCGCCGCCGCCCTGGAACGCTTCAAGGCGCAGCGGGTGACGGCCATCTATCGCCTCGACCTGATCGCTCAGGGCGCGACCATCGCCTATGAGGACGGCACGCCGGTGGACATGGCGTCTGAAAAGACGCGGCTCGAGGCCGTGGTCGCCGACATGGACCGCCGCATCGCCAAGCTGGAGCGGACAGGCGGGTGAGCCTGCCCCTGCTGCCGGATCGGACCTGCGGGCCCTGCGTCGAATGCTGTCGCGCCATTCCGCTGGATCTGCCCGAATTGGCCAAGCCGACCGGCGAACTGTGCGCCTATTGCGTCGAGGCCGCCGGCTGCTCGGTCCATGCGATCCGGCCGAACACCTGCCGGGTCTGGTTCTGCCTGTGGCGGGTGGTCGAGCTGTCGGACGACTGGCGGCCCGATCTCAGCGGGATCATCGTGCGGCCCGACGGGATCGAGGACGGAATCATAACCCTGTATGTCGTGCGCCCGTCCGACTTTCTGGCCTCGCCGGACCTCTTCGCCACCGTGGCCGGCTGGATCGCCGAGGGGATCGAGGTGGCGCTGAGCATTCCCGGACCGGTGGGAACCTACCCCGCGCGCGCTGTCGTCACCGACTGGCTGCGACCGGCGATTGAGGCGGGCGACCCCGCCGCCTTCCTGGGGCGGGTGCTGCGGTCGCTGGACAGGCTTGGGGACCATGATTTTCAACCCGACGGCGTCGTGGCGCGATACGGCGTCGTTTGATCGTCGACAGGCGTTTTTGGGCAGATAAGCGCCTTCCCCTAGGCGGTGCTTAGCCGATCATTAGCCCTTTTCCTGATACCGCAATCTCCTTGATCGACGTCCAGAAGGGACGCGCCGTGCCTATGCAGGATTGGGACGACCTGCGTCGTCCGATATGGTTGTTCGACCCCGCCAGCCGGCGCGGCGTCTACGCCAATCCGGCGGCTCTGGAACTGTGGGAAGCAGATAGCCTTGAGGCGCTTCAGGCGCGGGGTTTCGGCCAGCTGTCGCCGGCCGCAGAGGCCCGCGTCGAAAGACTGATGCGCGAAACCGCCGACGGCGCCGCTGTCTGCGAACAGTGGACCTTCTATCCCAACGGCCACCCCGTGTCGGTGTCGGCCGTGATCTCGACCTATCATCTGGAAGACGGCACGCCCGTGATGTTGCTGGAGGCCTCGCCGCTCATCGCCGACGGCGAGCAGAACCGCGCGACCGAGGCCCTGCGCCATACCTCCACCCTGATCAGTCTGTTCGACCCGGAAGGGCGGCCGATCTTTTCCAATCCCGCAGCCTTCTGGGCCTATGGCGCGAGCGATGGTTTTGCGGCGCGTTTCGCCGAACCGGAACGCGCCCAGTCGCTGTTGGACGCCGCCCTGGCCGGAAGGGCCGTCAGCGACGTCTGCCAGGTGGTCACGCGCGAAGGCCTGCGTTGGCATCAGCTCGACGTGCGACAGACGACCGACGCCGCCACGGGCCAGGTCGCCGTCCTGCTGGACGAACATGATGTGACGGCGCGCATACTGGCGGAACAGGCCCGCGCCGCCGCTGAGCAGAAGGCCGCCATGGCTGAGGCGCGCCAGGTCTTCCTGACCGACATGTCGCATGAACTGCGCACACCGCTGAACACGGTGATCGGCTTCTCGGACCTGCTGGCGACCAGCGGGCTGAATGAGAAACAGGCCGCCCACGCCGCCCGCATCAACGACGCGGGTCAGCGCTTGCTGGCGGTGGTCAATGAAATGATCGATCAGTCCGTGCGCGACGCCGAAACGGCGGATGGCGCGGCGTCCCAGGCGGTCGCGGCCGAACCTGAGCTGTCCGCAGGTTCGGCGGTGGTCGAGCCGGGTTCAGACCTGGTCCCGGAGGGGGCGGCGGGTCGGCTCGGCGGACCTCGCGTCCTCTATGTGGACGATCACGACAGCAACCGGGCGCTGGTGGTCGCGGTGCTGGACGCCCAGGGGATCGTCTGCGCCACGGCTGAGGACGGCGCACAGGGGCTGGAGGCCGCCCGCACGGGCGACTGGGATCTGATCCTGATGGACATCCAGATGCCGGTCATGGACGGAATCGCCGCCACCCGCGCCATCCGCGCCTTGCCGGGCCATCGCGGCGCCACCCCCATCGTCGCCCTGACCGCCAACACCCTGGGCGAACAGAAGGCCGAATACGCCGCCGCCGGAATGGACGGCTGTATGGCCAAGCCGATCAATATCGTCGAACTGACCCATATGGTGCTGAGCTGGATCGGCAGCGACTGGCGCCGGATCGATACGCCTCTGATCTCCGCCGTCGCCTGACGCCGGCGCGCCGGCTCAGTCTCAGGCCGCCAACACCGACTGGATGCCCGCCAGCAGATTGGCGGCGGTGATGGGTTTGGGCACATGAATATCCGCGCCCGCCTCTATGGCCTGGTCACGGTGCTGGGCCATGGCGTTGGCGCTCAGCATGATGATCGGCGTATGGGCGTTGGCGGCGCGGGCTGATTCCAGCGCGCGAATTCGACGCGTCGCCGACAGTCCGTCCATGCCCGGCATCTGCATGTCCATCAGGATGACGTCGAACCGGTCTGTTTCGAACGCAGCGACGGCCGCGGCCCCGTCCTCGACGGTGATCAGTTCGACCGGATGGCCGGCCAGGATCAACTGAACCACGCGCTGATTGGTCGGATGGTCCTCCGCCAGCAGCACTCGGATGGTGCGCATCGGCTGGGCGATCTCAGATGCTCTGGCGCGTTCGCTGGCGACATAGTCCGAAAGCGAGGCGCTGCGCGCCAGGGGGATTTCGACCTTGAAACGGCTTCCGACGCCGGGCGTCGACTCGGCCGTGATCCGTCCGCCCATCATCTCGACCAGGGCCCGGCAGATCGACAGGCCCAGACCTGTGCCGCCGAAGCGTCGGGTAATGGTGGCGTCCGCCTGGCTGAACCGATCAAACAGCCGGGCGGCGTGTGCGGCGTCGAAGCCGACGCCCGTATCGCTGATGTCCACGATCAGATGGTTCAGGCCGTCCTGGTCTTCGTCCAGAGCGATCCGAACAGCGACCTCGCCCTGATGAGTGAATTTGACGGCGTTGGACAGCAGGTTGCTGATGACCTGGCGGATGCGGGTGCTGTCGCCGATGAAGACGCCCCGCGCCGCTTCGTCGCGGATGACCTCGAACCTCAGCGCCTTTTCGTCAGCGCGCACGCGCATCACTTCCAGCGGCGCGTCCAGGGCTTCGTCCAGGTCGAACGCGCGGGTTTCCAGCGTCAGTTCGCCCGCTTCGATCTTGGAGACGTCGAGGATGTCTGAAACCAGTCGCTCCAGGGTGACGCCGGACGACCGGATCAGATTGACCATCTCGGCCTGTACCGGGTCCAGGGCGGTGCGCGACAGGGCGTCGACGATGCCGATCACTCCGTTCAGCGGTGTCCGGATTTCATGGCTCATATTGGCCAGGAAGTCGGACTTGGCGCGGTTGGCCGCCTCTGCGGCGGCCTTGGCCTCAAGCAGGGCCTGTTCGTGGGCGACCTTCTGGGTCACATCCCGCGCGACGGCGTAGATGCGGTCGCCGAAACGACGGGCGCGCCATTCCAGGGTGACGTAATGCCCGTCCTTGTGCCTGTAGCGGTTGGTCTGACCGAGAGCCGGTTCGTCTAGTCCCCGATGGGTGACCTCCTGGATGGCCCGGCGCGTGGCCTCGAGATCATCGGGATGAATCAGGCTGATCAGCATGACGCCCACCAGTTCTTCCGCGTGATAGCCGAGCACGGTGAACCAGGACGGGCTGGCTTTCAGCACCGGGCCGTTGATGTCGCGCACGATCAACAGATCCAGGGACACATCGAAAAATGTGTCCAGATCCACGTCGTGCGTGGCGCTGGGCGCGAACGGGTCTGTGATCGAGGCGCTGATCATTGCGGGGCTATCCTTAGGGGGCTCACCTTACAGCCCGCTGGTTAAGGACGCCTTGTCTTTAGTAGGCGAAGTCGGCGTAGATCCGCTTTAAGTCGCCCTGCCAGGCCCCGTGATACAGGTCCAGCAAACGCTCGGCCGGCGTCACGCCGCTGTCGGCGATGTCCTCCAGCTCCGACAGATAGCCGCGCTCGTCCACCATGCCGCCCGAGAAGCGCGCGCGGTTCTTCAGCCCCTGTTTGGCGATGTTCACCAGGTCCACCGCGATGTCGCGCACGCTGCGGCCCGCCACCTCGGCTTTCAGGCCCAGGCGGGTCACGTCGCGGCGCAGGCGTTCGTGGTCGGCGATGTCCCAGTCCTTGACCAGGTCCCAGGCGGCGGCCAGCGACGGGGCGTCGTACAGGACGCCGGCCCACAGGGCGGGCAGGGCGCAGATCCGGCTCCACGGGCCGCCGTCGGCGCCGCGCATCTCCAGATAGGCCTTCAGCCGCACCTCGGGGAAGAGGGTGGTCAGATGGTCGTTCCAGTCCTTGATCGTCGGATATTCGCCGGGCAAGGCGGGCAGTTTGCCCGCTTGGAAGTCGCGGAACGACTGGCCCGAGGCGTCGATGTATTTTCTGTCGCGCTTGGCGAAATACATTGGGGTGTCCAGGGCATAGTCGGCATAGCGCTCAAAGCCGAACCCATCCTCGAACACAAAGCCCAGCATGCCGGTGCGGTCAGCGTCGGTGTCTGTCCAGACATTGGCGCGGGCCGACAGGAAACCGTTCGGGCGGCCCTCAGTGAAGGGCGAACAGGCGAACAGGGCGGTGGCGATGGGCTGTAGCGCCAGCGAGGTGCGGAACTTGGCCACCATGTCGGCTTCTGAATCGAAGTCCAGATTGGCCTGGATGGTGCAGGTGCGCAGCATCATGTCGAGGCCCAGGTTCCCGACCTTGGGCATATAGGCCCGCATGATGTCGTAGCGGCCCTTGGGCATGACCGGCACCTGTTCGCGGGTCCACAGCGGGTCGAAGCCGGCGCCCAGGAAACCGACGCCCAGCTGGTCGGCCACCTGCTTGACCTCCATCAGGTGCTGGCCGGTCTCGGAACAGATGTCGTGGATGGTCTTCAGCGGGGCGCCGGACAGTTCGAACTGGCCGCCTGGCTCCAGGCTGACCGAGGCGATGAAGCCCTCGTCATTGCGACGTTCCAGCCCGATCAGGACGCCATTCTCCTCGACGCGCGACCAACCGAAGCGTTGCAGGCCTTCCAGCATGGCCTTGATGCCGTTCGGCCCCTCATAGGCGGGCCGGCCCAGGCTGATCTTGTCGAAGCCGAACTTCTCGTGCTCGGCGCCGATCCGCCATTCGTCCTTGGGCTTGGCGCCCTTGGACATGGCTTCGATCAGGACGTCCCGGCTCAGCGGCGCGTTGTCGGTCATGCGTCAGGTCCCCTCCGGCGCATCTGTGAGCGACCGTGTGTCGCGGCTAGATGGGAGAGGATGAGGCCGGGCTCAAGGGGGCAGGCCTCGTCTTATTCCCTCTCCCAACGGGAGAGGGCTTGAGCGCACGAGAGCGAAGCGATCGTTCTGGCGCGAAAGGGTGAGGGTTACGGTGTGCGACTTGGCCCACCGCCCGACCCTCATCCGGCCCTTCGGGCCACCTTCTCCCAACGGAGACCTCTGCGAAACATTTGGGGTGTTGCGGGGATGTGATTCCCAGCGGGGCGGGGTCGTGATTCTCTATCTGTGACGGGATCCGTAGAAGCGAGGGGCGGTTATGGCCGATCAGCAGTTGAGCTTGGCTGAGACGTTGGTCGATCCGAGATTGGGGACGAACGCGCGACTGGACGCCATTGGCAAGGTGATCGACTGGGCCCCGCTGGAGAAGCTGGCCGAGCAGGTCCATGCGGGCAGGTTGGGGCGCAAGCCCTACCGGGCCAGCGCGATGATCCGGGCTTTGTATCTGCAGATGCTCTACGGCCTTTCGGACCCGGGCTTGGAAGAGGCGCTGACCGATCGCCTGTCGTTCCGGCGCTTCTGCGGGCTGGGCCTGGATGAGGCGACGCCGGACGAGACGACGATCTGCCGGTTCCGCCTGACGGCGGCCAGGAAGGGGGTGATGCAGGCCTGTTTCGAGGAGGTGAACCGCCAGTTGGACGCGCGGGGCCTGATCGTTCGCAGCGGCACGCTGATGGACGCCACCCTGCTGGCGGCGGCGTCGCGCAAGCCCGACATCAAGCAGGGCGCGGGCGCGGGGCTGGAGCGCGAACCCGGGGCCAGCTGGACGCGCAAGAACGGCAAGAGCCACTTTGGCTATCGGCTGCACGTGGCCACCGACCAGGGCTTCAACCTGATCCGGGCCGTGGTGCTGACCCCGGCCCATGTCGGCGAGAGCCTGGTGGCCGAGACGCTGATCCAGGGCGACGAGAAGGCGGTCTATGCCGACAAGGGCTACGAGCACAAAGGACGGCGCGCCCGATTGAAGGCACGCGGGTGCAAGGATCGCATCTGCCACCGCTCGCACAAGCACCAGAAGGCCTTGCCCTACTGGCAGACCCAGAGGAACAAGCTGATCGCCAAGCGCCGGGCCGTGGTCGAGCAGGTGTTCGGAACTGCCCGGCGGGTGTTCGGCTACGCCCGCGCCCGATCAACCAGCTTCGCCGTGAACCTCGCCGACATCTTCCGTCTGGCCACAGTGTTCAACCTACGCCGCGTCGCAGGATTGCCGGCGACCTGACAGCCGAGTTGCGTCCAACGCCCAGCCAAGGCCGCCGACAACGCCCCAACAGGCGATCAACATCGCCTGTCCGACAGACCCGTGACCTCGGCGACGAGACCCTCCCAGTCAAATGCCTCATTCCGCAGAGGTCTCCAACGGGAGAAGGGACTATTTTTCCCAATCGCCCACCGCCGCCTGCCAAAGGCTCATGGCGGCGATGGCGGCGGTGTCGGCCCGCAGGATGCGCGGGCCGAGCGACACGGCGGTGGTGAAGGGCAGGGATCGCAGGCGCTCGCCCTCTTCCGGCGAGAAACCGCCTTCAGGGCCGATCAGGATGGACCATTTTCGGTCTTGGGGCCCCTCTCCCGCGTCGCGCAAGGCCGACATCGCCGGCGCGCCGCCGGTCTCGTCGCAGAACATCAGCCGGCGGCCAGAATCGGGACTGGCCTCCCACCCGTCCAGCAGGGCGTCCAGCTTCACCGGATCATCGACCGGGGGCACGTCCAGGCGACCCGTCTGTTCGGCGGCCTCCTCGGCGATGGCGTCCAGCCGGTCCAGGCGGATACGGTCGGCGTTGGTCCGTTTGGTCAGGACCAGCCGCACCCGGCGCGCGCCCAGTTCGGCGGCCTTTTCGACGATGGTCTCGACCCGGGCCTTCTTAACGACCGCAACGATCAGCTCCAGATCGGGACCATAGGTCTGGGGCCGCACCTGTTCTTCGGCCCGCAGGATCACGCCCTTCTTCAGGACTTCGGCGATGGTGCAGCGCCATTCGCCGTCGCGGCCGTTGAAGACCAGCAGCTCGTCCCCGAGCTTCAGCCGCATGACCTGGGTCAGATAGCGCGACTGGTCGAGGGTGGGGGCGACGGGGGCGGCGGCGGCCAACACGGCCTTCACATGTAATCGTATCATCTCAAATCCGCTCATCCCCGCGAAAGCGGGGACCCAGTGAGAGCCTCAGAACAGGTCATCGAATAGATCACGCCAGCCTGGATTCGATTTCTCGATCAGCTCCAGCTTCCAGACGCGGTTCCATTTCTTGATCCGGCGCTCGCGCACGAACGCCGCGTGGCGTGTCGGATGCGCTTCGAACCAGACCAAGTTGGCGCAGCCATACTTGGCGGAAAAGCCTTTGAACAGTTTGTCCCGATGCTGGGCGGTGCGGAGGATGATGTCCTCGGTCGAGCCGGTGTAGAGGGTTCCGTTGCGGCGGCTGGCGACGATGTAGGTGAAGAAGGCCAACGGCGTGCGTCCCGAAAGCACTGGGTCCCCGCTTTCGCGGGGATGAGCGGAAGGAGGGTGTCAGCTATCGTCAGCCTGGGCCGAGGCTAGGGCCTTTGCGGCCTTGCGCTCACCTTTCCAGAAGGCGCGCTTGGCCCATCGAAGGTGTTTCCACCATTCGTTCTGAGGCGTGAGAATGTCCTTCTTTACGGTTGCCATGCCACAACCATAAATCATTGTTCGCCGTGTGTCGCCTGCCTTTACAGCGTCCGCGCGATCAAGAGCTTCATGATCTCGTTGGTGCCGCCGTAGATGCGCTGCACCCGCGCGTCCTTGTACAGCTGGGCGATGGCGTACTCGTTCATATAGCCATAGCCGCCGTGCAGTTGCAGCATCTCGTCGATGGTCTCGCCCTGGATGTCGGTGACCCAGTATTTGGCCATGGAGGCGGTGGCGGCGTCGAGCTGGCCCTTCAGGTGCAGGCCGATGCAATGGTCGACGAAGACCTTGGCGACGGTCAGTTTCGTCTTCACCTCGGCCAGCTTGAACTGGGTGTTCTGGAAGTCGATGACCCGCTTGCCGAAGGCCTTGCGCTCCTTGACGTAGGCGAGCGTCGCCTCCAGGCCGCGCTCGGCGGCGGCGACGCCCTGGACGGCGATGTTCAGCCGTTCTTGCGGCAGTTGCTGCATCAACTGGACAAAGCCCTGGCCCTCGCCCCCGCCGATGATGTTGTCGCCGGGGACCTTCACCTCATTGAAGAACAGCTCGGAGGTGTCGTTCCCCTCCATGCCGATCTTGTGCAGGTTCCGGCCGCGTTCGAAACCTTCCGCCCCGTCCGTCTCGACCACGATCAGCGACGTGCCCTTGGCGCCCTCGGCCGGGTCGGTCTTGGCGACCACGATGATGAAGTTGGCCAGTTGGCCGTTGGTGATGAAGGTCTTGGAGCCGTTGACGACATAGCCGTTGCCGGACTTGACCGCCGTGGTCTTGACCCCTTGCAGATCTGAGCCCGCGCCCGGTTCGGTCATGGCGATGGCGCCGACCAGTTCGCCGGACTGGAGACGCGGCAGCCAGCGCGCCTTCTGCTCCGGCGTGCCGTAATGCCAGATGTAGGGGGCGACGATGGCGTTGTGCAGCGAAATGCCGAAATGGTCCGCGCCCTTCCAGCCCAGCTGTCGCATCAGCACCACCTCGTGCCGATAGTCGCCGCCCATGCCGCCGTCTTCCTCAGGCATGGACAGGCCCAGCAGGCCGTCGGCCCCGGCCTGGCTCCACAGGTCGCGGGGCACGCTCGAGTTGGCGATCCAGGACTGGACCTTCTCGGGCGGCGCGTGCTCGTCGATCCATTTGCCGACGCTGTCGGAGAAGAGGGTGATCTCCTCTTCGCGCATGAAATCGGGGTCGGGGCTGCCCAGCACGTTCATCGGTTAACTCCGCTTTTCGAGACCCTCTCCCAGAGGGAGAGGGCTTGAGCGCACGGCGGCGATAGCCGTCGTCCTTGCGCGAAAGGGTGAGGGGTTCCTGCGAGAGTCGGTGAGAGGCTAACCCCTCACCCTTTCGGCTTGCGGATCGCTGCGCTCTCCGAGCCTCAAGCCCTCTCCCTCTGGAGACCTTTGCGTAAGCCTGTTGTTGGCCGGGGCTCTTGATAGGCGTGGCGCTGAGGATGTGTTTGGGGGCTGGATCGGAGGGGTGCGGTTGGTTTTAGGCGGGCGTCTCGCCGATCTGATGGGCTTCAGGCCAGCAGCATCGCCGCCTTCCTGAGATTGAAGGCTATGCACAGCAGTCTGAGCTGGAGGCGGTTGGCCTCCAGGCCTCGGTATCGGACCCGGCGATAGCCGTAACTGCGCTTCAGGGTTCCGAACACGCGCTCGACGGCGGCGCGGACAGGACCGATCAGCCGGTTGCGAACCGCCTGCCAGTGGGGGAGTCCGTCCTGATGCTTGTGGCTGCGGTGCAGGATGCGATCCTTGATCCCGGCGGCCTTGAGCCGACGTCGGCGACCCTTGTGCTCATAGGCCCGATCGCCATAGACGGCCCGCTCGTCGCCGCAGATCAACCGATCCGCCGTCTCGCTGTCGCTGACCTTCGCCGAGGTCAGTTCAGCGCGCCGGATCAGCCCCGACCCCTGATCGACGCCCATATGAGCCTTGTAGCCATAGTGAGACCGACCGTTCTTCATGGTCCAGTCCGCGTCCGGATCGGTTGTCCCACGTCGGCCCAGGCCTGCCTCGCGCGACGGCCGAGCCACCGCAGCCTCCACCAGGGTCGCGTCCATCAGCGTCCCCGACCTGACCACTAGGCCCCGCGCCTCCAACTGGCGACCGATCTCCTGAAACAGCGCCCCGTCCAGACCCCGGTCACGCAAGGCCTTGCGGAACCGGCTGATCACCGAATGGTCCGGCGCCCCCTCGTCCAGACCCAGGCCTACAAACCGACGAAAGCTGAGGCGGTCTCCCAGAGCCTCTTCGAGCCCCGGGTCCGACAGTCCGTACCACTGCTGTAATAGCAAGGCCTTCACCATCGTCAGAGGCGGCCAAGACGGTCGACCCGACCGGGCCGAATAAACCTCCGACACCAACCGCTCCACCGCCGTCCAGTCGAACACCGAGCCAATCCGCTCAAGCTGCTCGTTGCGACCCAAACTCGGCGAAAGCCAGGCTTCGCTCAGGTGACCCTGTCCGCTTGACCGATGCATGAGCCGTCTCCTTCTCAAAGGAGTGAATCACCGAACCGCAGTTATGCAAAGGTCTCCGACGGGAGAGGGTGGCTCCTCAGAACGCCTCGGCCGGCATGGCCATCAGCACGTCTGCGCCGGTCTTCATCTTCGCCAGGTGCGCGCCGGCGTCGGGCAGGATGCGCTCGACGAAGTAGCGGCCGGTCTGGAGCTTGGTGGCGTAGTAGGGGTCGGTCGAGCCGGCCTCGACCTGGGCCTGGGCGACCTTGGCCATCTGGGCCCACATATAGGCCAGAGCCGTCAGGCCGAAGACGTTCAGATAGTCGGTCGAGGCGGCGCCGGCGTTGTCCGGATTGGCCATACCGTTCTGCATCAGCCACATTGTGCCTTCCTGCAGCTTCTTCTTGGCCTCGGCCAGGCCGTCGACGAAGGGCTTGATGGCCTCGTTCGATCCGTTCTCGGCCACGAAGGCGTCGATCTCGCCGAACCAGGTCATGATGGCCCGGCCGCCGTTGGCGGGCAGCTTGCGGCCGACCAGGTCCAGGGCCTGGATGCCGTTGGCGCCTTCGTAGATCATGGTGATGCGGGCATCGCGCAGATACTGCGAGGCCGGGAAGTGTTCGGTATAGCCCGAACCGCCGTGCACCTGCATGGCCAGCGACGCGACATGGAAGCCCTTGTCGGTCAGATAGGCCTTCAGGACGGGGGTCAGCAGGCCCATGTAATCCTTGGCCTTGGTCGCCACCGCCTCGTCTTCCGACTTCTCCAGATCGGCGTGCAGGGCGGTCCACAGGATGAAGGCCTGGCCGCCTTCGACGAAGGCGCGGGCCTCCAGCAGCATGCGGCGCACGTCGGGGTGGACGATGATCGGGTCGGCGGGGCCTTCCGGGTTCTTGGGTCCGGTCAGGCTGCGGCCTTGCAGGCGGTCCTTGGCGAACTCGGCGGCGGCCTGATAGGCGGCCGTGCCGATGGCCAGGCCTTGCAGGCCGGTGCCCAGGCGGGCCTCGTTCATGACCACGAACATATTGTTCATGCCACGGCCTTCTTCGCCCAGCAGCCAGCCCTTGGCGCCGTCATATTGCATGACGCAGGTGGCGTTGCCGTGGATGCCCATCTTGTGCTCGAGCCCGGCGCATTCGAGGCTGTTGCGCTCGCCCAGCGAGCCGTCCTCGTTGACCAGATATTTGGGCACGACGAACAGGGACAGGCCCTTGATGCCCGGAACCGCGCCTTCGATACGGGCCAGGACGGTGTGGATGATATTGTCCGAGAAGTCGTGCTCGCCCGCCGAGATCCAGATCTTCTGGCCGGTGATCGAGAAGCTGCCGTCGTCGTTGCGCACAGCCTTGGTGCGGACCATGCCCAGGTCCGTGCCGCACTGGGGCTCGGTCAGGTTCATCGTGCCGGACCATTCGCCCGACACCATCTTGGGCAGGTATTTGGCCTTGATCTCTTCCGAGGCGCTGGCCTTGATGCCGGCATAGGCCGAGGCCGTCAGGCCGGGATACATGGAGAAGGCCGCCGAGGCGCCGGTCGTCATCTGGCCGAAGGCCGAGGCGACGATGCTGGGCATGCCCTGGCCGCCATATTCCGGATCAGCAGCCAGCGCCATCCAGCCGGCTTCCGACATGGCCTTATAGGCTTCCTTCCACCCCTTTGGCCCGGTCACCACGCCGCCCTCGGACCAGTGGCAGCCTTCCTTGTCGCCGGGATTGTTGATCGGGGCGATGACTTCGTCGGCGAACTTGGCGCCTTCCTCCAGGATCTGGTTGACCAGGTCCGATGAGACGTCCTGGAAGCCGGGCTGGTTGGTGTAGCGATCGATTTCCAGCACTTCATTCAGGATGAAGGTGAAATCGCGGACGGGCGACTTGTAGGCCATGGGGGTCAGGCTCTCGCTTTGAAGGGGTGGTGGTGGTCGTGGTTGAGGCGCGCGCGCAGCAGCTTCTCATAGTCTTCGGCGCCGGGCAGCAGGTCGGGGCGGTGTTCGCCCAGCTTGGACTCCATCCAGGCGCAGGCGTCCTCCGCCGTCTGGATCGCGCCCTCGATGTCCTCCAGCTGCTGTTTCAGCGTCTCGATCTGGGCGCGGTGACGCCGCA
This sequence comes from Brevundimonas sp. SL130, assembly GCF_026625805.1. Lineage (NCBI taxonomy): Bacteria > Pseudomonadati > Pseudomonadota > Alphaproteobacteria > Caulobacterales > Caulobacteraceae > Brevundimonas > Brevundimonas sp. SL130. Next base: position 856,908 of record NZ_CP113064.1, read on the forward strand.
GGGCCACCGCCATCTGGTGGACGTTGTGATCCTTGCGGTCATACAGGTCCAGCATCTCCTGGATTTCCTGCAAGGTGAAGCCGATGCGGCGGCCTCTCAGGATCAGTTTCAGCCGGGCGCGGTCGCGGGCGTCATAGACGCGCGTCTGACCCTTGCGGGCGGGCGTCAGCAAGCCCTTGTCCTCATAGAACCGGAGGGCGCGGGCCGTGGCGTCGAACTCGCGGCACAGCTGGCGGATGGAATAGGTGCGGTGATCGTCGGCGGTGGCCATGTGGGCACCATAACTTTACGTGCGCGTAAAGGAAAGGCTTTACGTGCGCGTAAGGGTAAGCTTCGCCGAGTGCGCTTCAGGCAAAGAAAAGCCCGGAGCCTTGGGGGGAAGGACTCCGGGCGCGACGGCCGGGGCACGAGGGGGGAGAGGGTCCCGGCGATCGATCTTGGTGCGGCCCTGTCGTGAAAGGGTTAGGGGCGCGAAAGGGTTTGGGCCGCGAAAGGCTCAGGCCGTGCGGCGGCCCAGGAACACCGACAGGGTGAAGCCCAGCAGGACCAGGTTGACGACCGCCAGGCCGATATCCTGGCTCAGGGCGTGGATGACCAGCATGATCGACTCCAGCACGACCAGTCCGGCGGAGGCGGTCAGAAGCAGGGGGCGGCCGACGCGCCAGGACACCAGGGGCGCCAGGACGCCGAGCGCCAGGACCAGCTCGACCATGCCCAGGCCGCGCACCATGTTCTCGGGCGCCATGGCGGGCCAGCCCATCAGGGTGATCAGATTGGTCATCGGCTCAGTCAGCTTGGCATAGCCGGCGGCGATGAAGAACATCGCGATCCAGCCCTGAAAGGTCCAGAGGGTGACGTTCTTGTACACGGCGCGCGTGCGGGACTGGGCGACGGGGAGGTGGGTGGTGGTCATCGGGGAGGGCCTGATTGGTAACAGTTGCGATATCGGATTGAGCGGCTCCGTTCGCAAGGGGGGATGTAGCGCCCCTTTTGCTGTTTGTCATCAGGCGATGACATCAATCGATGACATCAGTTGATGACTTTATGTTTCAAGGGGCGGCGCGATTGCCCCGATTCGCGCCGCTCCCGCAACGGCCGGGATGAAATCCTGCGGATCAGGCTTCGTCCGGCTGCGGCCCCGGCGTCTGGACGATCAGGTCGCCGGGCTGGCAGTCCAGCTCTCGGCACAGGGCGTCCAGGGTCGAAAAGCGGACGGCGCGGGCCTTGCCGGTCTTCAGGATGGACAGATTGGCCAGGGTCAGGCCGACACGGTCGGACAGTTCGGTCAGGGACATGCGGCGCTCGAGCAGCAACCGGTCCAGCTGGATCATGATCATGGCGCGCCTCAGACCGTTGTCAGCTGTTCGTCGCGCATGGCCGCCCCCTGGCGGAACACCTCGGCCAGGATGAAGACCACCAGTATGCCCAGCCAGGATCCGAGGTCGAACTTGTAGTCGATCGCGGACTGGCCGATGGCCTGGGGCGCGACGAAGACCAGCATCAGGGCTGTCAGCTGGATGCCCAGCAGGCCGAAGCCGACGGCCTGGAGCCGTTTGACATTGGCCAACTCGAAGGCGTCGCCTTGGTTCACCGACAGCAGGATCCGCCGCAGCCGGTTGATGATCCACCAGGTGAAGCCGCAGGCGAGGAACATGCCCAGAATGGTCAGGCGTTCGGGCAGACCCAGAACAGTGGTCGTGTCGTTCGGCGCATCCTTCAATCCGTCTATGAGGCCGGCGGCGAAGTCGGGCGAGACCAGGCTGAACAACAGCGCGCCGGCCGAAGCCACGGCCGCCAGCATGACGAACACATTCATAAAGCCCAGCAGCCACCGCAGCGCGCTGGCGGCCGAATATTTGCCTACGAGTTTCATCCGATAGCCCTCCATCTGGGTCGCCCTCCGCGACGCCTTAGTGACTATCGATATGGTCTTATCGATAAACGGGCAAGGTCATTATCGATAAACGAGATGAAGCTTTCGTAAGGTTCGGCTCAGGCGATGAAACCCCAGGCCGTGCGGGCGGCTTCCAGCCGGGCCAGCTTGGCGTAGAAGGGCGCCCAGTCGTCGCCGGCGTCGATGGCGGCCCAGATCGCCTCCACCTCGTCGATCAGCATCTCCTCGGGCTCGCGGGCGGCGAACATCGGGTGTTCCAGACGTTCGATCCGGTCCGGCTCGTGCTCCATCAGGGCGAAGCGGAAGGCGTCGAAGGCTTCGCCCTGGTACAGTTTGGCGCGCGGCCCCGACAGGGCGCGGGCCGAGGAGGCGAAGCCGCCGAACCAGTCGAAGAACAGCGGCTCCCACCGCAGGGCCTCACCGCCTTCGCGCAGCAGGGCCAGGGTCGCATCGACCAGTCTCTGGTCCGCCGCCTCGCCCAGGCTCAGCACGCCCAGCCGCATCAGGAAGGCCGCGCGCAGTTCGCGGATATAGGCGGGGCCGAAACTGTTCAGGGCGTCGGTCAGGGGCTCGGCCTCGGCGACCAGTTTCAGACAGCCGGCCAACTGGGTCAGGTTCCAGAACACCGCCTCGGGCTGGCGCGCAAAGGCGTAGAGGCCGTTCTGGTCGAAATAGGCGGCGGTGAAGGCCGGGTCGTATTCGGGCAGGAAGCGCCAGGGGCCATAGTCGAAACTCTCGCCCGTGACGTTCAGATTGTCGGTGTTCAGCACCCCGTGAACAAAGCCCGCCGCAATCCAGCGCGCCGTCAGTTTCGCCGAGACCTCGACGATGGCGCGCAGCAGGCCGGGCGCGTCCCCGGCGGCGACCGTCGGGTGATACAGGCTGCGGACGTGTTCGATCAGCGCCTCGATCTGATCCACGCGGCCCAGATAGGCCGCGCGTTGGAAGGTCCCGAACCGGATGTGGCTGTGCGACAGGCGAACCAGCACGGCCGAACGGGTCGGCGACGGCTCGTCTCCGCGCTCCAGCGCCTCGCCGGTTTCGATCAGGGAGAAGGCGCGGCTGGTGGGCACGCCCTGGGCTTCCAGCATGGACGCCGCCAGCACCTCCCGCACCCCGCCCTTCAGCGTCAGCCGCCCGTCGCCGCTGCGCGACCAGGGCGTCGTGCCGGACCCCTTGGTGCCCAAATCAAGCAACCGGCCTGAGGGCTGTCCTTGCCTATCGCCGCGCTCGCGGAGCGCGGCTGCTTGAGGCGTTTCGCGCATCTGCGCCGCCAGAAAACCCCGCCCGTCGCCCAGGTCAGGATTGTAATGGCGAAACTGGTGGCCGTGATAGCGCATGGCCAGCGGGCCGGGCTGACCCGGCAGGGGCGCGAACCGGCCGAAGGCGGCGATCCATTCGGCGTCGCTCAGGCTTTCCAGACCGACTTCGGCCGCCGCACGATCATTGCGGAACCGTAGCAGCGTCTGTGGGAATTCCGCTGCGGCGACGGCGTCGGCGAAGTCCGGTCCCAGATCGAAGACGCGCGGTTCGGGGCGGTAGGCGGGGGAGGGGGGCATGGGGGCTAGGTGCGACGGCCGCCTCTGTTGCGCAAGCCGCATATGGTCCCGGTTTTGGTTGAACCTCTCGCCCACCCCCGTATTATCCACCTTAGCCATCAGGTCGCTCCGTGCGGCCAGGCCGGCGTCGCCTCCCAGAGAGATGACGAATCCGGTCCGACGCCCGTCGATAACCTGGCGTCACGACAGCTCATCCTTTTGATCGGAGGCCGCCGTGGCGCGCAAATTTACTCTCGACTTCCTCAAGACCGAGGCCGCATCCGGCTCGGCCCTGGCCCTGGCGGCCATCGCCGCCGTCATCGTCGCCAACTCGCCTTGGTCGGCGGACTATTTCGCCTGGCTGAAGAGCGAGCACGTGCTTCAGCTCGGCCCGATTCGGCTGGAGGAGACGATCTCCGACTGGATCAAGGAAGGCCTGATGGCGATCTTCTTCCTCGTCGTGGGGCTGGAGATCAAATACGAGATCGTGCGCGGCGAGCTCAGTGATCCGCGCAAGCTGACGACCCCGGTGCTGGCGGCTCTGGGCGGCATGGCTGGGCCTGCGGCTGTCTATCTGCTGCTGTCGGGGACCATGGGGGCGCCGCACGCCGGCTGGCCCATTCCCCTGGCCACCGACATCGCCTTCGCCCTGGCCATCTTCGGTTTCGTCGGCAAGGGACTGCCGTCGTCGCTGCGGGTCTTCCTGCTGACCCTGGCCATCGTCGACGACCTGGGCGCCATCGCCCTGATCGCGGTGCTGTTCAGCGAGGGCGCCAACTGGACGCCGCTGTTCTGGGCGCTAGGCCTGATCGTCGTCGGGGGCCTGGCTGCGCGCCTGGTTCGCGTCCCGACGCCCTTCTGGGTGATCGGTTTCGCGGCCGTCTGGTATCTGACGGTTCTGTCGGGGCTCAGCACCTCCCTGACCGCCGTGGCCTTCGCCATGATCGTGCCGATCAAGGCCCGCAAGGAGGACCGCCAGAGCCCGCTGAAGGAGGCGATCCACGACCTGCATCCGTGGAACGCCTATCTGGTCCTGCCGCTGTTCGCCTTCGCCAAGGCCGGGGTCTCCTTCGCCGGTCTGACGATGGAGCAGGCGTTCGCGCCCCTGGTCATCGCCATCGCCCTGGGCCTGTTCTTCGGCAAGCAGATCGGCGTCTTCGGCGCCGCCTGGCTGGCTTCGGCGCTCAAGATCGGCGCCCGCCCGACCGACGCCAGCTGGCTTCAGGTCTATGGCGTTTCTCTGCTGTGCGGCGTGGGTTTCACCATGAGCCTGTTCATCGGCGTCCTGGCCTTCCCCGGCGCCGTGGATTCGCCCGAACAGATCGAGGTCAAGCTGGGCGTCATCGGCGGCTCGATTCTGTCCGCTGTCGCGGCGGCGATCGTTCTGGGGTTTGCCGGACCAGGCAAGGCTCGGTCTGCGCACGGTGTCGTCGGGGGCGAATAGCCCCCGATATCGGGTCGGAGCAGGCAATCTCCGTGTAATTACTGACGTTACGTCAGCATTTTATGTCTCATCCTTGTCACAGGAAGGTCCAACTGCGGCGAAAAATCGTCGCGGGTAACAACGCTCGCTTGTACGCCGAGGCGAAGCGGGCTTAGCCTCTGCCGTATTGAGCGCGTCTCCACGTAGAGGCGGGCCGAATGGGAACTAGGAAACGCTGCGGTCGCTCCGCGCGACCGGGCTTCAGAGCCGGGAGGACGCTTCGTGCGCCACACTAACCGCTATCTCAGGACCACCGTGTCCGCCGCCGTCGTCGGCGTCGCCGTCTTCGGCTTCGTCGGGGGCTTCGCCGGAATGGCCGCCGCCCAGGAAGCGCCGACCACCATCGACGACATCATCGTCACCGCCCAGAAACGCGAACAGAGCCTGCAGGACGTGCCGATCGTGGTCACGACCCTGTCGCAGGAAATCCTCGACGGCGCCGGGGTCCAGGACATCAAGGATCTGCAGATCCTGACGCCCGGCATGACCGTCACCTCGACCCAGTCCGAAGCCTCGACCACGGTCCGCATCCGCGGCGCCGGCACGGTCGGCGACAACCCCGGCCTGGAATCCTCGGTCGGCGTGGTGATCGACGGCGTCTATCGCTCGCGCAATTCGGTCGGCTTCGGCGATCTGGGCGAACTGAGCCGCATCGAGGTGCTGAAGGGCCCGCAGGGCACCCTGTTCGGCAAAAACACCTCCGCCGGTGTCATCAACATCATCACCGAACGCCCGTCGTTCAATCCGTCGGTCTCGGCCGAACTGACCGCCGGCAACTACGGCGCCATGGGCGGCTCGGTCTCGGCGACCGGCCCGCTCAGCGACATGATCGCCGGCCGCATCTTCGTGGCGCACCGCGAGCGTGACGGCTTCTACAACGTCAACCTCGGCGACGGCCCCCGCACCCTGACCGAGGACAATACCCAGGACTACTGGACCGGCCGCGGCCAGCTGCTGATCTTGCCCAGCGACGAGGTGTCGATCCGCCTGATCGCCGACTACACCAAGCGCGAGGAATACTGCTGCTCGGCGGTCCAGACCCGCGTCGGCCCGACCCAGGCCTTCATCGCCGCCCTGACCGCGCCGAACGGTTCCGGCCAGGCCGCGCCCGTCGCCGGCTTCGGCACGGTGCCCTTCAGCCGCACCGCCTATTCCAACCGCGAGACCCCTCAAGAGATCGAGGACATGGGCCTGTCGGCGGAAGCCACCATCGACCTGCCCAGCCTGAACGCCACCCTGACGTCCCAGACCTCGTGGCGCGACTGGTCGTTCCAGCAGGGGATGGACCTGGACTATACGGGCGCCGACATCCTCTATCGCGCCAACGACGGCTCGAACGGCTATGGCGTCGACAACCTGACCCAGGAATTCCGGCTGGCCGGCACGACCGACAAGTTCGACTGGCTGGTCGGCCTGTTCGCCACCAAGGAAGGCGTCTATCGCGACGACTCCTATTCCTATGGCGCGGATTACAACGGCTTCGCCTCCTTCCTGCTGACGGCGTCCCTGCCGGCTTCGGTCGGTGGCCCGAGCCCGAGCCGACTGGGCTGCTTCACCAATCCGCAGGGCTTCCTGGTCACCGCCGCCGCTCCCAACACGCCGCTTTGCGTCGTGGGCGCCGTGGCGCCCAGCGCGAGCGCGCCTCTGTTCTCGGCCGGCAAGGCCTATGAAGACCACTATTCCCAGAAGTCCGAGTCGGTCGCCGTCTTCACCAACAACACCTACCGTGTGACCGAGGCTTTCGACATCAATCTGGGCCTGCGCTACACCTATGACAGCAAGCGGCTGCTGGGCTTGCAGGACAATCTGGGGACCAATGGCGCGGCCTGCGGCGGCGCTCTGGCTAACCAGAGCTCGGCCAACCGCGCCGTGTCGCTGATCCCCGGAACCGTGAACGTCGGCACCCCGGCGGCCGCAGTGGGCCTGCTCTGCCTGCCCTGGTCGAACCCGCTCTACGACAATCGCCGGATCCAGGAGAAGTTCAGCGACACGGACATCAGCGGCACCATCAAGGCGTCGTACCGGATCAACCCGTCCATCATGGGCTATGTCTCCTACGCCCGCGGCTACAAGGGCGCCGGCTATAATATGGACCGGGTGCAGACGGGGGTGACGCCCGACGCCTCGCTGTTCTTCGACGCCGAGACGGTGGACAGCTACGAAGCCGGGGTGAAGACGACCCTGTTCGACCGCACCATGCTGTTGAACCTCACCTACTTCGATCAGAAGTTCGAGAACTTCCAGCTCAACACCTTCCTCGGCACCGCCTTCGTGGTGGAGTCGATCCCCGAACTGACCTCGCGCGGCGTCGACGCCGACATGGTCTGGTTCACCCCGGTCGAGGGCCTGTCGTTCCAGGGCGGCGTCACCTACACCGACGCCAAATACGGCGACTTCACCGCCGCCGACCTGTCGAACGCCGCGCGCTTCCCGCAACTGTCCCTGTTGCCGGGCGCCCGCGCCTCGTTCGCTCCGGAATGGTCGCTGACCGGCGCCCTGGCCTTCGACCGCTCGCTGGGCGGCGGCCTGCGCGGCGGCTTCAACCTGTCGGCCAAATATTCGACCGACTACAACACCGGTTCGGACCTGCTGCCGTACAAGGACCAAGAGGCCTTCACCGTCGTCAACGGCCGCATCACCATCGGTTCGGAAGACGAGCGCTGGACCGTCGACATCTGGGGCCAGAACCTGCTGCAGGAAGAATACACCCAGGTGGCCTTCGCCGCCCCGCTACAGGGCACGGCCTTCACCAATACGACGACGCCCCAGGCGAATGGCACCTACTATAATATCGCCACCGACACCGCGACCTACAACGCCTACCTGGGCGCGCCGCGCACCTGGGGCGCGACGCTGAAGGTCAAATACTGATCGTCCAGCCGCCCGGCCGTAAGGCCTAAAAGGTGGAACGACGAAGGGCCGACCGGGCGACCGGCCGGCCCTTTTTCTGTTCTTCGGATTGGCGAGTGTGGCGGGGGACGCCGAGAAACAGGCGCTTGCCAGCAGGAACACGAAGGCGGCGGCTCATGTCCTGCGCCAAAGTTTGGTTACAGTCGGCGTTTTTCCGCTGGACGGCGTGCGCCGGATGACCGAACCAAGGCGACCAGAACCGCGCGGGGAAAGCGCGGCCGTTCCTAGTTTCGTTCGCAAGGGGGAATCATGTCCGCTCCAGAGGCCACAAAGCGCCAGGGTACGACCCTGGCCTTCGCCTATGTCACCACGCTCTTCTTCGCCTGGGGGTTCGCCACCTCGCTGATCGATCCGCTGATCGCGGCGGTGAAGCGGGTGTTCGATCTGAACAACGCCGAGGCCTTTCTGACGGCTTCCGCCTGGTTCATCGCCTACGGGCTGATGTCCCTGCCGGCGGCGGCGGTGCTGGGGCGACTGGGCTATAGCCGTTCGATCATCGGCGCCCTGATCGTCATGGTGGCGGGCTGTCTGATCGTGCCGGCCGCCACGGCCGCCGACTGGTATCCCGGCGTGCTGATCGCCCTGTTCGTGATCGCCTCGGGCGTCACCCTGCTACAGGTCGCGGCCAATCCGCTGGTCGCCGAACTGGGCAGCCGCAAGGGCGCGTCCAGCCGCCTGAACCTGTCGCAAGCCTTCAACTCCCTGGGCACCACGGTCGGTCCGTGGCTGGGTTCGCACGTCCTGCTGACGGGGGGCGTCTTCGCCGCCGGCGCCGTGATCACGGCCGCGACGCGCAGCCAGTCGTTGCGCAGCATCGATATGGCCTTCCTGGGCATGGGCGCCTTCTTCGCCGTCGTCGCCTTCTTCATCTTCACCGCACGCAAGAAGATCAACGCCGCGGCCCCAGCGACGACCGAGGCGGTCTCGCCTCTGAAGGCCCTGTCCTCGCCCTGGGCGATCTTCGGCGCCCTGGCGATCTTCCTGTACGTCGGTTCGGAAGTGGCCATCGGCGGCATGCTGACCAACTTCCTGGAAAGCCCGGACATTCTGAACGCCCCCATCGAAACGGCGGGCAAGATGGTCGCCCTCTATTGGGGCGGCGCCATGGTCGGCCGGTTCATCGGCTCGTGGGTGCTGTCGCGGGTCTCGCCCGGCGTCGTCCTGGCTTGCTGCACCGTCGCCGCCGCCGCGCTCTGCCTGCTGGTCAGCCAGATCGGTGGACCGACGGCGGCCTATGCGGTCCTGTCCATCGGCCTGTTCAACTCGATCATGTTCCCGACTATCTTCACCCTGACGCTGGAGCGCTCGACCGCGCCGACCTCGGCGACCTCGGGCCTGCTGGTCTTCGGCATCATCGGCGGCGCGCTTCTGCCCCAGGTGGCGGCCCGTATCGCCGACGTCGCCGGCGCGCTTCAGCCGGCCTTCCTGGTGCCTATGGCGGGCTATATCGGCCTGACGGTCTTCGCCATCGCCTGCGTCCGCACCAAGGCCACGGCCGAGGTGACCACGACCGCCTCGCACTGAAGGCGGGTCATCGGACAAGACAAAGGGCGCGGAGGGCAACCTCCGCGCCCTTCTTCATGTCAGGGGGATCAGCCGTCGATCAGGGACTGAAGAATGGGCGCCAGTCGGTCGCGCATCTTCTCGCACTCGGCCTGTTCGATGTTGAAACTGCCGCCGCCCAGTTCGCGGCTGACCGACATGCCCATGATGAAGCCCGCCAGCAGCCGTGCCCTCACCGTGGCGTTCGGCCCGCTGAGCCAGTCTTCCAGAGGGCCGAAGAATCGTTGGGTGCAACTGGTCTGCACCATCTCCGACGCCTTGGCCGAACCGATGGAGCGCAGCATGATCGACATGCCCTTCAGCTTCTCGGCCTTCTTGGGCTCGAAGACGATCTCATGCGCCACGCGCCGGCCGAAATCGGCCTTTTCGCCGGACATCAGGGCGCTGCCGTCGCCGCAGCTGTCCAGCGCGGCCAGGAACAGGTCGTCCTTGGATCCGAAATAGCGGCTGATCAGGGCCGCATCGACGCCGACGTCCCGGGCGATGTCGCGCATGCCCACGTCGTCATAGCTCTCGGCCGCGAATCTTTCGCGTGCAGCGTCAAGGATGGCCGAGCGCGTTGCAGCGGCGTTCCTCGGGCGGGAGCCGGGACATAACAAGGGGACGAAACTCCACAGAACAATAACCGTAGATCACATATGGCTTTGTCAACGCCTGTTGACAAGCGTCACGACGCCCAGCATTAAGTCACCACGCGTTGACAAGGCCGACTCCCCATCGGCCTCGGTCCGCACGACAGGGATTTACCTCCGACAGGGAGATTGCGCAGATGCGCGGGCTGAAGATTGCGGCCGTGTCCGTCATGGTGACGGGTGCGCTATATGGTTGTTCCCCAAAGGCCGAAGGCCAGGCGCCCGGCGGCGCCCCGCCTGTGACAGTGGCCACGCCGCTGCGGCAGCAGGTGGTGGACTGGGACGAATTCACCGGTCGGTTCGAGGCGGTCGAGAGCGTGGACGTTCGCGCCCGCGTCGGCGGCTATGTCCAGGCCGTCCACTTCCGCGACGGTCAGATGGTCCAGAAGGGCCAGCTGCTGTTCACCCTGGACCCGCGTCCGGCCCAGGCCGCTCTGGCTCAGGCCCAGGCCCAGGTGGCGCAGATGCAGTCGCAGCTGACCCTGGCCCGCGCCAACCTGGCCCGCAGCGAGACCCTGCTGGCCTCGCAGGCGGTGTCCAAGGCCGAGTATGACGCCAACAAGGCCGCGGTCGATGCGGCCGTGGCCAATATCGCCGCCGCCAATGCGGCCGTGCGGACGGCTCAACTGGATCTTGAATACACCCGTGTCACGGCGCCGACCTCGGGCCGCGTCTCGGATCGTCGCGTCGATCCGGGCAATCTGGTCGCGGGCGGCTCCTCGGCCGGCGACATCCTGACCACCATCATCTCGGGCGGTCCGATCCACTTCGTCTTCGACGGGTCGGAAGCGGTCCTGCTGAAATATCTGCGCGACGGCGGCGCCGCCAACGGCGCCCCGGTCCGCATCCGCCTGCAAGATGAAAGCGGCTTCTCCCGCACCGGCCGCCTGGACTTCTCGGACAATGCGCTGGACACGTCTTCGGGCGTCATCCGCATGCGCGCCATCGTCCCGAACGGCGACGGCTTCCTGCGTCCCGGCCTGTTCGGCCGCGCCCAGGTCGCGGGCGCCGGCTCCTACGACGCCCTGCTGGTGCCCGACACCGCCATCGGCACGGATCAGTCGCGCCGCATCGTCTCGGTCGTCAACGCCGACGGGTCGGTCACGGCCAAGCCCGTCCAGCTGGGGCCGATCGTCCAGGGTCTGCGTGTGATCAAGTCGGGCCTGGCCCCGACCGACCGCGTGATCATCGCTGGTCTCCAGCGCGCCGCCCAGCCGGGCTCCAAGGTCACGCCCAAGAACGGCCGTATCGCCCCCGTCGCCGAACAGGCGTCGGACGCGCCGGTCACCCAGGCGGCGCCGGCTTCGACCGGTTCGTTCGCCAGCAGCTTCTCCACCGGCGACTAAGCCATGAACATATCCCGCTTCTTCATCGACCGGCCGATCTTCGCGGCCGTGATCTCGGTGGTGATCACCATCATCGGCGTCTTCGCCTATCCGCTGCTGCCCCTGTCGCAGTATCCGGAGATCGCGCCGCCGACGATCACCATCAACGCCACCTATCCCGGCGCCTCGGCCGAGACCCTGGCTGAAACCGTCGCCGCCCCCATCGAGCAGGAGGTGAACGGCGTCGAGGACATGCTGTACATCACCTCCTCGTCCACCTCGGACGGGGCGGTGGCCATCACCGTCACCTTCCAGCCCGGCACCGACCTCGACGCCGCCCAGGTGCTGGTCCAGAACCGCGTCTCCCTGGCTGAACCCCGTCTTCCCGACGCGGTCCGCCAGACCGGCGTCGTGGTCAACAAGGCCGAGAGCGGCTTCCTGATGGTGCTGGGTCTGACCTCGCCCGACGGCTCGCTCAGCAACGACTATGTCGGCAACTACGGCAACTCGACCCTGCGGGACCGCCTGCTGCGGCTCGAGGGCGTGGGCGCGGTCCAGGTCTTCGGCGGCGGCAACTATTCGATGCGGATCTGGATCGACCCGGCCAAGGCGGCCGAGCGCAACCTGACCGGCCCCGACATCGTCGCCGCCCTTCAGGCCCAGAACGTCCAGGCCGCCGCCGGCTCGATCGGTCAGCCCCCGTTCGCGAACAACGCCTCGGCCTTCCAACTGCCGATCCAGGTTCAGGGGCGTCTGACCGATCCCGACCAGTTCTCCAACGTCGTCCTCAAGACCGACAGCGAAGGCCGCGTCACCTATCTGCGCGACGTGGCGCGGATCGAACTGGGCGCCCAGGATTACGGCATCCGCGGCTTCTTCGACGGCGAGCGCGGCGTCGGTCTGGCCATTGTTCAGCAGCCGGGGGCCAACGCCCTGGGCACCGCGGAACGCGTCCTGGCCGAGGTCGAGGCCGTCCAGGCCGAACTGCCCGCCGGCATGAAGCTGTCCGTCCCCTATAACCCGACCGAATTCGTCGCCGCCTCGGTTGAGTCGGTTCAGCACACCCTGGTCGAGGCCGTCATCCTGGTCGTGATCGTGGTCATGATCTTCCTTCAGACCTGGCGCGCGGCCATCATTCCCATCGTGGCCATTCCGGTCGCCCTGGTCGGCACTTTCGCGGTGCAGCTGGCCCTGGGCTATTCGATCAACTCCCTGTCCCTGTTCGCCCTGGTCCTCGCCGTCGGCATCGTCGTCGATGACGCCATCGTCGTGGTCGAGAACGTGGAGCGGGCCATCAGCGAAGGCCTGTCTCCAAAGGAGGCCGCCTATCGATCGATGCAGGAGGTCTCCGGCGCCCTGATCGCCATCGGCCTGGTGCTGGTGTCGGTGTTCGTGCCCACCATGTTCGTGCCCGGCATTCCCGGCATCTTCTATCGCCAGTTCGCGGTGGTCATCGCCTCGGCCTCGGTCATCTCCCTGTTCGTGTCGCTGACCCTGTCGCCGGCCATGGCCGCCCTGCTGCTGAAGCCGCACAAGACGGACCACGAGAAGGCGCGCAAGCCGGGCGTCCTGGGCTCCGTCGTCTATTACGGCGGCTGGGCCGGGCGTAAGTTCAACGAGGGCTTCGACTGGCTGTCGGATCGCTACGGCCGTCTGACGGCGCGCCTGGTGCGCACCGTCGGCCTGGTCCTGATCATCTACGCCGGTCTGCTGGGCCTGACCGCCTGGCGTCTGGTCGACACGCCGTCGGGCTTTATTCCCGAGCAGGATCAGGGCTTCCTGATCGGCATCGTCCAACTGCCGGCCGGCGCCTCGCTGGATCGCACCGAAGCGATCATGCAACGCGCCAGCCAGATCATCCGCGACACCAAGGGCGTCGACGGCACCGTGGCCTTCGCCGGCCTCGACGGCGCCAGCTTCTCGTTCGGCTCCAACGCCGCCACCATCTTCGTGCGTCTCAGCCCCTTCGAGGACCGGACCAAGCAAGAGGCGGCCGCGGCCCTGGCCGGGGCCATCACCCAGGCCACGGGTTCGATTGAGGACGCGCAGATCTTCGTCATCGCCCCGCCGGCGGTCCAGGGTCTGGGCAACGGCAACGGCTTCAAGATGATGATCCAGGACACCTCGGGCGCCGGCTACCGCGCGCTGGAGGGGGCGACCTTCGCCATGATGGGCGCCGCCGCCCAGGCCCCGGATCAGGTCAGCCAGGTCTTCTCGACCTACAATACCGGCTCGCCGCGCATCGCCGCCGACGTGGATCGTGACAAGGCGCTGATGATGGGCGTTCAGCCCAGCGCGGTGTTCGACACGCTCGGCGTCTATCTGGGTTCGTCCTATGTCAACGACTTCAACCTGCTGGGCCGCACCTACCGGGTGACCGCCCAGGCCGAGCCCCAGTACCGCGACGACATCGCCGACATCGCCAATCTGAAGACCCGCTCGTCCAGCGGGGCCATGGTGCCGATCGGTTCGGTGGCCAACCTGGTCAATGACTCGGGTCCGTCGCGGATCGTCCGCTACAACCTGTTCCCCGCGTCCGAGCTTCAGGGCAATGCCGCCCTGGGCGTCTCCTCCGGCCAGGCGTTGCAGGTCATGGAGCAGATGGCGACCAGCACCCTGCCGCAAGGTTTCACCTACGAGTGGACTGAGCTGGCCTACCAGCAGAAGGCGGCCGGATCGGGCGCGACCATGATCTTCCTGATGGCCGTGGTCTTCGTCTTCCTGGTGCTGGCGGCCCAGTATGAAGCCTTCACGCTTCCGCTGGCGGTCATCCTGATCGTGCCCATGTGTCTGCTTGCGGCCATCATCGGCGTGAACCTGCGGGGTCTGGACAACAACATCCTGGTCCAGATCGGCCTGGTCGTTCTGATCGCGCTCGCGGCCAAGAACGCCATCCTGATCGTCGAGTTCGCCAAACAGGCGGAAGAGGAAGAGGGCATGAACCGCTTCGACGCGGCCGTGCACGCCGCCCGCAGCCGTCTGCGCCCGATCCTGATGACCTCCTTCGCCTTCATCCTCGGCGTCGTGCCGCTGATGCTGGCCACCGGCCCCGGCGCCGAAATGCGCCAGTCGCTGGGCACGGCGGTCTTCTCCGGCATGCTGGGGGTGACCTTCTTCGGCCTGATCTTCACGCCGGTCTTCTATGTCGTGACCCGTTGGCTGTCGTCCAAACTGCCGCAAGGCAAGACGCCGACGCCGAAGTCCGGCGGGGCCGAGAACGTCCGATACGATCAAACTTCCAGCCTGACCGATCCCGATGCGCCGGCTCCGGCCACCGGGCGGGGAGGGGACATCTGATGACCCGCACCAAGACCCTCAGCTTCCTGACCGCCGCAGCCGCCAGCGCCTTGCTCGCCGCCTGCGCGGTCGGGCCCCGGGCGCCCGCCGCCGACCTGCCTACAGCCGGGACGGGCGCCTTCATCGGCTCCGCCTCGACCACGGTCTCGACCGCTCCGGCCCGCGACGACTGGTGGCGCCTGTACGACGACCCGACCCTGGACGGCCTGATCCGTCAGGCCTTCGCCGAGAACAACGAGCTCGAGGCGGCCTTCGCCAACCTGCGCGCGGTTCGGGCGTCCCTGTCCGAGGCCCGCGTCGGCCGCTTCCCGACCACCACCGCCAGCGCCCAGGCCCAGCGCAGCCGCGCCTCGGCCGCCGCCTCCTCGGTTCTGGAGGCGGACGGCAAGGCGCCCGAGGTCGACACCTATGACGCCGGTCTGTCGGCCAGCTACGAGGTCGATCTGTTCGGCCGCGTGGAATCGACCATCCGCGCCGCCCGCGCCGACGCCCGCGCGGCCGAGGCGGCCCTGGCCACGGTCCAGGTCTCGGTCGCGGCCGAGACGACCCGCGCCTATGCCGACGCCTGCTCGGCCAACGCCCAGATCGCGGTGGCCGAACGGACGCTGGGGCTGCAACGCAACACCGCCAATCTGACCCAGACCCTGCTCGACGGCGGGGCGGGCACCGGTCTGGACGTGGCCGGCGCCCGCGCGGCCCTGGCCCAGACGGCGGCGACCCTGCCGACGCTGCGCGCGTCGCGCAACGAGGCCCTGTACCGGTTGGCGACCCTGACGGGCGTCACCCCGGCCGAGGCCAGCCAGGCCGCCGCCGCCTGCGTCCGGCCGCCGCAACTCAGCCGGCCGATCCCGGTCGGCGACGGCGCCGCCCTGCTGGCGCGTCGTCCCGACGTGCGTCAGGCCGAGGCCAATCTGGCCGCCGCCGCCGCCCGCGTGAACGTGGCGACGGCCAATCTGTACCCGCAGATCAGCCTGGGCGGCTCCATCGGCTCCACCGCCCTGGACACCAGCGAACTGGGCGATGACCAGAACTACCGCTTCAGCTTCGGTCCGCTGATCAGCTGGTCCTTCCCCAACGTCTTCGCCGCCCGCGCCCAGATCAAGGCCGCCGACGCCCGCTCCGACGCGGCCCTGGCGACCTTCGATCAGACGGTTCTGACGGCCCTGCAAGAGACCGAAACGGCGCTCAGCAACTACGCCAACGAGCTGGACCGCCGTGCGGCCCTGACCGAGGCGCGGGATCAGGCCGCCCGCGCCGCCACCCTGTCGCGTCAGCGTTTCAACGCCGGCGCCGACAGCTTCCTCGTGGTGCTGGACGCCGAACGCACCCAGGCCGCCGCCGACGCCGCCCTGGCCCAGTCGGACGCCCTGGTCACCACCTACCAGATCGCCCTGTTCCGCGCCCTCGCCGGCGGCTGGCAGGCCGACAGCTGATCGAAGGCTCCGCTCCCTCGCGCAGGCGAGGGGCGGGGCGTTCATCCCACCTCCGTCATCCTCGGGCTTGACCCGAGGACCGGAGGGGCCGCCGCATTGCGTCTGCGGCGCGCGCACAGCCCGATCCGCATCCGATCCTCGGGTCAAGCCCGAGGATGACGGGGTGAAGGTGTCCAATCCCGCTATCGTCTGTCCCCGCCACGCCTTTCGTCGCCCCCACTCACACTGCGGCGTCAGCAAACTTGGCCGCGGCGCCAGGAAGCGGACATACCGACGGGCTGGAAAGGGGGGAAGGCGGACCTTGCCGATAGAGCCGGTTTGAGCGACGTTCTGTGTATGATCGCGACTCCCGCCCCATTGACGACGCTCGGGTTAGCTGGCGATGGCGATGACCTCGACGTTCTGGTCGCGATTGAACGGTCGTTCGGCCTTTCTTTCAAGGACGAGGAAACTTCTTCCTGGGAGACCGTAGGCGACTTTTACGAAGCCGTTCTGAGCAAGCTCGCCACGACGGCGATACAAGGCAAGTGCTCGACTTCGATGGCGTTCTATGACGTGCAGCGGTTTTTACGGAGCAGGGGAAGCGCCGGTGTTATCCGCCCGTCGACAAGGCTCAGGGACCTAACGCGAATACGTCAGGCTGCCGTGCTGAAAGCGTTGGCTCAAGAGACGGAAACGGCGCCTGTTCCTTTGACCTTGGGGTGGAAGACTTTTCCGGGGATCGCGCTGCTGATATTCGGCATTGCTGGCCTTCTAGCCTCTCATTCCCCGATCATGGCTGTTCTTTCGGCTATGGGAATTGTTGCGGGCTGGGTTGTCATGCGCTCTGGCGTCGCATCATTCGGAACGACGTCCGTTGGCGATCTTTCGAGCGAAATCGCGCGGTCCAACTTTGCCGTTTTCGCCGCAAAGGGCGCTGACACCCGGCCGACGACAGTCTGGCGGATATTTCGAGATTTGCTAGCGCGGGAAGCCGGCGTTCGTCCGGAGTTGATTTCCCGCCAGACAAGGTTGTTGGCGTAGCGCCGCGCAGACCATCCCAACGTCGCATATGGGTCGATCTACGACATGGGCGTTAGGCGCGGAAGCCGGCATCGGCGCCAAGACCGGACTGTCGTTTTTTAGCTCGATCGGAAAGACGGATTCTGGCCCCCACGCTTGCCAGACCCTTACCGGCCGCACGCCGATCCGCTTCCCCCCCAACCGAAGCCTACCCCGCCCTCCGCGTGCAGCGGCGCTGGTGAGCGATGCCCTTGAGAAAGCCGCGGCGCACCAAGCCGGCGTGGATCGCCGCCTGAACTTCCCGATCATGGGCCGCCGCGCCCGACAGGCGACGCACCCAGCTCCTCAGGGGGATGAAATCCGTGGCGGTGTCGCGAACCATGTCGAGCGCGGCGTTGGCGGCCTGGTCGCCTGTGCCGGTCGCCGGCGGCTCCTGGTCAACGTCAGGGCCGAGGGCCTCGTCCAAGGCGTCGATCTGGGCGATGACGGCCGAGCAACGTTGCAGACCCGTCGTCGCATAGGGGGCGCGGCGCGCGGCGATCAGAATCTCGGGCACCTCCTGTCGCCGCAGGTTGAGATCGTCCAGCGGCGCCGTCGCCGCCTGGCCCACGCCGTCGCCGAATGTCTTTCCGCCCTGGGACGCTTGATCCCGGTTCAACTGTACGCCCGATAGGCCAGGCATGGAGGCGCAGGCCCCGAGGCCGGACAGGCCCAAGGCCAGGATGGGCAGGACGACGAGGCGACGGGCGAATTTCAAAGGAGCATTCCAGACGTGACGATAGCAGACACAGCGTTCTGGTTGCAGGACAGTTCCGGCGGTCGCCTTGATCAGGCGCAAACCCTTGCTGTCGAATGGTCGTCTGAGCGGAAAGCGAGCGTCAGGAGGGCGGGGTGACAACGAAGCGGATCATGCTCCATTGATACCGCTCCGCGCCGCCGGCTATCCTAATTTTGAAAAAGAACCGTCGTTGTTTCAGGTGGTTGGCAACCGGCCGAGGCCTTTTACCTAGCGCTCCCCGGATCGGTGTTAGGCTGCTGTTTCGGTCTTTGACATGTCCATCGCCTGCGCACAGCCCGCCCAGAGGGCGGGCCGCCCGATCCGCACAATTGCACCCCCTTGCACAGTGCAATTCGGAGCGAGTATTTTCCGGCTATAAAACAATGATATAGCCGGAAATTGCACTCTATTGCACTGGTTTTTCCGGGTCCGATCAGCCCCTAGAACAGGAAGGTCGCCCGCAGCAGGAAGCTGTAGCGGACATAGTCCTCCAGCAGCTGGGCGTCGCCCGAGACGGTCAGGCTGCTCAGGCCGTTGGCCAGGGTGATGCCCAGGCCCAGCACCGGCCCGCCGCCGCTGATCGGCTCGCCGGTCAGGGTGAAGCTGTCGCCGCCGCTGATGTAGCGGGCGGTGGTCGCGTCATAGTCGGCGGACAGGATCTCCTTCCAGCCCAGCTTCAGCTCGGGCCTGAACATCTGGTCGCGGCCCAGGCCGTAGCCGATCTTCAGCGCGGCGGTGGCGCTGGCGACGTGGCCGTCGCGGCCGTCGATCTCCAGGTCGAAGGCGTCGCCGCCGCCGGACTCGCGGCGCGAGCCTTCCGACAGGCTGAAGTATTCGGCATAGGCCTCGGGCCGCAGCGACAGTCGCCCGAACCGGCGCTCATAGGAGAAGCCGCCGGCGGCCGACAGCGTATAGCCGTCCCAGTCCGCGTCCGTGCTCAGATAGATGTCGTCGCCCACCAGGGTGCGGGTGCTGTTGAACATGGCGTAGCCGACGGCGCCCCGCGCCCAGCCGGTCCAGCCGTGGCCCTGGGCGCGCCAGTACAGACCCAGTTCCAGCAGGTTGGACGACAGTGTCTCTTCGGCCTCCGACTCCGGATCCTGGATGTCCGAAGAGGCGAAGGCGACCGAGACGCCGACCGCGCCCTTGTCGGTCATCTTCTCATAGCCGCCGGCGACGCCGAAGCCTTCCGAGCGATAGCCGTAGGTGTCGGTCTTGTCCTTGTCCTCGTAGAAGTTGATCTCCTGCACCCAGCCGCTGACCTCGCCGACGGCGGCGGTGCTGTTGCGGTTCGCCAGGGCCTGGGTCACGGCCTCGACCCCGCTGGACAGGGACATCAGCGTGCCGCCGGAATGGTCCGGCAGGGTCTGCTCGTACAGGTTCATGAAGTCTTCGCGGGTCGCCTGGTCCAGGAAGGCGTCCATCACGTCTTCGTCGCGGCTCAGGGCGCTGTAGAAGGCGCTGTAGGCCGCCGTCTCCACGCCGGACAGCTCCATCTCCGTGGTCGTGCGCTTGCGCAGGTTCACGTCGATCGTCCCCGCCGCCTCGTCGGCCGACAGGGTCGAGACGATCATATAGGGCGAGTTGCCGGTCAGGTCCGTGCCCTGCACGGCCCCGTAGGACAGCGACCCGGCCGTCACCAGGCGCACGGTCTCGCCGTCGTCATCGACCAGCGAGTCCAGGTGCAGGCTGATCGTGGCGCCGTCCGCGAACACGGCCGCCCCCGACACCACATAGTCGCCCACGGTCCCGGCTTCTGGATCGACGGTGAAGTACAGTTCGCCGCTCTCGCCGACCGTCAGGCTGGTCAGGTTCAGGGTTTCGCCCTGAAGCCCCTGCAACACCCCGTCGATGATGTTGATGTCCAGCAGGCCGTCCTCGTCCGACAGGGAGCCGCTATAGGTCGCGCCGCCGTCGATGGAGAAGCTGTCCGACCCCGAGCCGAACGAAATGTCGCCGACCACATAGCCGTTCTGGATATCAACCGTGTCGTCGCCCGATCCCAGCAGGATGTCGCCGACGATATAGGGTTCCGAGGCGTCGGCGACCCCGTCGTTGTCGTCGTCGTTGTCGTCGTCGTCGTCGGCGTCCAGGATGCCGTCGTCGTCGTCGTCCGGGTCCTCGTCGTCATACAGGCCGTCGCCGTCATAGTCCGACAGCAGATTATTGGCGGCCGCCGACTGGGTGATGGTCACGCCCGTGGTGTTGGCCGAGAAGTCGATGGCGATGGTCTTGCCCGTGATCTCTTCGTCGTCGGTCTCGTCGTCGTCGTCATTGTCGGTCGCGATGATGTAGCTGACGATGCCGCCGGTGTTGGTCAGGCTGGTGACGGTGCCGCTTTCGTCGCGGATGGCGACGGCGTCCCCGGCCTCGCCGTAGATGTAGGACGAGATGGTCCCGCTGTTGTTGATGCTGGACAGCGAGGCGTCGTCGTTGATCAGCACGGCCGTGGCGGTGTCCACAGCTTCTGTCGTCGCGGTGGCGGTGATCGAGCCGCTGTTGACCAGCGTGGGGGTCGAGGCGCCCGAGGCGAGCCGCAGCGCGGTGGCGTTCGCCTCACTGGACCCGGCGGTGATCGAGCCGTCGTTCAGTATGCCGCCGTCGATCACGGTCGAACCGGTCCCGCCGCCGATCAGAACGGCCGTCCCGTTGATGTCGTCGAAGATGCCCGAGGCCGTGATCGAGCCTTCGTTGACCAGGCCGTAGCCGCTGTCGCCATAGGCGCTGATGACGATGTCGCCCGTCTCGGCGCCGATGGCCAGGGCGGGGGCGGCGCCATAGGTGGTGATGGAGGACGTACCCTCATTCTCGTCCAGGATGCCGTCGCCGTCGCGGTCGTCGTCGTCAGAGTTGATCGTGCCGTCGCCGTCGTCGTCCTCGTCGCCGTTGGTGACGCCGTCGCGATCGTCGTCGCCGTCTTCGCCGTCGGAGTCGTCATACGAGGGCGCGGCGCCCAGCAGAATGCCGCCGCCGACGCTGGCCGAGACCTGAACGGCCGACCCGGCCTGGAGCAGATCGTCCGCGTCGAGGTCTTCCAGATAGAGGCTGTCGTTGGACAGATCGACGTCATCGGCGTCATCCTCGTCCAGGTCGGCCAGGGACGTCG
Organism: Brevundimonas sp. SL130; assembly: GCF_026625805.1. Lineage (NCBI taxonomy): Bacteria > Pseudomonadati > Pseudomonadota > Alphaproteobacteria > Caulobacterales > Caulobacteraceae > Brevundimonas > Brevundimonas sp. SL130. The sequence continues at coordinate 877,869 of NZ_CP113064.1, forward strand.
GCTGATAGGTGTAACGGTAGCCGTTGCTGGAGATCGAAGATTGGATCTGCAGCGCGCCGGACACGGTGTTCTCGACCGAAACCCCGACCGAGCCTTCGCCGGTCACCGAGACCGAACTGCCGCTCAGCAGGATGTCGCCGTCCACATCGCCTGCGATCCGTATGCCGACGCCATTGTCGCCGGTCACGGACACCGAGCCGAGCACGGTCAGATTGCCGGCCAGGCTGCTTTCGATCGATATGCCGGCGGAATCATTGCCCTGAACGGCGATGCTGCCGGTGTCCTCAACGGTAATGTCGCCGGTGCGGACGCCCTCTCCGGCGACGCGAATCCCGTACCGGTCGCTGCCGCTTGCGAAAGCACCGTCGGTGTCGCCGTCGTCGTCCTCGTCCTCGTAGCTGTCGATGTCGTCGGTGATCGAGATGCCGCCGCCCATCGTCAGATCGCCGGTTTGACCCGCCTCCAGCAGAATGCCGGTGTCGCCGTCCTCGGCCTCCTCCATCGTGATCAGAGAGCCCTCTTCCAGCACGATGTCATTGTCGGAATCGCCCGTGATCGCCACGCCGCCTGTCATTACGACAGAGCCGTCCTCGGACACGGTCACGTCCGCCGCCGAACCGCTGGAGGCCGTCGAGGTCAGTATGGGGGCGGTCTTTTTGGACCCGATGTCGACCTGGGCATGGGCGGCCGAAGCCAGCACGAGCGGCGCAATGGCGGCCGCTGTGGCGAACCTTGAAAGCATGTTGAGCAAATATCCCGACGACGACATTGTCGGGGCCCACAGTTCTTGGTCCCGGTGGCGGTTGTGCGGTGAACTTATTTCGACGGTGAAGCGCAGTCGTTCAGGCTTGCGCCGTCGTATTTCCTCTCCGACGCAATCGGCGCTAGGGCGCGGTCGCTGAGGTCGTCTCCCAGCGTGGCGCGGGTGTTGCGTCCACGCGCAGCGACGCCTCGGTGGCGGCGGCGAACAGGTCCTTTGCCGCGTCCGACACGGAGATCAGGTCCAGCGCCGGTTCGGCGAGTGTCGAGGGCCAGACGCTGAGGTCAGGGCCCAGGCGGTCAAGCGTGGCGTGCAGTTCGGTCAAGGTCATGGGTCCAGATCTTCTTCTGTTTCCGTAGGTCTTCCCGGAGCGCCATTCTGCCTCTTTTAAGCAGAGAACGCACCGAGTTTTCAGTGGCCGCCAGCCGCGCCATGATTTCCGGCACGTCGGCGTCCTCGAAGTAGTGCAGGCTCAACACCCGTTGCTGCGCCGTCGGCAGACGAAGCAGCGCCGCGCGCAACCGGTCGGCGGTTTCCTGGCGGGTGATCAACTCCTCGGCGTCAGGGCCGACGCCGGCGCCGACGCCGAAGTCCTCCACCGCGGCGCCCAGCGCTTCGGCTTCCGTCGGCGTGTCGCGCCTGCGTCTGCGGTGGTCGATCGAGCGATTGATCAGGACCCGGTGCAGCCAGGTGGTGAAGCGCACATCGCCCGGGGTCCAGCCGCCCCGCTTCCACAGCGAGAAGAAGACTTCCTGCACCACATCGTCCGCCTCCACCTCGTCGCCGAGGATGTTGCGGCAAACGGCGTGCGCCATTCCCCGATGGCGTTCCATCAAGGTTCGCAAGCAGAGATCGTCGCCAGCGCGCATGGCCTCATAGAGCTCCTGGTCGGACGCGACGGCACGATCGGCGATCGGTACGATGTTCGGGTGATTGAAGGCGAGAAGTACGGACGAGTGCATGATCAATACCTGCGTTAGGTCGATCAAAGCAAAGCAACGTGCGTGCCAAAGCGAAATTGTTACTGTATTGAATTGTTCTCAGGTCTTTGTTGCGGTCGAGATATATTGATGATCGATCTGACCATGTTCTGAATTGGATCGGTCACGTTTGACCACTCCCTGTTGCGCTTCGGAAGCATTCCAATGCGGCGGACCGCGCGCTGGGTGCGGGTGTAGAAGCGCTGGAGGTCGACCCCGTCAGGCCCCGCCGCTGCGAAATCCATGTGGAGTTTCAAGGCGCTGATGATTTGGCTGGCGACCCCGAGATGGAAAACCATCTCATCCAGCCGATTTTTCTCATCGGCAGATCTTGCCGAGGCGACAGCCGAGTAGAGCTTCTGGTGCAAGGCCAGGGCGACCTCGGTTGGGCTCAGCGCCAACTGGCTGGTGGCGCGATAGCCGGCGATGGCGCGGGAATAGGCGGCGTTACTCATCATCATCACTCGATCCGAGGATGGCCTCGATCTGCTCTTGCAGCAGACGCGCGGCTTCCAGTTCGGCTTCCATGTTTGCGTATTTGGTCACGAGCTTGGTCCGATAGGTCTCGGCGTCATCGCGGATCTTGTCCGAGCGGTCCGAGAGGTCGGTGTTGATGTCGGTCAGGGAGTCGATCCGTTGCTGGATCAGGCTGCTCGAGCTGTCGTCGAACTGCTCCAACGTCTTAGCCAGCATGTTTGCGAAGCCCTGCTGGATCGAAACGGAGATGTCGCCGCTGGTCGCTGGGGACAGGGTGAAGCTGATCCCTTCGTAGATCGACCCTTCCGCCCCCACGAGGCGCGAGCCCGAGACGGTGAAGGCGGCGCTGTCGCCGTCGGCCGAGACCGCCGTGATCGCCCCGGTCTCATCCGTAGTGATGGTTAGGGTGAAGGCCAGCGAGCTGGTCGTGTCGTTCGCCAGCAGTTTCAGATTGCTGTCCGAGGTCGAAAAATCGGTCTCGAAGAAGCTTTCCAGGTCGTCGAGGTTGGACAGGATGGCGTCGTTCAGCGCTGTCTCGTCGCTGAGTTCCAGCAGGCCGTCCGACGTCCAGGTGATGCCCATGTCGCTGAACATGGTGATGTCGTCTGAAGCGGCAGCGCTGCCCGTGTTGATCAGGGTCTGCAGGGTGGAGTTCAACATCCGCATGACCGAGTCCGCGAACAGCACGGCGTCCTCGTCCGCGCCGCCGTCCGAAGATACGGCCGACTGGTCCAGTATGTACTGTTTGAGGGCGTTATAGGCGTCGACGAAGTCCGTGATCGCCGTCTTCACCGCTGAAGAATCGGTCGATACGGTCAGGGTCACAGCGCCGTCGGTCACGCCCGACAGGGACAGGCTGACGCCGTCGATGACGTCGGTCAACTCGTTGGTGTCACGCGTGACCGTGGCTCCATCCACGGTGATGATTGACGGCTGGGCTTCGCGCAGCACATTGGCGAAGGCGCCTGTGTCGTCGGTCAAGCCGATCGCGAGAGCGACGTCGTCGCCGGACACGGTTGAGAGGACGATCGTCTGGTTGGTGTCGGAGGCCGACAGCACCAGCTGGACGGTCGAGGAATCCAGTTGGATCAGCGAAGCCTGGACCCCGGTCGTGTCGCTCTGGGCGTTGATGGCCTTGGCGAGGTCGCTGAGGGTCGTGGTCGCCGTCACAGTGATCTCGACCGATTCCCCGCCATCGACGCCGAGCGACAGGACGCCCTCGACACCGATGGCGTCGGTGGAGGAGCCGGACGAGGCGCTGACCTTCATCGCCTGGGCCAGTTGCTGGACTTCGATTTCGTAGTCGCCATTGATGGCGTCGCTGGTGACGTCGACGGCCAGGCCCGTGACGGTGTCGCCTGAACTGCTGGCCAGCGCGGCGCTGCGGGAGTCGAACGAGTTTTCGGACCCCAGGCTGGAATAGTTGGGCAGGGCCAGCCCCTCGATGGCGTCGGACACCGCCGCGACCAGGGTCTGGATTTCCTCATAGGCCGCAATCTTGGCCTCGTTGGCCGTGACCTTGGCGTCGATGGTGTCGGCGCGCGCGGTCTTTTGGGCCACGGCCGCCTCGATCAGGGAGTCCGTGTCGAGGCCTGATGCGGTCGAGGTTATGTAGCTGGCGCCGCTGCTGGTCGAGACACCGGCTGTTGAGGTTGTGGTCATGGGATGATCCGGCGCACGATCCTGGAGATCAAAGGGAACGGGCGGGGGCTAGCCCCCGCCCGCGCTGTCATTGCAGCAGTTTGAGCAACGACGACGACATGCTGTTCGCCTGGCCCAATGCCGCGATGGCGGCCTGCGTCAGGGTGGACAGGTTCGTGTAGTTGGTCTGTTCCGCGGCCAGATCGACGTCCGAGATGGCCGATTTGGCGGCCTCAAGGTTCTCGAGCGAAGTGTCGATGACACTCGCCCGATAGTCGAAGCGTGACAGGCTTGCGCCCACCTCCGCCCGAGCCGTCGAGATGGTGTTGATCGCCGTATCCACCGCGGTCATCGCCGTGGCGGCGTTGGTCGAGGTGGTGACGTCGGTTGAGTTAACCGCCAGATCCGTCGTCGTCACGCCGTCGATGGTGACCGTCAGCGTATCGGTGCTGGCGGTGCCCAGAAGGAATGAGACCCCGGAGGCGAAGTCGCCGGTGCCATTCAGCAGAGCCGAGCCATTGAAGTTGGTCGACGACGCGATGTCGTCGATTTCCTCGACCAGCTGCTGGTACTCTGCATCAATGTTCGCCCGTCCAGCGTCATCGACCGAGCCCGATTGGGACTGGGCCGTCAGCGACTTCATGCGTTGCAGGATGTCGCTGATCTGCGACAGGGCGCCGTCGGCCGTCTGAAGCACGGCGGTTCCCTGTTGGGCGTTGATGGCGGCCTGTTCCATCACCACGATGTCCGCGGAGATATTGGTCGAGGTGGCGAGGCCGGCGGCATCGTCCTTGGCGCTCTGGATGCGTTGTCCGCTGGACAGTTTCGCCAAGGAGGCGGACTGGGCGGCGGAGTTGGCGTTCAGATAACGCAGGGCGGTGTTGGCGGCGGTATTGGTTGAGATACTAGGCATTCTTTCCTCATTCTCTCCAGACTGAACACCGTCCGACGAACGCCGGACGGGAAGGCCACGGCGCTTTCTGGCCCCGACCTTCAGCAGAGAAACGGAGCGACCCCGCCAAATGGGGCGCTGAAATTTTGTGCGCCCCATCGGCGCGCCTCGCCTCGTTGAAGCCGTGACATCCACTGGCTTCGGCGAGACCCATGACCTCGGTAAATGTGACGGCCACAACGGCTACGGCGGCGGCGACCACCTCGTCATCGTCGTCCGCCTTGTCCATCGACATGGACGAGTTCCTGGGGATCCTGGTCACCCAGCTGCAGAACCAGAATCCGCTCGAGCCGACCGACGTCACCGAGTTCACCAACCAGCTGGTCGGCTACGCGCAACTGGGTCAGCAGACCTCGACCAACGAGACGCTGGAAAGCCTGTCGTCGTCCCTGACCTCGATGCTGACGACCCAGAGCGCCGGCTATGTCGGCCAGAAGGTCGAGTACGACGGCGCCATGGCCCCGGTTCAGGACGGCTCCGCCAGCTGGACCTACACCCTGGACGGCGACGCTTCCTCGACCGCGCTTGTGGTCACCAATCAGGACGGCGACGTCGTGTGGAGCGGGACCGGCGAGACCGGCGACGGCGAGCACGGCCTGTCGCTGAGCCTGTCCGACATGAGTGACGTCGCCGAGGGCGACATCCTGACCCTGACCTCGGTCTCCACCAACGCTGACGACACGTCTGCGTCAAACGCCGTCACCGCCTTCGCCACCCTGGATGCCGTCGTCTTCGAAGACGGCGTCACGACCTACCAGGCGGGCGACGCGGTCATCGATCCATCCGCCGTCCTCGCCTTCTACGGCCAGGCCTGAGGAACATCCCATGAGCCTTTCCGCCTCCCTTTCCTCGGCCGTTTCGGGTCTGACGGCCCAGAGCGCCGCCCTGTCGGCGATCTCCGAAAACATCGCCAACTCTTCGACCACCGGTTACAAGACCAAGGAGACCTCGTTTGAGGCCTTGGTCAGCGCCAGCATGAAGTCCAGCGCCGCCGCCGGCGGGGTGACCACGTCGATGAGCCGCGCCATGTCGGTTCAAGGCACGATTTCGACCAGCGCGACCGAGACCAACCTCGCGATCAACGGCTCGGGCTATTTTATCGTCGCCGACAACACCTCCGGCGCGACGTCCGACCTGGCCTATACGCGCAACGGCAGCTTCTCGACCGACGCCTCCGGCTATCTGGTCAACTCCGAGGGCTATTATCTTCAGGGCTATCCGACCGACGAGGACGGCAATGTCATCGGCGGCGGCAGCTCGGGCCTGGAGGCGATCAACCTCTCGAACCTGACTAGCCCGGCTGAGGCCACTACGACTGTGAGCGTTTCCGCCATCCTTCCGGCCGAGGCGGAGGTGGGAGACACCTTCACCTCCACCGCTTCTGTCGTCGATAGTCTCGGCGCCACCAATATTGTCGATCAGACCTGGACCAAGACCGACACCAACACCTGGACTCTGACGACCGGCAATCCCTATTCGGCCACGACGGGCGAGGAGACGGGAACGGCCAGCGCGACCACGATCACGATCACCTTCGACAGCAACGGGCTTCCCGCCGCTATCAGTCCCGATCCTGCGGATGTGACCTTCTCCTTCACCAACGGCGCTGCGGACGCCACGGTGGAAATGGATCTAGGCGAAATCGGCTCCTCGTCAGGCGTCACCCAGTCCGACTCCGGCGGCAATGACCCCACCCTCACCGTCAACAGCATCTCCAACGACGGCATCGTCGCGGGGTCTTTGACCGGCGTCTCCATCACCGACGGCGGCGAGGTCGAGGCGACCTTCAGCAACGGCCTCACCAAGGTCATCTACCAAGTGCCGGTCGCGACCTTCGCCAACTCGGAAGGCCTGACCCAGGTCTCGGGCACGACCTTCAAGGCGACGAACCTCAGCGGATCGGCGACGATCAATCTTTCGGGCGTCGGCTCCTCGGGCAGTATCGTGGCCAGCGCCCTGGAAGGCTCGACCACGGACACCGCGACTGAGTTCAACAAGATGATCGTGGCCCAGCAGGCCTATTCCGCCGCATCGCAGGTCGTCGGCAGCGTCAAGGACATGTTCGACACCCTGATCTCCGTGGTGCGCTGATGGACGAGATCGGCCGCATCGTCGAACGGGCCGGGCGCTCGCGGCGCACCGGCTTCGATCGCCCGATCGTCGAAAGCTATGAACAGGCTGCGGCGATCGCCCGTGACCTGGCCGAGCGGCTTGCGACCTTGCCTTGGTCGGACAAGGCCCTGCTGATCAGCGACGTGAGATTGCTTGAAACCGCGCTGAAGCGCCGTGCCGATACGCTGCGGGCGGGCATGACCGAAACCTCCGCCGAAATCATCCGTCTCAATCGCGGGACGGGGGCGGCGGGCGCCTATGCCGCCGGAGGGCGGCTGGGCGCACGGAGGCGGACATGAGCCTGTCCGGGGCCCTCGCCAATGCGACCGCCGCACTGACGACGTCCCAGTATCAGGTCTCGCTCAGCACGACCAACGTCGCCAACGCCAGCACCGACGGCTACACCACCAAGACCTATTCGGCGACGTCCCAGACGGCCACCCTGGCGCTCTCCACCGGCGAGCTGTCGCGCGTCACCGACACCTATATGCAGAAGTCGCTGATCACCAGCAGCGCCTCGGCCGGCTACGCCGAGACCATCGACAGCTATATGACTCGCTACGACACCCTGTTGGGCGACACCTCCAGCGACGGCGACATCGCCAGCCTGACGTCGGCGTTGTCGACCACTCTCACCACCCTGGCGTCGGGCACCGGCGACACTGATGCGGCGGCCGTGGTCAGCGCGGCGGCCGAACTGGCGGATGGGCTTCGCACCTTGTCGTCGGGTATTCAGGACCTTCGATCCGACGCCGACGCCGCCATCGCCACCACGGTCGACGAGATCAACGCGCTTCTGGTCGACATCGATTCCCTCAACGATCAGATCGTGGCGGGGCAGGGGGACCAGACCAGCCTGGCGGATTCCCGGGACACAGCCTTGCAGGCCCTGTCGGCTCTGGTCAGCGTCACCAGCTATACGGACGCGTCCGGGCGTCTGAACATCTACGCCGGTGGACAGATGCTGGTCGGAACGACGGTCAGCACTCTGTCCTTCACCCCCTCGGGGTCGGTCTCGGCTGACTCCACATATCCGACCAACCTGTCCGGCGTCAGCGTCAACGGGCGAGACGTGACGTCCAGCCTGACCGGCGGCGAACTGGGCGCGCTGATTGACCTGCGCGATGAAGCCCTGCCCGCCGAACAGGCGGCGCTGGACAGTCTGGCGGCCACCCTGATTTCTGCGATCAACACCGCGGCGTCGACGGGGGCCGCCGCCCCGCCCGGAACTCTTACCTCGACCACCGCCGTCACGGCGGCCACGCCCCTGTCGCTGACGGGAAGCCTGGGGGTCGTGCAATCGACCACGGCCGGCGTCGCTACGGCGATTGACGAGATCGACCTGTCGTCAGTGACGACGGTCGGCGAACTGATGGACGCCCTGAACAGTCTCGACGGCGTTTCGGCCAGCATCGTGGACGGCAAGCTGACGATTTCCAGCAGTTCGGGCGGGGTGACCCTGGATTCGTCCCTCGCCCTGACCGCTGACGGGGAGACCCTGTCCGACTGGATGGGTTTCAATGACGTCTTTTCCGGAAGCGACGCCTCGACCATCCGAGTGACCGCCGCCCTGTCGGCGGACCCAAGCCTTCTGGCGGCGTCCAGTCTGGATACGTCGGCGGCTGTGGGCCAGAGCGCCGTCGCCTCGGGCGGAACGGGCGGGGCGACGGCCCTGATGGCGGCCCTGACCGAGGACCGCTCTTTCGCCGCGTCCGGCAATCTGTCGGCGCGCAGTCGCAGCCTGGTGGATTATGCGACCGATGTGCTGTCCGGCGCCGCGACGACCGTATCGACGGCGGCCAGCACGGCGTCCAGCGCCACGGCCCTGCGCGACGGCTACGCCAACAGCCTGAGCAACGCCACCGGCGTGAACCTGGACGAGCAGACCGCCCTGGTCAGCCTGTATCAGCAACAGTACGAAGTCTCCGCCCAGCTGATGTCGGCCATCCAGGCGATGTACGACGCCTTGATCAGCATGGTGTCCTGATGGTCGGTCGGGTCTCCACCTTCAGTCAGACCCTCTATGTCCTGAACCGCAGCCTGGAGAGCCAGGCGCGGCTGGCGGATGTTCAGGCTCAGACTGCGTCCGGTCTGAAGAGCGACACCTTCGGCGGTTACGGAACATCGACCAGCGCCATCGCCCGCCAGGAAAACCAGATCGCCGCCGCCGACGCCGAGGCGGCCAGCGCCACAAGCGCCCTGAACGTGGTCGAACAGGCCTATTCGGCCTTGGGCTCGATCTCTGACCTGACCGAGACCATCCTGTCGTCGCTCGCCACCTATGGCGAAGACAGCACCACGCTCGCCTCCCTGGCCAGCGGCTGGCTGGACGATCTTCAAAGCCTGCTGAACAGCACCTATGGCGATCAGGCCCTGTTCGCCGGCGACGCCCTGGACGCCGATGCGGTCGATCTCGACGCCTGGGATGCGACGGACGCCGACGCCTATTACAATGGCGGCGGTTCGGCCCGGGCCTATACCACCTCGGACGGCCAGGTCCTGGCCCTGTCGGTGACCGCAACGGACCCGGCGCTGAGTGGACTGATCGACGCCTTGAAGGGCCTGGCGGCTGGCACGACGTCCAGCGGGGACGCCCTCGACGCCGTGCAGACTGCGTCGTCCGGCATCGGCGTCCTGCGCGCTTCCCTGTCTTCCAATGCGTCGCGTCTGGAGCGGATATCCGAACAGGCCACGGCCCGCAGCGACACCCTGACCTCCGTGGTCAGCACCTTGAAAGAAGCCGATCTCGCCGAGGCGTCGGTCCTCGCCACCCAATACGAGACCCTGCTCCAGACCTCCTATTCGACCCTGAACATCCTGATCTCGATCAAGCTGTCCGACTATCTGCGATAAGTAGGTTAGTGGGATCAAGATGACGGCGATATTTTGGTATCGGCTGCGTAAAATTTCTTACACTTGTCGGTAATGCGGCGCGTCAAGAAGTGCGTATATACGTAGATATTGTTTTGTTGTTTCATCATCTCTGAATAAAACCGTCACCATGAAGTCGCATCATTGTTCATAAACTGTCGTTCCGGCAGGTTTTGCTCCACATAAGTCGACTTAAGGCCTCAATGCGCTGCCGATCCATTTGTGGTTCGAGCTAGTATCATTTTGAAGGGCCGATCGAGAGCATGATCGATTTCAAGCAGCATTTGTTGGGCACCACGTTCGTCGTTGGTCTGGTTTTCCTGTCCGCGCCGGCCTGGGCGCAGACACAGACAGGGACGAACACTTCGGGTGACAAGGCCGATGACGACGCCGCTGCAGTAGAAGAGGTCGTTGTCGTGGGTTCGCGGCTACGGCGCGACAACTACAACTCCGCGTCGCCGGTTCAGGTGGTTACGCGAGAAGATGCGACCCTTGCCGGCTTCGCCTCGACCACGGAATTATTGCAAAGCACGGCCGTCACCCAGGGCACGTCACAGGTCAACAACGCCTACGGCGGCTATGTCACCAACGGCGGGCCGGGCGCGAACACCCTGTCGCTGCGCGGCCTGGGCGCCGAGCGTACCCTGATTATGTTGAACGGGCGTCGCGTATCGCCGGCCGGTTCGCGCGGTTCGGTCGGTTCGGCCGACCTCAATGTTCTGCCATCGGCCATGATTGAGCGGATCGAGGTGCTGAAGGACGGCGCGTCCTCCCTCTACGGATCGGACGCCATCGCCGGGGTGGTCAATGTCGTGACCCGCAACGACCTGGACGGCGTGACTGTCGAGGGGCAGTTCAACGCGCCGATGGACGCCGATGGCGCGGGCCAGCAGAAGCGCTACTCCATCGTCGGCGGAACCCACGGCGACCGTTGGAGCCTGTCGGGCTCGGCCGAATATTATCAGCGCGACGAGCTGACCCTGGGCGATCGCGACTTCACCCGCTGCCCGACCGACAATTATCTGGACGGCTCGGACTATATCGACCCGCTGACCGGCAAGTCGAAATGCTATTCGCTGAACTCCGCCGGCGTGACGATCAATACGATCGGCACCTCTTATATGACGGGCGTCGCCGCCGACGGCACGACGGCGACGAGCTTCAACCGGTGGCGTCCTAATTCGGCTGTGACCACGGGTCTGGTCGGGTACGAGGGCGTCGGCGGCACGGGCACCAACACCAGCGTTCGCGACACCTATGATGCGGACATGCTCAACGAGTCGCTGGTTTCGCCGGTGGAGGTCGCGACCCTTTATCTGCAGGGCTCTTATGATCTGCACGCGCTCGGCAATGCCGAGGCCTATGGCGAGTTCCTCTATAATCAGCGCAAGTCGTCGCAGACGGACTATCGTCAGCTGGTGCTGGACTACGCGGTCGGCAGCCCTCTGATCCCCGACAACCTGTCGAGCAGCGTGTACAGCACGTCCGATCAGGGCCTCAACCTCGGTCAGGCCGTAGGCGTCCGCGCCTTCATCGGCTACGGCAACACGACCTCGACCCAGCAGGTGGACTTCACCAAGGCCGTCGGCGGCATCCGGGGCGATTTCACGCCTCTGGCCGGCTGGCGCTATGACGTCTCGGCCAGCTATTCGCGTTCGGACTCCGTCTATACCAGCGAACAGTTCCTGATCGACCGGCTGCAAAACAGCCTGGACGTGGTGGCCAACAGTGACGGCACCTTCTCCTGCGCCAGCGGCGCCGAAGGTTGCGTCGCCGCTCCGGCTCTGAACAGCAAGACCCTCGCCGGCGAACTGCCCGCCGATTGGCTCGGCTATGTCATGACCGACGTGACGGGCCGCACCCTCTATGACGAGGCCGTCCTTTCGGCCAGCATCGACGGTCCCTTGTTCACCTTGCCGGCCGGCGAGGTCGCGGTCTTCCTGGGCGCCGAGTATCGTGAGATGTCGATTGAGGACATTCCCGGCATCGATATGCAGACCTCGAACGTCTACAACTACTCGACTTCCGCTATCACTCGAGGCGACGATTCCGTTTGGGAAGTGTTCGGCGAGGTCGAGGTCCCGCTGCTCCGAGACGTGCGTTTCGCGCAGAACCTGACGTTCAGCGCCTCGGGTCGGTACACGGACTACGCCTCGTACGGTGACGACACGACCTACAAGGTCGGCTTGGTCTATCAGCCGGTCGATTTCCTGACCTTCCGCGGCAGCTACGGCACCTCCTATCGTGCGCCCGCCCTGTTCGAACAATTCGTCGGCGCCACCTCGGGCTATCTGAGTTCGTCCTACGACCCTTGCAACAGCTATGGGGACACAGGCACGGACGCCCGTGTCGCAGCCAACTGCGCCAGCGAAGGCCTGGCTGGGACTTACCAGCAAACGTCCAGCGTGGCAGTGGTGACGTCCGGCGGCGCCGACAATGGGCTTGAGGCGGAAACCTCGACCAACCTGACGGTCGGGCTTATCCTGAAGCCGAAACTGCCGGACAGCTGGGGCGAACTGGCCTTCGCCGTCGACTACTATGAAATCGAGGTCGACAACGGCGTTGATCGGATCGGCGCCAGCAGCATCCTGAGCCTCTGCTACGCCTCCTCCAGCGCCGACTTCGCGGCGGGCAACGGTTATTGCTCGCTGGTTGATCGCGACTCCGCGTCGAACGCGCTGACGGTGTCTGACAGCTACGTCAATGTCGCCACCGACGTGGTCAAGGGCATCGACTATACGGTGCGCTATCGTAAGCCTGTCGGTGTGGGTACGGCGCTTGTCGATCTGACGGTGACCCAGATGATCGAGCGCTACACCACCTTGTTTGCGGACGACCCCATCTATGACGAGGTCGGCACCATCGGCACGCCGGAGTACACGGCCACAGCCAACTTCTCCTATGCCTGGAACCAGTGGAACCTCCACTACGGCCTGGAGTGGATCGACGGCATGGGCTACGACACCTACTACAAAAAATACTACGGCTATACGTTGTCTAGCTTGGGCTACGACGCCGAAGTCGGCGCCTATCTGACCCAGAATGTCTCGGTTCGTTACGAGGCCGATGATTGGACGGTGACGGTCGGGGTTCGCAATCTGACCAACAAGACGGGTGACGAAGTCTCCGCAGGCGTGGTCGATATGGTGGGGAATGTGCCGCTGTATTCGGGCTACGACTATGTGGGCCGTACAGCCTTCATCAATCTCAGCAAGTCCTTCTGAGACGGCAAGGGGCGGCGGATTTATCCGCCGCCCTTTTTCATGTCCCGGCCGCACGAAAGTGAGCGTTTGACAGGTGCCGGAACATAAATTCGCTCTCAGTGACCGCTAATAAAGGGTTTGCGAGGCAGGTATGTTTCCGTTCTGAAACAAACGGCCGTTTAAACGAGGGTCATTGATGTTGGAAAACAGCGCCTCCCGGATATTGGTCGTGGACGACGATGCGGGCATCCGCGACGTCCTGGGCGACTATCTGTCACAACACGGATTCATCGCCTATCAGGCCGGTTCGGCCAGCGAAATGGATGAGGTCCTGGCCAGCACCCCGGTCGATCTGATCGTCCTGGACATGATGATGCCGGGCGAGGACGGCCTGTCCGTCTGTCGCCGGATGTCGGGCAAGGGCGCGCCGATCCTGATGCTGAGCGCCATGAGCGAAGAGACGGACCGGATCGTGGGTCTGGAACTGGGCGCCGCCGACTATATCGGCAAACCCTGCAATCCCCGTGAACTGCTGGCGCGCGTCCGTGCGGTGCTGCGGCGCCAGGATACGGTTCAATCGCCGATGTCCGGCACGGTCGTCACCTTCCTGGGCTGGCGTCTGGACCGGGTGCGTCGCGAGATCACGACGCCGAGCGGACAGGAAGTCTCGCTGTCGCGCAGCGAGTTCGTCATGCTGGAGATGCTGGTCGAGAACGCCGGCCGCATCGTGCGTCGCGAGCAGCTGCTGGCCCACGCCCGCGCCGCCGGCCGTGACGTCAACGAGCGCGCCATGGACGTCCAGATCAGCCGGCTGCGTCGCAAGCTGAACGAGGAAGACAGCAAGGAGCTGATCGTCACCGTGCGCGGCGAGGGCTATCTGTTCGACGCCGTGGTCGAAAACGAACACTGACGCCATGCGGCGTATGCGGCCACCGACCGTCCTGCTGCAGGTGGCCCTGATCGCTGTGGTGGCGGTCATCGCCACCCAGTTGACGACAATGACGATCGTCGTCCTGGCGCCGGCGCCCCGGCCGGCCGGCTATACGCTTGCGGCCGCCTCGTCCGCGCTGCAGGGAGCCCCGGCGAAGAGCGAGGACGGGCGCCCGCTGCGGCGGAGCCTCAAAGCCGCCGCGCCCTTCGAACAGGAACGCGATCCGTTGGCCGAAGCCCTCTCGCGTGGTCTTGCTTCGGAACTGGGGCGCGAGGTTACAGACGTCCATGTGCGGATGGACCGGGCGGGACGTCCGCTTTGGGCGCGACCGCCTGGTCCAAGTGATCGCGAGCCTCGCGATCCCCGTAGACCTTTGCGGCCCGGCGAATGGTTGGGCGGCGTGCGGTTCGGCATCACATCGAACCAGATCGCCTTTCCGCCCTTCCGGGCCGCGGTCCGTATGAACGACGGTCAGTGGTCGGTGATCGCGCCCCCCAGGGGCGGGCTGGCGCCCTGGCAGATCATGTTGTTGACCAGCATGCTGACGAGCCTGGTGGTGCTTTCGCCGCTTATCTGGTGGATGTCGCAGCGGTTGGCTCGTCCGATCCGGCGCTTCGCCCATGCGGCCGAGCGCCTGGGCGCCGATCCGGACGCGCCGCCGCTGAAGCCGACCGGTCCCAATGAGGTCCGGCTGGCTATCACCGCCTTCAACGACATGCAGGCAAAGCTGAGGGAGCATATCGAACGCCGCACCCACACGGTGGCGGCGATCGCGCATGATCTGCGCACGCCCCTGACGCGGCTGAGGTTCCGTATCGAGATGATGCCGCCGGAACAGCAGAGGCAGGCCATTCGCGATATCGAGGAAATGGATCAGCTGGTCGCCCAGGCGATGCAGTTCGTGAAGGGCCAGTTCGACGTCGGTCACGCCGAAAGCCTGGACTTCGGCGAACTGGTTCAGGACATGGCTGAGCGCTATACCGACACGGGGGCCCATATCGTCGTCGTGGCCCAACCGGGGCTGGAGGTTTGCGGCGATCCGGGCGTTTTGAGGCGCGGGCTGTCGAACCTGTTGGACAATGCGATCGCGCACGCCGGCGCGGTCACCGTGCGGGTCGAGGCCGCAGACGGGCGCGCTGTGGCGCGGATCCAGGATAGCGGTCCGGGTATCCCCGAGGCGGACCTGGAACGGGTGTTCGAGCCCTTCTTCCGGCTGGAGGCGTCGCGCAACCGCACGACGGGGGGCGCGGGTCTGGGCCTTTCCATCGCCCGTCACGCCGTGCGCGCTCACGGCGGTGATCTCACCCTGGCCAATGCGCCCGAGGGCGGGCTTGTCGCCACCCTGTCTCTGCCGCTGATCGAGGCCGAAGCGGCGTAGCCGATCCTCCCGTCTGTGATCCCGCCGTCTG
The DNA here is from genome assembly GCF_026625805.1 of Brevundimonas sp. SL130. Classification (NCBI taxonomy): domain Bacteria; kingdom Pseudomonadati; phylum Pseudomonadota; class Alphaproteobacteria; order Caulobacterales; family Caulobacteraceae; genus Brevundimonas; species Brevundimonas sp. SL130. Next base: position 893,205 of record NZ_CP113064.1, read on the forward strand.
TCAGGCCGCCGCCGGCAGGCGGACCTCTGCGGTCAGGCCGTCGTTTGACTTCAGCCGGATCGCGCCGCCGTGAGCGAGGATGATCGAGCGGCTGTTGGCCAGACCCAGGCCCATGCCTGAGGCGTCGCTGGCGACCGCATGGGGCGCGCGGTAGAAGGGTTTGAACACCCGTTCCAGTTCGCTGTCGGGCAGGCCGGGCCCAAAGTCACGGACGGTGGCGATCGCCTCCGCCCCGTCCTTGTCCAGTCGCACCACGGCGCGGCCGCCGTATTTGACGGCGTTGTCCAGCAGATTGGCGAACACCCGGTTCAGGGCGACGGGGTCGGCCTGAACCTCTATGCCCTCGCCGGGCTCCAGGGCGACATCGGCGCCGCCGGCGACGGCGTTCTTCACCGCCTCGTCCAGCAGGGTGCGCAGGTCGAGGCGTTCGCGCGCGCCGCCCTCCGCTTGATCGCGCATGAAGGCGAGGACCGAGCTGATCATGGCCTCCATCTGGTCCATGTCGCGCTCGAAGCCCGGTTTGAGCGTGTCAGGGGCGGCCTCCAGCCGGAACCGCATCCGGGTCAAGGGGGTGCGCAGGTCGTGGGAGATGGCCCCGATCATGGCGGTGCGGTCGTCGACATAGCGCTTCAGCCTGGCCTGCATCAGGTTGAAGGCGGCGGCGGCGCGGGTGATCTCGGCCGAACCGCCCTGGACGGTGGCCGGTGCGGACGGGTCGCGGCCCAGCCGTTCGGCGGCGTCGGCGAAGCTGCGCAGGGGGGCGGTCAGGCGACGCACGAACAGCCAGCCCAGAGGGCCGACCAGGACGAAGGACAGCACGAACCAAAGCATGACGCGGCTTTGCCAGGCGGTGGGGAAGCCCTCTGGCTGGGGTTTGACCACGATCCAACGGTCTCCGACCCGCTGCGCGGCGATGAAGTCGCCCTCGATATAGCCGGCGGAGACCGGGGCGAAGAGGCCGCGTCGCACGGGCGTCGGGGGCGCAGCCTCGGCCGCCGGGATCAGGTTTGCGGTCTCGACCTGGGAGGCGGAGGGGCGGGGGGGCGCGGCTGGCTGAGGCGAGCTCGTCGGGGCGTCTACAGATCCGGCGGCGGGCTGGACCGAGACCCGGGTCTTCGTGGGTTTAGGAGAGGCGACCGGCGGCGTCCGGTCTGGGGCCGGAGCAAGGGCCGCGGGGGGAGAGGAAGAGGCGGGCGAAAGGGTGGTCGAGGCGCTCGCCATCGTCATGACGCCATAGGTCGGGACAGAGCTGTGGCGGCGGGCCACCATGGCGGCCGCGAGGGCGCGGCCCATGCCGACCCCGCCCGGCTGCAGCGCCGCGCCGTCGCCCGTACGTCCGTTGGGGCGCGCCAAGCCGGCGTCGCCGGTGGTCGGCAGGCTGAGGCGCGAGGCCGTGGGGCGGCTCAGGCGGGTTTGGTCGCCGGCCCAGGGCGAGGTCCGCGCGCCGCTCAGGGTTCGGTCCGCAACGGGGCGCGAGCGGTTCCAGGCTTGGCGTCCCGCCGAGGCGTTGAAGCCGCCGGACTGAAGGCTGGCCCCGGAGCGGCTGAGGAATGGGGCGGTCTGAGCGCTGGGCTGGCGGTTGCGGATCAGAGCGGGATTGCCGAGGCCGACGGGCAGGAAGGCGGCTGCGACGATCCGCGGCTCGGCGGCCTGCGACGGCTTGCTCTCCGGGCGGCCCTGGGGCGGTTGCGGGGCCATCGGCTGGGCGCCGGCGGGAAGCGGCACATAAAACATCAGGACGACGTCCGACGGATCAGCGTTCAGAAGGTCGGCCAGGCGGTCTCGTGGGCCGACAGGGCTAAGCCAGCCCGGCCCTTCGGCGTGCGGCGCCTTGTCAGTGACTTGGCGCATCAAGGGGCGGGCGTTCTCTGCGGCGACGGACTGACCCCGCATCGCCTTGGCGATATCCTCAAGGCTGTGCTGAGGCGGCGGCTGGGGCGGAAAGGCCAGGGTCAGGACCAGGGTCGCGCCCTGGGCGACGATCAGAACCCCGACGACCAGCATCATCGCATGCCCGGCGATCGGCATCGGGGGCAGACGGAACCTGTCCCTCATGCGCGCACGATCCTGAACTGGTTTCGGACTGCCTGCCATCCCCTAACCTTCACCTTGGCGCCCCTCGGCGATTCAAACGAAACAGCCGGGCCTCGACCATTGCAGAAAAGCGTGGCCTTGCGTCAGGGTGAAGGCCGGTTTGATGCGTAGTTGCAATGAATCGGCGCCGTTGTGCGGCGCAACAGAGAGCAGGGTTCATCCACAGCCGGGCGAATCTGGTGTGTTCCGTCTTTGTTCTCTTTGTGCTCTAAGGCCTCACGGTCGGCGGCGCGACGGAGGAACAGATGAACGACGGAATTCTGGCCGACATGATGGCCGAGTTGGATGCGGAACTGGCGCGGGCCGAGACGTCCCTGCCGGAACATCCCGAACAGACACGCCAGATCGAAGTCATGCGCGCCCTGGCCCTGGGCCTGGGCAACTTCGAGCGGATGAGGGCGCACGAGGTGCATCTGCTGGCGGCGCGGCTGTCGCCCCGCCGGGGGTGAGGGAACGGCTGTCGGGGAACTGGCGGAAAGCAAGTTCCTCTATCAGGTGGTCCTGTCGGACGACTTGGTGAAGTTCCCGACCGATGCGGCGGCCCTGTCGCCCGAAGCCGAGCAACTCTAAAGGCCGTCGAAGAAGGCGGGCAGGACTTGCGTCGCAGGGCCATAGACCCCCTCGTCGAACAGGCGCGCGCCCTGCGTCGGCTCCAGATTGATCTCCACCGTCCGCGCCCCGGCGTGACGGGCCAGCTGCACGAACCCCGCCGCCGGATAGACCGCGCCCGACGTGCCGATGGAGATGAACAGGTCGCAGGCCTCCAGCGCCCGCTCGATCCGCTCCATGGCCAGCGGCGTCTCCCCGAACCAGACGATGTGCGGTCTTATCCGTCCCTGCGGATGATTCGGCGAGGCCTCGTCCGCCGCCATGTCGCCGGGCCAGTCCATCACCACCCCCGAGCGGGTGCAGCGGCCTTTCAGCAGTTCGCCGTGCATATGGATCAGTTCGAACCCCGCCGCCGGCGGGATCTCGGCGTGCGCCCGATCGTGCAGGTCGTCGACGTTCTGCGTCACCAGCAGGAAGTCGCCGTCCCACCGCGCCGCCAGCTCGGCCAGGGCGACATGCGCCGCATTGGGTTGCACGTCCGCCAACTGCCGCCGCCGCTGATTATAGAAGTCCTGCACCAGGGCGGGGTCCGCCGCATAGCCCTGCGGCGTCGCCACATCCTCGACCCTGTGCCCGCACCACAGACCGTCTTCGGCGCGAAAGGTGGGCACGCCGGACTCCGCCGATATGCCGGCGCCGGTCAGGATGACGAGGTTCATGGCTTGGCTTTTCGAGAACGACGCTTGTGGCTCATGTAGCTTTCGGACGCGGCGTATTCGGGCGGGAGCAGAAACTTGCCTCTCCGGTCGTAATCCCGCGCGCTCTTATAGTTGCTGGCGCGGATAAGGCGGGCGGCTCTCCAGCCGACGAAGGCGATCCACGACACCCAGAATGCTGCGGCCACGACCAAGGAAGACGAGACGGCCCATCGGGGGACAAAAGGCGCCCAGCCCAGCAGCGCGGGAATGAAGAGGATGATGAGGCTGACGATAAAAGGACGTTCGCGGACGTGCCGGCTTTCGCTGGAGAGCTGGGCATCAACCCAATGTCGCATCTTAAAATAGGTGGCGCGCGGGTTCATCGCTGGTCAATCTAGGGGTTCGTCCCAGCTTGTCGATAGCGACAGCTGGGAGTGTTCATCGCCTGACCTTTGGCTCGCTCAGCAAGCACCGAAGTTCGCCAGATAGGCGGCATAGTCGGGCCAACGAAACCCCATCGGCGCGCGACGGTGTTCCAGCCGTTCCGGGTCTTCCGTCGGAGCGGGGACCATACGGCCAGCGACGCACTGCATCTGTGTGCCGTATCGCTGCGGGCGGTTTTCGGCGACGGCGATGCGGTCGTACATCATCGCATACTGCCACTTCAGCGCCTCTCCACGGTCAGCCATCGTTTCCAGCGCAGGCAGAAACCTTTTTTGCAACGTCGTGTCGGCGTGCTGGATGACCAGGAAGGCCCCGGTCGCCGCCTCCTGGCCGTAGGTGGCGTTGGAGAACCAGCCTTCGGGCGGAACCAGCGACAGGACGGTGGCCACAGTCTCCTCGCTGATGGCGTCCAGTCGCGCCTCCGCCTCGGTTCGGGCGGCGAGCCGATCCGCCTTGGAAAGGGCCGAGAGGTCAACCCTATGCATCGCCATCAGCGGTTCCTGATCCAGGCTTAGCGCCAGCTCCAGCCGGTCGCGGGGCGTGGGATGCTCGGGCAAGGCCGCCTGTTTGGCGCGCGCGGTCGCGATGGCCTCGGTCAAGGGACGAAGCGCCGCTTCGGCGGCGGGGGACAGGTCGCCCAAGCTCAAGGCGGCGGCGAGGACCCAGGCCAGCATGAAGCGCTTCTCCGTTGCCGGGTCAGACTATCCTTGAATGTGGGTGATGCAATCTCGTCGTGTTTCAAGCCGCCAGGCTGGCGCGCAGATGTTCGACCATCAGCCGCACCTTGGGTGGAACATGGCGGCGGTGCGGATGGACGGCCCAGACGCCTTCATCGGGCGGGCGGTGCTCTGTCAGCAGGGCGGTCAGGGTGCCGGCGCGAAGCGGCTCGGTGACATAGAAGTCCGGCAGTTGGCACAGGCCCAGCCCTTGGATCGCAGCATCCAGCACGGCGGCGCCCGAGTTGCAGCGCCATCGGCCCTGGGGGCGGAAACTGGTCTCGCGCCCGCCCTCGCTGAAGCGCCAGTGTTCCGATGATCCGGTCAGCAGATCATGGGCCGGCAGTTCGGACAGGTCGCGCGGCGCGCCCCGCTGGGCCAGGTAGGCTGGCGCGGCGCACAGGATCAGCCGCCGTGACGCCAGTCGGCGGGCGATCAGTCGCGAGTCCGTCAGATGCCCGAACCGGATCGCCAGATCATAGCCGTCGCCGACAAGGTCGCGTAGCCGGTTGTCCAGGTCCAGTTCGATCGACAGCTCGGCATGATCGCGGGCGAACCGGTTGACCGCCGGGGCCACGAAACGCTCGCCATAGGAGACCGAACAGGTCATCCGCAGCAGGCCGCGCGGGGCGCTGTCATCCGGCTGAACGGCCGCCAGGGCCTCGTCCCTTTCGTCGATCAGTCGGCGACACCGCGCCAGGAAGTCGCGTCCCGCATCGGTCAACTCGACCCGGCGGGTCGTGCGGTTCAGCAGCCGGGTCTGTAGTCGGTCCTCCAATCGCGCGATCTCTCGACTGACCGCCGAGGTCGACAAGCCCAGCCGCTTTGCTGCTGCCGAGAAGCTGGCCTGTTCGGCCACCGCCGTGAATTCGTCGATCCCGTCCCAACGACTGCTCATGCGGAAGGTGCAGCACGATTGTCCCTGATGGGTAATAATGTTTTGCGTTTATCGCCGTTTCATCGATGCCCGGAGCGGCCTAGAACAGGCTCAAATTATCCCGCCTTATCCCTGATGCAGCGAGCCGCCGTGCGGCGAGCGATAGGGATGTCCTAAGGACCAGAAGCATGAAGACCCGCGCCGCCGTCGCCTTTGAAGCCAAACGCCCGCTTGAGATCGTCGAGGTCGATCTGGAGGGGCCGCGCGCGGGCGAGGTCCTGGTCGAGATCAAGGCCACCGGCATCTGCCATACCGACGCCTATACGCTGGACGGCCTGGACTCAGAGGGCCTCTTCCCCTCGATCCTGGGCCATGAGGGCGCGGGCGTGGTGGTCGAGGTCGGGCCGGGCGTGACCTCGGTCGCCGTCGGCGACCATGTCATCCCGCTGTACACGCCCGAGTGCCGCCAGTGTAAGTCGTGCCTGTCGCGCAAGACCAACCTGTGCACCTCGATCCGCGCGACCCAGGGCAAGGGTCTGATGCCCGACGGCACCAGCCGCTTCAGCTACAAGGGGCAGGCCATCGCCCACTACATGGGCTGCTCGACCTTCTCGAACTTCACCGTTCTGCCCGAGATCGCGGTCGCCAAGATCCGCAAGGACGCCCCGTTCGACAAGGCCTGCTACGTCGGCTGCGGCGTGACCACCGGCGTCGGCGCCGTGGTCAACACGGCCAAGGTCGAGCCGGGCGCCAACGCCGTGGTCTTTGGTTTGGGCGGCATCGGCCTGAACGTCATCCAAGGGCTGAAGATGGTCGGGGCCGATATGATCATCGGCGTCGATCTGAACCCGGACAAGGAAGAGTGGGGCCGTCGCTTCGGCATGACCCATTTCGTCAATCCGAAGGAGGTCTCGGACGTGGTCGCCCACCTGGTCGAACTGACCGGCGGCGGCGCCGACTACACCTTCGACTGCACCGGCAACACCGTGGTCATGCGTCAGGCGCTGGAGGCCTGCCACCGGGGCTGGGGCGAAAGCATCGTCATCGGCGTGGCCGAAGCCGGCAAGGAGATCGCCACCCGACCCTTCCAGCTGGTCACCGGCCGCGTCTGGCGCGGTTCAGCCTTCGGCGGCGCGCGCGGCCGCACCGACACGCCACGCATCGTCGACTGGTACATGGACGGCAAGATCGAGATCGACCCGATGATCACCCACACCTTCGGTCTGGAGGACATCAACAAGGCCTTCGACCTGATGCACGCGGGCGAGAGCATCCGGTCGGTGGTGGTGTTCTGATCCAACGCATCCACGTCACGGGTAATGCCGGCAGCGGCAAGACCACCCTAGCCTCGGAGATCGGCCGATTGTTCGATCTGCCCGTCTTCGGGCTGGATGCGGTTGTCTGGGAGGCCGGATGGCGCAAGGCTTCGTCGGAGAAGCGCGAGAAGGCCGAGCGAGATTTGATCGCTAGGCCGGCCTGGGTGATAGACGGCGTGTCCGCGCGAGTGCGCGAGGCGGCGGATGCCGTCATCTTTCTGGATGTGCCGCGCCGGACCTGCCTGCTGCGCTGCGCCAGGCGGAACTGGCGTTATCTGTTTCGCAGTCGCCCCGGTCTGCCGGACGCCTGTCCTGAAATCCTGATCGTTCCGCAACTGGTCAGCATCATCAGGAGGTTCCCTGAGCGCGTGAGGCCGGGCATCCTCTCGGACATCGAAAAACGGCCTGACGCGAGATTTCATGTCGTGACGGCAGCGGACCGAACGGCTGCACTCCAATCTCTATCGGCGCGGATCGCCTGAGCGCGGCTTGCGTCCAGGTCAGTTAGTTGTCTAAGAAGACGGACTTGGATCGGGAGGTTTGACCATGTTCACCCACGTCACCGTCGGCGCAAACGACATCGAGGCGTCGCGCCAATTCTATGATGCGGCGCTTGGCGCCTTGGGAGTCGACCCTGGGCAGGGCCCGGACCCCAAGGGCCGCTACTGGTGGCGCACGCCGCGCGGCGCCTTTGCGGTCGGCGCACCGATCGACGGCGAGCCGGCCTGTCACGCCAACGGCGGCACCATCGGCTTCGCCGCCCAGACGCCCGAGATGGTCCAGGCCTTCCATGACGCCGGCGTCGCCGCCGGCGGTCGCGCCATCGAGGATCCGCCTGGCGAGCGTCAGGGACCGTTCGGCACGCTGGTGCTGGCCTATCTGCGCGATCCCTCGGGCAACAAGATCTGCGCCATGCACCGGGTAGGGTGACCGGCTTGTCGGGATGATAGCGCTGCGCTATCATCCCGACATGGCTCAGGTTCTCGTCCGCGATCTGGATGACAGTATCGTCGCCCGCCTCAAGGTGATGGCGAAGGCTGAGAACATCTCCCTGGAGCAGAAGTTCAGAGACATGGCGGCGCGCGAGGCCATGGACATTGAGGCCCGCTTTGAGAGAGCCTCCCGACAGTCCCGCGAGCAGACTCGAGGCTCGTCGCTCGACTCCACTGCTCTGATCCGCGAAGACCGTGATCGGTGAGCGCGGTCTTCGACGCCAGTGTCGTCGTCAAATGGTTCGTCGATGATCCGCTTGCGGATGCCGCGATAGAGGCGCGTCGGACCCACGGTCCGGCGGTTGCGCCTGATCTGATGATGATCGAGGTGGCGAACGCCTTTCGTCGTTATGTCGTTCGTGGCGAATTGCAGTCGTCGTCCGCAGCGGAGAACCTGTCCATCATCCCGCAGGTGGTCGATCTGGTGGATCACCGGGGGCTGATCTCCGAGGTCTTCACCCTGGCCTGCGACCTGAACCATTCGATGACCGACTGCCTGTATGCCGTTATGGCGCGGCGGCGGGGTCTGCCGCTCATCACAGCCGACCTCAAGCTGGCTCGAAAGCTGGCCAAGGTCGAGGGGATGGATGTTCGCCTCTTGAGTTCGCCGGAAACCGCCGCATGACCCTCGAAACCACCAAGACCCATATCGTCCACGGCGGAACCCTGCGCTATCTGAAGCACGATAGCGCGACCACGGGCACGCCGATGACCCTGTCGGTCTTCGTTCCAGGCGGGGAGGGGCCGTTCCCGGTGTTGATCTGGCTGTCGGGCCTGACCTGCACCGAGGACAACTTCACCACCAAAGCCGGCGCCTACCAGGCCGCCGCCGAACATGGCGTCATCATCGTCGCGCCGGACACCAGCCCGCGCGGCCTCGATCTCAAGGGAGGGAGCGTCGCCGATGACCCCGCCTATGACCTGGGCCAGGGGGCGGGCTTCTATCTGGATGCGACCCAGGCGCCCTGGGCGGCGCACTTCCGCATGGAAACCTATGTGACCGGCGAACTGATCGATTTGATCGACGCCCAGTTCCCGACGACCGGCGCCCGCTCGATCAGCGGCCATTCGATGGGTGGGCACGGGGCCCTGACCCTCGCCTTGAACCATCCGGACCTGTTCCGATCGGTCTCGGCCTTCGCACCGATCTGTTCACCGACCCGCTGCCCCTGGGGCGAAAAGGCCTTCACCGCCTATCTGGGCGAAGAGCGGGCCGCATGGGACCGCCACGACGCCGCGAAACGGATCGAAGCGGGCGCCGCGCAGGGCGTCTATGACGACATCCTGATCGACCAGGGCGACGCCGACAGCTTCCTGACCGATCAGCTTAAGCCCGAACTGCTCCAGGCCGCCGCCGACGCGGCCGGCCAGAAGGTCACGATCCGGATGCAGCCCGGCTACGATCACTCCTATTTCTTCATGACCAGCTTCATCGCCGACCACGTCGCCTTCCACGCCAAACGTCTGAAGGCCTGAAACGATGACGCGCTGGGGTTCCGTCCTGCGGGGACTGGGGCTGCTCGCTGTCTTGGCGGCGTGGCCCGTTGCGGCGCAGGAACAACAGGGCGATCTCGATTGGCGCCCCCAAGTCGCCTCTCCGGCCTATGCAACTGACGGGCCGCTCATCCGCGTCGATGAAGGTCATGGCGGCGTCCAGACCATTGACGGCCGCTATGCGGGGTTCGCCGCCCTGATGCGGGCGGACGGTTATCGGGTCGATGCGTGGCGTGGAAGGCTGGATGCTCCCGGTGCGCTGGACGGTATCGCGGTGCTGGTGATTTCTAACGCCGCGAGTCCTGCTGACGGCTCGCGGATCTCTGCTTTTGACGAAGCCGAGATCGAGGCCGTGGCGCATTGGGTTGAACGGGGCGGCGCTCTGCTGCTGGCGGCCGATCATGCACCACATGGGACTGCGGCGGAGGCGCTGGGTGCGCGGTTCGGCGTGACGATGGGCAAGGGTTACGCCTTTCAGCCCTCGCGAGGCGACGTCACCGCCAATCTGGTCTTTCCGCGACAGGCTTTGGGTGATCATCCGATCATCGCCGGTCGCAACGAGAGCGAGGACATACAGGTCGTGGAGACTTTCACCGGCCAGTCTATCGCTGGGCCGGAGGGGGGCGCAGTGTTGCTGGCAATGAGCGACAATGTGCTGGAGGCGCCTGACCTAGCGGCCCTTCAGACCATTCGCAGGCGTCTGCGTGCGGGAGAGAAGACGGATCTGGTAATGGCGGAACTGGCGCGCCCCGCCTTGTCGGCCCAGGGGGTGGCCTTTCCATTCGGCGGTGGCCGGGTCGTGGTTCTGGGCGAAGCCGGCATGCTGACTGCCCAGATCGTCCGGTTTCCAGACCAGCCGGAGCGCGAACCCTACCGCTTCGGGTTGAACACTGAGGGGCATGACGACCAGCAGTTCGCTCTCAACTTGATGCACTGGCTGTCGCGCATCCTGCCGTAATGCTAGAGCGACGGCATGAACGCCCCTGATCCCTATGAACCGATGTTTTCCGCCCTTTGCCGCGAGGTGGGTTATTGCCTGCACGAGAAGGGGCAGAAGCGCGTCATCGCGGCCCTGCCGAACGGGCTGGACGCCGCCGTGCGCGCGGTGTTCGCCGCCGAGGGCGTGGACGAGCCCAATGCGCCGGGCGACGTAAAGCGGGCCGTGCGCGAATGCCTGAAGGCGAACTTGCCAGCTTAACCGTTCCGGGCCGATAAATCGTAACCAATCCGGGCGATGGTGCTTGGGTTATGCAAACGGGCGCCTAGATGAAGGGCGTCGGAAATCTGTCGCGAGAGGAAACTCCCCATGGCCTTCACCCTGCCCCCGCTGCCCTACGCCTATGATGCGCTGGAGCCGGCCATCGACAAGGAGACGATGACCTTCCACCACGACAAGCACCATCAGACCTATGTCGATAACCTGAACAAGGCCGTCGACGCGGATTCGGAACTGCAGGGCAAGTCGCTGGAAGAAATCTTCACCAGCATCTCCACCGCCCCCAAGGCTGTGCGCAACAACGGCGGCGGTCACTGGAACCACAGCCTGTTCTGGGAACTGCTGGCCCCCGTCGATCAGGCCGGCCAACCCTCGGCCGCACTCGCCGCCGCCATCGACAGCGACTTGGGCGGCATGGACAAGTTCAAGGAAGACTTCAACGCCGCCGGCGCCGCCCAGTTCGGCTCGGGCTGGGCCTGGCTGATCGTCCAGAACGGCAAGCTGAAGATCACCTCCACGCCGAACCAGGACAATCCGCTGATGGACGTCGTGGAAGAGCGCGGAGAGGTCGTTCTGGGCGCCGACGTCTGGGAACACGCCTATTATCTGAAATACCAGAACCGCCGCGCCGACTACCTGAAGTCCTTCTGGTCGGTGGTGAACTGGAACAAGGTCAACGAACTGTACGCCGCCGCCGTCTAAGGCGACCGGCTTGCGACATGACGACGCCCGCCGGATGGACCGGCGGGCGTTTTTCATGGGCTAGACTCTACGACAGAGCCTGATCAGATCGGGGCCGACCCTCGCGCTCTTTCGGCCATGCGCTGCTCATGATGATGCCGCAGGGCTCTTCGTTGGCGCAGCATCTCGTGGATGCCGTCGGCCAGATCCAGCAGTTGACTGTCGGACAGGGATTCGACCAGGTCGGTCAGGGTCTTCTTCAAATCGTCGAACGCGGCCCTCGACAGGCCTGTCGTCGTGACGGATTGCGCCATTTCGTCCTCCATGATGGGATGGGACAGGCTCCACCGAGTATTAGAAGACCGACCTGCGATCTACGGTTCCGGCCCATCGTGCTTAACGCGCCGCACGGCTTGACTCTGGCCGGTTGTGTGGCGATAAGCGCCGCCTTCCACGTTTCCGGTTCGCCGGACGCGGGGATTGATGACGGAAGATGCGTGGACCGCCGTTGAGATCGCATTCCCAATCGAGGGGATGCCGGGCCGTATCGTCGAAAAGAGAATAGAATGTCCAAGCGCCACAGCGCCAAATACAAGATCGACCGGGCCATGGGTGAGAACCTGTGGGGCCGCGCCAAGTCGCCGGTCAACAAGCGTTCTTACGGTCCCGGCCAGCACGGTCAGCGTCGCAAGTCGAAGGTTTCGGACTTCGGTCTGCAACTGAAGGCCAAGCAGAAGCTGAAGGGCTACTACGGCAACATCACCGAGAAGCAGTTCGCCAAGACCTATGACGAAGCTGCGCGCCGTAAGGGCAACACCTCGGAAAACCTGATCGGTCTGCTGGAATCGCGTCTGGACGCCATCGTCTACCGCGCCAAGTTCGTCCCGACCGTCTGGGCCGCCCGCCAGTTCGTCAGCCACGGCCACGTCCTGGTCAACGGCAAGAAGGTCGACATTTCTTCCTACCGCGTGAAGCCGGAAGACGTCGTCACGGTGAAGGAAAAGTCACGCAACATGGCTCTGGTGCTCGAAGCCCAGCAGTCGTCGGAACGCGACGTGCCGGATTATCTGGAACTGTCGGATCGTTCGTTCTCGGTCCGTTACGTTCGCGTGCCGGAACTGACGGACGTCCCGTACGCCGTGAAGATGGAACCGAACCTGGTCGTCGAATACTACGCCTCGTAAGGCAGGTCTTTCTGATGCGACGGTCGTCCGACGGACGACTTCGGTCGCGGCAGAGATATTGAGTTTTAAAGGGCCTCGGACTCGTCCGGGGCCCTTTATCTTTCGGCCGGTTCCCCTTCGGGGCGAACAGGTGCATTCTCGGGCTATTCAGGGTTCGACAGAAGCAGGGGAGGCCGCTCACGCCATGCGCGCCGTCTTCAAATCTCTAGCGGTCATCGTCGGATTTTCGGCCGCTGTGTCGGCCTGCGCGGGCGGCGTCGAAGCGCCCAGCGTCTCGACCGCAGGAATGCCGGGCGCGCTTGAGCCGATCCACGCCGCCGCCTTCACCAAGGACGCGGCCGTCTTCTGGGTCAGCTCCAATGGTTGCACCAGCAAGGACGATTTGATCCCCATCGTCAGCATCAAGGACGGTGATGCGGTCATCACCCTGCGTCGGATTGATGAGGACACCTGTAAGGAGACCTTGGCGGACGGCGTGGAGGTGAAATGGTCGTTCGAAGAACTGGGCCTGGCGCCCGGCTCGCCGGTCAGCGTCAACAACCCCTACCAACTGCCCCAGACCTGAGAAACCGCCCGGCAGAGGCCCGACCGCCTCAGCGGCCGTAGCCCGGCCAGTGCCCCTTGCCGGCGCGCGCATATGGCGGCGGCAGATCTTCGTCTTGCTCCAGGGCGACGGCCGCATGGTGGGCCCAGTTGGGGTCGTCCAGCGCCGCGCGGGCGATGGCGACGAAGTCCGCCTGACCCGAAACGACGATGTCTTCGGCCTGTTGAGCGTCCACGATCATGCCCACCGCCATGACGGTGGCCTCGGGGACAGCCGTCTTGACGGCCTCGGCGAACCGAACCTGGTAACCCGGTTCCGCGCCGGGAATGTCGGCGCGCGCGACGTTGCCGCCTGAGGTCAGGTGCAGGTAGTCATAACCCATCTCGTGCAGGGCGCGGCCAAAGCCGATCACCTCGTCCAGCGCCACCCCGCCCTCAACCCAGTCCGAGCCGTTGAAGCGCACGCCCAGGGCCTTGGTTCGGGGCCAGGCGTCTCGCAAAGCCTGGGCGACACGCAGCGGGAACCGCGCCCGCGCCTCCGCAGACCCGCCGTAGGCGTCAGTGCGATGGTTGGACAGCGGCGACAGAAACTCGCTCAGCAAATAGCCGTGGGCCGCATGAAGCTCGACCAGATCGAAGCCGGCGCGATCAGCGCGACGGGCGGCGTCTTCGAAGGCGGTGACGACGCGATCCATGTCGGCCTCGGTCATTTCCTTCGGCGTATGCCAATCGTCCCGGAAGGGCAGGGCGGACGGGCCGAAGGTCTGCCAGGCGCCGTCTTCCGCGGTCAGGGCGCGACCGCCTTTCCACGGCGCAGAGGTCGAGGCCTTGCGCCCGGCATGGGCCAGCTGAATTCCGACAGGGGTCTGGGAATAGGTGCGCAGACCCTTCAGGAGGTCGGCGAGTACGGCTTCCTGCGCGTCGTTCCACAGTCCGAGGTCGTCGGGGGTGATGCGGCCGGCGGCCTCGACCCCGGTCGCCTCTATGATCACCAGGCCGGCGCCCGACAGGGCTAGGCGCCCCAGGTGTTGGACGTGCCAAGGCTGGGCCACGCCATCGACCGCCGAATACTGGCACATGGGCGCAATGGCGATACGGTTCTTCAGCGTCAGGGGGCCGATGCTGCGAGGCGAGAAGAGCTGGCTCATGGGGGGGCGTCCGGGGGAAGGGGACAGTAGCTATGCCTGTTGCTGTCCCGATCAAGGACCGACCTTTCCGATTGTTCACCTGGCTTGCTGAAAATTCACGTGCCTGAACGCCCGCCGCGCGTCACAAAAGCCTCAAGCTTCATTAGGGGATCACACCAATGCTTCGTCTCGCTCTCGCTCTCGCCATCGCCATCGCCGCCCCCCTGCTGTCGGGCTGCATCATCATCGCCACTGAAAAGCCGACCACCCGCGTCATTACCGCGCCCCCGGCCGAGGCCCAGTGATGACGGGGGCGCTCAAGGTGCTGGCGGCGGCGGCCATGGCCGCTCCGCTTCTGTCCGGTTGCTTGATCTACAGCAACGAGGCCGGGGAGAATGTTCGCGTCAATCTGAAGGACAAGGACACGCCGCCGTCCGAAGCGATCCGTTCGGCCCGATTTGAGGATGGCGCCCTGATCGTCCGCGTCGATTCCAACGGCTGCACACAGGCGTCGGATTTCGAGGTCGCCGTACACGACGGTTCGCCGGCCGAGATCACCCTGCGCCGCACCAAGGAAGACATGTGCCGCGCCCTGATTGCGGACGGGGTTGAGTTGCGTTGGACCTACGCGGATCTGGGGATCGAGCCCGGCGCCCCGACGCGGGTCCTCAATCCGCTGAAATAGCGCTGAAGACCGTCGCCATGGCGGATGGGATGCGCTGCGGCCTCAGGGTCGCGGCATCGACCAGGCACCATTCGGAGACGCCCTGGGCGCAGACGCGGCCCTGGGCGTCCTCGATCCGGACATAGCGGTTGAAACGCGGACCCTGGGGGTCGCCGACCCAGGTGCGGGCGACCACACCTGTCGCGCCCGGCTCGATGGCGCGCAGATAGTCGATCTCGTGCCGCAGAGCGACCCACGAGCATCTTGCGCGCGTCTCTGCGTCGAACCGGGCCGTCCAGTGCGCCGTCCCCACGTCCTGAAGCCAGCCGACATAGACGACGTTATTGACGTGGCCATTGTCGTCGATGTGCTCGGGACGGACCTCAAGCGGGACGACGAAAATCTCGCGGTCCTCTCGTGGCGTCAGGACCGGCCGGGCCATCAGGCTTCGCCGAGCGGCACGCCCTTTTCGGCCATCAGGGCCTGAAGCTCGCCAGCCTGGAACATCTCGCGGATGATGTCCGATCCGCCGACGAACTCGCCCTTCACATAGAGCTGGGGGATCGTGGGCCAGTCGGTGAAGGCCTTGATGCCTTCACGCAGGGCTTCGTCTTGCAGGACGTCGACGCCGACGAAGGACGCCCCGACATGGTCGAGAATCTGGACGGCGTTTGAAGAAAAGCCGCAACGCGGCTGGTCGGGCGTACCCTTCATGAACAGCACGACGTCATGCTGGGCGACGGTGTCGCCGATGAAGGCGTGGACGGGATCGGCGGAAACGGTGTCGGTCACGGGAGAGGCCTTTCGTGAAGCTCGTCAGCTAGGGAGAGCCGGCGGCTGGGTCAAGGCGTGGGTGTGTCGATCAGGCAAGATCAGGCGGCGGCCGAGGCTGTGACCCGGCCCATCTCGATCTGTGCGGCGAGGCCTGGCGGCAGGTCGCGTTCGGGCGTTGCGGCCAGCATCTCCAGCCGCTCCGTGTCGTTGGCCCGGATGATCACGCTCGAGATCGTCGGATCCGTCAGCACATAGCTGAGGCAGATCGCCTCGGCAGGCCAGTTCGGCGTGCGATACAGGAAGCCGAAGGCGTCGGCCTGTCGCGACTGGGGCGGGCGTTTGGGTGCGCCGCCCAGGCCGAACAGACCCTTCTTTGCGGCGGCCTGGGGCCCGCGCGGCTTGGAGCGCCGGTCGGTGAAATAGTCGTAGGCGAAGACCGCCATGTCCTGTTCGCGGGCGGCCCGCACGCGGTTGCGCAGCTTCCAGTCGGCGTTGATGTCGAACGGCGTCAGCAGGACGTCGAAGGCTCCGGTCGAGACATAGGTGTCCATCACATCGCCGCCGCCCGCAACCCCCAGCAGCTTGATGCGACCGGTGGCGCGCAGGGCCTTCAGCGCGTTCAGTGACGATTGCGGCAGTTCGTGCTCGCCCGGATCATGCAGCACGGCGAGGTCGATCCAGCCCAGGCCGGAGAAGTTCAGGGCGCGGTCGATGGCCGCCGTCATGCCCTCGGCCGAAAAGTCGCGCGTCCCTTCGCGATCCGCTCCGATTCCCAAGGTCAGGCCGACGCAGACCAGCTTGCGATCGACATGGGCCAGGGCCTCGCCCAGCACCTCGGCGACGACCGGGTCGGCCGTCTCCAGCCGGTAGGAGTTCACCCCGGCCTCAAGGGCGGAATACAACAGGTTCAGCGCGGCTTCGCGACCGCGCGCCAGACTGTCCAGGCCGAAGCTCAGCGTCAGGTTGGAGATGGCGGCGCCGGATACGCCGAAGGGGCGATAGCGCATGGGGTTAGCCCTCCTTGGGCGGCGCGGCGGTTTCCAGCGCCAGGGCGTGCAACTCGCCGCCCATCTGTCCCTTCAGCGCCGCATAGACCAGCTGGTGCTGGCGCACGCGCGGCATGCCTTCGAAGGCGCTGGAGACGATGCGGGCGCGATAATGGTCGCCGTCTCCGGCCAGATCGTCGATGGCGATCTCGGCGTCGGGAAAGGCCTCGACCAGATGCTGGCGCAGCGTTTCGACGGACATGGGCATGGGCGGGCTCTCGGATCGTTCCCGACGAGAATGACTGATAAACCTTAATGCCGGACTACGCCTTTTTCGGCCGTTCAAACAGCTGAACCGCGCTGTCCTTGTAGGTCGTCGTCGCATAGGGGCTGTAGCCGACCCGTTCCGCCAGCCGAATGGAGGCGAGGTTCTCCGGGGCGATCATGCAGACGGTTCGGACGGCCGCCAGGCGCACGTCGGCCCAGCCCAGAACCGCCTGCACGGCCTCGAGGGCGAAACCTCGGCCTTGGAAGGCGGGTGAGAGGCCCCAGCCCAGCTCGGGTTCAGTCAGGGGAGGATCGATCAGCCGCCGATGATCCAGGATCGAGACATTGCCCAGATAGGCGCCGTCGGTCGCCAAACGGACGGTCCAGCTGCCGTAGCCGGCGACGTTCCATTGGCCCAGGTCTCTCAGCAGTCGAAACCAGACTTCTTCGCTGGTCATCGCTCGACCAGTGATGTGACGGGTGAATTCTTCGTCGCTCCATAGGGCGATCAGAGAGTCCAGATCACTCACGGCGACCGGCGTCAGCACCAGCCTCTCGGTCGTCAGAATCTCAGCGTTCACATCAGGCCCAGTTGCTTGAAGCTGGCCACCCCGTCGCGGCCGACGACCAGATGGTCGTGAACCTCGACGTTAAGGGCTCGGCCGGCCTGCACAACCTGTTTCGTCATCTCGATGTCGGCGCGGCTGGGGGTCGGATCGCCGGACGGGTGGTTGTGCACCAGGATCAGGGCGCTGGCCGAAAGCTCCAGCGCGCGGCGCACGATTTCGCGGGGATAGAGGGGCGCGTGATCGACCGTGCCGCGGTTCTGCACCTCGTCCAGAATCAGTTGATTCTTTTTGTCCAGATACAGGACGCGAACCTGCTCGCGGGGCTCGTGTTGCAGGGCGACGCGAACATAGGCCAGGAGCGCCGTCCAAGAGGAGATGACGGGTCTTTTGGCTGTCGGCTCACGCGCGATCCGCCGCGTCACGTCGAAGATCAGCTGTAAGTCCAGCGCCACCGCCCGGGTGGCCTTGCCGGCGACATAGCCCAGCGACCGCGCCACCTGATTCTCAATGGCCTCATGGCTGGCCGCCCCGATCCCCTCCAGCCCGCCAAATCGCGCCAGCAGGTCCTTGGCCAACGGCTTGGTGTCCTTGTACGGAACGCTGCGGAACAGCAGCAACTCCAGCAACTCATAGTCGGGCAGGGCGCCCAAGCCCCCCTTGGCCGCCCGCTCGCGCAGCCGATCACGATGGCCGCTATGACGCGGCTTGGCTTTAGGCGCGGGTGTCAGATCGTCCGGCATGTCCCCTCCAGCTTTCGCAACCTGTGCGGAAGGCGGGCGGGGATCAAGGGTTCAGTTCGGGCGGAACAGTCCGGCGGGTGATGCGGTGAAGATTTCCAACCCGTCTTCCGTCACCCCGATCGTGTGTTCGCACTGGGCCGACAGGGACTTGTCGCGGGTCACGGCGGTCCAGCCGTCGGACAGAACCTTCACGTGCGGCTTGCCCAGGTTCACCATGGGTTCGACGGTGAAGAACATGCCGGTCTTCAGCACCGCCCCCTCGCCCTTGCGGCCGTAGTGCAGGACATTGGGGCTGTCGTGGAAGATGCGGCCGATGCCATGGCCGCAGAAGTCGCGGACCACGCTCATGCGCTGGGCCTCGACGAACTTCTGAATGGCGAAGCCGATGTCGCCGAAGGTGTTGCCCGGCTTGATCTGCGCCAGACCCAGATCCAGCGACTGATAGGTGACGTCGATCAGCTTCTTGGCGCGGGCGTTGATCTCGCCGACCGCATACATGCGGCTGGAATCGCCGTGCCACCCGTCGACGATGACGGTGTGGTCGATATTGACGATGTCGCCGTCCTTCAGCGCCCGGTCGCCGGGAATACCGTGGCAGACGACGTGGTTGATCGAGGTGCAGACGGTCTTCTCATAGCCCTTGTACCCCAGGCAGGCGGGCAGGCCGCCGTTGTCGAGGGTGAACTCGCGGACCAGATCGTCGATGGTGCTGGTCAGCACGCCTGGCTTCACATGGGCGGTGATCATGTCCAGCGCTTCGGCGACCAGACGGCCGGCCTTGCGCATGCCTTCGAAGTCCTCCGCCTTATGAATGCGGATGGCGCTGGAGCGGACCAGGGCGTCGGTTTCCAGTTCGGGCGTTTCGTACATGGTTTCAATCAGCAGCGGCGTCGGGATCAGATGGCGATCCTATCATGGATACGCAAGGCGATTGTGCGGCGGTGACGGATTCCTTTCCCATAGGGAACGCTGAACTGTGTGTTGCGCGTCACGCCTCACTTGCGGAATGAACTTGCCCCTACGTCACCTCTCGCCGGTGTGATCGTGTGCAGTTTTTCAGACACAGTTTCGCCCGTTTCCGGGCGGAGACCGGCCACGCATGCAACGCTTTCCTGACGAAAGCGCTGGGTGCGATCGATCTCCCCGATACCCACCGCTGAGTAAATGGCGGGGGAAAAACTATAGGAATGGCTTATGACTCCCAGGAATTTCGCTCGCGCGGGCGGCCTTGCGCTGACGACCGCTCTGTTGGCCGGCGTCGCCGCTCCGGCCATGGCCGGCTCCTTCTATGTTCAGGAACAATCGACCCGCGGCCAGGGCCGCGCCAACTCGGGCGAAGGCGCCGACAAGGGCGTGCAGTCGCTGTGGTGGAACCCCGCCGCCATCGCCGGAACCGAGCGCCAGGTCTATGTCGGGATGCACGGCCTGGTCCTGGACTCCGATGTCGACGACACGGGCTCCAGCCTGACCTACAATATCCCCGGCGTCGGCTCGACGACCGAGACCGTGAACGGCGACCCGCACGTCCACAACGTGGTCGAGAGCGGCATCATCCCTAACTTCGCCGTCGCCATGCCCATTGGTGATCGCTTCAACATTGGCCTGGCCGTCCAGGCGCCGTTCAATTTCACGACCAAGTACGAGCCCACCGACTTCGCCCGCTACGACGCCCTGACGTCGGAACTGCGCTCCGCCAACGTCAGCCTGGTCGCGGCCATGACGGTCACCGACTGGCTGGATATCGGCGCCGGCTTTGACGCCCAGTACGCCAAGGCGACCCTGAGCTCGGCCCTGCCGAATGTCGCGATCCCCGGCGTCTTCGCATCGACCTACGCCGTCTCGCCCAGCACCGACGGCCGCAACCAGCTGGAAGGCGACGGCTGGGACTATGGCTGGAACGCCGGCGCGCAGATGCATTTCGGCAAGCTGGACCTGGGTCTGTCCTATCGTTCCAAGATCGAGCACGAGCTGGAAGGTGAAGTGAACATCTCAGGCCTGACCGGGATTCTGGCCGCCGCCAATGTTTCGGCTGACGGCGTGGCCTCGTTCAACACCCCCTGGTATGCGACGGTCGCGGCCCGCTACGCCGTCAACGACCGCCTGACCCTGAACGCCCAGGTCAACCAGATCGGCTGGAGCGAGTTCGACGCCATCCGCGTGACCTACGGAACCTCCGGCTCCTCGACCATCGTGCAGGATTATGACGACGTCACCACCGGCGCGATCGGCTTCGATTACAAGATCGATCCGACCATGACGGTGCGCGCCGGCCTGGGCTATGATCCGACCCCGACGCCGGATGATCACCGCACCGCTCGTATCCCGGACGGCGACCGGTTCCTGTACTCGGCCGGCCTGTCGAAGACGGTGGGCGACATGACCTTCGACGGCGCGGTGACCTATATCGACATCGATACGGCGACGATCAACGACACGCGCGACGTCTATGGCAACGGCCTGGTCATCTCCAACCTGAGCGGCGAGGCCAAGGGCTATGGCGTCGGCTTCTCGATGGGCGCGACCTGGAACTTCTAAGCTCCAGCGCCATCGCCTGACACGAGAACGGCGGCTCCTTTGCAGGAGCCGCCGTTTTTATTGCCGATTGGCGGTCTGTCGCCCCCGGCCTGACTGGGACCGCCCAAGGGCAGGGGGGGAGGGTTCCGTCAGCCGCCCGTATCCACCCTGGCCACCACCGACATGCCCGGCGCCAGCCGGTCCATGCCCGCCTGACCGGGCTCGATCCTGATCCGCACGGGAATCCGCTGGGCGACCTTGGTGAAGTTGCCGGTGGCGTTGTCCGCGCGGATGACACTGAATTCGCTGCCGGCGGCGGGGGCGATGCGTTCGACGCGGCCGCGCAGGGTCTGGCCGCCTAGAGCATCGACAGTGATCTGGACCGGTTGGCCGATGCGGATGTCGCGCATCTGGGTCTCCTTCATATTGGCCGTGACCCAGACGACGTCGGGGACCAGACCCATCAGCTGGGTGCCGGCGGTGACATATTGGCCCTGGCGCACGCCTATCTCGCCCAGGCGACCGGGGCGGGGGGCGGTGATCCGGGTGTTGGCCAGGTCGATCTGGGCCAGGCGAACGGCGGCGCGGGCGTTCTCGACGGAGGCGGCCAGACTGTCGCGGTTGACCACGGCGGAGGTGACGCCGGTCTGGGCCACGCCCTCGGCGGCTTGGGCCTGGGCCAACTGGGCCTGGGCGCTGCGCAGGGACGCGACGGCGATGTCCACATTGGATTGCGACACCCAGCCGCCGGCCTTCAGGGTGCGGGCCCGGTCGGCGTCGGCCTGGGCCTTGGTCAGGGCGGCCTGGGCGGCGGCGATCGAGGCGCGTTGTTGGGCCACCGTGCCGCGGGCCGAGGCCTGGCTCTGAGTCGAGTTGGACAGGGCCGCCTCGGCCGAATGAAGCGACGCCACAGCCTGCTCCAGCTTCTGGCGATAGGTGCGGTCGTCGACCTGGGTCAGTAGTTGGCCTGGTTGCACCGTCTGGAAGTCTTGAACCGGGACCTGGACCACATAGCCGCTGACCTGGGGGCTGATGATCGTCACCTGGCCGCGCACATAGGCGTTGTCGGTGCGCTGAACATGGCCGGTGAAGGGCGGTAACTGCCAAGCATAGAGCACCAGGCCGACGGCGAAGACCGCGACGATGGCCGCCACCACGGCCCAGAGGACGCGTTTGCGGGGTTCAGGCGCGGCAGGAGCGGGGGCAGGGGCTGTGTCGGTCATCGGCGTGCGGGGCTTTCGGAGTTCAGTCGGCTGCGGCGGCGACGGTTGCGGCGTCCGGCGTGGGGGCGGCGGTTAGGCGAGCGTTGTGTCGCGCCTGGCGGCGGGCGCGGATGCGCGGACGCAGGTGGACCACCGTGACCCAGGCGCAGCCCAGGCCGGCGATGCCGGCGATGATCAGGAAGACGTCGTTGTAGGCCAGGATATTGGCCTGCTGCGTCACCTGGCGCGCCAGCAGGATCGGGCCCTCGGCGTTCAGCAAAGCCGGGTCGGTGAGGGTGGAGGCGTAGGCGCCGGACAGCTGGTGCATCCGCAGCACGACCTGAGGGTCCAGGCTGGTGATGTCGGCGGACAGCTGGTTCGAATGGAATTTCTCGCGCACCACCTGGATCGTGCCGACCAGGGCGCTGCCGGCCAGGCCGCCCAGGTTCTGAAGCAGGCTGAACATGACGATGAAGCTAATGATGTTGCGCGCGCCCTGTTGCAGCACCTTGCCGACGCCGATCAGCAGGGCCGGGCCGACGAACATGGCCGAGGCGAAGGCGATCAGGGCCTGGCTGACATAGAGCTGGGCTGGGCGGGTCAGGATCGTGGCTTGGCTGTCCATCAGGGCGCCGACGGCGATGAGGCCGAGGGCGATGGCGATGGGCTTGTTCAGCTTGGTCAGGTTCAGGGTCAGGGCGCTGACCGCCATGCCGGCGACCATGGCTACGAAAATGACCAGGAACAGGCCATGAAGCTGGTCCGGCCCCAGTCCCACGATGCTGAGAAAACCGACCGCGCCCGAGGTCTGTTCGGACAGGGTGATGCGGATCAACAGGATGGCGCCGAACAGGCGCAGGATGTCCGGGCCCGTCAGCCAGCGGACATTGATCAGCGGATTGCGGCGATCATATTCGATCATCAGGGCGGCGGTCAGAAGCAGGATCGATCCCGCCAGGGCCCACCCGATCCAGGCGGCTTCAGTCCACCAGACGATCCGTCCGAGCCCAAGCACGGCGGCCAGCAGGGCTACGCCCGGCGCGAACAGTGCGAAGGTGAGGAAGTCCAGCGGCTCGAACAGTTTCAGACGCTCTGAGGGGGGCAGCCGCAACACCTGGACGGCCGCCCAGGCCAGAAGCGCCATGCCCAGCTCGAAGGTGTAGAAGGCGCGCCAGCCGTCCAGCTGAAGCAGGTCGGGCATGATCAGCCGGGCGATGGGGGTGGCGAAACTGGACAGGCCGATGCCGATCACCAGCCCCTTCAGCCGGTGGGCCGCCGGGAAGGCCTGGATCATATAGAGAAAGCCCAGGCTGGACAGACCCGCCGCCGCCATGCCGGCCACCGCGCGGACGAACAGGGTGGACTCATAGTTGTCGACCACCAGGTGGGCGGCGCAGGTGACGACGAAGGCGGTCAGGCAGATCTGGGTGAACAGGCGCAGGCCGTACTGCTGGCGGAACTTGAACAGGATCAGGTTCATGCAGGCGTTGGTCATGACGAAGACGACCGGCAGCCAGGCCGACTCGGTGGAGGTGACGCCCAACTCGCCCTGAAGATTGCTGAGATTGGCGATCACGGCGGCGCTGCCCAGGCTGCCGACCAGGGCCACCAGCACCCCAGTCAGGGCGTACTGGACCCGGAGCCAGCCCGAGAGGTCGGGCGTGGCCGGCGAACCGGGCAGGGTGGGCAGTTCGTGCGGCTTCAGCGTGGCGACATACTGGTCCCACGGCAGATGCCAGTTGTGATCGGGGCGTCGGGCCATCAGGACACCGCAGACCGGGGCCGCAGCCCGTCAAGGATGAGGACGCGGGTGCGCTGCGACACCGCCTGACGTTCGGCCTCGTCAGCGCCCTGGAAGCCGGCCCCCAGCAGGGTGGCGATCAGGCGAATATCCATCGGCCGCAAATCCTCCCGCACCAGACCCGCCGCCTGGGCCCGCGCCAGGGACGCGGCGCCCGCCTCCATCAAGCTCTGCCGCAGGGGTGTGAGCGCATCGGGCGACCTGACGTTCCGGACCATGCCCGCCATACCGGCGTTACGTATCATCTGGTCGGCGAGTCGATCCAGAAACCAGAAGAAGACCTCCGGCGCCTCGCCCTGTTCGGCGGTGCGGCGGCCCAGGTCGGTCACATCGGCCTCGAGCACGGCCATGGCCAGTTCGGTGCGATCGGCGAAATGACGGTACAGGGTGCCGCGCCCGACCCCGGCCTTTTCGGCGATCAGGTCCAAGGGCGCGTCCAGTCCCTGGTCGGCGAAAACGGCGCGCGCGGCTTCGAGCAGGGCGGCGCGGTTGTGGATGACGTCCTTGCGGAGGGGTTTGGGAGGGGTGCGCGACATCTTGCGCCTAAATGGACGCTGGTGTCCGTTTTGCAAGGGGGTGTTCAAAGATCCCTCTCCCGCTGGGAGAGGGGCACGGCGGTGCGAGTTGGCCCGCCGGCGGTCCCTCATCCGGCCCTGCGGGCTTCCTTCTCCCATGGGAGAAGGAAGGGAAGTTTACAGCCCCTTCTCCAACACCACGAACTCCAGCTCCGGCCGGGGTGGATCGACGGGGAAGGGGCGGGTTTCGCCGGTGGGAGCGTAGCCTCGCCGTTGGTACCAGGCGATCAGTTCAGCGCGGCGGTGGATGACGGTCATCTCCATCCGGCGGGCGGCGAAACGGGCGACGGCCTCGGTCTCGGCTGCGGCGAGGAGAAGGCGGCCCAGGCCGGAGGCTTGCAGGCTGGGCTCGACGGTCAGCAGGCCGAGATAGGTCCGGTCGTCGCCGACGCGGGCGACCTGGACGCAGCCGATCAGGGCGGCGTCCCGATGGGCCAGCAGGATGACGCGGTCGGGATCGGCGATCAGGGCCGACAATTCTTCGGCGCTGGTGCGGGTGTCGACCAGCAGGTCCGCCTCGTGCGTCCAGCCGGCCTTGGCCGTCTCGCCGCGATAGGCGCGTTCGATCAGGGGATGGAGGGCGGCGACGTCGTCGAGGGTCGCCGCGCGGAAGGCGATCTCGCTCACCGGGAAACGCCCAACTCCCGCACCAGATGATCCATGCCGTAGACGTCGCGCAGGGCCACCGTGACGGCTTGGGTGGTGACGATGACGCTGCGGTTGACGGCGCGGTCGTAGCCATAGGCGTTGCGCTGGGTCAGGACGGTGGAGTCGAAATTGGCGCCGATGATCTCACCCTTGGCGTTGATGGCGGGCGAACCCGACGAGCCGCCGATGGTGTCGGTCGAGACGGCCATGTCCATGACGGCGTTCGGGTCGATCCGGTCTTTCGCCGCCAGCAATTTGGGCGCGACGGCGAAGGGCTCGGCCCCGGTGGCGCGGTCCCACAGGCCGGCGAAGGTGGTGAAGGCGGCGAACCGCTGGCCGGGAACGTCCGAGCCTTCGACCTGGCCGTAGGTCAGGCGCAGGGTGCCGGTGGCGTCAGGATAGACGGCGTCGCCATAGGCGGCGAAGCGGGCGGCGGCCAACTGTTCCGAGGCGCGGTCGGTCGGGGCCTGGACCCGCGTCTCCCAGGCGTCGCGGACGGCGCGGGCGTCGGCGTCGATGGCCAGGGCATAGCGGATCATCGGATCGGTCGAGGCCTGGACGGCGGCCAGACCGCCGGTCCACAGGGCGCGGCGCACGGCCGGGTCGGCCAGGGTCGTGCCGGCGACGACGCGGGCCGACAGGCCTTCGGGACTTTCCTTGCCCAGCAGGGTGCGGACCGAGGGGTTGTCGACCGTCAGCCATTCGCGCGTCTTGGACAACCACCACTCCAGACGGATCTGCTCCAGCTCTGGATAGGTGGGGCGTTCGGCGAACAGGCGAGATTCGACGCCCGACAGGCGGCTGTCGGCGAACTCGGGCAGGCGCTGGTCAGACGGCTTGGCCCGCTCCTGGGCGCCGCGCACCAGGGTGCGGGCATAGGCGAACAGCTGCGACCCGCCGGCGACCGAGGTCGTGCCCAGGCCTGTGCCGCCTTCCAGCAGGGCCATGGAGGGATAGAGTTCACGGGCGACCGGCTGGACCGTGCTGAGCGTGGACCAGGGATCGACGCCGGACCCGGCGGCGCGGGCGCGGAAGTCGGTTTCCTGCGCGGCCTTGGTGGCCATGAAAGCCGGATCGATCAGGGCGGCCATCCGGCCGCGCCCGCGCTTGTAGGTGTTCTCAAGACCCACGATGGGGTCCATGGCGATGAAGGCCTGCTCCTCGCCCTCTTCGGAATAGCGGATCAGCCGGCCGCGCAGCTCGGAGGCGATCAGTTGATCCAGAGGCAGGACCACGTCGCGGATGGTGGTCAGTTGGTCCTGGGTCAGCAGGCGCTGGGTCGAGCCGGGGTTGCCGGAGATGAAGACGGCCTCGCCCTGCGTCGGCTTGTTCGGGTTCCAGGTGAAATGGGTCGGGGTCTCGACCGGCTTTCCGTCCTCGTACAGGCGGATGAAGGCGGCATCGATGGCGAAGCGGGGGAAGGAGAAATTGTCCAGATCGCCGCCGAAGGTGGCGGCGCGATCCTCGGGCGCCCAGGCCAGGCGGACGTCGGAATATTTGCGGTACTTGTAGAGTTTGAACTGACCGCCCCGGTACAGGCTGACGACCTGGCAGCGGATCTTGGGGTCGTTTCCGCAGGCTTGGCTTTCGATCCGGCCGGCCTCGGCGTCGCGAGCCTGGGTGAAGGCCTGGCCTTCAAGACCGGCGCCGGCCTTGTGCATCCGCTCGGTCACATCGCTGATGTCGGTCAGGATTTCGGCGGTGGCGCCGGGGCATTTCAGCTCCTCCTCGCGCGACTTCGGCGTGAAGCCGGTCTCGGCGTAGTTGACCTGGGGCGTGGACAGGTTGGCGACGCAGGTGGCGACGCAGTGGTTGTTGGTCATGACCAGGCCCTGGCCCGAGATCACGCCGGCCGAACAGCCCCCGAACTTTACCGACGACAGGCGGACACGGTCCAGGAAGGCCTGGTCGATGTCGGTTCCCAGCGCCTGATTGGCGCGGGCGATGGGGAAGTTGTCGTAGGTCCACATGCCTTCTTCAGCGCGGGCGGAGCCGGCGGCGAAGGCGACGACGGCGGCGGAGGCGAGAATGGCGAGGCGCATGGGGATGGTCCTATGTCTCCTCCCTATTCGCGCAGCGAATGGGGAGGTGGCGCGGCGCGACTTCGCGCCGTGACGGAGGGGTTCTGCGATACATGACAGGCTCCGGTGCGGTGGTGAAGAGCCCCTCCACCCCCGGCTTCGCCGGCGGTTCCCCTCCCCATTCGCAAGAGGCGAATGGGGAGGAGACGCATAGACTTACCGCCGCACGCCCAGTTCGCGCAGCAGGCGGGGCTGGTTGTAGACGTTACGGAGAGCCTCGGTGATGGCGGCGGTAGAGACCGTCACCGTGCGGTTCAGTTCGCCGTCGTAGCCGAAGCTGCCGCCCAGCGAGTGGATGTTGCCGTCGAAGGCGGCGCCGATGACTTCACCCTTGGCGTTGATCACGGGCGAGCCCGAGTTGCCGCCGATGATGTCATTGGTCGAGACGAAGTCATAGACGGTCGACTTGTTGACCTTGCCTTCGGCCGCCACCCAGTCCTCGGCCGCGTTGAAGGGCTCGGCGCCCGTGTTGCGCTCGTACAGGCCGCCGATCTCGGTGAAGGGCGTCACCGTCACGCCGCGATAGGCCCAGCCCTTCACCTGGCCGTAGGACAGGCGCAGGCTGAAGGTGGCGTCGGGATACAGGTTGTCGCCGTAAACCGCGAACCGGGCCTGGGCGATCTTTTCGCCGGCGCGGCTGGTCGGGCCGGAGACGGCCGATTCCCACTGGGTGCGGATGGCCTGGGCCGAGTCGTCATTGGCCAGGACGAAGGCGATCATCGGATCGCCCGAGGCGGCCAGCTGTTCCGGCGTCATGGCCAGAGCCTGGGCGCGGAAGGCCGGATCGGCCAGGCGGGTGCCGTCCACCAGACGTTCGGCGATCTGTTCCGGGCTTTCCTTGCCCAGCAAGGCCTTCACATTGGCATTGTCCACGGTCAGATATTCGCGGGTCTTGGACAGCCAGAAGTCGAGATAGATCTTCTCCAAATCGTTCGAGATCGGGGTCTCGGTCGCCAGGCGACGGCCCAGCGAAGCGATGTCGGCGTCCGAATAGCCGGCGCGACGTTCGGCGACCGGCTTGGCGCGTTCCTTGGCGGCGCGGACGATCGATCTCGCGTAACTGTAGAGGGACGAGCGCTGGCCGGCGGCCGATTCTAGCTGGCGGTAGGGCAGGTAGAGGTCGCGCTGGGCGGCGGAGACGCGTTCCAGCTCGGCCCAGGGATCGCCGATGCGCTGGGCCAGGGCCGGGTCGGCGGCGACGCGCTGGCGCAGTTCCTGTTCGGCCGCGCGCTTGGTCGCCATGAAGGCCGGGTCGGTCAGGGCGCCCTGCTGGCCGTAGGTGACCTTGAAGCCGTTCTCCAGGCCGAAGATCGGATCGACCGAAACCCGCTTGGCCTCTTCACCGGTGGTCGAATATTCGAGCAGGCGGCCACGCAGTTCCGACGACTGGATCAGGCCGATGGGCAGTTGTTGGTCCCTCAGGACCTCCAGCTGGGCCATGGTCAGCAGGCGCGAGGTCGAGCCGGGGTTGCCGGCGACGAAGGTGACATCGCCTTCCTTGGGCGCATTGGGATTCCAGGCCAGGTGGTTCGGCGTCGCGACCGGCTTGCCGTCCTCGTAGATGCGCAGGAAACCGGCATCCAGGGCGTAACGCGGGAAGTTGAAATTGTCCGGGTCGCCGCCGAAGAAGGCGGCCTGGAACTCGGGCGCGAAGACCAGGCGCACGTCCTCGTACTTGCGGAACTTGTACAGCTTGTACTGGCCGCCGCGGTACAGGCTGATGACCTGGCAGGTCAGTTTGCGGTCGTCGCCGCAGACTTCCTTCTGGATCTTGTCGATCTCGGCGGCGCGGGCGCGGACGAAGGCGGCGCCTTCAAGCCCGGCGCCGGCGCCGACGACCCGGTCGGTGACGTCAGTGATGTCGGTCAGGATTTCGGCCGTCTGGCCGGGGCATTTCTTCTCTTCCTCGCGGGTCGCGGGCATCCAGCCGTTCTTGACGTAGTCGTTCTGGGCGTCCGACAGGTCCTGGACGCAGCCGACGACGCAGTGGTGGTTGGTCAGGATCAGGCCCTCGCCCGAAACCAGCGAGGCCGAGCAGCCTTGCAGGCGCACGGCGGCGTTGCGCACGCGGTCCAACCAGGCTTGGTCGAGGTTGGCGCCGTATTTCTCGTTCACCGTCGCGATGGGGAAGTTGTCGAAGGTCCACATGCCCTCGTCAGCCTTGGCCGGGGTCGCGGGGGCGGACAGGACGACGGTCGCGGCGCCCAGGGCGGCCAGCGAAGCGGTGAGACGAAGGGACGGCAACGACATTCAGGGTTTCCTTCAGAAAACGGAACGCGGCGCTCCGTCTGTTATCTTGTAACTAGCGCCGTTTCGCCGGCGTCGCCAAGAGGGTGAGACGCCATAGAGGCTCGCTCCATCCGTCGCAACGCGGCGAACTGTCAGCCTTACCCCGATTTAACTTGGCGGTGAGGCCGTGCTCGCTCAGATAGACAGACGTATCGGGGGTTTATCGGCAATCATGTCGCTTGCGCTATCTACGCTGCTGTTCGAGTGGCGCCGCTATATGGCGGCCGTCATGGCCCTGGCCCTGTCGGGTCTGCTGGTCCTGGCGATGACCGGTGTCTTCATCGGCATCGGCAAGGGGTTCACCGCGGCGATCGAGCGGTCGCGGGCGGATGTGATCATCATGCAGCCGGGCGCGACCCAGTTGTTCGGCGGGGGGATGGCCGTGCCGCGGCGCTTCATTCCCTTGGCCTACAACCACCCCGAGGTGCTCGAGGTGAAGGCCATGGAGATCAATGGCGGCAGTCTCCAGAACGTCCGTGAAATCGATCCGACCATGAGCCAGGCGGACCGGGCCAGCCAGAAGGCGCCGCGCTCCAAGCAGGTGATGGTCAATGTCATCGACACCCAGCCGGGATCGGTGACGATCCCTGTCGACTATTCCGATGAGCTGGTCGCCGCGCTGCGACAGCCGTTCACCATTGCGGTCGATGAGTCCGCGCTGACCACCCTGGGCGTGAAACTGGGCGACCGCGCCATCTATGACGGCCAGACGGTCACGGTGGTCGGGGTGTTGCGCGGCTATCCCAACATGATGCAGCCGACCATCGTCATGTCACGCGACTCGCTGCGGATGCTGGGGCAGTCGTGGGGCAACACCATGGGTGGGCCGCTGATGATCAAACTGCGCGACCCGTCGAAGGCCGATGTGGTGGCGACCCAGTTGAACACCATCGGCAAGGGCCAGTGGAAGGCCTGGACGCGGCAGCAGCTGGCGGACGCCAACGCCAAGTCGATGTTCGAGGAAGGCATTCTGGTCATCATCATCGGCGGCTGCGTCGTGTTGGGCGTCATCATCGGCGTCGCCATCACCTGGCAGACCCTGAGGGGCGCCATCATGGCCAATATCAAGGAGTTCGCCTCGCTGCGCGCCCTGGGCGTCGGGATGGGCAGTCTGCGACGTATCGTGCTGGAGCTGAGCTTCTGGGTCGGGGTGGTCGGGGTGGCTGCAGCCATCCTGCTGACCTGGCTGCTGTCTCTGCTCGCTGCGATGGGGGCGGTGATCATCGCCCTGCCGTTCAGCCTGCTGCTGGTCGTCGGGATCGGTCTGATCCTGATCGCCATGGTGTCCGGCCTGCTGTCGCTGGGCATCCTCAAGAACAGCCAACCGGCGGACCTGCTGCGATGAACGACATGTCATTCGGTCACACCAAGGTTCACGGCAAGCATGGCGATTTCGCCATTGAGGCCAAGGGGCTGGTCAAGCGGTTCAAGTCCGGCAAGTCGTGGGTCGAGGTGCTGAAGGGCGTCGATTTCGACGCCAAGCATGGCGACCTGACCATGGTCATGGGGCCGTCGGGTTCGGGCAAGTCCACCCTGATCGCGGCCCTGTCCGGCCTGCTGCGCCCCGAAGAGGGACGGGTCGATGCGCTGGACGTCGACGACCTGTGGAAATACTCGTCCGGACGGATCGACAAGTTCCGGCTGGATAACTGCGGCTTCATCTTCCAGGGCTTCAACCTGTTCCCGGCCCTGACGGCGCTGCAGCAGGTCGAGACCGTGCTGAAATTCCAGGGTCTGTCCTCGGGTCAGGCGAAGAAGCGCGCCACGACCGCTTTGGAAGAAGTTGGCCTGGGCCATCGCCTGCACCAGCGGCCGGCGGCCCTGTCGGGCGGCGAGAAACAGCGGGTGGCCATCGCCCGCGCCCTGGCC
This sequence comes from Brevundimonas sp. SL130, assembly GCF_026625805.1. Lineage (NCBI taxonomy): Bacteria > Pseudomonadati > Pseudomonadota > Alphaproteobacteria > Caulobacterales > Caulobacteraceae > Brevundimonas > Brevundimonas sp. SL130. The sequence continues at coordinate 924,115 of NZ_CP113064.1, forward strand.
AAGGACCCGAAGATCCTGTTCGCCGACGAACCGACTTCGGCCCTGGACGGCGAGAATGGCCAGGTGGTGATCAGGCTGCTGCGCCGCGCCGCCACCGAACATGGCGCCGCCGTGATCTGCGTGACCCACGACCCGCGCCTGGAGGCCTGGGCCGACCGGGTCATCCATATCGAAGACGGCAAGATCCTGGACGATCAGCGCCGCATACCCGATCCGAACGCCATCCTGGCGTCCCACTAAACACCGACGATTTCCCTTAGGACGATACGCCCATGCCCGGCTTTCTGAAGAAAAAACGCACCTGGCTCGGCCTGCTGCTGGTCATCGTGCTGGTGGTCGGCTTCATGCTGTTCCAATCCTCGGCCAAGACCAAGAAGGCCGAACAGGAGAAGGCCGCCGCGACCAAGGTCGAAAGCCCCTATGCGGCCATCGCCAACGGCAAGGTCGATGTCGAGGGCGGCATCATCCAGATCGCGGCCCGTCGCGGCGGCATCGTGCGCGAGGTCCTGGTGCAAGAGGGCGACGCTGTCGTCGCCGGTCAGATCCTGGCCCGCCAGGAAGACGACGAACCGCGGCTGGCGGTGCAGAGCGCGGTGGCCGCCGTGGCCCAGGCCGAAAGCCAGCTGGCCCAAATCCGCGTCGACATCCGCACCGCCCGGCGTGAACGCGACCGTCTGCAACGGCTGGTCGCCACCAATTTCGTCGCGGCCCAGAAGATCGACCAGGCCGACGACCAGATCGCCGTGGCCCAAGCCCGCCTCGCGTCCCAGACGGCGGCGGTCCAGACCGCCCGCGCCCAGCTGGATCAGGCGCGCTATAATCAGGAACTGACCATCATCCGGGCGCCCAGCAACGGTCGGATCGTTCGCCGTTACGCCAACCCCGGCGCCGGCGCCTCGACCCTCAACGTCTCCAACATGTTCGACCTGGAGCCGGACGCCCCGCGCATCGTTCGCGCCGAAGTGGTCGAAAGCGACCTGCCCAATCTGACAGACGGCCAGGCGGTCGAGATCACGCCGGAAGGCGACACGACCAAGGTCTATGTCGGCGCCGTGATGCGTCGGGCGGCCGTGTTCGGCGCCCGCAAACTGGCTTCGGACGATCCCTCGCAGCGCACCGATGAGCGGGTGGTCGAGGTCGTGGCTTCGGCCGGCGACGCGCCTCTGCTGATCGGCCAGCGCGTTTTGGTCAAGTTCATGAAGCCGGGCGAGACCGCCGGGGCCAAGCGCGCGGTCGCGGTCGGCGTCGGCCCGAACGAGGCGATGACGCCACAGTAGGACGGATCAGCGGCCGGTGAAATCGCCCGGCCGTTTTTCCAGCACGGCGTTGACGCCTTCCAGGTGGTCCTCGGTCATATGGGCCAGGGCCTGCATGGCGGCCGACAGCTCAAGGATCTGTTCGAAGGTCTGGTCCCGCCCCTGTCGCATCAGGGTCTTGGCCATGCGCAGGGCCTGGGGCGGCTGGGCGGCGATTTCACCGGCCGTGATCAGGGTTTCGTCCATCAGCCGGTCGTGCGGCACGACCCGATTGACCAGGCCCCAGCGTTCGGCCGTCTCGGCGTCGAAGCTGCGGCCGGTGAACAGCATTTCGGCGGCGCGAGCGTAACCGACGTCGCGCGGCAGGCGCCAGGCGCCGCCGTCGCCCGGGATGATGCCCAGCTTCAGGAAGGGCACGCCGAAACTGGCGCGGTCCGAGGCGATACGAATATCGGCCGTGGAGGCTATGCCGCAGCCCAGGCCCATGGCCGGACCGTTGACCGCCGAGATCAGCGGGATCTCCAGATCATAGAGTGACCGGACGATCCGATGGACGACGCGGCGGTAGCGGGCGCGGATTTCGGCGCCGGATCCCTCGAACAGATCGCGGCGGTCGCGCATGGCGGTCAGGTCTCCGCCGGCCGAGAAGGCGCGACCGGCGCCCGTCAGGACCACGCATTTGACCGTCATGTCCGAATTGGCGCGGGCGCAGGCCTGCGCGAACTCGTCGCCGTCCGAGAGGTCGGGCAGGGCGTTCAGCCGCGCCTCGCGGTCCAGCGTCCAGATCAGGATCGCGCCGTGGCGGGTTTCAGTGATCAGGCCCATAGGTCGTCTCCGTCGTGCCTCGTCGTCATCGACCGCGAACCCCGCGTCAGGCAAGTCCGGAATTGCAAAAGCCCCGGCCGGGCCGGGGCTTCCGCAGCATCAGGCTTTCGAGGCCGTCAGCGTTTCTTGGGCGTATAGGGTACGAAGTTGGACGGGTGGCTGACCACGCGCCCCGAGTTCGACGGCATGTGCCGACTATTGACCAGCATCCCGCCCCATAGAGCAAAGGACATCATGGCGTGTTGGAGGTTACGCTCCTTATCGTTCATCTTGGCGTCTCCTTTCCCAGAACGATGAAAAGAGACGCGTCGTACCTTTGGGAATTTCACCCTCAGTCGTTTCGCGTCAGAGGCCAAGATAACCGATTTTGAGATAATTGCAAATTTTTCGATCAGGAAGCGGAGTATATTTCGTGAGGGTGTCACATTGAGCGAGCGGTCCCAACCGGCGACGCCCCGTCCCGGGCCGCCCAAGGCGATCGCCACCCCCTGCGTCATGGTCTGCGCCGTGGACGGCGCCAGCGGCCTTTGCCTGGGGTGTTTTCGCAGTTTGAGCGAGATCGCCGGCTGGCGCGCCCTGAGCGACGCGGAGCGGGCGGCGGTGATGGCCGAGCTGCCGGCCCGGCGCGACCGGATCGACCCGGCGAAACTGGGCTAGGGTCGGCGGGCCTTAAGGTTTCGTCAGCCAAGTCGTTTCACCCCATTCCAACCTGGGGCGGATATGCAGGGGGCATGATCCGCATCGACCTTCAGTCCGTCGCCGTGTTGAGCGTCGCCCTTGTGGCCTCGTTCGCGACCGCCCTGACGATCCGTCATCTGGACGGAGGCGAGGCTGCGATGGCGGCTTCGACAGAGATCGCCGCGCCGGCCTCGGGGACCGCGACCCAGGTGGTGAAGGGGCCGGACGGCCACTATTGGGCCCAGGCCAAGATCGACGGCCGTGCGGTGCAGGTGCTGGTCGACACCGGCGCCAGCGTGGTGGCCTTGACCCGAGCCGATGCGCGCCGGCTAGGCGTCGATCCAGCGCCGGAGGCCTTTACCGGCAAGGTTCAGACGGCGTCCGGCGTCGTTCGCGCCGCGCCAGTCGAGTTGAAGACCATATCGGTCGCAGGGGTCCGGGTGGACAATGTCGAGGCCCTGGTGGTCGAGGAAGGCCTAGCCTATTCGCTGCTGGGCATGAGCTATCTGGGCCGCCTGTCCGCCTTCGAGGCGACGCCGACCGGGCTGACGCTGCGACCCTGAGCCGGGGTCAGAGATCCCGCATCTGGCGGCGGGCTTCGTGGAAATACTGCCAGCCGGTCCACAGCGTGATGACGGCGGCGAACCAGATCAGGAAGACGGCGAAGGATTCGAACGCGGGCTGCCAGGCCAGAGGCGAACCGTCGGGATACTGAAGCCCGAAGGCGCTCCACAACAGGGTCAGCTGAAGCGCGGCGAGGGCCACCATCTGGACGGTGGTCTTCCATTTGGCGGCCAGGGTCACGGGCAGTTCTATCCGGCCCGCCATGGTCTCGCGCAGAGCCGAGACCGCGAATTCACGGAACAGGATCAGGCCGCAGGGCAGGGCGATGCCCGGCAGGGAGCCGGAGGCCAGCACGCCCAGGATGGCCCCGGTGATCAGCACCTTGTCGGCGATCGGGTCCAGGATGGCGCCCCAGCGGGTGGTCGAGTTCCAGCGTCGGGCCAGGAAGCCGTCGACCCAGTCGGTCGAGGCGGCGATGACGAAGATCCAGAAGGCCCAGACCCCGAATTTCAACTGAACCTCAGGCGACAGCCAGGCGTCCAGCGCCCCGGGCGCCGCCCCGGCCATCATGGCGAACATCACCACGCCGGCGAACAGGCGGATGCCGGTCAGGATGTTCGGAATCGGATTGGCGCGGTGCGTGGGGGCGGTCATGACGGGGTCTCCAGCAGGGACGCAAGCAGGGGGCGGAGCGTCTCCGCGAACGGATTGGCGACGGTGACGCCTCGATAGACGAAGCCGTCCTGCATGTCTTCGGAAAGCAGAAGACCGCAGCCGGCTTCGGCGGCGATGGTCAGGATCAAGGCGTCCCAAATCTGTAGATTGAAGAAGGCTGCCGCCTCCAGAGCGGCGTCCATGGTCGTGGCCGTGGCGGCGGTCAGCCCAATGCCCGCGCTCCAGTCCAGAACGATCTTTCGGGCGACCTTCGGCGGGTGTCCGCCCTTGCGCGTCAGTATATTATAGAACTCTCCCGCCACCTGTGTCGGGATGACGAGGTTCTGCTTGGCGAGGGTCTTCAGCAACCCTATCGCGCGCTGACGCTTGGGTTCGTCATCACCGATGCCGGCGGCGTAACCCAGGACGTTGGTGTCGAGCGCCAGTTTCAAGCGTAACCGTCTTCACGCGTGATGCGTCCGGGCGCACGGGCAGGCAGGGCGGCCAAATCGTCCACCAGGGCGTGCAGCCGGGCGACGCGTTCATCGTCTGTCTGCTCGCCGGCGTTTGCCGGCGTGATCCGCACCAGCGGCTTGCCGCGCGCGGTGACGACATAGGACTCGCCAGACGCCACCTCACGAAAGATGCGCGAGAACTCGCGATTGGCTTCGGTAGCGGTGATGGTCCGTTCCATGGTGCAATAGTAGTGTTTCTCACTACTTTGTACAAGTCACGCCAGGGGTTCGAACCTCGACTTGTTGGTCAGGGCGCGCAGGACGCCGTCGGCGATGCCGAAATGAAGGCCGGTCAGGGTCAGTTCACCGGCCGCCTCGCGCTCCGCGATCCAGGGGAAGGTGCGAAGGTTCTCGATGGACAGGCGGACGACGGCCTCTTCGGCGGCGCCTTCGACCTGGTCTTCGGACACTTCCTCGGCGACGCGGCGGACGACCGCCGAGCCTTGGGCGACCCAGGGGGCGACGAAGTCGGCGCAGGTGTCGGGCGCGCCGTTCAGCATGGCGTTGACCCCGCCGCAGTGGGCGTGGCCCATGACGACGATGCGCTTGACGTTCAGCACCTTGACCCCGAACTCAAGCGCCGCCGAAACCCCGTGCAGCAGGCCGTCGGGCTCATAGGGCGGAACCAGATTGGCGACGTTACGCACCACGAACAACTGCCCCGGCGCGGCGTCGAAAATCAGGGCCGGATCGGCGCGACTGTCGGAACAGGCCACGATCAGGGTGTGCGGCTTCTGGCCCTGGGCCAGGGCTTCATACTCGGCCCGGGCGGCGGGCCAATGCTCGGTACGGAACCTGCGATAGCCGGCGGTCAGTTCGTCGTCGATGTCGCTCATGAGGCGCCAGTAGCGCTTTGGGCGGCGCTGATAAATGGTGTATACGTGTGTATACGAAGGAGCGCGCCATGCCGATCACCAGTCGAACATTCCGTAGCGGCAACAGTGAAGCCGTGCGCCTGCCCAAGGAATTTGCGTTCGGGCCGGGCGTCGAGGTCGAGATTGATCGCAAGGGCGACGTCGTGACCATTTCCCCCAAGCGAAAGCCTGTCAAAGAGATGTTGGCCAAGCTGCGTAGCCTGCCCAAGCCGGCCAGCATCGGTATTCGTCACGAGGTCGAGATCCCCGAACGTCCGGGTCTCTAGGCGTGGCCTATATGCTTGACACCAATGTCGCCATTCATCTGCGGGATGGCGACGCGCTGGTCGACGACCGAGTGGACGCCCTTGATCCTCCGCTTCTGCTGTCCGTCATCAGCCGCGTGGAGTTGGAAGCGGATCTTGGCCGGCTAGACGCAAGCACGGCTGAACGGCGGGCGCGGTTGGATGCTCTGCTGGAAGTCGTGCCGGTGCTTCCATTCGGATCCGACGAGGCGCAGGCGTACCGGGTCATCGTCGAAACCTGTGGCTTCTCGCGTCGCAAGGTGTTGGATCGGATGATTGCGGCGCAGGCGATCACTTCGGGTGCGACCCTGGTGACCTGCAACGGCGACGATTTTCGCGACATCCCCGGCCTGACCCTGCTGGAATGGTGAGGCGGTCTACGGCTGCCTGAAGAAGGCGTGGATACGTTCGGCCAGGGGCTGGTTGATGCCGTCCACCTTGACCAGGTCCGACACCGACGCCCGACCGACGCCCTTGGCGGAGCCGAAGGCGTGGAGCAGGGCCTTCTTGCGGCCGGGGCCGACGCCTTCGATCTCGTCGAGGGGATTCTTCTTGATGTCCATCGAGCGGCGCTTGGCGTGGGCGCCGTTGGCGAAACGGTGGGCCTCGTCGCGCAGCCGCTGGAGATAGTAGAGGGCCGGGGACTTCAGCGGCAGCATGAAGGGCGGCTTGCCGGGCATGAAGAACTTCTCCATCCCCGCGTCGCGGTCCGGCCCCTTGGCGACGCCGACCACGGCGATGTCGTCCAGGCCCAGGTCGGCCAGGACCGCCAGCACCTCGGCCAGCTGGCCCGCGCCGCCGTCGATCAGCAGCAGGTCGGGACGGACGGCGTCCTCGCCCTCTTCCTCGTCCTTGACCAGGCGGGCGAAGCGGCGGCGCATCACCTCGCGCATCATGCCGTAGTCGTCGCCGGGCGTCAGATCCTCGCCGCGGATGTTGAACTTGCGGTACTGGGACTTCTGGAAGCCGTCGGGCCCGGCGACGACCATGCCGCCGACCGCATTGGTGCCCTGGATATGGGCGTTGTCGTAGATCTCGATCCGCTCGGGCCGGGTCTCCAGGCCGAAGGCCTCGCAGACCTCGTCCAGGATCTTCCCTTGGGCGGAGCTTTCGGCCAGGCGGCGGCCCAGAGCCTCGCGGGCGTTGGTCAGGGCGTGGTCGACGAGGGCCAGTTTCTCGCCGCGCATCGGGCGGACGATCTCGATCTTGCGATCCGCCTTCATCGAGAAGGCCTCCTCCAGCAGCTCCAGCTCGTGCGGGCGGACGTTGGACAGGATCAGGCGCGGGATCGGCTTGTCCTCGTAGAACTGGCCCAGGAAGGCGGCCAGGATCTCGGGATCGGTGTCGGTCTTGTCCACGCGCGGGAAATAGGCGCGGCCGCCCCAGTTCTGGCCGGCGCGATAGAAGAAGACCTGGACGCAGGCCTGGCCGCCGTCGGAGTGCAGGGCGAAGACGTCGCCCTCGGCCACGCTGTCGGCGCTGACGGAGTTTTCCATCGAGATGGCGGACAGGGCGCGGATGCGGTCGCGCACGCGGGCGGCCTGTTCGAAATCCATCTCGTCGGAGGCGGCCTGCATCTCTTGCGACAGGCGGCCGATGACGGCGCGCGACTTGCCACGCAGGAACTGTTCGGCCTCGGTGACCAGTTCGCCATAGTCCTCAAGCGAGATCAGGCCGGTGCAGGGGGCCGAGCACCGCTTGATCTGGTGCAGCATACAGGGGCGGGTTCGGGTCTCGTAAACGCTGTCCGAACAGGAGCGCAGCAGGAAAGCCTTCTGCAAGGTGTTCAGGGTCCGGTTGACCGCCCAGGTCGAGGCGAAGGGACCGAAATAGTGGCCGGGGGTGACATGGGCGCCGCGATGCTTGCGCACCTGCGGGGCGCGGTGGTCGCTGCGAATCATCAGTTCGGCGAAGGACTTGTCGTCGCGCAGCAGGACGTTGAAGCGAGGCTTCAGCTTCTTGATGAAGTTGGATTCCAGCAGCAGGGCCTCGGTCTCGGACGCCGTGACGACCAGTTCCATCGACCGGGTCTGGGCCACCATCAGGCCGATGCGCTGGGTGTGGAACCGGCCCTGGGCGTACTGGACGATGCGCTTCTTCAGTGACTTGGCCTTGCCGACGTACAGGCATGACCCGTCCTCGCCATACATGCGATAGACGCCCGGCTTGTCGGGCGCCCGACGCGCCTCGTCGGCGATCAAGGCGGCGGCCGTCAGGTTCGAATCGAGCGTCTCCTCGGTCATCCGGGTGGATATAGGGGCGCGACGGCGTCTGCGTCACCTCTCCGCACGCGAAGGCGCGGTGGGAGGACAGATCGCGTAGCGATCAGGAGGGGGCGACTCGGGCAGTGGTGATGACCTTCCCAGCTTCAGACACTGGGTCGCCCCCTCCTGGCGCTCGCTGACGCGATCGCTGGTCCTCCCCGTTCGCCTGCGCGAACGGGGAGGTGAGATTTTACGACCGGCGGACCAGCAGCACGCCTGCCAGAACTAGGCCCACCCCCGCGATCCGGCCCAGGTTCAGCGGCTGGCGCGGCACGCCCAGGGCGCCGAAATGATCCAGGACCAGGCTGAGCAGCAGCTGGCCGCCGACCATCAGGGTGATGGTCATGGCCACGCCCAGGCGCGGCACGCCCCAGGCGGCGGCGACCACGAAACAGGCGCCGTAAACCCCGCCCATCCAGGCGTACCAGGGCAGGGCGCGCGTGGCGGCGAAGTCGGGGCGGGTGTGCATCAGGGCGGCGACGATCCCCAGCACCGTCGTGCCGACGGCGAAGGAGATAAAGGCCGCATTGACCGGCGAGGCGACGGCGGTCGCCAGCTTGGCGTTGGTCGGCGCCTGGAGGGCGGTGGCGCCCCCGGCCAGGACGACAATCAGAATGGCGATCAGCGAGGGGTTCATGCGCTCTGGCTAGCACGACCGTCGCCGATTGTTAGCCCGAGATGAAGCGGGCGGCGCGTTCGCCCTCGGGGTCGCCGGCGACGCCGAAGCCGCGGTTGATGGTCATGTGGCTGTCGTCGGGGGCGGCGACCACATCGGCTCGACTGCCCACGCGGGTCAGGGCTTCGGCCAAGCCGCGGCTCTGGACGGCCGAGTCCTGACGCCGGGCGACATGGAAGATCAGGAAGGGCGGATAGGCGACGCCGGGGCGGACCCGCAGGGTGGGCGACAGGGCGGCGGCCTGGTCGCCGAAGGCCTGATCATAGGTCTGGTCCAGCCACTGGTCGATGCGGCCGTCCCCGCGCGGGGCGGTGGCGTCATAGCCGGCGCCGTCCAGCAGGATGACCCCCGCCAAGTCCGAAGGCTTCAGACCGACCGCGCCCAGATAGTCGGGGTCGATCCCGACCAGGGCGGCCAGATGGGCCCCGGCGGAATGGCCCAGCAGATAGAGGGGGCGGCCCGGCAGGCGGCGTTTCAGGTCGGCGACGGCGGCGGCGACGTCCATGGCCGACTCGCGGGCGCTGACGGCGGGGGCCAGACGATAGCTGGTCGAGGCCAGGGTCAGGCTGTGGCGCTGGGCATAGGCAGGCAGTTCGCTGACCATCGCCCGTTCACCGCGCGACCAGCCGCCGCCGTGGACGAACACCAGGATCGGCCCGGTTCCACGGTCCGCATAGACGTCATAGGCCTGGAGCGGATCGGGGCCGAAGGTCCAGGTGTGGGCGGGCGCCACGGCGCTGTGGCCGGACTCGTTCCGCCGCCGCGCTAGACGGCGCTGGGCCAGGGCCGGGGTCGATAGGGCGGCGAGCGTCAGGCCCAGCAGGGCGACGCGACGGGAAACGGGCATGGGACGTCCTTTCGTGATCCCTAGAATAACGCCGTCCTGCGGGCGATCCGTCTCACCAATTCGTATCGGTCTCTACGTCGTCGAAGATTTCGGCCAGGCGGGCGCGCGTCCCTCGGTTGGTGTCCGGCGGCAGGACGGCGGGGTGGAACCAACCGATCTCGGCGATCTCGCCCTCGCTGGACCGCTCGCCAAGGTCGAAGGCGTCGATGCGGAAGACCAGCACATGATCGCCGGGGAAGAACCGCTCGTTGGAATGGATCGAGATCAGGCGCGGCGGGGTGCGGGCGATCAGGCCGGCCTCTTCCCTCAGTTCGCGCACCACGGCGTCCTGGGTGGACTCGCCCTTGTCCACCCCGCCGCCGGGCAGCCACCAGCCGGCCAGATAGGTGTGTTTGACCAGCAGCACCCGCCCGCCCGCATCGACGGCGACGCCGCGCACCCCCAAGGTCTTGCCGCGCGTCAGCCGCGACCAGACGAAAAAGAGGGGACGGGTGAAGGGTTCGATGTGGGTGCGCCAGGTGCTCATGCCGAGACCATGGCATGATGGATCACCGCTAGGTCAAGGACCGCGCCGCCGCGCCACGGTTGCGCATCACATACAGGGTCATGTCGCGCAGGCGGGGCAGGCGTTCCTTCAGGCGACGGCGCAGGGACAGGGTTTCGGCGTTGACGCTGGGGGACAGGTCGGGCTCGACCCCGTCCAGAAGCCGCATCCAGGTGCGGTCGGGCTCGTAACCCTGGGCGATCAGTTCGGCGCCGAGGTCGCCGTGACGACGCAGCTGGCCCTGGAGCCGGGGCAGGTGGCGGCGCCAGGCGCCCAGGCTGGACGGACAGACGGGACGGATCTGGCGCATGGCGGGCAGCCATTCCGCGTTCGGCCGGTCCACGGCGAGGTGATATTCTGAGAAGCGGCGCAACGGACGCAACCATGGCATGGCCGTCATCAGTTCGGCCTGGACCCGGTCGGGCTCGGTCACCAGACGGTGGTAGTCCACCACGTGAAAGCGCGGATGGTCCTTGGCGCGGGCCGCGGTGCGCGCGGCCCGGCGCCAGACGCGCAGATTGGTGAAATATCGGCCGGGATAGGCCGCGTGTTCGCTGGTGATCACCTCTCGCGGATCGCGGGCGACATAGATGACGTCCAGGCGCGGATCCAGTTTCAGGATATCGACCGCCGCCTCAACCTCGCCCGGACATTTGGTGCAGACCAGGCGGCGGTCGCGCGGGATCGGGCGACGCAACCTCTGTTCCGCCTCGATCGGTCCGTCGATGTCGAAACAGGTCAGGACCATGACATGGAGCAGGGTGGTGCCGCTGCGGGGCGCGCCGGTGATGTGCAGGCGTCTCGGGCGGGGTGCGTCGTGCATTCGGATCCTCTTGAAAGCGAGGCGCCAGTGAAGCCGAGCATTGCGGAGGTCGTTGGGTGATCGCGTATCGACGGTGTTTCAGTCCGAGGGCGGATGTTTCTCGGGTGAGACGCGGGTAGGGCCGGCAAGCGCCGCTTGAACCCCGCCGCCACTCGCTCTAATCCTGAAGATCAACAGGAGCATAATCATGCTGGCGCTCGGCATCATCTTCGGCTTCGTCGCCGTCATCGCCCTCATGAACCTGGTCGAGTTCGGCCGGGTTGACTGATCAGGGGCCCAGCGCCGTGCGGGGCGTCGCCCTGGTCACGGGCGGGGCGCGACGGATCGGGCGGGCCATTTGCCTGACCCTGGCCAAGGCCGGGTTCGACGTCGCCGTGCACCACCATGCGTCGGGCGAGGACGCCCGGACCCTGGCGGACGAGATCGCGGCCCTGGGGCGGCGGGCGTGTCTGTTGCAGGCGGATTTGACGGACGAGGCCAAGGTGCGCGCCCTGGTTCCGGCGGCGGCCGAGGCCCTGGGGCCGGTGACGGTGCTGGTCAACAACGCCTCGGTGTTCGAAGACGACCGTGTCGGCGGCCTGAGCCGCGAAAGCTGGGACACCCATCTGGAGACCAATCTGCGGGCGCCCCTGGTGCTGGCCGAGGCGTTCGCCGCCCAGACTGTAGAAGGGGCGATCGTCAATCTGCTGGATCAGAAGGTGCTGAAGCCGGATCCGCGCTTCTTCTCCTACAGTCTGTCGCGCAATGGCCTGTGGTGGGCGACAAAGACCCTGGCCCAGGCCCTGGCGCCGGGCATTCGGGTCAATGGGGTGGGGCCGGGACCGACCCTGCCGTCAATCCACCAGACCCCCGAGGAATTCGCCGCCGAAGCGCGGGGCACCCTGTTGCAGACGCCGGGCAGCCCCGAGGCGGTGGCCGAGGCCGTGCTGTGGCTCATTGACGCGCGGATGGTGACGGGCCAGATGATCGCCGTCGATGGGGGCCAGCATCTGGCCTGGCGCACCCCGGACATCCAGGAGTAGTCGCGTGGTCCAGTCGTCTCAGGTGTCGCCGTTCCCGGCGGACGAGCCGCTGCGCTACGAGCGGCTGAGCGTCTTCGTGCGCGGGCTGGAGGTCGAGGCCGGGATCGGGGTCTATGACCACGAACAGGGGCGGTTGCAGCGGCTGGTCATCGACGTGACCCTGGAGCTGGCGCCCAAGCCGATCGAACGTCTGGGCGACACCATCAACTACGAGACCGTGGCCAATGCGGCGCGCGCCATCGCCGCCGAGGGGCATGTGGGCCTGGTCGAGACCTTCGCCGAACGCCTGGCGCGCGCCTGTCTGGAGGACCGGCGGGTGCAGCGGGCGACCGTGCGGATCGAGAAGCCGGGCGCCCTGGCCGCCGTGATCGCGCCGGGCTGCGAGATCGTGCTGGCGCGATAGGTTGCGTCGGGCCTTCCGCACGGCCATTGTCGGTTAACAGTCCGGCCGTTTCGACGGCGTGAGAAAAGCGTTCGATATCATGGCCGAACCCGGCGATCCGAAGGGCCCCGACGCCCACGACGACGATCACGATCATGACGCCCATGTCGGTTTCGTCTCGCCGGCGTGCCTGATCGGCGTGCCGCGTGCGCCAGAACCCCAGGCTGACGCTTCAGCCCAGCCGGAACCTGAAATCCAGGCCGAAGCGCGTCCGCCGGAGCGGGAGCGCGATCTGTTTGATCCACCGGAGCCCGCGCCCGTGACCCCCGCCTTCGCCCCAACGTCGGCGCCGACGCCTCGTTTCGCCGCCGACGTCCGGCCGGCGCCGATGAGCCTGTACGCCGTCTATGTCCTGATCCTGCTGGCCGTCCCGACCCTGGGTCTGTCGGCCCTGCTGGCCCTGCTGGCGGTGACGGGGCGTGACGGACCGGACGAGCCCCTGGCCGGCAGCCATTTCGTCTATCAGCAACGCACCCTGTGGAGCGCGGCGGTGGCGGCGGTGCTGGGCGGCCTGCTGGTGATCGTCAACATAGGCGTCTTCGTCCTGTTCCTGCTGGCCCTGTGGGTGCTGGCGCGCGGCGCCTTCGGCGTCATGCGGCTGAAGGCTGGACGACCGATCGACAATCCGCGCAGCTGGCTGTTCTGAAAGGGCGACCATGACGACTGAACCCAACTTCACCACTGGCCAGGAGCCGGAAGGCAAGGTCGCCGCCCTGATCGCCTGGGCCCTGTTCATCCTGTCGATCCCCAGCGCTAATGTGCTGGTGCTGGTCGGGCTGGTCGTCTCCTATGTGGCGCGCGCGACGGCGGTGGGCGTGGCCCGCCAGCATATCGAGGCTCAGATCGCCCTGTTCTGGTCGGTCTTCTGGTGGACCATCGCCGCCTGGGTCGGCATCTTCGTCAGCGCCCTGCTGTCGGTGATCCTGATCGGGATTCCCTTCCTGCTGCTGTTCGGCCTGATCTGGTTCCTGCTCAGCGTCTGGTTCACGGTGAAGAGCGTTCTGGGTCTGATCAATCTGCTGCAAGACAAGCCGATCTGACGCACCCCTCCGATGGAACATCCCGCCCCTCAAGCTGTTGAAGCGAAAAGGGAGTTGAGCATGGATCCTAGGGAAAAGTCCTAGAAGACGAGGTGTGGGGTGTGCCCCGCTATCCCCCCGAAGAGCCGCCGATGACGGGCAGGATGTCGTCGCCGGACGTCTGGTCCTTGGCGTCGAAGCGGTCGTCCATGACGGGTCTCCTGAAGACTGTGGAGGTCTTCAGGACAGCGATCCAGACGCCGAGCCGTTCCCGGTCTTTAGCCGACCCGACCGACGATGGTGCGGATGGTCTCGGCCCGGGTCGGCAGGTCGGCGGCGAGACGGGTTGCGATCTCGCGAACGCCGACCGGATAGGCGTCGCCGCCCGAGGCGATGTCCTTGGCCTTGTCTGCGACCTGGGTCAGCAGTTTCTCGAACTGTTCGATCTCTTCCAGCGCCAGGGCGTGGGCTTCCAGTTGGAGGCGCTGAACCCGTTCGGCTGTGGTCTCGGGCGCGCGCATCAGATCATAGACGGCGGCCTCGGCGCCCACGAGGCGCAGGTCGGGTTTGGAATCGGTGCTGGTCTTCTTGATCATGGAATCGGTCCACAGCGACGGCTGAAAATCGAAAGTGGTCGCAGCGCAGCTTTTCGTCGAGCTTGACCGTAGCGGTTATGGCGACGCTGTGGCCGCCGTGCATCGGTTTCGCCGTTCTTACAGCTCCGGCGCGCGGGCCGGGACCATGGCCGGGGCCGCGACCGGGGCCAGGACGCCGCCGGCGACGGCACGCAGCGGCGAGCGGGGCGTGTGGAGGACGGCCGGGTTGACGCTGACGCCGTCCTGGGCCGGGGTGACCAGGAAGCCCTTGGCCGCCAGCCTGTCGCCCGAGCGAACCCGCGAGGTCCAGACCGTGATCGGGGCGGCCAGCAGCAGCGGCAGGACGATCGGGGCGAACCAGGTGGCCAGGTCGGGGCGGACGCACAGGGGGATGATGAAGCCGACGCCGGCGATCATCTGCCAGCGCATTGCGCGGAAGGCGTCTGACCAGGCCAGGCCGTCGGCCTCGCGCTGCTGGGTCGACCAGCCGGTGTCGTGGCCGGACAGGATCTGGATGAAGGCCTTGGTGTTGGCGACCATCAGGATGGGGGCCAGGATGGCCGACAGGGCGATCTCGGCGGCCATGCCCTTGGCGATGGCGCGACGCCCGCCGAAGGCGCGCAGCTCGGCCGGGCGGCTGAGGACCAGGGCGGCGCCCATGAACTTGGGCCCGATCAGCAGCACGCCCGACAGGAAGGAGGCCAGCATGAAGGGAGTGAACTGGGGGTTCAGGATGTAGAAGAAGCTGGTCCAGTCGACCGGATAGAACATCTGGATGAACAGGCCGACCATCAGCGACGCCAGCCACAGGGGCGAGGACAGATAGGCCATGCAGCCCATGGCAAGTTGCAGGCGGCTCATCGGCGACAGGCCCTTGGCGCCGATCAGGCCCAGGTGCTGCAGATTGCCCTGGAACCAGCGGTGGTCGCGGCGGATGAAGTCGGTGATCGACGGCGGGGTCTCTTCCCACGATCCGTCCAGGGCGGCGGTGACGTGCACGGCCCAGCCGGCGCGGCGCATCAGGGCGGCCTCGACCACGTCGTGGCTCATGATATGGCCGCCGAAGGGCTTCTTGCCCGGCAGATGGGGCAGGCCGCAGCAGGCGGCGAAGGCGCGCGTGCGGATGATGGCGTTGTGGCCCCAGTAGCTGGATTCCGAACCGGTCCAATAGGCTAGGCCGGCGGCGGCGACGCGGCCGTACAGGCGCACCGAATACTGCGACACGCGGGCGAAGATGGTGCGGGCCTTGATGATGACCGGCGCGGTCTGCAGCATGCCGACGCCGGGATTGCGCTCCATGGCGTCGACCATGCGCAGCAGGGTCTCGCCGGCCATGGTGCTGTCGGCGTCCAGGACGATCATGGTCTCATAGGCGCCGCCGAAACGACGGACCCATTCGGCCAGGTTGCCGGCCTTGCGCTCGGCATTGTCCGTGCGGCGGCGGTAGAAGGTCTTGCAGCCGGCGGTCAGGCGGAAGGCCTGGAAGACCGAACGCTCGGAGGCTGCGGCCTCTTCCTTGGTCGAGTCGCTCAGCACGAAGATGTCGAAGGCCGAGGCGGCGCCCAAACGGGTCAGCGAGGCGTCGATCATCGCCAGGCGGGCGAAGGAGGCGCGAGCGTCCTCGTTGTACAGCGGCATCAGCAGGGCGGTGCGGGTGCGCGGCAGGGCCGGGTGGGGGGCGAAGGCCAGGTCGGCCTGGTCCTTGCCGCGCAGCATGACGAACAGACCCATCAGGCCGCTGACGAACCAGCAGGAGATGGCGGTGATCAGCAGCATGAAGATGCCGAACGCCAGGATCTCGGTGCCGTCCCAGCCCTTGCGGGCGTACAGGTAGAAGGGCGTGATGGCGGACAGGCTGGTCAGGGCGACGGTGCCGGCCAGCAGCATCAGACGGCGCAGGGCGACCGTCTGCGGCGAGGTGGCCGGGATGGCTTCGGCCACGGCGTCGGGCGCGGCCAGGGACTGCACCGGCATGGCCAAGGGCGCCTCGTCGGGCAGCCAGGACCAGGCCGGGCCTTGCGGCGCCGGGTTCATCGTCTCGATTTCAGCCTGTTCGACAGGCCGGATCGCCAGCTTGTTCATGCCGCTCTGGACGCCCCCGTGTTGACCGACCGCACTTCCGAAGGCAGGAAGCAGGCGGCGCGCTGCATTGCAGCACGAGCCCTATAGTCGATCACATTCACGCGATTTTCAATCACGCAATGTTGATATAGCCAAAAAATATGGGGGATTTTTACCCTGGGCGCGTCGCCGGGTGGGCCGCAGGGTCTCCAGAGGGCGAATCCGCCGCGTCCTGCAACAGTTTACGGTCCAAAACCCAGGCGGCAATCCCCACCCAGCACACCAGGACAATGGCGTAGGCGCGCTCCCACCAGCCGACATTGGCGTCATTGACCGTGCCGGGGAAGACCAGGTGTTTTGTTACAACGGTCAGGATCGCCATGACCACGAAGGTGATCGCGAGGAAGAGCTTCAGACGCGGCAGATCCCGGCGTGACGCCAGCCCCCACAGCAGCAGAACAGGCGCCAGCTGGATGCCCAGGGCCAGGTTGATGATCATGTGGCGCGGGTCCGGCCACGGATACAGGGTCGAGGCCGACATGCCGGCGCCGGCCAGGACGAAGACCACGGCGATCACGGCCCCGGCGACCCGCTTCTCCGTCAGGGCGTAGACGGCTAGGCCGAAGCCGATTCCCGCCAGGGCGGCCATCACCCCGGCGACGAAGACGCCGCCGTTGAAGATGATCGGCGCCTGGGCCGTCGCCCCGCCCAGTTCGCTCAGATACTGGGTGGCGTTGTCGAAGCCGGGATAGGCGGCGATGGCGGCGGCCACCACCGTCAGGGCCAGAAGCGGGGCGGCGACGCCGACCGCCAGCAGGCGGCGACGGCGGTGATAGCGCGCGGTCGGGCGCCGCAGAGCCTCCAGGTCCAAGGGCCAGGGCCGGCCGTCCAACGGTTTCAATCCCCACAGGGGCCGGATGGCGGGGATGCGTTTGACGACCTCATAGACGGCGAAACTGCCCAGGAAGGTGGTCAGCAGCAGGGACAGGGCCTCCAGCCCCACCGGCAGGCGGGCGGGACGAATGATCCAGACCGCCGCGACCAGGATCGTCTGGTGCGCTAGATACAGGGGGAAGGTGGCCTCGGTCAGATAGGTCAGTACCGGCCCGCCGCGCGAGCGCAAATGCCGGCTGCCGAAGCCCAGAATGGCGACGATCACCGCCCACTGGTCCAGGCCGTAGACCATGGCCTTGGGCACGCCCCAGAAGGCCCGCCCGCCCGGATGCCAGACCTGGGCCATCATGATCGGCAGGGCGACCGCAGCCAGGCCCAGGGCGACCCAGCGATACCGCTCCATGTCGCGCCAGATCGTCTCGCGGCCCACGATGCTGAAACCGAACACAAAGGCCCCCAGCGACAGGGCGTGATTGTACCAGTCCCAGTGCAGGATGTTCGTCACCCCGAACCAGGGAAACAGCAGGATGCGGATGGCGATCAGATAGAGGATCGGCAGGATCAGCACGCGCGGCCCCGCCAAGGCCTTTTCCAGGGTCGCGCCGATCCGGTCGATCAGCCCCGGCACACGCCACAGCAGCACGGTGACGACGCTGTAGGCGGCGATATAGACGATGAACCAAAGGTGGTTGACCGGCACGCCGTCGGCCAGGCCGTTGAAGCCGAACTCATGCACCATCCAGGCGGCGAAACCGGCCAGGCCGCCCGGCCAGCCGGCCTTGTCCATCGCCTCGATCCAGGACTGGATCGGCACCAGGATGATCGCGCCGAACAGCAGGGGGGGGACGAGGCGCGCAAACCGGGCGCGAGCGACCTCGCGCGGACTGCGCCGGAAGGTCATGAACCGCAGCGCCGCCCCGGACACCAGAAACAGCAGGGTCAGCCGCCAGGGATTGGTGACCAATATGGCTTCGCGCATCCACTCGAAGGTGTGGACGCTGTGCACGTGCCAACCATAGACCCCGTAGACTAGGCCTACATGGTACAGGATCAGCAGACTGAACGCCCCGACCCGGATCCAGTCCAGATCATAACGGCGCGCGGACGAGGGGGCGGAGGGGGTCACGGCCGCGTCTATGATCCGGCGCGGGGCGTCAGGCAATACGGCGGATGGTCTCGGGGGGGCGGTCAGGCCAGGGTCTCGGTCAAGCCCAGCGCCTTCAACGTCGCGGCGACCGAGGCGTTCTGTTCGGCCTTGTACAGCGCCATCTCGTCCAGCACCGCACGGCCCAGGGCCTGTTCGAAATCAGCCTTGGCCGGATCGACCGCATAGGCGGTCCCGCGCGCCTCAGCGCCCAGGTTGGACTGGAAGATGCCGGCGGCGCTGACGGGCAGGAAATCTTCGTAGGTGATCGGTTCGGCGACGACGTGACCCAGGGCGATCAGGGCCTCCAGATCGGTCGTCTCGGGGCACCCGGCCAGGCCTTGCGACGTCGCGCGATAGCGGAACCAGGCCAGGCCGCCCCGTCGCAACGCCGTCCAGTCGTCGGGCAGGGCCGAGAAGTCCTTGCTCGCCAAGGCCGCGTCATACAGGGCGCGACCGGCGGGGGTCAGGGCGCAACCCCGCTGTTCGATCTCGCCGAAGCGGGCGGTGTGCACCCCCTGGACGGCGCCGTCCGCGCCGGGGAAGGCGATGGCCTCCTGCAAGGCCTTGAAACTGGTCTGGCGCAACAGGATGGGGCAGGCGCGGGCCGGCGGGCCCTCGATCGTCTCCTTGGGCGTGATGCCGCGTTCGGGCATGGCGGCCTGGGCGGCGTCGATGTCCAGGGTGCGCGGCGTCAGGTGGTTGATGTGCGGCCCCTTGAAGCTGACCACGTCGGCGATCAGCCGGTGGGCGGCGACCAGCCGTTCATAGGTGGCGGCGCTGACCGTCGCCTCGGCATGCCAGCGGAAGGTCTCCAGCAGTTCGGCCACGAACCGGTCGGCCTGGCCCTCGTCCAGGCCGCCGGCGGTCTCGGCCGTCTCGATCAGGGCCCGCGCGCCGGGGGTGAAGATGTCGCGTCGGGCCAGGGCGGCGGCCGCCTCCGCCCGCAAAGCCTCGTCCTCGATCAGCTCTAGCCGCAGCAGGGAGCAGAAGACCCGGAAGGGATTGCGCGCCAGGGCCGCCGGATCAACGGGGCGGAAGGCTGTGGAATGGACCGGCACTCCCGCCGGGGCCAGATTGTAATAGCTGACCGGCGCCATGCCCATGACCGCAAAGGCGCGGGCGATGGTGGCCAATTCATCCGCCGTACCGACGCGGATGGCGCCGTGGCGTTCCTCCGATAGCCGCGCCATTTCGCCTGCGGCGGCCAGACGCTCGGCTCCCGCCGGATCGGCCTTCAGCGTCTCTGCATTGATCTCGGCCACCAGGGCCAGCAGCTCGCCGTACTGGGGCACCTCGGCCCGGTACAGGGCCGACAGGGCGGCCGAGAAACGGCTGCGGATCTCATCAACGTGGACGAAGGCGGACATGACGGGCTCCCTGGACCTTTTCGCCGTTCCCTACGCCTGTCGGCCGCCGACGCCTAGCCGGCGGCCACAGGACATTTCGCCCGATACGGTGTGATCAGGCCTCGACGCCGACCCCGATGGGGCAGACCACGCCGGTGCCGCCTATGCCGCAGTAGCCGGCCGGGTTCTTGGCCAGATAACCCTGATGATAGTCTTCGGCGTAGAAATACTCGCCCGCCGGTTCGATCTCGGTGGTGATCGTCCCACGTCCCGCCGCCGTCAGGGCCGCCTGATAGGCGTCCCGCGACGCTTCGGCCTCACGCTGCTGCGCGTCGTTCAGCGTATAGAGGGCCGAGCGATAGGTGGTGCCCACGTCATTGCCCTGGCGCATGCCCTGGGTCGGGTCATGGTTCTCCCAGAAGGCCTTCAGCAGCTCGGCATAGGTGATCGCCTGCGGGTCGAACACCACCTTGACCACCTCGGTATGGCCGGTGCGGCCGGTGCAGGTCTCCTCATAGGTGGGATTGGGCGTGATTCCGCCCGAATAGCCGGCCGAGGTCACCCACACGCCCGGCAATGACCAGAAAATCCGCTCCACGCCCCAGAAACAGCCCATGCCGAAGATCGCGGTCTGGAAGCCCTGGGGATATGGTCCCTTCAGCGGATGGCCGCTGACATAGTGGTTGACGTCGGTGGCCAGGGGCTCGGCGCGACCGGGCAGGGCGGTCTCGGCGGTGGGCAGTTCGGCGGTTTTCGACAGCAGCATGGGGGTTCCTTCACAAGGAAAATGACTTCGGCGCCTATATGGGGATGTCAGAGGCGCTTGCCGAGGGGGCGAACGTGTTCTATCAGGCCCGCCTCCCGCCGGATCGACCTCCGGCGGCGCGCAAGACGTGGCGTGAAACGGACAGGTGGCGGAGTGGTCGATCGCGCACGCTTGGAAAGCGTGTGTAGGTGAAAGCCTACCGAGGGTTCGAATCCCTCTCTGTCCGCCACCCCCGCCGATTCTACGCCATGACGCGATATCCTGCGGAATAGCTACGCAAACACCGCCAATAGTTGCGCGTTCGATGTCCTTGATATTCTATCGCGATGTTTTCGGTTGTACCGGGCGAGCCGACAGTGCGTACCGTGAAGCGTAGCCGCCAAACTGTCCGAACAGCCGGCGTCGCCTCAGGGCCTGCCGGTTCGCATCCTTCTGACGGGAGGCGAGCGCAATGACATCCCTCAGATCGAGCCTTTGTTCGACGGTCTCAGGACCGGCTTCGTCCTGGCCGATAAAGCCTATGACGGCCGACGCTACTACGGCGGCCGGAGCGATACCGGTCGTACCTCGCCGCAGCACCACTGCCGCTTGGCGCCGCTTCGAGGCGACGCCTTATAACGAGCGCAACCAAATCGAACGACTGTTCAACAAACTCAAGCACTCACGACGTATCGCCAAGTGTTCAAGCCGTTAGAGCGCGAGTTCACCTGTTTCAGCAGAAACGGAGAGGCAGGCTATGCGAACTTTTCACGTCCTGTAGAATAATGCTTGTGCGTCCATTTGCTATTTGCGGAGATGACAGGAGTGTTTCCGTCAAAAGTATATTCAGGGAGGATAGATCTTTTGTCGCCACCTTAATTATCATGTCAGGTGATCCAGTAAGTAATTGGCACTCCAGTACCTCATCAAGCAGTATAAGACGTTTACGAAAATCTGATGCGGCCTGTGGATCAGAAGATGTCATGGTTAGCATTACGTAGGCCATGATGCCTACGTTTAACGCCGCTGGCGACAGGTGGGCATGGATGGAACGAATGACGCCGTCTTTGCGTAAAATTTGGAGTCTGCGCGAAATTTGAGACGGCGAAAGTCCAACGATCGGCGCCAGTTCACTTGGGCCCGCGTCGCCGGCTTCTTGCAGGGCCGCCAGAATTTTTCGGTCAAACACATCGAGGGATGTCAATTCTGAGGTCTCACACGAAGCGATCATCCGAGCGCGGAATGAGGTGTTTTTTTGCGATAGTCGGCCAATTGTCAACTGACAATGCACGGACTTTGCGCGTAATGTGCCATACTATCAATTTCTGCGCGCAGTGGGCGAGGGGATGCGAGCGGCCCTGAATGACCGGAAAGGCGTCATGGCTGTCTGTTTCGCTGATTGGCGCGCGAACTTAAAAAAACGGGGGTATAAAATGAAAACCAAGCTCTATCTCATGGCGAGCGCGATGGCGGTCGGTTTGCCGATGCTGGCGTCGCACGCCTTTGCCGATGACGTAGTTCGAGACGCTGGCCAGGCGGTTCCGGCTCGGGAGGTCGGCAGCCAGGCGACGGCGCAGAGCGGCGTCACGCCGGCGGCGGCCGCGAAGTCGGACGCAGCCGAGGAAACGCCTGCCGATGGCGCGACGCAGACCCGCCCCGTAAGGGCGGAGGCCGCCGAGGCGGATGAGGTTGCCGATGGGCACGCCGTGCTTTCCGACCTGGTGGTCACGGGCACGCGGATCAAGAATAAGACGACATTCGATTCACCGTCGTCGATTCAGGTCATTACCGCCGAAGACATGGCAATGTTGGGTCAGACCGATATTGCAAGCGTCCTACAGGACTCGACGGTCGCCGCTAACGCATCGCAAATCGATAACAATTATACAGGCTACAGTGTTGAGGGCGGCACCGGGGTCAATACGCTGTCGATGCGCGGCCTGGGCGCGCTGCGGACGCTGATCCTGGTCAACGGCCATCGCGTCGGTCCGGCAGGCGTTCAAGGGCAGGTCGGCCCGGTCGACCTGAACACCATTCCGAACACGATTATCGAGCGCGCGGAAATCCTGAAGGACGGCGCCTCGTCGTTGTACGGATCGGACGCCGTGGCGGGCGTCGTCAATATCATCACAAAGCAGAGGTTTAACGGCGGATCGGTCAATATAACCGAAAGCGTGCCCGTTGAAGCGGGGGGACGCCGCGACAGCTTCAGCATCAGTCAGGGATTTACCCATGATCGTTGGTTTGGTTCGGTCGGTCTCGACTACTCAAACCAAGAATCGCTGAATCTCGGCGACCGCGACTGGTCCAGCTGTCCGAATCCGTACGTCTATTATGCCGACGGAACACGCGCTGATCTGGTCGATGCAGAGACCGGCACCTATCAGTGCAATATGATGACGACCGGTACTATCCAGACCGGGGGCGCGGTCTATGTTCTGGATGACACCGCCACTCTGGGCGGCGGCGCGACCGGCCTGGACCGTGTCGGTCTTCATCGCGTTAGATATACCTTCCCCAGCACGGTCGCGGATTACATCAATAAGACGCGCGCATCGCGGGCTGAAGTGCCGAACTATGACTCGAAGTACGACGGCAAGAATATGATTTCGCCGTCTACGAAGTACAGTTTTGTGACGACTGGCGGTTACGATCTGGACGGTGGCGCTCAGATATACTTCGATGTGCTGGCAAACCAGAGAGAGTCAAGCACCGCTAACTGGATGCAGTTTTGGCCTACGGTAAACATTACGAACCCAAACAATATAGCGAAGGCAGGTAATAGCCTTGGGTTGACGGCCGCCAGCGCCTATTCGGTTATCGCAATTCCTCAACTGACCGACCAGAAAGTCCGTTATAATCGCGGACTGATCGGCATAAGGGGCGAGCTGCCGGACTTTGGTTCACTCAGGGGTTGGACATGGGACATCGCCGCGCAGATCTCTCATTCGAACGGCGCTTATGGCCAAAGCTTCGTATATGCTGACCGGGTCGCGGCGACGACAGCCGCCGGCACGGTCTGCGACGTCTCCAAGCTGACGACCGCCACCAGTTGTCCTACGGGCGGCGTGCAATGGTTCCGCCCCAGCACGGTGACCACCGGAAACTTCACAGCCGAGGAGAGCGCCTTCCTCTTCGGCTATGAAACGGGTCATACGACCTATGATCAAAAATATATCGAGGCCAACTTCACCGGGGATTTGTTCACCCTGCCGGCGGGGACGGTCGGGGCCGCTTTCGGTCTGCAGTTTCGTCAGGAATCGCTTGATGACGCGCCGGGGGCGCAGGCTGTCGCCAAAAACTATTGGAATACGTCCACCTTGGGCGCGACGAAGGGCGATGATACGATCAAGGAGGTCTATGGAGAAATCAGCCTTCCGCTAGTGAGAGACGTCTTCCTGGTTAAGAGCCTTGATGTCGATGTTTCGTCGCGCTTCTCCCACTACGACTCCTATGGTTCCAGCACGACCTATAAGGCCGGCGTGAACTGGGCCGTGACGGACACGCTTCGTCTGCGCGGCTCGCAGGGGACGTCGTTCCGCGCTCCGGGCCTGTATGAGCGCTTCTTGAGCCAGCAAACGAGCCTCTATACGCAAACGATCGATCCCTGCTACCGGCTCTTGAACGGAACGATCAGTGATCCGTCGGCGAACCTGGTGACCAATTGCGCCAAAGTCGGTCTTTCCAGCACCTATGCAGGCGGCGCCAGCGCTGTCGTTACTGAGGGGGGCAATGGAGATACACTAAAGGCTGAGACCGCGCTCAATAGGACGGCGGGTATTATCTTCACGCCGAAATCTGCTCCGATCATGGTGTCGGTAGACTACTATGACACTGAGATTAATGATCAGATTTCTAGCTTCGGTCCGGCAAACATATTGAACGAATGCTATAATTCCTTGAATATGTCGTCCGCATTCTGCAACCTGTTTACGCGCGCAACGACCAATGGAAATGGGTATGTTGCGGGCAATATTACTGCGGTGGACAACAGTTACCAAAACGTTGCTGAGCAGCGGCAAAAAGGATTTGATGTGTCGTTCACTTATAGCACGAAAGTGCTGGACGGCATGTTTACGTTCACGAGCGATAATACATTCGTTCGTGAGTGGACGTGGCAGCTGTTTACAGATTCAGAGAAGAGAGACGACCTCGGCCTTATCGGCTATCCTGAGTACAACGGAAGTCTCAATTTCAGATATCAACGAAATGACATAGCGTTGAACTGGGGTGTGTCGATGGTGGGGCGCGCGTCAAACTACAGCAGTCTCGGCACGGACATGACAGCAAGTTATCAAGGTACGGGCGTTGCTGTCCGTAACATCGTCGCCGTGCCATTTTATCACAACCATTCGTTTTCGATCAGCAAGCGAATGGATCGATCGACCGTAGTGCTGTCGGTTAGAAATGTGTTTGACCGCGATCCGCCGATCATTTCGTCTGCTGCTGGCGGTCGTGTTGGTAATGGCGCTCTCACCAGTCAGTATGACCAACTTGGCCGCACCATCGTGCTGAACCTGACGCGCGAGTGGTAGTCTCGACGTCTCAATAGAAGAGCAGAGAGGCGTATTGCTTTCGCCTCTCTGCCTAACGTTTTTTGTGCCGTTAATGTTGTGGGATTGTAATATACTATGAAAAGACATCGCCTCTTCGCTATGTGCGTAAGTGCGGTTGCGCTGACGGTCTCTATAAACGCGACCTGCAACCCATCGCCTGCATTCGCCGCTACGCCGAGCGAAGAGGCGGTTGATGTCCTGGTTAAGGGGATGAACATTCCCTATTCGACCTTCACACTGGAAAATGGCCTGCGGGTCATCGTGCAAACGGATCACCGTGCGCCGGTTGTGGCGGTCTCGCTCTGGTATGATGTGGGTTCAGGGGCGGAGCCGTCCGGCCGGACCGGCTTCGCGCACTTTTTTGAGCATCTGATGTTCACCGGGTCTGCCAATGTGCCCGGTGATGTCATGGAGCAACTAAAGAATATCGGTGCGTTTGAAATCAACGGCACGACCGGCGTCGATGTCACGAACTATTTCGAGACGGTGCCCACACCCAGTTTGGATGCGGCCCTGTTCATCGAAAGTGATCGTATGGCGAACCTCACCGGCGCCATGACCCAGGCCAAGCTGGATAGTCAGCGGGGCGTCGTGAAGAATGAGAAACGTCAGAAAGAAGACCAGCCGTTTGGGCTTGTTCGCGAGTTCATGCTGGAAAATCTGTTGCCTGAAGATCATCCCTATCACCATGACGTTATAGGCTCGATGGAGGATCTGAATAAGGCCAGCCTTAATGACGTGAATGAGTGGATTGAAGAACATTATGTGCCGAACAATGCACTATTGGTGTTGTCCGGCGATGTGACTTTAGACCAAGCGAAGGAAAAGGTTGGGAAATGGTTTGGCGACATTCCGCGAGGACATAGTGCGGACGCGCCTAAGCGTGATGTGCCTTCTCTTTCTGAACGAAAAGATCTCGTTTTAGCCGATCGCGTGGCGCAATCACGCCTTTATCGCTATTGGGCTGTCCCGGGTGTGGCCGATCCGGAGACTGTTTCGTTGGATGTCGGCGCTAGGATTTTGGGCGACATGGCGGGCTCGCGTCTCTACGACGCGCTTGTCCGCGACGAGAAGCTGGCCGATAGCGTAAACGCGCAGGTTCAGACTAACCAGCACCTTAGTTTTTTCCAGATTAGAGTGGATGTGAAAGCTGGTGTCGATCCGGACCTTGTGTCCAGGCGTCTGGATGAAATAGTGTCAGATTACATCGGTAAGGGCCCGGAGCAGTCGGAAATAGATAGGATTGCGGTCGATAATGCTTCCTATACTCTCGGCGCTCTCGAAACGGTAGGCGGTCGGGCGTCGCTGCTGGCCTATAGCATGCTCGCCTCTGGAAAGCCGGACGGATACAAGGACGAAATGCTGGCGATTGCGGACGCCTCGCCCGAAACGGTGAAAGCATCATTGAAGAAGTGGCTTTCTCGGCCGGTTCTGGCCTTTACGGTCGTTCCCGGCGACCGCGTCGAGGCCGAAGAGGCTGAGGTCACGGCCGGGGTGGTTCCGGGCGCGGCCGAAGGGGCGCCAACCAAGAGTGAAAGCCCGCCCGTCGTCGCAGCGGCCGACACACCAGCGGCTTCCGCCAATAGTCGGACCATGCCTCCTTTTAGCGGGGTGACGAAAATTGATTTTCCGGTGGTGGAAAACGCCACCCTTTCTAACGGGATCAAGGTCCATTTTGTGCGGCGTGACGTGCTGCCCGTCGTGAACGTGTCCTTGTCATTCGATGCAGGCATCTCTGCCGACAGCACGGACCGTCTTGGCGTGCAGGGCCTGATGTTGGCGGCCATGAAGCAAGGCACCAAGTCGATGGACGAGGGTGAACTGGGCATTGAACAGGAAAGACTGGGCGCACGTATCAATACGCGTTCGACGATGGATAGAACGCAAGTTGACCTAACCGCGCTTACGATGACTCTTGATCCCTCGCTTGATTTGCTGGCCGACATCGTCATGAATCCGTCGTTTGACGAGGCAGGCGTGGCGCGGGCGCGCGATCAGCGCCTGTCGGCGATTAAGCAGGAGCAGGCGCAGCCGCGGAGCCTCGCGTCGCGCACCCTGGCTGCCGCCCTCTTTGGCGGCCAGCACCCCTATGGGCGTCCCGTCTCCGGCAACGGCACGGCCAATGTCATCGAGACCGTGACCTCCGAAGACCTCGCCGCCTTCCACCAGGCCTGGATTCGTCCCGACAAGCTGGAAATCTTCATTGTGGGCAATCTAAGCTTGCAGGAGATGCAAAGTAAGCTGGAGGCGCGTTTTGGCGCCTGGGCGCCGCCGAGCCTTGCTGCGGGTCGTAAAAATTTCGACGTTGCGATTCCATCAAGTAATCCGCGCATCATTTTCATCGATGTTCCGCAATCGACTCAGTCCGTTATCTACGGCGGTAAGGTTTTGCCCGTGAAGGGGTCGGACGACCTGCTCGACCTCGTGCAGGCCAACACCATTCTTGGCGGCGGATATCAGTCGCGAATTAACGCGGATCTGCGAACGGCCAAGGGGTGGACTTACGGCGCTTCGACAAACCTCTATCGTTATGAAAACCAAGTCCAGTACACGATTGTTGCACCCGTCCAGGCGGATCACACTGGAGATTCTATAGTTGCCCTGCGCGATCAGGTTACTCAGTTTCTCGGCGAGAACGGCGTGACCCAGAGTGAACTTGATCGGACGGTCGATGGAAGTATCAAAGAGGCGCCGGGCAGCCTTCTGCGGTCAACGTCAATCCTGACGCGGATGCGAAACGATGCGCTTTATCAACGCCCATTTGATTCCATCGTAACGGAACAGGAGCGGCTTAAGACTTTGACGACTGAAGAGCTGGATGCCGCCGCCAGAAGCGTGATCGTCAAAGACGATTTCACCTGGGTTGTCGTCGGGGATAAGGAAAAGGTTCTTCCGCAGCTGGAAGGTCTGGGACTTCCGATCGAAGTGGTCCCGTCGGTTCAGTAGATCAGCGGGTTTGTCGTAGCGGGTGACCCCGGGGCGGTAGTGAACCGCCCCGGGGTTGCCGCAGGCTATTTGAGTTAAGTTATGCGGCGATGGCAACGTCGTCCACCGCCGCGTAGTCGCGCTGCTCTGCCTCGGCGGGCGGGATGTCGCCGATGGGGGCGAGCAGGCGTCGATTGTTGAACCCGTCGATCCATTCGAGCGTGGCGGACTCGACGGCTTCGAACTGCCTATGCGGTTCGTCGGGGCCAATCTCAGGATACGGTTTTGAGGCCAGCCGCCCGTGTCAAACGGGGGCGGTTCAAACCCGCCCCCGCGCCGCACCCGCCCCGCTCTTGAGGCGACAGTTCGCCGGGATGCTCTGCTGTTCACCGATCAAGGCCTACCATTGACCGAGACGTGGTTGATGAGCGTGCAGCGAACGGGTCAACCGACGCCATGACCAACCCAACTCTCAGTCAACGACCCGTTGCGCTCGCAGCAGCGCCTGTTCTTACTGCCCTGGGGATCGCAAGGGCGCGTCGATAGCCCGATCCTCAATCGCAGCCGATACCCCACCCCTTAAGCTCCGGATAGCCAGAAGAATGTTGAGCAAAATTACTGCCGCAATCGGCCTGATTGCCGTCATGGGCGGTCTTGCGGATCGCGCAGACGCCCACACGCCACGGATCGCAGAAACGGACGGCAAGACCGCAGCGATTGAACACCTGGTTCAGAGCGAAATGGCGTCTCGCCAAATTCCGGGGCTCCAGCTGGCGATCGTGAAAGACGGCGAGATCATATTCACGGGCGCTTACGGCCAGTCTGACCTGGAGACCGGGGCGCCTGTAACGGACCGCACTGTTTTCGGCGTCAATTCGATCAGCAAGGCCTTCACCGGCGTCGCGGCGATGCAGCTTGTCGAGGCCGGAAAGCTCGATCTCGATGAATCGGTGACGCACTATCTCGAAGGGCTTCCGCCGTCGTGGGACGCGATCACGGTCCGACAGATCCTCACGCACACATCCGGCCTGCCTGAGATCATCGACGACAATACCCGGCTGATCGACGGCGCCGAGCCCGACGCCGCCTGGGCAAGGGTGCAGGAACTCCCGCTGAGATACGCGCCCGGGACGCAGTATGCCTACAACCAGACCGGCTATGCCCTGATGGGCAAGATCATCGAGAAGCTCTCGGGCAAGCCCTTCGTTGATGTCGTTGGCGAGGGGCAGTTCAACGCGGCGGGCATGGCGCACGCCCGCTTTGGAAACACGGCCGACACCGTGCCCGAGCTGGCCCGGCTCTACACCTATCTGACGCTGCAGATCACGGACATGAGGACCGTTGGCGTCGAGCGCAGCGAGACCCCGTTTGCGCGCCAGGAGGTGTGGCCGGCCTACATGCATCCCACCGCAGGCGTTCAGGCCACGGCCACAGACCTGGCTGCATGGGTTATCGCGCTGCAAAAGCGGGAACTGGTCAGCGAAAGGGGCCTCGAGCAGCTCTGGACGCCGCAGCAACTGCCCGACGGAAGCTATCGCGGCTTCAACAAGACCATCAATGGCTATGGACTGGGCTGGCCGGTCATTCGCCGCGCGGAACACCCCGCGATCACGCCCACGGGCGGCAATCGCGCGGCCATCTTCATCTACCCCGAGGATGGCCTTGCGGTGATCGTTCTGACGAACCTGCTGGGCGCAGCGCCCCACGGTTTTGTCGACAGGATTGCGGCGCAATACATCCCCGATCTCGCCGTCGAAAACTGACGATAGCGTCTCGTCGGGAGGGTGGCCGGATTGGCGGTGGTCAAAAGCCGATCGGTTCAATGCAGGGGCCACCCACAGATGACAGCACCCGCGAATAGGCTGACGCCCTTGGGATATCTGTTCCTGACAACATCGCGGGTTGAGTTTATGCCGTCTGATGTCAGATATGGGGTTGAGAACGAACCGCAATTCCTGGGCGGAAATCGGAGACCTACCTGTGGCGGAGAGCGAGAGACGGCAGGGGATCCAATCCGTTGGCATCGGTCTGCGCGTGCTGGATGTGCTGGCGGCCCAGGAGGGGGCGCAGCCTTTGGGCGTCATCGCTCTGGCGGCCGATCTGTCGCCGTCGCAGGCGCATCGATATCTGGCCAGTCTGGTCGCGGCGGGCATGGCGCGTCAGGAGGCGGCCAGCGGTCATTATGATCTGGGGCCGGCCGCCTTGCGTCTGGGACTGGGCGCCCTGACGCGGATCGACGCCTTCCACGAGGCCAATCTGGCGATCACCGAATTCGCCAGAGAAACGGGGCGGACCGTGCAGATGGCCTCGCTGGGGCCGACCGGGCCGATCGTCGTGCGCTGGGCCATGGGCTCGCCGCCGGTGGCGACCTCGTTGATGGTCGGTTCGGCCCTGCCTCTGCTGCGGTCGGCGACGGGGCATGTCTTCCTGGCCTTCCGCCACGATAGCCATACGCGCCATCTGATCGCGCGCGAGACGGCTGAGGATCGCGGGCTGGAACCGGTTGATGTCGAGGGCCTGCGTAAGCGGGTGCGCGCCGACGGCTATTCCGCCGTCAGCGGTTCATTGATTCCCGGATTGCGGGCGACGGCCGTGCCGATCTTCGACTTGCAGGAAGAGGCCGTCATGACGGCGACCGTGCTGGCGACCTCGGCCTTCAAGCCCGAGCTTGACGACTCCGTTCGCGATCAGCTGATCGCCGTCTGTGATCGCGTGACCGCCGCTATCGGCGGACGCCGTCCGGTCCTCTAGAGACAGGGTTCAGGCCGCCGCCTTGCGTAGATCGGCGCGCGGATCGGCCGCCGTCTCGGGCGTCAGCGCCTTGCCGATCAGGCGGCGCGCCGTGCCGAAGTCGCGCGGCTGGTCCAGGCAGGCGGCGCCGACCAGGGTTCCGGCGCGAAGATAAAGTCGGACCCCGTCCCCGCGTGCGACCACGCTGTCGGCGACGGAGGGATCGCCGGCGATCTGCAGCATATGTCCGCACTGGGCGGTCCAGAACCAGGGCGTGGGTTCCAGCTCGCCCGGTTGACCCAGGATGGCCAGGGCCGCTGCGCGGGCCGAGGTCTGAGCGTGGGCCCAGGTTTCCATCCGGCGCGGGGCGGGGGCGTCGCCGAAGACGCGCAGGGCCAGGTCTCCGATGGCGAAGACATCGGGGTCGCCCAGCGAGCGATAGTCGGCGTCCACCAGCACGCCCGCGGCGGTCGGCAGGCCGGCGGCCTCGGCCAGCTCGACGCAGGGGATGATGCCGATGCCGACGACCATCAGGTCGGCGTCCAGCGTCGTTCCGTCGTCGAGGCCGACCGTCAGCCCGCCCGGCCGCTCCGTCACCGTCTTCAGCGAACGGCCGAGGTGAATCTCGACGCCGATGCGGGCGTGGGCCTCGGCGATCCAGGCGGCGGCGTCGGCGGGGGTGTTGCGCCCCAGCAGGCGTTCGCCGGCTTCCAGAACCGTCGCCGACAGGCCGAGACCGACCAGGGTCGAAGCGGTCTCGAGCCCGATCACCCCGCCGCCGACGATGACGGCGCGCGCGCCGGGACGGGCCGCTGCGGCCAGGGTCCGGGCGTCTTCGATCGTGCGCAGATGATGGATCCGCGGATAGTCGGGCGCATCGAGTCGTCGCGCCCGACCGCCGGTCGCCAGCACCAGTCGATCATACGAAACCTGCGATCCATCTGAGAGCGTGACCCGGCGTGCGTCGCGGTCGATAGCCTGGGCCGAGACGCCCAGCGTCAGCGTCACTTTCAGCTCTGACCAGCGGTCTTCGTTCGCCAGGTAGACGGGCGAGGCATCGGCCCCGGAAAGGAATTCCTTGGACAATGTGGGGCGTTCGTAGGGCGGTTCCGCCTCGTCGCCGATCACGCGGATAGAACCGGAAAAGCCAAGTTCCCGCAAAGAGATAGCGGCTGCTCCACCGGCATGTCCGGCGCCGATGATGACGATGTTTTCGACCATGGTCTGTCTCCTATCGCGCTGCACAATATGCAATGCGTTTGACATAGATCAAAAACCACGACATCTGTCCGGTCAACGGCGACGAGAGTTCGCTGACGACTTTCTGGTTCTGGGAGGCGCGAAAATGAACATTTCCGTCAAACCGCTCGAGGGGCGGATGTGGCCTGCGGACGTCGATGCGGCCGTGCCCTACTGGGTCTATACGGATCCTGAAATCTACGCGTCCGAGCTGCAGAAGATCTGGTACGGGCCGCACTGGCTGTATGTCGGCCTGGAGTGTGAACTGCCGAACGTCGGCGACTGGAAGACCACGACCCTGGGCGAAAAGCCTGTGGTCATGGTTCGGTCAGCCGAGGGCGAAATCTCGGTGGTCGAGAACCGCTGCGCCCACAAGGGCGTCAAATTCTGCCAGGCCCGTTTTGGCCATTCGCAAGAACTGATCTGTCCTTATCATCAGTGGTCCTATGCGCTGAACGGCGACTTGCAGGGCGTGCCCTTCCGTCGCGGCGTCAAGCGTCAGGGCGGCATGCCGGCCGACTTCGACCTGTCGCAGAACGGCCTGCACAAGCTGCGCGTCGAAGAGGTCAACGGCGTCGTCTGGGCGACCTTCTCGGACGAGACCCCGTCGTTCCGCGAATACCTCGGCGAGCGGTTCTGGAAACACTACATCCGCGTCTATGACGGCCGGAAGCTGGAGGTGCTGGGCTATAACCGCCAGCATATTCCCGCGAACTGGAAACAGATGCAGGAGAACATCAAGGACCCGTATCATGCGGGCCTGCTGCACGTGTTCTTCGCCACCTTCGGCCTGTTCCGGGCCGATCAGAAGTCCGCCGTCGACATTGACGACGAGGGTCGCCACGCCATCCTGATCTCGCGCAAGGGCGAACAGAAGGCGAGCGAGGCGACGGCCGACATCCGCAATCTGCAGAGCGACCTGGTCCTGGAAGATCCGCGTGTCATGGACGTGGTGCAGGAGTTTCCGGGCGACGAGACGGTGGGGATGATCACCATCTTCCCGAGCGTGATCCTGCAGCAGCAGATCAACAGTCTGACGACGCGACAGATCGTGCCCAAGGGGACGAACGGGTTCGACTTCCACTGGACCCACTGGTGCTACGCCGAGGACACGCCGGAGATGCGGCTGCGCCGTACGCGTCAGGCCAATCTGTTCGGCCCGGCCGGTTTCGTCTCGGCCGACGACGGCGAAGTCCTCGAGATGACCCAGCAGGGCGCGGCTGGTTCGCCCGACAAAAATTTCATCCTCCAGATGGGCGGGCGCGAGATCGAGTGCACCGACCACCAGGTCACCGAGACGGCTGTGCGCGGCATGTATCGTTACTGGAGAAAGGTCATGGGCCTGTGAGCACGTCCGTTCTCGAACGCTCCGTCGAAGGTCAGGGCGTGATCACGCGCGATGCGATCCGCGACCTCTACGACGACTATTACGCCGTGCTGGACGATGTGCGGCTGCACGACTGGCCGGAGTTCTTCACCGAGGACTGCCTGTATCGGGTGATCCCGCGTGAGAATTACGAAGCCGGCTATTCGCTGTGCACCATGCAGGCCGAAAGCCGGGGCATGCTGAAGGACCGGGTCACCGGCCTGACGCGCACCCAGATGTATGCGCCGCGCTATTATCGTCGCTTCCCGACTGCGCCGAGCATCGTCGGCGAGGACGGCGGGGCGGTGCTGACGCGGCACAATCTGCTGCTGGTCCAGACCTTGATCGACAAGACGTCCGAGATCGTCCTGTCCGCCGTGTGTCACGACCGCGTGGTGCGCGATGGCGACCGGCTGCGGTTCGCCAAGCGGATCGTCGTCTTTGATTCCGAAATGATCCCCAACAGTCTCGTGTACCCCGCATGACCGATACAGCGACTCTGACCTGGCAGCCCACCGTGGCGCCGTCCGATCTCGAACAATATGGCGTGGCCCAGGCCGTCGTCGGCGGCCTGAAGGTCGCCCTCTACGCCGTCGAAGGCGACTATTACGCCACCGCCGACCTGTGCACCCACGGCGCCGCCAGTCTGGCCGACGGCTACCTGGACGGCGACCTGATCGAGTGCCCGCTGCACCAGGGCGTCTTCAATGTGAAGACGGGCGAAGCCGTCGGCGCACCCTGCACCGTGGCGGTCAGAACCTTCCCGGTGAAGCTGCAAGACGGCCTGCTCCACGTCGGCGTGGAGGCTTGATCATGGACGGCGCCCAACCCCTGAAGAACGACCAGCAGGCGCAGCTGGAGACCCTATATCAGCAGATGGAGCCGGAAGGCCTCTATCCGCTTTGGGAGAAGCTGGCCGCCCTGGTGCTGCCCCGGCCGGACAGCCCGGCCAAGGTGCACAAATGGTCCTATGACAATGCCCGCGACTATCTGATGCGCGCGGGGGACCTGATCAGCGCCAAACAGGCCGAGCGCCGGGTGCTGATCCTGGAAAATCCCGGCCTGCCTGGGCTTTCGGGCATCACGCCCAGCCTCTATGCCGGCCTGCAACTGATCCTCCCCGGAGAAGTGGCGCCGTCGCACCGACACACCCAGTCGGCCCTGCGCTTTGTGATCGAGGGCGACGGCGCCTATACGGCCGTCGATGGCGAGAAGGCGATCATGCGCCCGTTCGACCTGGTGCTGACGCCGGGCGGACAGTGGCATGACCACAGCAACCCGACCGAGACGCCGATGATCTGGCTGGACGGCCTGGACATCCCGACCGTGCGCCATTTCGACGCCAGTTTCGCCGAGGGCTACAGCGAGGACCAGTATCCGGAACAGGTTCCGCCGGGCGACAGCCTGAACCGCTATGGCCGCAACATGCGTCCGCTGAAGGGACATACGGCCGATCGTCGTCCGTCGCATCAGCCGCTGTTCCACTATCCCTATGCCGACTGGCGTCCGGCTCTGGACGGGCTGGCCAACAGCGGCGCCGAGCCCGATCCGCATCTGGGCCACGCGCTGGAGTTTCTGAACCCCGTCAACGGCGGGCCGGTCATGGCGACCATCTCGGCCCATGTCCGTCTGATGCCGGCCGGGTTCGAGACCCAGCCGCGCCGCTCGACCGACGGCACCATCTTCGTGGTGGTCGAAGGTCAGGGCGAGGCGGTGATCGAGGGCGAGACCATCGTCCTGAACCCCCGTGACATCCTGGTCGTGCCGTCCTGGAAACAGGTGGTGTTCAAGGCCGAAAGCCAGCTGGTCCTGTTCGGTTATTCGGACAAGGCCTGCCAGGAAAAGTTGAACCTCTACAGAGAAGAAAACGCATGAGCCTGCTGTTCCAACCGCAAGCGCCGGTTCTCGCCCCGACTTCGACGGGCGATGATTTCCCGGTGCGCCGCATTCTTTGCGTCGGCCGCAACTATGCCGCCCATGCCCGTGAGATGGGCCGCGATCCGGATCGCGAGCCGCCCTTCTTCTTCACTGCCTGGGCCGAGACGGTCGTGCCGAACGGTTCGACCATCGCCTATCCGCAACAGACGGGCGACTTCCACTACGAAGCCGAACTGGTCGTCGCCATCGGCAAGTCCGGCCGCGACGTCTCGGTCGATACGGCCATGGATCATGTCTGGGGTTACGCCGCCGGTCTGGACATGACGCGCCGTGACTTGCAGCTGGCCGCTCGCGCCCAGGGCCGTCCGTGGGATACGGGCAAGAATGTCGAACAGTCGTCGCCGCTGGGTCTGATCCAGAAGGCCGGCGAGGGCGATTTCGACCCGACCAAGGGGTCGATCAAACTGACCGTCAACGGCGAAGTGAAACAGGACGCCGATCTGGCCGACCTGATCTGGCCGGTGGCCGACATCGTCGCCTTCGCGTCCAGCCTGTGGCGTCTCGAACCCGGCGACCTGATCTACACCGGCACCCCTGCGGGCGTCGGCGCGGTGGTCGAGGGCGACGAGATGACCGTGACTATCGACGGCCTCGAACCGCTGAACATTAAAGTCGGCCCCAAGGCCGCCTGAACAACAAGTCCAACATCAATGATTGGGACGAAGCGGGCGCAAGATCCGCACGTTTCTCTAGGGATAGGAAACCCACAATGGCTACTCTAGAAGCGACCGGCGGCAGCGCCGTCGTCGATCGGGCCAAGTTTGGTTCGTTGCAGTTCGGCGTTACGGCGCTGTGTTTCGTCATCGCCATGTTGGACGGCTTCGACACCCAGTCGATCGCCTTCGTGGCGCCGAGGATCGCCGAGGACTGGGGTCTGACCCCGGCCGCCTTCGGTCCGATCTTCTCGGTCGGCCTGCTGGGCCTGACCATCGGGGCCTTCGTGCTGAGCCCCGCCGCCGACAAGTTCGGCCGCAAGACCATCATCCTGATCTCGACGGCGATTTTCGGCGTTTTCGCTCTGCTGACCGCGACGGCGACGAACCTGGAACATCTGCTGATCTATCGCCTGCTGACCGGCATCGGCCTGGGCGCCGCCATGCCCAATATCATCGCCCTGACCAGCGAATATGCGCCGCAACGACTGCGGGCGACGCTGGTGACGGTCATGTTCTGCGGCTTCCCGCTGGGCTCGACCATCGGCGGCCTGGGATCGACCTGGCTGATCGCCAACTGGGACTGGCATTCGGTCTTCGTGGTCGGCGGGGTGTTGCCGCTGCTGCTCCTGCCGGTGCTCTATTTCATGCTGCCGGAATCGGTCCGTTTCCTGGTGGCCCGCGACGCGCCGGAAAGCCGGATCGCGCCCATCGTTAAACGCATCGACCCCGACGCCTCCACCCAGGCCTTCATCCAGGGCCTGAAGGACGAGCATTCGTCGGCGGCCAAGGGTTTCTCGGTCTTCCAACTGTTTCGTGAAGGCCGCGCGCCGGTCACGGGCCTGCTGTGGGTCGCCTTCTTCATGAACCTGTTGGTCATGTACTTCCTGGTGAACTGGCTGCCGACCCTGCTGAAGGGCGCGGGCCTGCCCCTGTCCCTGGCCATCCTGTCTACTTCGACCCTGAACCTGGGGGGCGTCGTCGGCGCCATCGCCCTGGGCCGCCTGATCGACAAGCGCAGCCCCTATATCGTGCTGGGTGCGGCCTATGCGGCCTCGGCGGTCTTCATCGCCGTCATCGCCTTCGGCGGCGTGAACCTGACCGTCCTGCTGATCGGCGCGGCCCTGTCCGGCTTCGGCGTCGTCGGCGCCCAGATCGGCTGCAACGCCCTGGCCGCCTCGGTCTATCCGACCGCCATCCGCGCCACCGGCGTGGGTTGGGCCCTGGGCGTCGGCCGGATCGGCGCCATCGTCGGCCCGCTGGTCGGGGGCATGCTGTTAGCCGCCGCATGGTCGCCGCAGAACATCATCCTGATGGCCGTCATCCCGGCGCTCATCGCTTCTCTCGCCGTCCTGGTTCTGGGCGGCGTGCGCAAGAAGACCGGAGCCTGAACCCATGATCCTGCACGGCTATTTCCGCTCCACCGCGTCGTGGCGCGTGCGGATCGCCCTGGGCCTCAAGGGGCTCGCCGCAGACCAGGTGTCGCATCACCTGCGCCGCGGCGAGCAGCGGGCGCCCACCTATCTGGCGCTCAACCCGCAGGGGCTGACGCCGGCCTTCGTCACCGATGACGGCGCGGTCCTGACCCAGTCCCTGGCCATCTGCGAGTATCTGGACGAGATCCACCCCGAGCCGGCCTTCCTGCCGCGTGACCCGGTGGCGCGCGCCCAGGTGCGGGCCGTGGCCCAGGCCATCGCCTGCGACATCCACCCGGTGCAGAACCTGAAGATCCTGCAGCGTCTTCGTGACCTGGGTCAGCCCGAGGAGGTCGTCACGGCCTGGGCCGCCGGGGTCATTGAAGAGGGGCTGGAAGCGGTGGAGACGCTTCTGGCCGAGGCCGAGGGCCCGTTCGCCTTCGGCGCCCAGCCGGGCCTGGCCGACATCTGCATCGTGCCGCAACTGGGCAATGCCCGCCGCTTCGGCGTGGAACTGCGCTGGCCCCGCCTCAACGCCATCGAGGCCGCCTGCCTGGAACTCGACGCCTTCCGTAACGCCGTACCCGGCGTCCAGCCGGACGCCGAATAACGCCCTGACCATTCGATGCGCGCCCGGAACCAACCGGGCGGCTCACCCTGGAGGAACCCATGCTGCTCTCGACCACGGCGGCCGCCGCGCTGCTGTCCGCAACCCTGCCCGTCAATCCGGCTGTGACCGACGTCACGCGCGAGACCGGGGCGTCCGCCCCTCCGGTCGTCGTCGAACAGGCCCAGCCGCAGTCGGCGCCGCCGCTCAGCGGCCAGTCGCCGGCTCAGTCCGCCGCGCCGTCGGCGGCGAGCCCGCCCATCGTCTTCAAGCCGCTCAACTATGACGACGATTGGACCCGTTTGCGTGATCCGGCCAAGCGCACCTCGCCCTGGGCCGATCTGAAATACATTCCCGTCGGCGAGAACGGCTGGCTGAGCCTGGGCGGCGAGGGCCGCTGGCGCGCCGAATATCGCGGCAACGAAAGGTTCGGCCGGGGCCTGCAGGACGATGACGGCGATCTGCAGCAACGCCTGCGCCTGTGGGCAGACCTGCACGCCACGCCGAATCTGCGCGTCTTTGTCGAGCTTCAGGACGGCCGAACGACCGGCCTGGACAGTGGCGAAGCGGTCATTGAGGAAAGCCGCACCGATGTGCACCAGGCCTTCGTCGAGACGAAACAGGTCTTGGGCGACGGCGCGCTGAAGGTCCGTGTCGGTCGTCAGGAGTTCGGCGTCGGCGTGTTCCGCATCATCGAGCCGCGTGAGGGCTCCAACGCCCGTACCGCCTTCGACATGACGCGGATCATGTACGACCGCCCGACCGGCTGGTCCGGCGGACTGTTCGCCGGCTATGCGCTGCGTGAGAGCAAGGCTTCTTTCGACGATGCGACCAACTACGACTACCGGCTCTATGGCGTCACGGCGTCGCGCCGGCTGGGCGCGGGCCCCAATGCGCCCCGGCTGGAACTGTTTTACGCCAACACCGACCGCCTGGGTCTGGCCTTCGACACCGGCGTCGCGGGGCGGGATCAGCGAGACACGGCTTCCGTTCGCCTGGATGGTCGGGTTGCGCCCTGGGACTATGATGTCGAGGGCGTGATCCAGCGCGGTGATTATCGCGGGCTGGATATCGAGGCCTGGTATGTGTCGGGCACGGTCGGTCGGACCTTCGATCATCGCTGGGCGCCGCGCGTGGCTTTGCGCATCGACGCCGCCTCGGGCGACAAGGATCGCACCGACAATGTCCAGAACACCTATAACGCCTTGTATGTGCCGCCGATCTCGCTGCGCACTGACTTCAACGTCTCCAACCTGATCAGCATCCAGCCTCAGGTCACCTTCCGGCCCCTGCCCAAGACCACGATCGGACTGTCGACGGCGGGCTTGTGGCGCCAGAGCAAGAAGGACGGCGTCTATCTGGTGTCGGGCGCGGCTTTGCGCGCCGGTACCGAAGGCGAGTCCGCCTATGTCGGTTGGCGCTATGCGGGGTTCGTCACCTACGCCGTCAA
This sequence comes from Brevundimonas sp. SL130, assembly GCF_026625805.1. NCBI lineage: Bacteria > Pseudomonadati > Pseudomonadota > Alphaproteobacteria > Caulobacterales > Caulobacteraceae > Brevundimonas > Brevundimonas sp. SL130. The sequence goes on from NZ_CP113064.1 coordinate 963,071, forward strand.
CCCGTTCGTCAGCGTGTCCGGCGTGGCCAATTACACCGTGTCCGGCGACTTCCTGAAGGAGAGCGGCGTGGCTGAGGATCAGTCCTATCTGGGCCTGATCCTGACCGCGAAATTCTGACGAAAGGGGAGGGCCGGACGACCCGACTGCGACCCAGGCCGCAGCACACGCCGATCATCATGGCCCTCCTTATCTCTACCGCCACGACCCCAGGTCTGGCCCGCCGGCGACGACGCGGCCAACGGCCTCCCGCTTGAAAGAAGCCGGGAAGTTCCGGGGTTGAACCGTCGTGAGACACGCCTCTCCAGCTCTGAAAAACGAGCATGGGCGTCCATTGACGCGAGGGGGGATCAGACCGAAAATTTGCCAGACGGCCTGTAAGCCGGGTTTTGTTCCGCTCCGAAGCCGAAGCCTGGAACGGCGACGATCATTCCTCTGGACCGTCCATTGCTGAACGGTTCTCGCGACCTACCCGGACATCTGAGGCGGTGAGCCCCGCGAGGCGAACCCCGCGCGATGTCCCTATTTGGTCTTGCTCCAGGCGGGGCTTGCCATGCCGTCCCTGTTGCCAGGCACGCGGTGGGCTCTTACCCCACCCTTTCACCCTTACCGGCCTCGCAAGGCCGGAGGTTTGCTTTCTGTGGCGCTATCCCTCGGGTCGCCCCGGGCGGAAGTTATCCGCCGCCTTTTCACCGTGGAGCCCGGACTTTCCTCGACGGAATCAAGTCCCGCCGCGACCGCCCAGCCGTCTGGCGGAGGCTAGATGCGCCGCTGCGCCGCGCAGGTCAACCAACGGATGCGTTGGCGGACGAAATGTGGCATGATCGGCGCATGGTCGAACCCGTCTCGAAGATGATGACGCCCGAAAGCGACGAGCAGCGCGAACGCCGGATCGCACACGAACGCGCGCTATTGGCCGAAGCCTATGCGGACATCGCCGCCGGCCGGGTTATTTCAGGCGAAGAGGCCGAGCGCTGGCTCGAGGCCGAGATCGCCTGGGCGACCGCCCACGACCACTGAATGCGTCGTCGCAACACTCTGATCGTCACCGAACGGGCGCGACGGGACCTCGGCCAAGCCAGGGAATGGCTCACCCAAGCCGGCAGCGGTGCACGCGGACGGTCACGGTATGCGGCCCTCTTGGCGGCCTTACAGGACTTGAAGACCGCGCCGACCCGTTGGCCGTTTGGCGAAAATCCGAATGTTCGAGAACATGTTCGGGAAGGATACCGCTTCTTCTACGAATGGTGCGAAACCGACCACAGCGTCACGATCCTGAGGATCTACGGCCCCTTCCAGGACCGCGCGGCCCTCTAATCCAGCACGCCCGTGACGCTCTCGACGCTGGCCAGTTGCAGCAACCCCACCAGCCGCGCCCGCGTCTCGCCGTCGGCGACGCCGTCGATGCGGTCGGGGCGCCAGTGCCGCTGGAAGGCGCGGACCGTGGTCTCAGTCTCGGCGTCATAGTCGCCGCCGGGCGTCAGCCCATAGCCCAACCGGTGCAGGCCGGCGCGCAGCACCACGACCCCGATCCCCTGGTCGCCTTTTTGCAGCAGGCCGCCCAGGGCCTTGATCCGTTCGGCGGCGGGTTCGAACCACAGGCCGTGCCCGGCCTCTGCCAGCCGTTTCCAAGGGAAGAGCTCGCCGGGATCCGTCTTGCGCTCGGGCGCCAGGTCGGAATGGGCGATGATGCGGTTGTCGGGAATGGTCCAGCGGTCGCGGATATCGCCGATCAGGGCGATGACCGCCGCGATCTGGGCCTCGGGGAAGGGGCGATAGCCGAACTCATGGCCGGGATTGACGATCTCTATGCCGATCGAGGCGGCGTTGCAGTCGTCCTCGCCGCGCCAGACCCCACGGCCCGCATGCCAGGCGCGCCGTTCTTCGGGAACCAGCTGGAAGACGCGGCCGTCTTCCTCGATCAGATAATGGGCCGAGACCTTGGCCTCGGGATCGCGCAGCCGCGCCAGGGCGGCTTCGCCCGTCTCCATGCCGGTATAGTGGAGCACCAGCATGTCGGGCGGCGCGCGACGCGTGTCGAAGTTCGGCGAGGGCGCCGCAATCAGGTCAACCATGACGTCGGGCCTCAGCGGCCGTGGCGCTCCCAGCCGTAGGCGACCCAGGTGCCGTCCACCTTGTGCGCCTCAATCACGTCGGGATCCCCGGCGCGGCGACGCGGCGCCAGGTTGCGGCGTGTCCGCATGGCCAGACCGGCCAGGAAAACCAGGATCCCGGCGAACAGGGCGATCACCGCGACCGCGGCGGCGGTGAAGACGGCCAGAACCGCGCCGACGGCCAGGGCGGCGACGGCGGCGATCAGGCCCGCGATCCACATGATCGAGGCGATCAGGCCGTTGGGCCGGCGGCGGGCGGCGAAGCCCAGTGTGGCGAGACGTTCAGGCTGGAACATGGGTCATCCTTTCAGGCGCTCCTAGGAACGCCTTTGGTTCAATGTCGGTCCATTGGGCCCTGCGGTCAATGGATCGTCCCCTCACGCCTGTGTGCGATGGATCGTCACGCCCATCGTTAGAACATCGGTTGATCGGCCAGGACGACGGCGCCCTCGCTGCGCATCCGCTCGCCCTCGACCCGTTGCATCAGCGCCTGGGCCTGCGGATCGGCCATGACGCCGCCCAGCATGACCAGGGCCTGGGCCGCCTCGCTCTGGACCCCGAACATTTCGGACAGGGCTTCCCACGGCGACTTTGACTTGGGGAAATGCTTGAAGCGCACGGACTCGCCGGCCGGAATCTTGGCCAGGGCCTTGGCCTTGGCCACCGCCTCGGTCAGGCCGCCCAGCTGATCGACCAGGCCCAGCGGCAGGGCCTGGGCCCCGGTCCAGACGCGGCCCTTGGCGATCTCGCGCACCCGCGCCGGCTCCAGCTTGCGACCCGTCGCCACGCGGGTGATGAAGTCGTCATAGATCCGGTCCATCGAGCCGGCGAAGGCGGCCCGCTGCTGGGGCGTGAAGGACTGGGTCGACGAGAAGGCGTCGGCGTACTGGCCCCCGACCGTCAGGTCGCGCATATCCACGCCGAACCGGCCCAGGGCGTCGGCGACGACGAACTTGCCGCCGAACACGCCGATGGAGCCGGTCAGGGTCGAGGGCTGGGCCACGATCCAGTCGGCCTCCGAACTGACCCAGTAGCCGCCCGATGCGGCGTAGGCGCCCATGGAGACCACCACCGGCTTGCCGGCGGCCTTGGCCGCGCGCACGGCGGCCAGGATCTGTTCCGAGGCTTCCGGCGATCCGCCCGGCGAGGAGACGCGGAAGACGATGGCCTTCACGGCCTTGTCCTCGATGGCGTCATAGATGGCCCCGGCCGTGTCGTCCGAATGGATCGACGAGCCGCCGCCGAAGCTTCCGCCGTCGCCCCGGCCGGTCACGATGGCGCCCTCGCCGCCGACGATGGCGATGGCGTTCTTGCCCGAGCCGGTCCGTTCGCCCTTTTCGGAGACGTACTGGCCGAACTCGACGATCTCGGCGCCCTTGCCGGCGCGGCGCTTGATCTCGGCTTCGGCCTCTTCAACCTGGCCGATCTTGTCGATCAGCTTGTTCGACAGGGCCTGTTCGGCCGAATAGGGGCCGGCCTCGATCACCGTCTTCAGCGCGGCCGGGGTGGTCTTGCGGTCCTGGGCGGCGTTGGCCAGGGCGCTGTCATACAGCGAGGTCATCCAGGCCGTCATGGCCTCGCGGTGCGCCGGGGTATAGTCGCTCTGGGTGTATTCGTTGACGGCGTTCTTGTACTCGTAACGCTGCTCGAAATCGGCGCGCACCCCGTATTTGTCGAACGCCCGGCCCAGGAACAGGCTCTCGGCCGAGAAGCCGGTGGCCTGGAAGCCGGCGGTGTTCTGCATCCACAGTTCGGACGCCGAGGCGCCGACCATATAGGTCGACATCACCGCGCCGGCCGGGGCGAAGCCCTGGCTGTGGGCGATGACCGGCTTGCCCGAGGCGCGGAAGCGACGGATCGCCTGGCGCAGCTCGTCCGCCGTCGCCGGGGTCATGCCGGCCTCCGGCAGGCGGATCAGCACCGCCTTGACGTTGTTGTCCTTCTCAGCCTGGGCCAGACCGTCCACGACCTGAAGCACCGACAGGCTCGAACCGCCGAAGGCCGCGAACGGATTGGTCGACGGCTGGTCGCTGATCCCCTCGCGCAGGTCCAGTTCCAACACCGCGCTGGCGGGGGTTTCCGGTTTGGACGAGGCGCCCGCGATCGCGACGGTCAGCAACACCATCGGAATGACGACGACGAACAGGATCAGTCCGGTGAAGACACCCAGAACCGTCAGGAAGAATTGCTTCATGGGAGAAGGCGCGCTCGCAGGGGCCGAAATGGCTCGATTTCACCATAGTGCCGGAACAGTCACCGTCAAATGAACGTCCCGCAACGTCGGCGCGTCGCATCGCCCCGGATCCAGCATGTTGCGGCGGCGCGCCGCGATTGATGCGGCTTGCGGAAATCCCTATATGAGCCGCCAACGAGCGAGGGCCTGTCGCCCCGCGCCATAGACCGGAGACCGCCCCATGCTGGTCACCCTGATGAAGTCCAAGCTGCACCGCGCCACGGTGACCCAGGCCGACCTCGACTACGAGGGCTCGATCGCCATCGACATGGATCTGCTGGACGCGGCGGGCATCTTTCCGCACGAGCAGGTCGATGTGCTGAACATCACCAACGGCGCCCGTTTCACCACCTACGCCATCGAGGCCCCGCGCGGCTCCAAGGTCATCGGCGTCAACGGCGCCGCCGCCCGCCTGGTCCAGAAGAACGACAAGGTCATCGTCGTCACCTACGGACAACTCCCCCAGGAAGAAGCCCGCCAGTGGACGCCGAACGTCGTGCTGCTGGACGATAACAACGAGATCAAGCGCGCGGCCTGATCCAGGCGACGTGGCGATGCAAAAAGGCCCGCCGGCGACGGCGGGCCTTTTCTTCGTTCATCAGCGTCGATCAGCGCGCGATGTCGTAGACGCCCGTAATGTCGATCCGCACCGTCAGCTCGCCGGCGGCGACCGGGGTGCTGGCGTCCTCGCGCATCGCCATGGCGCGCACGGCGAACATCGGCTGGGGCTCGGGCGAATAGCCGCCGCCTTCGCTCAGGTTGCGGATGCCGGCCAGCTGGACGTTCAGGGCCTGGGCGTACAGCTGGGCCTTGGCTTGCAGGGCCCGAACGGCCAGTTGGCGCGCCTGGTTCTCGGCTGCGGTCGGATCCTTCAGGCCGAAGCTGATGCCGTCGATCTGGTTGACCCCGGCTGCGACCACGGCGTCGGCGGTGGTCCCGACCTTGGTCAGGTCGTTGATGACCACCGTCACCCGGTTCACGGCCTGATAGCCGCGCAGCTTGGGCGGTTCGTTCTGCACATAGTCATATTGCGCCGACAGGTTCAGGCCCGAGGTCTGGACGTCGCGCTCGGCGATGCCGGCGCGGCGCAGGGCGGCCATGACCTGGGTCATCCGGGTCGCATTGTCGCGCATGGCCTGCTGGGCCGTGGGGGCCTCGGTCTGGACGCCGAAGCTGATGGTGGCCATGTCCGGCGCGGCCTTGACCTCGCCATAGGCCGACAGGTTCAGCGACGGCGCGGGCTGCATCATCTGCACCGGCTGGACGCTCTGGGCCATCGCCGGAGCGACCGCGCTCAGGGCGACCGCCGCCGTCAGGGCGCTGCCCAGCATCAGGGATTTGAACGCGCTTTTCATGCCGAAGTCTCCGTAGGACGATCCTGACCGACGGGTTCGTCGATCCATGGCCGCAACCTTGGCCTTTTATGCCTGAACCAACGCCTCAGCTTCCATGTCGGTTTCCGTTCATCTTCGTGAATTCGCTGAAACATGCCGTCTGAGAACGCGCCTCTTGGCAAGCCGCATCCGCGCCTGCTAGGCGGTTCCTCCCGCCGCGCCGCGCATGGTCGCGCGCTCTGGGGGCCTGTAGCTCAATGGTTAGAGCCGACCGCTCATAACGGTCTGGTTGGGGGTTCGAGTCCCTCCGGGCCTACCAATCCTCGATAGAGGTCTGATTAGGCAGGAAATCCAGCAAATCCGGTCCTTCTGAAGCTTGCACTGTGACACAAAACTGTGTCACCGGACGGGAATGGACGCCGTGCACGGATGCGCTCATCTCTACCGCCGTGGAGCGGTCTATCAGTTCCGCCGGAGGGTCCCGGAGGACGTCTCGGGGGACCTCGGGATCACCCAATGGCGCGAAAGTTTGCACACCCGCGACTTTGAGGAAGCCAAGCGCCTCGCCCGCGAGAGGGGCGTCGCCACTGATGCCTTGATCGTCAATGCGAGGGCGAAGGCAGCCGGTAAGGCGTCCTTGCCGCTGAACAAGACCGATGCCGCGCGCATGGCGAACGCCTGGATCGGCGAAGTCCTGGAGTTCGATGAGGCGACGCGAACGGGCCGTGGTGAGAGCGGCGTCAGAGGCGCGCATCTGTGGCTGGAGGAAGCCACCCCTGATTATCGCCGGGCGTTGGCGACCCTCGACATCACCTCGGTCACACCGGAGGTGGACAAGGCGCTTGCCCAGGCAGGCCTATGGTACCCGCCGGGGGACCCTAGCCGGGAGATACTGGGTCTCGCCCTGCTTCGTGCCCAGGTTCGCCTTCTGGACCTCATGGAGCGCCGTCTGTCGGGGCAAGTGGTGGAACCGCCTTCGGAGGCCCCACAGGCGTCCTCAGGGGCCGTAGGGGGCATCACTCTCGGCCAGCTCATCACCCTCTACAAGGCCGAGCGCATGTCCGCACACGGAGGAGAGTCCACAGAGCGTAAGTACGGCCATGTCTTCAGGGCCTTGGAGGAGGCGCTGGGCACGGAGAGGGCCATCCGAGGCATAACGCGGGCTGACATCCGCCAAGTCCGCGACCTTCTCAGGCGTGTCCCCGCCCATGTCGGAAAGCGTTTTCCTGGCCTCAGCTTGACGGAGGCGGCCGATAGGGCCGACGCCACGGGCGCGCAGCGATTGGCCCCCAACACGGTCAAGTCGTATCTTCAGAACCTGTCCGCGATGCTGCACTGGGCGGTCAAGGAAGAGCATATCGACCGTAACCCCGCTGTCGGCCTCTTGGGCAAGGACAGGGCGGTGGTGAAACGCCGGGGCTTTAAGCCGGACGAGCTGGCGGTACTCTTCAGCGCCTTGGAAGCTGAGCGGGCGCGGATGCCTTGGAAATACTGGCTCTCGGCCATTGCCCTCTACTCTGGTGCCCGCGCCGGGGAGATCGCGCCGCTGCGAACGGCTGACATCGTCCAGATAGACGGCGTCTGGTGCATGAACTTCTCCGAGTTCGACGAGGAGGGGCGGCGGATCGAAGAGCGCCGACTCAAGACGGAGCCCAGCGCGCGGCGCACCCCTCTTCATCCCGCTCTGGTGGAGGCGGGCTTCTTGGCCTTCGTCGAGGCCCGCCGGAAGGCAGGCGATGAAGTTCTATTCCCCCAGCTTCGCCCCGGCCCCGGCGGGAACCACTCTCACGACCTGTCCAAATGGTTCGGGCGGTTCAGGTCTGATCTGGGCCTCAGCGCCCCCGCCACGCCGTTCCACGCCTTCCGGCATGGTTTCAGAGATGCTTGCCGGGAGGCGGGCCTGTCGGAAGAGGTGGCCGCAGCTCTGGGCGGCTGGGCGGGACGCGGGCTGGTCTCGAAATACGGGGATCGCGGCATGGTCAGTGTGTTGGATCGCGAGCTTCGTAAAATCAGCTATGCGCCGTTCAATCTCCCCGCCGCCCCGTAGCCATCGTTCGTCCGCCCGGCGTCTCGCCAGCCCCGGATCGAATAAAGTTGCACCCTTGGGGTGGGATTGGCTCAGGAGAACCCTCAGGCCACCTCAGGTCACCTCAGTGTAACTTGACGGTGTGGCCAGCGCCTGGAGATCTGGGTTCAGCCTCCGCCTCGAATAAACTTCCACCCTTGGGGCGGGATTGCTCAGGATAAACCTCAGGTGCCCTCAGGTCACCTCAGGACAACCCGAGGGCGGCAGTAGGGGCTGAAGCTCGACGATGGCGTCTGGAAATTAGGCGATGTACGCCTAGGCCAGAATTCAACGTTATGGACGAGCTTATGGCCACCCCCTCCGCAGATGACCGCGCCCACACGAGCCGGAGGTCGATCTCTCCGGCGGTCCTTGCAGCCGAGCTTGACGGCCTGACCGGCGTTGTTGAGCGTCTAATCCCTCTCGCGCCCGAGACCCTCACGGCCCGCCAGTTGCTGTTCTTCCTGGCAGTTGCTCGCAAGGACCTTCGGCACAGCCGGGTTACCCTCAGTCAGATTAAGGGTGAGTTTGAGGGCATTGGCCGCTCTATCGAGAAATCCAAGGACATGCTGCTGGAGCCATCCCGCTCATACCCGAAGGCCGTAGGTTGGCTCACTCAGGAGCATGACCCCGAAGATCGCCGCGTTCGATATCTGCGGCTGACGCCGCGCGGCCTGGACGTCCTGGCCGCCATCGTGGGCGTCTAGCTGGGTGGGGTCGGCGACGCTAATCCCCGACCCCTGTCTGCTCTAGCCCAGCGAGACCGGGGCCACCCTTGGTCAGACCAAGGGAGGCTCCACAGAGGCAAACTATCTCGGGGACGGCGCGACGGGCAACCCCACCACCTTCGCCTTCACCCGCGCCGCCGACGACATCGTCAACATCCGCTCCACCTTGATCGACGGGGAGCCTTGGTTCGTCGCAGCGGACGTCTGCCGGGCGCTGGGTCTTAGGGCAGACCACACAAGTAAGCACCTCCACCGCTTTCAGCCGGAAGAGATCAACACCCTGGACCGCCGACTGCCTCCCTCGGACGGAGGCAGTGCCTTTGACCTGTGGGAACCGCGTGAGTATCGACTGCGGATTGTCTCCGAGTCCGGTCTCTACAAGCTCATCATGCGCTCGAACAAAGCCGAAGCCCAGGTCCTGACGAAGACACGTGACTCAAACACGTGCCTCCCGGAGGGTCTCTTCCGCCGACAACGACATCATCACCATCCGCTCCACCGTGATTGATGGTGAGCCTTGGTTTGTCTCGGCAGACATCTGCCGGGCATTGGGCCTCGCCTCCAACACAGCGACAAACGGCATCGGTCGCCGACTGTTCAAGCCGGACGAGTTGAAGTCGATCACGAGGGGAGGTGTTCAAAACACTCCCCCTCTCCTTTCCCTCTTTGAAGGCAGTACCAGTCGCCTCGCTCTGCTCAGTGAGCCTGCGCTTTACAAGCTCATCATGCGCTCGGAGAAAGCCGAAGCGCTGGCGTTCCAACACTGGCTCGCCTCCGAGGTCCTGCCGTCCATCCGCAAGACCGGCACCTACTCCCTCGCCGACCACGGCCGGGAAGCCATGCCGCTGCCTATGGACATCGCGGAATCCTTCGCGGTCGTGCTGGGGGAGGCCCTAGAAACCCCCTCCAGAGCCCGCAGGGGCGCAGGGAGACCTGTGGGCACCCGAGCGTCCCGTAAGCGATCTTGGTGACTCCAGCACCCCTTCCTGGGGCATCCAGAGGTAACCTGGGGAGACCTCGTGTCTCCTTGGGTGCCTTGGGGTATACTCAGGTGGTGGTGATTAGGGTAATCCTGTTATAGAGACTCTATGGTCTACCTATAGGTTACCCTAGGGTTTTAGAGATGGGGATTGGTGTCTCCGTTTTCAAAGTCTGCACGGATCTAGATCCTATATTTTCGCGGTTGTTCATCGCCTCGAATAAACTGACACCCTTGATACCAGCGTAGTTTTAAAACGCACTCTAGGAGCCAAACGCTGTCAGCGGCGGGCTCTGGTGCAGGAATGCGTCGCGTACTTCGCTGAGAAACCTGCCGCTGAGCTGCGGCACCAACCTGGAAAATCAATGGAACCGAACATCATCCGCACGGGCAACCGTGACGGCGACGCCGTCGTGCGCGTGGAGATCGCGAATAAGCGCGGTGTCTTCGTCACCATGGACGCCGCAGACTATGACGCTTGGGTCGCCGCCGGGCGATCTACGAGATTCTGGCTCAACCGAAACGGCCCCCTCACCGGAACCTATCGCGTGGTCTACCGCGACCGTAGCGTTGCCGGTGGGATTGCTGGGGTGGCCCGCGAGCTTCTGCAACCGGGACCGGGGCGAGTAGTCCAATACCGAGACCAGGACCGGCTGAACCTTTGTCGGCGGAACCTCCTCGTGCGCAGCGGTCGAGCGAAGGGGCAGGCCGTTGCTCCCGAGTTTGCCGATGAGATCGAGGACCTCTGATGCTCACTCCCCGCCAACTGCACGTGAAGGGCGCGCCTACACCCGTCCCGCCGCCCGGCGATGCCTCTGCGGCGGGGGGGGGGGGCAGACCAAACATCAGGCCTAAGCGCCGCAACCCACAAGGCCCGTCATGACCGATTTTCTTACAGGGGATGAGTTCACCGCCACCAACCACCGGGCCTCGGCCGAGAGTGGCTGTCACCGTGGCAACGAGGGGAACGGCCGTCCAGCCCTGCGGGAGCCCCTGCCTTGCTCCACGAAGTTTATAGATCTGGGTGGGGTATCAAATGCACAAGCCGCTGAGTGGCTTGTGGACCTATCCGAGGGCCTGAGCGAGGCAGACCAATCCGAAATCAAGGCCACCTCCGGCCTAGAGCCCGCTGTTGCGCTTGTGTCGCATGTAATGATCTCCGACATGGCCTGGGCAATTCTCGACGACGCGGAGCCTATCGCAGTCTTTGGCTGTGTCCCCATCGGCAATCCCTCGGTCGCCCATGTGTGGATTTTCGGAGCTGACCGGATGGATGAACGCGATGACGTCCTCGAAATCTTGAGGCAATCTAGGTCGTTCCTGAACCTGATGCAGACTCGTCACCAGACGCTGTACAGCTTCGCGGACGCTAGGAACACGCGGCGACTAACGTGGCTTCGGCGGTGCGGTTTCCAAGCCTACGAGCCCCGCCCGCCTTGCAGCCTGGAGGGTCATCTGTCCTTCCGCTTCACGACGACCCAGCGCGATGTGTGAACCAACTATCATGGCGGCTCTCGCCGTCGCCACGACCGCTGGCGGCATCGTCGCCCAGGTCCGGTCCGCCAAGAAGCAAGAAGCCGCGATCCGCGAGCAGCTTGCGGTCTCCCAGACCGAGATCGACAACAAGGCCACCGCCGAGATCAACGACCGCCAGCGCGCCGCTCGCCGAGAGCAGGCCCGCATCAAGGTGGCCGCCGGTCAGGCTGGCCTTCAGCTCGGAGGCTCCATCGACTCGCTTCTTCAGGACAGCCTCATGCAGGCCGGTCTGAGCGAGGAGCGCACTCTGGATAACCGAGCCACGGAACAGCGCGGCGTCACCGCCGAGGCCAACTCAATGCTGTCCCGCGTCGAGCGTCCCACCATCGTGGGTGCGGCTCTTCAGCTCGGTAGTGCGGGGATGAACGGTTACGCGCAGGGCAAGTCCCTGCAAATCGCCCGTCAGAATGCCCAGACCGAGCCGAAGTAGAGGTCCGGCTGCTCCACACGGCCTCGCCTCCGGCGGACTCCTGGCAGCCTTGCCGGTGCCAACGCTTTTTGGGTCACTTATCTGAACTGGCATATACGGGGTAGCGCGCTCAGCTAATCCCCCCACCGGGGGGCTCGGGACACCTCAGCGGCGGCAGGCCCCGCCCCCTCCATCACATATAGCAGCGGACCCATGCCGACACGCTAGTCCCCGCCCACGGAAAGGACCGCGCATGGCACCGCCCGCCACAATAGCCGCCCTCGGGTGGACGCCTGGAGACCTGATGGCACCCGAGGACGCCGCTTGGTTCCTTGGCCTTGAGCTTGACGACCTTCGTCGATGGAGAGTGCAGGCGACCGGTCCCGCCTACGAGCGGTGGGGGTGGCAGGCCTACCGCTATAAGGCTGGTGATCTGGAGTGGTGGCGGGGACAGAGACCCCGTCCGAAACGGGTATACCCTCAGCGGACAGGGGCAAGGCGTCCGACATGAGTTGACTTCCTAATTATCGGACGGTAAGTCCGGCCTTATCTTAGACCTTTTCGGACAGTTTCGTGGCCGACATCATCGCCTTCACCGCCGCCCCACAGGCCACCCCCAAGCTCCCCGAGGGCATCGCCATGGTCGTTCCCTTCGTCGGCATCGCCACCGCACAAGCGCGTCGGGCCTTGGACCACCTCCGCGCCTCGCAGGAACGGGTGGCGGCATGGGATGCCCAGCTCTCACCGCTCCGCGCCGCTACGACACAGGCCAAGGCCGCCGCCCGCCGCGTGGTCGCATCTGTCGGGCCGGGTGCATTCGGTGATGCGCTGGATCGCCGGGCGTTCGCCATGGCGCTGACGTGCGGCAGCTCTAGCCGTGACCGCGCCCAAGCGGTGCTGGACCTCCACGCTGCCCAGAGGGCCGCTGGGGCCGCCCTGGCTCGTCTGCCGCGCCAAGAGGCTCGCCGGGTCTACGACGCTGCGTTCCCAGGCCTTTCGCCTCAGCGGGTCGGCATTGCCGTCAGTGCGCTTCTGCGGGACCACGCGGTGGCCCTGCGGTTCGCCGTGGAGGCCCTGTGATGGCGGTCGTTGGTTATGCGCGGGTGTCATCGGTTGGGCAGTCGCTGGAGGTCCAGGAGGAGGCCCTGCGGTCTGCGGGGTGCGAGAAGGTCTTCTCCGAGAAGCGGACGGGGACGACCCAGGCGGGCCGCGACGAGTTGCGCCGGGCACTCGAGTATGTGCGGGAGGGCGACACGTTCGTCGTCAGCCGCATCGACCGCCTCGCTAGATCGGTCAGCGACCTGAGTGAGATTGTCGCCGTCCTCACCACGAAAGGTGTGAGCTTCCGCGCGCTCCAACAGGGAGAGTTCGACACGACCGCCGCGACGGGCCGCCTGTTCCTGACGATGCTCGGAGCGTTTGCGGAGTTCGAGACCAGCCTACGGCGAGAGCGTCAGATGGAGGGGATTGAGAAAGCCAAGGCCGAGGGGCGGTATAAGGGGCGGCCGAAGAGCGTGGATACCGCCTCAGTCCGCCGTCTTCATGCTGAAGGCGTGAAGCCCGCTCACATCGCTACGCGCCTTGGGGTGGCCCGCTCGACGGTCTACGAAGCCCTAAAGGGCTGACCGGAGCATTCGGGTGAGCGTGCCTTATACCCTGCTTTTTTTAGCGCGACTGTCTGAGCAAGAGGGGCAGGGCGCACGTCCGGCTGCCCACCGCCTGCTTTAGCCAGCGAGACCGGCGGTCCCTGCGCCAACAGGGGGCCGTCCACTCCGCGAAGGTATTCCTGGCGCTTTCCCTGGGCAACCTGCGGGAGCTGAGAGGCGGCCTAGGAGCCTTCCCACCCCGCAATGGCGAGGCGAAGCCTGAGCTTCACTCTCAGTTGACCGCGCACTCCAGGCGGCGTCTCTCCGCCGCCTACAGTAAGGACGTGCGTGTGATTCCAGCTACCACCAAACTCCGCCCAGCAGCCCAGTACCTCCGGATGTCTACGGACGGACAGCAGTACTCCCTGGAACATCAGCGGGCGGTCATCTCCGGCTATGCCCAGTCCGCCGGTTTCGAGATCGTCCAGACATATATAGACGCCGGTAAAAGCGGGGTGACAGCTCGCCGCAGAGAAGGCCTCAGCGCGCTCCTCGCTGACGTGGTGTCCAAGCAGGCACCGTACACCACACTGCTGGTTCTGGATGTGAGCCGCTGGGGCCGTTACCAAGACCCCGACGAGGCGGCGCATTACGAGTTCCTCTGCCGGTCGGCAGGGGTCGAGGTGCGGTATTGTGCAGAGACGTTCGAGCCCGGGTTGGCGGGCTCCGTGTTCAAGGCCCTCAAGCGTGTGATGGCCGGGGAGTACAGTCGCGAACTGTCTGCAAAAGTCCGCGTGTCGAAACAGCGGAACGCGCTGGCGGGGAACGCCCCTGGCGGAACCTCACGCTACGGGTTCGCCCGGCAGATCGTCAATCCAGACGGCAGCTTGGGCAAGATACTGGAGCGTGGGGAACGCAAGCAGCGCCCCGAGCAGACGCTTCAGTTCGTCCCCGAGGGGCCTAAGCAATCCGCAGTTCTCCGGCAGACTTTCCGGCTGTACCTCAACGACCACCTGAGGATGGCCGACATCGCGCGGCGACTGAACGCGGAGGGGAAGTTCTGGCTGGACGGCACACCGTGGACCAAGCAGCGCATCTCGGAAGTCCTGCGGTGTGAGTTGGTCACTGGTCGCCAGCCATTCGGGAAGACCGCAGTTTTCTTGGGTGACATAGTCTACCACGACCGTGCTTCCTGGGGCTCCGTTCAGGTTTTCCCGGCCATCGTCCCCGTGAAGACCTACGAACGGGTGCAGGCGCGACTGGCAACCCTAAACGGCCGCCCGGGGAAGACGGACGAGGAAATGCTCGAAGACCTTCGCATCCTGAAAAGACGACATGGCCGGGTTACTGCTGCCATGATCGATGCCGACCCAAGCTGCGGTGCAAGCGCCACATACTTCACTCGGTTCGGCACTCTTTCAAAGGCCTACAAGCTGGCGGGCTTTCACTACGCTCCCCGTGAGCGGGGCCGACGTGAGGACGGCTCTCGCATCTCGAGAGAGGAGGTCTTAGGCCGCATCCGCGATCTCCACGCTGAGAACGGCAGGATCAATATGTTCCTCTGCCGTGACGATGAGAGACTCCCGGCCCTGGATTGGATCAGGTGGGAGTTCGGAAGCCTGGGCGAGGCCTTCGATGCCGCTGGGGTTTCGCATCGGAGCAACGGCGGCCCACGCCGCACATCACCAAACAGCGTTCATCCCCGCGCCCCACCCGGGAAAGGCCGCGCTGAAGTCTTCACCGGCCCATTAGGTGGCCGATACACAATCAGCTCAGGCGGTCGAAAGAAGTACGGCTGCTGATACGAACGCCGACAAGAGGGCTGGCCGAAATCCGCGCTGTCGAGGCGAAAACTGGGGTCAGTTCCGTTCCAGAATTGAGGCCTTTTTCTTTTCTTTGGTGACGTTGGCTTCCAGCCGAGCCACTTGTACGCCTCGCAGCACCACAGGTAGCGCGTAAGACAAGACAAGGGCGGCGGCAGCTAGACCGAAGGAAACCCGCTGCAGCTCATTACTCAGGTCCACTTGGCTCTTCGGCACAAGACGAGAGCCAAGAATAAACGTGAGAGTCGCCAGATATAGCCAGAAGAGCTGCTGCTGCCTATCGAGCCGCCGCCGCACCAATTCGGTGTCGTTTTGGACCCGCTTCCACCCGCCCGGCCTGAGCGCGTCTGTGTTCAGCAAGGACATTATCGCGATGATGAACCCAGCTAGAATCGAGAACAACGTCACGATCACGTCCATCGCCTTCTCGTTACCGAGGATAAGCGGCCCGCCTAGTCGGTAGGCAGCGAAACCGACAAATGCGGCGATGACTAAAAGTGAAACATAGGCAACACGTTCAATGTTCATGACGCCTCTCAAGGTTGGTGCAGCTCATCGTGATAGCCCTTCAAAGCAGCCCAGCCGTGGTTATGGTCTGGGTGCTTACCTAACGCCTGAAGGGGCGAAACTTTCATCAACTTCACATCATCCGCGCCGATTGTTTCACCCCGCGCGGTCACGATCTTGAAGCCTTCATCATCGTCCGCGACAGCTTGGGTCGCTACCGCCAAGACCAATGGATCGGTGACCAGAGCTGCCCTACGCTTGTCTAGCGTGAGTTTCACCTCAACCTTCATATCGGGAGATGGAGCGGGCGCACCGACACCAGCGCCACTGAATGACCGAAGCTGATCCAATACGGCTCCAATAAGCCCTTCCTTGGTAGTGTCCCGCTGCGCGGCATCAACTGCGGTTTGCGAGGCCGCACCATTGAATGTGACTGAGCTAATCCCGTCTCGAGTGATCCGAGCTACCTTGTCCACATCAGTTCGGTCACTCAGGTCGAACCGGTAGTGGTCCGCAATAATCTGGGCATCTACAGCAGCTTGATTGACCCATGATACGAGGTAGGAGTCGGATGACGTGCCGCTTCTGCAACTCAGAACTGTATCGCCAAACACCAAATACAACAGGGTGGCATCTGCGTATTGGCGCTGAGGAGGGGGAGGTTGGGCCTGCAGGGCGTTAGCTCCACCATCTCCGGCATTCTGGGCTGCTACCGGCTGATTTCCCGCCGCAGCGCCTGGGTCAGGCAAGGTCGTGACAGCTTCTCCTGCTGTGTACACGGCGAGGTGAAGGTAAACTCCCTCTGGCTGCACATCATGATGCATCAGATAGATGCTTTTGCCGCCATAACTCGCTGTGCGTCTCAGCGGTTGGCGAGCAAGCAGCTGCCCGAGGAGCCCGGCAAAGCTGCCCGTGCCGCCCCTGTCGGCACCAAAGGCTGAAGGACTGTTAGCGAGCCGAACTCGTAGTTTCCGAATTAGCAAAAGTTGGTCCCCGATTCCCACAGCGCGTGGCCAAGACAACTACTGCGTCCTCGCCGCTGTAGCAAACCGCCGTTCCGCAGGCCCATCATGATCGCGCGTGGAGGATTGCGCGTGACACCAAGACTGTGACACAAGCGCCCGCTTAAGGCCCACAGAAGCCTGGAAATGCTGGATCTGAGGGGCTCCTAGAGGCTCTCCCTCCGGGCCTACCACTCCTTGTCGGGACCACTTGAAACTGGCTCAGCGCCAAGATTTATCGACCCATCAACCTGGGCGGTCTGCCGGTCGCGCGATGCGGCCCTGTGGAAGAACTGGTCGTCCAGGGAGCGGAGCTCCGGAAGGACGTAGACCAAGCCGGGGGCGTCCTTGAACAGGGGCAGGATGACTGCCGAATAGAAGGCGGCGGGCACGTTGATGCAGCCATAGGATATCCGGTTGTCCGACGTCATCGGACTGTCGAGCCGCGCCTGCCGGTGTTCGGAAATCACAGCGGTGGCGACCGGGTGCAGCGAGATCGCCGCATCATAGTCGACCCAGAGGACGGTCCTGCCGGCAAAATTCTCACCCAGTTGCCCGGTGAAGCGGCCCGCTGGCGTGATCCGCTCCTCCGGACCGATACTGGCCAGGGCCCGGTCGCCGATGCCTGCGGGGGAATCATCGCCTTGCGCGAGACCGAGCAGGACCGGGGTCGACGCCAGCATCACCCCCGCCGGGTCAAAGGCCTGGGCCTGGGCGCCAACCTTGTCGACGATCACGAAGGGCCGGCCCTGGTTGTCCCCGGTCGCCAGTACCCAGTTTCGAAGCGCCTCGACCCCTGAGGGCGTCTCGGGGGCGGCGGTTTGCACAGGCTTTTCGCCCTCGGCGGCGGCCGATCCGCCGAAGCCGAAGGCCGCCATACTGGCCGCGAACCCCAGGCTGAGGAACAGCCTGCCTGTCCGGCGCCGTCCCGGGACCGCCGCCGGCCGCCAGGAGGGGGCTGCTGTGGCGAACGAGGTCGTGATCAGTTCCGATCCTGCTTGGGCGGACGGACTGGCGCGGGAACGACCGGCGTCGGCGGTTCAAAATAGGGCGTGGTCGTATCCGGAGGAGTCTCCGCCTCTGGCGGCGGGACATCCTGATTGGACGGCGGACTCTCGGGCGGCGGCGGCGGGGGCGCCGGAGTGTCGGGGGGCGGGAGTGGGAAATCCGGAGGCGGGAAGCCGGTGATGACGAAGGGCGGGGCCTCGACGGGGGGCGGGGACGGTGACGGGGGGAACGGCGTGACGAAGGGCGGCGTGACCACGGGCGGGACCACGACGGGCGGAATCTCGATGGGCGGGACCACGACCGGCGGAACCACGACGGGCGGAACAACCACGGGAGGTTCGACCGGAGGCGTCACGACGACCGGGGGCGTGACCACGGGAGGAACCACGACCGGAGGGACGACGACGGGCGGAACGACCACGGGGGGGGTGACGACGGGCGCCGGGGTGATGGTGCTACGCGTCCGGAAGCCGGCGAAGCAGCAGGAACCGGCCAGGGCGTACTGGGCGGCGTTAGCTCCCGACAGACTGTAGCCGCTGTAGGCAATGCCGACGTCCGTCCCAGCCTCTGCGCTATCGAACGAGGCCGTGGCGTCCGGACCCGCGACGAGAGTGACGCCGGCGGGCGTCCCGGAAACCGCCGTGGTGCGGAACCCGGTCAGGGTTGTGGCGGTCGTTCCATCCGCCGGACGGCCGCCCTCGGGGAACAGCAGCATTTGCTGGGTCAGGGCCGCGCCTTCGGTGAGGACGAAATGGATTCCGAAGTCGGTCGGCGCGTCGTAGGACACCGGATTGTAGTTGATGGTCACTGGCGCGACGGTGACGGTCGTGGGCGGCGCCAGGGCCCCATAGATGATCGTGCCGCCGTCGACGCCGGGTCCGTTGGCGTTGAAGCCCGCGATCAGGGTCAGGCCGATCGGAAGCCCGAGGCTTTCGGCCGGAATGGCGGATCCTCGCGTCAGGGTCACGGCGGCGTCGATGTGGACGTCGTGGCCGGCGCACAGGGCGATGTTGCCGTCCGTTGTGGTGATGGCGTGGAAAACCTGGATGTCCTCGCCAGCGCTCAGAAGCACGCTGCCACGCGTGGTGGTGATCGGCGCGTTCACAATCACGTCCCGACCGCAGCAGGCCACAAGATTGCCGTTGGTCGCCGTGATGGGCGCGTTGATATTGATGTCGCGACTGGCGTTGAGCGTCAGGGTCGTCGCCGCACCGGACGCGGTCCAGGCGATTGCATCATTGACGTTGATGTCGCCATTGCCAGCCAGCGCCGCGCCGGCGCCGGTCAGGGTGCTGATCACCACATCGGTGGTCACAAGCTGGGCCGAGAGCGTCGCGCCGGAGATGTCGCCGCCGGCCCCGATGGTGAAGTCCTGGGGGTCGATGAGCCAAGTCCCGGTGGTCCCGCTTGCAGCCGCCGTCGTGATCCGCGCGCCGTCGGCGATCCTGACCGTGGCGGCCGAGGTTTCGATGAAGCCGCCGTCGCCGCCATCGGGCGCGCTGGCGTCGAGAGAACCGCCCGCAGTCACCGTGCCGCTGCTCATGTCCCCCAGCAGGAGAATGACGCCGTCACGATCGCCGATGGTCCGGGCCTGGATGGCTCCCGTGTTGTTCACGACCGTATTGAGAAGGGCGCCGGCGCCCTGAGCGGTCATGATGACGGATCCGCCGTCCGCCTGAAGGAGTCCGCCGTTGCGGACCAAGGCGCCGACGGCGCCGGTGTCGACGGCGACCTTGAGCAGGCCGTCGCCCGCGAAGTCGAGGGTGATCGCCTCACCGGCAGCGAGGACGATGGAGCCCAGACGAGCCTGGACCACCCCATCATTGGCGACCTGCCCGCCCAGCAGGGCCACGTAGCCCCCACCGCTGG
The DNA here is from genome assembly GCF_026625805.1 of Brevundimonas sp. SL130. Taxonomy (NCBI): domain Bacteria; kingdom Pseudomonadati; phylum Pseudomonadota; class Alphaproteobacteria; order Caulobacterales; family Caulobacteraceae; genus Brevundimonas; species Brevundimonas sp. SL130. The sequence goes on from NZ_CP113064.1 coordinate 982,261, forward strand.
TGATCGCGCCCTCGTTGACCACTGATCCGCCCGTTCCGGAGAAGCTGTAGTTTCCAGCCATCAGGTCCGCGTCGCTGAGCGCCAGGGTGGAGGCGACCAGACCGCCGACATTCACCTGGGCGCTGCGCCCGAACAGGATGCCGTTGGGATTGACTAGGAAGACCTGACCGTTCGAGGTCAGCCCGCCCATGATCAGAGAAGGATCGGCGCCCAGCACCCGGTTCAGGGCCACAGAGGCGCTGTTCGGCTGGACGAAGACGACGTTGGCGTCGGCGCCGATCGAGAAGCTCTGCCAGTTGATCGCGACGTTCTGGCTGGACTGGTTGACCGTCAGAGTATTGCCGCCCGTGGACAGGGTCGCCTTACCCGCGGAAGTCACCCCCCCGACGGGCAGGGTCTGCGCGGTCGCGGCCGTCCCCACGGACAAGGCCGTGGCGAGCCCCAGGGCGGCCGGCGAGATCAGGCCCGTGAGAATGGTCGAGGCCGACAGGATCTTACGACGTCCTGATGGGCAGCACCACCCGTAGAGGCCTGAGAACAGGCCGTGGAGGCGAGTCATGGCGGAATCCTTGTGGGGGTGCGGCGCGGCGGTCCGGGCGAAAACGGTCATCAGAACAGCTGCACGATCTGGAAGGAGAAGCGGTCACGGCGGTCAGGACCGGAGCTGACCCTCTGATCGCCGTTTCGGCGGGCCCAGGTGGTCCTCACGATCAGGTTGGAAGGGCTTTGCCAGGCCAGGCCGAGGCCCGCACCGCTGCGACGTTCATGGTTGGAGCCCGTGAACCAAGGGCTCTGCGCCACTTTCACCTCGCCCCAGTCGATGAAGCCGAACGCCTGTAGATGGCCCGGCAGGCCTGGCGTCCATGGATCGAGGGCGAGCCGGGTTTCGACGGTGGCGACATAGCCCTCGTCGCCATAGGCCTCGCCTTCAGGATAGGCCCTGACGGCATAGGCGCCGCCAAGCTCCATCTTTTCGGTGGTGTCCAGATTTCCGGTGGCGACCTGCCCCCGCAGCGCGCCGTACAACGACAGCGGCCCCATGAGGGTCTGGGTCCGGGCCAGGCTGTATTGCAGCTTTCCGAATCCACCCTGGGTTCCGGCGGTCGCGGCGTCTGCGGCCCGCTCGAGCGGCGAACGGATGTCCAGAGACCCGGCGGTCCCGATCAGCGACCAGGCCGTCGCCCCGCCACCCCCGAAGGCGTCCAGGGAGTCTCCGCGCAGGCCCAGCCCGACCGCGTCGATCGTCTTGCGTGATGACTGGGAGACCAGGCCGATATCGTCTTTCAGGTTCTTGTGGTCGAAGCCGCCAAAGACGGAGACATTGGCCCGGCGTGATCGCAGGATCGGATAGCTGGCGAAGACGCCGAAGATGTCTGCGGAACCGCCGGCGTCCAGGGCGGAAAACTCCTCGCCGAGATTGTAGTCGACGTGGGTATAGGCCGCTCCGATGGTCGCCTCGCCGAGCGGGCGTTGATAGTTGGCGCGGCCATAGGCGAGACCCTCGCCTGATGTCAGAACTCTGAGGCTCGCGAGATCGCCGGCTCCGGTGGGGTTGTTGAGGTTGAGCGAGCCCCCGAACCGGTAACGGCCCGAATAGCGGTCGCCGACATTGTCAGCTTCCAGACTGCCAGAGAGCAGAGGCGCGTTGGCGATCTCGACGGTCAGGTCCGAGGCCCCGGGCTGGACGGCCGGTGACAGGGTGGAATTCACAACGACGCCCGGGAGATCAGACAGTAGCAGCAGCGCGCGCTCCAGCGGCCGGATGGCGATCACTTCTCCGGTTTTCAGTGCGGGACGATCCAGAATGGACGCGATGACCCTGTCGTTCAGTCGGGACTCATTCTGCACCGCGATCCCGCCATACCGACCTTCGGTTACGGCGATGGTCACGACGCCGCCGTTGATCTCCTGCGCGGGCAGATAGGCCCGGGCGAGGAAATAGCCCTTGTGGTTATAAAAGTCGGTGATCTCCGCCGCCCCATTGCGGAGTTCCGCCAGGGTCAGGTCGCTGCCGGGCGTGATCCCGGTCAGGGCGGCCAGGTCCTGCTCCGGGAACAGGGTGGCGCCGGCTACCCTTAGTCCTGTCACGTGCACCCGGGCTCCCTCTACGACGGGTTCGCGGACCTGGTCGGGCGTGACCAGGTCGATACCGCTGCGGGCTTCGGGCCGGACGACCGGCGGTATCTGTTGCAAGAGGCTCCCAGCGTTCGGAACCGATTGCTGTGCGTGCGCGGCTCCGGCCGCCCCAAGCAAGGCAGCCGTCAAAAGGCTCAGTTTCATCGGGATCGTCTCGGTCGCCGCCGCAGGATTCAGGGCGTGCCGGTTCCTGAGCAGCAGGGAATCACCACGCGCCAGTCAAGTTTTCAGAGCAAATCCGGTCTTCGACGCGCCACGTGAATGGAGTGCGCTTCACAGATGTCATTTAGCGTTCTAGCCAATGTTCTCTGAGCTTTGTGACCCTCCAGAAGTGCGTCTGCCTGCCAATAGTTCCCCGCGCGCGCCAAGTGCTGACAGCGTCTGGTCTGTGCGCCTGTTGGGCGCGCCGTTCCGCAGCCGCCCGTCAGGCCGACAGCCAAACCGCGGCAGCGGTGTAGAGGGCGATGCCGAGCGTGAGGTTGAAGGGGAAGGTGATCGCCAGAGACGCGGTGACAAAGACGCCGGCGTCGGCCTTGGGGGCTGCAAGCCTCATGGCTGCGGGCACGGCGATGTAGGACGCCGACCCGGCGAGAATCGTCAGCAGGGCGGCGTTGCCGGCCTCCAGCCCGGCGAGACGGGCCAGCCCCAGGGCGACGCCCGCCGAGATCAGGGGGAAGCCCAGGGCGAAGGCGATCACGCCTGGCGACAGCTTTCGCCCGCCCTCCATCAGCCGGCGGGCGGCGGTCAGACCGATGTCGAGCAGGAAGAAGGCCAGGGCGCCCTGGAACAGCGGCCCGACAAACAGGTCCAGCCGGGCCATGCCGGCCTCGCCGGAGATCAGCCCGATCAGAAAACTGCCGAGCAGCATCACGGACGCCGCGCCGACGAACACCTCCCTCAGGATCGACCTTCGCCTTCCGGGCTCGCCATGGCCTGCGCCGTTCAGCAGAACAAGCGCCGTCAGGATGGCGGGGGTCTCCATTAGGGCGAGGACAGCCGCCATATAGCCGCCCGATGGGATGCCGGCGGCGGCAAGATGCTGCTGGCCGGCGGCGAAGGTCACCACCGACACGGATCCGTAGGTCGCCGCCAGCGCGCACAGGGTCGGGCGATCAAGTCTCGGGACGCGCTTCAGGATAAGGAATGCGACCAGCGGCATAAGGGCGCTGAGTGCGACGCCCAGCGCAGCCGCCGCCAGGAAATCCCCATTGAAACCCGCAGCGCGCGCCTCCACCCCGCCTTTGAATCCGATGCACAGCATCAGGTAGAGCGACAGGCCCTTGGCGATCGGCTCGGGGATCGTGAGATCCGAACGGGCGAACGCAGCCGCCGCCCCGAGGAAAAAGAACAGAATGGCCGGCGAGGTAAGGAGCGCCAGGCTGGTGAAGAAATCGGGCATGCGTCAACTGGTCCACTGAAGGTCCGCCCGAGTGGTCTCGACCGGGACGGCGATCCAGTTTATTGATCTTATGCGAGCTATAAGGGACGCTAATGACATGGCCGGCCGGCTGGTCAATCTGGACATCGACCTGTTGCGCGCCTTTGTGACGGTCGTTGAGACCGGTAGCTTCACCCGCACGGCGGCCTTGCTCGGCCGGACCCAGCCGGCTGTCAGCCTGCAGATCCGCCGCCTGGAGGATCAACTTCGGTCGCCGCTGTTTGATCGGGGGGGGAAGGGCGTCGGCCTGACGACAGAGGGCGCGGGGCTTCTGCCGCAGGCCCGCCGGTTGTTGCGACTGAATGATGAGATCGTATCGACCCTGGGCGATGGAGATCTGGAGGGCGAGGTTCGGCTCGGCGCGCCCGAGGACATCGCGACCATGCACCTGCCCGGAATCCTTGGAGCGTTCGCGCGCAGCCATCCCCGCATCCGACTGTCTGTAATCTGCGACTACACCGCCAACCTGCTCGACCAGATGTCGCGCGGCATGCTGGATCTGGCGCTGATAAAACGAGAGCCCGTCGGGCCGGATCTGGGCGTTCGGGTGTGGAGCGAGCCTCTTGTCTGGGTGGCGCTGGACCCGTCCATCATTGAGGCGTCGCCGCTGCCGCTGATCATCGCGCCCGCCCCGGACATCTATCGTAAACGCGCCTTGGGCGCGCTCACGGACGCCGACATCGGTTTCCGCGCGGCCTTCACTTCGCCCAGCCTCGCCGGTCAGATGGCGGCGCTGCGGGCCGGCCTCGGCGTCGGCGTGGTTCCCGCCGCCATGGCCCCCCGCGACCTTTCGGTGCTTGGGGAACCACTTCCAAGGTTGAGCGACAGCGAGATCGCGCTGGTCACCGCACGGGGCGCGGGCGGGCCCGCAGACCTCCTTGCGCAGGAAGTTCTGCGCGCACTCGAGCGAGGTCCATCGCTCCATGACGGGCTTCTATAGACCGCATCATCACTACGGATTGGTCGGGTCGCCTCGGCCGTCGCTGATCGTGATGCTGTTCGCCTTCTCCGGCGCGCGCCCGCCCCGTTCATCCAGAGCTTTTGCCCAGGTTTCAGCAGTCCCGCTCGGGGCGAGGCCGTTAACGCGTTGTGAATGCGGCGCCGGGCAGAGTTCTGCACAGCATGTGAACAGACTTGTTGTTCTGTGTATGTTCTTGTGCGTAGCCTGTGCCTAGGTCGATATACGTCAAGACATGGTTAAGTATCGTTACCCATCCCATTGAGACCCATTTCATCCCATGCTATCCCATTCCCATGATTTGGGGCTGAGAGGCGGGCGCGTCGGGCGTTCGTCAGGCATCTAGGGGCGGGCCGAAGGGCTCGATGGACAGGGCGTGTTTCTCTCGACCTACGAGAAACAGTTGGACGGCAAGCGCCGTCTCCTGATCCCCAACGATTTCCGCACGACCGAAAACGGCGCCGCCGGCGGCGTCTTCATCTTTCCCTCCATCGAGGCCGACTGTCTGGAAGCGGGCGGCGACCGCCTGTTCGCCGTCTATGCCGAGATGATCGAAGCCCTGCCGTTCGGTTCCGAAGAGCGTTCGGCGCTGGAATGGCAGGTGATGGGCGAGCAGGTGCGTCTGGCCTATGATTCCGGCGGCCGCATCACCCTGCCGGAAGGTCTGTGCGCCGAGGCGGGGCTGGAGGATACGGTCGTCATCGTCGGCCTGAACGACCGGTTCCAGATCTGGTCGCGCGAGAAATGGGCGGCCCGCCGCGCCGAGCAGCGCGCCCTGGCCAAGGCCGGCATGGCCCAGATCGGCGCCCTGAAACTGGCGGCCCAGATGAAGCTGGCGGGGGGCGGATCGTGACCGACGCCCCCCACAATGCGCCCCACGCTCCCGTCCTGCTGGCCGAAGTGATCGAGGCGTTGCAGCCCGGTCCCGGCGACGTCGTGATCGACGCTACCTTCGGCGCCGGCGGCTATACCCGCGCCATCCTGGCGACCGGCGCCCAGGTCATCGGCCTGGATCGCGATCCGACGGTTCAGCCGCATGCCGACGCGGTCGCCAAGGACTTCCCCGGTCAGTTCCAACTGATCCGCACGCCCTTCTCGGGCCTGGCCGGCGCCTTCGCCGACAGCGGCAAGGCCAGGCTGGACGGCGCCGTCTTCGATATCGGCGTCTCGTCGATGCAACTGGATCAGGCCGAGCGCGGCTTTTCCTTCATGCGCGACGGGCCGCTGGACATGCGGATGTCCGATGAGGGCGACACGGCCGCCGACCTCGTCAACAGCTGGGACCACGGGCCGCTGGCCCATATCTTCAAGCTGTATGGCGAAGAGCGTCAGTCCGGGCGCGTCGCGACCGCCATCCTGCGCCGCCGCGTCGAACGGCCCTTCGCCCGCACCCTGGATCTGGCCGAGGTTGTCGAAAAGGCCCTGGGCGGACGTCGCGGCGCGCCGATCCATCCGGCGACGCGGGTCTTCCAGGCCCTGCGGATCGCGGTGAATGACGAACTGGGCGAGCTGGAGCGCGGGCTTGAGGCGGCCGAGGCGACCCTGGCGCCCGGCGGGCGTCTGGCCGTCGTCACCTTCCATTCGCTGGAAGACCGGATCGTCAAGGCCTTCCTGACCGAACGGACCGGCAATACTCCGGCGGGGTCGCGCCATGCGCCGGTCGCGATCGATCCGCGCAAGCCCAGCTTCACGCTCCAGTTCAAGGGTGCGCGCGAGGCGGGCGACGAAGAACGTTCGGTTAATCCGCGCGCGCGCTCGGCCAAGCTGCGCGCCGCCATTCGCACCGAGGCGCCGGCCTGGGCCTCGACGTCGGGGAGGGCTGCGGCATGACCACGGCGCCCTTCTTTGACTATTCGCGCAACGCCCTGCAGCGGCTGTTCGACTGGAAGGTCCGCGGCGTGCGCTGGATCGAGATCATCGGCGTGGCCCTGGTCGCGGTGATGATCGTGTCCGTCTATGCGGCCAAGGCGGCGGCGGCGCGCGAAAGCGGCCGCATCGCCCAGCTGGAGCAGGACATTCGCGAAAACGGCCAGCGGGTCCGCCTACTGCGCGCCGAGGTCGCCCGGCTGGAGCAGCCGGCGCGGCTGGAAAACCTGTCGCGTCAGATCGGCTTGGGGCCGGTCGAGGTTCATCGTCAGGCCAAGGAGGCCCAGCTTCCCGAGTTGAAGGCGGCGCCTGTCGCGGCGCCGGCTGCGCCCGCTGTCGTGCAGGCCGCCCCGGCCGGGGTCGCCGCCGCTGCGCCGGAGACGGTGCAATGAGCGTTCAGGATCATCGCTATCACCGGCCGGCGCCGGGCATGGACCTTCAGGGACGGCTGTCGCCCTTCTGGCGCGGTCTGTCGGAACTGGTCTGGCGTCTGGAGCATGGCTTCGAGCGGGCTCGCGCCGACGCCCGGCCGGAAGAAGACACCCGCGTCCGCATCTTCCTGATCCTGATCGTCTTCTCCTGCGTCTTCGCAGGTCTGGCCATCGGCGCCTCGTATAAGGCTCTGTTCGGCGAGGCGAGCGGTCGCTGGGCCGGCGCCAATCCTGACGCCCTGGTGCGCGGCGACTTGACCGATCGCAACGGCGAGCTGCTGGCGACCAACATTGTCCATTATGGCCTCTATCTGGACCCGGCCGAGATCTGGGATCGCGACCAGGCCTTCCGTCAGCTGCGCCGCGCCCTGCCGCGCCTGCCTGCGGCGCGGTTGCGCAAGGTGCTGGACGGGGATCGGCGCCTGATCGTCCTGACCGGACTGACGCCCCAGGAGAAGGCGGCCGTTCACGACCTGGCTCTGGGCGGGGTGACGTTCGAGCCCGAGGATCGCCGCGCCTATCCGCTGGGAACCTCGGCCGTGCACCTGATCGGCGACGCCGATACGGGCGGGCAGGGGACCGCCGGCGCCGAGCTGGCCTTCAACGACGAGATCCGCGCGGCGGGCCAGCGGGGCGAGAACTTCCCCCTGTCCATCGATCTGCGGATCCAGGGCGTGGTCGAGAATGAACTGGCCGCCGCGGCCATCCAACACCAGGCCAAGGGTGCGGTCGCCATCGTCACCGACGTTCAGACCGGCGAGGTCCTGGCCATGGCCAGCTGGCCCAACTTCACCCAGGCCGACCGCAAGGCTGCGCCGGACGGAGCCGCCCTGAACCGCGCCGTCTCGGGCCACTATGAAATGGGGTCGGTGTTCAAGACCTTCACCGTCGCCGCCGGTCTCGACACCGGGCGGGCCGACATGAGCACCCTGTTCGACGCCTCCGAGGCCTTCCAGATCGGCGACCGCAAGATCCAGGACTTCCACGCCCAGAACCGGGTGATGACCCTGGAGGAAGTCTATCTGCACTCGTCCAACATCGGCACCTCGCAGCTGGCGGTGCAGATGGGGCCGGACACCATGCGCGACTATTTCCGCCGTCTGGGCCTGTTGGACGCCGCCGGGATCGAGCTGAAGGAATCGGCGCGTCCGGTCCTGCCGCGTCGCTGGGACAACTCGACCCTGGCCTCGCTGTCGTTCGGCTACGGCATCATGATCACCCCGGCCCAGATGGTGCAGGCCATGGGCGCGCTGACGAACGGCGGTCGGATGATCCCGCTGTCCCTACGTCGCGGCGGCGCCCGTGGGGTCCAGCCGCAGCAGATCGTCACCGAAGAGACCTCGCGCGCCGTTCTGGAGCTGATGCGCGCCAATGTGGTTCGGGGTTCGGGCGGTTTCGCCGACGCCCCCGGCCTGCGGGTCGGCGGCAAGACCGGCTCGGCCAACAAACTGGTCAACGGCCGCTATGATCCCAGCCATGCCCTGGGGTCGTTCGCCGCTGTCTTCCCGGTGGACGGACCGCTGAACGCCAAACGCTACTCGATCTTCGTCCTGATGGACGAGCCGGGGACCTATCCCAAGACCGGCGCCTATGTGGCCGCGCCTGCGGTGCGCAACATCGCCGACCGGATCGCCGGCTTCCTGGGCGTCGAGCGCCGCGCCGACCGCTGGCGCACGGCGACCGGCGAGAAGACCCCCGAGTACCAGGGCGTGCAGGGGGACGGCCTGTGAACGCGCTTCACCTGTCCGATCTGCTGCGTCGCGACCTGGCGTCCGACCCGATCATCACCGGCGTCACCGCCGACAGCCGCAAGGTCGCGCCCGGGGCCCTGTTCGTCGCCCTGCCGGGCACGGCCGCCGACGGCCGCGCCTTCATTCCCCAGGCCCTGGCCCAGGGCGCAGCGGCGGTGCTGGCGCCGACCGATACGCCGGACAGCGCCGCGCCGGTTCTGGTGACCTCGGGCGACGTGCGCCGGGCCTACGCCATCGCCGCGCGCGGCTTCTACGGCGCCCAACCCAAGACCTGCGTGGCGGTGACCGGCACCAACGGCAAGACCTCGGTCGCCGCCTTCTGCCGCCAGATCTGGGCCGGCCTGGGCCACAAGTCGGCCAGCATGGGCACCCTGGGCGTCGTCGGCCAAAAGGGCGCCAAGACCTACGCCCTGACCGGCCCCGGCCTGACCAGCCCTGACGCCGCCGAGGCCGCCCGCCTGATGGCCGAACTGGCCGCCAAGGGCGTGACCCATGTGGCGGTCGAGGCCTCGTCGCACGGCATCGACCAGCGGCGTCTGGACGGGGTGGCGCTGAAGGCGGCCGCCTTCACCAACCTGACCCAGGACCATCTCGATTATCACGGCACGATGGAGGACTATCGCACCGCCAAGCTGCGCCTGTTCGAGGCCCTGCTGCCGCGCGGGCGGACCGCCGTGCTGAACGCCGACTCCGACGCCTATTCCGCCTTTGCTTCGGCCTCGATCATGGCGGGCCTGGGCGTGATGGGGGTGGGCGAGCGCGGGCGCGACCTGGCCCTGATCGGCCGCCAGGCGACGCCGGAGGGGCAGCGTCTGACCCTGGACGTGCGCGGCGAGGTTCGCGACATCCTGCTGCCCCTGGCCGGCGCCTTCCAGGCCTCGAACGCCCTGGTGGCGGCGGGGCTGTGCATCGCCGCCGGCGACCGGCCCGATGAGGTGATCGGCGCCCTGGAAGGCCTGACCGGCGCCCAAGGTCGCCTGCAACGGATCGGCGCCGAGACGGGACGCGGCGAGGTCTATGTCGACTACGCCCATACGCCGGACGGGCTGGAGACGGTGCTGACCGCCCTGCGGCCCCACGCCGCCGGCCGTCTGATCGTGGTCTTCGGCGCCGGCGGCGACCGGGATCGCGGCAAGCGGCCCCTGATGGGCGAGATCGCCGGGCGTCTGGCCGACGTCGCCATCGTCACCGACGACAATCCCCGCAGCGAAGACCCCGCCTCGATCCGCGCCCAGGTCCGCACCGGCTGCCCTGACGCCCTGGAGATCGGCGACCGTCGCGCCGCCATCGAGGCCGCCGTCGAAATGATGCGCGACGGGGATGTGGTGGTCATCGCCGGAAAAGGGCATGAACAGGGTCAGATCGTCGGCGGCGTCACCCACCCGTTCGACGACGCCACTGTCGCGTCCGAGGCCCTGTCGTTGAATGCCTGATACATCCGCCCGCCCGCTCTGGACGGCCGCCGAAGTCGCCGCCGCCACGGGCGGCGTGCTGCACGGCGACGACCGCCCCATCACGGGCCTGACCTACAACAGCCGCGAGATCGTCGCCGGCGACCTGTTTCTGGCCCTGAAGGGCGCGCGCGACGGGCATGAGTTCGCGCCTGGCGCCTTCGCCGCCGGCGCTGCGGCGGCCCTGGTCGAACACGCCGTCGAGGGCGGCGCCTATGTGGTCGTGCCGGACACCCTGCACGGCCTCGAAGCCCTCGGCGTCGCCGCCCGCGAACGCGCGCCCCACATCAAGCGCGGCGCCGTCACCGGCAGCGTCGGCAAGACCAGCGTGACCCAGGCGATCAAGGCCGGCCTGGATCTGGCCGGGCCCGCCCACGCCTCGATCAAGAGCTACAACAACCATATCGGCGTGCCCCTGACCCTGGCCCGCATGCCGGTCCAGACCCAGCGCGCCGTGTTCGAGATCGGCATGAACGCCCCGGGCGAGATCGCGCCCCTGTCGAAGTTCGTGGCTCCCCACGCGGCCTGCGTCACCACCGTCGGTCCGGTCCACATCGAGGCCTTCGCCGACGGCGAGGCGGGCGTGGCGCGCGAGAAGGCTTCCATCTTTCAGGGCCTGGTCCCCGGCGGCACGGCGGTGGGGAACGGCGACGTCGCCTTCTCGGGCGTCCTGTGCGACGCGGCCAAGGCGGTCGGGGCGCGGCTGGTCACCTTCGGGACCGATCCGGGCCATGACGCTCGCCTGCTGGATTTCCGCCCGGACGCGGAAGGGGCCACCGTCTTCGCCGAACTGTTCGGCCAGCCGCTCGAATACCGCCTGGCCCAGTCGGGCGCCCACTGGGGGCTGAACAGCCTGTGCGTCCTGCTGATGCTGAACGCCCTCGACGTCGAACTGGACACGGGCCTTCAGGCCCTGGCCGGCTTCCAGTCTCTCGCGGGCCGGGGCCAGACCCGCACCGTCGCCATCCCCGGCGGCGTCTTCACCCTGATCGACGAGAGCTACAACGCCAATCCGCTGTCGATGACCGCCGGCTTCCGCAGCCTGGGCGCCCGACCCACGACCGGCCGCCGCATCGTGGTCCTGACCGACATGCTGGAGCTGGGCGACCAGAGCCGCGCCCTGCACGAAGGCCTGGCCCAGCCCATCGCGGCCGCCGGTCTGGACCTGGTCCACGCGGCCGGCCCCGAGATGCGGCGCCTGTACGACGCCCTGCCGACCTCCCGACGCGGCCTGTGGCGCGAAACCGCCGCCGAACTCGCCGCCGAGGCGTCCGCGCTGGCGGCGGCCGGCGATATCGTCATGGTCAAGGGATCGAACGGATCCAAGGCGTCCCTGGTCGCCAAGGCCCTGGCCGATCTGCAAACCGCCCCTTCAAGCCCTGACACGCCGCCCGCGACCCGATAGAGACCCCCCGCATGTTCTATCTTCTGTATCTGTATTACGCCGACGTCGCGCATCAGTACCCGCTGCTGAACCTGATCCAGTATCAGACCGTCCGCGCGGCCCTGGCCCTGGCCACGGCGGCCATCGTGGCGGCGGCCATGGGCAGTCGCTTCATCAACTGGATCCGCACCAAACAGGGCAAGGGCCAGCCGATCCGCGACGACGGTCCGGTGTCCCACCTGTCCAAGGTCGGCACCCCCACCATGGGCGGGCTGATGATCCTGGCCGGCATCGGCGTGGCGGTCTTCCTGTGGGGCGACCTGACCAACCCCTATATCTGGATCGTCTCGGGCGTGACGGCGGCCTTCGGCGTGCTGGGCTTCATCGACGACTACGCCAAGGTGACGAAACAGACCTCGGCCGGGCTGACGTCGAAACAGAAACTGGCGGCCCAGACGGTGGTGGCCGTGATCGCCGGGGTTCTGACCGTGCTGTGGATGAAGGCCTCGCCGACCTCGCCGGGGCTTGAGACCTCGATCGCCTTCCCCTTCTTCAAGGCGGTTCTGCTGAACATCGGCTGGTTCTATGTGGCCTTTGCGGCCTTCACCATCGTCGGCTTCTCCAACGCCGTGAACCTGACTGACGGTCTGGACGGGCTGGCGACGGTGCCGGTGATGATGGCGGCCGGCGCCTTCGGCCTGATCGCCTATCTGGCCGGCAACTTCGTCTTCGCCCAGTATCTTCAGGTCCACCACGTGCCGGGCGCCGGCGAACTGGCCATCTTCTGCGCCGCCATGATCGGCGGGGGCGCGGGCTTCCTCTGGTACAATGCCCCCCCGGCCAAGATCTTCATGGGCGACACCGGGTCGCTGGCCCTGGGCGGAGCCCTGGGCGCCATCGCCGTCACCACCAAGCACGAGCTGGTGCTGGGCATCGTCGGCGGCCTGTTCGTGATGGAGGCCGCCTCGGTCATGATCCAGGTCGGCTATTACAAGCTGACCAAGAAGCGCATCTTCCTGATGGCCCCCATCCACCACCACTTCGAGAAGATGGGCTGGCCGGAATCGACCGTGGTCATCCGGTTCTGGATCATCGCCGGGGCGCTGGCTCTGCTCGGCCTGTCGACGCTGAAGCTGAGATGAGCGACGCCTTTTTTCTTCCGTCATCCCAGGGCTTGTCCCTGGGATCCATACTCCCGGTGTCGACCGCTGGCGCGCTCTGCGGAAACACCGGGTGTATGGATCCTCGCCACAAGGGCGAGGATGACGGTGTGAGAGATCCGAGATGATCCCCGTTCCCGGCTATGAGGGCAGGCGGGTCGCGGTCTTCGGCCTGGGACGGTCGGGGATCACGGCCGCGCGCGCGCTGAAGGCCGGAGGCGCGACGCCGATCCTTTGGGACGACGGCGTCTCGGGCCGGCTTCAGGCCCAGGCCGAGGGCTTCGTGGTCGAGGATCTGACGACCGCCGACTGGTCCGGCTTCGCCGCCCTGGTCCTGTCGCCCGGCGCCCCCCTGACCCATCCCAAGCCGCACTGGACCGTGGACAAGGCGCGCGAGGCCGGCGTGCCGGTCGTCGGCGATATCGAGCTCTTCGCCCGCGCCATCGCTGTCCTGCCTCAGGGGCAGCGGCCGAAGGTCGTGGCCATCACCGGCACCAACGGCAAGTCCACGACGACCGCCCTGATCGGCTGGGTGCTGCAACAGGCGGGCCTGACAGTCTATGTCGGCGGCAATATCGGCATCGGCGTCCTGGCCCTGCCCGTGCCGACGCCGGGCGCCGTCTATGTGATCGAGGTCTCCAGCTATCAGCTGGACCTGACGACCCGCTTCGCGCCGGACGTGGCGATCCTGACCAATGTCTCGCCGGACCATCTGGACCGTCATGGCGGGATGGAGGGCTATGTCGCCGCCAAGCGGCGGATATTCGCCGCCCAGGGACCGGATGCCGTGGCCCTAGTCGGGGTGGACGAGGACTGGGGGCAGAGGATTTTGTCCGGCCTGAACGTCCGGGTCATCACCATCTGCTCTTCCGCTCATCCCCGCGAAAGCGGGGACCCAGTCCTTTCGCAGGGGCAGGGCGCTGGGGATCAAGATCGTGGCCGCACGGACGAAGTGGACCGCCCAAAGAACTGGGTCCCCGCTTTCGCGGGGATGAGCGGGATTGAGGCTAATCCGGGCACCATCCGCGCCCAAGGCCAGACTATTGCAGATCTTGCACAGGCCCGCTCGCTCCCCGGCCGGCACAACGCCCAGAACGCCGCATTCGCCTATGCCGCCGCGCGGGCCCTGGGCGTATCGCATGACGCCGCCGTCAAAGGCCTGCTGACCTTCCCCGGCCTGGCCCACCGGATGGAGGCCGTCGGCCATATCGGCCCGGTTCGCTTCATCAATGACTCCAAGGCCACCAACGCCGACGCCGCGCGTCAGGCCCTGGCCTCCTATCCGGCCGTCTTCTGGATCGCGGGCGGCAAGCCCAAGGACGGCGGCATCGACGACCTGACCGACCTCTTCCCGCGCGTGACCAAAGCCTATCTGATCGGCGAGGCGGCCGAAGCCTTCGCCCACGCCCTGCGCGACACGCCTCACGTCATCTCGAAAACCATGGACGCCGCCGTCGCCGCCGCGGCCGCTGACGCCCAGGCTGCCGGCGGCGACCAGATCGTGCTACTGTCGCCCGCCTGCGCCAGTTTCGACCAGTACCCCGACTTCGAGGTGCGGGGCGAGGCCTTCCGCGCCGCCGTGCTGGCCCTCGGCGCAACCCCGGAGACAGCCCGATGAGCGCCTCCTACACCCCCGCCTTCTCGCGCAACGACCAGAGCCCGGTCGCCCAGTGGTTCTGGACCGTGGATCGCGGCCTGCTGAGCGCGGCCCTGGCGCTGATGGGGCTGGGCGTGGCGCTCAGCTTCGCCTCCAGCCCGGCGGCCATTCTGGCCGATGAATCGATCACCGACCCCTTCCACTATTCCTGGCGGATGATGGTCTTCTCGGGCCTGGGCCTGACCCTGATGCTGACCAGTTCGCTGCTGTCGCCGCGCGGGGTGCGCCGCATCGCCGTCCTGGCCCTATTCGGCGCCATCCTCGTGATGATGGCCCTGCCGTTTATCGGCGACACGGTGAAGGGCGCCGCCCGCTGGGTCAATTTCGGCCCCTTCAGCCTGCAACCGTCCGAGTTCGCCAAGCCCGGCCTGATCGTTTTCGCCGCCTGGATGTTCGCCGAGGCGCAGAAGGGGCAGGGGGTGCCGGGCGTGACCATCGCCTTCGGCTTCTACGCCCTGACGGTCTGCCTGCTGCTGATCCAGCCGGACATCGGCCAGACGCTTTTGATCACCACCACCTTCATGGCCGTCTTCTTTATGGCCGGGGTGCCGTTCAAATGGATGGCGGTCCTGGCCAGCGCGGGCATGGCCGGCCTGGTGTCGCTCTATTTCGTCTTCGGCCATATGCGCGACCGCCTCAGCCGCTTCTTCTCGCCCGAGACCACCGACACCCACCAGATCGACGCCGCCTCGGAGGCCATTCGCGCCGGCGGCCTGGTCGGACGCGGGGTGGGCGAGGGGGTGATGAAACGTCACGTCCCCGACCTGCACACCGACTTCATCTATTCGGTCGGGGCCGAGGAGTTCGGACTGGTGCTCAGCCTGACCATGATCGGCCTGTACGCCTTCATCGTGGTGCGTGGCCTGCGCCGGGCCATGAAGCTGACCGACCCGTTCGAGCAGACGGCGGCGGCGGGCCTGTTCATGCTGATCGGGCTTCAGGCCTGTATCAATGTGGCGGTGAACCTGAACCTGATCCCGACCAAGGGCATGACCCTGCCCTTCATCAGCTACGGCGGCTCGTCCATGCTGGCCATGGGCCTGACCATGGGCTTCGCCCTGGCCCTGACCCGTCGTCGGCCGGGGGCGTATGAACCGGGCGCCAGCCTGGCGCGGCCGGGACGGCGGTTGCTGTAACGCGTCCCCTTTGTGGTCCGGCTTCCAAAGAGCGAGCGTCATTTATGGTTCGTCATCCTAGGCCTTGTGCCTAGGATCCATAGACTCGAGCGGCGCCGCTTGAACTCCACTGTCGGACACCGGGCGTATGGATCCTAGGCACAAGGCCTAGGATGACGATGGGGAGTGTTGGGCTTCGCGCATAATCCCAATCGCAAATATCAGCTCAATCAAGGCTTTGACTAAACCGATCCCTCCTCTTCCTACCACTCCCGAAATCTGTGCCATCCTGCCGCCGTCGAGGGCCAGGGACCAAAGGGAGGGGTTTGGAAGAATGCAGAATGCAGTGGCGGTTTGGCGGTTTGTCACCCTGTTTTTACGACACGCTGACGTGCCCATGCAGAGAATTAGGACTATGCAGACCCAGCCCTTCGGAGACCGTCCCTGATGTCCAAACTCTGCGTCGTCGCCGCCGGCGGAACCGGCGGCCATATGTTCCCGGCCGAGGCCCTGGCGCGGGAAATGGCCGCGCGCGGCTGGCGCGTGGTGCTGGCGACCGATCATCGCGGCGAGCAATACGCCCACGCCTTCCCGGCCGAAGAGCGGCTGGACCTGGATGCGGCGACCGGCTCCGGCCCGCTGGGCCTGATCAAGGCGGGGGTTCAGATCTTCAAGGGGGTGATGCAGGCGCGCGCGGCCTTCGACCGGCTGGGGGCCGATGTGGTGGTCGGCTTCGGCGGCTATCCGTCGGCCCCGGCCCTTGTGGCGGCGGTGACGTCGCAACGGCCGACCGTCATCCATGAGCAGAACGCCGTCCTGGGCCGCACCAACCGTATCCTGGCCCCCTATGTGAACCAGGTGGCTTCGTCCTTCCCGACGCTGGAACGGGCGCCGGCCAAGGTGCAGGGCCGCTCGCACGTGGTCGGCTCGCCGGTCCGGGCCGAGATCCGCACCCTGTTCGACCGCCCCTATGCGGCTCCGGTCGAGGGCGGTCCGATCCATGTCCTGGTGACCGGCGGCAGCCAGGGCGCCCGCATCCTGTCCGAGACCACGCCCCGCGCCCTGGCGGCCCTGCCCGAGGCCCTGCGTCGCCGCCTGAAGGTGCAGCAGCAGTCGCGGCCCGAGACCCTGGAAACCGCCCGCCAGATCTATCTGGAAGCCGGGATCGAGGCCGAGGTCGCGCCCTTCTTCCGCGACATGGCCCAGCGTCTGTCCAAGGCCCATCTGGTCGTCGGCCGTTCGGGCGCCTCGACCTGCGCCGAACTGGCGGTCGCGGCCCTGCCGTCGGTGCTGATCCCGCTGAAGATCGCCATGGACGACCACCAGCGCCTGAACGCCAAGGCCCTGGTCGACGCCGGGGCGGCCGAGATGGTGCTGGAAGACGATCTGACGGTTCAGGGCCTGACCGCGACCCTGGACGCCCTGCTGTCCGACCCCGCCCGCCTGTCGTCCATGTCGGCGGCGGCCCGCTCGGTCGCCATCCCCGACGCCGCCGAACGCCTGGCCGATCTGGTGGAGGCGACGGCGGGGCGCTCATAATGTCTCCTCCCCACAACGTGGGGAGGGGGACCGCGCGAAGCGTGGTGGAGGGGTTCTGGACGCCCCACAGACGTCTGCGATGCGTTGAAGAACCCCTCCGTCACGGCGCGAAGATGCGCCGCGCCACCTCCCCATCGCTTCGCGATGGGGAGGAGACCTCAACCCTTGCGGACCTGATGCGTTAGGAAGCCCATGCCTCCCGAAATCATCGCCGTCACCCGCCAGATCCGCGCCCTGTGGAATCAGTTCGACTGGCTGCCCGAATGGGCGGTCGTGGTCCTGGTCCTGCTGGTCTTCGTCGGCGGCGGCTGGCTGACCCACAAGATCGTCTTCGCCATCCTGCGCCGGGTCGTGAAGAACAAGGACGTCTTCTGGCGCGGGGCGGTCGAACGCGCCCGGGTCAAGCTGCGGGTCCTGATCATCATCATCGGCGTCGGCATCGGCGTGACCGTCTCGCCGATGGACCCCGGCCCGTCCCAGGACATCCGCAACATCTTGCAGTTCCTGTTCGTCCTGACCCTGGGCTGGCTGGCCTCGGGCCTGCTGGACATGTGGTCGGTGATGCACCTGAAGCGGTACAATATCGCCGTCGAGGACAATCTGCTCGCTCGCAAACACCTGACCCAGACCCGCATTCTGCAACGCGTGGCCAAGGTCATCCTCTTCATCGTCACCGTCGGCCTGGCCCTGATGACCATCGCCGGCTTCCGCCAGTGGGGCGTCAGTCTGCTGGCTTCTGCGGGGGTGGTCGGCATCATCGCCGGTCTGGCCTTGCAACCGATCCTGACCAACATGGTCGCCGGCATCCAGATCGCCTTGACCCAACCCATCCGCCTGGACGACGCCGTCATCGTCGAGAACGAGTGGGGCAATGTCGAGGAGATCACGGCGACCTATGTGGTGGTCAAGCTGTGGGACTGGCGCCGAATGGTTCTGCCCCTGTCCTATTTCATATCCACGCCGTTCCAGAACTGGACCCGCGAGAACGCCCGGCTGATCGGCACGGCCTTCTTCTACGTCGACTATGAAGCCCCGATCGACCGGCTGCGCGAAGCCTTCGAGGGCATCGTCAAGGGCTCGAAACTGTGGGACGGGGATGTCCAGGTGATGCAGGTGACCGACATCACCGAACGGGTGCTTCAGGTCCGCTGCCTAGCCAGCGCGCGATCCGCGCCGGTGGCCTTCGACCTCCGCTGCGAGATCCGCGAGAAGCTGATGGCCTTCATGCGCGACCAATGCCGCGACGCCCTGCCGCGCGACCGCCTGGAATGGCCGCAGGGGGAGGAGAGGCCGGTCAGTCCGCCAGCGCCTTAGTCTCCCTCCCCGTCCCGGGGAGGGGGGCCGCGCAGCGGCCGGGTGGGGGCGGCCGCCTCAAGCTCGCGTACGATGAAGTCCACGACGTCTGTCAGGCGATCCCTGACGTCGACGGCCGGGATGCGAAGCGTCTTCAACCCCACTTGCAACAGGGCGTCGTCGCGTCGTCGATCCCAGTCGCTGCGCCCCTCGTGCGAACCGCCATCGACTTCAACCACCAGTCCTCGCGAAAGGCAGACGAAGTCGAGATAATAGCCAAGCAGGGGGTGCTGGCGTCGAAAGTGAAAGCCCTGTGCGCGCAGGCGACGTAGCGACAGCCAAAGCCGCGCTTCCGGCGGGCTCATGGATTTTCGCATGGCTCTGGCCTTGGCAATCCTGGCCATTCTGGGCCGCCCCCACCCGGTCTCGCTGCGCTCGACCACCCTCCCCTGAAGGGGAGGGAGAGGCAAGGGGTCAATCCTTCAGCGCGGCTTGGCCCTGAAGAATGGCTTGGACCAGTGACAGGGTTTCTATGGGAGCCTCGCCGCACGCCACAGCCAGCAGTTCCGCCGCATCTCCGCCCGCCGCCGCCGCATAGGCCGGGGCGGGGTCGGGCGTCGCGGGGCCTTCGGTTCCGTCTTCGCGCAGAGACGCGAAGTCGAGCCGATCCGCCGTGTGCGCGCGGCAGTCGAAGGCCCAGCGGGACCAGCCGCCAACATAGGTCACATCCCCGACCTTGAACCCCGTCTCCGTGACCTGAAGCTCGCGCATCCGGGCCGTATCGCCCTCCCGTTCGATCGAGGCGACATCGGCATAGATGGCGAACCGGCCGACGCCGGTTTCGACCAGTTGGGGATCGACGAGTACGAGCAGCAGGGCGATCATGCGACCAGTTTCTCCGCCTGGTGCAGATCCACGCTGACCAGCTGGCTCATGCCGCGCTCGGGCATGGTGACGCCATACAGCCGGTCCATCCGGCTCATGGTCACCGGATTGTGGGTGATGACGATGAAGCGGGTGTCCGTCCGCGACCGCATCTCGTGCAGCATCTTGCAGAACCGATCCACGTTCGCATCGTCCAGCGGGGCGTCCACCTCGTCCAGCACGCAGACGGGGGCGGGGTTGGCCAGGAAGACGCCGAAGATCAGAGCCGCCGCCGTCAGGGCCTGTTCGCCGCCCGACATCAGGCTCATGACCGACAGCCGCTTGCCGGGCGGGCAGGCGTATATCTCCAGCCCGGCCTCCAGCGGATCGTCGCTCTCGACCAGTTTCAGCTCGGCCTGGCCGCCGTCGAACAGGGCCTCGAACAGGGCCTTGAAGTTGGCGTTGATCACGTCGAAGGCGGCGATCAGCCGTTCGCGGCCCTCGGCGTTCAGTTCGTCGATCCCGTCCCGCAGCTTGGCGATGGCCTGTGTCAGGTCGATGCGTTCCGACTTCATGCTGTTCAGCCGGTCGCCGTATTCGGTCGCCTCGTCCTCGGCGCGCAGGTTCACAGCGCCCAGGGCTTCGCGTTCGCGTTCCAGTCCGTACAGCAGGCTCTCAGCCCCGGCGGCGTCGGGCGGGCGGGCCACGGCTTCATCCGTCAGCTTGCGGGCCAGGTCTTCGGGCGACATCTGGGCGGTCTCGCGCAAGGTCGCCTCGGCCTCGGTCAGCTTCTCGGCTGCGGCCTCTGCGCGAGCAGCCAGACCGGCGCGAGCCTCGCGGGCCTGGGATGCGGCGGCGTCGGCGGCGCGGGCGGCGCGGTCGGCCTCGGTCGCGGCGGTCTCGGCTGTGGCCATGGCGTCGGACGAGGCCTGTTTGCGTTGTTCGGCGGCGGTCAGCGCATCCAGCAGCTTGCTGCGCTGTTCCGCAAAGCCCTGGGGCGCGACCTCGGCCTGTTTCAGCAGGGCGGCGGTCTTCTCTGCGTCCTTCGCCAGGGCGGAGACGCGGGCGCCGCTGTCCTTGGATCGGGCGATCCAGCCTTCGCGGGCGCGGGTCAGGCTGCCCAGGCGCTGTTCGCGGCCCTGGCGGTCGCGGGCCTCGGCGTCTCGGTCTGACCGGGCGGTCTGGGCGGCGATGCGAGCCGCGTCGGCGGCGGCGCGGGCGGCGGTCAAGTCGTCGCGCAGGCCGTTCACGGTTTCGGACGGGGCGTCGACGGTCTGTGCGGCGGCCAGGGCGGCTTCAGTCTCGGCCACCTCGGCGGTCAAGCGCGCCAAGGCTTCGTCCAGCGCCTGTGCGCGGGCCTCGCGGCGGGTCTGGTCGCGCATCAGGCTTTCGACGCGGTCGCGGCCTGTGGCGACGGCCTTGTCGAGGGCGAAGGGTTTCAGGCGGGCCGCCTTGACCGTCTCCTCCGCCGCGCGGAAGGCCTCGGCCGTGGTCTTCTGCTGGGCCTGCGCCTGCTCCAGCGCCGGCTTGCCCTTGTCGATCTCGGCTTCCAACTCGGCCAGCCGGGTGCGTTGGGCCAGGCGGACGGCGGCGGGGCGGGGCGCTTCGGCGCGGCTGACGAAGCCGTCCCAGCGGTACAGGTCGCCCTCGGGCGTCGCCAGACGGGCGCCGACCGGCAGGGTGCGGGCCAGTTCGGCCGCCTGGGCGCGGGGGGCGACGCCGCACAGGGCCAGGCGGGCGGCCAGTTGCTCGGGGGCCTGGACATGATCCGACAGGGGCTCGACGCCTGTGGGCCAGACCGGCGGCCGGGGCTCGGCGCCGGCCCAGTAGGCTGCGGCGCGGGCGTCCAGAGCCGCATCCAGGTCTTCGCCCAAGGCGGCGGCCAGGGCGGCTTCATAGCCCCGGTCGGCGCGGACCTTGTCGAGGGCGGGGGGATGGTCGCGCTTGCCGCCGACCAGCAGCTGGGCCAGGCCCCGCGCCTCGGTCTGAAGCCGGCCCAGCCGGTCCTCGGCGGCGCGGGCGGCGGTGCGGGCCTCTTGCTCGGCGCGCGCCAGGTCGCCGCGTTTGGCTTCGGCCGTCTCGACGGCTTCGCGGGCGGCGGTCAGTTCGGTCTGGGCCGTCGCGAGCGTTTGGCGGGCGGTCTCAAGCTCGGGCGTCTCCAGCGGCCCAAGGGCGTCGCGTTCGCACTGGGCCTGTTCCCGCTGTGCGACGACGCGGGCCAGGCGGGTTTCGGCGTCGCGGCGGCGGGCGGCCTCGGCGTTGGCGCGGGCCTCGACGGCGGCCAGGGTTCCGGCCAGGCGTTCGACCTCGGCGTCGGCGGCCTTGCGGGCCTCCTCGGCGGCGGCCAGGGCCTTGTCCAGTTCGGGGCCGCGTTCGGGGGCGGCGGCGATCTCGGCCTGGAGCCGGGACAGTTCGTTATCCAGCCGGTCCAGCTCGCGCCTGGCGTCGGCGGCCATATTGGTCTCGCGCTCAGTATCGGCGGCGATGCGGGCGGCCTCGGCCTTCAGGCGATCCACCTCGGCGCGGGCGGCCTGTTCGGCCATGTCGAGGCGGTCGCGCTCCAGGCTGGCCCGGTGCAGCAGGGCGGAGGCGACGGCGTCTTCTTCCCGCGCCGGCTTCAACGCTTCCTGCGCGGCGAGAGCGGCGGTCTGAGCGGCGGCGGCGATAGTCGTGGTCTCGGCCACGGCCCGGTCGGCGTTGCGAAGCTCTTCCGCGGAGGTCTCGGCCGCAAGGCGGGCGTCGTTCCAGCGGGCGTAGAGCAGGGCGGCCTGAAGGGCGCGGATCTCGGCGGAGATCTTCTTGTATTTCTCGGCCTGGCGGGCTTCGCGCCTCAGCCGGTTCAGCGCCGTCTCCAGCTCGCGGCCGATGTCGTCGAGGCGTTCGAGGTTGGTCTCGGCCGCCTTGAGCCGCAGTTCGGCCTCGTGACGGCGGGTGTGCAGGCCGGCGACGCCGCCCGCCTCTTCCAGGATGCGGCGACGGTTCTGGGGCTTGGCGGCGATCAGTTCGCTGATCTGACCCTGGCGGACCAGGGCGGGGGAGTTGGCGCCGGTCGAGGCGTCGGCGAACAGCAGCTGGACGTCGCGGGCGCGGACCTCTTTGCCGTTGATCCGGTAGGTCGAGCCCTGGCCCCGGTCGATGCGGCGCGAGACCTCCAGCACCGGGCTGTCGGTGAAGGGCTGGGGCGCGCGGCGTTGGGCGTTGTCGATGGTCAGCTGGACTTCGGCGTGGCTGCGCGGAGGACGGCCCGAGGCGCCGGCGAAAATGACGTCGTCCATGCCCTGGCCGCGCATGGCCTTGGCGGAGTTGGCGCCCATGACCCAGCGCAGGCTTTCAAGGACGTTGGACTTGCCGCAGCCGTTGGGGCCGACGATGCCGGTCAGGCCGGATTCGATATGGACCTCCGCCGCATCGACGAAGGATTTGAAGCCGACGAGCCGCAGGCGCTGGAACTGCATCGGTCCTGGCGTTTACCGGCGCAGCAGCGGGTCGATGGCGGCCGACAGGGCCTCCAGCGTGTGTTCGGCGATGGGCTTGCCGTTGACGAAGAAGGCGGGCGTGCCCGCCACGCCGGCCTCTTGCGCCCCGACGATCTGCGCCTGAAGCGCGGCGCCGGTGGCGGGGTCGTTGAGGCAGGTCTCGATCTGCTCACGGGTCTTGCCGCTGGCGGCGACGCCGGCGTCAAACCAGGGCTTGGCGCCCGTGGTGCGCAGCTCAGCCTGGTCGCGCATGAAGACCTCGGCCACGGTGAAATAGCGGTCCGGCGCAGCGCAGATCGCCACGGCCGCAGCGGCGGCGGCGACATTGGCCGGGGCGGTCGGCAGGTTGCGATGCACCAGCCGGACCTTGCCCGTGTCGATGTATTTGGCCTTGAAGGTCGGCAGGACCTGGTTGTGGAAGTCGGCGCAGTGCGAGCAGGTGAAGCTGGCGTATTCGATCACCGTCACCGGCGCGTCGGCTCGACCCAGGACATGATCCTGGGCCGTCACCGGCGGCGGGGGCTCGGCCGCAGAGGCCGGCCCCGCCAGGGCGGCGGTCAGGAGGGCGAAGGTGAGGACGGCGCGCCGGATCATGGTCTTATTTCGCCAGTTCGGCGTCGATGGCCGTGGACAGGTCGGCCAGGCTGGCGCCTTCGCCGCCGGGGGTGATGACCTGGGTGTCGTTGACGTAGAAGGCCGGGGTGCCGGTCACGCCCTGGGTGCGGGCGGCCTGGACGCGGGTCTCCATGGCGGCGACGGCGTCCTTGTCGGTGACGCAGTCGTTGAACTGCTGTTCCGACATGCCGGCGGCCTGGGCCGTGCGCAGCAGCCAGTCGCGCGGCGTCGAGGTCAGCATCTCCTGCTGGGTGGCCATCAGCTGGTGGACGACGTCGAAATACTTGTCCGGGCCGGCGCAGCGGGCGACCAGGAAGCCGGCGGTGGCGGCGTCGACCGGCGGGGTCGGCAGTTCGCGGAAGACATAGCGGACCTTGTTGGTGTCGACGTATTTGGCCTTGAACGCCGGCCAGGTGTTCTTCTGCCACAGGGCGCAGTGGGGGCAGGTGACCGAGGCGTATTCGACCACGGTGACCTTGGCGCCTTCCGGCGCGCCCAGGCCCATGTCGCCCTCGGCCGCACCCTTGGAGCCGCCGCCGCAAGCGGCCAGGGCCATGGTCGCCAAGGCGGCGCCGGTGATGGCCGCACGGCGGCTCATGCGGGCGAAGCGGGTTTCGAAGTTGGCCATGGGACTTCCTTGGTCGGAGCGTTGCCGGATGATCGCGCGATTCTCTCGGAACCACGGAACCCTAGATTAGTCGAGAATGGGTGCGGCTTTTTCCGGGCCGCGACTGTCTGATAACGCGAACTTCGCGGCGATCAAAGATCGTTGCTCGCAGGCCGCTTAGGTCGTTTCCTGTCACGATTGATCGTAAAGTCGATAAGGGTCGTTCCGACCGAGACGATGAGGGCGAAGATGACGCCTGCCGGCGCCTTGTCCATCAGGGTCGTGTCGAGCGGGATCAAGAGGGCGGCGACGATAAAGCCCAGTCCGGCGCCCAGGAATGAGCCGACAAAAACCCTGAACCAATAGGCCTTTCGCTTTTTGCCGCGCCGATCCATCCGCCTATTTCCCTAGCCAAGGGCGCAGAAGGTTTCCGTAGCGAAGATTTGTCAATCGCGGTCGTTTGAACGCGACAGGGTCGCGCGGCCCAGGCGGGCCAGGGCGGCGCGCAGTTCTTCGGGAACATCGGCGATGGAGGCGGCCAGATCGGCCTCGGCTTCGGCGGCCAGGGGCGGGGGTTTGGCGGCGCGTTTGGGCCGGGCGGCGGCCTCGGTCAGGGGTTTGATCGGGCCCTGGGCGATGCGGAGGCGGTCCACCGAACCGGCGCCGAGGAACAGGTTCACCCGGGCCAGGATGTCTTCGGACTGATGCTGGACCAACAGGGCGGCGGCGCCGGCGACGCGCAGCTCCAGCACGCCGGGCTGGCCGGCCTTGCCCTTGGTCAGTTTCTGCGGACGGGTGACGCGGGCCAGTCGGTCGCCGACGATCTCGCGCCAGCGGGGCTCCAGCGCGCCGGCGCCGCGACCGAACTTCTCGTCCAGCTTCTTGATCAGGGGCGTCAGGGCCTTGCCGGCGCGCGGCGCTGGGCGCGGCGCCGGGCGGGTGCGGCGGCGCGACAGGATCTCGCGGACCTCGGCGTCTGTGGGCAGCGGGCGGCGCATGGGGCTATATAGCGCCATCTCATGCCCCCAGTCTCTCCCAACGTCGCTCTGATCCGTTCCGAAATGCTGGCCTGGTACGACGGTCATGCGCGCAGTCTGGCGTGGCGCGCGCCGCCGGGGGCGGAGGGGCGGACCGAGCCCTATCGGGTCTGGCTGTCGGAGGTGATGCTGCAGCAGACCACGACGCCGCATGCGACGCCCTATTTCCAGAGCTTCACCGCCCGCTGGCCGACGGTGTCGGACCTGGCGGCGGCCGAGGACGGGGCGGTGATGGCCGCCTGGGCGGGGCTGGGCTACTACGCCCGGGCCCGCAATCTGCTGGCCTGCGCCAGGGCTGTGGCGGGCGAGCATGGCGGCGTGTTTCCGGATACGGAGGCGGGCTTGCTGGCCCTGCCGGGGGTGGGCGCCTATACGGCCGCGGCGGTGGCCGCCATCGCCTTTGATCGCGCGGCCAATGTGGTGGACGGCAATGTCGAGCGGGTCATGGCGCGGCTGTTCGCGGTCGAGACCCCGGTCCCAAAGGCCCGGCCCGAGCTGAAGCGGCTGGCGGGTCTGTTCGTCACCGATGAGCGACCGGGAGATTGGGCGCAGGCGCTGATGGATCTGGGGGCGACGGTGTGTCGGCCAAAGTCGCCGCTGTGCGGCCAGTGCCCGGCGGCGGACCAGTGTCTGGGCCGGGCCGGCGGGAGCCCGGAGCGGTTCCCGGTAAAACTCAAGAAGGCGGAGCGTCCGCATCGCCAGGGTTTCGCCTTCGTCATGATCGATCCCGACGGGCAGGTGGCGTTGGAGCGGCGGCCGGACAAGGGGTTGCTGGGCGGAATGCTCGGCTTGCCGACCTCGGACTGGAGCGCCGCGCCGGATGCGACGCCGCCCGTGTCCGCCGATTGGCGCGAGGCCGGGGCGGTCGAGCATGTCTTCACCCATTTCAGCCTGACCCTGACGGTGCGCGTGGCGCGGGTCGAGGCGGAAGGGGGCTATCAGTGGCTGGGGCTCGAGGCGGCGCGGGCGGCTCTGCCCACGGTCTTCGCCAAGGCCCTGGATCGTGGGGCGCTGGATCGGGCCGGCGAACCGGCCCTGATCTGACGGCCTATTGCATCCCGGCGCGGATCTCGGCGCGGAGGGCGTCGATGGATTTCAGGCCCTGGTCGGTCTTGAAGCGCCAGTAGGTCCAGCCGTTGCAGGCCGGGGCGTTCTCGAACAGGGCGCCCAGCTTGTGGATCGAGCCGGTCATCGAGCCGGACACCAGCGAACCGTCGGCGCGGACGCGGGCCTCGCGCTCGCCCCTTGGGGCAATAGAGGCGGTCGCCGGGGTGCAGCAGGCCGGCCTCGACCAGGGCGCCGAAGGGCACCTTGGGCTCGGCGCGCTTGGAGCCCATGACCATCAGGTCTTCGGGATTGGCGGGAATGACGGCGGCGATGCGGGTCTGGGCCACATCGGCATAGGTCTCGTCACGCTCGATGCCGATATAGTGGCGGCCCAGGCGTTTGGCGGCGGCGCCGGTGGTGCCGGTGCCGAAGAAGGGGTCCAGCACGACGTCGCCGGGGCGGGTGGCCGACAGCAGGACGCGGTGCAGCAGGGCCTCGGGCTTCTGGGTCGGATGGGCCTTCTTGCCGTCGGCGTCCTTGATCCGCTCCTCGCCGGTGCACAGGGCGAAGGTCCAGTCGGACCGCATCTGGGTGTCTTCGTTGAAGGCCTTCAGGGCGTCGTAGTTGAAGGTGTAGCGCTTCTGGTCGCGCGAGCGGGCGGCCCAGATCAGGGTCTCGTGGGCGTTGGTGAACCGGGTGCCCTTGAAGTTCGGCATCGGGTTGGACTTGCGCCAGATGATGTCGTTCAGCACCCAGAAGCCCAGATCCTGGATCGCCGCGCCCAGGCGGAAAACGTTGTGATAGGAGCCGATCACCCAGATCGAACCCTCGGGTTTCAGCACCCGACGGCATTCGGTCAGCCAGGCGCGGGTGAAGGCGTCGTATTCGGCGAAACTGTCGAACTTGTCCCAGTCGTCATCGACGGCGTCGACCTTGGAATTGTCGGGACGCAGCAGGTCGCCGCCCAGCTGGAGATTATAGGGGGGGTCGGCGAAGACCATGTCGACCGAGGCGTCGGGCAGGCTTTTCAGCACGGCGATGCAGTCGCCGCGGTGAATGACGTCCTTGGCGAGGACGGGGGTGTTGAGCTCGGACATGGAACGCGGCCTCGGAACAGTGAGACGGGCATGGTGAATCCTTACGGTTAAGGCAGTGTTGATTCCGGGGGTTTCTTTGGCTGATCGCGGACAAGCGGCTTCGCCTTCGCGGGCGACCAGCGAAGTTGGGGAGGGCGTGGGACGCCGGGTCTGCACCCGGGGTTTGGAGTTTTAGTTACCGTTTCGGCGCAGTCGTCGTCCCACGTGGTCGTTTTCCACACGCGCTCCGGCTGGCGGCCCTAGCCTTCGAGCCTTGCCGGATCGGCGGGCCGCCTTGCGACGGCGTCGCCGGGGCGGACATGCCGATTGAAAATCGACAGCGGTCCGCTTTCCTAAGCGTGCGGCGAGCAGGAGGCGGCATCCATCGCCGCCCCTAAGGACCCCGGCGGTCTCCTCCCCACCGGCTTCATCGCTCGACCACAGCCCCGCCGCCGTCAGGGCGCTGGATCCGACGCCCTCCCCATCGGCGGGGATGAGAGGATTATGCGGGAGGTTTGAGGGGTGATGAGAAGCGGGGGATGAGATTCTGTTAGGGCGTTGAAATCGTTGATCGCGGGGCAGCGTCATTGTGCGCGCTGGCTCACCTCTCCGCGCGCGAAGGCGCGGGGGGAGGACAGGTCGCGCTTGCGACCAGGCGGGGGCGACTCCGACGGTGGGGATGACGGGACCAGCGTCTGACACCGAGTCGCCCCCACCTGGCGTTCGCTGACGCTCCCGCCTGTCCTCCCCGTTCGCCTTCGCGAACGGGGAGGTGAGTGAGGCGGCGGCGTCACCTCTCCGCGCGCGAAGGCGCGGGGGGAGGACAGGTCGCGCTTGCGACCAGGCGGGGGCGACTCTGGCGGTGGGGATGACCGACCCAGCTTCAAACACCGAGTCGCCCCCTCCTGGCGTTCGCTGACGCTCCCGCCTGTCCTCCCCGTTCGCCTGCGCGAACGGGGAGGTGATCTCGTGCCGCTCAGTTCGCCTTGCGGATCAGTTCGTCGGCTAGGGCGGCGGTCAGATAGCCGTCGGCGGTGCGGCCGTTGGCCTGTTGCCAGCGGCGCAGGGCCGTGCGGGTGTTGGTTCCGATGACCCCGTCCACGCCTTGGGTGTCATAGCCCAGTTTGCGTCAGGGCCGCCTGGGCGCCGATCCGTTGTTCGCGCGACATGGAGGCGTCGTTGGGCCAGGCCTTGGTCACGCCCGGCTTGCCCATGATCCCGTCCGCCGTCAGGCCGATGGCCAGGGCGTAGGAGACCGAGTTGTTGTAGCGCCGGATCACATAATGGTTCGGCAGGGCCAGGAAGGCCGGGCCGTTGGCGCCCTGGGGCAGCAGGATGGTCGCGTCTTCCAGCGCCTCGGCCCCGTTCGGGGTTCCGCCCTGGGCCAGGCGCACGCCCTTGGCCGCCCAATAGGCCCAGTTGTGCCTGGGCCCCTCGGCCTCGGCGTAGTTGAAGCCGGTCGGCAGGGTGACCTCATAGCCCCAGCCCTGGCCGCGCTTCCAGCCGGCCTGGGCCAGCAGATTGGCGGCGGAGGCCAGGGCGTCGGCGTCGTCGTTCCAGATGTCGACCTTGCCGTCGCCGTCCTGATCGACGCCCAGGCGCAGATAGTTGTCGGGCATGAATTGGGTCTGGCCCATGGCCCCGGCCCAGCTGCCCTTCAGGCCCGCGCGTTCGCGGCGGCCGTCGACGACGATGTCCAGCGCGTCCTTCAGCTGGGCCTCGGCCCAGTCGCGGCGGCGGCCGTCATAGGCCAGGGTCGCCAGCGAACGGATGACGTCATAGTCGCCCTGAACCTGACCGAAGGCGCTCTCCTGGGCCCAGACCCCGACCAGAATCTCGGACGGCACGCCGAACTTCTGAACCACCGGCCACGGCACGCGGTCGATCCGCTGCTTGGCCTGGGCGATTCGCGAGGCGGTGACGGCGTTCTGGACATAGGCGCCGGCGGGTTTGGAGAATTCGGGCTGGTTGCGGTCCAGCCGCACGACCGAGGGGTCGGGGGCCAGTCCCGCCAGTTCGCGCTCATAGTCGGCGCGTCGGGCGCCGCCCTTTCGCGCCAGGAAACCCTGTTTCCAACCCTCGAACCCCTGCTGGTCATAGGCGGCCAGCGGCGGCGCCTGGGGCGTCGGGGGCGCGACGACCACCGGCGGGGCGGGTTCGGGCTGCGGCGTCGGCAGGCTGACGGGCGGTTCCGGCAACATCGGCGCACAGGCGGCGACCGATACGATCAGGAGCAGGCGATAGGAAAAGCGCATGAGATTCAGACTACAGCCCCTGAGCCATTAGGGGAAATGACATACGCGCGAATGCGACTCGCGGGTCATAAAGCGCCTGTGGGGCGAAAGCGGCGCCGCAAGACTCTCCCCGTGGCGTCGTTAACCCTCAATTTCATCGACCCGCTAACGGACTGCGGCGTATTCACGCAGTGTGCTCTGACGGCCTGATGGCGGAGTGGCGACGCAACGGGCGTGCAACCCCGGAAACCCTCCGTTCGACTCGGAGGTCAGGCCTCCATATTTTTGGTGCTATCGCCCTTTGGGCTACTTGAGCACATGGTTTTGGGTGCTATCGCGCTTCGCGCTACTTGAGCACGGGGTGGGGAAAGTGACCGCCGGGCAGGCGGGGATTGGCTTTTCCGCTCATTTCCCTTGTAGCGGGTTGACGTTCGGAAGACCGCTCTCTATACGACCGCCTCCGCCGCGATCCGCCCGGATCAGCGGCTTTCTTATTGGCTTCTCTCAGGACGTCCGACCATGAAGGTCCGCAGCTCGCTCAAGTCCCTGAAGACCCGTCACCGCGACTGCAAGGTCGTGCGTCGCAAGGGCGTCGTCTTCGTTATCAACAAGACCGACCCGCGCTTCAAGGCGAAGCAGGGCTAAGCTGCGTTCGCAGCGCGCCGCCTCGGCGGCGTGCGCACGCAGGGTTCGCGCTGAAGTCGCCCAAAGGGCGATAGCGCAACGACAATCCCTGACGATCCACAGGCTGCGGGCTTTGTCCGCGGCCTTTTTCGTGTTCGGCGGTTGAGCCGCGCCTCTCGGCATGGTTAGCGTCCGCGCTTGATTTTTGGAGTATTCCCCATGGCTGACGACGCCGCCTTCGACGCCTCGTCCGACGTTCTGACCGCGACGGCCCAGGGCCGGCTGCGCACCATCATCGAGCGCCTCGAGCGCCTCGAGGAAGACAAGCAGGCCGTCATGACCGACATGAAGGAGGTCTTCGCCGAGGCCAAGGGCGAGGGCTATGACGTCAAGATCCTGCGCAAGGTCATCCGCATCCGCAAGCAGGACAAGGCCAAACGCCAGGAAGAGGACGCCATCCTGGACCTCTATCTGTCGGCCCTCGGCGAGATCTGAGGCTGACCCGGCTTGAAGCGCACCCCCTTCAAGCCAGGCGGCGGGCTTTCGCGCTCAAGCGGGCCGAAGGGCGATGGCGGGTTCAAGACGCGCTCAAGCAGCCCGAAGGGCGATAGCGCGCCTAAGAAAGCTCCGCCCAGCCCCTTCGAAGTCCAGCGCGAAGCGGCGAAACGCGCCGCACTCAACGCCTTGAAACGCGCCCGCCGCTCGGCAGAGAAGGCGGGCGTTTCTCTGTCCGAATGGGAGGGGGAGTTCCTTGAGTCCGTCAGCGACCGGGTCAAGACCCACGGCCGCGCCTTCGCCGACCCCGAAAAGGGCGCGCCCGGTCAGGCCCTGTCGGCCATGCAAGGCCGCAAGCTGAAGGAGATCACCGCCAAGGCGAAGGGGGAGGAGCCGAAGCGGCGGTGGGGGAGGAAGCCAAAAGATCTCCAATAGATCGTCATCCTCGGGCTTGACCCGAGGATCGGGTTGTCCGCAACTCAGCGTTGATGAGTGAGCGCCGACCTTTCATCGCGACCTATATCGAGGCCAGCCGTCCGCACGGCGTCCTTTACATCGGCATGACCTCGAACCTGTATGAACGCGGCCATCAACACCGGAACAGCGCGTTCGAAGGCTTCGCACGTCGCTATGGTTGTGGTCTGCTGGTCTGGTACGAGCAGTTCGAGCTGGTCACGGCCGCTATCCGCAAAGAGAAGGCGCTGAAGCGTTGGAATCGCGTGTGGAAGCTCGAATTGATCGAGCGGACGAACCCTGAGTGGGTCGATCTCTACCCCAGTCTGTGCGGCTGGGCGCCCGATCCTCGGGTCAAGCCCGAGGATGACGGTGAGGGGAGTGTGAAGGCGTTTTTGAAGCGGCTGGAATCAGGCGAGTGACGCTCACCCCGCCTCCTTCAGCTGCCCCTCCAGCCCCTGTTCGCGGACCTTGCGGTACAGGGTGGAGCGGCCGATGCCGAGGCGGCGGGCGATTTCGGACATGTGGCCGGCGTAGACCTCGATGGCGTGCTGGATCAGGTCGCGTTCGATGTCTTCCAGCGTCCGCAGATGGCCGCGGTCGTCCAGGATGCGGATCGGCTGTTCCGGCAGGGGCGGCAGGTCCGTGTAGGACGGGGCGGCGTTGGCCGGGGCGGGGGCCGTGTCCGGCATGGGCGCCGTCACGCCCGAGATGGACGGGAAATCATAGGGTTGCAGGAAGGGCGAGTCGGACAGGACGATGGCGCGGAACACGGCGTTTTCGAGCTGGCGCACATTGCCGGGCCAGTCGAAGGCCTGGAGCATGGCCAGGGTCTCGGGCGCGCAGCCCATGATCCGCTTGCCTTCCTCGGCGTTGAACCGGGCGATGAAATGATCGACCAGGGCCGGGATGTCCTCGCTGCGTTCGCGTAAGGACGGGGCCTCGATCGGGAAGACGTTCAGCCGATAGAACAGATCCTCGCGGAAGGCGCCGTCCCGGACCTGTTGGGCGGGGTCGCGATTGGTGGCCGAGACGATGCGGACGTCGATCTTGACCGGGCGTTTGCCGCCGACCGGATCGATCTCGCTCTCTTGCAGGGCGCGCAGCAGCTTGACCTGGAGGTCCAGCGGCAGTTCGCCGATCTCGTCCAGGAACAGGGTGCCGCCGTCGGCCTCGCGGAACTTGCCCAGGGTCTTGTCGACCGCCCCGGTGAAGGCGCCCTTCTCGTGGCCGAACAGGATGGATTCCGCCAGATTGGCGGGCAGGGCGCCGCAGTTGACGGCGACGAAGGGCTTGCCGGCCCGGTCGCTGGCGCCGTGCAGGGCGCGGGCGATGACCTCCTTGCCGACGCCGCTTTCGCCGGTGATCAGGACGGGGATGGAGGATTTGGCGGCGCGGGCGCCGAAGGCCTTGACCATCCGCATGGGGGCGCTGTCGCCGATGATGTCGTCGAAGCTGGCGCGGCCCTGCGCCCGTTTGGTCAGCCGGCCGACCTCGGCGGTCAGTTGATCCAGCTTCAGGGCGTTGCGCACCCCGACCAGCAGGCGTTCGGGCCCGACCGGCTTGACGAAGAAGTCCTGGGCGCCGGCCTGCATGGCCTTGACCACGGTGTCGATGCCGCCGTTGGCCGTCAGGACGATGACCGGGGTGGTCAAGCCTGCGCTGCGCAGCTCGGCCAGGCACTCCAGACCCGACATCTCGGGCATGACCATGTCGAGCAGGATGACGTCGGCGCCGCCGCCGCGCGTCATCCGGTCGATGGCCTCGCCGCCGCCGGCCGCATGGACCACGGCGTGACCGTCGCGTTCGAGCACAGCCTGCAACAGGCGGCGCTGGGTCGGATCGTCGTCGACCACCAGAACGGTCTTGGCCATGGGGCGTCCCTTGTCATCACCGAGGGGCCGCCCGTGGATCGGACTGGCCCGTTTCGGGACGATTTCTAGGGGGACGAGGTGAAAATCGGGTGAGAGGGCGTGGTGAGCGGGGGGTTAACGGGGCGTCGCACTGGGGCAACCGGTCGAGACTTCCGCGTCCAGAGGCGCGCCGTTCAAGGTGAGGTCAGGCAGGCGCGCCGCGCGCGTGCCGATCCGGCCCTCGGCCAGGGCCGCGCCCAAATCTGTTCCTGGGGTAAAGCAGGCTGAACTATAGCGCGCGTGCTCGAACCACCGCCCGTCCGGCTCTTGAATGAAGGCCATGATGACGCCGTGCGTGGCGACCAGCAGGTCATCGCGGCCATCGCCGTTCAGGTCCAGGGCGCGGGTGCGGCATGGGGCGGCGCCGGCGCAGCCGCGCAAGACCGGCTCCAGACGCCCCAGTTGAGCGGTGAAGCTGTCGGGGACCGGCGGCTGGCCGGGCGCGGGCTCCAGTCGGACCTTGCGCGCCGTCGCTGCGGCAACGGCGGGGTCGCCCAGATCAAAGGCGTGGCGGTTGGTCTTGGCGCGGGCTTCCCGCGCGTATTGGGCCACCTGTGGATTCTCGGAGCGGGTCAGGCGATCTAGAGCCGCCAGCCCCGCCTTGCCGCTGTCGAACCGCAGGAATTCATAGTCGAAATCCTGAGGCTTAACCGCCCCGCGCTCCAGCCGCGCGACCTGATCCGCAACCGACAGCCGCGCCGGGTCGGCGATGGGGCTGAACAGGGCCAGGATGACGGCGACCGAAAGGACGGCGGCGAGGATGTTGGTCGGCTCCAGCGGCTTCATCCAGGGGCCGGGGCGCAAGGCGGCGAACAGATAGCCCAGGCCATGGACCGCGCCGATCACAGCACAGGCCGTGGCGATGATCCGATCCGGCGTCAGCCCGTGCTGGCCGATGCGCAGCGCCAGGCCCCAGAAGGCCAGGGCGATCAGGGGCGCGATCAGGGCTGAGGCGACCCGGACGCCGTAGCGCAGGACCACCGGAGGGCGATGGTCGGGACGGCCGTCCTGATAGGCGGTGTTGATCAGCACGATCAGGGCCGCCGCCGCCGACAGGACCAGGGCCGTCGCGCTGCCCGTCTGCCACAGGCCGCCCAGACCGGTGAAGGGCAGGGCCGCGAGGAAGCCGCCGACCAACACGGTGATCACCAGCAGAAGCCAGGACAACAGCATCAGGGCGACGGTCCGTACGCCCCGGATCAGGCCGTCGCGCACATCGGTCAGATGCACGGCTGTGGCGAAGGCCAGGCCGGTCAGGGGCAGTGTGAACCAGCCCTTTTCCAGCAGGTCGCTGAGGAAGCTGAGCCCGATGATCTTGAACAGGGCCGCTCCCAGCAGAAGCAGCAGCCAGAAGGCGCCGGCGAAGCCGACGGACAGCACACCCTGCACCCCCGCCATCCAGGCGGCGTCGAAATAGGCGGCGAAGGGCGCAACCAGCCGACGCTCACGGTCCGCCGGCACGACCAGATGATGGGCGATGAACAGGGCCGCCGCCGCGAAGACGAACAGGGGGAAGGTCGCCTCGCGCGCGCCGTCGGCCTGGCGGGCGATGTCGTGCCAGGCCAGGAAGGCCAGCGCCGCCCCCGCGATCAGGCTCCAGACGACATAGACCCAGAGCCGCAGCTTGCCGACGCCGGTCAGCAGGACGGCGGGCAGGAACAGGGCGGTCAGCAGGGATGGGGCGAACAGGTCGGGATGGCGTTGCGACCAGCTGGCGCTGTCGCCCTCGGTGGCGCGCAGCAGCAGGTACAGGACGATGCCCTGCAACAGACCGACGGTCAGCCGCACGATGGCGATACGGCGGCGGTCGCCGTCCGGCGTGGTCCCGCCCCAGCCCGTGCCGAGAATATTCGCCGCTTCGGTGGTCATGACGCGCCCCTTCGCCCGGCTCGGAGCCCGAGTGGGCGCGCCATCTAACCGCAGCGGGGGCGTTCAGGGAAGCGTCGCCTCGATCCGGCAGGCGCGCGCCAGATAGCAGCCGCGCGGGGCGAAATGGATGTGGACCTGGTCCAGGGCCGGATGGTCGAACGCCTCGGCCAGGCGCGCGTCCAGATCGGCGCCGTCGATCACCAGCCCCTCCAGCATCAGGTTGCGCCGGTCATAGAGGCGCAGCGACAGCGGCCGTTTGGTCAGCATCTCCGGCGCCGGGCCTGTGATCGGCGCCTGTTCCACCGCCGACTCGCGCACGAAAATCGGGCCGGAGGCGCGATAGGGCGAGGTCGGGTCGGTCAGATGGGCGTGATTGACCAGCACCAGGGCTTCGCCGGCGTCGGCGTCGCGCAGACTGACCCGGCAGGGGGCGCGACCGGGGGCGTCGGCGACCCAGCGGCGCGCGCCGGCGGCGGCTAAGTCTTTATCGGACATGGCGAAATAGGGCGCGAAGGGCTCAAGGGGAAGGGCATGGATACGGTAGGTCATTTGGGATCTCCTGGGTGAGGGGATCTGATTGCGACGATCTGCGCGCGGCGTC
Source organism: Brevundimonas sp. SL130 (assembly GCF_026625805.1). NCBI lineage: Bacteria > Pseudomonadati > Pseudomonadota > Alphaproteobacteria > Caulobacterales > Caulobacteraceae > Brevundimonas > Brevundimonas sp. SL130. The sequence goes on from NZ_CP113064.1 coordinate 1,017,351, forward strand.
TGGCGGCTTGCGGCCGTTGCATCGGCTTCGCCGCGCCCCCACAAAGGCGGCATGAACGCCCCCTTCAAAGCCCCGCCCCAGTCAGAACCTGCGGAAGCCCCGCTGTGGGACCTGACCGACCTCTATGGTTCACGCGACGACGTCCGGATCGCCGCCGACCTGGCCAAGGCCCGCGCCCTGGTGGACGAGCTGAACGGCCTGCAAGGCCGGCTGGCGGGGCAGGGGGGCGATCCGGCCGCCTTGGGCGCCGCGCTGGATCGGGCGATCAGCCTGTATGAACAGGCGTCCGACGTGCTGGGCGCCCTGGGCGCCTACGCCTTCCTGGCCGCCTCGACGGCGCGGGACGACGCGGGGGCGCAGGGGTTCGAGGCCGATGTGCGCGAGAAGATCACCGCCATCGCCACCCCGACCGTCTGGCTGACGCTGGAGATCAACCAGATCGACGACGCCGCCCTGGAGGCCGCGCTGACCGCCCACGCCGGCGCATCGCGCTGGCGGCCGTGGCTGCGGCGGGTGCGGGCGATGAAGCCGCACGAGCTGTCGAGCGAGTTGGAGACCTTCATCGCCGAACGCGGCCCGATCACGGCCCAATGGCCGCGTCTGTTCGACGAACAGCTGGCGGCCCTTAGGGCGAAGGCCGGGAATGAGAGCCTGACCCTGGCCGAGGCCCTGAACCGGCTGTCGGACGCCAAGCCCGCGCGCCGCAAGGCCGCCGCCGAGGGCCTGTCGGAGGCCTTGGCCGCCCGCGCCCCGACCCTGGCCCTGGTGCTGAACACGGTCGCCGCCGACAAGGCGATGGAGGATCGCTGGCGCGGTTTCAAACGGCCCGCCGACGGCCGCCACCTGGGCAATGAGGTCGACGGCGAGGCGGTGGACGCCATGGCCGAGGCCGTCGCCGCCGCCTATCCGCAGCTGTCGCACCGCTATTATGCGCTGAAGGCCAAGGCCATGGGCAAGGCGCGGCTGGACCACTGGGACCGCAACGCCCCGATCGAGACCACCGCCCCGCGCGCCTTCACCTGGACCCAGGGGCGCGAGATCGTGCTGGACAGTTTCTCGGACCTGGGCGGCGACTTCGCCGAGCGGGCCGCCGGCTTCTTCGACAAGCCGTGGATCGACGGCCGCGCCCGGCCGGGCAAACAGTCGGGCGCCTATGCCCATCCGGTCACCGCCGACCGCCACCCCTATGTCTTCCTGAACTGGATGGGCGAGCGGCGCGACGTCCTGACCCTGGCCCACGAACTGGGCCACGGGGTGCACCAGACCCTGGCGGCGGACCAGGGCACCCTGTTGGCCGACACGCCCCTGACCCTGGCCGAGACCGCCTCCATCTTCGCCGAGGGGCTGACGTTTGATCGTCTGCTGGCGACGGCGCCCAAGCGCGAGCAGCGCGGCCTGCTGGCCGGGCGGATCGAGGACGGGCTGAACACCGTGGTGCGCCAGATCGCCTTCCACCGGTTCGAGACCCGCTTCCATGACGAGCGCCAGAAGGGCGAGGTCTCGCAGCAGCGGATCAACGAGCTGTGGCTGACCGAGATGGGCGCCTCGCTGGGCCCGGCGGTGACGCTGAACCCCGGGTATGAGCACTGGTGGGCCTATGTCAGCCACTTCGTCCATTCGCCCTTCTACGTCTACGCCTACGCCTTCGGCGACCTGCTGGTGGCGGCGCTGATGGAGGCGCGGCGGGCCGATCCGACGGGGTTCACGCCGCTGTATCGCGACCTGCTGGCCGGGGGCGGGGCCAAGACCTATGTCGAGGCGCTGAAGCCCTTCGGCCTCAATCCGCGCGACCCGGCCTTCTGGAGCGTGGGCTGCAAGCGGCTGGAACGGTTGGTGGATCAGTTCGACGCGTTGGGGTGAGGTTGGGGGGCTTCCTCTCGTTCCCGTCATCCTAGGCCTTGTGCCTAGGATCCATAAACACAGGCGTATGAAGTCGGCGCACCCCGTTCGACACCGGGCGTATGGATCCTAGGCACAAGGCCTAGGATGACGACGGTTGGGGGCTGGGATGACGATGGGCTGGGCCGGGAGGGGCGACTTTTTGGGGGCGGAGGCGGTCGCCGAGGAGGCTGGCGTCCGGCCGAACCCGCGCTATAGTCCCCCCAACGATTAGACCCAGGGAGCTCTCATGGCCAAGGCCAAAAACCCCGCCACCGCCCAGGCCGACGCGGATGCGAACGCCTATGTCCGGGGCGAGATGCAGATCAATGAACAGGCGGCGACGTTCAAACTGTTCATGGACCTGACCAAATGGGGCTCGCTGGGCGTGGCCTGTCTGCTGGTCTTCCTGACGCTGTGGTTCCATCCGGGCGGCAGCCTGGTGGCGGCCCTGGTCGGCGCGGTGGTGCTGGGCGGCGTGGGCTTCGTCGCCCTGAAGCCCAAGGCTGACGCCGGTCACTGAGGGTCCGCCTGGCGGGCGAAAGAACGACGCGCTTTGACGGCGCGCTCGGAACCGGCCTAGTCTCGTGTCCCAAAGAAGAACAAGGGGATTCGCTTGGCTGTCGCTATCGCCGTCACCCGTGAACGTCGCGAAGGCGAGACGCGCTGCGCCGTCACGCCCGAGACGGTCAAGAAGCTGATCGCCCTGGGCGCGACCGTCTCGGTCGAGGCGGGGACCGGCCTGGGTTCCTCCATTCCCGATGCGGACTATGTCGCGGCCGGCGCGGCGGTGAAGCCGGACACCCGCGCGGTGCTGGACGGCGCCGACATCGTGCTGAAGGTGCGCGGCCCCACGGCCCAGGAGACCAGCGCCCTGAAACCCGGCGCGATCGTGGTCGCCATGCTGGACGCCTGGCGCGACAAGGCCACGGTCGAGGCCCTGCGCGGCGCCAACGCCACCGCCTTCGCCATGGAGTTCGTGCCCCGCATCACCCGCGCCCAGGTCATGGACGTGCTGTCGTCCCAGGCCAATCTGGCCGGCTATCGGGCGGTGATCGAAGCGGCCTACGCCTATGGCAAGGGGTTCCCGATGATGATGACGGCGGCCGGCACGGTCGCCGCCGCCAAATGCTTCATCATGGGCGTGGGCGTCGCCGGGCTTCAGGCCATCGCCACGGCGCGGCGTCTGGGCGCCGTCGTCACCGCCACCGACGTTCGTCCCGCCACCAAGGAACAGGTCGAGAGCCTGGGCGCCAAATTCCTGGCCGTCGAGGACGAGGAGTTCAAGAACGCCCAGACCGCCGGCGGCTACGCCAAGCCGATGTCGCCCGAATATCAGGCCAAACAGGCCGAACTGACCGCCAGCCATGTGGTCAAACAGGACATCGTCATCACCACCGCCTTGATCCCCGGCCGCGCCGCCCCGGTCCTGCTGACGGCGGCCCATGTGGCCTCGATGAAGCCGGGCTCGGTCATCGTCGACCTGGCGGTCGAGGCGGGGGGGAATGTCGAGGGCTCGAAGCTGAACGAGGTGGTGACCACCGCGAACGGCGTGACCATCGTCGGCTGGTCCAACCTGCCCGGCCGCATCGCCGCCGACGCCAGCGCCCTCTACGCCCGCAACCTGTCGGCCTTCGTGGGGCTGATGGTCAAGGACGGGGTTCTGGCGGTGGATCTGGAGGATGAGATCCTGAAGGCGGCCGTGGTGACGCACGGCGGGGCCGTGGTGCATGAGGGGGTTAGGGGATGACGGCGAACGAAACCCTCTCCCTCCCCGTTCCGGGGAGGGTGGTCGGCGCGTCAGCGACGACCGGGTGGGAGCGGCCGCAGGCCGCGCGTTCCACCAGATTCTGCGCCGCCCCCACCCGTCTGACGCTTCGCGTCAGCCACCCTCCCCGTGCCGGGGAGGGAGAAAGGTAATCATGGAACACGTCGATCCCACCGTCTTCCGCCTGGCCATCTTCGTCCTGGCCATCTTCGTCGGCTATTATGTCGTCTGGAGCGTGACCCCGGCCCTGCACACGCCGCTGATGGCCGTGACCAATGCGGTGTCCAGCGTCATCATCGTCGGCGGCCTGATCGCGGCGGCCGCCGTGTCGGGCGACGTCACCGGCCCCAGCGCCTGGATCGCCAAGGGCGCGGGCGTGCTGGCCGTGACCCTGGCCAGCGTCAACATCTTCGGCGGCTTCATGGTCACCCGTAGGATGCTGGCCATGTACAAGAAGAAGGAGCGGCCGGCTCCCAAGAGCGCCGCATGACCGACGCCGCGCAGATCGCCGTCGGGGGCTCCTGGGTCGCCACCGGCCTGGGGTTCGGCCTGTGGCTGTACGGCTGGTTCGGGACCAAGGTTCCGATCAAGCGTCAGCGGCTGCACGACTGCGGCATCGCCTTTGTCTTTTCGGCCATTCTGGTCCGGGTCGTGACCCAGGACCGGCCGTTGGGCGTCTTCGAATGGGCCCTGTTCTTCATCGGCCCGTTGTTCATCGCCGCCGCCCTGTGGCGGTTGGCGCGCACGTCTTGAGGGGAGGGGCGTGATGAACGCATCGCTGGCCGCACTGGCCTATCTGGTTTCGGGCGTCCTGTTCATCCTGTCGCTGCGCGGCCTGTCCAGCCCCGAGACCAGCCGACGGGGCAATACCTACGGCATGATCGGCATGGCCCTGGCCATCGGCGTGACCCTGCTGACCCTGGGGACCACCGGGGCGCTGGACAAGGTCACCCTGGCCCTGATCGCGGGCGGGGTCGTGGTCGGCGGCGGGGCCGGCGCCCTGATCGCGCGGCGCGTGGCCATGACCGACATGCCGCAACTGGTCGCCGCCTTCCACAGCCTGGTCGGCATGGCCGCCTGCCTGGTCGCCATCGGCGCCGTCTATGCGCCCGAGGCGTTTGGAATTCTGTCGGAGGACGGGACGGGCATCAAGACCCTGTCGATCGTCGAACTGTCGCTGGGCGTCGCCATCGGGGCCATCACCTTCACCGGCTCGGTCATCGCCTTCGCCAAGCTGAACGGCAACATGAGCGGCGCGCCCATTCTCCTGCCGGCGCGGCACCTGATCAATGTCGGCCTGGCGCTCGGCCTGGTCTTCCTGATCGGGATTCTGATCGGCACCGGCGGGTCGGCGACCTGGGCCTTCTGGGGTGTGTTCCTGATCGCCCTGGTGCTGGGCGCGACCCTGATCGTCCCCATCGGCGGCGCCGACATGCCCGTGGTGGTGTCGATGCTGAACTCCTATTCCGGCTGGGCGGCGGCGGCCCTGGGCTTCACGCTGGAGAATATCGCCCTGATCATCACCGGCGCCCTGGTCGGGTCGTCGGGCGCTATCCTGAGCTACATCATGTGCAAGGGCATGAACCGCAGCTTCATCAGCGTCATCCTGGGCGGCTTCGGCGGCGCGGATGCGGCGGCCGGTCCGGCCGGCGCCAAGGAGACCCGGCCCGTCAAACAGGGCTCGGCCGAGGACGCCGCCTTCATCATGAAGAACGCCTCCAAGGTCATCATCGTGCCCGGCTACGGCATGGCCGTGGCCCAGGCCCAGCATGCGCTGCGCGAAATGGCCGACAAGCTGAAGGAGGAAGGGGTCGAGGTGAAATACGCCATCCACCCCGTCGCCGGCCGCATGCCCGGCCATATGAACGTCCTGCTGGCCGAGGCCAATGTCCCCTATGACGAGGTGTTCGAGCTGGAGGACATCAACGCCGAGTTCGCCACCGCCGACGTCGCCTTCGTCATCGGCGCCAACGACGTCACCAACCCCGCCGCCAAGACCGACCCCACCAGCGCCATCTACGGCATGCCGATCCTGGACGTGGAGAAGGCCGGGACCGTTCTGTTCATCAAGCGCGGCATGGGCTCGGGCTATGCGGGGGTGGAGAACGAGCTGTTCTTCCGCGACAACACCATGATGCTGTTCGCGGATGCCAAGAAGATGGTCGAGGGGATCGTGAAGGGGCTGTGACGCCCCACGTTCGTCATCCTAGGCCTTGTGCCTAGGATCCATAAACACAGGCGTCTCCGCAAGGGGCGCGGCTTTTAACACCGGGCGTATGGATCCTAGGCACAAGGCCTAGGATGACGGGCGGAGGGAGGCTGTCACTCGTCGCCGCCCATCGTCTCGCCGACCGCCGAAACCCCTATCGCCCGGCCCGCACCGGCGCTATCACGCGTCCGTGAACGCTCTATCCAAACCCGCCCCCGTCGCCCATCGCCGTTTCGAGGCGCTCGATTCCCTGCGCGGGGTGTGCGCGGTTCTGGTGGTCATGTTCCATATGCCGGTGGCCAGCCATTGGCGGACCTGGGACTTCATTCAGCACGCCTATCTGTTCGTCGATTATTTCTTCGTCCTGTCGGGCTTCGTCATCGCCCATGCCTATGCCGAGCGGCTGAAGACGGGGGCGGACGCTGGGCGGTTCATGGTGCGGCGGTTCGGGCGGATCTGGCCGATGCACGTGCTGATGCTGGCGGCCTATGTCGGGTTGGAGCTGGCGCGGCTGGCCTTCCATTTCGATAGTGCGGCGCCGTTTACCGGGGACCGGTCGGTGTGGGCGATCTTCACCAATCTGGCCCTGATCCAGGCCTGGCACGTCCATCCGCATCTGACCTGGAACGGCCCGTCCTGGACGCTGAGCGCGGAATGGGCCTGTTATCTGATCTTCGCCGGTCTGGTGCTGGTCGCGCCCAAGCGGTTCCGCTGGATCGGCCTGGTTCTGGCCATCGTCGGCGGGGTTCTGGTGGTCAGCTATGCCCGGCGCTGGATGAACACCACCTATGATTTCGCCGTGCCGCGCGCGGTCTACGGCTTCTTCCTGGGCTGCCTGTTGCAGGGTCTATGGATGAATATCCCGCGCCTGAAGGGGCTGGCGGCCACGGGGCTGGAGATCGCGGCCGTCGTCGGAACCTGCGTCTTCGTGGCCTGGGCCCAGGGGCCGGTGACGGTGGCCGTGACCCTGGTCTTCGTCGTCCTGGTCTGGGTGTTCGCGGGCGAGGAGGGGCGGGTGTCGCGCCTGCTGGATCATCCGGCCCTGGTGACCCTGGGGCGCTGGTCCTTCTCCATCTACATGGTCCACATGTTCATCCTGACCGTGATGCTGATCATCGCGCGCAAGCTGGACTGGCTGCCCGGCGGGCGGCGCGTCGATTTCGGCTCGGTCTGGCTGAACGACCTGTTCGCGCTGGGTCTGTTCGGCTTCATCGTCGTGATCGCGGTCGTGGCGCACAATCAGGTCGAACGGCCGGCCCAGTGTCTGATCGACCGCTGGACCAAGCCCAAAGTCGCCTGAGCCCTGAGACGCGTTCAGGCCGCCATCAGCCAGGGCGTTTCCGCCGGGTCCGACCGGGCTTCGTCCCACAGGGCGTCCTCGTCCGAATAGCGGGCGATGGCGGCGGCGGAGATGACGTCCACCACCTGTTCCTCCAGCCGATCCCAGATGACGGCCAGGTCCGACGAGCCGTCGGCTTCGCACGGGACGATCAGATAGCGGTTGGCGTTGACGGCGTGGGTAGGTTGGAAACGAGCCATTTGATGATCTCCTGAAGCGGTCGGCCTCTTGTCGATGATGATGTTATGGCGCACTGATGCGTCAGAAACGGACGTATCGTTCAGGAGCGACGGTGAGACACGACAAGGCGGCCATGGTGATCGACTTGGCGCGGCGGCTGGCCGCCAGCGCCGAGGGCCTGACCTTGGATGAAATGGCGCGCGACATGCGCGTCAGCCGGCGCACCGCCGAGCGAATGCGCGACGCCGTCTTCATGCTGTTTCCGACGGTGGAGGAGGTGTCGGACCCGCCGTCGAAACGCTGGCGTATTCGCGGCGGCCTGTCGGCCTTTGAACAGGCGCCGACCTCGACCGAGATGTTGGAGTTGTCCAAGGCGGCCACGGCCCTGCGCGCGGCGGGCGAACCGGCGCGGGCGGCGGCGCTGGAGGGGCTGGAGCGCAAGCTGAAGGCGGCGATGCGCTCCACCACCCTGAACCGGATGGCCCCGGACCTGGAGGCCCTGGTCCGGGCCGAGACCATCGCCGTCCAGGCCGGGCCGCGTCCGTCTGCCGACGAAGGCCTGCTGACCGCCATTCGCGGGGCGGTGCTGGCGCAACAGCCGCTGGGCTTCACCTATTCCCGACCGGGCGCCGAACCGCGCCGGCGGGCCGTCGCGCCGTGCGGGGTCATGTTCGGCCGCGCCAACTATCTGGTCGCCGCCGACCGCGAGACCGGCCGTATCCAGACCTTTCGCCTGGACCGGATGAGCAGCGTCGCCCCGCAGGAGGGGGTGGCGGTCCCGCCCGCCGACTTCGACCTGGGCGTCTTCGCCAGCCAGTCGTTCGGCATCTATCAGGACGAGATCGAGGAGGTGGTCCTGCGCATCGCCCCTGAAGGCGCGGCCGAGGCCAAGAGCTGGCGCTGGCACCCCACCCAGACGTTCGAGGATCAGGCGGACGGCGGCGTGATCGTGCGGTTCCGGGCGTCCGGCATGCGTGAACTGGCCTGGCACCTGTTCACCTGGGGCGAACAGGCGGTGATCCTGGCGCCCCAGCGGCTGAAGGCGGTCATGGCCGGGGAACTGGCGGCGGCCGGACGCGCTCTGGACGCGGCCCGCGGATGACGAAGGCTTAAGGTGACGCTGTCGCCGGTCGTCGCTATGGCCGCCCTGACCTATCGGAGAGTTTCATGCGTCTGAAGACGGCCCTTATCTGCGCGGGCTTCATCGGCCTTTCGGCCGTGGCCGCCTGCGCCTCTCCCGCCGTCGTCGGACCTCAAGGCCCGCCTGTGGCCGAGGACGGCCGCGTCGCCGTCACCGTCCAACGCGACGGCGACCGCTGGACCGCCGACTATCAGATGGATCGCGACGCCCCGGCCTGGGCCTTCTTCCGGTCGGCCCTGCTGCGCGAAAGCCGCCAGCCCTGGCGGCCGGACTGGTGGCGGGTCGAGACGCCGGGCGTCGTGCTGGAGCGGATCGGCGACTATGATGTGCTGCGCTCGACCGACGGCGGTCCTGTGCCCCGCGACGTCCGTATCGTCATGACGCCGCGTCCCGGCGACCTGGAGGCCGAATATGATCCGGGCCTGGTGTTTTCGGACGGCACGGTGGCGCTGTTTTCCGGTCAGTTCGACGTCATTCCTCTGGAGTCCGCCGCCGCCGCCCGCGCCCTGCCGCGCGATCTCAACGGCGTCGATGTGCCCGGCGGTCCGGCCAGCGTGACCTGGCGCGACCGCGCCGGCCCCGTGCTGTTCAAGGGCGAGCGCCAGTCTCAGGTCACGGCGGTGGACGCCCAGACCTATGTCCTGTTCGGCGACGCGACGACGCGCCAGGGGGAGGGGATCACCACCGTGATCGACCCCGGCCTGCCGCGCTGGCTGGGCGACGAACTGGCCGGTTTCACCCCGCGCGTCATGGCCTATTACGCCCAGCGGCTGGGCCGGGCTCAGGGCGAGGCGCCGACCCTGATGGTCAGCTGGACCGGCCCGACCAAGGCCCTGTCCAGCATGGGGGGCAGCGTCCTGCCGGGCCTGATCTCGATGAATTTCGAAGGGGAGGGGGTGCTGAACCCCGACGCCCAGGCCCTGGCCCGCGCCCACTGGTTCATCGGCCATGAGGCGGCGCATTTCTGGCTGGGCTCGCAGGGGCTGCGCTACCAGTACGCCCGCGAAGCCTGGATCACCGAGGGCGGCGCGGACCTGATGGCGGTGCGGGCCCTGAAGGCCATGGACCCCGCCTATGACGACCGGGCCGAACTGCAACGCGAGGTGGATGACTGCGTCACCCTGGCGGCGGGCAAGCCGGTGTCCTTGGCCGGGGACCGGGGCGACAACCGCGCCTATTACGCCTGCGGCGCGGTGTGGGGGATGGTCATCGAAGCGGCGGAGCGACGCGCCGGCGGCGGCGACTTCTTCGATGTGGTCGCCGAATTCCAGCGCCGCAACAATGCGGACGGCGTCCTGACCCGTGGTGAATGGCTGGGCGCCCTGACCCGCCTGTCGCGCGATCCCACCCTGGCCAACGACATCTCGACCCTGCTGGACCAGGGCGTCGCCGACCCGTCCGCCGTCATCGCCCGCCTGTTCCAGCGCACCGGCGTCGCCTTCCGCCTCGAGAACGGCCGGGTGATCCTGAGCTGAAGATTTTGATGCGGATCAAGGCGAGCAGGCGTCGAAGGGCGCATTCAGGCGATGGCAACAAGGAGCATCGCCATGACCTATGCGAGCCTGATGGTCTATGTGGACGACGAACCCGACAATGTCGCGCGGATCGGTTTCGCGCGCGACCTCGCCGCCATTCATGACGCCGCCCTGATCGGCATATCCGTCAGCGAGCCGGAGCCGCCGCTGGTGGACGCCTATGTCGCCGGGGGCATGGCCGGGGAAATCCTGACCCTGCGGCGGGATCAGGCGGACGGCGAACTGTACGCCGCCAAGACCCGTTTCCTCGAGGCGCTGAAGGACACCGGCATCGCCCACGAATGGCGGTCCGAGACCGGCTATCCCGCCTCGTGCGTCACGCACCACGCCCGCGCGGCGGACCTGATCCTGGTGGGGCGTGACGCCGGACGGCTGCCCTATCGCGCGCCGGACGCGGGCGATCTGATCATGAATATCGGCCGGCCGGTCCTGGTCGCCCCGCCTCACGCCCAGGCCGCGCCGGTCGATGGGGTCGTACTGGTGGCGTGGAAGGAGGGACGCGAGGCCCAGCGGGCCGTCGCCGCCGCCCTGCCGCTGTTGAAACAGGCGCGCGAGGTCAAGGTGGTCGAGATCTGCGCCTCGGCCGACGCCGCCGCCGCCGCCGCGCGGGTCGCCGACGTCGCCGCCTGGCTGCGCCGTCACGGCGTCGTCGCCGAAAGCGAGGCCAAGGTGCGGGATGAACGCCCGGCGGGCGACCGTATCCTGGCCCTGGTCGAACAGATGGGGGCCAATCTGATCGTCTGCGGCGCCTGGGGCCATTCGCGGATGCGCGAATGGGTGCTGGGCGGCGTCACCCAGGCCCTGCTGAACCGCAGCCAATCCTGGCTGCTGCTGAGCCACTGAGGTTTTTGGGGCCTCAGCGCTCTTCGCGGGCGTGGAAGATGCGGGCGACCACGACCACGTCCGCATCGACCCGGTATTGGACGACGTAGCCGCTGGCGCCGAAGGGGATGTAGAGGTGGCGTAGACCGTCCAGGTCGATCCCGATCATCGGGGTCTCCGCCAGTCGGCCTATGGACCGGGTGATGGTATGGCCTGCTCGTCGGGCGGCGTTTGGATTGACGCCCCGCAGAAAGCCGATGACCCGTCGGCGATCCTGAATCGCATCGAGCGACAGCCGTATTTTCAAGCCTTGGCCTTCAACATGGCCTCGATCTCAGCCTCGAAATCCGCCGCCCAGTCCTCGAACTCGACGAAATTGCCGGTGCGGTCGTACTCAGCCAGCCGACGTTTGGCCTCGGTGGTGTCGTAAGGCGTGGTCGGAGGCCAAGGCTCTGGGCTGTCCACGATGAAGGCGGCGTCCTTCTCTCGGACTTCGAAGTCGCCGGAGGGGGCGTCACGCCCGCTCGCGAGCGCCCTGTCCAGGAGTGCGACGGCATAGGCCTCCGGTTCCATACCCGCCGCGCGCGCAGCGACCTTGAGCCGCTCAAGCGCCGCGTCGGTCAGGGGCAGGGTCAGGACGTGATCGGCCATGACTCAACCATGTCACAGCTATGAGTGGTTGTGAACTCACATCGCCGCGAATGGATAGGGGCTGACCGACTTTGACCAGTCGTCCACGGCCAGCGGCCGGTCGATCGGCGCGGCGGCGCGTTCGGCGCAGGGGTGGCGGTGGCACAGGCGGCAGGCGGGGCCGATGGGGGTGACCTCAGGCCGCTCCAGATCCAGGCCGTGGGCATAGGCGAGCCGGTGGGCGTGGCGCAGCTCGCAGCCCAGACCGACGGCCAGGTCGTGGGTCTCGCCGTACCCGTCCTGGCCCTGGCGTTCGACCGTGCGGGCGAAGGTGAACCAGCGGCCGCCGGGCTTTCCGTCTTGGGCGGGCGTCTCGATGATCTGGGTGATGATCCGGCCGGGGGTGCGAAAGGCCGAGTGCAGCCGCCAGCGCGGGCAGGCGCCGCCGAAGCGCGAGAAGGGAAAAGCGCCGGCCGCATAGCGTTTGGAGATGTTGCCGGCCTGATCCACCCGCATCAGGAAGAAGGGCACGCCCCGCGCCGTCGGCCGCGACAAGGTCGTCAGCCGATGCGCCGCCTGTTCATAGCTGACCCCGAACCGGGCCTGGAGCCGCGCCAGGTCATAACCCGTCTCCTCCGCCGTCCGCTGGAAAGCGGCGTAGGGCATCAGGGTCGCGGCTGCGAGCGTGTTGGTCAGGGCGACCTTCAGCAGGGACCGCGTCGGTCCGTCTGGGGCGTTCGCGGCCTGGACCATGTCGTTCAGGGCCGGGCCGTGTTCGACCAGGGCCAGCTGATAGGCGATGGCGAAGGCGCGCGACGACGGCCCCAGGGTTTCGGACAGCAAGAGGCGGCGGCGGTGCAGGTCGTAGCGGCGGGTCCATTCCACCATGACCTCGGCCGGCAGGGTGCGGACGCCCAGGTCGTGTTTGGCCGCCAGCCGCTGGCGGGCGGCGGGTTCGAAGCCGTCGGCGTGGGCCGGCGCCTCGGCCGCCAGGGCCTCGGCCAGGGCCTCGCCCATCTGGTCCAGTTCGGGGAAGTGGTTGCCGCGAGACTGGATATATTCGCGCACCCATTCAGCGGGGCTGGTCTCGACCAGGCCTTCGCCGTTTTCGGCGGCGGCGCGGGCCCGGGTGCGGCCGTCGTCGAAGGCCTGATACAGCCGCAGCAAGGCGTCGGCGACGCCCGGCGCCTCCTCCAGCAGTTGCACCAGTTCGTGGCGTGGGGCGGACAGGCCCTTGAACAGGGGGTCGGCCAGGATCTCGGTCAGACGGGCTTCGTCCGCCGCGCCGCCCTGGTTCAGGCTGCGCAGATCGACGTCGTAGGTTTCGGCCAGCCGCAGCAGCAGCTGGGCCGAAACGGGGCGCTGGTTGCGCTCTATGTGATTGAGATAGCTAGGGGAAACCCCCAGATCGGCGGCCATCGACGTCTGGGTCAGGGCCAGGTCGCGCCGCAGCCGCTTCAGCCGGGCGCCGAGGAAAAGCTTGCGATCAGCGGAGGCGTCCATGGCTGCAGAATGTCACAACATGACCGATGATGCAAAGTCATGATGTGACAAAGTGACATCAATGAGCCGGGTGATGCTGTGTCATTCGTGACTTACGCGTGTTCTTGTCTCCGAGACGGCGGCTGCGGCCGCGCCCTCCAGAGACCGAGTTCGACCATGACCACCTTCGCCGACCTGGTTCCTTCGCCCGCCGGCCGTTTCGACGGCATCGAGCGCCCCTATACGCCGCAAGACGTCCTGCGCCTGCGCGGGTCGGTGCCGGTCACCCATACGCTCGCCGAGCGCGGCGCCAACCGCCTGTGGCAGCTGCTGCACGACGAGCCCTTCATCAACGCCCTGGGCGCGGTCACCGGCAACCAGGCCATGCAGATGGTCCGCGCCGGGTTGAAGGCCATCTATCTGTCGGGCTGGCAGGTCGCGGCCGACGCCAATACGGCCGGGGCCATGTATCCCGACCAGTCGCTGTATCCGGCCAACGCCGCGCCGGAACTGTGCCGCCGCATCAACCGCACCCTGCAACGCGCCGACCAGATCGAGCACGCCGAGGGCGGCGCGAAACGCGATTGGTTCGTCCCCATCGTCGCTGACGCCGAGGCCGGCTTCGGCGGGCCGCTGAACAGCTTCGAGATCATGAAGGCCTTCATCGAGGCGGGCGCCGCCGGCGTCCACTTCGAGGACCAGCTGGCGTCCGAGAAGAAGTGCGGCCACCTGGGCGGCAAGGTGCTGATTCCGACCCAGGCGCATGAGCGCAATCTGGTCGCGGCGCGTTTGGCCGCCGACGTCATGGGCACGCCGACCATCACGGTCGCCCGCACCGACGCCGAAAGCGCCCAGCTGATCACCTCGGACATCGACGAGCGGGACCAGCCCTTCATCGACCGCGACAACCGCACGCCTGAGGGCTTCTTCCGCCTGAAGGAAGGCACGGGTCTGGATCATTGCATCGCGCGTGGCCTGTCCTACGCCAATATCGCCGACCTGCTGTGGTGGGAGACCAGCCATCCGGATCTGGACGATGCGAAGAGGTTCGCCGAAGCGATCCAGAAGAAGCATCCGGGCAAGCTGATGGCCTACAACTGCTCGCCCTCCTTCAACTGGAAGGCCAGGCTGGACGACGCCACCATCGCCAAGTTCCAGCGCGAGCTGGGGGCCATGGGCTACAAGTTCCAGTTCGTGACCCTGGCCGGCTTCCACAGTCTGAACAACGCGATGTTCGAGCTGGCGGACGGCTATCGCGATCGCGGCATGGCGGCCTATTCCGAACTGCAGCAGCGCGAGTTCGCCAACGAATCCATCGGCTACACCGCGACGCGCCACCAGCGCGAAGTCGGCACCGGCTATTTCGACCAGGTCGCCACGGTCATCTCCAACGGCACGTCCTCGACGACGGCGCTGAAGGACTCGACCGAGACCGCCCAGTTCACCCACGCGGCTTAACCCGAAAAGGAACCGCCCAAATGGAACCGCTGACCCGAACCGAAGCCATCATTGACTTCTGCCTGGCGCCCCTGGCGCTCGACACCGGCACGGAGGCCGAACGCGAGGTGCGCCGTCGCATGACGCACGTGCTGCGGACCTATCAGGCCAAGGTCGCCAATCCCATCGCCGTGGACTTCTCGTCCATGCCGTCCCAGGTGATCAACGAAGCCGCCCACGGCTACGAATAGGCCGGGAATGACAAAGGGCGCGTCCCGAACGGGGCGCGCCCTGATATTCGACAGCTTCAGCGGCTTGTCATCGCCTTCTGAAGCCCGCCACCCCGTCAAGCGAAGTGGTCTCAAAGCCCGATGCATTAGCAGAGCGGGGACGGACATGAATTTGGGACTCTAAAGATGCGCTGTCAACCGCTGAAGGCTTAGGGCGCACAGCACGGCGGTTCTGACACCTTTGAGCTGGTCGTCCGTGACGTGGGGTTGGACATATTTCCGACTTCCGTCAGGTCCCCGCCCTACGCCTATGAGCGATAGGCGCTTATGACTTACAGCGGCGAACAGATCGCACTTCGCCCATTTGTGCTGCCCCTCCCAGGGCCTTGGCAGTTCGTGTTTCAGCTCTAAGTCAAAATGATAGTCGCAGATGTCGCGTGGAGCCGTCGTGCTCAGGGGCACGACGTTGCACAGGCCTTCACGGCGCCTGAGGCGGGGTGAAATCACTACGCATAGCCGCCGCTTGACCATTTCCGGCTCGATAAAGCCCGTGCCGTAGTCGCAAAGCAGGATCGCCCCCTGCTTGGGATGAAAGGTGATCGCCATCCTCTATGGCTAGCAGCGTGTGGGGATTTTCGGTAGCGAGCCCCGCAACCTGGGTGCGTCGAAATGAAAAGGCCCGCCCCGATTGCTCGGGGCGGGCCTTATTCTGCTCGCGAGGCTCAGCGCGACGCGGAAGGCGCAGTGTTTAGCGAAGCCGTCGGCGACGGCGCAGGCGTTTGCGTCAGCGTGGTCGATACCGGAGACACGACTGCGCCAGGCGTGCCCGTCTCTTCCGGAGCGCCGACGGTGATCGAGGGCGTGAACACCGCCTGGGTGGTGCAGGTGGCCAGGTCGCGGGCGACGTGACGGCCCAGGCAGAACATGTCCTCATAGCTGGGGCGCGAGGCGGCCAGGCACTGGAACAGCATCAGTTTGGACATGTTCAGGCAGAATTCGCTGTTGCTCTCGACCGCCAGGGCGTCGGTGTTGGCGCGCGCTTCATCCCCGGCGGCGCCGAGCGCGGCCAGGGCCGCGATGGCCAGTGATCGCGTCAGGGCCGGCGTATAGGGCGGCGCCTTGCGGGACGGTTCGACGGAGAGACCCTGGCCGCTGTTGGCGGCGGTGAACAGGCGGCTGGATTCCTCGGCCGACGGCAACATGGTCACCGCCGACAGGGTCTTGGCGCCCTCGAGGCGGATTTCGCGATTTGAAATCGGGGTGACGGCCCAGCGACGACGCGGATCACGCCTTTCCTGAACCGTGTAGGCGTCGGCCTCGACGGCTTCGGCGATGGCGCGCATTGCAATGGCGTCCTTGCCGATGGTGGCCACGATCAGACCGGCGGCGGCGTCGGCGCCGGGCAGGGTGGCGGCATAGGCCGGGTCGGCGATCAACTGGGCGACCATCTGCTGACGCTGGACGGGATCGGCGGCGAACTGGCGCACCCCGGCCACGAACTCGGGCGATTGCAAAGCGATGATCGAACCATAGGCGATCAGGCCGCGCGACAGCTGGGCCGGCTCATAGGAGGCGCCCTTGCGGATGGCGGCCTGAATGGATTCGGCGTCCGGGAAACCGCCGGGCTGAATGGTCGCCGCTTCTCTCAGGAAGGCGACATAGATCGAGGCCGCCTGGGCGACGCCTTCATTCAGGGTGACGGGCGGTGGGGGCGGAGGCGGCGGTGGCGGCGCCGCCTCGGGTTCCTTGGTGCTGCAGCTCGCCAGGAAAGCGGCGGCTGCGAGGGCGGCGATCGACAGGCCGCGGGTCATTAAGGCCTTGGGCATAGGGCGCGTCCACAGAACTATGCGCCCCGAAGGGGCGCTTACTGAAAGGCGCTTATAACGTGCCGAAACGGGTTTGCCGAAAATTAATCGAACAACTTCGACACGGATTCCTCGTTGGCGATCCGTCGGATAGCTTCACCGATAAGCGGAGCGACCGAAACCGTGCGGATTTTCTTGCAGTTCAACACTTCGTGCGGCTGCTCGATGGAGTCGGTGATCACCAGTTCCTTCAGCGGGCCGTCGGTGATCCGCTGTACGGCCGGGCCCGACAGAACCCCATGGCTGATATAGGCCGAGACCTCGGTCGCGCCGTGGTCGATCAGGGCCTTGGCCGCGTTCACCAGGGTGCCGCCGGAATCGACGATGTCGTCGAACAGGATGCAACGGCGGCCTTCGACGTCGCCGATGATGTTCATCACCTCGCTCTCGCCCGCCTTGGGGCGACGCTTATCGACGATGGCCAGATCGACGTTCAGGCGGCTGGCCAGCGAGCGGGCGCGCACCACGCCGCCGACGTCGGGCGAGACGATCATCAGGTCGTCGCCGCGCGAATAGTGTTCGCGGATATCCTGGGCCAGGACCGGGGTGGCCACCAGATTATCGGTCGGGATGTCGAAGAAGCCCTGAATCTGACCGGCGTGCAGATCCATGGTCAGCACCCGGTCGGCGCCGGCGCGGGTGATCAGATTGGCCACCAGCTTGGCCGAGATCGGCGTGCGGCCGCCGGTCTTTCGATCCTGACGGGCGTAGCCGAAGTAGGGCATGACGGCCGTGATCCGCCGAGCGGACGCGCGCACCAGCGCATCCGTGATGATCAGCAGCTCCATCAGATTGTCGTTGGCCGGATAGCTGGTCGACTGAAGAATGAAGACGTCTTCGCCCCGGACGTTCTCTTCGATGACGGCGAAGACCTCGTTGTCGGCGAAACGCTTGACCTGGGCCTTGGTCAGCGGACCGTCCAGGTGGTCCGCGATGGCCTGGGAAAGGGCCCGGTTGGAGTTGCCTGAGAGCAGCTTCATCAGCTGGTCATCCTTTCGCCGTCATCCGACCCCCATGAACGGCGGTCGGTTGGCGCGCTCTTTACCAGCGGTGCCGGGCAGGGCAAGTCGTGTGCGGAGAGTTTTCGTCGGCATGGCGTGTCCCGGTCGTGGGTGCTAGAGATCGCCGCGTTCGTTTCCGGAGGCCTGTCCTAGGGCTGGTCTCCGCTCGTCATGGGGTCGTCCTTGTCCGTTTCTAAGTTCCGTTCCGGCCTGGTGCTGATGGCCGCAGCGGCCGCCGCTCTGACAATTTCGGGTTGCGCCGGCAATAAGCGCCCCAAGCTGGCCTATGAAGAGCGGCCGGTCGAGGCGCTCTACAACACCGGTTATCAGCGTCTGGAACAGAAGCGCTGGGCCGACGCCGTCGACTATTTCCAGGAGGTGGAGCGTCAGCACCCCTATTCGGACTGGGCCCGCCGCTCGATCCTGATGCAGGTCTTCGCCTATTATCAGAACAACAATTACGCCGAAGCCATCGCGGCGTCGGACCGGTTCATCTCGCTGTTCCCGGGCAATCCGTCGGCGGCCTACGCCTTCTACATGAAGGCGGTGTGCAACTTTGAACAGATCACCGACGTGGGTCGTGACCAGGGCTACGCCAACGCCGCCCTGGCCGGTCTGAAGGACGTGGCCCGCCGCTATCCGGGCACGGCTTACGCCACCGACGCCGCCGTCAAGATCGACATGGTCAACGACCAACTGGCCGGCAAGGAAATGAACATCGGCCGCTATTACCAGCGCGCCAACCAGCCGCTGGCGGCCCTGAACCGCTACAAGGCCGTTATCGCCAACCCCGAGTTCCAGCGCACCTCGCACACCGCCGAGGCCCTGTACCGCCTGGTCGAGGTCAATCTGCAGCTGGGTCTGAAGGAAGAGGCGACCCGCAACGGCGCCGTCCTGGGTTACAACTTCCCCGGCAGCCCCTGGTACGCCGAGGCCTATGCCCTGCTGACCGAAAACGGCCAGACCCCGGAAAAAGCCCCCGAGGCCAAGCGCGAATCCTGGCTGCAGCGGATCATCCCCGGCTGATCGTCCCCTTGACGGTCAGATTTATGTAGTTACATAAATGATCGTCTTCGACCCGGCGAAGGATGAGGCCAATATCGCCAAGCACGGCGTCTCGCTGTTGCGAGCCGACGAGATCCAGATGCAAGACGCCTTGATCGAGGTGGATGACCGCTTCGATTACGGCGAGCCGAGATGGATCGCCTACGGCGAACTGGACGGGCGGCTGCACGTTCTGGCCTTCACGGTTCGAGACGCAAGGGTGCGGGCCATCAGCCTGCGCAGAGCCAATGACCGGGAGCTGAGATATGTCCGAGAACAAAGGGGTGTCGGAAGCGGCCTCTGAGCCTTTTCTCGACGAGGACGACGCGCCTGAGCTGACCGCAGAGCGGGCGGCGAAACTTCGCCCCGCACGTGACGTCCTGCCCGACTATATCCTCAACCAGTTCAAACGCGCCCCCGGCCGCCCCAAGGCCGAGGCGCCCAAACAGCAGGTCACCCTGCGGCTGGACGCCGATCTGCTGGAGCATTGGCGCGCCCAGGGGCCGGGCTGGCAGTCGGGCATCAACGCCGCCCTGCGTCGGGCCTCCGGTCTCTGATTCCTTTCACGCCGCCACGCGCTAGACTGCGCCCCATGCCGAATCGCGTGCGCCCATGCTGACCGCCCTTTCCATCCGCGACGTCGTCCTGGTCGACGTGCTGGATCTCGACGTCGAGACCGGATTGACCGTGCTGACCGGTGAGACGGGGGCGGGCAAGTCGATCATTCTGGACGCCCTCGGTCTGGCCCTGGGCGGGCGCGGCGACGCCGGCCTGGTGCGCCACGGGGCCAAACAGGCTGTGGCCACCGCCATCTTCAGCGCCCCGGACGATCCCGACCTGCTGGCCCTGATCGCCGACAAGGGATTCGAGGTCCAGCCGGGCGAGGATCTGATCCTGCGCCGGGTGCTGAACGCCGACGGCCGCAGCCGCGCCTATGTCAACGACCAGCCCGCCGGGGTCACGGCCCTGCGCGAGATCGGCGCCGCCCTGGTCGAGGTTCACGGCCAGCATGAGACCGTCGGCCTGCTGGACTGGCGCACCCACCGGGGCCTGCTGGACGCCTATGGCGGGCTTCAGCCCCAGCTCCAGGCCGTCGCCGCCGCCGCGACCAAGCTGAAGGCCGCCGAGGCCAAGCTGGCCGAGCTGAAGGCCCAGGCCGCCGACGCCGCCGCGCGTCTGGACGAGATCAGCCAGAACCTGTCCGAACTGGACGCCCTGGACCCTCGCGCCGACGAGGAGACGGAACTGGCCGGCGAACGCGCCCTGCTGGGCGCCGCCGAAAAAGCCATCGCCGACTTAGCCGACGCCCGCACCCAGCTGGGCGGCGACAAGCTGAGCCAGAAGCTGGGCGCGGCCCTTCGCGCCGTCGAACACGCCCGCCAGCGCGCCGGCCAGGCGGGGGCCGAGGGCGACCATCCGGTCATCGTCAAACTGTCCGCCGCCGTCGAGGCCATCGACCGCACCATGGTCGAGGCGGCCGAGGCGGTCGCCGCCGTGGACGCCGCCGCCGACGCCTTCGACTATGAGCCCGGCCGCCTGGACAAGGCCGAGGAACGGCTGTTCGCCCTGCGCGCCGCCGCCCGCAAGCTGAACACCACGGTCGACGCCCTGCCTTCCTTACGCATCCGCCTGCGCGAGCAACTTCGCCTGATCGAGGACGGCGAAGAGGCCCTGGCCAACGCCGGCCGCGAAGCCGCCGAGGCCGCCGAATCCTACGACCTGGCCGCCACCTTCCTGACCTCGGCGCGCGAGGCGGCGGCCGACCGCCTGACCGCCGCCGTCATGGGCGAACTGGGCCCGCTGAAGCTGGAGCGCGCCCGGTTCCGCGTCGCGCTTGAGCCGATCGAGGGCCGGCGCGGCCCCGATGGAGTCGAGACCGTCCGCTTCCAGATCGCCACCAACGCCGGAACCGACTTCGGCCCGCTGGACGCCATCGCCTCGGGCGGCGAACTGGCCCGCTTCGCCCTAGCCATGAAGGCCGCCCTGGCCAGCCGCGAGGACATGCGCCAGCCGGTCATGATCTTCGACGAGGTGGACCAGGGCGTCGGCGGCGCCGTGGCCGAGGCCGTCGGCTCGCGCCTGAAACGCCTGTCCACCGGCGCCCAGGTCCTGGTCGTCACCCACAGCCCCCAGGTCGCCGCCCGCGGCCACGCCCACTGGAAGGTGATGAAGGCCGACCACGACGGCGCGACCACCACCACCGTCGTCGCCCTGGACGACGCGCGCCGTCAGGAGGAGATCGCGCGGATGCTGTCGGGGGCGGAGATCACGGATGAGGCAAGGGCGGCGGCAAGGGCGTTGATCGGGTAGGGGGGGGGGCGAGGCGATCAGTACCCGACTTCTGCGTGGCGCACCGCCGGGTGATCTCGCAGGATTTGGCTGACCTTATCCACAGTTCCCGCCGGCAGGCCGCGCTGGACCAACATGAAGTCGAGGCATTCCAACAGGCTTTTGAGCTTGTTGCTGGGCGCTACTGGGAGATTGTGCCGACGAAGGCGGGCAGGCTGCTTCTGAAGAGTGCGGTTGAACAGGCGATCATGGTGCGCGCAGACATTTCGAAGATCGACCAGACACTCCAGCCAGTTGGTGAAGACATCATGGGAGGGAAGGCCG
The DNA here is from genome assembly GCF_026625805.1 of Brevundimonas sp. SL130. Classification (NCBI taxonomy): domain Bacteria; kingdom Pseudomonadati; phylum Pseudomonadota; class Alphaproteobacteria; order Caulobacterales; family Caulobacteraceae; genus Brevundimonas; species Brevundimonas sp. SL130. The sequence goes on from NZ_CP113064.1 coordinate 1,038,525, forward strand.
AACGCTGCGGCGATGGTCGCCCTCATCGGATTGGCCAGCAGCTTGTAAAACCGCACGCTCGCTCCGAACGTCAGGAACTCCTTGATGGTCCAGAATGGCGGTAGAACGGGGTCGCCATATGTCTGCATGTAGTGACGCGCCCGGGCGTCTTTTGACTTTGCATAAACGGTCGCGAGTTGACTCATCGCCTCTCGACGGGCCGAGGCGTTGTGGAAGGCGTCGACTTGCTTGTGAGGATGGCTCCCATGGATGCTGGTTAGCGCCTCTGACATACTGTTGCGGAACGCTACCTCGAATATCCCGCAAGCGTCGAAACAGGCTGAACGCAGCTGACGATCACACTCATACAGCTGCAGAATGTCGGCGTAGCTCGTATGGGGTCGGAACGGCTTGCCGGGCAGATGGGCCTGCCGGCGGGCGATGAAATAAATCCGCAGCCGCTCGTAGCCGATCAGGTCGATTTCGACGGCCGCGACTTGGGGATTGGCCACAATCAGCCCGCGCTCGCTCAGATGGCGAACCCAGTCCGCAGGCGCCGCATGGGGCTTTCTGTAGGGAGGAAGCGCCATTTAAACGAAAAGGACCGCCCTTTTGCACTCTTCCCGAAGGAAGACGTGTGGCGGCCCGTGACTCGCTGAACATAGCGCGATCTTGCCAATTTTCAAGTTCGTTCGATCATCGACGGTTTCGATCCAGCTGCCACGTAGGACAGCCTGGAAAGCGAAAAGGATGTTAGCCGGATCGTACCGCTTAGGAGACAGGATGCTCATATCTTTATCGGCCCAAACATGCCCGTGTGGATGATGGCGTTCCAGATCGTCTTGATCGATTGGCCCGTTTCCTGGCTTACAAACAGCGAGGATCGCGCCCCGTGCGGCCGACCGAGGAAATAGGGCCGCATTGTTTCCCAAGTCTCTGCAACTTGACTCCATCGCCAGCACGGTACCTCCTTTTCAAGGATGAGAGGCATGGCCAGCGCCAGAGGTACGGTGTGATCGTCGTTCAGGGCGTGGTCCCAATCGCATTTCACGAGAATTGGGGTGGCCTGTGGGTTGTAGAACTGCACGTCTAGACGCTCGGCCGTGATGCGAGCGTGAGGATAGCGGGGTAGAGCATTAACCGAGTCTATGACTTGCTGACCGTCCCCATATGGGCAGGTGACGAAGCCGTGGGCAAAGTATCGCGTGTGATCCAGGCCCGCGTAGCCGCATTGCTTGCTGGGAGTGGTCGCCGGGTGGCGGTCATCGTGTTTGGCGACCAAGGGGTGCCAACTGGGGTAGGCGTCAACCACGGGTCCGAGTTCGTCAATGATGTTCTGTAGCGCCTCGCGGCTGTGGGCGCGGACCTGAGGCGTTGCGTCCCGTGCTCGGGGGACCAGATAGGCCTCGACTTCTTCCTGTCCGCTCTTTGCCAGTTCGCCTGCTCTAAACGCCATGTCGCCCTCCTTGAACGGCCGCTATCTCCTCGTTATTCGCAATCTGCGCATAAATCAATATTTTCGTGCGCGAAACATCTTTTGTGAGTTCTGGCGTGCGTTTGCGGAGAAGAGAGAAAGAGGAGCGAATGCCTTCAGGGCTGCGTTCCCAGGGCGCTTTCGCCGGAATTGTTCTGCGATGTCTCAGGCTTTTGAGCGAAGACTGCGAACGTAAGGGCCGTTGCGGAGGTGGCGCAGGGCTTGAGAAAACGAGGCGCGCCACCGCCCCCTTCGCCGCCGCCCGTCAGTCAATCGCGAACTTCGGCGGCGCCAGCCTCAATCGGGTGTCGCTGACCAGCTCTTCGCCGAAGAACTTGACCAGCAGGGTCGAACCTCCGGCTGCGGCACGAACACGCCCGCCAACACGCCCGCCAACGCGCCGGCCAGGCGGTGGCCGAGGGCGATGACGCTCTCATCTGGGCCGGCTTACTCGCAAAAGAAAAGGCCGTCGCCCGGGGGCGACGGCCAGTTTTGGGGGGAGAGAATTCTACAGCTTATAGGCGAAGCTCAAAGCCAGGACGCGACCGTTCTTGTAGAAGGCGGTCGGGGCGTCTTTGGTGCCGCTGTAGGAATAGTAGGTCTCGTCCAGCAAATTCTGAGCGTTCAAGTTCAGAGAGACGCGGTCAGTCACGTCATAGGAGGCCGAGAAGTCCAGTTGGCTGTAGCCGTCTGTGCTGTCTTTAGAGTTCAGGCGGCCGATTCCCGTGAAATAGGAAGAGCGGTAATTGTAGCTCAATCGCGCCTCGAACGGTCCGTTCTCGTAATAGGGAATTACGTTGACCGTATATTTCGACAGGAACGGCATGTTGTATTCCTGGACCTCCGCCTCTGAATAGGAGACGTTTGTCTGGATGCCGAAGCCCCAACGCAGGTTGCTCTGATAGGATATGAGCAGTCCGGTTACCTTGGCGTCCTGAGCATTGATAGGTGCTGTTACGCTATAGGTTTCTTCACTCCCAGTATTGGGGTTGTAGAGTTGCATATCGGTCGTCTTTGAGACGATATAGGAGCTGATGTCGCGGTGGAAGATCTCCGCCGAGACGAGGGCGCCGGGTGCGAAATACCACTCTGCCGAAACGCCGAGGTTCAGGGCCTCGTAGGGGTCCAGATCCGGGTTGCCTCCACTGGCGGTGTGTTGAGTGTCATCCCGGCTGAAGGCGCCGGCGAGTTGGCCGTAGCGAGGACGCGCGATGACCGAGGCCGCCGCGCCCCGCAAGAAGAGATCCGGCGTGATCGCATAGGCGATGTTGAAGGCCGGCAGGAACTTGTCGTAGCTCTTGGAGGTCTGGGTCTGGTTGTAGGTGTCGCCGCCGTCTTCGGTGACCCAGTAGGTGGAATCATCCTGGGTGCTGACGAAACGCCCGCCGATGTTGCCGCGCAGATCGCCCTGTTCGAAGTTGCCCTGGACATAGGCGGCGGCGACGCTTTCATCGACCTTGAAGCTCGAGCCGTAGTCGATGCTGTAGAAGGAATATTTCGCCTCCGCGAGCAGCCGCATGACTTCCTGCTTGGTAAGGGTCGTGAACTGGGTGGCGTTGCCGCTGACCCCCAAGCCGTCAAACAGGCCCGACGGGGTTTGCACCGTCTCGATGTCAGCCAGCGAGAAGGGCGTGTCGGAATAGACCGAGGTGCCGGCCGAAGATTCTTCATTGGTGTGGTCGGAGTATTTCAGGCCGAACAGGATGTCTGTGAACGGGCCCCACTCCACTTCCCGCTTGAAGTCGAGCTGAGCATAGGTTTCGTCGTCCGAGGTCACGCCGGTGTAGACGCCGCCCAGCTGATAGCCTGTGAAGGTCTGCCCGTTTCGCGTAACCGTCCCGTTCGCTCGGCTGGTGAAGGTGCCTGGATCGCTGGGGTCGGACGTATAGTTGACCGCGGTGTTCTTGCCATCGAAGGCATAGGTGAAGCCCGCGCTGGATACTGCCGAGAACAGATATTCCGGATCCTTGCCGCCGGTCGCCTTGGTGTAGCCCGCGTCAGCATGGATGGTCCACAAGCCGGGCGTCCAGTTGGCGGCCAGGTTCAGACTGTCGTTCTGGATGGTCGTGACGCGGTAGTTGGTGTCGAGCTGCGCGGTGTCGCCGTTGGCCTTGGCTCCGAACGCGCCACTCGTCATCAAGCCGTTCTCAACCGTCGCGGCCTGAAGTGTGGAGGGCGTCCAAACTGCGACGGAGTATTCGGACTGGCTGAAGTTGTTGTACTTGCCTTCGATGTGCAGGCCGGTCAGCAGGAATTCCAGCTCGTCCGATGGCTTGTACTGGATGGCGCCGGACAAGCCGACCCGTTCGCGGGTCTGCTCGAAATAGGCGAAGTTGATACAGCAGGGCAGACGTGAAGCCTGCAGTTCAGCAAGGCTGGCGTTGGTCGGGGCTGCGCCGTTGATGGTGGGGCCGCCGGTGACATTGCCCGCCGCGTCGTAGGTGAAGGCGCTGTCGAAGCTGCTGCCGCTGCTGTAGCCGAAATACTCGACCCCGGCGCGGGTCAGATTCTGCTTGTCGTAGGTGGCGCCGAGCAGAAGGCCGAACTTGCCTGATTCGTTCTTCCAACTGTAGAGGCCCGAAGCGCGAGCATTGGCCTTGTCAGAGCGGTCATTATACGAGCCGCCCAGGGAGCCGGAGAAGGTGTTGGACGCCAGATCCAGCGGCCGGCGCGTGTGAATGATGACGGTGCCGCCGAGGCTGCCTTCGTCGATGCGTGCTTCCGGTGTTTTGAAGACCTCCGCCCGAGCCACGATTTCGGGAGCGAGCAGGGAATAGTTGAAGCTGCGGCTGGAACGATCAGACGGGTTGCCGCCCCAATCGGCCGAGGCGATCGCATGGCCATCGACAAAGACGCGATTCAAAGCGGGATCTGTGCCGTGAATGGCGACCCGCTCGCCCTCGCCGAACTGGTGATCGACGGATACGCCCGGCACGTGGGCCAAGGCCTCCGCCACGTTCCGGTCGGGAAACTTCCCGACGCCGTCGGCGGTGATCACATCAATGATGGCGTTGGCGTCTCTCTTCACCTCGATCGATTTCTTCAGGCTCTCGCGGATGCCTGTGACGATCACCTCATCGACGCTGGAGGTTTCATCGGCCTGTTGGGCAAACGCCATGGTCGAAATGGACGCGCCGGCCAAGGCGGTGGTGAGCAGTATGTAGGTCTTAAGCCTCATGATCCGAAATCTCCCCTATGGGCCCTGCGGCCCGCCCTCGTTCGACCACCAAGTTGATGGCCACCCAGACCTTCAATTCGTGCAGTACCAATCTAGACCATTGAAGTACCTTCGGCGGACTTGACCTTAGGACTGGTATTTAAACTTCGTCAATTCACATCTCGAATTCGTGACAATTTCGGATGACGCCGGTCGGTGAGTCCGTCGTTGGAGTGCGGCCAAGCCGTCCCCCGCCGCGATCCAGGGCGCGTGGGCAGAAAGTTTTATCTATACAAGAGCTAGTCAGCAGACGGAGGGCTCGCTCAGTCACGGGCCAATGGCGTCATCTCGCCGTAGGAAGGCGCCCCAAGTTGTGGGCTTATGTTGGTTTATATTGGTATTTAATATGGGGCGTCGCCGTCGAGGGAGCCGGCTACGAGAAGGCCAGGGGCGTCGATCCGGATCGCCGACCGGAAGTCGTCGCCCAGGTCCACGCCGGGAATGGTCCCGGTCGCCGGCTCGGCCTCGTACCGGGCGTGGACGAGCCGCATCAGGGCGGGCAGGTTCGGAACGGCCGTGCGGGCGACGGGGTCTTCACCCAGCAGGCTTTCCGACCGACGGAAGCGGGCTTCGTCGAACGGCGCATCTGCGTCGGTGAACAGCAGCGCTTTCCGGCGAATGACAGGCTAGGCTCTCGTCATGTGGCGGCTGCTTCTCATCGTGATTCTCCTGACCGCCTTTCCGACGGGTTTGCGGGCGCAGGATTGGCAGGCCTGTCGCGGCGAACGGGGCGCGGCGGCGCCGGTTCTTCGGGACTGTCGGGCGGTGGAGGGCGTTCTGGACCCCCAGGGGCGGGCGCTGTGGCTTCGCTCTGTCGTGCGCCGACCAGACGGCGCTGGTCCGGCCGCCCTGTATGTCGTCGGCACGGCCTCTTCCGAAGTCTGGATCAATGGTCAGCGGCTGGGCGCCAACGGACGACCCGGCGCCTCGGCCGCGACCGAAACGCCCGGCCGCTACGAAGCGGCCTTCCCGGTTCCCGAACATCTCTGGCGGCCCGGCGACAATCCGGTCGTGATCCACATGTCGTCGTTTCATGGCGCTGTGCGGTTGGACGGCCCCATCGCGGGGATCGTGGCCGCCCCCTATCCGTGGCCGTCGCGCGCGGTCCCCCTGGCGGTGGTCTTCACGCTTGCGGGCGCGCTGTTCGCCGCCGCCTTCGGTTTCGCCGTCATCCACGGCCTGCGCCGTACCGGGTCAAGCCTGGCGCTGGCGACCCTGGCGGGCGTCGCGGGGCTGCAAGCGATCCTGGAGAGCCTGCGGGCGCTCGCGCCCTATGCCTATCCCGTGCACGGCTGGCGTCTGGTCGGCATCTGGCTTTTGACCGCCGCCTTCGCCGTGCTGCTTGTCGCCTATGTCGTGGAGCGCTTCTGGCCCCAGGCGCGCCGCGGGCTGATGGCGTTGGCCGTGGTCGCCGTGGTCGCGACCGTCTTCGCGCCCGGCTTCGATCTGAAAAGCCAGCTGGCCCTGATGGTCGGCCTGTCGCTCGCCGTCACGGCGGCCGGCGTCGGCGTGTATCGTCGTCGTGGGGGCGCCCGTCTGACCCTGGCCTATCTCGGCCTCTTCATGGCGACCGGCCTGGCTTTCCCCGCCTGGCTGGTCGATCTCTCCTATTTCCTGTTCGCCGCCGGCCTCCTTCTTCCGCTTCTGATGGCCGAGGTCGTGCGGCTGGGGCGGGATGACCAACAGCGAGAGATCGCGCTCACCCGCGCCGCCGCGCGCCCCAATTGTCTGACCGTGGCCTCGTCACGGGGCGTCCAGCGGATCCCGCTCAAGGACATCGTCTCCATCGTGGGCGCCGACGACTATGTGGAACTGCGACTGACCGATGGGCGCAAACTGCTGCACGCGGCCCGTCTGGACCGATTGGAAGCCGAGCTGCCGGCGGGCTTTCTTCGGGTCCACCGCTCGGTGATCGCCAATCTTACTCATGTTTGCGGCTTCGAGCGCGACGCTTCGCGCGGCCGACTGCTGATGGACGAAGGCGAGCCCTTGCCCATCAGTCGCAACCGCCTTTCGACCGTTCGCGACGCACTGGACGATCGGCATCTCAAGACATGAACTGAGCCCGACCTGCCGACGGGCCGCCATATCGCTCTCGCGTCAGCCTCACCCTTGTGGCGCGTATCCATACGCCCGGAGTCTGACGGCGCGCACCCTGCGGAAAGACCGGGCGTATGGATCCCAGGGACAGGTGTTCAGTCCGGGGAGATAGCGGACACCTGTTCGGAGACAGGGCGGACGCTTTTTGGGTTGGGTCAAGTCGAGGTTTGCGACCTGGTGGCCTGCGAGCGGGTGGCATGCGGCCTCGACGCCGTCTTCAACGCGCCCTTGGCGATCAGATAGGCGCAGCCTGCCGCGAGTACGATCGTCGCGACGACGCTCGCCTCCGGGCCGAACGCCCCGCCGGTCAACCACCATGGCGCGTCAGGGGCCGGAGCCAGGTTCGCGACGAGCGGCGTCACGGCCACCGTCTGACCGCTGACCTCCAGTCCGAAACCCATGCCAAGCAAGGCGTTCCACCCAGTGTGGGCCGCGCACACGCCCCACAAGGATTCTTCCCTGATCGCGTAGAGGCTGAGCGCGACCGCGAACAGAAACAGATTGAACAGCCCGAGCGCGAGCTCACCCGACGGATCGATATTGCTGGCATGGAGCAGGGCGAAGAAGCCGGAGTTGATCAGGACGGCGGCGACCAGTCCATGTCGGGAGGCGATCAAGGGCATCAGCCAGCCGCGCAGCATTACTTCTTCGGTCGCGCCCTGGATCATATAGCCGCCGAACAGGACGAGCAGCGGCGCCAGCAGGGCCGGCGTGGGCGAGACCCAGGATCCGCTTCCGCCGGCCGTGTAGCCGCCGGCGGCGAAGATGACGCCGACGACGGCGCCGAGCGCCAGTCCTCCGACAAGCAGGCCTCGCAGATAGGGACCGGCGATCCTGGCCTTGAAGCCGAGGCCAGCCGGTGATCGGCGCTCGAACAGGGACGTCCAGGCCAGAATGAGAAGGAGGGTGACCCCTCCGCCCGCCAGGAAGATGGCGAACGGCTCCCACTGCGTATCGAGATCCGCCTTGTGATAGCCCATGGGCTTCAGGACGCCGAAGATTGTCGTCAGCTGTCCGATCAGAAAGAAGACGACGATCAGGACGACCGCCGCAACGGTCCAGGTTCGCCGACCTTTGACGGCGCGCGGCGCGAAAATTTCATGTCTACTCATAAGCCCCCTCCGGCGGTCTCACGACCCCGCGCTTTCCGGTCGATGCGCGCAGATCGTCTTTGAATGCGGGGGAGAGGCGTTTAAGCGACGATTCAGATGCACCAGGTCGGATTAATTATATGTAATGTAAGGAGCTTTCCCTCTGGGTGTGGCCGCGAAATTTGCAGGGTGGAGTGTGTGCTCTGCGGATACGCTGGGTTTGCTGGCGTTGGGGACAAGCCCTGGTGCGACGCGGGAAAAGGGAAGGCGAAGGCCCACGACCAGTCGGATGTTCGCCGAATTCATCCCCAACGCCCCCCGCATTAGCGGTCCTGTCATCATCGTGCTAAGAGCCCCGCCCTTTATACGGGCGGCGATGTCGCCAGAGCATTTCAGTCTTCAGGAGAAGCACACATGAGCAGGGTGCTGGTCATTGGCGCCGGTGGCGTCAGTTCGGTCGCCGTCCACAAGATGGCGATGAATGCGGACATCTTCTCGCACATCACTCTGGCGAGCCGCACCAAGTCCAAGTGCGACGCCATCGCCGAATCCGTCAAGTCGCGCTTTGGCGTGACCATCGACACGGCGGCGATCGACGCCGACGACGTGGCGGCGACCACGGCCCTGATCCAGGCGGTCAAGCCCGCCCTGGTCGTCAACCTGGCCCTGCCGTATCAGGATCTGGCCATCATGGACGCCTGCCTGGCCGCCGGGGTCAACTATCTCGACACGGCCAACTACGAGCCGCGCGACGAGGCCAAGTTCGAATACAAGTGGCAGTGGGCCTATCAGGACCGCTTCAAGGCCGCCGGTCTGATGGCCCTGCTGGGCTCGGGCTTCGACCCCGGCGTGACCTCGGTCTTCGCCACCTACACCAAGAAGCATCTGCTGGATTCGATCGAGACGCTCGACATCCTGGACTGCAACGGCGGCGACACCGGCCTGCCGTTCGCGACCAACTTCAATCCTGAGATCAATCTGCGCGAAGTGACCGCCCCGTCGCGTCACTGGGCCGATGGCCAGTGGATCGAGGGCCCGGCCCTGTCGCACAAGCAGGCCTTCGATTTCGAGGGCGTGGGGCCCAAGAACATGTACCTCATGTATCATGAGGAACTGGAGTCGCTGGCCAAATTCTATCCGGAAATCAAGCGCATCCGCTTCTGGATGACCTTCGGCGACTCCTATCTGAAGCATCTGGAAGTGCTCGAGAATATCGGCATGACCTCGATTGAGCCGATGATGTTCCAGGGCCGCGAGATCATCCCGATCGAGTTCCTGAAGGCTCTGCTGCCGGAACCCTCGTCGCTGGGCCCGATCACCAAGGGCAAGACCAATATCGGCACCATCGCCACCGGCCAGAAGGACGGCGCGGCCAAGACGGTCTACGTCAAGAACATCTGCGACCACCAGGACGCCTATGCCGAGACCGGCAACCAGGCCGTCAGCTACACCACCGGCGTCCCCGCCATGATCGGCGCGGCCCTGATGCTGACCGGCCAGTGGAAGGGCGAGGGGGTGTTCAACATGGAGCAGCTGGATCCCGATCCCTTCATGGACATGCTGAACCAGCACGGCCTGCCGTGGACGGTCGAGGAACTGTCCGCTCCGCTGGACTTCTGAGGATACGCCCATGGTCATGCAGACCCAGGCCGGCGGACCGGGCGCCTTCGCCCGGTTCGATCTGAACCGCGTCCCGTCGCCCGCCTTTGTGGTCGATGAGGTCGCGGTGCGTCGCAACCTGGCGGTCCTTCAGGACGTCGGGGCGCGGGGAAACGCCCGGGTTCTGCTGGCCCTGAAGGCCTTCTCGATGTGGTCGCTGGCCGATGTCGTCGGGGAATACCTCGACGGCGTCTGTGCCTCGGGCCTGTGGGAGGCGCGGCTGGCGCGGGAGTTTTACCACGGGCACCTGACCACCTATTCCCCGGCCTACAAGCCCGCCGACCTGCCCGAGATCCTGCGGCTGTCGGATACGGTCATCTTCAACGCCCCGGACCAGATCGCCCGGTTCGCCGACCTGATCGCCGCCGCCCGCGCCGAGGGTGAGACGTTCGATATCGGCCTGCGCCTGAACCCCGAGCATTCGGAGGGCGAGGTCGCCAAATACGACCCCTGCCAACTGGGCTCGCGCCTGGGATTCCCGGTGTCGCAACTGACGCCGGAACACTTGAACGGCGTCGACGGCCTGCACATCCACGCTCTGTGCGAACAGGGGTTCGAGCCGCTGGAGCGGATCTGGGCCGCGGTGGAGCCCAAGCTGGCGCCCCTGTTGCCGGACTTGAAGTGGATCAACCTGGGTGGAGGCCACCACGTCACCCGCGCCGACTATCGGATCGACGCCCTGGTCGGCTTCCTGAAGGATTTGGGCGAGCGCTACGGGCTTCAGGTCTATATCGAGCCGGGCGAGGCCATTGCGCTGGACGCCGGCATATTGGTGGGCGAGGTGCTGGACACCTTCCACAACGGCCTGGCCATCGCTATCACCGACATATCGGCGACCTGCCACATGCCCGATGTGATCGAGGCGCCCTATCGCCCGGCTATGTTGAACGAGGCCGAGAACGGCGTGACCTATCGGCTGGGCGGGCCCTCCTGCCTGGCCGGCGACATCATCGGCGACTATGGCTTCGCCACTGCGCCGACGCCGGGAACCCGCATCGCCTTCCTGGACCAGGCCCATTATTCGATGGTGAAGACCAACACCTTCAACGGGGTGCCGCTGCCGGCCATCGCCCTGTGGAACAGCGACACCGACGCGCTGAAACTGGTGCGCGAATTCGACTATTCCGAGTTCCGCGACCGCCTGTCCTGACGGACCTGGGGGGTTAAACCCCCAGAATCCAGCCTTCTTCCTGCTCCACCTGGGCGATCAGCTCGGGCGTGGCGTCCTTGGGCGGGCCGAAGGCCTTGGCCAGGTCGCCGGCCTCGTCCATCTGGGCCAGGGCCTCGGCGGTGGAGCGGACCTGGGCCTGATCCTTGAACTCGCCCTCATTGGGCTTGGCGTCGAACATGGACGGCCAGACCTCGACCACCAGGGCCGACAGCGGCTCGACGTCGTCGGGCGTCAGTTCGCGCCAGCCGGTGCCGAACGGCCAGACGGCGCCCGAAGATCCCAGGCTTTCCAACAGCCTGCGCACAGCCGGGATGCCCACCAGGGTCTGGCCGCCGACGGCGCCGGCCCCGTGCATCTGCCACACGCTCTTGGGCTGCAGCCTGCCCTTGCGCGCCGCATTCTCGGTCGCCCGGAACTCAGGAATGTCGGCGCCGGCGCCCACCGGCGGCTTGGTCGTGGTCAGCCAGCGCTGCGCCTGTTTCGCCGGGGCGCCCCACAGCGGCCAGGCCTCGTCCGTCATCAGCCGGTTCATCTTGGCCGCCACCTGATAGCGGTTGTTCGTATTATCGGCCTTGTCCACGACATTGGACGCGATGAACTTCCACATGGAATTCCAAGGGGTTCCGTCCAACTTCAGCCGCGCGGCCGTGCCGACCGGATAGCCGAAATTGAAGTCCAGCCCGACCAGAACCCGGTCGCCGCGCTTCCGGTGATCCGCCAGGATCGAGGCCAGCAGGGCCTCGCCCTCCGCCCGCGTCGCGACATTGTGCGTCTCGGTATAGAGGCGGAACCGCACGTCGCGCTTGGCCACCCCGATCCACAGCGAGGTGTCGCCGAGTTTCTTGGTTTCGGCGGCGGTCCAGTCGGCGACGACATAGGCGTCGAATAGGCGGGCCAAGGCGGCCTCCCGTAAAAAGGCGTGTCGTTAGGAATGAGCGGGGGTTCTAGACCTCTCGCTGCTCAATCGGAAGGGGCGATGGGTGTCCGTCAGCCCTTCAGCAGGGCTTCCAGGTGCGACAGCCAGCGCCGGCCCAGCCGCAGCGCCTCGCCGGGAGAGCCGGTCTCGCCTGCAAAGCTGGCGTCCCACAGGGCCAGCTCGAACTCGGGATGGCGGGCGTCCGCGAACATCAGCCGCAGCACCACCTGTTCGGCGTCGGGCGCCAGTACGTCCAGCGCCTTGCGCGCCTCGCCGCGCCGGATGCGGGCGACCACATGGCCATCGACGATGATCTCGCCGCCCTCGACCTCCTCGAAGGCGTAGGCCAGGCCGTGGGCGCCGTTGGCCCACAGCACCACCACCTGTTCGATGTCGAAGTTCAGGGCGCAGGCCCGGCCCTCGCGCGGTGAAACCGCCTCGACCTCAGGCGGGACGCCCAGGGCCTTCAGCAGGGCGCGGCGGATGCGACGCGGCGGCTCCATCCACCACGCCAGGGTCAGAGCCAGGGTCGTCAGCAGGGCCGCCGCCAAGGCGATCAGCAGGACCACCCGCAGGACGTCGGCCATGGGCGTCAGGCCTCCGCGTCGGCCGACAGGTCGATATCGACCACCACCGGCACATGGTCGCTGGGCTTGTCCATGTCGCGCGCGTCGCGATGGGTCTCGATGCCCCGGAACCGATCCGCCGCCTGGGGCGACAGCAGGGCGAAGTCGATGCGGATGCCGTGGTCCCTCTGCCAGGCGCCGGCCTGATAGTCCCAGAAGCTGTAGGTTCCGGCCGGCTCTCCGCCGACCTCGTGCGCATCGGCCAGGCCCAGGTTCTTAAGAGCGCGAAACGCCTGTCTGCTCTGGGGCCGGAACAGGGCGTCGTCGGTCCAGGCCGCCGGGTTCTTGGCGTCCTCAGCCTCAGGGATCACGTTATAGTCGCCGCACAGGGCCATCGGCTCTTCGAAGGCGAGCAGGTCGCGGGCGTGGCGGTTCAGCCGCTCGAACCAGGCCAGCTTGTAGTCGAATTTCTCGGTCCCGATCGGATTGCCGTTGGGCAGATAGATGGACGCCACCCGGATCGGCCGGGGCGCCTCGACCACCGCCTCCAGATAGCGGGCCTGTTCGTCGGTCTCGTCGCCGGGCAGGCCGCGCCGAATGTCCGACAGCGGGTATTTCGACAGCATAGCCACGCCGTTGTAGCTCTTCTGACCGTGGGTCTCGACATTGTAGCCCAGGCTCTCGAAGGCCTCGCGCGGGAATTTTTCGTCCACGCATTTGATTTCCTGGAAACAGGCGACGTCGGGGGCGGCCTGCTCCAGCCAGGCCAGCACGGTGGGCAGGCGGGCGTTGACCGAGTTCACGTTCCAGGTGGCGATGCGCATTGCGCGACGGTAGGGCGCGTCACGGTTTCGGAAAAGAGGCCGCGCAAAACAAAAGGGCCGCCGGATCGCTCCGACGGCCCTTTGTCTTGTCTGCGGTGGTCGCTTACGGGCGGCCGCCGGCCGGCGCCGGAGCGGCGGCCGGGACCGTGGTCAGCTTGCAGCCGCCGCCGATCTGCTGGGCGGTGGCGCAGGGATAGACCTGCTGCACGACATTTTCGGTGTTCACACGGGCGATGATCCCGTCGCCGGCCGCGCACTTGGCTTCATAGAAGACGCCGTTGGCGTTGCGGCCCATCAGGCGAGCCTCGGTCACGTCGCAGGACGCAGCGTCCGAGCCGGCGAAATAGGATTTCACCTGGCCGGCGTTTTCGGCCGAGGTGGTGAAGGCGCAGGTTCCGTTTTCAGCCAGCACCTGGATGCAGGGGGTCTTGGTCCAGTCGTTGTTCAGTTGCTTGATCCAGAAGCCGGCGCCGTCGGAGCAGCCGGCTTCGTACATGACGCCGCCGTCGCTGGACTTGCCCAGAACCTTGACCTCATCGACCGTGCAGGCGACGCCGGCCTGGACGGCGTATTCGCGCAGGAATTTCTGCGTGTCGGTGTTGGCGACGATGGAGCATTGCGGACCGGGATCGGCGGCTGGATCGCGGGCGCGCAGGGTGGCCGCCGAATAGGACAGAAGGACGCAGTTGGAGGCTTCGGGCGGGGTCTTGGACTCGATCATAAAGCCCGGTCCGGCGGCGCAGGCGACTTCATAGACCGAGGTCTTTTCGGCCGTCGTGCCCAGCAGTTTGGCTTCCGTCACCTGGCAACCGGTGTTGGCGAGCGTGGCCTGTTCCTGGGCGGCGGCCTGGATCTGCTCGGCCGTGGGGGCGGCGGGCGCGCGTTCGCGGCGTTGACGAGAGGCCGAGGCGCGCGAGGAGCCTTCAACGGTGGCGGGCTGGTTATCGGCGCCGCGCTGCTCTTGCGCGAAGGCGGGAGCGACCGATATGGCGCTGAACAGGAGCGCCGCGAGGGCGGCGGCGATGCGGGCTTTCATGGAACACCTTCGGTTGGGGACGGCTGAAGGCTTCGTGGCGATCTAATCGGGCGGGGTCAAGGCGACTGTGGACGTCTTGGGCAAGACCTGACTAAGGTTGTTCGTTTCAATTGGAGACGCACTTGGCGGACGATGCGGCGGCCCTGGAACCGGGGATAGGGGCGCGAGGCCTGACCTATCCCATGCCCGATGCGCCCGCGCCCGGCGCGGCGATCGAGGTCGCGCGCGGGGTGCTGTGGCTTCGGTTCGCCCTGCCGTTCCAGCTGAACCATGTGAACGTCTACGCGGTTCGTGACGGCGACGCTTGGACCGTGATCGATACGGGTCTGCGCACCCCGGACAGTATAGCGGCTTGGGAGGTCGCGTTGGCCGGCGCGCTGGAGGGCCGGCCGGTGAAACGGCTGATCTGCACCCACATGCACCCCGACCACATCGGCCTGGCGGGCTGGCTGTGCGGACGCAGTGGCGCGCCGCTGCTGATGTCGCGGCTGGAATATGTGACCGCCCGCATGCTGATGGCCGAACAGGCCGGCGACGCGCCTGAAGACGGGGAACGCTATTACCGGGCCGCCGGCTGGACCGAAGCCCAGATCGACCGGTGGAGGAACGACTACGGCGGCTTCGCCAAGGGCGTGGCCCCGATGCCGCGCAGCTATCTGCGGCTGTCGGACCAGGAGGTGATCCAGATCGACGGCGACGACTGGACCGTGGTGGTCGGGTCCGGGCACAGTCCTGAACATGTGTGCCTGTGGCGGCGGTCGGACGACGTCTTCCTCGCCGGCGACCAGATCCTGCCCCGGATTTCGTCGAACGTCTCGGTGTGGCCGACCGAGCCTGAGGCCGATCCGTTGGGCGACTGGATGGACTCGCTGGCCAGGCTGCGGGAGCTGCTTCCAGAGGGTGCGTTTATCCTGCCGTCGCACGGCGAGCCCTTCTACGGCGTGCACGCCCGGCTCGACGCCTTGAAGCGCGGCCATGAGACAGCGCTGAAACGGCTTGATCGGACGCTGCGTCAACCGTCTAGGGTGATCGACGGTTTCTCGGCCGTGTTCGGTCGGGCGGTCGGAGACGGCGTATTGGGCATGGCCACGGGCGAGGCCCAGGCGCACCTGAACTATCTGGAAAGACGCGGCCGCGCCCAGCGGACGCGAGACGAGAACGGCGTCGACTGGTGGACAGCCGTCAAACGGGACGAGGAAACGACGTGAGCGAACATATCCGCACCCAACTGGCCGACGGCGTCCTGACCCTGACGCTGGACCGGGCCGACAAGAAGAACGCCATCACCCAGGCCATGTACTCGGCCCTGTCTGAAGCAGTCGAACAGGCCCGCACTGACGACGCGGTGCGGGTGCTGCTGCTGCGCGCCGAGGGCGACAGCTTCTCGGCCGGCAACGACATCGGCGACTTCATCGCCATCGGGGCCCAGACGGAACAGCCGTTCGACATGTCGGTGTTCCGCTTCCTGAAGGCGCTGGCCGATCTGGACAAGCCGCTGGTGGCGGCGGTCAAGGGGCGGGCGGTCGGCATCGGCCTGACCATGCTGCTGCACTGTGATCTGGTGGTGGTGGCCGAGGACGCCCTGCTGTCCGTGCCCTTCGTCAATCTGGCCCTGGCGCCCGAGGCGGCCTCCAGCCTGCTGCTGCCGGCGGTCATGGGGCATCAGCGGGCGTTCGAGATGTTCGCCCTGGGCGAGCCGCTGGACGGTCGCACGGCCCTGGCCTGGGGCCTGGCCAACCGGGCGGTTCCGGCCGATCAGGTCGAGGCGACCGCAGCGGATCTGGCGGCCAAGGTGGCGGCGCGGGCGCCCAACTCCATCCGCAAGACCAAGCGGCTGATGCGCGACGCGGAGGGTCTGTGGGCGCTGATGCAGCGCGAGGGCGAGGCCTTCGGGTCGCAGATGAAGAGCCCCGAGGCGATGGAGGCCTTCCTGGCCTTCACCCAGAAACGGGCGCCCGACTTCTCCAAGATCGGCTGACCCTTCCAAGACCGCGCCTTGATTTGGCGCGGCTTTGGCCCTAGTGCGCGCGCCTCGCCGTCGGAGCGCCCATGTCGCACGCCCCTGTTCTGAATCTGGCCCTGAATCTGGGCATGCCGGCGGCTTCCAACCGTATCGAAGCCGAAACCTCGGCCGACGCCGCAGGCGTCGAGGCCCTCATCATGGCCGCCTTCGGTCCTGGCCGTTTCGTCAAGACGGCGGAGCGGCTGCGCGAAGGCTCGCATCCTGCGGCCGGCTTCGTCGCCCGTCGGGGAGAGCGTATCGTCGGTTCGGTTCGCCTGTGGCCGGTCCTGATCGGCGAGACCTCTGGACTGTTCCTGGGCCCTATCGCCGTGGACGCCGCCAGCCGCAGCGACGGCCTGGGGGCCGAACTGGTGCAGGCCTGCCTGGATCAGGCGCGGGCGATGGCGGTCGGCGGGGTGCTGCTGGTCGGCGACCAGGCCTATTTCGAGCGGTTCGGCTTTGTCGGCGCGCCTGAGGCGATCCTGCCGGGGCCGGTGGATCGGCGTCGCGTCCTGTGGCTGCCGACCAAGGTCGAGGCCGTTTCGGGCGCGGTTCGCATCGGCTGACCTTTCCCGGTCGGTCCGCTGGGCCTAAGTCATGGCGGACATGACAAATCCCGAAGACCCCAAGTTCGGACTGAACGCCGTCGCAGAGGCCGTAAAACAGGCGCCGGGCCGCGGCCTGCCGCCGGTCCATCTGTGGAATCCCGAACACTGCGGCGACATCGATATCGTCATCCGGCGCGACGGCGTCTGGATGCACGAGGGCTCGCCCATCGGCCGCAAGGAACTGGTGCGGCTGTTCTCCACCGTGTTGCGCAAGGATCCGGACGGCTATCATCTGGTCACGCCGGTCGAGAAGTTGAAGATCGCCGTCGAGGATCTGCCGTTCCGCGCCGTGTCGGTCGGGCGCGAGGGGGACGATCTGATCTTCGTCACCGACGTCGGCGACGAGGTGCGGGCGGGCGAGGCCGATCCCATCGTGGTCGAGACCGATCCGACCACGGGCGAACCGTCGCCGCGCGTCCATGTGCGGCGCGACCTGTGGGCGCGGATCAGCCGGTCGGTCTTTTATGAACTGGTTGAGATGGCCGAGGAGGTCGACGGGCGGCTGGTCGTGCGGTCGGGCGGACATGGTTTTTCGCTGGGAGCGGTGGCGTGAGCCTGGACACGCTGAGAAACCGCCTGGTCGAGCGGCTGGCGCCGGTTGAGACCTGGCGGCCGGAACTGGTCGCGGCGCGGTCGGACTTTGATCTGAATCCCAAGGCGACGCGGCCGGTGCGTGAGCTGCGGCCGGCGGCGGTGCTGATCCCCGTCGTGGCGCGGCCCGAGGGGGCGACCGTCCTGCTGACGCGGCGGGCGGACACCTTGGCGCGGCACACAGGCCAGATCGCCTTTCCGGGCGGACGCCTGGACCCCGGCGAAAACGCGGTCCAGGCGGCGCTGCGCGAGGCGGACGAGGAGGTGGCGCTGAACCCCGACACGGTCGAGGTTCTGGGCCTGTCCGACGCCTATGAGACCGGCACGGGCTTCCTGGTTACGCCCGTGATCGGCTGGCTGCACACGGCGCCGGAGACGACGCCGTCGCCGGACGAGGTCGCCGAGGTGTTCGAGACCCCGTGGGACTTCCTGATGGACGCGGCCAATCACCGCCGCGACTTCTACGATATGGACGAGGGGCTGAGACGCTGGTTCTGGGCCATGCCCTGGGGCGAACGCTATATCTGGGGCGTCACGGCGGGAATCCTGAAAGGGCTTCACGCCCGGCTGTATGGCGACGAGCCCAAGGCTGAGGTTGCGGCCGAAGAGGACGCGGCGTGAGCGTGTCCATGCTCGGCCAGCCGTGGCTCGAGGCGTCGGCCACGCGCGCGGTCATGGCCGCGCTCGAGGCGGCGGGCGGCCCCGACTGCGCCCGCTTCGTCGGCGGCTGCGTCCGCAACAGCCTGCTGGGCCGGCCCGTGGATGATATCGACATCGCCACGCGGCTGCGACCGGAAGAGACCATGGCGGCGCTGAAGGCGGCGGGGCTGAAGGCCGTGCCGACCGGGATCGAGCACGGCACGATCACCGGGGTGTCCGAGCGCCAACCCTATGAGATCACCACCCTGCGGCGGGATGTGGAGACCGACGGGCGCCGCGCCGTGGTCGCCTTCACCGAGGACTGGGCCGAGGATGCGGCGCGGCGGGACTTCCGCCTGAACGCCCTCTACGCCGACGCGGCCGGGACGGTGTTCGATCCCACCGGCGGCGGCCTGGCCGACGCGGCCGAGGGGCGGATCGTCTTCGTCGGCGACGCCGAAATCCGGATTCGCGAAGACTATCTGCGGATTCTGCGCTTCTTCCGCTTTCAAGCCTGGTACGGGCGGGGCGAACCCGATGCGACCGGCCTGGCCGCCTGCGCCGCGCTGAAAGACGGGATGGCTCGGTTGTCGGCCGAGCGGGTGTCCAAGGAATTGCTGAAACTGCTGGCGGCGGTCGATCCCCGCCCTTCGGTGCGCGCCATGGCGGAAACCGGGGTGCTCGCCGTCGTCTTGCCGGACGTCCAGCCGCTGGATCTGCTCGAGGCCACTTGCGGGCTGACCGACGACCCGGTCATGCGTCTGTCGGCCCTGGTGCCTGACGATGCGGCCGTCGTCGTGCGGATCGCGCGGGATCTGCGGCTGTCGAATGCGGTGCGGGACCGGATGGCGGCGGCGGTCGCCGAAGGCCCGGTGGTGGCGCCCGACATGACCGAGGCCGCCGCGCGGGCGGCGATCTATCGGCTGGGCCGCGCCGCCTTTGAAGATCGGCTGACGCGCGCGGAGGCGCAAAGCGGTCGCGACGGCGCGGCCCTGCGCCGCCTTGCGACTGCCTGGACGCCGCCGTCCATGCCGGTCGGCGGACGCGACCTGGCCCGACTGGGCCGGACGCCGGGACCGGAGACCGGGCGCATCTTGAAGGCGTTCGAGGATGGCTGGGTCGCCGACGACTTCCCCACCGACGGCCATGAAGACCGGCTGAGATCGCTTATGGCTTCGCTCGGGTGAGCTCGGTCACGACCGGATAGTGGTCCGAACCCGTCGGGCGTCCGATGCGGCGGCTGACCAGGGCCAGGTCGGGCGAGCGATACACCTGATCGATGGTGATGCCCAAAACGGCGGGCAGGCGGGTCGGCCAGGTGCCCGGAAAGCCCGGCGCGGGAACCAGACCCAGATCCTTCTTGATCTGACGCCCGATGCGGGCGCTGGAGACGCTGTTGAAATCGCCGGCGACGAGGGTGGCGCCCGGCGTCGCCGCCTTGCGCCTTTCGGTCAGGGCCATGACCTGGCTGATCTGCCCCCACTGATATTCATAGGGCCAGGGACGGGTCAGGTGCACGCCGAAGACGGTAAGCGGGCCCAGCGGCGTCTCAACCACGGCGCCGATGGCGCTGAGCCCGTCACGCCGCCACGGCAGTTTTTTCACTATGGGATACCGGGAGGCGATCACGGATCGCGACGCCGATTGGCCCAGCGTCATGACGCCGTTGACCCGACGGTGGGGATAGTCCGCGAGCAGGCGGTCGAGTTGGGCGATCGGCGCATCGCCGACCTCGACCAGGATCACGATGTCCGCGTCGGCTTCCTTGATGGAGGCGCGCATGGCGTCGACATCGGTATTGAGCGTCCAGAGGTTGGCGGAATAGACGCGGATGACCGGCTGGTCCGGTTGGCGCAGGCCCATGGGCGTCATCCACTGCGGCCAGACGGCCACGAATAGGACGAGTGTCGCCAGACCACCGACGCCGACCGCCGGCCATAGACGCAGCACCGCACAGGCCAGGGTCAGACCCGCCGCCGCCAGCAGCACAGGCCCCGTGAACTGGGCCAGAATGTCCACCCAGCGATGATCTATGCCGCTGAGCGCCGCCACGCCGAAGAACGACAGGCCGATCAGGACCAGGCAGGCCGCCGAATTGGCCGCCAGCTTGAGCAGGGACATCGTGTGTTGCCTTTCCTGGTGAACGCTGTTGCCTATGCCGCGTTAGGGCGACGCTTGGGAGAGGCGCGACATGGCCAGACGGTCGATCACAGATATCGAAAAGATTTGGTCCAATGTCGAGGGGATCAAGAAACTGTCCGACCGGGTGATCGGCATCGGACCGTTCGGGATCGGCATGGACGGCCTGCTGACCTGGGTTCCAGTGGTCGGCACGGTCTATACGGTGGGAACCGGCGCCTGGCTGGTGATACAGGCCGTGCGGGCCAAGGCCTCGCCGGCGACCCTGGCGCGGATGGTCGCCTATATGGCCGTCGATACGGCGACGGGCACGGTGCCTATCGCGGGCGACGTCGTCGACACCTTCTTCCCCGGCCAATTGCTGGCGGCCAAGGCGTTGCAGAAGGACATCGAGACCACCCACTGGGTCGAGGACACCGAGGCGGGGGCCAGGGCCAGCGGCGATCACGACCGGCATCTGGAGAGGGTCCGCAACGACAAGAAGCTGCGGCGCATCGTCTATCTGCACGACTGAATTGTGCGCGCTGGCGGTCGTCTGATTTCCTAATTTCTCTGACGAAAATCCATGCCATCAATGGCTTGAGTAAAAATTCGACCCTCCAGCCCGCCTGAGTTGGCGGCGCCCGCAGACTGATCTCCGACAAGAACGGAGATCCTGATGAGCGACGATTTCACTGCGCGTTTGAGCCTGCCCTATCTGGCGGCGGGGCAGATGCAGAAACATGTGACCCTGAACGCGGCGCTGACGCGGCTGGACGCCCTGTTGCAGACGGCGGTGGTCAGCGCGACGACGGCCGTCCAGCCGTCGGCGCCGCTTGACGGCGACCTCTATATCCTGCCGGACGGGGCGAACGGCGCGGCCTGGACCGGTCTGCCCGCCGGCGCCCTGATGCGGTTCGAGGCGGGCGGCTGGAGCCGGGTCGCCACGCCCGTCGGCCTGATCGCCCTGGTGCTGGACGCCGCCGTTCTGGTGGTGCTGGACGACGCCGGCTGGACCCCGCTGGGGCGACGGCTGGGCGAGGTTCAGGGCCTGTCGCGCCTGGGGATCGGCACGACCGCCGACGCCGCCAACCTGCTGGCGGTCAAGACCAACACCGCCCTGTTCACCGCCCGCGCCGAGGACGAAGGCGGCGACGGCGACCTGCGTCTGACCTTGAACAAGACCGCAGCGGGCGACGTCCTGTCGCTGCTGTTCCAGAGCGGCTACGGCGGCCGGGCCGAGTTGGGCCTGGTCGGCGACGACGATCTCGGCCTCAAGGTCAGCCCGGACGGATCGACCTGGCGCCGCGCCTTCGGCGTGGATCGCGCCACCGGTCGGGTCGCCTTCGACCGAGGCGCGACCCGACGCGAGACGACGATCTTCGCCGCCGACGGCGTCTATACGCCGCCCGCCTGGGCGCGATGGATCGAGGTCGTCTGCGTCGGCGGGGGCGGGGCCGGCGGATCAGGCATGGCGGGCCCCGCCGGAACCGCGCGCTTCGGCGGCGGCGGCGGCGGCGCGGGCGGGTTGAGCGAGGCGGGCTGGATGGTCGCTGATCTGGGCCCCGATCTGGGCGAGACCCTGGCGATCGCCGTCGGCGGCGGAGGTTTGACCGCGACAGGCGGCGCCGGCGGTCAGACGACGGTCAGTCTAGACGGCGTCGTTCTGCTGCGGGCCGGTGGCGGCGCGCCCGGCGCCGTTGGAACCGCCGCGGCGGGGCAGGGCGGCTCGGGCGGCCTGGGTCAGCGCGTCGGCAATCCCGGCGGCGACAGCCGGATCACGGCGGCGGCGTCCGCCGGTGGTGAAACCGTCTGTGCCGACGGATCGGGCGGCGGCGGCGGCGGCGGCGGTCTGAGCACCGCAAACATCGCCCAGTCGGCCGGCGCAGGCGGGGCCGGCGGCTGGGCCGTGCGTCGGGCAGGGGGCGGCGCGCCGGGCGCGGCGGGCCAGGCCTCGTCGGCGCCCGGCCTGTCCTGGCCCGGAGGCGGCGGAGGCGGCGGCGACGCCTCGCCCACGGGCGCGGGTGCAGCGGGCGGGGCAGGCGCTGCTTACGGGGCGGGCGGCGGCGGGGGCGGCGCGGGCCTGACCCTGCCGGGCGCGGGCGGCGCAGGCGGCGCTGGCGTGGTTCGCCTCACGGCCGTCGGATGAGCCGGCGGCGTTATCTGCCCGAGCCGGTGGAGGTGCTCGATCCCGAGGCTTGGGACGTCCCCAGGTCTTTGAACGACACGACCCGCCGCGCCCAGACAGGCTTCGACGGCCGCTGCGGTCGGCCGATTCAGGACAAGGAGGACGAAGAATGAGCGGAAACGACACCCTGGCCGAGGGCCGCTGGCTGTGGCGCAGACTCTATGCCTTCGCCGTCAGCGCCGGACTGTGGCTGCTGCTGATGCGGACGGTGGCGCGGATGCCGGCCGAGATGCTGCCCAAGATGACCGACGGACTGATGGGCCTGCTGGCCTTGATCCTGGTCCTCTATCTGGTGGCGCCGACGGCCGAGCAGCTGGTCGCCCTACTGGCCAATGCGCGACTGCGCCTGACGGGCGGCCGCTCATGAGCGCGCGATTGTCCGCCCGCTCCCGTTCGCGTCTGAACGGCGTCCATCCCGCCCTGGTCGCCGTGGTCGAGGCCGCCCTGGCGCGCAGTTCGGTGGACTTCATGATCACCGAGGGCCTGAGAACCCCCGAGCGGCAGGCGGCCTTGGTCAAGGCCGGGGCCAGCCAAACCCTGAAGTCCCGCCACCTGACCGGCCACGCCGTCGACGTCGCCGCCCTGGTGGACGGCCAGGTCCGGTGGGACTGGCCGCTCTACGGCCGGATCGCGGAGGCGTTCAAAGCCGCCTCGCGGGAGCTGAACATCCCCATCGTCTGGGGCGGGGACTGGAAGAGCCTGCGCGACGGCCCGCATTTCGAGCTCGACCGGAAGTCCTATCCATGAGGGCCGGAGCGGCAAAAACGACTCGGCAACTTGTGCCGCCGTGTGTCGAGAATTGCCGGGTCTTGGCGAGGGCGATCTGAAAAAAATCAATGAAATCAGTATTAAAGTGTGCCGGTTTGCCCGTTTCTGTCTGGCCCCGCCCTTGCTCTCTAGAGGTCGAGCAAAATGCTCCTGGCGCTAAAATGGCGCCGGACATCACACGAAGTGAAGAGGACAGCCAAAATGGCTAGCAACAGCATCAACGTGAACGTCGGCGCCATGGTCGCGCTGCAAAACCTTAACGCGTCCAACAAGATGTTGGACGTGACGCAGAACCGTGTCTCCACGGGAATGAAGGTTTCCAGCGCCAAAGATAATGGGGCGATCTTCGCCATCGCGACGAATCAACGCGCCGAAATGGGCGCGCTCAACTCCGTGATGCAATCGCAACAACGCGGCCAATCGATCGTCGACGTAGCGCTCGCCGCCGGCGACACCGTCGTCGCCGCCCTGACTGAAATGAAGGCCCTTGCCGTGGCCATCGAAGCCGGCGGCAGCTCCGCGACGGCCACCGCGCTCCAAAACGACTACGACGCTCTGCAGACCGAGATCGACAGCGCCCTGGCCGGCGCCAACTTCGACGGCGTCAACCTGTGGACCGACGGCGCCGTGACCGGCGTCATCACCGACACCTCCGGCGGCACCTTCTCCATCGGCATCGCCGCCGCCAGCGACGGCACGCCCACGGCTACGACCGCAGCGGCTGTCCAGACCGCGATCGACGCCTTCACGGCCGATCTGGCGACCATGGGCACCCAGTCCAAGTCTCTGGATCGCCAGGTGACCTTCACCAGCAAGCTGCAAGACGCTGTCGAAGCCGGCATCGGCAACCTGGTCGACGCCGATCTGGCCAAGGAAAGCGCGCGCCTGACCGCGCTCCAGACCAAGCAGCAACTGGGCGTCCAAGCCCTGTCGATCGCCAACTCGGCCAGCTCGATCCTGGTCAGCCTGTTCCGATCCTAACCTCGCGGGCGTATCGGCCTCTCTGGCCTGCGCCTCACAATCAAACGTCAAAAAGGCGGTCGGACCTCGGTCCGGCCGCCTTCTTGCTTGGTTGGCAGCTTTTGCCCGGCAGATTTTTCCTACCCAGTCGGCAAAATCTGCCCCGCTAGGCGAAATCTGCCGGGATGGATTAATCTAAACAACAGTATAACGTAGAAGAAACAATGACTTGAGCGAGGTCGGGTTAACGGTTCTTGGCCCGGCAATTGCTTCACTTCAATCGGGCAAAAAGCTCCCGGCTGTTAAAATGACGCCGGACATCACGAAGTGAAAAGGACAGCCAAAATGGCTAACAGCGTTAACACGAACTATGGCGCCAACATCGCTCTTCAGAGCCTGAACGCCACCAACAAGTCCCTGGCCACGACGCAAGGCCGCGTAAGCACCGGTCAGAACGTTTCGTCCGCCAAGGACAGCGGCGCCATCTTCGCCATCGCCACCAACCAGCGCGCTGAAATGGCGGCCCAAGGGGCCGTCAAGCAATCGCTGCAACGTGGTCAGTCCATCGTCGACGTCGCTCTGGCGGCCGGCGAGACTGTCGTCGCGGCCCTGACGGAAATGAAGTCGCTGGCCGTCTCCATCGAAGCCGGCGGTTCCTCCGCCACGACCACGGCTCTGCAAGCCGACTACGACGCCCTGCAGACCGAAATCGACAGCGCTCTCGCCGGCGCCAACTTCGACGGCGAAAATCTGTGGACCGCTTCGGCTTCAGTGGTCACCGATACTTCGGCGACGTCGTTCACGGTCGGCATGGCCTCGCCCGCCGACGGCACACCGGCCGGCGCCACCGCTGCTCAAGTCCAGACCGCGATCGAGGCCTTCACGGCCGACATGGCGACCCTGGGCTCGCAGTCGAAGTCGCTGGACCGTCAGGTCACCTTCGCCAGCAAGATGGAAGACGCCCTGGAAGCCGGTATCGGCAACCTGGTTGACGCAGATCTGGCCAAGGAAAGCGCCAAGTTGACCGCCCTGCAGACCAAGCAACAGCTCGGCGTGCAGGCGCTGTCGATCGCGAACTCGTCCAGCCAGATCTTGCTGAGCCTGTTCCGTTAAGATGAGCGGCCGGAGCGGCCTACGTCGCTCCGGCCCTTCACTTCCGTTTAAATCCAGAAGGGCGCGGATCGTCCGCGCGAGGAGCCATGGCTGACAATGTCGCGAGCGTGTCCTCGGTAAACTTCTTTCCACCCGATCCTGCCGACGTCACTCCTACCCCGACCCCCACGCCGTCTCAGCCTTCGCTGCAGGCCGAGGAAGCGGCGAAAGCGAACAACTATCGCCTGACCATCGAGTCCGCCGAAAACGGTCGCTTTGTATACACGATCAGTGATCCGATCACGGGCAAGGTCGTGCTGAAACTGCCGCGGGAAGTCGTTCAGACTCTCGCAGACGACCCCAGCTACCGGGGCGGAAATGTGCTGAAAACCTCCGTCTAGACGAAGGCTGTTCAGGTCAAAGACTGCAACGCCGCCGGTTCGCCGGACGGCGCTATCGTGGTTTCTTCGGCGTTAACCATACGCTCACGACTCATGGTTAATCCTGTAGGGAACAGAAGTCCGGGGCTTGAAGCCATGACCACTAGCGTACACACCAACACCTCGGCGATGATCGCCCTTCAGAACCTGAACCGCACCAACGACCAGTTGGCGTCGACGCAGGGCCGGGTCAGCACTGGCCTGAAGGTTCAGGGCGCCAAGGACAACGCCGCCGTTTGGGCGGTCGCTCAGGCGCAGCGGGCGGACAAGGGGTCGCTGGAGTCGGTGACGACCAGCCTGAACCGCGCGACCTCGATCGCAGACGTGTCGCTGGCGGCGGGCGAGCAGATTTCCGATCTGCTTCTTGAACTGAAGGCCAAGGCGACGGCGGCGGCTGACCCCAGCGCCACGGCTGCGACCAGGGCCTCCTACGACCAGGAGTTCCAGGCGCTGCTGGGCTCGATCGATTCCTTTGCTGACAACGCCACCTTCGACGGCGCGAACATTCTGGACGGGGCGTCCACGACCGCGCTCGATTTTCTGGCCAACGCCGACGCGACCGAAACCATTTCCATGACGCGTCAGAACATGACGGTCGCTGGCTTGACGCTGACCGGCGAAGATCTGACCACTCAGGCCAATGCGGAAGATGCCCTGACCGCCGTCACCGCGGCCATCGCGACGGCCAGTTCCCGGCTGGCGGAGCTGGGCGCCGAGGCCAAGCAGATCGAACGCCACACCACCTTCGTCAGCAAGCTGTCCGATTCGCTGGAGGCGGGTATCGGCAATCTGGTCGACGCCGACCTGGCTAAGGAAAGCGCGCGATTGCAGGCGCTTCAGGTTCAGCAGCAACTCGGCGTGCAGGCCCTGTCGATCGCCAACCAGGCGCCACAGGTCATTCTGTCGCTGTTCCAGAACTAGGCCCGACTTAAGAGTTCGTTATCGGCCTTCGGCGCATCTTGGATAGCGGAGCCGATCGATGATCAACAACAGCTATCTGTTGGGACTGTATGGGGTGACGACGACCACGGCGTCTTCCTCGTCAAGCACGTCTACGACTTCAACCAAGCGCACCCAGCCTACAGCGCCCTGGACGGCGACGGAGAACGTCCCGACCGCCAGCGAAATGGTGCGGTCGGCCCTGGCGGGCCGTCGGATCGTCAACGAGGCGGCGGTGGACGTCGATCTGGCCTCAGCCTCCGACGACTATCGCAAGCTGTTCACCACCTATCAGGCGCTCAACACGCTGTCCGCCCTGGCGGACCGGGCCGCCACCCGCGGCGTCAGCGAGTCGGAATCCGCTCTGCTGAACAAGCGGTTCGCCTCAGGGCTGGCCGAGCTTTCGGCCTATCTGGCCACGGCGAAGTTTGAAGGCTTCAGGATGGCCGACGGCGTCGCCCAGAACACCGTCAAGACGACTGCGGCCATCGAGAAGACCTCCAGCACCTTCATCACCGCACCGGTGCATGAGGGGGCGCTCACCGAGACGGTCGACGCCTTCGAAGGGGACGTGCGCTTCTCCATCGGCGTCTCGATCTCAGGCGGCGCGCAGACGACTATCGACATCGACCTGGCCGACATGGGGTCGACCCCCCGCACATTCGACAATGTCACCGCCTTCATGAACGAACAGCTGGACGCGGCGGGCGTGGAGACCCGCATCGGGCGCGAGCAGATTCCCGGCGTCGCCAAGACGGTCAAGGTGGGGGACAAGACCGTCACATTGCCGGCGGGCCCGGATCAGTGGGCGTTGAAGGTGTGGGGCGGGGCGGGCGAAACCGTCTCATTCTCCGCAGCAGAGACGTCCGACGCCGTCTACGTCACCCAGACCACCGGCGGTGGAGCGGAACTCCTGAAGTTCCAGACCGAGGGGGGAAGCGCGCCGACGGCGACGCAGAGATTGGGCGAGACCTTCTGGGTCGAGGGAAGGGCCGGCCAGGTCGCCCTGCCGGAGGGTGTCGCCGCCGTGCGCGACAGCGCCGTGGCCGCCGACGGCTCGGTCTGGGTGCTGGCCGACCTGACCGAGGGAGAGGATGGCCAGCCGATCAAGGGGCAGCGCGACGTCGCCCTGATGAAGTTTGATTCCGCCGGGAATCTGACCCAGACCAAGCTGCTGGGGGCGGCGTCCAGCGCCAACGGCTTCTCGCTCGCCATCGCCGACGACGGCCGGATCGCGGTCGCCGGCTCGGTGACCGGCGCCCTGGACGCCGGCAAGAGCGGCGAAGACGCCGCTGTCGCAGACAGTTTCGTCACCGTCTTCGACGCTTCGGGCAAGGAGGTCTGGACCCAGCGTCGCGGCGCCAAGGCGGCCGATGAGGCGACCGAGGTCAGTTTCGGCGCCGACGGCACGGTCTATGTCGCCGGTCGGTCGCGCTCCATGATGCCGGGCGCCGAGGGCGCGCTGGGCGGATGGGACGGCTACCTCCAGGCGTTCGACGAGCAACGCCTGACCCCGACTTCGCCGCTCAGTGGTCTTATGGTGGGCGCGGCCCAGTTCGGCACGGCCGGCGACGACAATGTCCAGGCCATGACGACCTCGGGGTCGAACCTCTATACCGCCGGGGTGGAGAACGGTCGGATCATGGTCCGACAGTTCACGCTGGACGCCTCGGGCGCCCCGACCCTGGCGTCGAGCCGCGATCTGGGCGCGGCTCAGGGCGCGATCGCCGGGATCACGGTCGACAATGGTCAGGTCATCCTGACGGGTCAGACCGACAACGCCGCCCTGGACGTCGGCGGCGCGACGAATTCTCATGCAGGCGGCACGGACGTGTTCGTGGCGGTTCTGGATCCTGACCTTCAGCCCTCCGCCAACGAGCGGCTGACCTATTATGGCGGCGCCGGCGTGGATACGGCGTCCGATGTTCAGGTCAAGGACGGCAAGGTCTGGATCACCGGCGTCGCAGACCGTCCCGGCGATGCGGCCAAGACCGATCCGACCCAGGCCTATCTAGCGCGGTTGGACCCTCTGACCGGCGCCGTCGAATACAGCCAGACCTGGCGCGCCCAGGGCGACCAGGCCGTGACGGGCAGCCTGACGGTCGTGTCCGGCGGCGCCAGCGTGCTGGACAAGCTGGGTCTGCCGCAGGGCGAGATCATGCAGTCGGATTCCAAGCTGCTGACCGTCGCCACCGCCGCCCGCGCGGGCGATCAGTTCAGCATCACGCCCGGCAACGGCACGCGGGCCATCACCGTCACCATCGCCGCGAACGAGACGATGGCCAGCCTCGCCAAGAAGATCACCAGCGCGTCCAACCGCCAACTCATCGCGACCGTGGTCACGGACAAAAAGGTCTCGCCGCCGACCGAACGGATCGAGATCAAGGCCGCCGACGGCAAACAAGGCGCCACCGTCTCGTCAGGGGCGGTCGGCAAGGACGCCCTGGGCGCCCTGGGCCTGTCGCCGGGCTATATCGGGAACACGGGCGACAAGGAAAAGAAGGCCTACGGTCTCAATCTGACCAGTGCGCTGAACCTTAGCAACGCCGACTCCATCAAGGCGGCGAACGCCGCCCTCGCCAACGCCCTGACATCGGTAAGGTCGGCCTACAAGTCGCTGGCGCCGTCGACCGCAGCCATCACCAACACCCAAACCGGCAACAAGTCGTCGACCGCCTATCAGCAAACCCAGCTGGCCAATTTCCAGGCGGCCCTTACCCGTCTGACGGCCTGATCCGCCGATCTGACCTCGGTCGGCGCGGCTAGGCGGTTGACGCCCGGCGCCCGTTCCGGGTTATTGGGCGCCTCAGTTGCGAAAGCCCCTTATGGCCCTTCCGAACGACAATCGCGTCATCATCGCCATCGGCGCAGGTCTGGTGATCATCGCCGCCGTGGTGCTGGCCCTGATCTTCACCGGCGGCGGCAAGACGCCAGAGGCCCCGCCCGCCGCCAAGGGCGGTCTGACGGTCGATCTGGCCGACGCCCCTTCGCTGGAGCCGACGCGCGAGCTGCGCTGCTTCGTCGATGGTCAGTTCGTCGGCATGGCGACCCTGGCTGACTGCGCCCAGCGCAACGGCCTGGCCACCGACGCCCTGGATGTCGGCATCGACGAGACGGGCGCCCTGGCCGCCGCGCCCACCGCCGCCTTCGCTCCGCCGCCCGAACTGCCGCCGGTCGAGATGGCCGAGGCCGCGCCTGCGCCCAGCGCCGAAGCCGCCGCGCCCAGTACGCCCGCGCCGACGCCGTCCGGTTCTCAGTGCCTGCGCCACTCCGGGTCGGACTGGCGCGTCCTGTCCAGCGGCATGAGCCTGAACGCCTGCGTCCAGGCCCTGTACGCCGGAACCTGCGTCCGTCCGGGCGACGCCCAGTACGGCCGCTGGGGCGACACCACCCTGCGTCTGGTCCCGCGTCGAGTGGAGCAGTCGGGCGACAACAGCCGCTTCCGCACCCTGGCGGAGCAGGACCGTAACTGCCAATTCCCGGGTCTGAACTGATGCGCGTCTTCGCTGTCTCCGCCATCGCCGTCGCCGCTGTTCTGGCGGCGTGCAGCAACCAGCCCAAGTACGAGTTCGCACCCGGCGTCTGCTATTTCGTCGCCACCCCGGAAGGCCAGGCCCCGCGTTTGCAGAAGATGGGTGAAAACGTCACCCAGATCGAACTCTGCGCCGGCCAGCTGGAGGAGATGCGTCTGCGCTTCCTGCGCATGGGCGGCTCGAACCAGGAGGTCGCCGGCGCCTATCAGGGGCGCTTCATCTTTGTGGACCGCGAGGGTGTGAAGTTCGGCAAGAGCCTGACGGGCAGCCGCTTCTTCGCCATGGCCCGCACCGGCGACGGCCGTCTGGCCATTCCCGGCGCCATCCAGCGCGACGACACCGGCCGCCCCACCGCGATCGCCGCGCCGCCGCCCGAGACCAAGTAGAGGGCCGGCGCCGGCCAAGGGCTTGCGGAAATCGAACAAAGGTGGAACAAACTGTTAATCCATCCACCGGTTTGGCGGGTCTGATGTCGAATGCGGCTGGCGGCGACCGGCGGCGGCTCTAAGACATCCGGCTGAATTACGGAGCAGGCGAGGGACTCGCCGCTCCCTACGAGAAGGAAGTTTCCATGGCGGGCAGCGTCAACAAGGTCATTCTGGTCGGCAATCTAGGCCGCGATCCTGAAATCCGGTCGATGCCGAACGGCGACCGTATCGCCAACCTGTCGATCGCCACCTCGGAAACCTGGCGCGACAAGTCCTCGGGCGAGCGCAAGGAAAAGACCGAGTGGCACCGGGTCGTCATCTTCAACGACAACATCGTCAAGGTGGTCGAGAACTATGTGAAGAAGGGCTCGACCGTCTATATTGAGGGCGCGCTCCAGACCCGCAAATGGACCGACCAGCAGGGCGTCGAGAAATATTCGACCGAGATCGTGGTCAGCCGCTTCAAGGGTGAGCTGACCATGCTGGGCGGCCGCGCTGAAGGCGGCGCCTCTCAGGGCGGCGGTTACGGCGGCGGCGGCGGTGGTCGCGGCGACGACGACTATTCCTCGGGCTTCTCCACCGGCGGCGCCAACAAGCCCAGCGGCCCCAAGGAAAGCTACGACCTGAACGACGACATTCCGTTCTAAGGTCGATCCGAACCAACCATGGGGCGGGGGCCTTACAGCTATCGTGAGGATCCCGCCGTCCCGGCCTTCCCGGACGACCGGCCCCTGGTCCTGTTTGACGGCGATTGCGCGCTCTGTTCCGGCTCGGCGCGCAAGATCCTGAAGGCCGACCGGGCCGGGCTGTTCCGGCTGGCCCCGACGCAGTCGGCGCTGGGGCAGTCGCTTCTGACGCATTACGGCGTTGATCCCCAGGATCCGGCGACCATGCTGCTGATCCAGGACGGCGTGGCGCGCGAGCGATCCGACGCGGTTCTGGCCATCGCCGCCCAGCTGCCCGTGCCTTATCGCTGGGCGAGCATCGGGCGGATCGTCCCGCAGTTCATTCGCGACCGGCTGTATGATTTTGTGGCGCGCCGCCGTCGGCGGTTTCCCGGTCCGACCTGGTGCGCCCTGCCTCCGGCGGGCGTCGATCTGAAGGATAGAGTGCTGGGATGAGCGGACGGGTGCTGGTGCTGGGCGCCAACGGCTTCATCGGCTCCCATGTCGCGGCCGCCCTGTCTGTTGAAGGCTGGCGCGTGCGCGCGGGCGCGCGGCGTTATCGCCGAACCGTCTCGTCGCGCCCCGAGCTTCGACTGGATCGTCGCCGACTTTTCGAAACTGACGACCGCCCAGGCCTGGGCGCCCCTTCTGGACGGGGTGTCGGCTGTGGTGAACTGCGTCGGCGTCTTGCAGGACGGCGGCGGCGACAGCACCCGCGCGGCCCATATCGACGGGCCGCGCGCCCTGATCGCCGCCTGCGAGGCGGCGGGCGTGTCTCGGTTGATCCACATCTCCGCCGTCGGCGCCGATGAAGCGGCCGGCACCGACTACGCCCGCACCAAGGCGCAGACCGAACGACTGGTCGCTGACAGCGCGCTCGACTGGCTGATCCTGCGGCCGTCGCTGGTGGTGGACCGGGCGGCCTTCGGCGGCACGGGCCTGATCCGGGCGCTGGCGGCCTTCCCGCTGTTTTCACCGGTGGTGGGCGCAGACCAGACCTTCCGTCCGATTCCTCTCGGCGACCTGACCGCCGCCATCGTCGCGGCCTTGCGGCCCGGCGCCCCGTCGGGTCTGACCCTGGACATGCCGGGACCGGAGGCGGTGACCCTGGCCCAGACGGTGCGCCTCTATCGCGGCTGGCTCAGCTTGAAGCCGGCGCCGGTGGTGCGCGTCCCGCGCGCCCTGGCCGCTCCGGCCCTGGCGGTCGGCGATCTGCTGGGGCGGTTAGGCTGGTCCTCGCCGATCCGCACCACGGCCATGCGCCAGATGGACCATGACGTCTCCGGCCACGACAGCGGTTGGGCCGAGCGCCTCGGCGTGTCGTCGCGCGGCTTCTCCCGCTTCCTGGCCGAGACCCCGGCCTCGGTCCAGGACGTCTGGCACGCCCGCCTGTGGTTCGTCCGCCCGATTTCGATCCTGACCCTGGGCCTGTTCTGGCTGATCACCGGCCTGATCAGTTTCGGCCCGGGTTGGAGCGGCGCGGTCTCCATCCTGCACGAAGGCGGCTACGGCCGATGGGCCGGGCCTGTGGCCGGGTGGGGCGCCTTGCTGGACGTGGTTCTTGGGCTGGCCCTGTTCGTGCGGCCGTGGACGGCGCGGGTGGCGGTCTTCATGTGTCTGGCGACCGTCGGCTATCTGATCGCGGGCACGCTCAGCCTGCCGCACTACTGGATCGACCCCTTGGGGCCGTGGCTCAAGGTCCTGCCCATGATGGCGCTCTGCCTGTTCGTCGCTGCAACGGACGCCCGCCGATGAGCCTCTATTTCGCGCTGAAGATCATCCACATCCTGTCCGGCGCCGTCCTGTTCGGCACGGGGGCGGGCATCGCCTTCTTCATGCTCCGCGCCCACGCCACACGCGACGCCCGCACGGTGGCCGAGGTCGGCCGTATCGTGGTCCTGGCCGATTTCGTCTTCACCACCAGCGCGGTGGTGGTCCAGCCCATCAGCGGCCTGGGCTTGATCCATCTGCAGGGCTGGTCCCTGACCAGTCCCTGGCTGCTGGTCGCCTATGGTCTTTATGTTTTCGTCGGGGTCTGCTGGCTGCCGGTCGTCTGGATCCAGTATCGAATGATGAAACTGGCCGAGCAGGCGGCAGGGCAGGGGGCGCCCCTGCCGCCCGCCTATCATCGCCTGTTCCGCTGGTGGTTCGCCCTGGGCTGGCCCGCCTTCGCCGGCGTCCTGGCCATCTACTGGCTGATGGTCGCCAAGCCCACCTTCTGAGGCCTACCAGACCGCCTTGTCGAAATGGCGCAGGATCATCTGGTCGGCCGTGATCAGCGTGGCGCCGTCGGCCATGGCGTTGGCGACGATCAGCCGGTCGAACAGGTCGCGCGTCCAGGCGAAGCGACAGGCGGCCTCGGATACGGCGGTCATTGAGGCGTCCGACAACGCCAGGTCCAGTCGGTCCTGAAGGTCCCGAAGCAGAAGATCGGCCGTCTTCAGCTTGACCCGACCGATCTCGATCAGGATTTCGATCTCCACCAGCACCAAGGGGGACAAACGCAAGTCGCGCGCCTGCGCCAACTGCGCCTGCGCCGGGCGGCTGATCTGCCGATCCAGTCGATAATAGAGCCAGAGGGCGACCTGGGTGTCGAGATGGGTCACTTATCGCCGAAATCGAACTTGGTGTCCGGATCCCAGGTCCAGTGGCTCTTGTTGGTGTCGATATCGTCGGGGCAGTCTTCCCAACCCTCCCGCACCCCTTGCGCCATATAGGCGTCCCAGCGTTCCTCGGGCGTCGTCGGCTTGGCGGGCGTCTCGGCGATGAGGGTCAGCCGCCGACCGCCGCGCCGGATCACCAGCGGCTCGCCGGTTTCCAGCACGCTGTCGACCAGCCGGAACAGGTCCTTGCGCAGGGCGGTCAGGGTGACTTCGGTCATATGTACAGGCTGCGCTCGAGGCCTGTACATGTCAATGCAACGCGCCGACACGCCATTTGACAGGCGAAGCGGCTCAGGCCGTGCGATAGGCGGGCATGACCGACGTCGCCCCCGCCCCATCTGCCCCGGCGCCCGCCAAGCCCCATGCCCTGACCGGGCTGGAAATCGCCGCCATCGTGGCGATCATCGTCGTCTGGGGCGTGAACAATGCGGGGGCCAAGCTGGCGACCGAGACCCTGCCGCCGCTGCTGGTGGGAGCCATCCGGTTCGGCATCGCCACCGCCTGTCTGCTCGTCTTCGTTCGGCCGCCCTTCCCGGATTGGAAAAGCCTGACCCTGATCGTCATCCTGGGAGGGCCGATCCAGTACGGCCTAGCCTACACCGCCTATTGGATGGCCACCGACGTCAGCCCTGTGACCGTGGCCAACCAGTTATGGATTCCCTTCACCACCCTGTTCGCCTTCCTGATCCTGGGCGAGCGGCTGAGCAAGGCCGCCCTGATCGGCATGGGGGTGGCCTTTGTCGGCGTCGCCTGGATGACGCTGGACGCCCATGCCTTGCAGGACTGGAAGGCCATCCTGGTCGCCATCGCCGCCGGCGCGGCCTGGGGCGTGACGACCGTCGTGGCGCGACGCACCACCTCCATCCCGCCGCTGAAGATGCAGGGTCTGCTGGCCCTGGGGGCCTTCCCGGTCATGGCCTTTGGATCTGCCGTGTTCGAGCACGGGCAATGGGAGGCGGTGAAGTCCGCCACCCCCATGGTCTGGGCCGCTCTGCTGTGGGCCGGGATCACCTCGTCGGTCCTGGCCACCACGCTTCTGTTCTGGCTGGTGCAAAGGCGTGAGGCGGGGCGGGTGACCCCCTATCTGCTGGTGACGCCGGTGGTGTCGATACTGATCGGCTGGGGGCTGATGGGCGACATCCTGACGCCGCAGATCCTGACCGGCTCGGCCATCACCATGGGCGGGGTGGCCCTGGTCGCCTTGGCCGAGCGGGGCTTGCGCGCGGGCGCCGCCAAGGCTTGATCGTCTCCTGAGCCTTTCAGGAGACCGCCGTGAACCACGCCCCCATCGACGCCGACCATGTCTCCCGCCGCTGGCTGGGCAAGGCGACGCACGAACTCCCCGCCAACGCGGCCAGCGTCGTTCGCAGCGCGGCCGAGCGCCGCCCGATCTCTGAGGACGTCAACGAGGCCTTCGACGACCGCCAGACCTTCGGCGATCGATTGGCCGACCGGGTGGCGACGTTCGGCGGGTCGTGGACCTTCCTGATCGCCTTCGGACTGTTCCTTGTGGCCTGGTCGTTGCTGAACCTGGCCCTGCGGCGGGACGCCTTCGACCCCTATCCCTTCATCTTCCTGAATCTGATGCTGTCGATGATCGCAGCGGCCCAGGCGCCGATCATCATGATGAGCCAGAACCGTCAGGCGGCGAAGGACCGTCTCGATGTCGGCAACGACTATCAGGTCAACCTGAAGGCCGAGATCGAGATCATGGCCCTGCTGGACAAGGTCGAACACCTGACCGCCCGCCAGCAGGAGCAGACCGAAATGATCGAGCGGCTGCTGGCCGAAAAGGGGCGCTGACGTTCCAAATACTCCGTCATCCTCGG
Organism: Brevundimonas sp. SL130; assembly: GCF_026625805.1. Classification (NCBI taxonomy): domain Bacteria; kingdom Pseudomonadati; phylum Pseudomonadota; class Alphaproteobacteria; order Caulobacterales; family Caulobacteraceae; genus Brevundimonas; species Brevundimonas sp. SL130. The sequence continues at coordinate 1,074,021 of NZ_CP113064.1, forward strand.
GTCAAGCCCGAGGATCGGATGCGGATCGGGCTGTGCGCCACCTCCCGACGCAATGCGGCTGAATCGCCGATCCCCACTTCCTGACGGTCGAGGAGACGCGCGCCTTCAACGCCCAGGCCGCCTACTGACCTGACTTGGCCAGTTGCATCTTCAGCTCGGCCAGCCGCCAGTCCGTCGGCGTGTCGATGTCCTGTGCCTCCATTGCATCGATGACGAAGCTGCCGGCCCGGCCGGCGAATGTCGGCTGTTTTGTCACGCAGACTTCGCGGGTCATCCAGTAGAACTGAGCCGCGTCATGATAGGCGGGCTCCAAGTCCTGCGATCGACTGGCGTAGTGTTCGGGGCGCCGCATCGCCGTCCGGCCGTGCATGTCGCGGCGCAGGGCGCGCTGGATCGGATAGTCGAAGGCGACGACGGGAAAGACCGTATCGAAATCCCCGGTGTCCATCAGATCGGCGGCGCGCTTCAACGTCGAGGAGCGCAAGAGCGGCGCCGTCGCCGAAATGCAGCACAGGCGATCGAACCGCTGGCCGTCCGCCTCGTAGCGATCGACGACTTCGGCCATCACCTCGAGGATGATCGCATGATCGTCGGCGGTCCTGGCGCTGCGCAGGAAGGGGACGCTGGCTCCGGCGGCGCGGGCCACCTCGGCGATCTCCTCGCTGTCGGTGGACACCATGACCGTATCGAACAGGCCGCTTTCGAGCGCAGCCTCGACCGACCAGGCCAGCATCGGTTTGCCGGCGAAGTCGCGGATGTTCTTGCCAGGCAGCCGATTGGAGCCTCCGCGCGCGGGAATGACAGCCAGGGCCTTCACGCCATACCCCCCGACGCCAGGCCCTTCACCGCAGAAATCACGCGCTCCACCTCCTCGTCGGTCATGGCGGGGAAAAGCGGCAGGCTGAGCGCCGTTTCGTAGTAGCGATCGGCGGCCGGGAGGCGCGCCGGCTCGCCGTAGGTCTGACGATACCAGGGCTGATGCGGAACGGGGATGTAGTGCACCTGCGACCCGACGCCCAAGGCGGCGAGGTCGGCCATCACCTCGGCGCGGGACCGGCCGATACGCTCGAAGTCGATCTGGACGACGAACAGGTGGTATCCGGTGCGGTTGAGCTCTCGGCGCGGCGGACGAAGCCAGTCCAACTCTTCGAATGCGGCCTGATACTGATCGACGATGGCGAGTCGACGATCAATGAAGCGATCCAGCTTCCTCAACTGGCTCGAGCCCAGGGCCGCCTGGATTTCGGTCAGACGATAGTTGAATCCCAGGAGTTGCTGTTCGTACCACCAGGTTCCGGGCTGCTCTGACAAGCGGGCGGGGTCACGCGTGATGCCGTGTGAGCGGAGGAGAAGCAGGCGTTCGTACAGCGCCGGATCATTGGTCGTCACCGCGCCGCCTTCGCCCGTCGTCATCGTCTTGACGGGATGAAACGAGAAGACGGTCGCGTCCGAGTGTCGGCAGTCGCCCACCTTGCCGTCGCCATGTTCGGAGCCGATCGCATGGGCGGCGTCTTCGACGATGCGGGCTCCGGCCTCGTCGGCGATTTCGCGAAAGGCGGCCATGTCGGCCGGACGGCCGGCGAAATGGACTGGCGCGATGACTCGGGTTCGATCCGTCATTGCGGCGCGCGTGGCCGCAGGCGACAGGTTCAGGGTCTCCGCGTCAATATCGGCGAACACCGGGGTTAATCCCACATAGGCCATGGCGTTGGCCGTCGCCACGAAGGTGATCGGGCTGGTGATCCCCTCGCCGGGACTGAGATCCAGCGCCGCCATCGTCAGATGAAGGCCAGCGGTGGCGTTGCTCACCGCAACCGCAAACCGGGCGCCGACATAGGCGGCAAGCTCGGCCTCGAACTGGGGCGTCGCCGGGCCCTGGGTCAGAAAGTCGGATCGGAGCGCGGCGAGCACGGCGCGCTCATCGTCCGCGTCGATCCACTGGCGACCGTAAGGGATGAAGCCTTTGGGCTCCATGTTCAGCGGCCCTGCGCCGTCAGCGCCCGAATGATTTCAGGCCGCATCAGGCCGCGATCCGCTCGTGTGATCCGACAGAAGTTCCTCGCTCAGGGCCTCGGCCATCTGCCGCATTACCTGCTCCCACTGATCGAACTGTGCGGCGTGGAAGATGCGGGCGGAAGGATAGCAGGGCGCTTGATCCGAACCGAACCCCGTCCACGAACCCGGACCGGCGCTGACAAACACCCGCGCGCCCACGGCCGCCGCGATATTGGTCGTCGCCGTGGATGGCCCCATGATGGTGTCCAGCGCGCAGCAGAGCGCGGCCAATTCGTCGAGATCCATCTTCAGATCGATGCCGGGCGGCGTCCAGATGTCGAACCCGCGCGCCCTGGCCGCCGCCAGGTCTTCCTCGGCATTGGCGTACTGGAGGTTGACGAACCGAACGCCCGGCGTTTCGAGAACGGGGCTCCATAGGGTGAACGGCGAATAGTGGCGCTGGCGCGACCCGCCCATCTTCATGCTCTTCCACAGCACGCCGACATAGGGGCCGGGCCCGCTGTCCTCGAGCACCTGACGCCAGTGCGCCACGCGTTGTGGATCGGGGACCAGAAACCCCGGATCGCGGGGGAAGGCGGCGAGGCTGGTCCGGAAACGCCGGAAGAGGCTGGCCATAGGAGTCCAGACGTCGATTGGCGCGGGCTGATCGCCCAGATCGACCGTCCGAAACAGGGTGTTGAACTGACGGACGGTCTTGTGCGGCAGTACCTTCGCCTGCGGAAAGCTGCGCTGGAATAGCGTCACCAGTCTTCGTTCGACAGCGATGATCAGCCGGCCGTCAGGGCCGAGGGCGTCCAGGGTGTCGCTTATGATGTTGGCGAAAAGGACTTCGTCACCCAGGCCCTGTTCGCCGTAGATCAGCAGGCTCTTGCCGCGCAGGTCGTCGCCCAGGTCCCAACGTCTGCCGAATTCAGTGAAGACAAAGGCGCCTTCCAAAGCCGCATCGAACCGAGCCTCATAGCTTTCGAACCCGGCGACCAGGTCGCCGGTGAGCAACTGGGTGAAGGCCTTCGCCAGGCGGATGGAGGCAATTTGGCGGGGGTCGGTCAGGCCTTGCGAGGCAAGGTCCATGTCCTGGAGCGCCCTTTCGGATTCGCCGAGAACGGTCAGGCAGTAGGCCCGGTTGTGGCGGGCCTTATGGAAGCCTGGATCCAGTCGAAGCGCCTCGTCATAATAGACCATCGCCCCAGCAACATCGCCGTTTTCGCTCAACACCGTGCCGAGGGTGTTCCATAGACCCGGGTGTTCGGGATTGCCGTTGATGCTGTCGCGCAGCAGGGCGAACGCCTCATCATATCGGTTCTGGTCGCGAAAGACGCAGGCGAGGCTGTCGGCGACCTCTTCATTGCCTGGCTCGCCCGCCAGAAAGCGTTTGAACAGCCTCTCGGCGATCTCCAGCTTGCCGAGACGATAGGCCAGCTGACCCACTTCGCGCACCACGGAGAGGTCGTTGGGGGCCAGCCGAGCGGCGGCTTCATATGCCGTGAACGCCTTGGCGAACTCGCCCTGTTTGTCAAAAGCCACGGCCAGCATCCGCCAGGCCAAGGCATTGCTGTCGTCCAACTCGAGCGCCTGCTGAAGACGCGTCGAGGCGGTGGCGTAGTCCTGCCGAGCCAGGGCCTCCAGACCGGTCTTCAACCGGATCAGGGTCTTTCGCCGACTCGCCTGCGCCTTGGCCGATAGCTTGGCGCCGCCGCGGCTGTCTTTTTCCTGGGCCTTTATGAGACGGGCGAGGGAGTCCGATAGGGCCGAATCCCCCTTAAGCCCTTCGAGGATGGGACGCGGTCGTGATGCGGAATTTTTGAGCCGGTTCACCAACTATCTCCTCGATTGAAACATAGTGGCAAAACAGGGTTAACGTGATCTTTCCCGCCCGCTCGGCCAAGTCTTGCGAGCGGACCCATGGGCGGCGACGGCGCAACAGGTGATCTTTCTGCAGAGGGGCAGGCGATTTGACTGTCCGGTCAGGAAGACTCCGAAGACACGCAGTGCTCAGGCGACCTGCAGCGTCTCGTTAACGCCTCGTTTAACGAAGCACACCAACTTGACCATAAAAGGATAGACGGTCGCTCATCATGCCGGTTTCCCATGCCCTCGAGGACGTCACTTTCCCGCCGACCCTGGAGGACGGCCGCGGCGCCCTTGCCCGTGGAGATGCGGACCAAGCGGTCGAACTGTTCTACGCCATCACGCAGAACAAGCCTGCTGACTGGGAAAGCCGATACTGGCTTTACAGCGCGCTTGTTGCCGCCGGACATGAAAATCTCGCGCGTCAAATTCTGATCGATGCTTGCAATCTTCATGCTGTGGCGGTCATGCAGGAGATCGGCACAGATATGGAGCGGTTCCGCTCCGATCCCGCCTACTGCGGGTCCGTGGGGCGACAGCTGTATATCGCCAATCAGATGGGGGCCGCGACGCTGGCGCTGAGCCATGCGCTGGATTTCGACAATCTCGTCCCGGATGTCCTGATCAGTTACGGCCTCTCGATGCAGCATCAGGGTCGGATGGCCGAGGCGATTGATGTCTTTACCCTTGCCGTCGAGCGCTTTCCCGGGCCTGCAATCCACGGCTTTCTGATCTACGCGCTGTTTCACGGGCCTGACCGTCTGAAGCAGGTCTCCGACGAGGCGCGCAAATGGGCCGCGCTCTACGCCGCGCCACACACATCTGGGACGAAGACGGTCGCCAATTCGTCGGCCGCAAATCGACGCCTGCGGATCGGCTATGTCGGCCCTAGCTTCTCGCGCAATCAAGTGGCCCAGTTTCTTGTTCCCGTTCTTGAGTCTCACGACACGGCGTCTGTGGAAGTCTTCCTCTACTGCGCGGATCCATCCGTTGAGATCGGCCTGCCAGAAGCCTGTACAGTCAGGGCGATCGGGGCGATGCCGGACACCGAGGTCGTCGAGCAAATCCGTGCGGATGGGATCGATGTCCTCGTCGACGTCTGGGGTCACACGGCTGGCAGCCGGCTATCGGTCTTCGGGCATCGTCCGGCGCCCGTGCAGGTGGCCTGGATAAATTTCGTGCAGACCACCGGACTGAGCAGCATGGACTATGTGCTGCACGCCGACAGCATGGACGCCCCCGGAACGGCGGATTATTTCGTCGAGAAGATTTGGCGAATGGGCGACATCATGGCGCCCTATCGACCGGCGCCGGATCGCCCCGATCCTGTGCCGACGCCGGCGCTGCGCAACGGTTACGTCACCTTCGGATCCTTCAACAATCCGGCGAAGATCAGCGAACAGACTGTGATCGCCTGGGCGGAGATCCTTCGGACCCGTCCGACGAACCGGCTGCTATTCAAGTACCGATACTACGTCGATCCCGTCTTGCAACGGGCCACGCAGGCTCGATTTTCCGCCTATGGGGTCAGCCCCGAACAACTGCAGTTCCAAGGCCACAGCAAGGGGGCGGACTACCTGAACGCCTTCTCCGAGATCGATCTGGCGCTCGATCCCTCGCCCTGCACGGGCGGGACCACCACATGCGACGCCTTGGCGAACGGCGTGCCGGTCCTGACGCTTAAGGGCGACGACTTCTTCTCGCGGATTGGCCTGCCCGCGCTTGTGCCGTGCGGGCTGACCGAGTTGATCGCGAACGACTGGGGCGACTACGTCAGGCGCGCCTTGGACCTGACCAGCGACGCTTCACGCCTTGACGGCCTCCGCCAGCGGGTTCGCCCCGCGTTCGACGCCTCGGCCTACCGTGACGAGGCGGGCTTCACGCGCAATCTCGAAAGTATTTTCCGCGAGATGCACGCGCGTGCGATCGCGGACGCGCAGTGAAGTCATGACCGAAACGGTCCTTGTCTTTCCGGCCGGGACGCCGGACGCTCTGAAATACCGGAGCGAGGCGGCCGAGCGGGGACATCGTGTCGTCGGGGCGTCGTCTCTTGCGTGGAATCCCGAAGCAGGCCGCTACGACAGCTGGGAGTATCTGCCCTATGTCCATGATCCTGACTTCGCCGAAGCCTTGCGACGCCTGATCGGGCGTCTGGGCGTTACGGCCATCTATTCCCCTCATGAAGTCGTCAGCGCCCATCTTGCCGAAATTCTTCCGGGGCTCTCGGCGAAGACCCGCTTGATCAGTGTCTCGCCGCTTCTGGCCAAGGAGCGGGCTTACCGCGCCCTCTGGGACCGCGCAGCCGAGATCAGCACAGCGCCCGACTGGTTCGGCGGCGGCGCCCCGCGTCTCGCCGGTCCCCGGCTGGCCGGTCTCTTGCGTTTCGTGGACGATGTGCCCGGCATGTCCGACAACGACAAGATCGCGGCGATGATCGAGGTCGCGCGTCACGTTCCAGCCGGAGATATCGTCGAGATCGGGTCGTGGTGGGGCCGGTCAGCCGCCCTGTTGGCCCTGTTGTCACGCCATCACGATCTTGGTCCGGTGCTGTGTGTCGATCCATGGCGTGCCGACGCCTTGTCGCAGGGCGTGGCGATGTTGGACAAGGCCAGCGCAGCCATGAACCTGGACGACGCTCTCACCATCTTCGAGACCAATCTCGCGCCCCTCGCGGACGGGCGAATCAACTATATTCGCGCGACATCGACTGTGGCCGCCGAATCCTATTGTTCCGGCTTGACTGTAGAGACCGAGGTCTTGGGTCGCACCGTCTATGCGGGCCGGATCGCCCTTTTGCATATCGATGGCAACCATTCTCTGGAGCGGGTGACAGAGGACGTTGAGAACTGGACGCCGCACATGGCGCCTGGAGGTTGGGTGGTCTTTGACGACTATGTCTGGGCCTTCGGCGATGGGCCTCGAATAGTAGGCGACGCCTGGTGCGCGCGTCACGCGGACCGGATCGCCCGCAGCTTCGTCATGGGCACCGCCTTGTTCGTCCAACTGGAACCCTAATGACCTTGGATCAGAGCCAGATTGACGAACAGATGCGCACCTTGGGATGGGTGCGTTTCGAGGGCGTGCTGGACGCAGACCAGGTCGCCGCTTTGGGACGAGACGCAGAGGCCCTCTATGCCGAGCGCCGACTGGTCCAGGTGCGGAACGGCGTCGCCGCCAATATGGAGGGCGCGGGTCATCACGCGCTCGGCCTGGACAACAGTCTGGATCGCTTTGTCGGGGACATGCCCTTGATGGACCAGATCGAGCACTATTTCGACGGCAAGACCATTCTGCTGAATTTCGGGGTGACCCTGCATCCACCGGGGGTCACGACCTATACGCACAAGCCCCACAGGGACATCCGGACCTGGTCCAACGGTTTTAGACTGTCGCTGAACATGCTGGTGATGCTGGACGAATTCACCGTTGAAAACGGCGCGACCCAACTGCTGGAAGGGTCGCACCGCGTAGAGGACATGCCCTCGGCGGACCATTTCGCCCAACAGGCTATTTCTCTTACCGGCCGGGCGGGGGACATCATTCTGTTCGACAGCCTGGTGGTTCATAGCGCGGCGCCCAATCGTAGCGCCGCGCTGCGCCGCGGCCTGACGCTTTGTTTTGGCCGCCCATTCATGAAACCGCATATGGACTGGCCCCGCTTCCTGCCCGTCGAGACCCATTCCGGCCTGACGCCGACAGCGCGCCAACTTCTGGGGTTTCATGCCCGGGTGCCGACTAGCGTCGAGGACTATTATCAACCCCCCGAAAACTGGTCGTTCAAGGCGGATCAGATATGAGCGCGACAGATCCGATGACTCACCCGAGCGCCGTCGTCTCGGCCGAACATCAGCGGTTGGCGGCGGCCGTGTCCTCCTACGGCGAGGGCGCAGCCCCGTTCGACGCCCTGATGCGGGGGTACATGATGCGCGCCTTTTCGCCGTGGTTCGCGGACGGCGCTTGCCTTCAGGTCGGCTGCGCGCACGGCGACCAGACCAGCCTGCTGCTTGAGCGGTATGACGACCTGACGGTTCTGGAGCCTGATCCCACCTTCGTCGCCCACACGCGCAAACGGCTGGGTGACCGTGTGGTCCTTATCGAGGCCCTGCTCGAGGACTACGAGACCGATCGGCGGTTCGACACCATCGTATTTTCGCATGTGCTGGAGCACGTCGCGGAACCGGTGGCCGCCCTGCGTCGACTGGGTGCGCTCCTGGCGCCCGGCGGGCGTCTCTATGTGGTTGTGCCCAACGCCGAGGCTCCGTCGCGACGCATCGCGGTGAAAATGGGCTTGTTCAGCCATCTGGAAGGCCTGTCCGCAGCAGATGAGGCGGCGGGTCATCGCCGTGTCTACAGGCTGGACACCCTGCAACGCGACGTCGCGGCCGCGGGACTGAACGCTGAGCACAGCGGAGGAATTTTCTACAAGCCCCTGGCCAATTTCCAGTTCAACGGTCTGATTGGAGGTCCGCTGATCAGCGACGATTTCCTCGAAGCCTGTTATGCTCTTGGCCAGGAACGGCCGAGCGAATGCGCCAGCATCTTTGTCGTCGCAAAGGCTGCAGAATGAGCATTTCAGGTCGTCGAGTACGTCTGCGGGCGCTGGAGCCCAGCGATATTCCGCTGCTGCATCGCTGGGCCAATGACCCTGCCATTTGGAGGCAGTTGGGCGGCTGGCAATTTCCCTCCAGCGAGGCGAGCACGCAGGCTTGGCTGAACGGTCTGGCGACCGACCGGCTGAATCAACGTTTCGCGATCGAAGGCTTGGAAGACGGCCTGCTGCTCGGCACAGCCAACCTCGTCGCCATAGACTGGAAGAATGGGACCGCCTTCCACGGCATGATGCTGGGCGCCGCCGAGACACAGGGCAAGGGCTATGGTCTCGATACGGTCATGACGATCATGCGCTATGCCTTCGACGAGCTGCGGCTGGAAAGGCTGGACGGCGACATAATCGAATACAACGCCGCATCGCACCGGCTCTATGTCGGCAAATGCGGGTGGCGCGAGGAGGGCCGGCAAAGAGGCTGGCATTTCCGCGAGGGGCGTCGCTGGGACAGGATCCTCGTCGGCGTCACACGCCAGGACTATGCCGATCTGGTCGCCGAAAACCGCTACTGGGCCGGCTGAGCTCGTGCATCCCTATGCGAGCCTGGCCTACGCCCACGCGCTAGGCCACGCGGGACGGCCGGTGGCCGTACCGGAGTGGGGCGTCCCGATTCTGGCGCGCTCCATTCCTCGGGATCTCAATCCCGCCTTTGGCGAGGGCGAGGATGCCATGGGCCTCTACCCCTTGGCGGCGCTTGCGACGACCGCAGACTTGAGCGGCGGACTGGAGCGGTTGCGCGGCCTCGGTCTGATCTCGGTCGTTCTCGTGCCTGATCCGCTTGCAGGCCCTCCGCAGGAGCGTCTCTCGGAGGCGTTCGGCTTCGTCCAGCCGTTCAAGGCCCACCTGACCATCGACCCCGCCCGCGGCCGCTACTGCCCCAGCCGTCATCATGCCGAACGCATCCGCCGGGGACATCGCCGGTGCCGAATCGACGTCGGCTCCTTGCCGCTCTGGCTCGAAGACTGGAAACGCCTCTACCGGGGTCTGGTGACCCGCCGCAGCGTCGCCGGGGTGGCCGCCTTTCCCGACGCCAGTTTCGAGGTCATGGGGAAGGAACCGGCGCTGGTGGCCTTCGCAGCCTCGGTCGGAGACCGTATCGTCGGCATGACGTTATGGTTCGCCTGGGACGGCGTCATCTACAACCACCTGACCGCGGTGGATGCGGATGGATACGCCAACGGCGCCAGTTTCGCCCTTTACGACGCAGCCATCCAACATTTCGAGGGGCAGGGCGTGGTCAACCTGGGCGGAGGCGCCGGGATCGGCTCTGGAGAGGGGGGGCTCTTTGCCTTCAAAAGCGGTTTCGCCAATGGCGAGGTCATGACTTCGCTGTGCGGTGCGGTTCTCGATCCTGCGCGATATGCCGCCCTGAGCGCCGGCGTGGAGACCGGATTTTTTCCGGCTTACCGCGCTTAAGCGGTGGGGAGAGGTGTAGAGCCTGCGAATTCCAGGACGGCGTCGACGATGCGCATCATCTCTGGCCGCCCATAACGGCCGTCGAGGGGCAAGGACACACAACGACCGCTGAGCCGATGGGCGGCGCCAAATTGGCTGGGAGAGGGAAGGTTCTCCCAATGGCGAGCAGCCCAGATTCGCCGGTCCGCAAGATGGGCGACGAGATCGGCGGCATTCGAGACGACGACAGGAAAAGCCAGGGGCGCGAATTGCGGAGCCGGATCGGGCCACAGCGCAAACGGAGCCAGATGTGCAGCGAGGCTTTCCCAGTTGCGGCGACGGGCGTCTGCTTCGGGTTGGATGGCGACGAGATCGAGGGCGGCGAGGGTTCGATCGCTGCAACAGCGGGGCTCGGCGTCGTACGCTGTCTCACGGGCTCGGTAGTCTGGGAACCATGTGTCGGGATTCCGCCCCTCAGCGTCCGCACGCCGGCAGTCATTGGCCGTCCACAGGCCGGGCAACCCGGGCCGGGTCGGGGGAGCAGGCAGGTCTGACCCGACGAGAAGGCCGCCGTCAGCCACGCCCAGCAGCTTGCGCGGACTGTAAAGCCGGACTGCCCCCGGGATGCCCGCTCCCGGGTCCAACGCCTGGGCGCGGTCCTCGATGACCAGGAGGGAGGGAAAGTCAGAAGCCAGCATCTGGAACTTGGTCTCGGGCGGGCGGCCAAACCAGGCGATCGTCAGGACCGCATCGTCGGGCGCCAGGCCGGCGCGCACCGCCTCGACATCGCAGTTGAGTTGCTCGTCCACCCCGTACCAGATCGGTTCCACCCCCGCCCTTGTCACGCCCTCGACCAGAGCGCGGCAAATATAGGCCGGCAGCCAGAGCCGTTTCACTTGGCGGGCGACAAGCAGAGCGGCGAGGGCCGCGCGGGCGGTCGCAAAGGCGCGGTTGTCGTTCTGTCCAGCCGTCCAAGCCGACCACACTGTCGTCGCGCACAACGGTGGGCCGGCCCGGTCAGCCGCAGGGATAAGGCTGCCGATGCCTTTGGGCGGCGTTCCCATCATGTCGACTCTTTCCTTCCTGTTCCGTGAGGGGGAGGGAGCCGACACTGCCGCCATCGGGGAAAGGCTTGTGCCCCACCCAGGGTCAACGGCCTGAAAGCGCCAAGCTCAAGGCGGCGGCGACACGCGAAATATCATCCCCGTCCATGTCGATCGCGAAGGGCAGGCCGAGCACGGAACGGCTCAGGGTCTCGGTCACGGACAAATCCCCACGCGGGTACTCAGCGAAAGCCGGATTCAAGTGACAACCCCGGTCCCACCAGCGCCGGGTGTGAATGTCTTGGTCCTGGAGTCTGTATTCAACGGCGTCAACCGATCCGTTCGGAAGGCCCACGGAGCACACGCTGGTGACCCAGCCGTCGCCCCAGCCCGGCTGGAACTGAACGTCTGGAAGGAAGGTCATGGCGACCTTCATCATCTGCGCGGCACGTAAAAACTGCAGACGGTCGGTCTCCCAGCTGTCCAGAGCGGCCAGACCCACCGCGCTCGCATACTCGCTGAGTTTCGCATTCGTCGCCGCGATGTCCGAGAGGCGTGAGCCGCGAAAGCCGAACGTCGTTAACTGCCTGACGCGCGCCGCCAGTTCGGCGTCCGTCGTCGCCAGAAACCCACCTTCGCCGATACCGAGGACCTTGGTCGCGTGCAGGCTTATGACGGTGGGGATTTCCGCTACGCGCGCCTGATCGAAGGCGGCGGCGGCGTCCAGCACGACGGGCAAGCCGGTGTCTTCACGCAGCGCTTTCCAAGCTTCGAGATCCGGCATGGCGCCGAAGGCGGCGACAACGACCACGGCCGAGACCGGAGCGGGCGCCCATGCGAGGGCGTCGCGCACGGTCTCAGGTCGAAGCATCCAGTCGTTCGGGTCCACGTCGAGAAACAGGGGGGTCAGGCCGGCGGCGATCACGGCATGGGCTGTGGCGACGAAGGTGTAGGACGGAACGGCGACCAGACTGCCCTTCGCGAGGTCCAGCGCATTTAGGGTCAGGGTCAGGGCCTGGGTTCCGTTCACGCAGGTGACCACCTTGGAACCCGCCTCGAAGCGCCCCGCAAGTCGGGATTCGAACTCCGTGAGAAGGGGGCCAAAGTTCGAATAGCTCCGGGCCGCGTCTATGCGCCGCAGATACGGGAGAACAGCGTCGGCGTCGGGTAGGCGCGGCCGGGCCGCTGGGATAAATCGCTGAGCGAATTCGATGGGCTGATGTTTGGCGGCGAGGGGGTCAGACATGTTCAGGGCTGCGCAATTTTCTCGATGAGAAGATGTTGGGCACGATTCATGCGGCGTTGGCACGCAAGGGGGTCAGCCATCAGCCGTGCGCACCAGGTTGCTTTTGATCTGCGCTGATCCGTCCGCAGCCAGATCCATCCGCGTCGTCTCCAGGAGAAGCGGGCCTCGAATGGCTGCGTTCACGGCGGTAAGTCCCCCTGCGGAATGTGACCGCCGGCTGATGAGATAGCGCAACGAGATACGTTCGTGGTCCGCCGTATCCGGCTGAGTTCCATGCAGGGTGAACGGGTGCCAGAGGGCGGCGAATCCCGCTTGGCCTGTCAGAACGGTCTGTCGCACCTCGACAGACTGCCCATCCGGGCTGCTGTAGAGCCAGGCTTGTCCGTCCTTGCGCGAGAGCATGTGCGGGAAGGTTGTCGCGCCGAGCACATGGCTGCCCTCAAGCAGGAAAAGCGGCGCGTCAGATCGGGCGACCGGATGAAGGTAGACATAGACGGTGACAAAATCGGCTTCCTGGTCTTTGAAGTCGATGATGTCCTGGTGGAAGTCGATCCCGTAAAAATAGGTCACATCCCGGTACTCGGGTTTCACATACGGGCCCAGATTGTTGACGGGGGCGCCTTCGATGCGCGCCTTCAACCAGTTTGGAATGGACCGGGATGGAACGCCGCAGACAATCTTGCGGTCTGTGATGACATAGTCAGGTCCAAGCACCTCTGTGAGGGCGCTCACCATGCCGCGATCCTGCTCAACAAAGGCCAGATCTTCATCGAACCGTTCAAGAAGATTTCGCCCAGGACGAGGGTTTACGCCGCGATACTGGGGATCAAGGTCGAAGACCTCTTCTTCTAGGAACAGGCTCTCGTCGAACCGACGCACAGCCCTGATCTTGCTCAGCAGCGCTGTCGCGCCTGCGGGGTCCAGCGGCCAGTCGAACCGATATGCGCCATCAGAGATCAGGATCTCTGTCACAGATGGCCCTATGCTGGTGTTCTCGGCCGCCGTGCTCATTGCCTTCCCCGTTCGTAGTCGTTTGCGTGTTATCCTGCGGTGGTGAACCGCTCGTGAGCTGCGGGCGAAAAGAGGTTCTCAACCTTGCGAGCCCTCGAAAGTTGAGGGACGTTCGGATCAAACTACCCTGATTCCGGTCTGGATCGAGCGGTTAGAGTTTCGGCGGCAAAGCTAACGGAGCAGCGACTGTGTGGTCAGAGTCGTAGTGCAGCGACTTCGATTGTCGCGATGGCTTTTGAGACTGTATTGTCAGTTCAATAGTCGTGCATCGCAGCGGCAAATCGCGTAGCTAAGCGAGAGGACAACCCGGCTGAACCTTTTCGCGGGGACATTAAACGCCATGACCCACGTCGAAATCGAGGTTCAGGACATGGACGCCAAGGTGGATTGGCGGCTGACCGAACGCCAACAAAGTCTGCCTCATTCCGGCGCATCGCGATGACTACGCCGGGATTGCTTATAGTGTTCACCGAAGGCGATCGGGTCCGGGGCCTCGGCCACGTCAGTCGGTGCAGCGCATATGCGGAAGGCTGGTTGCTGCGAGGCGGACAGGTTCGCTGGATTCTGGACGGTGACGCGGTCGCCGTCGCCGCGATCGGCTCCGGGCAGGACGTGATCCAGCGTCGCTGGCAGGAGGACGGGCAGAGCCCGAGCGGTCTGCGGGCGGGCATCGCTCTGATCGACAGCTATGTCGCCTCGGTCGAGGCCATGGAGACGATCGCATCCAATTCTGACGTCATAGTCTTCATCGATGACCTGGGCTCGTCCTATCCGTCGGGCGTGGTCGTTCATCCGGCCCCCGATCGGCCGGTCTCCGAGACCTCCGAAAACGAATGGGTGCTGAACGGTCCGTCGTGGCAGCCTTTGCGTCCGCCGTTCTGGGATCTGCCGGAGCGTCTGCCCGCGCGGCCCGACATCGAGCGGATTCTGGTGATCTTCGGCGGAGGCGATCTGCACGGGCTCGGCGTGCCCATGGCCCGTTTGGCCCAGCAGGCCTACCCTGCGGGGAGGATCGATCTGGTGCTGGGAGCCGGCCAGCCGGCGCCGCCCGTGATGCCCGGCGTGTCCGTACATCAGGCGATCGACGCCGCCGCCATAGCGTCCCTGATGCTGGAGGCGGACATCGCAATCAGCGGTGCGGGGCAGACGGTGTTCGAACTCGCCCGGTGTGGAACGCCGGCCATCCTCGTCGGAATCGCCGCCAACCAGAAGGCCAATCTCGATCACTGGCCGGCCTTGTGCGGCTATATTGTCGCGGGCGTTTGGGACGCTGCGGACCTCGAGGCGCGAGTGAAGGCGGCAATGGCTCAACTGCGGGATCCGGTTGCGCGACAGAGCATCGGCGCCAGAGCCGCAGGCGTGGTCGACGGGCAGGGGGTTCGACGTCTGTTCGATCATCTCGAACGGTCCATGGTTCAGGAGCGCGTCTGATGCGATATGCCGATTGCCGATTGCGGCCGATGGCTGAAGGGGATCGCGCCCTCGTCCTGTCGTGGCGCAATCAGGATCGGATCCGCGCCAATATGTATAGCGACCATGTCATCACGGTCGACGAGCATGCCCGTTGGTTCGATCGGAGCTTGGCCGACCGATCCGCCGTCTATCGCATATTTGAATACAGCGACCGGCCGGTCGGCTTCGTATCCTTCACCGAAATTGACCGGACCCATGGCCGCGCCAACTGGGCATTTTATCTGGGTGAGACGGACACGCCGCGCGGATCGGGCGCCGCCATGGAACTGCTCGCGCTGGACGAGGCGTTCGGGCCGGTCGGAATCCGCAAACTGTGCTGCGAGGTGTTCGCCTTCAACGGCGGCGTCGTCCGGCTGCACGAGCGGTTTGGCTTCACCCGCGAAGGCTTGCTCGCGAAAGCGCGTCTGAAGGATGGCGAGATGCAGGATATCATCTGTATGGCGCGGTTGGCCGACGACTGGCCTTCTGATCGGGCGGCCTTGATGGCGAGCGTATTCAAGGAAGATGCGGCATGAGCTTCACCTATCCGGACCATGTGTTCATGGTGGCGGAGCTTTCGGCCAACCATGGCGGTTCGCTTGAGGTTTGCCTCGAGACCGTGCGCGCTGCGGCGGCGGCTGGGGCCGATGCGATCAAGGTCCAGACCTACACGGCGGACGGGATCACCCTTGACTGCCAGACGACGCCTTTCCAGATCAACGACGGAACCCTGTGGGACGGCGCGACCCTGCACGACCTCTACCTCGAGGCTCAAACGCCTTGGGAATGGCATGCACCGATCCAGGCGGAGGCCCATCGTCTCGGCCTGACCTTCTTCTCGTCGCCGTTCGATCTCGAGGCCGTCGACTTCCTGGATGAGATGGACGTGCCGATCTTCAAGATCGCCTCGTTCGAGATCGCGGACATCCCGCTGATCGAACATGCGGCGTCCAAGGGGCGCGCGATGATCATCTCCACCGGCATCGCCAACATGGGCGACATCGAGGAGGCGATCGCGGCCTGTCATCGGCAAGGCAACCATGACATCACCCTGCTGAAATGCACCTCGGCTTATCCGGCGCTGCCGTCGGACGCCAATCTGGCGACGATACCGGTCTGGGCGAAGACCTTCGGCCTCAGGATGGGCTTGTCGGATCACACGACCGAGAATGCGGTCGCCATCGCCGCAGTGGCGCTGGGCGCCCGGGTGATCGAGAAGCACTTCATTCTCGACCGCGCCATCGGCGGACCTGACGCCAGCTTCTCGCTGACGCCGGACGAGTTCGCCGGCCTGGTTAAAGGCGTCAGGATCGCTGAACAAGCCATCGGCGGCGTCCAGTCTGGACCCACGGGCCAGGCCCTGGTCAACCGCCGCTTCGGCCGATCACTGTTTATCGCGATGGACATGAAGAAGGGGGAGGCTTTGACGCCCGAGAACCTTCGTTCCGTCCGCCCCGGCGACGGCCTCCACCCCCGGCATTATCGCGAGCTCCTCGGGCGCAGACTGCGGCAGGACGCTGCGAAGGGCACGCCGCTGGTCTGGTCATTGCTGGACTGACAGACCATGGGGCAATCGCGATGAGGGGGTGTTGCTGATGCTGCTCAGGACGTGCTCTACACTTGCATTAGAGCCGTCCGGGCGCTCTTCAGACGCGTTGGCGCGGCGGATCCGGGTCTGCGCGCAGCATCACCTAGGGCACCTGAATCGCCATGTTCGACGACAAATCGGTACTGATTACGGGAGGCTCGGGCTCGTTCGGGCGGATGTATGTCCGCACAATCCTGGAGCGCTACAATCCCAAGCGGGTGATTGTCTATTCGCGCGACGAACTGAAGCAGTTCGAGATGCAGCACGAGTTTTCAGACCCGCGCATGCGCTTCTTTCTCGGCGACGTGCGCGACAGGGAGCGGTTGATACAGGCCACGCGCGGCGTTGATTTCATCATCCATGCGGCGGCGATGAAGCAGGTGCCGGCGTCGGAATACAATCCGACGGAATGTATCCGCACCAACATCACCGGCGCGGAGAACGTCATTGCGGCGGCCCTGGCCAATGACGTCGAGAGCGTGATCGCCCTGTCGACCGATAAGGCCGCCAGTCCGATCAACCTCTATGGGGCGACCAAACTCGTCTCGGACAAGCTGTTCGTGGCCGCCAACAATATGGCGGGCAGCCACCGGACCCGCTTCTCGGTGGTCCGCTACGGCAACGTGGTGGGGTCGCGTGGTTCGGTCCTGCCGCTGTTTGAAAAGCTGATCGCCGAGGGCGTGGAGTCCCTGCCCATCACCGATCCGCGCATGACCCGGTTCTGGATTTCACTGCGTCAGGGCGTTGATTTCGTCCTGACCAATTTTCAGCGGATGCAGGGGGGGGAGATTTTTATTCCGAAGATTCCCTCTGTGAGAATTCCCGATCTGGCCGAAGCGCTGGCCCCCGGCATGCCCACGCACGTCGTGGGCGTCCGGCCGGGCGAGAAACTGCATGAAGTCATGTGCCCGACCGACGACTCACACCTGACTTACGTTTTCGACGACCACTATGTGATCGCGCCTACCATCCGCTTCCACAACATACAGGCCGATTTCGGCCATAACGCGCTTGGGGAGGTCGGTGAGCGGGTCACACCCGGCTTCCAGTACGACTCCGCGACCAATCCCCACTTCCTGACCGTTGAGGAAACGCGGGCGTTCAACGCCCAGGCCGCCTACTGATCTGGTCTGGCCAACTGCATCTTCAGCTCAGCCAGTCGCCAGTCCGTCGGCGTGTCGATGTCCTGGGCCTCCAGTGCATCGATGACGAAGCTGCCGCCCCGGCCGGCGAATGTCGGCTGTTTTATCAGGCAGACTTCGCGGGTCATCCAGTAGGGATACTCCCTCGTGAGCTGCCCCCGGTTTCGTTGACCCCAGGGTCGGGGCAAGCGGTAAAGTCTCAACGACGAAGGTTTCTCGCAAGCAGTTGTGGCGGACGGATCGTTGCACGCCGTCGCTCAACAATCGGACCCCTGCAATTTCGCAAACGGGTCGCGCGCTGCCATCACGCAGGCGCCGAAGCGAGATGTTCGGATCGTCACCGCGAGCAATCAGCGCCGGTGAATTCCCGCCCGAGGATGACGGAGGGAGTGAGGCGTCAGCTCGCGCTTAAGGCCGCGCAGGCCACCCGCGCGCCGGCGCCGCCGATGGGCTGGCTGGCGTGGTCGTCGGGATTGGCGTGGATGATGATGGCCGAGCCGTCGGCGTCCCACAGCCACTGGCCCGGTCCTTCCGCAGAAATCCGCGCGCGGGTGGTGAACAGTTCGGCGTTCACCTTGCCGTCCGCCCCGGCATAGATGTTCGGCAGATCGCCGTCGTCCGGCCCGGCCGCGTTCAGCAGGCCGTGCGGCGCCTTGGGCTCGCCGTGGTTGATATGGGCGCCGGACGAGGTGAAGGGCGCGGCGCAGGCGCCGGTCGCATGGATATGGATGCCGTGCCAGCCGGGCGTCAGGCCCGAGGCCTCGATCTTGATCACCAGGCCGGTCGGCCCCTGGCGCAGGTCCACTCGGCCGATGGTCTCGCCCTGCGCATTGACCAGAACCGCCTGTCCAGCGGCGCCGACGGGCGCGCGCTCGGCCTGCATCTGGGCCGCGCCGGCGGCGGACGCGCAGGCTCCGGCGAGGGCCAGCGGGGCGGCGAAGAGCAGGGCGGCGGCGAGGCGGTTCATGCGCATGTGAAAAGTCCTTTCAGAGACGGGCTTTCACGGCGACGTCGCTTTGCCTCCGGGGCCCTTGGATGCTAGAAATCGTCACAGCGGATCACGTTCCGATTCCGGCCGCATAAAGCCACGCTTCCTTGACCGACGACAACTACGAAAACGCCGCAACTCCGATCGTTCCGGGAGGCGGCGGCTCCGACATTTCCACGATCACGATCGAGGACGAACTGAAACGTTCGTACCTCGACTACGCCATGAGCGTGATCGTCTCGCGCGCCCTGCCTGACGCCCGTGACGGGCTCAAGCCGGTTCACCGTCGCATCCTGTATTCGATGCACGACCTGAACATGACGCCCGAGCGCAGCTATTCGAAATGCGCCCGCGTGGTCGGCGACGTGCTGGGCCGGTTCCACCCCCACGGCGACGCCTCGGTCTATATGGCCCTGGTGCGGATGGCTCAGCCCTTCTCGATGGGTCTGATGCTGGTCGACGGCCAGGGGAACTTCGGCTCGGTCGACGGCGATATGCCCGCCTCGATGCGTTACACCGAGGCCAAGATGGCCCCGGCCGCCGTCGCCCTGATGGCCGACATCGACAAGGACACTGTCGATTTCCAGCCCAACTACGACGAGAAGGAGCTGGAGCCGGTCGTCCTGCCGGCGCGGATCCCGAACCTGCTGGTCAATGGCGCGGGCGGCATCGCCGTCGGCATGGCGACCAATATCCCGCCGCATAATCTGGGCGAGGTCGTGGATGCGGCCCTGGCCCTGCTGGATGATCCGAACATTTCGGACGACGCCCTGCTGGACATCGTGCCCGGCCCCGACTTCCCGACCGGCGGCGAGATCATGGGCCGCACCGCGCCGCGCAACGCCCTGCGCGACGGTCGCGGCTCGGTCATCGTGCGCGGTCGCGCCTCGGTCGAAGAGATCCGCAAGGATCGCGAAGCCATCGTCGTCACCGAACTGCCGTTCCAGGTCAACAAACAGACCCTGATCGAACGCATCGCCGAAATGGTGCGCGAAAAGCGTCTGGAAGGCATCTCCGACGTCCGCGACGAATCCGACCGCCAGGGCATGCGGATCGTCATCGAGCTGAAGCGCGACGCCTCCGGCGACGTCATCCTGAACCAGCTGTGGCGCTACACCGCGATGCAGAGCTCGTTCGGCGTCAACATGCTGGCGCTGAACCACGGCCGGCCTGAACAGATGGGCCTGCGCGACCTGTTGCAGATCTTCCTCGACTTCCGCGAGGAAGTGGTGGTCCGCCGCGTCAAGTTCGAGCTGAACAAGGCCCGCGACCGCGGCCACGTCCTGGTCGGTCTGGCCGTCGCCGTCGCCAATATCGACGAGGTCATCCACATCATCCGCTCTTCGGCCGATCCGACCGAGGCGCGCGAACGTTTGCAGGCCAAGCCCTGGCCCGTCGGCGATATGATGGCCCTGGTCGAGCTGATCGCCGACCCCCGCAGCGTCGTCATCAATGGCGACAGCCTGCAACTGACCGACGAGCAGGCCCGCGCCATCCTGGCCCTGACCCTGTCGCGCCTGACCGGCCTGGGCCGTGACGACATCTTCGGCGAGGCGAACGGCCTGGCCGACACCATTCAGGGCCACCTGACCATCCTGTCGGACCGCAAGAACGTCCTGGCCATCATTCGCGACGACCTGATCGACGTGAAGGACAAGTTCGCCGTGCCGCGTCGCACCCTGATCGGGGAAGGCGACGGCGAGATGGAGGACGAGGACCTGATCCCGCGCGAGGACATGGTCGTCACCGTCACCCACGGCGGCTACGTCAAGCGCGTCGCCCTGAACGCCTATCGGACCCAGCACCGCGGCGGCAAGGGCAAGTCCGGCATGACGATGAAGGACGAGGACGCCATCACCGGCGTGTTCAGCGCCTCGACCCACACCCCGGTCCTGTTCTTCGCCACCAATGGCAAGGCCTACAAGCTGAAGACCTGGCGCCTGCCGCTGGGCAATCCGCAGTCGCGCGGCAAGGCCTTCGTCAACCTGCTGCCCATCGAGCCGGGCGACAGCATCATGAACGTCCTGCCCCTGCCCGAGGACGAGACCACCTGGGGCGACTACGACATCATGTTCGCCACCAGCTCGGGCGACGTGCGCCGCAACAAGCTGTCGGACTTCGCCACGGTCAACCGCGCCGGCAAGATCGCCATGAAGCTGGAAGGCGAAGACCGCATGGTCGGCGTCGGCCTGTGCACCGCCGACGACGACGTGCTGCTGACCACGGCGCTTGGCCGGGCGATCCGGTTCAAGGCCGACGACGTGCGCGTGTTCAAGGGCCGGGATTCGACCGGCGTCCGGGGCGTGCGCCTGCAAGACGGCGACGAGGTCATCTCCATGGCCATCCTGGGCCGCGTCGATGCGACGCCGGAAGAACGCTCGGCCTACGTCAAACACGCCAACGCCATGCGCAAGGCCCTGGCCGGCGCGGAGGCGGAAGAGGATGTTGCGGCTCCGGCTGAAGCCGAAGACGAGGTCGCTGACGCCGCCCTGACCGTCGAACGGATCGCCGAACTGGGCGCCGCCGAACAGTTCATCCTGACGGTCACAGAGACCGGCTTCGGCAAGCGGTCCTCGGCCTACGAGTATCGTCGCACCGGTCGCGGCGGCCAGGGCCTGACGGCTCACGGCCTGGGCGGTCGCGCGGGCACGCGCCTTGCCGCAGCCTTCCCGGTCGAGGAGACGGACGACCTGCTGTTGGTCACCTCGGGCGGACAAATGATCCGCACGCGGATGGATCAGGTCCGCATCGTCGGCCGCTCCAGCCAGGGCGTCACCATCTTCCGCACCGGCAAGGACGAAAAGGTCGTCTCGGTCGAACGCCTGCCGGAAAGCGGCGGCGCGGATGAGGCGGACGTCGCGAGTGAAGAGGGCGAAGCCTAAAACCAAGACCCTCTCCCAGCGGGAGAGGGCTTGAGCGCACGGCGGCGAAGCCGTCGTCCTTGCGCGAAAGGGTGAGGGGCAGGTGGTGCGAGCTAGCCCACCGGCGGTCCCTCATCCGGCCCTTCGGGCCACCTTCTCCCCACGGGAGAAGGAAGGAGGAGAGGGGAGCGGCCATGACGTCTGACATCCTGATCAACGGCGAACCCGCCAGCCCTGACGACCTGGCCCACCAAGCCCTGGTCAACTACGGCGCCTACACCTCCTTCCGCGTCGAGCACGGCGCGGTCCGGGGGCTGGACCTGCATCTCGCCCGCCTGGGCCAGGCCGCCGTCGAACTGTTCGGCGAAAGCCCCGGCGAGGCTGAGTTCCGGCGTCTGTTGGCGCGCGCTGTTGAGGGACGTGACAAGGCCTGGATGCGCGTCAGCCTGTTCTCGCCCGAGATCGGCCATCGCGATCCGTCCTTCGTCGGCCGGCCCAAGGTGATGACCGTCGTCTCGCCGCCCCCGCCGCCCCTGGCCGCCCAGATGCGGGTGACGGCCGTTAAATACGAGCGCAAGCCGGCGCACCTGAAACATGTCGCCACCTTCGGCGCCACTTGCGCGCGCCGCACTGCGCGGGCGGCGGGCTTCGACGACGCCCTGTTTGTCGATGACCAAGGCCATGTGTCCGAAGGCGTGACCTGGAACATCGGCTTCATCAAGGGGAATGGCGTTGTCTGGCCCCAGGCGCCGATGCTGGCGGGCGTGACCCAGGTCCTGATCGAGCGGGGGCTGGCCGAGGTTGGCCTGTCGTCGCAGACCCGCCCGGTGCATGTTTCCGAACTGGCGGGCTTCGATGGCGCATTCCTGTGCAACAGCGCCACGCCGGCCTGTCCCATCACGGCCGTTGACGACACGGTTTTCGCCGTCGATCCGACCCTGATGACTGCGATCGAAACCGCCTGGGCCGCCAATGATCCGCTGCCTTTGACAGTCCAGCACGCCTAATTCGTCAAGAAAGATCCAGTAAAATCAAATCCGTCGTCAGCAGATTCAGCAATCGGCGCGCCTGGGTTTACGGCGGGTGTAAGGTTGCTCAATGACCGATGTGACGCCAAGATCCGCCCCGCCGTCCCAACCGCCTGCATTGGCGCTTTTGGCGCTTTTGGCGCTTTGTCACCCTGTTTTTACGACACGTCACTACGCCAACCGGCTGCTAGGCCGAACCTTTCGCACCTGCTAAGTCACGCCGAACAGCAGGCGACAGGCTGGGGAGACACGCCATGCGCATCGGGCTTTATCCGGGCACCTTCGATCCGGTGACCAACGGTCACACCGACATCATCAAGCGGGCGTTGAAGCTGGTGGATCGGCTGGTCATCGGCGTGGCCCAGAACGACGACAAGGGGCCGTTGTTCACCACGGACGAGCGGGTCGAAATGCTCCAGGCCGAGGTGGCCAACCTGGGCGGCGACATCGTGGTCCAGCCCTTCTCGACCCTGCTGATGCATTTCGCGGAAGAGCTGAACGCCAATGTCATCATTCGCGGTTTGCGCGCCGTGGCCGATTTCGAATACGAGTTCCAGATGACGGCCATGAATCAGCGCCTCAATCAGGACATCGAGACGGTATTCCTGATGGCCGACCCGCGGCATCAGGCCATCGCCTCGCGGCTGGTCAAGGAAATCGCCCGTCTGGACGGCGCGATCGACAGTTTCGTCAGCCCCGCCATCGCCGCGCGCGTGCGGGACAAGGTCAAGAACAGAGGATGAGTTCGTCAATGCGTCTTGGTGTGATCGCGGCGGCCGCCGCCGCTCTTCTGGCGTCGGTTTCGACCCAGGCTCCGGCTATGGCCCAAGCTCAGGCCGCGGCCCAGGCCCCGGTTCAGGCTCCCGCTGCGGACTGGCGCACCGTCGCGCCTGAGAACCTGCTGGTCATCGACACCCCCAAGGGCCGGATTCTGGTCGAGCTGACGCCGGTCGCCGCCCCCGCCCATGCCGAACGTATCCGCACCCTGGCCAACCAGGGCTTCTATGACGGGCTCAAGTTCCACCGCGTCATCCCCGACTTCATGGCCCAGACCGGCGACCCCCAGGGCACGGGCGAGGGCGGCAGCGAACTGCCGGACCTGAAGGCCGAGTTCAGCTTCCGTCGCGGGCGTGACGCCGGCTTCGTCGCTGTCCCGAACGCGGGGCAGGGCGTGCGCGGTCTGGTCGGCGTCCTGCCGGTCGAGACCCAGCCCGACGCCCAGATGATGATCACCGCCGACTTCAAGGTCGGCGCCCACGGCCTGTTCTGCCCCGGCGTCCTGGGCATGGCCCGCGCCGGCGCGCCCGACACCGCCAACAGCCAGTTCTTCCTGATGATGGGCGACCGGGATCAGTTGAACGGCGTCTATACCGCCTTCGGCCGCGTGGTCTTGGGCCTGGACGTGGTGAACAAGCTGAACAAGGGCACGGACGCCGACGACGGCAAGGTGGCCAATCCCGACGTCATGACGCGGGTCCGCATGGCCTCGGCCCTGCCCGAAGGCGAACGTCCGACGGTGCGGGTTCTGAATCCCGCCAGCGCCGCCTTCGCCGCGCGTATCGCCGCCACCCGCACCGCGCGCGGCGGCGGCTTCAACATCTGCGACGTCCAGCCGGTGGCCGAGGTCGTCGGCGGTTAGACATGGGCAAGGGGGCAGGGGCTATGAAGGTTCGAAACGCACTGATCGCGGCGGGGCTGACCGCTCTGTTGTCCGGCCCGGCCCTGGCGCAGCAAGCGGCTGTCCCGTCGCCCCCGCCCGGCCCGAGCGAATGGCGCGCCGTGGCCCCCGACAATCTTCTGGTCATCGACACGACCAAGGGCCGGATCCTGGTCGAACTGGCCCCCGAGATCGCCCCGGCCCATGTCGAGCGGATCAAGCTGCTGGCGTCGCGCGGCTTCTACGACAATCTGGCCTGGCACCGGGTCATCGACTGGTTCATGGCCCAGACCGGCGACCCCCTGGGCACCGGCGACGGTCAGAGCTGGTACCCCGACCTGAAGGCTGAGTTCACCTTCCGGCGCGGCCCGGACATGGCCTTCACCCCCGCTGCGGCTCCGGCCGGGGCTCTGGTCGGATTCTATCATTCCGTCCCGGTTCAGACCCAGCCCGACGCCCTGATGGCCGGCACGGCCGACCGCAAGGTCCACGGCTGGGGCCTCTATTGCCCGGGCGTCGCCGGCATGGCCCGCGACGAGGGCAATGACACCGCCAACAGTCAGTTCTTCCTGATGCGCCAGGCCTATCCCGCCCTGGACAAGCGCTACACCGTCTGGGGCCGCGTGGTCGTGGGGCTGGAGATCGTCCGCGCCCTGAAGGCCAGCTCCGAGCCCAGCGGCATCGTCGCCGATCCCGACCGCATGAGCCGCGTCCGCCTGGCCTCCGACCTGCCCGCCGCAGACCGTCCGGCGGTGCAGATGCTCAACACCACATCGCCGACCTTCCGCGCCCTGATCGACCAGGCCCGCCAGGCCAAGGGCGCAGACTTCTCGGTCTGCGACATCGACGTGCCGGTGCGGATGGGTTGATCGTCTCCTCCCCGCTATGCGGGGAGGGGGACCGCGAAGCGGTGGAGGGGTTCTGGACGCCCCACGGACGTCGGCGATGCGGCGGAGAACCCCTCCGTCTCTCCGCTTCGCTCCGAGCCACCTCTCCATAAAATGGGGAGGAGACACAATGGGTTATGCCGCTGCCGCCCCCCGGCCACGACCCCGACGCCGCCTGCGCCGCTTGGGCGGCTTCTTGTCCTCCCGCATCTGCTGCAACAGCAGGCCTTCGCGCAGGCCCCGATCGGCGACCCGCACCCGCTCCGACGGCCAGGCCCGCTGGATGGCCTCCAGGATCGCCGCCCCCGCCAGGACCAGATCGGCCCGGTCCGGCCCGATACAGGCCTCCTTGGCCCGCCCGTCCGGCCCCAGGGCCTTCAGCCGCTCCGCCGCCGCCTCGCAGTCGCCGCGCGTCATCCACAGCCCATCGACCCGGTCGCGATTGTAGCGGGGCAGGTTCAGGTGGATGCCCGCCAGACTGGTGATCGCGCCGGACGTCCCGATCAAATGCGCCCGGTCCCGCGACAGCAGGTCCAGCATGCCCGGATCCTCGATCCCGCCCCCGGCCAGGGCCGCGCCCATATCGGCGACCATGGCCTCATACCAGTCTTCGCCTGCGCCCTCCGGCTCCGGGTGCCGCTCCGCCAGGGTGACGACCCCCAGGGCCGCCGACATCCAGCCGGTGGTCTTCCAGTCCGACCCCTCGCGCTTCAGCCAGGACAGTTCGGTCGACCCGCCGCCCACGTCGATGATCACCACCCCCTCGGCCCTGGGATCGATCAGGTTCAGACAGCCCTCGACCGCCAGCCGCGCCTCTTCCGCCGGATCGATGATCCGCAGCCTCAGCCCGGTGCCTTTACGCACCCGATCAATGAACTCGACGCCGTTCTCGGCCGCCCGGCAGGCCTGGGTGGCGACCGCACTCAGCCGCACCGAGTCGACGCCCTTCCTGACGATCCGGTCGGCGCACAGGGCCAGGGCGTCATAGGCCCGGTCCATGGCCCGCGGGTCCAGCCGTCCCGTGTGGGACAGGCCTTCGCCCAGCCGCACGATGCGGCTGAAGCTATCGACCACCCGAAAGCCGTCGCGTGAGGGCCGCGCGATCAGCAGTCGACAATTATTGGTCCCCAGATCGAGCGCGCCATAGAGTTGCGCATCCCGACCCGACGCATCCCGCTCGCGGGAAGGCTGGGACCGCTCGTCGCGCCTCCGGGGCGCGCCGTGGGTCTCCGGCATGGGCCGTCATTCCGATGTGGGCGGTCCAAAGCGGCGCCCGTCCCGATCAACCTAGCCCGCCAATATCATCCGCGCCAAGCCATTCTGTCAGGAAGATGAACAGGCCTGGAGGGATCGGGGTCATCGCGCCAAGCGTATCAGGAGCCCATGACCCAGGTTCTTACAGCCCGCTTCGCCATCGGCCAGATCGTCCGCCACCGCGACGACGCCTTCCGGGGCGTGGTGATGGACGTCGATCCCGCCTACGAAGGCCCGGCGCTCGACACAGGCGCGGTTTCGCCGCACCAACCCTTCTACCGCGTCTTCGCCCTGGGCGAGGACGGCGGCTTCGTGGCCTACGCCGCCGAGGGCGTGCTCGAGGACGGCCAGTCTGTGCTTCAGCCCGACGACGCCCAGCGCTGGTTCACCGTCGATGCTCAAGGCCATCACGCGCCCCTGCACGAAGCCATTCACTGACCAGGCCTTTGAACGGGCGCCGACCGGGCGTTAGGATGGGGCAAAAGAGGAGCGTCCCATGTCCGACTTCGAACACGTCTTCGAACAGCCGCCCGAAGGCGCGGCCGCCGACTGGACCATCCCCCAGAACTGGGCCGCCTATACCGACATCGAACACCGCACCTGGGATACGCTGTACGCCCGCCAAATGAAGATCCTGCCCGGCCGCGCCTGCGACGCCTTCCTGAGCGGCCTGGACGCCCTGGACCTGAACGCCGGCGGCATTCCCGACTTCGCCATCATCAATCCCAAGCTTCAGGCCCTGACCGGTTGGACCGTCGTCTGCGTGCCCGGTCTGGTGCCCGACGAGGTCTTCTTCGATCACCTGGCCAACCGCCGCTTCGTCTCGGGCCAGTTCATCCGCAAGCCGGACCAACTCGATTATTTGCAAGAGCCCGACATCTTCCACGATGTCTTCGGCCATGTGCCCATGCTGACCGATCCCGACTTCGCCGCCTATATGGAGGCCTATGGCAAGGGCGGACAGCGCGCCGCCGGCCTGGGCATGCTGCCGAACCTGGCCCGGCTCTACTGGTACACGGTCGAGTTCGGCCTGATGAAGGAGGCCGACGGCCTGCGCATCTATGGCGCGGGCATCGTCTCGTCATCGACCGAGAGCGTCTTTGCTCTGGAAGACCCGTCGCCGAACCGCCTGGGCTTCGACCTGGAGCGGGTGATGCGGACGCTCTACCGGATCGACGACTTCCAGCAGGTCTATTTCGTCATCGACAGCCTGGAGGCGCTGAAGGACGAGACGCTGAAAGACTTCGGGCCCGTCTATGACGCCCTGAAGGGTCAGGCCGACCTGCCGATCGAAACCGTTCTGCCGACCGATCAGGTCTTCACGCGCGGCACCCAAGCCTATGCGGCCAAGGGCGGGCGGTTCGCGGCCTAGAAGGCCTTCCCCCGCTTGCGGGGGAAGTGTCAGGCCGTGGCGCGCAGCGACACGCCTGACGATGGGGGAAGTCCTGCTTCTTGAGAGAAGACTTCCCTCTCCGAGCCTGGTCCGCTGCGCGGACGCCGGCCCACCTCTCCCGCAAGCGGGAGAGGGCCTTCACTTCAAGCCTGCTGGAACGGATAGAAGCCGCCGCCCAGGCTCAGGATGCGGGTCAGGGCGTCTAGGGCGCTCCGGCTTTCGTCCAGTAGCGCCGGATCCGCGAGATCCGCCGGCCGCAGTTCGTCGCGGTACCAGCGGTTGGCCCAGGCCGACAGCTCGGCGTGCAGAGCGTCCGTCAAGCGCATCGCCGGATTGGTCGCGGCCAGTTCCGCCTCGTTCAGGACGACCCGCAGACGCAGGCAGGCCGGACCGCCGCCGTTGCGCATCGACTGGCGCACATCGACGTAGCGGACCTGGCCGATGGGACCGTTGGAGGCGGCCAACGACTGCGCCACCGCATGGCTGCGCGGGTTGTCGCGGGTCTCGGTGGGGCAGATCAGGGTCAGGCGGTCCTCGCCCGGAATCTGGATCAGCATCGAGTTGAACAGGTAGGAGCTGATGGCGTCGGCCAGGGGCAGGTCGGCGGACGAGACCTTGATCGGCTGGAGCTCGAACAGGTCCTCGCAGGCTCCGGCGAGGTAGTCGATGACCGTGTCCGGGTGGTCGAACGAACTGTCATGGTAGAAAAGGCAGGTCTTGGCGCCGACGCAGACAACGTCATTGTGGAAGACGCCACCGTTGATTGCCTCGGCCGACTGACGCTGGAAAAACCAGCGATCAACACCGTGACGGCGTGCGACGGCGAGCGACGCCTCCAATGTCTGACGAGCCGGAAATTCTCCTGTCCAGGACTCGAACGCTTCACGTCCATAGACAAACAGGTTCATGCCCGGCGATCCGTGGTCGGCGCACAGGCGCACATGGTTGGCGGCGCCTTCGTCGGCCAGATGCGCGACCGAAGGCAGGGCGTCATGGACGGCGAACCGCTCGGGATCCGGGAACAGGGCGTCCAGCGCCCGCTTCGTCTGTTGGTGCTCCAGCGACCGGTGCAGATTGGTGATCAGATTGGCGGGGGTGAAATGCACCCGGCCGTCGGCGGCGTCGGCGCTGGGCGTCACGGTCGCGGCGTTGGCCGCCCACATGGGTGAGGCGGAACAGGCGGCGGCGGCGAAGGAGGGCGCGTCCTTCCAGGCCCGCTCCAGCACCTGGGCGTTCGAGCCCGAGAACCCCAGGGTCCGCAGGAAGGGGATGTTCGGCCGCTCGTGCGGGGGCAGGACGAACTGGGGCAGGCCCAGGTCCGCCAGGGTCTTCATCTTGTCGAGCCCCTGCAACACCGCCGCGCGCGGATTCGACGCCTCGCCCTTGTTCAGGCTGGAGGCCAGATTGCCGGGCGACAGACCGGCGTAAGAGTGCGTCGGCCCGATCAGGCCGTCGGCATTGGCTTCGACGGCGTAGGTCATCGCAACCCCTTGATCTCGCCTTCGATGTTCGCGACCGCGTTGGCCTCGAAGCTGGCGACCGGATAGGCGCAGTAGTCGGCGGCGTAATAGGCCGACGGCCGGTGGTTGCCGCTGGCGCCCAGGCCGCCGAAGGGCATGTCGCCGGCGGCGCCTGTGGTCGGGCGGTTGAAGTTGACCACGCCCGCGCGGATGCGGCGGATGAAGTGGTCCCAGTTGGCTGGATCGTCGCTGACCAGACCGGCGGACAGGCCGTAGCGGGTGGCGTTTGCGGCCTGGATCGCGGCGTCGAAGGTCGGGACGCGGACGACCGACAGGAAGGGGGCGAACATCTCTTCGTCGGGGACGTCGATCCCGGTCACGTCGATGATGGCCGGCTTGACGAAAGCACCGGGTAGATTGGCGACGGGGCCCGAGGCGCGGATCACCTTGGCGCCCGCGTCGATCCGCTGTTGCAGCGCCTTTAACGCTGCCTCGGCCGCGCGGGCCGAGATCAGCGGCCCGGCGTAGGGTTCGGGATCGCTGTCCCAAGGACCGAACACCAGGCGGTCGGACAGGGCGGCGATGGCTTCGAGAATGGCGTCGCCCTGAGGCCCTTCCGGCAGGATCAGACGCCGGGCGCAGGAACAGCGTTGGCCGGTGGTGATGAAGGCGGACTGCACCGCGATGCCCGCCACGGCTTCGGCGTCGGCGGCGTCCCAGACGACCAGAGGATTGTTGCCGCCCAGCTCCAGCGCCAGGATGACGTGCGGATCATCCGCGAACTTGCGCCGGAAGTGAGCGCCGGCCGCGCCTGAGCCGGTGAACATCAGGGCGTCGATCCCGGCGTCCAACAGGGCCGCGCCGGTCTCGCGGCCGCCCTGGACCACATTGACCACGCCGGTCGGCATGTCGGCGGCGGCGAAGGCCTCGGCCATGACCTGGCCGACCAGGGGCGTCTCTTCCGACGGTTTGAACACGACGGTGTCGCCAGCCAGCAGGGCGGGGACGATATGGCCGTTGGGCAGGTGGCCGGGGAAGTTGAACGGGCCCAGCACCGCCGCCACGCCGTGCGGACGGTGGCGCAGGGTGGCCCGGCCGAAGGCGGTGTCGCTGGTGCGTTCGCCGGTGCGTTCGTCATAGGCGCGGATGGAGATGTCCACCTTGCCGATCATGGCGGCGGCTTCGGTCTTGGTCTCCCACAGGGGTTTGCCGGTCTCGCGGGCGATGGCCTCGGCGATCTGGGGCGCGCGGTCCTTCAGAACGGCCTGATAGCGTTTGACCGCCTCGATCCGCTCGGCCCGAGGCGCGTCGGCCCAGGCGGGGAAGGCGGCGCGGGCCACGTCAACGGCGGCCTGGACCTGGGCGGGGCTGGCGGCCTCGCCCTCCCAGTTGGTCGCCTCGGTGGCGGGATCGGTGGATTTGAACACGGTCATGATTTCACCCGGACGGTGGCGCCGGCCTTGATTTTCAGCGCAGCGGCGGTTTCGGTGGTCAGGCGGACGGTGTCGCCCTCGATGTCCGCCTTGGCGCGGACGGCGCGGAAGGCGGCGATGCTGTCGGTCGAGATCAGGGCCGGCAGTTCGGCCTGAACCTTATCGACCAACTCCACCGTCAGGCGGCGCGCGTCGCGGACCGTGCGGATATTGTCGCGGCCGCACGAGACGGTGGGGCCGGCGTCGAAGATGTCCACCAAGCCGTTGGGCCGGAAGCCCTCGCTCTCTAGCAGCGCCATGGCGGGCACGCCCTGGGGGTGGACCTTGCCGATCACGGCGCGGGCCGGTTCGGGCAGGAGCTCGGTATAGATGGGGTGACGGGGCGCCAGGTCGAGGATGAATTGCTTGTCGGTGGAGCCGCTCATTCGATCCGCGTCGTCGAACTCCATCGGGAAGAATTTGTGCGCCACATGATCCCAGAAGGGGCAGGCGCCGTCGGGGGTGAAGACCCCGCGCAACTCGGCCAGCACATTCTCGGCGAACAGTTCGGGCTGGGCCCCGATCAGCATATAGCGCGACTGGCTGAGCAGACGGCCGGCGCCGCCCTTGCGACGGTCGGCCTTGAGGAACAGCGAGCCGACCTCGGTCCAGCCGGTGCATTCATTGACCAGCACCAGGGTCTGGTGATCCAGCTTGACCCCGATGGACGGCGAGGACGCGGTGTTGTTCACAACGCGGAACGAGAAGAAGGGGCGTTTCAGGCCCACCGTCGCCTTGACCGAGCCGACCCCGTCGACGTCGCCGGTGTCGCTGTCTTCCAGCATCAGGGTGTACCAGGCCTCCTGCCAGGCGACCTCGCCGCGGAAGCTGGCCTGGCTGAGTTCAAGCCGATCGGACAGGACGTCGGGGTCTTCGGGCAGGCTGGTGAAGCCGGGACCGGACAGGATGGCCAGCTCCAGCAGGTAGTCGAGGTCGGCGGGACCGGCGGGACGGACGACGAGCATTCAGAGGGTTTCCATCCGCAGGGCTTTGAGTTTGGCCGCGTCGATCTCGCCCGAGGCGATCTTGCACAGGATCAGGGCGCTGAGCTGGGCGCGTTCGACGAAGCTGTCGGGCCAGGCGAACTCCTGGTCCGAATGAATCTCGCCGCCCCGGACGCCGAGAGTGTCGATATTGGGCAGGCCGGCGGCGTGCAGATTATTGCCTTCGCAGACGCCGCCTGACGGCTTCCAGGCGATGGGCTGGCCCAGCAGGGCGCCGGCTTGTTTCACCGCTTCGAACAGGGCCGTCTGGGCGGCGTCCATCGGCTTGGGTGCGCGGGTGAAGCCGCCGTGAAGGTCCAGGGTCAGCCCCTCGAAAGGCGGCGTGGCGGCGATGGCGCGGACCGAGGCGTCGATCCAGTCGGCGGCGGCCTTGTCCGGCACACGTACATTGAAGCGGACCACGGCGTTGTCGGCGACGACGTTCAGGGCGCCGCCGCCTGAGATCTTGGCCACATTGACGGTGACCCCTTCATGCTGGCCGTTCAGCCCGTGCAGAGCGGCGGCGATCATGGCGGCGCCGGCGACGGCGTTGCGGCCCTCGTCGAAGGCGCGGCCGGCGTGGGCGGCCTTGCCGGTGACGATCAGATGATAGTTGCCGCTGCCCTTGCGCGCCCCGGCCAGGGTGCCGTCCGCCAGGGCCGGTTCATAGGTCAGGCCGACATGGCCGCGCGCGCCCAGCTCGGCCAGCAGGGGAGCGGAGGCGGGCGAGCCGATTTCCTCGTCGGGGCTCAGCAATACGGTCCAGCCGACGCCGTGTCGGTCGGGATGGGTTTCGAAGGCCTCCAGCGCGGCCAGCAGCACGCTGATCCCGCCCTTCATGTCGGCGACGCCGGGGCCGTTCAGGGCGCCGTCCGCGCGGGTGGTCACGGTCTGGAAACGGCTGTCGGCGGGGAAGACGGTGTCGTAGTGGCCAGTCAGGACGACCTGGATCGGCGCTTCGGGGCGGGCCGTAATCTTCAGGGCGTCGGCGTGGGCTTCGGTCCGCACCGAGCCGTCGTCGGCGACGGTGGTCGAGCCCTGGGTCGGGATGCGTTCGACGACGGCGGGCAGGGTCTTCGCCTCGGCTTCCAGAGCGTCCAGCACGGCGTTCAGTCCGGCGGCGTTGCGGCTGCCGGAGTTGATATTGGCCCAGTCGATGGTGCGGCCGATGATGGCCTCGCGCCGCGCGGCGACGTGATCGAGGACGGCCTGGTCCGAGGTCAGAATCCGCATCGGCCGGACCCTAGACGCAGCCATGGCAAAGGTGAAGGGCGTGGCCTGTATGTCACGGGCGATGATCGCTAGGTTGCCCGCGAAACAAGGGAAGTTGCATGACACGTTCGACCTTCGATCTCTGGCTGCGGGCCATGAATCCGCTGATCCTGCCGCGCGGCATGGCCGAGGCGCAGCGGGCGGCGCGGTCGATGGTGATCGGTCTGGCCATTGCCCTGGCGGCCAGTCTGGCTCCCACCTGGTGGATGTTCACCTCGGGCTGGTTCGAGTCGGCGATGAACTACGAATATGTCCGCATGAACCTGGCGCCGGAGCAGATCGCGACCCAGCGGGCGATGATGAAGGTGATATGGCCGTATATGATCGGCTTCGGCGCGATCTTTTCGGTCTTTTTGTATGGCGTGCTGGCCGCAGTGCAGTGGCGGATGATGACGCGGGTCATTCCGATCATCATGCTGGCCATGATCGCCTACAGTCTGGTGGCCAATATCGGCATGCGGCTGCTGGGAAGCCTGCCGACGCCCGAGCTGCCCCTCTGGATACTGCTGATCATCTGGCCGGCCTCCATCGTTTCGGCGGTCATCTATGTCGCCTCTCTGCAAGGCGCCATGCTGCTGCACCGGCTGCGTCGCGAGCCGTGAGACCTAGTTCCGGTTCGGGCGGCGGTCGGCGCGCTGACCGGGCTCGCGGCTTTCGCGGCGCCAGCGGATCGACAGGCTGGTGTCGCCTTGGCCGCCGAACTGCGAGCTGATGGCCAGGTTGCGGCGCGGTTGCCATTCGACCTTGACGGCTGCGCCGCCCTCGCCGCCGCCGATGACCTCCAGATAGACGTCGTCGGTGATGTAGCGGCCGCCGGCGACGGTCACGGCCGAGGCCTCGCCGCCGAAGGACAGTCGGTCGAGCCCGGCCAGTTCGCGCAGGTTGCCGATCACGTCGAACCCGCCGCCGCCGGCCAGGGCGGCGACCCCCGCCGCCAGTTGGGCGGCTTCGAACGGCGACAGCTGGGATGCGGATCGGCCGAACAGCACCTGCGACAGGATTTCGTCCTGCGGCAGGGCGGGGGTGGAGGTCAGGGCGATTTTCGGCTGGTCCGCCGTGCCCGTCACATTGATCGAGGCGGTCAGGGAAGTGTCCTCGCGCGTCGCCGAAAGGTCGAGGCGAATCTGCTTCGGATCGGTGGACAGGGTGACGCGGCCGGTGTCGTCGAAGATGAACCGCTTGCCCGCGAACTCATAGTCGCCGCGCACCACATTGGCCGTGCCGGTCAACTGAGGCTGGGCGATGGTGCCGCGCACCCGGGCGTCGACGTCGAGCACGACGTTCAGGCCGCGGCCGCTGACCCGTACCTTGCCCCCGGCTGACCGCAGGCTGATGTCCATGCCGATCTGCGGACCGGCCCGGCGAGTCTGGGTCTCCTCCGCATCGCCGCCGGGGCGGTTGATCTCGACCACATCCATGGAGACGATCCCGGTCGAACCGGGAACTTCCGGCTCGATACGCGCCTCGTCGACCGTGATCTCGCCCGACAGCTGGATATTGCCGTCCTGGCCGCGCACGATGGTGAGGGGGCCCGAGGCGCGCGCTTCGCCGATATCGTTGTCGATGACGCGGAACCGGTTCAGCGTCAGTCGCGCGGTCGATCCCGATCCTTCGCGCAGGCCGACACGGCCCTGGCCCGTGACGGTTCCGCCCGCCGTGTCATTGGCGGTGAAGGTCTCGATCTGGGCGACGGTGTCGTCGAAACTGGTGCGCAGGTTCAGGTCGCCGAGAACAAGACCGACGCTCTTTTCACGATAGGAGCCCTGGCTCAGGTCGAAACGGCCGTTCAGGCGTGGCGCGGCCAGGGTGCCCGCGATGGCGGCCTGGCCCGTCACCTGTCCGGCCAGGCTGCGCTCGCCGCCCAGGAACAGGTCCCAGATCGGCTGGATCTGGCCATTGATCGAGACCGCGCCGGACATCGGCCGCTGGCGGGCGATGGCCAGTCGCAGGGGCGCAGCCGACGCCTCGACCGGCAGAACCAGATCAGCGGAGGCCTGGACCGCGCCCTCGTCGGCGGCGGTCGCCTTGAGGGTCAGGCTGTTGTTGATCAGGGTGGCGTCCAGTCGCCCGTCGACGGCCAGGCCGCGCGGCGCGTCGATGCTGCGCACGTCCTGCAATGTGACATTGGCCGCGCCGGACAGGTCGTCGCCCGCGCCGCGCAGCGCCACCCGGCCTGTGGCTTTGCCCCGCAGTTGCGGCGACAGGGTCTGCAGATCGACGCTGGTCAGGTCGGCCTGGATGATCGCCGTACGCGCGTCCTGGCGCAGGTCCGCCAGCAGCACGCCGCTGCCGACGCCCAGATCGAGGTGGGCGATCCGCGTCGCGCCGTCGAGCGAGAGGGTGGCGGGGCTGCGCGTGGTGAAGGCCACCTCGCGCACCCGGCCCCCGCCGCGCAGGGTCAGCGCCTGGGCGGCGTCGCGTCGGGAATAGACGCCCGTGCCGTTGAACTGGGCCGGCGTGCCGCCGCCGACGTCCAGCGCCAGGCTGAAAGGCAGGTTGTCCAGCGTGCCGCGCCCGTCCAGATCAAGGGTGCGGACGGTCCAGCTCTGGCCGGCCAGACGGATGTTGCGGCCATTGACGTCGAGAATGGCGCTCTCGGAGCCGCCGCCCTCGGTCAGGCGGATGCGGCCGTTGGCTTCGCCGGCGGTCAGGAAGGCGCCGGTGCGCGCGGTGAAGGTCAGGTCGGCGCTGGAGGGAATGCTGTTCGACAGGGCCACTGCGCCCTGGGCTGTGACGCCCCCGGCGTTGACGTCGAGGTCGGTCAACCGGATCCGCTGGCCGCCCAGGAAGAAGTTCCCCGACGCACGGGCCGGGCCATAGTTCGATCCGCTGGCGACGGTGATCCGACCGTCGGACGCGTCGGCGCCTCGGCGGAAGCTCAGGACCAGATCCGCATTGGTCAGGGTCAGGGCGCCGGCCGTGACCTTGTCGAAGCCTGCGGTCAGATCGACGCGAGGCTGGGACAGGGTTCCGGTCAGGGCCCCTTGCCCGTTCATGTCGCCGCCGATCTCGACCGGTCCGACGGCGAAGGGGCCGCGCGCATTCCAGTTCAGCGCCAGTCCAAGCCGCCCGTTGGTCTCGATCAGGCCCTTGGCGCCGGCGCGTCCGGCCGCGCCGGTCAATTCGCCGCGCTCCACCTCGATCCGTCCGCCGTTCAGTTTGCCCGTCAGCTGCAGGCGCGGGGTGCGGCCCAGCAGGCGGTTCAGCTCATCCATGCCGACCGTCAGATTACGGCCCCGACCGTCGAAGTTCAGCATCCAGGGCGCGCCGGTCTTGGGCGACGAGGCCCGGATCGGCCCGCCGAAGGCGCCGGCGGCGTTGGACACGACCCGCGAGGCGTCGGTCAACTGGGCCTCGCCCCGGAAGCCCAGGGCGCCCAGCAGATTGCGGGAGCCGGAGCCTTTCAGGGTCAGGCCCTGGCCTTGCAGATCCAGCGTCTCCAGCAGGATCGCGCCGTCCTTCATTCGCGCGGCCTCCAGCTGAATGCGCGGGGCGGCGCCCAGCAGGCCGCCGATGAGGCCCTCGGTCGCGCCGCCGTTGGCGCGAATGTCGCCGTCCAGATCGATGCGGCCGTTCTTGACCTGTATGTTCAGCGGCCCGGCGATGCGGGTGGCGCGGTAGCTGGCCAGGTTGGCGTTCAGCACGGTGGCCTTACCCTGCAAGGTCCAGGTCTGGGCGTCGCCCTTGAACAGGCCGGAATAGGCGGCGGGGCCGGCGACGTCCGAGCCGACCAGCTTGCTGAGCGAGGTGGCCTGAACCTCGAGCTGGATTCCCTCCGGCGAACTGCGGTCGGACATGCGGATCAGGCCGCGGGCTTCAGAGGCGATGTTGTCGGCGGTCAGCTTCCAGTCAACGCGCTGATAGGCCTTGTCCTGGGTGGGCGTCATGGTGAAGCCGAAGCGGGCAGTGCGGCCGACACGTTCGATGAAGGGGGCGAACAGGTCCGACCCGCTGAAGTCGAGATCGCCGGCCAGGCGCGAGCCGTTGTCACCGAACCTGCCATCGACGGTCAGGGGGACGAAGTCGCCCGTCTGGACCTTGGCGTGGACCATGTCGGCGTTGACCACGGCGACGGCGGAAAACGGTTTGTCCGGAGAATAGCCCAAGGAGCCGGCCAGCGGACCGCCCTGGGCCTCGTTGGCGCGCAGATTGACGCGGGTCTCTTCCAGCTTGCCGCCAAAGATCGCGGCAAGGCGAAGATAGTCGCCGGGGCGGTTCAGACTGTCGGCGTTGACGGTGGCGCTCTTGGCGCCCCGGCGCGGCAGGCTGACGTCCCCCGCCAGGTTCCAGCGGCCGTATTCCTTGGAGAAGCCCTCCAGCAGTTCGACCTTCGCTGCGAACCGGTCGATGTCCACGTCGATCGGCTGAGGCCCGCCCGGCTTGCCGCTGGGCGCGTCGAGTACAGGGCGGCGGATCAGCTGGATCACGCCGGCGCTGATCTCGGTCGCGTGGAACCGGCGGGTGATCAGCGGCCAGTAAGACCAATCAACCCGGACATTGCGGGCGTCCAGCCAGACGCCGTCCCGGTCGGTCACCGTGACCCGGTCCAGGGTGAAGTCGTCTAACAGGTCGCCCTTCAGTCCATAGACGTTGATCCGGCCATAGCGGCTGATCTTCTGGCCCTGCACGAAGCCCGTCACCCGTTCGCGTCCGGCGTCGGAGACGATGTACATCCGCCCCCCGAGCAGGGCGATGACCAGCAGGACCAGCAGGCCGCCGATCACGCCGCCGGCGATCGGGGCCAGCCGTTGCAACAGGCTGCGCGTCTTGCGGACCGCGGCGGCGGTCTGTTCCGGCGGGACGGCGTCCGGCGTGTTTTCGGGCGGGGCCTCGGTCAAAACGCCTGCCCGATGCTGATGTAAATCTGGAAGGCCGAGTCGCCGTCGCGCTGGTCGAGGGGCATGGCGATGTCCGCGCGGATGGGGCCGAACGGCAGCTTGTAGCGCACCCCGACCCCCGCGCCGTAACGCATGTTGGTCAGGTTCGGTGTTTCCTGGAAGCCGACGGCGCCGGCGTCCAAGAAGGCCACGGCCTGGAAGCTCTGGCCGATGTCATGGCGCACCTCCAGCGAGGTTTCGAACAGGGAAAGGCCGCCGCGCGGCGTTTCGTCCGGCAGTTCCGGATTGACGCCCTGATAGGAGTAGCCGCGCACCGAGCCGCCGCCGCCCGAATAGAACAGACGGTCAGAGGGGATGCTCAACTCGCTGCCGCCGATGATGGCGCCGATACGGACGCGGCCTGCCAGAACGGTGCGGGCCTGATCCTGAAGCGGCAGATAGGCGGTGGCCTGGCTTTCGCTGCGCAGGAACAGGATGGTGTCCTCGCCCGCCACGGCGGTGGGCTGGACCGAGACGGTCATCCGCCATCCCCTGGTCGGGTTCAGCGGGTCGTTTGAGTTGTCGATATAGGCGCTGGTCCGGCCGGTGACGATGGCCAGATCCCGGTCGAACGTCACCGCGCTGGGCGGGGTCGAGGTGTAGTCGTAACGGTTCTCGTTGTACTGGCCCGCGTCCAGACCCAGCCCATAGTTGAAGTAGGAGGTCCGTCCGATCCGCTGTTGCAGTTCGGCGGCCAGCACCAGGGCGGTCCGGTCATAGGCGTCGGTGTCTTCCTTCACCACGCCGGCGCTCAGCTTCAGGGTTCGACCCGGCTTGCGCCAGTGGGGCAGGGACAGGTCGCCGCCGATGCGGCTGTCGATATCGGCGAACCGCGCTTCAAGCGCCAGGGTGTCGGCGCGTCCCAAGCGATTGTAGCGGGTCCAGAGGAAGTCCACGCCCGCGCCCTCGGCCGTGGACCAGGTGGCCCCGGCCTCGACGACGCGACGGGGACGGTCGTTCAGATTGACGACCACCGGCCGGCGCCCGTCGGCCTGGGTCTGATCGAGCGGGCTGAGGGCGACGCCGACGCCGTCATAGACGCCCGTATCCAGCAGACGGCGCTCCAGTTCGCCCACCTGTTCGGGGTCGTAGCGGTCGCCGGCCTTCCAGGGCGCCAGTCTGGCGACCCAGGCGGGATTGGTGCGGCCGGCCCCTTGCAGCACCACCCCGTCCAGCAACACCAGCCGGCCGGAGTCGATGTGGTACTCGGGGGCGACGGTTAAGGCGGCGTGGTCCACCACTACGCGGCGCGGCTCGGCCTTGGCGTCGGCGTAGCCGTTGCGGGACAGGGAGGCCACGGCCCGGCCCTCGCCGGCGATGACATCTACGGCGCGGCCGGGATCACCGGGTTTCAGACCGATCGCCGCCTGGGCCTGGGCGGCGCCTTCGGCGTCAGGGGCGGTCTCGAGCCAGGAGATGGTCGGCTGGGTCAGCAGGAAGCGGGGGCCGGGCTGGACGGCGACGATGGCGGACGGCCGCTCTTCGCCCTCGACCACGTCTTCGAGCACGGGCTGGTAGTAGGCTTCCGAGCGCAGCAGGGCCTCGGCGGCGGCCATGGCGCCCTGGGCGCGTCGCCGAGCCTCGAACCGGCTTTCCGGCGCGCCGTCGACCAGGCCGACGGCCCGTTCCAGCAGGCGGCGCAGTTCGGCGTCCATGTCGCCCCGGATGGCCGCGCGTGGTTCGGCGGCGGCGGCCTGGGCGGCGAGGCTGCAGATCGCCAGGGCGGCGAGAAACAGGGTGGGCCGGAACGTCAAACTCTAGCTTTCGTCAAGGGCGCGGACTTCAGGTCGGCGCCTGTATACACCCTGGCGCCGCCGTGTGGCGGTCCACGCCTCAGTACATGTGGCGGTCCATGCCTCAGTAGAAGAGGGTTTCGCTCTCGGGTCGGACCGATTGTTCGGACGTGCGTTCTTCCGGCGGGATAGGCGTCGTGGGGGTAGGGGCCGGGTCGGTCACTTCCGGGGCCACGACGGGCTCGGCCGAGTCCTCTGCAGCCGGCGCCTGTTCCTCGATCTGAGGCGTGTCCGCGTATTCGTCCTGCGAATTTGACTGAAAGTCGTCGCAGCCTGCAAGCGCCAGCACGCCGAGCGCCGTTGCGGCCAGAACGAAAATCGAGCGTCTCATCAAACCAGGTCCCCAGGGTGCCGACTGTTGCAACGCCTTGGGCGTCGTCTCGTTCCATAGCGCCGAAAACGTCGGGGGTCATCCCGCCTCCGCACCCCAGGCGGTCAGGGCCTCGTTCAGCGAGGCGAGAGAGGGTTTTGCGGCGGCCTCGAGCACGGCGCCGTCGAAGCGGGGCGCCGGGGCGGGAAGGCCTTGATCGAAGGTGGCGCGGGCGCGATTGTGGGGATGGTCCGGGGCTTCGGTCAGGCTGAGGACTGGGGTGACGCAGGCTTCGGTCTGCGCGAAACGCCCGGCCCAGTCATCCCGGTCACGGGTGGCGAACAGGGCGGCGAACCGGGCCTGGAGCGCGGGCCAGGCGGCGGTGTCGTACTGGGGCGCGTCGGACGGATCCACGCCGAGGCCGTTCAGCAGGGCGGCGTAGAAGCGCGGCTCAAGCGCCGCCACCGCGACGAAGCCGCCGTCCCGGCAGGCATAGCAGCGATAGAAGGGCGCGCCGCCGTCCAGCAGGTTGGCGCCGCGGCGGTCGCTCCAGACGCCTTGGGCGCGCAAGGCCTGGAACAGGCCGCCCAGCAGGGCGGTCCCGTCGGTCATGGCGGCGTCGACGATCCGGCCTCGACCGGTGGTCTTGGCCTCCAGCAGGGCCGCCAGCACGCCCGTCACCAACATCATCGCCCCGCCGCCATAGTCGCCGACCAGGTTCAGCGG
Organism: Brevundimonas sp. SL130; assembly: GCF_026625805.1. Lineage (NCBI taxonomy): Bacteria > Pseudomonadati > Pseudomonadota > Alphaproteobacteria > Caulobacterales > Caulobacteraceae > Brevundimonas > Brevundimonas sp. SL130. The sequence goes on from NZ_CP113064.1 coordinate 1,114,329, forward strand.
CGGGGCAGGGGGGCGGTCGGGCTCGCCCATGGCGTGCAGCAGGCCGGTCAGGCCGATATAGTTCAGGTCGTGGCCGACCTGGTTCGCCAACGGTCCCGTCTGGCCCCAGCCCGTCACCCGGCCATAGACCAGGGCCGGATTGCGCGTCTGGAGCGTCTCGGGACCATAGCCCAGGCGTTCCATGACGCCGGGACGAAAGCCCTCGATCACCGCGTCGGCGCGGTCGGTCAGGGCGAGGATGGCGGGGCGGTCGGCGTCGGACTTCAGGTCCACCGGAACGGCGGCCCGGCCCCGGTGCAGCAGGGCCCCGCCGACCTCGTCGAAGGGGGAGGCCCCGGCCGAGGCTGAACGGGTCAGACGCAGCACCTCGGCCCCCAGGTCGGCCAGCACCATGCCCGCGAAGGTGACCGGCCCCAGGCCGTCGAATTCGACGATTCGAAGTCCATTCAGCGGTTTCATGTGCATCGAGTAGCAGACCTGGTCTTGACCGGAAGGGCGGATTGCAACAGAAGGCGCCCTTCGACGGTTCGGGCCAGCCCCGGATGTCGCACGGTGCGTCCTTAGCTCAGTTGGTTAGAGCATCTGACTTTTAATCAGAGGGTCCTCGGTTCGAGCCCGAGAGGACGTACCATTTCTCCCCTTTTGCGGAGCCCCATGCCCCAGCCTGTCTTCTTCGCCGTCGAGACCGGCGGGACCAAAATCGTTTGGCGGATCGAGGATGCGGCCGGCGCAGTGCTGGACGAGGGGCGATTCGCCACCGGCCGACCCGAAGCGGCGGTCGAGGCCCTGGTCGCGGCGGTCGGCGACAGGACGGTCGCGGGCCTGGGCGTGGCCAGTTTCGGGCCGCTGGTGGTCGATCCCGCCTCGCCTGACCGCGGTCTGATGCTGGCGACGCCCAAGCCGGGCTGGGCCGGATTCAATCTGTCGAAGACCCTGGCCGAGCGTTTCGACGCGCCCTTCGCCGTGGACACCGACGTCAACGCCGCCGCGGTCGCCGAGGCGCGGCTGGGGGCAGGGCGGGGCGCTATGGCCGTGGCCTATGTCACCGTGGGAACCGGGATCGGCGGCGGGCTTTGCGTGGACGGTCGGACGCTGAAAGGCGCGGCGCACCCCGAGATCGGACATATGTTCGTGCGTCGCGTCGAGGGCGACACCCAGCCCGGCGCCTGCCCCTTCCATCCCGATTGCGCCGAAGGACTGGCGGCGGGGCCGGCGGTGCAGGCGCGGCTGGCGGGTCGGCGGCTGGAAGAGGCGGACGAGGTTCGGGCGACGACGGCCGACTATCTGGGTCAGTTGATCGCCGGTCTTGTGTTCGCCTGGGCGCCGGACCGGATTGTGATGGGGGGCGGAGTCATGTCGACGCCCGGCCTGATCGCGGAGGTCGAGGCTGCGGCGCGACGGCGCATCAACGGCTATGGCGCAGCGGTGGTGATGGGCGAGGCCGGTTATCTGGCGCCAGCGCAGCGCGAGCATGCCGGACTGGACGGCGCCATGCTGATGGCGCGGGATCTGGCGCACTGACCGCAGGCGAAGACGACGATTTCGTGATGCATCATCCGTAAGAAGTCTGATTGCGGATTGATCCATTTTGGGATTAGCTCTGGGGATAAACAAAAAAGACCCTAGGGAGCGATTATGAGACAAGACCAACATCACGAATTCGACTTCGCGGGAGGCCTGGCCCTGGGCCTGGTGTTCAGCCTGCTCGCTTGGGGCGTGATGGTTGCGGGCCTGGCCCGGGTGTTTTGAGCGAGGCGGCTTGCGTGCTCTAAGGGCCGCATGAAGCCGATCCTTGTTCCCGCTCTCGTCGCCTTGCTTGTCCTGGCTGGATGCAACGCCGGCCGCTCCGCCATGGGCGGGGCGGAGCAGGTGGGCGAGGGCCTGGGCGAGGCGGTCACCGCGCCGCTGGACGACTTCAACCTGCGGCGGCAGCTGATTCCGACGGTGCTGTTGCAGGCCGAGGCCAATCCCTATGATCTGCGCAATCTGAACCAGTGCACCACCATCGGCGCCGAGGTGGCGCGGTTGGACGAGGCCTTGGGGCCCGACACGGACGAACCGCCGCGCCAGGACGGCTCCTATCGCAGCGAACAGGCGGCGGATGCGGCGGCCAGGGCGACGCTGGACGCCATCCGCGGCACGACCACCGACTTCATTCCGGGCCGCAGCTGGATCCGTCGGCTGAGCGGGGCCGACCAGCACAGTCGTCATGTCCAGTCGGCTATCCAGTCGGGGCGGATGCGGCGGGCCTTCCTGAAGGGGATCGGCATGCAGAGGAACTGCGCCCCGCCGGCGGCGCCGAGCTGGTTCCGGCCGAAGCGGTAGGGCGTATCCAATTTGGCCGTCATCCTCGCCCTCGTGGCGAGGATCCATACGCCCGGTGTGTCCGCAGAGTGCCTCATCGTTGAAACCGGGAGTATGGATCCTAGGGACAAGCCCTAGGATGACGGTGTGGGGAGGGGCGTGGTCGCTAGCCGTTCGACCCACGACCGACGCGATCTAACGTCTGCCGGCCGGCCGGCGCTTGTCGGTGCGGTCGCCTCTGATCTGAACCGCGCCGTCCTTGGCGAAGGCCTCGAAGGAGGATTTGTCGATGTTGCGGAACTCGCCGGTCCGGTCCCAGTCCCAGGTGAAGGAGATCCGTTCGCCCTTGTGCGCGAACTTGCCGGACCAGTGGGCGAAGAATGAGTATTTGTCGCCGCCGATGATGATGACGTGGCGGTGCAGGGCCGTCTCGTTCCCCGCGTCGCGGGGCGGCTCCTCCAGATAGGTGTTGTAGGCGTGGAAGCCTGACTTCTCGATGCGCATCAAATGGTTCCGGGGGTCAGTTCGACACATGCCGCGCGTGAAAGTCGCGGCGGAACTGTTCGAACCGGCCTTCCGAGATGGCGGCGCGCATGGCGGCGGTCAGGGCCTGGTAGAAGGCGATATTGTGCCAGCTGAGCAGGACCTTGCCGAGGATTTCGTCGGCGCGGATCAGGTGGTGCAGATAGGCCTTGGAATATTGCGACGACGGCCCGTCGATGGCGGGATCGAGCGGATCCTGGTCCTCGGCGAAGCGGGCGTTCTTCAGGTTCAGCGGTCCGTCCCAGGTCCAGGCCTGGCCGTGGCGGCCGGCGCGGGTCGGCAGGACGCAGTCGAACATGTCGACGCCGCGCCAGACCGCCTCGACCAGGTCGATCGGCTTGCCCACCCCCATCAGATAGCGCGGACGGTCGGCGGGCAGCATCTCGGGCGCATAGTCCAGCACGCGGCACATGGCGTCGTGGCCCTCGCCCACAGCGAGACCGCCGATGGCGTAGCCGTCGAAGCCGATCTCCTGAAGCTGGTCCGACGACTGGCGGCGCAGATCTTCATAGGTCGAGCCCTGCTGGATGCCGAACAGGGCCTGGTTCTCGCGCTCGCCGAACCGGGCCTTGGAGCGGGCGCCCCAGCGGATCGACAGCTCCATGGCCTTCTGGGCCGCGTCCCGCGCGGCCGGCCAGGAGACGCATTGGTCCAGTTGCATCGAGATGTCGGCGCCGATCCGGTCGGCCTGGATCTCGATCGAACGTTCGGGCGTCAGGACGTGTTTGGAGCCGTCGATATGGGAGGAGAAGGTCACGGCCTCTTCCTTGACCTTCGAAATCCCGGCCAGGGACATGACCTGGAAGCCACCCGAGTCGGTCAGGATCGGCTTGTCCCAGCCCATGAATTTGTGGAGGCCGCCCAGACGCTCCATCCGTTCGGGGCCGGGGCGCAGCATCAGGTGATAGGTGTTGCCCAGGAGGATGTCGGCGCCGGTCGCCTTGACCTGATCCACCGTCATGGCCTTGACCGTCGCCGCCGTGCCGACCGGCATGAAGGCGGGGGTGCGGATGTCGCCGCGCGCGGTCTTCAGCACGCCGGTGCGGGCGCGGCCCTGTTTGGCGGAAATCTCGAAGGGGAAGGGCATCAGGCGATCAGTCGTTCAAGCTGCTCGATCCGCGCCAGATCCTTGGGGCGGCCGAACAGGCGGTAAAGGGCGATATGGTCCCGGATGTCGGGCACGAACAGCGGCACGTCGTCGATGAAGACGGCATGGCGCGAGGTAAAGGCGACCGGCCGCCATTCGGCCCCGTCGCGGGCCTCAAGGTCCGCCATGACCTCGACCAGGACCGGCTGGTCCGGGGCGCGGCCGAAGACGGCCGAGCGGAACAGGCCCTCGCCCGGATCGGGCACGATCTGTCCGTCCAGGGCCGCCAGCAGGGCGCGGGCGTCGCGCGGCGCGCACAGGACGTCGATGTCGGGCACATGCAGATCGGTCAGGCCGTAGAGCGCCATGGCCGCCCCGCCGAAGATCCACCACGGCTGATCCAGATCGCGCGCAGCCTCGCCGACGGCGATCAGGCCGTCCTGGAGGTCTTGCGGGAGATCGAGGTCGAAGTCGTCGGGGCTCACGGGGCGGGTCTTTCGTCAGGGGACGGCATTTAAGGGTTCGGGCGGCGGAAGGCTACAGGGCGAGCGGCGGCGCCGACGCGCTTTCGCTGCGAAGTTGGAGGCCCATCGCGAGTGGAGGGCGGGACGGAGCGCCGGGCCTCGCCCGGGATGGATTAGTTTTTACCGTTTCGACGAAGACAGACGCTCCGCGCGCAGGGTGTTTCTGCCGGCCGGGGATATTGAAGCGGCAGTTGTGATGCCTCTTCCCCAAGGCCTGCGTCAGGTCGGCGATCCCTGCGAAGGACCGTCCCGAGTGCGACCGGGTTCCTAACCCCGTGTCCTCCGCCGACGTTTCTGCGCGGGATGAGCCCACCGATGCACCGTCATGCGGCGCGAGGGAATCCCACCCCCGCCCCTGATCCCTACGCTCCCGCCGCCGCAAGGTCGCAGGCCTTACGAGCCCTCCTAGCGACGAGACCGGGGGCATTATGCGCGGGTTTTGGGGGGTGGTGAGAAGATGGGGGTGAGATTTGTGTAAGGGGTTGGATTCGTTGGGGTGAAGGCAGCGTCATTGTGCGCACTGGCTCACCTCCCTGCGCGCGAAGGCGCGCGGGGAGGACAGGTCGCGCTTGCGACCAGGCGGGGGCGACTCTGGCGGTGGGGATGACCGGGCCAGCGTCTGACACCGAGTCGCCCCCTCCTGGCGTTCGCTGACGCTCCCGCCGGTCCTCCCCGTCGGCCTTCGCCGACGGGGAGGTGAATGTGGCGTCAGCCGTGCGTCTGGTCCCAGTGCCGCACCGCATCCGCGTCGCGGGCTGAGAGGTCGGGGTAGGCGGGGTCGGAGCCGACGTCGGGGACGCGGCGCCAGGAGCGGGCGCATTTCGGGTGGTCGGCTAGGGCCACCGTCACCGCCAGCGTTTCGCCTTCGACCAGTTCGGCGCCCGAGGTGCGGAAGATCTCGGCCGCGTCCAGACCGTCGAACGGGGCGAAGGTTCCGGCCGGCGCCGTGACGGTCGGCCAGGCGTCCAGCGCCCCGCCGATCAGTTTGTCGCGACGGGCGGCCTCCAGCGATTCATTGACCACTTCCAGCACGGTGTTGATCTTTGACCACCGCTCCGCCTCGGCCGCATTCTCCCATTCCGCCGGCGTCTCCGGGATCACCCGCGCGCAGTTGGTGCCCGCATCGGGGAAGCGCGTCGTCCAGGCCTCTTCCATCGTAAACGGCGTCAGCGGCGACAGCCAGGCGGTCAGGCGCAGGAAGACCGCGTCCATCACCGTGCGGGCCGCGCGGCGACGCATTTCGTCGGGGCGGTCGCAGTAGAGGCTGTCCTTGCGGATGTCGAAATACAGGGCCGACAGGTCGTTGGAGCAGAACTCCAGCACCGGGCGCACCACGTCCTGGAACCGGTATTCGGCATAGGCCTGGCGCACATGGGCGTCGAGTTCCCACAGGCGGTGCAGGATGAAGGTCTCCAGCGGCGGCATCTGATCCAGCGGCAGACGCTCGGCCTCGTCGAAGTCGGCCAGGGCGCCCAGCAGATAGCGGACCGTGTTCCTCAGCTTGCGATAGGCGTCCACCGTGGTTTGCAGGATCTGTTTGCCGATCCGCTGGTCCTCGGAATAGTCGACCAGCGACACCCACAGACGCAGGATGTCGGCGCCGCTCTCCTTGATGATGGTCAGGGGATCGGTTGTATTGCCCTTGGACTTGGACATCTTCTCCCCCTTCTCGTCGAGGGTGAAGCCGTGGGTCAGGACCGCCTTGAACGGGGCGCGGCCGCGCGTGCCGCAACCTTCCAGCAGGGACGACTGGAACCAGCCGCGGTGTTGGTCCGACCCTTCCAGATACAGGTCGGCGGGCCAGTGGGCCGGGCGGTCGCCGGTATAGCCGTGCTCGGGCAGGCGCGGGTCCAGGGTGAAGGCGTGGGTCGAGCCGGAGTCGAACCAGACGTCCAGGATGTCTTCGACCTTCTCATACCGGGCCGGGTCATGGGCGCCCAGGAAGTCGGCGTCCGGCGCGGTGAACCAGATGTCGGCGCCGTGTTCGGCCACGGCCTTGACGATCCGGGCGTCCACCTCGGGGTCATGCAGGGGCTGGCCGGTCTGTTTGTCGATGAACATGGCCAGGGGCGTGCCCCAGGCGCGCTGACGGCTGACCAGCCAGTCGGGACGACCCTCGACCATCGAGCGGATGCGGTTGCGGCCGGCGGCGGGGTGGAAGGCCGTGTCGTCGATGGCGGTCAGGGCCGTTTCGCGCAGGGTGTCGCCCGACTTCAGGGGCTGATCCATGCGGATGAACCACTGGGGGGTATTGCGGAAGATGATCGGGGCCTTGGAGCGCCACGAGTGCGGGTAGGAGTGTTCCAGCCGGCCGCGCGCCAGCAGATTGCCGGCCTCGATCAGCTTGTCCATCACCGCCCCGTTGGCGGGGCCGAACTTGCCGGTTTTCTTGCCCTCGGTCTCCAGCACCTTCAGGCCGGCGAACAGGGGGACGCCGGGGTAGTAGGCGCCGTCCGGGTCGACCGTGTCCGGCACCTCGTGATGACCGTGGGCCTTCCACACCTCGAAGTCGTCGGCGCCGTGGCCCGGTGCGGTGTGGACGAAGCCGGTGCCGGCGTCGTCGGTGACATGGTCGCCGGCCAGCAGGGGCACCGAGAAGCCGTAGCCGCTGTCGAGCGCGGCCAGCGGGTGGGCGCATTCCAGGCCGGACGGATTGATGTCGTAGATGCGGGTCCAGGCGGCGATCTTGGCGGCCTTGAACACATCCTCGGCCAGCTTGTCGGCGACGATCAGCCGGTCGCCCGGCTTGGCCCAGGGCGCGAACTCCAGACCCTCTTCCATGGCCGTGACCTCATACAGGCCATAGGCGATCTCGGGGCCGTAGCTGATGGCGCGGTTGGCCGGGATGGTCCAGGGGGTGGTGGTCCAGATGACGATGGACGGGGTGCTGGTGCGGAAGGCCAGCAGGTCGTCGGGATGGTCGTCGGACGCGCCCGTGACCGGGAACTTGACCCAGATCGTGGGGCTGACATGGTCGTGGTATTCGATCTCGGCGTCGGCCAGGGCGGTGCGTTCGACCGGCGACCACATGACGGGCTTGGAGCCGCGATACAGCTGGCCCGAGTTCTTGAACTTGTGGAACTCGGCGACGATGGCCGCCTCGGACGTGAAGTCCATGGTGGCGTAGCGGTTGGCGAAGTCGCCGGTGATGCCCAGGCGTTTGAACTGGTCGCGTTGCAGGTCGATATATTTGCCGGCGTAGTCGCGGCAGGCGGCGCGGAACTCGTCCTTGGACACCTCGTCCTTGCGGCGGCCCTTGGCGCGGAACTGTTCCTCGATCTTCCACTCGATCGGCAGGCCGTGGCAGTCCCAGCCGGGGACATAGTCGACGTCATAGCCCAGCAGAAAACGGCTGCGGACCACGAAATCCTTCAGCGTCTTGTTCAGCGCATGGCCGATGTGGATGTCGCCGTTGGCGTAGGGCGGGCCGTCGTGCAGCACATAGAGGGGGGCGTTTTCGGATTGCCGCTGCGCCCGCAGGCGCCCGTACAGGTCGCCCCACTGCTCCAGGATCAGCGGCTCCTTCTGCGGCAGGCCGCCCCGCATGGGAAACGGCGTTTCGGGCAGGAAGACGGTGTCGCGATAGTCGCGGCCGCTGGGGGTGTCGGTGGTGTCGGGGGCGTCGGCCATGGAAAGTCTCGGCGTCGTGAAATTAATGTCGCTGTCTTCGTTCGCCCTATCGCGCTTCGCGCTGCTTGAGGGCGGGTTCGCCCTCTGGGGGCGGTCGTTCCCGGCGTGCACGGGGCCAAGGGCCCAGAGGCGCTACGCCGGGCGGCTAATCGAAATCAGGCGAAGGAAGACGCGGACGGTCATTGTGCGGGCGGTCTAGCAGACGGATGCGGCATTGCGCCATCCCGAACACCGCCGCGTCTCAACGGAAACGAAAGGCTTTTGGGGTCTTGGTTAAGATTGGATCGTCCGGAAGTCTGTCCGGACGACGTGAGAATTCGTTCGGGAGTCCCGCCGATGCGGCAGCGGATCAGGAATTGGATGCTGGGTCTGGCGGCCGGCGTGGCCGTGCTGGGCGCGGGGAGCGCGGCCCTGGCCCAGTGCAGCAGCGGCTGCACCCCCGACCCCTGCTCCTCGTGCGAAACGCCTGAGCCCCCGACGCCCCCCTCCTGCGGCGGCGGCGGATCGTGTGGCGGCGGCGGGCACGGCGGCGGGAACTCGAACACCAACGTCAATGTGAACGTCAACGTCAATGCCAGCGCCAGCGCCGGCGCCCGATCCTATCTCAACGCCCGGGCCGGCGGCTTTTCGGGCAGTTCCGGCGGGGGCGGCGGTTCGGCCTATGTCAGCGTGGACCAGCCCTATCCCACCACCATCCAGAACCTGGCCGTCGAAGGCCTGGTCCAGACGGTCCGCACCCCCTTCACCGCCTATCGCCGCTCGATGAAGCGGGTCGTGATCCAGGCCGTCTGCATGGACGACCGCCAGACGCCGCACCCCGCCTCGCAGGTCAAGCCGGATCGCGAGATCGCCGACGGCTATGAGGGCGAGATCTATCGCTGCCTGGCCGGAACCTGGCTCCAGGCGACGATCGCGGACTATGAGGGCGAGATCAAATTCGACCACGGCACGGCCCTGACCTGCAAGAAGCACGAGGCCCTGTGGTTCGGCGGCGAGGGCAAGCTGGAATGCCGCCCCGAAAAGGCCGAGCGCGACTGCAACGAACGCTCGCTGCTGCGCCGTTACGGGGCCGGGGTGAAGATCCTGACGATGTACCGCGAAGAGGAATACACCGAATACCGCGAGGAACAGGTCCAGAGCGCGACCGTCATCACCGGGGCCATCACCCTGGACGGCGGCGTCGGCGGCCGGGTGTTCTGAACCGGAGCTGACACGCTTCGTTCAGGCGCGGCTCAGGCTGGGCGTGCGAGACATAAGACCGTCGGCTCTCCGTCGACGATCCTGAAGACTGGCCCCAAAAAGGCTCGGCCCCGGCTCGAAAGAACCGGGGCCGTTTTTCTTACTGGGCCGGCTTGTCCGAGACGACCTCGGCGCGCCAGGCGGTGTCGGGCTTCAGATACTGTTGCGCCAGCCGTTGCAGGTCGGCGGCGGTGACGGCCTCCAGCACCGCGATATTGTTGCGGGTCTGGTCCAGCGAGGCCGGGTTCGACTGGGCCTCCGACAGCTGGCCCAGCCAGTAACCGTTGTCGGCCATGCTGCGCCGCAGCCGCTCCACCGCCGGGCGGCGGGCGCGGTTCAGCTCGTCGTCCCCGACCGGATTGTCGCGCAGGTCGGCGACGATCAGGTCCACGGCTTCGAACAGTTTCGTCAGCGACTCCGGCGGCGTCTCGGCCGCCACGGCGATATAGCCATAGCCCGCAAACGTATCCGAGTTGGTCCCGCTGGCGTTCGGCGAATAGGCGATGGCCTGTTTCTCGCGGATCTCCTCGTTCAGCCGCAGTTGCAGCACGGCCTCCAGCACGCCCAACTGGCGGGCCGTGGTGCGGTCGCCGATCTGGTCGGTGGTGGGCCAGGCGACGACGCCCAGGGCCTGGGTCGCCTGGCCGGCGTGGGTCAGGCGGATCGGGGTCGCGGTCGGGGCGGGGAAGCGCCGCTGGGCCGAGGCCGGCGCCGGGGTGGGCGCCGGGCCGCGCGGGGGCAGGGCGGCGAAGGTCGAGCCGACGGCGGCGATCACCGCGTCCACATCGACGTCGCCGACCACGGTGATCTCGATCGGACCCTGGGCCAGGGCCGCCTTGATCTGTTCGCGCAGGGTCTCGATCTCGATCGACTGGAACTGTTCGTTGGTCGGGGTGGCGGCCCGCTGGTCGCCGCCGGCCAGCAGCACCCCGGCCTGAAGCCCGAAGGCCCCGCCGGGCGTCGAGGCCCGCTGTTCCAGCGACTGCGGATAGCTGGCCTTGGCCCGTTGCAGCGGCGCCGCCCTCAGACCCGGATCGGTCAGATAGGCGGTCAGGATCTGCATCGTCAGCGCCAGATCCTCGGGCCGGGTCGCCCCGCCCAGGCCGTAGGAGTCCAGCCCCTGGCTGATGCTGGTGGTGAACACATGGCCCGCCAGCACCCGGTTCATCTCGTCCACCGTCAGCTTGCCCAGTCCGCCCGAGTTCAGCACGGCGTTGGTGGCGAACAGGGGCGAGAACCGGTCGCTGGGCATGCCCAGGCTGCCGATCCCGGTCGAGGCGCTGATCAGGATCTGGTCGTCGCGGAAGTCGGTCTTCTTGATGTTCAGCATCGTCCCGTTGGGGAAGCGGACCAGGGTCGCCCCCAGGTCGGCGACCTCCACCCGCGATTCCGGCGCGGCGGCCGGGCCGAAGTCCTCATAGGGCCATTTCAGTTCGGCCTGGGCGGCCGGCGCCGCCACCGGAACCTGACGCGAGGCCTCCAGGGCGGCGGTCACGGCCGCCTCGCCCCCCTCGACCGGGACCGGGCTGGTGAACAGGACCAGCGGACCCTGGCCTTCGAACACCGGCCGGACGGCGGCGTTGACCTGTTCCGGCGTCAGGCCGGCGACGGTCGCCTCGAACCGGGCCAGGCTGTCCTGCGGGGTTGAGAAGACCGCATCCCCGTTGACGGCGTTCAGCAGGGCGCCGGCCAGGGCCGGTGTCGAGCGGGTGGCGGCGGTGGCCACGGCGTTCTGCAAGCCGGTGCGGTATTCGGTGATCTCGCGATCCAGCTCGGCCTGGGTCACCCCGTACTGGGTCAGGCGGCGCGCCTCCTGTTCGGTGGTCTCCAGCGCCCGTTTCCATTCGCCGGGGGTGAAGGCGACCGACAGAACCCCGGCGTCCAGGCTGTCGAACAGGCCCTGATAGCCGCCGCCCGCGCTCAGGAAGGGCGGATTGTCGGCCCGCGCCATCTCGCCCAGCCGCCGGTTCAGCACCGCCAGACCCAGGCTGCGGCGGGTGTCCTCGGCCCGCTCGGCGGCCGTGTCGGGATCCAGGTCGGGGGCCTTGATCCAGTTGATCTGGATCGACGACTGCACGCCGGGCTCGACGATGATGCTGGTCTGGGGTTCGCGCGGCTGCACCTGGCCCAGGTCGGGCTCGGGCCCGTCCGCCGCCTTGGGCGTCCAGTCGGCGAAGGCGGCGCGGATCTTGGCCTCCATCGCGTCCACATCGAAGTCGCCCACGGCGATGAAGGTCGCCCGCGACGGCCTGTAATAGGCGTCATAGAAGTCCACGAACCGGTCGCGCGGCGCGGTGCGGATCACCTCCAGATCGCCGATCGGCAGGCGTTGCGACAGGCGTTGCCCCGGCGCCAGCAGGCCCAGCTGGGTCTTCAGCACCCGGAACTGCGGCGTGTCGCGCGTCCGCGCCTCGCCCACGATCACCCCGCGCTCGGCGTCGATGGCCTCGGACGCCATCAGGGCGTCGCCCATCATCTGGCGCATCACGTGCAGGGACGTATCGACCGTCTCGTCCTGGGTGTTGGGCAGTTCCAGCATATAGGCGGTCTGGTCGAAGCTGGTGAAGGCGTTGGTGTCGGCCCCGAAGGCCAGGCCCAGCCGCTCCAGGATCCGCAGCATCTCGTTCTCGGGGATGTCCTTGGTCCCGTTGAAGGCCATATGCTCCATGAAGTGGGCCAGCCCCTGCTGGTCGTCCCGCTCCATCAGCGAGCCCGCGTCGATCCGCAGCCGGAACGAGGCCTGACCGGGCGGGGTGGCGTTCTTCAGCAGGGCGTAACGCATGCCGTTCGGCAACAGGCCGTACCGCACGGCGGGATCGGCCGGAATATCACTGGCCGCCTGGGCCCAGGGATCGGACGGGGCGACCTGGGTCTCGGCTTGAACAGCGGCGGCGGGCGCAAAGGCCATCGCCAGAACGGGGGCCGGCAGGCTGAACGCCCCCGCCGACAGAGCCAATCCCGAGGCTGCAACCAGCAGCAGACGACGCGCAGACCGCATGACATCACTCCAAACACCGCAACCCCCGATGGAGCGGCCGATGGTTGGAGTAGGCGAGGGCGGGCGGCAGGGCAAGGCGACGTTTGGCCTCCCCCTTGGGGCGCTCGCCCTCCGGCCGCCCTCCGCCCGCCCGCCGCCGCGACGGCGGAACCCGCTGTGCTCAGGCCTGAACCTTGCGCGTCCGCAGCCAGGAATACAGCATCGAGCCGCCGATCAGGGCCAAGGTCGCGATCAAGGACCATTGCGGCTCCAGATAGGGCGCCAGCGGCGCGCCGGTCACGTCCTTCCAACCCTTATAGAGGCCGAAGTTCCAGATGATCTTGACCCCGATCAAGACCAGCACCAGCGACAGCCCATATTTCAGGTATTTGAACCGCGCCACGGCCTCGGCCAGCATGAAATACATCGACCGGAGGCCGAGGATCGCGAAGATGTTGGACGTGTAGACGATGAACGGGTCCTTGGTGACCGCGAAGATCGCCGGCACGGAATCGACCGCGAAGATCACATCCACCACCTCGACCATCACCAGCGCCAGGAACAGAGGCGTCGCGAACAGGACCAGACGGCCTGAGCCCTTGGGGTCCGGCCTTTTGACGAAGAAGTTGTGGTTGTCGATCGTGTCGGTGATCCGCATCCGCTTGCGAAGAAACTTCAGCACCGGGTTCTTGTTCAGATCCATTTCTTGGCTGCCGCCGAAGATCATCTTCCAGCCGGTGAAGATCAGGAAGGCCGCGAAGATGAACAGGACCCAGGTGAACTCGTTGACGATCGCCGCCCCGAGCGAAATGAAGATGGCCCGGAATACGATCGCCCCCATGATGCCCCAAAACAGCACCCTGTGCTGATATTGGCGTGGCACGGCGAAGAAGGTGAAGATCATGCCGATGACGAAGATATTGTCGAACGCCAGCGCGGTCTCGAGCAGATAGCCGGTGAAATACTGAAGCACGGCCTGCTGGTTGAGGTTCTCGGCGCTCATATAGTAGCGCGGGTCGGGTTCGTAGACGAAGTAGACATAGGCGCCGAAGGCGACGGCGATCGAGGCAAAGGACGCCCACATGCCTGCCGATTTCTTGGCGGAGACGACGCCGTCCTTGTTGTTCACGACCCCGAGGTCGAGCCACAGGAGCAGTCCGATAAAGGCTAGAAATGCGATCCAGAGCCAGATGGGCTGGCCGACATAGGTCAATGCAAGAAACGGAAGGGACTCAAGCATCCCGTACCTCCAAGTTTTGAAAGATGGCGCCGCGTTGCACCGGTCCAGGTGGGAATCCGACATCGCAGCCGACGCCTCGGCTGCCAGAGGGGCCCGGACCCTTGGAGTTTGTTATGGTGGCGAATGAATACGGGTCCGTCAATCGATCTCAGTGATTCTAGTCTGTCCTTAAGATCATCATGACTGTGGTCATGAGTCATAATCATTTTTCATGGGGCGAATGCTCATTTCTTATTGGCGCTTTTGGGCGCGGCGGCGCAGCCTGTCTTTGCGGCCCATCTTTGCAACCTGGGCCCCTCTGGCGATCATGGTGATCGTGATGTCGGACCGCATCGGGTGCGCTCGATGCCGGGGTCCGATTGTCTCGTCCCCACAAGCCTAAGGCGTCGACATCGAGCGTCCCGACCCAGAAGGGAGAGGCTCCGTGTCTATCGAGACAGCGCGTTTGATCGCTGAAGTCGATGGCGGCTTGGATACGACAGGGCGCGCCGCGACCTTGCGCCCGTGCGAAATCCTCAACGTCGATCTGTCGGCTTACGGCCTGGCCTGCGGTGACGGAGAAGGACGATGAGGGTCGGCGCATTCAATCCCGTCGCCCAGGCCTGGGCCAGCCAACTCGCTCAGACGACCGGCCGTGTGGCGTCGCACCAGAGCTCCCCCACGGACCGACCCGTCGACCGCCCCCACGCCATTCAGGACGACACGAGCACCCGGCGGCCCAGCCGGCATACCTTCGACATTCGCGTCTGAGGACTGCCCCTGCGGATCGGACGGTGCGACCTGCCCGCCCGCCTGGGCGGCGGCGGGGGCAAAGGTCATGGCCAGAACGGGGGCCGGCGCACTGAACGTCCCCACCGACAGAGCCAACCCCGAGGCTGCAACCCGCAGCAGACGAAGCGCAGACCGCGTGAGATCACTCCGAAACGCCGCAACCCCCGATGGAGCGGCCGATGGTTGGAGCGGGCGAGCGCGTGGGATAGGGCAGGGCGACGATAGCCGTCTGGAGGAACGGGCGGGTGGGCCGCTTGTGACACTAGGCAGCCGAAATTTGGGTCCGCAGCTCTGCGTTGCTAAAGCTTGGCTGGAACCGGCGTACTGCAGGTGAAGTTGGCGGCGAGCTTGGTTGCGTCGAGGTCCTCGGGACGACCTGAGAATCGTGGATACCGGGGATACCGGCAGAGCGGCATGGATCTGCCAGGCGCGTCCGCCGTGCCGAGCTTCTGAGCCACCAGCGTTTCTGGCACGGCGACATTCATGACCCACCGATCCAGGGCGAGCAGCAGATCGGTCTGGTCGGGCCCTGCGCCCCCGCCACAGTGGTTCACGCCAGGCGCTACGTAGAACCGCGTTGCGGCCTCAGCTCTGGCTGGGCCAACGGCCTGCTTCATCCTCGTCATATAGTCGATCGTCGACTCGACGCTCAGAGCGGCGTCCGACCCGCCCTGCCAGACGATCAACTTGCCTCCCCCGTCGATGAAGGCGCGAATGTCCGGGTTGGTCGCGTCGTTGAGCGCAGCCATTTCCTCCAATGCTTCCGGATCACGGTCCCAGGGTATGTAGGCGAGAGAGTCGGCGCTCCGGTCCTTCGCTAGGTAATACTGCACCGTGCTGTCCTGCATGAGGAAATAGCCACTCTGGCGGACGTTGCCGTTACCGGTCGCCCATAGGCCGAAGCCCGCCGGATCATCTTCATTGCCCGACAGCGGATACCCCCTGTTCGAGTAGACGTCCTTGACGCCGTTGAAGACGATATCGGCCGTCCACGTTCTCACTAGGGCGAGCTGGGCGTCCGACAGGCAGGTGTCCCCAAGATCTCCCCCACCCACGCAGCGCAGGGTCTCTAGCCTGATGATGCCGGGCGTGCAGGCGGCGCGATGGGACACCACGCCGTCCACGAGGCCGTCGAGACCATCACAGGCGTCTCGCACATGACGGGCCAACAGGGCCGCCTTGGCTTGGCCGAAGGCTGCGCCGGGTGCGGCCGCCGCTCTGGCCGCCGCGTTGAAAGCACCCATGAAGCCGACCCAGTTGAAGGCGGGCGCCCGGGCGATCACGCCGTCGAACAGGTCCGGGTTGCGTTGAACCGCCATCAGGGCCTCGCGGCCTCCGGTGGAGCAGCCTTCGAAATAGGACTGGGACGGGGGGGAGCCGTATGCGGTGGAAATGATCTGGAGTGTTGTCGCCATGACCGCCGGAACGGCCTCGCTTCCGAACAGGCGGGCAGCGTGCTGGTCGCCTTCAACAAAGGCGGCCGACATGCCGGTTGGGTCCTGGTGACCGGAGTCGCTGACCACCTGGGCGTAACCCTGCACGAGGGGCGCGACGACCAGTTCCGGCATGACGCCGTTGTAGCCGCCGCCCCCGCCGTAATAGAGCTTGCTGTTCCAGGTCTGCGGCAGCCGGATTTCGAAATTCAGTTTGGGCGCGATTGTCCCGCTGACCCTGCAGTACGCCGGGGCCGCCTCGGTTTCGGCGATCAGCGCCGTCACCAGCTTCGATCCCCCGACCTCACGGCCCGACAGGGCATGGCAAACGGCCGTCGCCGAAGTGGTCGGATGGCCGAGCGGGCCAGCGCTTGCCACCCCCGCCGCATGGGCGAAGGTGGCGAGAAGCGAGCTGACAGCTGCGACCGCGAACAGAGGGCGGAGAGTGCTGCTCATTTGCGCCTCCCTAGAAGCGGGTCTTCAGCGTTACGAACGCCGACCGGGGCTGAGTGGGTATGACCACCGGGAACCCAAAGTACTGGTAGGTGTCGAAGGCGTCGCTGTCGGTCAGATTGACCGCAGACAGCTCCACCGTGACCCGGCCGAAGTCGTAGGCGGCCTGGGCGTCCACGGTGGTGTAGCCCGGCACCCAGACGGAGTTCGGCAGGGTGTCCTGACGCGCTCCAAAGCTGGTGACGCCCGCCCCGAACGACAGCCCGGCTGCGGCGCCATCCAACACGCGATAGCGCCCGGCGATCCGTCCGCTGTTCTTGGGGATGCGCGGCAGGGTGTCCCCAACAGGCAGGGAGTTGTCGCGAGTCACTTCGGCGTCCGTGTAGGCGTAGTTGGCCAGCAGCGAGAAGGCAGGCGTCGGCTCCCAGATGAAATCGGCCTCCAGACCCCGCGCACGTTGGGTTCCGGTCTGGATCGAGAAGAGCGGATTGTCCGGATCCGGCGTGGCGACGTTGTCGCGGGTCTGCTCGAAGATGGCGATCGTGCCCGACAGACCCAGGCGGGTCATCGCCAGTTTCACACCGCCTTCGACATTTTCAGACGTCTCGGGTTCCGGCGTTTCCAACCCGATGAAACCGAAGGGCGCGCGGAACGCCGTTGCATAGCCCGCATAGAGGGCGATACCCGGCGCGACATCGAAGGTCGCCCCGATCCGGGGAGACAGGTGATTATAGGTCTCGTCCGTCCCCTGTTCGGCTTCCTTGAAATTGAGCCGAGTGAGGCGCAGCGAGCCGGTCAGGTGGAGCCGTCCATAGGTGACCTGGTCCTGCACATAGATCGCCGATGTCTGGTAGCGATCCGTCTGCGTCATGCTCATCGGCTCCAGGGGGCCGAATGGCAGGGTGTAGGTCGGATTGGCCAGGTCGATCTCGCCGACGGGGACGCCGGTAAAGGCCATGCCGGAGTAGAATTTTGTGTGGTCGTAGCTGACCCCGACGAGGATACGGTGATCGCCGCCGAAGGCGTTCGCCGCGATCTGCAGATTCGCGTCTAGCGCACCCTCCTGCGTCGTGGTGAACATGTTCATCGGCAGGATGGGATAGACGGTCGGCGTGGCGGGATCGGGTGCATACATCGCCGGGAAGACGAAGCTGCCAACCTCGACCACTTCGCTGTCGTAGTAGCGCCCGGTGACCGTCAGCTTGAGTTTATCGCTAAAGACGTGACGCAGGGTCACGGTCTCGAGGTGGTTCTCCATCCGGGTGTGGGGCTGGCCCACCGGCGCACCCGGGAAGGCGTTGCGCTCAAGTTCGCCAGCGAGTGCCTGTTCCGCAGGCAGGCCGGAGTATTCCAGCTGACTGTTGCGATTGATCTGGGCCTGGAACAGCAATTCCGTGTCCGGGCCGAGCTGGACGGACAGGCTGGGCTTGATCACCCAGCGTTCGCCCTCGACCTGATCGATCCAACTTTCGCTGCTCTGGTACTCCGCCGAGATACGCGCGGCCACGCCTTCGGCCAGCGGCAGATTCACGCTGCCATAGGGGTTCCAGGTCGAGAAGCTGCCCGCGCGAACACCGAAATAGCCGCCGAAAGTGTCGGCCGGCCTTTCGGACACGATGTTGATCAGTCCGCCGAGGGGGGAGCCCAGACCGCCTCCGTAGAGGGCCGAGCTCGGTCCTTTGAGCACCTCGATTCGCTCGATGCCGACCAGACCGGCGGGATCGAAGGCCTGCTGGTTGCCGCCGAAGATGGGCAGGCCGTCAACATAGACCTCACCGGGGAAGCCGCGAAGCAGCGGCGGGGTGAGCAGCACCTCCTGCGGCTGGGTGGCCGTCACGCCCGAGACGTTCACCAGCGCGTCGGACAGGTGGCGAACGCCCTGTTCTTCCAGCAGGCTGCTGGTGAGGACCTGAACCGACTGGGGGACCTGGATCAGCGGCGTATCGGTTCGCGTGGCCGAGGTGGTGTCAGTCGAGGCGTAGCGCTGTCGGAGGCCAGTAATGACCACATCGCCGATCCAGCTGGGCGTAGTCTGGGCGGTAGGTTCGGTTTGGGCGAAGGCGGGGGCCGCGCAGGCGGCGAGAAGCAGCGCCAGGGGCGCAGCGGAAGTCTTGAGACGCATGGGAGAATGATCCTGATCGGAGAGACGTAAGCCGCCGGACGGGCGGCGTTCGGACGTATTCGATCAGGCTGCGGGCGGCGCTGTCGCAGGAGGAAGCCGTCGTGTCCAGAGGCTCAGCGCGGCGGGGGGCGTCACCCGAGGGGTAGGTACGATCAGTCCAGGAAAGACCGGTGCCTGAACCTGCACGCTGGGTTCGGGCGGTGGGAGCATGGCCGATGACGTCGCCACCAGCACACACAGCGGACACTTTATCGCGCCTATGGGCGCAGGTTCGTCCGGCGTTGGGCGCCCGTTCGCATCGACGGCGACGGCCATCTGGTCGCCCGAACACAAAATCACCGCCGTGGTAGAGGTCAGAGCCGACGCCGTAGTCGGCAGCAACGACCCGAGCATGATCGCGAAAATCGCGGCGAGGAACGCCAGCGATCGCGTCAACGACCATTGTTCTGAGGAGTAGGGCTGCACAAAGCCTCCTTAGGCGGGATGAATTTCTCGCGATAGTGCGGTTGTACGAGGATATCGTTTGTCGGGTGCAGCTAAAGTCTGTTCTGGACGCCGTGCGGTTCTCCGACTCTTGTCCCAATTCTTACGAAAATCCCCATCCTTTTCAACGTCCCACCGCCCGAAACCACCCCTCAACCCACCACGCCCCAAAACCGTGCGACACTCTTCCCCCACGGTCTTTGAAAACCAAATCCCCCTCCCGTCGCCCTCTCGGGAAATGGCGCTTTTGGCGCTTTGTCACCCTGTTTTCGTGCCAGCGCCATTTCCACGCAGCCCCGCCCCCCCCGCGACGACTGGACGAAAATAGACTCCATCTTTTCGCAGTGGATCGAGTCCAGTCCTCAGCCGCCCGGCCGGCTGACATAGAAGGTCGCGCTGTTGCCCACGGCGGTCGCTCCGACCACGGCCGTGCGGCCGGCGCCGATGGTGGCGGTGGTCGTGGCGGTGACATTGGCGTCGTTGGTCTGGGTGTTGGTCACATTGACCTCGCCGCCGCACTGGGAACAGGCGTATCCGGTGACGCTGTTGCCCACGGCCTCGGCGCCGACATAGGCGTCATAGCCGCTGACGCCCGTATAGGTCGCGGTCGCCTCGACCCCGCCGGTGTTCAGCTGGGTGTTGTTCAGCTCCAGATAGATGTCCTGGTTGCCGGCGATGACCTCATTGGCGACGGCGCGGGCGGCGACGGTGGTCTGGCCCTGCACATAGGTCTGGGCCTGGGCGACGGCGCGGACCCGGCCCTGGTTGGTCTGGTCGGTCGCCGCGACCAGCGAGCCGCCGGCGTTGTAGAGCACGGTCTGGTTGGCGCGGGCGTTGGCGCGGGCGGCTAGGTTCCAGGCGTTGTCGACATAGACGTCGGTGCGGGCCTCGATGGTCGACGGGGCGTTGGTCTGGCGGATCGTCAGATCCTGGTGCGAGGCGCCGGTGGTCGAGGTCTGGACCGCATTGGCCACGGCCTGGGCCGAGAAGTCGGCGGGGGCCGGGATGTACTGAACGTCGGCGACGGTCTCGGCCAGGACGGTGGTCTGGGCCGACTGGTCCACGGTCCCGGTGATCGAGGCGGAGGGGCCGCCCAGGGCGACGCTGTTGGCCACAGCCGTGGTCGCGACGGCGCCGCCGTTCTCGACATGGGCCGTCGGCGCATCGACGGCGGTGCGGGCGGTCACGGACGGGCCCGTCATGGTCTGGCGCGCCGCCAGGGCTGCGGCCGCCTGATCGATCCCGCCGACCAGCAGATTGCCGCTGGCGTCGTTGGTCACCTGCAACTGGCCTACGGCGACGTCCAGGTTCACCGTGCCGGTGACCTCGCCGGTCATCGTCTGGGTGCTGGTGCAGGTCGCGCCGGTCTGGGCGGCGCAGACGGTCGTCGTCTGGGCCGTCGCCTCAGTAGCGGCTAGGGCGAACGTCGCCGTCGCGGCGATCATGCCAGCGAGACGGATCGGCGCGGGTCTGGCCATTGTTCGTCTCCGTGGTGGGATAGGCCGGATAATAGCCGCCGGTCGGGCCGACGGCGCCGTCGCCGAGCGGATCATTGGCGGAGTCGAGGCAGATTTCGGGGCCGGGGGCGCCGTACAGATTGGCCATGAACTCGACCGTGGCCCGCTCGACCAGGGCGCGCACGGCCAGCTGCGTCGGCTCCATCCCGCCGGACCCGGCCGAGATGTCGAAGACATTGCCGTTCAGGAAGTCGAACACCCCCGCCGAGATCTCGCGGCCGATGATCTGCTTCTGGTAGGAGACGACGTCCACGACCTCGAGCGTGGTGGTCTGCACCAGCCGCAGGTCGATGGCGATGTTCATCACATAGGTGCGGTAGGTGGCGATGCCCGATCCAGGGGTGTCGGAGTCCGTCTCGCCCATGGCGGCGTCGAACCCGCCCGAGCGGATGTTGTAGTTCACCTCGGTGATGCCGCCGACGATGTAGAAGTCCGAGCCCGGAACCTGGCCGGCCAGGATGCGGCGGTACTGGGTGTCTTCCGGTCCCTGGGCGCCGGGGGTCTGGTCGCCGATCAGCTTGTTGTTGGCGTAGCGCAGCTCCAGCTCCGACACCGAGGTATCGTAGCGTTCGACGATCCGCGCCCCGGCCTTGGCCAGGGCCGAGTTGGCCATCAGCGAGGCGCCGCCGGTGATCTGGCGTCCGCCGTCCGAGGAGACGGTGCCGGTGTAGTCGCTGATCCGCCCCACGGCCATGCGCGGCGAGGGCAGGTTATAACGCCGGGCGTAGTCCGCCAGGCAGTAGAGGGCGGCGGAATAGGGGGTCGGGTTGGCCGTGACCGGCGCATTGCCGATCGGCGTCGCATACTGGCCCGACGGCCCCGCCACCGGGCTGACGCAGCCGGCCAGCAGCAGGGCCGCAGCCGTCGCAGCGGCGCCCGTGCGAATGAAGACTGGGCGGCTCATGGCAGGGTAAGGGTTCCGTTCAGGGCCGTGCCGGCGGTGACATCGCCGTTGTTGGTCTGTTTCGAGTTGACGATGACGGTGTTGTGGCTGCCCTGGACCACGACGTTCAGCTGGTTGCCGATGGCGGTCGAACCGCCCGTGGTCGATCCGCTGCTGCTGGACGAGCCCGCGCCGGCATAGGCCGAGGCCACGCCGCCGGACTGGCTGGAATAGGACGACGCCCCCGACTGGATCAGGCCGTTGACGATCACCCGGTTGCCGTTGGCGTCGCGGGTCGATCCGGTGGTGGCGGCGCTGGTCGCGCTGCGGGCGGAGCCATAGCCCTGCTGGAACTGTGCGGCGCCGCTGGAGCCTGTGGTCTGCGCCGCCGCCAGGCTCGGAGCGCCGAAGACCAGGATCGCGGCCAGGGATGCGGCCAGGGACGCAGCCTGGGTCGGCAGGGGGGCGATCAGCCTCTTGACCGGCATGGGGTTTGCTCCTCGCGCACAGACGAACCACGGACCGAAAGCATGATCCGCAGCTCAAACTGCGTTAAGGTTATTAAGAAGCGCTTGAGATACGGGAAATCCCTGCGCATGGGTGATGAATGTCCGAACCCGACGGTCGATTCGCCGCGCCCCTCGAACCCCGGGGGCCCAGGTCCGAGAGGATGTTCAACGCCCCGGTCCCGGTGGTGCTGATCGCCTTGTCCATGCCGGTGCTGTTCTTCTTCCAGCGCCAGTTGCCCGACATGGGCGGCGCAATGGCCTTTGCGCCTGTCGATCTGGAGAACGGGCGATGGGGTGGGTTGCTGACCGCCATGCTCCTGCACGGCAGTTGGACGCACGCCATCATGAACGCGGTCGGGGCGCTCGCCTTCGGCGCCCCTGTGGCCCGGTTGTTCGGTGACCGGATCGGCCCGACCGTCTTCCTGCTCTTCTATATAGGCTGCGGCGTGATCGCCGCCCTGGGCTATGGACTGGTCCACTGGGGCTCGAACGACGCCATGGTGGGCGCGTCCGGCGCCGTGTTCGGCCTGATCGGCGGGGCGACCCGTCTGATGGGCGGGCAGGGCAGGGTGTTGAGCCTGTTCAACCGGCGCGTGGTCAGCGCCTCCATCGCCTGGATGGCGGTCAATGCGTTGACGGGCCTGATCGGCTATGCGCCGGGCGCCGAGGGCGCCCGTATCGCCTGGGAGGCGCACGCCTTCGGCTTCTTCGCCGGACTGCTGGCCATAGGCCCGCTGGCGCGCGCCTTCGGCAAGGGGCCGCTCCCCGACGCGGCGTCCGACGAGCCTGAATCGCGGATTTGATTCCTGCGGCCCCATGAGCGATCATGGTTATCGAGCGGCCCTGTCGCCATTCCGGCCCCGCGGTCGTCTCTTAACCATAGAGAAGGAGCCGCGATGTTCGTCGCCGAGATCCTCAAGACCAAGGGAAACGCCGTCTTCTCCATCGCGCCCTACCTGACGGTGGCGCGCGCCTGTGAGGAACTGGAGCTGAAACGGGTCGGGGCCATGGTGGTCCGCGACGGCGAGACCGTCGTCGGCGTGTTTTCCGAAAGGGACGTGGTCAAGGCCCTGGCCGCTGACGGCCCGTCCGCCCTGAACCGCCCTGTCGGAGACTATATGACGGCCAAGGTGATCTTCGCCGAACCGGGCGAGGCCATGTCCGCGCTTATGACCCGGATGACCGACCGGCGGATTCGCCATCTGCCGGTGATGGACGGCGGGCGATTGGTCGGCGTCATCTCCATCGGCGATGTGGTCAAATGCCAGATCGCCGAACACGCCCGCGAGGCCGAAAGCCTCAGAACCTATATCACCGCTGGCTGAGCGGGGTGCGGTGAAGCTTCGGAGATTCCGACTCCGCGAGATTCTTCATCGATCTGTCAGAATCTGGTTGCGGCGGAAAAGGGTGGCCCGTATAGGACCGCCTCGCTCGGAAACGGGCCGGCCCTGAGGGCTTCGGAGCTTCGGTTTCGGGGGTTTTGAGGGGAAGAAAGAGTTGAGAAACTTCTTGCTTTCCTGGGTTGGTTTCAATAGGTTCCGCGCTCCAATCGAATCGCCGAACGGTTAAGAGGAAAGCCTCTGCGTTTTCCTCCGGTGGTTTTTTGTGGTTTTGAGGCTTCGGTCTTGGTTCTGCAAAATCTCTGAAAAGAGCGGTTGACACGAGGTTCGCGGTTCTCTAAATCGCCGCCTCCGCCGACGACGAGGCGCTAAACAAGTCGGGCCGCTGAGGCGGTTCTAGGTCTTTGACATTGTTGATATGGAAAGAGAAACGCAGGCGGCGGTGTTCTAGCGATGACCATCTGGTCATTATACGACACTGACTATCTGCGGTCTTTTTGAAAAGATACCATGCGTCGGTCTTCGGATCGATGAATGGGAACTCGTCAATAAAATACGTAGAACTAATGCCAAGACGTCCTTCGGGATGTTCTTAAGCTTAGGTCAGAAGTCAACTCAACCTGAGAGTTTGATCCTGGCTCAGAGCGAACGCTGGCGGCAGGCCTAACACATGCAAGTCGAACGAACTCTTCGGAGTTAGTGGCGGACGGGTGAGTAACACGTGGGAACGTGCCTTTTGGTTCGGAATAACTCAGGGAAACTTGTGCTAATACCGAATGTGCCCTTCGGGGGAAAGATTTATCGCCATTAGAGCGGCCCGCGTCTGATTAGCTAGTTGGTGAGGTAAAGGCTCACCAAGGCGACGATCAGTAGCTGGTCTGAGAGGATGATCAGCCACATTGGGACTGAGACACGGCCCAAACTCCTACGGGAGGCAGCAGTGGGGAATCTTGCGCAATGGGCGAAAGCCTGACGCAGCCATGCCGCGTGAATGATGAAGGTCTTAGGATTGTAAAATTCTTTCACCGGGGACGATAATGACGGTACCCGGAGAAGAAGCCCCGGCTAACTTCGTGCCAGCAGCCGCGGTAATACGAAGGGGGCTAGCGTTGCTCGGAATTACTGGGCGTAAAGGGAGCGTAGGCGGACATTTAAGTCAGGGGTGAAATCCCGGGGCTCAACCTCGGAATTGCCTTTGATACTGGGTGTCTTGAGTATGAGAGAGGTATGTGGAACTCCGAGTGTAGAGGTGAAATTCGTAGATATTCGGAAGAACACCAGTGGCGAAGGCGACATACTGGCTCATTACTGACGCTGAGGCTCGAAAGCGTGGGGAGCAAACAGGATTAGATACCCTGGTAGTCCACGCCGTAAACGATGATTGCTAGTTGTCGGGATGCATGCATTTCGGTGACGCAGCTAACGCATTAAGCAATCCGCCTGGGGAGTACGGTCGCAAGATTAAAACTCAAAGGAATTGACGGGGGCCCGCACAAGCGGTGGAGCATGTGGTTTAATTCGAAGCAACGCGCAGAACCTTACCACCTTTTGACATGCCTGGACCGCCAGAGAGATCTGGCTTTCCCTTCGGGGACTAGGACACAGGTGCTGCATGGCTGTCGTCAGCTCGTGTCGTGAGATGTTGGGTTAAGTCCCGCAACGAGCGCAACCCTCGCCATTAGTTGCCATCATTTAGTTGGGAACTCTAATGGGACTGCCGGTGCTAAGCCGGAGGAAGGTGGGGATGACGTCAAGTCCTCATGGCCCTTACAGGGTGGGCTACACACGTGCTACAATGGCGACTACAGAGGGTTAATCCTTAAAAGTCGTCTCAGTTCGGATTGTCCTCTGCAACTCGAGGGCATGAAGTTGGAATCGCTAGTAATCGCGGATCAGCATGCCGCGGTGAATACGTTCCCGGGCCTTGTACACACCGCCCGTCACACCATGGGAGTTGGTTCTACCCGAAGGCGCTGCGCTGACCGCAAGGGGGCAGGCGACCACGGTAGGGTCAGCGACTGGGGTGAAGTCGTAACAAGGTAGCCGTAGGGGAACCTGCGGCTGGATCACCTCCTTTCTAAGGATGCTTCTCCAGGCCGTCTCTCACGAGGCTGTCTATTGAGGCTCCAATAAACTGCGGAATGCCGCCGTCTCCGTTTCTCTTTCCACTTTCGTCATCGACGCATCGACCATTCGGGTTGATGTATTGGTGACGCGATCGCGAGCCTGGGTTCCCAATCTTTCTTGAAAGTTTGGCCCGGCTGTCGCTGCCATAGGCCCGTAGCTCAGGTGGTTAGAGCGTACGCCTGATAAGCGTAAGGTCGGCAGTTCGAGTCTGCCCGGGCCTACCAGGACTTCTGGTTCGCTGGGGGTTCTCAGCCTCAAGACGGCATCGCCGACAGCTCTCCTGGGCTTCGCACTGTTCCTGGTTGGAACGGGGCCATAGCTCAGTTGGTAGAGCGCCTGCTTTGCAAGCAGGATGTCGTCGGTTCGACTCCGTCTGGCTCCACCAGGACCTTGTGATCGCATTCGAGTTTGCCGTTGGCCGTAAGGCTGGCGTGCATTGAAATCGTGAAGGAAGAACGTGACCGGCTCCCCTGAGCTTGTAGGTCTTGTTCGAGAAGAAGACATTGTCTGACAAATATCAGGCTTGGTCCCCCGGCAACTTTCCAGTCGGGCGGAATAAACCAAGCATGAGTTTTGCTGAGAAACGATCAAACGTTGAAGGGCTTCTGACGGATGCCTTGGCGTAGAGAGGCGATGAAGGACGTGGCAAGCTGCGATAAGAACCGGGGAGGCGCTAGCACCCTTTGATCCGGTTATTTCCGAATGGGGAAACCCACCTTTACAGTCTTCCAACTCTGTTTCTTCGGAAGCAGCGATTGGCGGATTGTTTAAAGGTATAATGAGCTGAATACATAGGCTTCATTAAGCGAACCCGGGGAACTGAAACATCTCAGTACCCGGAGGAAAGGACATCAACCGAGACTCCCGTAGTAGTGGCGAGCGAACCGGGACCAGGCCAGTGCTCTTGTGAAATAAAGACGAACGATCTGGAAAGGTCGGCCATAGTGGGTGAAAGCCCCGTAGTCATCAAACAGCAAGAGACTCGAGTAGGGCGGGACACGTGAAATCCTGTCTGAACATGGGGGGACCACCCTCCAAGCCTAAGTACTCCTCTACGACCGATAGTGAACAAGTACCGTGAGGGAAAGGTGAAAAGCACCCCGACAAGGGGAGTGAAACAGATCCTGAAATCGGAAGCCTACAAGCAGTCGGAGCCCCCAAGCGGGGTGACGGCGTACCTTTTGTATAATGGGTCAGCGACTTCATGTGTCGAGCAAGCTTAAGCCGTTAGGTGTAGGCGCAGCGAAAGCGAGTCTGAATAGGGCGCTAAGTTCGACGTATGACGACCCGAAACCAGGTGATCTATCCATGAGCAGGTTGAAGGTTGGGTAACACCAACTGGAGGACCGAACCCGTGAATGTTGAAAAATTCTGGGATGACTTGTGGATAGGGGTGAAAGGCCAATCAAACCTGGACATAGCTGGTTCTCCGCGAAATCTATTTAGGTAGAGCGTCCGACGAATTCCTTGGGGGGTAGAGCACTGGATGGTTGCGGGCTGCGCGAGCGGTACCAATACTAACCAAACTCCGAATACCCAAGAGAACTATCGGGCAGACACACGGCGGGTGCTAACGTCCGTCGTGAAAAGGGAAACAACCCTAACCATCATCTAAGGCCCCCAAGTCACGGCTAAGTGGGAAACGATGTGGGATTGCTTTGACAATCAGGAGGTTGGCTTAGAAGCAGCCATCCTTTAAAGAAAGCGTAACAGCTCACTGATCAAGCGATCCTGCGCGGAAAATGTAACGGGGCTCAAGCCGTGCGCCGAAGATATGGGTTTGCAGTTTACTGCAAGCGGTAGCGGAGCGTTCCGTAGGCCGGTGAAGGTCAGGCGTGAGCCTGGCTGGAGGTATCGGAAGTGAGAATGCTGACATGAGTAACGATAGGAGTGTGAGAGACACTCCCGCCGAAAGACCAAGGGTTCCTGCGTAAAGCTAATCTGCGCAGGGTTAGTCGGCCCCTAAGGCGAGGCTGAAAAGCGTAGTCGATGGGAAGCAGGTAAATATTCCTGCACCAGCTGGAAGTGACGGATGGCTTAACTCGTACCCACTTATTGGATTGTGTGTGCGGGGGCGTTGTCCCAGGAAATAACTCCAGCAGAGACCGTACCCGAAACCGACACAGGTGGTCAGGTAGAGCATACCAAGGCGTTTGAGAGAACTATGCTGAAGGAACTCGGCAAATTGCACGCGTAACTTCGGAATAAGCGTGACTCACCCTGGGCAACCAGGACTGAGTGGCACAAGCCAGGGGGTAGCGACTGTTTAGCAAAAACACAGGGCTCTGCGAAGCAGCAATGCGACGTATAGGGTCTGACGCCTGCCCGGTGCCTGAAGGTTAAAGGGAGTTGTGAAAGCGACGAACTGAAGCCCAGGTAAACGGCGGCCGTAACTATAACGGTCCTAAGGTAGCGAAATTCCTTGTCGGGTAAGTTCCGACCTGCACGAATGGCGTAACGACTTCCCCACTGTCTCCAGCATAGGCTCAGTGAAATTGAATTCCCCGTGAAGATGCGGGGTTCCCGCGGTCAGACGGAAAGACCCTATGAACCTTTACTATAGCTTCGCCTTGGCGTTAGCGACCGTATGTGTAGGATAGGTGGGAGACTATGAAACCGGGGCGCCAGCTCTGGTGGAGTCGTCCTTGAAATACCACCCTTACTGTCGTTGACGTCTAACCGAGGGCCGTTATCCGGTCCCGGGACATGGCGTGGTGGGTAGTTTGACTGGGGCGGTCGCCTCCTAAAGTGTAACGGAGGCGCGCGATGGTGAGCTCAGAGCGGTCGGAAATCGCTCGTCGAGTGCAATGGCATAAGCTCGCCTGACTGCGAGACTGACAAGTCGAGCAGAGACGAAAGTCGGCCATAGTGATCCGGTGGTCCCGAGTGGAAGGGCCATCGCTCAACGGATAAAAGGTACTCTAGGGATAACAGGCTGATTTTGCCCAAGAGTCCATATCGACGGCAAAGTTTGGCACCTCGATGTCGGCTCATCACATCCTGGGGCTGGAGCAGGTCCCAAGGGTATGGCTGTTCGCCATTTAAAGTGGTACGTGAGCTGGGTTCAGAACGTCGTGAGACAGTTTGGTCCCTATCTGCCGTGGGTGTTCGAAGCTTGAGAGGATCTGTCCCTAGTACGAGAGGACCGGGATGGACATACCTCTGGTGTACCTGTCATGGCGCCAGCTGTGCAGCAGGGTAGCTAAGTATGGAATAGATAACCGCTGAAAGCATCTAAGCGGGAAACTAACCTCAAAACAAGGCTTCGCTGAGGATCGTGGAAGACTACCACGTTGATAGGCCAGGTGTGGAAGTGGGGCGACCCATGAAGCTTACTGGTACTAATAATCCGATCGGTTTGATCGTTTCTCAGCAAAACTCATTCGATGATTGCTCCTTGACCGAAGCAATCTCAGACAATGTCTTCTCATCATCCGCTGTCCGCCTTGTTGACCTGGTGGCTATGTCGGAGGTTCCACACCCGATCCCATTCCGAACTCGGTCGTTAAGCCCTCCAGAGCCAATGGTACTTCGTCTCAAGGCGCGGGAGAGTAGGTCGCCGCCGGGTCTACAAGGCGGACAGCCGATGATGAAATCTAATCACCGCAAATGCGGTCTTCTCGAAACGTTCTTCCTCACGAAACTACCGTTTGCCGCGGGATGGAGCAGCCCGGTAGCTCGTCAGGCTCATAACCTGAAGGTCGTAGGTTCAAATCCTACTCCCGCACCCAAGATTAACGACACCCCCGGCGCGAAAGCGACGGGGGTGTCGTCGTTCACGGGCCTGAGCGTCGCCGGCGATGGCGCGATGAAGAGGCCGCGATGAAGAGGCGTTGGCGAACCAACCTCAGCCAGGCCGTCAAACTGTTCGAAAAATCGGCGTCACGTCAGAGTTTTCAGGGGCAGCTCACGCCGGTATTGTGACAAGTGCGCGACGGCGCTGAAAGAAAAGGAGCCCGTCCGCGCGGTGTGGCTGATTTCAGAGAACGCGGGCTTGCCGCCTTCTGAAGGCGCGTGCCAGTCTCAGTGCGCATGGGGATTTCAGACGATACAGCGCTCTGGCTTGCGCGAAGCGTGATGCCGCATGAGCCTGCGCTGCGCGCATGGTTGCGTCGGGGGGCTTCGCCTGCCGACGTGGATGATATTGTTCAGGAAACCTACGCGAAATTGATCGGTGTCGCGGATGTCGGCGCCATCCGTAACGTGCGCGCTTATCTTTTTCGCACGGCGCAGTCCGCGGCCGTCGATCGCTTGAGACGAATGAGCGTGGTGCCGCTCGACGCCGTCGCCGATATCGACAGACTTCAGATCGCGGCAGATGCGGTGACGCCAGAAGATGAAGTCGTGGGCCGCAACGAACTTCGGCTTCTCGCGAAAATGATCGACCGCCTTCCTGATAAGACGCGTCGTGTCTTCATCTTGAGCCGGGTGGAGGGGCGCTCGCAGAAACAGATTGCTCAGGAGACGGGATTCCCTGAAAGCACCGTCGAGAAGCACATCGCCAAGGCCTTCGTCCTACTGATGGCCGCATATGCCGATGGAGGATATGATGCTCCAGATGCGTCAAGGTTGCGGAACGTGCGGATCGGACGAAGGGCGGATGGCAGGGACGGAAACGGCTGAAGAAATCGATCGTCGCGCGGCCATGTGGGCCGCGCGGCTTGATCATGGCGCGTTTTCAACTGCGGATCAGCGTGAATTCGACGCTTGGGCGGCGGAGGATCCGCGTCGTTTGGGCGCCTTCGCCCGCGCCCGCGCCATAGCGCTTCATTCCAAACAGGCATCCGCCCTGCGCGGCGGCGCCGTTTCAGAGCAACCCGTGATGGCGCGGCGGTCTCTGCTGGCGGCCGGAGTGGCCGTGGCGATGTTGAGCGGCACGGGATTGGCCGCGGCCTATTGGCGACGTTCTCAGCGGCTGGATACGGTGCGCGGCGAAGTCCGCTCGGTCCCCCTGGACGACGGCAGCGTGGTCACGCTCAACACCCTTTCGCGTGTCAGCGTTCGCTATACGCGTTCCGTCCGCGAAATTGTGCTGATGTACGGCGAAGCCCTGTTCGAGGTGGCCGTCGATCCGGTCCGGCCTTTCGTCATGCGAGCGGCCGGCGTCGTGCTTACGACCTACGATGGGTCTTTCCTGCTGAAGCGCTTGAATCAGTCGCCGCTTGAAGTGGCTGCGCTTGCGGGCTCGGTCCATATGCGGGTGGGGCAGGGGCAGGCGCAGATCCTGACCGCCAACCAATTGATCAGTCTCGGCGGAAACAATGTGTCAAGCCGTCGTCCCATAGACGCGCGCCAGACCAACCAGATTCTCGCCTGGCGCGACGGCAAGATCGAATTCCACGACGAAAGCCTGCAGGCGGCCGCCGCTGAGTTCGCCCGGTTCAGCGAAGTTCCGATCGAATTCGCGGATCGAAACGTGGCGGAAATGAAAATCACCGGCCTGTTTGAAGCACATGATCCGGCGGCCTTTGCGCGAGCGGCGGCGCGCAGCCTGAATCTGCGCGCAGAAATCAGCACGAGCCGAATTTTGCTCGCTTACGGTTAAATATTTTCCGGACGCTGGAGGATTCCCGTTCCGCTACCCGTCTTGTCTATGTCCGGTGCGCCGGGGGAACATAGACAACGGATCGGGGGATCTCATGGTGTCGTGGAAGCGATTGTTAGCGGCGGGCGTGGCTGGGGGCGTGCTTGTCGCAGCGGCCCACGGAGCAGCGGCTCAGGATAGACAATTCAACGTAGCGGCTCAGCCGCTGGCGCAAGCCATTCCGGAACTGGCGCGTCAAGCCGGGGTGACAATTTCAGCCCCAACCGGCCACCTTGCCGGCCGGGTCGGGCCGGCGATCTCGGGCCAGATGGACGTCGAAGACGCGGTCAACCGACTGCTGGAGGGCACCGATCTCTACATCGCCTCACACGAGGGATCGACCATCATCCTACAGAAGCGGAGCGCAGGCGACAGCCGCGCCGCCGAGGTCCAGGAGGTCGTGGTCGTCGGGAGCCGGATCAGGGGCACGCGCATAAACGAGGCCTTGCCAGTCACAGTCGTCGATCAGTCTGATCTGGATGCGATCGGCGCCACCGACGGCGACGATCTCTATCGCTCCATCGCCCAGATGGGCGACGTCGGCTTCAACGAGGCGGACAGCGATAACGGCGGCATCAATAATGCCCGGGGGGATGTGGCGTCGATCGACCTGCGTTCGATCGGGACGGGCAATACCCTGGTTCTCCTGAACGGCCGGCGGCTCGTGCCCCATCCCGGCACGCAGATCGAAAACTTTGTGCCGGTGCAAACGGTCAACACCAACGCCATTCCGACCTTCGGCCTGCGTCGGGTCGAGGTTCTGGCCGATGGAGCCGCGGCGCTTTACGGCACCGACGCCGTGGCCGGCGTCGTCAACAACGTCCTGCGTGACAATTTCGAAGGCTTTACGGTCCAGGCCGCCATGGGGCGCGACGAAGGGGGAATGGAGGAGTATTCCTTCGACTTCCAGGCTGGCAAGGACTTCAACAACGGCAAGACCAACGTCTCGATCATGGGCGGCTACCTGACGCGGGATCCGCTTTATATCTGGGAACGGGACTATGCGACCGTCGCAGGACGGGTGGCCGCCTTTGATGGCCGGGCTTCTGGCCTCGACTATGCAACCTACAGCACGATCACGGCCTGGGCTGAAGGCATCAAACTGGATCCGACGACCTACCGGAATGCCGGAACCACCACGCGGGTCAACGGAACGACATTGACGTCCACGGCCGGAAGCTTCCACGTCCAGCCCAGCACCAACGCCGGCTGCATCACCGGCGCCTATACGACGGGGACCTGTTTCGATAACTCGACACTGGCGACGACGACCGACGACGACAATCTCCGCTATGATCTGGACTCGATGCGGACCATCGGCTCGGCGGTTGATCGCGCCAACCTGTTCACCTTCGTCAACCACAAGTTCGACAACGGCGTCGAATTCTTCGGCGAGCTGAGCTACTACTGGGGCGAGACTTGGTCGCAGCGGCAGCAGGACACGCCGCTCGACACGCAGCGCGTGCTCATGTCCCCGACCGCCTACTGGAATCCGTTCGGCGCCACTGGCGTGACGGCCCGGCTGAGCGGACTGTCCGGCGTGCCGACGACCGGGTCTGCGATCCAGATCCAGGACTACCGTTTCGCCGATCTCGGTTATCGGGAGATCGAGGTCGAGAACGTCAACACCCGGTATCTGGGCGGTCTGCGCGGTGAACGCTTCGGCTTCGATTGGGAAAGCGCCTTGCTCTACAGCAAGGCCGAAACGACCGACGAAATGGACGGCGTCAGCATGACCCTGCTCCAGGACGCCATCAACATGACGACGCCTGACGCCTACAATCCCTTTGTCGGCGGCGACCTGACCAGTCCCCAGAACGGCGTGACGGGATTGAACAGCCAGGAGACGATCAACAGCTTCATGGTCGAGGTTTACCGCTACGCCGAGACGGAACTGATGCAGTGGGACTTCAAAGTCTCCAAGGGCGATTTCTACCCGGTGCCGGGGGGACACATCGGTCTGGCTGCGGGGGTTGAGGCGCGCCGGGAAACCTTCGCTGAAGATCGCGACCCGCGTCTGGATGGAACCATCACCTTTACGGATCTGGCCGGCGCCGTGTCGCAGAGCGATGTCATGGGCGTGTCCTACACGCCGGACAGTGCGGGCGCGCGCAACGTCTATTCGGCCTTCCTGGAATTGGCCGTTCCGGTCGTTTCGCCGGAAATGAACATCCCGCTGGTGCAGTCTATCGATGTCCAGATCGCAGGACGCGTGGAGAACTACACCCTGTTCGGAACGGTCGGCGCCCCAAAGGTGGCGTTGGCCTATCGTCCGACGTCCTGGTTGATGTTCCGCAGCGCCTGGTCAGAAGGGTTCCGCGCGCCGAACCTGCTTCAGCTCTACCAGCCGGATTTCGAACGATCGAACAGCCGACGCGACTACGCCGCCTGTGCGGTGCAACTCGCCATAGGCGCGATCCCGACCCTGACGACCAGCAACGACTACTGCACCAGCGAAGACCGCATCGAGAAGCGCTCGGGCAATACGGACCTGAAGGCGGAGAACTCCGAAAACATCAGCCTGGGCCTGGTGTTCGAACCCGAGCTCTGGTCCGACCGGTTCGGCGACCTGACGCTGACCGTCGATTACTGGAAGATCCGTCAGGAGGATCTGGTCGGGATTTTCGGCGGCGCCAACCAGTTGATCATGGACTATTATTTGCGTCAGATCGGCAGCTCGAACCCCAACGTCGTCCGGGCCGATCCCGACGCCCAGCAGATCGCCGACGCTGCGGCGGCGGGCCTGGCGCCCGTGGGCGACCTGTTGTCCATCAAGGACGACTACATGAACCTTCAACCGCGTGAGTCCGAAGGTCTCGACTTCCGCCTGTTCTACACGCTGCGCGACACCCCGGCGGGCGACTGGCGCCTCAGCCTCAATGCGAGTCAAAAGCTGAAGCTGTATCAGGAGGCCAGCGAGCAGCATCAGATCCTGCTGGACGCTCTGGCTGACGGCACGATCGCGGGCGTGACGGTCGGCGGCGTGGAAGACCTGATCGGACAGAACGGCAGGCCGGAGTGGAAGTTCACCGCGTCCCTGACCTGGGATCTGGGCCAGTGGACCTCCGGTTGGTACACCAGCTACGTCTCCGACTTCGTCGACACCAGCGCCACCTATGTGGATACCGACGACTATTGGGTGGTGGACGAGTGGCTGACCCACAACCTCTACGTCCAGTATGAGTTCGACAAGGGCGGCCCGCTGGACGGTGCGCGCGTCCGCATCGGCGCGCGCAATCTCTTCGATGAGGATCCGCCGCTGGCCGACGAAAGGTTCGGCTACACCGGCAGCGTCCATTCCAATCGTGGCCGCTGGTGGTACGCCAGCATCCGCAAGTCCTTCTGACGACAGAGCTCGGGCGAGCCTCCGCCTCGCCCGAGCCTTCCAGGAAATCGACATGTCTTCGCATGCGCCTTCGGCGGGCTTGTTCCGACCGGCTCGACTTGCCGCGCGCCTATGGTTCGCCACGCCGCTGTGGCGACGGATCCTGATGGGTCTGGCGCTCGGCGCGGTCGCAGGCGTGGTGCTGGGTGAGCGCGCCCAGGACCTGAAATGGATCGGCGATCTCTTCATTCGCCTCATCCGTATGCTGGTCACCCCGCTGGTCTTTGTCACCATCGCCGCCGGGGTGTCCGCCATGTCCGATCCGGCGCGGTTGGGATCGGCCGGCCTCAAGACCATGCTCCTTTACTTCGGCTTGATGCTGATCGGCGCGGCCATCGGGCTGGGCCTAGGCGCGCTGATCCAGCCGGGCGCCGGCGTCGATCTCGACGGGGTCGTCCCCGCGCCCCTGGCCGAGGCGCAAGACCTGACCGCCATACTGACGAACATCGTGCCCCTGAATCCCATCGCGGCCATGGCGGAGGGAGACGTCCTCGCCGTCATCTTCTTCGCTCTGCTGATCGGCGGCACCCTGCTGGTGACGGGTGAGGAGGGGCGACCTTTGCGGCGGGTTCTGGAGTCGGGTTCCGCCGTTCTGCTGCGCGTCGTTCAGTTCGTGATGGAACTGGCGCCGTTCGGCGTCTTCGCTCTGATCGCCTGGGTGATGGGAACCAGCGGACCAACGGCCTTCGTAAGCGTGTTGCGGCTGTCCTGCTGTGTGCTCTTGGGCGCCGCTGTTCAGACCTTCATCGTCCACGGCGCCGTTCTGCGACTGATCGCGCGTGTCCCGGTCTTGCCGTTCTACCGGGACATCGTTGACGCCGTGGCGGTGGCCTTTTCGACATCGTCCAGTGCGGCCACCCTGCCTGTGGCGCTGAGGGTGGCGCAGAGGAACCTGGGCGTCAGTCCGGCCATCGCCTCGACGGTGCTGCCGCTGGGGGTGACGCTCAGCATGGATGGAACCGCCCTCTATGTCGGCCTGCTGGCCGCCTTTTCTGCTCAGGTGTTCGGCGTCGCCCTGGGGCCGGCCGATTATCTGGCCATAGTCGCAGTGACGGCCCTTGTGGCCCTGGGCGCCGCGCCTGTGCCGTCAGCCTCGCTGTTTCTGCTGGCGGCGGTTCTTTCGGTGATTGGACTAGGGCCCGAGCAAACAGCTTTGATCGTCGGCTTTATCCTGCCGTTCGACCGGCCTCTCGATATGATCCGCACCGTGCCGAACTGCACCAGCGATCTGGCCGTGGCCGTCGCCGTCGCCCGTATGGAAGGTGAACTGGACCTCGTAACCTACAAGGAAAGACCGTTGGAATGAGCCGTCTCCAACCGCTGCTGGCCGCCCAACTGACCCTGGCGCCCTGCGCTGACCCGATTCAGCGGCGGTCATTCCCTGAGAGGAAATCACGAATCTGTCTTCATTGGAGAATGGGATGATGAAGCGACTGATGATGGCGACCGCCGTCGCGGCGATTGTGGCCGCATCCACGCCGGCCTCTGCCCGACAGGACGCAGCGCCGCCGCCAGCGACCGAACAGACCGTCGGCGAGCGGATCGTGTTTCGCAGCATGGACGAGGCGCGCACCGAACTGGTCGGCTATCTGTTTCGGCCAGTGGGCACGACGCCGGAAGGCGGAGCTCCGGCCGTGGTGCTGATGCACGGTCGAGGCGGCGTCTATTCGTCCCTGGCTGACGGAGTCTATGAGGCGCAGAACCTGACGCTACGGCTCAAGTTCTGGGCCGACTATTGGACTGACCGTGGCTACTACGTCCTGGTGGTCGATAGCTTCGGGCCGCGGGGTTATCCGATCGGGTTTGCAGCGGGGACCTACAGTTCGCGGCCGCCGGAGATCAATGAGGTGACGATACGACCGCTGGACGCCTATGGCGCCCTGAGGTTCCTGCGCAGCGTGGACGACGTGGCGGATGATCGTATCGGCCTGATGGGCTTTTCCAACGGCGCCAGCACTGTCCTGTCGGCTTTGGCCGACGACAAGCCGGGGGACATGCGCCGGATCGGCTTCCGGGCGGGGCTCGCCCTCTACCCAGGCTGCGGCCTCCAGGGCCGGTTCCGACAAGCCTACAAGACCTATGCGCCGGTCGAGGTCTTCATCGGTACGGCCGACCAGGAGGTGTCGCCCGAAAGCTGCCGGACCCTGGTTGATCGCGCGCAGGCGGCGGGCGCTCCGGTCAATCTGACCGTCTATCCGGACGCGGCGCACGGTTTCGACGATCCCAGCCGCAGCCGGCAGGCGGTCGCCGCCAACGCGACCGCCACCCAGGACGTTCGCAGTCGGGTTGATCGCTTCTTCGAAGCTCAACTGGCTCCCCGCTGACTTCAGGCCAAGGCGAGGAGAGGGCGTCGGCGGCAAGGCCGACGCCCTCTTTCGTTTCAGGATCCCGGCGCGGCGGCGGGGCCGTAGAACAGGGCGTTGAACAATAGGCGGACCGAGGCGCGGGCCTGGGCGCGATTGATGACGTCCGGCCCCAGGATGATCAGCCGCCCCTGGCCCATTGGCGCATTCACCACGGCGGCGGCGCCGGCCAGCTTCTCCGGACCTATGGCCCATCCGCTGGACACTACGGCGGGCGAGGCATAGCGTGCGGCGATCCCTGCGTCCCCCCGCGCCGTCCCCCGCGCCGTGAAGGCGGCGTTCTCGTCGAAGAAGACATTCAGTCGGGCCGGGAGGCCATAGGCCAGCGGGTCGGCGGGATCGACATCCACCGCCAACAGCGCGCCGGGGATGAAGAAGTCGGTGGAGGGCAGGGGCTTGTTTTCGATCGACAGGACGTCGTCGATCGGCGCTCCCAGGGCCAGGGCCAGTTGGTGGGCCGAACCGGCGGTCACGATCGTGCCCCCGGCCTCAGCGAAGCGGGTCAGCTGCGGCAGGGTCTTCTCTCGCGTGACGGCGCCCAGCCAAGAACGATAGGCTTCGGGGATCGTCTCAGGATCCGGCTGCCCGCGCCCCGTTCCGTTCGGGAAATCGCCGGGCAGCAGATCGGGCGCGAAGACAAGGACGTCGAAATCCTCTTTCAGGTCTCCCGCGTCGAGACGTTGAGGATAGACGACCTCGAAGGGATACTCGAACTGCTCCAGCAGCCAGCGGGTCCAGCCGGCCGACATGGAGCCGCCGTAACGATCCACCAGACCGATCCGCACAGGCTTCAGCGCGATGGCGTCTCCGCGCGGCGCGCGCGCCACGGCCTCGGCGTTCAGGCCGAGGTCGGCGACCGCCTGTTCGACCAAGGCGCGCGACACGTCGTTTGCCGGGATCCACAAGGCGCCCGGCGCGAGGGTGCGGGCGCCGACACGCACCTCGGCCTTCTGCCAGAAGACCGGCTGCCCCGCCTTCAGCAGGCGATTGGTCAGGATGAAGCTGTTGATCGCCGCATGGTCGATGATGAAACCCGCCTTGCCCTGTCCTCGAACCTGACCGGCCGGGACGGAAATGAGATCGGGCACTGGTTCCAGCGGCGCCTCGAACGGATCGAGAATCCGGTCGAACTTCACCCCCATCTGGAGTGCGAGCGTATAGCCGGTGGCGTCATAGGGCAGGGCCGGCGGGCCGCCGGGATACTGCAGGTCGTGCGGATGGTCCTGCGGTTCGAACATGTCCAGGACATGCGGCCGATAGGCCTGGTTCGTCCGCACGACGAAGGAGCCGGCCGGATAGGAGGTTCCGGCGATGGAGAAGGCGCGGGTGGCGCGATCGACGTCCACCCCGGTCTTGATCAGGCTGTTGAGGAAGGCAATGGCGGTCGGCAAATCGGCCTGGTCCGCCGGAAGGACATAGGCGCGCGGATCGCGCAGCGCCGGGTCGTGCAACACCTTGTCGTACAGGGCGGGATCGACCGATCGTCCGCCCTGGCTCGCCGCTGTCTTCAGGGCCTCGATGCGAGAGGGGGTGACCCGCCAGGTGTCGGTCTCGCCCCGTGCAATGGCGTTCGAACCCATGCGCCAGATGTTGAACAGCAGCCGGTCGCGGTTGCGTGACGCATAGTCCAGCACCGCGCGATTGATCGACAGCGAATAGTCGATGGATTGCCGGAAGCGCCAGGTCTGCGGCGCGATGGGGGCCGGCAGATCGTTGCGCGGCAGCTGGTTGTCCGGAACCAGCGCGATGCGGCTCGGCGTGGGGTGGCCGGTGATCTCCGTCAGCAGGCCGATGGAGTTATGGAAATAGGTGATGGAACGCTCCATCCCGTTGTTCCAGGTGGAGTAGCGGGCGCCGCTGCGCATGGTCGCGCCGGGCTTGCCTTCGGCGACCAGTCGGTTGTGCATGGCGGCGCCGACCTCTGACAGGGCGGTCATCGCCAGAGGATCGTAGTTGTAGTTGAAGGGGTCCCGGAACGGCGGCATGAAGACGACCGTCCCCGCCGGCGCGGACTGGTGATGGTTGTAGACGATCTGGGGGAACCATTCCCGGAACAGCATGCGGTTGACGTTGGTCGTCTCCGTCATCGCGGACAGATAGTAGTCGCGATTGTTGTCGTGGCCGACATAGGCCTGATAGAGGCGCGGCAGGCTGGCGAACTCGCGCTTTTCCGGGTCAGCCTCGCGCATGTACCAGTCCGCCACCAGATCCCAGCCGTCCGGGTTCAGCGGCGCGAACAGGATGATCACGTCGTCCAAGACCCGCAGGGCCTCGGGATCTTCAGCGGTCAGCCATTCATGGACGGCGGCGATCAGGGCCTGGGGCGGCACGGTCTCGGTTGCGTGAAGGCCGCCGTCGATCCAGACGACGGCCTTGCCCTCAGCGGCCAGGGCCCGTGCTTGGGCTTCATCGACGCCCTCGGCCTTGGCCAGGCGTCGCGCGATGTCGCGGTAGTGATCCAGGCGGGCGATGTTCGCCGGAGACGAGACCGCAGCGACATACTGGGTTCGCCCTTCGGTCGTCTTGCCGATCTCCATCAGCTTCATACGATCCGACTGGCCGGCGAGCGTATGGAGATAGGCTTCGAACTGTCGGTAGTTGATCAGCTGATAGTCATCGCCGACCTCATGTCCAAACGCCTCATGCGGGGAGGTGATAGGATCTGTCTGAGCGGCTGCCGGTCCCCCAAGCAGCGCGCTCGCGATCACAATCGCAGCGAAAATTCGGTTGAACATCGTCTATCTCCATTCCCCGTCTACTGATTTAGACGCGCGGCGACTCGAATTTCCTCCAGCGAGCCTGCCCCGGCCTTATGGGAAAGGCATCGCACAAATCAGGATCATTTGCCGATCATGCGCTCGGGGCCGAAGGGGCGGTCGAAGATCAGATGACGCGGTGAAGCACGGCGGCGTCGGCGATCTGGCGCAGGACGGCCTCGTGGCCCGGGGTGTCGAGGGGGCTGGACAGGCCGATCGAGTTGCAGCCGTGGCGAGCCAGGTCGCAGGCGGCCGAGACCAGCGGCGCGATCAGATCCTCGGGGCGCA
Source organism: Brevundimonas sp. SL130 (assembly GCF_026625805.1). Lineage (NCBI taxonomy): Bacteria > Pseudomonadati > Pseudomonadota > Alphaproteobacteria > Caulobacterales > Caulobacteraceae > Brevundimonas > Brevundimonas sp. SL130. The sequence continues at coordinate 1,153,887 of NZ_CP113064.1, forward strand.
GCAGGTCGAAGGCGACAAGGTTCTCGACCATGAAGCGCCGGGCGCCCGTCGGATCGGTGGAGATGGAATAGGCCAGTATGGCCCGGACGCAATCGTTCACCACGGCCGCGAGAACCCCGCCGACGGCGGGCGCGGCGGCGACCATGGCGCGCCAGGCGTCCAGCGTGAGGCGCGGGTTCGCCATGCGGGCCAGCACATAGGTCTGGTCGGCCTCGGCCCTTTCGAGGCGGCGATACAAGAGCGCGCTCATGATCGGCCTCGTAACGGTTGGACGAAATGGCCGCCTTGATCTCCATCAATCATTTGCGTGGTGAGCACGCGCGGCTTACCCTCTGGCCGTCATGCTCGAACTCAGATCCCTCCCCACGGATTGCGGCCAGCGCCGACAGGATTCGGTGTGTTCGACCTGCGGCGCGCGGGCGTTCAGCGTGTGCAGCAGCCTGGATCCGGCGGATCTGGTCAGCCTGGACGCCATCGCCGAGCGGGTGTCGCTGAAGGCGGGCGAGTCCCTGATCCGCGAGGGGGATCCGGCGACCCACCTGTTCAACATCACCTCGGGATCGGTGAGGATCTACAAGCTGCTGCCGGATGGGCGGCGTCAGATCACGGGCTTCCTGTTCGCCGGCGACTTCGTCGGTCTGGCCACCGGTCAGGACTATGCGTTTTCGGGCGAGGCCATCGAGGATGCGACCCTGTGCCGGTTCCGCAAGACCGATTATCGCGCCCTGATCCGCGAGCGGCCGCTGCTGGAAGAGGCCCTGCTGGATCGGGCGACGCACGAACTGGCGGCGGCGCAGAACCAGATGCTGCTGCTGGGCCGCAAGACGGCGCAGGAGCGGATCGCCTCCTTCCTGCTGGACCTGCCCACCCGCGATCCGCTGCGGCCGTCGGCCGAGGATCAGGTGCGGCTGCCGATGACGCGGTCGGAGATCGCAGACTATCTGGGCCTGACCATCGAGACCGTGAGCCGGGTGCTGACCAAGCTGAAGACGACCGGGGTGATCCGGTTGCTGGCGCTGAACGAACTGCGGATCGAACAGCCCGATCGTCTGCGCGACATCGCCGAAGGCGACGCCTAAGCCCAGACCCGGCAAATGCAGTGGGTGGCGTCGTAAAAACATACCGCCAAACCGCCAAACCGCCAAAATGCAGCTTCATCCCTCATGCCCTTCGCCTCTGCGTCATCGAGGTCCGTGGCGCGGAGAGGAGTGTAACCCGGCGGGCGGGCCTGTCGGGTTGAAGGGTGAAAACGCGCCGCAAACCCGCAGCCCAGCGTGAATCGCAGCGCGCGCAAATAAATCCGAGTGTGGCCGTCTTCAGACCAGGGCCTGCTGACGGTGGGCGGTCAGACGCACGCGGCCGTCGGTTCCGACGCCCTCGATCCGCAGCGTGCGGTGGCACAGACGCGTTGGGGCAGGGCGGTGGCTGACGATGATCAGGCCCTGGCCGGAGGCCTTCAGGCGACGGTCGAGCGCGGTCAGGACCTGGGCTTCGGTCGCGGGGTCCAGGCCCTCGGTCGGTTCGTCCAGCACCAGCCAGGGCGCGGAGCGCAGATAGGCGCGGGCCAGGCCGAGGCGACGGCGTTCGCCGCCGGACAGGCGTTCGCCATTGGGGCCGACGCGGGCGTCCAGACCGAGCGGGTCGGCGCGGACGCGATCGGCCAGGGCTGCGTCTTCGAGCGCGGCCCATAGGGTTTCATCGTCCGCAGGACCGGCCAGCAGCAGGTTTTCGCGGATCGTGCCGTCGATCAGGCGGATGTCCTGGGCCGCGTAGGCGAACAGGGACAGTCGGTCGTGGGGGGCGATGTCGGCGATGTCGAGCCGGCCCAGCCAGGCCTCATTCGTGACGGCGTCGCGCAGACCGACCAGGCGTTCGATCAAGGTGGTCTTGCCCGCGCCGGACGGACCGATCAGGCCCAGGCGCAGCGGCGGCGCCATGCGGTCGCCGTCTGCGGACAGGGTCAAGCTTGCGGTGGTCGGAGCGGACCCCTGCCGCGCCGACGGGGGCGAAGCCAGGGCGTCGAGGCGGGCCGTGGCCTCCACGGCGGCGCCGTTCTGCAACAGGGCGCCGACCAGACCGGCGGCGGATTCGATGCCCATGACGGCGGCCAGGGCGGCGAGGGCCGTCATCGGCAAGGGCGCGCCCAGGGTGGCGGGAATGACGGCGGCGACGGCGAGGCCCGTGACCGCCGCCTGCCAGGCGGCCATCCAGCCGCCGGCCTGGGTCAGGGCGATCTGGGCGCGGTCGAGAGCGGCGGCGGCGTGGGCCGCCTCGCCGGCCGCCCAGCGATCCAGGCCATAGGCCTTCAGCTCCGGGGAGACGGCCTCGAGCGCGGACAGCCGATCCTTGAGCGCGCCCGTGGCGATCTGAACCTGGCGACCGGCAGGGGCGGCCAGGCGACGGGCGAGCAGGACCGATCCCGCCGCGCCGAGACCCATGGCGAGCAGCAGCATCAGACCGGCGAGGGGGCCGGCCATGCCCGCGAGCAGGGCGGACGAGGCGACGCCCGCGCCCATGGCCCAGGGCGCCGAGAGCCGGACGAACAGGGTCTGGACCGCGTCCACATCCTGGACCAGTCGGGCCGAGGCCTCGCCGGACGACAGGGACAGGGCCTGGGCGGGGGGCGCCGAGGCGAGGGCGTCGAACAGTTGCGGTCGCAGCCGCGCCAGGGCCTTCAGCGCCGCCTCATGGCCGGCGACGCGTTCAATGTAGCGGGCGCCGGTGCGCAGGACGGCCAGCAGACGGATGGTCGCGCTGGGCATCATATAGTTGAAGGCCTGGACGGCGACGGATCCGGCGACCCCCGCGATGGCGGCGCCGGTGATGAACCAGCCTGACAGGCCCAGCAGACAGGCGGCCGCGACCGCGACAGTCGCGCCCCCCGCGGCGGCAAGGCGCAGGCGGCTCCGTTGAGCCTGACGTTGCGCGGCGATCAGGGCGCCGACGCGCGAGGGAAGGGGACGGGTCATCACAGGCGCACCACGCGGTCGGCCATGGCCGCGACGGCGGCGGAATGGGTGGCGATCAAGGTCGTGCGGCCTCGCGTCGCCTGACGGATCAGGTCCAGCATGGCTTCTTCCGAAGCGGGGTCCAGATTGGCCGTCGGTTCGTCCAGCAGCAGGATGGGCGCGCGCTTCAGAATGGCGCGGGCCAGGCCCAGACGCCGCCGCTCGCCGCCCGACAGGCCGCCGCCGCGTTCATCGATGGGGCGGTCCAGGTCGCCGAACAGGCCGGCCTCTCCGGCGGCGACCAGGATACGGCCAGGGCAGGCGGAGGGATCGGCCAGACGGATATTGTCGCCCAGACTGCCGGGCACGACGACGGGGTTCTGGCTGGCCCAGGCGATCTGGCCGGCGAAGCCGCCCGCCTCGCTGAGCCGCGCGCCGCCGACCTCGACCTCGCCGGTGGTCAGGGGCGACAGGCCCAGTAACAGGTGCAGCAGGCTGGACTTGCCCGAACCGCTGGCGCCGACCAGGGCGACGATCTGGCCGGGGCGGACCTCCAGGTCGAAATCGGCGATCATGGGGGCGGCGCCCCCATAAGCAATGGAGACCTTGGCGAAGCGGATCGCCGGGGCGTCTTCGGGCAGGATATGGCGGTCCCGCGCCGGGGCCTCGGGCGTGATCAGGGCGGGGACGGCGGATTCGGCGGCCTGGCGGTCATGATAGGCGGCGGCGAGGCGACGCAGGGGCTGATAGACCTCGGGCGCCAGGGCCAGGACGAAGAAGGCGCGGCTCAGATCCAACTGCTCCGGCGCGGGGAAGGGGAGCAGTTTCAGCAGGTTGAAGCCGCAATAGACGGCGATCAGGGCGACCGACAGGGCTGAGAAGAACTCCAGCACCCCGGACGACAGGAAGGCGATCCGCATGACGCGGTTGGTGCGGCGCTCCAGCTCGTCGGAGGCGCGGGCGATTTCGGCGGTGGTGCGGGCCCGGGCGTCGAAGGCCAGAATAGCGGGGAGGGCGCGCACCCGGTCCACGAACAGGCCCGACAGCCGTTCCAGCGCCTGGAACTGGCGGCGGCTCTCGCCCGCTGCGGCGGTTCCCGCCAGGATCATGCCGAAGATGAAGGGCATCAGGGTGAACAGAAGTATGCCGGCCGAAAGCGGGCTGGCCACGGCGGCGACGGCGATGATCAGCAGGGGGGACAGGCCGGCCGCCATCTTCAGCGGGGTGAAACGGGACATGTAGCCGTCCAGCGCGCCGACGCCTTCGACCACGGCGGTCAGGCGATCATCGGAACGGGCGCCGCGGCCGAACAGGTCGGCCAGCAGCCGGTCGCGCACGCTGGTCTTGACCGAGCGACCGAGGCGCGCCCCGACCACGACTGCGGCCTGGCCCACCAGACCGCGCGCGATCAGGCTGGCGACCGCCAGCAGCAGCCAGGGCAGGGCGGCGAAGGGCGAAACGCCGAAGGTCGCCACGGTCATGGCCAGGCCGCCCGCGAAGCCGACGGCCGGAACCACGTCCGCCACGGCCAGAAGACCGGCCAGGGCCGTCAGCCGGCGCCAGGGCGCCGCGGCCTGTTTCAGCCAGACCGCAGGGGAGGAGGCCGTGATGAGCGCCGATGTCATTCCAAACTCCAGCCTCAGGTCGGACGCCATGGCCATTGGACAAACCGTCGTTGGGCGAAATGTCCAAGGACGATCAGTCCACTACGACTGACCGGGCAACAGGGCTTTGATCGAAATCAAGGCGACCGTCCCGCCTTGGTTCTAGGGCGGGAGAAACGTCGGTCGTCGTGGCCGGCCACAAGGAGCCTTGAGCCATGATCGACCTCGCGGTCGTCGACCTATCCAGGCTGCAGTTCGCACTGACAGCCCTCTATCACTTCCTGATCGTGCCCCTGACCCTGGGGATGTCGTTCATGCTGGTTATCATGGAGTCGATCTATGTGATCACCCGACGGCCGATCTGGAGGACCATCACCCGTTTCTGGGGCGTCTGCTTCGGCATCAACTTCGCCCTGGGCGTCGCGACCGGCATCACCATGGAGTTCCAGTTCGGCATGAACTGGAGCTATTTCTCCCACTATGTGGGCGACATCTTTGGGGCGCCGCTGGCGATTGAAGGCCTGATGGCCTTCTTCCTGGAGGCGACCTTCATCGGGCTGATGTTCTTCGGCTGGGAGAAGCTGAAGCCGTCGGCCCACCTGTTCGTCACCTTCATGGTCGCCCTGGGCACCAATCTGTCGGCGGTCTGGATTCTGGTCGCCAACGGCTGGATGCAGAACCCGGTCGGCGCCGCCTTCAATCCGGACTCGATGCGGATGGAGGTCACCGACTTCATGGCCGTGATCTTCAATCCGGTGGCCCAGGCCAAGTTCGTCCACACCGTCAGCGCCGGCTATGTCCTGGCCTCGGTCTTCGTGCTTGGGATCTCGGCCTTCTATCTGCTGAAGGGCAAGCACGTCGGCTTCGCCAAGCGCTCGATGACCGTGGCCTCGGCCTTCGGCCTGGCGGCCTCGCTGTCCGTCGTCGTCCTGGGCGACCAGTCCGGCTATGCCCTGACCGATAACCAGAAGATGAAGCTCGCCGCGCTGGAGGCCATGTGGCACACCGAGCCTGCGCCGGCCGGCCTGACCCTGATCGGCATCCCCAGCATGAAGGACCGCGAGACCCACTACGGCGTCCATGTGCCGTGGGTCATGGGCCTGATCGCAACCCGCTCCATCGACAAGCCGGTGGCGGGCATCTTCGAACTGGTCGCCACCGCCGAGACGCGGATCGAATCCGGGGTCATCGCCTATGACGCCCTGGAGAAGGTCAAGGCCAATCCGGCCGATCCCGTCGCCCGCGGCGTGTTCGAAATCCATCGCCGCGACCTGGGCTATGGCCTGCTGCTGAAGCGCCACGTCGCCGATCCGCGCATGGCCTCGCCCGAGCTGATCCGCCAGGCGGCGTGGGAGACGGTGCCGAACGTGCCGCTGCTGTTCTGGACGTTCCGGACCATGGCCGGCATCGGGATGTACCTGATCGCCATGTTCGCCACCGCCTTCGTGCTGTGCACGATGCGCAAGCATGACACCAAGTGGTTCCTGCGCCTGGCCCTGTTCTCCATGCCCCTGCCGTGGATCGCGATCGAGTCCGGCTGGATCCTGGCCGAGATGGGCCGTCAGCCCTGGGCGGTCGAAGGCGTGCTGCCGACCTTCCTCGGCGCCTCGTCCCTGAGCGTGCCTCAGCTGTGGGCCACCATCATCGGCTTCACCGCCCTGTACGGCGCCTTGGCCGTGGTCATGGTCAAGGTGATGCTCCTCGCCATCAAGAAGGGTCCGTTCCACGAGCAGGAGCAGTTCGCCGAACCCACACCCGAAGCCCCCGGTGCGCGCCCCGTCGCGCCCGCCGTGGCCTGACCCAGAGAGATTTTAGGACATCCGACAATGGATCTTCCAATCGACTTCGCAACCCTTCGCCTGATCTGGTGGGCCCTTCTGGGGGTTCTGCTGATCGGCTTCGCCCTGACCGACGGTTTCGACCTGGGGGTCGGCGCCCTGCTGCCCTTCGTCGCCAAGACGGATGAGGAGCGCCGGATGGTGATCAACACCGTCGGCGCGACCTGGGAAGGCAACCAGGTGTGGTTCATCCTGGGCGGCGGCGCGATCTTCGCCGCCTGGCCCTTCGTCTACGCCGTCAGCTTCTCGGGCTTCTACCTGGCCATGTTCCTGGTCCTGTCGGCCCTGATCCTGCGGCCGGTGTCGTTCAAGTACCGCTCCAAGCGCACGTCGCCCAAGTGGCGGTCGTTCTGGGACTGGTGCCTGTTCATCGGCGGCTTCGTGCCGGCCCTGGTGTTCGGCGTCGCCGTCGGCAACGTCCTGCTGGGCGCCCCCTTCCGCCTGGATAGCGACCTGCGGTCCTTCTACGAAGGTCATTTGCTGGGCCTGTTCACCCCCTTCAGCCTGATCGCCGGCCTGTTGTCGGTGGCCATGCTGGTGCTGCACGGCGCGGCCTGGTTGTCGGTCAAGGCCGAGCAGGGGCCGGTGCTGGAGCGGGCGCGTCTGTACGGCACGATCGCCGGCGTCCTGGCCCTGGTCCTGTTCGCGGCGGGCGGTCTGTATATGGCCTTCGGCGGCGTCGGCTACCGGATCACGGGCGACCTGGACATCCAGGGCTTCTCCAACCCGCTGCGCACCACGGTTGCAGCCGCGCCCGGCGCCTGGCTGGACAACTACGGCCGCTATCCGTGGATGATGATCGCCCCGACATTGGGCTTCGTCGGCGCGGTGGTCGGGTTGTCGGGGATGTGGCTGCGGTCCGCGCCGCTGGCTTTCGGCGGATCGTCAATCTCGACCGTCGGCATCATCTCGACCGTCGGCCTGTCGATGTTCCCCTTCATCCTGCCCAGCTCGATCGATCCGCAGTCGAGCCTGACCCTGTGGAACGCCTCGTCCAGCCACCTGACCCTGTTCATCATGCTGATCTGCACGCTGATCTTCCTGCCGCTGATCCTGATCTACACCAGCTGGGTCTATTCCGTGCTGTGGGGCCGCACCTCGACCGCCGCCCTCAAGACCAACCCCGACCTCTACTGAGCTCAAGGAGCATCAAGTCATGTGGTATTTTGCCTGGATACTGGGCCTGGGTCTGGCGGTGGCCTTCGGCGTGCTGAACGGCGTTTGGCACGAGTTTCATCTGTTCGACGAGGGCGACCAAGGCCTGTCGGTCGATGCGGCGAAAGAGGGCGATGTCCCTCTCTAGCTCCACCGGCGCGCTAACGACGCGCGCGCTGATCGCCCGCTACGACGCCCACGCGCCGCGCTACACCTCCTATCCGACGGCGGCGCAGTTCACGCCCGCCGTCGGGGCCGCCGACTGGGGGGCGTGGCTGTCGGCCGCGCCCCTCGACCGCGCGGTGTCGCTGTATCTGCACATCCCCTTCTGCAAGCGGCTGTGCTGGTACTGCGGCTGCAACACCCGGGCGATGAACCGGGTCTCGGCCATGAGCAGCTATGTCGATCTGCTGCTGAAAGAGGCCGACCTCGTGCTGTCGCGGATCGGTCGGCCGGTGCGGGTCGGCTCGATCCACCTGGGCGGCGGCACGCCCAATATGCTGCCCCCCGAAGAACTGGAGCGGCTGTTCGCCGGTCTGGCCGCGCGGTTCGACCTGGGCGACTGTTTCGAGATCGCGGCCGAACTGGACCCTGAAGTCCTGACCCAGGACTGGGTCGAGGCGGCTGGCCGCGTCGGCCTGAGCCGCGCTAGCCTGGGCGTGCAGGACCTGTCGCCCAAGGTTCAGGCGGCGGTGAACCGGCCCGAGTCCTTCGAGACCATCCGCTGGGCCGCCGAGGCGCTGCGGGCGCAGGGCGTGACCTCGTTGAACCTGGATCTGATGTACGGACTGCCGCTTCAGGCGGTCGAGAATGTGATCACCACCGTGGCCCAGGTCGCAACGCTGCGGCCCGACCGGATCGCCCTGTTCGGCTATGCCCATGTGCCGTGGATGAAGCCGCACCAGAAGCTGATCAACGAGGCCGACCTGCCGGGGCCCGAGGCGCGCTTCGCTCAGAGCCAGGCGGCGGCGCGGTATCTGGTGCAGAAGGGCTGGCAGGCGGTGGGCCTGGATCATTTCGCCCTGCCGCACGACTCGATGGCCGCGGCCGCGCGGGCCGGTCGGCTGCGTCGCAACTTCCAGGGCTATACGACCGACGAGGCCCCGGTGCTGATCGGCCTGGGGGCGTCGTCGATCAGCCGTACGCCGCAGGGCTTTGTTCAAAACCTGACGCAGGAGCGCGAATGGCGCGCCGCCGTCGAGGCCGGCGACCTGCCGGTCGCGCGGGGCGTGGCGCTGGACCCGCGCGACGCCTTCGTGGGCGAGATCATCGAACGGCTGATGTGCGACTTCGCCGTCGATGTCGCCGCGATCGCCGGACGACACGGGCGAGCCCTGAGCGAAGTCGGCCAGGCCTGGCCCCGGCTGCTGCCGTTCCAGCTGGACGGATTGGCCGAGGTCAGCGGCTCGGTGGTGACGGTGACGGACCTGGGCCGGCCGTTCGTGCGGGCGGTCTGCGCCGCCTTCGACCCGGGCGCCGTCGATCTCGAGAAGCGGCACGCCCGCGTGGTCTGATTGGACAGATTGTCCGACCCCTGCATCGGTTTGCGCTGGATCAAGGCCGGACCTGTGCAGGGGGCGCATCTCCCCCTTCAAGACGCTCGGAACGGGTCGCATGAGGCGACAGCGGGCGTCGGGGATGAGCAAGATGAAACTGAAAACCCTGATCCTCTCCGCCGTCGCCGCCGCGGCTTTCGCGGCCCCGGCTATGGCGCAAACCGCCGTCTGGGAAATGCCCAAGAAGGGCGACTGGATCATCACCGGCCGTGTGACCGACGTCTTCTCCGACGCCGACAACGCCATCACCACCGCCGCCGGCGTCGATTCCGGCCTGAAGGTTGATGTGGGCGACAGCGTCATGCCGACCCTGGGCTTTACCTATTTCCTGACCGACCATTTTGCGGTCGAGGCGATCCTGGGCACGACCAAGCATGAGATCCGCGCCCAAGGCGGAACGACAGACGTCGCCGTGCACGAAACCTGGGTCGTGCCGCCGATCGTGACCCTGCAATATCGCCCGCTGACCGAAGGCCGGTTCAGCCCCTATGTCGGGGCTGGGATCAACTACATGCTGTTCTACAGCGGCGAGGACAAGAACGGCTTCACCGTCGATCTGGACGACGGCTTCGGCTACGCCCTGCAGGCGGGCGCCGACGTCGGCATCCAGGGGCCGTGGAGCCTGAATCTGGACGTCAAGAAGGTCTGGTTCAACACCGACGCCGACGTCAACAACGGCGCGCTGAAGAGCGATGTGGATCTGGACCCGTGGGTCGTTTCCGTCGGGGTGGGGCGTAAGTTCTAAAAATCACATCGGAAATGCGTTCGAAATGGAAGCCCCGCCGGTTCGCCGGCGGGGCTTTCGCTCGTGTGCGGACGCGCTCGACAAATGGGACGACGCGTCCTAGCGAGAGGCGAGCCGATTGTTGCGGCGCACTCTGGGGATTTTCGCATGCCTTCTGGTTTGATCGCCCTGCTCGACGATGTGGCGGGCATCGCCAAGATGGCGGCGGCGTCGATCGACGATGTCGGGATGGCGGCCGGCAAGGCCTCGACCAAGGCCGCAGGCGTGGTGGTGGACGATGCGGCGGTGACGCCGCGCTATGTCACCGGCCTGTCGCCCAGCCGGGAATTGCCGATCATCGGCAAGATCGCCCTGGGGTCGTTCCGCAACAAACTGATCTTCATCCTGCCGGCGGCGCTGCTGCTGAGCGCCTTCGCCCCCTGGGCCATCACGCCGATCCTGATGTGCGGCGGGGCCTATCTGTGTTTCGAGGGCGCCGAGAAGCTGATGGAGGCCTTCGGGCACGCCGGCCATGAAGAAGAGGCCGCCGCCGAGGGCGATCCTGCGTCGCTGGAAAAGGCGACGGTGGCCGGGGCGGTGCGGACCGACCTGATCCTGTCGGCCGAGATCATGGCCATCGCCCTGGCGGATGTCTCGACCCAGCCGATCGTGACCCAGGCGGCGATCCTGGCCGTGGTCGGCGTCGCCATGACGGTCGCCGTCTATGGCGTGGTGGGCCTGATCGTGAAGATGGACGATATCGGCCTGCACCTGGCCGAGCGGCCCAATGGCGCGGTGCGCGCCCTGGGGCGTGGCCTGGTCAAGGGCATGCCCGTGGTGATGGACGCCCTGTCGGTCATCGGAACAGCGGCCATGTTGTGGGTCGGCGGCGGCATACTGGTGCACGGAACCCATACGCTGGGGCTGCACTGGCCGGCTGAGCCGCTGGAGCATCTGGCCCATGCGGTCGGGGCCGCGACCGGACCGCTGCACAGCCTGGTCAGCTGGGCTGTGACGGCTCTTGGCTCGGCCGTCATCGGCGTGATCGTGGGCGGGGTGATCGCCCTGCTGGTTCATCAACTGGGGCGGCTGCGGTCCACGCCCGCCCACTAACGCCGCGAGCGCAGCGGCTGTCACGCCCTTGCCATCGCCGGCCCGTACAGCGCCTGCCTGAATATCGGAGTATGCCCATGTCCCTGTCGCGCCTCACGGTCGCCGCCCTGGCCGCCCTTTCGCTGAGCGGCGTCGCCTTGCCGGCGATGGCCCAGCAGACCGCCGTTCCGCAGACGTCGCGCGCGGCCCTGACGCCGCCCAAGCTGATCGTGACCATCGTGGTGGACCAGTTCAGCGCCAATCTGTTCGACCAGTACCGCGGTCGCTACACCGGCGGCCTGCGGCGGATGGCGGACCAGGGACTGGTGTCGATCAACGGCTATCAGACCCATGGCCTGACCGAGACCTGCCCCGGCCATTCGACGGTTTTGACCGGTCAGCATCCGACCGAGACCGGCATTCCGGCCAATGACTGGATCGACGCCAAGACCGGCAAGGAGGTCTATTGCCTGGCCGCCCCGGCCAACCATCTGGCCCACGGACGCGACGATACTGACAACGGCCCGGTCGGACCCGAACAACTGCGCGCCACGACCCTGGGCGACTGGCTGAAGGCCGTCAGCCCGCAGAGCAAGGTCGTCGCCGTGTCGGGCAAGGATCGGGGGGCCATCAATCTGGCGGGCCACCAGGGCCAGGCCTTCTGGTTCACCGAGGGTTTCGGCCTGACCACCTATGTCGAGCCGGGCGAGACGGCGCAGGCCAAGCTGGCGCCGGTCGCGGACTTCAATCGCGCCTTCCGCCTGGGCATGAGCTTGGCGCCGGTCGCCTGGGACTACACGGACGACCAATGCCGGGCCCTGGCCGGGGACTGGACCATTCGCGGCCAGACCTTCCATTCGACCCTGCCGCCCGCGGGTTTGAAGTTCGACACCTCGCCCCTGCTGGACGAACAGACGCTGAAGGCCGCCGAATATCTGCTGGACAGCCAGAAGCTGGGGCAGGGGGCGGCGACCGACATGCTGGGCGTCAGCCTGTCGGCCACGGACCGGATCGGCCACATGTACGGCACCCAGGGGCCGGAGATGTGCGAACAGATGCTGCGTCTGGACGCGGCCCTGGGCGAGTTCCTGGACCGGTTGGCCCAGGTTCCGGGCGGCGCCCTGGTGGTGCTGACGGCCGACCACGGCGGGTCGGACTTCGTCGAGCGGCTGCACGACCACGGCTATCCCCACGCGCGCCGCGCCGACATGGCGGCGATCCAGGGCGTGAACGATGCGTTGAAGGCCCGGTTCAGCCTGACGGCCGATCCGTTGCAGGCCGGCGGCAGCGGCCTGATGGTCGCCGACGCCCAGCACCGGTCCTTGCCCGATCCGCTGCGGACCCAGGTGGCCGAGGCGGCGGTGGAGCTGTTGCGCGTCCTGCCGGACGTGGCCTTTGCCGAGACCCGCGACCGTCTGCTGGCCGAGCCCCTGCCGGACAGCCGCCAGCCGGAGATGATGAGCCTGCGCGAGCGGATGCGTCTGTCCACCGTGGCGGAACGTTCGCCGGACATCCAGTTCGCCTTCGCCCAGAACGTCACGGCGGGCGGCCGGGTGGGTTCGACCCTGGCCGGGCATGGCACGCCGTGGGAGTATGATCGCCGCGTGCCGATCCTGTTCTGGTGGCCGGGCGCGACCGGTGAAGAGCGGTTTTTGCCCATCCGCACCGTCGATATCGCCCCGACCCTGGCCCATGTCATCGGGGTGGCGACGCCCAAGGTGGAAGGGCGCTGTATCGACCTGAACGGGTTCGCTGTGGCTGATTGTCCGGCGACGGAGATGACACCGGCGCGATAAACTCCTGTTTCGCACTCGTAAACTCATGTTTCCCAACGGGGGCGTGGCCTTACGTTGGGGACGTTTCATCGGCAGAAGGGGGCAAATCGTCCTAGCTGTCCCTTGTCCAGGGGCGGGGCGACCCAGAAACGAACAGGAAGCGTCCCCATGAACAGAGCCCGCCGCGCCCGCATCGTCGCGACCCTGGGGCCTGCAAGCCGCGCCCCCGGCACGGTCAAGGCCCTGGCCGAGGCTGGGGTGGACGTCTTCCGCCTGAACTTCAGCCACGGCACGCACGAAGATCACGCCGCCGCCCTGAAGGCTGTGCGCGGCGCCGAGTTGGCCTTGCAGCGTCCGCTGGGCGTGCTGGCCGACCTGCAAGGGCCCAAGCTGCGGCTGGGGCGGTTCAAGGACGTCGAGATCGCCGTCAAGCCGGGTCACAAGATGCGGTTCGACCTGGACCCGACGCCCGGCGACGAAACCCGGGTGCAGATGCCGCACCCCGAAATCTTCAAGGCCCTGCGCACCGGCATGCTGTTGCTGCTGGACGACGGCCGGGTGCGGCTGCGGGTCAACGACCGGACCGACGACTGGGCCGATGTGACGGTCGAGAGCGGCACGAAACTGTCGGACCGCAAGGGTGTGGCTGTGCCAGAGGCCGTCATCCCCGTGTCGGCCCTGACCCCTAAGGACCGCGAGGACCTGGCCTTCGCCCTGCGCCAGGGCGTGGACTGGGTCGCGCTCAGCTTCGTGCAGAAGCCGGAGGACATGGCCGAGCTGAAGCGGATCGTGAATGGTCAGGCGGCGTGCCTGGCCAAGATCGAGAAGCCGGCGGCCCTGGCCGATCTGGAGGCCATCCTCGACTATTGCGACGGGGTCATGGTGGCGCGCGGCGACCTGGGCGTCGAGCTGGACCCCGAGGACGTGCCGGTGGCGCAGAAGCAGATCGTGCGCGCGGCCCGTAATCGCGGCGTGCCGGTGATCGTGGCGACCCAGATGCTGGAGTCGATGACCAGCGCGCCTTCGCCGACCCGCGCCGAGGCCACCGACGTGGCCAATGCGGTCTATGAGGGGGCGGACGCCCTGATGCTGTCGGCCGAGACGGCGTCGGGCGACTATCCGCTGGAATCCGTCGCGATCATGAGCCGGATCATTGAACGGGTCGAACGCGACCCGATGTGGCCCAAGCTGATGGGCGCCGAACACGCCGGCATGGACGAGCAGGACGTCGACGCCCTGGTCGGGGCGGCGGCCATGGCGGCCAACGCGCCGTCGACCGGCTGTCTGGTGGTCTACACCACCTTGGGCGGCACCGCCCGACGCATGGCGCGCGAGCGGCCGTTGAAGCCGATCCTGGTGTTGACGCCCAATCCGAACACGGCGCGCCGACTGGCCCTGGTCTGGGGTCTGGAGCCGCGTCTGGGCGACCAGCCCTCGTCGCTGGAGGACGTCACCGACGACGCCGTCAACGGGGCGGTCAAATATGGTCTGGCCGAGCCGGGGCAGCGGATCCTGATCCTGGCCGGCACGCCGTTCGGGGCGCCCGGCGCCGCCAATCTGCTGCGTCTGGCCCATGCCCCGGCGGCCAAGGGCGGTGCGCGGAAGAAGGGCTGAAGCCGCCCCTAGGTCAAGACTCTGGCTTAGCCGGACGATCCGGCTACTGTATGCGGATGAATCGGCGATCCGCATGATCAAATATATCGGCTCCAAACGCGCCCTGCTGGGGCATGTGACCGGCGCCGTGGCGGGGGTGCTGCCGCAGGGCGGGCGGGTCTGCGACCTGTTTTCGGGCACGGCGCGGGTCGGTCATGCGCTGAAGAAACAGGGGTTTCAGGTCTGGTCGAACGACCACAACGCCTATGCCCACACCCTGGCCACCGCCTATGTCCAGGCGGATCGCGAGCGCTGGGTCGAGCGGGCCGAGGCGGTGCTGGCCGAACTGCGGACGGTTGCGCCGCAGGCGGGGTGGTTCACCCAGGCCTTCGGCCACGACGCCCGCTATTTCCACCCGGACAATGGCGCGCGGATCGACGCCATGCGCGACCGGATCGAGGCCTTGGGCTTGGAGCCCGAGCTGAAGGCGATCGCCTTGGTCAGTCTGATGGAGGCGGCTGACCGGGTCGATTCCACGGCCGGGGTGCAGATGGCCTATATGAAACAGTGGGCCCCGCGCGCGCTGAAGCCGCTGGAGCTGCGCCTGCCCGACCTGCTGCCGTCGGTCGGCGCGCCGTGCCGCGCGACCCAGGGCGACGCCGTCGAAATGGCCGAACAGGTCGAGGCGGACCTGGTCTATCTGGACCCGCCCTATAACCAGCATTCCTATCTGGCCAACTACCACTGCTGGGAAAGCCTGGTGCTGTGGGACCGGCCCGAGACCTATGGGATCGCCAACAAGCGAGTGGATGTGAAGACCCGCAAGAGCGCCTTCAACAGCCGGCCCGGCATCGGCCCGGCCCTGCGCTCGGTGGTCGAGCGGATCAAGGCGCCGAACCTGATCGTCAGCTTCAACGACGAAGGCTATCTGAGCCGGGCGGATCTGGTCGAGATGCTGTCGGCGCGGGGCCATGTCCAGGTGCTGGAAATCGCCCACCCCCGTTATGTCGGCGCCCGGATCGGCATCCATAATCCCAAGGGGGTGAAGGTGGGGCAGGTGGGGCGGTTGCGGAACGTCGAACATCTGTTCGTGGTCACAGACAAGCCCGTCGAACTGCCGGTCGCGGCCTGACACCGGGGTCATGATCGTATCGGGAACCTGACTCGGCGGGCGCCGTTGATTCATCATGCAACCGCCCGTCACGCACACCGGAATTCCCGCTCGCGAAGAGGATTATCGCGCGCGGCAGGCCGCCGAGCCCAAGTCTTGGGTGACGGATCAGCCGGTCGAGGCATGGAGCTCCGACGCTCGAGCTTGGCCTGGCCAGGGCGCGCATCTGTACACCCACAATGCCGAGCGGTTCGCCCGCGCTGAAGCGGCGCCGGCGGAGACGACCGAAGCCGACGTCGAGCCGGCGGTGAGCCCGCCGCCGCACTGGATGATCATGATCGCCGTCGCCGCCGTCGCCGCCCTGATGGGCGCGCTGCTCGGCGGGTTCTTGCATATCTGAGGCGAGGCCTCAGGCCTCTTCCAGCAGAGCCCTGATCGGCGCCCAGCTGCGGCGGTGGGCGGGGCAGGGGCCCAGGGCCTTGAGGCCCGCCGTATGGGCCGGGGCGTTGTAGCCCTTGTGCCCGGCGAAGCCGTAGCCGGGATACTGGGCGTCCAGGTCGATCATCAGCCGATCCCGCGCCGTCTTGGCCAGGATCGAGGCCGCCGCGATGGATAGCGACAGGCCGTCGCCGCCGACCACGGTCTGGATTTCGCAAGGCAGTTTGAACCGATAGTTGCCGTCGACCAGGGCCGCGACCGGCTGAACCTTCAAGGCCTCGACGGCGCGGCGCATGGCCAGGCCCGTGGCGTGCAGGATGTTCAGTTCATCGATCTCCTCCACCGACGCAAACCCGACGCCCCAGGCGACGGCGCGGGCCTTGATCTCGGGCTCAAGAGCGGCGCGGCGCTTTTCGGTCAGGGCCTTGGAATCGTCGATGCCCGGCGGCAGGTCGTCGGGGTTCAGGATCACCGCCGCCGCCGACACCGGCCCCGCCCACGGACCCCGCCCCGCCTCGTCCACGCCGCAGACGGGGCCGTTGACGCGCTGGATCAGCACGGCCTCGAGCGCGAGGGTGGGGAAGGCTTTCGGAGTCGCAGGGGCTTTAGCCATGGCCCGCCATCGCACGAAGCGGGGTGTGACGGAAGCGGGGGTGGGGGGCGTTCGCCATGACGGCGCTTTCACGGCCGTGATTGGGACATTGCAAACGTCGCAAAGCGGACGTCGGGTGTGTCTGAGAGGGGTGGGGAGCGGACATTTAGGCGTCAAACTGGATGAACGGCTCGACTATCGTCAGGTGCTTGTACTCGGTCATTCATGCCGTAGTCGCGCATAACGCCCGCGATACGCAGTCGGTAGTCACGAAATACCTCTGCACGCCCCTTGACCTGAGTTTCGCGGTGACGAGGACGCTCTCGCCACGCCGCTACAGCCGTGTCGTCCCGAAAGAAGGAAAGCGACAACAGTTTGTCGGGCTCAGTGAGGCTGCGAAAGCGCTCGATCGAGATGAACCCTTCGATGGTTTCGAGTTCATCGCGCAAGGCCGCAGCGAGGTCGAGATACTGTTGTGTCCGACCTTCGGCGGGCCAAACCTCGAAAATCACAGCGATCATCGAACAGCCAGTGGCGCGTGCGGCCCCGAGGCCAGACGCAGGAACAAGCGGTCTTCCTTTTGGATGAACTTCTCTCGCTTGGCGAAGTCGTAGTTTTCTCGCCCGAGAGGGTCATCGCGCAACCGCGCACGATAGGCTTCGTAAGCGGCAAGGCTCTCGATATTGTAGACGCCGTAGGCAGTCGTGGACGAGCCCTCGTGCGGACCGAAATATCCGACGAGATCGGCTCCGCAGCGCGGAATTGCCTGGCCCCAGTTGCGAGCGTAGGCGTCGAAGGCGTCCGCTTTGAACGGGTCGATTTCGTAACGAATAAAGCATGTGATCATGGCCTAGCGCCTCCATACGCGCCTCATGATCCTATCGCGGGACGCAGAGCCCATGCTTCGGTCTCGACCGAAGCATGCTCGTCTCAGGCGTGCTACTCAGAGTGCGCAATCTCTGCAGGGCGGTCACATACGGGGGAAAGCGGACGTCAAGCGTTCCCTTGGCTGGGGTCTGACTGGGAAGATTCTGAGCGCATCATCTTCAAGCCAAACCGGACCCCTCTGAGGGCGGCGCCGACGAGACCCAAGGGGATTAGAAACCGGACGAAGATTTCGATTTGCCAAAACCCCGCGCCCTGCGTGATGGCACGCCATAGGTAGTCCGACGCTCCCCAGACTGCGGCTGCTGCGAGCAGCCCCGACAGGATTACGACCATACCGCCGTTCAAGAGGGTTGCCGCTCTCTCTTCAGGACCATCGATCTGCGTCACGGGCCAGTCTCCTTGTCCTTGGTTTGCTACTCTATAGCACAAGCGAGCTGTGCGAGCCGTCCGCTAAGGGTCGACCCGTCAATCACCCAAGACCTGAATTCAGACCCTGGCGTCAGAGGCTCATCGCCCGGACCTCCCCATGTCGGAAGCAGGTCGTCTGGTGGTCGTTGACCATGCCCACGGCCTGCATGAAGGCATAGACGATGACCGGGCCGCAGAAGTTGAAGCCGCGCTTCTTCAGGGCCTTGGCCATGGCGACGGACTGTTCGGTCTGGGTCGGGGCCTGGCGGTAGTCGGCGAAGGGGGTGTGGATCGGCTCGCCGCCGACGAAGGACCAGAGCCATTCGGAGAAGTCTTCTCCGTCATCGCGCATTTCCAGCCAGATCTGGGCGCCGCGGATGGCGGCGTTGATCTTGGCGCGCGAGCGGATGATGCGGGCGTCGCCCAGCAGGCGCTGGATGTCGGCCTCGTCGTAGCGGGCGACGATCTCGGGGTCGAAACCGTCGAAGGCGTCGCGGATGCCTTCGCGTTTGCGCAGGATGGTGATCCAGGCGAGGCCGGCCTGAAAGCCGTCGAGGACCAGCTTCTCCCACAGGGCGCGGGGATCGCGTTCCGGCACGCCCCATTCGGTGTCGTGATAGGCGATGTAGAGCGGGTCGGTGGTCCCGCACCAGCCGCAGCGGCCCGAGGTGTGTGAGTCGGTCATGGCGGGATGTTGCCGGTTTGTTCGGCGTGAGGGAAGGGGCGCGACCCTCTCCCGCTTGCGGGAGAGGTGGCCCGGCGTCCGCGCAGCGGACCAGGGTCGGAGAGGGGAGTGTCGCTCAAAGGAAGACTTCCCCCATCGTCAGGCGTGTCGCTTCGCGCCACGACCTGCCACTTCCCCCGCAAACGGGGGAAGGTCTTGAGGCTCAGTCCCGCACCAATCCCCCGTCCACCACCAGGTTCTGGCCCGTCACCGCGCGGCTCCAGGGCGAGGCGAAGAACAGGGCGGCGTCGGCGAATTCTTCGGGCGTGGTGACGGATCGCAGCGGGGTCATGCCGGCGATGAAGTCGAAGACGGCTTCCGGCGTGGCGGCGCTGGCGTCGGTGGTGCGCAGCAGGCCGCCGGAGATCATGTTGACGGTGATCCCGTCGGGGCCCAGGTCGGCCGAGGCGGTGCGGGTCAGGGACAGGAGCGCGGCCTTGGCGGCGGTATAGTCGTGATAGGGCACGACCGGGTTCTGGAACAGGTTGGTGCCGATATTGATGATCCGCCCGAACTTGCCGGCGGCCATGCCCGGCGCCGTGGCCTGGATGGTGTTCAGGGCGCCGCGCACGACGGTCGAGAACTGGGCCGCCAGTTCGTCCCAGCCGATGTCGGTCATCTGCGACCGGGCGTCGCCGTTGAAGCTGTAATCCAGGGCGTTGTTGACGACGGTGGTGACGGGGGCGCCGAACCGGGCCTGGGCGGCGGCGATCAGGGCGTCGACGGCGGCGCGGTCGGTCACATCGGCCTGGAGGGCGATGGCGCGGTCGCCGATCTCGGCCGCCAGGGCGGTCGCGGCCTCGCCGCTGGCGCGCCAGTTGATGATCACGCGCGCCCCTTCACGCGCGAAAGCGCGGACGGCGGCGGCGCCGACGCCGCGCGCGCCGCCGGTGACGAGGACGATCTGGTCGGCGATCTTCATGGGAGACTCAGTCTGTTGAGGAGGGAAGGACGTCCTGACCCATCCATGAGGGTTTGCGCAAGCGCACGGGCCGGCCCTCGACGGTCAGGTCGCCGTCGATACGGTCGATGCGCACAAGCGCCATGGCCGAGCCGTCGCGGCCCGACAGCACCTCGCCCGCGCGCAGCTCGCCCTTCAGCACTTCGGCGCCGAAGGCGGGCGGGGGGCCGTCGAAGTCGAGCGGCATCATGCGGTTCTTGATCACGCTCCGGCGCTTCATGCGCGAGGTGGTCTCCTGGCCGACGAAACAGCCCTTGTGGAAGTCGATGCCGTTCAGCAGGTCGAAATCGGCCTCGATCGGATAGGTCTTGTCCTGGGGGGCGTCGGCGGTCGGATCGGGGACGCCGACCGACAGACGGTGGGCGTCATAGTCGGCCTCGGTCGCGTCGGCTGTAGCCGGGCCATAGAGGCGGCCGCCCATCAGGGCGGTGCGGGGGTCGGGAAGGAAGTCGGCGGGGGCGTCCGGCCAGGCGGCGAAGACGGGGCGGTCGTCGGCGGCGACCTGGACCTTGGCGCGGAGCTTGTACATCGACAGCCGCTGGATCAGGGCGTCGCGGCGGTCGGCGGCCACGTCCAGCAGGACGCCCTCGGCCTCGCCCAGGATGAACAGGTCGAACAGCAGGCGTCCAGGCGGCGACAACAGGGCGCCGAAGCGGAGGTCGCCGTCGCCCAGCGTCTCCACGTCCTGGGTCAGCAGATTGTGCAGGAAGGGCCTGGCCTCCTCGCCCATGACGGAGATGAGGGCGCGGGAGGAGAGGCGGGCGATGGGCATGGCGCCAAGATAGGGACGCGCAGGCCTGGGCTCCAGACCTGTTGTCGCCGCAAGCCGTCAGTGGGGCGTTCGGGCCTGGATGAAGGCCGCCACATCCTCGACCACGCCGGGCGCCAGGGGAAGGCTCGGATTGGCGTAGACCGCCAGGTTGGCGTCGCGGTCGGCGGGGGCGATCTTCAGGCTGTGGTTGACGCCGTCCCAGAGTTTCAGCGTCGCCTGCGGGTTGGCGGCCGCCAGAGCCTGGGCGTCGGCGACGCTGACCTGAATATCGGTGGTCCCTTGGCCGATGAAGACGGGACCGTCATAGGCGGCGACCAGGGCGGCGGGGTCCAGCGGCAGCCAGGAGATCAGATAGGGCTGGATCGACGGACGCAGCAGGGCGCCCAGGGCCGGCGGCGTGTCGGCGACTGTGCGGCCGGCCTCAAGCTCGCTGAGCGCGTGGTAGGCCTGGGTCTTCAGCGGCTCGGGCAGGGAGGCCAGTTGCTCGCGCAGCACCGTAGCCGCAGGACGGCCGGCGCCGGCCAGCAGCACCAGGCCGCAGATCTTGCTGGAGTCGGGGGTATCGCCGCCTTCGACGGCCTTGAGGGCGACCAGGGCGCCTTCGCTATGGCCGATCAGCCAGGCGCAGGGCTTGCCCGCGCGCCTCGCCGCCTCGGCGGCCCAGGCGCGGGCGTCGGCGACATTGGCGTCAAAGCGCAGCTCGGTCTCGGGCCCGCCGGCCGCGGCGCTGGCGCCCACGCCGCGCTTGTCGATGCGGACCGTGGCGATCCCCTGGGCGGCCAGACCTTCGGCCAGCAGGCGATAGGAGGCGCTGGAGATGCCGAGCCGGCTGTTGCCATCGCGATCCGTCGGGCCGGAGCCGGGCAGGATGACGGCGACGGTCGTGGGGCTTTCGGGCGCCAGCAGGGTTCCGTGAAGCGGCGCGGGCTGGGCGGGCAGGGCGACTTCGGTCGAGACCGGGCCGGTGAGCAGGGCGAGGGTCATCGTCAACATGGCGGTCTCCTTGTCGGGGGGCAGGTTCAGAAGGGCCGGCGGTCGGGATCGCTGCGCCAGACGCGCCAGCTCTCGAAGACCGAGAGGGCGGCGACGATCAGGGCGCCGGCCGTCAGGGACAGGGCGCCCAGCGGCTGGGGCGAGAGGGGCGCGGCGACCAGGCCGACGAGCCCCAGCAGGAAGAACAGGCGTCCCGCCAGTCGGTTGGAGCGGTCCCAGGCCAGTCGGCTTTTGTAGCTCCAGGGCGTGCGGACCCCGACCAGCGGATTGGGCGCGACCCGGCCGAGGAAGGCGCCCAGGACCAGAAGGATCAGCGACACCCCCGCCATGGTGACGACGGGGCCGGTCTCGGCCGTGGCGTTTCCTAGCCCCGTCCAACTGATCAGCAAGCCGGTGACGGCGAAGACGAACAGGGTGACGCCCTGGCCAATCCGTAGGGACCGGCCGCGCGAAGGGTCGCCTTCGGAGACGGCGCGCAGAGCGCCCAGGCCCAGTCCGGCTGTGACGATGAAGCCGATCAAGGTCATGCCGCCGAGGACGGTCGCGAACTCGACCCGACTGCCCCACCGATCAACCTGGAACGCGCTGTTCCAGTGCATCGGCATGGGCGTGGTCGGGCCGTTGAAGGCGATATGCAGGGCGAAGGCCGCCTGGACCGCGAAGACGGCCAGGGTCAGATAGTCGAGCAGCGACAGGCGATCCTTCATCGACGGGGCTCCTTTTGGACGAGGGGCGTGACTTCGGCGGCTTCACCCGTGCCGACGATGTCCATTAGAAAGGCCATGGCCTCTTCGACCGCCGAGATTTCCAGCCGATAGCGGATGGTCTGGCCCTCGCGCTCGGGACTGACCAGGCCGGCCTCCTTCAGGGCGTTGAGATGGCCGGTGATGGTGGGCCAGCTCATGTCGAAGGCGGCGGCGATGTCGCCGGAGGCCAGAGGTCCGGCGCGCAGCATGGCGATGATGCGACGGCGCACCGGATGGGACAGGGCTTTGAACAGGGTGTTCATAGGAACTACCCTAATTAGGGCATTGGCTAATTGCAAGTCGGCGCAGGATCCGCCTGACCCGGCCGGCGGCCGCTCAGGCCTGGGGTGTCGTCAGATCGAGAAGCTGACGCCGCAGCCGCAGCTGGAGGCGGCGTTGGGATTGCGGACCACGAACTGGGCGCCGGCCAGTTCGTCGACATAGGCGATCTCGGAATTCTTCAGGAAGGGGACCGACACGGGGTCGACCAGGGCGGTTTGGCCGTCGGCCTGGATGCGCAGGTCGTCGTCCTCGGCCGTCTCGACCAGTTCGAACCGGTACTGGAAGCCCGAACAGCCGCCGCCGTCCACCGCGACGCGCAGCATCAGGGTCTTGCCCTCGGCCGCGCCCAGTTTGGCCAGGCGTTTGGCGGCGCTGGCGGCCAGGATTATGCCTTCCGGCGCGCGCGTGGCGACCGTAAAGGCGGATGTGGACGGTTCTGTGGATTGGACGGTGCTCACGGCTGTCTATATGAGGCGCGCAAGGGCGTTCGCAAAGGCCCCGTCGCATCAAAGCCGCTTCAAAGTTGATGACTTGAGCCAGACACCTCTCGCCCCCTACGCCGAACGCGCCGAGCTGACCCTGGGCCGCCGCTTTTTCGAGCCGCCCAGCCGGACCCGCACGGCCTTTGCGCGCGACCGCGACCGGATCATCCATGCGACGGCGTTTCGGCGTCTGAAAGAGAAGACTCAGGTCTTCGTCGCGCATGAAGGCGATCATTACCGCACCCGCCTGACCCATTCGCTGGAGGTGGCGCAGATCGCGCGGTCCCTGGCCCATGCGCTGAGACTGGACGACGACCTGGCCGAGACGGTCGCCCTGGCCCACGACCTGGGCCATCCGCCCTTCGCCCACGCGGGCGAGGACGAGTTGGTGATCCAGATGGCCGACCACGGTGGCTTCGACCACAATGTCCAGAGCTTCCGCGTCGTCACCGAGCTGGAGAACCGCTATCCGCAGTTCGACGGGCTGAACCTGAGCTGGGAGACGGTCGAGGGCGTCATCAAGCACAACGGCCCGGTGTCGCACCGGCTGGACGAGCCGGCCTGGTCCGTGGTGCGGCCGTACCGGACGGGCGGGGAGGCGGGCTGGGACCTGCGCCTGGGCGGCTTCGCCTCGCTGGAGGCTCAGTGCGCCGCCATCGCCGACGACATCGCCTACAACAACCATGACGTGGACGACGGGGTGCAGGCCGGGCTGATCACGCTTCAGGATCTGGACCCGGTGCCCCTGATCGGGCCGATGCTGGCGCAGGTGCGGCGCGACTGGCCCGCCATCGACGACCGGATGCTGCGGATCGAGGCCGTGCGGCGGATGATCGGGGTCATGGTCGAGGACGTCCTGGCCGAGACGGCGCGGCGGCTGGAAGAGGACCGGATCGGCTCGACCGAGGACGTGCGCACGGCGAGCCGGACCCTGGTGGACTTCTCACGCGGCATGCACGCGGACCTGGCCATTCTGCGCAAATTCCTGTTCGAGCGAATGTATCGCCACTACCGCGTCAACCGGACGCGCAGCCAGGCGCGGCGGGTGCTGTCGCAACTGTTCGAGCTGTTCATGGCCGAGCCGGAGGTGATGCCGCCGGAGTGGGGCGTGCCCGCCGCGACCGACGATCGGACGGCCAGGGCCCGCGCGGTGTGCGACTATATCGCCGGGATGACCGACCGCTATGCGATAGAAGTCCACCAGAAACTGTTCAGCCTCGACCTAGCCCTCGATCTGTGATTCGAAAGACGGCGGCGGGGCGTTAGACTAACCGTTCGACGCGCCGATTCGCCGCGTCGGACAGAACGGCGGAGCGCGACCATGTCTTTTGATGACGACAACCGACCGGGCCAGAGTCCGGGACAGAGTCCGGGACAGGGCGCCTATACGCCCCCGACCGATGACGACCTGCCGTTCCGTCGCAATTCCTATGATCCGCGCGCCGGCGGCGGCGGCGGCCGCAATGTCGGGTCGGGCGGGGGCAAGTCGCCGCCGGTGACCCTGATCGTCAGCGCCGTGATCCTGCTGGTGCTGATCATCGCGGTGATCTTCTTCTACCGGTCCGGCATGCGCGCCTCGACCGATGCGCCGCCCGCTGTGGGCCAGCCCGTCGGCGAGATGAAGACCGCCGCCCCCATCGACGCCCAGCCGGTCGATCCGGCGGCGGGCGTCCGCGTGTATCGCGACGAGGCCGAGACCACCGACGCTCCTGTGACCTTCACCCCGCCGCCCGAGGCGCCCAGCCGCGTCCGGCCGCGCCGCCCGTCGTCGCCCCCACCGGCCAGGGCCTGCCGGCTGCATCTGCCCCCGCGCCCCGTCCGACGACGCCGGCCCCCAAGACGGAGGCCCCGACGCCTGCCGCTCCGGCCCCGACCGCCCCCGCCGCCGCCGGCGGTTCGGCCTCGGTCCAGATCGGCGCCTTCTCCTCGACCGAGATCGCCGACCGGGAATACGCCGCCGTCGCCGGACGCTTCGGCCAATATGCGTCGGGCGCCGAGAAGCGCGTGACCGAGGTGACCTCGTCCAGCGGCTCGACCCTGTACCGCACCACCTTTACGGGCCTGTCGCGCGAGCGGGCGGTCGCCTTCTGCAACGCCTTGAAGGCCGCCGGACGGGATTGCATCGTTCGGTGACTTCCGCTGCGATCTACGGGTGTGCGGGCCATCGGCTGACGGAGGACGAACGCGCCTTCTTCGCCGAGACGCGTCCCTGGGGCTTCATCCTGTTCCGGCGCAACATCGACAGCCCGGAACAGGTGCGGGCCCTGACGGATGAGCTGCGCGCCGCCATCGGCGACGCCGACGCCCCCATCCTGATCGACCAGGAGGGGGGGCGGGTCCAGCGGATGGGGCCGCCGCACTGGCCCAAATACCCGCCGGGGAACGCCTATCTGAAGGCGACGAACGACCCGATGGACGCGCGCGAATTGGCGCGGCTGGGCGCGCGGCTGATGGCGCACGACTTGCGCGAGGTCGGGATCAATGTCGATCTGCTGCCGGTGCTGGACGTGCCTGTGCCCGGCGCCCACGACATCGTCGGCGACCGCGCCTATGGTCAGGATCCGGCGACGGTCGCGCTGCTGGGTCGGGCCGCGGCGGAAGGCTTGCTGGCCGGCGGGGTGCTGCCCTGTATCAAACATATGCCGGGCCATGGCCGCGCCTTCGCCGACAGCCACAAGAACCTGCCGACGGTCCACGCCGATTTCGACAGCCTGGACGCCTGGGACTTTGCGCCGTTCAAGGCGATGTCGGACATGCCTTGGGCGATGACGGCGCACATCGTCTTCACCGCCGTGGACCGGAAACGCCCGGCCACCCAGTCGAAGAAGGCCGTGCGGATGATGCGCGAGCATCTGGGCTTTGCCGGCCTGATCATGACCGACGACCTGTCGATGCAGGCCCTGAGCGGGTCGCTGGGCGAGCGGGCGCATCAATCCTTGAAAGCGGGCTGCGACGTCGTGCTTCACTGCAATGGCGATCTGGCCGAGATGCAGGATGTGGCCGAGGCGACGGGCAGGCTGAAGGGCAAGGCCAGGGCCAGGGCCGAGGCGGCGATGGCGCGGATTGTCCGCGTTCCCGAACCCCTCGATCCGGTTGCGGCCCACGAACGCTTCTTCCGCGCCATGGCGGGCAAGACGGACGCCGCCAAGGGGCCGGACGTGGGCGAGGCGCAGGCATGACCCGTGTAGCCTCTACCGGCCTCAAGCAGCGCGAAGCGCGGTAGGCCAACAAAAATGACCGACGCCTTTCAGCCCAATCTGGATTTCACGGCCGTCGCCGAGGTCGAGGAGCGCGAGGCCTTTGTCGTCGATCTGGACGGCTATGAGGGGCCGTTGCACGTCCTGCTGGCCCTGGCGCGGACGCAGAAGGTCGATCTGCTGAAACTGTCGATCACCCGGCTGGCCGAACAGTATCTGGCCTTCGTGCACGAGGCGCGGCGGCGCAACTTCGCCCTGGCGGCGGATTATCTCGTGATGGCGTCCTGGCTGGCCTATCTGAAGTCTCGACTGCTGCTGCCGCGCACCGAAAAGGACAAGGGCGAGGAGCCGCCGGCCGAGGCCCTGGCCGCCGCCCTGGCCTTCCGGCTGCAAAAGCTGGAGGCCATGCGCAAGGCGGTGGATCAGCTTTTGGCCCGGCCCCAGCTGAAGCGCGACGTCTTCACCCGAGGCGACCCCGAGGCGACGGTGATCGTTCCGTCCGACCGGATCGACGCCAGCCTGTATGAGCTGATGAGCGCCTATGTGACCCAGCGTCGGCGCGAGGGCGCGCGGCGCTATTCGCCCGGCCAGCGGGTCGAGGCCTTTCCGCTGGAGGCGGCGCGCGACTGGCTGCGCGAGATCATGCCCCGCCTGGCCGACTGGACCACGCTGGACGAGGTGGCGCCCCATCGCGGCGGCGACGAGGGGCCCAGCCAGGCCAGCTATACGGCGTCCACCCTGTCGGCCAGTCTGGAGCTGGTGAAGGAGGGGGCGATGGACATCCGCCAGACGGCGCCGTTCGCGGACCTGTATCTGAAGCGGCGCGGTGATGGGCATCCGCTGGAGCTGACGCCGTGAGAATTGCGCCTGCTCAATCCTATCACTCCGTCATCCTAGGGCTTGTCCCTAGGATCCATACGCCCGGTGTCTGGCATGGGCGCACCTTCGGAAAAACCGGGAGTATGGATCCTCGCCACAAGGGCGAGGATGACGGAATTGGGGGGAGCAGAATAGATGTCTGACCTGTCCTTCCAACCCGACGACGGCGAGATCGAGCGCCGGGTCGAGGCCCTGCTGTTCGCCGCCGCCGGTCCGTTGAGCGCCGCCGAGATCGCCGCCCGTCTGCCCGAGGGCGCCGATGTCGCCCGCGCCCTGTCGGGGCTGCGCGCCCGGTACGAGGGGCGAGGCGTCGAGCTGGACTGCGTCGCGGACCGCTGGCGGTTCCGTACTGCGGCGGACCTGGCCTTCATGATGACCGAGGAGCGCGAGGAGCCGCGTCGCCTGTCGCGGGCCGCGCTCGAGACCCTGGCCATCATCGCCTACCACCAACCCGTCACCCGCGCCGAGATCGAAAGCGTGCGGGGCGTCACCCTGTCGAAGGGCACGCTGGACCTGTTGCTGGAGATGGGGTTCGTGCGCTTACGCGGGCGTCGGCGCACGCCGGGGCGGCCCGTCACCTATGCCACCGCCGACCGCTTCCTGGAGCATTTCGGCCTGGCCAGCCTGTATGATCTTCCCGGCGTGCAGGAGATGAAGGCCGCAGGTCTTCTGGATCTGTCTCTGCCGGTCGGGTTCGAACTGCCCGATCCGGGCCGAAGCGACGCCGCCGAGGATGAAGGCCCCGTCATCGACGACGACGCGCCCGAGTTCGCCCAGGATTTCGTCGGCAACTAGGGGTAACCCCGTATAATTGCATTAACGGGGCGGAACGCCTCCCTGATGTTTGCTGAGGGCTGTACTCGGGGGATGCTGCGTGAAGTCAGATTTGACAGGTTTGCGGCTTGTGGCTTTGCTGATGCTGGCTGTCGTCGTCGGCATGATCGGCGTGCTGAGCATCGTCAGCAGGGGAATCGACGACCATCAGCGCGAGCGTGATCAGTCGATGGTCGGCCTCAGGCTGGCCCGCATCGTCGAGACCGCAGGCGAGGATCTGGAGCCGGTGACAGTTTGGGACGAAGCGGTGCGCGAACTTAGCAAGCCGACCGCAGCGCAATGGTTCGATCGATTTGTGGGGGGCGTCTATACAGGCCGTCACGGGCATCTGGCGACATTCAGCTATGATGCTTCGGGGGAAATGTTGCGCGCCAACCATGCCGATGGGCTCTCCCACTCCGGCGAGACCCACCCCATGGAGCGCGCCGCCCGCCCCCTGATCGACCAACTCGCCGCCCAGGCCCGGGCGCGGGACCGTTCGACCCATGGAAGGGCGGCAGCCCTGGTCAATGCAAGCTTCATACGGGTGGACGGCGCCGTCTATATCGTGGCGGTGTCGACCGTCGTGCGTCACACCTCGGCGGGGCCGGCGACCGGCGGTGACCCCATGATCGCTTCCTTCAAGCCTTTCGACGCCGAGGTGGAATGGATCCGTACCCGCATGGGCAAGACGGATGTCCGGTTTTCGACGGGCGCCGAGCCCCCGAATGGCATGGCGGGCATCCCCATCCTCGACGCGAACGGAGCGCGGCTCGGCCAGATTGTGTGGACTCCTGATCACCCCGGCTATCGCATCCTTACCCACGCCCTTCCGCTTCTGCTGTTGATGATGGCCGTGCTGGCTGCGAGCGGCGGCTTGTTGATGTGGCGAATGTTCTCGGACATGCGTCGTCTACGTGCGTCCGAGGCGGCCCTGTCCGCCGCCCTGGAGCATGCCGAGGCGGCGAACGCGGCCAAGAGCCGTTTTCTGTCGAACGTCAGCCATGAGCTGCGCACGCCGCTGAACGGCGTCCTCGGCATGGCTGAAGTCCTCGGCCAGGACGCGCTGACCCATCGGCAGCGCGAGCGTCTGGATATTCTGAAGGAGGCGGGAAATCGCCAACTGAGGTTGATCGAGGATCTGCTCGACGTCGTCCGCCTGGGAGACGGCGCCGTAACGCTGGACGAACGCCCGTTCCGCCCCTCCGTCTTGTTACGCAGCCTATACAATGATCATCGGGCCGCCGCCGCGGCGAAGGGGGTTTCGCTCAAGGTGGAGGCGCCGGAGGGCGAATGGCTGGGCGACGCCGTTCACCTGGAAAAACTGCTCGGCGCCCTGGTTCACAACGCGATCCGCTTCACCGAATCCGGCGCGGTGAACGTGCGAGTCCTGGTCCGCGACGGTATGACGTTCGAAGTTCAGGACACGGGGGCCGGCATGACCAAGGCCGAGGCCGCGGTTCTGTTCGACCCCTTCGCCCAGGGCGACGACAGCAGAACCCGCAAGGCGGAAGGCCTGGGCCTGGGCCTGACGGCGGCCAATGGTCTGGCGCGGCTGATGGGCGGTCGGATCGAGGTCGAAAGCAGCCCAGGCTGCGGCAGTCTGTTCCGCGTCACCCTGCCGCTGGCGCCCGCGCTCAGGTCGTCAGAAGCCGCGGCAGCTTGAAGGTCACGGTCTCGCGCGCGCCGCCGTCCTCGGTCACCGTGGCGTCGAACCGTTCGGCTATGGCGTCCACCAGGGCCGCGATCAGCGGTTCGGGGGCCGAGGCGCCGGCGGTGACGCCCACCGTCTGAACCCCGTCGAACCAGCTCCAGTCCACCTGGGAGGCGTCATCGACCAGCCGGGCGTCGCGGGCGCCGGCGCGCATCGCCACCTCGACCAGCCGCGCCGAGTTGGACGAGTTCTTGGACCCGACCACCAGCACCAGTTCGCAGCCCTCGCCCAGCACCTTGACCGCGTCCTGGCGGTTGGTGGTGGCGTAGCAGATGTCTTCCTTGTGCGGATCGGGCAATTCGGGGAAGCGCCGCTTCAGCACCTTCAATATGCCCGCCGTGTCATCGACCGACAGGGTGGTCTGGGTCGCATAGGCCAAGGGGGCGTCGCCGGGGCGTTCGAACGATTCGGCGTCGGCCTCGGTCTCGATCAGGCTGATGGCGCCCGGCGGCAACTGGCCCATGGTGCCGATCACCTCCGGGTGGCCGGCGTGGCCGATCAGGATGATGTGGCGTCCTGCGGCATGATGACGCTCGGCCTCGACATGGACCTTGGACACCAGGGGGCAGGTGGCGTCGAGGAACAGCAGCTGGCGCGCCTGGGCGTTGGCGGGCACCGACTTGGGCACCCCGTGGGCGGAAAAGACGACCGGCCGGTCGTCCGGGCATTCGTCCAGTTCCTTGACGAACACAGCCCCCATGGCCTTCAGCCGCTCGACCACATGGCGATTATGAACGATCTCGTGGCGCACATAGACGGGGGCGCCGAACTTCTCGATGGCCCGCTCGACGATCTGGATCGCCCGGTCCACGCCCGCACAGAAGCCGCGCGGCGTCGCCAGCCGCACCGCGATGGGGCGGCGTTCGGGCGAGGGGGAGGGGACGTGCATGTTCATGGCCGCCAACCTAGTCGTTCGCGCGTCATATCGCCATGCGGGGCGAGCGAATCCCCGCCCTCAGACAGCGACGCATCGCCACGGTCATGCTGTTCTGGACGAAAGGTCAAGCCGAACAAAGATTTAGCTTCCGATCACGACGCCTTGACCAACCGGCCGCTCACGATTAGTTTCCGCGCCGAATTCAGACCCGCCCGAACACATTGTTTGAGCGCTGAACGCACAGGTCCTGTCCCCTATGTCGGAATCGCGCGAAGAGGCGATCAAACGCCTCCAAGACAGCGCATCCGCATTGGAGGCGCGGACAGCGGTGGAGAAATCCGCCGAGCTGACCGGCCATCAGGTGTCGGGTCAGGCCTACAAGATCATCGCCGAGCTTCTCGGCGGCGTCCTTGTGGGTCTTGCGGCGGGTTTCATCGCGGACTGGGTCTTCGGGACCCGTCCGTGGGGTTTGATCGGCGGGGTCCTGTTGGGCTTCGCCTTGTCGATTTACATGGCGCGTCGCACAGCCAACCGGCTGATGGCGCAGGCCAAGGCGTTGGGGATTTCGGCTTCGGCCGAGCCTTACGTCGAGGCCGACGAAGACGGGGAACGATAGGGCTTCATGGCCGATCCGATTCATCAGTTTCAGATTCAGAAGGTCTTCGACCTTCCTGACGTGACCTTGCCTGTGCTGGGAACGGTCGATCTGGCCGTGACCAACTCGCACATCGCCATGACCGTCGCATTCGTCGTGATTGTCGGCTTCCTGGCCGCCGTGACGTCGAACGCGCAGATCGTGCCCGGTCGCTTGCAAGCAGCAGGCGAGGGTCTGTTCGGCCTGATCGACAATCTGGCGAATTCGATCATCGGTCACGAAGGCCGGAAGTATTTCCCGTTCGTCTTCACCCTGTTCGTGATGATCCTGGGCATGAACATCCTGGGGCTGTTCCTGACCTTTACGGCGACGTCGCAGTTGGCGATCACCGTCACCTTCGCCTTGATCACCTTCGGTCTGGTTCTGGTGGTCGGTTTCGTCAAGAACGGCCTGGGCTTCTTCAAGCTGTTCTGGCCCATGGGCGCGCCGCTGGCGCTGCGCCCGATCGTCGGCCTGATCGAGTTCGTCTCTTTCCTGCTTCGTCCGGTCACCCTGGCGCTTCGTCTGTTCGGCAATATGCTGGGCGGCCACGTCGCGCTGAAGATCTTCGCCGGCTTCGTCGTATCCCTGGGCCTGCTGGGCCTGGGCGGCGGCGTGGGCCTGCTGGCCTTCCCGGTCGCGGCCCTGTCGCTGGGCATGGTCGTCGCCCTGACCGCGCTTGAGTTTCTCGTGGCCTTCCTTCAGGCCTTCGTCTTCGCCGTTCTGGCCTGCATCTATCTGAATGATGTGGTCAACCTGGACCACGCCCACTAAGGGCCGGACCAGTCTCTTCACCCCAACCACCAACGACTTAATCTAGGAATACAATCATGGACGCTGAAGCCGCGAAGTACATCGGCGCTGGTCTCGCCACCCTGGGCATGATCGGTTCGGCCCTGGGCGTGGGCAACATCTTCGGCCAGTTCCTGGCCGGCGCCCTGCGCAACCCGTCGGCCGCCGCCGGCCAAGTCGGCAACCTGTTCGTGGGCGCCGC
Source organism: Brevundimonas sp. SL130 (assembly GCF_026625805.1). Lineage (NCBI taxonomy): Bacteria > Pseudomonadati > Pseudomonadota > Alphaproteobacteria > Caulobacterales > Caulobacteraceae > Brevundimonas > Brevundimonas sp. SL130. The sequence goes on from NZ_CP113064.1 coordinate 1,185,677, forward strand.
CCTGGCCGAAGCCCTGGGCATCCTGGCCTTCGTGCTCGGCATCCTGATGATCTTCGGCTGATATCAGCCGATACCGGCGCGCGGGGTTCGCCCGCGCGCCGTTTCATCTGATTCTGCAGCAGACGGTTCATGGCCAGCACCCACACCAACGACGCGCTTCCCGCTTCGGTCGAAGCGGACCTGCACGCCGAGACGGCGACCGCCGCCGAGCACGGCTCGGGCGGCCTGCCGCAATTCCAGTTCGAACACTGGGCGGGCCAGATCGGCTATCTGCTGATCCTGTTCGTCGTCCTGTACGTTCTGGTCTCCAAGGTCTTCGCGCCTCGCCTTCGCAAGGTGATGGGCGAACGGGCCGATACGATTTCCAACGCCGTCGCCACCGCGCGTCAGGTCCAGGCCGAGGCCGCCGAACAGGCCGCCCAGGCTCAGGCCGAGGTCGCCAAGGCCCGCGCCGACGCCCGCGCCATGGCCGCCGCCGCCAAGGCGCGCGTGACCGAAGACGCCAACGCCCGTCAGGCGGCTGAAGAAGCCGTCGTCAACGCCCGCATCGCCGAGGCCGAGACCGCCATCGGCAAGACGCGCGACGCGGCCATGGCCAATGTCGCGACCATCGCCTCCGACGCCGCCGCCGCCATGGTGGAGCGCCTGACCGGCAAGGCCGCCACTGCGGCCGAGGTGGCTACGGCCAAGGGAGCCGTCTGATGAACCTGATCTTCGAACACGGCATCTGGAGCTTCGCCAATGCGGAGATCTGGGTCGGCATCGGCCTGCTGATCTTCTTCGGCATCCTGATCGCCGCCGGCGTGCCCAAGATCGCCGCCGCCCAACTGGACGCCAAGGGCGCCAAGATCCAGGCCGACCTGGACGAGGCCGCCCGCCTGCGCGCCGAGGCAGAAGCCCTTCTGGCCCAGATCCGCAAGGAGAAGGCCGAGGCCGAGGCTCAGGCCGCCGAGATGATGGCCCAGGCGGAAGCCGACGCCCGTCGTCTGGAAGTCGATTCCAAGGCTAAGCTGGAAGAGACCCTGGCCCGTCGCCAGAAGATGGCCGAGGCCCGCATCGCCCAGGCGGAGGCCCAGGCCTCGGCCGAGGTCAAGGCCGCCGCCGCCGACCTGGCCGCAAAGGCTGCGGAACAGATCCTGGCCGCCCGCCTCGCCGGCGGCGCCAAGGACCCGCTGCTGGACGCCGCCATCGCCCAGATCGGCGATCGCCTGAACTGAGTACGGCTGGCTCAGCCGAACGAAAAAAAGGCCCCCGGCGTCGCTGGGGGCCTTTTCTTATTTCGGTTGACCGCTGTCAGTGGGCGGTGGCGCCGTTCAGGAAATCGGCCGCATGCCGCCTCTCGCGCGTCACCAGTCGGGCATAGACATTGCCCAGCACGATGCCGAACACCGCATGGGTGATCAGCAACCAGCCGAAGGTGCCGAAGCCGGCCGCTGCGGTGAAGGTGCGGTAGTCGCCGAACATCGTGATGGCGCCCATCATCACCACCCAGGCCCCGACGGCGAAGACTATGCCCTTGGTTTCCGGGGTGTCGGTGGGCAGGCGGGGACACAGAATCCCAAACAGCGGCCCCAGGATGAAGACGCCGCTGACGGCATGGATCGCCCAGCCGACGGCCATGTTGCCGGGCATGCCGATCATGGTGGCGATCACCCCCTGGAATGGATCGAACCAGTTGAGGAACAGATTGGGTATTTCAAGCAAGGAAACGGCGATGGTGGCGGCGAGACCCGCAATCATGCCCTTTTGTACGCGTGACATCATGACCTTAGCGCCTCCCAACGCATTGGTGGTTCTCTGATAACGCCCGCGTACGATACGCCTGTAGAGGGAGAACGGCGTTCACGATGATGTGGTTAGCAGTTGCAACAACGCAACCGCGATATATCCGCTGAACTAACGGAAAAGCCTGCGGAAATACCGGCGCAACCTCTTCCGCGCCCGGATCAGGCGACGGCGGGGCCTCTTAAGCACGATCTTTTCCGCGCGCAGGGCCTGCTGCCAGAAGACCGGCGCGAACTCGGGCTTCTTCCGCATGAGTCGGCGGAAGGGATAGACCCACTTGGGGCGGGCGTACTGGGCGCGGATGAACTGACGCTTGGCCCAGAACGAGCTCTTCAGGATGAGCATCAGACCGACGGCGATGACGGGCACGCCGCCGGGGCCGGGCAGGGGAGCGATCAGAATGCCCAGCAGAACCACGAAAAGCCCGCCAGCCATAAGCGCCCAGCGTTTCAACACACGCAGCGGGCGGCTGCGCGATCGGAACGACGGAAGGCGGATCGCGGTTGCGAAGGTCAAGTCGGCGCCAGACGAAGAGGAGGGAGGAGGCCCAGTGACAACGATCGTCACGGCCAGCCTATCCCCGCTGAAGCGGAGAATGAGCAACCGTGGCGAACCTGCCACATTCACATTAAGGCCGTGTGTCCATGGCTGATCCGTGGCTGAGATGTGAAGCTTTCGTCATGATTGATCAAAGGCTTCCACTGTTGCCTTGCGGACACGATCGGAGCCAGTCCTGCCTAACCGCCGCCCCCTCAAACGGGCGATCTGATTGTCAAAGCGACCTGGGGACAAGCGGTGGAGTGATGGGGCGGGGCGCGCCCACCCCACTGGGGCTGAGCCTCAGCCCGCGTCCCGCCAAGCCTTCAGGCTGTCCATCGCCCGGATGCTTTGCAGCCGCTTCTTGGCCCGGCCGCGTTCCTTCAGCGGGATCTTCTTGCCCTCTTCGTCGACCTTGGGCGCCTCCAGCGGGGGCAGAAGGCCGTAGTTGATGTTCATCGGCTGGAATTTCGAGCCTTCCAGGTGCCCGCCGGTGATGTGTTCGACCAGGGCGCCCATGGCGGTCTCGGGCGGCGGAGCGGCAAGGTCGCGGCCCAAAGCCTGGGCGGCGGCGAGACGGCCGGTCAGCAGGCCCATGGCGGCGCTCTCGACATAGCCCTCGACCCCGGTGACCTGGCCCGCGAAGCGCAGGCGGGGCATGGCCTTGAGGCGCAACTGCTTGTCCAGCAGCTGGGGGCTGTTCAGATAGGTGTTGCGGTGCAGGCCGCCCAGGCGCGCGAACTGGGCGTTCTGGAGGCCGGGGATCATGCGGAAGGTCTCGGCCTGGACCCCGTGCTTCAGCTTGGTCTGGAAGCCGACCATGTTGAACAATGTGCCCAGGGCGTTGTCCTGGCGCAGCTGGACGATGGCGTAGGCCTTGACCAGGGGATCGCGCGGATTGGTCAGGCCGACCGGCTTCATCGGGCCGTGACGCAGGGTCTCGCGGCCCCGCTCGGCCATGACCTCGATCGGCAGGCAGCCGTCGAAATAGGGGACGTGCTCCCAATCCTTGAACTCGGCCTTGGGGCCGTTCAGCAGGGCGTCGATGAAGGCCTCGTACTGGACCTTGTCCATCGGGCAGTTGACGTAGGCGGCGGCGTCTCCGCCGGGGCCCTCCTTGTCATAGCGCGACTGACGCCAGGCGATGTCGAAGTCGATGCTGTCGGCGTGGACGATGGGGGCGATGGCGTCGAAGAAGCTCAGGCTTTCCTCGCCGGTCGCCTTCAGGATGGCCTCGGCCAGGGCGGGCGAGGTCAGGGGGCCGGTGGCGACGATGACATTGTCCCACTCCTGCGGCGGCAGGCCTGCGATCTCCTCGCGCACGATGGTGATCAGCGGGTGGGCCGCCAGTTTCGCCGTCACGGCGGCGGAGAAGGCGTCGCGGTCCACCGCCAGGGCGCCGCCCGCCGGCACCTGGTTGACGTCGCCGCAGGCCATGATGATCGAGTCGAGCGCCCGCATCTCGGCGTGCAGCAGGCCGACCGCATTGTGCTCCCAGTCGTCCGACCGGAAGGAGTTGGAACAGACCAGTTCGGCCAGGCCGTCGGTCTGGTGGGCGTCGGTCTTGACGCCGGGCACGCCGCGCATCTCGTGCAGGATGACGGGCACGCTGGCCTGAGCGATCTGCCAGGCGGCCTCAGACCCGGCGAGGCCGCCGCCGATGACGTGGATGGGGGAAGGAGAGGGGGAAGCAGTCATCGCGGCCTTCTAGCGGCCGTCTGGCGTGATGTCATGATCCCCTGCTATGTCAGAGGCGGGGATATGGGGGCGTGAGCGTGAGCAGTCATCGGCATCTGCGGCTGGGCCAAGCCCTGTCGGCGGCCTTCGCGGGGCTTCCGCGCGCTTGGAAGGGCGCATGGGGTGCGATCCTGGCCTGCGCTGTGGTGTGGAGTTTTGCCTATCTGGCCTTAGGCGCGGTCAGCCTGATCTGGGCCCCCTTCGGTCTGGCCGGGAGCCTGGTGCTGATCGGCGCCCTGACGCGGATCGCCGTCAGCGATGACGCGACGACGGCGAAGCGGCTGGGCCTGGGACCGGCGGGGCTTCAGTTCGGCCTGCCGGAACTGCGGTTGCTTGGCGCCGCGCTGTTGTGCGCCGTCTTCATGGCGATGATCCTGTCCGTCGTCGCCCTGCTGCTGCTGGCGGTGTTCGGCATGGCGGGCCTGGACGCCGAGGCGATCAATCAGCGGCACTGGGGGGCGGTCGGTCCGGCGTGGAAGCTGGCTTTGCTGGCGGTCGTGACCCTGCTGGCCCTTTTCGGCCTTCTGGTGATGGGCGTGCGTCTGGCCTTGTTCGCCCCGGCGACCCTGGGGCGCGGCCATATGGTCTCGCTGAACAGCATGGGGATTGCGCAGGGCAGTTTCTGGCCTTTGCTGGGCGGACTGTTCGTGGTCGGCCTGCCCAAGATCGCGCTGTTGATCCTGACAAGCGCAGGCTTGCTGTCCGGCCTCTTCGGCTGGGTCGTGTGGGCGGTGGTTCTGTGCGGCCTGGAAGCGCCCCTCACGATGGGCTTCCTCGGCGCGGCCTATCTGCGACTGGAATACTGGACGCCGCCTTCGACAGAAAGCTAGAAGGCCCGCGACGTCAGAGACGGTTCGGTCTAAGCGGTTGACCGTGCATCGCGCCTCGACGGCGACCCGATGATTTGGGCTGGAGTTGATCATGAGCTTTTCCGCGACAGACGCGGCCTTTGAGGGATTTCGCGTCACCCGCGGCAACCCCTTGCCCATTCTGCTCTGGGCGCTTGTCTGGCTGGCGGGACTATTCATAGCCTCGATGGTCGCCGTTCCCATCGCGGCGCCCTATGCCGCCGAAATCCAGTCGGCGGCGGGGGATCCCTCCGCGCTTTCCGCCGAGGCCACGCGGGCGGTTTATCTGATGACGGCCATGGCCGCGCCCTTCGTGATCGGGGTGCAGTCCATCGTCTCGGCGGCGGTCTATCGCGCCGTGCTCGAGCCGGAGAACAAGGCGTATGGCTTCCTGCGTCTGGGGCGCGATGAGCTTCGTCTGCTCCTTGTCACGATCATCGTCACAGCGATCAGTTTTGCCGTCAGCAGCGCCAGCGAGTTCCTGGTTCGATTTTCGAGCGAGGCCTTGGGGTTGCTTGGGGGCTTCTTCTTCAATCTCCTGGGCCTGGCCCTATCTGTGTTTCTCAGCGTGCGGCTGTCGCTGATCGCCCCTTTGACGTTGAAGCGTCACAAGTTCAGCTTTGCTGAAGGCTGGCGCATGTCGGGGCGCGTCTTTTGGCCGCTGCTGGGGATCACGGTCCTGGCCTTCGTCATGGCGCTTTTCGTCGTGGTGCTGTTGTTCCTGATCGGTTGGCCTCTGGCCGCCGCCCTCGGGGGAACAGGCGCGGGTGCGCTGCTTCCCAACCTGCTGCTGCTTCTGCTGATTCCGTTTGGCGCGATGCTGGTTTCGGTGCTGCTGTGGACGCCGTTCGCCGCCACTGTTCGCGACATCGCCTGACCGTCAGGCTGGCGCCTTCGCCCGCTTCTTCTTCGCCGGCTCCACCGATCCGCCCAAGGCCGCGACCCGCGCCTTGCGGCGGGTCTCGTGCCGGTCCAGCACCTCCTTGAGGTATTTGCCGGTCCAGCTGGCGGTGTTGCCCGCCACCTGTTCGGGCGTGCCGACCGCGACGATCTCGCCGCCGCCGTCGCCGCCCTCGGGGCCGAAGTCGAGCAGATAGTCGGCGACCTTGATGACATCGAGATTGTGCTCGATCACCACGATGGTGTTGCCGGCCTCGACCAGTTCCTGAAGCACCTCAAGCAGTTTACGGGTGTCCTCGAAATGCAGGCCGGTGGTCGGCTCGTCGAGGATGTACAGGGTGCGGCCGGTGGCGCGTTTGGCCAGTTCCTTGGATAGCTTGACCCGCTGGGCCTCGCCGCCCGACAGGGTGGTGGCGGGCTGGCCGACCTTGACGTAGCCCAGGCCCACGCGCTCCAGCGTCAGCATCTTGTCGCGGATCGGCGGCACGGCCTTGAAGAAGGTCGCGGCCTCCTCGACCGTCATGTCCAGCACGTCCGAGATCGACTTGCCCTTGAATACGATCTCCAGCGTCTCGCGGTTGTAGCGTTTGCCCTTGCAGACGTCGCAGGTGACATAGACGTCGGGTAGGAAGTGCATCTCGATCTTGATGACGCCGTCGCCCTGGCAGGCCTCGCAGCGGCCACCCTTGACGTTGAAGCTGAACCGGCCAGGGCCATAGCCGCGGGCCTTGGATTCCGGCAGGCCGGCGTACCAGTCGCGGATGGGACCGAAGGCCCCGGTGTAGGTCGCCGGGTTCGAGCGCGGGGTGCGGCCGATGGGCGACTGGTCGATGTCGATGACCTTGTCGAAATGCTCCAGCCCCTCGATCCGGTCGAAGGGGGCGGGGGCTTCGGACGCATTGTTCAGGCGGCGCGCGGCGGCCTTGTACAGGGTCTCGATGGTGAAGGTGGACTTGCCGCCGCCGGACACGCCGGTGATGCAGGTGAAGACGCCGACGGGGATTTCGCCGGTCACGCTCTTGAGGTTGTTGCCGCTGGCGCCGCTGATCTTCAGCATCCGCTTGCGGTCGATGGGACGACGGCCGTCGACGGGGATCTCGATCTCGCGCTCGCCGGTCAGATATTTGCCGGTCAGCGACTTCGGATTGGCCATGACCTGAGCCGGCGTGCCCTCGGCGCAGACCTCGCCGCCGTGGACGCCGGCGGCCGGGCCCATGTCGATGACATAGTCGGCGGTCAGGATGGCCTCCTCGTCATGCTCGACGACGAGCACGGAATTGCCCAGGTCGCGCAGGCCCTTGAGGCTTTCCAGCAGGCGGGTGTTGTCGCGCTGGTGCAGGCCGATGGAGGGCTCGTCCAGCACATAGAGGACGCCGGTCAGGCCCGAACCGATCTGGGACGCCAGTCGGATGCGCTGGCTCTCGCCGCCCGACAGGGTGCCGGAGGCGCGCGACAGCGACAGATAGTCGAGGCCGACGTTATTCAGGAACCGCAGCCGGTCGCCGATCTCCTTCAGGATGCGCCGGCCGATCTCCATCTGCTTGTCGCTGAGCGCCTCAGGCAGGGCTTGGACCCAGTCGTAGGCCTTCTTGATCGATAGGGTGGAGACGTCGGCGATGTCCTGCCCCCCAACCTTGACCGCCAAGGCCTCGGGCTTCAGCCGCTTGCCGTGGCAGGCGTCGCATGGGGTCTCGGACTGATAGCGAGCCAGCTCCTCGCGCACCCAGGCGCTGTCGGTCTCGCGCCAGCGACGCTCCAGGTTCGGCAGCACGCCCTCGAACGGCTTGGAGACCTCGTATTTGCGGGCGTTGTCGTCGTAGGTGAATTTGATCTTCTCGGCGCCGGTTCCGTACAGGATCGCCTTGTGCGCCTGGGCGGGCAGTTCGCGCCACGCGACGTCCATCGAGAAGCCGTAGTGGCGGCTGAGCGACTGCAGCGTCTGGGTATAGAGGGGCGAGGGGCCGCGCGCCCAGGGGGCGACGGCGCCCTTGTGCAGGCTCTTGTCGCGATCCGGGATCACCAGGTCGGCGTCGAAGGCCAGCTTGACGCCCAGGCCGTCGCAAACCGGGCAGGCGCCGAAGGGATTGTTGAACGAGAACAGCCGCGGCTCGATCTCGCTGATCGTGAAGCCGGACACCGGACAGGCGAACCGCTCGGAAAACAGCAGGCTGCGCGGCGCGGTCTCGCCCTCGGCGACGCTGGCCCACTCGGCGTTGGCGATGCCGTCGGCCAGACCCAGGGCGGTCTGTAGACTGTCGGCGTAGCGGGCTTCCTGGTCCGGCTTGGTGACGATCCGGTCTACGACGATGTCGATGTCGTGTTTGAACTTCTTGTCCAGCGTCGGGGCTTCGTCGATGGCGTAGAACTGGCCGTCGATCTTCAGCCGCTGGAAGCCCTGACGCTGCCACTCGGCGATTTCCTTCTTGTACTCGCCCTTCCTGCCCCGAACGACGGGGGCGAGCAGCAGGATGCGTTCGCCGTCGGGCAGGGCGACCAGCTTGTCGACCATCTGGCTGATGGTCTGGCTCTCGATCGGCAGGCCGGTGGCCGGCGAATAGGGTACGCCGACCCGCGCCCACAGCAGGCGCATATAGTCGTGGATCTCGGTCACCGTGCCGACGGTCGAGCGCGGGTTCTTGGACGTCGTCTTCTGCTCAATGGAGATGGCCGGGGACAGGCCCTCAATCAGGTCCACGTCCGGCTTGCCCATCAGCTCCAGGAACTGGCGCGCATAGGCCGACAGGCTCTCGACATAGCGGCGCTGGCCCTCGGCGTAGATGGTGTCGAACGCCAGCGAGGATTTGCCCGAGCCCGACAGGCCGGTCATCACCACCAACTGCTCGCGCGGGATGTCGAGATCCACGCCCTTGAGGTTATGCTCGCGGGCGCCGCGAACGCGGATGAAATTGTGCTTTTCGGTCATGCTGTCCGGAGAACGCGGGAAGGGCCGGGCGGGTCCGGCGCGACATCGCTATATGGGGATGAATCGCAGGATTGAAGCAAGAACAATGTGCGAACATTGCTGCGCTGGGCGCGGTGAGTTATCGTCGCGCCATGGCCGAGGGTTTCGACATCCACCTGAACGAAGATCAGGCGCGGCGGCTGAAGGCGGCGGCCGAGGCGGCGGGCGTGGACCCGACGGCCTATGCTTTGCAACTGATGGACGGCGTGATCGGCGATATCAGTATCGGCGGAATGCGCGAATATCCGGCCGCCTGGGTCGCTGAAGATGCGGAGCGCTGGGCGGAATATGAGCGCACGGGGGAGACTATTCCGCTCGAAGATGCGTTGGCCGCGTTCGACGCCGCTCTCGACGAGAAACTACGCGCGAAGGCGAGATGAGGTTCACGGTCGTGGTGCTCCCGTCTGCGCAACGGGATCTGCTGCGACTGACATCTTTCCTGGCTGAGGCCGCTCCATCGGCCGTCGAGCGTATGCGCGCCGTGGTCAAGGAAGCGCTGCGTTCGCTTTCCGATATGCCGAACCGGGGCCAGCAGATCGACGAATACGACCGCCGGCTGAAGGCGCCATTCGGCGAGGGCGCCTATGTGATTATCTATCGGGTGGAGCAGCGGCGCGTCGTCGTCTCGCACGACATCCACTCACGAGAGGATTGGCATTCGCGGGACGATTGGCCAGCCTGATCTAATCCGGCGTCCAACCCTGGGTCGGCCGCACGAACCGCTCGCCCTTGGCCAGCATCACCCCGTTGGCGGTCGCGATCCCCAGTTCCAGGCTTTCGGCGATGCGGCGGGCGCGTTCGATGAAGTGGGCGGCGGCGACGGGCGGGCACAGGTCTCGTGCGGTCTCGACGAAAACCTCCAACCAGCGGTCGAAATGGCGGGCGTCGATGGGCAAGGGCAGGTGTTTCGGCATCGGCCGCCCCTGATAGACGCCGGTCGATAGGGCGACAGACGACCAGAACAGCTTCATCTGCGCCAGATGCGGGCCCCAATCGTCTATGCGCTCGGCGAAGATCGGGCCGATGAGATGATCGGTGCGGACGCGGGCGTAGAAGCCCTCGACCAGGGCGTCGATCATGGCCTCGTCTATGCCGGTCTCGTCGCGCAGACGCTGAACGGTCGCCTCGCGGCGGGCGGCGGCCCCGGCGGGGTCTTCGATGCGGAAGCGACTTTCCATAAGGCGGGGAATAGCCGGGCGTTGAAGCTCGCGCCACTGGACGATCCGCCCAACCTCACGCGGCCGTGTTCGACGCCAGACTTGCACATTTCAGGATTACGACCCATCCTCCTTGTTCTGACGCGTTTTGCAGAAGGTTTGACGATCATGATCATCGCATTGGCCACCGGTTCCGCCCTGTCCGCCATGCTGCTCGTGATCCTCCATGCCAACCAGCCCAAGCCGAAACGGGTCCCCGTCCGCGCTCGCGACCCTCGCCAAGGTCGCCGCTAGGACGCCTGACGGCGTTACGCTTTTCGATAATCTGAGCCTGACGTTCGGGCCTGAGCGCACCGGCGTCGTCGGTCGCAACGGCGCGGGCAAGACGACCCTGCTGCGGTTGATGTCCGGCGCGCTCGAGCCGACGACGGGGCGGGTGGAACGGCCGGTCCGCGCGGTGCTGTTGGATCAGGAAGCCGCGATCCTGAAGCCGGACGAAACCCTGGTTGAGGCCTGGCGGCGGCTCAATCCCGAAGGCTCGCTCAACGACGCCCAGGCGGCGTTGGCGCGGTTCCTGTTCCGGAACGCCATGGCGCATCGCAAGGTCGGGGCTCTGTCGGGCGGCGAACGGCTGCGCGCGGCCCTGGCCTGCGTCATGACGGGGGCGACGCCGCCGCAGTTGCTGATTCTGGATGAGCCGACCAATCATCTGGACCTGGACTCGGTCGCGGCCGTCGAGGGCGCCCTGTCGGTCTATGACGGCGCCCTGGTCGTGGCCAGCCACGACGCCGACTTTCTGGACGCTATCCGAATCGGCAGGACAATCGTCCTCTAACCGACGCCGCCGGTCTGGCGCAGTCCCTCCCACAGGGCGATTCCTGCGGTGACCGACAAGTTCAGCGAGCGCGCCTCCGGCCGCAGCGGAATCACGACCCGGGCGTCGGCGGCGGCGTGGACATAGTCCGGCGCGCCGGAGGTTTCCTTGCCGAACAGAAGCGTGTCGTCGGGTTGAAAGACGAAATCGGGCAGGGGGGTGGCCCCTCGTGTGGTGAACAGAATCAGTCGTCCAGCGGGGCGGTCGCGCTGAAAGGCGTCCCAGTCGGCATGGCGGCGCATATGCGACAGGGGGCCATAGTCCAAGGCCGCCCGCTTCATGGCGCGGTCGTCGAAACGGAAGCCTGTGGGCTCTACGACGTGCAGTTCGACCCCGAAACAGGCCGATAGCCGGATGCAGGCGCCGACGTTCTGAGGAATGTCAGGTTGAAAAAGGGCGAGACGCATTCTAATCCATTATTATACGCGGCCTGGGGGTTTGTCGCGGTCTGTCTGCGAACGTTTCGCAAGAAACGTCAGCGACTTGCGGTCATAGGCCGCAAATACAGGCCGGGGGGAATACTGGGTCTCGATTTTAGGGTTCGTGCCGCAAAAGAGGAACGCCAATACAGGCGCTCCCGGCGGTCTTCGAGAGGTGAAACGTGGCCGAGACGGGTGTGATTCCGGAAGGCGAGGGCGATCCGAATCGCCGCGACTTCATCCATATCGCAGCGGGCGCCGCTGCGGTCGGCGCCGGGGCGATGATCGCCTGGCCCCTGATCAACCAGATGAACCCCGCCGCCGACACCCTGGCCCTGGCCTCGATCGAGTTCGATCTGACCAAGGTGCAGGAGGGCCAGCAGGTCGTCATCAAATGGCAGGGCAAACCGGTGTTCGTGCGGTATCGCACCCCGGCAGAACTGCAGCGCGTGATTGCCGACGACCACGCGCCGGGCCTGAAACAGCCCCAGACCGACGCCGAGCGCACCAAGCCGGGCCACGAGAAATATCTGGTTGTGGTTGGATCCTGCACCCATCTGGGCTGTGTTCCGACCTTCGGGGCCGGCGACTACGGCGGCTGGTTCTGCCCCTGCCACGGTTCGCACTATGATGCGTCCGGGCGGATCAGGAAAGGACCGGCGCCCCTGAACCTGGTGGTGCCGGACTACGAGTTCGCGTCCGATACCCGCGTCAAGATCGGTTGAGGGGGAGGACATGAGCGAACACGAATCCACCTACGTCCCGAAAACGGGCATCGAGAAGTGGCTGGACACCCGGCTGCCGATCATCCGCTTCGGCGCCGACTATATGTCGCTGCCGACACCCAGAAACCTGAACTACTGGTGGACCTTCGGCGGCATTCTGGCCCTGTGCCTGATGACGCAGATCGTCACCGGCATCGTTCTGGCCATGCACTATACGCCGCAGGTCGATCTGGCCTTCGCCTCGGTCGAGCGGATCATGCGCGACGTCAACGGCGGCTGGCTGATCCGCTATGTCCACGCCAACGGCGCGTCGATGTTCTTCATCGCCGTCTATCTGCACATGCTGCGGGGCCTGTACTACGGCTCCTACAAGGCGCCGCGCGAGATGATCTGGATCATCGGCTGCGTGATCTTCTTCCTGATGATCGCCACGGCCTTCCTGGGGTACGTCCTGCCCTGGGGCCAGATGTCCTTCTGGGGCGCTGAGGTGATCACCAATCTGATCGGGGCCATTCCGGTGATCGGCGAGCCGATCCTGATCTGGCTGCGCGGCGGACCGGCGATCGACAATGCGACGCTGAACCGCTTCTTCTCGCTGCACTATCTGCTGCCCTTCGCCATATTGGGCTGTGTCGTCCTGCACCTATGGGCGCTGCACTCGGCGGGTCAGAACAATCCGGTCGGCATCCTGATCCCCGCCGATCGCTCGAAGAAGGACATGCTGCCCTTCCACCCCTATTTCACGCTGAAGGACGGGTTCGCGATCATCCTGTTCCTGCTGCTGTTCGCGATCTTCGTCTTCTATCAGCCGAACGCCCTGGGCCACGCCGACAACTATATCCCGGCCAACCCGCTGCAGACCCCGGCGCACATCGTGCCCGAGTGGTACATGCTGCCCTTCTACGCCATCCTGCGCGCCATCCCGGACAAGTTCGGCGGCGTGGTGGCCATGTTCGCCGCCATCGGCGTGCTGTTCGTCCTGCCCTGGCTGGATACCTCCAAGGTGCGGTCGATGCGCTATCGGCCGACCATGCGGTCCTTCTTCTTCATCTTCCTGGTGGTCGGCGTCGGCCTGGGCTGGTGCGGTGGTCAGCTGCCGGACGCCCAGGTCATTCCGGGTGTTGCGGGCTTCAATCTCTTTGACGGCAACATCAACTCCTATCTGTGGCTGACGCGGCTGTTCACGGCCTACTACTTCCTGTTCTTCCTGGTCATCATGCCCTTCGTCGGCCTGAAGGAGACGCCCCTGCCGATCCCGGCCACTATTTCCGAGCCGGTCCTGACGGGTGCGGACGCGATGCCGGCGCTCGCTCCGGCCTCGCCTGAGAAGAAGGGGTGAGGGCCATGATGACCGTGAAAATCAACGCCTCGATGTCCAGGCTCATCGCGTCGGCGGCCGTGGCCCTCGGCCTGCTGGCCGCAGCCCCGGCCCTGGCTTCGGGCGGGGCTGCCCATCCGCGCTCGGGCGGGTTCAGCTTCGAGGGACCGTTCGGCGTCTATGATCAGGGCCAGCTTCAGCGCGGCTACAAGGTCTATCAGGAGGTCTGTTCGGCCTGTCACGGCATGAACCTGATGCACTATCGCAATCTGGGTGATCGCCACGGGCCGTTCTGGAATCCGAAATATCCGAACCCGAACGACAATCCGGTGGTCAAGGCCCTGGCCAAACAGGTTCAGGTCCCGGATATCGACAGTGAGACCGGCGAACCGATCCAGCGCGACGCGACGCCCGCCGACAAGTTCCGCAGCCCCTATCCGAACGCCACGGCCGCCGCCGCAGGCAACGGCGGAGCGGCCCCGCCTGATCTATCGGTCATGGCCAAGGCCCGTCACGACGGCGCCAACTACATCTACTCGCTGCTGTCGGGCTATCGCGCGGCGCCGGCGGGCCTGACGATCCGGGAAGGGCAGCACTACAACCCCTATATGGCCGGCGACCTGACGCCCTTCTGGACCGGGGACAAGCACCATGTGCCGGAGGGCGGCTTCATCGCCATGCCGGCGCCGCTGCGGGCTGGCCAGGTGACCTATGACGACGGCTCGCCCCAGACGGTGGACCAGTATGCCAAGGACGTCGCTGCCTTCATCGCCTGGACCTCTGAACCCAAGATGGTCGAACGCAAACAGGCTGGGTTCGGGGTGATCTTGTTCCTGCTGATCTTCGCCGGCGTCACCTACGCCAGCTATCGCCGCGTCTGGAAGGGTGTCGCCCACTAGGCGTCGGCTTCCAGCACCCGATCATCAGCCCGCCGAAGTCCGCTTCGGCGGGCTTTTGATTGCGACAAATGGCGGCTGACATGGAATCGACATGACGGATTTCGCCCCCTAGGGTCGGCGACTTCATTTCCGGCTGTGGGGCCAAGTGTTTATGCGTATCGTCTCTTCCTTCGCCGCCGTGCTGCTGGCCGGCGTCACCCTGTCCGCCTGCGCCACCGCCGGACCGGATCGGGCCGCAGCTTCGTTCGACGCCGCGCGGATTTCAGAGGATATCCGCATCCTTTCCAGCGACGCTTTCGAGGGACGCGGCATCGCCACCCCGGCCGAAGACAAGGTCGTCCAGTATCTGAGCACACAGTACGCCGCCGCCGGCTTCCAACCGGGCGGGCCGAACGGTCAGTGGACCCAGGACGTCATCCTGAACCGGTTCGTGCAATCCAATGTCCGCGCCTCGCTGAAGCTGGGGGACTGGAGCTTGCCGATGACCCAGGGGCGGGAGGTCGCCATCTCGACCCGCCGTCCGGCGCAGCACGTCAGTCTGAAGGACGCGCCCCTGGTCTTTGTCGGCTACGGCATTACGGCGCCCGAGCGGAACTGGAACGACTTCAAGGGCCAGGACCTGCGCGGCAAGATCCTGGTCGTCCTGGTCAATGACGCCGACTTCGACGAGCCGGCGCTGAACACCTTCGGCGGCAAGGCCATGACCTATTATGGCCGCTGGACCTACAAGTACGAAGAGGCGGCCAAGCACGGCGCGGCGGGCGTTCTGATCGTCCATGAGACGGCGCCGGCCTCTTACGGCTGGGCGACCGTCGCCAACTCGTGGGGCGTGCCCCAGTTCGACATCCTGAGGCCCAATGCGGCGGCCGAGCGCGTGCCGATGGAGGGCTGGATCCAGCGCGATGTGGCGGTGGACCTGTTCCGCCGCGCGGGGCTGGATTTCGAGGCGCTGAAGGTCCAGGCGCGCAGCCGCGACTTCCAGCCCGTGGCCCTGCCCGGCGCCGGCTTCTCGACCGAGTTCGATGTGGCGACCAACCAGGTCACCAGCCACAATGTCATCGCCCGCCTGCCGGGCACGACCCACCCGGACGAAACGGTGCTGTACACCGCCCACTGGGATCACATCGGCATGGGCGAGCCGGACGCGACGGGCGACCGGATCTTCAACGGCGCCGTCGACAACGCCTCGGGCACCGCCGGCCTGCTGGAACTGGCGCGGATGTATGGACGCAGCCCCCGCACCGAACGGTCGGTGGTGATGATCAGCTTCACCGCTGAGGAAAGTGGTCTGCTGGGCTCGGAATACTACGCCGTGAACCCGGTCTATCCGCTGGCCAAGACAGTCGGCGGGTTCAACATGGATTCGATGAACGTCTACGGCCGCGTCGCCGAGCTGGGCGTCACCGGCTACGGCCAGTCCGACTTCGACGAGCGGCTTGCGGCGGCGATTCAGCCCCAGGGCCGCACCCTGGCGCCGGACTATGAAAACGCGGCCGGCACCTATTATCGTTCCGACCACTTCCCCCTGGCCAAGCGCGGCGTGCCGATGGCCTATGCGGGCAGCCGGGGCGACTTCCGCGACGAGCCGATCGCCCAGCGTCAGGCCGACCGCGCCGAATATGGCGCCAAACGCTACCACCAGGCGGCGGACGAATGGTCGCCGAACTGGGACTATCGCGGCATGATGGAGGATCTGACGGTCTTCTATGATGTGGGCCGCGCCCTGGCCAACGGCCGCGACTGGCCGGAATGGAAGACGGGCTCTGAGTTCGCCCCGGTGCGCGCCACGACGGCCGCCCAGCGTCGCTGAGGTTTTCGCGGGCCGGGACACGCTCCCGGCCCATATTTCTTTGATCCTATTGTCGAGCCAGGCTCATGTCCTTTCGTCGTGGTTCCGTGGCGCTGGCGGCGCTGTTTCTAGCGGTCTGCGCCACCGTTCCGGTCAGCGCGGCGCCCGCACCCGACGACGCTTTCGCGACGGCGTCCGCCACGACGCCCGAGTTCAGCGCACAGCGGCTGTCGGATCACATCAAATACCTGTCTGCCGATGAGCTGGAGGGGCGTTTCCCCGGCCTGGTCGGCGAACGCCTGACCCTGGCCTATCTCCAGGCGCAGTATGAAGCCCTGGGGCTGGCGCCGGGCGGGCGGGACGACGCCTGGCTCCAGCCGGTCGATCTGGTGCGGTTCAAGCCCGAAAGGGCGCCGACGGCCGCTTGGACCGGGCCGGACGGCGCGCGCCATGACTTGATCTCGGGCACGGACATCACCCTGCGCGCCGGTCGGAATGATCCTGTGCTGAAACTGGAAGACCTGCCGCTGGTCTTCGCCGGCTATGGTGTCGTGGCGCCGGAACCTGGGTGGGACGATTATGGAGACGCCGATCTGACCGGAAAGGTCGTTGTCATTCTGCGCGGGCAACCCGAACCTCTGGGCGACGATCCGAACTTCTACGGATCGACCGAACATAAGATGCAGGAGGCGCTGAAGCGCGGGGCCGTGGGCGTCATCACCTTGCAGCAAGAGGACAGCCGCTGGCGACGCGCTGTCGGCGGCGCGACCCGGCCGCAAATGACGGTCAAGGGCTCAGCCGATGCGCGCTTCACCGGCTCCATCAATACGGCGACAGGAACCGCCCTCGGAGGGGCGGCCCTGACGGAAGCGGTCGCACGCGCCAAGACGGCCGGCCTCGGCGGCGCCGTCGCTCTGGAGGCCAGGCTGTCGCTGGATATTGCCGAGTCGACCGAGGTGATTCACTCGAACAATCTGCTGGCGAAGATCCCAGGCACGACGCGACCCGACGAATATGTCGTCTATTCCGCCCATTGGGATCACATCGGCAAGGCCAAGGAGCCGAACGCCGAGGGCGACGACATCTACAACGGGGCCTGGGACAATGCCTCGGGCACAGCCGGCTTGATCGAGATGGCGCGGGCCTTCAAGGCGGGGCCGGCGCCCGAGCGCACCGTGGTCTTCCTGCACGTAACGGCCGAGGAGCAGGGATTGCTGGGTTCGGAGGCCTATGCCGCCGACCCAGTCTATCCGCTGGCGAAGACGGCGGCGGACATCAATATCGACATGCTGCCCTTCACGCCGGCGACGCGGGACGTGGCGGTGTTTGGCGTCGGCAAGTCGGAACTGGAGGATATTCTGGCGCGGTTCGCGGCGGGTCAAGGGCGCGCCGTGACCGGCGACGGCTATCCCAAGGAGGGCTTCTATTACCGCTCCGACCATTTCAACTTTGCGGCGGGCGGGGTGCCGGCCCTGATGCCGTGGAGCGGTCGCGATTTTGTCGAGGGCGGCATGGAGGCCGGCACGCCCTATTATGAAGCCCAGATGGGCCGCTATTACCACAAGCTGACGGACGAGTGGCGGGCCGACTATGACTTCACGGCGGCGCTGCAAAACATGGACCTGCTGTATCGGCTGGGGCTGACGGTGGCCGACAGCGAGACCTGGCCGGCATGGAAGCCGACAGCGGAGTTCAACGCCATCCGCGACGCCACCGCCGACCAGCGCCGTTAAAGGCGGCCCGCGGCGACGTCGTGAACCTGGCCCATATTGATCGTGGCATGAGGACGGTGAAACTGTTGCTCTGCCCCGGCTCGCCGAGAGCGCGGGATCCGGCCAATCCGCTTGGGAATATGTTCGAGTCGGAACAATAGCCGGCTGCTTCCACAATCGCCCCGTTTCCTTGAGAGTGTCGGTTCATGCAGAAAGAATCGCGCCTTGATACGTATAAATGGCTAGGTATGGATACTTAAATAGACGCAATTATCGATCAAAAACCAACGTTTTATATCGTCATTAACTGACGTCGATACGTCCTCTCAAAAAAGCTATTCAGTTTGGAGGACTGTTCGTGCGATTGAAAACAGTAATCATTGCCATCGGCCCGGTGTTGGCTGTTTCGGCCTTCACTTCCGCCCATGCAGCGCAGCCCGACGGCGCAGCTGCCGCAGATGTCATCGTCACCCAGCCTCAGAACGGGGGATCTGCCCCGCCCGCCGCCGCCGCCGCCCAGCAAGTCTTTTCAACGGGGGTCGCCCGTGGTCGCGATCCGCTGGACAGTGCGACTTCGACCAGCGCGCTGAGGCAGGATGCGATCCAGGTGCTCGGCGCCCGTTCTCTGGGGGATATCCTGCGTACGGTCCCCGGAATCCGAACCGAGGCGTCGACCGGCGACGGCAGTTCCGCCTACACGATCCGCGGCCTTCCGCTGGCGTCCGGCGGATCCAAATATATGCAGATCCAGGAAGACGGGCTGCCGGTCCTCGAGTTCGGGGACTTCTTCAACGGCGCGACGGACATCTTCATCCGCGCCGACTTCAATCTGGCGGCCGTGGAGGCCATCCGGGGCGGTTCGGCCTCGACCTTCGCGTCCAATTCGCCGGGCGGGGTCATCAACCTGATCTCCGAGACGGGGCAGGTCAAAGGCGGCGCGATCCAGGTCACGACCGGGCTCGACTATGACAGCAACAGAGTGGACTTCCACTATGGCGCGCCCATCACCGATACTCTGCGCTTCCATATCGGCGGCTTTTACCGCTCAGGCGAAGGTCAGAGGGACGTCGGCTTCAAAGCCTATGAGGGCGGCCAGTTAAAGTTCAACCTCACCAAAAAGTTCGCCAATGGCTATGTCCGCCTGTCCGGCAAATATCTGGATGACAGGTCGCCGCACTATCTGCCGGGGCCGGTGCGGATCACCGGCACCAACGATGATCCGCACTTCGGCAGCTTCAACGGATATGATGTTCGGCGCGACTCCATGCTGGCAGGCTACCTCGGGGATCTGATCACTCTGGACGGCGCCAACAATCCGGCCCGGTTTCCGCTCAGCCAGGGTCAGGACGCCCACGTGCGATCAATCGGCGTGGAGTCTCAGTTTGATGTCCGAGACTGGACCCTCACACACCGCGCCCGTTACTCGAAAGTCGCGGGCGGCACGACCCGCAACCTGGTTTCCGCCATCTATTCCGGCAGCGCCATGCCGGCCTCCCTGGGCGGGGGAACCGGGACATTCACCTATGCGACCGGTCCGAACGCGGGACAGGTTATCGCCAACCTCGGGTCCATCAACGGCAATGGTCTGGTCGTGGCCTCGGCGTTGAACCGGGTCGATTCCAGCGACCTGGGCAATTTCATCAGCGACCTTCGCGCCACGCGCGCCTTCACCCTCCCGGGCGGCGAACTGACGGTGACGGGCGGGCTGTATAACTCGATCCAGAACTACAATAGCGACTGGCTGTATTCGAACCATCTGCAGGATGTTGCGGGCGACGGTCAGTCCGCGCTGATCAACTACAGGACGGCCGGCGGCGCGCTGAGGTCGCAGGACGGGTATCTGGGCTTCAACCGCTCGGGCGCCACCGCCTTCTTCAGGCGGAAATATGATGTCCAGTACGAGATCGCGGCGCCCTATGGCTCGGTCAACTACCGGTTCGGTCGGATCGCGATCGGGGCCAGCGTCCGTTATGATACGGGACAGGTCAGCGGTCAGCTGTACGGGGCCGATCTGGGCGGTGGGCGGGTCGGCATGACGTCCGTCGATTTCAATGGCGACGGCGTCATATCGTTTGCGGAATCTCGGACGGCGTTCACGCCGCTGGATCGACCGGCGCCCGTCGACTATGACTATGATTACATTAGCTATTCTAGCGGAATTAATTTCCGGGTGTCCGAGCCGTTCGCCCTGTTCGCCCGCTATAGCCGCGGCGCGCGGGCGGGGGCGGACAAGGTGCTGTTCTCGAGCAAGGTCAGTATGACCGACGGCAGCATGCCCGATCCGGAAGACGGTTATGACATCGTCGAACAGCTGGAGGGTGGGTTCAAATATCGCACGCCCACGCTGACGGTGAACGTCACCGGCTTCTCGGCCGATACGGAGGACACCAACGTCCAGGCCGGGGCCATCACCACCGACCGGGAATACACCGCCTATGGCGTGGAGACAGAGGCCGCCTATCGTCGGGGGCCCTTCAGCCTGACGGGCGGGGTCACCTGGACCCAGGCCGAGATTGTGAACGACAAGTTCAACGCCGCCGTGGCCGGCATGGTCCCCCGTCGCCAGCCCGACTTCATCTTCCAGGCCAGCCCGCAGTATGACAGCCGCAAGGTCTCGGTGGGGGCCAATATCATCGGCACGACCAGCAGCTGGGTGCAGGACGTCAACCAGATGAAGATGCCGGGCTATGTGCTCGTCAACGCCTTCGTCCAGTACCGTCCTAGGGAGCGGGTCCAGCTGATGCTGGACGCCAACAACCTGTTCGACGAGGTCGCCTTCATCGAGATCACGACCCCGTCCGTGCCGGCGAACGGGATCGGTCTGGGGCGGGCCGCCAACGGTCGCACCGTCAACCTCTCGCTACGCTACGATTTCTGATCACGGCGAGACCGATCATGAAAAGCCCCCGCCGCTGGTGCGACGGGGGCGATCGGGCTGTTCAGCGTGTGGGGCGACCGCTCAGTTGAACAGGAAGTTCATCACGTCGCCGTCCTTGACGACATAGGTCTTGCCTTCGGCGCGCAGCTTGCCCGCCTCGCGCGCCTTGGCTTCGCCGCGCAGGGCGACGAAGTCGTCAAAGGCGATGGTTTCGGCGCGGATGAAGCCCTTTTCGAAGTCGGTGTGGATGACGCCGGCCGCCTGGGGCGCGGTGTCGCCGACATTGATGGTCCAGGCGCGGGCCTCCTTCGGGCCGACCGTGAAATAGGTCTGAAGCCCCAGCAGCTTGTAGGCCTCGCGGATCAGGCGGTTCAGGCCGGGTTCTTCCAGACCCAGGGTCTCGAGGAACTCCTTCTGCTCCTCATCGTCCAGGACGGCGATCTCGGATTCGATCTGGGCCGAGATGACGACCGAGTTGGCGTTGTCCGTGGCGGCGCGGGCGGCGACCTTGTCCGACAGCTCATTGCCCTTGTCGGCCGAGCCTTCCTCGACGTTGGAGACATAGAGGGCGGGCAGGGCGGTCAGCAGTTGCAGCATGTGCCAGGCCTTGGCGTCTTCCTTGGAGACGTCGGCGGTGCGGGCGGGCTTGCCGGCGTTCAACTGGGCCAGGGCCAGATCGACCAGTTTCAGCGTCAGGCCGGACTCCTTGTCGCCGCCCTTGGCGCGCTTCTCCAGCTGGGGCCGGCGGCGCTCCAGGCTTTCCATGTCGGCCAGCATCAGCTCGGTCTCGATGATCTCCAGATCGGCGATCGGATCGATGCGGTTTTCGACGTGGGTGATGTCGTCGTCGACGAAGCAGCGGGCGACGAAGGCCACGGCGTCGCAGTCGCGGATATTGGCCAGGAACTGGTTGCCCAGGCCCTCGCCCTTGGACGCGCCGCGCACCAGGCCGGCGACATCGACGAAGGTGATGCGGGCGGGGATGATTTCCTTGGACCCTGCGATCTCGGCCAGGGCGTTCAGACGCGCCTCGGGCACGGCCACGTCGCCGGTGTTCGGCTCGATGGTGCAGAACGGATAGTTGGCCGCCTGGGCCGCCGCCGTCTTGGTCAGGGCGTTGAACAGGGTGGACTTGCCGACGTTGGGCAGGCCGACGATCGCGACTTTAAGAGCCATGGTATTCCTCGTGAGCGCGAGCCTTTAGCGGGTTCGATCCCGTTTGTCAGGCTCGCGCTGCAAAAGGCGTCAGTGGGCGCTGTGATCCATGCCCGCCATGGCCGCCATTGCGGGCTGGCGCACCGCCGCCTGAACCGTCACCTCGGGCGCCGAGGCGAACTTCAGGGTGATGGGCACGGTCTCGCCGGCGACCAGGGGCGCGGTCAGGCCGATCAGCATCAGGTGATTGCCGCCGGGCGCCAGGCCGACCGCCTGACCGGCCGGCAGCGGCAGGCCCTCGGTCAGCTGGGCCATCTTCATCATGCCGTTCTCGGTCTTCATCTCGTGGACCTGAAGTTCGGCCGCGCGGGGGCTGGCGCCGCCGGTCAGGCGGTCGTCGGTCGCGGCGGTCAGGGTGACGTAGCAGCCGCCGGCCTTGGCTCCGTTGGGCGAAGGGCGGCACCAGGCGTCGGCGGCGGCCACGACAGCGGCCGTCGCCTCAGCGGCAGGGGCCGGCTTGTCCGCAGGCGGGTTGCAGGCCGCCAGAACGAGGGCGATGGCGGCGAGGGACAGATGGGTTTTCATGGCGTCGGTTCTTTCAGGAAACGGCGGGACGACGCCGGATCATCGGCCGCACGGCTCGATCGAGCAATACGGCCAAGACCAGGCTCAGGCCCGTCAGGGGATAGAGGACGGCGAGGGGCAGGACGATGCCCAGGACAGCGGCGCGGACGCGGGGTCCGGGTGGGGCGGGCGGGGCGCCCAGGCGCAGGCGCGACAGGTTCGGCGGGCGGCGCTTCCACCACATAATCAGGCCGCTGATGGACAGCAGCCAGACGCCGATACAGCCCAGCAGCATGATGATGCGGTTCACCTGTCCAAACTGGGTGCCCTGGTGGGTGTAGATGCCCCATTCGATGGCCTTGGCGCCGACGCCGAACCGGTCGTAGCCGAGGTCGGCCAGCAGGCGCCCCGAGGCGGCGTCGATGTACAGGGACCGGCTGTCCTGAACCCGGCGGGCCTGAGTCGTGATCGTATAGGCCGTGCCGCCGGCGGCGGGGATGTTGACGGCGTAGGGCCGGGCCAGACCGGCGTCGTCGGCGGCCTTCAGCACCCGATCCAGGGCGCCGTGGCCCGCGTGGTCGTGGGTCATGACCATTCCGTCCATGGCCCAACCGGCGCCGATGGGCTGGTCATGGTGTTCGGCGCGCTGCCAGGCCCCGGCGACGGGCGCCGGCGGGCGGCCCAGACCGCTGGACTTGACCGCGTCCATCACCGTGTCGCCCCAGAAGGCCGACCAGGGCATGCCGGTGACCGCCAGGAACAGCACGACCCCGCCGACATAGACGCCGGTCAGGGCGTGCAGGTCGCGCCAGAAGGGGCGTCGTCGTGTGTCGTTCGTCTGGGGCGAGAAGGTCGCAACCGCCCGTCCGCGCGGCCACCACAGATAGAGGCCGGTGGCGAACAGTATGATGGTCCAGCCCGCCACGATCTCCACCAGGATGTTGAATGGCCGACCCAGCAGGGTCAGGCTGTGGGTCTTCTTGACCAGTTCCATGAACCCGCCGGCGGGAATGACGCCGGTCGCGCGGCCTGTGTGCGGATCGACGAAGACCGTCTTCTGCACCCCGTCGGGCCGATCCACCCGCAGGCGGACGGCCTGGTCCAGCCGGGCGGGCAGGACCAGATTGGCGACCCGACCGCCGCCGGCGGCCTGGGCCGCCGACGTCACCCAGGTCGTCGGCGCGGTCTGGGTTTGGGCCACCGGCACGCGGATCATGTCGCGATAGAGGGCGCCGTCGATCTCGTCCTTGAACAGATACAGACCGCCCGTCAGGGCCAGCAGCATCAGCACGGGCATGACGAAGACGCCGGCATAGAAATGCCAGCGCCAGACGGCCCGGTAGGCGCCGGACAGATCGTCCGGCGCCTGGGTTGCGGCCTTCCCGGCCATCAGTAGCTCATCCTCACGCCGACATAGGCCGAGCGGCCCTCGCCGGGGAAGAAGACGGCGGTCGAGACGCTGGCCAGGCTGGCGTCGGTGACGGCGCTGAAGTTCGAGACATAGGCCTCGTCGAACAGGTTGCGCACGTCGGCGAAGACGGTCAGGCCGCGCCGCACGGTCCAGCCCATGTTCAGGTTCGCCACCGTATAGGCGGGCGACTTCAGGGTGTTGGCGTAATCGACCCAGGAATCCGCCATCGACCATTCCACGCTGGGCGCCACGAACCAGCCGGCCGGGTGATCATACCGCAGTTCGGCCCGGTACAGATGCGGCGGCACGACCGGCAGGTCATTGTCGCCATAGACCTTGTCTCCGTCGAAGTAGAAGTCCGAGAAGGCGTAGGTCTGGCGCAGGCGCCACTGCGGCGCGATCCGCCAGTCCACCCCCGCTTCGATCCCCTGGTGAACCGTGGGCCCGGCGTTGAAGGTGGAGGCGGGAATGCCCAGCGCGTTGTCGATCACGAAGTTCAGCAGCTCATGGTCCAGGTCGGCGCGATAGGCGGTGACGTCCCAGGTCACGGGGCCGCGGCGACCGCGCGTGCCGACTTCCCAGGTCACGGCCTCCTGCGGGACCAGGGGTTGATAGCCGCTGGCGGTCGGCGACAGGGCCGAGAAGTTGGGGGGCTCGACAGAGCGGGTGACGTTGGCGAAGACCTGATCGCCTTCCTCGCTTTCCCACAACAGGCCGGCGCGGGGCGCGAACCAGTCAAACGTCTTATCGACGCTCAGGTCGATCGTGTCGGCGACGCCGGGGACCACATAGCTTTGATAGTCCCGCTCGGCGCGGCCCCAGGTTCCCCCGGCGACCAGGGCCAGGCGGTCGGTGACGAACAGCCGCCCCTCGCCGAAGACGTCCAGCCCCTTGGCGTTCTGGAAGCTGCGGGCGCGCAGACCGTTCTGCTGGCCGGCCAGATTGGCCCACTGTTTGGCGTCCAGGTCGCCCTGGCGATACCAGGCGCCGTAGAAGGCGTCGGCGCGCAGGCCAAAGACCTGACCTTGCCAGTCGAACCGGCCGAAGGCGCCATAGTTGCGGCTTTCCTGATCGATGACCTGGAAGACGGGGTGGTCCAGATCCTTCCACGTCCCATAGATCGCGCCCTCGAACACGGTGGACTCGTCCAGCCGCCAGCGCGTCTGCAAGGTCGTTCGGATCGATTGCATATTGCGCTGGTAGTTCAGTGTGACGTTGCTCAGCGTCGCCGTCTGGGGCTTGGTCAGGGCGTCCGACAGGCTGACGCTGCCCGGGATTTCCTGATGGACGTCGCCGCCCGAGACCAGCAGCCGCACCTCGCGGTCCTGGCCGAAGCTGCGGCCGATATTGGCGGACAGGTGCAGGGACTTGCCCTCGCTCTGCTGACGCCAGCCGTCCACGCTCTGGCCTGTGACGGCGGCGAAGCCGTCCCAGTCGCCGCGCACGCCCGCGACCTCGGCATGGGCGCGCACCGTGCCATAGGAGCCGCCGTCCAGACGCAGGCTCAGGTTCGAGGCCGCCGTACGGCCGGTCGGTGTGACCAGATTGACCGCCCCGCCCAGCAGGGCGCCGCCGAAGCGCAGGGCGTTGCCGCCCTTGTAGACCTCGGTGTAGCGGGCGATCAGCGGGTCGATCAGCTGGAAGTCGCCGAAGCCGTCGGCCTCGTTGAACGGAACCCCGTCCTGGGCCAGCAGGGTGCCGCGATTGTGGCTGGAGTTGCCGATGCCCGAGCCGCGGATCGACAGGCGGATGTCGCCGCCCCACTTCTTCTGGGCATAGACGCCCGGCGCGTCGCGCAGCACGTCGGCGAGGTTGGGCGCATAGCGGTCGGCGTAGGATTCGGCCGAGACGACGGCGACCGCGCCGGGCGTGCGAGACAGGCGTTCGCGCGCCTCGGCGACGACGGCGGGGTCGTCGGCGTTGCGCCGGGCGGTGACGATGACGGTGTCGAGGACGGCGGGCTCGGACGCCTGTTGGGCCAAGGCAGGGCTGGCCAATGAGGCAAGCAGCAGGGCGCAGGGCGCCGCAGTGGTCTTGAGAGACATGATGATCCTGAAGTCAGAACGAGAAGGGCGCGCGGGCGGAGGGCCGGCGCGGGCTTTGGGTCTGGTTCAGGCGTGGGGCGGGGCGGTGGACGGCGGGCGCGGCGGCGCCCGGGCCGGAGGCGGCGGGCTGACGCGGGCGGGCGAGTAGACGACGGTCTCGACCGTGCGAATGACCGGCGCCGGTTCGGACGGGGGCGGGGCGGGGAGGGCGGCGGCCAGAGGCACGACGCAGGCGGCGCACTTGGCCCCCAGGTGCTTGTTGACCGGGCCGTCCATGCCGCCGGTCTGGATGGTCTGGGGGCCTTCTGCGGAACAGATGACCAGGGGCTGTCCCGGTTTGACTGCGGCCAGGGCCGCAAAGGGCAGCAGGGTTCCGAGCACGAGCGCGAAAACCGCCGCCAGGAAGGCGAGCGATTTCGATATCGACCAATGATCGGCGCCGGAACGGTTCACGCCTCGCCTCTACGGCGTTTCTCTGAGGGCGTACAGGCTACAGTTCGCCGCGCGCCGCCTGGCGGGGGCTGAACTTGGGCGCAGGGGCCAGGCGCATGACCTCGCCCTGATAGCGCTCGTCGTCGCCGGCGGCGGCGAAGGGCAGGGCGTCGGCGCAGGCCTGGAGCAGGGCGTCCAGCCAGGGCTGCTCGGCCTTGTGGAAGTCGCCCAGGACATGGGGCATGACCAGCGCCTTCTCGCCGGGATGGCCGATGCCCATGCGGGCGCGGCGGAAGTCGGCGCCCAGATGGCTGATCAGCGAGCGGACGCCGTTCTGGCCCGCAGCGCCGCCGCCCGTCTTCATGCGGAACCGGCCGGGCGCCAGATCGATCTCGTCGTGGAAGACGATGATCTCCGACGGCTTGATCTTGTAGAAGCGCGCCGCCTCGCCCACGGCCCGTCCGCTCTCGTTCATATAGGTCTGGGGCTTCATCAGCAGGACCTTGACCGGCCCGTCCGCCGTCTCGACCTGGCCTTCGCTGACGATCGACTGGAACTTGGCCCGCTCGGGCCCGAACCGCCATCGCCGTGCGATCTCGTCAGCGGCCATGAAGCCGATGTTGTGGCGGTTCTTCTCGTATTTGGCGCCCGGATTGCCGAGGCCCGCGATGATGATCATTCGACGCCCAGCCCCAGAACGAACATCAGGTGGAGATTGAGCACAGCGGTTTCCTGTGAGCTGAGGCTTCCGATCACTTCACCGCAGCGTGCGGCCGGGACCGGATAGATCTTGTCGGCCTGGATAAGCGAGGGCTTGTGCAGACCGTTGGCGGCTTCGGGTTGAATGAGTTGGCGGTAGGCGGCGCTCTTGTCGATGTCGCTGGTCATCAGGCAGACCAGAACCGTACCGGTCTGGACGAGGTCCGACTGAACGACGACGGCGGGGCGCGGCTTGCCATGGTCGCCTGACACCGCGACCGTTATGAGATCACCACGCTTCAATAGATATCCGATGCGTCGTCCTGGGCCAGGTCTTCGCTCATCATGGTCTCGATGAAGCTGATGGTGGCGCGTTCGTCTTCGCTGTCGCGAATACGGGCCTGATCGCTCTCCAGTCTTTCACGAAAACCCGGCGCCTCAGGATCGAGCGCCCAGACACGGACCTGTTTCAGGCCGGCCGCCTTCTTGCGTTCCCTGTAGCGCTTGTACTTGTCCGGCCGTCCAGCATGGAGGTTCATGTAGGAAAGGTAGCGCGCCACCAGTCGGGGCGCAACGTCGACAAAGAAAAGCCCCGCCGCGGCGAACCGGGCGGGGCCTGATCTTGTCGAAGCGACGAAGGCTTAGGCTTCGGTCGTCTCGGTGGCTTCGTCAGCGGCGGCCGAGAGGGCGGCGGACGAGACCTTGATCGTGGCGATCACGAAGTCGCGGTCGGTGATGGTGGCCTCGACGCCCTTGGGCAGGCTGATGTCCGAGAAGCGGATGGTGTCGCCCATCTGCGACTTGGCCAGATCGACGACCAGTTCTTCCGGGATGCTGTCGGCCTTGACCAGGATTTCGACCGCGTGGCGGACGACTTCCAGCGAACCGCCTTGACGGACGAACGGTGCGTCGTCGGCGTTCTTGAAGTGAACCGGCACTTCGATCTTGACCGGGGCGTGCTCGTCAACGCGCATCAGGTCGAAGTGCAGGGGGCGGTCCGACACCGGGTCGAACTGCACGTCCTTGGCGATGACCGGCTGGGTCTCTTCGCCGTACTTCAGCGTGACCAGGTGGCCCAGCAGCTTGCCGGTGTAGAGGGACTTGCGGAAGTCCTTCTCGTTCACCGAAAGAGCCACGGGGGCCTTGTCGCCGCCGTACAGGACACCCGGCACGAAGCCGGCGCGACGGGCGGCGCGTGCGCTGCCGGTGCCGACGCCATCGCGGACGTCCACGTTCAGAATGATCTCGGCCATCTGGCTCGCCTCAACAACAACGGAAACACCGCGCCAACCCTGGGCCCGCGCGGCGGGGGTCATGAACCCTCGAATTCAAGAGCGCGGGCTATTACACGCATCATGGCGGATGTGCAACCGCCATGGACGAGATCCCGCGTCAGATCAGGCCGCCCTAACCGCGCCGGTCAGCAAAGCCCCGGGATCGGCGACGATGGTCAGCAGCTCTGCGGCGTCGAACGGTTTAGCCAGATGTTGGTCCGCCCCGGCCGCGCGTCCGGCCGCGACATGTTCAGGCATGGCGTTGGCGGTCAACATCACGATCGGCACGCGCGCGCCGCCCATGGCCGCCTCGTGTAGACGAATCTCGCGCGTCGCGGTCAGTCCGTCCATCACCGGCATCTGCATGTCCATGAGCACAAGATCGAAGTCTTGGGTCCGGAACGCCTCGACGGCTTCGGCGCCGTTCTCCACCGTGAAGATATCGGCCATGGTCTGGCCTAGAATCAGTTCGATGACGCGGCGATTGGTGGGATGGTCGTCGGCGACCAGCACCCGAACGGCGCCAAGCCCGTCGTGTGGCCCGCCTGCCGTTTTCGGCTCGCTCTGCGCCGGCTTGTCGCAGACCGTCATCGGGATTGTCAGCATAAAGGCCGAACCGCCTCCGGGCTCGCTCTCGCAGTCCAGATCGCCGCCCATCATCTCGGCCAATTGCCGACAGATGGAGAGACCCAGTCCGGAGCCGCCGAATTCGCGCGTAATGCCGCCGTCGGCCTGTTCGAACCGGCTGAACAGGCGTTCGCGGGTGGCCGCATCGAATCCAATGCCCGTGTCTTCGACCGTAAACCGCAGCGTCGGCGTCCCGCTCGCGTCCGGGCCACGCTGGACGGTCAGTCCCACAAAACCCTTGGCGGTGAATTTCACCGCGTTGGAAATGAGATTTGTCAGCACCTGTTTCAGGCGCACGACGTCGCCACGAATCCACAGGCCTTCTTCGACATCGACATCGACGTGGAAGCCCAGATGCTTCTGTCGCGCATTCTCGGCATACAGCTGCGCCGCCTCGCGCACGGCGACCTCCAGCTCGAAGGCGTCGTCGGTCAGTTCAAGCTTGCCGGATTCAACCCGGGCCAAATCCAGAATGTCGCTGAGCAGGGTCTGAAGCGTCCGGCCCGAGGCCTGCATCAAATCCAGCATCTCGTGCTGTTCGGGGGTCAGGTCGGTTTTTGACAAGGCCTGGGACAGGCCGATCACACCGTTCAGCGGCGTGCGGATCTCGTGACTCATATTCGCCAGGAACTGGCTCTTGGCGACATTGGCCGTCTCGGCGGCGTCACGGGCTTCGCGCAGGGCCTGGGCGTCGCGCTTGAGGGCCGTGATGTCGTTGCAGACCGTGACGGTGCCGCCGCCGGGCGTGCGGCGATCCTGGATCTGCAGCCATTGGTCGCCGCCGACCTGCTGTTCGATGGTTGAAGATCCCTGGCGTCGGACGCGGAGCCTTTCGGCGATCCACGCCTCCTCGCAGCCGATCGCCTCATCATACCGGCCTTCGTTGATTCCGATCTGAAGAATCTCCCGGAATGTCATTCCGACCTTCAGGAAGGGCGCGAGCTCCGGGTTCACCTCGGCGTAGCGCGCATTCCACAAGACCAGCCGGTCGTCGGCGTCGTAGAAGCCCAGACCGTCCGACATGGCCTCGACCGCCTCGCGGATGTGACCCAGGGCGCCGGCCCGCGCCGTGTAAGCCCTAAGCACCAGCCCGCCGCCGACGCCCACAATCGAAAGGGCGAGGATGAAGACGATGGTGCGCATGGCGTCGTGCGCCAGGCCTGTCTGTGCCGACACGCTGGGGTCTGGGGTCACGGTGATCGCGGCCATGCCCACAAAATGCAGGACGACAATGGCAAGCGAAGCGCCCGCCGCCGTGACGGCCAGTCGGCGGAGACTGCCTCGCTCATGGAAGAAGGCGGTCGTTCCGCCGATAGCCATGCCGCCGACCAGCGACGCGACAACGAGTTCGGGATTCCAGCTGAGCGCCACCGGCGCCCGCAAAGCGGCCATGCCCAGATAGTGCATCGCGGCGACGCCGGAGATCGCGACCAAGGCGCCCAAGACACGGCGCATGCGATCATTGCCGGGCAGCGAGACGAAAATCGCCAGACCCACGCCGACCACGATCACCAGAGCCGAAGCCAGCGTCAGGGCTGGATCATAGGTCAGATCGCCGGCGCCGACATAGCCTTGCATGGCGATGAAGTGCGTCGCCCAAGTCGACATGGCGCCCATCAGACCGCCCGAGATCGCCAGCCGTCTACGGCGCGCGCCGTCTGTGATTCGGGCTCGGTCGATGAATCGAAAGGCCGAGCCCATGCCCGCCAGGCAGACGATGACGGCCAGCAGGGCCACCCGCCAGTCGTGGTCATTCGAGATGCAATAAAGTATCCTGTCCACGTCGCCCCCTTCGATGGAGGACGATGGCCGAAACTCCTAAACAAACCGTGCGGCGACGCTTAAAATAAAACGGTGGCGTGTGTCGGCGCGCCGTCACAGAATCCGTGCAAGGATCGGATTCCCCCCGGCTGCCCATATGGAGGCCTGCGCCGCATATGCCCTACGAATCCTCGCCTTCGCCTGTCGCGCCGATCTCGACTTCGCGTCTCTGGACCGTCGGGATCAGCATTACGATCGCTGTGGTCGTGATGGTCGGGCTGGCCTTCATTCATTCAGAGATCGCCAACTGGCTGTTGGGCGGGGCGGCGATCGTGGCCATTTCGGCGTGGATTTTGAACGCAAGTCCGTCGTCCAACATCCCCCTGCCTGAATCGACGGGCGCGCCAATCGAAATTCCCTCCGAGCCCATGAAGGCGGAACTGCTGGACCGGGTGTTCGAGGCCCTGGACGATCCGGTTCTGATCATCAGCGGCGGTGAACCCGACGACATCGCCGGTCGCCGCATCGTCATGGCCAACAATGCGGCGCGCGATCTGCTGCGAATACAGAGCCAGGGCGCGCTTCTGGTTCAGGTGTTGCGCGAGCCCGGCGTTCTGGAAGCCGTAGATGAGGCCTTGTTCGGGGGCGTGTCGCGCACGACGGATTATACGACCGGCGGACAGAGGGATCGGCGATGGCGCGCCTGGACCCGGCCGCTTGGTCGCGAGGGCGGCATGGCCGGCGGCGCCTTGGCCATGGTCATCCTGCGAGACGAGACGGATGCGCGGCGCACCGAGATGATGCGCGTCGATTTCCTGGCCAACGCCAGCCATGAACTGCGCACGCCCCTAGCCTCCTTGAGCGGTTTCATTGAGACGTTGAAAGGGCATGCGCGCGACGATGTCGTCGCGCGTGATCGCTTTCTGGATATCATGTCGGCTCAGGCGGATCGGATGGGACGGCTGGTCGCCGACCTTCTGTCGCTGAGCCGGATCGAACTGAACGAGCATATTCCGCCGTCCGGTCGGGTGGACCTGGACCGGGCCGCATCGGATGTGCTCGACGCTGTAAGTGTGCTGACACATGAAAAACAGGTCGCCGTGGTGATGGACCAGGGCGAGGCGAGGGCTTCGATCAGCGGGGACCGGGACGAGATTTTGCAGGTCGTTCAGAACCTGCTGGACAATGCGGTCAAATATTCTCCGAAGGGCGGCACGGTGGAGATCTTGGTGCGATCCGACCTGTCCTTCGATGAGGCCTGGGCCTCCCGTATGCCGGGTGCGACGCGCTTGCCGCTGGTTACGCCGGATCGGGCGGTCGGCGTCTTCTACGCAGCCGTCACGGTTCGCGACCATGGTCCCGGAATGGCGCGTGAACACCTGCCACGACTGACCGAGCGATTTTATCGCGTCGAGGGTCAGAAGAGCGGCGAACGTCAGGGGACCGGGCTGGGCCTTGCCATCGTCAAACATATCATCAACCGCCACCAGGGTGGTCTGGTGGTGGAAAGCGCGCCGGGTCTGGGCACCGCCTTTACGGCCTGGTTCCCCATGGTGGTCGAGCGGCGGGACACGCGTACAGCCGCAGCGTGAGGCCGCGCGGGCCGGCGCTGTTATCGAACTGTCATCAACTCGTCTTAATGCGCTGACCATTCACAGGCAGTAGTCGCGCCGCGTCGAGCCCGGATCCCCGGTCGTCTTTCGATTCGCGCCTGCCCCGCTTCGGACCCGGAATGATCTGGATTTATCTGCTGATCCTTGTAGCGCTCGGCGTCGCCGCCTTTTTAGGCGGTCGCGAGTTGGCGCGTCGTCGCGCGGTCGGCGCCAAGCCGCATTCCCGGCCGGGCCAGCACGGCGCCTATGCCTTGATCTGGGTTGCTGCGCCCGCCTTGCTGGTTCTGATCCTTCTCAGCGTTTTCGCGGCTCCGCTGGAGCGCCAGCTGACCGCCGCCGGCACGCCCGAGGCTGTGGCGGCGCTTGAGCCCTTCCGTCGCGACGCCTTCTTCGCCGACGCCCATCGTGTCGGCCGCGGCGAGCAGGCTCTGCAAATCTGGGAGCGCCCGCTGGCCGAGCAGCTTCCGGTCGAGGCGCGCCGCATGGTCAGCATCGAGCGGACCCTTCAATGGGGCGGCGGTCTGGGCGCCATTCTCGCCGCTCTGATCGGGGGGCTGTTCGCCTTCAGCCAGATCAAGCCGCAGACGCGCGCCCGCAACCGGGTCGAGGGTTGGGTCTATGGCGCCCTGTTCGTCTGTTCGGCCATCGCCGTTCTGACCACCCTGGGCATCATTGCGTCCCTGGCGTTCGACTCTTTCCGCTTCTTCCAGACCGTGCCGGTGTTCGAGTTCCTGTTCGGAACCCAGTGGAGCCCGCAGATCGCCATTCGCGCCGACCAGGTCGGTTCGACCGGAGCCTTTGGGGCAGTGCCGCTGTTCGCCGGCACCCTGCTGATCATGCTGATCGCCATGTGCGTCGCCGCGCCGATCGGCCTGCTGTCGGCCATCTATCTGTCGGAATACGCGGGACGCACCACGCGCGCCGTGATCAAGCCGCTGCTCGAGATTCTCGCGGGCGTGCCCACCGTGGTCTACGGCTTCTTCGCCGCCTTGACGGTCGGGCCCATCCTGCGGGTCTTCTTCAATGAGATCGGCCTGTTCCTGATGGGCGGTCCGCTGGACGGGCTGGGCCAATATCTGGCCCTGGTGCAGAACCAGATGGCCCTGACCGCCGGCGCCGTCATGGGGATCATGTTGATCCCGTTCGTGTCCTCCCTGTCCGACGATATCCTGAACGCCGTGCCTCAGTCGCTGCGCGACGGGTCTTTCGCCATGGGCGCGACCAAGTCCGAGACGGTGAAGCGGGTGCTGCTGCCCGCCGCCCTGCCGGGCATCGCCGGCGCCCTGCTGCTGGCCGTGTCGCGGGCCATCGGCGAGACCATGATCGTGACCATGGCCGCCGGCCTCGCCGCGAACCTGACCTTCAACCCGTTGGACACCGTCACCACGGTTACGGTGCAGATCGTCACCCTGTTGACCGGCGACCAGGAGTTCAACAGCGCCAAGACCCTGTCGGCCTTCGGACTGGGTCTGACCCTCTTCCTGGCGACGCTGGTGCTGAACATCGTGGCGCA
Source organism: Brevundimonas sp. SL130 (assembly GCF_026625805.1). Lineage (NCBI taxonomy): Bacteria > Pseudomonadati > Pseudomonadota > Alphaproteobacteria > Caulobacterales > Caulobacteraceae > Brevundimonas > Brevundimonas sp. SL130. The sequence continues at coordinate 1,219,311 of NZ_CP113064.1, forward strand.
CCGGATCGTCCAGACCTACCGGGAACAATATGACTGACGCGACCCCCGATCAGATCGACGGCGCGGCCGCGAAGGGGCGGCTGGATCGTCTGCGCGCCGGCCTGAAACGCCGTCACGCCAAGGAAGCGCGGTTCAAGTGGTTCGGTCGGCTGGCCATCGCCGCCGCCATGGTCTTCCTCGCGGTCCTGCTGGTGCGGATCGTCGAGCAGGGCCACACGGCCTTCTATACCCACACGGTGACGGTGCCGGTCTATATGGACCCGGCTCGCATCGACCGCGCCTATCCGCAGGGCTCCAACTTCGAGCAGCTTGCAGCCGAGCAGCAGTTGGCGCGCTGGGGCATTCAGGACGACGCGGCGGGCACGGCCTCCAGCCAGATGAAGGCGCTCTTCTCGTCCGAGCTCAAATTTGTCGCGGCCAAGCTGGTGGCGAAGCGGTCGGACGTCATCGGTGAGACGGTTCCGCTGTCGGTGCCCCTTTCGGACGACGCGGACCTGTATCTTAAGGGGGAAATCTCCAAGTCGACGCCCCAGGATCAGCGCCGCATCAATGATCGGCAGATCGCCTGGCTTGAGCGGATGCAGGCCGAAGGCGTGGTCGGATCCCACTTCAACACGGCCCTGTTCACCAACGGCGACTCGACCCAGCCGGAGCTGGCGGGCGTCCTGGGCGCCGTGGTCGGTTCGGCCCTGATGCTGATGGTCACGGCCTTGATCGCCATTCCCCTGGGCGTGGGCGCTGCGATCTGGCTCGAGGAATTCGCGCCCAAGAACAAGTTGACCGACATCATTGAGGTCAACATCAACAACCTCGCGGCCGTGCCCTCCATCGTCTACGGCCTGTTGGGCCTGGCGCTGTTCATCAACTGGATGCACCTGCCGCGCGCCAGCCCGATCGTCGGCGGTCTGGTGCTGGCCCTGATGGCCTTGCCCACGTTGGTGATCGCCACGCGCTCGGCCCTGAAGGCGGTGCCGCCGTCCATTCGCGAGGCGGCCCTGGCCATGGGCGCGTCGAAGACGCAGACGGTGTTCAGCCACGTCCTGCCGCTGGCCATGCCCGGCGTCATGACCGGCGCCATCATCTCAATGGCTCACGCCCTGGGCGAGACCGCGCCCCTGTTGCTGATCGGCATGGTCAGCTTCGTGCCGGGCGTGCCGCACGCCATCGACCAACCCGTCGGCGCCCTGCCGTCGCTGATCTACATCTGGGAGAACGCCTCCGAGCGGGCGTTCCATGAACGCACCGCCGCTGCGATCATCGTTCTGCTGGTCTTCATGATCATCATGAACGCGGCGGCCATCATCTTGAGGCGGCGCTTCGAGCGTCGGTGGTAAGAGAATGAAATTCCGTATTTTCCGCTCCGCCGAAGATCAGACTGGGGCCGGCCCCGTCGATCCCACTGAAGCCCCGCGCATGGGTGGCCAAGTCCTGCCTGAAGCCACGACGACCGCCAAGGCGAAGGCCACGGAGGAGCCCCGCGCTTACGAGGCGTCGGACCTGCCTGGGCCGACCGTGATCGACAGTCCTCCCGTCGGTCCGATCAAGATCGCCGCGCGCGACGTGTCCGTCTTCTATGAGGGCAAGCAGGCGCTGTACGACGTCTCGCTGGATATTCCGGACAAGACGGTCACCGCTCTGATCGGTCCGTCCGGCTGCGGCAAGTCGACCTTCCTGCGGACCATGAACCGCATGAACGACACCATCTCAGGCTGCAAGGTTACCGGCCGGATTGCGATGGACGACGAGGACATCAACGATCGTTCGATCGACCCCGTGCTGCTGCGCGCCCGCGTCGGCATGGTGTTCCAACGTCCGAACCCCTTCCCCAAGTCGATCTACGAAAACGTCGCCTACGGCCCCAAGATCCACGGCCTGGTCAGCGCCAAGTCCGAGATGGACGGGGTTGTCGAGAGCGCACTGAAGCGCGCCGGTCTGTGGGAAGAAGTGGCGGACCGGCTTCAGTCGTCGGCCATGGGCCTGTCGGGCGGGCAGCAGCAGCGTCTGGTCATCGCCCGCGCCATCGCCGTGAACCCCGAAGTGATCCTGATGGACGAGCCCTGCTCGGCCCTGGACCCCATCGCCACCGCGCGGATCGAGGAACTGATCGACGAACTGCGCGAGCGGTTCTGCATCGTCATCGTCACCCACTCGATGGCCCAGGCCGCGCGGGTGTCGCAACGCACCGCCTTCTTCCACATGGGCCGTCTGGTCGAGACCGGCGACACGGAAGACATCTTCCAGAATCCCCGCGAGCGGCGCACCCTCGACTACATCACGGGACGCTTCGGCTGATGAACCAGCATACGGTCAAGGCTTACGGCGACGAGCTGAACCAGATCACGGCCGAGGTCGCCCGTATGGGCGGTCTCGCCGAGGCCCAGGTTTCGGACGCCATCGACTCCGTCGCTCGGCGCGACATCGCTTTGGCGCGCGCGGTGGTCGAGCGCGACTTGAAGCTGGACGCCCTTCATCGCGACATCGAGAAGAAGGCGATCCGCCTGATCGCCCTGCGCCAGCCGGTCGCCAGCGACCTGCGCCGCACCCTGGGCGCCATGAAGATGGCCTCCGATCTGGAACGCACCGGCGACCTGGCCAAGAACATCGCCAAGCGGGCGCTGATCCTGGCCGAGAGCGAGCCCATGCAGCCCCTGACCCGTTCGATCGAGCGGATGGGGCGGCTGGTCTCGACCCGGCTGCGTGACGTGCTGGACGCCTATACCGCCTCGGAACTGGATCGCGCCGTGGCCGTCTGGCAGACCGACGACGAGGTCGACGAACACTATAACTCGCTGTTCCGCGAGTTGCTGACCTATATGATGGGCGATCCGCGCACGATCGGCGCCTGCACCCATCTGCTCTTCATGGCCAAGAACCTGGAGCGGATCGGCGATCACGCGACCAATATCGCCGAGACCGTGCACTACGAAATCACCGGCGACGACATCCAGGGCGAACGCCCGCGCGCCCATCCCGGCGCGGAAGACGAAGCCTCTACACCCAACCTGACGACCAACTCGCACTAAGCCGCGACCGGAGCCCCGCCGTGCAGCCCTATATCCTTGTGATGGAAGACGAGGACGCGTTGGCGACCTTGCTTCAGTATAATCTTGAAAAGGAAGGTTACGACGTCACTGTCGCGGCCGACGGCGAGGAGGGCATGCTCCAGATCGACGAGCGTCAGCCCGATCTGGTGCTGCTGGACTGGATGTTGCCCAAGCTGTCGGGCATCGAGGTCTGCCGTCGTATCCGGGGCAAGGCCGAGACCCGCAACCTGCCGGTCATCATGCTGACGGCGCGGGGCGAGGAGAGCGACCGGGTGCGCGGTCTGGATACGGGCGCCGACGACTATCTGACCAAGCCCTTCTCGATGGTCGAGCTGATCGCCCGCATCCGCGCGGTTCTGCGCCGCATCCGGCCGGGCCTGGCCGACGACCGGCTGAATCATGGCGACATCATCATCGACCGCGTGTCGCACCGGGTGAGGCGTTCGGGCCAGGAGGTCCATCTGGGCCCGACCGAGTTCCGCCTTCTGGACCATTTCATGCAGCATCCGGGCCGGGTGTTCAGCCGTGAACAACTGCTGGACGCGGTCTGGGGTTCGGACGTCTATGTCGAAGCCCGCACCGTGGACGTCCATGTCGGCCGGCTGCGCAAGGCGCTGAACATCGGCGAGAGCGCCAACCCGATCCGCACCGTCCGCTCGGCCGGCTATTCGCTGGATCTGGAAGGCTGAGGGTCAGGGAATATCCCCTGCAAGTCGCGGCCGCCCGACCATAGGCGGACTATGCGAACCTCTTGATCATAGATCTTGAAGGCCACGCCGACCCGGTGTTCGAACACCGCGATCCGTAGTCCGGGGTAGAGGTCGTCGCGGGCCTCGCCCCGCTGCGGGAACAGGTCGAACTGGGCGCAGAAGGTCAACAGCCTTTGGGCGTATCGGTCTGCGGTCGGCGAGCTGGCGTGGTCGGTGATCCAGTCATGGATTGACCCGAGATCCTCGATGGCCTGCGGATCGAACGTCACCGCCCGCAACTTCACTCCGCGCGCGTCCGCGCCGATTGCCTTTTCCTCAACAGGTTCAGCACCTGTTCGGCCGGGATGCCGGGCGTGTTCTCGCGCTCGATCCGTTCCAGGGTGGGCGCCGCCTCGGTCCGCAGCCAGGCCTCTACGCCCGCGTCCTGGCTCAGCAAATAGGTTTCAAGGCTCTCCACCACATAGGCTTCGGCGCTTTCGGAAAAGCCCGAGGCGACCTTGGCGTCGATTTCGCGCGCGGTCTGCTCGGGCAGTTCGACGGTGATCTTGCGGGTGGCGGCCATGGGGCGATCCTCTCACGAAATCGCTCCTCCCGCCACGCGCATCAGATCTGTTCGGCCACGATCTCGTCCGGCTCCAGCGCGTAGACCGAGGCGCAGTATTCGCAGGTGACGCGGATCTTGCCGTCGTCCTCGACCATGTCGGCGCGTTCGGCCGGGTCAAAGGAGGCCAGGACCGAGGCGATGCGGTCCCTGGAACAACGACAAACCGCCGTCAGCGCGCGCGCGCCCTCCAGCCGCACGCCGTCCTCGTGGAACAGGCGGAACAGCAGGGTTTCCGGCGAGATGGTCGGATCGATCAACTCGTCGTCGCCCAGGGTGCCGAACAGGGCCCGCGTGCGGTCCCAGACCTCCTCGGTGGAGCCGCGCGCCTCGTCGCCGGCGATGATCTGGATCATCGCCCCGCCGGCGCGCCACTGGGAACCGGCCTCGGTCAGCACCTCGCCGACGGCCAGGCGGACTTTGGTCGGGACCTGTTCGGACTGCTGGAAATAGTGTTCGGCGCACAGCGACAGGCTTTCGCCCTCGATAGGGGTGATGCCCTGGGTGCGTTCGAAGTCGGGGCCGCGATCCAGGGTCATGACGAAGACCCCCTGACCCAGCAGGGTCTGGGCGCCGGGACGCGCAAAGCCCTTGGAGGCCTCGGCCACCTCGGTCTCGTCATAGCGGCAGTAGCCGCGCAGCGTGCCGTCGGTGCCGTAATCGGCGACGACATAGCGCACCGGCCCGTCGCCCTGGGCCTGGACCATCAGCCGGCCCTCGAACTTCAGGCTGGAGCCGATCAGGGCCGCCAGCGCGCAGGCCTCGCCCAGCAGGGCGGCGACCGGCTCGGGATAGGCGTGGGCCGCCAGGATCTTGTCGATCGTCGCGCCCAGCCGGACCAGGCGGCCGCGCACGGGCCAGCCCTCGATCTGGAAGGCGGCGGCCAGGTCGTCGGAAACGGCGGAGTGAGGCGCGTGATCGGTCACGGCGGGGTCCTTGGAAGACGTCATTTCAGGATCGCGGCTATTTAGGCGCCCGAAGCGCCCTTGATAAGGGGTGCGATGTCGGCGGACGAAATCGGTCGATCAGGTTGCGACGATCAAAGGCGCGCCGTCGCCTCGAAAAACCTGTAGAATCCGGCTCTACAAACCATGGAGAACCTCGAGAATTTGTCGAGGCCGGATGCAAGGACGAACATGCGCGCGAAACCTGTTCTGAAGCCGCTGAGCGAGCAGTCCATCGTCGTCACCGGCGCGACCTCGGGCGTCGGTCTGGCCACGGCGCGGCGGGCGGCGCGGGCGGGGGCCAAGGTGTTTCTGATCGCGCGGGGTGAGGCGGATCTGCGGGCCCTGTGCGAAGAGTTACAGGCCCAGGGATCGCGTGTCGCCTGGGCGGTCGCCGATGTGTCGGACGCCGAGGCGCTGAAGGCGGCGGCGGACAAATGCGTGCGGCTGTTCGGGGGCTTCGACACCTGGGTCAACAACGCCGGGGTAGGGCTGTTCGGATCGATCCGCGAGACGACCCTGGAGGATCAGCGGCGGCTGTTCGAGACCAACTACTGGGGCGTCGTGAACGGCGCCGTGACGGCGGTCGAACATCTGCGGACGCGGCCGGGCGGCGGCGCCATCATCAACGTCGGATCGATCCTGTCGGACCTGCCCCTGCCGGTGCAGGGCGTCTACGCGGCGTCCAAACATGCGGTGAAGGGGTTCACCAACGCCCTGCGGATCGAGCTGTTGCGCGACCAGGCGCCGGTGGCGGTCAGCCTGGTCAAGCCCGGCGCGATCGACACTCCCTATAGCCGGCATGCCCGAAACCTGACGGGGCAGGCCCTGCACAATCCGCAGCCCGTCTATGCGACCCATGTGGTCGCCGACACCATCCTGTACTGCGCCACCCATCCGATCCGCGAGATCACGGTGGGCGGGGGAGGGCGCGTCATCGCGTCTTTCTACTCCGCCTTGCCGGGGATTGCGGAACCTCTTCTGGCGCGGTTCGCTCCGTCTTTGATGCGGGACCGCCGTTCCGCCTATCGGCCGTATGACGACGGGCTCTACGACCCGACCGAGGACGGCCTTGATGAAGAGGTTCACTATCCCATGGTCCGTAATTTCAGCGCCCTGGCCGAAGTCCGCAAACATCCGGGCATTACCGCCGGCAGCCTCGTCGCCCTTGCGGCCGGCGCCGCCGTGGTCCTGTATCTGACCCAGCGCAGCGGACCGATGCGGTATCAGCGTATCAAGACCCGTATCGATCCACGCGGATGGGTGGACACGAACGAACTGCGCGACCGTTTCCACGACGCCGTCGACGCCTTCCGTCACCGCGCCGAAGACGCGGGCGAGCGGGCCGAGGCGTTTTCGCGTGAAGCGCGCCATCGCGCCGGTGATGCGGCCCATGAGGCGCGGGGCCGGGCGGACGAGTGGTTCCGCTCCACCCGTAAGGGGTCGAAAAAGGCGTTGAAGAAGCACGGCAAGACGGCGCGCCGTTATGTTGACGACGCCGGCGCCTATGCCCGCGATCACGCCCGTGAAGGCGGCGCGCTTCTGGCCGTCGCCACCCTCGCCGCTGCGGTTGGCGCAGCCGTGCTGGAAAGCCGTCGCCCGGACAGTCACGTGCGCCGCATCGCGCGGTTCTGATATTTCTTGCCGCCCGCCGCGCCGAAAATCCCGGCGGGCGGCAAGGTTTAAGCGCAACTGATCGGCTTCATCAGCACGGCTCGGCTTTGCCGCGGGCGCGAAGGCCGCTAAGACGCCGCCCATGAGCGCGCGCCCCACACTGATCTTCGACTTCGATTCGACCCTGGTCGCCTTCGAAACGCTGGAAGCCCTGGCGGACATCGCCCTGGCCGACTCGCCGGAAGCGGAAAAAACCCGCGCCGAGATTGCGGACCTGACCGACAAGGCCATGGCGGGGGAACTGGCCTTCGGCGAGGCCCTGCGTCGCCGCCTGGCGCTTCTGCCCCTGACCCGCGCCCATGTCGCGACCCTGGCCGAGACGGCGCCGGATCATCTGACCGCCTCGGTGCGGCGCAACCTGAACTTCTTCCAGCAGCACAAGGGCAAGGTGATCATCCTGTCCGGCGGCTTCCGCGAGGTCATCGCGCCCGTCGCCGAAATGCTGGGCGTGTCGCCCGACCGGGTGCTGTGCAACGATCTGGTCTATGACGCCGAGGGCCGGGTCACCGGCGTCGACGACGCCAACCCCCTGTCCCAGGCCGACGGCAAGCCGGCCGTCATCCATGCCCTGAAGCTGTCGGGCCGGGTCGTCATGATCGGCGACGGCTGGAACGACGCCGAGGTCAAGCTCGCCGGCGCCGCCGACGCCTTCTACGCCTTCACCGAGGTCGCCCGCCGCGCGCCCGTGGTCGAGGTCGCCGACGCCGAGGCCGCATCCCTGGACGAAGTGCTCCACGCCGAAGGCCTGGTCGGCCGCTGGTCCTTCCCGCGCAGCCGGATGAAGATGCTTCTGCTTGAGAACATCCACCCCGCCGCTGTCGAACAACTGGAGGAGGCGGGTTACTCGGTCGAGACCATGAAGGGCGCCCTGGACGAGGATGACCTGATCGCCGCCATCAAGGGCGTGCATGTGCTGGGCATCCGCTCCAAGACCACGGTCAGCCGTCGGGTGCTGGAAGAGGCCGACCGGCTGATGGCGATCGCCGCCTTCTGCATCGGCACCAACCAGATCGACCTGGACGCGGCTTCGGACCATGGCGTGGCGGTTTTCAACGCTCCCTATTCAAACACCCGCTCGGTCGTCGAACTGGCCATCGGTCTGATGATCGTCCTGATGCGCGACGTGGTGGACAAGTCGGCCGCCATGCACGTGGGCCAATGGAACAAGTCGGCGACCGGGTCGAAGGAGTTGCGCGGCAAGACCCTGGGCATCGTCGGCTATGGCGCCATCGGCAGCCAGTTGTCGGTCCTGGCCGAGAACCTGGGGATGCGGGTGCTGTTCTATGACCTGTCGGAGCGGCTGGCCCTGGGCAATGCGCGACGCATGCGGTCGTTGGACGCCCTGCTGGCCGAGAGCGATGTCGTCACCCTGCACGTCGATGGGCGGCGCGAGAATTCGAACATCTTCGGCGCGGCCCAGTTCGCGCGGATGAAGGAGGGGGCGCTGTTCCTGAACCTGTCGCGCGGCCATGTGGTCGACGTCGGCGCCCTGGCCCAGGCCATGGGATCGGGCCGGGTCGCCGGGGCGGCGGTGGACGTCTTCCCCGAGGAGCCGCGCACCAATTCGGACCCGTTCGAAAGCCCTCTTCAGGGGATGAAGAACATGATCCTGACGCCGCACATCGGCGGATCGACCGAGGAAGCGCAGGAAGCCATCGCCGAGTTCGCGGCCGAGCGGCTGCTGGGCTATCTGAACCGGGGCGACACGACCTTCAGCGTCAACCTGCCGAATGTTCAACTGGCCGAGGTGTCGGGCGCGCACCGCATCCTGCACATCCACAAGAACCAGCCGGGCGTGCTGGCCGAACTGAACCGGGCCCTGGCGGCGGCGGGGCTGAACATCCTGGGTCAGCATCTGAAGACTGACGAACGCACCGGCTATGTCATCACCGACGTGGACCGGGACTATGACCCCGAGGCGCTGCGGAGGTTGAAGACCGTACCGGGAACGCTGAAGTTCCGCACTCTGCACTGAGTGCGGAAGGATGCTGAGAGGGTTTCAGCCTTGCCCTCGCGCCGCCGGCCCGCCAAGAACGATACACGCTTCCCGCCGCACCGGACCGACCGCATGACCGCCGACCGCACCCGCCTCGACGCCCATATCGCCGCTCTGGATGCGCCTGAGGGTCTGAAGACGGTCCTGACCGTCGCCGCCGCCACCTGCGCCAACATCAGCAAGGTCGTCGCCGGCGGCGCCCTGGCCGGGGCGCTCGGCGCCTCGGGCCAGATCAATGTTCAGGACGAGGAGCAGAAGAAGCTCGACGTCATGACCAACGACATGCTGACCGACGCCCTTCTGGCCTGTCCCGCCGTCGCCGGCGTCGCCTCGGAGGAAATGGACGAGGTCCAGCCGGCGCCCCATTCGACCGGCGACTATCTGGTCCTGTTCGACCCGCTGGACGGCTCGTCCAACATCGACATCAACGCCATGGTCGGGACCATCATCTCGGTGCTGAAGTCCGCGACGCCTTCGCCGACCGAGGCCGACTTCATGCAGCCGGGCCGAAACCAGGTCGCCGCCCTCTATGCCCTCTACGGTCCCCAGACCATGCTGGTCCTGACCACTGGGGCCGGAGTCAAGGGGTTCACCCTGTCGAACGACGGCGACTGGATCCTGACCCACGACGCCATCGCCATCTCGCCGGACACCAAGGAGTTCGCCATCAACATGTCGAACCTGCGCCACTGGTCCCAGCCGGTGCAGACCTATGTGGGCGACCTGCTGAAGGGCGACGAAGGCCCGCGCGGCAAGAACTTCAACATGCGCTGGGTCGCGGCCATGGTGGCGGACGTCCACCGCATCCTGATGCGCGGCGGCGTCTTTCTGTACCCGTGGGACAGCCGTGAGCCGAACAAGCCTGGCAAACTGCGCCTGATGTACGAGGGCAATCCTATGGCCTTCCTGGTCGAACAGGCCGGGGGCAAGGCGACGACGGACGGGACGCAGCCCATCCTGGACGTCCAGCCCGAGCATCTGCACCAGCGCATCCCGGTCGCCCTTGGCTCGGCCAACGAGATCGACGCCTACGCGGGCGTGTGATGCAGATCCGCCCGACTGACGCCCTCCTGGTCATCGACCCGCAGAACGACTTCTGCGAGGGCGGTTCTCTGGCGGTCGCGGGCGGGGCGGGGATCATGCCGCTGATCAACCGGCTGGCCGAACGGTTCTCGCGCGTGGTCCTGACCCAGGACTGGCACACGCCGGATCAGATCAGCTTCGCCTCCAACCACCCCGGCGCGGCCCCCTTCACCGAGATCGAGGTCGCCTACGGCCGTCAGATGCTGTGGCCGGACCACTGTCTCCAGGGCTCGCCCGGCGCCGACTTCCATCCCGACGTCGCGCCGACGGTGCAGAGGGCCCTGGCCGTGGTCCGCAAGGGCTACAACCCGGCGGTCGATTCCTATTCCGGCTTCTTCGAGAACGACCATCGCACCCCGACCGGCCTCGCCGGCCTGCTGCGCGACCTGGGCGTGACGCGTGTCTTCCTGGCGGGCCTGGCCTTCGACTACTGCGTCCGCTTCACCGCTGAGGACGCGGTGCGCGAAGGCTTCGAGGCCGTGGTCATCTCCGACGCCAGCCGGGCCATCGCGCCCCAGACCGAGGCGGCGGCGCGGGACAGTTTTCGAGCGCTGGGGGTGGCGGAGGTCGGGGCCGCAGCCCTCCTCGGCTAATCTCGCTACTTTCGTCATCCTCCGGCAAGCCGCGTCTTCGCGGCGCAGACCGGGGGACCCAGCGGCGCCGTCAGGCGAAATCTCAACACCGCAAGATGTTGGAGGACCGAGTCCGCGACAGGTTCGCGCTCACGCGCGCCGCTGGGTCCCCCGGTCTCGCTACGCTCGCCGGAGAATGACGAAAGAAGAGGCGTCACCCCGCCTTGGCGTAGGCCTCCACCTCCGCCACAAACGCCGCCTTCTCCGCCTCGCCCAGGAACGACCCCTCGAAACTGTTCCGCGCCAGCAGCGTCACCTGATCTTTCGTCAGCCCCACCGCCGCCGCCAGCCGGCTGTAGTTGTCGTTCACATAGCCCCCGAAATAGGACGGGTCGTCCGAGTTCAGGGTGACGTGCAGGCCGCGGCGCAGCATCTCGGGCACGGGGTGGTCCTTCAGGTCGTTCACCACGCACAGTTTCAGGTTCGACAGGGGGCAGACGGTCAGGGTCATCTGCTCACGCGCCAGCCGCTCCACCAGGGCCTCGTCCTCCATCGAGCGATTGCCGTGGTCCATCCGGTCGATGTGCAGCAGGTCCAGCGCCTCGTGCACATAGGCCGGCGGGCCTTCCTCCCCGGCATGGGCGCACAGTTTCAGGCCCAGCTCACGCGCGGCGGCGAAGACGCGCTGGAACTTGGACGGCGGATGGCCGACCTCCGACGAATCCAGCCCCACCCCGATGAAATGATGCAGATAGGGTTTGGCGGCCTCCAGGGTCGCGAACGCCTCGTCCTCGGTCAGGTGGCGCAGGAAGCTGAGGATCAGGCCCGAACTGACGCCCAGTTCCGCCTTGGCCCGGTCCATCCCCGCAATCAGCCCTTCGACCACCACGCCGAAGGCCACGCCCCGGTCGGTATGGGTCTGAGGATCGAAGAAGATCTCGGCATGGCGCACATTGTCGGCGGCCGCCCGCTGGAAATAGGCGAAGGCCAGATCCTCGAAATCCTGGCGCGTCAGCAGCACCGCCGCCCCGGCGTAATAGATGTCCAGGAAGTCCTGCAGGTTCGAGAAATCATAGGCCGCCCGCACCGCCTCGACGCTGTCATAGGGGATGGACACGCCATTGCGCTGCGCCAGTTCGAACATCAGCTCCGGCTCCAGCGAGCCCTCGATATGCAGGTGCAGCTCCGCCTTGGGCAGGCCGGCGATATAGGCGTCGAGGTCAGTATCAAGTTTGCCGGTCATAGGCCGTTCTCCTGCGCATAGTCTTCCAGGCTCATGACTTCGATGCCCGTCGCCTCCGATGCTCCCACCTTGGCGATCAACTTCTTGTCCGCCGTCAAAAAGGGGACACCCAACTGTTCGGCGTGAGCGACGTAAAAGCAGTCATAGGCCGGATGTTCCAAGGCGATCGCCAACTGCACCGCCCGTTCGATCAGTCTACGACCGGGCTCCACATAGAGGTTCATCGTCTCGATCAGTTCGACGGCCTGCATCGCCTGATCGCGGGTGATGTCGCCCATCCGACAGCGCTTCCAGATGATGTTGGCGCATTCCGACAGAATCAGATCGGGCGCCGACCATGCCTGGGCGCGCAACGCGGCGACGGCGATGGGGCTGTCGGGCTCATGTAGGGCGACCTTGATCGCGACGCTGGCGTCCACGACGATCAACGATAATCCCGATCTTCTCGGATCAGGATTTCGGAGGGCGTGCTGAGCTTTCCCTTGGTGGCGTCGCGAAGGGCGGCGGCGCGGCGCTCCCACTCCGCGTCGATACGAGGCGTCAAAGCCTTGCGAAGGATCTCGCGATGCTCCGCCTCGGCCGAGCGATTGTTTTCCTGGGCGCGCTTCTTCAGGGCGATGGCGATGTCGTCGTCGATGTTGCGGACGTGGAGGTTGACGGGCATGGTCGCTCCTTGTGCTAGCACATATAGCACGAGGTTGGCCTTGCCGCCACTAGGCGTTCGACACCACCAGCCGCAGATGTCCAGTCTTGGTCTTTCCCGCGTCGTCGTTGGGCGGTGGATCGGGCGGCGGGGGTAGGCTGGGGCGGGCGCTCCAGGCCTCGGGCCGTTCGATCCAGCCCTTGGCCGTCTTCAGCCGGTCGGGCAGCATGGACCGGGCCACCAGATTGGGCCCGATCCCCACCAGTTCATCGGTCCAGCCGGCGATTTGGCGATTGTGAAGCCGTCCGGGCGGGGCGACGCTGACGATCCGCTTGTTGGGATAGGCTTCTCGCACGAACCGCACCGTCGCCGCATGGTCCCCGTCGGTGGTCAGCAGATAGACGGAGTCGACCCGGTTCGCCGCCACATCGTCCGCCACCGCCAGGGCCAGGTTGACGTCGCTCTGCTTCTCCGTCGCCGAACTCCAGCCGTGGCCGCAGGCGCGGCAATGTTCGCCATGGACGATGAAATGGCCCATCAGGCAGCGCACGCCTCGCGCCCTCAGCGCGGCTTCATAGCGGAACTGGGCCTCCATCCGCGCCCTGGCCTGGGGGCTGTGGGCGCTGACCCAGACGACGCCGGTCAGCCGCTCCATCGGATCGATCAGACCCCGCCCCAGGGCCTGCAAGTCCAGCCACAGCCACTCGCGCCGCTTCTGGTCCAGCAGGGCGTGGAACAGGTTGAACCCGTCGACATAAAGCACGGCGCGGCGCTTCAGGAACGGCGGCGTCAGGTCGCCGGGGCCGAACGGGCGCAGGGCCGCGTCCGCCATGCGGATACGGCCCCGATGCTGACCCCAGCGACGCCCCTTCGACTGCTGACCGTCGGGTTTCCCCATCCGTCGCCCGCTCCCTGAACCCGGCAAAGGTTAATCAGAGCCGGCGCGCGGAGTCCGCGTCTTTCAGGTCACAGAACGCCGGTCACATCCGTTCGGGCGTCTCGATCCCCAGCAGGGTCAAGGCCGTCTCGAGCTGGCGCAGGGCCGCCGCCGACAGGGCCAGGCGCGAGGACCGCGTCGCCGCGTCCGGCGCGACCAGCACCGGGCAGGCGGCGTAGAATTTCGAGAAGGACTGCGCCACCCGATAGGCGTGTTCGGCCACTAGGTGCGGCATCCGCTTGTCATAGGCGTCGGACACGGCGGCGCTGAAGGCGTCCAGCGTCAGGGCCAGATCGCGCTCCGCCTGTTCGGCGATGACGATGGGCCCCGGCGCCGCCCCCTGTTCGGCGGCCTTGCGCAGTAGGGATTTGATCCGCACCGACTGGTACAGCAGATAGGGACCGGTCTTGCCCTCGAAGCTCATGAACCGGTCCAGATCGAAGACGTAGCTGGTGGTCCGCGCGTTCGACAGGTCGGCGAACTTCAGGGCGGCGATGGCCACCTTGTGCGCGATGGCCTCGAACTCCTCGGGTGACAGGTCGTCGCCCAGCTTGGCTTCCTTCAGCCGCTCGCGCGCCTTGTCCGTCGCCTGATCGATCAGGTCGCGCAGCTTCAGCACGCCGCCGGCTCGGGTCTTGAACGGCTTGCCGTCCTGGCCGTTCATGGTGCCGAAGCCCAGATGCTCCAGTGATCCCTCGACGGCGTAGCCGGCCAGATAGGCGGCGCGGAACACCTGTTCGAAATGCTCGGCCTGACGTTCGTCGACGACATAAAGGGCCAGATCCGGCGCCAGGGCCTTCTTGCGGTCCAGGATCGTCGCCAGGTCGGTCGTGCCGTACATGGCCGAGCCTTCCGAGCTGATCACCAGCAGGGGCGGGGGCGAGGGCGCCTCGATCACTGAACCGTCGGCCAGCTTCTTCTTGCGGGTCTCGCCGGGCTTGGCGACATGGACCACCTGGGCGCCGTCGTCCTCGACCAGCAGGCCGGTCGCCTTCAGGTGCGCCAGCATTTCGGGCATCTGGGGATCGGCGTCGCTCTCGCCGTTCCACAGGTCGAAATCGACCGACAGATCGCCGTATTCGCGCTTCAGCGCCTCGCGGCTGACCGCCACGAAATGGGCCCACAGGGCGCGATAGCCGGGGCGGCCGTTTTGCAGTTCCGCCGTCGCCTTGCGGGCGCGGTCGCGGAAGGCCGGGTCTTCCTTGGCCTTGCCCGCCGCCAGCGGATACAGCCGGTCCAGGTCGGCCAGGCTCACCGGGCTGTCGGCCGGGAAGGGGCCGTCGCCCTCGACCAGGAAACCTTCAGCCAGACCCTCGTCGCCGCAGGCCACGATCAGCAGCCCCATCTGGAAGCCCCAGTCGCCGAAATGGGCGTCGCCGGTCACATGGTCGCCTCGGAAGCGGAACAACCGCTTCAGGCTCTCGCCGATAATGGCGCTGCGCAGGTGGCCGACGTGCATCGGCTTGGCCACGTTCGGGCCGCCGAAGTCGATCACCACCTTGCGCGGCTCGGCCACGACGGCGGCGCCGGCATGGTCGGCGTCTGCGGCGACTTCCGTGGCGCGTTCGGCCAGGGTCGCATCGGCGATCTTCAGATTGATGAAGCCCGGCCCCGCCACCTCGACCGAGGCGAAGCGCGGATCGGCCGTCAGCCGTTCGGCGATCTTGCCCGCCAGTTCGCGCGGATTGGCCTTCAGCGCCTTGGCGGCGGCAAGCGCGCCATTGGACTGGAAGTCGGCCAGGTCGGGACGATCGGACGGCGTGACGCGGGCCAGGGCCGCATCCACGCCTTCGGCGGCGAAGGCGGCGGCGACCGCTTCGCTGAGGACGGTCTTCAGATCGGCCATTATTGGCTCGGGGTAGGGGCTTGGGCCGTTCCGGCGTTGGCGCGGAAACGGCTGCCCGAGCGGTTGAACTCGGCCATTTCAGGCGTGACGTCGAAGCCGATCAGGACTTCGAAATTGCCGCCGCTGGTCGAGACGTCCGCCCGCGGGATCACGATGCTGCGTTCTTCGTGGACCGAGGCGGTGCGTTCGCCCTCGAACTTCACGGGCAGGTCGAAATATTCCTTGGCCAGGACGGCGCTGTTGCGCTCGGTCACCGCGACCCAATAGCGATAGGTCTTCTGGTCTTCGCCGGCCTGCGGGCCCCGGCCCAACTGGAACAGGATGTCCATGTCCAGCTTGATGGGGTCGTCCTCGCGATATTCACAGTCCGCCGAGACGCCTTCGATCTCGCCGGTGAAGCCGACGTTGGAGATGGCCGCGCGACCGCCGTCCATCTCGACATAGCGAGCGGCGTCGTACAGCACCTTCACGAAGGGGCAGGGGCCGGCGTTGGCGCGGCGGCGCAGCGGGGCGAAGCGCGGCGCGCGGTCGGCGGGCGCATTCTCGGAACCATCGGCCTGCTGGCCGCTGGATCCGCGATCCCGCTGTCCCGACTGTCCGGGCGACATCTGCGCCTGGGCGGCGGTGGGCAGGATGGAGGCCGCGATGGAGACGGCGGCCAGGGCGGAAAGCACGCGACGCATCAGTTATATTCCGACAGCGAGAGGACCAACGCCGTGGCAGGCGTCCTTGGAACAGGGGGCGAGAGGTCTTACAGACCCGGCAGCTTGAAGCCGCGGCTCTGGCGCGGCGTGATCGTGATGGTCTTCTGGCCGCCGGTCAGGGCCTGAAGACGCTCGGCCTCGGTCGAGGCGTCGATCGTCTGCTGGCCGTCGGCCGTCTGGCGCACGGTGGGCGCCTGGCTGGCGGCGTCGCCCTTGCGCCAGAACATCACGCGGTCGGCGAAGCTCGGATCCTTGTGGGCGATGTCGCCGAACTCGTCATCGACGACGTAGCGGGCCAAGGGATCGGCCTGTTCGGCGCCGGCCTGGGCGACCAGAACCTGTTCGCCGGGGGTGCGGGTGATCGCCTGACGCTGGCCCAGCAGAATCTGGCGGGCGGCGCTCTCGGGCGCCAGTTCCTGCGGACGCGGCTGGCCGGGCGCGGGCGGGCGCAGGCCGTACTCGGGCGGCACGCTCAGCGGCGCGGTGGAGACGGTGACGAACTCGTCCGGCACGACCTTGGTCAGGCCGATGCCTTGCTTGATGGTGCCGCAGGCCGAAACGGCGAGCGCGGCTGAGGCGGCGAGGGTCAATACGGCGACGCTGCGAATACGCATGGTTTCAGGCTCTGATCGGCTGATGCACGGAACGCCCCTGCAGGCGCTGTTGGCATAGTGAAGAGGGGGTGATTACGACTTTTCGGGGGCCGCGCCAACCTTCGAGCCTGATCGGTGGAGACGGCGATCCCGCCGAGGCCGTGAATCAGGCTCTGGATCGGACGAAAGCCGGGTTCAGGCTTTCGCGGCCCTGTCTGACAGGAAGCTGTCCAGAATCAGCAGGACGACGCCGATGGTGATGGCGCTGTCGGCGATATTGAACACCCAAGGGAAGACGCCCGTGCCCGAGACGTCGATGAAGTCGACGACATAGCCGAACCGCACCCGGTCGATCACATTGCCCAGGGCCCCGCCCATGACGAAACCGATGGCGGTGATCAGCAGGCGGCGATCCGACTGGGTCGCCCACCAGGCCAGGCCGGCCGAGACGATGACCGAGAAGATGGTCAGCCCCCAGCGCGCCTCGCCCCCGCCGAACAGGCCGAAGCTGACCCCGGTGTTCTGTACGAAGGTGAAGCGCAGGATCGGCGGAATCACCTCGGCGAACACATAGCCGACGGGGATCTGGCTGACCGACGCCACGTCCGGCAGGCTCAGAATCCAGGCCTTGGTCAGCTGGTCCAGAACGATGATCAGAACGGCGATGCCGTAGGCGGCCAGGGCGATGCGAGTGATCTTCATGCGGCGGCGGTTAGCAGGAAGCGGCGCCGGGGCGAAGCGGAAAACCACCCAGGCCCGAACTTCAAGTCGGCGATTTCAGGATGGGAAAAGAAAAATGGCGCCCATGGCGATTCGTGCGGCCATCATCGTTTGCCGGGCGAAAACGGCGATCAACTCGCCTCAGATGAGAGTGGATTAGAATGGCGTCATGATCCGGCCGCCGCTCATTCCTGTCGAACCCGTCCCGTCGGCGACCCATGCCGGGTCGCAGGTTTGGCACGATTGGCGCCTTGTCACCCTGTTTTCGCGCCAAGCGCGGGTTGGCGGGTTGGCGCTTTGTCACCCTGTTTTTACGCCAAGCGCCAACGTCAGAACAGGTCGCCCTGGCTTGTCGTCGGCGATACTGGCGTCGGCGGTTTCGGCTTTGGCGTGGGCTTGAGGGGCGTGGGTTTGAGGGGCGGGGGCGACGCGGCCCGTCCATCCTCGCCATCGATGGTCGCGCCCCGCGCGCCGTCGCCGAACACCAGCCGCACCGCCTGGCCGGCCTCCAGCCCCGCCGCTGCGGTGATCCAGTCGCCGTCGGCGGTCTCGACCCGTGCAAAGCCGGGCTTGGGCCGACCGGGGTCCAGCGTGGCCAGCGCCCGCGACAGGGCGTTCAGCCGGTCCTGGTCGCGGGTCAGCCGCCGCTCGACCGTCGGCTTGAACCGGGCTGCGACGGCGTTCAGTCGGTCGCCCCGACGCTCCAGCGCCCGGTCCAGCAACCCGCGCCCCAGTCGCCCGCCGACGCCGGCCAGCCGCCGTTCGTGGACCGAGACATTGCGTTGCAGCCCCGATCCCAGCCGGCTCGACACATGGTCCAGCCGCTGCTGCGCCAGGGCCAGCAGGTCTTCCGGCCGCGCCGGCAGGCCGCGCGCCACGGCCCGCAGCCGGGTGCGCCGATCCTCGATCAGCCGCCCGCCCGCCAGGACCATGCGCCGGTCCAGGTCGGCGACGGCATATCTCAGGTCCGCCAGCACCGGCGTCGCGATCTCGGCCGCGCCCGTCGGCGTCGGCGCGCGCCGGTCGGAGACGAAGTCGATCAGGGTGGTGTCCGTCTCGTGCCCCACGGCCGAGATGATCGGGATCCGCGCCGCCGCCACCGTCCGGGCCAGGGCTTCGTCATTGAAGCACCACAGGTCTTCGACCGAGCCGCCGCCGCGCGCGACGATCAGCAGGTCGGGGCGCGGGATCGGCCCATCCGGCGTCATCGCGTCAAAACCGCGAATGGCGTTGGCCACCTGGCCGCTGGCCGCTTCGCCCTGGACCACCACGGGCCAGACGATCACCCGGCAGGGCCAGCGTTCGGCGATCCGGTGCAGGACGTCGCGGATCACCGCACCCGTAGGGCTGGTGATCACGCCGATGGTGCGCGGGAACTGGGGCAGGGGCTTCTTACGCCCCGGCTCGAACAGGCCTTCCTCGCGCAGCCGGACCTTCAGCCGCTCCAACTGGGCCAGCAGGGCGCCGGCGCCGGCCGCCTCCATGGTCTCGATCACGATCTGGTACGAGGACCGCGCCGGGTACGAGGTGATCTTGCCGGTGACGATGACCTCCAGCCCTGCCTCCGGCTGGACCCCCAGGCCCCGCACCGAGCCCTTCCAGATCACCCCGTCGATGGCCGACTTGTCGTCCTTCAGGGTCAGATAGATATGGCCCGAGGCGTGACGATTGACCTTGGACACCTCGCCCCTCAGCCGGACGTGGCCGAATCGTTCCTCCAGCGTCCGCTTCAGGGCGAAGGACAGTTCCGAGATCGACAGGGGCGGATTGTTGTCGCGCGGGGCGGCGGCCTCGGCCGGGCCTTCGAACACATAGGAGTCGTCGCTCATCGGCCTATCCTAGCCTGCGTCGATCCGCGCGGGAACAGGATCGACGCTGTCCCGTTCGCCTTTCATGGCCGTCGACCCTCCAGGAACCGATCCGGACGACCGCGACCCGCGAGAGCGCGGCCTGATGCGCCGCAGCGTCGATGGCGGGGCCATGAGCCCCTGGCTGATCATTGGCGGGATCGCCCTGATCGGCCTGGCCGTTTACGTCCTTTCCGCCGTGTTCTGACGCTTCAGCCCCGCGGACGCTTGACCGCCCGACGCAGGCCCGTCATTGCCGACTTCATGATTATTCTTCTCGTCGGATCGGGCGGGCGCGAACACGCCCTGGCCTGGAAGATCGCCCAGTCGCCGCTGGTCAAACGCCTCGTCGCCGCCCCCGGCAATCCCGGCATCGAGAAGCTGTGCGAGCTTCGTCCGGTCAAGGCTGACGACGCCGAGGGCCTCGCCGCTCTGGCCCGCGAGATCAAGGCGGACCTGGTCGTGGTCGGGCCTGAAGTGGCCCTGGCCGCCGGTCTCGCCGACCGTCTGGCCTCGGCCGGCATTCCCTGTTTCGGCCCCACCGCCAAGGCGGCCCAGCTGGAGGTGTCCAAGGCCTTTTCCAAGGCCTTCCTGGAACGCCACGAAATCCCCACCGCCGGCTACGGCGTCTATGACACGGTCAAGGACGCCAAGGCCGCCCTGGACGTGTTCAAGCCTCCCTATGTGATCAAGGCCGACGGCCTGGCCGCCGGCAAGGGCGTGGCCATCAGCCCCGACCGTCCCGACGCCGAGGCTGAGATCGAGCGCATGCTGGGCGGCCGCTTCGGCGCCGCCGGCGCCCGCGTCGTCATCGAAGAGTTCATGGACGGCGAAGAAGGCTCGCTCTTCGCCCTGTGCGACGGCAAACAGGCCATCCTGTTCGGCGGCGCCCAGGACCACAAGCGCGCCTTCGACGGCGACACCGGCCCCAACACCGGCGGCATGGGCGCCTATTCGCCCGCGCCCGTCTTCACCGCCGACCTGGTGCAGCAGGCCGACGAACGGATCGTCCAGCCCACCATCCGCAAGATGGCCGAGGAGGGCGCCCCCTATCGCGGCGTCCTCTACGCCGGCCTGATGGCCACCGCCGACGGTCCCAAGGTGGTCGAGTTCAACGCCCGCTTCGGCGACCCCGAATGCCAGGTGCTGATGATGCGCATGGCGGGGGACATCGTCCCCTATCTGTTGGGCTGCGCGCGAGGTGACGTCTCGGGCCTGCCGTCCCCGGCCTTCAAGCCTCAGACGGTGATCTGTGTCGTCATGGCGGCCAAGGGCTATCCCGACAGCCCGCTGGAAGGCTCGATCATCCGCGGCGCCGACCAGGACTTCGGCCCCCACGTCCAGGTCTTCCACGCCGGAACCCGACGCCGCGACGACGGCCAACTGTGCGCCGCCGGCGGCCGCGTCCTGAACATCTGCGCCGAGGGCGACGACATCGCCCAGGCCCGCGAACGCGCCTACGACGCCATCCGCAAGATCGACTGGCCCGGCGGCTTCAACCGCTCCGACATCGGCTGGCGGGCGCTGGGGCGGGCGTAGGCGGGCTTAAGCCCAGGCGAACAGCAGCCGGCCTTCGCCCATCCGCTCGCGCAGCTCCGGCAGATCGGTGTGGGCCACCGAGAAACAGCCGTAGCTGCGGCCCAGCTTGCCTTCGCGCGCCAGGAAGTCGGGGTCGGCGTAGTCGGCGCCGTGGATGATTATGGCCCGCTCGCGCGCCTTGTCGTTGGTGTATTCCAGCCCGTCCAGCAGGACATTCGGCCCCTGCTGCGCGCCCCAACCGGCGCCTGCGGTGGCGTAGGCGCCGACCGAGGACATGTTGGAATCCGGCGTGTTGGAGAAGCGTTGGGCATAGCCTGTGTGGCTGGGGTCCGAACCGCGTCCGTGGCAGGTGCGCAGAACCTTGACCTCGCCCGCGACGAGATCGACCTCGTACAGCCGCTCTTCGCCCGAGAATTTCTTGAAATCGACCAGGTACATGCGGTCGCGCAGCGGGATTTTCCGGTGGTGGACGTCCAGGGCGGCCATCGCCCTTTCCATCAGTTCCTTGCGCACATGGCCGCGCGGATCGAGAGGCGGCGGCGTGACGACAAGGGCTTCGACGACGGGGGCAGGAGCCGGTGTCGGGATGGGTTCGACCACCGCCAACTGCGTCAACGGAGCGGATGCGCCCGCGCTGGCGCAACCGGCCAGCATGGCCGATCCGCCCAGAATGAGTCCTCGTCTTGAAAGCCGCATGCGACGCCCTCGTTGCGGTTTATCTTCGGAGATGTTTGTTTCAAATGGTTACGGGCAAGGCAACCTGAGCCTTGTGGGGCATTTTTGCGGCGCCGCGCCGCAGGGGAAAAATCGATGATGCGTTTCGGTCTAGCGCTGGCGGTGCTGATGGCTTCAGCCTCGGTCGCGGCTGCGCAGCAAACCCCCGCTGGGGCTCAGGTTTCACCGAGTCAGACGACGACGTTTGTCGAGGCGGGCCGATTGCTGGCCGATCCTTCGAACGGCGTTGTGCAGCGCGGTAAAACTCTCGTGATCAGGGGGAACCAAGTCGTCGAGATCCGCGACGGCTTTGTCGGCGACCCGTCCCAGGGGCGAGTCGTCGATCTGCGCGAGTCTTTCGTCCTGCCCGGTTTGATCGACAGCCACGTCCATCTGACGGGCCAACAAAATCCCAATTCTCGCCTCGAGGAAGTGACTCAGTCAGACGCGACACAGGCCATGGTGGGGGCCCGCTACGCCCGGCGCACCCTGATGGCCGGTTTCACCACCGTGGCGGACTTGGGCGCCAGCAACGCGGCCATTTTCGCCCTGCGCGAGGCGGTGAAGACCGGCGACGTGCCCGGCCCGCGCATTATCGCGGCCGGATCATCAGTCTCGATCCACGGCGGCCACGGCGACGCCAACGGCTTCCGCGAGGATGTCCTTCATCTGCTGTCGCCTGAAAGCGTTTGCTCTGGGGCTGAGGACTGTATGCGCGCGGTCCGCACCCAGGTCCGTTCGGGCGCCGACATCATCAAGATCACCGCCACGGGCGGCGTCTTGTCCAACACAGCCGCCGGCCTGAACCAGCAGTTCACCGATCCCGAACTGGCCGCCATCGTCGAGAGCGCCCACCGCATGGGCCGTCAGGTCACGGCCCACGCCCATGGCGTGGACGGGATCAACGCCTTCCTGAGGGCCGGCGGCGATTCCATCGAACACGGCACCTATCTGGACGATCAGTCGATCCGGCTGTTCAAGCAGAACGGCGCCTGGCTGGTGCCGACCCTGTTGGCTGGGGATTTTGTCGCCCGCGTCGCCTCGGGGTCGAACAACTTCTTCACCCCGGCCCAAACCGCCAAGGCGCTGGAGGCGGGGCCGAAGATGCTGGACATGGCGCGGCGCGCGCATGAGGGCGGGGTGAAGATCGCCTTCGGAACCGATTCCGGGGTCTCGGCCCATGGGGACAACGCGCAGGAGTTCGCTCTTCTGGTTCGGGCCGGCCTGACCCCGCTGGAAGCTATTCAGGCCGCCACCGTCGGCGCGGCCGAGCATCTGCGCATTTCCCGCGAGGCGGGGAAGATTGTTCCGGGCATGCCGGCCGACATCGTCGCCGTGACGGGCGACCCGCTGACGGACGTCACCGAATTGGAGCGGATGAAGTTCGTGATGAAGTCCGGCGTGGTCTACCGCGCCGACTGAATCCGGGAGGTCAGGAAGGCGGTGAAGGCCGCCTCATCCTCGAACCGGGCGACGACCGGCCAGGCCGTAACGCGCGCGCGCTGATCGGGCGTCAGCCGCACCCAGTCCTTTTCCGTCGTGATCAGGCCGGCGTCGTAGACCCCAGCCCGATCCATCAGGAACGCCATGTCTGCGGCGCTATAGGCCGCATGGTCGGGGAAGGGGACGAAGTCCGCCAGGTCGCACCCCGCCGCCTTCAGCGACCGCTCGACCTTCCACGGCTTGGCGATGCCGGCGAACCCGACCTGAGGCCCAGGCGGCGGCGGCCCTTCGGGCGTCAGGCGCGCGACGAAGATGGGCAGGCCATCGAACACGGCCAGCAGCTCGAGATCAGCCGTCTCCAGATCGGTCGGCAACATGACGACCACCGCATCGGCGCGGGCCAGCCCGGCCTTCAGCGGCTCGCGCATCGGCCCTGAGGGAAAGACCGACCCATCTCCGAACGGCCATTCGTCGTTCCGCGTCTCGCCATCCACGATGATCAGACTGACAGTCTTGCTTAGCGCCGGATTCTGGTGACCATCGTCCAGCACCAGGGCCAGCGCCCCTTCGGCCTGGGCCGCCATCGCCCCGGCGACGCGGTCGCGCGAAATCCAGACGGGGGCGTCCAGGGCCAGCATCAGGGGTTCGTCGCCGACGTCCGCCGCCGTGTGGGCCTCAGGATCGACCCGGACCGGACCTTCCAGCCGGCCGCCATAGCCGCGTGACAACCCTTGCGCCTCCACGCCCGCAGCGCGCAACAGCCGCAGCGTCTCGCGCGCAACCGGGGTCTTGCCCGACCCGCCGACGGTCAGATTGCCGACCGATATCACGGCGCAGCCCGGATCGACGGGCACAGTCCGGGCGATCCGCCGGGCCGTGACGTTGGCCCAGATCCAGCCCAGCGGCTTCAGCACGGTGCGCGTCACCCGCGCATGATCTCGGTCGCGGACATACCACCAGCGCGGCGTGTTCAGCTTCATCGCCTGGGCCTCTTCTGCGGCGTCAGCGGCGACAGCCAGGTCCACAGCCGATCCAGACCGCCGCCCGCCTCGGCCGCCGCGCGCCGGGCGCGCTCGCCCATAGCCTTGGCCGCCGCCGGATCGGCCAGCAGGGGCGCCACCGCCTCGGCCAGGTCCCAGGGCGCCTGGACCAGGATCAGGCCGCCCGCCTCGGCCAGGGCCGAGGTGACGGTCGCCCAGTTCGAGGCGTCCGGCCCCGTCACGGTCGGTCGGCCCAGCCGCGCGGGCTCCAGCGGATTATGCCCTCCCACCGCCGGCAGACCCAGGGCCGGGGCGAACGATCCACCCATCACCACCACGTCCGCCAGGCGCAGGAACAGGCCCATCTCGTTCAGGGTGTCGGCCAGATAGACGTCGGTGTCCCGCCCTATGGTCTCGCCGCGCGACCGCATGGCGAAGACCACGCCCTCGCGCTGCAAGGCCGCGGCGATGTGCGGCCCCCGTTCCGGATGGCGGGGCAGCAGGATCAGACAGGCGCGCTCGGCCAGCTTGTCCAGGGCGCGGACGATGGCGATCTCTTCACCCTCGTGGGTGCTGGCGGCCACGACCACCGGCCGGTCGCCGATGGCGGCGCTGAGGCGGCTGAAGGCGGCCGTATCATGGGGCAGGGGCTCGCCCGCCAACTTCAGATTGACCAGGCCGTCGATGCGCGCGCCCAGGCCCTCCAGCCGTTCGGCCGACAGTTGATCCTGGGGCAACACCAGGTCAAAGGCGCCCGTCACCGCCCGCGCCGATGCCGGAAATCGCGCCCAGCCCTCGACCGTCTTTTCGGTCACGCGCGCACTGACCAAGGCCAGTTTCACCCCGCGCCGATGCGCCTCCAGAAGCATGTTGGGCCACAGTTCGCTCTCGACGAAGATCGCCAGGCTGGGTCGCCAGTGATCCAGGAACCGCGCCACGACGCCGGGTCCGTCCACCGGCGCATACTGATGGATCACCCCCTTCGGCAGACGGTCGGCCAGGATTCGCGCCGAGGTCACCGTGCCGGAGGTCACCAGCACCGTCAGGTCCGGCCGCATCTTCACGAACCGCTCGACAAGCGGCAACAGGGACAGGGTCTCGCCCACGCTGACGCCGTGCAGCCAGACCAGATCGCCCTGTGGCCGTTCGATGCCGGTGAAACCCATCCGTTCATCGACGCGCGCCGGGTCTTCCTTGCCCTTGGCGGCGCGGCCGTCCAGCAGACGCGGGGCCAGCGGCTCTAAGGCCCGCGTCAGCAGCCGATAGGCCAGCAGCGGCAAGGGCGTCACGACTTCAGTCCCGTAATGGCGTCGGCCCGCGCCTCGACCGCAGTCAGTCGGGCCGTCCAGTCGGTGACGACGTCCGCCATGTCGGCGCCTTCGGGGAAGTCGGCGCGATCCCAGACCACGGCGCCCTTGCCGAAGGGCAGGGGCAGCACGGCGCGGTCCCAACTGTTGAAGCGGATCGCGGGGTTGCAGGACAGGCCGATGAACAGGGCCGGCGCCCCGGACAGCTTGGCCATCAGGGGCAGGCCTTCGCCCATGACCCGGGCGGGGCCGCGCGGACCGTCGGGCGTCAGGGCCAGGGCGCCGATCTTCAGCTGTTTCAGGCCGTCGCGCAGGGCCTGCGACCCGCCCTTGGCGCGGTCAGCCTTGTCCTTGTTGGCGGACGATCCACGCACGGCGGGGAAGCCCTGACGCGCGACGGCCTTGGCGATGAACTCCCCGTCGGCCGATAGCGAGATCAGCCCCTTCGCCGCCTGCGCCCGATCCAGCGGCCACGACGCCGGCGCCAGGCCGATGCGCGAGTGCCAGAAGACGCACAGAACGCCTCCCCCTTTGGCCCAAACGGCCTCCGCCAGAGACTGGTTCTCGTGGGTCCATCGGATGGTCTTGATACAAAACCGCATCCACTGGGCCAGCGCCCAGGCCAGGGTGGATTGGATAATTGGATTGCGAAGCGGCCTCAAGCGACGGCCTCGACGGTCGCGCCGCCGCCGTCCAGCGACTGCTGTCGGGCCAGGCGGGAATAGAGGCCGCCCTTTGCCACCAGAACGTCGTGCGACCCTTCCTCGACCACCCGGCCAGCCTCGATCACATAGATGCGGTCGGCGTTCCTGACGGTCGACAGCCGGTGTGCGATCATCAGGGTGGCGCGGCCTTTCATCAGCCGTTCCAGCGCCGACTGCACCAGGGCCTCGCTCTCGGTGTCCAGGGCGCTGGTGGCCTCGTCCAGCAAGAGGATGGGCGCGTCCTTCAAGAAGGCGCGAGCAATGGCGATCCGCTGGCGCTGGCCGCCCGACAGCCGCAGCCCCGCCTCTCCGGCGCGGGTCGCATAGCCTTCGGGCAGGGCGTTGATGAAGTCGTGTGCGGCGGCCGAGCGCGCGGCCTCCTCGATCTGGGCCTCGGTGGCGCCCGGTCGGCCATAGGCGATATTGGCGGCGATGGTGTCGTCGAACAGGAAGGGTTCCTGCGTCACCAGGGCGATGTGATCGCGCAGGTCGTGGATGCGCAGCGACCGCACGTCGGCGCCGTTGATCGTCACCGCGCCTCCCGTCACGTCATAGAAGCGCGGCAGCAGGCTCAGGATCGTGCTCTTGCCGCCGCCCGAGGGCCCGACCAGGGCCACGGTCTCGCCCGGCGCGACCCGCAGCGACACCCCCTCCAGCGTCGGCGCTCCGCCGGGGGCGTAGGCGAAGGACACCTGGTCCAGCACCACCTCGACCGGGCCGGCCGCCAGGGGTGCGGCGTCGGGCGCCTCGCGGATCTCGGCCTCGATGTCCAGGGCGCCGAACAGGCGTCGCGCGGCGGTGAAGCCTTCGCTCATCACTGTGGCTAGGTTGGTCACTTGTCGAAGGGCCTGACCGGCGGCCAGCAGCATGCCGATAAAGGCGGCGAACGCGCCCACGGTCATCTCGCCCGACTGCGACCGCCACCCGGCATAGGCCATGACCGCCGCCACCACGACATAGGCGACCATGTCGCTGGACGGCCCGGCGAAGGCGCGGGCGTTGGCGCCCTTGATGACGTGACGCTGGCGCCGCGCCACCACCTCGGCGACCCTGTCCTGCTCGGCCGCCTCGCGGTTCTCGATCTTGATCAGCCGGACCCCGTCCAGATTCTCCATCAGGGCGGTGGACAGGTTCTCGGTCTCGGCCATGGCGCCGCGCGCCGCCTTGCGGGTCTTGCGCCCGAACCGGCGCAGCACCAGCGCCACCAGCGGAACCCCCAGCAGCACGACCATGGTCAGCTGCCAGTCGATGAAGCCCATATAGATCAGCACCGCGATCAGGGTCAGCAGGTTCTGGGTGTAGTTGACGACGCCCGAGGTGAAGGCCTCGCGCACCATATTGGCGTCGAACAGCACTGACGAAACGAAACCGCCCGAATGCTGGCTGCGCAGGCGCGCCAGGTCAGCGCGGATCATGGCCCCGAACAGACGGATCTGGATGTCGCCGACGATGGTGTGACCCAGCCGGTTGACCAGGGCCGCCTGGCCGATCGCCGCCAGCGTCCGCATCACCGCGACCGCCAGAATGGATACCGGGATCCAGATAATGGCCTTGTCCGCCGGGAAGCTGACGACCCCGAACAGGCTGATCGGCTCGGTCCCGCCCAGGAACAGGCCGTTCACCGCCGGCTCCAGCAACTTCAGCAAGGCCGCCGTCAGCAGGCCCGTCATCGCCGCGCACGCCACCGACAGGATTAGCGACCCCTTGTGCCGGGACAGATAATCGCGCCAGATTCGCGCTAGTAGGGCGCGCAGGGGCATGGTGTCGGAAGCGGCGGCGGTCATCGGCTCTCGGTCGGACGGCTTGCGGTTCAAGTCAAGCCGGGACAGGTGACGCGGCGGCTTAGTATCGCTATCTGGCGCTCATGGCGCGCTTTGATCTTTCGACCGCGATGGGCCGTTTCCGGGCGCATTGGCATTATTTCTGGGCGGATCACGCCTTTCTGCGGCTGGCGTTTTCGAACGCCCATTGGCTGGGCCCCGACCTGGTGCGCACCAACCAGCCGTCGCCGCGCCAACTGGCCCATTGGAAGACAAAGGGCGTCCGCACCGTCATCAACCTGCGTGGACAGCGGGACGAGGGCTATTACTGGCTGGAGCGCGAGGCCTGCGAACGCCTGGGCCTGACCTTGATCGACGCCCCGCTGGATTCGCGCGACCCGCCCCAGACCGACCGCATCCACCGCGCCCGAGACCTGTTCAAGACCATCGAATATCCGGTCCTGATCCACTGTAAGTCGGGCGCCGACCGGGCGGGGATGATGGCCGTCTTCTACCGCCATTTCCATCTGGGCGAGCCGATGTCGGTCGCCATGAAACAGCTGTCCAAGAAATACCTGCACTCGCGCGAGGGTCTGACCGGGGTGCTGGACTATACGCTCGAGAAATACGTCAATGAGATCGAGCCGCGCGGCATCAGCTTCATCGACTGGGTCGACAGCCCCGACTACGATCCCAAGACGATCCGCGCCGAGTTCAAGGCCGGCTGGTGGGGCACGCTGCTGACTGAGAAGCTGCTGAAGCGGGAGTAGGGGGTCAGCCCCCATCCTAATGTCGTCACCCTCGCCACAAGGGCCAGGATGACGGGTTTATAGAGGGCGTTAGCCCCAGGGGCCTTTCGGAGGCAGATCCCCGCGTTCGCGGGCCTCGGCCGTCAGCTCGGCGTCGCGCCGCGCCTTGCGGTCGGCTTCCCACTTTTTGAACCAACGCGCATAGCCGAGCTGTCCCCGCAGCGAAAAGCTGAACAGGATCAGCACCGCCAGCAGGCTGACCAGTTGGAAGATCTGTTGCGGTTCCAGGTTCATGTTCGTTCAGCGTCCGGGTCAGGGAACGGGTTCCCGTTCCCTGACGTCGCAGGATTAGGCCGCGTCGCCGCGCGGATCGATCAGCTTGTGGGCGTGCAGGATGAAATAGCGCATGTGGGCATTGTCCACGGTCGCCTGGGCGCGCGCCTTCCAGGCCTGTTTGGCCTCGTCATAGCTGCCGTAGGCGCCGACGAACTCGACCTGGGACACGTCGCGAAACACCGGCTCGTTGGGGTGACGCAACTCGCCGCCGATGACGAGGTGGAGCAGTTGCTGCGGGACGGAGGAATGATCGACCATCGGATGTCCTTGAGGGCTGGGGAGGAGCTTCGCTGGGGCATAGGCCCAGAACGCCTAAGGATCAATGTATGACAGGGTTTTTCAGCCCAAGCCTCAGGTCGATAGAGGCACGTTTTTACAGCGTCGTATGATCAGCGGATGCAGGGCCGGGGCGGCGCAGACCAGGCTGGCCTGACGCGGGTCCGGCCGGTTGAACGCCCAGGGCCGACCATGATGGTCGCTGACCCGCGCTCCGGCCTCCTCGGCGATCAGACTGCCCGCCGCCACGTCCCAATCCCATTTCGGCGTCAGGGCCAGGGCGGCGTCGAAGGCCCCCGCGGCGACCAGAGCCATCCGATAGGCCAGTGCGTTGCGTTTCGAAAAGCGCAGCGCCGGCCACGGCTCGTCCCAGTGCGACCCCTCGATCATCCGTGCGTCGCCCAGCACTGAGGCGTCATCCAAAGTCTCGGCGTCCGACGCCCGCACGAGGATCCCGTTGCGCCGCGCCCCGCCGCCGCGCGTCGCCACATAGGTCTCCTGAACCTCCGGCGCATGAATGACGGCGGCCACAACCTCGCCGTCCTCGACGACCGCTATGGGCACGCACCACCAGGGCTGGCGCTTCATATAGGCGACGGTGCCGTCCACCGGATCGACGACGAAAATCCGTCGTTTCGACAAGCGCTCGGGCGAATCCGCCGTCTCTTCCGACAGCCAGCCATAGTCGGGGCGCGCGGCCAGCAGCCGGTCCTTCAGCATGGCGTCCACTGCCAGGTCGCCGTTGGTCACGGGCGATCCCCCGACCTTGGACTCGATCCTCAGCCCAACCTCGCGCTCCGCAACCGCCAGGGCGCCGGCGTCGATCGCCGCCTGGCGGATCAGTTCGAGATCGGCGTTCAGGTCGGTCATTTGCCCGCTATGGCCACCGCGTCGAACATCAGGCTGGGCACATTGAACCCGCCCCGGAACTCCAGGTCGGACCCGCGTTGGAGGCGCAGATAGAGTTCAGGCAGCTTGCCCGCCACCGTGACCTCGTTGACCGGATAGGCGATCTGGCCGTTCTCGAACCAGAAGCCGGACACCCCGGCCGACCAGTCGCCGGTGTTCCCGTTCAGCGACGGCCCGAACATCGAGGTGACCAGCAGGCCGGTCCCTGCCTCGGCCATCAGCCCCGCCAGGTCGTGCTCACCCGGCTCCATGTGCAGATTGTGGGTTCCCACTCCCGCCGGTCCCGCCAGGCCGCGCGAGGCGTGACCGGTGGACTGCAGCCCCAGTTGGCGGGCCGAGGCGCTGTTCAGCAGCCAGGTGGTCAGGACGCCGTCGTCGAACAGGGCGCGACGCTCGACCGCCACCCCCTCGTCGTCGAATGGGGTGGAGCCCATGCCGCGCGGCCGGAACGGATCGTCGATCAGGGTCACGCCTTCGGCGAACACGCGCTGGCCCATTCGATCCTTCAGGAAGGAGGTGCCCCGCGCGATCGACGGTCCCGAGATCGCGCCGATCGCCGGCGAGACGATCTGGCCCGACATGCGGTTGTCGAAGATGACCGGCGCGGTGGTCGAGGCGATCTTGCGCGCCCCCGTCCGGGCTACGGCCCGTTGCCCGGCCGTCCGGCCGATGATCTCGGCGCCCGGCAGATCCGACAGATGCCGTGTCGAACGGCTCTCGCCGCCCCTCTCCATGGCGCCGTCCTTTTCGGCGATCACCCCGACGCCCAGCGAAAAGGCCGAGCCCTGATAGTCGCCGTCGAACCCATGCGACGTCACCAGCCGCCACCGGCTGGACGACCAGGACGCATGCCCGCCCTCGGATCGGGCCACGCCCTCCACCGCCAGGGCTGCGGCCTCGGCCTCGGCCGACACCTGTTCCAGGGATTCAGCGCTGCGTTCGCTGGGGTCGAACAGGTCCAGTTCGACGAAGGGGCCGCGCGCCAGCCGATCTTCGGGGGCGAAACCGGCATGGGGGTCTTCCGGCGCCAGTCGGGCCATGGCCACCGCCCGTTCCACCAGGCGTGCCTGGGTCTCGGGCGACAGGTCCGAGGCCGAGACCGACGCCTGGCGCTGTCCGACAAAGACCCTCAGGCCCAGGTCGCGCGATTCCTCGCGCTCGACGTCTTCCAGCTTGCCGTTGCGCACCCCGACCGACAGCGAGCGGCGATCCGCGCTGACCGCCTCGGCGGCGTCCGCTCCGGCCTTCAGGGCCGCCTGGACAATGTCATTCAACAGATCGGTGGAAACAGGCGGATACAGGGTTTCAGTCATGCCCCGATATGGCGGACCCTTTGCTGCACCGCAACCTCGCGCCTCAGGCGACGGAGAAGGCGATCAATCCCACGGCGGCGGTCAGCAGCGCCGTATAGGTCAGCATCATGCCGATCACCCGGCCCAGCGACGGCCCTGTCTGGAACAACAGGCCCAGGGCATGAACGACACGCCCGACCAGCAGGGTCGCGCCGACCGCATGCACCATCCAGGCGGGCGCGCCGACCACCGCCATCAGCAGCAGGGCGATCATGCCCGGCGTCGCATATTCGGCGCAGTTGCCGAAGGCGCGGCTGGCCGCCAGCAGGCCGGCATTTCCGCCGTCGCCGAAGGAAACCATGTGCTTGCGCCGTTCGCCGACCACCAAGCCCGACAGCACGAGCATCAGCAGGATCAGCAGACCGCTCCATAGGGCGGCGGCTTGGACGGCTTGCATCAGGGGAGTGGTCATCGATCAGTCCTCGCGGCCGACGGGATACAGCAGATAATGGTCGTCATAGAAGGGCGTCCGCTCATAGAACCAGGCCAGCCGCGCCTGCGGGTTCGCGGCGAAATCGGGCTCGGCCGCCAGCTTGGCCTCGAACTCGGCCTTCAGCGCCGGATCGGCGGCCATCATCTTATCGGCCAGCGGCGCGATGGCGTAGGCCTCGATATATTCGACCCGGCTCATGACTTCGGGGAACATGCCCCAGGCGAAGAAGCTCTCACTGGACTGCGGCTCCAGCAGCAGCACGACGATGTCGCCCAGCGGCTGATCGGTCGGCACCCGAACCGAACCGGTCGGGAAGGTCCAGTCGCGGCGCTCGACCTCGACCGTCTTGACCGAGGCCTGGACGTGGCCCTCGTTGGCCCGCGTCGCCAGTTTGGGTTCGACCAGACGCAGCATCGACAGGTTCACCGTGCGCGGCGCGTCCACCGTCTCCATCTCGACGCCGTGGATCTTCAGCCGCTCGATGATGTCGGTGCGATAGCTCGGCACCCAATAGGCGGTCGGCCGCGTCAGGCTCAGCGTCGGCTTGGACCCATAGAAGGGCATCTGCCACAGCTCGGGATCGGGTCGACCCAGCCAGCGCACCTCGTCGCGGCCCGAGGCGGCGCTGGGATACATCTCGTACAGCACGCCTTTGAACGGACGGATGGAGGAGGGGGTCTCCTCTGCCTCGAAATTCGCCGCGATTTGCGCCGGCCGCAGCGCTCGGTCCTGGTCCGTCGCCGCCTTCAGCGCCGCGCCCTGGTCCGCCAGCAGCCGCATCGCTTCTTCGATGAAGACATAGGCGCCCAGCACCCGCTGTTCGTGCGGCTTCAGGCTGTGGTTCTCGATCAGGATGGTCGGCACATGGGCCGCTGAACCCCAGCCGTTCGAGAACCGCTCGCCCAGCCCGCCGTCCGACAGCCCCTTCTTCGGCTCATCGTCGTCGATGCCGAACACCAGCTCGCCGGGGATGTGACCCTCCCGCTCCAGGGCCGCATTCATCGCCGGCTTGAACACCGAATCCAGCCAGGCCGAACTGTTCGGCGACCGGCTGAACGTCCCGTCTTCGCCGTTGAAGCCGTAGGTCACGTCATACTGGTAATCCAGACCGTCGGTGACATGGACGTCCACATACAGGTCTGGCCGGTATTTCAGGATCAGGCCGCGCACCGCCCGCATTTCGGGCTGGTCCAGCTTCAGATAGTCGCGGTTCAGGTTCTGGTTGGTCGCCGTATTGCGCCAGCCCTGGATGCGCGGCCCGCGCTGGTTGGGGCGAGAATAGGCGCTGGCCCGCTCATGCCCGTCCACGCTCAGGATCGGGATCAGGATCAGATTGACCCGGTCCAGCAGGGCGTCCTTGCCGTAGAAGGCGATGTCGCGCAGCATCATCATGCCCGCGTCCTTGCCGTCGATCTCGCCCGGATGGATGCCCGCCTGGACCATCAGCACCGGCTTGGCCGGGTCAAAGGCCGCTCCGTCCTTGGACGCGATCACGGCATAGATGGGCCGCCCCTCGGGCGAGACGCCGAACTGTTCGATGCGGATCAGGTCGCTGGCGGCGTCCAGACGGTCGAACCAGGCGCGGGTGTCGGCGTAGTTCGGTGAAAAGTCATGCGCCGGATCGGCCTCGAACGGCGTGACCCAGGGATCGCTCGCCTCGCGCAACAGGGCCTTGGACGCCCCGTCCCAGGCGAGCGCCGGCGGCAGGAAGGCCTGGTCCCACGGCGCGGTGTTGGGAAGCGTCTGGGACATGGCGGGGCTCACGCTACAGGCAAGGGCGGCAAGAAGGGCTGAAATCAGAGAAGTGGATCGCATGGCCTTTCGTGAGCCGATTGCCTCGGCCTGACAAGCTATCACCCGCCGCCGCCCAGCGCGGGCGTCCAGCCGCCGGCCTTGACCAGCAGGGCGGCCGAGTTCGCCGCGCCCCACAGGCTGTAGAACAGCACCACGATCAGGGCGCCGACCACAACCTTGCGCCACGGTGCGAACGCCGCCGTCGCCGTCCCGGTCACGAAGATCGCGACCCCGACCCAAAGCCGCAGCGAACCGGCCAACCGCGCGAACTCCGCATTCATCTGCGCCAGGATGATCACCACCACCGCAACGATCAGATTGGCCGCCAGGACACAGCCGAACACCAGCCGACGGTGGGCCCAGAAATGGTCGTCTAGGTCGATCTGCTCGTCGCCGCCGTCGGTCTATACACGTGGAAAGGTCACGCTGGCCGCCACATAGAAGGTGGCGGCGATGCTCAGCGAGATCAGCAGTACGAAGGTGTTGAACGGCGCCCCTCGAAAGATGACCCAGGCCTGGTTCCAGAAGGTGGCGATGTCGATGGCCACGAACAGGGCCAGCAGTGGCGTCAACCAGCCGAACCGGATTCGCCGTTTCTCATGCAGGACTCGCGCAAATCCGCCGACCAGTTCAGCGACCGACAGGCCCAGCAGCAGGCCGTAAAAGCTGAAGAAGAATTCGAACGCGCTCAAGACAGCCCTCCGGCGACCTAATCCTCAAACATCTCGCGCAGAACGGCGAGTAGCCTTAGCATGTCCGGAGAAGGTAGCTTGCCAAGCTTTCGCAACATGCGTGATCGGTCAACTGATCGAATCTGCTCGATCAGAAGTCGGCCCTCCTTGCCGCCAAATCGCACCTCTGGCCGAAAACTCGAGGGCCGACTGCCGCTCGTTAAAGGTACAATGACGTGTACCGGGAGATGGCTCAGGTTATCCGGCGACACCACGACGCAGGGACGGGTCTTCCTCAACTCGCTCCCTACGGTCGGATCAAGTTGGACCAGCCAGACCTCACCTCGCCGGATCAACTGGGCTCTCTTTCATTTTCCGCGAGCGCAGCCTCCAGGCGGGCGATGTCTTCATCTGACCAGTCATCGCCCAAGGCTTCGGCGTCCGTGTCTCCCGTGAGGTCTGCGTCGAGCCATTCGCGCTCTTCCTCGGTCAACCCGGCGGCGGCGATCAGCTTGGCGTCCTCCGCCCAGCCTTCGCGCACCTTCCGCTTCACCGGCACGATGGTGACCTTGCCAGGCTCATAGACGAACTCGACGGCGCCGCCCTCGCTGACGCCCAGCGCGGCGAGCACGGGTTTGGGCAGGATGACGCCCGCCGAATTGCCGATTTTCCGAACCTTGCTGCTCATGGCGGCGCCTCGTTGCAACAAAGTTATAACATGGCGCCCGCGTTATTTCCAGATCGGCGTGCCGTCGCCCGGCAGGCCCAGCCGGCCCCACAGGTCGTTCACCCGTTCGATCACCGCCTCGTCCATGCGGATTTCCTCGCCCCATTCGCGCTTGGTCTCGGGCGGCCATTTGTCGGTGGCGTCCAGGCCGATCTTGGAGCCGAGGCCGCTCTCAGGCGATGCGAAGTCCAGATAGTCGATGGGCGTCGACTCGATCACGGTGATGTCGCGCGCCGGGTCCATCTTGGTCGAGATGGCCCACATGACGTCCTTCCAGTCGCGGGCGTCGATGTCGTGGTCCACGACGATGACCCATTTGGTGTACATGAACTGGCGCAGATAGCTCCAGACGCCCAGCATCACTCGCTTGGCGTGGCCCGGATAGGCCTTCTTCATCGACACCACGGCGATCCGATAGCTGCACCCCTCGGGCGGCAGCCAGAAGTCGACAATCTCAGGGAACTGCTGGCGCAGCAGGGGAATGAAGACCTCGTTCAGCGCCTCGCCCAGCACGCTGGGCTCGTCCGGCGGCCGGCCGGTAAAGGTCGTCAGATAGATCGGGTCGCGGCGCATGGTGATGGCGCTGACCTGAAACACCGGGAACTTCTCGACCGAGTTGTAATATCCGGTGTGGTCGCCATAGGGGCCTTCGTCCTCGAACTCGTTCAGCAGGACATGGCCTTCCAGCACGATCTCGGCCTGGGCCGGCACCATCAGCGGCACGGTCTTGCACGCGACCAGTTCGGCCTTGGCCCCCCGCATCAGGCCGGCGAACTGATATTCCGACAAGGTGTCCGGCACCGGCGTCACCGCCGCCAGGATCGTCCCCGGATCGGCGCCCAGCACGACGGCGCAGGGCAGGGGCTCTTTGGGCCGCGCCTTCTTGTGCCGCGCATAGTGTTGCGCCCCGCCCCGGTGCGCCAGCCAGCGCATGATGGCCTTGTCCTTGCCCAGCACCTGCATCCGATAGATGCCCAGGTTGAAGTCGTCCTCGCGATCCTCGCTGGGCCCCTTGGTGACGACCAGGCCCCAGGTGATCAGGGGGGCCGGCTCGCCGGGCCAGCACGACTGGACGGGCAGGGCGGTCAGGTCGATCTGGTCGCCCTTCAGCACCACCTCCTGCACCGGCGCCTTCTTCACCGTCTTGGGTCGCATCGACATGACGGTCTGCGCCAGGGGCAGCATTTCCATCGCGTCGCTCAGGCCGCGCGGCGGGGTCGGATTGCGCAGGAAGGCCAGCAACTCCCCGACCTCGCGCAGCTCGCCCGCCGTCGTCCGGTTCTTGCCCTCCAGGGTCACCCCCATGGCGACCCGTTTCACCGTGCCGAACAGATTGGCCAGGCAGGGGATGGGGCTGATCGTC
Organism: Brevundimonas sp. SL130; assembly: GCF_026625805.1. NCBI lineage: Bacteria > Pseudomonadati > Pseudomonadota > Alphaproteobacteria > Caulobacterales > Caulobacteraceae > Brevundimonas > Brevundimonas sp. SL130. Next base: position 1,255,525 of record NZ_CP113064.1, read on the forward strand.
CCGTCCGGCATCACCGGCTTTTCGAACAGCACCGCCGGCCCGCCGTTGCGCAGCAGCCGGGTCTGAATCTCGGTCATCTCCAGCACGGTCGAGACGGGTTCGGACACCCGCACCAGCTCGCCGTCGGCTTCCAACTGGTCGATGAAGTCACGCAGGGATTTGTAGGCCATGAAGCGTCCGGTCTTTTTCTTTCCGCTCATCCCCGCGAAAGCGGGGACCCAGTGCTGTGGGCGTTCTGACGCCGACATCGCAACGCAGCCCTCGATCCCAGACGGCCTTGTTCGCAAAAGAACTGGGTCCCCGCTTTCGCGGGGATGAGCGGTGATGGGGATGCCTAAAGCGCCGGGGCCGAACTGTCACGCCTCGTTCGACCGAACACCCGATCCAGCCCGACCAGCGCCAGCCCGACCAGCAGGAAGACGCCCAGCAGGACGGCGAAAATCGCCAGCACCCGGCCCAAGCCCAGAGCGTCAACATTGACGAACCTATAGGGCCACCAATGGGTCGCCAGCCCGTGAACCAGTGTCCACACGCCGAAGATCAGCGGGACACCCAGGGCCTTCACCGGGTCGATCCACCGCAGCTCCCCCTTGGGCGTGAACCACAGCCAGTCCAAGAGGAAGGCGACCGGCATCACGTAGTGCAGCACCAGATTGACGCCGAGGGTCAGACCCTCCGGCCGCCAGTAGGGGGCGATCATGAAATGATACACCACCCCGACGGTCAGGATGTAGGTCGTCACGGCGGCGCGGAAGGCCGGCGACGCCGTCCAGCGGGCCAGCGGCCTTGTGGGTTTCAGCAAAGGCCCGGTCAGGGCCCCGGCGACCAGGATATTGCTCAGTATGGTGAAGAAGCTGAAGTACTGGACGGTCCGCGTCATAACCGCCCAGCCGTCCGCCGGCGCCGCCATCAACAGATATTGCAGCGCCAGCGCTGCCCAGCCGATCACGGCGAAGGCGGCGCGCCACAGGCGCGGTCGATCTCGTTCACGCAACATGCGCGTCTCTTTCGATCAGCGGGCGATCAAGCGGCGGCCTTGTCCCATTCGTAGGCGTCGTCCAACCATTGCCCCAGGCGCTCGCCGCGATTCAGGGCGTCCATCCGTTGCATCTCCTCGCTCGACAGTTCGAAGTCGAAGATGTCGAAATTCTCGCGCGCGCGGCTTTCCTTGGTCGTGCGGGGAATGGCGATGATCCGGTTCTGGATCAGCCAGCGCAGCGTGACCTGGCCGTTGGTCTTGCCGTGGGCCTCGGCGATCTCGGAAATCGTCTTGTCGTCGGCGATCTTGCCCTGGGCCAGCGGCGACCAGGCGGTGATCGACGACCCCAGCTCGGCCGCCGTCGCCACCAATTGGTCGATCCCCAGATAGGGATGGTGCTCGACCTGGTTGGTCAGCAACCGGGCCTTGGACAGGCTCTGCGCCTGCCTGAACTCCTTGGACGGGAAGTTCGACAGACCGATGGACTTGGTTAGTCCCTGGTCCTTGGCTTCGTTCAGCGCACCCAGGGTCTCTTCGAACGTCGGCGTCGGCTTGGGCCAGTGCAGCAGCAGCAGATCCGGCGTCGTCCCCAGGCTCTCGGCCGATTCCTTGGCCTGTTTCAGCAGGGCGTCATGGCCGAAATGCTCGACCCAGATCTTGGTGGTCAGGAAGATGTCCTCGCGGGCCACGCCCGAATCCCGGATGCCTTCGCCGACCGCCTTCTCGTTCTTGTAGATCCAGGCGGTGTCGATGTGGCGATAGCCGATCCGCAGCGCCTCGGCGACCATCCGGCGCGCGTCCGCCGGCTCCAGCTGCCAGGTGCCGAAACCGAGCAGGGGGATTTCGACGCCGTCGACGGTGATCGTGGGCTGGTCGCCATAGGCCATGGGGAAATCCTTCTTACTCGGGGAGCAGCACAGTTAGGCGCCGGGTCGGGCCTTCGAAACCCCCGCATCGAACCAATCCAGAATTTCCTGCCACAGCGGCTCCAGCCCCTTGCGGAAGGCGCCCTCGTGGCCGATCCGTCGCGCGCCATAGTCGCCGGCGCGACGCACCAGGATCTCAGACGGGGCGTTGGGATAGGCTTTCAGCAGCGCCGCCCCCGTGCCCGGCGTGGCGATGGGGTCGTCCGGGAAGATCCAGGACTGGATCGGGGCCCGCACCGCGTCGAACCCCTGGGGCTCCAAGGCGCCGGACTTCAGCTCGTCCAGGAAATAGGCGGGCTTCAGGCACCACCGCTTCCAGGTCTCGAACACTCCGCGCGGCAGATCCGTCCCGCGCCACAGCCTGCCGGCCCGGACATAGCCGTGGCGGCGCAGATGACGGGGCCCGAAGCCGAACCAGAAGAACAGCTCCATCGGATTATAGGTCCGGTGATGTCCGCCCCACCATCCGGTCCCGACCGAGACGAAGGCGTGCCGCCCGATCTCGGCCTGGTTCGGCATGAAGCCGACGAAATGGCCGCCGACACTATGTCCTACATGAAAGACGGGCAGCCCGGGCGCGGCCTTCTTCAACGCCTTCAACGCCGCCGGCATGTCCAGCCGACCCCAGTCGGGATAGTCCATCTCCATCGCCGCCAGATCCCCGGGCCGCGATCCGCCTATGCCGCGATAGTCATAGGTCAGGACCACGCAGCCTCGCTCGGCCATCCAGCGCGCGAACCGCGCATAGAAGCCGCGTGGAAACCCCGTGCCTGCGGAGACCAGAACCGCCATCCTCGGCGCATCGCCCCGGAACAGCGTCGCCTCCAGCGGCCAGCCGTCCACGGCCTTGATGACCCGATCCTCGACCGCCAGCCCCATGTCGTTTCCCTGTCCGTTCTTATTTTAAACGGACCCTGCATGGTTTCCCCAACGTCAGGTCAAGCGGCGTCATAGGCCTTTACCATCCGCTTCGGCGCGACCTTTCGCCACCGCTTTTCCAAGGCCGCCTTGAACGACGGCTCCCCATAGGACACGCCGTCCTCCACGCCGGGCAAGGACAGCAACAGCGCGCGCACCCCGTCACGGGTCATGGCGCGATCAGCTCAAGTTCGGGAAAATAGGTCCGATACCGCGCCCCGTCGCGCGTCAGCAGCCGGTGTCCGGCGACCAGGGCGTGGGCGCCGATGAAGAAGTCGGGCAGGGGCGAGGTCCGCACGCCGCCGCGCCGACGATAGGCCACGAAGGCTCGGCCGGCGGCGAAGGCGGCGGACCATGGCAAATCCTCACGCACGATGGCCATATCGGCCAACAAGGCGTCAAGCGGATCAGCCGCCGGATACCCCGCCGACAGTTCGGCATAGATAATCGGGTTGATGATCACGGCCGCTCCCTCGTCCTCCACTTCCGTCAAGCGGGCGGCGGACCAGTCGAACCAGAGAGAATCCTCAAGGGCGATGTCGAGCAGCACATTGCTGTCGACCAAAACGCCGCTCATTCGCCGCGCGTCATCGCCATGATGTCGTCGGTGGAGAGGCCCCCCGTGTGCGCGGTGCCGCGCAACCGTTCGACCATCCGAAGGCGCGTCCCCGCCTTTTGACCTGACTTGCGGCTGACCGTCACGACGTTTCCGTCATAGTTGAACTCCACATCCGTGTTCGGCAGCAGACCCGCCTTCTCTCGAATGTCGATCGGAATGGTCACTTGACCCTTGGATGTGACGCGCATGGCATGACCTCGCTTCGATCAGGCTAATACCACGAAATCCGCCTTGTAACCTCAGTACGCCAACGCGATCCCGTCCTTGCGCATCTCGGTCGCCGCGCCATAGGTCCAGCGCCCGCCGGGGTTCATCTGTTTCATGACGTTCTGATAGCCGCCGAACCCGCCGTCCGGCTCGCCCAGGATCCAGCCCATGGCCCGCAACTGCGCCTTGGTCGCCTCGGGCACGCCGCTCTCCAGGTGCAGCACCCCGGTCCCTTCCTGCGGCTGGCCGGTCGGTTCGGACGAGCCATAGTGCTGCCAGCGCGGCGCATCCCCCGCTGCCTGGGGCTCCAGCCCGTAGTCGACCATGTTGATGATGATCTGGGCCTGGCCCTGGGGCTGCATGGCCCCGCCCATGACGCCGAACGCCATCCAGGGCTCGCCGTCCTTGACCGCGAAACCGGGGATGATGGTCTGGAACGGCCGCTTGCCGGGCGCATAGACATTGGGATGACCGTCGGTCAGGGCGAACAGCTCGCCCCGATCCTGGAACATGAAGCCTAGCGGTTCGGTCCCATTGTCCGGCGCCAGGCCCGAGCCCATGCCGCGATAGTTGGACTGGATCCAGCTGACCATCATTCCGTCGGCGTCTGCGACGCTGAAATAGGTGGTGTCGCCGTGGTGCGGGGCGTCGCCGGGCATGACGCGGTCCATCACCCGGTCCGGCCGGATCAGCCTGGCCCGTTCGGCGGCGTACGCCTTGGAGTTCAGCCATTCGACCGGGGTCTTGGAGAAGCGGTCGTCGGCGAACCAGCGCGCCCGGTCCTCGAACGCCAACCGCTTGGCCTCGGCCTGGACGTGCAGCGAGGCGGCGGACTGGAAGCCCATGGATTTCAGGTCGAACTGTTCGCAGATGTTCAGGATCTGGTTGGTCGACAGGCCCTGGGTGTTGGGCCCCAGGCCGAAGACGTCCACTCCGCGATAGTTGGTCTGGATCGGCTCGACCCATTCGGTGTGGTGGGCGGCCATGTCGGCGCGGGTCATCCAGCCGCCGATCCGCTTGAAATAGGCCTCGATCTGATCGGCGATGGGGCCGTCATAGAAGGCGTCGCGCCCGCCCTCGGCGATCATCCGCAGGGTCTTGCCGAGGAAGGGATTGGCGAAGACCTCGCCCACCTTGGGCGTCGCCCCGCCGGCGGCCCAGATGCGTTTGCGGTTGTCATTCTCTTCGATGGGGATCACGCCCCGGTCGAAGGCCGCCATATTGCGTTCCAGGTAGTAGGCGATGACCTGGGGCATGGGGACGCCCTGTTCGCACAGCTCGGCGACCGGCAGCAGGACATCCTTCCACGGCAGCTTGCCGTAGCGTCGATGCGCGCTCCACCAGGCGTCCACCGTGCCCGGCACATTCACCGTCACCGCGCCATAACGCGGCAGATAACCCTCAATGGCCTTGGATCGCGCCGTCTCCAGGCTCAGGCCTCGCGGACTTGCGCCCGATCCGTTCAGCCCGACGACCTTCTTCTGCTTGGGGTCCCACAGCATGCAGTAGGCGTCGCCGCCGATGCCGTTGGCGACCGGCTCCAGAAAGCCCAGGGCCGCATTGATGGCGATGGCCGCGTCTATGGCCGATCCGCCGCGCCTCAGGGTGTCGATGCCGATCAGACTGGCCGCCGGATGGGCCGTCGCCGCCGCCCCGCTCGCGCCCCAGACGGTCGAACGCCCCATGAATTTCGGTCCCGTGATCCGGTCGCCGATGCCGATCCCGGCATAGGGATCGGCGGGGCGAGCCGGCGAGGGCGCTGCAGACGCCGGCGCCGACTGCTGCGCCTGGGCCGCAGTCGTGGCCAGCACCCCGACGGGCAGGGCGGACAGGAAGGTGCGACGACGCATGGGCGAGACTCCTCGAACGACCGATCCGCCATCAAGGCGGTCAGCGCGCGCGGGGGCAAGCCTTGCCGCAAAGAAAAAGGCCGCGTCCCTTTCGGAACGCGGCCCTGATCCTGGATAGAACCTCAGTCCTATTCGATGTCTTCGTTCAGCAGACCGACCTTGAAGAAGCCGTTCTCCTGCATCTTGTTCATGACTTCCATGAACTGCGAGTACTTCACTTCCGGCTGGGCGCGCACGAAGACGCGCTCTTCCTGGCAGGAACCGCCGCCCAGGGCGGTGCAGACGTCGGCGGCCAGATTGTCGATCGAGGTTTGCTTCTCGGCGATGAAAAGCTGACCGGTGTCCTGGATGGTGATGTACACCGGTTCCTTTTCTTCGGTCGGGTTCACCGGCGGCTGCGCCGGCGGCAGGTCGAGTCGGATCGACACGGTCGCCATGGGCGCGGCGACCATGAAGATGATCATCAGCACCAGCAGAATGTCGATGAACGGCGTGATGTTGATATCCGCCGTCTGTTCGATCGTGTGCTTGTCCCCACCGGAACCGCCGATCTTCGCAGCCATGCCTAGTCTCCGTTACTCGCCGGCCGCAGATCCGCGCCGACATTCCCTATGGATCGCCCGAGAGCTTGATCGGTTCTTGGCGTCCCGATGCGCGCTTGTAAAGCGGTTCTAAACGATCCTGCGTTCCGGAACGTCAATTACCCGCGACAGGCGAGGCCTTACGCCTTCGCCAGCTTCAGGAAACGGTCCACCAGGGCAGGATCGTCCTTGAAGACGCCGGTGAACCGGGTGGTGACGGTCGAAACATGCCGGTGATGCACGCCGCGGGTGGTCATGCACTGATGGGCGGCGTCGATCATCACCGCGACGCCCTTGGGCTGCAGGTGCGATTCGATGGCCTCGATGATGTCGTTGGTCAGGGTTTCCTGATTCTGCAGCCGCCGGGCGAAGATCTCGACCACCCGCGCCAGCTTGGAGATGCCGACCACCTTCTCGCCGGGCAGATAGGCGACATAGGCCTTGCCCAGGAAGGGGGCCAGGTGGTGCTCGCAATGGCTCTCCACCTCGATCTCGCGCAGGATGACCATGTCGTCGTAGCCGGTCACGTCCTCGAAGGTCCGCGACAGCTCCTTGGCCGCATCGGCGTCATAGCCGTCGAACCATTCCCCGTAAGCCTCGACCACCCGTTTGGGCGTGTCGATCAGGCCTGGGCGGTCGGGATTGTCCCCGGCCCAGGCGATCAGGGTGCGCACGGCGTCCAGCGCCTGCTCGCGGCTGGGACGCGCGACTGGATCGTCGCTGACTAGGACGGGCTTGGCGGGGATGACGCTCATGAACTCAATTTTCCGGCCGAGGCGGTCGGGGCCGCCCGGTATAGCTTCTACAATCCGTCGGGACTGTATATCAGGCCGCTATATGGGACGGACCCTCCGTCCCGCAAGAAAACCCGCTGAAGACTTATCCATGCCGCTGCACATCCACGACACCCTGCGCCGTGAAAAGCGCCTGTTCGAACCGCGCGATCCGAACCGGGTGACCCTCTATGTCTGCGGCCCGACGGTCTATGACTACGCCCATATCGGCAATGCGCGCCCGCCGGTGGTGTTCGACGTCCTGGTGCGGCTGCTGCGTCGGACCTACGGCGCGGACCATGTGATCTACGCCCGCAACGTCACCGACGTGGACGACAAGATCAATCAGAAGGCCGCCCGCGAGGGCGTGCCCATCGGCGAGGTCACGGCTCGCTATGAAGCCGCCTATCTCGCCGACATGGGCCTGCTCAACGTCAGCCCGCCCGATATCGCCCCCCACGTCACCGAATTTATCCCGGCCATCGTCGCCCAGATCCAGGCCATCGTCGACGCCGGCTGCGCCTATGCGGCGGAAGGCCATGTGCTGTTCGACGTCTCTTCCTATCCGTCCTACGGCGCTCTGTCGGGCCGGAACCTGGACGATATGATCGCCGGCGCCCGGGTCGAGGTCGCGCCCTACAAGAAGAATCCCCACGACTTCGTCCTGTGGAAACCGTCCAAGCCGGACGAGCCGTCCTGGCCGTCGCCCTGGGGCGAGGGACGTCCCGGCTGGCATATCGAATGCTCGGCCATGATCGAACAGACCCTGGGCCTGCCCATCGACATCCACGGCGGCGGCATCGACCTGGTCTTCCCCCACCACGAGAACGAGATCGCCCAGGGCGTCTGCGCCCACGGCCACGCCCATGACGCCGGGGCTCACGACGAATACGCCCGCTACTGGATGCACAACGGCTTCCTGACCGTGGACGCCGAGAAGATGTCCAAGTCCATCGGCAATGTCCTGCTGCTGCACGACCTGGTCCAGGCCATGCCGGGCGAAGTCGTCCGCTGGGCGCTTCTGTCGGCCCACTATCGTCAGCCGCTGGACTGGAACCAGGGCCTGCTGGACCAGTCCAAGAAGTCGCTGGATCGGCTGTACGGCGCCCTGCACCGCTCCAGCAGCGTTGAAGCCCTGGACCTCGATCCGCCGACCGACTTCCTCAAGTCCATCGAGGATGATCTGAACACCCCCGGCGCCATGGCCAGCCTGTTCGCCCTGTCCAGCGAGATCGAGCGCGGCATGACGGCGGGCGACACCGCCGCCGTGGCCCAGGCCCGCGCCCGCCTCGTGGCCTGCGCCTCCATCCTGGGCGTGCTTCAGGCCGACCCCGCCGCCTGGCTGGAAGGCGACGTCTCCGACGCCCTCCGCCTCGAGGTCGAAGCCCTGCTGGAGCAACGCGCCGCCGCCCGCGCCGCCAAGGACTGGCCCGAAGCCGACCGCATCCGCGACCGCCTGAACGCCCTGAACGTCGTCGTCATGGACGGCCCTGAGGGCGCCACCTGGCGGATGAAGGGGTAAGGCCACACCCACACGCCATCACCCTCTGACTTGTTCGGAGGGTGATGGAATCTGGATTCAATACCGCGCCCGCAGCGTGATCCCCACCGTGCGCGGATCGCCGGGGTTGCCGATCACCAGGCCCGAGTTGCCGGACTGGACGCTGACGAACTGCAGATAGTCCTCGTCCAGCGCGTTCCGGACCCAAACCGACGCCTCCCAGCCATTGTCGGCGCGGAAGCCGGCCCGCAGGTTCACGATCGTATAGCCCTCGATCTCGGTATAGCGCGAGACCGAGGCGTCGGAGTTGTAGGTCGAGCGGAAGCTGGCGTCCGCCCCGCCGTAGAACTGGCCCGGCAGACCCAGGAAGCCGCCGTTCCCGTGCACCTCGCCGCCGGCCGACGCGGCCCAGGGCGAGACCCCCGGCAGGTCCTTGCCCGAGAGATCGCAGGCCACGGTCGAGGTCCCGATCTGCTCCAGCGGGCAGGGGCCGTTGGCGAAGGAGTCGTATTTCGCATCGGTCCAGGCGACGTTGGCGTACAGGTCCAGGTGTTCGTTCGGCCGGGCGACGGCGTCCAGTTCGATCCCTTGGATCACTACCTTCTCGGCATTGGCCAGATAGCCGCGCAGGGCGCCGGGGCCGCTGTCGACGACATTGGCCTGATAGTCGTCCACGTCGGTGCGATAGGCGGCCAGGTTGGCCGTCACCCGCCGGTCGAAACCTTGCGTCTTCAGCCCCAGCTCATAGGTCGTCACCACCTCGGGCTTGACCACCGCATTGGTCAACGAGGGCTGGCCGTTCGGCAGGGTGGGGATGCCGGCCATATTGATGCCGGCCGACTTATAGCCCCGCGCCGCGCTGCCATAGACCAGGACGTCGTCGCTGACGTCGTAGGACAGCGCTGCCTGGCCGGACAGGTCGTCGTCCGAGATTTCGGCGTCATAGGCCTGGGGCCGGGCGATGCCGAGCCGGCGCGAGATCAGGGTGGCGTCCGTCGTCGCCAGTCCGCCGGTCGTCGTCGCCGCATAGGTTCCCGACTTCTCCTCATAGGTGTAGCGCAGCCCCGGCGTCAGGTGCAGCCGGTCGGTGATGTTCCAAGTCAGTTGGCCGAACACGGCGTAGGAGTCCGTCTCGATCCGGCTATCGTTGAACACTGTGTAACCGTCCAGCAGGGCGTCCGGCAGGCTGGGGCTCAGCAGCCAATAGGTGGCGTCCGCGCCGTATTCGGTGACCCCGTGCGTCTCGACCGCCTGGTGGAAGGCGTACAGGCCGCCGGTCCAGTCGATGCGGTGGTTCCCGTTCGAGGACAGGCGCAGCTCCTGGCTCCACTGGTCCTGCCACGACGGATTGGCCGACTGGCGGGTGATGTCGAGGGCGGTGTAGTCGCGGTCGTTCTGCGGTCCCCAGTCCCACGCCCGCCAGGCCGAGACCGAGGTCAGGGTCGCCCAGCCGAAGTCGTAGTCGACGATGGCCGAGACTCCGCGGTGGATCTGGTCCGCCTGTATGCCGCTGTCGATGTCGGCCAGCCGGTCATAGGGATTGGTGCTGGCGGGCGTATAGCCGCGACCGGCGGCCAGGGCGGCGAACTGCTGGGCGGCGGGCTTCAGCGTCTGGCCCGCCGTGACATAGACTTGGGTGCAGCACTCCGGCGTCAGGTCGGCATAGTCGGCGAACAGCCGCACTCGCAGCTGGTCCGTCGGCTGGAACAACAGTTGCCCGCGTAGACTGATCGAGTCCTGCGCGTTCTGCTTCTCCCCGGTGGTGACATTGTCCAGCACCCCGTCGCGCCGGGTCGAGACGACCGAGAACCGCGCCGCGACCTTGTCGTCCACGATGGGGCCCGAGAAGGTCGCCTTGGCTTGCAGGAAGCCATAGTCGCCGAAGCTCAGCTCCGCCTGGCCTTCGGGCGTGAAGCTCGGGTCGCGGGTGGTGATGTTTAAAGCGCCGGCGGTGGTGTTCTTGCCGAACAGCGTCCCCTGCGGCCCGCGCAGGATCTCGATCCGGTCCAGATCGACGAAGTCCAGCGTCGCCGTCGCCGGTCGGCCATAATAGACTTGGTTCACATAGATGCCGACCCCCTGTTCCAGCCCGTCGTTGGCCAGGCCGTAGCTGGCCCCAAGCCCCCGGATGGTGATGGCCGTGTTGCGCGGGTTCGAGGTCAGCAGCTGCACGCTGGGCGCCAGCTGGGTGATCTGGCCGACATTATAGGCGCCGGTCCGGTCCAGCAGTTCCTCGTTCACCACCGTCAGGGCGATGGGCACGTCCTGCGCCCGCTCGTCCCTGCGACGCGCGGTGACGACGATGTCGCCCAGACTGGCGATGGGCGGGGTGGCCGACTGGGGCGCGGCGGCCTCGTCAGCACCCGCAAAAGCGACGGCGGGCGCGCCGAGGCAGGCCGCCAGGGCTGTGACTGAAACCAGACTTCGGGCGAGCGCCCGGGTGACGATGGACATATTCCCCTCCTGTGTATCCGAAGGGAAATGAGGTCTTATTTAAATCTACCAATCAACTAGGAATTTCTATCACCGGCGGATAGCGCCCCTGACAACCAATGATCGCTTCAGGCCGCTTCCCCTTGACCCCGCGCGCCCGGCGCGACACGAGGCGGCATGAACTATCGCCACAGCTTCCACGCCGGAAACTTCGCCGACCTGGTCAAACACGCCCTGGTGCTGTGGCTGGTGAGCACCCGCCAGGCCGCCGGGCCTCTGACGGTGTTCGACACCCATGCGGGCGCGGGCTTGTACGACCTGTCCGGCGATGCGACGCGCTCTAAGGAGGCCGAGGCCGGGGTCGCGCGTCTGATGACCGACGCGGATCTGCCGCCGCTGATGCAGGCCCTGGCGGATCGGGTGGCGGCGCTCAACCCCGACGGCGGCGCCCGCTTCTATCCCGGTTCGCCCCTGCTGATCGCCGACGCGCTCGGGAACGAGGACCGCTATGTCGGCTATGAACTGAACCCGCCCGTCCGCGCCCTGCTGGATCAGGCCCTGGCCGCCCGCCCCAACGCCGAGGCGCGCGAGGGCGACGGCTACGCCCTGGCTACGGCCGAGGCGGCGCGGGTGCGCGGCCCCCTGATCCTGATCGACCCGCCGTTCGAAAAGCCCGACGACTATGTCCGCTCGGCCGAAACCGCCCTGGCGGTGGTCCGTCGCGATCCGACCGCCACCGTGGCCATCTGGACCCCGCTGAAGGATCTGGAGACCTTCGACGGCTTCATCCGCCGGCTTCAGGCCAAGGCCGGCCCGACCCTGGTGGCCGAGGCCCGCCTGCGTCCCCTGACCAATCCGATGAAGATGAACGGCTGCGCCCTGGTCATCGTCAATCCGCCGCCGGGCGCCGAGGACGCAGCGCAGCAGGTCTGCGCCTGGGTCGCCGACCGTCTGGGCGATCCGGGCGGCCGGGCTGAAATCTGGTCCTTCTGATCGGCGCGCCCCTTGTCTATGGTCGGGCCATGACCCGCATCGCCATCCTAGAAACCGGCCATCCGCCCGAGGCCCTGAAGGACAGTTTCGACGACTATCCGGCCCGGTTCCGCGCCCTGCTGGGCGAGACCGTCCCGACCACCCGTTTCGACGTCCAGTCCGGCTGTCTGCCGACCGATCCCGCCGCCTTCCAGGGCGTGATCGTCACGGGCTCGGCCGCCGGCGTCTATGACGACCTGCCGTGGATCCCCCAGCTGATCGACTGGCTGCGCGCCGCGCGGGGCCGGACCCGGATCGTCGGCATCTGTTTCGGCCACCAGGTCCTGGCCCACGCCTTCGGCGGCGCGGTCGAGAAGTCGGACAAGGGCTGGGGCGTCGGCCTGCACCGCTATGACGTCCATGCTGACGAGCCCTGGATGCAGCCCCGCGCCCGCACCATCGCCATCCCCGTCTCGCACCAGGATCAGGTCGTGGCCGTCTCGCCGGACGCCCGCGTCATCGCCTCCAGCGGCTTCACCCCCTACGCCGGCCTGGCCTGGGGCGACGACGCCATTTCCTTCCAGTGCCACCCGGAGTTCCAGCCGGACTACGCCGCCGCCCTGGTCGAGGTCCGGCGCGGCTCGCGCATCCCCGAACCCCTGGCCGACGCCGCGCTCGACAGCCTGAAACGCCCCAACGACCGCGCCATCCTCACCGCCTGGATCCGCGCCTTCCTGCTGCTGACCCCGCCTCCGGTCGAGGATCACGGCAGCGGGATCTAGCTTCCACTTTCCTTTCGTCATCCTCCGACAAGCCGCGTCTTCGCGGCGCAGATCGGGGGACCCAGCGGCGCCGAAGGCGATGCGTCCGCCGCTCGATGTTTGAACACCTCGTCCGCGACAGGTTCGCGCTCGCGCGCGCCGCTGGGTCCCCCGATCTCGCTACGCTCGTCGGAGGATGACGAAAGAAGGGGGGCGCTAAACCCCCAACACCGCGATCAGCCCCAGGCTCAGCCCCACCAGGGCCGCCAGCGACAGCACCACGGCCGCCGCCACCCGCCCGCCGGCGCGCGCCACGGCCCGGATGTCCGTTTGTAGCCCCAGGGCCGCCATGGCCGCCACGGTCAACAGGCCCGACGCCGTCGCCATGGGTGAAAGCGCCGCCTGCGGGATCAGGTCCAGGTTCCGCAGGGCGATCATGGCCAGGAAGCCGACGATGAACCACGGCAGCAACCGGTGCAGACCCGGCCCCTTCGCTCCCTCCGCCCGGTCCCTGAACATCAGCGACAGCACCAGGATCACCGGCCCCAGCATCAGCACCCGCGCCAGCTTGACCACCGTCCCCGTCTGGGTCGCGACCGCGCCGAACGGGGCGGCCGCCGCCAGCACCTGGGGCACGGCATAGACGGTCAGCCCCGCCAGGGCCCCGTATTGCACGCCGCTCATGGACATCAGCCCGCCCAGCAGCGGCAGGGTCAGCACGACCACCACCCCCAGCACGGCCGTAAAGGCGATGGAGGCGGCGACCTCCTCGCCATCGGCGTCGATCACCGGGGCCACGGCGGCGATGGCCGAGTTGCCGCAGATGGCGTTGCCGCACGCGACCAGCAGGGCCATGCGCGGGTTCAGCCCCAGCAGACGCCCGATCCCGAACCCGACCAGTATGGCGGCGGCGACCAGGGCGAAGACCCCGGCCACGAACCCGACCCCCAGCGACGACAGGGTGGCCGCGCTGACCGAGGCGCCCAGCAGGACCACCGCCACCTCCAGCAGGATCTTGGCTGAAAAATCGATCCCGACCCTGAACCGGGCGTCCGGCGTCCAGGCAGCCCGTACGCCCGCGCCGAGCAGGATGGCCAGGACCAGCGGCTCCAGCCAGGCCTTGCCGAAGACGTCCCGCTCCAGACTGGTCAGGCCGACCGCCGCCAGGGCGACCACCAGGCTCATCATCAGGCCGGGCCAGACCGAACGGCCAAACGCGCCCAGCTGCATCCTGCGGGGCAGGGGAGGGCTCAAGGCTGCGACGGAGGCGGTGGACTTCATGGTCCAGCTTGATGGCCCGCCTCTCGACCACCGTCCAACGGATTGTTATGGTCAGTTCAATCCGATTTGGAGATTGATCTTGACCCTGGAACGCCTGCGCATCTTCGTCGCCGTAGCCGAGCGTCAGCATGTGACGGCGGCCGCGCGGGCGCTGAACCTGACCCAGTCGGCCGTCTCCAACGCCATCGCGGCGCTCGAGGCCGAACATGACGTCCATCTGTTCGACCGGGTCGGCCGGGGCGTGGTCCTGAACCAGACCGGTGTGGCCTTCCTGCCCGAGGCCAAGGCCGTGCTGGCCCGGGCCGCGGCGGCCGAGGCGGCGCTGGCGGACATGAGCGCTTTGCGACGCGGCCGCCTGACCATCTTCGCCAGCCAGACCATCGCCAGCGCCTGGCTGCCGCGCCGGCTGGCCGCCTTTCACGCGGCCCACCCCGGCGTCGAACTGGACGTGGCCATCGGCAATACGCGTGAGGTGGCCGAGGGGGTGTTGAGCGGCGCGGCCGAACTGGGTCTGGTCGAGGGCGAGATCGACCAACCCTTGCTGGATCAGACGGTGGTGGGCTCGGACCGGCTGGCGGTCCTGGTCACGCCTGACCACCCCTGGGCTGGGCTGCGCCGACTGGAGGCCCAGACCCTGGCGACCCAGGCCTGGGTCCTGCGCGAAGCGGGCTCGGGCACCCGCTCGACCCTGGAGGCGGCCCTACGAAACGCGGGCGTGGACCCCGCCGCCCTGTCCATCGCCATGACCCTGCCGTCGAACGAGGCGGTGCTGGCGGCGGCCGAGGCAGGGGCAGGGGCCACGGCCCTGTCCGAGAGCGTCGCCTACGCCTCGGTCGCCGCCGGCCGCCTGGTCACCGCCGCCTTCAGCCTGCCGGAGCGCCCCTTCCGCCTGCTGCGCCATTCCGAACGCTACCGCAGCCGCGCCGGCGACGCGTTTGTGGCGGCCATGGGGTGAGCGGACAGGGGATACGCCCCTAATTCCGCGTCACCGCATGTTGAATTCTAAGGGTTTTCAAAGAAAATTCGACAGTCGACCTATCACCCTTCCGGGCGCAGTTAGACTGGGCGTCAGGTCTTTGACAATCGAATGGAAACACGCCGCCAAACTGCACTCTTTTGCATATTGCACCGATTTCGACGGTGCAGTGCAATTTGGCGGGTCGGTTTCAAGGGCGCTCGGGTCGCCTGAAATACACTCAAATAGACTCAAAAAAATTGGAGTCGAAACAGTCTAATCCGCCCGCTGCCACCCGCAGCCCGCGCCTCAAACCCCACGCCCCCGTCATCCTCGGGCTTGACCCGAGGACCGGGCTGTCCGCCGCATTGCGCCAGCGGCGGGCGCACAGCCCGATCCGCATCCGGTCCTCGGGTCAAGCCCGAGGATGACGGGTGTATGGTCCGGCCGCCTACAGTCCAATCCGGGGAAACACGAACCGCTCCAGCAGCAGCGAGGCCGCGAAGTAGAAGCCGATCACCACGAACAGGGTCAGCGGGATCTGCGGCTGTTTCGACAGGGTCAGATAGACCCCGTACAGCACGGCGAACAGGGCCGAGGTGGCCAGGGGCCGCAGCAGGATCTTCGAAAGGGGGGATTTCACGGCCATTTCACCACCGGGGGCATGGAGCTGAGGATCGAATCGACGTTGCCGCCGGTCTTGAGGCCGAACATGGTGCCACGGTCGTACAGCAGGTTGAACTCCACATACCGGCCGCGCCGCACCAACTGCTCCTCGCGCTCCTCCGGCGTCCAGGCCTCGCCCATCCGCCCGGCCACGATCTTCGGATAGATGTCCAGGAAGGCCAGACCCACGTCGCGGGTGAAGGCGAAGTCCCGGTCGTGGTCGCCGCTGTCGTGGTGGTCATAGAAGATGCCGCCCGTGCCCCGCGGCTCCTGCCGATGCGGCAGGAAGAAATACTCGTCGCACCAGGCCTTGTATTTGGCGTGCCAGTCGGGATCGTGGGCGTCGCAGGCGGCCTTCATCGCGGCGTGGAAGGCCAGGGTGTCCGGGTGGTCCTGGCGCCGATCCGCGTCCAGCACCGGCGTCAGATCGCCCCCGCCGCCGAACCAGCTCTGGGTCGTGGCGATGAAGCGGGTGTTCATGTGCACGGCCGGAATCCGGGGACTGACCGGATGGCAGATCAGGCTGATCCCGGTGGCGAAGAAGCGCGGATCCTCCGCCGCCCCCGGCACCGTCTTGGCGTAGTCGGCCGGAAACGATCCGTGGACGGTCGAGACATGGACCCCGACCTTCTCGAACAGCCGGCCGTGCATCATCCCCATCACGCCCCCGCCGCCGTCCTTGCGGTCCCAGGCGGTCCGCACGAACCGCCCCGGCTCCCCCGGAAACAGCGCGGCCGGCGCCGCATCCTCCAGCGCCTCGAAGGCCGCATGGATACGGTCGCGCAGATGCTCGAACCAGGCGCGGGTCTCGACCTTCTTCAGGTCGAGCGGATCGGAAAAGGCGGCGTCGCTCATACCGTCTCTTAGACCTTCCCCCGCTTGCGGGGGAAGTGGCAGGTCGTGGCGCGCAGCGACACGCCTGACGATGGGGGAAGTCTTCTACTGAGCAATACTTCCCTCTCCGACCCTGGTTCGCTGCGCGAACGCCGGGCCACCTCTCCCGCAAGCGGGAGAGGGTTCTTTTCTCCAGGTCCGTCTGTCAGTGTGCGTCGCAACATCAGGGAGTCGCATCATGATCCGTCATCTGCTGGCCGGCGTCGCCGTCGCCGCCTTCGCCACCACCGCTAACGCTCAATCCGCAGGCGAGGCCCGCGTGCTCGAGATCCTGAAGACCACCCCCCTGATCGACGGCCACAACGACCTGCCCTGGGCCCTGCGCCAGCAGTTCGGCAATGACGTCTATGCCGTTGATCTGACGACCAATCTGGACGCGACGACCCAACTCCACACCGACATCGCCCGCCTGCGCGCCGGCGGCGTCGGCGGTCAGTTCTGGTCGGTCTATGTCCCCGCCAGCCTGACCCCGCTCGAGGCGGTCGAGGAGACCTTCGAACAGATCGACACGGCCAAGCGGATCATCGCCGCCCACCCCGACGTCTTCGGCCTGGCGACCACGGCGGACCAGGTCGACGCCGTCTTCGCCTCGGGCCGGATCGCCAGCCTGATCGGCATGGAGGGCGGCTACTCGATCAACGACTCCCTGGCCCTGCTGCGTGAATACTACCGCACCGGGGCGCGCTACATGACCCTGACACACTCCAAGACCACCACCTGGGCCGACAGCGCCACCGACGCCCCCAAATGGGGCGGGCTCAGCCCCTTCGGCGAGGATGTGGTGCGCGAGATGAACCGGCTGGGCATGATGGTGGACCTCAGCCACGTGTCCGAGGACACCATGCTGGACGCCATGCGGGTGTCCGACGCCCCGGTGATCTTCTCCCACTCCTCGGCGCGAGCGATCACGGCCCATCCCCGCAACGTCCCCGACCGGGTGCTGCGGATGATGCCTGAGGACGGCGGGATCGTGATGATCAATCTGGCGCCCGGCTTCGTCTCCGAACGGGTCCGCGCCTGGAACGCCGACCGCGCGGGCGAGGAGGCGCGGCTCAAGGCCCTGAACCCCGGCGATCCGACCGCGGTCGAGGCCGGCCTGACCGCCTGGTCCGCCGCCCATCCGACGCCCCAGGCGACCCTGGCCGACGTCGTCGCCCACATCCAGCATGTGCGTCAGGTCGCGGGGATCGACCACGTCGGCCTGGGCGCCGACTTCGACGGCATCGGCAGCCTGCCCGAAGGCATGACCGGGGTGGACGCCTATCCCCGCATCCTCGCCGCCCTGATGGACGCCGGCTGGACCGAGGCCGACATCCGCAAGATCGCCGGCGAGAACCTGCTGCGCGTCATGCGCGCCGTCGAAGCCACCGCCGCCGCCAAGGCGTCCGAGCGACCGTCGCTGGCCAAGCCGACCGCCGGCTAGGCCGTCAGCCCCAGGCTTCGACGGCGCCGCGGCGGCGGACCGGGGCCGTGCTCGCCAGTTGCGTGCGCGGCTCCGCCTCGGCGCGGCCGAACAGCCAGCCCTGGCCGTACTCGACGCCCAAGGCCTTGAGTTGGGTGACGACCTCTTCGGTCTCGATCATCTCGGCGATGGTCTCGAGCTTCAACGACCGGCTCAGTTCGACGATGTTGCGCACCATGTTGCGCACCACCTCATCGGTTTCGATGTCCCGGATCAGGGCCCCGTCGATCTTCACGGCATCGACCGACAGTTTGCGCAGGTAGTCATACGAGGCTGCGCCCGAGCCGAAGTCGTCGATACAGACCTTGATGCCCGTGTCGCGCAGGGCCGCCAGACGGCGGTTGGCGGCGCCGATGTCCGCCAGGGCGGAGGTTTCGGTGATCTCGACGATCAGCCGCTTGCGGTCGGCCGGCGAACCGGCGGTCATCTGCAGCAGGTGTTCGACATAGGTGTCGTCGCCCAGCGAGGCGCCGGACACATTGATCGCCATCTTCAGCAGGCCGGCGCCCGGCGCCCGCATCCGCTTCAGCACCTTCTCAGCCACGGCCAGATCGAAGGACTCGATCATGTCCAACTCCTCGGCCATGCGAATGGCGTTGGCGGGGCCGGCGCTGGCGTTGAAGCGCGCCAGGGCTTCGAAATGGTGAACCGCACGCGAGGTCAGTTGCACAATGGGTTGGTAGTGGACTTCAAACTCGCGCGATTTGACGACGGCGCGGAAAGCCTCCGCGTCCCGGAACGTCCGCTTCAGCGCTTCGGAGAAGGCGACCTGAGGGTTGGCGAGACCATCGTCCTTCAGACAAGCCTCGATCGCGTACCGCATGGCGCGCAGGACGCACAGGGTGTCTCCGCCCTCCGGAAGGGTGGAGGCGAACGATTCGGCGTCGAGATTCACGCCCTCCGCGCGGCCGGCCTCAACGACCTCGGCGGCCAGATCGCGGGTGTCGCCGGGCGCGCGGAACAGGGCGTAGCGCTCGGGGGTGATCTGAGCCGCCGAGGAACCATGCGCCGCTGCGGATTGAAGCGTCGCTTCGATCCGGCGTTGCACCTTTTCCGCAACCTCTCCGGCCAGGTCCTCAAGCCCGCGAATATCAAGGAAGGCGAGTGAAAGGCTGGGCGCCAATGCGACGACGCGAGCGGCGTCGGCCATAAAGGTCTCCGCGTCCATAAGGGGCGGCGTCTCAAGCGAGGCCACCGCTATGGCGGGGCCTTCATAGGCGATTGAGCACGAGATGGACGGCGCCAGCTGGGGCAGGATGAAGGCCCTCAGAGAGGCCCGTCGCACGCGCCCAGGCCCCGCCTGGACCAGGATTTGGGCGGCGGCGCTGCGCGCGCCAGGCTTGGTCTGCAGCAGAAGCTCGAGCGCGCCGTAACCTTCATGAAGGAAGGTCACCAGGGGCTTGCCCGTCCAAAGCGCCCCGACATCCGTGCCGGGCAAAGGGCCGGCGCCGAGCGCGAAGGCGACGCGGCCTTCGGCGTCAATTTCGACCAGGGCATCGGAAGATGCGAAGGCCAGACCGAGAAGGCGAGTAGTCATCGACATGACGCCACCATGCCCGGTCGGCGCTTAAAAAATAGGCAACACCGGCGAGATTTCTAAGCCGGCGCTACGGCCTCAAGCCTTGCGGTTGAAGGCGACCGCGCGGCCGTCTCCCATCGCGGCGCGGCCGTCGGCGGCATAGGCTGATGCGGGCGTGCGGGCGGCGGCGACCTCATGGGCGATGGCGCGTACCAGCCCCTCAGAGATCTTGCGGGCCGCCTCGACCGCGCTCGCGTGTCGCGCCAGCACGGCTTCGAAGGCGCGGGTGGCGTCGATCAGGGCCATGCGTTCGGTGGCGATGGCTCCGGCCAGCAGGGCGGGATTGGCCTTTACGTGACCGGAATCGCGGCGATAGAGGTTCGCCATCTCCTGAGTTTCGGCCAGGCTGGCGGCCACCTTCTGCGGTTTGCCTTCCTCGAAGGCGCGCGTCTCGGTCGCCAATCGCTCCGTCAGGCGGCGGGTGAGCTCTAGCAGTTGACGAACGCGAGCGGTGGCCAGGTCTGCGTCGTTCATTGGGCGCCCTCCTGCATCTTCATCATTTCGTTCATGACCGAGCCTGCCAGGCCGATGCCGCCGGCCGAGACGGTCTTCTTCGCCATTTCATCCAGCATAAAGCTGCGCCACGTCGCCTCGGCCTGACCGCCGCCGAACAGGCCGTCGGTGGAGAGGCCCTCGAACATCGGCTTCAGCATCTGCGACAGGAAGGAGGCCTCGAAGGCTTCGGCGGTGCTTTTGATCTTGTCCTTGGACGCACCGACCGTATTGGCGGCCAGGCCCTGGACGGGGCGGAGCAGGTCGGTAGAGACGGCGAGGTCGGTCATGCTCACATCACCTCAATGTCGGCTTGCAGGGCGCCGGACGCCTTGATGGCCTGAAGAATGCTGATCATGTCGCGGGGGCTGACCCCCAGCGCATTCAGCCCATTGACCAAGGTGGACAGGCTGGTTCCGCCGCCGACGAGCCGCATCTGGGTGCCCAGATCCTCCTCGACGGTGACCTGGGTGTTGGGGACGACCGCCGTCTGGCCTTGGCTGAACGGGGCGGGCTGGCTGACGGACGGCTGCTCATCGACCGAGATGGTCAGATTGCCCTGGGCGATGGCCACGCGCGAGATGCGGACCGCGTCGCCCATGACGATGACGCCGTTCACTTCGTCGATGATGACCTTGGCCGGAGAATCGACGGTGACGGGCAGGTTCTCGACGCGGCTGATGAAGCCGGCCATGCCCATCTGGCCCGGCGCGCGCAGAGCCACCACCGTCCCGTTTTCGGCCAGAGCCGAGCCGGGATAGGCGGCGTTGACGGCTGCGGCCACCCGCTGGGCCGTAGTGAAGTCAGGATTGCGCAGGTTCAGACGCACCTCATTCATATTGGCCATCTGAAAGCCCGTTTCGCGTTCGACCGAGGCTCCGGAAGCGATGCGGCCGGCGGTCGGCACGCCGCGTGTGATCGAAGATCCTGAACCGCCTCCAGCAGAAACAGAGCCGGTCTGAACCGAGCCCTGCGCCACCGCATAGACCTGGCCGTCCGCGCCTTGCAGGCTGGTCACGACCAGTGATCCGCCCAACAGGCTCTTGGCGTCGCACATCGACGAGACATTGACGTCGATTCTTGAACCGGGCGTGGCGAAGGCGGGCAGTTCGGCCGACACCATCACGGCGGCCATATTCTTGGTGTTGGCGTTGCCGCCGCGGATATTCACGCCCAGGCGTTCGGTCATGCCCTCCAGGGACTGGCGGGTGAAGGGGCAGTTGCGCAGGCTGTCGCCTGTGCCGTTCAGGCCCATGACCATGCCGTAGCCGACCAGTTGGTTGCCGCGCACGCCTTCGACGGCGGCGATGTCCTTGATGCGCGATTGGGCCAGGACCGGCGACGCGCCCGCGCCCAGCGCAGCCACGGCGGCGAGGGAGGCGACAAGGCGGGCAAGCAGATTCTGCATCGGTCGGACGTCCTTACGGCGTTTCATATGATCGGATGCGAAGATCGTGCCGGATTGTAAGTCTATGAAATATCGCGCTTTCGCATCTGTGTGTGGGCGTGTCGGCGGCAAGTTTTGCCGGGGCGTTAACCAAACGGTCATTCCGTTCGCCAAGGATGGGACCATGAGCCGGAGCATCCGCTGATGAAGGTTACAGGCACTACGGGCCCTAACGCCCCGACGGGCGGCAAGGCTGCGCGTTCGGCCGCCGGCTTTTCGTTGGGCCAGTCCGCGCCGACCTCAGGGGCGGCCGCCCCTGCGGCCAGTGTCGCGCCGTCCACGGTCGGCGATGTGTCCGCCTTGATGGCTTTGCAGGGGATCGAAGGGCCGCTGGAGAAGCGACGTCGTGCTGTAAAGCGGGGGACGGGCCTGCTTGATCGCCTGGACGAGTTGAAGATGGCTCTGCTGTCCGGCGAGGCGGACGAGGCGACGCTCGAACGACTCGCTCGGACGTTGCGCGAAGAGCGGCCGGACGACGGGGACGTCGAACTGAACGCCTTGCTGGACCAGATCGACCTGCGGGCATCGGTCGAGCTGGCCAAGGCGGAGCTGAGACGCGGCGGCGTCTGACGTCAAAAACTTCAGTTTTTCAAAATTCACCGACGAAACCGCGCGCCAAATGTCACGCGGGTCACGTCTGTCGCCTAATCGTGATCACGGAATCGCGAACGCCGTTGCCGGGGCTCTTCGGTCTGACTATACGGCCCATACGCCACAGGGGGGCGTGCTTAGAGAGCGTGAGTGCGATGAACGCTTTGGCGTCCGTTGTGTCCGACGAAACCGGTCCTTATCGGCCGTCTGACAATGAGCCGTTCATGAGTGAACGGCAGCTTGCCTATTTCAAGAAGAAGCTGCTGGACTGGAAGGACGACATCCTTCGAGAGTCCAAGGGCACGGTGGTCAATCTGAAGGCCGAGACCGAGAATCATCCTGATCTGGTTGATCGCGCGTCGTCGGAATCGGATCGCGCGCTTGAGTTGCGCACCCGGGATCGTCAGCGCAAGCTGATCTCCAAGATCGACGATGCGCTGCGTCGGATCGAGGACGGGTCGTACGGCTATTGCGAGGACACCGGTGAACCGATCGGTCTGGGACGTCTCGAGGCCCGTCCGACGGCGACCCTGTCGGTCGAAGCCCAGGAACGCCACGAACGCCGCGAACGCGTCCACCGCGACGACTGATCAGGCCTTCAGCGCCGGTTCGATGTCGGTGTGGATGAAGTCGCCGCCCTTGTAGAGCAGGGGTAGGTTGCGTTCCTTCGCCAGGGCGTAGGCGAAACAGTCGCCCAGGTTTAGCTTGGCCGGAGTGCGTTTGCCGTAGTTGCGTTCTGCGTCGGTGGCGAGCCGAGCGGTCTCGGCGAAAGCCGGAGCGATCCGAATGTCCAGTTCCAATATTAAGCGATCAAGCCGTTTCATGCCTTCTTCGCCATGGAGTCGCCTGACCCGAGCTGCAGCTTCCCAGTAGCCGACTGGGGAGATTTCGCATTTGTCTGCGAGGATACGCTCGACGAATGCGTGCTTCTCAGGTTCGTCCAGAAGGATGGCGACGAGGGCAGAAGCATCGACAGCCGTGGTCACTTAGGAAGCCCATCTTCATCGTAGAGGTCGTCGTCGGTCAGCGGTGGCCCTAAGATCGGCAAGGCATTGAACTCCCGCACGATCTCGTTCACCGCCGCAATCTTTCGATCGATTTCCGCCTGTCGCGCCTTATCCGTGCGCTCTTCCCGCTCACGCGCCATTTCGTCGACCAGGTCCGTGATTGACCGACCCTCGCGCCGCGCGAGGCTGCGAAGTCGCTCGGCGACATCGGCTTTCCGGATTTGCACGGGCGCGTTCATGACGGAGAGAACTTTATCATGACCGAGGGCTCCAGCCAATCCGCGCCTTGACTTCGCCCGGTTGCGGCGCGACCTAGCCGCCTCGCTTTCAAGGTCGTCTTCTCATGTCCGTCAAGGTCCGTTTCGCCCCGTCCCCCACGGGTAAGCTGCACGTCGGCAATGTCCGCACCGCCCTGGTGAACTGGCTGTTCGCAAAGGGGCAGGGCGGATCGTTCGTGCTGCGGATCGACGACACCGACCTGGCCCGTTCCACGCCCGAGTTCGAACAGGGGATCGAGGACGATCTGGCCTGGCTGGGTCTGACTTGGGACGAGCGTTACAACCAGTCCAAGCGCTTTGATCGCTATGAGGAGGCCGCCGCCAAGCTGAAGGCGTCGGGCCGGCTGTATCCCGCCTATGAGACCGCCGACGAACTGGACCGCCGGCGCAAGGTCCAGCTGTCGCGCGGCCTGCCGCCGATCTACGATCGGGCCGCCCTGGAACTGACCGAGGACCAGAAGGCCGCCTATGAGGCCGAGGGCCGCCGTCCACACTGGCGTTTCAAGCTGGAAGGCAAGCGGGTCGCCTGGGAAGACCTGGCGCGCGGCCATGCCGAGGTCGACACCGCCTCCATGTCGGACCCGGTGCTGATCCGCGAGGACGGCCTGTTTCTCTACACCCTGCCATCGGTGGTCGACGACATCGACATGGCCATCACCCACGTCATCCGGGGTGAGGATCACGTCACCAACACCGGCGCCCAGATCGAAATCTTCGAGGCCCTGATACGGGAAGGGATGGGCGCCACGGTCCCCGGTTTCGCCCATATGCCCCTGCTGGTCGGCGCAGACGGCGCGGCCCTGTCCAAGCGCCTGGGCTCGCTGTCGATCAGCGACATGCGCGACCAGGGCTATGAGCCCATCGCCATCACCAGCCACCTGGGCCGGATCGGCACCTCGGATCCGCTGGAAGTCGCTGAGTCCGTCCAGGCCCTGGGCGCCGGCTTCGCCTTCACCAAGATGGGTCGCTCTCCGGCGCGGTACGACACCGCAGACCTGGACCGGTTGAACGCCCAGGCGCTGCACGTCATGGATTACGCCACGGCCCAGCCGCGCCTACAGGCGCTGGACGCCGACCTGGGCGAGACCTTCTGGTCCGTCGTGCGCGGCAACCTGAATACGTTCGCCGATGTGGTTGAAATGGCGAAGATCGTGCGGGGTCCGATCCAGCCGGTGATCGAGGACGCCGCCTTCATCGACGCCGCCGCCGCCCTGCTGCCTGAAGTGATCGACGAGACTGCCTGGTCGGTCTGGACCAATGCCGTCAAGGCTGAAACGGGCGCCAAGGGCAAGGCCCTGTTCATGCCGCTTCGCCTGGCGCTGACGGGTCAGGCGCATGGGCCGGACATGGCGGCCATGGCGCCGCTGATCGGTCGTGAAACCATCCAGCGGCGTCTGAAGGGCGAGGCGGCCTAAGCCGCCTCGACCCGCATCAGCCGTTGCAGACGGCCAGTTCTTCGGTGCTCAGGGCCACGCCCTTATAGGAGAAGGCGGCCACGCGGCCGAACTTCTGAACCACCCGGCGGCACGCGCGCGTCGCAGGCTGTTCCGTGCCGCCGGCGGCGGTGCAGGTCGCGCCCTCGCACGACCAGCGCGCGCCGTCGATGATGGTGGCGCGCGACGGCGCGGTCGCGGCGTCGATCAGGGTCAGGCGGGTGGCGGCGGGGGTTTCGGCCATCGCGGGGGCGGCGGCGAATAAGGCGGCGGCGACGAGGAGGACGCGCATGATAAATCTCCGGATTGAAGAACGGCGTCATGCCGTCGCGGCCAATGTCAGTTTTCGATAAAAACTGTCAAGCCGGCCCGGAAAATATTTATGAGCGGCGATAACCTATCGACGATCATACTTCCTTTCGGTTGCGCTGTCCTGGGCCTGGATCTGGACCATGGCTTCCTCAATCGTATCCGCGACTGTCCAGGCGTCGAGGAAGGAGGCGGGCGTCATGCCCTCATCCACACTGTGCCGCATCAGGGCGAAGAAACCTTCCCAGAATCCATTGAGATTGAGGAAGACGACTGGCTTCTGGTGCAGGTCGAGGCGTTTCCACGACAGCAGCTCGACGACCTCTTCCAGGGTGCCGATGCCGCCGGGCGCGACCACGAAAGCGTCGGATTGATCATACATCAGTTGTTTGCGCTCGTGCATCGAGGTGACGACAACCGTCTCGACCTCGTCGAACAGGCGCTCGCGGCTGCGCAGGAAGGCCGGCATGATGCCGACGACGCGGCCGCCCGCTTCGTGTGCGCCCCGCGCTGAGGCGCCCATCAGCCCGACGCCGCCGCCGCCATAGACCAGACGCCACCCGGCTTGCGCCGTCGCCTTGCCGAAGGCGCGTGCGGCCTCGGTATAGGCGGGGTCGGCGCGGTCGGACGAGCCGCAGAACAGGCAGACGGACGGACCGTCGAAAGGAAGGAAGGATACGGGGGGCAGGGACATGGAGCCTCGGACTGAACGAATGCGCGGTTGGCCCATGGCCAAACCGGCGGCGGGCGGGGTAACAGATTTTCCAGCCGCTTGGCTGTCAGCCATATATCGTCGAGGCGCAGGATGAAACGCCGGATCACAGCCACGGTCGTCTTAGCCGCGACACTGCTTGCGGCCGCTTCCGCCTGTTCGAAGCAGGGTGACGCTGCGGCGAAGGTCGAGGACGCAGCCACATCCTCCGTCTGGGTTCGCCCTCCCAAGATCGAAACGGCGATGCGCGAAGGCGACGGCGTGGTGGTGCGGGGCCAGGCGGGGCCAAATGCTCGCGTCGTTCTGCGCGGAACGGACGGCGCGGCGGTGGCTGTCGCCGCCGATGCGACGGGAGGTTTTGAGCTGCGTGTTCCCGTCGGCCCCGGCGACGTCAGGCTGACGCCCGAAGTTCAGGTCGGAGAAGACGCCGCGCCTTCCCCGGAAACCCTGGTGCTCGTTCAGCCCGGCGCCGGGCCCCTGTTCCTGGTCGCGTCAGGGGAGCCGACGCGGCGTCTGGACGGTCGAGGCGCGCTGGACGCCGTCGATTCGGACGGAGCGGCCGTCATTCTGTCCGGCAAGACGTCGGGGGGCGCGCCCAATGTGCTGATCGACGGGGCCCGCGCCGTCGTCATGCCGGGGCCTGACGGGGTCTGGCGCGCTACGGCGCCCGGCGCCGGGGCATCGGTCATTGAGGTGGACGGGGTCAGGTTCGCCTTTCCCGGTTTTGGCGGACAGTCGGACTTTACTCCGGTCCGCGCGGGCGACGGCTGGCGTTTGACCTGGGCCACCGGCCCCAGCGGCCGTCAGACGGTCTGGTTGCCGGACCGGCGTTCGTAATCCATTGTTAACCGAAGCGCTCAATGAAGGAACTGTCCCTTTTTGGGACGCACCATCACCGAACCTTATTTAAACCCGGCGTTCGCGCCGGGTCTTTTTTTGCGCGTCTTCAGACGCTCATGTTGTCGATAAGTCGGGTCTTGCCCAGCCAGGCTGCGACCAGAATCCGCGCCGGCGCATCGACGACGCCGTTGCGGAACGGCGACAGGTCCTCGGCGTGGCGCACCGTCACATAGTCGATCCGTTCGAAGCCGGCCTTCAGTATGGCCGAATAGGCGTCCCGTTCGACGCCGGGCAGGGGCCGGCCGGCGGCGGCGGCCACGGCGGCCTCGGCCAGAATCTGGTTGAGGCGGCGCGCGACGGCCAGTTCGGCTTCGGACAGGTAGTCGTTGCGCGAAGACAGGGCCAAGCCCGTCGCGTCACGTTCGGTCGGGGCCGCAACGATCTCGACCGGAAGGTCCAGGTCGCGGACGAACCGACGAATGACCATCAGCTGCTGGTAGTCTTTTTCGCCGAAGACCGCGACATCGGGCTGAACCTGGTTGAACAGCTTGGTCACGACCAGAGCGACCCCGCCGAACATCTGGGGCCGGAAGTCCCCCTCCAGGCCCAGGGCTGGGCCGGCCATGACCAGACTGGTGGCGAAGCCTTCGGGGTACATGTCAGTGGCGGACGGCGCGAACATCAGGTGACAGCCCGCACCGGCCAGCAGCCGAGCGTCTTCTTCCGGGCGGCGAGGATAGCGGCCCAGATCCTCGTGGGGCGCGAACTGGGTTGGATTGACGAAGTTGGAGGCCACGACGCGATCCGCCCGGCGGCCGGCCTCGCGCACCAGGGTCAGATGGCCTTCGTGCAGTGCGCCCATGGTCGGAACCATGCCGACAGTCAGGCCTTGTCTTTTCCAGTCGCGCACGACGGTGCGCAGATCCGCCACGGTGTGGACGACGGGGAGGGACGCAGGCTCGATCATGGTGAAGCGGTTAACCCTTTGGCTTAAGCGTGTTGATGCACCAGACCTCAAAACCTGGCGGCTAGGGTCGTGCTTATGACGCCAGGCCTAGCGACCCGTCCAGTTCTGATCACGCTTGCCATCGCCCTCGCCGGTTGCGGGGGGAGCGATGGCGCGCCTCAGAGCTTCCGCGCCATGGCCGACCGCGTCGCCGCTATCGACATTCCCATGGATCCTCAGGCTGCGAAGTCGGGCGCCGTCGAACGCCGCACGCACGAGGAGCAGGGGTTGCGACAACTCAAGTTTTCGCCCGCCCATGTGGCCGTAATGACGCCGCATGAGATGTGGGATGCGCGGGACGCCCTCAGCGGCGGAATCCCCGCGATCTCGACGGACTCGGACGGTGACGGCCTTCGCGACGCCGTGGTGCGGATGGCCCGGCCGGCGGTCGAAACCGCTGTGCAAGCGGCCCCTGCCATTGTGACTCAGACCGTCGTAACCAAGTCTGTCGCCGAACGCGCCGCGCCGGTTGAAACCCCTCGGCTTCGCCCTGCCGTGGTTCGGACTGAGCCAAGCTCCGCCGGGCGGATGATCCAACTGGGCGCCTTTTCCAGTCCGGCCGGAGCCCAGGCCGCCTGGGCCCGGTTGAAGGCCCGCGCGGACCTGTCCAACCTGTCGCCGGTGTTCGAGCGCGTCGAGGTCAACGGCCGCAGTCTGACCCGGCTGAAGGTGGGCCCGATTCCAACCGAGGCCGCTTCGGCTCTATGCGCCGCCGCTCAGGTGGCGGACCCCTGGTGCCGCCGCGCCGGTTGAGCCGTCGGACCAAAGTCCACAGATACGCGTTAACGCCTCGTTGACCTTTGGCCCCCGTGGGCCGACTCTGACCCGTCCAAGGGCCGCGCAGGATTGAGTCGCGTCGGTCGCTACAGAGGGTTACCTCCATGACGCAGCCTCACGTGATTGTCCTCGGCAATGAGAAGGGCGGGGCGGGCAAGTCCACCCTGGCGATCCATATCGTCACGGGCCTGCTGCACGCGGGCCGCACGGTGGCGATTATCGATCTGGATCTGCGCCAGCGGTCGATGCAACGGTTTTTCACCAATCGCCTGGCCTGGCTGGCGGCGAACAATCAGGAACTGCCTCAACCCTTCATGCCCGACATGGGCGACGGCAAGGCTCTGGCCAAGGGCGGTACGGTCGAGCAGATCGCCGTCTTCGAACGGGCTTTCGATGAGGCTGTGGCCGCCGGTGTGGACGCCATCCTGATCGACACGCCCGGCGGCGACACCGCCGTGTCCAACGCCGCCCACGCTCGGGCCGACCAGATCGTCACGCCGATGAACGACAGTTTCGTCGATTTCGACCTGCTGGGCGAGGTCGATCCGGTGACGCTGGATCTGCTGAAACCCTCTATCTATTCCGAAAGCGTCTGGGAGGCGCGCAAGGTGCGGGCCATCAGCCAAGGCCGCAACGCCACCATCGACTGGCTGGTGGTGACCAACCGCCTGGCCGTCGCCGAGGCGCGCAACCGCAAACGCCTGGAAGAACGGATGAACAAGCTGGCCAAACGGGTTGGTTTCCGTGTCGGCCCCGGCCTGCGCGACCGGGTCATCTATCGCGAGCTGTTCCCGTTCGGCCTGACGGTGGCGGATCTGTCGAACGACATCCGGCCGGTGGCGGTGTCCCTGGCCCACGTCGCCGCGCGGCAGGAGCTGCGCAACCTGATGAAGGCCATGGGTCTGGAACAGGCCTTGGCTCCGCTGGACGTCGCGGCTTAAAAGGCGAACTGACCGCATGAGCCTGATCTGGCTGGCCCTGGCGGCGATCGCCATCTGGGCCCTGGTGCGGCTGGGCCGTCAGACCGAGAGCCGCGGCCGGGCCCACTGGCGCGTGACGGCGACCCTGCTGGGGTCGGTGCTGCTGGCCGGAGGCGCTCTGGCGGCGTTTCGCGGGGCCTGGTTGTGGGCCGGCGTGATGGCGGCGGCGGGCCTGTATCTGGCCTGGTCGTCGCGCGTTAGGCCCTCAATCCGATCCGAACCCATCAGCGAGGCCGACGCCCGCGCCATTCTGGGCGTTCGCCCTGGCGCGACCGAGAGCGAGATCCGCGCCGCCTGGAAGAAGGCCATGTCCCGAGCGCATCCTGATCAGGGCGGCACAGAGGGCTTGGCGATTCAGGTCAATGCGGCGCGGGACCGCCTATTGAAAAAGAGCGGACGCTGAGGCCGCTCGCCTTCAGCGTCCGGTTATGGCCCGCCCGAAACTCTTCCAGCTCAGCTTGACGTCCGACAGGGCGCCGGCGCGGAAGGCCCGTCCCGCGATCCAGACCATGAACCCGGCGGTGGCGAACATGCCGATCAGGGTCAGGACGATCTCGATCAGCGGCGGATCGCTGGGCGCTCGGGCGCTCATCAGGAAGGGCGTGAAGAAGGGGATCCACGACAGCACCTTCACCATGGGTGCGTCCGGACTGGTCAGGGCCATCTGCATGACCAGCATCGGCACGACCAGGATCATCATGATCGGCCCCATCAGAGTCTGGGCGTCTCGCGGCGTCTCGCAGAAGGCGCCGATGGCCGCGAACAGCACGGCGTACATCAGATAGCCGCCGACCATATAGGCGATGAAATAGAAGACCAGGCCGTCATCCAGCAGCACCTGACCCACCGTCGCCGCCGTCTCGGGCGAGGCGGACACCAGTCCGAATGTCCCGATTCCGCCCCAGACCACCAGCACGCTGAGGGTCAGCATCGCCACCCCCAGCACCTTGCCGGTCAGGATTTCGGTCGCCGAGGCCGAAGACAGCAGCACCTCCAGGATCTTGTTCGACTTCTCCTCCATCACGCTGTTCAGCAGGATGGAGGCCCCGGTGATGACCAGGGACCACAGCAGGAAGCCGGCGCCCAGGCCGATATAGGATGGGATGCGGTCACGCATCGAGACCTCGCCCCCGCTCGCGGCGTTGGGCGAGAAGGCCTTCACCTCGGGTTTGAAGTCTTCAATCGCCTCTACCAGCGTCGGGGCGACCCCTGCGGCCGTCAGGGCCTGGTCGCGATAGCCCGTTCGTAAGGCGTCGCGGACGAAGTCCACCACGTCGTTGTCCGTGGCGCGTGCGGTCCAGACCTGGGCCTGGGGCTTGCCGTCGATCCGGCTCAGGAAGACGACGGCGTCCAGACGCCGCGCCTTGGGGGCGTCCTTGTCCAACAGCTCGCGCAGGGCGGTTTCGCGGGCGGCGCCGGGCGGCGCGGCGACGATGGGGGAGGGGGGCTCGACCAGTCGAATCTTGGGCCCGGCGATGGAGGCGGCGGCTCGGCCGACCGCAGCCTGGCCCTTCTGCGCGGCCTCCTGGATCTGTTCGGCCATCCGATCCTTCTCGTCCTGAAGCGCGGCGCGGACTTCGGCGGCCAGACCGGCGGCCTCAGGCCCTTCTTCGATCACGGCTACGGCCTTGATCGGTTCCGAAGACTGGATCAGCAGCGGAATACCGCCGCCCAGCACGGCGAACAGCGGGAAGGCCAGCAGCGACAGCCAGAAACCCACGGTCTTGGCATAGGCGACATATTCGCGCCGGGCGATCAGCAGGGTGCGTTTCATTGGCTCGCCTCCGCAGGGGGGACTGCTTGATCGGGATTGTCGCCGGTCAGGCCGATAAAGGCGTCGTGCAGCGTCGGCTCCTTCAGAGCAAAGCCGCGCACGTCCAGCCCGTTCAGGAAGGCCGCCTTCAGCGTCTCCTGGCCGCCCGCGCCGCTGGCCAGGGCGATCTTCAGCCGCCGCACCCCGTCCGTGTCGGACAGGGTCTCGACCCCCGCCACGCCGGGCAGGGCCGCCGCCGCCTCAGGGCTGATGGCGCCGTTCAGATCGAGGAAGCGCGGCGAGGTCGCCTTGGCCTCGTCCACTGAGCCTTCGAACGCCTTCTTGCCCCGCGCCAGCAGCACGACCTTGTCGCACAGCCGCTCGGCGTGTTGCATCACATGGGTCGAGAACAGGACGGTGGCCCCGTCCGCCGCCAACCCCCGGATCATCTCTTCCAGCCCCTGCTGGTTCATCGGGTCCAGACCCGAGAAGGGCTCGTCCAGAATCACGAACTCGGGCTGATGCACCACCGCCGCAATCAGCTGGACCTTCTGGGCCATCCCCTTGGACAGCTCCTTCATCTTCTTTTTCTGCGACGCGCCGAGGCCCTGCTGTTCCAGCAGCCGTTTCGCGCGCTTCTTGCCCTCGGACGCCGGCAGGCCCTTCAGGGCGCCGAAGAAGGCGATGGCCTCGACCGGGGTCATCTTCTTGTAGAGGCCGCGCTCCTCGGGCAGGAAGCCGATCCGGTCGCGCACCGACCGACCATTGGGCGCGCCCAGGATGTCGATCCGCCCCGCGGTCGCTTCTTGCAGTCCCAGGATCATCCGCAGGGTCGAGGTCTTGCCCGCCCCGTTCGGCCCCAGGAAGCCGCAGATCGACCCCTTGGGCACCTGAAAGCTCAGATCGCGCACGGCGTCGAACCCGCCGTACCGCTTGCTCACGCCCTCCAGCGTCAACGCAGCCGTCATCTCGTATCCCCCCACAGTTGCGGCCAACCTAGCAAGGCCGAAGCGGTCCAGGCCAGCCGCTTCGGCGTCGCGCCCCTACTTCAGAACCGGCAGGTCGATATAGGAGGCCTCCTCGCCCGCATGGTGGATGGCGTTATCGGCGATCACGCCCTGGGTTTCCGTCTCGTTGGGGCCGCCGGTGTTCAGGTTGCGCACGAACTTCGGGAAGTTGGAGCTGGTCACCTCCACGCGGATCCGGTGACCGGGCTGGAAGGTGTTGCTGACCGTCATCGGCGTCGGCTGCACCGTCGCCACCTGACCGGGGACCAGGGGCGTCGGCCGGGCATAGCCGTCGCGGTATCGGGCCCGCATGATGGTGTCGCCCAGGATGTAGGCCGTACCATCCGGCGCCACGTCCACCAGCTTGACGGCGAAGTCGGTGTCCTGCGCCGACGACGACACCTTCAGCACCGCATCGATGAAGCCCGTCACCTGCATAGGGGCCGTCAGCGGTTCTGACGTATAGACCAGCACGTCATTGCGCGCCTCGATCGGGCGCTGATCGAAGGCGCCGGCCGTGACCAGCCCGCCGTTGCAGCAGTCGCCGCCGCCGATGGTCTGGACCGGGTTCATCGGATCATAGCGATAGCGATCCGCCGCCTCTCCGGCCGGCGGCGCCTCCAGGCTGAGGCGGCCGTCGCCGTTCAGGCTGTTGGCCGCGCCGCCCGAGCGCAGGTACATTCGAACCGTCTCCACCCCCTGGGGCGGCCACTGGGCGGCGGTGCGCCACTTGTTTTCGCCCATGTTGAAATACTGGACGTGCGGGGTGGTGGCGGGGAAGGCGCGCGCCTCGCCCTTCAGCCAGAGGTCGAACCAGGCGGCGACCAGGGCGTCGCTGTCGAAGCTGGCGTCGCCCAGGTCCCGGTCGCCCGAGCGGAAGTTCGGCCCCAGGCCGCCAAAGGCGCAGTGATTGTTCGGTCCGACCACCACATACTGGTTCTCGGCCGCCTCGCGATCCTGGGTGGTCGAGCGGGCGTGGTTGAACAGCTCCATGTTCGGGCCGATGGACACGTCATACCAGCTGTTGAACCACAGCGACGGCACGCCCCAGCCCATGTCGTCGTGATACAGGCCCCCATCGCGCCAGGCGGGATCGTTCGGCGTGCGCGCGATCAGTTCCTCGAACGTCGCCGGCGGCTCGCCCAGATCCTTCAGCATCTCGTTGACGGGCAGGTGGCGGATCTGGCTGGGCCAGCTCACCTCCGGCTTCTTGGCGTCCAGATCGTTGTAGCGGACCAACCGGGCGCGGGTTTCCTGATCGACGTCGCCGGGGATCTGGGCCCGCTGCGGATTGTCCACGCCGTACAGCCAGACGAAGAACAGGTTGCGGGGCACGCCGCCCGTGTACCAGTTGCCCTGCTCCTGGAACCGGCCGACCTTGCCGATGCCGGCGCCGGACGCCTGGGGCACCATGGCGGCGTGGGCCGGGTGGTTCTGGGCGGCCAGGGCCAGCTGCCATTCGGCGGAGGACGAACAGCCCAGGGTGCCGACCTTGCCGTTCGACCAGGGCTGTGCCGCGATCCAGGTCAGGGCGTCATAGCCGTCTTCCTGGGGGTAACCCAGGATCTCGTAATCCCCGCCGGAGAAGTAGCGCCCCCGCTCGTTCTGCATCACCAGGGCGTAGCCCCGGCTGACCCAGGTCAGGGCGCTGCGCGTCGAACGGGCGTTATTGGCCAGCTCATTATAGGGCGTCCTGACGAAGACGGTGGGCAGGGGCCCCTTAGCGCCCTTGGGCCGATAGATGTTGGTCGCCAGGCCCACGCCGTCACGCATCGGCACCATCACCGCCATGTCGACATCGGCGATGCGGGACAGTTCGGACTGGGCCGCCGCGTCGCTGTAGCGGTTATAGTTCTCGGCCGAGGCGGCCATGGGCGCAGCCGCCAGGACGGCCGCGACGACGGCGGCGACAAATCTGTTCATATCCGGGTCCCTCTCGAAGGGGGGAAGTTAGGCCGATCCCGGACCCGGCCGCAACACGCGCTCTGGGTCAGTTCGCGCTTTTGACCGCCACGGCGAAATGCCGATCCAGCACCTTGGTCGGGTTGACCTGGCCGTCGCCGCGCCGAACCTCGAAATGCAGGTGCGGGCCGGTGGAATAGCCGGTGGAGCCGACCAGTCCGATCCGTTGGCCGTGCGCCACCGCATCGCCGCTGGCGACGTCGATCCGGCTGAGGTGGCCATAGATGGTGCTCAGTCCATTGGGGTGGCGCACCTCGATGAAGTGGCCGTATCCGCCGGCGTCATAACCGGTGTGAACGATCCGGCCCTCGGCGGCGGTGAAGACAGACGTGCCCAGGGGCGCGGCGATATCGACGCCCTTGTGCGCACGGGCGCGCGCCTCGATGGCCAGCTTGCGCAGGCCGAAGGGGGAATTGATCGCATAGCCGCGCACCGGCGCCGAAAACTCGATCTGGCGCATCACCGGCCCGGCGGCCTCGACCTCGGCCTTCACCGGAGGCGCAACGGGCGCGGCCGAAGACGCCGGCGGCGTCTCGCGCGTCACGGCGGGCGCGGCGGCG
The DNA here is from genome assembly GCF_026625805.1 of Brevundimonas sp. SL130. Classification (NCBI taxonomy): domain Bacteria; kingdom Pseudomonadati; phylum Pseudomonadota; class Alphaproteobacteria; order Caulobacterales; family Caulobacteraceae; genus Brevundimonas; species Brevundimonas sp. SL130. The sequence goes on from NZ_CP113064.1 coordinate 1,290,036, forward strand.
GCGGCCAGCAGGGCGACCGCGGCGAAGGCCGCCGTCTGACCGGACTGGATCAAAAGGGTCTTGCAACGCGCCAGGGGCGCATCGGTCAGCAGGCGTCGCATGCGGCGGCGTCTCCAGCGTGTTCACGCTCTGGAATGGCGGGAGGCGGCGACCGAAAGGCCGACCGGGCGTCCCGTGGGAAACGGGCTTATGCCGAAAGCCTGGGGCGACTTTTGGACCGCTATCCGGCGGCGGAGGGTCGCAATCGTCAGGCCTCCGGCCGGCGCGCGATCAGATCGATCAGCGCCGACATGCCGTGATGCCCCGAACCTTCGTTCAGTTCCGCGTCATAGGCATCCAGGGTCAAGACGTCGAAATCGCTGAAGCGCGCGTCCAGCAGTTCGGCGGTATAGAGTTGATCGACCTGCGATGGCCCGCCCGTGCCGTATTCCAGCTGGCGCGGCGTATAGCCGTGCAGCAGGATCAGCCCGCCTGGCTTCACCGCCCGCTTCATGCCGTCGAAGATCGCGTCCCGAAACGCCGGTTCCGCGAACTGAATGAAGATCGCCGCGACGACGTCATACTCCGCCTGCGGCCAGTCCCAGCCCTGCAGATCTTGGATCCTGAAGTCGACCTCCACCCCCGCGTCGTGGGCCAGTCGCCGCGCCTTGTCCTGACCGGAGGGAGAAATGTCGGTCGCCACCACATGGTGGCCCAGAGACGCCAGATAGACGGAGTTCCGTCCCTCTCCATCGGCCGGCGCCAGGATACGGCTGCCCGCCGGCAGGATCTTCGCGTGGTTCAGCAGGAAACGGCTCGGCGCCGTGCCGAACACATAATCTTGCGTCGCCGCGTAGCGCGCATCCCAGCCTGTGCCTAGCGTCGCCATATCGCTTCTCCTGTTTGAGAGTCGTTATCAGTTGGCCTGGCGCGCTTCAAGCTATGGGATGTTTCAGGCGATGATGTCCGGCAGGATCTGGTCTTCGATCTTCACGATCTCGTCCTTGATCGCCAGCTTCTTGCGCTTCAGCCGGGCGATCATCAGCTGATCGGGAATGGCGGCCTCCGACAGAGCCTCGATTGAGGCCGCGAGGTCGGCGTGTTCGAGGCGCAGCAGTTTCAGGCGAGCCTGAAGGATCGCCTCTTCCTTGCTGATTACCGGTGCGTCGTCATTCATGGTGCAATCCCCGGCGCGCTTATAGCCACCCGCGCGTCAGGCCGGAAGGGCGTCGGCGAGACGGATCAGCGCGGGACGCGGCGTCACCTGCGCCCAGACCCGCGCGGTTGCAACCAGGGCGTCTATGGCGGGACGCGGCGTTGCAGCGGGGGGCGGCGTCCCGACGGCCGACACCAAGCCTTCCAGCGCCTCGAGCAGATGGCGTTCCGCCTCCAGCTCCAAGGCTTTCACACGGTTCCGCACCGCCTCGCGCGGGCCGTCGTCGATATCGGGGATCGGCGCCTTCAGGGTGCGACGGACCGCGCGCAGCGGCGCGACCACGACGCTGTCCCAGGCGCGGGCGGTGTCGCAGGCCGCCTCGATGGTCTCGGCGTCCGGCTTCAGGCCGACGGCGGCGGTCCAGGCGGACCACAGCAGCAGCGGCACGTTCTGCTCATGATTGTCCTGCAAGGCGACGCAGGCGTCGCCGACGCCGGGCGCCCCATAGGCCGCAACCGCCCAATCCCAAAGGGGCTTCATTTCAGCCCCTCCCACCGTCGCACGGCGCTCCAGTCCAGACCGAACAGGTCCAGGGTCCGGCCGACCGACTGGTCCACCATCTCCAGGATCGAACCCGGCCGGGCGTAGAAGGCGGGCAGGGGCGGGGCGATGGTCGCCCCCATCTCAGCCAATGCCGTCATCGTCCGCAGATGCCCCAGGTGGAAGGGCGTCTCGCGCACCATCAACACCAACGGGCGGCGTTCCTTCAGCGTCACATCGGCGGCGCGGGTCAGCAGGGACGAGGTCACGCCCGTGGCGATCTCGCTCATCGTCTTGACCGAGCAGGGGGCCACGATCATGCCCAGGGTCTTGAACGAGCCCGAGGCGATGGTCGCGCCGACGTCGGCCAGCTTGTGAACCACTGAGGCCTTGGCGGTCAGGTCGGCGGGCGACAGATCCGTCTCCTGCGACAATGTGAGCAGGGCCGCCTTGGTCACGACCAGATGGCTCTCGACGCCCAGGTCCTTCAGCGCGTCCAGCACCCGCGCGCCGTAGATCGCTCCGGAAGCCCCTGAAATTCCGACGACAAGTCGATAAGGAGGCTTGCGTATGGCTCCGTTCACATCATCGACCATTTTTGAGGTCAGCCTCCGTCGGGTTCGGCCTGGCGGGCCGTCACCGGAATGTGATTCCACAGCCCGCCAATCCGGGCGCTCACTCTACTGGTCCCTAACCTAAGGAGGCGCAAGCCATGACCATCGAGGCTCGTATTCGCGAACTGGGTAATCGTCATCGCACCCTGGATCAGACGATTCAGAAGGAGCTCACCCGTCCGTCCGTGGACACGTTGCAGGTCAGGGAGCTGAAGCAGAAGAAGCTTCGGCTGAAGGAACAGATCACCAGTCTGGAGGCGCGGGCCCACTAACGGCTCTCGACCTCCCGAAATGACGACGGCCCCGGAGATCGCTCTCCGGGGCCGTTTTTATAAATCGTCATCCTCGGGCTTGACCCGAGGACCGGGTCATCCGCCGCTCCTGCGAGGACGTAGACGCACAGCCCGATCCGCACTCGGCCCTCGGGTCAAGCCCGAGGGTGACGGACAGGGGTCAGTCCTTGGTGCCGAACACCGAAGCGGCCGTCGGCTCGGCGGTCGGGCGCTGGCGGGCTTCCGGCACGAACTCGGGTTCGGCCTCGACCTCCTCGACGGGTTGCAGCACGCCGCCGCCCTTCTTCAGGTCGTCCTTGGTCTTCTTGTCGGCGGCCTTCTTGACGATCTCGTCCAGCGCCAGCTGACCGACCAGGCCCAGGGTCACGGGATCGACCGGCTTGATGTTGGCGCTGTTCCAGTGGGTGCGGTTGCGCACGCTCTCGATGGTGGACTTGGTGGTGCCCAGCATCTTGGCGATTTGGGCGTCGGTCACCTCGGGGTGATTGCGCACAAACCAGGCGATGGCGTCCGGGCGGTCCTGGCGACGCGAGACCGGGGTGTATTTCGGCGCGGGCTTGGCCGACTTCATCAGTTCGGCGTGGCGGCTGACGATGGCCTTCAGGCGATAGTTCTCGTTGGCCTGGGCCTTGTCCAGTTCTTCGCGCGTCAGTTGGCCGCCGGTGACGGGATCGACGCCGCGGATGTCGCGGGCCACGTCGCCGTCGGCGATGCCGCGCACTTCCAGCGGATGCAGGCCGCAGAAGTCGGCGATCTGCTCGAAGCTCAGAGAGGTGTTGTCGACCAGCCAGACCGCAGTGGCCTTCGGCATCAGAATGTCGCTCATGGGGCGTTCGTCCCGGAATGGTGGGGCCGCCGAATGGGGTTTCGGCTGGCGTTGGATACGACGGCGCCCGGCCTTTCGACCGGGCGCTTATGGTTTCGATATAGGCCTATTCGCCCGAAAAGAAAACGCCGCCGAACAATCATGTACAGCCAAGGTTCATGTGCGCCGTCGCAACCTTCGCGGTAGTAGGGGCTTTCGCCTATGGGAGAGGAGAATCACCATGTCCATTCTGCTTGGGGCCGCCATGGCCGCAGCCCTGGCTTCGGGCCAGGACATCACCGCTCAGCGTGTCGCGCCGCGTGGCAGCTACGTTCAGAGCTGTTCTGAGTCCTACGTCCACCAGGGGCGTCTCTACGCCGACTGTCGCGATCGCAGCCGCCAAGTGCGCGGCACCTCCATTGCGCTGGCGCAGTGCAGCAACGCCGACATCGCTAACGACGACGGCCTGCTGGTCTGCGGACGCGTTCGTGGGGATTACGAAGACCGCGGAAACGGACGTCCCGGCAACGGAAATGGCAACGGCGGCGGCGGTCGATCCTCGATCGTGGTCTACGACGACTCCAACTATCGCGGCGCCTCGCGCGAGTTCACCAGCGAGGATCGCAATCTGGGCAACACCCCCTTCAACGACCGGATCAGTTCGATCCGCGTGCGTGGGCGTTGGGAGATCTGCACCGACGCCCAGTTCGGTGGTCGCTGCCGCATCATCGACGGCGATGTGCGCAACCTGAACAGCACGGGCTTCAACGACAGCATATCGTCGATCCGTCCCGTGCGCGGCGGCGGCCGCTACTAGGCGGTGTGGACCAAGCGCTTGATTAGCTGCCGAAGCGACTAGTTCCGTCAATTAGGCGTTGACGGCTGGGCGTCAATGATGCATTGACTCATCGTCAATACATCATTGACGGTGGCGCAGATGCAAATCATTGAGCAGCAAGCGATCAGGGACCAAACATCCGCTCTTGTGTTAGACTGGGCGGCCCGCCGTGAGCCCCCATTTACGGGGGAAACTGGCGAAGGGTTCGCTGAAGCCATCACCGTTGCGCACCTAGTGGCGGATGAAGGTAGAGTTAGCCTTCACCGTTGGATTGACGCGGCGCGGCGTAACGGACTGAGTTGGACCGAGATTGGCAATGCTCTTGGTATCTCCAAACAAGCCGCCCAGCAGCGGTTTAAGCCAGCAGGAATAGAGGGCGACTTTGAGGGCGGGGAGGGCGAGGAGATCGTTCGCGTTGGAGCTACCGCTTTCAATGAAATGAGCATCCTGCGTGAGGAAGGCAGAAAGGGACGTGAACTGGTCCGAACCGGCGCGCTGACGTTAGTATTCCGTGCTACGGCGCAGTCCTGGGAGTATCAACGGAGGCTTGGCTCCCGGACGATGGCCGCAGAAATGAAGAGAGGCGGATGGATATACGTATCTAGTTGGTTGCCGTTTCATTATTTCAAACGGCAAACAAGCAACGCGTAAGCCCAGTTGTGCCGCTTTTATTGCGCTTGAGATCGACGTCTCAAAACGGCTTTCGGCATAATGACCCGTAGAAGTCCAAAAACAATCGGTCGCTGATTCAAGGCTCTCTTCGACTTCGTGCTCGTCGCATCCCTGAGGCCGTGGATCAGGCACATTGTCCACAACGGCTAGGCCGTCAGCACGAACTTGCCGACGTGGTCGCCCGCCTCCAGCGCGCGATGGGCGTCGGCGGCGTGTTCCAGCGGGAAGGTCGCCTGCACCGGCGGTCTGACCGCGCTCGATACGACCCAGGGCCAGACCGTCGCCTCCACGGCGGCGGTCAACCGGGCCTTCTCGTCCGCCGGGCGGCTGCGCAAGGTCGATCCCGTCAGCACCAGTCGTTTCAGCATGATCCGCATCAGGTCGACTTCGACCTTCGATCCCGACAGCGAGGCGATGACCACCCAACGCCCGCCGGGCTTCAGCGCCTTCAGGTTCAGCTCGGCATAGTCGCGGCCCACCATGTCCAGCAGCACGTCGGCGCCGCCCGCCTCGGCGATGGCGGCGGCCAGGTCGTCGGTCTTGGCGTCCAGGCTGATGTCGGCGCCCAAGGCCTTGGCCGCCGCGGCCTTGTCGGCCCCGCGCGAGGTGGCGATCACCCTGGCGCCTGCGGCCTTGGCCATCTGGATCGCGGTCACCCCGATGCCGCTGGTCGCCCCATGGATCAGAAGCGTCTCACCGGGCTTCAACCCACCGGCCTCGAACGCATTGGCGAAGACGGTGAAGACCGTCTCGGGCAGGACCGCCGCCTGGGCATAGTCCAGACCGTCTGGGATCGGCAGCACATGCCGGGCGTCCACCACGACCCGCTCGGCATAACCGCCCCCGCCCAGCAGGGCGCAGACCCGGTCGCCGACGGCCCAGCGCTCCACGCCTTGGCCCACCGTCTCGATCTCGCCGGCGACTTCCAGCCCCAGGATGTCCGAAGCCCCCGGCGGCGGGGGGTATCCCCCGTTTCGCTGCAACAGGTCGGGCCGGTTGATCCCCGCCGCGTGTACCCGAATCGTCACCTGGCCGTCGCCGGCTGCGGGGTCGGGCCGTTCTGCGATCCGCAGCGCCTCGGCCGGTCCTGAACCGCCCTCGATCTCGATGACCCGCATAGTCGCCTCCGCTTGCAATCGTCCGTATCCGGGCGTTCAGATAGGCGTCCCGGCCGCGTGCGGCCATGACCTGACGCAGAAAGGCGACCACGATGTTCGAGGATCTCGAGCCCCGCTCCCGGCGCGGAGACGCCCTGACCGCCCTGGGCCGCGAGGATCTGGACGCCTATTCCATCGAAGATCTGCAAGAGCGGATCCAGGCTCTGGACGACGAGATCGGCCGCGCCCGCGCCGCCATCGACGCCAAGACCGCCAAGAAGAGCGCGGCGGACGCCCTGTTCAACTTCCGCTCATGAATCGCGCCCACGACAAATCCATGGCATGACGGTTGCAGTCGGCACGACAAAGGCCGCGTCTTGGCCCAAAGTCGTAACGAGCGTCCAATCCCATGATGATGTCCACCATGACCCTGAGCGACAACCAGAGTACGGGCTCCACAGCAGACCGGGCCCGTGTCGTTCGGGACTTTTCCCGTTCGGAGCTGTTCGACCGCACCTTCCGCGAGGGCATGGAACTGGTCGAGGAGACGGCCGCCTACCTGGACGGCGAGGGACGTCGGGATTCCAAGATGTTGTCGCGCAGCGCGGCCCTGGCCTATGCGGCCGAGAGCATGAAGCTGACGACGCGCCTGATGCAGATCGCGTCCTGGCTTCTGGTCCAGCGGGCCGTGCGCGAGGACGACATGACGCCTGAAACCGCCTGCGAGCCGCGCTATCGCCTGAACGACCGCAAGATCGAGAGCGAGCCCAGCCACGCCGAACTGCCCATCGCCCTGGTCGAATATCTGGTCCGTTCCGAGAAACTGTTCGACCGCACCCTGTACCTGGACCGGCGCATGTACCTGGACGCCCAGGAAGAGCAGCCTCAAAACGCGGTGCTCAGCCAGCACGGCCTGCTGGAAGCCGCCTTCAAGATCTGAAGCCGTCATTTCTCCCTCCCCCTGCGGGGGAGGGTCTTCTTGCCCTACGGCCCGACGTCGTTGGCGTCGCGACGGCCGTCGTCCACCGGCTTGGGCAGGCTGACGGCGATGCCCAGGGCCTGGGCCAGCTTGTCGTCGCGGCCATAGACGTCCTCACGGAAGGCCACCCGGCCCTGACCGTCGACGAAGGCCGTCCAGTACAGCAGCCGCACGGTGATCTCGCGGCCCGTCGTCACCCGCGTGGTCTCGCGGCTGTCCTGGGCCGTGTCGAACTCGGCCAGCTTGACCGGATCGGGCGACAGCAACAGCCGGGCGAACTCGACCGCGTTCTGCACCCGCACGCAGCCGTGGCTGCGCTGGCGCATCGACAGATTGAAGGCGGCCTTCGACGGGGTGTCGTGCAGGAAGATGGCGTAGCTGTCGCGCAGCTCGAACTTCACATAGCCCAGGGCCGACTTGGGCCCCGCGCGTTGAATGACGGTTCCGTCCCGCACGAACATGTCGTTGGCGGCCAGATAGTCCGGTCCCTTCGGCAGGATCTCGCGGCGTGCGATCCCGGCCGGCACATACCAGGGCGGATTGGCGACGACCGAGGCGAAGGGCTTCTCCAGACTGGGGGTCTGGTTCTCGGCCGATCCCACCACGACGCGGTTGGAGTGGACCGGCTTGCCGTCCTTCCAATAGACCATGATGGCGGCGGCGGTGTTGACCTCGATCCGCTCCGGCGCGACGTCGCGCTTCAGCCAGCGGCGGCGTTCCAGGTTCAGCGCGATCTGGCGCGCACGATCCTCGGCCGAGGCGCCCAGCGAGCGCTGGGTGCCCGTCCCGATCCGGCCGTCCGCGCCCAGGCCGTGCCGGACCTGGAAGCCCTGGACCGCCCGTTGCAGTTCCGCCCCATAGGTCAGGCCCTGGGCCTTCAGCCGCGCGCCGTCCGCCGCCGTCAGGTCGCCTTCCGCCGTCAGCCGGTCGATCAGCGCCGGGAGGCGGCGATCGCTCATGTTCGGTTCGATAGTCGGTCCGGCGATAAAGGCCGGCCAGCCGCCCTGGGCGGCCAGGCGACGATAGCGGACATAGCCGGCCGACAGGTTCTGATAGCCGATGTCGGTCGGGGCCAGACCCTCGAACCAGTCCAGCAGGACATTGCGCGCCAGGGCGTCGCTCATGCCGCTCGGCAGGTCGGCGCGGTTTTTCTGCATCTCCCACAGGTCTTCGACCGTCTCGGGGCGGACCTTGCCCTCGGCCAGGATCCGCCCATAGGCCAGGGCGGCGGCGGTGGTGCGCAGGTCCGAAGAGGCGGGATCGGCGGCCAGTCCGACAAAGTCGAAATAATCGCCCGCCGCCAGGCCATGCCGCTCGGCGCGACCGGCCACGGCGTTCAGCGCGCGCATCCGTTCGCTGTTCCACACCGGCCGCCAGCCGTTCATTTCATAAAAGGCGCGGACGTCGGCCTGTTGCGTCTCGGGCAGGCGTGAAATCTGGTCGTTGAAGCTGTTGTAGAAGGCGGTCGCCTGCGGCCCGCGCTGGACGGTCACCGACTGAGCGCGCGCTGTTGAGGCGAGGGTCATGGTCGCCGTCGCGACACCCAGACCCAATTCCCGTCTATTCATAACCTGTCCGCTTCTCGATGGCTCGATCCCCGTGAATCGACGCCGGTAATGCCGTGTCCGAACGCCGCCCACGTTACCGGCGTTCCGGGCAAACAAAAAGCGCCGGTCATGCGACCGACGCTCTTCGTAGCCTGATTGCCGCGATGTGTCGCAGCCAGGACGCGCTTACTTCTTGATGAAGCCGGCGAACTTGTTGTTGAAGCGCGAAACGCGGCCGCCGCGGTCCAGCAGGTGGGCGTTGCCGCCGGTCCAGGCCGGGTGGGTCGACGGATCGATGTCCAGGTTCAGGGTGTCGCCTTCCTTACCGTAGGTCGAACGGGTCTGGTAGGAAGTGCCGTCGGTCATCACCACATTGATGAAGTGATAGTCGGGGTGCGTATCCGCTTTCATGGTCGTCGTCCGGTCTCTGGCGCGATGACGATGCCGACCGTCGCTGCGCATGAAATGAGAAACCCGCCAGAAAATCCGGCGGGAATGAGGGGCGGCGTTTACACCGGGGGGCGTTCCGGGGCAAGAGGCAGGCGAAATGACCGATCAAACCGCCGCATCCGCCCGCTCCGCCAGCCTTCCTGCGGGGCGCGCCTCCGGCGTGGAAACGGTTCAGGGCCGCCCCAGCGCCGGCGCCCTTCTCGCCGAACAGATGAACGAGGCGGGCGAGAAACGCGCCAAACGCCGCGACATCCGCCCGCTGGCCCGGCTGATTCCCTATGCCCTACGGCACAAGGGCCACGCCCTTATGGCGGTCTTCTGGCTGCTGCTGTCCACCACCGCGTCGCTCGGGCTGACGGTCCTTGCGCGCGGAGCCATCGATCACGGCTTCGAGGCTGGCGGCGCCAATCTGAACCTGTGGTTCCTGTTGCTGGGCGCCAACGCCCTGTTCCTGGGCCTGGCCACCGCCGCCCGCTATTTCTACGTCACCCGCACGGGCGAGCGCGTCATCGCCGATGTCCGCAAGGGCCTGTTCGGCCGTATCCTGACCCTGGACCCGTCCTTCTACGCCCAGATGCGCACCGGCGAGGTGCTGTCGCGGTTGACCACGGACATCGCCCTGGTCGAGACCCTGATGACCACCTCGGTCTCCTATGCGCTGCGGAACTTCCTGACCCTGATCGGCGGGGTCGCCCTGCTGTTCTTCGTCAGTCCGAAACTGACCGGCTTCGTCCTGCTGATCGTGCCCTTCCTGCTGGGCCCGATCTTCATCTTTGGTCGCAAGGTCCGCAAACTGACCGTCGCTTCTCAGGACCGGTTCGCCAACGCCGTCGGCTTCGCCGGCGAGAGTGTGGACGCTATCGAGACGGTTCAGGCCTTCGGCCGTGAACGCAGCGCCATCGCCCGTTTCGGTGCGGCGGTCGAGGACGCCTTCTCCGCCTCGCTGACCCGTATGCGGGCGCGGGCCTGGATGACCGCCCTGATCATCATCGTCATGTTCGGCGGCGTCACCCTGGTGCTGTGGCTGGGGGCCCAGGACGTGGTGGCGGGCGTCATGACGCCGGGCGCGCTTCTCCAGTTTGTCCTTCTGTCGGTCTTCGCCGCCGGCGCCGTCGGCGCCCTGGGCGAAAGCTGGGGCGATGTGCAAAAGGCCGCCGGCGCCATGGAGCGGATTGAGGAGCTTATGCGGGCCACCCCCGACATCGCCCCCCCGGCTCAGCCCACGGCCCTTCCGTCGCCGCCGCGCGGCGAAGTGTCGATGTCGGCCGTCGGCTTCTCCTATCCCGGACGTCCCGATCTTCCGGCCCTGAAGGGGTTCAGCCTGACCGTGCGGCCGGGCGAGACCGTGGCCCTGGTCGGTCCCTCGGGCGCCGGCAAGTCGACTGTCTTCCGCCTGTTGCTGCGCTTCTATGATCCCCAGACCGGCGTGGTCTCGGTCGACGGCGTCGATGTGCGTCAGGCCGATCCCGTCGCCGTGCGCGACCGGTTCGCCTGGGTGTCGCAGGAGACGCCGCTGTTCTCGGGCTCGGCCCTGGAGAACATCCGCTTCGGCCGCGAGACCGCCACCCTGGACGAGGCGCGCGCCGTCGCCGAAAAGGCCCAGGCCCTGGGCTTCATCGACGCCCTGCCGGAAGGCTTCGACACCCCGTTGGGCGAACGCGGCAAGAGCCTCTCGGGCGGTCAGCGCCAGCGTCTGGCCATCGCCCGCGCCCTGGTCCGCGACGCCCCCATCCTGCTGCTGGACGAGGCCACCAGCGCCCTGGACGCCGAAAGCGAACGTCTGGTCCAGATCGCCCTCGACCAGGCCATGCAAGAACGCACCACCCTGGTCATCGCCCACCGCCTGGCTACGGTCCTGCGCGCCGACCGCATCGTCGTCATGGACGACGGCCGCGTGGTGGAGGAGGGGACGCACGACCAACTGGTGGCCAAGGGCGGGCTCTATGCGCGTCTGGCCGAGTTGCAGTTCCGGGCGGGTTGAGGCTTCCATCTTCCGTCCTCGGGTTCGCCCCCAACTTCCGTCCTACTCGGTCCCGCCGTCGCCTTCCGTCTTCCTCGCACCCTCCGTCATCCTCTCACCGGAACCGACAATGGCTGGCGGTGGCAATCTGAACGTCCGCTTGTCGGTCAGAAGCCAAGGAGCGCTTTCGACCCTTTGCGGACTTTCGAGGAACTTGAACAGTGGTAGCTTCGAGCTGATGGTCGCCGCGAAGCGGCGTCGGCTTTAATGATTTGCTATGCCTTATTGTCCAGTAAATGAAAACGTACCCCAAGTCGACTCGTCGCTGTCTACAGCATCTTCGGGGTAAAGAAATTCTGCCCCAGCTCCTTCGTGCCTGATGGCGCCGACGCTAATCATCATGTTCCAGGTGTTGCCCGCAAATTTTGTGCGTGACACTTGTAGTTGTCTGTGTGTTCCCCTGGCGAATTTTGGCCCATTGTTATTCTCAGGATCTTCAAGCCCAAAATATGGTACCCAGAATCCAGCATAGTCTCTGAGCTCCCATGTCGCGGACTCACCCCATCCTTCGTCGGTACGCACTCGTTCTCCCATTTGAGCGGAGAGATGGAAATGGTGGAGGTATCCAGTTTCTGCATGCTCTATGTAAAGATCCAATACCGTGTAATCTTCTGATTTGCCTTTGGCGCAAATGTAGAAGTAGTCTTTATCGTGCATAAGATAGATGTAAGCCTGCGCAGGCAGCTCGATCTTTGTCGCTGCTTCCCATTCATCATTTCCGCAATGCCCGTCCAACAGTGCTGCTTTGCTGGTTGGGTTGATAGAGATGATATCGGAAGCTTTGGCTTCATTGGCTGCGATTGATATGCAGGCGATCAGTAGCAATGGCTTCAACGGATTATTCATGGGGCTCCTCGTGTTGTTTCGGGTTGGTTAGATCAATGTCCGCTTGCCGGCGACGCATGAAATTCTGCTTTCGACGACGGGCTCAACTGATCGCTGCAACACACGCAGCGAAGGTCTCCGCTGGCGTCCGATAGAGCAAGGTATTTCTTGGCCGTTCGTTGAGCCATCGGGCGATGGCGCTGAGCTGGGCCTAGCTGTGTAGGGACAGGTCTGCTTTCCACCCCAAACCGACCTTCGGGATGTCCGCTTTCTGCGCCAGCGACCGGCTTTGTCGGTCGCGGTCTATCCCCCTCATTTCAGGGCTTGACCCGAGGATCCGGCGTAGGGCTGAGGCGGCGCCCGACGTCTCTTCACGGCGTGTGGAACCTCCGATCCTCGGGTCAAGCCCGAGGATGACGGGGGAAGGGGAGGTCCAACACCCTGCCGGCGCTCCTAATTTTTCTGCCGAATAACTGACTTTTCAATGTCTTGACGTCCGAAAACGCCGCTCAAGTCAGCACGCCCCAAAACCGTGAGATACTGTCGGCACGGTCTTTGAAAACCACATCCCCGCTCGGTCCCGCGCCGCCTGCAAATTGCACTCTTTGCACATTGCACCGCTTTTTCCGGCCTGTGCAATTTCACCGCGCCCGCGAAGAATAGACGAAAATAGACTCGTTTTTTTCGCAGTGGATTGAGTCTATTTCCCAGTCGCTCCCTGTCGCGCCAAGGCCGGAAAGTCGCTGAACACCGCGTCCACTCCGGCCTCGGCGAAGGCGGCGGCGTATCCCGCCATGTCGCCGTGCTCCGCAAAGCCCTCGCCCCGCCGCCGCTCGGTCGGCAGGAAGGCGTTCTCGGCCCTCAGGGTCCAGATCACCACCTTCAGCCCCGCCGCATGGGCGTCCGTGACCAGGGCGCTGGGCGTGGTCGTGCGACCCTCGGCGTCCCGCGGCAGGACCAGGGTCATCTCCGGCGCGACCCAGTCGGCATAGGCGGCCATGGCCTTCAGCCCCTCGGGCGTGATCATCTGGGCATAGGTGACGTCCGGCCGGTCCGCCGGCCCGCCCGCGCTGCTGACCAACTGGGCCAGGGGCGCGTCGATCCTTGTCGCCAGCCGCTCCAGCGGCCCGACCTCGAAACACTGGATGATGATGGGCGCATCGGCGCCGGTCAGGCCCAGTCGCTCAAGCTCCGCGACGAAGCCGTCCTCCATCGGCAGGCCGATCCCGGCGAAATAGGTCGGGTGCTTCAACTCGGGCGCCACCGCGATGGTCCGTCCCGTCCGCACCGAGGCCGCGCGGGCGATGGCGACTACCTCGTCAAAGGTCAGGATCGCCTCCTGCCCGTCATAGGCGGCGCTGCCGGGCCGAAAGGCGGGCAGCCGCTCCTTGGCCCGCAGCGTCTTCAACTCAGCCAGGGTGAAGTCCTCGGTGAACCAGCCGGTGGTCGCCACCCCGTCGATGGTCTTGGTGGTCTTGCGATCCGCGAACTCCGCCCGCTCGCCCACATCGGTCGTGCCGCCGATCTCGTTCTCGTGCCGGTCGATGAAGGCCCCGTCCTTCGACAGCACCAGGTCAGGCTCGATCACGTCCGCGCCCTGTTCGACCGCCAGTTCATAGGCCGCCCGCGTATGCTCGGGCCGTTCGCCCGAGGCGCCGCGATGGGCGATGATCAGCGGCTGGGCCACGGCAGGCGTTCCGGTCAGCAGGACAAGGGCGGTGACGATGGCGCGGATCATGCCCCTTGGATAGGGCAGGGGCGCGACAAGCGAATGACGACGGCGTTTCTCCCTCCCCCTGCGGGGGAGGGGGGCGAAGCGCAGCGGAGCCGGGTGGGCCGGGCCGGGCGACGTCCCACAGACCTAATCGCCTCAGTCCGTGCGCCCTGGCCTGGCCGCCCCCACCCCGTCGCTTCGCGACGCCCCTCCCCGGACGGGGAGGGAGAGGCGGCTGTACGGCCTCAGGACGCCTGCAACACCTTGCGCAGCTGCGGATGAAGCTCGCTGTTGCTGGCCAGGATCGACACGCCCGTCTTCGGGTCGCCGTCCGTCTCGATGGTCGTCACCGACCCGCCGGCCTCTGTGACGAACAGGATGCCCGCCGCCACGTCCCAGGGCTTCAGGCCGCGCTCATAGAAGGCGTCATAGCGACCGGCCGCGACCCAGGCGAAGTCCAGGGCGGCCGAGCCCAGGCGGCGGATGCCGGCGACGCGCTGGCCGATGGCGTGGATGTCCTTGATGGCCTGGGCGTGGCCCGACTTGCCGATGAAGGGCAGGCCGGTGGCGATCAGGCTCTCCGACAGGTCGCGCCGACCGGCGACGCGGATCCGCTGATCGTTCAGATAGCAGCCCTTGCCCTTCTCGGCCCAGAACAGCTCGTTCATGACGGGGTTGTAGGTCACGCCCGCGACGATCTCGCTCGACCCGTCGGGCGCGCGCCGCTCCAGCCCCACCGTGATGGCGAAGTGGGGCATGGCGTGCATGAAGTTGGTCGTGCCGTCGATCGGATCGACGATCCAGGTGTGGGACTTGTCCGTCCCCTCGATCATGCCGCGTTCCTCACCCAGGAAGCCATAGCCGGGGCGGGCCTTCATCAGCAGTTCGTACAGGGTGTCCTCGGCCTTCAGGTCGGCCGCCGTGACGAAGTCGCCGGGCCCCTTCCTCGACACCTGAAGCTGGGAGACTTCACCGAAGTCGCGCAGCATGGGGCGGGCGGTCTTGCGCACCGCGTCGAGCATGACTTGGAGCAGGGCGGAAGCGAGGGCCATCGGCGGATCTCCTGGTCCGCATGTCCTGAAAAGGCGCTTTGGCCCGGAGATGCGGAGAAGTTCAAGGGTCGGCGTCAATCTACGCCGGGTGACTAGTGTTAGTGAGCAAGGCGTGAGCGATGGGGGCGGCCTCGGCTCACCCCTTGCTCACTAACACCCCTCGCTCACCCCGATAACTCAGTCCGCGCGGCGGACGTATTCGCCGCTGGTGGTGTCGACGATGATGCGCTCGCCCGCCGACATATAGGGCGGGATCATGATCCGCACGCCGTTCGACGCCATGGCGGGCTTGTAGGAGGACGAAGCCGTCTGACCCTTCACGGTCGGCTCGGTCTCGGCGACTTCCAGCACGACCTGATCCGGCAGTTCCAGGCCGATCGGACGCTCTTCGTGCATCTCGATGATGACCTTCATGCCCTCTTGCAGATAGGGGATGCGGTCGTCGCCGACCCAGGTCTTCTGCAGTTCGATCTGTTCGTAGGTGGCGTCGTCCATGAAGACCAGGCTGTCGCCGTTGTCGAACAGATAGGAGAAGTCCTTCTGCTCCAGGGTCACGCGCTCGACCTTGTCTTCCGACCGGAAGCGTTCGTTCAGCTTGTTGCCGGTCTCGAGGTTCTTGGCCTCGACGTTGGCGAAGGCGCCGCCCTTGCCGGGCTTGACGTGGCTGGCCTTGGTGACGACCCACAGGCCGCCATTGTGTTGCAGGACCATGCCGGGCTTGATGGTGTTGCCGTTGATCTTCATGGGGTCACATCGGGAATGGAGTTGCGCCCACGCGCCCGGATGGGGCGTGGCGAATAGGGCGCGATCCCTAGAGGAAGCCCCGGCAAAGGGCAAGGCGGGCCTAGTGCAGGGTGCGTTCGCCCGACGCCTGGTCCACCTTGCGGTGCAGGAAGTTGCCCAGCCTTACGCCGCCGCCGGTCGGCGCAGCCATCTTGCCCGCCCCCTCGTCCAGCTTGCGCGCCTCGTGGGCGAAGGCCGCCGCCAGTCCCGCCGACGACATGGCCGCCAGCACCTGTTTCCACATCGACGACGGCCGCAGACCCAGCCAGATGGCGTTGACCGTCTGCGCCGCGACCCACAGGCCCATGGCGCGCGTGCGCTCGCGCTGCGGCGGCGCATTCCAGACCCGCACGGCCGACAGCGTAGTGGCCGAAAACACCGCAGGCAGGATCAGACTGAAGGCGCCGTGCGGCTTCTCCGTGATCGGCAAGTCCTTGTCGCGGACATGTTTCAGCCTGCGCTTCGGCGTCAAGGCGCCCGACGCGATGCCCGTCGCCAACAGGGCGAAGCCCACGGTCAGCGCCACACCCATGGCGACATGGGCCGCGCTCCGCCCCTCGCTGTTCAGCAGGTCCACGGCGGCGTCGCGCACGTCGTCGATGGCCTCGTCGATATCAGTCATGGTCCGCTCCTGCTTGCCCGCTTGAATCAAATGGGCGGCGTCGGACCCGGTTCCGTCAGACCTCGACCGGCTCGACAGGTTCTGTCTCGCTCGGATCGAAATCATAGTCCAGCAGGTCGCCGGGCCGGCACTCCAGCACAGCGCACAGCCGCGCCAGGGTGCTGAAGCGTATGCCCTTCACCTTGCCGGATCGGAACAGCGAAAACTGCGTCTCGCTGAGGCCGACCTGGGCGGCGACGTCGCGCGCCTTCAGGCCTTTGCGGACCATAAGGTCATTCAGGGTCACGCGAACCGGCATTCAGATCATCTCGTCCATCTCGGCCTGTAGTCTCGTCGCCTGATCCAGAACCCGACCGAGCAGGAACAGCGCGCCGCCGATCATGCCCAGGGTCATTCCCGGCACATCGAAATAGGCCCAACCGCTGCGTTCGTCGCCCATCAGTCGCATCAGATTGGTGATGCCGAAGACGCTGAGCAGTCCGCCAAAACCCAGCGCCAATCCGACGCGGCGCAGAGCGTCTGACAGGGTGGGCTGGATCAGCCGCCCCTTGGCCAGTTGCCCCAGCGCCGACCCGATCGACCATACGGCGAACAGATAGAGGCAGGCCGGAGTGGCCCATACCATCTCCCGTAGCAGAAGTATGACGGGCCGCCCTTCGCCTCGAAGCAAGAACACAACCGGCGCCAAGGCCAGCAGCGCGCCGACGCTGCAGACCATGAAGATCGCGAGCCAGCGGAACTGGCGGCACATGCGGTGGAAGCGGGCGGGATCGTCGACGGCCATGGGTCTGTCCGGGGCTTGGAAACCTGTCTTGTCTTTAATCTTGACTTAAAGATCGGGGTTGCGCAACTTTATACCGGACTTAAACAAACGGGAACGCCGTCCGATGGCCGCCGCCATAGAAGCTCACTCTATCACCCGCCGTTTCAAGGGCCGATCCGCCGTGGACGCCCTGTCGATGACCGTGCCGGATCGCGCCGTCTATGGCTTCCTCGGTCGGAACGGGGCCGGCAAGACGACGACGTTGAAAATGCTGCTGGGCTTGATCCGGCCGACGTCGGGAACCGCATTGGTCTGCGGTATCGACGTGGCGCGCGACCGGATCGGGGCGTCCCGTCAGGTCGGAGCCTTGCTGGAGGCCCACGGCTTCTACGCCAACCTGACGGGTCGCGAGAACCTCGACCTGACCCGGACCCTTCTGGGCCTGCCCCCGACCGAGATCGACCGGGTGCTTGAGGTGGTCGAGATGGCCGACCACGCCCCGCGCCGGGTCAGCGACTATTCCCTCGGCATGCGCCAGCGGCTGGGTCTGGCCCGCGCCATGCTGGGTGCGCCGCCGGTGATGGTGCTGGACGAGCCGACCAACGGCCTGGATCCCGACGGCATCGCCGACATGCGACGCCTCCTGCGCGACCTGCCGGACCGGACGGGGGCCACCGTCCTGTTGTCCAGCCATCTGCTCGGCGAAATCGAACAGACCGCCACCCATATCGGCATCATCAACGACGGCCGACTGGTGCTGGAGGGCGAACTGGCCGCTTTGAAGGCAGGGCTGGCGCCTCAAATTCTGATCCGGACGCCCGACCCGAAGACGGCGAGGGCTGTGATCGCTGCGCGAGGCCTGTCTGCCGGGCCGAATCCCGAGGGTCTCACCATCGACCTCAAGCCCGGAGAGGATGCCGACGCTGTCTCGGCTGGCCTGAACGCCGCCCTGGTCGAGGCCGGGGTGGCGGTGTTCGCCATCGGACCCCGCCCGCGCTCTCTGGAGGGCCTCTATCACAGCGTGGCCGGCGCGACGTCCATCCGAACCGCAGAGGCCGCATGATGCTCGCTGTATTGAACGTCGAAATCCGCAAGCTGAACCGGTCTCTGGCCCTGTTGCTTGCCGTGGCCGCTCCGTCCCTGATCGCCGTCTTCGGTTTCTTCATGGCGCTGCGAAACGACAAGCCCCAGCCCTGGGAGATGTGGATCGGTGCCGGGTCCGCGATCTGGGCCTATTTCATGATGCCCATGAGCGTCACGGCCCTGACGGCCCTGGTGGCCCATATGGAGCATGGGCCGAAGAGCTGGGATCATCTGCGCGCCCTGCCGGTGGCGCGCTGGAAACTCTACGCGGCCAAGGCGATCTGCGTCGTCGGCCTTGTCCTGCTGATGAGTGCGGGCGTACTGTTCCTGACCGCCGGATCGGTGACTTTGGCTGCTGTAATCAAGCCGGCCGTGGTGCCGACCGGCCCGTTCGAACTGGCGACCTATGCAAGGGCGCTGGGCCTGATGGCGCTGGCTGCGATCCTGATGATCGCGATCCAGTTCTGGGTCGCCCTGCGCTTCGCCAGTTTCGTCCCGGCCCTCGTCGTCGGCATCGGCGGCACCTTCTTCGCCGTCGTGGCCACGGCGGCGAAACAGGGGGTCTTCATGCCCTGGCAGATGCCGGTCAACATCATGGCCACCGAGGCCTGGCGCGTGAATACGGCCCTGGGTCTGGGCGGCGGACTGGGTCTGGTCGTACTGGTGCTGGCGATCCTGCACCTCGCCCGGCGCGAGGTGGTCTGACGCTGGTCAGCCCCCCGTGGCCGCGCTGTCGGTGACGATTTCCTTCATGGCCGACTGTAGATAGTTCTGCGCGCCCAGCAGTTCGATCAGCTTGTGCTGGTTCTCGAGGAAGTCGATGTGCTCCTCGGTGTCGGCCAGGATCTTCATCAGCAGATCGCGGCTGACGTAGTCACGGGTCTCTTCACATTGGGTGACGGCCGCAGCGGTCGTGGCGCGGCTGTCGATCTCGAGCTGAAGGTCGGCGCCCAGGCATTCGATCGGGTCCTCGCCGACCTTCAGCTTGTGCAAGTCCTGCAGGTTGGGCAGGCCGTCCAGGAACAGGATGCGCTTGATCAGCATGTCGGCGTGTTTCATTTCGCCGATCGATTCTTCGTAAATCACGTTGCCCAGATGGGACAAACCCCAGCTTTCGAACATCCGGGCATGCAGGAAATACTGGTTCACCGCCGTCAGTTCATTGGTCAGCACCGCATTAAGAGTGCGGAGGATCGCGGGATCGCCCTTCATGGCCATGGTCCTTTGTCTCTCGGCGGCACCTTCGCCGTCCTTCGAGCTGTGCGATACCACAGTAAAACCCGCTTTGTTTATTTGCGAGTTTTTATCACCGCATTGATAGTGCGAGTGATTTCCAGATGCCGAAAACCAAAAGCCTATTCAGCCGCGATGGCGAAGGCCTCTCGGCTGTCCTGGATCATCTGGCGCATCTCGCAGACGCATTTGGCGCACTGCGGCTGGCATTGGTGGCTGGCGAAGATATCGCGCGGCTTGCAGGCGCCGGCCTCGATGGCCTGGGCGACATCACGCTGGCGAAGGCCATTGCAGTTGCACACGTACACGGAGATCTGGAACCCGTTGGCTGAGAATGGTTCGCTATAGCACTCCTTAACGTGATTGCAAGTCGTTCGCATGGCGGTGTGACCAAAGGGCCGTTGACGAATGGTCGCAGGGGAGGGCAGTCAGCCCTATGGCTAGATCCCCCACTGTTTCCGCTCGCCCGCCCTGCCGGCTGTACCTGATTACGCCGCCCGCGATTCCCGACCTGGACGCCTTCGCTGTCCGGCTGGAGGAAGCCC
Source organism: Brevundimonas sp. SL130 (assembly GCF_026625805.1). Taxonomy (NCBI): domain Bacteria; kingdom Pseudomonadati; phylum Pseudomonadota; class Alphaproteobacteria; order Caulobacterales; family Caulobacteraceae; genus Brevundimonas; species Brevundimonas sp. SL130. The sequence goes on from NZ_CP113064.1 coordinate 1,309,646, forward strand.
TCGGCGCGGGCGACGTCGCCGCTCTGCAAATCCGGCTTAAGCCTGCCGAGGACGCCGCCATTGTCGCCGCCGTCGAACGGCTGGGCCCGATCGCGCGCCGGCATGACGTGGCGGTGCTGCTGAACGATCGGCCCGATCTGGCGCGGGCGACCGGCTGCGACGGGGTCCACATCGGTCAACAGGACGGATCGCTGGCCGAGGCGCGGCGGATCATGGGGCCTGACGCCATGATCGGCGTCACCTGCCACGACGACCGGGATCTGGCTTGGGACGCGGCCGAGGGCGGCGCCGACTATGTCGCCTTCGGCGCCTTCTATCAGACCGACACGAAAGAGACGGTGCATAGGCCCGATCTCGATATCCTCACCGTCTGGCAAGAGACAGTCGAGGTTCCCTGCGTCGCCATAGGCGGCATCACCGTGGACACCGCGCAAGACGTGGCGCGCGCCGGCGCTGATTTCGTGGCGGTTAGCGCGGCGGTGTGGAGCAATCCGCAAGGCCCTGCTTCGGCGGTCAAAGAGCTTAACCTAAGGTTGAGTTTTTAGCGCGAGTTCATGTTTCAGGGGATATTAGGAACCTTATGTTTTGATCACTGAAGGATAACTTCGCCCGAGACCGTTGATGACCATGAGCCGCGTGCTCGACATTGATGTCGCCAAGCCGCCGTCAAGGCGCGTCGCGGTCGCTCAATTGCCGGTTGAACAGAGAGGCGGCGAGGTCTTCGCACATCCGCTTGTCCCGGTGTTGACCGGCGTGATCGTCGCTGTGCTTGTGGCCCTGGCGATCGGCCATGCCCGCAGCGCTGGATTGATCGCCGGCCTATGGGCTGCGGGCGGAGTTGCGGTGGCGGTCTGGCTGCGAGCCGGGCGCGGGGCGCGCCATGACGTCGCCTTCGCGCTTGTTCTGACGACAAGCGTGCTGATCGGTCAGCTGATAGCGGGCAACAAGCCCGTCCTCTCAATCGTCTTCACCGCCGCGAACATGATCGAGATCGGGTGCGCCGTCCTTCTGGCGCGCCGGTTCGTGCCGACGTTGAATGTCTCCAGTCTGAACGGCGCGGGCCGGTTTTTGATCTGCGTCGCTCTCATCCCGCCGATCCCCGCCGCCATAACCGTCGCTCTCGCCCTGACGCAGTTCGGCCCCTACGATGTTCTGGAGGGTTTCCAGACTTGGTGGTTCGGCCATGCCTTGGGGCTGGCTCTCATCGGAATGCTGGGGATGTCGCTCACCGGCGCTACGCTGGCCCGCCTGAAGAAGTCCGGGGCGGTTTGGGAGGCGGGAGCTTTGCTGACGGCTCTGCTGAGTGTCCAGTGCATAGGCCTCGCAGCTCGGCTCGAGGTCGGCATCGTGACGATACCCTTGCTTTTGATCGTCGCGGTGCGGCTGGGCGTCGCCGGTACGGCCTTCAGCCTGTTGTTCGTCACCCTTTTGTCGGTCGGCGGCGCCATGCTCGGCTTTGGCGCGCTGACCGATGGGACGAGCATGTCGCGCGCCGTCATGATGGCGCAGGTGCAGGTCCTGGTCGCCTATATGCCGATCCTTCTGGTCGCCGCGCTTTTGGAAGAACGTGACCGTCTGGCTGACTGTGCCCGTACCGGCCAGATCCGTGCGGAGCAGGCCTCTGAATCCAAGTCGCGGCTGCTGGCCAATGTGGCCCATGAGATCAAGAGTCCCGTGGCCGGCGTGATCGGCATCGGCAATCTCTGGTCAACCGGGCAACTGGGGCCTGTCACCCCCCAGCAGACGGAGATGGCGGACATGCTGGTCAGGACGGCCCGGCAGGTCGAGGCCCTCGCCCATGATCTGCTGGACCTTGCGCGGGCGGAGTCCGGTGCGGTCAAGGTCGAACTGCGACCGACAGATATTTCAGGCGTGCTCGAGGATGTCCGACGTTCGGCCATGCTCCGGTTGGAGGCGCAAGGGATTGATCTTCAAATCGAATGCGAAAGCGAAGGTTTGATTGCGGTCGCGGATTCCCAGCGGCTGATGCAGGTGATCGACAACCTTGCCACAAACGCGTTGAAATATGGGGCTTCAGGAAGGCGAGTCATTCTTCGGGCGCTGAGTGTCGACGAACACGTCCGGATCGAGGTGATCGATTTCGGGCCAGGCCTGTCCGAGGAAAAGAAGGCGCAACTGTTTGAGCCGTTCAATCGTCTGGGCCTGGAGAGGTCCAGTATCGAAGGGCACGGCGTGGGCCTGGCGATCGCCAAGCGACTGGTCGAGTTGCAGCGCGGCGCTATCGGGGTCATTTCGGCGCCGGGGCAGGGCGCGACCTTCTGGCTGACCTTGCCGCAAGCCTGACCGCTCTTGCGGTTCCCTTGGCGCCGGGTAATGGTCCCGGCATGTTCGCCATCGCCTTAGTCACGATCCTCCTGTCCGGCCAGGACGCATCAAGTCAGCGGTCGACATCGGATCTGACGCGCGACCTCAACAGCGGGCCGCCCTTCAAGCCGGCGCCGCCGGTTCAGCAGCCCGCGCCCGTTTCGGCCCAAGCCCCGGTCCAAGCCTCAGCTCCGGCCCCAGCTCCGGCCCCAGCTCCGGCCCCGGCTGCTGCTCCGACGGCCGCGAACCAGGATGCGACGCCTCCGGGCTCGGCCGCCGCCCACCCGTCATCGACCCGCCCGTCATCGACCTTGACCCGTGATCTGAACAGCGCGCCGCCCTCGGCCGCCAGGCCCGCCGTGCCTGTAGCACCCTCAGCCCCGCCGGCCGCGAACCAATCCGTTTCGACCCCGCCGGCGGCGACGGCCAAGCCTGTCGCACCACAGGCGTCCCCCTCTGTTTCAACCCCACGCCCAGCCCCGACGCCAGCCCCGACGCCAGCTCCGCGTCCAACCTCGACACCCGATCCTGCGCCGACTTCGCCTCAAACACAGACGCCGGCCGTCTCATCCGCAAGGTCGGTTCCGCCACAGCCGGTGTCGCCCGTCGCTGTTGCACCGCAAGGCCTGGACGCCGCAGCCATGGCCGTCCTTCCCTTTACGCTGGAGCTTCCGACCGGAACCGTGCTGACCCAGTCGCGCGCCGGGGCCGACGCGCGGATCTACGCCGTTCGTCGCGGATCGACGCCCCTAGTCATGATCTACGCCGGTCCGGCGTCTCAGTTTCCCGTCTACGACGGGCAGATGGTCCAGGCTGCGGGGCGCGCATCGATCGTGGTGACCGAGGGTGGACGTCGTCTGGCGCTGGAGCATCTGTTCCGGCGGTCGTCCTCGCCAGAGGAGATCCACGTCTGGGTCTCCGCCGCAGACGGCGCCGACCGAGATCTGGGCGAACGCATCGCCCAGTCGGTCGATCCCCGCTAGGCGATCAGTCGGCGGACCAGACCGCCATTTCGGTCCCGGCAGGATCGGCGAAATGGAAGCGGCGGCCGCCCGGGAAGGCGTAGATTGGTTTCAGGATCATGCCGCCTGCCGCCTGAACCCTGGCCTGCATGGCCTCAAGGTCGTTCGCGTAAACAACAGGCAGGGGCGTCCTCGTCCGTTCGGCCTGATCGGCGTCAAACCCTCCGTCCAGCCCCTGGTCGAAGGCGGCATAGGTCGGGCCGTAGTCGATGAAGGTCCAGCCGAAGGCCTGACTGTAGAATTCCTTGGTGGCGGGTAGGTCTGCAGCGGGCAGTTCGAGGTAGTCCAGTTTTCCGTCTTCACGCACGGTTGATCTCCTGGAGTGCGGCGCCACCGACGAACCTCTCTTGCACGCCGCCCTGATCTGCGCAAACCTGCAAACGGTTCGCAGTTGCAGGGAGTCGGGTGATGATCGTGATGACGACGGGTCTGACCGGCCTGATGGCCCTGATGCGGCAGGACGAGAAGCCGAAGGACAGGGCGAGCAACGACGCCTGTCAGCCGTCCAGCCTGCGGCCCAGCACGATCACATCCTGTCGTTCCAAGCCCAGTCGCTGATAAAAGCCCAGCGCCGCTTCATTATCGGCGCGAACCATCAGCTGAAGCTTAGGTGCGCCCTTATCGGTCAGCCATTCCTGCGCCGCCGCCATCAAGCAGCGCCCCAATCCGCTGCGGCGACGCTCCGGATCGACCGCCAGATAATAGATCCAGCCGCGATGGCCGTCGAAGCCGACCATGATCGTCCCGCTCATCCCCGCCTCATCCGCCGCGACCAGCACGGTGGAGGTCGCGCCGTTCTTCGCCAGATTCAGGTCCGCTACCGGATCGTTCCAGGGGCGGGTCAGGCCGCATGAGGTCCACAGGGCGATGACAGCCTCGTCTTCGCCTTCGCGGATAGGGCGGATGTCCGTCATCCGACCTGGGCGCGGTGCCGCAGGAAGGCGTCGGCCAGGACGCAGGCCGCCATGGCCTCGACCACCGGCACGGCGCGAAGAGCCACGCACGGATCGTGGCGGCCCTTGGTACGAAGATCGGTCTCCTCGCCGTCGCGGGTGATGGTCTGGCGCAGCGTCAGGATCGAAGAGGTGGGCTTGAACGCCACCCGCGCCGTGACCGGCTGCCCCGTGGATATCCCGCCCAGCACCCCGCCGGCGTGGTTCGACAGGAAGATCGGCTGTTTGTTCAGGTCCAGACGCATCTGGTCGGCGTTCTCCTCGCCCGACAGTTCGGCGGCGTCGAAACCGGCGCCGATCTCCACGCCCTTGGCGGCGTTGATCGACATCAGGGCGGCGGCCAGTTCGGAATCCAGCTTGCCATAGAGCGGCGCGCCCCAGCCGGCGGGGACGCCCATGACCTCAAGCGCCACCACAGCGCCTATCGACGAACCGGCCTTGCGGACCTCGTCCAGATAGGCCTCCCATTCCGGCACGACGGCGGCGGAGGCGGCGAACAGGGGGTTGTTGTGGACGGCGTCGAAATCGATGGCGTCCGGCGCGATCCTGTGCGGACCGATCTGAACCACGCCGGCCCGGATTTTGACCCCGTCGCCCAGCACCTTGCGCGCGACAGCGCCCGCCGCCACCCGGCTGGCCGTCTCGCGCGCCGAGGATCGTCCACCGCCGCGCGGATCGCGCACGCCGTATTTGGTCTGATAGGTGAAGTCGGCATGCCCCGGGCGATAGGCGCGCGCGATCTCGCCATAGTCCTTGGATCTTTGATCCTCGTTCTGGATCAGGATCGATATGGGCGTGCCGGTCGTGACCGGGCCGTCGCCGTCGTCGAACACGCCCGACAGGATCTGCGCCGTATCGCTTTCGCGCCTCTGGGTCACGAAGCGCGATCCGCCGGGCTTTCTCTGGTCCAGCCAGGGCTGAAGATCGGCCTCGGTCAGAGGGATCATCGGCGGGCAGCCGTCGACGACGCAGCCGATAGCCGGCCCGTGGCTCTCGCCCCAGGTGGTCACGCGAAACAGATGGCCGAAGGTATTGTGCGACATGGCCGACCCTAATGGTCGAGGACGGCGGCGAGGTCCAGTGTCTGTGCGGCGTCTTGCAGCCGCCGATCTTGTGTCCACAGCCGCGCGCCTGGCGTCAGGCGGGTGGAGGCGAGCAGGTGGAGGTCCAGATAGCCGACGCCGATACCGAACAGGCGATTTTCCTCAATCAAGGTCAGCACCTCCTGGTGCGAAGCCGCGACGGCGGTCGGAAGATGCGAGAGTTGGCTGAGGAAAGTCCGGCGGTTGGCGAGGTTTCCAGCGGCCAGTTCACCAATGACGGCGGCGTGGCACAGGACGTCCTGGTCATAGAGCAGCTTGAGCAAGGTCTCGTTCGTGGACCGCAGATGCCCAATCCATACCGAACTGTCGGCCAGGATCACTCTTTGACCAACTCGGAGCGTCGCCGAGGCGCAGCCGTCGCCGTAGGGTCGGTTCCGCCCATGGCGGCCAAACGACGGGCCGCCTCACGGGCGACGAAGGCTTTCAGGGCTTCGCGAATGATGGCGGATCGTTCGGAGAGGCCGGAATATTCCGCAGCTTTTTCCATCAGTTCGTCGTCGAGGGTCACGGTGGTCCGCATAACCAGCCTCATCAAAAACGTCACCAGATGATGCGCTTGGTGACGTCTATGTGCAAGGTCAGGCTGCAATACGTTCCGGCGCCCAGGCGCGGGTGAACCGCACCAGCAGATCTTCGGCGGGCGAGGGGGCTTCGGACGACGGCGTCAGAGTCACGAAAAGATGGCCCTGTGCGCGGGCGCCCCTTGCGGGCAATCCCAGACCCTTGAACCGCACCCGCGCCGGGGCGGCCATCTCGGGCGTGATCCAGGCGGATCGCGGTCCTGCATGGGTTTCGACCTCGACCCGGCCGCCTTCCTGAAGCAGTCGCGACGAGGTGGGCCAGTTCATGAACAGATCGTCGCCCAGGACCGAAATCCCGTCCTCGGTGCGGATCAACACGGCCAGATAGAGATCGGCGCCGTCGACCCCGCCGCCACGCAGGCGCAGATGTTCGCCGGTGCGAAGGCCGGCGGGGGCCGCCACTCTTATGGTCCGGTCGCCTAGCCTCAGGTCCATCCTGGCCCCGGCGATCGCCTGCATGGGGCTCAGAACCAGCACAGGCGCCGGAGCGGGGTCTTGCTGGGGCGGCGCCAGGCTGGGGCGGGCCGGCGCATGGGCCTGGACCAGGCGATAGGCGGCGATGACGTGCCGGAAACGCTCGGCGTCCCCGCCCGGTTGGTCGGGCCGGGCCTCCTTCACCGCCGCACGGAAGGCGGTCTTCAACGCCTCGGCGTCGGCTGCGCCATGCAGGCCCAGGGTGGCCAGGGCTTCGCGGACGGCGGCGGCGTCGGATGTGGGGCGGATGGCGCTCATTCCGCTACCGTTCGCGCGATAGGGTCAATGCGCGGTTAACCGCGATTCGATCTTGGCTGTTTTGATCCCAATCATTTCATCACGCGCCTGCTCGGGTTAGAGAACCGACATGACCGCCCCCGTAATCCCGCCCAGCCCGTCGCGTGAAGAATACGCGCGCGACTACGCCGCCGCCCTGGCCGCCAATGGCGACGAAGCCATCTTCGAACGATCTGAGCCGGTCGGCCTGTTCGTCGAGTGGTTGGCTGAGGCGAGTGCGCATGAGATCAACGATTCCAACGCCATGACCCTGTCGACGGTCGATGGCGAGGGCATGCCTGACGCCCGCATCGTCCTGCTGAAAGACGTCGATGATCGTGGCTTCACCTTCTATTCCAACAGCCAGAGCGACAAGGGCGTGGAACTGGCCCAGCGTCCGGTCGCCGCCTTGATCTTCCACTGGAAGTCGCTGCGGCGTCAGGTGCGGGTGCGGGGACGGGTCGAGCCGGTCACTGCGGAGGAGGCCGACGCCTATTTCGCCAGCCGGGCCCGCGAAAGCCGGATCGGCGCCTGGGCCTCGGACCAATCCCGCCCCCTCGACGCCCGCGAGACCCTGGAAATCGCAGTGGCGCGGGAAACAGCCCGGTTCGAAGGCGGCGAGGTGCCTCGGCCCGAACACTGGACCGGTTGGCGGGTTGTCCCGCAAAGCGTCGAGTTCTGGCGCGACCGACCCTTCCGCCTGCACGACCGGCTGCGCTTCACGCGCGACGGAGACGCCTGGACGCGCGAACGTCTCTGGCCTTGATATCGCGGCCGTTAGGCGTGAACGAAACGCTCAGGCTCCGCCTGCGTTAAGCCCGTCTCGCCACGGCCAAGGTTTTCGATGCGTCTTCTCTCGCTGCTGTTCGCGTCCCTGCTGCTGGCGGCCTGCGCCACCCATCCGGGCAAGGTCGATCATGTCCGGTTCGCGCCGGACGCCGCGCGTGTTCTGGCGACGACGGAAGCTGGAACCGTACGGGGGATTGAAGGCGCGGGCGTGCGCGCCTTCTTGGGCGTGCCGTTCGCTCAGGCTCCAGTGGGGGATCTGCGGTGGCGGGCGCCCCAGGCGCTCCAGCCGTGGGACGGCATGCGCGATGCGACCCGGCTCGGTTCGGACTGCACCCAGGCCATCGGCCGCAAGGCCATTCTGGGCGGGGGCGGCGGGCTGGTCGTCGGGTCCGAGAACTGCCTCTACCTGAACATCTACGCCCCAGCCGGAACGACGGCCCAGCCACGACCGGTGATGGTCTATATCCCGGGCGGCGCCTTCACCATCGGATCGGGGGCCAATTACGATCCGTCGAGACTGGCGACCGAACAGGGTCGGGTGGTCGTGACCCTGAACTACCGGCTCGGCGCCCTGGGCTGGCTGGCCCATCCCCAGTTCCAGGCGCTGGGCGAGGGCTTCGGCGGCAATTTCGGCCTGATGGATCAGCAGGCGGCCTTGCAATGGGTGCATCGGAACATCGCGGCCTTCGGCGGCGACCCGGCCAATGTCACCCTGTTCGCGGAGAGCGCGGGGGCCTGGTCTGCCTGCTACCTGATGGCCTCGCCCAGGTCGGAGGGCCTGTATCAGCGCGTCATCCTGCAAAGCAGCGGCTGCCTGGAGCCGTCGTCCCTGGTCAGCGCCCAGGATGCGGCTGCCTCGGGTCCCCTGTTCGCCGAAGGCCTGGGCTGCGCCGGGGCGGATCAGGTGGCCTGCCTCAAGGCCCTGCCGGCCTGGCGTCTGTCGCGTGCGCCGTCCGTGCGGGCGGGGATCAACGGGCCGGGGTCGTGGGGGCCGGTCCATACCGACGCGACCGTGCCTGAAAATCCAGCGCTCGCGATCCACGAGGGCCGGTTCACCCGCGTGCCGGTCATCGTCGGCACCAACCTGGACGAAGGGCGGCTGTTCGCCAACGAGGTCAAGGATATGGATCGCTACCAGAAGGAGACGATCTGGATGTACGGCGACCTCGGTCCGCGCGTGCTGGATCGCTATCCGGTCGGTCCCGACGGTCCCGCCTACGCCATCGCGGCCAACTTTACCGACCAGAGGTTCGCCTGTCCGTCCCAGGCCCTGCGTCGTCAGCTGTCCCGCTATGTCCCGGTCTGGGGTTACGAGTTCGCCGATCGTGGGGCGCCCTTCGTCCTGCCGGACTGGCTCGTCGGACTGGATCTCGGCGCCTATCACGCCGGCGAACTGGCCTATGTCTTTGGGACCAGTTGGGTGTTCGCCGATGTGAAGCGGTTCACGCCGGAGCAGAAGGCCCTGTCAGAGCGGATGCAGAGCCTGTGGGCCGGCTTCGGTCAGAGGGACTTTGGCCCGGACTGGCCCCGCGTCGAGGTGTCCGGCCCGGTGCGTGTGTTCAGCCCCGGCGGTGACCGGCTGGACGCCGACTTCTTCGACCGCCACCACTGCGACTTCTGGGACGGCGCCCCGTTCGGCGCCGTCCAATAGTCAGAGAAACCGCACCGTCACGCCCGGCTTGACCTTGTCGGCCAGGGTCCAGGCGTCCCAATTGGTCAGGCGCACGCAGCCGTGTGAGGCGGTCTTGCCGACCAGATGCGGGTCCGGCGTGCCGTGGATGCCGTAGCTGGGCTTGTTCAGGTCGATCCAGACCACGCCTACAGGATTATTCGGCCCCGGCTTGACCACCACCTTGCGGTTCCCGTCGCCATAGCTGAGCTTTGACGGGTCATAGGTATAGTCGGGATTGCGAGCGACGCCGTTCACCTTGACCGTGCCGGTCGGGGTCGGATTGTCGCCACTGCCGATGGTGGCTGGAAAATAGGCGATCAGCTTGCCGGCGGCGTCGAAGGCCTTGACGGATCCTTCGGCCTTATCGACCTCGATATGATCCACCTCGGCGGGCAGGGGCGTGGTGTTGACCGCCGGGACCAACAGCGCCTGTCCGACCCGGCCGAAGTCCGCGCCGGGATTCATAGCCCGCAGCAGTCCCTCGGTCACATGGAAACGCTCGGCCAAAGCCTCCACGATATTGGCGTAGCCCATGAAACTGGCCTCGCCCTGCGCCTCCAGGCCCGTCGGAGCCTGGCCCGTATAGGGGCCGGCCAGATCCTGCTGCGTGATCCGGTAGGTCGAGGTCACGGCGCCGAGGCCGGCCGCGCGCAGACGGCCCATCACATCCGCGTCCAGTTCGCCGGTCACATCCAGGCCCTGGGCTTCCTGAAAGGCGGTGACAGCCTGACGCATGTTGGACCCCGCAAGGCCGTCGATGGCGCCGGGCGAAAAGCGCGCCCGTTCCAGCAGGATTTGCGCGCGGACCAGAGCCGGCTCCGGCTGGGCTGGATTTTGCGCTGTGGTTGGGGCGGAGTCTGGCGATGGCGGGGAATAGGCGCTGTTTTCGATGGCGTCGCGGGACAGCGGTCCCTGGTTTCGTATCTCGGTGGTGGCGGCGGGCGCGCGGTCGTCACCCGAGGGCGAACAGGCCGCCAGGCCGAGGATCAGCAGAGTAGGGACAAGGCGGACGTGTCGGTTCAAGGCTCAGTTCTCTTCGCCGGTCGCCGGGTCGGTCGCGGTTTCGCCCGAGTTGCTGGAGCCTTCAGATCCCTTGGGCTCGGTGGCGGGACGCGGGGGCTCGCCGTCGCGATCAGGTCGCAGATTTTCGTTCTCGACCTTGCGATCGTCGGGCCGGGCGTCGGTCATGTGCATCTCTCCAGCGGAGCGGGTCTCCGCCATCAAGCAACGCGCTGGAGGCGGCGGGGCTCCCGTAAACCCGCCCTAACAACCGTTCACCATTCCGATGAACCGTACCGCAACGGGACATGGGCCAGGATCTCAGCTGGACCGGGCCTTGCTGGACAATGCCCCAAGAGGACGCCCATGCCCGAAATGCTACAGGTCGAAATCATCAAGGCGGACGCGATGGACGCCGCGGCGATCAGCTTGTGGCGCGAATGGGTTGCGAGCAATCCCCTGCTGCAAAGCCCCTATTTCCGCTGGGACTATACACAGATTGCGGCGCAGGTCTCACCCGGCGCCGCCGTCGCGGTGTTTCGGCGGGGGGGCGATGTCGTCGGATTTTTCCCCTACCAGAAGCGTGGCGGATCGGTGCAGCCGTTGGGCGCGCCGATGAACGACTATCACGGCGTGATCGCCGCCGAGGGTGAGGTCATCACCCTGGAAGAGGTAGCGCATCTGCTGAAGGCACGCCGGTTGAACGTGCCGGGATGGATCGGCGCCGGCGAAACAGGACAGGCGCGCGAAACTGTGCAGGTCGCCATGCCGGAATCGGGTTTCGACGCCTGGTACGCCGAACGCCGCTCGACCTTCGGCAAATACTTCAAGGACAAGGAGCGGGCGCGTCGCAGTCTGGAGAGCGAACTGGGCCCGGTTCGGGTCCAACACGGCCTGCGGGATCCCAAGCTGCTGGATCATCTGATCGACCTGAAGGCGGCGCAGTATCGCCGGTCAGGCCTCCACGACATCTTCGCCTGCGGCTGGACCCGCGATCTTCTGCAAGCCCTCATGGCGACGCAGGTCAGTGATTTCGGCGCGTCGATGGCGGCCATGTATGCGGGCGAAAAACTGGTGGCGGTCGAGTTCTCGCTTCACGCGGGTCTTCACCATCATTTCTGGTTCCCGGTCTACGAGCCCAGCCTTTCGCGCTGTTCCCCCGGCATTCTGCTCAGCATGGACACGATGCGGCTGTCGGCGGCCGACGGCTTCCGCGTCTTCGACTTCGGTTTCGAAGGCGAGAGCTACAAGAAGTATTTCGTCAACGCCCGTCAGACGGTGCGCGAGGCGGTGGTGATGCGTCCAGGCCTCGGTCAGGTCTTGGGCGACGCGGCCGTGGAGGCGCTGGATCGGACGGGGACCAGGGGGGAAGCTCTGCGCGCATCGCTGCGCCGTCGTTGGTCCACCATCGAAGCCTGCGAAGCCTCGCCGATCGGTCGGCTGCGGGGGGCGGCCGTCGCCGCCCGCTCGGCTGTCCAAAAGGCCGCTGCCCGCAAAAGGGCGCCGGCCCGCGTCGCTCACGTCTAGGATAACCATGAGCGACTGTCGCACCCGCTATCCCGGCCCCGTCACCCAGGCCCAGATCCATCCGCACAGTCTGGTTGATCAGGGCTTCGCCGAGGATGCGGCCCTGGCCGCCGTGCTGGATCGCTATCCGGCCGATCTGTTCGACATCAATCTGTACGACTACGACGACGCGGGGCAGGTGTCGCTGCGGACCGGCGCGCGGGGCGATCTGTCGGGCGAAGAACTGCTGGAGGCGATCAAACAGGGGCGTCTGTGGGTCAATCTGCGCGGGGTCGAGACCGGCTGGCCCGAGTTGTGGCAGGCGGCGATGACGGACTTTCGCGCGATCCAGGCGACCTATCCGGGTATGCGCGCCGTCCGCAACGCGGGGCAGTTGATCCTGTCGTCGCCCAAGGCGCGCGTCCCGTATCATTTCGACGCGGCGGGCGTTGTGCTGTTCCACCTGCGGGGTCGCAAGCGGCTGTTCGTCTATCCGGGCGACGAGGCGCATCTGGCTGAGCGCAATATGGAACAGGTCGTTGCGCGTCAGACGACAGAGGAACTGCCCTATACGCTGGCGTTCGAGAACGACGCCCAGGTGATGGATCTCGAGCCGGGCCGCGCCCTGACCTGGCCGTTGTACGCCCCGCACCGGGTCGAGAACCTCGACCGCTTCTGCGTCAGCCTGTCGATGGACTTCCAGACCTGGCCTTCGCGGTTCAGGAATGGGGCGTTGTTCACCAATGCGGTGATCCGCCGTCTGGGCGGTCGGCCGCGCTTCACCGACCGCATGACGAAACCCGAATTGGCGGCCCGCTGGGCGGCGTCCTTGGCGTTCAAGCGGGCCGGGGCGATGAAGAGCCGGATCGCCACCTTCCAGCGAGATTTCGAGCCTCGCCTTGGCGTCGCTGACGGCGCGGGGGCGCTGGCGGGCCCCGTTAATTCGAGTTCATGACCTCGAGTTAAAATGACTCGGGGCGACCGGGCGCGCACCCTTCTCTCGTAATCGGGAAAGGGAAGGCCGCACATGAAGACCGTATTGATCGCCGCCGCCGGAGTCTCCGCACTGCTCGGATTGGCGGCCGCTGCGCCCGCCTCCGCCGGCGAGGTTGAGATCCGCAACGCCGTGGCGCGCGTGATCGTCATCGTCGAGGATCGTCAGGATATCGGCGTCGAGGTGACACAGGGCCGTTCGCGCCTGCCCGCCATCCAGGTGCGCCGTAACGGCCGCGACGTCGAGATCGACGGCGGGCTTCGCCGCAACGGCTTCTGGGGGCGAAGCGACGGCATACGTAACTGTAACTCCGGCCGCGCCGACGCCGCCCAGCCGGGGCAGGGCGCTACGGTCGAGGTGCGGGACCTGGGTCGCATCCGTCTGGAGGACGCGCCTCTGATCGTGGTGCGGACCCCCCGCAATGTCGACGTCAGCGCCGGCGGCGCCGTCTTCGGCGCTGTTGGACGCGGCGCGCGCTCGGTTGAGCTCGACAGCGGCGGATGCGGGACCTGGACTGTCGCCAATGTGGACGGCGCCCTTGAACTGAGCGTCGGCGGGTCAGGGTCGGTTCGCGCCGGCACATCCAGGTCGCTGGAAGCCAACGTCGGCGGATCGGGCTCGATCTCCGCAGGCGCGACCGGAAGTCTCGAGACAGCCGTAGGCGGTTCCGGCAGCGTCGAAGTCGCCAGCGCCAACGGTCGGGGCGACGTCTCCATCGGCGGTTCCGGGGGCGTCAACATCCGGCAAGGCCGAATGGACAAGCTGTCGGTGGCTATCGGCGGCTCCGGCGACGTCCGTTTCGGCGGAACCACGCGAGACCTCAGCGTCGCCATCGCGGGATCCGGCGATGTCCGCGTCGCCGCCGCGACCGGCGCAGTTTCCCGTTCCATCGTCGGATCCGGAACGGTTCATATCGGGCGCTAAGACCCGTCTCTCGCCGCGAGAGGAAAGGCCCCCGGTCGTGGAACCCCGGGGGCCTTTTGCTTGCCCGCAGCAAAGAAAAAGCCCCGGCGGATCGCTCCGCCGGGGCTTTGGCTTTCAGGCGAACCCGAAAGACTTAGAAGCCGCTCAGGAGGCTCGTGATCGTCGAGACGCCCAGGCCGGCGCCGGCGCGGTCACGCGCTTGCAGACCACCGCCGAAGCTGTAGCGCAGGCCCAGCGACCAGGTGTCGACGTCGATCGAGTCGACGTCGGCGCGGGTGTAGGAAGCGCCGACCGAGAACGGGGTGTTCTCGATTTCGTATTCGGCGCCCACGCCATAGGTCCAGGCGTCCACGTCGCCGCCGGTGACGTCGACGTTGTTGTAGCTGACGCCGGCGTTCAGGCGCAGGTTCGGCATGACGTAGAAGGCGGCGTCGCCGCCGACGGTCCAGATGTCGGCGTCGATATCGTCAGCCGTGGTGTAGGCGACCAGGCCGGTCAGGGTCGCGTTCGACAGGTACTTCTGGGCTTCGGCGCCGACGGTCCAGACCGGGTCGTTGCCCGAGCCGATGTCGTTGGCGGCGACGAAGGCGCCGGCGCGGACGTCGGAGGTCCACATCTTGGTCAGGTGAGCGGCGGCGACGCCGGTGACGTCTTCTTCACCGAAGGCCTTGGTGTAGTCGACGGCGCCGTTCAGGGTCACGGTCCAGTCGGCGGCCGGCAGGGCGACGGTGCCGTCCACGGTCCAGACGTCGGCGTCATAGTCGTCGCCGGCGAATTCGACCGACGGGTTGGAATAGGTCACGCCGACCGAACCGATGGCGTCTTGAGCGAAGGCCGGGGCGGCGAACAGGGCGGCAGCGGCAGTGGCGAGGAGGATCGTCTTCATTTTCGTTTTTCCTTAGCAGTCTCAACCCGGATGGGGGTCCGAGGAGGGCGGCTGCTATCAGGATACGGCCCAAGCGGAGCAATAAACCGTCGTTACATAAGTGTCTTGAAACTGTCGTGTGGCCCATCCGCCACGCCTTGTGGTCGCAATGTGTCAGGGGTGCGCGCATCTCGGGGCAAGGTGTTAAGATCGATCAATCATATAATCGTATAAGCATATCCTTATATGTATTGACGGCCGGCAGATTGTGAGGCCATTCTCAGTCGTCGTGGTCTCCCCGTGTCTCGGTGCGGGGAGCTAAGAGGGAAGCCGGTGTGAAACCGGCGCTGCCCCCGCAACTGTAAGCGGCGAGTCGAGGGTCCATCTCGTGTCACTGGCGTCCGCGCCGGGAAGGCCGGATCCGAGGCGTCGACCCGTGAGCCAGGAGACCTGCCCCGACAGATAACGTCCTCCGGCGGGGTGCCCGGTCAGGCCGCATGCGCGCCGCCGGACCCCGCACGTCCGCGTCGGCGTCCGCGCGACCCTGTCCGAAACCTGGCCACAACACAGGTTTCGAATGTCATGACCCGCCATACCGTTCAGGTCGCCACCCTCGGCTTTCCCCGCATCGGCCCCAAACGAGAGCTGAAGACCGCGCTCGAGGCCTATTGGGCCGGAAAGACCGACGCAGAGGCTCTGCTGTCCACCGCCGCCGACCTGCGCGGCCAGACCTGGGCGCGCCAACGCGCCTTGGGCGCCGACATCGTGCCGTCGAACGACTTCTCTCTTTATGATCAGGTGCTCGACCTGACGGCCATGGTCGGCGCCGTGCCGACCGCCTACGGCTGGGGCGAGGACCGGGTCGATCTGGCCACCTATTTCGCCATGGCCCGCGGTTCACGCGGCGGCGGCCAAGTGTGCGCACACGGCCATGTCCATGCGAGCGGCGAGGGGACGCCGGCGATGGAGATGACCAAATGGTTCGACACCAACTACCATTACCTCGCGCCCGAATTCACGGCTGACCAGGTGTTCCGCCTGGGCTCGACCAAGGCGTTGGACGAGTATCTGGAGGCCAAGGCCCAGGGGATCGAGACCCGACCGGTGCTGCTGGGACCGGTGTCCTATCTGTTGCTGGGCAAGACCCGGGGCGACGCCTTCGACGTGCTCAGCCTGCTGCCGCGCCTGTTGCCGGTCTATGCCGAGGTGCTGCGGTCTTTGGCCCGCGCCGGCGCCACCTGGGTGCAGATGGACGAGCCCTGCCTGGTCACGGATCTGAGCGACGAGGCGAAGGCGGCCTATGATCACGCCTATCGGGTGCTGACGGATGTGACGCCGCCGATCAAGCTGATGCTGACGACCTATTTCGGGGCGTTGGGCGACAATCTGGACACGGTCTTGCGCCTGCCGGTTCAGGGCCTGCACATCGATCTGGTCCGCGCGCCGGAACAGTTGGCTCAGGTCGCCTCGGCGTCGCGGGCCGATCAGGTGCTGTCGCTGGGCGTGATCGACGGCCGCAACGTCTGGAAGGCCGACCTCAACGCCGTGCTGGACAAGATCGAGCCCTTGGTCGCGGCGGGACGCCAGGTGGTGATCGCCCCCTCCTGCTCGCTGCTGCACACGCCCATCGATCTGGAGCGGGAGACGGCGCTTGACCCGGAAATCAAGGACTGGCTGGCCTTCGCCGTGCAGAAGGTCGCTGAACTGGCGACCTTGGCGCAGGCGCTGAATGAAGGACGTGCTGCGGTGAAGCCGGTGCTGGACGCCTCGACCGCTTCCGTCGCCTCGCGCCGTACCTCGCCCCGCATCAATGACCTCAAGGTGCAGACGCGAGCGGCGGACACCGATCCTGGCTTGGCGAGCCGGATCTCCAGCTTCGAGATCCGCCGCCAGGTCCAGCAACGGCGTCTGAACCTGCCCGCCTATCCGACCACCACCATCGGCTCCTTCCCCCAGACGGCCGAAGTCCGCAAAGCCCGCGCCGATCACGGCAAGGGCCTTATCAATGATGCGGCCTATGCCGCCTTCCTGCGCGAGGAAACGGCGCGGACGGTGAAATGGCAGGAGGATCTGGGCCTGGACGTGCTGGTCCACGGCGAGTTCGAGCGCAACGACATGGTCCAGTATTTCGGGGAGCAACTGTCGGGTTTCGTCTTCACCAAGGCGGCCTGGGTGCAATCCTATGGCTCGCGCTGCGTCCGCCCGCCGATCATCTATGGCGACGTCTCGCGGCCCAAGCCTATGACGGTGGAATGGTGGCGCTACGCCCAGTCCCTGACCAGCCGCCCGATGAAAGGGATGCTGACCGGCCCAGTGACCATCCTGAACTGGTCCTTCGTGCGCGACGACCAGCCGCGCAGCACCACCTGCCGCCAGATCGCCTTCGCCATTCGCGACGAGGTGACGGACCTGGAGACAGCCGGCGCCGCGGTGATCCAGATCGACGAGGCGGCCTTGCGCGAAGGTCTGCCTCTGCGCCGCGCCGACTGGGCCGACTATCTTGATTGGGCGGTCGAAAGCTTCCGCATCACGGCCTCCGGCGTTCGGGACGAGACCCAGATCCACACCCACATGTGCTATTCCGAGTTTAACGACATCATCCAGTCCATCGGGGCGATGGATGCGGACGTCATCTCCATCGAGACCTCGCGGTCGAAGATGGAGCTGCTCGACGCCTTTTCCGACTATCGCTACCCGGCCGAGATCGGGCCGGGCGTCTATGACATCCATTCGCCTCGCGTGCCGTCGGTGGGCGAGATGGCGGCCTTGCTGACGGCGGCTGCGGGCAAGCTGCCGGCGGATCGGTTGTGGGTGAACCCGGACTGCGGCCTGAAGACCCGCGCCTGGCCGGAAACCGAGGCGGCGCTGGCCAATATGGTGTCGGCCGCCAAAGCCGCGCGTCTGGAAGCCATCGCGGCGTGAGCGTCACGCTTATAGATATGGTCTTCCCTGGGGACGCCAATCACCACGGGACATTGTTCGGGGGCGTCGGTCTGGCGCACCTGGACAAGGTCGCCTTCCTGGCCGCTGCGCGTCATGCGCGGCGGCCGACCGTGACGGCCGGATGCGAACGGATCGACTTCGCCGCACCGGCCCTGATCGGCGAAATGGTCGAGGCGACGGGGCGGATTGTGCGCGTCGGGCGCAGTTCGATGGGCGTCGAGGTCGAGCTGTGGGCCGAGACGCCGGTCAGCGGCGAGCGGCGGCTGTGTACGCGTGGCCGGTTCAACATGGTGTCCCCACGCGCGGCGGGGCAGGGCGACCTGCCGCCTCTGCGGGAAGACACGGCGAATGACGACGGCTGGCTGCGGGCGGTGGAGATGGTCTTCCCGACCTGGACCAATCACTACGGCACCCTGTACGGCGGCGACGCCCTGAAGCTGATGGGCAAGGCGGCCTTCGTCTGCGCCACACGCAAGGCCAGGGCCGTCATGGTCATGGCGGCGTCGAACCGCATCGACTTCTCTTCTCCCATAAAAGAAGGCGACATGATCGAGCTGGCGTCGCGCGCGACGCGGGTCGGCCGTTCCTCCGTTACTATAGAGGTGGAACTGTGGGCCGAGGGCCTGCTGACGGGCGACCGGCGGCGGTCTGCAGCGGCGGAGTTCGTCATGGTGGCGGTCGATGGAGCCGGGCGCCCCCGGGCGATTTCCGGGGCGTCGCCGGCGCTGGAACCCGCGTGACGAAATCCTGTCTCAGCCGGGGTTTGCGCGCTTGACGAAATCAGAATCGATAGGCATAAGCCACCACTCTTGTTGGACCGGCTGTGCAGTTCGCTGCAAACGCGGTCCGCAGGAACGACCTAAGTCACTGTTCTTTGCAGCTTCTTGGGATTTCAACGGCCTTCGCGGGCGACTGCGTGGGCCGATCGTTTTTGCGGATTTGCGTTCCCTGAGGGCTTTTTGCCCGAAGGCCTTCGGTCTTTGAAATGGTTCACAGGGACGCGGTCCTCCGACCGCATTGGAAGTAAGCACCGATATGGATCAAAGCATCCGCATCAGGCTCAAGGCCTTTGATCACCGCGTCCTCGATTTCTCGACGCGCGAGATCGTTAATACCGCCAAGCGCACCGGCGCGACCGTTCGCGGTCCGATTCCGCTGCCGACCCTGATCGAGAAGTTCACCGTGAACCGCTCGCCGCACGTCGATAAGAAGTCGCGTGAGCAGTTTGAAATCCGCACGCACAAACGCGTGCTCGACATCATCGACCCCACCCCGCAGACCGTGGACGCGCTCATGAAGCTCGACCTGTCCGCCGGTGTGGACGTCGAGATCAAGATTTAAAGTAGAAAGAGGCGGGATCCGATGCGCACGGGCGTGATCGCCAAGAAGCTGGGCATGACCCGCGTGTTCGCCGATGACGGCGCGCACGTACCGGTCACTGTGCTGCAGCTCGACGGCTGCCAGGTCGTCGGCCAACGTACCCAGGAGCGTGACGGTTACGTCGCTCTCCAGCTGGGCGCTGGCACGAAGAAGGCTAAGAACACCAACAAGGCTCAACGCGAGACCTTCGCCAAGGCGGAAGTCGAGCCCAGGGCTTATGTCACTGAGTTCCGCGTCGATGCGGACGGTCTGCTGGACGTGGGTGCCGAACTGTCGGCCGAACACTTCCTGGTGGGCCAGAAGGTCGACATCCAGGGTGAAACCATCGGTAAGGGTTTCGCCGGCGCCATGAAGCGCTGGAACTTCGGCGGTCTGCGCGCCACCCACGGCGTTTCGGTCTCGCACCGTTCGCATGGTTCGACGGGTAACCGTCAGGACCCGGGCCGCACCTTCCCTGGCAAGAAGATGGCCGGTCACTACGGGACCGAAACCGTCACCACCCAGAACCTGACCGTCGTCCGCGTGGACGCCGAGCGTGGCCTGATCCTGATCAAGGGCGCTGTCCCCGGTCATGACGGCGGCTACGTCAAGGTTCGCGACGCCATCAAGAAGGCTCGCCCGGCTGACGCTCCGTTCCCCGGTGCGCTGAAGTCGAGCAAGTCTGCTGCTCAACCCGCCTCGACCCCGGCTGAAGAAGCCCCCGTCGAAGCGACCGAAGGCGGTGAAGCGTAATGAAACTCTCTGTCATCCAACTCGACGGCAAGGCCGCTGGCGACGTGGAACTGTCGGACGCCGTCTTCGGCATCTCTGACATCCGCGGCGACATCCTGGCCCGCACCGTCAACTGGCAACTGGCCAAGCGCCGCGCCGGTACGCACAAGGTTCAAACCCGCAACGAGAATTCTCGTACGGGCAAGAAGATGTACAAGCAAAAGGGCACCGGCGGCGCTCGTCACGGTTCGCGCCGTGCGCCGCAGTTCGTCGGCGGTTCGCGCGCCTTTGGTCCGATCGTTCGCGACCACGGCTTCTCGCTGCCGAAGAAGATCCGCGCGCTCGCTCTGCGTCACGCCCTGTCCTCCAAGGTGAAGTCGGGCGACCTGATCGTCGTCGACACCGTCTCGGTCAAGGAAGCCAAGACCGCCTCGCTGCGCGAGACGCTCGGCAAGCTGGGCTGGACCAAGGCTCTCATCATTGCGGGTCCGGAAGTCGACACGAACTTCGGCCTGGCCGCACGCAACATCCCGCACATCGACGTGCTGCCGAACGCCGGCCTGAACGTTTATGACATCCTGCGGGCTGACAAGCTGGTGCTGACCAAGGCCGCTATCGAGGCGATCGAAGCCCGCTTCAGCGATAAGGAAGCCGCGTAATGGCCGCTCAACCTACCGCCAAACACTACGACACGATCCTCTCGCCGATCATCACCGAGAAGGCGACGATCCTGTCCGAGCAGAACAAGGTCGTCTTCCGCGTCGCCGACACGTCGACCAAGGACGAGATCGCAGCTGCGGTCGAAAGCCTGTTCAAAGTCAACGTCCTGAAGGTCAACACCCTGGTTCAAAAGGGCAAGACCAAGCGTTTCCGGGGTATCCTGGGCCGTCGCGTGGACATCAAAAAAGCAATCGTGACCCTGGCTGACGGCCAGTCGATCGACGTGACCACGGGGCTCTGATCAGATGGCCTTGAAACATTACAATCCGACCTCGCCGGGCCGTCGCGCCCTCGTGCTGGTCGACCGTTCGGAGCTCCACAAGGGCCGTCCGGAAAAGTCGCTGACCGAAGGCCTGACCAAGTCGGGCGGACGCGGGCAGGGCGGTCGCATCGCGGTCCGCTTCCGTGGCGGCGGCGCCAAGACCCTGTACCGCAAGATCGACTTCAAGCGTCGCAAGTGGGACATGGTCGGCACGGTCGAGCGTCTGGAATACGATCCGAACCGCACGGCCTTCATCGCCCTCGTGACCTACGAAGACGGCGAGAAGACCTACATCATCGCGCCGCAACGCCTTAAGGCCGGCGACGTGGTGATCGCGGGCGAAAAGACCGACGTGAAGCCGGGCAACGCCATGCCGCTTCGTTCGATGCCGGTGGGTACGATCATCCACAACATCGAGATGAAGCCGGGCAAGGGCGCTCAGCTGGCCCGTTCGGCCGGCGCCTATGCCCAGCTGGTGGGTCGCGATCAGGGTTACGCCCAGATCCGCCTCGGCTCTGGCGAGCTTCGCATGGTTCTGGACGGCTGCATGGCCACGGTGGGCGCGGTTTCGAACCCCGACCACATGAACCAGAACCTCGGCAAGGCCGGTCGCAAGCGTCACATGGGCTTCCGCCCGCACGTCCGCGGCGTCGCCATGAACCCGATCGACCACCCGCACGGTGGTGGTGAAGGCCGGACCTCTGGTGGTCGCACCCCCGTCACGCCGTGGGGTAAGGACACCAAGGGCACCCGTACCCGCAAGAACAAGGCTACGGACAAGTACATCATCCGTACCCGCCACGTTAAGAAGGCTCGCTAAGAATGGCCCGCTCCTCCTGGAAAGGCCCGTTTGTCGACGGGTATCTGCTCAAGAAGGCCGACGCCGTTCAAACGTCGGGCCGCAAGGACGTGATCAAGACCTGGTCGCGCCGCTCCACCATCCTGCCGCAGTTCGTCGGTCTGACGTTCGGCGTCCATAACGGTCAGAAGCATGTGCCCGTGTCGGTCTCGGAAGAGATGGTCGGCATGAAGCTCGGCGAGTTCGCTCCGACCCGGAACTTCCCGGGTCACGCGGCGGACAAGAAGGCCAAAAGGAAGTAACTGATGGCCCAGACAAAAAATGAGCGTCGGGTCGCCCCGACCGAGGCCCGCGCCAAGCTGGTCAACGTACGCATCAGCCCGCAAAAGCTGGGCCTGGTCGCCGCATCGATCCGCGGCATGCCGGTCCAGAAGGCGCTGAACGAGCTGGAATTCAGCCGTAAGCGTATCGCGACCGACGTCCGCAAGGTCCTGTATTCGGCGATCTCGAACGCCGAGAACAACCACAACCTCGACATCGACAACCTGATCGTTTCCGAGGCCTATGTGGGCAAGAACCTGGTGATGAAGCGTTTCGCGAGCCGTGCTCGTGGCCGTTCGTCGCGCATCCTGAAACCGTTCAGCGAGATCACTATCGTGGTCCGTGAAGCCGGCGAGGCCGCCTGATGGGTCAGAAAATCAATCCGATCGGTCTGCGCCTCGGCGTGAACCGTACGTGGGACAGCCGTTGGTTCGCCGCCGGCGCCGACTATTCCCGCCTGCTGCACCAGGACCTGAAGCTGCGCGAGTGGCTGCGGGAACGTCTGGCCGCCGCTGGCGTGTCGCGCATCATCATCGAGCGCCCTCACAAGAAGTGCCGGATCACCATCTACGCCGCCCGTCCGGGTGTCGTGATCGGTAAGAAGGGCGCTGACATCGAGAAGCTCCGCAAGGACATCTCGGCGCGCACCGAAGGTGAAGTTCACCTGAACATCATCGAAGTCCGCAAGCCGGAAACCGATGCTCAGCTGATCGCCGAGAACATCGCGCAGCAGCTGGAACGTCGTGTTGCATTCCGCCGCGCAATGAAGCGGTCGATGCAGTCGGCGATGCGTTTGGGCGCGAAGGGCATTCGGATGAATGTCTCGGGTCGTCTGGGCGGCGCTGAAATCGCGCGGATGGAATGGTATCGCGAAGGTCGCGTGCCGCTTCACACCCTGCGGGCCGACATCGACTATGGCTTCTACGAAGCCAAGACGACCTACGGCATCATCGGCGTGAAGGTCTGGGTGTTTAAGGGTGAAGTGCTCGAGCACGATCCGATGGCCCAGGACAAGCGTTGGGCCCAGGAAGCGTCGGGTCCGTCCTCGAACGAAGGCCGCGAACGCGGCGGCCCCCGTGGCGACCGCGGTCCGCGTCGCGACCGGGGACGTGAGAACTAAGTCATGTTGCAACCGAAGAAGACCAAGTACCGCAAGGCCTTCAAGGGCCGCATCCACGGCTCGGCCAAGGGTGGCTTCTCGCTGAACTTCGGGTCGTACGGCCTGAAGACGCTGGAGCCGGAACGCATCACGGCGCGTCAGATCGAAGCGGCTCGCCGCGCGATCACCCGCCAGATGAAGCGCCAGGGCCGCGTCTGGATCCGCGTCTTCCCCGACCTGCCCGTCACGGGCAAGCCGGCCGAAGTCCGGATGGGTAAGGGCAAGGGCGCCGTGGACCACTGGGCCGCGCGTTGCCACCCGGGCCGCATCCTGTTTGAAATCGACGGTGTCACGGACGAAGTCGCCCGTGAAGCCCTCCGTCTCGGCGCCGCCAAGCTGCCGGTCCGCACCAAGGTCGTGACCCGCATCGACGCCGGCATCGCCCATGTCGAGGTAGCCGCCTAATGACCAAGATCGCCGATCTGCGGTCGCAAACGACCGACCAACTGTCCGACGAGCTGCTGAAGCTCAAGAAGGAACAGTTCAACCTGCGCTTCCAGGCGGCCACCGGCCAAATGGAAAAGACTCACCGCGTTGGTGAAGTCCGCAAAGACATCGCTCGCATCTCGACGCTTCTGCGCGAGAAGCGTGCGGCCTCGTAAGGAAACGAATATGCCCAAGCGAATTCTTGAAGGCGTGGTCGTGTCCGACAAGGGCGACAAGACCGTCGTCGTGAAGGTGGAGCGCACGCTGCTTCACCCGGTTCTGAAGAAGATCGTTCGTCTTTCGAAGAAATATCACGCCCACGACGAAGCCAACGCGCTCAAAGTCGGCGACATCGCTCGCATCGTCGAGTGCGCCCCGAAGTCCAAGTTGAAGCGTTGGGAAGTCCTTTCCAACGCCTCCGCCTCGTAATCAGAAGGATCTGATCTTATGATCCAGATGCAAACTAACCTGGAAGTGGCCGATAATTCGGGCGCCCGCCGGGTCATGTGCATCAAGGTGTTGGGCGGCTCCAAGCGCCGCTACGCCTCGATCGGCGACACAATCGTCGCCTCCGTGAAGGAAGCCATCCCGCGCGGCCGTGTGAAGAAGGGCGACGTTGTTCGCGCCATCGTCGTGCGCACCGCCAAGGACATCCAACGCAAGGACGGCTCGGTCATTCGTTTTGACAAGTCGGCCGCCGTCATCGTCAACAAGCAGAACGAGCCTGTCGGCACGCGGATCTTCGGCCCGGTTCCCCGCGAACTGCGCGCCAAGAACCACATGAAGATCATCTCGCTGGCTCCGGAGGTCCTGTAACATGGCCGCCAAGATCAAGAAGGGCGACCGCGTCGTCGTCCTCACCGGCAAGGACAAGGGCCGCACGGGCAACGTGCTGAAGGTCCTGCCCACCGAAAACCGCGTCCTGGTTGAAGGCGTCAACATGGTTCAGCGCCACACGCGCCCGAGCCAGGCTGACCCGCAGGGCGGCATCAAGAACAAGGAAGCCTCGCTTCACCTGTCGAACGTCGCGATCGCCGACGCCAACGGCAAGGCGACCCGCGTCGGCTTCAAGATCGATGGGGACACCAAGGTCCGCATCGCCAAGACGACGGGAGACGTCATCTGATGGCTACCGAGAAGTACACTCCGCGCCTCAAGGGCGAGTACCAGGCGCGCATCCGCCAGGTGCTGAAGGAAAAGTTCGGCTACACGAACGAAATGCAGGTGCCCAAGCTGGACAAGATCGTCCTGAACATGGGTATCGGCGAAGCCGTCGCGGACTCCAAGAAGGCGAACGCCGCCCTCAAGGATCTGACGGCCATCGCCGGTCAGAAGGCCGTCGCCACCAAGGCCCGTAACTCCATCGCCGGCTTCAAGCTGCGTGAAGGCATGGTCATCGGCGGCAAGGTCACCCTGCGCGGCGACCAGATGTACGAGTTCCTGGACCGGTTCATCACGATCGCGCTGCCGCGCGTGAAGGATTTCCGTGGTCTGAAGGGCACGTCGTTTGACGGTCGCGGCAACTACGCCACCGGTCTGAAGGAACACATCGTGTTCCCGGAAATCAACTACGACCAGATCGACCAGATGTGGGGCATGGACATTGTCGTCTGCACCACGGCCAAGACCGATGAGGAAGCCAAGGCTCTCCTCACCGAGTTCAAGTTCCCGTTCGTGAAGAACTGAGCGGGAAGGGAAGAGAACAATGGCTAAGAAGAGCGCCGTAAACCGCAACGAAGCCGTCAAGGCCCTGGTTGCGAAGTATGCCGCGAAGCGGGCCGCCCTGAAGGCGACCGCCAACGATGAAAACCTGCCGCTTGAGGAGCGTTTCGACGCGCGCCTGAAGCTGGCTGAACTGCCGCGCAACTCCGCGCCGAGCCGTATTCGCAACCGTTGCGAAGTGACGGGTCGTCCGCGGGCGTTCTATCGCAAGCTCAAGATGAGCCGGATTGCGCTGCGTGAACTCGGCAACCAGGGCCAGATCCCTGGCCTGACGAAGTCCAGCTGGTAAGGGGAGCGAACAGACATGATGATCAACGATCCCCTGAGCGACATGATCGCTCGCATCAAGAACGCGGCGACCCGCAAGCGTTCCAAGGTGCTGACCCCGGCCTCGCGTCTGCGCCAGCGCGTCCTCGACGTGCTGCAAGACGAAGGCTACATCCGCGGCTACAACCTGGTTCAGAACCCGGGTGAGTTTCCGCAGTTCGAGATCGAGCTGAAGTACTTCGACGGTCAGCCCGTCATCGCCGAGATCGCTCGCGTGTCCAAGCCGGGCCGCCGCGTCTATTCGGCGATCGGCGATCTGAAGCCGGTCAAGAACGGCCTCGGCATCTCGATCCTTTCGACTTCGAAGGGCGTCATGTCGGACGCCGCCGCTCGCGACGCCAATGTCGGCGGCGAAGTCCTCTGCAGGGTCTACTGATATGTCCCGTATTGGCAAGAAAACCATCGCTGTGCCGAAGGGCGTGACTGTCACGCTCGACGGTCAGACCGTCTCCGTGAAGGGCCCCAAGGGCGAAAGCTCTTGGACCGTCGCCGAGGAAATCGAAGTCACGCACGAAGGCGACGAGCTGTCGCTGGGCCTGCGCACGGACACGCAACGCGGTCGCGCGATGTGGGGCCTGTCGCGCACCCTGGTCGACAACATGGTCACCGGCGTCACCACCGGCTTCGAGAAGTCGCTTGAGCTGGTCGGCGTGGGTTACCGCGCCGCGATGAAGGGCGACGCCCTGTCGCTGCAGCTCGGCTTCTCGCACGAAGTCGATATCGTTCCGCCCGCCGGCGTCAGCTTTGTTGTTCCGAAGCAAACCGAGATCAAGATCTTGGGTTCGGACAAGCAGGCCGTCGGTCAGATCGCCTCGGTCATCCGCAAGCTGCGTCCGCCTGAGCCTTACAAGGGCAAGGGCGTCCGTTACGCGGGCGAAAAGGTCCGTCGCAAGGAAGGCAAGAAGAAGTAAGTCATGGCTCTTTCTCTTCGACAACAAGCCAAGCGCCGCTCGGAGCGCACCCGTCGCCGCCTGAAGGCCGTCGCCAACGGCCGTCTGCGCCTGTCGGTGTACCGTTCGGACAAGAACATCTCGGCCCAGATCATCGACGACGCCCAAGGCGTGACCGTCGCGTCGGCCTCGTCGCTGGAAGGCGGCAAGGGCAAGCGCGGTTCGGACACGGCTGCGGCCGCCGCGATCGGCAAGCTGATCGCCGAACGCGCCATCGAGAAGGGCGTCAAGGACGTCGTCTTCGACCGTGGCGAGTACATCTATCACGGCCGGGTCAAGGCGCTGGCGGAAGCCGCGCGCGAAGCCGGCCTGAACTTCTAAGGGACGCGAAGCATGGCGCATCAACCCCAGCGCGGCGGCGGCGGCAACGATCGCAATCGTCGTGACAACCGCAACGGTCCCGCTGTCGATGGTCCGGATTCCGACATCGTCGAGAAGCTGGTCCACATCAACCGCGTCGCCGCCACCGTCAAAGGCGGTCGTCGGTTCTCGTTCGCAGCCCTGATGGTCGTCGGCGACGGCAAGGGCCGCGTCGGTTTCGGTCACGGCAAGGCGCGCGAAGTGCCGGAAGCCATCCGCAAGGCGACCGAAGAAGCCAAGAAGACCATGATCCGCGTTCCGCTGCGCGAGAACCGCACCCTGCACCACGACGGCAACGGCCGTTGGGGCGCCGGCAAGATCATGATGCGCGCCGCCCCTCCCGGGACCGGCGTCATCGCGGGCGGTCCGATGCGCGCCGTGCTCGAAACCCTCGGCGTCCAGGACGTCGTGGGCAAGTCGACCGGCTCGTCGAACCCCTACAACATGATCCGCGCGACGTTCGAAGCGCTGAAGGTCCAGTCCTCGCCCCGTCAAGTCGCGTCCAAGCGCGGCAAGAAGGTCGCGGATCTGATGGGCCGTCGCAACGACGGCGCCTCGGCGCCCGAAGCTGTGGAGTCCTAATCATGGCTGAGCAAAAGACCGTCACCGTCAAGCAGACCGGCTCGCCGATCCGCCGCAAGAACGACCAGCGCGCCACCCTGGTGGGCCTGGGTCTGAACCGCCTGGGTCGCGAGTCGACCCTGGAAGACACCCCCTCGGTTCGTGGGATGATCGCCAAGGTCGCCCACCTGACCGAGATCGTCGAAAAGTAAGACCGGCGGCCGCCTCGGCGGCTGTCAAAAGTGAAAAGCGTTAGTGAGCGAGGAGTGAGCGAGGGCTTGCTTCTCGCTCACTTTTTGCTCACTAGCACTCCTCACGAAATTCAACCGCCGAGTCCGGACGATGTCCGGGCGCTAGCACCCGAAAGGATCAGGCATATGAAACTGAACGAAATCCGCGACAACGAAGGCGCGCACAAGAAGCGCATGCGTGTCGGCCGTGGCCCCGGTTCGGGCAAGGGCAAGACCGCTGGCCGTGGCGTCAAGGGTCAGAAGTCGCGTTCGGGCGTCGCCATCGGCGGCTTCGAAGGCGGCCAAATGCCGCTGTACATGCGTATGCCTAAGCGTGGCTTCAACAACGCCAACGCTCTGAAGCTGGCCGAAGTGAACCTGTGGCGCCTGCAAGACGCCATCGACGACGGCAAGCTGGACGCCAAGTCGGAACTGAAGGGCGACGCCCTGGTCGCCGCCGGCGTGATCCGTCGCGTCAAGGACGGCGTGCGTCTGCTGGGCACGGGTGAGCTGAAGCAAGCCCTGAACCTGGTCGTCTGGTCGGCCTCCTCGGGCGCCATCAAGGCCATCGAAGCCGCTGGCGGTTCGGTCGTGCAAGAACGCATCGCCGCTGAAGCCAAGGCCGCCGCCCGCATCGAGAAGCGCAACCTGGCCAAGGGCAAGGTTCCGCCCGCCAAGCCGCGTCTGGGCGACGAAAACAAGATCTCGGCCCGCACCAAGCGCGCCGCCGCCAAGGCCTAAGCAACGCGTCGTCGCGGCTGAACTAGGCCGTGGCCTGATTACACCTGCGACGACGAAACAACGGAAGCGGCCCTCGCATGAGGGCCGCTTTCCGCCTATCTGACGACTCAGTCAGTCGTGGGGACGCATAATGGCTTCGGCCGCAGAACAACTCGCCGCCAATATGAACATGGGCTCGTTCGCGAAAGCGACCGAGCTGCACAAGCGCCTGCTGTTCACGCTGGGCGCCTTGCTGGTTTATCGCATCGGGACTTACGTTCCGATCCCGGGCATCAATTCGCAGGCCTTCCTGCAATTCTTCCAAGACCCCTCGGGTCAGCGCGGCATCCTGGACATGTTCAACATGTTCTCGGGCGGCGCGGTCGAGCGGATGGCCATCTTCGCGCTGAACGTCGCGCCCTATATCTCGGCGTCGATCATCGTGCAGCTGATGGGCACCGTGTATCCGCCCTGGGAGAAGCTGAAGAAGGAAGGCGGCGAAAGCGGCCGCAAGCAGCTGAACCAGTACACCCGCTATCTGACGGTGTTCCTGGCCCTGGCCCAGTCGCTGGGCATCGCGGCGGGCCTGAACGCCCAGCCGGGTCTGGTCGACAATCCGGGGATCTTCTTCCTGGTCTCGACCGTCGTGACCCTGACGGGCGGCACCATGTTCCTGATGTGGCTGGGTGAGCAGGTGACGGCGCGCGGCGTCGGCAACGGCATCTCGCTGATCATCTTCGCCGGCATCGTGGCGGTTCTGCCGTCCACCATCGCCCGGATGCTGGGCCTGGCCCAGCAGGGTCAGATGTCGGCCTTCGCCCTGTTCTTCATCGCCGTTCTGGCGGTCGTGACCGTGGTCTTCATCGTCTTCATGGAACGGGCCCAGCGTCGTCTGCTGATCCAGTATCCGAAGCGCCAGGAAGGCAACCGCATGGCCGGGGGCGAGCGTTCGTTCCTGCCGCTGAAGGTCAACACCGCCGGGGTCATCCCGCCGATCTTCGCCTCGTCGCTGCTTATGCTGCCGACCACGGTGGCCAGCCTGACGGCCAATGCCGATCTGCCCGGCTATATGAGCTGGCTGCCGCTGGTGACGGCGCAGCTGACGCACGGCCAGCCGTTGTTCATGGCCCTGTACGCGGCCCTGATCATCTTCTTCTGCTTCTTCTACACCTCGATCACCTTCAACCCGGAGGACACGGCCGAGAACCTGCGCAAGTACGGCGGCTTCCTGCCGGGCATCCGTCCGGGCAAGCGCACGGCCGAGTATCTGGACTATGTCCTGACCCGTCTGACGGTGATCGGCGCGGCCTATATCACCGCCGTCTGCCTGCTGCCCGAGTTCATGGTCGCCCAGATGGGCAACAGCCTGTACTTCGGCGGAACGTCTATCTTGATCGTGGTGTCGGTGACGATGGACACTGTGGCCCAGATCCAGTCCCAACTGCTGGCGCACCAGTACGAGGGCCTGATCAAGAAGGCCAAGCTGCGCGGTCGCGGCGGTCGTGGCGCGGCCACGCCCGTTCGTCGCTAAGTCCAAGAACAAAGCCTAAGGGGAGGGCCTAAGCGTGAACTTGATCCTGTTCGGACCGCCGGCGGCGGGCAAGGGGACACAGGCCAAGCGGCTGGTCGAAGAGAAGGGCATGGTCCAGCTCTCGACCGGCGACATGCTGCGGGCCGCCATCGCCTCGGGCTCGGAACTGGGGCTCAAGGTCAAGGACGTGCTGGCGCGCGGCGATCTGGTGACGGACGAGATCGTCATCGCCCTGATCGAGGACCGCCTGACCGAGGCCGAGGCCGCCGGCGGCGCCATCTTCGACGGCTTCCCCCGCACCGTGGCCCAGGCCGAGGCCCTGGACGCCATGCTGGCCAAGCGCGGCGTCCAGATCGACGCCGTGGTGCGGCTGAAGGTCGATGATTCCGCCCTGCTGGAGCGGATCGCGAAACGCTATGCCGAACAGGGCCGCCCCGACGACAATCCCGAGACCTTCGTGGTGCGTCTGGAGGCCTACAATCGCAACACCGCCCCGCTGCTTCCCTATTACGAAGCCCAGGGCAAGCTGACCGAGGCGGACGGCATGGGCTCGATCGAGTCCGTGGCCAAGGCGATCGACGAAGCCCTGGCGTGACCAAACCGGACGTCGGGCGTTAGACGACCGATGCCAGACGCTGAGACCCCTCATGACCGAAGGCGCGCCCGCAAACGCTGGCGCGCCTTCGCCGTTTTCGTCGGGGTGGCGGGGGCCGAGCTGGGCCTGGCGCTTCTGCTGGGCCAGGTGAAGGGCAGGGCGCCCGAGATCGCGGGTGCGCAGCCGCATCCCGTCGACGTCCTGCTGTATGCCCCCCCGCCGCCGATCTCGCTTGAGCCGCCTGCGCCGGAGACCGGGGGCGCGCCCCGGCCGCGCCGTCCCGCATTCACACGCCCCCGCCGCCGAAACAGGAGCGTCCGCGCGAACTGCCGGCGCCGCCTCGGCCCGCGCCCGACCCGGCCCCGGTCGTCGGAATCGCGCCCGCGCCTTCGCCGGCGCCCGGTTTCGGCCAGGGCGGGCAGGGGAGCGGCAGCGGCTCTGGCGTCGGCTCGGGCTCAGGCCCGGGAAGCGGCGCGGCCGGTCCGCGCCTGCTCACCAGCCCGACCCTGGCCCAGATCCGCGCCAATCACCCGCGCGAGGCCCGCAGCCGCTATGGACGGGTCGAGCTGTCTTGCCGCATTCGCCTGGACAGCCGGCTGGAGGCCTGTCGCGTGGTCAGCGAAAGCCCCGCCGGCTTCGGCTTCGGCGCGGGCGGGCTGGCGGTGTCGAGCTATTTCCGATTCCAGCCCGCGACTGAGAACGGCCGTCCCGTCGAGGGGCAGCCGGTGACGGTCGGCATTGACTTCGGCATTCCGCCTCGGCGTTGAACGGCCTTCGTTGACAGGCCTTTCGGCGCGCCCCTCTATGGGCGGCTCACGGGGGATGTTCGATGATGCGAATGACGACGGCGACGGCGCTCGCCCTGGTTCTGGCCTGCGGCGCGGCGCCCGCCCTGGCCCTGGCGCCAGCCTCTCCGCCCACCGCCTCGTCCGTCCAGACTATCGACGGTCTGTTCCCTCTGCAGGTCGATCAGGACAAGGGAACTGTGAAGCTGGAACTGCCGGCCCCGGACGCCGACGGCGTCATGGCGCGGGTCATCCATTTCACCACCCTGCGGACCGGCGTCGGGTCGGCGGTCACCGGCCTGGACCGCGCCCAGATTGGTCCGACCCATATCCTGGTTTTCCGCAAGATCGGCGATCGCGTCGTCGCCGAATACGAGAACCCCGCCTATCGCGCGCCCAACGGCTCGGTCGATGAACAGGCGGCCGCGCGTGACGCCTTCTTGAGCTCGACCGTCTGGTCCGGCGCCATCGACAGCCGCACCTCGGACGGCGGTGTGGTGGTCGACATCGGCAAGTTCCTGACCTGGGACGCGACCGGCATCGCCGCCGCCCTGAAACAGGCGGGGCAGGGAACGTTCAAGCCGGTCGCGGATCTGAGCCTGGTCGATGCTTCGGCCGCCAGGGCCTTTCCTGAGAACCTTGAACTAGAGGCGCGCCTGACCTTCTCTTCGGACGACGCGGGACGCGAGGTGTCGCGCATCGCCCCCGACTCCCGTCTGGTCACCTTCAACGTCCACCACAGTTTCGTGAAACTGCCGGACGACGGCTATCAGGCGCGGCCGTTCGATCCACGCACCGGGGCGATGAACCAGGTGGTGGCCGACTTCTCGGCGCCGCTGGATGAGCCCATTGTTTCGCGTCTGGCCAGCCGCTTCCGGCTGGAGAAGACCGATCCCAAGGCCGCGCGCTCGACCGTGGTCAAGCCGATCATATTCTATGTCGACCGCGCCGCGCCCGAGCCGATCCGTTCGGCCCTGGTCGAGGGCGCGTTGTGGTGGGCCGACGCCTTTGACAAGGCGGGCTTCATCGACGCCTTCCGCGTCGAGGTTCTGCCCGAGGGCGTGGATCCGATGGACGCCCGGTACAATGTCATCAACTGGGTCAATCGCGCGACGCGCAGCTGGTCCTATGGCCAGAGCGTGGTCGATCCGCGCACCGGCGAGATCGTCAAGGGTTCGGTCCTGCTGGGTTCGCTGCGCGTCCGTCAGGACATGCTGATCTTCGAAGGCCTGGTCGGCGCAGACCGCACCGGTACGGGCGCCCAGGACGATCCCCAGCGCGTCGCCCTGGCCCGGATCCGTCAGCTGTCGGCGCACGAGGTCGGCCACGCCATCGGCCTGATGCACAATTTCGCGGCCTCGACCCAGGAGCGGGCCTCGGTGATGGACTATCCGGTGCCGGTGATCGGGATTGGGGAGGATCAGGCGTTCGACTTCACCCAGGCTTACGGCGTCGGCATGGGGGCGTGGGATGATTTCGCCATCGACTGGCTGTACGCGCCCGCCGACGCCGCGACCCTGGACGCCAAGGCGAGGGCAGGGGCCGCGCGGCTGCGCTTCGTCTCTGACGCTGATGCGCGCGTGCCGTCGATGGGCCAGCCCTGGGGCAGTCTGTGGGACAATGGCGCGGACTCGGTCGCAGAACTAAGCCACCTGATGCAGGTGCGGCGCATCGCCCTGGACCGGTTCGGTCTGCGCAACCTGCCGGCCGGATCGCCGGTCAATGATCTGCGACGCCGGCTGGTCCCGATCTATCTGTATCACCGCTACCAGGTGGACGCGGTGCTGAAGCTGGTTGGGGGGACCGACTACGGCTTCCCCGTCGTCGGTGACGGGCGCGAGGTGGCGACGCCGGTTCCGGCCGCGA
Organism: Brevundimonas sp. SL130; assembly: GCF_026625805.1. Taxonomy (NCBI): domain Bacteria; kingdom Pseudomonadati; phylum Pseudomonadota; class Alphaproteobacteria; order Caulobacterales; family Caulobacteraceae; genus Brevundimonas; species Brevundimonas sp. SL130. Next base: position 1,342,497 of record NZ_CP113064.1, read on the forward strand.
CTCAGTCGGCGGCGCTGGACGCCCTGATCGCCACCCTGGATCCGGCCGAGCTGGTCCTGCCCGTGCCGCTGCTGGACCTGCTGGCGCAGCAGCAGTCGGGCGACGGCGACATTCAGCACCAGATCGAAGTCTTCCCGGGCGAGACCGGGCGCGGATTCGACGCAGGGGCTGCGGCCGATGTGGCGGCAGAGGTCACCCTGTCGGGCCTGTTCGCGCCGGAACGTGTCAACCGGCTGGTCGAATCGACCGCCCGCGATCCCCAGGCCCTGGGTCTGCCCGCCGTGCTGGATCGAACCACGACCGCCGTCTTCAAGCCCGCAGCAGGACGCTTGGCCGAACCGGCGCGTCGGGTTCAGGCCCGATATGTCCTGACCCTGGCCGGGCTGGCGCGCGGCAAGGACCTATCCGGCACCGCCGCCGCCCTGATCGACGCCGAACTGGAGACGATCGGCGCCCGCCTGCGGGGCTCGCGCGCCGCCGACCCGGTGCAACGCACGCACGACCGCTGGCTGAGCGGCCTATTGACCGATCGCGATCGATTGGATCAAGTGTTGAACGATCAACGTCACCCCGTCGCCGTCCCCCCGGGCAGCCCGATCGGCGACGTGGATTGCTGGTTGTGCGGGCTCCAGTCGCCGTCATTGCGCTCAGGCGTTGACGCGATGTGAATCATCTGTATAAGGGCGCCTTCCCGCGAAGGGCGCCACGCTCCTGGTTTGTTAACCGGAGCGTTTGTTGCGTCTGACTAACGCGTATCTGGAGAATTTCGTGGCCCGTATTGCTGGCGTCAACATCCCGACCAACAAGCGCGTTGAAATCGCGCTTCAGTACATCCATGGCATCGGCCCCGCCGCCGCCAAGGACATCACCGAAAAGGTCGGCATCGAGCCGGCTCGCCGGGTGAACCAGCTGACGGACGCCGAAGTCCTGTCGATCCGTGAAACCATCGACAAGGATCACACCGTCGAGGGCGACCTGCGCCGTGAGACGTCGATGAACATCAAGCGCCTGATGGACTTGGCCTGCTACCGCGGCCTGCGTCACCGTAAGGGCCTGCCGGTCCGCGGTCAGCGCACGCACACCAACGCCCGCACCCGCAAGGGCCCCGCCAAGCCGATCGCCGGCAAGAAGAAGTAAGACAGACACATGGCCAAGGAACCGGGTCGCGTAAAGAAGCGCGAGCGCAAGAACATCACCTCGGGCGTCGCCCACGTGAACGCCAGCTTCAACAACACCATGGTGACCATCACCGACGCGCAAGGAAACGCGATTTCCTGGTCGTCGGCCGGTCACATGGGCTTCAAGGGCTCGCGTAAGTCGACCCCGTATGCGGCCCAGATGGCCGCTGAAGACGCCGGCAAGAAGGCGCAAGAACACGGCGTGAAGACGCTGGAAGTGAACGTCTCCGGTCCGGGTTCCGGCCGTGAATCGGCCCTGCGCGCGCTGCAGTCGGTCGGTCTGACGATCACCACCATCCGCGACGTCACCCCGATGCCGCACAACGGTTGCCGTCCGCCCAAGCGTCGTCGCGTCTAAGCGACACCGCCTAAAGCACCCCCATCTCCGTCGGCTCCACCATGGCCTCGTCGACAAGGCCGGAGCCGACGAAACCCGTTCGAGGGACAAAATGATCGAAAGAAACTGGCAAGAGCTGATCCGTCCCGAGAAGCCGCAGATCGAGATCGGTTCCGACGCCCAGCGCAAGGCGCGCCTGGTGGCCGAACCCCTCGAGCGTGGCTTCGGCGTGACGCTCGGCAACGCGCTTCGTCGCGTTCTGCTGTCCTCGCTGCAAGGCGCGGCTGTCACCGCCATCCAGATCGACGGCGTCGTTCATGAATTCTCGTCGCTGGAAGGCGTTCGGGAAGACGTGGTCGACATCGTCCTGAACATCAAGCAACTGGCGCTGCGCATGCACGCCGAAGGCCCCAAGCGCATGACCCTGCGCGCCACGGGCCCCGGCGTCGTGACGGCCGGCCAGATCGACGTGCCGGCGGACATCGAGGTTCTGAACCCCGATCACGTCATCTGCACCCTGGACGACGGCGCGTCGGTCCGCATGGAACTGACCGTCCAAAACGGCAAGGGCTATGTGGCCGCCGAGCTGAACCGTCCGGAAGATGCGCCGATCGGCCTGATCGCCGTCGACGCCCTGTATTCGCCGGTCAAGCGCGTCGCCTATCGCGTCGAGCCGACCCGTCAGGGCCAGTCGCTGGATTACGACAAGCTGCTGCTGGAAGTCGAAACCAACGGTGCGGTCACGCCGGTTGACGCCGTGGCCTATGCCGCGCGCATCCTGCAAGACCAGCTTCAGATCTTCATCACCTTCGAAGAGCCCAAGAAGGCTGTCGAGCAGTCGGACGGCAAGCCCGACCTGCCCTTCAACCCGGCCCTGCTGAAGAAGGTGGACGAGCTGGAGCTGTCGGTCCGTTCGGCCAACTGCCTGAAGAACGACAACATCGTCTACATCGGCGACCTGATCCAGAAGACCGAGGGCGAAATGCTTCGCACCCCGAACTTCGGCCGCAAGTCGCTGAACGAGATCAAGGAAGTTCTCGCGACGATGGGTCTCAGCCTCGGCATGGATGTGCCGAACTGGCCGCCCGAAAACATCGAAGACCTGGCCAAGAAGTTCGACGACCAGATCTAAGTTCAACCCTCCGCCCGTCTCCTCTCGGGGAGAATGTCGGGGCGGTTAGAAGATTACGAGCCTAGGTCTTCCTCAAGGAAGATACCGGGCTCGGAGTAGGAGAGACCCAGATGCGCCACGGCGCCGCCCATCGTAAACTCGGTCGCACGAGCAGCCACCGCACCGCCATGTTCGCGAACATGGCCGCCTCGCTGATCAAGCACGAGCAAATCACCACGACCCTGCCCAAGGCGAAGGAACTGCGTCCCTTCGTCGAGAAGCTGGTCACCCTGGCCAAGAAGGGCGATCTGCACGCGCGTCGTCAGGCCATCAGCCAGGTTCGCGACGTGCCGCAAGTCGGCAAGCTGTTCGAAACGCTCGGCCCGCGCTACAGCGAGCGTAACGGCGGCTATATCCGCATCATGAAGGCGGGCTTCCGCCACGGCGACAACGCCCCGATGGCCGTGATCGAGTTCGTCGATCGCGACGTCGAAGCCAAGGGCAAGGACTCCGGTCCGGTCCTGGTGTTCGAAGGCGACGACGAGGCTTAAGCCTTTCGTCTCTGACGAGACTGATGTTCGAAAGGGCGGCCGGAGCGATCCGGCCGCCCTTTTGCTTTGAACGGACATGGGGCAAGGGGCGCGGATGTCCGTCGCCATCGTCGAATACCGCCCCGACCACGCCGCCGCCTGGGCCCGGCTGAACGAGGCCTGGCTGGCCGAGGGCGGGTTCTCCGTCGAGGCCAAGGACCGGCGGTCCATCGACGATCCGCACGGGGTCTTCATCGCCGGCGGCGGCCGGATTTTCATCGCCGAACGGGACGGGGAGGCGGTGGGCTGCTGCGCCCTGATCCGTATTCCTGACGGCTTTGAAGTGTCGAAGATGACGGTGACGCCCGCCGCACGCGGTCTGGGCCTGGCGCGGCGCCTGCTGGAGGCCTGCGAGGCGGCGGTGCGCACCGACGGCGCGTCTCTGCTCTATCTCGAGACCAACAGCGCCCTGAAGCCGGCCATCGCCCTGTACGAGAGCTTCGGCTTCCTCCACCTGCCGGCCCGCCCAACCCCCTACGCCCGCGCCGACGTCTTCATGGAGAAGCGGCTCTAGCCGGTGAAGGCCTCGCCCAGGGCCAGGATCCATATGAGCAGAACGCACAGGCCGTAGGCGATCTTGTCCAGGCGGGTGCGTCGGGGCGGGCGCGGCGGCGGGTCGAACTGGGGCATGACCAGCTTGGAGCCGATTTCCCTCGAGGCCGAAATCGATTAAGCGGGCAGGGGTCTGTGAGGGGAAGTCACATGAGGTCCGCCGCGCCGCCGCCGCTGAACGCCCTGCGCACCTTCGAGGCCTTCGCCCGCCACGGCAGCATGACCCGCGCCGCCGCCGAGCTTTGCGTCACCCATGGCGCGGTCAGTCGCCAGATCGCGGCCTTGCAGGCGTCTTTGGGGGTGGTGCTGGTGGCCGGTCCTCGTCACGCTCTGGTCCTGACCGAGGCGGGGGTGCAGTTGGCCGAGCGGCTGACCCCGGCTTTCGGCGCGATAGCCGATGCGGTCCAGGCGACCCGCCACGGCGCCGCGCGGGAGATCGAGATTTCCTGCCTGGGCACCTTCGCGCTGAAATGGCTGATCCCCCGTTTGCCCGATTTTCTCGCAGCCCATCCCGAGGTTCGAGTGCGGCTGTCGGAATCCTATTCGCCGGTTGATTACCGACGTGATCGATTCGACGGCGCCATCCGCATCATCGAACCGGACGAGGTCTATCCGCGCGCCCAGGCCACGCGCTTCCTGTCCCAGCATCAGGGGCCGGTCGGGGCGCCGGCCTTGATGTCAGGGCTTCCCACCCTGGCGGCCGTCGCCGCCGCCCCACGCCTGCGCTCCGCCACCTTCCGTCGGGCTTGGCCGACTTGGGCCGCACTGGCCGGGCTAGACCTGCCGCCGGCGAAGGTGGAGCGCGAGTTCGCGCATAATCATTCGATGGTCGAGGCCGCCGTGTCCGGCATGGGCGTCGCCATCGCGCCCTGGGCTTTTGTGGCGCCGGACGTGACGGCGGGGCGGCTGGCGGCGCCCTTCGGCTTTGTCGAACGTCCGTCCTGGTTCGCCTTTCTGCGGCCGGAGGGACGGCAAGACCCCGCCGTGGACGCCTTCCGCGACTGGCTGGTCGCGCAAGGGGAGGTCAGCCCCCCGCCGCCGAGCGGCGCTGCGGAAACGCCCGCCAGCGCGCCCAATTTCTGAAGATAAGTTCAAGATATTCAGGGTCTTGGCGGCGATGGCAAGTCCTCTTCTCAGCACGCTCGCGACCGGGCGCATACTGGGCGTGTGATGAATGCGCCCGTCTGCGTGCGGAGGAAAATGTACGAAAATAGACTCCAAAAAATTGGAGTGGATTGAGTCTATTTCGACCGAGGCTCTGACGCTCCGTATCACGGCTGAAATGGGTTGCAATTGCGAGTCGTTCGCGGCAATTGGGCGCCCACGGTCAAGGTGTCGCGGATGTCCCGACGCACTGTCCGGGCCGCAGCACTCCCCGCGCGGCCGTTTCCCGATCTGGAGTTCATCCTGTGCGCAGTCGCCAACCTCTCGCCGCCGCCTTCCTGATCAGCCTGGCCCTGCCGGCTTCCGCCGCCCTGGCTCAGACTGCGAGTGGCCCGGTCCGCCCCGCCGGCGGCCACAGCCGCACGGCCTTCATCGAAGGCTATGACGCCAATCGCGACGGCCGCGTGCACCGCGCCGAGTACGACGCGATACGCGACGCCCGCTTCAAGGCCGCCGACGCCGATGGGAACGGCGTCCTGACGGAGGAGGAGTATGTGGCGGAATACGCCGGGCGCCTGCGTTCGCAATACGCCAACGCCTCGCGCCCCTCGGACGAGATGTTCGAGCGTCAGCTCAAACAGGCCGTGGTTCGGTTCTCGGTGATCGATCGGGACCGCGACGGCCAACTGACCCCCGAAGAGAACCAGGCCGTGGCCCTGCGCACCTTCGAGGAGCATGACACCGACCATGACGGCGTGGTGTCGCCTGAGGATCCCGAGCCCAAGCCCGAAACCGATGGGGACGCCGCACCCGCCGCGCCCCGGTCATGACCAGGGTTTCGCTCGGCGTCGGGGCGGCGGTCGCCGTCCTCGCCGCGACCGGCGCGTCTGCGGCGGACCTCAGCGTCGAACTGGAGGTGCCGACCCAGGCCTCGGCCGCCTATCACAAGCCCTATGTGGCGATGTGGATCGAGCGCGCCGACGGCGCCCCGGTGGGGACCTTGTCGGTTTGGTACGATGTCCGCGTCCGGCATGGCAACGGAACCGTCTGGCTGCGCAATCTGCGCAGCTGGTGGCGTAGCGGCGGCCAGGCCCTGACCCTGCCGGCCGACGGCGTCAGCGGCGCGACCCGGTCGCCGGGCCGTCAGAGCCTGCGCTTCAAGGGCGACCAGGGCGTTCTCGCAGGCCTGCCTGACGGCGACTACAATCTGGTGGTCGAAGCCGCGCGGGAGCAGGGCGGCCGCGAAGTGGTGCGGACGCCGTTCAAATGGCGGAGCAGAGCGCGCGCCGCACGCACCGAAACGCGAGCCGCCGGCTCGAGCGAACTCGGCGCCCTGACGGTCGCCGTCCTGCGATGACCTGAGCTGGCCGCCGTTCAAGGCCCCATTCCACTCAACAACTGCAAATGCGACGCAAAGCTAGTCGGTAAAGCCGATAACTGAAGGACTAACTTCTGATGACTTCTCCTCTCGCCAATCCCCTGAACCGCCGGCTGCTGGGCGCCTCCGCCCTGGCCCTGGTTCTGTCCGTCTCCGGCCAGGCTTTCGCCCAGACGACGCCGCAGACGGATGACGCCGACGACGCCACCACCCAGCTGTCGCTGGGCAAGATCGTTGTTTCCGCCGGCGTCGAAAAGATCGCCACCGACACGCCCCAGGCGGTCACCGTGCTGAACCAGGACGACATCGACGACACCCAGGCCTCGACCATCGGCGACCTGCTGGACGATGTTCCCGGCGTCTACACCGCCGGCGGCGCCAGCAACCTGGGCCAGACCTTCAACATTCGCGGCATGACCAGCAACCGGGGCGAGGTTCTGATGCTGGTTGACGGGGTCGAGAACTATTTCGAGGGCTACCGGATGGGCGCCTTCTTCTCGGAGCCCGAACTCTACAAGCGGGTCGAGGTCCTGCGCGGCCCCAGCTCCTCAACGCTTTACGGCTCGGGCGCCCTGGCCGGGGTGATCAACTTCACCACCAAGGACGCGTCGGACTTCTTGACGGGCGACGACACTTTCGCGCTTCGGACGCGGTTCGGCTATGAATCGAACGGCGATGGAAAGCTGGGCTCCATCATCATGGCGACCCGGCCGACGGAAAACCTGGACCTGCTGATCGCCCTGAACGGCCGCAGCAGCGACGACTACAAGGACGGGAACGGCGACGTCGTGACCCCCTCGGACGCCAGCGCCAACTCCGTCCTGGCCAAGGCCCGCTACTATATCGGCGGCGATCGCAAGCACAGCGTCTGGGCCTCGGCCCAGGTGTGGGAGACCGACAGCTATCAGCTCTATGACCAGATCACGGGCCTGACGGCCTTCGGCACGGTGCGCCGCCGCACCCGCGACGAGGCCTTTGTGCTGGGTTATGACAACGGGTTCGAGGGCAATGATCTGCTGGATCTCAAGGCCCAGGTCTCCTTCTCGGAAACCCTGACCGATCAGGACGGCATCGCCCTGTCCAGCAGCCTCGGCTATGCGTCAGAGTACAGCTATTCGACCGTTCAGGCCCGTCTGGAGAACACCTCCAAGTTCACCCTGTCGCCCGATTGGACCGCCTTCGTCACTGCGGGCCTCCAGTACTACAGCCAGGAACGTCGCAATCCCCGTTACAAGGCGGACGGCAGCCTCCAGGCCAATGGGGCGACCACCCATCCGGAAGGCGACACGACCCGGTACGGCGGCTTCATCCAGGCCGAGATCCTGTGGCGTGACAAGCTGGTGATCACGCCCGGCCTGCGGATCGACCATACCGAACTGAGCCCCGGCGCCGGCGTCGTGACCGGTGGCGGCTCCACCGCCGTGCCGGAGGATGCGAGCGACACCGGCTATTCGCCGAAGCTGGCCGTGCTCTACAATCTGACCGACTATCTGAACGTCTTCGGTTCGGTGGCCCACACCGAACGGATGCCGATCCTGGACGAAGTCTACAGCCGCTCGGGAACCGCCCCGGTCAACCTGAACCTCGACCCCGAGAAGTCCAACAACTACGAGCTGGGGGCGTCGCTGACCCTGCGCGGTCTGGTCACCCCGTCCGATCGCATGAACGCCAAGCTGACCGCCTTCAACAACAAGGTGGAGAACCTGATCACCTCGGCGTCCGCCACCTCGGGCTATTTCATCAACGTGGGCGAGGCCAAGTACGAGGGCTTCGAGGTCGAGGCCGAATATGCGACCCGCGCCCTGATCGCTCGGGCCTCCTACGCTACGGTGGACGCCACCAACGAGACGACCGGCGTCCTGCTGAACACCCGTCCGGCCGACGAGCTGAACCTGAACCTGGGTTATGTTCTGAGCGATCTGGATCTGACGGTCGGCTGGCGCGGCGAGTTCGTCAGCGGCATCACCAACTACAACGCAACGACAGGCGCTGTGTCCTCGACCGTGGACAGCTACAATGTCCACGACCTCTATGCGACCTGGCGGCCCCGCACCGGCAGCCTGGCGGGCATGGACGTCCGGGTTTCGGTCGACAACGTCCTGGACGACTATGTGAAGAACAACCTCGCCTCGTTCGCTGGTCAGGGGCGCAGCTTCAAGCTGAGCCTCGGCAAGACCTTCTGACGCCAGTGGTTCTGTCGCGCAAAGGGCGCTTGTGCGCCCTTACGGCCTCCGTTCTTTTGAACGGAGGCCTGCTGCTGGCCGCTGTGAGCCAGCCGATGGAACGGACCTTGTTCATCGAGCCCCAGGCCATGGTGGTCGAGCTGATCGGGCCGGATCACGGGATCGCCGTGCCGGACAGCCTGAAGTCCGATACGCCCAAGGACCAACCGACCAAGACGGCGGCGTCGGCTCCCCCGACGCCGCCGACGCCTGTGCCGACAAGGCTTAGCCCCGTTCCAGCGGCCGACCCCATCGTTTGGAGACCGCAGGAGACCAAGGCGGCGGCAGCGCCCACGCCGGTCCGTCCGGTCGCCGCCGAAAGCGCCCCTCCGCCGCCTTCGGCAGGGCGTTCGACCGATGCTCCGCCCAGTGCGGCCGCAGCGCCGCCGTCCAGGCCGGCGCCCCCGGCGGGCGGCGTCGTTAACTCGCCTGTATCCTTGTCCGGGGCCCAGGGCGACGCCTATGGCGCCCGCGTGCGCGCCCATCTGGAGGCGTACAAGATCTATCCGCGCGGCGCGAAGCGACTGCGCCAGACCGGCGTGGTCACAGTCCGGTTCGTCATTGATCGGGAGGGGCGGGTGATCGCGTCCCGCATCGTCGCGGCCTCGGGGGTTTCGGCGCTGGACGAGGAGGCGATGGCCATGCTGGCGCGGGCCAGCCCCGTGCCGCGCCCGCCGCCGGGCGTGCCCGGCGCGCGGATCGAGATGCGGACGCCGGTCGAGTTCTCGCTGGAGAACTGACCGACGTCCGAACCTGGGCAGGCGCTATTCCTTGGACAGGTCCTGGCGCTGGAACCAGGCGATCGAAGCCGCGACCGGCACGACGCACCACAGGACCAGGCTGGTGATGGCCTTGATGACCAAGCCGTCCGGCGCCGGCGTGTCGCCGGCCACCGCAGCCTTGAGCGTGTCATAGGCCAGGCCGGGCAGCAGCAGCTGGGAGACCCAGTCGGTCGGCGCCCAACCGATGATCGGCAGCAACGGTCCGCCGAGGATCGTCTGGACGAAACCCAGGGCCCAAGGCACGAACAGGGCCGCCAGCAGGGATCGGCTGATCACCGCCGCCAGCAGGGCGATGAGGCCGTACTGGACGATGCGGATGTAGGACAGCAGCCAGGTCAGCAGGAACTCGACCAGTTTGAAGTCGGTCAGGTCGAAACTCATCGGCCGGCCGGTCACCAGGGCCTCGGAGATGAAGTAGATGAAGGCGGCGACCAGGGTCGTCAGCATGGCGATCATGGCCAGGGCCTTCATCACCCCGATCTTGCCCAGGAGCAGCCAGGGACGCGCGTTTCGGGCGCTGATCAGACGCCAGGTCTCCCAGCGATAGTCGCCCGCATAGACCGCCGCCGCAGCCAGCAACATGAAGACCAGCAGCACGCCGTTGGCGCCGTTGCCGGCCGCAAAGCCGAAGGCCTCGGCCAGATTGACCGGCTGATTCCCCAGCTCGGGCGGCAGATTGGCCTTGGCCGCCAGGGCGTCGCCCTTGGCCTTGGTCAAGATCTGATAGATCAAGCCGCCGACGATAATGAGAAGAGGCGTCAGCAGGACGCTGCAGAAGATCGCGGTCCGGTTCCGCGAGATGCGATAGGCTTCGGATTTCAGTGCATCAACCAGCATGGTCGGTCCCCTTCGCAGGCGTGCCCTGCACGCCGGTCCAGCCGGTCTCGCTCATGAAGACGTCTTCCAGATCGGCGCCGATCCAGCGGGCTTCTTCGATATCGACCCCGGCCTCGACCAGGGCGCGGATCGTCGCCGCCGCCTCTGCGCGCGGCACGGCGGCCACCAGGGCGTCGCCGTCCAGCGTGGCCCGTTCGCCCAGCACGCTCATGGCCTTGGCCAGGGGGGTGACCGACAGACGCAGGCGCTCGCCCGAGGCCGTCAGGTCGGAGACCCGGCCTTCGGTGATCACCTTGCCCTTGTTGAAAATGGCGACGCGGTCGCAGACGCGCTCGACCTCTTGCAGTTGGTGGCTGGCCAGGATGACGGTGACGCCGTCGTCGTCGGCCAGGCTGCGGATCAGGGCCCGCATCTCCTGGATGCCGGGCGGATCCATGCCGCTGGTCGGTTCATCGAGAATGACCAGGTCGGGCTTGGTCATCAGGGCGGCGGCGACGCCCAGGCGTTGCAGCATGCCGACCGAGAAGCCGCGAACCCGACGGTCCGCCGCCTCGGTCAGGCCGACCCGCTTCAGCCAGGCCTCGATATCTGCGGTCGCCACCCCGCCGTGGGCGTGGCCCAGCCAGACCAGGACCTGGCGCGCGGTCATGAAGGGCGGGAAGCGGGGCGTCTCGATCATCGAGCCCATCCGTCACGTCGCCGCCGGATCGCCGATCCGGCCGCCCATGACCGTGGCCTCGCCTTCGGTCGGGCGGATCAGGCCCAGCAGGGTGCGGAACAGGGTCGACTTGCCCGCGCCGTTGGGGCCGAGGATGCCATAGACCCCGCCGCGCGGGATAGACAGGGTCAGGCCGTCCAAGGCCTTTACCGTCCCATAGGTCTTGGTCAGGCCGCGAATTTCGATGACGGTTTCCATGAGCGCAAGCTTGGCGTGAGAACGGCGTTCCCACAAGGCGTCATGGACTTGATGCGGATTAAGTTTCCGCAATGGTTCCGTGTCGTTTTGGACGGCGTCGTCAGGCGTAGTTGAAGCTGATCGAGATGCGGTCCGACTTGGCCTGGTTGGTCGGCACCTCGTGCCGCAGCCAGCTTTCCCACATCAGAATCGTGCCGGCCTGGGGCTTCAGATAGACGAAGGGGCGTTCGGCCTCGGTGGCGTCGTCGGTCACGCCGGGACGGGCCATCATGAAGGGCAGGCGGGGGTCTTCCAGCTTCAGCGACGAGGCGCCGTCGGGGATGTCGATATAGACGGTGCCGGACAGATAGGCGTGGGGGTGAATATGGCCGGTGTGGCCGCCGCCCGGCTTGAGGATATTGACCCAGAGATTGTCGAGACGCGGCTTGCGCGCCAGGTCGAAGTTCAGGGCCTGGGCATAGGCGAGGGCATGGCGGTCGAGGTGGCGCTTCAGATCGGCGAACTCGGGGAAGCGCTGGGGCAGGTCGTTCAGCGAGGCGTAGGAGGTGTAGCCGCGATAGGCGTTGTCGCGGCACCAGCGGCGGCCACCCGCGTCTTCCTCCGCCATCATGCGGACGACGTTGATCAACTGTTGATTTAGGTCGGTCCAGCCTCGGCTGTCGGCGAGGGAGGCCTCATAGACCTGGGTGACGAAGAGCGGGCGTAGGGACATGGGGAGGGGGATAGCGGAAGGCGGGGGAAACTTCACCTCCCTGTTCGCGAAGGCGGACGGGGAGGACCGGCGGCCGTAGGTCGCCAGGAGGGGGCGAAGGGGTGGTGAAGGCGCAGGTCCGTCGGAGACCGAGTCGCCCCCTCCTGATCGCTGCGCGATCTGTCCTCCCCGTCGGCCTTCGCCGACGGGGAGGTGAAGACACAGCCGCCACGTCTCGCTAAGACTTCGGCATGTTCAAGTCCGTCCTTGTCGCCAATCGTGGCGAAATCGCCTGTCGTGTCTTCCGTACCGCCAAGCGGATGGGAATACGCACTATCGCCGTCTATTCCGAGGCCGACGCCCAGGCCCTGCACGTGCGCGAGGCGGACGAGGCGGTGCTGATCGGCCCGGCGGCGGCGCGCGAATCCTATCTGGACGGGGCCAAGGTGCTGGCGGCGGCGAAGGCGACGGGGGCGGAAGCGATCCACCCCGGCTATGGCTTCCTGAGCGAGAACGCCGAGTTCGCCGAGGCGGTGGCGGCGGCGGGTCTGATCTGGATCGGACCGGACCCCGCGTCGATCCGGGCCATGGGGCTGAAGGACGCGGCCAAGGAATTGATGATCCAGGCCGGGGTGCCGGTGACGCCGGGCTATCTGGGCGCGGACCAGTCGGAGGCGACCCTGACGGCCGAGGCGGCGCGGATCGGATATCCGGTGCTGATCAAGGCCGTCGCGGGCGGCGGCGGCAAGGGGATGAAACGGGTCGATGATCCGGCCGATTTCGCCGCAGGACTGGCCAGCGCCAAGCGGGAAGGGGCGGCGGCCTTCGGCGACGACCGCGTGCTGATCGAACGCTACATCACCCGGCCGCGCCATATCGAGGTGCAGGTGTTCGGGGACCGGCACGGGGATGTCGTGCACCTGTTCGAGCGGGACTGCTCCCTGCAACGCCGCCACCAGAAGGTGATCGAAGAAGCGCCGGCGCCGGGCATGAGCGAGGCCGTGCGGGCCGCCGTGACGGGCGCGGCGATCAAGGCGGCCAAGGCGGTCAACTATGTCGGGGCCGGGACCATCGAGTTTATCGCCGACGCCTCGGACGGGCTGAAGGCGGATGGGATCTGGTTCATGGAGATGAACACCCGGCTTCAGGTCGAACACCCAGTGACCGAGAGCGTGACCGGCGTCGATCTGGTCGAATGGCAGTTCCGCGTCGCGGCGGGCGAACCCCTGCCGCTGAAGCAGGACGAGATCAAGCTGACCGGCTGGGCCATGGAGGCGCGCCTCTATGCTGAGGATCCGGCCAACGGGTTTTTGCCGTCGATCGGGCGGCTGGAGCATTTCGTCATGCCGGACGGAATTCGGGTCGATACGGGCGTGGAGCAGGGCGGCGAGGTCAGCCAGTTCTACGACCCGATGATCGCCAAACTGATCGTACACGAGGACACCCGCGAGGCGGCGGCCGCGCGACTGGCCGAGGCGGCGGGCGAGGTCGAGGTCTGGCCGGTCAAGACCAATGCGGGCTTCCTGAAACTCTGCCTGGACCATCCGCGCTTCGTGGCGGGGGATGTGGACACCGGCTTTATCGCGGCGGAGGAGGGGGCGTTGCAGTCCGTTGAAACCGCCGAAGCGACGCTGGCGGCTCTGACCCTGATCGCCGAAGCGGCAGCGGATGCCGAGGCGGCTGGGGCCGACCGGTTCAGCCCTTGGGGCGGTCAGCCTGGCTTGTCGTATGGGGTTCGATTGAACGCACCGGCTCAGACGACGGTGTGGGCGCATGTGGACGGCCGGGGCGTGTCGGGGGGTGTGACGCCGGTCGAGACGGGATGGCGCGGCGTTGAGGGACTGATGGCCCAGGTCGGGTTCGATCAGGTGCAGGCCGGGGAACGCCTGTTCGGCTATCAGGTCGTCGATGACGGTTTCGTTCTGTTCGTGGACGGCGAGGCGCGTCGGGTGACGCCGTATCGCGCCGCCATTGGCGCCGGCGCCGGCGCTCTTTCCGACGGCTCCCTCCGCGCGCCCATGCCGGGCAAGGTCGTCGCCGCCCCGGTCAAGGTCGGCGACGCGGTGACCAAGGGCCAGCCGGTCGTGGTGCTGGAGGCGATGAAGATGGAGCACGCCCTCACTGCGCCCTTCGACGGGGTGGTTGAAAGCGTCGCAAGCGTCGGAGATCAGGTGGTGGAGGCGGCCGTTCTGGCGGTGGTGAAGGCAGCGGACTAAAGCCCGAGGCCGCCCAGCGGCCGCGTCTGGATCGAGTCGTCCATCTTGGCCATCAAGCCGTAGATCGGACGCCAGTCGCCGCTTTGACGCAGGTTTTCGCTCCAGGACTGATGGGTCGGTTGATCGACCCAGACCTCCGTGACCCAGAGGATGTCAGCTTCGGCCAGATCGTGCGCGACGATATAGGAATGACAGCCGTGTTTTCTGACGGCGGGGTCCATCAGCAGAAGCGCAAGTTCGTCGCGGCGGCCAGGGTAGGCCGTCAGGCGCGTGATCAATCCGTACATACTGGCCCCGTGGCGTGCGATGGAGCGACGCGCGCGATCATTGATAGCGTTCACAGATTAAACAATCTGGCCAAGGCGCCTAAGGGCGACTACGTGGGCGCCATGCCGCTTCACATGATCAAACTGGGCGTCGGCGTACCCGACGTCGAATGGCTGGAGGCCCGCGCGGCCAAGGGCGGCCCTCTGGTGGTCCACACCCGGATGACGCCGAAGCGCGCCTCGGAGATCGAGGACGGCGGTTCGCTGTACTGGGTGGTGAAGGGGACGATCGTCTGCCGCCAGCCCGTGCTGGACATCGCCACCCTGGGCGAGGGCAAGGAGAGCCGGTGTGAAATCACCCTGTCCCCCCAGGTTATCCGCACCGCCCCCATGGCGCGGCGGCCCTTCCAGGGGTGGCGCTATTTCGAGCCCAAGGATGCGCCGGTGGATCTGACCGAACTGGACGCGGGCGAGGCGCCGGAGGAACTGGTGCGGCAACTTCGCGAACTGGGCGCCTGGTAGACCAGGCCCGCAAGGCTTTTGGGAGTTGACCCCGGCTGATGCGCGTGGCCTGTGCCGCCTCCGATGATCGCGCTCAGCCCCCAGACCCGTTCCGCCTTTCGCGACCTGCTCAACCTGGCATGGCCGGTGATCCTGGCGCGGATCGGCATCATGACCATGGGGCTGACCGACGCCATCGTGGTGGGGAACTTCTCCAGCAAGGAACTGGCCTTCCACTCTCTGGCCTGGGCGCCGACGTCCATCGTGGTGACAACGGCGGTCGGGTTGATGCTGGGCGTGCAGGTGATGACGGCGCGAATGCTGGGCGAGGGCCGTCGGCACGCCGTCGGCGCGGTGCTGCGCCGGGGCCTGACCTATTCGTTACAGATCGGCGTGGTCTCGATGATCGCCCTGATCGCGCTTGGTCCTTGGGGGCTGAGCAAGTTGGGGCTGGAGGACGGACTGGCCGAAGGCGCGGGCCCGGCACTGGTGGTCTTCGCCCTGTCCATGCCCTTCTATCTGATCTCGGTGACGGGGCAGTTCTTCCTGGAGGCCCTGGGACGGCCCAAGCCCGGCATGGTCGCCATGTGGGTGGCGAACGGGGTCAATCTGGCGCTGAATCTGCTGCTGGTGCCGGACCTGCTGGGCATCGGTTTCGACGGCGCCTTCGCCTCGGCCTGGGCGACGTTCGGGGCCCGGGCGGCGCTGGCGATCTTCCTGGTGGTCTATATTCTACGCCTGCCCGAGGCGCGGTCGCTGGGCATATTCGACAAGCCCGAGCCCGACCCCAAGGCGGCGCG
Organism: Brevundimonas sp. SL130; assembly: GCF_026625805.1. Taxonomy (NCBI): domain Bacteria; kingdom Pseudomonadati; phylum Pseudomonadota; class Alphaproteobacteria; order Caulobacterales; family Caulobacteraceae; genus Brevundimonas; species Brevundimonas sp. SL130. The sequence continues at coordinate 1,357,978 of NZ_CP113064.1, forward strand.
TGAACAGGTCAAGGTCGGCCTGGGCGCAGGCGCATCCTATTTCATCGAGGTCGGGGCCTTTTCGGGTTTCACCTTCTTCGCCGGCCAGATCGGCGCAGCGGAGACGGCGGCCTGGGCGGTGGTGCTGAACGTCTCGGCCATCGTCTTCATGCTGCCCATGGGCCTGTCGTCGGCGACGGCGGTGCTGGTGGGGCGCAGCTATGGCGCCGGCGACGGGCGAGGCGTTTTGCGGGCCGGCCTGGTCGGTCTGGGCGTCGTCACGGGGCTGACCTTCATTGTCGCCCTGGTGGTGTGGCCCAGCGCGCATCTGATCGTGGGCGCTTACAATCGCGATCCGGTCCTGCTGGCCATCGCCGCTCCGGCCCTGGTGCTGGCGACCCTGTTCTTCGTGGCGGACGGAATCCAGGTGGTGGCGGCTCAGGCGAACCGGGCGGCGGGCGACGTCTGGTGGCCCACGATCATGCATTTCGTGGCCTATGGGGCGGTGATGATGCCTCTGGGCTGGATCCTGGCGCATCGGATGGGCGTCGATGGCCTGGTCTGGGCGGTGGTGATCGCCAGCCTGGCCTCGTCGGTCCTGCTGACCGGGCGGTTTGTCCGGGTGGCGCGGAGAGGAAGTGGCGAGTGGCGAGTGGCGAGTGGCGAGTAGGACTGGCGTCTTCGTTGGCGGTTTCAGGACTTTGCATCTTGCCGTGACCGCGAACGGTCGCCACTAACCACTCGTCACTCGTCACTCGTCACTCGTCACTCGGTATCCATGGCCCGCATCCTCATCACCTCGGCGCTGCCCTACATCAACGGCATCAAGCACCTGGGAAATCTGGCGGGCTCGATGTTGCCGGCCGACGTCTGGGCCCGGTTCAAGCGGGCCCAGGGCCATGAGGTGCTGTACATCTGCGCCACAGACGAGCACGGCACCCCGGCCGAGCTGGCCGCCGCCGCCGCCGGTCAGGACGTGCGCACCTATTGCGACGAGCAGCACGAGATCCAGAAGGCCGCTGGTCAGGCCTTCGGCCTGAGCTACGACTGGTTCGGCCGGTCGTCCAACCCGCAGAACCATCGTCTGACCCAGCATTTCGCCGAGGCCCTGGAGAAGAACGGCCTGATCGAGGAACGGGTGGATCGGATGATCTATTCGATCGACGACGCCCGCTTCCTGCCCGACCGCTATGTCGAGGGCACCTGCCCGCACTGCGGCCATGTCGGCGCGCGCGGCGACCAGTGCGACAACTGCGGGCGTCTGCTGGACCCGACCGACCTGATCGATCCCTATTCGTCGGTGTCGGGGTCCAAGAACCTTGAGGTCCGCGACACCCGCCATCTCTATCTACTGCAAACCAAGATCGAGCCGCAGATCCGCGCCTGGGTCGACAGCAAGACCGGCTGGCAGGTTCTGGCCAAGTCCATCGCCTACAAGCATCTGGACGAAGGGCTGATCGACCGCGGCATCACCCGCGACCTGGCCTGGGGCGTGCCGGTGCTGAAGGACGGCTTCCCGCGTCCGGGCATGGAGGACAAGGTCTTCTACGTCTGGTTCGACGCCCCCATCGAATATATCGCCTCGACCGAGGAGTGGGCCGAGGCGACCGGTGGGTCTTGGCGCGATTGGTGGCGTCTGGACGAAGGGGCCGAGGACGTCCGCTATGTCCAGTTCATGGGCAAGGACAATGTCGCCTTCCACACCGTGTCCTTCCCGGCGACCATCATCGGCTCGGGCGAGCCGTGGAAGACGGTGGACCAACTGAAGGCCTTCAACTGGCTGAACTGGTACGGTGGCAAGTTCTCGACCAGCCAGAAGCGCGGCGTCTTCATGGACCAGGCGCTGGAGCTGCTGCCGGCCGACTACTGGCGCTGGCGCCTGACGGCCTACGGGCCGGAACATGCGGATTCGGCCTTTACCTGGGAAGATTTCCAGGCCTCGACCAACAAGGACCTGGCCGATGTGCTGGGCAATTTCGTCAACCGGATCGTCAAATTCGCCGAGTCGAAGTTCGACGGCGTCGTGCCGGAAGGCGGCGAGGCCGGGCCGGTCGAGATCCAGCTGGAGGCCGACATCAAGGCCGGGATCGCCGAAGCGACCGAACAGTTCGAGGCCATGGAGTTCCGCAAGGCGGCCCAGGCCCTGCGAGCCGTCTGGGTGTTGGGCAACGAGTATCTACAGGTGGCTGCCCCCTGGACGGCGCTGAAGACCGATCGCGACCGCGCGGCCGTCGGCGTACGCACGGGGCTGAATCTGGTGGCCTTGTTCGCCCGTCTGGCGGCGCCGATCCTGCCGTTCTCGGCCGAGAAGATCGCGGCCTCAGTCGGCGTCAGCGACCTGTCCTGGCCGGGCGCCGACGAGGATGTGCTGAACGTCCTGACGGTCGGTCAGCCGGTCGCCGCCCAGGGCGTACTGTTCGCCAAGATCGAGGACGCCCAGGTGGCCGAATGGTCCGAACGCTTCGGCGGCGCGGAGTAAGCGCGCTTCTTTTCCCGTCCGGTGAGGAACGAGCGGAAAGACTACTCGGCGACGATCACCGGCAGGCCTGCCGCATGCCAGGCTTGGATGCCGCCGACCAGGTTGAACAGGGGCTGGCCTTCAGGGCCGGTGGGTCCGACGAAGGCGCAGACCTGATGGCTGCGGCCGCCTTTCAGGCACTGTACGATGATCTTCCGATCAGCCGGCAGGTCCAGCGCCTCCCAGGCGGTGGGCATCTGGCTGAGCGGGGCCAGGATTGCGCCGTCGATGCGGGCGGCGGCGAACTCGTCCGGCTCGCGCACGTCGATCAGGATCGCCTCGCCGGATTGCAGCCAGGCGGCGGCCTCCTCGACCGTGACCGTTGCGACCGTCACGTCGCGGGCGCCGGAGCAGGCGCCGTCGGTTCGGCGGGGACCGGGGGCGGGCTGGTCTCGGCGCCCTTCTGGCCCAGGTGTTTGGCGGCTTCCTCGGGACTGATCTCGATGAAGGCCGGTGCCGAGGCGTTGAACTCATCCATATGGCCGGTGCGGACCACCACCTGACGGGCGCCGTCCCAGATCATGTGGATGGCGACATACAGGACCACGACCAGACCGACGTAACCGATCCAGCGATAACGGTGCAGAAGCTTGGCGATGTAGGTGGCGGCTAGGCCCATCAGGGCGATCGACATAATCAGGCCGAAGACCATGATCCAGGGATGGTCGTGGGCGGCGCCGGCGACCGCCAGGACATTGTCCAGCGACATGGTGATGTCGGCGATCATGATTTGCAACAGGGCGGCGCCGAAGGATTTGCGCTTCAGGCCCAGTTCCTCGGGCGACGGTCCCTTGCCGTGTTCGATGCTCAGGGCCAGCTCGAGTTCCCTCTCGGCCTCGGCCTGGTCGTGGGTGCGCTGCTCCTGCAGTTCGCGCCACATCTTCCAGCAGACCCATAGCAGCAGCAGGCCGCCCGCCAGCAGCAGACCGACCAGGGCCAGCAGCTGGACCGTGATCAGGGCGAAGCCGATGCGCATGACGACGGCGGCGGCTAGGCCGATCAGAATGGCCTTCTTGCGCTGTTCCTGGGGCAGGGCGGCGGCGGCCAGGCCCACGGCGACGGCGTTGTCGCCGGCGAGGACCAGATCCATCAGCAGGACTTGGCCAAGCGCTGTGGCCTGGCCTGCGAGTTCGGGAGAAGAGAGGAATTCCATGTCCGCTCCTTAACGCCGGTGCGACCGTCTGTCAGCCGCGTTGCGCGCGCGCCGCCTCATAAAGTGCGACGGCGGCGGCGTTGGAGACGTTCAGGCTCTCGAATCCGCCCGGCATAGGGATCTTGGCCAACACATCGCAGTGTTCGGCCACCAGGCGGCGGATGCCGTCTCCTTCGGATCCCATGACCAGGACGGTCGGCTGGCGGTCCAGCGCCTCTTCCAGCGTCTGTTCGCCCGTTCCGTCCAGACCGACGGCGCGCCAGCCCAGATCCGCCAGCCGTTCCAATGCGCGCGACAGATTCGTCACCCGGGCGTGGGGCAGGCGTTCGGTGGCGCCGACCGCCGCCTTGGCCAGGGCGCCGGCCAGGGCGGGGGCGTGGCGGTCCTGCACGATGATTCCCCGCGCGCCGAAGGCCAGGGCCGAGCGGAAGATGGCGCCGACGTTCTGGGGGTCCGTCAGCTGGTCCAGCATGACGATGACGCCCTGAGCCGGTTCAGCCAACTCTTCCAGCGACACGCCTTCCAGCGGCTGGACCTTGAAGGCCAGGCCCTGGTGGACGGCGCCGGCGGGCAACATCCGGTTCAGGGCTTGGACCTCGACCACCTCGATCTTGTGACCGTGCGCCAGTTTGCCCTCTTCGATCTCGGCGGCGCGCTCCGCCGTGGCGAGCAGACGACCCGTGCCGCGACGTGCGGGATTCGCCAGAGCGGCCAAAACCGGGTGACGCCCCCAGAGAAAATTATCGGCGTCCGACTTGCCCCGATCAGGCGAACGGGGCGGACGGGGCGCGTCCTCGCGTCCGGAAAACCCTTGCGCCACGGGCTTTTGGCCCTTTTCGCGGGGCCCGGAAGCCCGGCCTCCAAAGATTGGTTTTTTACCGCTTTTACGGTCGTTGCGTTCTGTTTTCGACGACACTATAAGACGCCCTCCGATTTGGAGCCCCAAGGGCTTTCGGGTCTGGGCGCCCCCTCTATCCTAGAGGAGGCGACAAGCCGAAGGCTTTTGTTTCGTCCCGCTTGATTATGGGCGGAATGAGGGGTCCGCGGTTCGACAAGGCGCGCTGGGGGAATGTCCCGAGTGGCAAAGGGGGGGGACTGTAAATCCCCTGCGTAAGCTTCGAAGGTTCGAGTCCTTCTTCCCCCACCACGCGCCTTGACGGATACGGCGGATCAGGACGACGGAGAGGAACCGGCTGCGGCGTTCCCAAAGAACTTCCGCAGTCTCCGCGCGGGTATAGCACAATGGTAGTGCAGCAGCCTTCCAAGCTGAGGATGTCGGTTCGATCCCGTCTACCCGCTCCAGGTTTTTTGATCAGCATCGCGCCCCTCAACCCGGGCCATCAGGAGTTTGGCCATGGCCAAGGAAAAGTTCGAACGGAACAAGCCGCACTGCAACATCGGCACGATCGGTCACGTTGACCATGGCAAGACGACGCTGACGGCGGCGATCACGATGACGCTGGCGAAGGCCGGCGGCGCGAAGGCCATGGCCTATGCGGACATCGATGCTGCGCCGGAAGAAAAGGCCCGCGGCATCACGATCAACACCGCGCACGTGGAATATGAGACGGCCAACCGTCACTATGCCCACGTCGACTGCCCCGGCCACGCCGACTATGTGAAGAACATGATCACCGGCGCCGCTCAGATGGACGGCGCGATCCTGGTGGTTTCGGCCGCCGACGGCCCGATGCCGCAAACGCGCGAGCACATCCTGCTGGCCCGTCAGGTCGGCGTGCCGGCCCTGGTGGTCTTCATGAACAAGGTCGACCTGGTCGACGATGAAGAACTGCTGGAGCTGGTCGAGATGGAAGTGCGCGAGCTTCTGTCGTCCTACCAGTTCCCGGGCGATGATATTCCGATCACCAAGGGTTCGGCCAAGGCCGCGACCGACGGCGTGAACCCGGAAATCGGCGAACAGCGCGTTCTGGCCCTGATGGAAACCGTCGACGCCTACATCCCGCAGCCGGAACGTCCGGTCGACCTGCCCTTCCTGATGCCGGTCGAAGACGTCTTCTCGATCTCGGGCCGCGGCACCGTGGTCACGGGTCGCGTCGAAAAGGGTATCGTCAAGGTCGGTGAAGAAGTCGAAATCGTCGGCATCCGTCCGGTTCAGAAGACGACCTGCACCGGCGTCGAAATGTTCCGCAAGCTGCTGGACCAAGGTCAAGCCGGTGACAACGTCGGCGTTCTGCTGCGCGGCACCAAGCGCGAAGACGTCGAGCGCGGTCAGGTTCTGTGCAAGCCGGGTTCGATCACCCCGCACACCAAGTTCCTGGCTGAAGCCTATATCCTGACCAAGGAAGAGGGCGGCCGTCACACCCCGTTCTTCACCAACTATCGCCCGCAGTTCTACTTCCGCACGACCGACGTGACCGGCATCGTGCAGCTGAAGGAAGGCGTCGAAATGATCATGCCCGGCGACAACGCCGAGCTGAACGTCGAACTGATCACCCCGATCGCCATGGATCAGGGCCTGCGCTTCGCCATCCGTGAAGGCGGCCGCACCGTCGGCGCCGGCGTCGTCGCCAAGATCATCGAGTAGTCGAGGATCTGACTCTAAGCCTGGCCTAAAGCGCGCACGCGCTGCTTGAGGCCAGGCACTACAGTCGCCTAACAGAACGGCCCCCGGAGAAATCCGGGGGCCGTTTTGCTGTGGGGATTGGAGCCTAGCGGCGTCGGATCAGCGCTTGGCCGCCTCGATCATCCGGGCGATCTTCGCGGGCTCGATACTGGCGGCGGCCTTGCCGTTGACGAAGAAGGTGGGGGTGCCCTGGAGCTTCAGCGCTGCCGCTGTCGTGTGGATGTCGGCGATGTGGCGGGTGGTTTCGGGCGCGACGAGGGCCTGTTTGGCGCGGGCCAGTTCTACGCCGTGCTCGGCCAGGATGCGATCGACGGCGTCCGGCGTCAGGGCCCGTTCGCGCATCAGGGCGTCATAGACCTCGAGATATTTGCCCTGCTGGTGCGCGGCCAGGGCGGCGCGGGCGGCGTATTGCGAGGCGACATCCTCGCCTCGGTCCAGAATCGGCCAGTCCTTGAAGACGAAGCGGACGTCCGGATGGGCGGCCATCAGGGCGCGGAACTGGGGCGCCACGGCCTTGCAGCCGGGGCAGCGGAAATCGAAGAACTCGATCACCGTCACCTTGGCGTCGGCGGGGCCGAAGGCGGGGTCGCGGTTGTCGGGGGCCAGCAGGGCGGCGTTGGCCGTGGCGGCGGCGTTGGTCTCGTCGACGCGGGCCTGACCTTCCTTGGCCTGAAGCGCCAGGCTGGCTTCCTGGAGCACCTCGGGGTGTTCCAGCAGATAGGCGCGGACGTCGCCGCCTGAGCCGCCGCCGAAATAGGGGGCTGCGGCCAGGCCCAGGGCCACGACCGAGACGCCCAGGGCGACATAGCCGGCGACGCCCCCGCTGAAACCGCCCTTCAAGGGATGCGGGGCGGTCGGGGTCTCAGGCGCGGGTGCGTCGTCGGTCATGAAGGCTCGCGGTCAGGATGGGTAGGGCGTCAGTTCAGCGTCGTCGGCTTGCGGGCGGCGTCGCGGCGATCAAGGTCCAACAGATCGTCAGGTGTGGCCCCGGACGCCAGGACGATGTCCACCGCCCGGCGCCATTCCATGGAGTTGGGGTCCAGCATGCTGCGGGCCCGCAAAGCGAACTGGGTCGCTTCGCGTTCCTGGCCGGCGGCGAAATAGTACTCGGCGGTGGCGAGACGCGCCTCGCCCTCCTTGCCCTGGGCGGCGTAGGCCTGACCCAGCAGGCGCCAGGCCATGGTGTTTTCGCGCTCCGCCACCGTCGCGTGCTTCAGCTGGTCGATGGCCTCATCCAGGTTCTTGGGATCGTCTGTGCCGATCAGGGCGTGGGCCAGGTTGATGCGCAGCAGGGGGGCGTCGGGCTTGAGCCGCACCGCTTCGCGGTGGGCGGCGACCGCTTCGGTTGGGCGACCCTCCTCGAAATAGATCTGGCCCTTCAGCTCGGCGAAATAGGGGTTTTGCGGATCCTCGGCGATCAGGGCGTCGACGGCGGCCAGAGCCTTGTCCGTCTGACCGTCGCGGTACCAGGCGATGGCGCGGGCGTAGCGGCCGGGCAGGGTGGCGTCGGTGGACGGATAGGCGCGCAGGGTGGTGTTCGGCGGGTCCATGAAGGCGTGGATCTTGGCCAGGATCAGGGCGTGCTGGGCCATCCGCTCGGGACTGTCGCGATGACCATAGTGGGGCTGGTCCTGGACATAGCGGCGCATGGACTCGATCCGCTGCGACGACAGGGGGTGGCTGCGGAAATAGGGATAGCGGCGGGCGTCGGAGAAGACTTCCTGAGCGCGGAAATTCTCGAAGAAGGAGACCAGGCCCGCCCCGGATTCGCCGGCGCCTTCCAGCGCCCGCGCGCCGGTCAGGTCGGCCTCGCCCTCCTGGCTCTGCATATATTGAAGCGCGCCGATCGTGCCGAAATACTGGCTAGAGCCCAACAGGGCGACGCCGGCGTCCGGCGCGCCGGCGGCGATGGCCAGGGCGCCCAGGGCCATGGTCATGAACATCGGCTGTTTGGCGGCGTTCTGGGCCCCGTCGCGCAGGGTGTGGCGGTTCTTGATATGGCCTGCCTCGTGCGCCATCACGCCGAGCAGTTCGTTGGCGTTCTTGGTCCGCAGGATCAGGCCGGTGTTGACGCCCATGATCCGCCCGCGCGTGGCGAAGGCGTTTAAATCATTGTCATTGACCAGCAGGACCTCGATGTCCGCGGGGTTCAGACCCATGGAGACAAAGACAGGGTCGGCCCACTCCCGGATGATCCCCTCGATTTCGGTGTCGCGGATCAGGCTTTGGGCCGAGGCCTGGCCGGCGGCGACGAGGGCTGCAAAGCCCACCGCCGCCGCCGTCAGGATGCGGGATGCGGATCGGGGAAGCCAGGTCATGGCGTACTCCACAATATCGGCCGACCCCCCGTCAGCATTCTGACAGTCTAATCGTGACCGATCAGCGGCGCCACCACCCACGCTTGGGCTTTTCGGGCGGGGCGACGATCTGGTTCGGATCTTCGGCGAGGATCGCCTCGACATCGACTTCAGGCGTCGGTGCGACGAAAGGCTCGGCCAGGACGGCGGGTTGCGGTTCGGCGGTCAGGGCTTCCTCGGGCGTGACGTCCAATTCCACCGGGGCGCCTTCGACCGGAGCCTCGTTCAGCTCGATCGCCGTGTCCGGGTGCGGTTCGACATGGGCCTCGACCTCCAGGGCCTCGGTGTCCGGCGTGACCTGGATCGCGGCATCGGCGCTGGCCGACTTGCGGCGGACGCGACGACGTTGAGGTTCCGCCGCAACCGAGGGGGCGTCAGCCTCGACCGCTTCAGCGGTCGGTTCGACGATCACGGCCATCGGGGTCTCGGGCGAGCCGTCGGGCGGCATGCCTTCGTTGGTGGCGCGGTTCTCGACCTTGATGTCTTGGCCGACAGCGTCGCCGCCCCGACCCCGGCCGCGACGACGGCGGCGACGCGAACGCCCGCCTTCCTCGCCGGAGCCTTCGGACGCCACAGTGTCCAGACCTTCGACCTCGGCCTGGGCGGCCTGCGGACGCTCAGCACGATCCGGACGTTCGGCGCGGGGCTCGGGACGGCCGGGGTTCAGCGGGTCGAACCAGACGTAAGGATCGTCCAGCGACGGGGTGCGGCCACGGACCCAGGTATAGACGTCGCGCTCGCCGTCCTCGCGGACGCGGCGACCGCCCCGGCGGCCCCGGCGGCGGCGGCGGCCGTTCTCGTCTTCTTCGTCGTCAGACGCGTCGTCGATATTCAGCGTATCGGCGGCTTCGACCGTTTCGGCGACCTCAGCGGTTTCGTCGTCACGACGCCCGCCGCGACGGCGGCGATTGCGGCCCCGGCCCCGATCACGATCACGACCACCGGATTCGGCGCGTTCAGCCCGTTCACGCGGTTCGTCATCGTCGCTGTCCTCGCGGTCCAGCGCCTCGACGTCGTCGTCATCGTCGTCGCTGACGATCTCCTCGTCGTCGTCCTCATCCTCGTCTTCGTACAGGGACGGATCGAAGTCGTCGTCGAGGTTTGGCATCTCGATCTCGGGCGCGACGAAGTCCTCGTTCGTCTCGGTGCGATCGATATTGTGCTCGCCCTGGCCCAGGCTGTCATCGATCTGGACGATGACGTTCAGGCCGCGACGTTCCAGCAGCGCCTGCAGATAGGCGCGCTTGTGGTTCAGGATGTACAGGCCGACGGCGGTGCAGACCTTCAGCACCACGACGCCCGCACCGTTCTTGCCGGCCTCGATATCGACCGCGCGCAGGGTCATCAGGGCGGCGGATTCAGCGGAGCGGATGCGGCCCGTGCCCTGGCAGTGGGGGCAGGCCTCGGTGGCGCCCTCGATCACGCCCAGGCGGCGACGCTGGCGGCTGATCTCCATCAGGCCGAACGGCGAGATGCGGCCCATCTGGATGCGGGCGCGGTCTGAGGACAGCGCCTCTTTCAGCACGCGTTCGACGGCGCGGTTGTTCTTGCCCTCATCCATGTCGATGAAGTCGATGACCACCAGGCCGGCGAGGTCGCGCAGGCGCAGCTGGCGGGCGGCTTCCTCGGCCGCTTCCATATTGGTCTTGAACGCTGTCTGTTCGACGTTGCGTTCCTTGGTGGCGCGACCCGAGTTCACGTCGATGGCCACCAGGGCCTCGGTCTGGTTGATCACCAGATAGCCGCCAGACTTCAGCGGCACGACCGGCTGGTGGATCTGGGTCAGCAGCTCTTCGATGCCGTTGGCGGCGAACAGGGGCCGCGAGCCGCGATACAGGTGAACCTTCTTGGCCTGGGCCGGCATCAGCACGCGCATGAAGTCGCGCGCTTCCTTGAAGCCCTCGACGCCTTCGACCTGGATGCCGTCGAAATCCTTGTCGAACATGTCGCGCACGGCGCGGCGGACCAGGTTCTCTTCCTCGTAGATGACCGAGGGCGCGTGAGAGGCGAGGGTGGTCTCGCGGATCGTCTCCCACAGGCGCAGCAGATATTGGTAGTCGCGCTTGATCTCGGCCTTGGTGCGTTTGGCGCCGGCCGTGCGGATGATCAGGCCCATGCCCTTGGGCACTTCAAGCGCCGAGACGGCGCTCTTGAGGCGGCGACGGTCCGAGGTGTTGGTGATCTTGCGGCTGATGCCGCCGCCCTTGCCGGTGTTGGGCATCAGGACGCAGTAGCGGCCGGCCAGCGACAGCCAGGTGGTCAGGGCCGCGCCCTTGGCGCCGCGTTCGTCCTTGACGACCTGGACCAGCAGGATCTGGCGGCGCTTGATGACGTCCTGGATCTTGTAACGACGCATCAGGCGGCGCTTCAGGCGCTCTTCGTCCGCCAAGGCGGCTTCGGGATCGGCGTCGTCGTCGGACTCGCGACCCAGATCGTCGTCATCGTCCTCGTCGTGCGCTTCGGCCATGATGGCTTCGCGGTCGGCGACCGGGATTTGATAATAGTCCGGGTGGATCTCGTTGAAGGCCAGGAAGCCGTGGCGGTTGCCGCCGTATTCGATGAACGCAGCCTGGAGGCTGGGTTCTACGCGGGTGACCTTGGCGAGATAGATGTTGCCGCGAAGCTGGCGCTTCGCACGGGATTCGAAATCGAATTCTTCAATTTGGCGTCCGTCGACGATCGCGACCCGGGTTTCTTCCGGGTGGGCCGCGTCGATCAGCATGGTCTTTGACATGGAAAGTCTCTCTCTGGCGCGCGCAGGCCGACCGTCCCGGAACACCGGGTAGGGTCATGGCGGCTCGCCGAACGGGGGGAAGGGCCGGCGCACGCGACATCCCTTCGCCGGGAAGGGCGAAGCAGGCTTGATCAAGCCGTTGGGGAGCGCAGGCGGAAAGGCCCATGGAGGTCGTCGGTCCTGAACCGGGCGCGCCAATCCCTGGGGAAGGCCGCAACCCTGGTCCGCTCTTTGAACCATCGGCGGCGCCGGGGCGGTTCTCGGATTGGTGAAAGTCAGCGCCGCGAGGAGGGCGCGCCGGTATTCGCAAAGGCGAAAAGGCGCGATCGGTTCGCGGACGGTTCACATCATAGTCACGCCGCACGCGAATTAAAAGGTGTTCGGCCTTAACCCCCTGAATACGAGCGTCTGGCATGATGAAGCTCAAGTTCGCGTAGGATGGGTTCGACGTCGTTATGGACGGTCGTTTTTTGACAGGTGTGGTGCGCTGGGGCGCGAGGGAATGGGCGATGACCGCCTTGGCCTTCGTCGTCATATGCGTTGTCGCGCTGTTCGCGACGCGTGGTTTCGCCTGGGGCGCCCAGGGTGATGTTCTGGGAATTCGCTTCGGCGCCGACGGCGACCGGACGCGGGTCGTCATCGATCTGGACAAGTCGACGCAGGGGCGGGTGATCGACACGGGCGTGGACGGACGCGTCACCCTGGCGCTGAACGGCGTCGCGCCCGGCCGGGGCCTGAACGGCGGCGGATCGGGCCTAGTTCGCTCCTATCAGGTCAGCGCAGCGGGCGGCGCCTCGCGCGTTCAACTGGAGCTGGCGCGCGGAAGCCAGATCGAGCGCCGCTTCCTGCTGCCGCCCGGCGACGGGGTGGCCCATTATCGTTACGTTGTGGATCTGAAGGCTGTGGGCGGGGCTGTGCCTGCGCCACCGGCCGCTCCACGTTCGACGCCGGCTCCCCGGCGGGCCGAGCGTCCGCTGATCGTGATCGACGCGGGGCATGGCGGACGCGACCCTGGCGCCAGCGGGGCCAAGGTCAGCGAAAGTCAGGTCACTCTGGCCGCCGCCTTGGCCCTGAAGGCCGAGTTGGAGCGGACCGGCCGGTATCGCGTGCGTCTGACGCGTGAGACCAACACCTATGTCGATCTGTACCGCCGCGTCTCCATCGCGCGCCAGGCCGACGCCGACCTGTTCATCTCGCTGCACGCGGACGCCGGGAGCGATCCGGCCGTGCGCGGGGCCAGCGTCTATACCCTGTCCGAACAGGGCGCCGGTCGGGCTGTGCGCGAGTTCACGCGGACCGACAACTGGCACCGCGAACTGCACCTGCCGGGGCGTGACCCCTCGGTGGACCGTATTCTGCTGGACATGACCCAGCGCGCCACCCAGAACCGCTCGGCCCAGTTCGCGCGCGTCCTGCTGACCCACCTGGAAGGCTCGGACCATCCGCTGCTGCGTCGCAGCCACCGCGATGCGGGCCTGGCCGTGCTGCTGGCGCCCGACGTGCCGGCGGTGCTGCTGGAAATGGGCTTCATCACCAATCCCGAGGACGAGCGACTGCTGACCGACGAGCGCGCGCGTCGTCGTCTGATGAAGTCGGTCGCCGACGGTATCGATCGCTATTTCCGCGAGCCGCCCGCCCCGCTGATGACCGCGTCGAACGATGGAGCGGGACAGCCCTGAAGGCGTCCCGCTCGACCTGTTCAGGATCGCATTTCAGGCGGCGATGACGCCGGCGTCTTTTCTATGGGCGACCGGTGTTGAGAGGCTGCGGATCGCAGCCCGGGGCGTTTCGATCCAACGTTCCAACATGGGGAGAACGTCTGGGCAGGTCTCCTGGTCGAACTTGCGCGCGAACAGGGAGGGGCTGGCCTTCAGCGCCGCCGTATCCGCGATCGTATAGGTCCGGGGCCGCAATTTGATGTCGCCGTCGGGGATCCAGTCGATCATCCGCATGTCGTCGTTGACCATCGGCCCGTGGACCTCGGTATTGTTCATCACGGTCTGGAAGAAGCCCTCGTCGGCGATGAAGGTGTGGCGGTAGAAGGCCTTGAACCGGTCCGCCGCCTTGTCGTGGCAAACGAATTCGCAGAAGCGCCGGCTGACCATCATCCACTGATTGCCGATATAGGGGGTGGCACCGCGCAGGAACGGACGGCGCAGCAGGGTTCGGACGATGCCTTTGGGCCGTTCGAAGACCAGATTGCGCACGCGGTTCATGGTGTCGGGCCGGACCTTCTTCTGATCGACGGCGCGGATGAACTCCTGCCCGGGATGGCGAGCCAGGAAGGCCTTGATCTCTGCCTGGGACTTGAGAGGAAAGTCCTGTCCGCTCAGGTTGATGAACACCGACCAGTCGTCGCTCATTTCCAACAACCGCTTCATCCCGCGCAATTCGGCGTCGATCAGGCTGTAGCCGCCCCACAGGGCGCGGCGGCTCTCGATCACGGCGGCGTTGGCGTAGGGCGCCAGGAGGTCGCGAATCTGCTGCTCCAACTCGGGGCCTGAGTTCCGATCCACATGGACGACATAGTGGTTCGCGGGGTCATAGACGGCTTCGAACAGGCGTTTGAACTGTTCGGGATAGCGGTGGACCAGGATCAGATAACCGATCATGCGTTTTCGCTCCCCTCGGATGAGAGAGAAAGCGCCGTCGCGACGTGCGTGACGGACAGCTTGATGAGCCATGTCATAGGGAAGGCTGGTTTCGCATGGTGGTCAAACCGGATCCGATCAACCGCCTGACGGCGGTTCGCGCCTCGGCGACCATCCTCCTATTTGGGAAGTCCTGGCGAAAACGCCATGGGCGAGAACGCGGCTCGGCCTCATTTGCCGGTCGGGCGGCTGTTAGGGTGGGTCTTTGAACAGGAAGACCGATCCGCATGAAAGAGAGCAAGGGCAAGACCAAGAAGGCGGCGCCGCCCAAGAAGAACGCGTCGCAGCCCAGCCTGAAAAACCTGACGCCCGTGCCCGGGCGGCCTTCGAAATAGGCGCGACGCCGCCTTAGGCCAGTCCGGCCTTCTTCAACGTCTTCCAGGCCTTGATCACGCGTTGCAGCTTGGCCTCGGCGCCGCGGTCGCCACCGTTGGTGTCGGGGTGAAAACGTTTCAGCAGGTCGTGGTACTGGGCCTTGATCCTGGCCTTGTCCGCGCCGGGATCCAGGTCCAGGTCGGCCAGGGCGGCGCGTTCCAGCTTGCCGATGCGGCGATCCTCGGTCGGCGATTGCGGCGCCTGATCGCCCTTGCGTCCGAACAGGCCGAAACTGTCGCGCCAGGATCCCGCGCCGGTGTTGTTCGCCGTGCCCATCTTGGCGGAGAAGGCGGCGGCCTCGCGCGTGAACTTGCCGGCCTGCATCTCCCAGGTCGGGCGGCCGCCCGTCATGGCCTCGTTTTCCTGAATGCTGCGAATCTGGCCTTCGCTCATCCCCGCGTAGAAGTTCCAGCCCTTGTTGTACTCGCCCGCGTGGGCCTGGCAGAATTCATAAAAGTCGTTCAGCCGTTCGCGTGACTTGGGCGCCTTGGCTGTCGCGGCCTTGCGGCAATCAGGCCATTGGCAAGGCTTTTCGCCGGGCTTGAGGTGCAGGACGTCCGCCTGGGCGGCTTCCTCCTCCTGAGCCTTCGGCGGTTTCACCCGGATGTCGGTGAATCGCGGCTTGTATTGAAAGGAGGCGGACATCAAACGAAGTGTAGTGCGGATTTGGACCTCTTCAAGGAAACGATCATGTCAGACGGCCCCGTGGCGACGATTATCCGCGAAAAACTGAGCGCCGCGCTGTCGCCGCAACGACTCGAGATCGAAGACGACAGCTGGCGGCATGCCGGGCATCACCACGAGGGGGGCATGGACGCCCAGCCCGGAGGCGAAACTCATTTCAATCTGACGGTCGTGTCCGCCGCGTTCGAGGGGCAGTCCAGGGTCCTGCGTCAAAGAACGGTCAACGGGCTGCTTAGGGATGAGTTGGCGGGGCCAATTCACGCCCTGTCGATCAAGGCGCTTGCGCCGAGCGAGATTGTCCACAGCGTGTGATTGCGCAAAAACCAACGTTCACTCCGTCTTAGAACCTTCGCCCTAGCGTCATGCGACCAAACAGAACGTGGGGACGGCTGGGACATGGTTGAATCTGACGGGGTGGCCAAGGCCTTTGCCGGCGATCGACGCGCGGGCGATCCCGCCCAGGCCCTGACGGCGATCCTGCAGACGCAGTACCTGCGCTACGTCATCATCGCCACCTGGGCCTTGGGCTTGCTGGGAACAGTGCCGTGGTGGCAGGCCATGTTATGGTTCGTCGTCACCGTCGCGGCCGGCTCGATCCGGGGCGTGGTCGAACACAAGCTGAGCCATAGGGTCGATGTCGGCTGGGGCATGGTGTTTCCCGCCGTCGGGGCCGCAACGACCGCGGCCTGGGCCATTGCTCCGCTGATGGCGTGGTTCTCCGACGCCTCGTTTGGCCGCCCGCTGGCTATTGCTTTGATTATCTCCGGCTTCGTGTTGGTCTTCGCCCAACTGCGCAGCTCGCCCCGTCAGGCCATGATCATCTCGTCGCCCTATGCCGGCGCAGCGGGAATCATCCTGCTGAGCCTTTGGGGCAAGCCCGAGTTCTGGTCGATGCTCGCGGTGTTGCCGTTCACCGCCGCCTGCCTGTTCGTTCTCGTCACAATGACCATGCTCAGGGAAGGGCGGATTGACGCCTTCCAGGCCCATCAGGCCCATCTGATCGAGGAGCTGGAGGCGGCGCGTGACAAGGCGAACGCCGCCAACGACGCCAAGTCGAACTTCCTGGGCGTGATTTCGCATGAACTTCGCACGCCCATGAATGGGGTGCTGGGCGCCGCCCAGCTGCTCGGCGCGACCCGTCTTGAAGGTGCGCAGCGCGAATATCTGTCGATCATTCGCAATTCCGGCGACAACCTGTTGTCGCTACTGAACGACATCCTCGACATGACCAAGATCGAGGCCGGCAAGATGACCTTCGAGGTGGTCGATGTCGTGGTGGAGGATTTGCAGCGCCGGATCACCGGACCGTTCGAAGCCCAGGCCGAGGCCAAGGGTCTGATTTTCGTTTCGGAATGGGAAGGTGAAATCCCCTCGGTCGTGCGCGGCGATCCGCTGCGGGTCTGCCAGGTGGTGCAAAATCTTCTGTCCAACGCCGTCAAGTTCACCGACGCGGGCGAAATTCGATATGTCGTTCGCGGGCATCGTATTTCCGACCGCAGGGTCGGCTTCGAGTTTTCCGTGAAGGATAGCGGCGCGGGCATATCGCCGGCCGATCTGGAGCGGCTGTTCCAACCCTTTACCCAGGTCGACGCGTCCTCGACGCGCCGGTTCGGCGGCACGGGGCTGGGCCTGACCATTGCCCGGCGTATGGCCAACATCATGCACGGCGACATAGACGTGACATCGACGGTGGGCGAGGGGTCGTGCTTCACCCTGACCGTCGAGGCTGACGTCGTGGAATGGGCCAGTCCCGTCGCGCCGGAACGGGTTGAGGCTGAGGCCGAGACCGTCGAGTGCCTGCGGGTCCTGGTGGTCGAGGATCATCCGGTGAACCGCATGATCCTTGAGGCCTGGATGAGCACGGCGTCCCATGTCACCGTCACCGCAGAGGACGGTCAATTGGCTGTCGAAGCCGCGCTGGCGCAGGCGTTCGACCTGATCATCATGGACGTCAACATGCCGGTGATGGACGGGCTGACCGCCACTCGCCTGATAAGAGACGGCGGCGGCGTGAACGCCGAGACGCCGATCGTCGTCCTGTCCGCCTCGGCGCGCAAAGAAGATCACCAGGCCGGATTGAGTGCTGGAGCCGACGCCTATCTGACCAAGCCCATCGACTTCGGAGCCCTGGCTGAAATGATGAGCCGCGTGCCGGGCGGGCGT
This sequence comes from Brevundimonas sp. SL130, assembly GCF_026625805.1. Taxonomy (NCBI): domain Bacteria; kingdom Pseudomonadati; phylum Pseudomonadota; class Alphaproteobacteria; order Caulobacterales; family Caulobacteraceae; genus Brevundimonas; species Brevundimonas sp. SL130. The sequence continues at coordinate 1,375,176 of NZ_CP113064.1, forward strand.
GAGGCCGTGGGGCGGGCAAGCGTGGGCGAGGAACAGTCGGTCGCCGCCTGATTACGGCCCAAACTCGGTCGTGGCCTGATCGAAGACGCCTCGGAGGGAAACCTCCGGGGCGTTTTTCGTTGTGGGCTGACGGCGACGCCAAGGACGCCCTAGATGGATCATCATGCGCGCCTTCGCCGAGCTTCTGGATCGTCTGTCGCTGACCGCTTCGCGGAACGCCAAACTCGTGCTGCTCAGGGATTATCTGAGGACGACGCCCGATCCCGACCGCGGCTGGGCGCTGGCGGCGTTGACGGGGGAGCTGACGTTTGACGCGGCAAAGCCCGCGATGATCCGCAAGGCCGTCGAGGCGCGCGTGGACGGGGTGCTGTTCGGCTGGTCCTACGATTATGTCGGCGATCTGGCGGAGACGGTCGCCTTGATCTGGCCGGCGCCGCCCGACCGACGGCCCAATCGCGAGCCGGAACTGGCGGAGGTGGTCGAGGTGCTGCGGACTGCCAAGCGCGCCGAGGTGAAGGACTTGCTTGAGGCCTGGCTGGACGCGCTGGAGCCCAAGGGACGATGGGCTCTTCTGAAGCTGATGACGGGCGGCCTGCGCGTGGGGTTGTCGGCGCGGCTGGCCAAGACGGCGGCGGCCATGCTCAGGCCCGCTGAACGGTCTTCGCCGCCTTCTCCGGACGGGGCGGAGACGACCACGACGCTTGAGCCGGTCGATGTCTCGGCCATCGAGGAAGTCTGGCATGCGGTCCCGCCGCCTTACGGCGATCTGTTCGCCTGGCTGGAAGGGCGGGCGGAACGACCCAGCCCAGACGCGCCGGGGCGGTTCCGCCCCGTAATGCTGGCGGTCGCCGTGGACGAGGCGATCGACTTCCCGAAAATGGCCCCGGAAGACTATGCCGCAGAATGGAAATGGGACGGGATCCGCGTCCAGGCCGTGGTCGAAGGCGGGGTTCGGAAACTGTGGTCCCGTACAGGCGACGAGATATCGGCCGCCTTTCCCGACGTGGTCGAGGCTCTGGCGTTCGAGGGAGCGATTGATGGCGAACTGGTGGTCTGGCGCGACGGTATGATCGCGCCGTTCGGCGATCTGCAGCAGCGGCTGAACCGCAAGACGGTGGACGCCAAGGCGATGGCCGCCTTTCCGGCGGCGGTGATCGCCTATGATGTTCTGGCCGAGGGCGGTGAAGATCTGCGGGGCCTGCCTTTGCAGGCGCGGCGGGCGCGGCTCGATGCCCTGGTCCAGGCGCATTCCGGCGCGCGCCTGCATCTGTCGCCCCTTGTGCCTTATCAAGACTGGGCGGAGCTGGCTGGGCTGCGGGCCGATCCGCCGGTCGGGGCGGCGGCCGAAGGCCTCATGCTGAAGCGTTGGGACAGTTCCTATCTGGCGGGACGTCCCAAGGGGCCGTGGTTCAAGTGGAAGCGCGATCCCCACGTGATCGACGCCGTGTTGATGTACGTCCAGCGGGGGCACGGCAAACGATCCAGCTTCTATTCCGACTACACGTTCGGCGTCTGGACCGGGGAGGGGGCGCTGACCCCAGTGGGCAAGGCCTATTTCGGATTTACGGACGAAGAGCTAAAGCAGCTCGACAAATTCGTACGCGACCACACGGTTGAACGGTTTGGCCCTGTACGATCCGTTCGGGCGGAGCGCGACTTCGGCCTGGTGCTGGAGATCGCCTTTGAAGGCCTACAGAGATCGACACGGCACAAGTCGGGCGTCGCCATGCGTTTTCCAAGGGTCAGCCGGATCCGCTGGGACAAGCCTGCGCGTGAGGCCAACACCATCGACGACGTGATGAACCTGTTGGACGCAATAGAAGGCGGCGGCGGCCGGATCGCCAAGACCTGAGGCTTAGTCCGGGCGAACGACCATACAGGTGACGCGGCGTTCCGACAGGGCGTTGCAGGCCGCCTTGGCGGCGTCCTCGGTCAGGCCGGTGAAGCGCGACCGGTACCAGTCGCCGGCGGTTTGCACATTGCGTTCCGCGCTGGCGAACTGGGTGCGGAAGCGACGATGGACCTCGGTCAGCCAATCCGTGGCGATCTTCTCATCCCTGAAGGCGCCGACCTGGACCGCCCAGCGGCCGGCAGGGCGGGCCGGTTCGCGGGCGGGTGGAGGCGTCGTACGGCGCGGGGCGCTGGCTCCGGGGGCGGAGGGCGCCCCATTCAGAGAGGCGGTGACATTGCCGGGCGCGCGTTGGGTGGTTCCGGTCGCCTGAGCCGTGGCCGCCGCGCGCTGGTTGGCGGCTGTACTGCGTTCGGACGGGGAGGGGGTGACCCGGTTGGGCAGAACAGCCGGCGTGGGGGCGGCCGTATAGGCGACGGTGCTGGACTCCGCCCCCATGCCGTCCTCGTCGTCATTGGCGAGCGAAGCATAGGCGATCGGCGCGCTGGTCTCGCCCAGGCCGAAGCCGCGTTGTTCGAAGAAGGATTGGGCGATCTGAATATTCTCGCCCTGGCTGCGGCGGCGTTCGACCTCGAAGCCCGTGTCCATCAGTTCCGCCACATGGGCGTTGCGGCTAGCGCTGGAGCGACCGCCCAGAACGATGGTGATCAGGCGACGGCCGTCGCGCACCGCAGAGGCCGCCAGATTATAGCCGGAGGCGTTGGTGTAGCCGGTCTTCATGCCGTCATAGCCGTTGCCGGTCGGCAGCAGGCCGTTGGTGTTGCGATAGTTGCGGCCGTTGTAGGCCCAGTCGTGCAGTCCGAAGTAGCTGTAATACTGAGGGAAGTCGCGCATGATGGCCCGCGCCAGGATAGCCTGGTCGCGCGCCGTCGTGACCTGTCGCGCGTCGGGCAGGCCGTTGGCGGTGTAATAACGGGTCTGGGTCATGCCCAGTTGCGACGCCTTCTGGGTCATCAAGGTCGTGAAACGGGCTTCCGACCCGCCGACATGTTCGGCGATGACGACGGCCATGTCGTTGGCGGATCGCACGGCCGTGGCGCGCATGGCGTCGTCCAGGGTGATGGTTTGGCCCGCCGCCAGTCCCAGTTTGGACGGAGGTTCCGAAGCCGCCCGTGAGGACACGGTCAGAACATCGTCCGCCTTGACCTTGCCCTGAGAGAGAGCCTCGAAGGCCAGATACAAGGTCATCATCTTGGTCAGGGACGCCGGGTAGCGGCGGCTGTCGGCGTGGCGTGCAAACAGGACTTCGCCCGAGGCGGCGTCGATGACGATAGCGGCGTAGCGGCTGTTTTCCTGCGACTGAGACTGCGCCTCGATCGAACGCACGTTGGCGCCCAGGGCTATCGAAAGCGCGAGCAGGGCGAACAGGCCGCGACGGACGAAGGAGATCATGGGCGGTTACGACCCTCGCTGGAAACTCAGGGTGCGACAGGCCCCCCGGCCTACGCGATTGAAGACCTAGCATAGGCCCCACGGGTTTCATGGTGGTTAACCGGTCGTCAACGCAAATTTGAAACGCCGAACAGTGTTATCGCTGTTCACATGGTGCAGTGCACAAACTTCACTTGATCAACCTTTGCGATTGCAGCATACAGCGAGAGAGCGGGGTTCGCCTCGTGATTGAATGTCGCCGTGCCTTATTCCCCCTCAGGCTCATAATTCTGGAGACGCGACCATGGCCGACAGCGCCGAAACCGTGAAGAAGACCGTCGAACAAACCGCCGCCAAAGCCAAGGCGCAGGCCGAAACCTTCCAGGCCGCCGGCGCCAAGGCGCTGCGCGAAGGCATCGACAAGTCAGTGGCCTCGCTGAGCGAAATCAATGCTCACGGCAAGAAGAACCTGGACGCCATGGTCGAGTCGGCCACGGTCGCCCAAAAGGGCGCTGAAGCCCTGTCGCAGCAGGCCCTGGGCTTCGCCAAGAACGCTTGGGAAGACGGCGTCGCCGCCAGCAAGGAACTGTCGACGGCCCGCTCGGTGCAGGAGTTCTTCGAGCTCCAGACCACCTGGGCCAAGAAGTCCATGGAACGCTACATGGCCGAGCTGACCAAGACGAACGAGATCCTGACCTCGACGGTCAAGGACAGCCTGAAGCCGATCAACGAACGCGTGACCGAGTCGGTCGAGACCTTCCAGGCCGCCCGCTGATCGCCGCCTCGCTGAACGATCTGAAAAGCCCCGGGGTTCGCCCCGGGGCTTTTTTCGTTTTGGGTCAGAGGTTTGGCCTTCACGAAACCTGTGACTGGACGCGGCTTCAATTCCGGCCATCATTCCCTATCTGATAGCCAAGACGACTCCCCGATTACGGAATACGAATGCCCATTCAAAGGCCCGGTGAAACCGGGGGCGGCGCAGGCGCCGCCACCATCACCGAAACAAAGCCGAAGCTTCAGAAGCCCTCGTTGTATCGGGTGCTGATCCTGAACGACGACTACACGCCGATGGAATTCGTCGTCTATGTGCTGGAGCGGTTCTTCCAAAAGAGCCGGGAAGAAGCCACCCGCGTCATGCTGCATGTGCATCAGCACGGCGTGGGGGTGTGCGGCGTCTTCACCTATGAGGTCGCCGAGACCAAGGTCGCGCAGGTCATCGAAACCGCGCGCCGCCATCAGCACCCGCTGCAATGCACGATGGAAAAGGACTGAGAGGAACCTCCCGATGCCTTCATTTTCCCGTCCTCTCGAAGAAACCCTGCACCGCGCCGTCGGCTACGCCAACGCGCGTCGGCATGAGTATGCGACGCTCGAGCATTTGCTGCTCGCGCTGATCGACGATCCTGATGCGTCGGGCGTCATGCGCGCCTGCAATGTGGATCTGACCGCGCTCAAGGCCGCCTTGACCCTGTACGTCGACAATGACCTGGCCGCCCTGGCCACGGCCGACGGCGAGGACGCCAAGCCGACCGCCGGTTTCCAGCGGGTGATTCAACGCGCCGTCATCCACGTCCAGTCCTCGGGTCGCGAAGACGTGTCCGGCGCCAATGTGCTGGTCGCCATCTTCTCGGAGCGCGAGAGCCACGCCGCCTATTTCCTGCAAGAGCAGGACATGACCCGCTACGATGCGGTCAATTTCATCGCCCATGGCATCGCCAAGAAGGCGGGGTCGGCCGAGACCCGTCCGGCAAAGGGATCTTCCCCCGAGGAGACCGATGACGCCACGGCGGTGAAGTCGGGCGGCGAGGCGCTGGAAGCCTATTGCGTCGATCTCAACGAGAAGTCGCGCCAAGGCAAGGTCGATCCCCTGATCGGTCGTCAGGCCGAGGTTGATCGCTCGATCCAGATCCTGTGCCGCCGGACCAAGAACAACCCGCTTCTGGTCGGCGATCCGGGCGTCGGCAAGACCGCGATCGCCGAAGGCCTGGCCCGCAAGATCGTGAACGGCGAAGTGCCCGACGTCCTCAAGGACGCCACCATCTATTCGTTGGACATGGGCGCCCTGCTGGCCGGCACCCGCTATCGCGGCGACTTCGAGGAACGCCTGAAACAGGTGGTCAAGGAGCTGGAAAACCACGACAACGCCGTGCTCTTCATCGATGAGATCCACACGGTGATCGGGGCAGGCGCGACGTCAGGCGGGGCCATGGACGCCTCGAACCTGCTGAAGCCGGCCCTGGCCTCTGGGTCGCTGCGGTGCATGGGATCGACGACCTACAAGGAATATCGCCAGCACTTCGAGAAGGACCGCGCCCTGGTGCGTCGCTTCCAGAAGATCGACGTCAATGAGCCGACGGTCGAGGATACGGTGAAGATTCTGAAGGGTCTGAAAACCTATTACGAACAGCACCATAAGGTCCGCTACACCGACAGCGCCATCCGCACGGCAGTCGAGCTGTCGGCGCGGTACATGACCGACCGCAAACTGCCGGACAAGGCGATCGACGTGATCGACGAGGCCGGGGCGTCGCAGATGCTGGTGGTCGAGTCCAAGCGCAAGAAGGTCATCGGCCAGAAGGAGGTCGAGACCGTCATCGCCAAGATGGCGCGCATCCCGGCCAAGTCGGTGTCCAAGTCGGACACTGAAAGCCTGCGCGAGTTGGAAGTCGATCTGAAGCGCGCGGTGTTCGGCCAGGAGCAGGCCATCGAACAGGTGTCGGCGGCGATGAAGCTGGCGCGGGCGGGTCTGCGCGATCCGAACAAGCCGATCGGCAGCTTCCTGTTCAGCGGTCCGACCGGCGTCGGCAAGACCGAGGTGGCCAAACAGCTGGCATTGACCCTGGGCATCGAGATGCAGAGGTTCGACATGTCCGAGTACATGGAGCGCCACACCGTCAGCCGCCTGATCGGGGCGCCTCCCGGCTATGTCGGCCATGACCAGGGCGGGCTGCTGACGGACGCCGTCGATCAGCATCCGCACTCGGTGGTGCTGCTGGACGAGATCGAGAAGGCGCATCCGGATGTCTACAACATCCTGTTGCAGGTGATGGACAACGGTATGCTGACCGACGCGGTCGGCAAGAAGGTGGACTTCAGAAACGTCATCCTGATCATGACGACCAACGCCGGCGCCGCCGACAACGCCCGCGCCTCCATCGGTTTCGGCCGGGGCAAGGTCGAGGGCGAGGACGACAAGGCCATCCAGCGCCTGTTCGCGCCGGAGTTCCGTAACCGTCTGGACGCCATCGTGGCCTTCAAGCCGTTGCAGGCCGACACGATCCGTTCGGTGGTGACCAAGTTCATCCTTCAGCTGGAAGCCCAGCTGGCGGATCGCAACATCACCATCGAACTGACCGACGAAGCGGCCGACTGGCTGGCCAAGAACGGCTTCGACGAACTGTACGGCGCGCGTCCGCTGGCGCGGGTCATCCAGGACTCGATCAAGAAACCGCTGGCCGACGACATCCTGTTCGGGCGCCTGACGCGCGGTGGGCACGTCAAGGTCCAGCTGAAGGACGGCAAGATCGACTTCGACGTCAAGAGCGCCGGCGGCGTTCCTGCGAAGTCGGAGGAAGAAGAGACGGCCTGATCGGGCTGGATCTCGACCGAAGCCAAGGCCCGGGTGGAAACGCCCGGGCCTTTTTTCATGCGCCCGGCGCGTGACGGCGGCATAGTGGGGCGATGGGGCAGGCAGGACAGATCGATGAGGCGCAGACTTGGCTCGCCGAGGCGGAGCAGCGCCTGGCGGAGGGGGACCTGCACGGCGCCTTTGCGGCCTACAAGGCCTGCCTGAAAGCAACACCGGACTTCCCGCCGGGATTGGCGGGGATGGGGCTGTTCCTCGCCGAGTATGGCGATCCGGGCACAGCGGCCCAGGTGTTGAGCGAAGCGGTTGCGTTGGGCGGCGAGACCTTGGCGCTTCAGGTCGCTCCGGCCTTCTCTCGACTGCTGGAGGGGCTGAAACCCAGAACCTGGAGCGCCACGCTGGGGCGAGATCTGCAGACTTGTCTGAGTGCGCCGACCGTCGATCCGCAAAGCCTGTCGCGCGTGACGGCAGAGGCCCTGCTGCTCAAACAGCCCGTTTTCGATGGCGGCGTGGAGACGCTGGAGGCCATGGGACGCGATCCGTTGTGGCTGGCCTTCCTGTCGCGGTGTGTCAACGTCAGCGCACCGATGGAGACGCGGCTGAACGCGGTGCGCGCCGCCCTGGTCGAAGCCCTGGCCGGCGACGGCGGGGAGCCGACGCCCGCCCTCGGCGCCTTGACCGCCGCCTTGGCGATCAGCGGGTTTGCGTCGGAATATGCGGCGCCGGTTCGAGCCGCGAGCGGCATGGCTGCGGTTCTGTTTCGGCCGCCGACTTCGTCGGAGGCGTCCGTTTTGGGCGAGGGCGATAGTCAGGCCTTGCTGATCCGCGGTGCGGTCGAGGAGCCGGTGCGGGAACGCGCTCTGGCGAAGACCGTCGCGGCCCTGACGCCCGAGGGCGCCGACGCTGTATCCGAAGCCGTTCGCGATCAGTACGAAGCCAACCCCTATCCGCGCTGGTCGGCGCCGCCCGCACCGCGACCCCGACCGCTGGCCGAGGCGGTAACAGCGCTGCCGGGACTGGATCGCCGAGCGTTCGGCGGCAAGGCGGAGTCTGTCCTGGTCGCGGGGTGCGGCACGGGGTTCGAGCCGATCGACATGGCGCGGATGGACCCGTCGCTGGCGATCACCGCCATGGACCTGAGCCGCGCCAGCCTGGCCCACGGTCTGCGGGTGGCGCAAGACCTGGGGCTGAGCGGGGTGCGGTTCGCCCAGGGCGACATACTGGCCTTGGACCAGGTTCAGGCGCGGTTCGACGTCGTCACCAGCACGGGCGTGATCCATCACATGGCGCGGCCTGAGGCGGGTCTGGCGCGGCTGGCGGGCGTTCTGCGGCCGGGCGGCGTGGTGCGGTTGGGACTGTACAGCGAGCGGGCGCGGGCGGTGGTGCGGATGGCGCACGACCTGATCCGGGCGCGGGGCTGGACGCCGGTGGAGGCGGACATTCGGGCGTTTCGCGCCCATGTTCTGGCCCTGCCGGATGGCGAGCCCTTGGCGACGCTGAAGGACAGCGCGGACTTCTACAGCTTGAGCGGCTGTCGCGATCTGGTCTTCCACGTGCAGGAGCATCGTTACACGCCGCCGCAGCTCGGCGAATTGATCGCCGGGGCCGGGTTGAGGCTGGTCGGGTTCGAGGCGTCGCCCGAGGCGAGGGCGGCGTTCGCCGGGGCTTTCGGGCGGGCCGATCCGCTGGACCTCGGCCTGTGGGACCAACTGGAAGCGCGCCGGCCCGATCTGTTCGCCGGCATGTACCATCTGTGGGCGCAGAAGCCGGGCTAGGCTGAGATCTTCCCCCGCTTGCGGGGGAAGTGTCAGGTCGTGGCGCGTAGCGACACGCCTGACGATGGGGGAAGTTTTGCGATTGAGCGAAACTCCCCTCTCCGACCCTGGTTCGCTTCGCGAACGCCGGGCCACCTCTCCCGCAAGCGGGAGAGGGTCAGTTTTCGTTTTTGAAGGGCGACAGTTCCTCGGTCATCTCCAGCCTTTGAGCCTCGACGGCCGGGCCTTCCCGCCGCAGATAGTCGGCCACCGGGCCGCGCAGCGCGGGGTCGGCGATGAAATGGGCCGAATAGACCGGCGAGGGCAGGTAGCCGCGCGCGATCTTGTGCTCGCCCTGGGCGCCCGCCTCGACGCGAGAGAGCCCCCGCGCGATGGCGAACTCGATGGCCTGATAATAGCAGAGTTCGAAATGCAGGAAGGGCACCTCTTCCAGCGTGCCCCACTGGCGGCCGTACAGGGCGTCGCGGCCGATGAAGTTCAGGGCGCCGGCGATGGGCGTCCCGTCGCGGAAAGCCATGACCAGGGCGATCCGGTCGGACATCGTCGCGCCGACCCGGGAGAAGAAGTCCCGCGTCAGATAGGGCCGCCCCCATTTGCGGTCGCCCGTGTCCATATAGAAGGCGAAGAAGGCGTCCCAGTGGGCCTGGGTGATGTCGGCGCCGGTCAGGACGCGGATGTCCAGATCGGCCTGGGCGTCGCGGCGTTCACGGCGGATCGTCTTGCGGCGGTTGGCCGACAGGGCGGCCAGGAAGTCGTCGAAGGTCCGATAGCCGTCATTGCGCCAGATGAACTGGATGTCCTGGCGCGGCAGAAGGCCGGCCTGCGCCATGTCCGTCCACTCGAGCTCGGTCGGGAAGTTGACGTGCAGGGACGACACCCCCAGCCGCTCGACCAGGGTCAGGGCGCCCTGAAGCAGGGCTTGCCGCACCGTCGCGGCGTCCGTTTCGGGGGTGTTGAGGAAGCGAGGCCCGGTCGCCGGGGTGAAGGGCACGGCGGTCAGCAGCTTGGGATAATAGCGGCCGCCGGCCCGCTCATAGGCGTCGGCCCAGCTGTGGTCGAAGACGTATTCGCCCTGGCTGTGGCCCTTCAGATAGAGAGGCATGACGCCGATGACGGCATTGTCCTCGTCCCTCAGGGCCAGATGACGCGGCGCCCAGCCTTCCTGCGGGGCGGCGCTGCCCGAAGCTTCGCAGGCGTGCAGAAAATCGTAGGAGACGAAGGGATCGCCGGTGGGACGCGCGCAGGCGTCCCAGGCCTCGCGGCCGATATCGGCGATCCCGTCGTGGACGGAGATCTGAAAACTCACGCCCCGCTCCCAAAGTCCGTCATCCTCGGGCTTGTCCCGAGGATCCATACACTCAGCTCCCCGACGGGGCTCACGGCGTGGAAACCGGGAGTATGGATCCTAGGCACGAGGCCTAGGATGACGGGGAAAGAAGCGGGGCCGAAGGTCAACGGATCTCCACGATGGCGTCGATCTCGACCGCAAAGCCGAGGGGCAGCTTGTAGACGCCGACGGCCGAGCGGGCGTGGCGGCCGGCGTCGCCGAACACCTCGACCATCAGGTCCGAGCAGCCGTTGATGACAGCGGGAATGGCCTCGAAGTCCGGGCCAGCCTGGACGAAGCCGCCCAGTTTCACGATCCGCACCACGCGGTTCAGATCGCCGTCGCAGGCGGCCTTGATCTGGGCCAGCAGGTTGACGCCGCACAGGCGAGCCGCCGCGTTGGCCTGTTCCGGCGTCACGTCCACGCCGACCGTGCCCTTGATGCCGCCAGAGGCGTCGTTCGACAGCTGGCCTGAGATATGGACCACGGCGCCCGTCTGGACGAAGGGCACATAGTTGGCGACCGCCTTGGCGGGTTCCGGCAGGACGATGCCGAGTTCGGCGATGCGGGCTTCGATGGTCATGGATGCTCCTTGATTTGGTCGGCGGTTTAGCGCGGCGCAAGGGCGGCGTCACCCGTTCGTGGTCTTAAGTCTTCGCCAATCGGGTCGTGCCATGAAGGCCGTATGGATCTGCACCTGACCCCCGACGTCGCCGCGTTTCAGGCCGTGTTGGCGCGTCTTTCCAGCCTGGACTGGGCCCGCGTGGACGCCGACGCGAAGACGGCCGCGGTCAAGGCCGCAGAAGCGGCGCCGCATTGGGATTTCGAAAGGCCGGCCAAGGCTGTGAACGCCGTCTTGGGCGCAGACGCATCGGACGAGGTTCGGCGCGGATTGATAGCATCCTGGGCCCTGCAGTTGCCTGATCGGGTCGCGGCCATGGGCCTGCCGGCGGAAGTCCTGGCCCTCTATCCCTATTGGTTCGAACAACTGGCCGGCTTCCTGACCAAGGCGGTGGGCGACTATGATTTCGATCACTGGGCCAAGGATGTTCGCTTCACCCTGGCGCTCAGCGTTCCAGGGGCCAGAAGCCAGGTGATCGACCTCAGTTCGCCGGTCGGCCCGGGGCAGATCGTCAGACATGTCCGTGACGGCTGGGGCTTTAGTCCTCTGTTCCGCTATCTGGCGGCGGGCGCCAAGCGTGAGCCGTGGCTGGAGGTTCATACCGAGAGCCGCTGGCTGCGCGGCTTCAACGAGGACGGCTGGAACGAGGCCTGGGCGACGGCGGCGGAACTGTGTCGGTCGCGGCCTGAGCTGGCGGGGATGATCTGCTCCAGCTGGTTCTATGATCCGCCCCTGACCGAAATCAGCCCGCGCCTGGCGCACCTGCGGCTCAATCCGCTGAAGGGCGGCGCCTTCATGGTCCATCAGGGTCCGGGTGAGATCCACACCGAACGGGCGGGCGCCGCCTCCGCGTCACGCAAGGCGCTGATCGACAGCGGCCAATACACCGCGCGGTCGTGGCAGATGATTTGGCCGCGACGCGAGCTGATCGCCTGGGCGGACCGGCGCAAGGCGGAAACAGCCGCGTCCCATCAATCGCCATCCGGGGCGCAAGCCTAGGATAACGGGCTGTGTGAGCGGGTGCGGAGCTTCATTTCCGCGCCAAGCCCTTGCAGAAGTCCCCGAGCACTTGCGGATACAGTGTGTGTTCCGCCGTCTTGACCCGTTCGGACAGCGCTGAAGGCGTGTCGTCGGCCAGGATCGGCACACGGGCCTGGCCCAGGATCGGGCCCTCGTCCACGCCTTCGGTGACCAGGTGGACGGTGCAACCGCCCTCGGCGTCGCCGGCGGCGATGGCGCGGGCGTGGGTGTCGAGGCCGGGATAGAGGGGCAGGAGGCTGGGGTGGATGTTCAGCATCCGGCCGTCCCACGCGCGCACCAGCCAAGGGGTCAGTATGCGCATGTAGCCGGCCAGGGCGACGACCTGGACGCCGGCGTCGCGCAGGGCCGCGTCCACCGCCTGCTCATGGGCCTCGCGGTCCTTGCCGAAGGGCTTGTGGGGGATGGCGACCGTTTTGACGCCCTTGGCTGCGGCGACGGCCAGGCCGCCCGCGCCCTCGATGTTCGACAGGACCAGGGCGATTTCATAGCCGCTGGCGCCGGCCTGAGCGGCGTCGATCAAGGCGGCCATGTTGGAGCCGGTCCCCGAGATCAGGACGGCGACGCGGACGGGAGAGGCGGCTGGCGACGACATGGCCGCCCCCATGGCGGGGCGGGCGGCGCTTGGCAAGGCTCAAACGCGATCCGCTCTTGTTGTCCGCCGTGTTCGGACGTTACCGTATAACGCCGCCCATCCGACGAGGGATCCTGAGGGCCGGCGCGTACAGGGGACTATCGCATGAAAAGACTGATCTGCCTCGCGGCCATGGCCGCGATGCTGGGCGCGCCCGTGGCGTCGCTCGCCCAGGAGAGCGGCCCGAGCAGCGGCGCGAGCGGCGGCGGCGCGATGCGCTCGGCCACCGATCGGTTCCGCAACGCCAATGCCGACGCCATCGAGAAGGACTGGGCGCGCGCGCCGGTCGAGGAGGCCGAAGTCACGACGGCCCATTCGGTCAATGCCCATGGCAAGACGCTGCGGTATCACGCGACGGCGGGCACCCTGACGATCCGCGACGACGCGGGCATGCCGACGGCCAGCCTGTTCTATACCGCCTATACGCTGGACGGTCAGCCGCTGGGGACGCGGCCTGTGACCTATCTCTATAACGGCGGGCCGGGCTCGCCGACGGTGTGGCTGCACATGGGCTCGTTCGGGCCGATGCGGGTCCAGACCGATGAGCCGACGGTGGTGCGGCCCGCGCCCTTCGCCTTCGGCCCCAATGACATGACCTTGCTGGACCAGACGGATCTGGTCTTCATCGACATGGTGGGGGCGGGCTTCTCGCGGCCGCTGGGCGAGACGCCGGGTTCGGCCTTCTGGGGCGTGGACCAGGACGCCGACGCCTTCGCCCGCGCCATCATGCGCTACACGACCAAGTTCAGCCGCTGGTCCAGCCCGAAATACATCATCGGCGAATCCTACGGCACCCTGCGCACCGGCGCGGTGGCCTTCCAGTTGGAAGACCGGGGCATGTCGCTGAATGGCGTGGTGCTGCTGTCGTCGATCATGAACTACGGCGTGCGCCAGCCCGGCTATCCGCAGAATTTCGTCACCCTGCTGCCGACCTATGCGGCGACGGCCTGGTATCATCGCAAGCTGGCCCATCCGGCGGCGACGGTGGAGGAACAGGTTCAACGGGCGCGCGACTTTGCGCTTGGGCCCTACGCCTCGGCCCTGGCCAAGGGGCATATGATCTCGGACGCCGAGCGCGCCGACATCGTGCGCCAGATGAGCGACCTGACCGGCCTGTCGCCCGCCTTCATCGACAACGCCAATCTGCGGGTCGAGCTGAGCAGCTTCCGCAAGGAGCTGCTGCGGGATCGGCGTCAGACCATCGGGCGGCTGGACACCCGCTATCTGGGCCTGGACGACGACGCTTCTGGAGACTCGCCCGAGGACGATCCGTCCAGCTCGGCCGTGACGGGGGCCTATTTCGGCATCTTCCGCGACTATGTGGCCAATGAGCTGAAGTACGACACCGACGTCGAGTACCGGATGTCGGCGCGGGGCCTGCCGGGCTTCAACTGGAACTGGAACCACCGTCCGCCCGTCGGCGGGCCGCAGACGACGCCGAATACGGCGGTCGATCTGGCCACGGCGATGCGGCGCAATCCGTATCTGAAGGTGATGGCGCTGAACGGCTATTACGACGCCGCCACGCCCTTCTTCTCGACCGAGTTCGATCTGGCCCAGATGATGCTGGAGCCCAGCCTGCGGCCGAACCTGGAGTTCACCTACTACGAGGGCGGCCACATGATGTACCTGAGCCGCGACGCCCTGGTGAAGCTGCACGCCGACCTGTCGCGCTTCTACGGCGAGACGGCGAACGGCGGGGCGCGCTGATACGCAAAAGGGCCGGAGGCGTCGCCGCCTCCGGCCCTTGTTTCATTCGAAATCGGCGCCTCGAAGGGTCAGGCCGCTTCCAGCTGTCCGCAGACGAAGGCGACCTCGCCCGCGTTGAGCAGGGCGGCCAGCACCGGCTCGGCGTTTTCGGGCGCGACGATCAGCATGAAGCCGACGCCGCAGTTGAAGGTGCGGCGCATCTCGTGATCGCTGATACCGCCCGTCTCGGCCAGCCACTGGAAGATCTGGGGCATGGGCCAGCTGTTCCAGTCGAACGAAGCCTTCAGCCCCTCGGCGATACAGCGGGGCGGGTTTTCGATCAGGCCGCCGCCGGTGATGTGGGCCGCGCCCTTGATCAGGCCCGCCTTCATCAGGGGCAGGACCGGCTTCACATAGATGCGGGTCGGCTCCATCAGGGCCTGGGCCAGCGACCGGTCCTTGGCGAAGGGGGCGTCGTCGCCCCAGGCCAGGCCGGACTTCTCGACCACCTTGCGGACCAGCGAATAGCCGTTCGAGTGGGGGCCGGTGGAACCTAGGCCGATGATGATGTCGCCGGCCGCCTGGCGATCCAGATAGGGCAGGGCGTGGCCGCGCTCGACCGCGCCCAGGCTGAAGCCGGCCAGATCATAGTCGCCGTCGGTGTACATGCCCGGCATTTCGGCGGTTTCGCCGCCCACCAGGGCGCAGCCGGCCTGGCGGCAGCCCTCGGCGATGCCGGCGACGACGCGGCGGGCGGCGTCGATCTCGAGCCGCCCGGTGGCGTAATAGTCGAGGAACAGAAGCGGCTCGGCGCCCTGGGCCAGCAGATCGTTGACGCACATGGCGACCAGGTCGATCCCGACGCCGTCATGACGGCCGGTCTCGATGGCGATCTTCAGCTTGGTGCCCACGCCGTCGGTGGTGGTGACGATCAGCGGGTCTTCAAATCCGGCGGCCTTCAGGTCGAACAGGGCGCCGAATCCGCCCAACGAGGGCTCCGAACCGGGGCGCGCCGTGGACTTGGCCAGGGGCTTGATATGTTCGACCAGCATCTCGCCTGCGTCGATGTCAACGCCGGCATCGGCGTAGGTCAGGCCGTTTTCGAGAGGCTTTTGGGGGTCGCTCATGGTGATCAGGCCTGGAATCGGGGCGGAAATGCAGCGCGGCTCTTGCCACAGGTGGGTTGCGGGGGGCTATAGCATCGGAATGACGCCGATCACCACCAATGAGGCGCTGGCCGATTTTTGCGCCCGCCTCGCCACCGCCCCGTTTATCACGGTCGACACCGAGTTCATGCGGGAGACGACCTACTGGCCCAGGCTGTGCCTGATCCAGGCCGCATCCGCCGATCACGCCGGGATCATTGATCCCATGGCGGAAGGCCTGGACCTGGAGCCTTTCCTGGCCCTGTTGCGCGATCCCAACATCATCAAGGTGTTCCACGCCTGCCGACAGGACGTCGAAATCTTCGTGCGACTGGGCGCCATGCCCAAGCCGATGTTCGACACCCAGGTCGCCGCCATGGCCGCCGGGTTCGGTGAACAGGTCGCCTATGATTCGCTGGTGCGGCAGATGCTGCGCGTCGAACTGGACAAGGGCAGCCGCTTCACGGACTGGGCGCGTCGTCCGCTGTCGGACAGCCAGCTGGTCTACGCCCTGGGCGATGTGACCCATCTGGCGGCCCTGTATCCCAAGCTGCGCGACCGACTCCAGAAGGACGGCCGGCTGGACTGGGTGATGTCGGAGATGGAGAGCCTGGTCGATCCGGCCCTGTACGACACCAATCCCGAGAATGCCTGGAAGCGGCTGAAGCCCAAGAAATTCTCGGCCAAATATCTGGCCGCCTTCAAGGCTGTCGCCGTCTGGCGCGAGCGAGCGGCCCAGGAGCGTGACCAGCCGCGTGGCCGCATCCTGAAGGACGAGGGCATCGACGAGGTCGCACAACAGACCCCGACGGATCCGGAAGCCTTCAACCGTCTGCGCTCGGTGCCCAAGGGCTTCGGCGGTTCGCGCCTGGGTCTGGAACTGGCCGATGAGCTTAAACGCGTCCTGGCCGATCCCGAATCACACGCGCCCGATATGGAGCGCCCGGCCCACCGCCAGCCGGCGCCGCCTTCGGTGGTGGAGCTTCTGAAGGTGTTGCTGAAGGCCAAGAGCGACAACGCCGGCGTGGCGTCCAAACTGATCGCCACCGTCGCCGATCTGGAGAAGATCGCCGTCAGCGACGACGCCGATGTGGATGCGCTGAAGGGCTGGCGCCGCCAGATCTTCGGCGAGGATGCGCTGAAGCTGAAGCGCGGCGAGATCGCCCTGGTGCTGAGCGGCGCGCGGGTCGAGGTCGTCGAGATCGAGAGCTAGGCCAAATCAGGTCGGCATCCTCGCCACAGGGGCGAGGATGCCGACCGTTAAGAGAGCGCGCTCCTAACCGGCCGGCGGCTCCTACAGTTCGGTGGGATTAGATCGACAGGCCCAGTCCCATCGCCTCGGCCAGGGCCTTGGCGCGCTTCTTAGTCTGCTCGCCCAGCAGCAGGTCGGCGTAGCCGTCCGTCGCGGTCAGGTTCAGATCGCCGCCCTTCACCGTCGCCGTCGCATTGGCCAGGAGCTGGGACGACCGGCCCGACAGGTCGCAGGCCAGGCGGATGGCCAGGCCCAGGGCGCGCGCGCGTTTGGCGGCGTCCTCGTTCAACAGGCGGGTGATGATGTCCGGTTGAGGCGTCGCCGGGCCGCCGCCGTAGCGGGCGTTCATGGCGCAGGCCAGGAAGGCGCGTTCGGTGTGGCTAACGCCGGCGACCGGCGCGCGCAGCACCTGGTCGAAGGCCAGTTCCAGCCGGTGGTCGGGGTGCAGCCGGGCGCCCAGGTCGGAAAGGCGGCAGGCGGCGGCGGTCAGAACCGAGTCCCGGGGCTCCCCGAAAGCCTTCGGCAGGGCGGCGAGGATGTCGGACATCCAGCCGTTCAGAGCGCCGGGCAGGGCCGGGTCTATCCCCTGTCGCCCGCCCAGGGCGGCGCAGCCGGCCAGCAGCGGGTCGGCGGCGCGCGTCTCATCATCCAGGGTGTCGAACAACAGGCCCTCGCGCACGCCCCAGGCGGACATCTCGATCCGCTTCAGGTTCAGATGCTTGATCAGGCCCTCCAGCACCAGGCCGGCGTAGGGCAGGGTCTCGGCGCGCTTCTTGGACACGCCTGGCAGTTTCGCCAGTCCGGCCGCAGACTGGTGCGCGACCAGACGGGCGGTCTCCAGCGCCTCGTCCGCCGTCATCTGGTACTGGTGGACGACCTTCAGCGGATAGGATTTCAGCGCCATATGGACCTGGGCCAGGGTGCGCCAGGCGCCGCCGACGGCATAGAGGCGGTCGGCCTGGAACTGAGCCGCGACCGGCGTCAGCCGTTCGTCGATGCGGGCCTTGATCCGCTCGGCGTCGAAGCCCTTGCCCTCGGCCAGGGCGAAGGGGCCCAGCGGCAGGGTCAGGCCGTGTTCGACCCCCCATTCTTGCTTCATGGGCCCGTTCAGGCGTGTCAGCTCCAGACTGGCGCCGCCCATGTCGGCCGAGACGCCTTGGGCGTCCGGTGCGCCGGCCAGCACGCCCATGGCGGCGTATTTCGCCTCTTCCTCGCCAGACAGGACGCGGATCTGCAGACCGGTCTCGGCCGCGACGCGCTGGCAGAACTCCGGCCCGTCTTCGGCCTCGCGCACGGCGGCGGTCGCGGCGATCAGGGTGGCCTCGGGACGCACGCCCTCCAGCACGGCGGCGAAACGGCGCAGCGCCGTCATGGCCATGACCACGCCCTCGGGCGACAGCCTTCCGGTCGTCGGCAGGTCGCGGCCCAGGCCGGCCAGGACCTTTTCGTTGAACACGGTCCAGATGGCGCGGCCTTCCAACCGATAGAGCACCAGACGGACCGAATTGGAGCCGATATCGATGGCCGCGACGTCGCGGCCGATAAGCGCCAGATTGGGCATCAGCGGCCGGGACGCTCGTAACGCAGGGCTTCGGGCAGGGTCTTCACCTTGCGTCCGCGACCCGACAGGCTGGGATTGGTCATGAAGTATTTGTGGGCCGAGAAGGGCCGCTCCGGATCGGCGGCCTGGACCCGCGTATAGCGCCCATCGGCGTCCAGCACCCAGCTTTGTGCGTCGTCCTTCAGATTGGCGACCATGATCTGGTCCAGCACCTGGTCGTGGACGGTGGCGTTGCGGATCGGGGTCATCAGCTCGACCCGACGATCCAGGTTACGCGTCATCCAGTCGGCCGAGGAGATGAAGACCTTGGCCTTGTCGTGCGGCAGATCCTTGCCGTTGGCGAAACAAACGATGCGGCTATGCTCCAGGAAGCGGCCGACGATGGACTTGACGCGGATGTTCTCCGACAGGCCCGGCACGCCAGGCCGCAGGCAACAGATGCCGCGCACCACCAGGTCAATGCGAACGCCCCACTGGCTGGCCCGGTACAGGGCGTCGATGATCTCGGGATCGACCAGGGAGTTCAGCTTGACCCAGATGGCGGCCGGCTTGCCCTGGGCGGCGGCCGACATCTCCTTGCCGATCAGGTCGATCAGGGTGGACTTCATGTTCAGCGGCGACACCACCAGGGCCTCCAGCTCGTCCGGCGTGGCGTAGCCGGTGATGTAGTTGAACACCCGGCTGGCGTCGCGGCCCAGGACCGGGTCGCACGAGAACAGCGACAGGTCGGTGTAAATCTTGGCCGTCACCGGGTGATAATTGCCGGTGCCGAAGTGGCAGTAGGTGCGCAGGGCCTCGCCCTCGCGGCGCACGACGACGCTCAGCTTGGCGTGGGTCTTGTATTCGACGAAGCCGAAGACGACGTGGACGCCGGCCCGCTCCATGGCTCGGGCCCAGCGCAGGTTGGCCTCTTCGTCGAACCGGGCCTTCAGCTCGACCAGGGCGGTGACGTTCTTGCCGTTCTCGGCCGCCTCGATCAGGGCGGCGACGATGGGGCTGTCCTTGGAGGTGCGGTACAGGGTCTGTTTGATGGCGATGACGTTCGGATCGCGCGCCGCCTGACGCAGGAACTGCACCACCACATCGAAGCTTTCGAATGGGTGGTGGATCAGCAGGTCCTTCTCGCGGATGGCGGCGAAGACGTCGCCGCCGTTGTCGCGCACGCGTTCGGGATAGCGTGGCTCATAGCCCTTGAACTTCAGGTCCGGATGGCCGCCCGGAATGAGGTCTGAAAGTTGGGCCAGGCCCAGCATGCCGTCGACCAGCACGACGTCCTGGGGCGTGGCGTGCAGTTCGCCGATGATGAAGTCGCGCAGGTCGTCGGGCATCGACGCCTCGATCTTGACCCGGACGACCGAACCCAGGCGACGCTGTTTCAGCGCCTCCTCGAACTCCAGCACCAGATCTTCGGCCTCTTCCTCGATCTCGATGTCGCTGTCGCGGATCAGGCGCAGCAGACCTCGCTCCAGAACCTCGCAGCCGGGGAAGAGGTGGTCGATGAACAGCAGCAGCACGTTTTCCAGCGTGATGAACCGCTTGCGGCCGGGCGCCGAGCGGCCGTCCGTCGGCAGCTCCCAGAAGCGCCGCACCTGCGTCGGAACCGGCACCAGGGCGTAGAAGGTCTTGGTCTCGCCCTTGCGCTTCAGCTTCAACGCCAGGGAGAAGCCCAGGTTTGGCAGGAAGGGGAAGGGGTGGGCAGGGTCGATGGCCAGGGGGGTGAGGACCGCGAACAACTGGTTCAGGAACTCGGGTTCCAGCCGGTCCCTTTCGGTCTTGGTCAGACGGTTCTGATCGACCACTTCGATATCTGCGGCGGCCAGCTCCTTTTTCAGCAGCCGCCAGCGCACCTGCTGTTCAGCCATCAGCTCCCCGGCGGCGATATTGATCCGCTCCACCTGTTCGGCGGGGGTCAGGCCGTCGGCGGACAGTACCCGCACCCGTTCTCGCAACTGTCCCTTCAGGCCCGCCACGCGGGTCATGAAGAACTCATCCAGGTTATTGGCCGAGATGGAGAGGAACCGCAGCCGCTCGAGCAGGGGATGGTTCGGATTAGCCGCTTCTTCCAGCACGCGCTCGTTGAACGCCAGCCAGGAAATCTCTCGGTTGAAGAACCGAGTGGGCGAGGCCATCAGCTCCTCGTTCAGCGCCAACTGAGGGGCGCGGGAGGCGGGGACTTCTTCACCCCGTGTGGCGTCGTGGATCGCGGCGTCGGTCATGATTCGGTTCTCGCGCGCCCGTGTGACGGCCGCAAGCGGGCTTTGACATTTTCATCAACTACCCTTCGCAGATGCGAAAGGGCTTCTCGCGTTTGCGAAGTTGTGGTTAAGATTCAGGCTCCCGTAGGTAGGTCGACGTGGAGGCCTTGGTGGCGTTTTTGTTCATAGCCTTGGTCGTCGGAACGGCGGCTCTCGTGATTGGCTGGGACATGTTGGGACAGCCGACTCCGAAGCGGATTTACCGCAGATTGAAGCGCCGCCGGAAGCGTGGCGCCTGACGGCGATCAATCGGCCTCGACCTCAGCATCCATCTGATCCAGCGCCTGGCGGGCCAGGACGCGGGTGACGGGGCGGTGCAGGGCGTCAAGCCGGGCGACGACGGTCGCGGCTGTGTCGGCCGACCGGTCCAGGCGCCGCACCAGATAATCGATCACATCCTCGGACGGGGTGATGCTGCGCTCGGCGAAACGGGCGCGCAGTATGGCGGACAGAACCACGTCGTCGGGGGTCGCGATCGCGACGGTGCGAACCGCATCGAGGCGCGAACGCAGGTCGGGCAGTTCAGCCGCCCAGGTCCGCGGCGACGCTCGATCCGCCAACAACAGGGCGCCTCCGCCCCCTTGGGCCAGATTGATCAGGTGAAACAGGCTTTCGTCGTCGGCGTCGCGGGCGTTGTCCAGCAGTACGGGCCGCCCTTCCAGCTCCAGCGGATCGACCAGGGCGGCTTCGACGCCGTTCAGCGGCACGGCGCCCACCCGTTCGGCCCAGTCGGCGGCGATCCGGCTCTTGCCCGACCCCGCCGGCCCATGCAGGGCCAGAACCGATCCGGCGCCGTCGGGCCAGCCGGCCAGAACGCGTGCGGCCTCTGCGTTGCTGTCGGACGTCACGAAGGCCTCGCCCACAAGGGCGCGCTCCAGCGGCAGACGCAGCTGTTGGGCGGTCGTTCGGATCAGGGCGCTCTGCGCGGACATGGGACTGTCATAGCAGAGGCCCGGACGAACCGCGTCACGCCGGGCCTGTTGGTACCGGGGAGGGACGAGCCCCTCTGTGGATGGAATCAGGCGAATTCGGCCAGGGCGGGATTCAGCTTGCCCGCCTTGAACTCTGTGACCTTGTAGTCGGCCAGGCCGTGGACGTGGAAGGGATCGTCCTTCAGCAGGGTCTCCAGCTCTTCCGTCGTGCCGCCGCTACGCACGACAAGGATGCCTCCGGTGCGCGGAACCATGGGACCGGCGGCGATGATCAGGCCGCTGGCGACATGGATGTCTAGCCATTCGCGATGCTCGACCGTCTTGGCTTCGATGGCCTCGATCGGCTGGGTGTAGGTGATGGTGACGATGAACATGGCGTGGCCTCGAACGGATGACCGGACCGCTATCGCGCGCAGCGGCAGGCTTTGCAACGGCTGAAACCTTGACTTTCAGGGGCGATGATGCGCCCTACGCCGCTTCGATTTCGGGCGCTTCGGCGTCAGATTCCACAGCCAGATTTCCAGACGGTCTGTTCATGCACGCCTACCGCTCTCATACCTGCGGCGCCCTGCGCGCCTCCGACGCCGGTTCCACCGTCCGCCTGTCCGGCTGGGTGCACCGTAAGCGCGACCACGGCGGCCTGCTGTTCATCGATCTGCGCGACCATTACGGCCTGACCCAGCTGGTGCTGCACCCGGAGACGCCGGGCTTCGCCGCCGTGGAACGTCTGCGCGCCGAGAGCGTGATCAAGATCGACGGCGAGGTCGTCGCCCGCGACGCCTCCGTGGTGAACTCCAACCTGCCGACCGGAGAGGTCGAGGTCCGCGTCCAGGGCGTCGAGGTTTTGTCGGAAGCGGCCGAACTGCCGATGCCGGTCTTCGGCGAGCAGGAGTATCCGGAGGATATCCGCCTCGCCAACCGCTTCCTCGATCTGCGTCGCGAGCGGCTGCACAAGAATATCGTCCTGCGCTCCAGGGTCATCTCCTCGATCCGTCAGCGCATGGTCGCCCAGGGCTTCCTGGAGTACCAAACCCCGATCCTGACCGCCTCGTCGCCGGAGGGCGCGCGCGACTTCCTGGTGCCGTCGCGTCTGCACCCCGGCAAGTTCTACGCGCTGCCGCAGGCGCCGCAGCAGTTCAAGCAACTGCTGATGGTCTCGGGCTTCGACCGCTATTTCCAGATCGCCCCCTGCTTCCGTGACGAGGATCTGCGCGCCGACCGTTCGCTGGAATTCTACCAGCTCGACGTCGAAATGAGCTTCGTGACCCAGGAAGACGTCTTCGCCGCCATTGAGCCGCTGATGCACGGCGTGTTCGAGGAGTTCGGCGAGGGCAAGCCGGTGTCGCCCATCGAAGGCGCCCATGTCTTCACCAACGATTTCGGCGAGACCTTCGAACACAAGGGCTTCGAGCGCCTGACCTACGCCCAGTCGATGGCCTGGTACGGTTCGGACAAGCCGGACCTGCGCAACCCGATCAAGATGCAGGTGGTGTCCGACCACTTCCGCGACGGCGGCTTCGGCCTGTTCGCCAAGATCCTGGGCGCGGACGAAAAGAACGCCGTCTGGGCCATCCCGGCGCCGACCGGGGGATCGCGCGCCTTCTGCGATCGCATGAACTCGTGGGCTCAGGGCGAGGGCCAGCCGGGCTTGGGCTATATCTTCTGGTCCGAAGACCAGGGCGCCTGGGGCGGTCCCATCGCCAAGAACCTGGGTCAGGAGCCGACCGAGGCCCTGATGTCGTCGCTGGGTCTGGGCCAGGGCGACGCCGCCTTCTTCACCGCCGGCCTGCCGTCCGTCTTCGCCAAGTTCGCCGGCCTGGCCCGCACCCGTGTGGGCACGGAGCTGAAGCTGGTCGACGAGAACCAGTTCAAATTCTGCTGGATCGTCGACTTCCCGATGTTCGAATGGTCGGAAGAAGAGAAGAAGGTCGACTTCAGCCACAACCCCTTCTCGATGCCGCAGGGCGGGCTGGAGGCTCTGGAGACCCAGGATCCGCTGACCATCCGCGCCTTCCAGTACGACATCGTCTGCAACGGCTATGAGCTGTGCTCGGGCGCGATCCGGAACCACAAGGCCGAGATCATGCTGAAGGCCTTCGAGATCGCCGGCTATGACGCCTCGGTGGTCGAGGAACAGTTCGGCGGCATGCTGAACGCCTTCCGCTACGGCGCGCCGCCGCACGGCGGCCTGGCCCCCGGCATCGACCGGATCGTCATGCTGCTGGCCGGCGAGACGGCCATCCGCGAGGTCATCGCCTTCCCGCTGAACCAGCAGGGCGAGGATCTGCTGATGAACGCCCCGACCGAGGCGGAAGAGCGTCAGTTGAAAGACGTCCACATCCGCACGGCGCTGCCGATCAAGGTGTGACGGGCTGACATCGCCGACTACGACAAAGGGGACGCCGCGAGGCGTCCCCTTTTTTGGTTTGGGCGGGCCTAGTTGTCGGCGTTGACGATGTGGCGCACGGCGGGCGGCGCCGGCGGGGTGCGGATCACCCGGATGGTCCCCCGACAGGCGTGGGCCGTCAGACGACCGGGCAGGCGGGTGGAACCGTCGCCGCAAGCTTCGCTGACCTGGTCCTGGGTCAGGTTGCGCGCCCCGGACAGGTCTGCGCCCCGGATGTCGGTGCGGCGCATCGAGGCGTCGCTGAAGTCGGCCCGGGTGAAGGTTCCGCCGGTCAGGCGTGCGCCGTCCAGGCTGGAATCGCGGAAGGAGGCGCCCGAGAAGTCTCCCCCGGACAGGTTGGAGGCGTTGACCTCTGCGTCGCTGAAGTCGGCGCCGACGGCATGGACATTGGCCAGGGTCGCGCCGAACAGTTCGCTGCTTGAGAAGTCGGCGCCGGCCAGGGTCGCGCCGTTGAAATTCACCCCGTGCAGCTCTCCTCCCGAAAGATCCGCACGCGTCAGGTTGGCGCGGACGAAGGACGATCCCTGGGCCTCGGCCCCCGTCAGGACGGCGCCGGTGAAGTTGGCCGAGGAGAAGTTGGCGCCGACGATCTCGACGCCCTGCATATTGGCCCGACTGAAGTCGCTGCCGGTGAAGTTCGAACCGACCATTTCGGCGCCGCGCAGATTGGCGCCGACCAGGGTGGCGTTCATGAAGCTGGCGCCGGTGAAGGTGGCGCCCGACAGGTTGCGGCCGGACAGTTCGCAGCGATTACACGATCCGCCCAGGGATACCGACCGGGCCACGTCGCGGTCCTGAATGGTCATCTCGACCCCGGCGAAGGCGGGGGTGGCGAGCATCAAACCCGCCGCCGCGATCAGGGCGGTTTTCAATCGGATGGGGGTGGGGCGGGCGATCTGTTTCACGAACTCTGAATGCCCCGAAACACCGGCCACACCTACTTAAATCGAGGTAATTTCGTTAAAACCACGCAAGGTGGATGGCCATCAACAGGCGGGAATACGTAGGTTTCCCGACAGGATGGTCGAAGAGTCGCCGCAGGCGCGATTCAGTTGCCCCTGGGTCAATCCGATCGCCCGCGATAGGTCGGCGCCGGACAGATTGGTCCCGATCAACTTGGCGCCCGAGAAGTTGGCCCCTTGCAGATAGGCGCCGACGAAACTGGCGTTGGTCAGGTCGGCCCCCGAGAAGTTCGAGCTGGAGAAGACGCCGCCATAGGCCTCGACGTCGCGCAGATCCGCGTTGGAGAAGCGGGTGCGGTTCATAACGCTAAGACTGAGGTCCGCCTGGCGCAGGCGTGCGCCGGACAGGTTCAGGCCGCGCGCCTCAAGCCCCGAGAAATCGCCCTGAAACAGGTTGCAGCCGGGGCAGGAGGCGCCGCGTTTCACATTGGCGATCTGGCCGGCGTTTTGCGCCAGAGCAGGGCTCGCGGCGGCCGCCAGCAGGACGACGGCGATGGACAGGGCGGTCAGACGAGACATGGGGCGCTCCAGCGAAAACCTCGCTGGGCGCCAGCCTAGAGCCCACCCGTTAACTTAGCCCTGATCGCCGCCGTGCTGCGCCCGCGCGTCGCCGCAGGTGTCGCAGACCCAGACGCCGCCGCGATTCTGCAAGCTGAAGTCCCCGCACGACGGACAGGCGACGGCCTCGGTATTGGCGGCGGTCCTTGGCTCGGGCTCAGCCTTCTTGCCGAAGGGCAGGACCACCAGATTGTCAGGGGCGGAGCCGCGGGCGAAGCCCTTGGAGATGAAGCGCGCGGCGGGAACGGCCTCTCCACCCTCTGTCTTGCCGTGACCCAGGCCGTCGGCGTTCAACTCGTCGGGGCCGGCGTTGGCCAGCTCGTGGCGGTCCAGATAGGAGACGCCCAGCTCGCGGAAGATATAGTCCAGGATCGAGGTGGCCGAGCGGATGGAGTCATTGCCCGTGACCCGTCCGGCGGGCTCGAACCGGGTGAAGACAAAGGCGTCCACGAACTCCTCCAGCGGCACCCCGTATTGAAGCCCGATCGAGATGGCGATGGCGAAATTGTTCATCAGGCTGCGGAAGGCGGCGCCTTCCTTGTGCATGTCGATGAAGATCTCGCCCAGTTCGCCGTCGTCGTATTCGCCAGTGTGGATATAGACCTTGTGCCCGCCCACGGCCGCCTTCTGGATATAGCCCTTGCGGCGGTCGGGCAGTTTGCGGCGCGCGCGGGCGCGCTCGACCACACGTTCGACCCCCCGTTCCGGCGGCGGGACGGGGGCGGGGCGGGGCGTGTCGAAGCGGGGCGCCGCCTCCGCCTTGGGCAGGGTCAGCAGGGGGCCGGCCGGGGGCGCGGCGCGACGCAGGCGGACGGCGCGACGTCCGTCGCCGGCGGCCAGGCTGAGTCGACGCGCGGCCTGGGCGGCGGTTGCACGCCAGTCCAGGATTTCGATCGCGGCGTAGGGGGCGTCGCTGAACGGCTCCAGCGCGCGCCGCAGCGCCGCCTCGGTCCCGACGGGATCGGTCACAAACATGGCCACGGCGGCGGGCGCCTCGGCCCAGTCAGCCAGGTCGCCATGGCCGAAGACCCAGCGCGCGGCCTCGGTCTCGGCCTCTTCCGGCACGCCCAGCAGATTCAGCAGGGGGCCGTCGCCGTCTTCCAGGCCCAGGACATCGCGGATGAAGCCGGGGTCCAGGACCGGAGCGGCGAAGACCGTGTCGAAACTGTCGGCATATGCCAAAGCCTGCTCGACGGCGGCCAGTTCGATGTCGGTGAAGCCGAAGCCGCGCAGGGCGGCGTGATCGACGCCGGGCGCCTCGACCAGGGTGCGGCGGCCGAACAGTCGGCGCTCGGCCGCCTGGACGTCGCCCCCCGCGTGAGCCAGGGCGGCCGCAACGCCGGGCGACAGCCGACGGCCGATCAGGCCGTCGGCTGTCTGGAAGACATCGATGACGGACGGCGCGCTAAGACCCAGACGCAAGCGGGCCTCGGCGTCATCGACGAACAGGCCGATGGCCGCATGACGGCGCGGGGCTCCAGGCTTGATCTGACTCTTGGCCGCCAGGGCGGCCAGCGGGTCCGGATTGGCCTTCAGCCGCGCGCGACGCAGCCTGTCCGCCTCGGCTGCCTGGGTCTTCAGACTATCCCATTCGGCGCTGGGCCCGCGTAGCTGGGCGAGTTCGGCGGAGGTCGCCGCGGCGACCGTCGCCGTCAGACCCGCGATCGCCCCGGCCCGAGCGGACAGATCCCCGCCTGTCGGCGCCACGGCGGCCGACAGGCCATCCAGGCCCAGGGCGATGGAGGCGGTGTCGGACTCGAGGTCCAGCGCCACAGTCCACAGACGGACCAGCTCCGGCAGACGGTCCTGGGATCCGTCGCCCAAGGCGGCGACAGCGGACAGGTCCAGCATGGCGCAACTGACGCCGCCCTCGGCCAGGACGTCGGCCTCGCGCGGGTCGAACGTCAGGATCAGGCCGCCGTCCAGCGCCGCCTCGGCCGCCGTCAGGGTCTCGGGCGCGCCGGCGGCGGTCCGGGTGCGATCGGCCAGGGCGATCAGGGGCGTGGTTTCGTGGAAGGGACGCAGGGCCAGGGCAGGCCGTTCGCCGTCGATGGCGCGCAGGATGTCTGCGTCGGTCGCGCCGCGACGCCTTGCGGTGGCGGCCGCCCGGCCCAGGGCCGGATTCCGCGACGGGTCGGCGCAATCCCCTTCACGTCCCTCGCACCGATCCACGGCGTCAGCGACGGCGGACAGGGCGTCGGCCAGGGCCTCGGCCGACTGAAGGGCCAGCCGCGCGGTCATCCGGTCGGCGCGGTGCTCGGCCAGGCGTTTGGACGCGGCTGGGTCGGCCAGATCGACGACCTCCGCTGCAGCCTTGGACGCCGCCGGCGAGGCCAGGCCCAGCTGGACCGTGGCGGCCAGCTCGGCGGCGAAGACATAAGCCTCGGCCCGGTCGGTGAAGACGCCCGCGGCCAGACCGCGGCCGGCCAGACGTTCGGCCCAGGCGTCGATTGCTCCGTTCAGCCAGCCGCCGGTCGGCAGCAGGGAAGGGCTGAGGGATTCGCTCCAATCCAGCCAGGCCTCGATCCGCGCGTCGGACCAGGCCGCCGGCGCCAGAACCTCTTGAACCGTATCCGCGCGTTCGACGGCGCGCGTCTCCATCGTGACGCGTCGGGCTTGTTCGACGAAGCCGGATTGAAAGCGCATGGACAGCGTCTCCCCGAATGCTTCCGACTAGATTACGGTGTTGTTGGGCCGTGCGCCACTAGATGTAGTAGTTATCAACCGCTGAATCTGTTTGGCGCTTTTACGGCTATCACGGACATTTCTAGCGGGATCGGCCGGCTCGGACGCCGGATGGGGCGCGGCGGGCGGGCCACAAATCGACACAAAGCGATATTGCGCCGCTTGCGGGACCCGCTGTTCCTATGCCATGTAACCGATTACATTATTTATCGACAGACCTTCGATAAGGGGGCTGGGACGATGACGCTCAGAGAGGAAAACGTGGAAATCACCGCCCCGTCAGGCTTGAACGGACATGCGCCGGCCGCCAAGGCTGCGACCATTCGCGACGTGGCGGAACGGGCTCAGGTGTCTGTGGCCTCGGTGTCGCGTGTGCTGAACGGTTCCGACGCCATCACCGAGACCACCCGTCGGCGTGTGCTCGATGCGGTCGAACATCTTCGCTACGTGCCCCATGTCGGGGCGCGCAGTCTGTCCACCAGCCGGACGGACACCATCGGCGTCATCCTGCCGGACCTGTACGGCGAGTTCTTCTCCGAACTGATACGCGGCATGGATCTGGCCGCGCGGGCTCACGGCAAACACCTGATCGTGTCCAGCTCCCACGGCGACACCGAAGAGACCATGGCTGCGCTGCGCTCAATGCGGGGCCGGGTCGACGGCATGATCGTGCTTTCGCCCCACCTGCGCGCCGCCAACCTGGCCGCCGATGTGGCGGGCCGGACCCCGGTCCTGGTCATGAACGGCGGCCTGGACGAGGGCGGTCGGCCGTCGATCGCGGTGGACAACCACGGCGGCGCCGTGGCGGCGGTCCAGCATCTGATCGCCACCGGGCGTCGCCGCATCGCCCACATTCGGGGCGCCGCCGGCAACCTGGAAGCCGACATCCGGGCCGAAGGCTACGCCAGCGCTCTGGACGGGCAGGAACCCATCATCGTCGAGGGCGACTTCACCCAGGCGGCCGGGCATCGCGCCGCCACCCGGCTGATGGCGCTGGATCCGCGCCCGGACGCGGTGTTCGCGGCCAACGACATGATGGCCCTGGGCGCCATGCTGGCCTTCCAGGAGGCGGGCGTGCGCTGCCCCGAGGACGTGGCCGTGATCGGCTTCGACGACGTGCCGCTGGCGGCCCTGGTCCGGCCGACCCTGACCACGCTGAGAGTGAATATCGCGGAAATGGGCCGCCGGGGCGTCGAACGCCTCATCGGCCTGGTCCAGGCCGGCGCCAACGCCGATCCGGACACCGTTTGTGAAATCGTTCGACCGGCCCTGGTCGTTCGTCAATCCACCGCGGCGGCCTCAACCGCCGGGTCAAACCCCGATCAGACAGCAGCGTCGCCGTCGTGAATCGGACCTATCAGGAGGGGACTTCAGGATGATCAAGTTCAAGACACGCAGCGCGGCCCTGGCCGCCGTATCCGCCTTCGCCATCACCGCAGGCTTCGCGGGGGCGGCGACGGCCCAGGTCGCCACCTCGACGATCCGCGGCAACGTCACCGACGGCGCCCAGGTCGAGGCCGGAGTCACCGTCGTCGCCCGCAACGTCGCTTCGGGCTTCACAAACCGCACCACGGCGAACGCCCAGGGCGGCTACACCCTCTCGGGTCTTCGTCCCGGCACCTATGAGGTGACGGTCACCACGGCAGAGGGTGAAACCGCCACCGACACCGTCAGTATCGGCGTGGGCCAGGTCGGCAGCCTGGACCTGGTGGTCGCGGCTCCGGCGGCGGCGGGCGAAGCCGGGGCGGCTGAACTCGGGGAAATCGTCGTCGTCGGCCGGCGTCTGGCCGAGGTGCGGACGCCGGAAAGCGCGACCAACGTCACCACGCAGCAGATCCAAAGCTTGCCGCAGATCAATCGCAACTTCCTGAACTTCGCAGCCCTGGCCCCGGGCGTGCGGGTCTCGCAGAACGATAAGGAAATGACCATTACCGCCGGCGGCCAGCGCGCGGAATCGGTCAACGCCTTCATCGACGGCGCCAGCCTGAAGTCCAACATCATCTCGGGCGGCATCGCCGGTCAGGACGACAGCCGCGGCAACCCCTTCCCGCAGGCGGCGATCCAGGAGTTCCGCGTCGTCAGCCAGAACTTCAAGGCCGAGTACGAGCAGGCTTCGTCGGCTATCATCACCGCCGTCACGCGGTCAGGCACTAACGAGTTCCACGGCGAAATCTTCGGCACCTATCGCGACCAGAGCATGGTCACCCAGGACGCGATCTCGAAGCGGAATGGCGACGAGAAGATTGACCAATCAATCAAGCAATATGGCGTGGCGCTTGGTGGGCCGATTATCGAAGATCGTCTCCATTTCTTTGGCAGCTATGAGCATAAAGAAGAAAATCGCTCGTCCACCGTTGATCTGGGCCGGAAGGATCCAGAGTATCAATCTCAGTTCGCGGACTATCTTGGCAGCTATGAGACCCCGTTTGAGGAAGATCTCTATTTCGGTAAGCTGAGCTTCCAGCCGATGGAAGGTCATCTGATCGACTTCAGCGTCACCTATCGTGATGAGGGCGAGGTTACGGGCGTTGGCGACGAAAACGCCTATGAACGCGCTACCGGTTTACAACAAACGACCAAGAGCGCGAACCTCCGCTATCAGTGGCAGGGACAAGGCTTCCTGAACGAGTTCGCGGTCGATTACCGCAACTACAACTACAATCCGACGGCCGCCAACTTCGACGAAGCCGGCGCAAGCTACCGGATCTTTGAGAACGGCTACGATCCATACGGCGGCGTGACGGTCCTGAACACGGGCGGGGCCAACACCCGTCAGGACATCACCGATGAAGCTCTGACCTTCCGCAATGACCTGACCTTCAACGAGGTCTCCTTCAAGGGTTTTCACACGTTCAAGTTCGGCGCGAAATTCTCGAAGCAGGATTATCACGTCGAGAAGGAGTTCAGCCGCAACCCGGAGTTCTTCTATGACCTGGATGGCGCGGCCAGCGGCGACGCCTCGGTGCCTTATCGCGTGCAGCTGGGCACCGCGACGCCGGTCGTCGATCTGACCAACAACGTCTTTGGCCTGTACATCCAAGACGACTGGGCGATCACCGACAAACTGGAACTGAACCTCGGCATCCGTTGGGACTACGAGGACAACGCCAACAACCCGGACTATGTCACGCCCGATTCGGTGGTCGATGGTTTGAACCAGTGGATCGCCTCGACAGACGGCGGCAAGCCGGCCGGTTACAAGCCCAGCTGGCTGAATGTGGATGATTACGTGTCCACCGGCAGCAACCGCGACCCGTTCGCCAAGGCCTTCCAACCGCGGATCGGCTTCTCATACGACGTGTACGGCGACCGTGGCACGGTCATCTTTGGCGGCGCCGGCCGCTACTACGACCGGGTGAACTTCAACTTCTCGTTCGACGAGATCGCCAAGCCCTACACCACGACGAAGAATATCTTCTTCACCACCACGCCTGGCGCGGTCCAGGACGGCAGCTCGGACAATCCGTACCTATGGAATTCGTCCTATTCGACCACCGAAGGTTTGGACGCCCTGCTGTCCACCGTCAGCGGCAGGGGAGAGGCCTTCCTGCTGAAGAACGATTTCGAGCCGCCGCGGACCGACCAGTTCAATCTGGGCGTCCGCCAGCGTGTGGGCGAATGGCAGACTGAATTCACCCTGGCCTACGGCAAGACCGAGAACGAGTTCACCTGGCAATATGTGACCCGCTGCCGCGAACCCACATATGGCAATGACGGCGACGGCTACGGCGACAACGGCGGCTATTGTGCGCCCGGCGCCAGCAACCCTTACAGCGGCTACTATGTCTCCGATCACAGTAAGGAGCGCGAGTTCAAGGCCCTCTACGTCAAGCTGGACAAGCCCTATACGCATGACTCCGGCTGGGGGGTGAACATCGCCTACACCCTATCGGATTCCAAGCAGAACGGCGGCAGCGACAACTTCTGCTTCGACTGCTTCTCGGTCGAGACCTCGCCGATGCGGAACTCTGCAGAAAACGAACGTCACCGGATCGTCGCCAACGGCATCCTTGATCTGCCGCTGGACTTCCAGCTGTCGGGCATCCTGACCCTCGGTTCGGGCACCCCCTACAATGTCTATGATGGTTCAGGATCGACCTTCTACTACCGGCCGTATGCGGGCTATCCGGAGAAGGAAAACTTCTTCATCCCCAACGCCTTCGCCTATCGGAACTTGGATCTCCGCCTGACGAAGAACATCGACATCGATGGGGCGGGTCAGATGCAGGTCTATGTCGATGCGATCAACATCTTCAATTTCAAGAACTATACCGATTACGACGGTACGGTGACGTCCTCGACCTATGGAAATCCGAGCAACGTTCTTAATCCGACGCGGACGTTCCAGGTCGGCGCCCGCTACTCCTTCTAACTCCCCCTGAGCCTGGGCCGCCTTCCGCTTGCGCGGGAGGCGGCCTTCTTCTTGATACAGACCCAGTGAGCGTGCCCATGAACCGCCGACACTTCCTGATGCGAACCACGGCAGGGGCTGCGGCCCTGGCGGTCGGCGGCATGGTCGCAGGCCAGGCGGCGGCGCAGCAGGCGGTGACGGGCGCAGTCAACGGGACCGAACGCCGGCCCTTGCGGCTGGACCGCGAAATCAACGAGCTTCAGGAACGCACCTTCCGCTGGTTCGAAAAGGTCACGGACCGGCGCACCGGTCTGACGCCCGACCGCTGGCCCAGTCCGTCCTTCTGCTCCGTCGCGGCGGTGGGCTTCGCCCTGACTTGCTGGCCCATCGGCGTCGAGCGGCGCTGGATGAGCCGGGACGAGGCGCGCGAGCGGACCCTGATCACCGTCCGCTATTTCCACAGCCTGCCGCAGGGCCCGGAGGCCTCAGGGACGGCGGGCCACAAGGGCTTCTTCTATCATTTCCTCGAGATGGAGACCGGTCATCGCTACCGGACCAACGAACTGTCCACCGTCGACACGGCCCTGCTGATCGCCGGCATGCTGTTCTCCGCCCGCTATTTCGACGGCGACCACCCGGACGAGGTCGAGATCCGAGGCCGGGTCCAGGCCCTGTACGAGCGGATCGAATGGGATTGGGCTGTGGTGCGCGACAACCGGATCACCATGGGCTGGCATCCCGAGAGCGGCTTCATCCGCTCAGACTGGCACGTCTATAATGAGGGCATGCTGCTGCTGCTGCTGGCCATCGGCAGCCCGACCCACCCCGTCTCGGTCAATGTCTGGCACGAATGGGCCGCCAGCTATGACGAGAGCTGGACCGACCGCTGGGGCAGCTGGCATCTGAATTTCGCGCCGATCTTCGGCCATCAGTACAGCCATATGTACATCGACTTCCGCGGCATCCAGGACGCTTGGATGCGCGGTCAGACGGCCCAGTTGGGCGAGTATCTGGACTATTTCGAAAACAGCCGCCGCGCCGTCTACGCCCAGCAGAAATACGCCCATGACAACCCGGGCCAGTGGGTCGGCTATTCGTCCGAGACCTGGGGGCTGACGGCCTGCGATGGGCCGGGCGATTTCAAACAGACGATCAACGGGGGCGAGCGGGAGTTCTTCAGCTATTCGGCGCGCGGTCCCGGCGACCGGGACGACGGCACCATCGCCCCCACGGCGGCGGCCAGCTCCATCGCCTTCGCGCCCGAGATCGTCGTGCCCTGTATCAAGGCGATGAAGAGCCGGTTCGGCGCGGGCGTCTATACCGAGTGGGGCTTCCTCGACAGTTTCAACCCGACCCTGACCCAGCGCGACGGGCCGTTGCAGCACGGCAAGATCGTTGACGGCGTGGGCTGGGTCGCCGACGACTATCTGGGCATTGACCAGGGGCCCATCGTCGGCATGACCGAGAACCATCGCTCGGACTTCATTTGGCGTTACATGCGCGGCGAGCCCAACATCCGCCGGGCCCTGGATACGGCCGGATTCACCGGCGGCTGGCTGACCGCATGAGGCCTGACCCGCACAGGCGGGGCGCCTTGGCGCTGCTGGCGGGCGGCGCGGCCTCGGCCTGCACGCCGCGAGGGCAGGCCGAGACGGTGCTGCGCTTCTGGGCCATGGGCAACGAGGGCGGGACGGTCGGCCAGTTGATGCCCGAGTTCGAGCGCCGCAATCCCGGCGTCCGGGTCGAGGTCCAGCCCCTGCCGTGGACCGCCGCGCACGAGAAACTGCTGACCGCCTACGCCGGGGCGTCGCTGCCGGACGTCAGCCAGATCGGCAACACCTGGGTCGCGGAGCTGAGCGCCATCGGCGCCCTGTCGCCGACCCCGCCCGAAGCCGCCGACCTGCTGACCGACCAGTTCCCGGCGGTGCTGGAGACCAATCAGATCGCCGGCCGGGCCATGACCACCCCCTGGTATGTGGATACGCGTCTGCTCTTCTATCGCAAGGATCTGCTGGCCCGCGCCGGTTTCGACGCGCCGCCGCAGGACTGGGCTGAATGGAAACGGGCCATGCACGGGATCAAGCGCGCGGCCGGCGAGGGGAACTACGCCATCCTGCTGCCGCTGAACGAGTTCGAGCAGCTGCTCACTTTCGGATTGCAGACCGAAGAGCCGCTGCTGCGCGACCGCAATACGAGAGGCAACTTCTCCAACCCCGGCTTCATCTCGGCCCTGGCCTTCTATCGCAGCCTGTTCGCCGAGGGGTTGGCGCCCCTGGCTTCGGCGGCGCAGATCTCCAACGTCTGGACCGAGTTCGCGCGCGGCTATTTCAGCTTCTATTTCTCCGGCCCGTGGAGCGTCGGCGACTTCCGTTCCCGCCTGCCTGCGGCGTTCCAGCCGAACTGGGCTACGGCCGGCGTGCCGGGCCCGACCGGCCTGGGCGCCTCGGCGCCGGGCGGCTCCAGCCTGGCGGTGTTCAAGTCCTCGCCGCATCAGGACGCCGCCTGGGCCCTGGTCCGCTATCTGTCCGAGCCCGCCGTCCAGGCCCGGTTCAACACCATCGTCGGCGACCTGCCGGCGCGCCAGAGCGCCTGGGACATGGCAAGGATCGAGCGCGACCCGATGCTGGCGCCCTTCCGGGGCCAGTTGGAGCGCGCCAAGGCCGTGCCCAAGGCGCCCGAATGGGAGCGGATCGTGACGGAGATGCAGATCGTCGCCGAACGGATGGTGCGCGGCGAATACAGCCCTGAGACCGCCGCCGCCGAGATCGACCGCCGTGTCGATCGGCTGCTGGAGAAACGCCGCTGGATGCTGGAACAGGGCAGGGCCGTATGACCGTCGCCGATCCGACCCTGGCCCGACCGAAGCCGTCGCGTGGACGCGCGGCGAGAGAGCGCGCAGCCTGGGCCTTCGTCGCCCCGGCCATGATCGCCATCGGCCTGTTCTTCGCCCTGCCGGTGATCGCGGCCCTGCTGCTCAGCCTGACCGACTTCGACATCTACGCCCTGGCGAACCTCGATAATCTGCGTTTCGTCGGCTTGCAGAACTACGAGCGGCTGATGACCAATCCGCTGTTCTGGGGGGCGATGAAGAACACCCTGACCTTCGCGGTCCTGGGCGTGCCTCTGTCCATTGCGGCCTCCCTGGCGGCGGCGGTGATCCTGAATGCACGGGTGGTGAAGTGGCGGCCCATCTGGCGGGTCATGTTCTTCGCCCCCTATGTCACCACCCTGGTCGCCACCGCCGTGGTCTGGCGCTATCTGCTGCACACCCGCTACGGCGTCATCAACTGGGGGCTTGAGAGCATCGGCCTGCCGGCGGTGGACTGGCTGGGCCAGCCCTCGACCTCCATCCCCGCCATCCTGATGTTCGTGGTCTGGAAGATCTTCGGCTACAATATGCTGATCTTCCTGGCCGTGCTTCAGACCGTGCCGGACGACCTGTACGAGGCAGCCCGCATCGACGGCGCCGGGCCGTGGAAACAGTTCCGCCATGTCACCCTTCCGGCCATCGCGCCGACCATGTTGCTGGTCTCGATCATCTCGGTCGCCAGCTTCTTCCAGCTGTTCGCCGAACCCTATGTGATGACGCAAGGCGGGTCGGCCCAGAGCACGGTGACGGTGCTCTACTTCATGTACGAGGAAGGCTTCAAATGGTGGAACCTGGGCTCCGCCAGCGCGGTCGCCTTCGTCCTGTTCCTGTGCATCCTGGCGATTACCCTGGTCCAGTTGGCTGTGGCCAAGCGGGTGGGGGCGTATCAGTGACTTGCCCCACTCACATCCGTCATCCTCGCCCTTGTGACGAGGATCCATACGCCCGGTGTATGGGCCGTGCCCCCGCTCTGAGACCGGGAGTATGGATCCTAGGGACAAGCCCTAGGATGACGGCAATGGGGGAGGGCTGCCTGTGAAAATCCGCGCCATCCTCCTCAACCTCGCCGTCGCCCTGATCGCCCTCATCGTCCTGTTCCCTCTGGTCTGGATGGCGTCCGTCAGCTTCATGCCCACCGGCGAAGCGGCCACCTTCCCACCGCCGCTGGTCCCTTCGCACTGGACGCTGGAGCATTACCGCGACCTGTTCCTGAACCAGGGCATGGGCCGCTATCTGTGGAACAGTTTCGCCCTGGCGACCCTGGCGACGCTCCTGGCGCTCAGCTTCACCGTCCCGGCCGGCTACGCTTTCGCCAAGCTGAAGTTCACGGGGCGCGAGCGGCTGTTCCAGGTCCTGGTCGCCGCCCTGGTGGTGCCGGCCCAGATCGGCACCTTGCCGCTGTTCCTGATGCTGAAGGGGATGGGGCTGGTGAACACCTATGCCGGGGCCCTGGCGCCCTGGCTGGCCTCGATCTTCGGCCTGTTCCTGGTGCGCCAGTATGCGCTGAGCATTCCCGACGAGATGCTGGAGGCCGCCCGGATCGACGGCGCCAGCGAAGGCCAGATCTTCCGCCGCATCGTCCTGCCGACGCTGCAGCCGATCATCGTCACCCTGGGCCTGTTCGTCTTCCTGGGCAGCTGGAACGACTTCCTGTGGCCATTGATCGTCCTGACGGACCAGTCGAACTACACCCTGCCGGTCGCCCTGGCCGCCCTGTCGCGCGAACATGTGCAGGACGTCGAACTGATGATGGCCGGCGCCGTCGTCACGGTCGCGCCCGTGCTGATCCTCTTCCTCGCCCTGCAACGCTACTACATCCGCGGCATGCTCGCGGGCAGCGTGAAGGGGTGACGCCTGTTCCCATTCCCACCCCTCCAAGACCGTCATCCTAGGCCTTGTGCCTAGGATCCATGCGCCGCCCTGATGGCCGCTCCGGCCGTCGTGCGCTAAAGCCCTTTCCCGGCGGGAAAGGGAAGGGCGGGTCAGAAGACCTTGCGGCCGCCCACCCATGTGCCCACGATCTTGCCCTGCAGCCTGCGCCCGTCGAACGGCGAGTTCTTGGACTTGGAGCGCAGCTTGTCCGCATCGACGATGATCGGCGCGCCGGGGTCGAACAGCACCAGGTCGGCGGGCGCGCCTTCGGCCAGCACCCCGGCGTCGAGGCCCAGCAGGGCCGCCGGTCCCTGGGTCAGGGGCCGCAGCACGTCCAGCAGGTCCAGCCCGTCGTCGTGGTGCAGGGTCAGGGCGGCGGGCAGCAGGGTTTCCAGGCCCACGGCGCCGGGCGCGGCCTCGGCGAAGGGACGGCGCTTGTCCTCGGCGGGGGCGGGGGCGTGGGCTGAGGTGATGACGTCGATCAGACCTTCGCGCACCGCCTCGATCAGGGCCTGACGATCGGCCTCGGAGCGCAGCGGCGGGTCCAGCCGGTAGAAGGTGCGATAGTCGCCGATGTCCACCTCGTTGAAGCACAGGTGGTTGATCGAGACGCTGACCGCGACCTCCAGCCCCTTGGCCCGCGCCCGCGCCAAGGTCTCCAGCGCCCCTTCGGTCGAGATCTGATCCACCAGGAACCGGGCGCCCGTCTGTTCGACCAGGGCCAGGTCGCGCTCCAGCCCGATCCGCTCGGCGATGGCCGGGCTGCCGGACAGGCCCAGCCGCGTGGCCAGTTCGCCCGACGCGGCGACCGATCCTTCCGTCAGCCACGGATCGGACGGACGACAGGCGATCAGGGCGTTGAAGGCGGCGGCGTAGCTCATCACCCGCTGAAGGGTGCGGCTGTTGACGATCACCTTGTCGCCGTCGGTGAAATACAGGGCGCCGGCCTCGTCCATCAGGCCGATCTCGGCCATCCGCTGGCCGTCCAGAGCCTTGGTCGCCGCGCCGGCCGCCCGGACATTGACCAGGTTCAGGGCCGCGCCGCGACGCTGGATGAAGTCGATCATCGCCGGGTCGTCCACGGCGGGATCGGTGTCGGGCTGAACCACGATGGTCGTCACGCCCCCGGCCGCGGCGGCCAGGCTGGCGGACTTCAGCGTCTCTTTCGGTTCAGCGCCGGGTTCGCCGGTCTTGACCCGGATGTCGATCAGGCCGGGCGCCAGGCACAGGCCGTCCGCGTCGATGACCTGGTCGGCGTCGATGGGCGATGCGCCGTGAACGACGCGCACGATGCGGCCGTCTTCGATCAAGACGCCGCCGGGACCGTCATAGTCCGTCGCGGGATCCAGCAGGCGGGCGTTTAGGATGGCGACGGTGGTCATCACTTGTCCCCCCAACGGGCCGACAGGGAGGCCAGCACGGCCATGCGGGCGGCGACGCCCATCTCGACCTGATCCTGGATCAGGGAGACGTCCAGGTCGTCGGCCACGTCGGAATCGATCTCGACGCCCCGGTTCATCGGCCCGGGGTGCATGACCCGGGCGCCCGGCTTGGCCCAGGCCAGCTTCTCGCGGTCCAGGCCCCAGAAGCGGAAATATTCGCGGGTCGAGGGCACCAGGGCGCCGGCCATCCGCTCCAGCTGAAGCCGCAGCATCATCACCACGTCGCAGCCGGCCAGCCCCTCGCGCATGTCATGGAACACCTCGCAGCCCCAGCGGTCGGCGTCGCCCGGCACCAGGGTCGGCGGGCCGATCAGGCGCACCCGCGCCCCCATCATCTGCAACATCGCCACGTTCGACCGCGCCACACGGCTGTGGGTGATGTCGCCGCAGATGGCGACCGTCAGGCTGGTTACGTCGCCGAAGGCGCGACGCATCGACAGCAGGTCCAGCAGGGCCTGGGTCGGGTGTTCATGCCGGCCGTCCCCGGCGTTGACGACGGCGCAGCCGACCTTCTGGCTCAGCAGCTCCGCCGCGCCCGAGGCCGAGTGGCGGATGACCAGAATGTCCGGCTTCATCGCATTCAGCGTCACCGCCGTATCGATCAGGGTCTCGCCCTTCTTCACCGAGGACGAGCCGACCGGCATGGTCACCACATCGGCGCCCAGCCGCTTGGCGGCGATCTCGAAGGAAGAACTGGTGCGGGTCGAGTTCTCGAAGAACAGGTTCACCACCGTGCGCCCGTGCAGCAGGTCCAGGGCCTTGGACGACTGGCGATTGAAATCCACAAAGGCGTCGCCGAGATCCAGCAACTGCGGCGTGACGAAGGGGTTCAGGTCCGAGGCGGCCAGGAAGTGGGCCTTGGGGAACGGAACCAGCCGCTCGCGAATGGTCTGGTCGGTGACGTCGTGGGGCTGGGTCATCGAGACGCGCCTATAGGCGGGAGTCGGTGCAAACGCCAGTGTCGGGCGCCCGTCAGGTGAAGTGGAACAGCATCAGAAGGATTGGAATGACCACGGCGCTGCCTACGGTGGTCAGGGCGATGACCCCCGCGATCAGGGGCGCGTCCCCGCCCATCTGGCGCGCCAGGATGTAGGAGGCCGCCGATCCCGGCGCCGCCCCGCAGATCAGGGCGATCCCCTGGGCCAGGCTGTCGCCGCCCAGGGCCCAGGCGATGAACCACATCAGCGGTGGCATGACCCCCAGCTTGACCAGGGTCACGGCGGCGATGGTTCCCTGGCGGCGCTTGACCTCGGCGAACGAAAGCCCCGCCCCGGCGACGATCAGCCCCAGCGGCAGGGCGGCGGCCCCCAGCAGGTCCATCGCGTCCGACAGGCCCGGGATCAGCGGCGCGCGCAACAGGTTCAGCGCCAGGCCGATCAGACAGGCCAGCAGGATCGGATTGGCGAGCATCGATTTCGCCAGCCCCAGGGCCGAGGGCTCGCGTTTCAACGAACCCCATTTGGCCAGCACCGCGACACAGGCGATATTGGTCACCGGAATGATGAAGGCGATGGCGACCGCCGCCATGGCCGTGCCCTCCGAGCCATAGACCGACTGGATCACCGGCACGAAGACGAAACTGTTCCAGCGGATCACCCCCTGAAACACGCTGGTATAGGCCGGCCCGTCCAGCGGGATCAGCGGTTTCGCGGCGAACGTCGCCGCCGCCACGATCAGGGTCGCCCCCACCGCCGCAGCCCCCGCCACCGTCGCCCCGCCGCCCGACAGATCGGCGTGCCAGATCGCGGGGATCAGGAAGCTGGGGTAAAAGATGTTGATCGACAGCTTCTCGATCGGCCGCCACGCCTCATCGGGCAGGAAGCCGGATTTTCGCAGCCCATAGCCCAGGGCGATCATCAGAAAGACCGGCAGGACGCCGGCGATCAGCCCCGTCAAACCCAGGTCGCCTGATCCCGCACCCGATCCAGCGCCCCCTGCAAGATCCAGGCGGCGGCGGTGCGGTCCACGACCTGCGCCCGGCGCTTGCGGTTCAGGTCCAGGTCCTCAATCAGGAACCGCTCGACCGCGCTGGTGGACAGCCGCTCGTCCCAGAAGGCGACGTTGATGGGCCGCAGCCGCTCCAGATTGCGGGCGAAGGCGCGGCACGACTGGGCGCGCGGCCCCTCGGTCCCGTCCATATTGGCGGGCAGGCCGATCACCAGGGCCGAGACCTTGCGATGGGCCATCAGCTTGAACAGCTGCTCGGCCTCCAGGGTGAACTTGGATTTGCGGATCAGCTGGAGCGGAGAGGCGATCAGGCGCGTGGCGTCCGACACCGCCACCCCAATGGTCTTCTCGCCCAGATCCAGCCCCATCCACGGGGTGTCGGGCGGGCAGGCGGCGGGCAGGTCGAGGAGGTCGAGAACGGGCACGGCCTGCGGTTAGGACCGGCGCGGGCTTAAGTCAAAGGCGATGGTTCGAGAAATCTCGGCCGGGGAGGGCGTGATGCGTACGATTTCACGGGTGGTTGCGCTTGTCGTCATGGCGATTGCAGCGAGCCCTGTATCGGCTTTTCCCCCGGTGACTTCGATGAAGTTGAGGCCCGTTGAGGCCGGAGTGCTGACACCCCAAGAGAAAAGCGCGGGCCTCCTTCTCGGCTCGCCCGGCGTTCGCCTGTACGGCAAATCCCAAGGCAGGAACGGACGGGCAGCGATGCTCTACATCGGAGTCCCCGGTCGCGACGGTGAACGGCTGTTCCAGCTTGAACGTGTGGCGAACTGGAGCGGCAGCCAGGTGCCGGTTGGCTGCATAGCGAGGCAACCTGGCGATGAAGAACGGATCATGTCCGTTACGCTCGACCTCGATGTGGTCATCCCCGGCCCGAGCGGCGGCCAGGAAGTCGTGCTGATGCAGTACAATCTGACTTGGCCGGAGCAGCACCCGCATCTCCTGTCTGCCGGGGTCACGGGGCGATCTAACCCCATCGTTTGGCGCGCGCCGCGTGCAGAGCCGCTGCCTGACTGCTTGCGCTGAACAGCGCGGCGACCAGCCGACAAAATTTATTGATCGCCCACGCTGTACTGCGTCTGCACAAGCGTTTGAGGCTGATTTCACGCCCGCCAACCCATCGCTCTTTCCGGCCGGGTTATAGTTTCAGGTCGTAAACGCGGGAGGGCGCGATGCAGTGAGTTTTGGCGGTTTGGCGGTTTGTCACCCTGTTTTTACGACACGGGATGCGACCCATATCCGGCCAGTGGCGCGCCAGCGGGGCGATGTTCTTGTGAATCCGCGCCTGTGCCGCTAATCCCGCCCCCTAGACCCCATTATCGACGTGCATTGGAGGGCCGCATGGCCATCGACGCTGCGACGGTGCGCAAGGTTGCGCATCTCGCCCGCATCAAGACCCCCGAGGATCGGCTGGAGCCGCTGGCCCAGGAGCTGAACGGCATCCTGCAGTGGATCGAACAGCTGAACGAGGTCGATGTCGACGGCGTCGAGCCCATGACCTCGAACGTCGCCCAGCCCCTGCGCCTGCGCGAGGACGTGGTCACCGACGGCGACAAGATCGACGCCGTCCTGTCCAACGCCCCTAAGTCCGCCGACGGCTTCTTCGTCGTGCCCAAGGTGGTCGAATAGTCATGAGCGACCTGACCAAACTGACCCTGAAGGGCGCCGTCGACGGCCTGAAGGCCAAGGACTTTTCCTCGGCCGAAATCACCCAGGCCTTCCTGACCAATATCGAGGCCGCCAATCCGACGCTGAACGCCTATGTCGAGGTGACCGCGGACAAGGCCATGGACATGGCCCGCGCCTCCGACGCCCGCATCGCCGCCGGCGAGGGCGGGGTGCTGGAAGGCGCGCCGCTGGGCATCAAGGATCTGTTCTGCACCGAGGGCGTCCAGACCACGGCCGGCTCCAACATGCTGCGCGGCTTCGTGCCGCCGTATGAATCGACCGTCACCGCCAATCTGTGGCGCGACGGCGCGGTCATGCTGGGCAAGCTGAACATGGACGAATTCGCCATGGGCTCGTCCAACGAGACCTCGGCCTTCGGTCCGGTGGTCAATCCGTGGAAATCGGCCGGCTCCAACGCCGATCTGACGCCGGGCGGATCCTCGGGCGGTTCGGCCTCGGCCGTCGCCGCCGACCTGTGCCTGGCCGCCACCGCGTCCGACACCGGCGGCTCGATCCGCCAGCCCGCCGCCTTCACCGGCACGGTCGGGATCAAGCCCACCTATGGCCGCGCCAGCCGCTTCGGCATGGTGGCCTTCGCCAGTTCGCTGGACCAGGCCGGCCCGATCACCAAGACGGTCGAGGACGCGGCCCTGCTGCTGCAATCCATGTGCTCGTTCGACGCCAAGGACTCCACCAGTCTGGACATCCCGACGCCCGACTGGACCCAGTCGGTCGGCAAGTCGGTCAAGGGCCTGCGCATCGGCGTGCCGCGTGAATATGTCGTGGACGGCATGCCCGCCGAGATCCAGGCCCTGTGGGATCAGGGCGTGGCCTGGCTGAAGGACGCCGGCTGCGAGATCGTCGAGATCAGCCTGCCGCACACCAAATACGCCCTGCCGACCTATTATATCGTGGCGCCGGCCGAGGCCTCGTCCAACCTGGCCCGTTACGACGGCATGCGGTTCGGGCACCGGGCGGATCAGTTCAGCTCGCTGGACGACCTCTACGCCACCTCGCGCGCAGAGGGCTTCGGCAAGGAGGTCCAGCGTCGCCTGACCATCGGCGCCTATGTGCTGTCGGCCGGCTTCTACGACGCCTATTACGTCCGCGCCCTGAAGGTGCGTCGCCGCATCGCCGAGGACTTCGACAATGTCTGGGGCCAGGTCGACGCCATCCTGACCCCCTCGACCCCGTCGGCCGCCTTTGCTCTGGGGGACAAGCAGATCGACCCCCTGACCATGTATCTGAACGACGTCTTCACGGTCACGACCAACCTGGCCGGCCTCCCGGGCCTCTCGGTCCCCGCCGGCGTCGATTCCGGCGGCCTCCCGCTCGGCCTCCAGGTCATCGGCAAGGCCCTGGACGAGGCGACCGTCTTCCAGGTCGGGGCCGCGCTTGAAAAGGCGGCGGGCTTCACGGCCAAGCCGGGCCAGTGGTGGTGAACTGATGGGAAAGCTGTTGCTGGTCGTCGCCGGCTGTAGTCTTTCCCTGGGGAGCCTGTTCTTGGCGATTATAACATCTCCAATCGGAGTCTACCCGATTTGGCAGATGATGCTGGTCTCAACTATTCTAGCTGGGGTGGGGGTGCTTGTCGCGCGCTTGGGATTCATGCCGGACGAGCCGCGCCGACCTATTGATCCGCCCCAACCGATTTCTCCCGATGACTGGGACGGATAGGGCCGCCGCAGCTGCGGCGGCCCTCGCATCTTACTCCGTCGGCAGCGCCTTCAGGTCGGCTTCGATCGCCGCGATCTTCTCGTCGGTGATGTTGCCTTGGGAGTAGGGCGCAACCTGCCGCAGCGTCATGCCCTTGAACTGGCCATAGGCGGGATGCTTGTCCATGCCGGGCAGGTGCTTCTCCAGCACCGCCTTGGTCGCCGGATCGTTCACCAGGGCCTCGATCGGGCTGTCGATGGTCGGATGCGCAGCGTGGTGCTCGTCATGGGCGTGATCTTGCGCCGGAGCCGGGGCGGTCTGGGCCGAGGCGGCGCCGACCAGAAGCAGGGAGGCCGCAGCGGCGGCGAACAGGGTCTTGGACATGGGATTCTCCATTGAGGCGACCGATGTTGAGCGCGATTTCGCGACACCCTCAAGACAGCCTCTTTCTCGCCGCCGCCGACGGCGCTAGGACGAACCCATGACCGACACTGTTCCGAACTCGAAAACGATCAAGGGCCGCACCGGCGATTGGGAAATCGTCATGGGGCTGGAGATCCACGCCCAGGTGGCCTCCAAGGCCAAGCTCTTCTCCGGCGCCGCCGTCGGCTTCGGCGCGGGACCGAACGAACAGGTCTCGCTGGTGGACGCCGGCTTCCCCGGCATGCTGCCGACGCTGAACAAGCACTGCGTCGAACAGGCGGTGAAGACCGGCCTGGGCCTGCGCGCGCAGATCAACAAGCGCAGCCAGTTCGACCGCAAGAACTACTTCTATCCCGATCTGCCCACCGGCTATCAGATCAGCCAGCTCTATTATCCCATCGTCGGCGAAGGCGTGGTCGAGGTGGAGGCCGAGGACGGCAGCTTCTTCAACGTCGGCATCGAGCGGCTGCACCTGGAGCAGGATGCGGGCAAGCTGATCCACGACCTGTCGCCGACCGAGAGCTATGTCGACCTGAACCGGGCCGGCACCGCCCTGATGGAGATCGTCTCGCGCCCCGACCTGCGCACGCCGGAAGAGGCGGTGGCCTACGTCAAGAAGATCCGGACCATCCTGATCTATCTGGGCACCTGCGACGGCGACATGGAGAAGGGCAATCTGCGCGCCGACGTGAACGTCTCGGTCTGCCGTGCGGGCAACTACGAGAAGTTCAAGGCCAGCGGCGATTTCAGCTTCCTGGGCACGCGCTGCGAGATCAAGAACGTCAACTCGTTCCGCTTCATCTCCCAGGCCATCCAGTACGAGGCGCGCC
Organism: Brevundimonas sp. SL130; assembly: GCF_026625805.1. Taxonomy (NCBI): domain Bacteria; kingdom Pseudomonadati; phylum Pseudomonadota; class Alphaproteobacteria; order Caulobacterales; family Caulobacteraceae; genus Brevundimonas; species Brevundimonas sp. SL130. The sequence goes on from NZ_CP113064.1 coordinate 1,419,942, forward strand.
GTCAGATCGAGATTCTGGAGGACGGCGGCTCGATTACTCAGGAGACGCGCCTGTATGATCCGACGGCCGGCGAGACGCGCTCGATGCGGTCCAAGGAAGAGGCGCAGGACTATCGCTATTTCCCCGATCCCGACCTGCTGCCGCTGGACCTGGAAGAGGCCTGGATCGCCGAGATCAAGGCGTCCCTGCCTGAACTGCCGGACGACAAGCGCAAACGGCTGATGGACCAGTACGGCCTGTCCCAATACGACGCCATCGTGCTGATCTCGGAACAGGCCAAGGCCGATTATTTCGAGGCCGCCGCGAAAGGCCGCGACGCCAAGCTGGTGTCCAACTGGGTCACCAACGAGATCTCGGCGCGCCTGGCCGCCGACCACAAGGACTTCAGCGAGAACCCGCTGCCGGCCGCCCATGTGGCCCAGCTGGTCGAACTGATTGAGACCAACGTTATCTCCTCCAAGATCGCCAAGGAGGTCTTCGATCACGTCTGGAACGGCGAGGGCTCGCCCGCCGAAGTGGTCGAGAAGCATGGTCTGAAACAGGTCACCGACACCGGCGCTATCGAGAAGGCGGTCGATGAGATCATCGCCGCCAACCCGGACAAGGCGGCTGCGGTCGCCGAGAAGCCCCAGGCCCTGGGCTGGTTCGTCGGTCAGGTGATGAAGGCCACCGGCGGCAAGGCCAATCCCGCGGCGGTCAACGACATCCTGAAGGCCAAGCTGGGGCTTTGATTTTGGGGGCTGCGGCCCCCAAACCCCCGGCTGGCCGCTAACGCTCGCGGCGCGGCCGCTCTCTGCTTGAGCGACCCATTCTAGTAAAAAGGCCCGGAGATCGCTCTCCGGGCCTTCTTCGTCGAGACTACCAGCGCCAGGCGTCCCGAATGACGTCGATGATATAGCCGTCGTACTCGTCGATCAGATAGATGGTGTTGTCGACCAGCACCCAGCGCGTGCCCTCGGGCGGATAGCCCAGGCCATAGGTGCGCCAGTCCTCCAGCCGGTAGCGCCAGAAGACGTCCGGCAGATAGTTGCCTACCGACCAGTAGCGACCCCAGTAGGAGCGCGGGACGCTGTAGTAGCCCCAGCCCGGCGCGAAATAGAAGCCGATCCGCACGCCGCTGTAGCCATGGAAGCGTCGGTCGTTCCGCCACCAGTCAGAGCGGTGGTTCCGATAGAAGTCGCGCCGCCACTGATCGCTGTTGAAGCGGCGCCGGAAGTCGTCATGCCGGTCACGGTCCTGGTTCCAGCCCGAGCCGGGACGGTCAGGGCGGCTGGGTCGGTTCCAGTTGTCATTCGGCCGGTCCGGCCGGTTCCCGCCATTGCTCGGACGATCTGGACGCCCCGCATCGTCGCCTGGCCGCTCCGGCCTGCCGCCGGCGTCGGGCCGGTCAGGACGACCGGCGCCGTTTTCCGGCCTGTCGGGCCGGTTCCAACCGCCTTCCGGCCGATCGGGGCGGGAAGGGCGGTCAGAGCCGCTGCCGGTGTTTGGACGGTCCGGCCGCGAGGGGCGGGATTCGTCGGTCCTCGGCCGATCTGGGCGAGGTGCGCTGTTCTGAGGCCGTTCCGCCGGGGGCGCGGCTTCCGGGCGAGACGCGTTCGGACGGTTGGGCGTCGGACGTTCACCGCGCGAGATCTGCGGGCGTTGGGGGCGGTCGGCGTCGCGCTGTTCGCGACGAGGCTGATCCTCCTGCGCCAGGGCCTGGACCGGGGCGGCGAGCGGCCCTGCTACGGCGGCGACTGCGGTGAAAGCCATAAGGAGGCGTTTCATGGTCTTTTGTTCCTGCACGCCGGTTCTCCGGCGGCTCGTGGGGATGATTGCGCCCTGTCGATGAACCCTGACTGAACAGTTTTCTCATCGAAATCCGCCTGTCAAAAAGCCCCGCGAACGGGTCTCGCGGGGCTTTCAGCTTCACCTATCCGGCATCTTTAATAGACGTTGGCCAGGACGCTGGCGATCAGGCCGGTGGCGACCGCGATCAGCACAATGTCGCTGCCGGCGTGGACATAGCGGTAGCCGCGCGGAGCCGGCCTCAGATTGTAGAAGTAGGGGTCGCTGACATAGTAGCTGCGGTACTGAGCCGGCAGGTATCCGCCCGTTCTCCAGCGATAGCCGGAGTAGCGCGGTTCGACCCTGTAGTAGCCGTAGCTGGGCGCATACCAATAGCCGGAACGCGGGCCGTTATACCCACGGAAGTCCGACCGCCCGCGCCACCAATCGCGATTGCTGCGATCCCAACGGTCGTTGCGATAGTCGCGGCGGTCATCGCGATAATCACGCCGGTCGTCACGGCGGTCCTGACGATAGTCCTGGCGATTGTTGTAGTCGCCTTGACGCCAGTCCCGGCGGTCGTCCCGACGTTCGTCACGATAGTCACGCCGGTCATCGCGGCGATCTTCACGATATTCCCGACGGTCGCGGTTCTGGGCCTCGGCCAGCATGGGGACGGCCGTGGTGGACAGGGCGATGGCGACGACGGCTGCCTTGGTGAAGCGGTTCATTTTCTTGCTCCATTCTGGGCCGCCGACGGAAACGACGAACTGGCCCGTTGATGAGGGCCAAGCTCGGATTTCTCGCCTGAACGCCTCCTGAACGATCGTGTCAGGAATGAAACGCCCGTTGCGGGGGGCCGTCGACGCGCCCAAATGTCAGCAAGACATTCATTGAGGCCGTCGATGACCGCACCGATCCAACTCTGGTACTGGCCTACGCCGAACGGATGGAAGGTCTCTATCGCGCTGGAGGAGATGGCGCTCCCCTATGAGGTCAAGCCGCTCGATATTGGCGTCGGCGAGCAGTTCGACCCGGCGTTCCAGGCCATAAGCCCCAACGGGCGAATGCCGGCCATTGTCGATCCTGCCGGACCGGGGGGCGAGCCGATCTCTATCTTCGAGTCCGGGGCTATCCTGCAGTACCTCGGGAACAAGTCGGGACGCTTCTATCCTACGGAGACGCGCGCCCGGGTCGAGGTCGATCAGTGGCTGTTCTGGCAGGTCGGCGGGCTGGGACCTATGGCGGGCCAGACGCACCATTTCCGCCAGTATGCGCCGGCCATGATCCGGGATCAGCGCCAGATCGCCTATGGGGTGCGACGCTATACGAACGAGACCCATCGGCTTTACGGCGTGATGGATCGGCGCCTGCAAGACCGTGAATACCTGGCCGGCGACTACTCCATCGCGGACATGGCCGCCTGGCCGTGGATCTTGCCGAAATTGCAAGGCCAGACCCTGGACGAGTTTCCAAATCTTGCGGCCTGGCTCGAACGGGTCGGGGCGCGGCCGGCGGTCAAGATCGGGCGAGCCCTGCTGGAAGATCGACGGGGAAATGCGGGCGCGTCCGGCAAGGATTCGGAAGCGGCGCGGGCGATCCTGTTCGGTCAACGGGCTCGAAAGTCGTAAACAAGAGATTTCCAACAGATTTCAAACTTCTGAATCGTCGTGGGAGTATTCATTCCTGCTTTACTTAAAAGTTTGGCGGCGGATTTCGCTGTTAACTTTAACTTCAAACCGGCGGTATTTGATGCGTGATCAGAGGCGGGCCCAGAACGGAGCCCGTTCAGGAGATACGGTGATGAACGCGCAAGAAATGGCGCACGACCTGCAGGCCAACTCGGAGACCGAGGGCCTGCCGCTGCCGACGACCGATATGTCGGGCGACGACCTGTTCAAGCTGGGCATGATGTATTCGGCCGGATCGGGCGGTTGCCCGATGGACCGGGTCTCGGCCCACATGATTTTCAACCTCGCCGCCATGAAGGGTTCGATCGAAGCGCGCGTCTATCGCCGCGAGATGAGCCTGGAGATGGAACGCGAAGAGATCGCCGAAGCGCAGAAGGCCGCGCGCCGGTATATCGACATGGGCGTGGTGCGGCTGGCCGCCTGATCTCTAGAAGGTGGCGTAGCCGTTGCCGTTCGATCCGTTGATCGAATAGCTGAAGCCGATCGGCATGGCGGCGCGCACCTGAGTGAAGAAGGCGGCGAGTTCGCCGAGCGTCGAACGCGGCACGAAGATGATGTCGCCGCGACGCAAGGCCACGACCTCGCCGCGACGTGGGCGCAGATCGACCACCCGCATCATGCGCGACCCGCCGGGGCCGCGCCGGATCAGCGCCACGCGATCCGGCTTGCCCGAGGGCAGGAAGCCGCCCGCCTGGACGACGGCCTGATAGGCGTCCAGGTCGCCGGTCATCTCGATGACGCCCGGGGTCCGCACCTCGCCGTCGATCCAGACCCGGATCGGGCCGGCCTGCTTCAACGTCACCTCCACCACCGGACGCACCAGTTGCGAGGCGTAGGCCGAGGAGGCGTCGCGCTCCAGCTCGGGCAGGGTGCGGTCGGCCGCCATCACCTGACCGATCAAAGGCAGGGCCACGCGTCCGTCCGGGCCGACCTTCAGCGTGCGGGTCAGTTCGGTTGCAGTGGGTAGGGCCACCTCGATCTCGTCGCCGGGGTAGAGCAGGTATTCCGGCTCTTCGTCGGTCCAGTCGGCGAAGGGGATCGCCGGGAAGTCCTCGCGGCTGGAGGTCTGCACCCTGTCGGTGCGAGCGATGGGGCGCGGCATGCGGGCGGCGTTGCCCCCGCCGCAAGCGGCCAGGGTCGCGGCGGCCGATCCGAGGGCCAGCAGGAACAGTCGGCGATCTGGCGTCATGGAATCGGTTTGGTCCGACGAAAACAGGTTGATTGCAGCCTCGCGCCTTATGGGTAACCGATGGTTAACGCCGGTGGGCGAAAGGTGAAACGGACCAAGAGTTTCCTGGATTCGCCCGCCCATGCGTTCGACGGCCTATGTCACGACCCGACCGCGTTACGGCGTGCTGGATGTCGTCGGCCTGCTGTTCCGCGAACTGCTGCTGATGATCGTCGTCTTCCTGGTCATCTTCGCCTTGGGTACGGCGGCGGTGTTGACGCTGAAGAAGACCTATACGGCCCAAGGCGCGGTGTTTGCGGGCGTGGGCCAGGAATATGTCTATCAGCCGCGCGTCGGCACGGCGGAGCGGGGGCAGGCGCCGCAGGGGGACGAGGTCGCGAGTTCTGAGGCGGCGATCCTGAGTTCGGGGCAGGTGCGCCAGCGCGTGGTCGAGGCCTTGGGGGCGGCGGCGATCCTGGGCAAGACGCCGACGGGATCCAAGGCGCAGGCCGAGGCGGCGGCCCGAAAGGTGGTCGGCGGAAGCCTGGGCGTCGGCACGGCGCCGGGCAGCGCGGTCATCCGCCTGAGCTATGAGGCCGACGATCCCGAACGGGCGGCGCGGGTGCTGAACACGGTGATCGAGCAATACCTCGCCTATCGCCGCGAGGTGTTCCAGGACAAGACCCCGGCGATCGCCACCCAGAGACTGGCGTTCGAAGGCGATCTGAGCGCGGCGGATCAGGCCTATGAGCAGTTCCTGACCAGCAACGATATCGGCGACTTCACCGCCGCCAAGACGACCCTGGCCGCCGTCTATCAGACGGTCTTCACCGACCGGATGTCGACCCAGAGCCTGTTGAATCAGACCAGCCAGAGGCTGAACACCCTGGTGGCGCAGCAGGCGGCGACGCCGGCCGAAGTGGCGCTACAGCAGGACCTGAACATCTCGGCCCAGGACCAGGTGCTGCAACTGCGGACGGAGCGGGAACAACTGCTGTCCCGCTACCAGCCCGACGCCCAGCCGGTGAGGGACATCGAGGCGCGGATCGCCCAGCTTCAGGCCTATGTGGGTACGGGTACGGCGGTGGGGCCCAAGGAGGTCCGCACGGGGCCGAACCCGGTCTGGACCGAGCTGGAGACCAATCGGATCAACACCCAGGCCGACCGCGACGCCCTGGCGGCAAGGCTCTCGGCCCTGGATCGTCAATTGACGGACATTCGGGCGCGGCAGGCGCGGCTGACGGCGCTGGAGTCGGAAAACGCGACCCTGGCGGGCAATCGCGAAGTCCTGACCGCCAACATCCGCGAGTTCCAGCAGCGCGAGAGCCAGAGCCGCGCCGACAACGCCCTGGTCGCCGCCGGCGCCGACAATGTCACCGTGATCGAGCGGGCGCAGCCGCCGGCGACCGGCAAGAGCCTGAAGGTTCCGGCCCTGGCCGCCGTCTTCCTGTTCGCCGGCTTCACGGCCCTGTGCCTGGGCCTGCTGCGGATCTTCACGCGGCGGGGCTTTTCGACGCCGGATTCGGTGCGGCGGACCCTGGACATGCCGGTCCTGGCGGTGGCGCCGGCCAAGGCGCACTGACAGCGTGGCCGTGATAGGCTGGGACCTGGTGGAGCGCGCATAGCGATTCGATGGTCGATTTGACGTCAGAGATGGCTGGCCTGTGGGCGGCGCTGGGGCCTGCTCCGGCGCATCGCGCCCGCGTGATCCAGTTCGCCGCCGCCACGAGCGGAGAAGGCGTCTCGACCGTGGCGCGAGAGTTCGCGCGTCTGGCCGCCGTGCGGGCGCGCAAGCCGGTCTGGCTGGTGGACGGCGACCTGGCCCAGCAGGGCCAGCTGGACGCCATCGCCGCCGAACCGGACCGGTTTGGCCAACTGGGCAAGCCGGCCCAGGCCTCGCCCGACGGCTCCAGCTTCTTCGCCGTCACGCCGGCCCCGACGGGGCGGGACGGCAAGCCCATTCCGCCCGCGCGCCTGCTGACCGCACGCCCTTGCCTGGGCGGGCGATTGTGGACGACCCAGTTCCATATGGAGTCCCTGCGGTCGGGCCACCGCGTCGAGGCGGTGGGGGAGCCCCGCTACTGGGACGCCCTGAGGCCGCACGCCGACACCATCGTCATCGACAGCCCGGCGGCCGACCGCAACGATATGGCGATCATCCTGGCGCCCTTCGTCGACATGACGGTGCTGGTGGTGGCGGCCGGCGGGGCGACCGCGAGCGGACCGGTGATCCTGCGCGACGAGATCGAGGCCGTCGGCGGCCGTATCGCCGGGGTGGTCATGAACCGCTCGACCTATAAGCCGCCGAAGTTCCTCAGCCGGCTGGCGGGCTGACGTAGAGCCGACGTCGGTGAGTGGCGCTCGAGAAAAATGAGTGCAATCTGTGCAATTTGAGGCAAGTCTCTGTTATTGAGGCGGAAAATGCTGCGCTCAAATTGTACTGTGCAATGAGTCCCACCTCAGTGGCGTTCACGCTCGGATCCGATAGCGATGTCAAAGACCAGCGCCAGATCATACTTCTGATCCGCAGAGTGGTGGTTTGACCGCCGTTTTTATTTTCAACCGCTTGATAAGACGGCGGTTCGTCTTCGGAATTGTGCGCGCTGACCCATAGTCCCGGCTCAGGTCGTGCTCCGCCGCACCATCGCCGCGCCATAGAGTTTCGGCTCGAACCCCTTGGTCCAGAAGACCTTTCCCAATCCCCGCGCAGTGCGGTCCAGGGTTTCGGCGCGGGCGGGGCGGCGGAGCAGGGTGAGGGCGAAGGAGGCGAGGCCCCAGACGGCGGCCTGGGCGGCGCCGATCAGCATCCAGCGGGCGACGCCGGGCCAGTCGCGGCGGGCGGCGGCCATCTGGCTGGGGCTCTGGCCATAAGCGAAGGCGCGCAGCAGGGCGTAGTTCAGGGTGGCGCGGTCGGGGGGCGCGAACTCGTCCACCCAGGCGTCGGCGGCCCAGCCGAACCGGCCGCCGCGCGCTTGCAGGGCGGTGAACAGGCGGTCGTCCTCGCCGCCCGTCTGGTCCATGGCGGCGTCGAAGGGGGCGGGGCCGGGCAGGGCCGTGGCGCGGACCATCAGACTGTTGCCGCAGCCGTGGACCTGGTCGGTCAGGCCGCTCTCTGTTGGGCCGTCCCGGCCGAAGAAGCGTTCCAGATAGGCGGTGGTCCATCCCGTGCCCTCAGGCACGCGGCCCCGGATCGGGCCGAACAGGACGTCGGCGTCGGTCTGAACCTGGGCCTGCAACAGGGCGGCCAGCCAGCCGGGGGAGGCGGCCTCGTCGTCATCCAGGAAGGCGATCAGGGGGGCGTCGGCAGCGGCCAAGCCGATGTTGCGGGCCGTGGCGACCCCGGGGACGGGGGCGTGGGCGTAGGTCAAGGGAACCGGCGCCTCGGCCCGGAGGCGGTCGATCAGGGCGGCGGCCGAACCGTCGGGGTCATTGTCGGCGACGACCACGGCGGCGATCCGGTCCAGGGATCCGACCTGGTCGAAGACCGAACGCAGGGCCCGCTCCAGCATGACCGGGCGACGCAGGGTGGGGATGACGACGGCGACATCCCGCATCAGATCGCGTCCGCATAGACGGCCGCCCGGTAAAGACGCAGGGCGAAGGCGCGGGTGCGGGTCGGCAACAGGGGCGACAGGGCCGCGCCCCGGGCCATGCGACGGATCAGGGGCAGGGACGGCAGGCGTTTCAGGGCGCGGGCGGCCTTGTAGCTGGGGTAGGTCTGGACGATGGCGGGATGAAGGGCGACGACGCGGGCGAAGTTGGCCGCGCCCTGGTCGAACTTGCGCGCCAGGTCCGGCACGGTGTCCAGGCCCATGTGGGTGGCCGGATTGTCGATGTGGACCACCTGGAACCGGCGGGCGACCCGCATGGCCCATTCTACATCCTCCCACCCCCAGCCGGTGAAGCCGGGGTCGAAGGATTCGACGGCGAAGACATCGCGCCGGACCAGCAGGTTGGAGGTGTAGACGTATTTCTCGGGCGTCTTGGCGCGCTGGGCGGCCCGAACGCACTCGCTGGCGCCGGACAGGGCGCGGTGGACGGCGAAGCGGCGGTCGCGCGGCGCCTGTTTCAGCGAGAAGCCGCCGAAGGCCACGGCCGGGTCGTCGCGCGCGATCAGATCGACCCAGGTCTGGAGGAAGCGCGGGCTGTCGGGCTTCATGTCGCTGTCGAGGAACAGCCAGGATCCGGCGCGGGCGGCGATGGTCAGGCGGTTGCGGCCCCGCGCCCGGCCTTCGTTGGCGGACAGGGTGACGAGGCGGGCAGGCAGGGCCAGGGCGTCCAGCGCGGTCTTCAGTCGGGCGGTCAGGGCCGCGTCGCCCGTGCCGTCGTCCAACAGGATCAGCTCGACTCGGGCGGCCAGGGTGGGGGCTTCGGTATCCAGCCGGCGCAACAGCGGCTCGGGATCGTCGCCCAGGAAGGGGATCAGGACCGACAACCGGGGCCGGGCGGCGACCCAGCCGGGATTGTCGTGGATGTCGGCGCGGGAGCCGCTCATGCCTGCGCCCCCCGTCGGGACTGGATCAATCGGTTCAGCACGTCGCGCACCCCGGCGGCGTTCAGGGTGAGCGCCAGGGCCGCATAGACCAGCCCGCCGACGCTCGCGTCCAGCACCAGTTCGACAAAACCGCCCAGGGGCGGAAGGCGCCAGACCACCAGGGCCATGCCGACCGAGGCGAGGCCGCAACGGATCAGGGCCTCCCATGGGATGGGCAGGGCGATGGCGCGGCGGCTGATCAACAGGCAGGCGGTCAGGCCTATGGCGAAGCTGAAGGCCGTGGCGACCGCGGCGCCCAGAACGCCAAGACGGGGGATCAGCACCAGGTTCAGGACGATATTGGCGAAGGCGGGTATGGCCATGGTGACCAGCAGCAGGCCGGTCTTTTTGGCCAGGGTGAAGCCGAAGCCGAAATAATAGGCGATCAGGCCGGACATGAAGGCCGAGGCCGCAATCCAAGGCGTGACCAGGGCGGCGGCGACGCGCAGGTCGGGGCCGATCATCAGCTCCGCCAGGGGGCGGGCGACCAGGGCCAGGCCGACGGCGGCCGGCAGGCCGATCAGGATCAGGGTCGAACCCTGTTCCTGAGCCGTCTGGCGCAGGGCCTCGCGGCCGCCGCGCTCCAGCGCCATGACCATGGCCGGGGCGCCGGCCGCGCCCAGCCAGATGAACATCACATCCAGGGTGCGGTTCGCCAGGCTGTAGCTGGCGTGATAGGCGCCGACCGCCCCCGCATCCATGAAGGCGGCCAGCAGGAAACGGTCGGTCGAGGCCAGGACCAGGGTCAGGGTCAAGGAGGCGGCGATGGGATAGCCGTAGGCGGCGTAGGTCTTCAGCCGCGCGCGATCCACGGTCCCGCCGGCCGACTGGCGCAGTTCGCCGGGCAGGATGAAGGGCAGGGCGAACAGGGGGCCGATCATCAGCCCCAGCATGGGCGAGGCGGCGCCCGCGCCGGCCAGGGCGAAACCGGCCCCGACCAGAAAGCCCAGGACGGCGACGGCGATGTCCACCGAAGCGGCCTTGGACACCTCGCCGGCGGCGCGATAGCGTTCCTGCGCCAGCTTGGCCAGGTTGCGGATCGGCGCCCCCGCCAGGCCGAAACCGACCGCCAGCTTGAGGGCCGGGGTCAGGGGCAGAAGCCAGACCGTCAGGGCGGCCAGCGGCACGAAGACGGCGATGACGGCGAAGGAGGTGCGGTACAGGCTGGCGAAATGGATCGCCAGGCCGCTCGGCGTGCGTTCGGCGGCCCAGAAGCGCGCCATCGAGGCCTCCAGCCAGGTGAAGCTGACCGTATGGGCCAGGGACGTCACCGAGAAGGCCAGGGCGTAGTGGCCGAAATCCTCGGGGCTGAGCAGGCGCGTGAAGACGACGATGGTCAGGAAGCCGACCACGCCCTGGACAATCTGGGCCGGCAGATAGCCCCAGACGCCACGCCAGAACATGCGTTTCTCGCTCACCTGACGGCGGCCCGGTCGCCCAGCAGGACGGGCACGGTGATCAGGAGGATCCACAGGTCCAGCCAGAAGGACTGGCGCTCGATATAGTCCATGTCCAGCTCGACCCGGCGGCGCACCTCGGCCTCGGTATTGACCGGGCCGCGCGAGCCCTTGACGGCGGCCCAGCCCGTCATGCCGGGCTTGATGCGGTGACGATGGGCGTATTCGGCGACCAGAAGGGCCGACTCGGTGTCGCCGGTCTTCATGCCGATGGCGTGGGGGCGGGGGCCGACCAGAGACATCTCGCCGGTCAGGACGTTGAAGATCTGAGGCAGTTCGTCCAGGCTGGTGGCGCGGATGAAGCGGCCGACGCGGGTGACGCGGTCATCGCCGGCGGTGATCTGGCGGCTGGCGGTGGCGTCGGCGGCGGCATGGCGCATCGAGCGGAACTTCCACACTACGATGGCCTCCTGGTTGAAGCCGTGGCGTCGCTGACGGAAGAAGATCGGGCCGGGGCTGTCCAGGCGGATGGCCAGGGCGATCACGGCCATGACCGGCGCGGCGGCGACCAGGGCCAGGCCGCCGATGATCAGATCCTGCAGCCGTTTGACGAAGGCGCGACCGTCGGGGCTGACGCCACCGCCGATCTGGGCCAGAGGGGCGCCGGCCAGCCGGGTCAGGACCGCGTTCCGCCCGGTCTCTGAATCGACCAGGATCGTCAGCGGATTGGGCAGGGTCTCGAGCCGCTCCGTCAGCGCCCGCACGCGAGGGCCGGCCTCTGCGTCGATGGCCAGGATGATTCGGTCGATATAGGGCAGGATCCGGTGGCTGAGCAGGGCGTCGGCGGCCCCGAGCACGGGGACGCCCGCCAGGCTGTCGGGCGACCGGGCCAGGCGGTCGTCGAACACGCCCAGCACATTGAGATCGCGCCGCTCTAGCGCCCGTTCGATCAGGGCCTCGGCGTTGCGGGTGGCGCCGACGACGACGATATTGGGCGACAGGGCCCCCTGACGACGCCAGCGCGCCACCAGCGCCAGCCACAGGCTGTGCAGGACGATCAGGACGACGGTCGTTCCTACGCCCCAGGGAATCACCGGGCCCAGACCCTGGCCCAGCGCCAGGCCCAGGCCGCACGCCGCCCCGGTCGCCGCCACCCCCGCCACAACCACGCAGGCCAGATGGATCAGGGGCGCCGGGTTCGGTCCGAATCGGTAGAGGCCCAGGCCGCGCAACAGGCTCAGCAGCGCGACCGCGCCCAGGGCCAGCGGCATGACGGCGCCCAGGGTCAGGGTCCGGGGATCCAGGTCGCCCAGCGACCAAAGGGCCGCCAGGGCCAGGCCGACCGTGACGACGACATCGACGGCCCTGAAATAATAGACGGCCAGACGCACGCTCGACCGCTGGCGGGCGTTCAGCCAGGCCTCGGGCCTGAACGGACCTCGTCCGGCGAGGCCGGGCGCCGCCCCGTCGATCATGGTCGCGGGGGCGGGGGAAGAGGCGCAGTCAGGCATGGCGATCCGTGGTTCTGGAATGGTCGCCAGCCTGCACGGTTCGCCTCTATGTCGCGTTAACAACAGGTCTTTGCTTCGAAGCGGATTGCACGACGCATCATGCTCGGCTATCGAGCCCTTCGCTGGAGACGTGGCCGAGTGGCTGAAGGCAACGGTTTGCTAAATCGTCGTACCCTGTAAGGGGTACCGAGGGTTCGAATCCCTCCGTCTCCGCCATTTTTTCCTCAAAAAATAGTAGCTTACGGCCGACTTGCCAAATCGTGCCATGGCAAGCCGTCCTTGTGGCCCGGTTTTGGTACGGTTTTCAGAATCGCGCCGAAAGGCATGGCACGGGATGGTGGGCTAGCTAAGCTAACCAATCGCTGCCGTTACGGCTGGATATGCGGGTCGGCGCAGACAGCGGTGAAGAGGCAATCCATATATTCGCGGAATTTCTCTATTGTGTCGGAGATGTCGCTAAAGCTGAGGTCCAGCGCTTCATCGTTGTGGTGGACGATCTTGTTGCGCTTCTCGACCTTGCTTACGATCAAGTCTTTGAACGTAATAACATTCGAGGCCGATAGATCGATCCCAACGGTCTCGAACGCTTTGATGGTCTTCCAGTAATTCGGGGAGATCATTTCGGCGATCTCCTTTTTGCCTTTCGTCGCAGCGAAGGGCTTGAACTGAAGTTTTCCCTTTTCATGCTCGACGTGCCAAACGACCAGATTGTGGGGGAGGTTAGCTGCGGCGATCCTAGCTTCGATCTCTTCGACATAGGCAGTCGCGAGGTCTTGAATAAACGCTTCCAGCATCGAACACGCGCTTACGAGATACGATTTTATGAAAACGTTCTGATGTTCGTAAAACAAGGCGTCGGGCGGGTCTTGGATTGATCGAGCGCTAGACTCCGCAACAACCTGTTTCAGGTTGTCCAATTGGGCCTGGAAGTTGGTGAGAAGGGCGCCGTCTATCACGCTATGGCGGCCGACAATTTAGTCTTCCAAAGCGCGTTTCGTCGCGCGATTGACGTCTTGCGCTGGACGCCCCCTGCGGTCAGTCGTCGGAAATCGGGCGAAGCGCAGAGTTCTGTGAAAGCGGTGCGGATTTGCTCACGTCTGTCCTTCAGAACGGCCGGATCAATCGCACCGAGTGACCCCATTAAGAGGTCATAATAGACCACGCCCTGGCGACGGCGATCTCGGCTGATATCCGAAAAAATCTCATCGTCAGCGAATAGGATTTTGCAAGCGGCCAAGCTGCTTTGGAATTCGTTTCGAAGGTCATTGATGCGTTCGTCATCAAACTGGAGAGACCGCTCCATAAACTTGTCCAAGAACTTGGTCAGGTTGTCGCCGTAGTCGCCCCCGTTTTCCTTGAAGGCGAAATACCGCAGGACAAGTTCTTCGCCTTCGCGAGAGTCTTTGGGCGACTGACCGGCCTTACCCATTTTGAAATTCGTAATTGTGGGAATGGCCGATAGCTCACCCAGCAGTCTGTCGAACTTTCCGGCAAAGAGCGCGTGCCTGATTTCCTGATCCGACAGTTCGACAGCGCCCTTGTTAAGGCGTGAGAAGATCTCGGCAATTAGCTCAGGAGGATTTTCATTTCGAAGAACGACGCAACGAATAGTGGTCGACTCGAAGTCCGCGCCCAATGTCCCAAGCTCGGAGAATTTTTTGCCTTCAAGTTCAGGAAACGCGGACATGCCCTCAAGCGCGAATTCGTCGTCCATGAACCGGATGATTGTCGTGATGCGCTGAACGCCATCGATTACGAGGTGCGCTCGATCTTCATTCTCGGCAAAGTAGCAGGACGGCAGGGGGATCCTCATCAAGCATGACTCGATGAACTTTGACGCGCGGCCCCAGCCATCTTTGTCCCATTTGTATTTGCGCTGAAAGTCGGGGTCGAGAATTAGCTTGGGCGGTGAAGCCTTCGCCCGCTGAGATAGTGTCTCAAACGGATAATCGACGGTATGTAGGCTCAGCGTTGCCGATTGCGTCATCACACATCCAAAGTCTTAGGTTGTTCTGTTGTGCACTTTTCGACAAGGCCGCCGCAAGTGCTAGAGCGTGCTTCCTTCACACGGAACCGTATCCTGAGTTGACGAGGTAGTTCGCACATTCGGCGGGGCTGAAGAGATTGATGATCTCTCCGGCCTTTCGCCATGTGGCTTCAAAGGTTCTGGGCTGGGCGTTGCGCATGAGGTGTTTGAGCTTGGCGAAGACCTGTTCGATGGGGTTCAGGTCGGGGGAGTAAGGGGGCAGGAAGATCATGTGTGCGCCCTTGGCCCTGACAGCGGCGCGGGCGGCCTTGCCCTTGTGACTGCCGAGGTTGTCGAGGACGACGACGTCGCCAGGCGACAAGGTCGGAGCCAGTATTTTCTCGATGTAGACGAGGAAGATCGCGCCGTTGATCGGACCATCGATAACCCAGGGCGCGTCGATCCGGTCATGGCGCAGGGCGGCGATGAAGGTCAGGGTTTTCCAGTGACCGAAGGGCGAGTGGCCCTTCAAGCGTCGCCCCCTCGGCCCCCAGCCGCGCAAGGGCGCCATGTTGGTCTTGACCCAGGTCTCGTCCAGGAACACCAGTCGCGACGGGTCGATCCGCCCCTGATGCGCCTTCCAGCGTGCGCGGCGGCGCGCGACGTCAGGCCGGGCCTGCTCCTCAGGCAGCAGTGTTTTTTTTGAAGCTCAGTCCTTCAGCGTGCACGAACACCCACACCGCTCGAGGGCCGGTCTTGATCCCGCGCGCGGCAAGTTCGGCCGTCAGTCCTCTGAGCGTGAACGGCCCTGAGGCGATGCGGGTGCGCAGCCATTCGGCGCAGTCTCCTGACAGCGTGCGAGGCTTGTGGCCGCCGACCTGGCCCGGCGCCACCGAACCTGTCTCTCCAACTCGCTTCGTCCACTTGGACACGCAAGACGGACTGATCCGAAGCGCCGCCGCGATCTCCCGGTGTGTCTCGCCCTCCGCCTTACGCGCCAACGCTCGCTCACGAAGATCCATCGAATAAGGAGCCGTCATCCGGGCTGGCCTCCCATCCAGCACGGATGTTGAATCAGATCACCGCAAACTTGGGAATCCCGATTCCGTCAAAGCGAGCCATGCTCTAGGAGGGATTGTTGGCGACCGGGTCTCTCAATCCAGACGTCGATTATGGAGGAAGTATGCTTCACCATATTCGGCAGCCTCGACGATTGCCGCCGCGAACACGACCAGATCGGTCGCCAGACCGTGACAGAGGCCTGTGGCTGGGATCCGACACCCTTATTCACTTCTCGGCGTGATGGATGTTCGGCCTGCGCGGGCCAGGGCCACGACCCGGTCGCGCACCTGCCGGTAGAGAGCGGCGGGTAGCAGGCCGTAGCTATAGGTTTTTGCGCCCCGGCGGATGGGGCGGAGGTCAACGCCCGGCCAGATAAATCGGTTGAGGTCGGCGGCGATCACCCAGGAGCGTTCGCTATCGAGCCCGAGGCGCTGTTTGGTCGCCGCTGGAATTTCGATGGCGCTTTCCGGATGGGTAGGGGGCGCATGTGTGACCGGCGCGACGGTGACGACGGTTCGCCCACTGCCTTCCTCGACCGCAAGAATGATGACGCAGGGACGATCCTTGCGGCCGTCTTCCTGACCGCGCAGGGCTTCGTCGCGCCAGAGATAGGCATAGGAAATGATGAGGCCGGGAACTGGCTCGGGCAATGACACCGGCGATCAGCGGACTTCGTGATCGAAATCGGCGGCCTCGGCGGGCGACTCGGCGGCGGCAAGGGCGTTCAGCGCCGTATTGTCCAGTTCCCAAGGGTAGAGCGCCGTGCGGTCGTTCTGTTTGAGACGGCGGTATTCTTCGGCGGAAAGCAGCACCAGCCGTTCGCGGCCATGGCTGGTGATCGACACCGGCTCACGCAGCGCCACTTCGGCGATGCGGCCGTAGGATTTCAGGAAATCGGCCGACGAAACGGTATGGGTCATCAGTTACCTCTCTAACCTCAGGTTATCTGAATTATTCGAATAATTCAAGTTTTGGGTGGGGTAGGCCCTCAATCCCTTGCAACGGACGGGCCCCCGCCTGGGCCGTAGTCCGACAGGGCGGCGCTCATGCCGTGCTGTCGGAACCGGATGCATGCAGGATCGGATCACCTACCGGGTCAATGAAGTGCTGGCCCTGACCGGGCTGAGCCGTTCGACGCTTTACCGGCTGGTCGCGCAAGGCGAACTGCCGCTGGTGAAGGCGCGCGGTCGGACGTTGATCGCGCGCGACGATCTGGAAGCGATGGTGCAGCGGATAGCCACCCAGTCAATCACGAGGAGTGCTCGCCTCGACAAATTGCCCTTCCACAAGTTGAAAGAGAATTCGTCCGACTAGGCCGCTTCGTATTCCGCTGCGATTGGATACTCTGAATTGCGCACCTTGGGCTTCGGTCAGGGTGTGAACGATCGCCAGGCCGAGGCCGGAGCCGGACGCCTGGGATGAGTTGGCGCGGAAGAAGCGGTCGGTGAGGTGGGGAAGCGTGGCCTCATCGACGCCTGGTCCGTGATCCCAGACGCAGACCGCACCTGTCGTTTGCACATGCACCATCACAGGTGGTGCGCCGTGGTGAAAGGCGTTGTCGATCAGGTTGAGGATCTGTTCGGTGATGAGGTCTTCGGCGCCGAGGACCGTGACCGGCTCGGCCGGCAGGCGGAGGCGCAGGGCGCCGTCGGGAAAGGCGCGGCGCTCCCTAACGGCTTGACAGGCGCGGCGTGCGGCGCGGCCAAGGTCGGCGGAGGACGATATCCGCGCGCCATCGGCGCGGGCTGTGGAAAGCAGTTGTCCGACGAGGCGCGTCATACCGCTGACGGCGTCGCGCGAATCGGCGATCAGCCGCTTCTCCTGAGGCGTCCAGGGACGCGAAGCCCTCTCCAGAAGCTCGAGATTGGCGGCGACCACCGAAAGCGGGGTGCGCAGTTGGTGCGAGGCGTCGGCGGCGAACCGCTGGACGCCGGAGGTCGAGGTCTCCAGCCGCGCCAGGAGATGGTTGAAGGCGGTCAGAACGGGCCACAGCTCGCGGGGGGCGAGATCGACATTGGCCGGCGCAAACTCGGCCGAAGGGCCGCCGCGGCGCGTCAGATCGTCGATCAGACGCTTCAGCGAGTTTAAGCCCCATTGCAACGCAGGCCAGACCAGAAGCGCGGCGAGCACCACCAGCAGGGCCGGCAGAAGCAGCATGCTGCGGTAAAGTTCGCGCAGGCTGGCGTGTCGAGAATCCAGGCTCTGGGCGACCGAGACGCGCACGGGGACGGGGCGGCCGGGTATGAGGAGGGTCTGTTGCGCCATGCGCACCGAAACCCCTCTGACGGACAGGTTTGAAAAGACGGGCCGGTCCGCCTGGGCCTGGGGAAGGTTCGGCAGTTCGGCGTAGCCGGTGACCAGACGGTCGCCTTCGCGGACGCTGTAGAAGACGGCGTCGCGTTCGGGGCCGTCCAGCAGGGCCAGGGCCCAAGGCGCGACGTCCACGGTGATGCGGCCGTCGGCGACCGACACCGTCTCGCGGATGGTCTGGAGCGCGCCGGCCAGAAGACGGTCGGCATTGTTCGCCACCACCCGCTGGGCCGTCCAGGCGCCGACAGTCAGAACCACGACAGCGAAGAGCGCCAGGGGAGCGACCTGGGCGATCAGCAAACGTATGACGAGGCTGTGGGGCCGGGCGGGCCTGGCGCGGCTCATGGATCGAGACGATATCCGCGGCCACGGATGTTGGTGACGGCAGGGCCGTCAGGCTGAAGCTTGCGCCGCAACCGCCCGACATGGATCTCCAGCGCATTGAGCGAGGGCGCCTCGTCCTGGGGGAAGACTTCGGCGGCCAGCAGATCGCGGTCCACCACCTGTCCCGGCCGGGACGCCAGGACACGCAGGGCCGCCCATTCGCGGGGACGCAGGGCGAGGTCGCGGTCGTTGACGTGGGCGCGGCCGGTGCGCCAGTCGCAGAAAAGGGTTCCGACCACGACGGCGCCGGCCGCCTGTCCCTGGCGTCGACGCACGATGGCGCGCAGACGGGCGACCAGTTCGGACGGGGCGAACGGCTTGACCAGATAGTCGTCGGCCCCGAGATCCAGGCCCGCGACCCGGTCGCCGAGGGCGTCGCGCGCCGTCAGCATCAGCACCGGCGTCGACGATCCGCGAAGCCGCAGGGTCCGTAACACTTCGAAGCCGTCGATGTCGGGAAGTCCGATGTCCAGGATGGCGGCGTCGAAACCCTCAGCGGCCTCAAGCTGCAGGGCCTGTTCGCCGCCTTCGACGCACCTTGCGTCGAAACCCGCATCGTGAAGACTGGCTTCAAGTGAATGCCGCAACGCCTTGTCATCTTCTACGACGAGTATTCTCATGGCGAACAGAGGGGGCGATGGATCATGCGTGACACATAACCAGAAAGCCGGAGCGGTGAAAACGGATCGACGACATCTGCTTCTCGGCCTGGCCGGGTTAAGCGTCGCCGCCTGCTCGTCCGAGCCGGAGGGCGCGGGGACGGCGCCGCGGGTGCGCTGGCTGGCGCGGCGGGAAGGGGCGCTGCACATCCTGACCAACACAAGCCTGATGGGCCCCGTGCTGGCGGCCTTCCGCCGTCACTGGCCCGAGATCCAGATGCGCCTGGAGGACATAAACTCCACCCGGATCGCCGAGAAAGTGCGGCGGCTTGCGGACAGCGGACGGGATGGGCCGGACCTGGTCTGGAGCACGGCGATGGATATGCAGGTCAAGCTGATCAACGACGGCTATGCCCAGGCCTATCGATCACCGCACCGCGCGGCCATGCCCGACGGGTCGGTATGGCGCGATCAGGGCTATGGGCTGACGGCGGAGCCGATCGTGTTCGCCTATAATCGAAACCGGATTGCGCCCGATGTCGCGCCCCGCAGTCATGCGGCCCTTCTCCAACTGCTCACGACCCGGCCGGAGGTGTTTGACGGGCGTGTGACCCTGTATGACGCCGAGCAGAGCGGCGTGGCCCTGATGCAGCTGTCGGCGGACGTGCAGATCTATCCCGACGCCTGGCCTTTGATGGAGGCGTTGGGCGCCCAGCGTCCGCGGCTGGACACCTCGGGACAGAGGATGATGGGACAGATCGCCGATGGGCGGATGGCGTTCGTCTATAATATGAACCAGTCCTACGGCGCCTCCTGGGCGGCGCGCGCGCCAGAGATCGGACTGATCACGCCCGACGATTATCACCTGTCTGTTTCGCGGGTGGCCTTCATCCCGCGCAACGCCGCTCATCCGAATGCGGCGAGGCTGTTTCTGGACTTCCTCCTGTCCCGAGAAGGACAGCGGGCGATCGGCGCCCTGGGTGTTCGACCGGTCCGCAACGACGTGGAGGCCCCCATGCGTCCCGCCGCGCCGGGTGTTCGGCCCATCCGGGTGGGGCCGGCCCTGCTGGCCAATCTGGATCAGGCGCGCCGCGCGACCCTGCTGACCCGATGGGGTGAAGCGATGCGGAGCGGCGTCAGGGCGCCGTCAGATCCTGCCGCGCCCTGATCATTCCTGTGGATAAGTCCGAAGGCGCTGAATCCAGGCTTTCTGTCACCACGCCGTCATGGCGGCGGGCGCCGTGAAGCAGCGGCGGATCGAGACGATAGGATCGGTCTGCAAATAGCAAGGTGATGCGAAAATTGCGCTAATTTGGGCAATAAAAGTGCATTCGTGGCGTATTTGACACCAAAGGCCGGGTCGATTTTACTCAATCTTAGCAAGGCGGGAGAGATCGGCTCCGGCCGACGCCGAAGGCGCAACCGCCCCGGAAACGCTCAGGCAAACGGACCGTCTTGCTGAAGGAACGCTGGAGAGAAGGCCGGATCCGGGGGATGCGGTCTCGCCGAAGGAGAAAGGGTCGGCGACGGCTCGAAACTCTCAGGCCCAATGACAGCTGGGGTGAACGGACGCCGCAGAGCGTCAGTCGCATTGGGCATCCCTGGGGAGGGGCGTCGTCGCCATGAGGAATCTCGCTTTGTCTCGCTTAAACCGCCATCTGACCCATTATTGCAGCGCCATTGCGCTATTGGCCTGCGCCACTTCGGTTCATGCCCAGGAAGCTGATGGCGCCGCCGACGCCGACTCTTCCGTCGACGAGATCGTCGTGACCGCCTCGCGCATCGACCGCGCCGGCTTTGAGGCGCCGACGCCGACCATCCACCTGTCCGCCGAGGATCTGTCGGTCGGGGCCCGTTCCAATATCGCCGCTGCGCTCAACGACATGCCGCAGTTCCGCGCCACCACCTCCGCCCAGACGACCGGCACCAACACCGGCGCCGGCAACGCGCCGGTGGATCTGCGGGGCCTGGGCATCAACCGGACCCTGGTCCTGATCGACGGACGCCGGGTGTCCAGCGAGAACGACCTGAACGCCGTGCCGTCGGTCCTGGTCAAGAGCGTCGATGTGGTCACCGGCGGCGCCTCGGCCGCCTGGGGATCGGGCGCCGTGGCCGGCGTCGTCAACATCGGCATCGACCGCTATTTCACCGGTGGCAAGATCGGCGCCGAGTACGGCATCTCGTCCTATGACGACGCCGAGCAGGAGCGGTTCGAAGGCGCCTGGGGCACGGACTTCGCCGACGGTCGCGGTCACTTCGTCATCGGCGGCGAATATATCGACAATGAAGGCGTCATTCCCAAGACCTCGCGCCCGAACATCGGCCGGTGGGCCACGGTCAACGGTGCGATTACACCCGACGTGGGCTTCGCCAACGCGGCCTATGGCGGCCTGATTATGTCGGGCGTCAACGCCGGCAAGGTGTTCAACTCGGACGGCACGCTGCGCGCCTTCGACTACGGCACGGTCAGCGGGACCAACTCGATCGGCGGCGAAGGTCCGTCGAACGACGATCTCAGCCCGTTGGTCACGCCGCAAAGGCGCTACACCGGCCTGGCCAGCGTCACCTACGAGATCAATGACAAGCTGCGCTTCACCGCCGACGTCCGTCATTCGCGGATGTGGAACAACTACATCTGGTTCGGCGACCACAATCGCGGCAATCTGACGATCAAGAGCGACAACGCCTTCCTCTCGGACGAGATCAAGGCTCAGATGGCCGCGGCCGGCCAGACCAGCTTCACCATGGGTCGGTTCAACTCGGACCTGTCCTATTCCAGCATCGACTTCGAACGCGTCACCACTCAGGCGACCGTCGCCCTGGACGGCGAGTTCGGCGACAACTGGCGCTGGGACGCCTATTACAGCCACGGCGAATACGACAACAATATCGACACGCCCGGCTTCCTGCTGACCACCAACTACGCCCAGGCGGTGGATTCGGTCATCGATCCGTCGACCGGCCAGGCGGTTTGCCGCGTGACCCTGACCAACGCCAACTCGGGCTGCGTCCCGATCAATCTGTTCGGTCTCGGCTCGCCGTCGCAAGAGGCGATCGACTACGTCACCGGCACCCCCAGCATGCGCGCCAACACCACGCTGGACGTCGGGGGCGTCAGCCTGCGTGGCGAGCCCTTCAGCCTGCCGGCGGGTGATGTCTCAATCGCCGTCGGCCTGGAGGCCCGCAAGGAGTCGGTTGATCAGACCGTCGGCGCGCTGGATGCGGCCAAGGCCTTCACCACCTTCAGCTTCTCGGCCATGTCCGGCGAGTTCAGCGTCAAGGAGGCCTTCGGCGAAATCCTGGTTCCCATCGTCCGTGACCTGCCGGTTCTGAACGACCTGCAGTTCAACGCCGCCGTGCGCGTGTCCGACTATGACACCACGGGTTCGATCTGGTCCTGGAAGGTCGGCGCGACCAATGAGTTCTTCCCGGGCTTCCGGGGTCGGGTGACGCAATCGCGCGACATCCGCTCGGCCAATCTGTCGGAACTCTTCACCACGACGACGACCGGATACAACAACCTCAACGACCCGGCCAAGAACGGCGCCCTGGTCTATGTGCTGAACAACGGCGGCGGAAATCCCGACCTTCGCCCCGAGACGGCCGACACCCTGACCCTGGGCGTCACCTATGCGCCGCCGTCCATTCCCGGCCTCAACCTGTCGCTTGACTATTACGACATCAAGATCGACGACGTGATCACGACCATCGCGGCCCAGGACCTGGTCAACCGCTGCTACAACGGCAACCTCGACCTCTGCTCAAAGGTCGAGCGGGATGCGGCGGGCAACCTGACCCGCACCCTGTCCACCTATGTGAACCTGGCCGAGTACCATACCGACGGAATCGACGCCGAGGCCTCTTACGCCTCTGACGCAGATCTCTGGGTTCCGGGCGCCACGGGTCGGGTGACCATGCGTCTGGTCGGCACCTGGGTGAACAGCCTGACCACCGACGACGGCGTGACCGAGATCGAATATGTCGAATCCCAAGGCTATTCCTTCGGTCTGGGCGTGCCCAAGCTGCGCGTCAACGCCAGCCTCGGCTGGAAGGGCGAGGTGTTCGGCGCGAAGCTGCGAGCGCGCTACATCTCGGCGGGCGACTACAACAGCACCGTCGCGATCTCGAACAACCACATCGACGCCTTCACCTATGTCGATCTGGGGCTGACGGCCGACCTGGCGCACTACGGCGCGAACGGGGTCGAGCTGTACGCCAACGCCACCAATCTTTTCGACAAGGACCCGCCGGTCGGGTCGCTCTATTCGCCGTACTACGACGTCATCGGTCGGTACGTCACAGTTGGCGCGCGGTACCGCTTTTAGTTCTGGTCCCGCGCTCCGGGTCGCCGGCTCCGCTCCTCCAATGGGGCCGGCGATTCCCCCTTTTTCTTCCCCCTTTTCCATGCGTGCTGTTCCATGATTATGCGTCTGCCGATGGCCTTTCTGCTCGCGCTGAGCGTCGCTCCTGCGGCCCTGGCTGAAGCGCCGAAGCCCGCCGCCATCGTCGCCGACGGACTGCCCCCGGTGCCCGATGATCTGGTCGCCGCCACCCAGCCCTATCTTCAGGCCCGCCGCGCCGCCTTCCTGGGTTGGAACGCCGCAGATCGGTCTATGCTGATCAAGACCCGGTTCGGCGCCACCGATCAGCTTCATCTCGTCTCAGCCCCCGACGGCGCCCGCACCCAGATCAGTTTCGAGGCGGAGCCGATTCTGGCCGGCGCCTTGTCGCCTGCGGGCCAGACCCTGCTGGTGCAGAAGGACAATGGCGGCGACGAATTCTATCAACTCTACACCCTGTCCGCCGGACGGTTGGCGCGCATCACCGACGGCAAGAGCCGCAACTGGTTCGGCGCCTGGAGCCGGGACGGAAAAGGGGTCGGCTATGCTTCGTCGCGCCGCAACGGCGCAGACATGGACCTGTATGTCGTCGATCCCGCAGACCCTTCGAGCGACCGGCTGGTCGCACAGGTTTCCGGCGGCGGCTGGAACATCGCCGACTTCTCGGCTGATGGGACCAAGGCCCTGGTCCTGAACCGGATGTCGATCAACAACGCGGTGGTCTATGAACTGGATCTGGCGTCTGGCCGGATGACCGCTCTGACGGATCCGGCGGAGGAGGTGTCCTATGTCGATCCCAAATATGCGGTCGACGGCGCCGTCTGGGCGACCTCGAACAAGGGGTCCGACTTTCTGCGCCTGGGGCGCATCGGGCGGAGCGGGTTCGTTCCGGTCAGTCGCGAGACGCGCTGGGATGTCAGCGATTACGCCCTGGCTCCCGATGGAAGCTTCGTCGCCTATGCGGTCAACGAGGCGGGCGTCTCGCGGCTTAAGGTCATGGATGTCGCCACCGGATCCGTGCGCATCGTCACCGGCCTGCCGGAGGGCGTCATCCCCTATAGTATCGGCCCGGCCATAGACATCGCGCCGTGGGGGGCGATCGGCCTGAGCCTGTCCTCGGCCCGCGTATCCGGCGACGCCTTCTCGATTGATCCGACGACCCTGGCGGTCACCCAGTGGACCCACAGCGAAACCGGCGGCCTGGATCCTGCGATCAACATCGAGCCCCAGTTGGTCGAGGTGAAGAGCTTCGACGGCGAGACCGTGTCCGGCTTCCTCTATCGACCTGATCCGACGAAATTCCCCGGCAAGCGCCCCCTGATCGTCGATATCCACGGCGGGCCGGAAGGCCAGACCCGTCCCGACTTCCTGGGCGCGCAGAACTATCTGCTGAACGAGCTGGGCGTGTCCCTCTTCTTCCCCAATGTGCGCGGATCTTCCGGCTATGGCGCGCGGTTCGTCAATCTGGACAACGGCCCGTTCCAGCGCGAGGACTCGGTCAAGGACATCGGCGCCTTCCTCGACGTGCTACAGATGGACCCCGCCCTCGACGCGTCTCGGTTCGCGGTGACCGGCGTCTCGTACGGCGGCTATATGTGCTATGCTGCGGCGGTGCATTACAGCGACCGGCTGAAGGGGGCGAGCTGCTACGTCGGCATCTCCAACTTCGTCACCTTCCTCCAGAACACCCAGTCCTATCGTCGGGACCTGCGCCGCGTCGAATACGGCGACGAGCGTGATCCGGCCCAGCGCGCACAGCTGGAGGCGATCTCGCCGCTGAACAGCGTGGACAAGATCACCATCCCGCTTCTGGTCGCCACCGGCGGCAACGACCCTCGCGTGCCGGCGTCCGAAGCCGACCAGATCATCCGCGCCGTGCGCGGCAACGGCGGCACGGCCTGGCACCTGCTGGCGCAGAACGAGGGCCATGGTTTCCACAAGAAGGAAAACGAGGACTACTATTTCTGGACCAGCCTGCTGTTCTGGAAACAGACGCTGCTGGGCCAGGCGCCGCGCTGACCGCGAGGCCGGTCTTCCTGCTCAATGCTGTTCAAACGCATTATGGCGATGGGCGCGGTTCTGACCTCGCTCATCGCCACCCCCGGCACGGCGCAGCCCCTCGGTCCGGTTCACACCGACCATCACGTCCATGTCCATTCGCCGGCCATTCTGGAAATCCTGGCGGCCTATTGCAGCAGTCCGGGACGGCTCGCCGCCTGCGATCCGGCCTTCGTCGCGCCGCAGACGGCGGATGATCTGCTCGCCGACATGGACGAGGCGGGGGTCCAGACGGCCTGGATGATGTCCACGGCCTATCTGGCCGAAAGCCCCCTAATGGCTCCTCCACTGGCCGACGCCGCCACGCGGGTTCATCGCGCCAACGCCTTCACCGTCGCCACGGCCGCCGCCCACCCCGGACGGCTGATCGCCTTCGTCTCGGTCAATCCGCTGGCCCCGGACGCCCTGGCCGAAATCGCCGCCTGGAAGGATGAGCCCTTCGCGGGAGGATTGAAGCTGCACCTGACCAACTCGGGCGTCGATCTTCGCAATCCCGATCACGTCCGGCGTCTGACGGCCGTCTTCGACGCCGCGTCGGACGCCCGAATGACCATCCTGATCCACATGCGCACCCGCGCCGACGACTATGGCGCGCGCGACGTTCGCGTCGTCTTCGAACAGATTCTGCCCCATGCGCGCGGCGTCCCCGTCGTCATCGCGCACGCCGGCGGCTGGGGTGGTCTGGACGCGAACACCTGGGACGCGCTGGAGGGGTTTCGACAAGTTCTGGCCGAACAGCCTGACGCCGCACCCAACCTGTTCTTCGACCTGGCTCAAGTCTTTGATGCGGACACATCGCCGGAAAACCGGGCGAGACTGGTCGAGGTGATGAGGGGCGTCGGCGTCGAACGGTTCGTGCCTGGCTCAGACTGGCCGTTCTCCGGCCCTCTGGACGGCTATCTGAACAAAGCGATGGCGCTTCTGCCGCTTGCTCCACAGGAGGCCGAGACCTTACGGCAACGATCTGTCGCGGCGAGATGCTGTGGGGAGTGCGTCCTGTCGCCTGGGATCAGAGCGATATGCTCGAATCCAACGCCGTCGAACCGAGAAAGGCCGCCGGGGAGTTAGGTGACCTGCCCCTTCTGGACCTCTCATGGGCGGCTGCGGCCCCTGGCGAGCGCGTCAATGATGTTCATTCTTTCATGAATGATCGTTGACGGGGGCGGCCTTCGGTGAAACACCTTTGCGCATGGCGACGGAGATCGTCCCGGAAACACCAGCAAGAAGGGGCCTATGATGGGTCGCGGCATTTGGATTTCGAGTTCAGCCTTGGCACTGATCTGGTGCGGAGCGGCTCAGGCGCAGCAGGCGGTTCCGGAGCCGGACACGAGCCCGGCGCTGGAGGAGGTCGTGGTCACGGCCGAGCGCCGCACCAGCAACCTGCAGCAGACGCCGATCGCGGCGGCGGTCTTCAGTGGCGAGCAACTGCAGAACAAGGGTGTGACCAACATCGAATCCCTGCAGTTCGCCGCGCCATCGGTGACGGTTCAGAACTCGGGCATGGGCAACAGCTTCAATATCCGCGGGATCGGCAAGACCGAGAACTCCTCGAGCATCGGCGTGGGGGTCATCACCTACCGGGACGGCGTCGCGGCCTTTCCGGCCTATCTGCAGAACGAACCTCTCTATGACATCGCAAGCCTGGAACTGCTCCGCGGTCCCCAGGGGACGTTCGCCGGCCAGAACGCCACGGGCGGAGCGGTCTTCATTACCGAGAAGAACCCCGACCTGTCGGATGTCGGCGGCTATTTCACCGGCCAGTTCGGCAACTACGACCAGGTCCGCCTGCAAGGCGCATTGAATGTGCCGGTCACCGACACCCTCGCCGTGAGACTGGCCTTCAACACGGAACAGCGCGACAGCTTCTACAATGTCGTCGAGGGGGCCCCCACCGCCGGCGATCCGGGGGCCGTGGACAACCAGAGCTACCGCGTCAGCGTCTTGTGGCAGCCCACCGACGCTCTGCGCGTTCTGTTCAAGACCGATTACAGCAAATTGGATCTCGGGGGCTATCCCACCACCCCCGTCGGCTCGACGGACGGTCTGTTCGACATCCGCACCAACGGGCCGTTCGCGGCTCAGGACGAGATGCTCCGGTCCGTTCTGAATATCAGTTATACGTTCGACAACGGCATCATACTGCGGTCGATCTCGGGCTATCAGGACGGCAGCTCGCTGGTCGATTCCGATACGGATGGGACCGCGACCCTGCCGTTCACCTCCCACATCGATGTGAGCCAGAGGCTCTGGTCACAGGAGTTCAATCTGATTTCGCCCGACACCGGCCCGCTGCGCTGGATTGTCGGGGCCTATTATCAGGATGATCTGATCACCTTCCCCGAGGGGGGGTACATCACCACCCAGTATCTCTCATCGACCGTGCCCCTCCTGGTCGCGACCACCCTTGTGGGACGCAATCCGAAGACAACCGCGGCCGTCTTCGGCCAGGTGAGCTATGACCTCACGGACCGGTTGGAGCTTCAGGTGGGCGCACGCTTCTCGCGCTCGACGGTCGAGAACGAGGCCGTCAGCGCCATCCCGGCCCTGGGGCTTTCGATCACTCAGGACGACCGGGTCGTGGATGAGAAGGTCACGGGCAAGGTCGCGCTGAACTGGACGCTCGATGAGGACAACTTCCTCTATGGCTTCGTGGCGACCGGCTACAAGGCCGGCGGGCTGAACGGCCCGAACATCCTGGGCGTCACCCCGGGAGCCTTCGAGGGCGAGGAGGTCGTCGACTTCGAGGCGGGCTGGAAGGCCACCATGCTGGACGGGCGCCTGCGGACCCAAATCGGCGGCTATTACAACATCTACGAGAACTTCCAGGTCATCATCGGCGACCCGACCACCCCGACCATCACCACCATTTCCAATGTCACCGGCGAGACGAAAATCTACGGTCTGGAAGCCTCGGCTCAGGGGCGTTTCGGAGCGCTCGGGCTGGATGCCGGATTGTCGCTGTCGCACTCGGAGCTGGGGGACTTCTTCGCCATTGACCAACGGGGCTCGCTGACGGGCGGGTGCGACCCGGACACCGGTCCGGCTTCGTCAAACTGCGTCAATGTCGGCGGCAACGCCCAGACCTATGCGCCGGAGATGACGGTCAATCTGGGCCTCGAATACGACTTCGCCGTCGCCGGCGGCGTGCTGACGCCTCGTGTCGATTACAGCCACATCTCCGAGACCTTCGGCACCATCTTCGCCAACGAGGCCCGAGGCGACCGGTTGGAGCCCCGCAACATCGTCAACGCCCAGCTGACGTTCGAACCCTCGGGGGACGCCTGGAAGGTGCAGGCTTACGGGACCAATGTCTTCGACGAGGAATACATCGGAGCCGTGAAGAGCGGACAGCGCTATGCGGGACCGCCGCGCCAATATGGCGTGCGCATCACCCGCAGCTTCTAGACGCCAAGGCGGGAGCGGCCTTCGGGGCGCTCCCGCCACTCAGCCCCCTGTTGCCGGTACCGGGTAGATTAGAGATGACCACATCGTCCATGGAGCCGGCCGCCCCGGTGGCGCCTCAGCCCTCGGGCGGCAGGTTTCGCAAGACCGGCTGGAGTGTCATCTGGCTGCTGACCCTGACCATCTTTTCGGCCCTGACCGTGGGCGGGCTTTTGGCCCCTTTGCAGGAAGCCGCCAAGGCTGACCTCGGGCTCTCGGACCTTCAGCTCGGCATGATCATCGGCACGGCGACGGCGGTTCCGGTCGCCGTCCTGTCCCTGCCGATCGCCTGGATGGTGGATCACGGGATGCGAACCCGGCTTCTGATCGGGCTCGCTGCGCTCTGGGCCGCCGGGACCATCGGCACCGCCTTCGTGCAGGATTTTTACGGCCTGTTCGCCGCCCGGCTGGTCGCCGGCATCGGCGCCGGCACTGTCTTTCCTGTCGTCGTCTCCATCCTGGCCGACGTCTGCATGCCCGAGCGTCGGGGGCGGTCGATGCTGCTGGTCTCGATCGGGGCCTGGGCCGGGGCCGCCGCCGCCTTTGCCCTCGGTGGGGCGCTGTTCGGCTATCTTTCCGCCCATCCAGGGGCCGGCCTGTTGGGCCTCGCCCCCTGGCGCGAGAGCCACCTGCTGGTCGGCCTAGGCGCCGCCTTGCTGGTCCTGCCTCTGTTCCTGATGAAGGAGCCGGCGCGGCACGAGGTCGAACAGACAAGCACGGCGCTGGGCCCGACCCTGCGCGCCTTCTGGAAACGCCGTCGGTTTCTCGGGCCGTTGTTCGTCGGTCAGTTTTCCGGATCGCTTGCTGAAGGCGCAGCCGCGCTCTGGGTCGGCTCGGTCCTGATCCGCCAGTATGGCCTGGGGCCCGCCGAGTTTGGAACCTGGATCGGGCTGGTTATCCTGGGATCTGGCGTCCTCGGGTCCCTGATC
Organism: Brevundimonas sp. SL130; assembly: GCF_026625805.1. Lineage (NCBI taxonomy): Bacteria > Pseudomonadati > Pseudomonadota > Alphaproteobacteria > Caulobacterales > Caulobacteraceae > Brevundimonas > Brevundimonas sp. SL130. Next base: position 1,449,099 of record NZ_CP113064.1, read on the forward strand.
GGGGGGTATACGGCCGACGCCGGCCAGAAGCTCAGGATGCGCGGCGGCATTCTGCTGCCGGCCCTGATCGCCACCGCCGTCAGCATACCGGCCAGCCTGTACCCGATCATGCCGACGGTCAGCGGTTTCGCCCTGGTCCTGTTCGTCCTGCTGGTGGGGGGGACTATCGTCAATCTGGTCAACGCCGCCGCCATCGCTGTGCTGATCCCCAATGAGGAGCGCGCCACGAGCCTGGCCGCCCTGAAGATTATCGGCACCCTCGTGGCCGGGTTGGTGGTCCCGCCGGTCATCGCCGGAATGACCACGCTCCTGCCGGGACCGTCGGGCCTGGGCCAGGCCCTTGCCTGGCTGGGGGCGGTGACGGGTGTGATCTCGCTGATCGGCTACTGGCTGGCCATGATCAATGCGCCCGAGGCCGTTGCGCCCGAGACCGTTGCGTTCAGGACCAGCGCCTGATCGCCGGTTTCGGACCGCGTCCGAGTGTCGGACATCCCCCTGCCGGGGCCGTCCCGGCGCGTTTCCCTTCTTCAGTGGCTGAAATTCATGTCTGAACGTGACGACAAGGCGAGGGGGGCGGCCGTCGCCTCCCTGACTCGGATCGGCCTTGGGGGAGGCGCCTTTCGGGATGAGCTGGGGCGCGATCTGATGCTGCGCGGCGTCAATTTCGGCGGCGACAGCAAGGTCCCGTTCAGCCCGAGCCAGCCGACCTATCTGCCGACGGATTTTGCGGATCACAGGACGGTCAGTTTCGTCGGGCGGCCCGCGCCCCTGGACGAGATCGACAGCCATTTCGCCAGACTGCGGCGCTGGGGCTTCAACTGCCTGCGGCTGCTGACAACCTGGGAGGCGGTCGAACACGCTGGGCCGGGACTCTATGATGACGCCTATCTCGACTACTATGCCGAGGTTTGTCGAAGGGCCGGCGCTCACGGCCTCTATGTTCTCGTCGATTTTCACCAGGACGCCTGGGCCCGGATGTCCGGGGGCGACGGGGCGCCCGGCTGGACCTTCGAGGCGGCGGGGCTCGATTTCACCCGCTTCCATGCCTCCGGCGCGGCCCATGTCATGCAGCACGCCTATGATCCGGTGCTGGGCGGACGCCAGGACAGCTACCCGGTCATGAGCTGGAGCGGGAACTACGCGCGGCCCGCCAATGGCGTGATGTGGACCCTGTTCTTTGCTGGCCGGGATCTGGCGCCGGGCGCGACGGTCGCAGGCGTTCATCTGCAGGACATGTTCCAGGACCACTATCTGGGAGCCATGCAAGCCCTGGCCGCCCGGCTGGTCGGCATGGATCATGTTCTGGGATTTGACAGCCTGAACGAGCCGGGCGCCGGCTATATTGGCAAGGCCCTGTCTGATCCCATCGTCCGCTACCGGGGGCCGATCTGGTCGCCGCTCGACGGTCTGGCCCTTCTTTCGGGCCTGTCCTGCACCCTGCCGGTCGTGGCCCCCGGTCAGGGGATCTGCGGCGAGACCCGCCTAAACACCGACGGGATCTCCGTCTGGCTGCCGGGACGCGAGGATCCGTTCCGCGCCGCCGGCGTCTGGGACATCCGCGAGGGGCAGGCCGTCGCGCTGAAGGAGGACCATTTCAAACTCAGGTCCGGCCAGCCCATCGACGTGGCCCGGGACTGTATGGCGCCCTTCTTCCACCGTGTCGCCGGGACCGTGCGCGCGCTGCGTCCGGATTGGCTTCTGTTCGCGGAGGTGGACCCGTTTGAAGCCTTCATGGGGCATGGCTTCCCCGACGGATGTCCGCCCAATACGGTCAACGCCAGCCACTGGTATGATCTGACGACCCTGGTGACAAAGCGGTTCGAGTTCGGGGGCCGGCATGTGCTGACCGGTGAGACGCGAGACACGCGGGCCGCAATCGAACAGAGCTACGTCGTCGAGATGGGCCGGATCAAGTCCGCAGGGGACCGGTTGAACGGCGAGGCGCCGACCCTGCTCGGGGAATGCGGCATCCCGTACGATCTGAACGGGGCGGAAGCCTACCGGCGCTGGGCCGAAGGAGAACGTGGCCCGCAACTCTGGGAGTCACACACCCTGGCCCTGGACATGATGTACAATGCGATCGACCAACTGGGCCTGTCCTCGACCCAGTGGAACTATACGGCGTCCAATCGCAACGATCCGATGATCGGCGACGGCTGGAACCAGGAAGACCTGTCGATCTGGTCGGCGGATCAGGCGACGACGCCGGACGATCCGAACAGCGGCGGGCGCGCGGTGGAGGGCTTCTGTCGCCCGTTCGTCCGGGCCGCTCAGGGGCGCCTCGTCCAGCAGCGTTTTGATCGCGACAGCGGCGTGTTCGACGCCGAGATCGAGGTGCGCGGGACCGCGACAGGCCCGACGGAAATCTATGTGCCGTCCGTCCAGTACCCGAACGGTTATGATCTTGCCGTGAGCGGCGGAGCGGTGGTTCGAAACGACGGCCAGATCGTCAGCATTGCCGCGGACGGCGAAACCCTGGTCGTGAGGGTCACGCGCCGCTGACCTTCGCACGGCCTGACCGAAGGTGGTCTTTAAAGCTGCGGCTCCGGTCCGTCGGCCGGTCGGGCCTCTTCAAAGAAGGTCTCGACCAGGGCGGTCCAGAAGGCGACGCCTGATTCCAGAGCGCCGTCATTGAAATCGTATCGGGGATTGTGGAGCAGGCATCCGCCCTCGCCTGGGCCGTTTCCGAAGCCGAGGTAGGCCCCGGGGACATGTTCCAGCATGAAGGCGAAGTCCTCGGACCCCATGACGGGTGCAATGTTCGTCGCGACGCGCTCATCTCCCACGGCGCGGCGCGCGGCGCGGGCTGCGAGCTCCATTGCGGCAACATCGTTCAGAAGTGCGGGATACCGCTCGCGATAGGCCATGGTGATCCGCACGCCATAGGCCGTGGCGACCCCCTGACGATGCGCCTCCATCCGGCGCCGGATCTCCTCGATCACCGGGCGCTCGAACCAGCGCAATGATCCGCCCAGCGTCACCGCGTCCGGCAGGATGTTGTGCGCCGTCCCGCCTGATACCATCGTCACAGCCAGAAGCGCGGCCGAACTCGCCGGCGTCTGACGCGGCACGATGGTTTGGAACCCCATGATCAGGGCCGCCGCCGCGACGACGGCGTCGCCGCCATCGGCGGGATTGGCCGCATGTCCGCCGTCAGCCTCGATCCGGATGTCGAAGGTGTCAAAGCCCGCAAGCATGGCGCCGGGCCTTGTCACGAACCGGCCCACCTCCAGGCCTGGAAGATTGTGCAGGGCGAAAACCTGACGAACCGGGAACCGCTCGAACAAGCCTTCCTCGACCATGCGCTGGCCGCCGCCTTCATTCTCTTCGGCGGGCTGGAAGATGAAGACGACGTCGCCGGCGAACCGGCCGCGGTCCTGCACCAGATCGACGATCCTGCGCGCCGCGCCCAAGAGCATGGCGGTGTGGCCGTCGTGGCCACACGCATGCATCACGCCGCGGCGCTGCGAGCTGTGGCTGGCGCCGGTCGCTTCCTCGATCGGCAGGGCGTCCATGTCCGCCCGCAGGCCGAGGGCAGGCGCGTCCGGCCCGCCCGTTCCACGCAGGACCCCGACAACCCCGGTCCCGGCGATCCCGGTATGAACCTCCAGCCCCCAATCACGCAGACGCTCGGCGACGAAGGCCGAGGTTCTGTGTTCTTCGAAGGCCAGTTCAGGGTGGGCATGGAGATCCCGCCTCCAGGCGACGATCTCGGCTCCATGCCGGGCAAACCAGGTCCCGACGTCCGCCATCACGACTTCCCCTTCGCTGCCGTGTCCCAAGATGTCGAGGGATGCCGGATCGCTTCGAACCCCCCGGTGAAGACGACTTCCATCGCCTCGCAGATGGCCAGCATCTCTGATGATCGGCACTCGCCGCCCGACAGGACGTCGATCCGTCCGGTCTGGGCGAGGGAGAGGGTCAGGGCGCCGGAGAGCAGATGGTAGAACCAGAAAAGCTGGCGCTCGGGCACCTCCGGGGCGATGCGTTTGAGCAGGGCGATGAAGCGCTGCACCACGGGATCGAAATGTTGGTGCATGGTGTCGCCGCCCCAGACAGGGGTGTTGTTCACCTGCGCCACCAGGGCCGCATAGTTCAGCCAGGCGGGATCCCCATCTTCCAACAGCATGAACATGGGCTTGAGGAAGGACTCGAGGAGCCCGCGCACGGTCATCGCTTCGCCCTGTTCCGCCTCGTAGCGGTTCAGGCTGTCCAGACGCATCTGGTTCACCACCTCGGCGCGGCGGCCGAAGGTGGCGCTGAACAGCCGTGTCTTGTCCTCGAAATAATAGTGGACCAGTGCCGTATCGACGCCGGCTTCGGCGGCGACCGCCTTCAGGGTGACGCCGTGCAGGCCGTCCCGCGCAAACAGGGCTTCGGCCGCATCAAGGATGCGGTTCATCGCCTCTTCGCGCCTTTGCGCCTTGGACTTGATCGGCGGGCGGGGGCGGGCGGTGCTGGTCGTCATCAAATACCCCTAGCTGAAAGAAGCCGTCGCAGGCGATCCCGAGCCCGTATCACAAGGATCAGCAGGCGAGCCTTGCGTTCGTGGTGGTCCAGAGACGCCTTCCACCAGCCCCGACGCATTGTTCCGCCCGGCGTCGCATCGAAGACGCGCCACGCATCCTGCGTTCGGTCATAGGCGGGCCAGTCCGCGCCGGGATCTCCGTCCCGGGCGAACGCAACCCAACGCGCGTGGAGGGCCGCAGCGACCGCGCGATCCGCAGCGCTTGCAGGCGGCGCCCCGTCCGGCCGATGATCCAGGGTCTCGAAGACGTGAAAAATCTCGGCGCCGTGGGCCGCTCGGCTCATGGTGTCGCGGCGCGCCTCTTCCACATAGTCGAAGGCATAGAGCCATGCCCTGGACCGGCGGGGGCGCGCGGCGATCCAGCGCGCGGGGCCGGCGAATCCGAAGTCGCGGAAACCCAGGCGGACAAGCTGGTCCTCATCACCCCCAGCCTCAGGGTACAGCCGTGCGAGAGCCGCGTTCGGCTTGATCATGGATCGGAACCGCTTCACGCCGTCACCATAATTCAGCAGTGAATCCTCGCCACTGTTGACCCCGATCATCAACGGGATGTCGGCAAAGTCTCCACGAGCGAAGGCGTTGATCGGGTCGCGCACCAGAAGGCGGCCGTCGATAACCGGTCCGAAACCGCCCTCGACCCCGGCAAGACGGCCCGAAGGCACAGCGCGCAGGTCTGCAACGTCCGTCCCGGCCACGCCCAAAGCGGTCATGGCCGCCACGCCCCGGGCCTCGGCCGTCTTCAGCGGCGTCGCCGGCAGCCAGCCGCCGCCGGACTGGACGATCGCCTTTTGGAACAGGCCCCGCGCGCGCGGGGTCGTCATCAGCGCCAGGATATCCAGTCCGCCTGCCGATTCCCCGAACAGGGTGACATTGGCCGGATCCCCCCCGAAGGCCGGTATGTTGTTACGGATCCACTCCAGGGCCGCAATCTGATCGAGCAGACCCTGAGCGCCCAGGGGCTGGTCTCGCGGGGCCTCGCGCGTCAGGGCAGGGTGGGCGAAGAATCCGAAATGACCCAGTCGGTAGTTGACGGTGACCAGAACCACGCCGTCCCGGGCAAAGGCCTGGCCGTCGTAGAAGGGCAGAGATCCCGCGCCCATGCGGTTAGAGCCGCCGTGCAGCCAGACCATGACGGGCGCCCCGCTCGCGACCTGCGTCGGAGCCCAGATGTTCAGCGTCAGGCAATCCTCGGACGTCGGTTCAGGCGCGCCGCCGATTGAGACAAGGTCGGCGACATCGGCGGGACCGGCCTGCGGCCCAGGGAGTCCGAACTGACCCGCGTCACGCTCGCCCTGCCAGCCCGGATGCGGCTGCGGCCGGCGCCACCGAAGATGATCGACCGGCGGCGCCGCATAGGGCACCCCGCGCCACACCCTGGCGTCGCCCTCGCGCCGTCCTCTCAGCAATCCCGCAGGAGCGTGAACAAGCGGCTGCGCCTCATCCATTCTGATTCGATCCCTTGTCTTCATCACGGCCCGACCTGTCGGCGTGTGCTTCATCCTGCCCTTGGATGATCATGGCAGAAGCCCCATCGGTCTGCATAGGTCGTTCATTACATAATGAACGATTGCTGCTGTCGCTGTCGCCGTGGGATCGGCAGGCGCCTTATAGCCGCCTTCAGCGGAGACAAATTCGCCTCAGCCTGACAGCGCCGTCATTCCCTCAAGTCGCTAAACCAAATCGGCGGTTGATCGTCGCAGCGCTATAGTGACGCCTTTACGGGGGACCGGCGGTCCGATCAGTTGAAGCGCGAAAGCCGAGGCGATGATCGGTGTGGCGAACGTCGGATCCGTTCGGAGCGCCGGATGCCTATGGCGAATTCGCGTTAACACAGTTGCCGCTCGACGCCGGCCGGGCGACATAGAGGGTTCTGGGGAGAGGCGGCGATGTCCGAGACTTTGGAACTGCTGACGGCGCGGGAGCGGGAGTGTCTGCGGCTGGTCCATGCTCACCATAATTCGAAGCAGATCGCGCGGACCCTGGGGATCAAGCCCGGGACGGTGGACAAGCATTGCGAGAACGCCGCGCGCAAGCTTGCGGTCGAGAATCGGGTGGCGGCTGCTTTGGTGTTGGCGGCGGTCGAGGGCCCTCCGAACGATTCCCAATACGAAGGGATCGCAATGGCGACGACTGTGGCGATCGGGCCAGTTGGAGCGGCTGAAAGGACGCCCCATGACACCTCTCGACGACACGATCCCGCCCATAAGCTGGCGCGAAATGGAAGCCATCCTAGCGACGATGGCGACCACGGAAACGAAGCGGCTGATGATCCGGCATTTGGTGGAGGGCACGCGCAAGCAGGCCCCGTTCCTGACGCCTGGCGGGGTGATGACCGAACTGTTCTACATCGCGTCCGCGATGTTGGACGCCAAGTTCAGTCCTTCGACTCCGGACATGGACGGCTCGGAAGCATCCTCATTGTCTTCGGCGTCGCAGCCGTAGCGGTCTGGATCGTGACAGCCCTCGCCGGGGCCGAACAGTTCGCCTTCCTGCTGCAGACGCTGCGCTACGGCGGCTGACGAGCGGCTCCGGCTTCTCATAATGGATATGCTCATGAAACGCGCTGAACAGGCGGCGGCTATCGCTGCTCGCCTCAACCATGCCCTGCACCTGGCGGAGGCCGGACAGGATCAATCGATCAACCGCCTTGGAAAGCTCGCTCAGGCGCTTACTCGAAGTCGTAAGGACGCGGGGTTGTCCGCAACGGTCGGCCAGCCCGCCTTCAACGCCCTGGCCCGCGCCATGGCGGCGCAGATCGAGGCGCAGGAGGCGATGGTCGAACTGCACCACGCCCTCGCCGAGGTGAAGGAAAATACAAAATTCCGCAGCGTCCGACTGGGCGGGCTGGATAAACAGGATGAACCTGTGCCGCGCGAGACGCGTCTGATGGTGGTCGATAACGCCGCCTGAATCACCGCAACGGTGATACGGTTCGCCCATGTCGCCCATCTATCTGTTCACCTTGAGCCTTCTTCTGCTGGCCGCCGCACTCGCTTTCTGGCGAGGCGGCCGTTGGGAGAAGGCCGCTGCGGTCGTGCTGGGCCTGGCGTGGGCGGTGACGGCGCTCAGTCCTTTCGATCATCGAAACGCCCCGTGGGTCGCCATTGCGGCCGATGGGGCGGTCTTCCTGTTCCTGCTCTATGCGGTGTTGCAATCGGGTCGGCGGTGGACTCAGGTTGCCGCCGGGTTTCAGGTACTGGTGTTGGCGACGCACTATGTCTTCGCGATCAATACGGCCCTGGAGCAATGGGCCTATGTCTCTGCCTATTATGTTTGGAATATCGCGCTTATCGCTTCGCTTCTCGGGGGTGTCCTCTGGCGCCCGAGGGAAGCGACGCTATAACGGGATTGTCTGACTACAGAGAGAAGCTTGATGGCCGTACAGCATGATGCGCTTGACCCGATTGACGTCCATGTGGGGTCACAGCTCAGGGCATTGCGCCAACGCGAACGCCTGACGCAGGCCAAGCTGGCCCAGTCGCTGGGGGTCACGTTTCAACAGGTGCAGAAGTACGAGCGCGGCGTGAACCGCATGGCCGCTTCGACCCTGGCTAGGGCGTCTGCGGCGCTGGGCTGTTCGGTGATGGATTTCTATCCGAAGGTGGACGGGGCCGGAGAGCCGTCACGCGGCGAAGTCCTGGACGAACTGGCCAGCCTCTACGACAGCATGGGCGGCCGGCAGCGCGCCGCCTTGCTGGGTACGGCGCGCGCCTTGGCGACTGTGCGCTGAAACATTGGTCCTGGTTGAGGTCGGGTGGTCTGCGGAAGCGGCGGCCCGACGTCGCTTAGGCTCTAAGCGCCTTGCGTCCCCCGCCTGCGGCCCCGCAGAAACAGCGCCGCCGCCACGGCGACCAAAACCATGCCGATGATGCTGGTGGCGTAGGCGGCGGTGATGAAGAAGGGGAGCCAGGGCAGGTCGATGGCGGCGAAGTTGCGGACCAGCAGCAGGGCGACGCTGCCCATATAGCCTGAGGCGTCGGCGACATAGATCAGGAAGCCGGCGGTGGCGACCGTGCCCGTATAGGCGATCATACGGTCGAACAGCATGGCGTTGAACGGGGTGTAGGCCAGGTACAGGCCGGCGCCGCTGGCGATCATCCAGGCGATCGGCGACAGCAGGTGCTGCTGGAAGGCCAGGGTCGACAGACCCATGATGGCGAAGCCCGCCAGGATCACCCCGTGGATCAGCAGCAGGGCTCGGCCATTGTTCTTGACCAGAATCAGCAGGCCCATCGTCACCAGGGACAAGGCGGCCACGGGGCCTTCGCTGGCGGTGAAGACGTCGGCGGCGTCGCCGTAACCCAGGGCGCGCCAGATCTCGGCGGCGAAATTGTCGCGCAGGTCGCGGAAGGCGGTCAGGGCGACATAGGCCGAGACCAGAAGCAGCAGGGCCGGCCAGTGGGCCGCCAGGAAGGCCGACCGTTCCTTGGCCATCATCGGGCGGCGGGCGACGCGTTCGGCCTCGTCGGCGGGGCTGGGCGGGGGCAGGGCGGCCAGGGCCAGGACCGAGATCGCCAGCAGGGGCATGAAGACGACGCCGGTCGCCGCCGGCATCCAGAAGGGGCTGACGCTGGCGGTGTCCATCAGGGCCTTGCCCACCGACTTCACCACGCCGGACGACAGGATGAAGCTGGCGCAGAGTATCGCCCCCAGGACTTCGCTGGTGCGTCGGCCCTCCATGAAGCCGAACACCAGACCCCAGATGAGGCCCAGCGGCAGGCCGTTCAGGAACAGGGCGGCGACGTTCCAGGGCGCGGGGATGACGGCGAACATCACCAGGGCCAGCCACGAGACGCCGATCAGCAGCAGGATGGCGATCGCGCGCCGCTCGGGCCGCATTTCGGCGATCAGCTTGACCCCCGCCAGCTTGGACAGGGCGTAGCCGGCGACCTGGGCGATGACCAGGGCCACCTTATAGTCCAGGGCGAAGTCCCAGCCCGCGACGACGTCGAAGGTGGCCGCCGTAAAGGGTTTGCGGAAGGCGTACATCGAGAAATAGGCGCAGAAGCCCGCCAGGCCCGCGAACAGGACGAAGGCGACGGGGTGCGCCCGCGCCAGCCAGAGTCGTAGCCGATCCATCACGTGTCTTGCCCCTGTTGCATACGCGTGGTCTAGACCAGACGTACGACGGCTGGATGACGGAGCGGCGGGTAGTGAAGACGGTTTACGACGTGGCTGTGGTGGGGGCGGGGATCGTGGGCCTGGCCGCCGCCCTGGCCGCCGCGCGGCGCGGGCTGTCGGTCGTGGTGATCGACCGCGACGCCCAGGCGAACGGCGCTTCGATCCGCAATTTCGGCTTTATCACCGTGACGGGTCAGCCGCGTGGCGCAGTCTGGAAACGCGCGATGCGTAGTCGCGACGTCTGGGACGAGGTGGTGGGCGAGGCCGGGATCGCGGTGGTGCAGCGGGGGCTGTGGATGTCCGTGCGCCGGCCCGAATCCCTGGCGGTGCTGGAGGCTTTTCTCGAGACGGAAATGGGCGAGGGGTGCCGGCTGCTGACGCCGCAGGCGGCGCGCGAACGGGCGCCCGAGGTGGTCGGCGACCAGACCGTCGGGGTGTTGTGGAGTCCGCACGAACGTCGGGTCGAGTCGCGTTCCGCCATTCCGAAGCTGGCCGAGTGGCTGGCCGCGCGCTTCGGCGTGGTCTTCATGCGCCAGACGGCGGTCCATGCGGTCGAGCCGCCGCGAATTGTCACCGGGCGAGGCGTGGTCGAGGCGGAGGCGGTGGTGGTCTGTCCCGGCGACGATCTGGTCAGCCTGTATCCCGAATATCTGGCCGATACGGGACTGAAACGGTGCAAGTTGCAGATGATGCGGCTGGCCGCGCCGGGGTTCGCCCTGCCGGCGCCCGTCATGTCGGACCTGGGGCTGGTGCGCTACGGCGGCTATGCGGACCTGCCACAGGCCGCCGTCCTGCGCGCGCGGCTGGAAGCCGAGCAGGGCGAGGCCCTGGCGAACGGGGTGCATCTGATCGCGGTGCAGGACGCCGACGGCGCCCTGGTGGTCGGGGACAGCCACCACGACGCCGACACGCCCGATCCCTTCGCCAGCGAGGCGGTCGAGCGGCTGATCCTGGACGAATGGCGCGCCGCCACCGGCCAGGCCGCGCCGCCGGTGCTGGACCGCTGGGTCGGCGCCTATGCGAAGGGCGCGACCGGCAGTCTGATCGCCGCCCCCCATCCCCGCGTCCGACTGGCGGTGGTCACCGCCGGCAACGGCGCCTCCACCGCCTTCGCCTTCGCCGAGGAGGCGATCGCCGATCTTTTCGAGGAGACCTCCCCGTCATGACCCGTATTCGCGACTGTTTCGACATGGTGGTGTTCGACTGGGCCGGCACCATGGTCGATTTCGGCAGCCGGGCGCCGGTCCTGGCCCTGATCGAAGCCTTCGCCGGCCTGGTCGTGAGGGTCGATGAGGCGGAGGCGCGCAAGGATATGGGCCGGGCTAAGGCCGACCATGTGCGCGCCCTGTTCGAACAGGCCGAGGTCGCCCAGGCCTGGCGCGCGGCCCAGGGGGCCGCTCCCGATGCGGCGGCGGTCGATCAGGTCATGGCCGCGCTAGAGGCGCCGATGATCCGCCTGGCGCAGGAGACGGCCGCCCTGATCCCAGGAGCGGCGGACACGGTCGTCTGGCTGCGCGCCGAAGGGCTGAAGATCGGCTCCTGCACCGGCTATACGCGGGCGATGATGCAGGCGGTTCTGCCACGCGCGGCGCAACAGGGGTACGCGCCTGAGACGGTGGTCTGCGCGCACGAGACGCCGCAGGGACGGCCGTCGCCGCAGATGATCTACAAGGCCTGTCTGGACCTGGACGTCTGGCCCCTGTCGCGGGTGGTCAAGGTGGATGACGCGGAAGTGGGCATGGCCGAAGGGCGCAACGCCGGCTGTTTCACCGTCGGGGTGGCCGCCTCGGGCAATATGGTCGGGCTGACTGAACAGGCGTTGGCGGATTTGCAGCCAGAGGCGCGTGCGGCTTTGCTGTCCGCGGCGTCGGATCGGCTGTACGCGGCGGGCGCCGATCTGGTGGTCGATACGGTCGCTGATCTGAGACCGGCTCTGGAAGCCGAGGCGGCCCGCCGCGGGGCCTAGAGGTCCCGTGCGGCGAGCGCCGTCAGCATGGCCTTGTAGGCGGCGAGGGGGGCGATGACGGCCCCTTCAGTCTTGCCCATCTCGTCGTAGCGGCGCAGGCGGATGGCCGTGTCGAAATGGGGGTGGGTGCGGAAGACGGCGGCCTCGTCCTCGTTCATCGGGCCGCCCTGGAGGTGCAGGCTCTGGGAAGAGGCGGGGCTGAGGGCGGCCGCATAGCCGGGCTCGGCGGTCGCCAGATAGCGTTTGGCCTCGACGTGCAGTCGGACCGGTTCCGACACCTCGGGCGCGAAGCCCTGGGCCAGCCAGGCGGCGCCGATCCGTTCGTGCACGGCGTCGATGCCGCGGTCGGCGGCGTCCTGCCCGTGTTTTTGCAGCAGGTGGCCGATGTCATGCAGGAGGGCGGCGGCGACCAGAGAGTCCGCTTCCCCCGCCTCGCGGGCGTGATGCGCCGTCTGAAGGGCATGGTCCAATTGCGTGACGGCCTCGCCGTAATGGTCGCCGCCCATTCGCTCGAACAGATCGAAGATGGTGGCCACGAAATCTTCGGGAGAGGCAGGGCGTGGCATGGGCGCTCGATGAGTGTTTTTTGGTCTGTACCAGAATGGTCTGGGTGCGGGTAGGCCTGGTGATCGAGCGGGGCGACCCCGCTCGATCACTGGCTTATGCCCTCAGCGTGGGGTCAGCCGGTTCGGGTCGATGAACTGGCGCGGAATGCCCGGACCTTCGAAATAGGCGCCCAGCCAGGCGCCGCCGCCGCCGTTGAACCATTCGACCCGAATGGCGTGTTGACCGGGTTCGAGGCGGATCGTGCCGGCGGCGGTGATCACGCCGTGATCGCCGTCATTGTCCACGACCGTCTTGCCGTCGATATAGAGTTTGCTGCCGTCGTCCGAGGCGGTCGAGAAGCCGTATTCCCCGGCGGTGTCGATCTGGATCTGGCCTTCGAACACCACGGCGACGGCGTCTTCGCGCGGCAGGGTCAGGTCGTCGACCGTGATCTCATGCGCCTTGCCGGACGCGACCGGCGTCAGACGGGAGAAGTCGGGCAGCCGCACCGGGCTCTCCGGCAGCAGATAGACGCTGTAGGTCACGCCCCGGCTCGCGGCGATGCGCGGGTCCAGAACGCGGAAATAGCCGACCGACGGAACGCTGGCCGGCTTTCCATCGACGAACAGACCGGCGCGCACGATGGTGTTGCGGCTGATCTCGACCGGAGCGGCGTAGAGGGGGGAGGCGGGCGTCGGCGTCGAGTTGTCGAGCGTGTAGCGCACCTCGCCGACGGCGTTCGGGTTTTGCAAGCTCATCCGGGCCGGGCCGTCGACGAACAGGCCGCCGGGCGGGGTGTTGCCCGATCCGGCCGGCAGGATGACTGGTGCGGTGTAGAAGCTGCTGGTGCGATAGGCCTGGACCGGCATGGCCTCGCCCTGAAGGATCGGACGCACCGGCCGGCCCAGCCAGGCGTAGGGAACGTCGGCGCCCAGTAGCCAGGCGACGGTCGCGCCCGTGTCGAAGGTGTTGATGGGCAGGTCCAGTTCGACGCCCGGTTTGACCCCTTCGCCATAGGCGATCCAGGGGATTTCCAACTCGGCCAGGCTTTCGCCGCCATGGCCCTTGCCGACGCCGCCGTGATCGGAGGTCACCAGAATGACCGTGTCCTCGGCGATTCCGGCGTCCACCGTCGCCTGGCGAATGCGGCCGATCAGGGCGTCGGCCTTGGTCACCGCTTCATAATAGTGGGGCGTGCCGTGGCCGTCGGCGTGTCCGGCGTGATCGACGTGGTCCAGGTGGATGAAGAGGAAGTCCGGATGCCGGGCCTTGATATAGTCTATGGCCAGGTCGGTGGTCCTGTCCTCGTCCGCGCCATGGGCGTCGTAGTCGACGAAGCGGTGGTCGTAGAGACGGCCGAAGCCGTCCCAGTTATAGATGGAGCCGATCTCTAGGCCAGGGTTCTGATCGGTCAATACCTGGAAGATCGAAGGGAAGAAGCCGCCGGAGCCGGTGACCGAGGTGGGGAAGTTGAACTCGCCCACCTGCCAGTCATTGCTGGTCACGCCATGTTGCTCGGGGCCGGCGCCGGTGAGCATCGAAGCCCAGTTGGCGCCGCTGGTGGTGGGAAGCACCCCGCGGGCATGCAGGCTCCAACTGCCCTTGGCCATCATGTCGTCGAGGACGGGCGTATCCGCCTTGATCACGCCGTCGGGGCTGAGGCCGTCCACGCCGATGATGATGACATGGCCTGCCCTGCGGGGCTCGGCGTGGGCGACACTGACCGAGAGTACGGCGGCGAGGGCGGTCGCCAAGACAGGCAGAGATAGCAGAGGCGTACGCATGAAGGGGCTCCAGAAGGCGGCGGCGGGTCGGCGGCGGCTGCGCGGTGTCCCGCCCCAAACCCCAGGTCGCCCCGCCCACCGGATTTGCGATGAAGGCGTATCTGGTACATACCAAATGCGAGAGCCTTGTTTGACGAAGCTTTCGTGAAATGGCGTCATTCTTGGATGCGGTTTAATGATAATCGTCTGTTGTCGGATGAACTGCCGGCCGATCAGGAACCCACATGGCGAACACTGCTCTCGATCAGAGGATGGACGGCCTCCACTATCTCGACATGCGCGACCGCGTGGCGGGTCGGATTGCGTCAGGCGAGCTGAAGCCGGCCGATAGACTGCCGTCCGAACGGAGATTGCAGGAGGAGATGGGCATGGCACGCGGCACGATCCGCGAGGGCCTGTTTCAGCTGGAAGCCGAGGGACTGATCTATCGGCGAGACCGCAGTGGATGGTACGTGTCGCCGCCGCCGGTGGTCTATGATCCGACCCGCTGGGAAGGCTTTATCTCTTATGTGGAGGCGCAGGGGCGGGTTCCGGCGACCGAAACCATCTCTGCGGAAACCATCAGCGCCGATCCTCTGTTGGCCGAGGTGTTCGCACGACCTGCGGGCAGCCCGCTGCACATGATCCGGCGCCGACGACATGTGGATGGACGCGCTGTCCTGGTCGAGCAGATCGTGGTGGATGCGGCGCTGACGCCCGATCTGTTGCGGCATTCCTTCGATCAATCGCTGACGGATATATTGAAGAACGCCTACGGGCTGTCGGTCGCCCGTAATGTGGTCAGCATGCAGCCATGCGCCCTGACGGGATATGAGGCCGAGGCCTTGCGGCTGAAGTCCGGCCTGCCGGGCCTTGCGGTTCAGCGCACCAGCTATGACGCCCAGGGGCGGGTGGTGGAGTTTGATCGCGAACACTGGCGCCATGACGCCGTGCGGATCAGTGTGGATACGCGCGTCCGCTGAAGCCGCTAGGCCGGGTCCGCGACGTGCAGACGGGTGTCCCATTGGGCGGCGGCGCGGGCGAGGGCGTTTGACGGGGGCAGGTCCGTCACCAGGTCCTGAACGTCGCGGAAGGCCGCGACCTGAATGAAGCCCGACTTGGCCAGTTTGGTGTGGTCCGCCAACACGACCACGCGCCGCGCCGGCTCGAGCAGGCTCTGTTTGAACGAGGCCTCGTCGGCGTCAAAGTCCAGGAAGCCCCGCTCGGGGTCCACGGCGCCCATTGAGAGTATCGTCAGGTCGGGGGCGAAGCGGCGGCAGAAGGCTTTGGATTCCGGGCCGAAGGCGGCGTTGTGAACCGGATTGACCTGTCCCCCCGCCAGCAGCAGGCGTTGACCGGGATGACCCAGGACCTCGTGGGCGATCTCGACACTGTTGGTGACGATGGTCAGGTTGCGTACCGACGCCAGGGCGCGGGCGAGCCAGTGGCAGGTGGTGCCGGAATCGAGCAGCAGGGTCATGCCTTCGGTGACAAGGCTGGCGGCCTTCTGGGCGATTTTCTGCTTCGCCTCGGCGTTTTCGCGAAGGCGGATGCGATAGGGCGCCTCGATCAGATTGTTGGTCGAGGACAGGCCGCCGTGCACCTTCTGCACGACGCCGCTGCGCTCCAGCTGGCGGGCGTCGCGGCGAATGGTCTCCTCGGAGACGTCAAACCGCTCGGCGAGCTCGGACACCGTCCAGAAGACCTTTTCCTCAAGCAGCTGAAGGATTTCGGCCAGCCGGGCGCCCTGGCTGAGGTGTTTTGAATCTTTGGCGGCGGTCTGGCTCATGGTCGATCACCTGTAACAACGCCAAATCTCACAAACAACCACATAATTTCCCACAAGACTCTCATATAAATGGGGTTATGGGCGGCCTCGTCTTTCGTTCAGGGGGCGGACTAAAACGTCACATATGTGTCTAATGCGAGTTATTATGTTTAATAAACAATAATATAGACGGTTTTTGCACTTGGTTGTGACACGGCGCGAATTCCCACACGGATCAACATAATTCAACATAAATCCCTCAAACCGTCACATGACTGAAACGCCCCGGACCTATTCAGGTCGCGCTTGGTGACGGCGGCCAGACGGGTCGTGCGGTCGGACCGAGCCGCTTGGTTCACACCAGTTTGTCGGGGGACACCTAATCATGTCGAAGCGATATCCCGTTCGGGTCATGGGCCCGAACCTCAAGAAGGTTCTATTGGCGACGGTGTCGGCTATTGCGGCCGGCGTCAGCGCCTCCGCAGCCTTCGCCCAGGAGGCGCCGGCCGCCGAGGTGGACGAAATCGTCGTCACCGGGTTCCGCAAGTCGCTGAGCGATGCGCGCGCGATCAAACAGGACTCGGTCATTCAGGTGGACGCCATCGTCGCCGAGGACATGGCCAAGTTCCCGGATCTCAACCTGGCGGAGTCGCTGCAGCGCCTGCCCGGCGTGCAGATCAACCGTGAAGCCGGCGAAGGTCGTCGGATCTCGCTGCGGGGCCTCGGCCCGGACTTCGCTCGGGTTCAACTGAACGGCATGGAAGTGCTGGGCAATGTCGACTCCGCTCAGGACAGCCGTGGTCAGCGCTCGCGCGACCGTGCGTTCGATTTCAACATCTTCGCGTCGGAACTGTTCTCGCGGGTTGAAGTCGAAAAGACCTTTGAGGCGGCTCAGAAAGAGGGCGGCATGGCCGGGACTGTCGGTCTCTTCACCGGCAAGCCGTTCGACTACGCCGTCGGCGCCGACGGCGCCTTGTCGATGAAGGTCGGCACCAATGAATATACCGAAGACACCCAGCCGCGCATCGCCGCCCTGTTCACCCAAAACTGGGACAATGTGTTCGGCGTCTCCTTCTCGGCCGCCTACAGCAAGCGCGAGACGACGGAGCAGGGCCACAACACCTACAACTACTCCAAGCCCAGCGCGGCGACGCTCCAGAGCCTGGTCGATAAGGGACTGGATATTTCCAACCTGAGCGCTGCCCAACAGACCAAGTTCCTGTCCGGCGACCTGTATTTCGCCGACGGCAACCGTATCTCGTCCTGGAACGCCGAGCAGGAGCGTTTGGGCCTGACGGCGGCGGTGCAGTGGCGTCCGATGGACGGCATGGAGCTGACGCTCGACATGCTGCACGGCGAGTTCACGACGCGCCGTGACGAGTATCACCTCGCCACCCGTCCGCTGGCCTCGACGGGTTCGGTCGCCTTCGACACCGCCGCCGGCGGCGTCTGGCCTTCGATCTTCCAATCGGCCTCGGTCATCAACGATCTGACCTGGGACAGCGACAACTACGTCACCATGACCGACGTCACGGGCACGACCTTCGGCAGCGAGCATCGCCGGTCGCTGAACGAGAACAAGTTCAACCAGGTCGCCCTGACCGGCGAGTGGGAGATGTCGGACCGTCTGAAGTTCGACGGTCATGTGGGCTGGGAAAAGTCGACCTATGACACCCCCTACGACGACAAGCTGTATATGCGCGCCAAGGGCAATCTGATCGCCAACTATGGCGAGAACGGCCAGTCGGTTTCGTTCGAATATCCGAACTGGGATCCGACCGATCCGGCCAACTACGCGATGGACTCGTTCTATTACCGCAGCTTCAGTAATGAATCGGAACTGCACGAGGGTGAGTTGAACGCCCGGTACGCACTGAACGACACCTGGACGCTGCGCGCCGGCGTCGCCTATCACAAGTTCCGTCAGGAAGGCATCGACATCTTCTACGACGACAACGTCAACGGCACGCGGTCGAAGATGCGCGGCACGTCGGTCAACGACGTCACCTCGGTCTTCACCAACGCCTTCGGGTCGTGGCTGGTCGGCGACTACGACAAGGCCTTCGCCAAATACAACGAGTACCACCGTCTGGAGCCGAACAAGGACGGCACCGGTGGCGCGTTGCAGGACATCGAGAACGTCTACGAGACGACCGAAGAAACCCTGTCGGGCTTTGTGCAGGCCGACTGGGACAGTGACCTGGGCGGCCGTCGCTTCCGAGGCAATATCGGCGCGCGCGGCTACAGCACCGATACCCACAGCACCGGCTGGATCCAGGGCGACAGCTACGCCTATCTGGGCACGACCGATGTCGAGGGCGGCTATGACGGCGTCCTGCCGGCCATGAACTCGGTGCTGGAAGTGACGCCGGAGGTGCTGGTGCGCTTCTCGGCGACACAGAACCTGAACCGTCCGGGCCTCAGCTCGATGGCGGCGGAAGGCAGCGCCTTCCAGGATCCGGACACCGGCGAGATCACCGCTTCGCGCGGCAATCCGAACCTGGAACCCTACAAGGACACCACCCTGGACTTCGCCGTCGAATACTATTTCGGCGATGTGGGCCTGATGTCGGCCAGTGTCTTCCATAAGGACATCAAGAACTTCATCGGATCGGTGACGCTTGAGAATGTCCCGTTCAGCGAGACGGGCGTGCCCTTCTCGACGATCCCCGGCGCAACGGCCGCGACGATCGTCACCGAGTTCTCGATGCCTGTGAATGTGGAAGGCAACAATCAGCTAACGGGCCTGGAGCTGGCGGCGCAGAGCCAGCTTTCCTTCTTGCCGGCGCCGTTCGACAATCTGGGCGTGGTCGCCAACTACACCTATGTCGATGCGGACGACGCGCTGACGGGCATCTCTAAAACCAGCTATAACGCCACCGTCTATTACGAGACCGATCAATGGGGCGCGCGCGCCTCGCTGAACCACCGTGACAAGTGGTATTCGGGTCGCAACGACAGCATCATGAGCGCCAGTACGCGCGGGTTCGAAGGCGGCACCTATATCGACGCCGCAGCCTTCTTCAACATCACCGACGACATGCAGCTGACGCTGGACGCCGTCAATCTGACGAACGAGAAGGACACCCAGTTCTGGGGTCAGAACGAGTACCTGTACAATCAGAACCAGAGCGGAACGACCTATACGGTCGGCCTGACCTACAAGTTCTGATCCGACGCTTAGACTAGGCTGGGCGCTCCGCTCCCCTTCGGGGGCGGGGCGCCCTTTTCTGGATGTCCAGAAGCATGATCGTTTCCCACCGCCACCGGTTCATCTTCGCCGCCGTGCCCAAGACCGGCACCCATGCGGTGCGGCGCGCCCTGCGCGAGCAGATGGGCGAGGAGGATCTGGAGCAGGTGGGGCTGTTCATCGACAAGCGCTTCCCGTGGGAAGACCTGGCGGCCATCCGCCATGGGCATCTGTCGTTGCGGCAGATCCGGCCTTACGTCGGCGAGGAGGCGTTCGCCGACTATCTGAAGTTCGCCTTCGTGCGCAATCCGTTCGACCGCTTCGTCTCCTACTGCGCCTTCATGCTGCGCGACGGCGACGTGTTTCAGCGCCAGCCGCGCGAGGTGATGCGCCATTTCCTGTTTCAGAAGCCGCCGGAACAGCATGTCCTGTTCCAGTCTCAGGCGTCGTTGCTGGTCGATGATGACGGCAAGACCCTGCTGACCGATCAGGTGGGGCGGGTGGAGGAGATGCAGGCTTCGTATGACGCCCTGTGCACGCGGATCGGCATAGACTCGCGTCCGTTGGACCGGGTGAACGGCACGGAGCGGAAGGATTACCGCCTCTATTATGACCAGGCTCTGATCGACGGCGTCGCCGCCCGTTATGCTCAGGACCTGGATCTGTTCGGCTATGGGTTCGAAGGACTGAGGTGATGGCCATGACGCTTGCGCCCGCCGCCAATCCGAGAAAGACAACGACGGTCCGGAGGCTGGGGGCTGTCGATATCACCGCCTTGCACGCCGCCGTGCTCGCGATCCCCGAAACGGTCTGGGATGCGGAAAACCAGAGCAAGCCGAACAAGTTTGAGGTTCTGGACCAGACGCGGCACATCGTGTTCCGCTTCATCGACAGTCCGCGCGACTGGCGCGGTTCGCATGATCGCCCGCTCTGGAGCGAATGGCGCGACCTGCTGGAGCCGGTGCTGGCCAGGGCGGTTCAGGCCTATGGCTATCAGCGCGGCGTCTTTCCCCGCGTGATGCTGGCCCGGATGCCGGCGGGCGGGCTGATCCATCCGCATATCGACGCCAATCTGGCCGCCAAATGGCCGCACAAGATCCATGTGCCGATCACCACCAATCCTGGCGTCGTCTCCTTCTTCGGCGGAGAGGAGCACCGGTTCCCGGCGGCCGAGGCTGTCGAGGTCAATAATCTGGGGCCGCACTGGGTGCGCAACGACGGCGTGACGGACCGTATTCATCTGATCTTCGAATACTATGACGCGGACCAGCAGGATCCGGACTGGCTGGCGCCCTTGCTGGCGGCCGGCGCGGCGCGATGACGGCGGCGGTCGGGGTGGACGGCTCGCCGTCGCAGCGCGACGACCTGTTGCGTCAGGCGAGGGACCTGCGTGTGGCGGGGCAGCCGGCCGAGGCGCTTGCGGTGCTGGATCGGTTGCAAGCCCTGTATCCACGGTTCAGCCGGGGGCTTCACGAGCGCGGCCATTGTCATGTGATGGTGGGCGACGCGGCGGCGGCGCTTGAGGCGTTGCGCGAGGCGGTTCGGCTGAATCCCAGCCTGCCGGCCGGCTGGGACATGCTGGAACAGCTGCACCGGATGCGGGGCGAGGTCGGGCCGGCGGAGGCGGCGGCGCAGAGATTGGCGACGCTGACGCGGTTACCGCCACAGGTCGTGGCGGCGGATAGTCTGCTGGCCGACGGCGATCTGGCGGAAGCCGAGACGGTGATCCGTGATTTTCTGAGCCGTCGGGGCGCGTCGGCGGGGGCCTTGCGTCTGCTCGCGCGGATCCGCGAGGCCAGCGGCGCGGCGGATGAGGCGCTGGCGCTGCTGGAGGGCGTGCTGGAGAGCGCGCCGGACTATGACGCCGCGCGGTTCGACTACGCCATGATCTTGCTGCAGCGGCAGCGACCCCAGGCGGCGCTGTGCGAGGCGGAACGGCTGTTGGCGGGCGAGCCGGCGCGGCGGGACTATCTGAAACTGTTCGCCACCGCCTGTGTCGCCCTGGGCGACTATGAGCCGGTGATCGAGGTCTACCGGCGTTTGCTGGAGGGCGCGCCGGCCCTAGGCGGCGAGACGGCGGAGCTGAGGCTTTGGCGGGCGAACGCTTTAAAGATCACGGGGCGGCTGGAGGAGGCGGTGGCGGACTATCGCGCCGCGCTGGCGGCCCGGCCCGACTATGGCGTCGCCTGGTTCAGCCTGGCGAACCTGAAGATCCACAGTTTCACAGACGCCGATATCGAGCGATTGCAGATCGCCGCGGCGCGACCGGACCTACAGGCGATGGACCAAGTCTATCTGGCCTTCGCCCTGGGCAAGGCGTTGGAGGACCGGGCGGATTATCAGGCCTCCTGGCGGTGGTACGGGCAGGGAAACCGTGTCCGAGCCGCGATCGGCCGATACAGGCCCGATGTGGCCGAGGCCTGCGCCGCGCGCACCGCAAAGGCGTTCGATGCGGGACTGTTCGACAATCGCGCGAACTGGGGCGCGCCCGATGCCGATCCCATCTTTGTCGTGGGTCTGCCACGATCGGGGTCGACGCTGATCGAGCAGATCCTGGCCTCGCACTCTCTGGTCGAGGGGACGCAGGAGCTGACGGAGATCGGTCGGTATGCGGGCGAGCTGTTCGGGCGCGACCCCGATTGCGGTCTGCCCGTGCGGCCGGAGGCGGCGCATCAGATGTCGGCGGATGAAGTCCGCGCCCTGGGCGAGCGGTTTCTGGCCGAGACGCGGATCTATCGCCGCGAGGGGCGGCCCTTTTTCATCGACAAGATGCCGAACAATTTCTGGCATATTGGCCTGATTCATCTGATCCTGCCCAGGGCCAGGATCATTGATGTGCGCCGCGAACCCATGGCCTGTTGCTTCAGCAATCTGAAACAGCTGTTCGGCACGACCAATCAGGAATTCACCTACGACGGCGATCATATCGCGCGCTATTACCGCAGCTATCTGGACCTGATGCGGCATTGGGACGAGGTGCTGCCGGGGCGTGTGCTGCGGGTGCAGTATGAGGATCTGGTCGAGGATCTGGACGGTGGGGTGCGGCGCATGCTGGAGCATTGCGGTCTGGCGTTCGAACCGGCCTGTCTGGAGTTTCACCAGACCCGACGCAGCGTGCGCACGCCCAGTTCCGAACAGGTGCGACAACCGATCAGCCGAGACGGCCTGGCGCAATGGCGCAACTACGAACCCTGGCTCGCGCCGCTTCAGGCCGCGCTGGGGGACGCCTTGATCCGTTACAGGGACTGACCCCATGCGACTGTCGCAGCCCTTCTATCAGCTTCCGGTTCTGTTCGATGTCGAGCGTCTTCAGGCCGAGGTCGCGGCCCTGCCGGACGAGGCGTGGGGGCCGCATCCGGATCGCGTGCGCGGCAACAGTGCGGCGCGTCTGATCAGCGCCGGGGGGGCGGAAACGGATTCGGTCCATGGGCAGATGTCGCCGACCCGATGGCTGGAGCAGATGCCCTATCTGCGTCAGGTCCTGGCGGGCTTCGGCGTGGTGTGGAGTCGGTCGCGGCTGATGCGTCTGGCGCCCGGCGCCGGCGTGCCGGAACATGCCGACATTAATCATCACTGGCATACGCGGGTGCGGCTGCACATCCCGGTCTTCACCCGGCCCGAGGTGCGTTTCCACTGCGACGGCGAGGCCATTCACATGGCGGCGGGGGAGGCCTGGATCTTCGACAACTGGCGCCGGCACCATGTGGAGAACCGGTCCGAGGCCGAGCGGATTCACCTGGTCGCCGACACCACCGGCACGGCCGCCTTTTGGCAGTTCGCCTGTGGGAAGACGCCGCCGCGCGATCAGTGGCGGACGGTGGGGTGGGATCCCGCCGCACGGTCTCAACTATTGACAGAAGCCGACCAGAGGTTCGCGATCATGCCGGCGGCCGAGGTGCAGTGGCTGGTGGACGATCTCTGTGAAGAACTGACGCCCGCCGTCGACAGCGTCGAAGCCCAGGCGCGCGCCGAACGGTTCCGGGCGGTGCTGGCGGGCTTTGTTCAGGATTGGCGTCAGCTGTGCGCCCTGCACGGAGTGTCTGGTCGGGCGCGACCCGATTTCGCGCGTCTTGCCGGCGCCGTGCATCAGGCGGTCAGGCCGCTGGCGGAGGGGCTGGTGATGCGCACCAACGGCGCCGGCGCCCTGCTGGTGCTGGAGAAGCGGGTGCTGCAGCATCTGGTCGCGGAACAGGGCGTCGGCTGAGGGCGTGCTTGCCGCCTTAAGGACGGCGACCTAGGCTGGCGGGGTGTCGCCGCAAGGCGGCGTCTCCGGAGCCTTCGCATGTCCGACGCCTCGCTGATCCTGTCCCGGCGCGATCTGGATTTCATTCTGTACGAATGGCTGGAGGTCGAGCGCCTGACGCAGCGGGCGCGGTTTGCGGATCATGATCGGGTGTCGTTCGACGGGGTGCTGGACACCTGCGCCCAGCTTGCGGCGGATATGTTCGCGCCGCACAATCGCAAGGCCGACCAGAACGAGCCGACCTTTGACGGCGAGCGGGTGACGATGATCCCCGAGGTGGCCCAGGCCCTGGCGGCCTTCCGCGAGGCGGGGCTGTTCTCGGCGGCGCAGGATTATGAGCTGGGCGGGCTGCAACTGCCCAATGTGATCGAGCGCGCCGGCTTCGCCTGGTTCCAGGCGGCCAATGTGGGGACGGCGGCCTATCCCTTCCTGACCATCGGGGCGGCCAATCTGCTGAAGACCCATGGCACGGCCGCGCAGATCGACGCCTATGTGCGGCCGATGCTGGAGGGGCGGTTCTTCGGCACCATGTGCCTGTCGGAGCCCCAGGCGGGGTCGTCGCTGGGGGATATTCGCACTCGCGCAGTTCCGCAGGCCGACGGCAGCTATCGGCTGTTCGGATCGAAGATGTGGATCTCGGGCGGGGATCACGACCTGTCGGAGACCATCGTCCATATGGTGCTGGCCCGGATGGAGGGGGCGCCGGCGGGGGTGAAGGGGATTTCGCTGTTCGTGGTTCCCAAACACCTGCTCGACGAGAGCGGCGCGCCGGGCGAGCGCAACGACGTCGTCCTGGCCGGGCTGAACCACAAGATGGGCTATCGCGGCACGACCAACACCCTGCTGAACTTCGGCGAAGGACGGCATGCGCCAGGCGGGCAGGCGGGCGCGGTCGGCTGGCTGGTCGGGGCGCCGCACCAGGGGTTGGCCGCCATGTTCCACATGATGAACGAGGCGCGGATCGGGGTCGGGGCGGGGGCGGCGGCCCTGGGCTATACCGGCTATCTGCACGCCCTGTACTATGCGCGCGGCCGGCCGCAGGGACGGCCCCTGTCGGCCAAGGATCCCGCCAGTCCGCCCGTGCCGATCATCCAGCACGCCGACGTGCGTCGAATGCTGCTGGCGCAGAAATCCTATGCCGAGGGGGCGCTGGCGCTGAACCTGTATTGCGCCCTCCTGACCGACGACCAGACGACGGCGGAAGACGCGACCGAGCGGGAGCGGGCCGGGCGGCTGCTGGACATGCTGACGCCCATCGCCAAGAGCTGGCCGTCGCAATGGTGTCTGGAGGGCAACAGCCTGGCGATCCAGGTGCTGGGCGGATACGGCTATACCCGCGACTATCCGGTCGAGCAGTTCTATCGCGACAATCGGCTGAACCCGATCCACGAGGGGACGCACGGGATCCAGGGGTTGGACCTGCTGGGCCGCAAGGCGATCATGGACGGCGGCGCGGGCCTGAAGCTGCTCGGCGAGACCGTTCTAGAGACGGTGGCGCGGGTGTCGGGCGACCCCGAGTTGGAGCCCTATGGCGAGGCCCTGGCCAAGGCCATGGTCCGTATCGGCGAGGCAACGGCGACGGTGTGGCGCGACGGGGATCCGGAGCGGGCCCTGGCCAACGCCTCGACCTATCTGGAGGCCGTGGGCCATGCGGTGCTGGCCTGGATCTGGCTGGAGCAGGCGCTGGCGGCCGTGGGCAAGACCGGCGACTTCTATGACGGCAAGCGCCAGGCCGCGCGCTACTTCTTCCGGTGGGAACTGCCGAAGATCGGGCCGATGCTGGATCTGCTGGTCAGCAAGGACGACACCACTCTGACGATGCAGGACGCCTGGTTCTGATCAGGCGGCGGCGGTTCCGGGCCAGAAGGTCCGGTCGACCAGGCCGCGCACGCGGCTGAAGGCGGCCGAGGCCCCGGCCATGACCCGGGCCTCTTCGTCGACCGTCAGGTCGAGGGCGTCGAGGGCGGCGGTGAAACTGCGCCAATGGTTGGCGCGGCCCTCGGGCGAGGCGGCCAGGTGGCGGGCGCCGAACTCGGCTGACAGGCCCAGGCCGGCGGCGGCCTTCAGCAGGAAGGCGGCGCCCAGGTTCGAGCCCTCGGCCACATAGAGCCAGCCCAGGGCGGTGGGCGCGTCCAGCGGCGCGTCGGGCTCGAACCGGAGCCGCTCGCCTTCCGGCGCAGGGGCGGCGCCCAGATCGGCCAGATCCGCGCAGACCTGCTCATAACGACGGCGGTCCGCCAGATCGGGAATCTTCGTCGCCAGCTCGGGCGCGCCATAGAGGGCGGCGATGTCGCGGTGGAATAACTGCTGGACCCGCAGGAAGTCGGCATAGGATTCACGGCTGGCGAAGGGCTCGGCCTTCATGATCGTCTGGTCCAGCCCGTCGTGAACGCCATGGGTCGCCGCCTTCAGACGTCTGGCGCGGCTCGTATCGACTTCGGTCATCAAATGCCTCGGGTTACTGAGGCTGGAGCTAACCTACTTGCGAACAAATCGCAAGTAGGTCGGGGGCGTCACGGGCGGATGAAGTGCGGCACGAAGCGGGAGGCGTTGCGGGTGATGCGGCCCGTGTCCTCGCGCAGGCTGATGCCGGCGGGCTCGGTTCCCACGACCCAGGAGCCGACGATGACGTGGTTGCCGTCGAACAGGGGCGGATTGCAAAGGGCCTGACGGATATAGCGCCCCTCGCCATAGCCGCCGTCCACGACCTCGGCCGCGCTGTGGCCCTGGTCGATCAGTTCGACATTGTCGCCCTCGCGCGAGAACAGGGGCTTGCGGACATAGGATGAGCCCAGCGCCGTCTCGGCCGGATCGCCTTCGAAATAGGATTCCAACAGGTTGGGGTGGCCTTTGTGGCGTTCCCACAGCAGGGGCAGGATGGCCTTGTTGGACAGGATGCTCTTCCAGGCCGGCTCCAGCACCGTGACCTCGGCGGTGGGCAGGGGGGCGGCGTAGTCGTCGCGCAGCATCTGCTCCCACGGATAGAGCTTGAACATCGCCTGGATGATCCAGTTCTCGTGGTCCACGAACCGGCCGTCGGCGTTGAGGCCGATCTGGTCGATGGCGACGAACTGGGGCTCCAGCCCGGCCTGACGCGCCAGGTCTTCGAGAAAACGGACCGTCTGCCGGTCCTCGACAAACTCGGCGTCCGAGGCGAAGTGGACGAAGCCGCCGTTGGGGAAGATGGCGCGGAAGCGGTCGACCAGCTTTTCGTGCAGGCTGTTGAACTGATCGGCGTCGGCGGGCAGGGCGCCGGCGGCGATCTGATCCTCCAGCCACAGCCACTGGAACACCGCCGTCTCATAGATGCTGGTCGGGGTGTCGGCGTTGTACTCGTACAGCTTGGCCGGGCCCTTGCCGTCATAAGCGAAGTCGAACCGGCCATAGAGGGACGGGTCGCCCCGTTTCCAGCTGGCGGCGACATAGTCCCGCATGGTCTCGGGAATATCGAGCTGCTCCATCAGCCGCTCGGACTGAACGGCCTCATTGACCAGCTCCAGGCACAGGCCGTGCAGTTCCTCGGTCGGCGCTTCGATCCCGTCCTCGATCTCGGGCAGCGAGAAGGCGTAGGCCGCCGTCTCGTCCCAATAGGGTTTGCCGTCGGTATGGCGCCAGGTGAAGCCGAGTTCCTCGGCCTTGGCGTCCCAGTCGGTGCGGGGATCGAAGCGCAGACGCTCCATGGTTCAGGCCGGATCTTTATCAGGCGTGGATTGACCGATGCGCGGCGTGACCACCGTCACCTCCGGCTGGCTGAGGCGAGCCAGGACGTCGTCGGCCGACGAATGACCGGGCAGGATGCCGGCGTCGCGCAGCTTGGCGTCCAGGTCGGCGCCGGTGCGGCGGTCTTCCAGGGCCTGGCTGGCGTTGAGCTTTTCTTCCTGGATGGCCTGGCGCTGCTTGATGCGTTGCAGGCTGTCGGCGGCCGAGCCGATGCGCGACTGGGCGCCGGCCGAGTTCAGGGCGACCGAGGTCTGGGCGCGCTGGACGGAGTCGTTGACCTTGACGATGTCGATCTCGCGACGGAGCGTCTCAATCTTCTGGTCGGTCGAGGCGATGGCCGTGCGCAGGCGGGTCTCGGCCGTCTTCATATCCTCGATCAGCGGGCCGCGGCTGGTGATCTCGACTTCCAGCTCGGCGATGCGGCTGGCGACTTCGCGGGCCAGGTCGGTCTTGCCCTGACCCAGGGCCGAACGGGCCGAGCTTTCGTATTTGGCGATCTGGTCGCGGAAGCTGACCATTTCGTTTTCGGCCATCCGGCGGCGCGCCACCAGGCCGGCGAGGTCGTCGCGGGCCTTGCCCTGGGCGTTGTCGGCGTCGCGGATTTCCTGGTCGAGGATCTTCAGCGCATTGGCGTCGACGACGCCCTGGGCGGCGTCATGGGCCGAGCCGCGGAACAGGGCGGAGAGTTTTCTGAGCATGGACATGGTCTGGCTTCCGGATCAGGCGGCGTCGGCGCCGAAGGTTTCACGCAGTTCAGTGGCGTCGATCGCGTTCTCGGCCAGGGTGCGCAGTTCGATGAGGATGGTCTGAAGCGTCGTCTTGCACGACAGTTCACCCATCAACTCATACACGTCTTCGCCGCCGACGTTGGTGATGGCGAAGTTGGACAGGGGCACCACGCGCTGGGCCTTCAGCAGGAACTCATTGAAGGCGTGGCGGTCGGTCTGTTCCGACACGGGCCACAGCAGGACCGAGCAGACGATCTGGGCGCCGCCGACGCTGAGATAGACCGGCAGGTCGCCGTATTCGTGCATGGTGGCCAGGAGTACGGCGTCCGCGCCCTCAAGCACGCGCAGGGTCATTTCCCCTTCACGTAGCAGGGCCGACTCGTCCAGCGCCGCCTTGATGGCGGGCACGGTCCAGGGGGTTTCGATCACGGCGTCCATATGGTGGTCGTCTCCAGAAGTGATGGAATGAGAAGTGGGGCGGCGCGCGCGGCCGGCAAGATGAGGGCCACGGGTGGAATCGGTGATGATGGCGCGGACGGCGGCCTTGACGTCGTCGCGGGCGGATTCGGGCACCCAAAGCTCCAGCTTGACCAGGCCTGCCTCGCGACGCGCCTGTCGCCACGCACGGATGCGATCATTGGCGGCGGACGAGGGTGGGGCGCTGTTCGGCATGTGGTTACATGAAACGCGTAACATGTATGCTTGACTTGAAGCAAGATCGGACGGAAGTTGGCGACATGAACCGCATCTTTCGGTCGCATCGTCGCTGTTCGCTCGCCGTCGGCGCGCATCGGGCCTAGATAGTCGTCCATGTTCAAGAAACTTTTTGGATCACCAGACAAAGTTGAGCCCGTCTCCAAGCTGGCGACGGTGCGCAACATCACCGTCGGGCGCACCGTGTCGCTAGACCCGCTGGCCTGGCGCCGGCTGGGGGACGAGACGCATTTCACCCTGGATCGCGACGTGCTGGATATCTCGGCCCAGGGGCTGGTCAGCCTGGACGGCGGACAGTTTGTCCACCGCTTCTATACCGACGACCACGTCATGCTTCAGGCCATGAGCGACGACGAGGCGGGGCTGGAAAGCTATGACTTCAGCCTGTTCATCCCCTGGACCTCGGCCTATCCGCCGGGCGAGCGGGAGCGGCGGGTCTGGCGCGACCGGCTGTCGGCGCCGGTATTCCATGGTGCGGCCGAGGAACTGCCGGACTATCCGCGCTTCTGGTTCGCCGAGAGCGACGCCGTTCAGCCGCCGGTCACTCTGTGGGAAACCATCTGGGACGACCGGGCGGCGACCAAGCCCTATGCCAAGATCTTCCAGACCTGCATGCTGTACGCACGCGAACTGGCGGATGGACGCGAGCTTATGATCGCCCTGGAGCAACAGCCCGAGGGTGGCGAGACGACGCACGAAATCATGATCGGCATTCCGCTGGAAATGGCCGAGTTCCGCGCCTGAGGGCGCACATTGAGGGGCAAGACAGAATGTTCGACTGGTTCGTATTTCAGCAGGGGGCGATCGCCTTCATCATCGCCTTTGCGGCGGCCGGCGCCTTCACCGTGGCGTTCAAGCTGGTCTATCAGTGGGTCACGCCGTATCACGAGCACACGCTGATCCGCGAAGGCAATACGGCCGCCGCCATTGCGCTGGGCGGGGCGCTGATCGGCTATGTCCTGCCCCTGGCCTCGGCCCTGTCGCATACGGTCAGCCTGATGGAGTTCGCCGCCTGGGCCCTGCTGGCCGGGATCATCCAGATCGTCGTCTTCGTCGCCATCAGCCGCATGGCCTTCCGCAATCTGGTCGGCCGAATTGAGGCAGGCGAAATCGCGGCGGCTGTCTATCTGGCCTCCATTTCCATCTGCGTCGGCCTGCTGAACGCCGCGTGCATGACGTCGTGACCGCCATGACCGCCATGACCGATCCCAAGGATTTGCCGCAAACCACGACCATGCGCCGGCTGAAGCGGTCGCGCGTGCTGCACGTCAGCAGTCTGATGGCCACCGCCAGCTTCTCGCTGGCGGCCTGCGGTGCGCCGGATGTCCCGACGCCTCAAGCTGAGCCCGTGCCAACCTTGGCCTATGCCTCTCTGGAGGAATGCCGCACAGCCAACGACATTCCCGACGACCAGTGCGCCGCCGCCCTGGCCAAGGCTCAGGAGGATGCGGCCAAGACGGCCCCCCGCTACGCCACGCGCGAGGAATGCGAAGGCCAATGGGGGCCGTCGCAGTGCCAGCCGAACAATCAGGGCGGCAACGGCTCCTTCTTCACGCCGCTGCTGGCCGGTTTTGTGGTCGGCCAGATGCTGAACGGCGGCGGCTATCGGGGCGGCGGCCCCCTGTATCGCGACCGCGAGGATCGCTATTCTAACGGCTATGGCGGCGGCTACACCTACCGCGACTACCGCACCGGTCGGACCGTCACCAATGCGCGCGAGCACGGCGATGTCGTCAAACAGGCGCCGGCGCGGGTGCAAAGCCGAACGACGGTGGTTTCACGCGGCGGTTTCGGCGGCGGTGGGCGCAGCTACGGCGGCTGATCGACGTCTCTCAAGATGCTTATCGACGGCCCGCAGGATGCGCCTGCGGGCCGTTTTTCGTGTCGAAATCGGTCGAACGCGACAGCGCCGTGAAGTTTGAGTGAAAAGCCCTGTCACAGATTGAGGGGGGCTGAGAGCCCGTCGTTGAAGCGCCTAGAACTCACTGGGGGCTACTCAAATGAAAAACCGAATTCTGGGCACGACGGCGTTCGCCGTGGTCGCCGCAACGCCGTTCGTCGCCTTGGCGCAATCCGCCGCGCCGGCTGGCGATAGCGCCGTCGTCACCGCGTCCAGCCAGGCCGATGCGGCCACGCTCGAAGAGATCGTCGTCACCGGCTCGTATCGTCGCAGCCTCGAAGAGGCGGTGGACATCAAGCGCAAGACCGTCGGCTTCTCGGACTCCATCGTCGCCACCGACGTCGCCAACTTCCCCGAGCAGAACCTGGCCGAGGCGTTGCAGCGCATCCCCGGCGTGACCATCGAACGCAACAAGGGCCTGGGCCAGCGCGTCAGCGTGCGCGGCCTGCCCAGCGAGTTCACCTTCGTCAGCATCAACGGCTTGGCGACGGCTTCGGGCAGCGGCGGCCGGGACGTCGAGTTCGACATCTTCGCCTCGGAAATCATCCAGCAGGTGACGGTCCAGAAGTCGCCGCGCGCCGCCGATGAAGAGGGCGGCATCGCCGGTTCGGTCAATATCTCGACGGCGCGTCCGTTCGACTACGCCGGACGTCGGGTCGTCGGCTCGGTCGAGGGCGCCTACAACTCAGTGTCCGAAGAGGTCGATCCCAAGATCGCCTTCCTGGCCAGCGACACCTGGGGCGATTTCGGCGCGCTGGTGTCCTTCTCGACGGCGCGCCGCACCAACCGCACCGACTCCGAGTCGGGCATCAATTTCCGCCCGATGTCGCGCTTCCTCGCGACCTCTACGGGCGCCCGGGGCACGCAGGCCGCTGCGGTTCTGTTGCGCGACGCCGGCATCTCGATTCCGAACCGTGCTGACACCAATGTGACCAACCGCATCATCTTCCAGGACAAGGTCGGCGACCGCGCCTATCTGAACACCCAGGACCAGTGGGGCGGCACGATCGCGCTGCAGTATCGCCCGTCCTCGAACTTCAGCCTGGCCTTCGACGCCATGGTGGGCGGTTACGAGGCCACCGAGGACGAGTATGACGCGGCGGCCTATTCGGCCTCCAGCCGTTCGACCCTGGAGACCATCCACGAATATGACGCCACCACCCTGGCCGATTACGGCATGGTCGTGCTGCGCGACGTTTCCTACACCGCGACCCAGCACGAGATGCTGAGCAAGGAGCGGATCAACAATACGGACTACCAGCAGTTCGGAACCGAGCTGAACTGGAGCGGCGACAGCTGGAAGCTGCACGCCATCGCGGGCTATTCGGGCGCCGAGAAGACCCTGGACTACGCCAACCTGAAGCACGTCGCCTATGCGCCGTCGCGGACGCGTTGGACGGCTGAGGGTGGCGAGACGGTCAAGAGCGCCAATCCGGCGTCGATCGACATGTACAACTCGCCGTCGCGCTATTTGTTCGAGGCCTATGAGACCACCTACGAAGCGATCAACGACGACAAATACGCCGCCCAGGTCGACTTCACCAAATATCTCGATTTCAGCGTCTTCCCGGCGCTGAAGAGCGTTCAGTTCGGCGCGCGCTATACGGATAAGTCCAAGGAGCGTCAGTATGGTTCGCTGAACATCCAGGGGCCTTCGGCCGGCAGCACCGCCTGGCTGAACACCCGCACCCTGGCGCAGAGCGAGCTGACCCCGATTGGCGATCTGGTCCCCGGCGGCGACTTCAGCGTCCGTGACCTGAACTGGAGCCAGGTGTCGAACGACTACGCCCGTCGCACCTTCCGCTATGACGGCTTCTTCACCCCGTTCAACGTCGGCGACTATTACGAGGTGACGGAAGAGGTTCTGTCCGCCTACGCCATGGCCGATCTGGAGTTCGACCTTGGGCCGGTGCCGGTCGCGATCAACGGCGGCGCCCGCTATGTCGATACCTCGATCACCTCGTCCGGCTATCACCAGATCCAGAACCCGAACGGCACTACGGGCTATACGCCGGAACCGGTGTCGAGCGACGGCAGCTATGACAAGGTCCTGCCCAGCCTGAACATCACGGCCGACCTGACCGACAGCCTGATCTTCCGCGCCGCGGCGTCGGAAACCCTGATCCGCCCGGCCCTGACCGACCTGGCCTACAAGCGCACGGCCAGCTGGAACTCGTTCCGCTTCACCGACGGCAACCCCAATCTGAAGCCGACCTACGCCAAGCAGTGGGAAGTGGGCCTGGAACAGTATCTGGGTGAAGGCGGCCTGCTGGCGGTCTCGTACTTCTGGAAGGAAATCGAGGGCGTCGTGCGCCAAGCCCTGACGGGCACGGTGTCGAACGTGACCAAGTACAACGCGAACGGCACAATCGACGGCGTCTACACCTTTGACGTCTATCAGCCGATCAACGAGCCCGGCTCCTATGAGGTCAGCGGGGTCGAACTGGTCGCCGTGGTGCCGTTCGGGCAGTTCTTCGCCCCGCTGGAAGGCTTCGGGATCAACGCCAACTATACGGTGCTGGACAGCTCGCTGACCGGCTCCTCGACCCTGGGCATCCCGACGCCGCCCATCGGTCTGGCCGACAACACCTACAACGTCACCCTGTTCTACGAGAACGCCAAGCTCCAGGCGCGCGCCTCCTACAACTACAAGGACGCCTATGTCGAAGCGATCGGCTACGAAATGTATCCGATCACCCGCGAGGGCTATGGCCAGGTCGATCTGTCGGCCAGCTACCGCGTGACCGAAAGCCTCCAGATCAACTTGGAAGGCATCAACGTCACCGACGAGGCGACCAAGGGCTATACGATGGATCCGTCCTTCCCGACGATGTACGAAAAGTCGGGGCACCGGATCAACTTCGGCCTGCGGATGGAGTTCTGATCCATTCCAACACGCGACTGTCATGTTGAAGGCGGGGGGCGATTGACGTCGTCCACCGCCTTCCCCGGCTGCGAGACCGCCTTCGCCCTTCGGGGCGGCGGGGGCGCGCCTCGGGACAAAGCCTGGCGTGACGCCCCTTCCGCGAGGAAGGGGCGTCTTCGCATATGCTCGGCTGCCGCCCGGCAAAGAGGCGACCATGGCGGTTGATCAGCTCTTCGCAGCCCTGCGTCGCGACCTTATGGCCTATGTCCAGCGCAAGGGGCTGTCGGTCGAGGACGCCGAGGACGTCGTGCAGGAAGCCTTCACGCGGTTTCACCGGGCCGGACACGACCTGTCCGGGCCCGACGCCCGGCCCCTGCTGTTCGTCATCGCCCGCAACCTTCAGACCGACCGCTGGAAGGCGGCGGGCCGGGCGGGTGTTCGCGGCACAGACGATATCCACTCGCTGGACGCCGGGCCGCGCGCCGTCGCTAGCGACACGCCGGCGGCCGACCAGCACCTGATCGGGCGCGAGAATCTAGCCGCCGCCGCCCGCGTCATTCGGGCCCTGCCGCCGCGAACCCGCGACGCCTTTCTTCTGCACCGGTTCGAAGATCAGACCTATGGCCAGATCGCCAAACGCCTGGGCGTGTCGGTGAGCATGGTCGAGAAACATATCGCCGAAGCCCTCCGTCAGCTGAAGATTTCACGGGATGGCTGAGGTGTGCGGCGGTCCTGTCGTTGTGAGTATTGAAGGCGTCGGCGCCCTGTCCCCCAGCCACGTCCCGGAGCGTTTCGTTCGCGCATGATCCAGCGCCTGACATCTCTGTTTGATCGTCGGCCGCAGACCGCCGAAACCTGGTTGGCGCGCATGCGCCGGCCCGGCGTCTCTGCGCGTGATCAGGCCGCCTTCCTCGACTGGCTGGAGGCCGACGAAGACCATCTGAGCCAGTACGAGGCCGCCAAGACTGGCCTGGCGAAGCTGTCGCTGTTGAGCGGCGCCTTCTCGGCCGATCTGGCGCGGTTGCGGGGGGGACGGATTGTCCGGTCGCAGCGGCGTCTTGTGATCGCAGGCGGTTTGGCGACAGGCGCGGTCGCGGCCCTGGCCGCCTTCGTTCTGGTTCTGCCCGGCGTGGGCCGGGAACCCGGTGTCCCGGCAGGTCGTCTCTATGTCAGCGCGCCGGGTCAGATCACCGACGTTGCGCTTGAAGACGGGTCTCGCGTCACCCTGGATTCCGACACGAGGATGCAGGTCGCCTACAGCCGGGACGCCCGGCGTGTGGTGCTGTTGCAGGGCGCGGCCTATTTCGACGTCGCTCATAACGCCGAACAGCCCTTCCAGGTCGCCGTCGAGGATCGCCGTGTGATCGTCACCGGCACACGGTTCGCCGTGGCGCTGAGAAAAAATCAGGCGGAGGTGTCCCTGCTGGAAGGGCGGGTCGCCATCGGCCGGACGGACATCGGCAAGGCGCGCGCGCTGGAGCGGGCCGTGGCCCTGGCCCCCGGCCAGCAGGCGGTATTCACGCCGGGACGGGATGGACTGCGGGTTCGCCGGATCGACGTCGAGGCCGCCACCGCCTGGCGTGAGCGCAGGCTGGTCTTCCACGATACGCCGCTGTCGGTGGTGATCGATGAGGCTGGGCGTTACGCCGGCAGGCCGATGGTCATCGCCGATCCCGCTCTGGCCGATATGAGGGTCACGGCCGTCCTGCCCCTGACCGGTGAGGCGGGCCTGATCGATCGCATGGACGCGCTGCTGCCGATCACTGTCGAACATACCGCAGACGGTCGCGCCCTGATCCGCGCCGACTAGGTCTATCGCAGAGCTGTCACGCAAGCGCGCTAAGCGTTGCGCTTCTGTTGTTCGCTCTCTTGTCGCAAGGCACGGCCCGCGTGAAACCGCCCGCACCATCGACGCCGTTCGGTGCGCGACGTGGCGTGGTCGCGACGGTCGCAGCCCTGTCTTTCCTGATGGTCGGCGGGTGGCCCCTGTCCGCCCAGGCGCAGGAGGGCATGCGCGCCTTCGACATTCCTGCGCAAGACGCCCGACGCGCCCTGGTGCAGCTGTGCGTTTCGGCCGGTTGCGAACTGGCGTTTGTCGCGCCTGCGGACGAGGTGTGGCGCAGCCGACCGGTGCGGGGGCGGATGTCCTGGCGTGCGGCCGTCCGCCAGATGCTTGAAGGAACGGGCTTGAGGCACCGGTTCATCGGCGCCCGTGGGGTGCGCGTCTGGATGGAGGCCTCGGCGCCGCCCGAGCCGCTGCCTGTCCTGGCTGCTGAGCTGGAATCGATCACGGTCGTCGGGCGGTTGTCGGAGCAGATTGAAGAGTCCCTGCGCCGCAAAAAAGCGGCCGAGGTCATATCCGACAGCGCTTCCTCGACCCGGATCGGCGAACTGCCCGCCGCGAATCTGGCCGAGGCCTTGCAGCGTGTGCCGGGCGTGGCCATCGAGCGCGAGGTGGGCGAGGGGCAGTTCGTCAGTGTCCGAGGATTGGGGCCGCTGTTTCAGTCGGTGACGCTGAACGGCGCGCCGGTCGCCTTCAATGAGAACATCCGCAACTCGACCCAGAGCGGTCGGCAGTTCCGGTTCCGCGCCCTGTCGGCCGATCTGCTGGCGGGGGCGCAACTGACCAAGTCGGCGACGCCGGATCTGATCGAGGGCGGGATCGGGTCGAATATCGACATCGAGACCATCGGGGGGCTGGACGGCGATCCCTTCCTTAGTCTGAGGGCGGGCGCGGCGCTCGAAGCGCGTACGCGGCGGCCCGAGACGGATATCTCCATCGCCGGCCGGTTCGTGTCCGAAAAGGGGGATTGGGGTCTGGTCGGCGGGCTGTCGCAGCAGGGGCGGTCGGTTCTGTATGATCGGTTCCAGATCCAACGCTACACGCCGGTGATGATCGACGGCCAAGATGTCATGGCGCCCAGCGACGTCCGCACAACCGTCGAATACGAGGATCGGCAACGGCGAAGCGCCTTCATGGGCGGGGAATGGCGGGCGTCCCCTTCAGTCCGACTGAGGGTCGACGGCCTGGTCACGACCTTCGACAACGCCATTCGCGAGGACCGGATCGTTTATGGATTGGGCGCTCTGCTGGAGGCGGCCGATGCGACGGTGGCGATCCAGGATGGCGTGGTCGCCGCAGGCTCTGTTCAATCCGGCACGATCGACAACAACACCGAGTTTTCGGAACAGGCGCATCTGAACGTCGTGGTGTCGGGCGTTACGACGGTGACGGTCGGCGAATGGACGCTCGAGCCTCGCGTCAGTCTGTCATACGCACGGTCGCGGTTGGATACGCCGCTCGAGCGGATCTCCTTCCGTGCGATTACGCCATCCGCCTATGAGTTTGACGTCCGCCACGCCGCGTCTGACCGTCAGGCGGCGCTGCTGGAGACCGACTTCGACCTCACCGACGCTTCGGCTTTCGGGTTTAAACGGCTGGGCGTGCGGGCGATCGAATCCGCCGACGACGATCTTACGGCGCTGATCGACGTGCGGCGTCCGGTCGATGTCCGGATGGGTGTTGCGAGCCTGGTCGATGTCCGGTTCGGCGGCCAGATCAGCGATCGGTCGCGCGACTATCAAAGGCGGGATCGCGAGGCGGCGCTGAGGCCCGGCGCGGAGGTGGCGCCCGCATTCTTGAGCGCGCGGGTTCACGACGGCGTCTTCGACGGATTGATCCGACGCCATTCCGGGCGTTGGGCTGCGGCCGACTTCGACCTGTTCCAGGACGCCTTTTTCATTCTCGGGGAAAGCGACGTCCTGAGCGTAAGCGCCGATGCCCTGGTCCCGACGGGCGCCGATCTGCAGAACTCCTATGCGGTCGGAGAACGCGTCGGCGCCCTGTACGGTCGTGCGGACTTTGAGGGGCTGGCCGTCGGAACACCCTTCTTCGGCAACCTCGGGCTTCGTCTGGTTACGACGCGCACAGAGGTGAATGGGGCTTTTCTGAACGCCGGTCAGAACGGCGTCGCGGCCATCCGTCCGGTGTCGCACACCGGCGCCGACACGGCCCTGCTGCCCAGTTTCAACATCGCCTTCGATCTTGATCAGGGGCGCCGGCTGCGGCTCGCGGCGTCGCGGACGATGACCCGGCCGTCGCTGGCCGATCTGCGTCTGGCGACCGTGCCCGCCAGCTCCCTCGTCTCGAATATCTACGAGCGGGGACAGGCCGAGATCGACGCTCCGTCTCCGGGGTCGATCTTCACCGGGGTCGGCGGGAACCCGGATCTCAGTCCCTATATGTCGACCAATCTCGACGCTTCGTATGAGTGGAGCTTTCCGCAGGGGGCGCTCAGCGTCGCGATCTTTCATAAGGCCATCGACGACTTCATCGGCCTGGTGGAGACCCCGGAGAGCCTGGTGTTCGAAACCCGCGCCGGTCCCCTGGTGCGCGCGGAGGTGCTGATGTCCCGGCCCGCAAATCTAGGCCGCGCCACGAGTCGAGGTCTGGAGATCGGGCTTCATCGCCGGCTGCCCTCCGGTTTCGGCCTATGGGCCAGCGGCACCTTCACGGATGGCCATGGACCTGGAGGGCGCAGCCTGGCCGGGGTGTCGCGCCTGGCCTATTCGATCAATCCCTTCTTCGAACGCGGACCGGTCGCGGTCGGTCTGTCCTGGTCCTGGCGGTCCGCCTTCCGGTCCGAGGCGGACATGCAGGGGGGAGGGGTGTCCGACTTCACCGTCGGCGCCGCCGGCTATCTGGACGCCCAGGCCTCGTTCGAAATCGGATCGGGCGGGGCGTTGGTGATCGCCGCCTCGAACCTGACCGACACGACCGACCTGGCCTACGAACACGATACGCGACGTCTGCTGCAGCTGGGGCGTGTCGGGCCCAGTGTGACCGCCAGCCTGCGCTGGTCGCTTTGAACCTTCTCCAGCCCTTATGAAAAATTCGAGGATCTCATGCTCAATCTGATGGCCGCCCTGATGGCTGGTTCCGCTCTGGTCGGTGCGGCGCCGGCTTGCGATCTGGACGCCGCCGACGTGCGGGCGGCGGGCGGCGACGCCTGCGCCGAGGCCTGGATGGACCGGCGCCTGGGCATGAACGACCTGACGGCGGTGGGCACCCACAACAGCTACAAGCTGGCGATCCCGGACGCCGAGCTTCAGGCCATGATCGCCGTCAACCCCGGCGCCGTCGCCTTGGACTATTCGCACCGGCCGTTGGCCGAGCAATTGGACGCCGGCGCACGCCAGATCGAGATCGACGTGCTGAATGATCCGCAAGGCGGGCGATACGCCCATCCCCTGTCGGCCCTAGGTCGGCCGGGTCAGGGCGCGCCGGTCAGCGCGGCCTTTGCGGAGGCGATGGCCAGGCCGGGCTTCAAGACCCTGCATATGCCGGACGCCGACTTCCGCAGTTCCTGCCTGACCTTCGTCGCCTGTCTGACCCAGATCCGCGACTGGTCGCGCGCCCATCCGGATCACGCGCCGATCCTGATCATGCTGAACGCCAAGACGGGCGGCGCTTCCATGCCGGGCGGGACGACGCCGCTGGACTTCGACGCGGCCGCCTGGGACGCGCTGGACGCCGAGGTGCGTTCGGTGTTCGACGCCGAGCGGCTGATCACGCCCGATCAGGTTCAGGGACATCACGCCACCTTGCGCGAAGGGGTGCTGGCCGGCGGGTGGCCGAAACTGGGCGCGGCCCGTGGCAAGGTGTTCTTCGCCCTGGACGAGGGGCCGGAGAAGGTCGCCGCCTATCGCGGTGCGCGGCGGTCGCTGGAAGGCCGGGTCTTCTTCGTCAATACCGACGAGGCCTCGCCCGCGGCCGCCTATCTGACGCTGAACGACCCAGTGGGCGAGCAGGCGCGGATACAGGCCGCCGTTCGCGCCGGCTTCATCGTCCGCACCCGAGCCGACGCCGACACCATGCAGGCGCGTGCGGGCGACGTCAGCCAGCGCAGCGCCGCCTTCGCCAGCGGGGCGCAATATGTATCGACCGACTATGTCTGGGCCGATCCGCGCTTCCCCGCCTATGAGGTGCGGCTGACCGGCGCGGCTGCGGCCGTCTGCAATCCGTTGCGAACCGAGGATCGGTGCGACGGTCTGGCCGTCGAGCGGACAGGCGAGGGGACACAACGTGGCTATCTGGCCCAGGCCGAGCGGCCGGACCTGACTAAGGTGCTGGCCCCGCCGCCCGAGCCGGGTTCGCCCCGCGCCCTCGCCGACCAGGGCGTCTTCCTCCAGACCCGCGCCCTTCAGGGAACGCCCCGATGGGCGTTGGCGACGTCGGATGTCTCAGGCGAAGTCTACGACGACTTCGCCCAAGCCCTTGGCGTACGTCTGACGCCCGAGGAGGCTCCGGTTCTGACAGCATTACTGGACCGGGCGGGCAATGACCGTTCGGTGGTGGGCGCCGCCAAGACGCACTGGGGAACCAAACGGCCCTATATCGGCACGGACCAGCCGATCTGCGAAGCCAAGACCGATCATCTGGCCGGCAATCCCGACTACCCCTCCGGCCACTCGGCCCACGGCGTCCATGTGGCCATGATTTTAGCGGAACTCGCGCCCCAGCGCGCCGACGCCCTTTATGCCCGCGGGCGTGAGTTCGCCGAGAGCCGCTATATCTGCGGCTCCCATAGCTACAGCGCCGTTGAGGCCGGCATCTTGTCGGGAATGGTCATCTATGGCGCCGAGCAACGCTCCGACGTCTTCCGCCGCGACATGGAAGCCGCCCGCGCCGAGGTCCAGGCGGCGTTGGCGCGGGCGGGGCTGGGGCAATAGTCCGTCGATCAAAGGCCGCTTGAGCGCCGCCTTGACTTGCGTCTGACCCCCAGTGGGACGACCTGAGGCGCGCGGCCAGATCAGACAGGCGGAACCGGGGCGCGCCCGTAACGGGATAGAGTGTCAGGTCGGCAAC
This sequence comes from Brevundimonas sp. SL130, assembly GCF_026625805.1. NCBI lineage: Bacteria > Pseudomonadati > Pseudomonadota > Alphaproteobacteria > Caulobacterales > Caulobacteraceae > Brevundimonas > Brevundimonas sp. SL130. The sequence goes on from NZ_CP113064.1 coordinate 1,489,020, forward strand.
CTGGCCGCCGCCGAGCATGGCCGCGACCCCGGGATTAGATATGCTGAGTGCAAGAATCGCTCGATTCAACGCCTCGCGTATCTGCGCTGCGCCTTATCAGACGAGGCTGGCCTTGGTATTGGACCGCCTGCGCTGGCTTGCCGAAGCGTTTGGCGCATCCGCTCCCTTGAGGTGGGTAAATCATAAGGGTGCAGGGCGCTGGATTGGAGAAAAAAACTACAAAAAGAGATTTTTGTCGCACGTTCTGGGCGGCGGTTCGCTCTTTTTAGCCTCGGTCCGGTCATAACCACCATGTCGCCATATTGACACAGCCTTGTCGAAAACGTGTCGCCAGTTCGGCTTATTGGCATTAAATTGGGCTCTTCGTGCCGCCATTGGTATTGACACCTGTCGTGTGTCTGGGCGTGTTTCAACACCGTCAGTTTTTGGCGGTCTTCGCGACTGAGGGGCACGATGAACAATACGATTTTGAAACTGATGCTGACGACAAGCTTGTTGGCCTTGGCGGGGCAGGTGCAGGCGCAGACGACAAGCGCCGCCCAGAACACGACCGCCGACGACAAGGCCGAGGTTGGTGAAGTGATTGTGACCGGCACGCGGATCGTGCGGCCGAATAACCAGTCCGCGGCTCCGATCACCAGCGTCACCGCAACGGAAATCGAGGCTGCGGCCGCGGTCAATATCGAAGAAATCCTGAACCGGCTGCCGCAGATCGCGCCGGACAGTCAGCAGAACTATCAGGATTCCGACGGCCGCCAGCGCATCAAGCTGCGCAACCTCGGCTTTGAGCGCACCCTGGTTCTGGTGGACGGCAAGCGCCTCGGCACGATGAACGGCCAGGACGCCGGCATCATCCCGACCTCGATGGTCCAGCGGATCGACATCCTGTCGGGCGGCGCCTCTTCGGTTTACGGCTCTGACGCCATCTCGGGCGTGGTCAACTTCATCCTGAAGGATGATTTCGAAGGCCTGCAGCTGGATGCGAACTACAGCTTCTACAACCACGAGAACAAGACCACGATCGTCACGCCGGTCGCGCAGGCCTCGGCCTTCCCCACGCCGATCGGCACGGTCAACGACGGCGGCCGCAAAGACATCACCCTGACCTACGGCAAGCATCTGTTTGACGATGCCTTGCAGGTGTCGGGCTTCGTGAACTACCGCGATGCAGAACTGGTGCCCTATGCGGATCGCGCCACGTCGGCCTGCTATCTGCTGCAGAGCGCCGCAGACGGCCCCTTGAGCTGCCAGACATCGACCTATTCGCCATCGGGCTACCTTTCGCCCCAGGGCGGCAGCAACGCCGGTTCGGTGTACCTGAACAATCCAGACGGTACGCGCACCTTCGTGCCCTATGGCATCGGTGAAGGCAAAGCCGCGAACCCCTTCGACGGCTATTCGTACCAGCGGGAATCGGAGCGCCTGAACGCCGGCCTCTTCGGCGCCCTGAAGCTGAACGACAGCGCCGAGATCTACGGCAACGTCATCTGGTTCAAGGATGAATCCTACAACCGCTTCCCCACGCGGGTTTACAGCTACACGGCGTACGGCAGCACGCCTTACAGCGTGAATTGTAACAACCCGCTCATGTCCGCTGCGCAAGCCACAGGGATCTGCGGAACCCAGGCCGGCACCTCGACCATGATGCCGCTGGAAGTCCGCTATCGCTTCGACGATCTGCCGTACACGCTCGACACCTATGTGAATGAAGGCGTGCGGGCCACCGGGGGCGTGCGCGGCGTGGTTGCCAACGTCTGGAACTATGACATCGGCGCCGTCTATGCGCGCAACCAGATGGATTATACGTCCGGCGCCTTCGCCGAATTCGAAAAGGTCAATCGTTCGCTGAACGTCGTCAACGTCAACGGCACGCCAACCTGCGTTTCGAAAGTTGACGGGACCGACCCCAACTGCGTTCCCTTCGACGCCTTCCAGGCGGGCAACAACGACCAGGCCCTGGCTGACTATCTGTTCACCGGCCAAAGCGGTACGACCACCGGCGTCGGCACGCTGTACGATCTGGTCGCCACGGTTTCGGGCGACCTAGCCGAGTACGGGATCGTCAGCCCCTGGGCGGATCAAGGCGTCGCGGTTTCGGCCGGCCTCGAGTACCGCGAGGAGCATTGGGAATCGACGGCCGACGCGATCTATCGTCGTGAAAACGGCGGGTCCGACGTCAGCCTGTCGCAGAGCGTCGTCGAAGGAAACATCGAGTTCCAGGCTCCGCTGATGGAAGAGCGCAAATATGCGCACCTGCTTCAGGTCAACGGCGGCTATCGTCTGTCGCGCTACGACACCAACCCGGAGACCTTCAATACCTGGAAGATCGAAGGTCTGTACGCGCCGGTTCAGGACGTGACCTTCCGTGCGGCCTTCAACAAGGCCCAGCGCGCCCCGACGGTGATCGAGATGTCGCAGGCGTCGAACATCAGCTTCACCCGCCAAGGCGGATCGCAAAACGACTTCTGTGCGGGCATCGCTCGCCAGGTTCAGGATCCCAACGATCCGACGAAGCAAATCACCATCATCGACGCGCCGACCGCTTCGCGCGAAGTCTGCCGTGCGACCGGCCTGAGCGACGCCCTGTACGGCAGCACCAGCCTGTCGTGCCCCAACTCGCAATGTACGGTTCGCACCGGCGGCTTCACGGTCGATCCCGAAACCGCCAACACGACCACCTTCGGCGTCGTGCTGCGGCCGCACTTCCTGCCGGGCCTGACCCTTTCGATCGACCGGTTCATTATCGATCTCGATGACTCGATCAACTACAACGACTACAGCTACTATCAGAACGGGTGCCTGAGCAGCGGCGGCGACGCCTACTTCTGCGACAAGATCGTTCGCGATCCGGTCACGGGCGCTCTGTATAGCGACGCTGGCTCCAACCCGACCACCGGCTTCATCAGCCAAGGCACGACCAACGCCTACAAGTCGAAATCCCATGGCTGGGACTTCCAGGGCCAATACGGCCTCGAGCTGGAGAATTTCGGCAAGTTCGACTGGGTGTTCAACGGTTCGCTGTCCACGCGTCAGAGCTGGCAGGATTCGCCCCTGCGGCCTGAGATCAACTGCGTCGGCTACTTCGGCTCGTGCGGTGGTCAGTTCGTGCCTGAGTGGACGCACGGCCTGCGTACGACCTACACCATCCCGAACGATCGTCTGAGCGTCTCGGTCAACTGGCGCTACGTCTCGTCGCTGACCCACACGTCGAACTCGGGCGACCCGCTGCTGGGCTGGGTCGAAGGCGCCGAGCGCAAGACCTTCTACAACATCCCGGCCTACAACTACTTCGACGTGTCGGTGGCCTATAAGGTGACGGACGACGCGAAGCTGCGGGTCTCGGCCAACAACATCCTGGACGAAGAGCCGCCGGTCATCCCGAACTCCTACAACGTCAGCCTGGCGCGGAATAACACCCTGCCTCAGCGTTATGACTCCCTGGGACGTCAGATCTCGATCGGCCTGACGGTCAACTTCTAAGCGGCTGATTTCAGCCTCTGAGGCCTGAGTCGTTTCGGCGGAGCTGCACCAGCAGCTCCGCCGATTCAATTGGGGTGAGGGGCGTGTGGGGGGGGGGCTGAACAGCCGACCAGCGGAGACAAGTCGTTTCATCGCTCGCCGGGCTTAAGACGAGGTCGTTGCTGACATGGGCGCTAGCGCCCCATAATGAACCGCCCCGGGTTTGCCGAATTCAAAGCTCATCGCGCTCGCGAGCGCCTTGATCAATCAGCGCTGATCATGGGCTCAAAAGGCTCCCTGATAATCACGGATACTCTAGAAGCTGGCTCTTGCGACGAACAAGACCTCGCGGGGCCGACCGATGTCCAAGCCTGCCTGATAGATTGTGCCAGCGTAGTAGTATTCGTTAAACAGGTTCTTGGCCATGACGCGGAACTGAACAGGGGTGCCGGCCACATGCGTGTCGTAGGTGACGCCAACGTCCACGAGCGTGAAAGACGGAATGAACCCGCTGTTCTGCGCGTCCACCGGACGTTCACCGACGTGGCTTACCGTGGCGTCGAGCGCCAGACCGGGAAGGGCGCTGATCCTGTATTGTGTGCCCAGGGTCGCCTGCCACTCCGGGACGCCTTCGCTGCGCTTGCCAAGCGTGGTGGTGTCGACGACGCCGAGCAGTTCGGTGTCTTGCAGGGCCAAACCGCTGGAAATGGAAAGGTCGGACGTCACCCTGCCGGAAGCCGTCAACTCAATACCACGATGACGATAGGTGCCGTCCGCAACGAAATCGTTGGCGACGTTCAGATAGCTGGCGTCGCGCTCAATCTCGAAAGCGGCGAGCCCCAGCGAGAGGCCGGAGAACACATCGGCCTTCAAGCCGATCTCATACTGGCGGCTTTCGATGGGGCTGGTTGGTTGATTGGCGTTGTTGGCGAGGAACGGCGCCACATCACCGTCCTCAAAACCCTTCGAATAGCTTGCGTAGGCAAGCACATTCGCCGTCGGTCGATACATCACCGCACCCGTAGGCACGAAAACATTTTCACTTTGCGCCGGAGATGTCGCCGTCTGTTCTTCGGCGCGGAACCAGATGTAGCGGCCACCTAGCAAGATTTGGAACTTGTCTGTGACCGAGATCAGATCGCTGGCGAAGACCGAGTCTTCTTGGACGGTCGACCGGTACTCGATCGGCTGTGCAGGCCCGAAGTCGAAGTGTGACGGCTGGGTCGGATTCAGGATGTTGCGAACTGTGAGGTCGTCCACGCCCAGCGAACCGGTCGTATCGATGTAGTCCCAGAAGGGAGCCTTATCGTGAAACACGCGGTGCGAGGCGCCGAAGAATAGGTCGTGGCCGATGCCTCCGGTCTCGAGTTCGCCGGAGATATAGCTCTGGATCGTATAGGTGCTGAACACTTCGCCTCGGGAGGCAAAGAGGTCGCCGAAGCCGATATCTCCGTTGGGTTGAATATCGAACAGGTCAGTATAGCCCCCGTTCCGCTCGGCTCGCGAGTAGTTGGCCTGGGTGACTGAAACCCAATCGCCCGCCAGATCGATTTCAAACCTGGCGTCGATGTTCCGGCCCTCGGTTTTGTGACGATACCAGCCGCCGGTAAGGAGGTCGCGCCGATCAACCTCGGGCGGCAGAACGAAGGTCGCCGGATCGAGCGGATCGGCCCGGCCGCTTTGGTCGGCGCGCAACAGTGGGTCGGCGATGGCCGTCTTCTCCGACCAGTCGGCATTCAGTTGAAGCAAGGCCCTGTCGTTGATGCGGATATCAGCTGCCACGCCAAAGAAGGCCCGCTCCAGATCGCGAGCGTGGTCGAAGTTCCCGACCTTTTCATAGCCGGCGTTCACCCTGTAGCCCAACGCGCCATCGAAAGCGGTGGCGCTGCCGTCCATGGCGACGTAGCGCTGTTCCAGCGTGGATGCACCCACCGTGGCCGTTAGAAACGATTGCTCGGTCGGCCGCTTCAGAATGTAGTTGATGGTCCCACCGGGCGAGTTGAAGCCATAGAGGAAACCCGACGGTCCTTTGAGGACATCAATGCGCTCAATGTTCTCTAGCTGAACGTCGTGGTGCGCCGCGAGGGCCAAGCCGTCACGCCGCACAGTACTGAAGTTGTCCATCGCGAAACCGCGAAGGCGCAGATTATCAAAACCGCCGCCGTAGGACGCATTAAGCACCGAAGGGTCCAACACCAAGATATCTGCTAGAGCATTTTCCGATCAGTCTGCATCATAGCCGGCGGCGGCGAAGTAGTTGGCGCATTCTTGGGGAGAGTAGGTCTGGATGATGCGGGCGATGGCGTCCCAGAGTTGGTCGATTGTCCGAGCGGCGGCCTTTCTCAGCAGGGCCTTGAGCTTGGCGAAGGCGTTCTCGATCGGGTTGAGGTCGGGACTGTAGGGCGGCAGGAAGAGCAGCCGTGCGCCGACAGCCTCGATGGCGTCCCTGATGGGCGTGCTCTTGTGGGCGGCGAGATTGTCCATGATCACCACGTCGCCGGGCTTCAGGGTCGGGGCCAGCACCTGTTCGACATAGGCCAGGAACCAGGCGCCGTTCATCGGGCCGTCGAGCACCATCGGGGCGGTCATGCCCGTCAGCCTCAAGGCTCCGACGAAGGTGGTCGTCTTCCAGTGACCGTGCGGCACGCTGCACCTCAGCCGCTGCCCGCGCGGCGCACGTCCGTGGCGGCGGGCCATCTTGGTCGAGGCTCCCGTCTCATCGATGAAGACGAGCCGCTCGGGATCGAGGTCGAGCTGGCTGTCGAACCAGGCCTGACGCCGGCTCAGGACGTCGGGGCGGCTCTGTTCGTCCGCGTGCGCCGACTTTTTTTGAGCGAGATCCGGCGGCGCACGAAGAACCGCCACAAGCTCGACAGGCTGGTCCCCACGCCCTGTTCGGCCAGAGCCGTCTGAAGCTCCGCCAGGGTGATGTCGCTCTTGCGCTCGACCAGGCCCAGGATCAGGTCGGCATGGCCTTCAATCCGCCCAGAGCGCCGATCTCCGCCCAGAGGCCCCGGCCGCACGTCGCCCTGCCTGCGGACCCGCGAGCGCCAGCGGATCGCGCTGGCCGCGCTGACCCCGAACCGGGCCGCCGCCTGACGGCACGACATCCCGCCCTCAATCGCCGCGATCACACGATCACGCAAATCTACCGATAGCGCCTTGCTCATTCATGCTGGCCTCCGCCTCCAGCACGAAGGTTGAATCAGAACCCGGACCCCTTGGGAATCCCAAACGATTCAATCAGGTCGCCAAATGCTCTAGAGTTCTCGGCAGCGCTGCTGAGATCGCGCGGGCGTCATAGCTCTGGATCGCCAGCGGCACGTCGAGCGAGTGGCGCGAACCGAAGGCCCCGACATTGACTTGGAAGATATCATTCAGCGGGCGTGCCGTTACGACAATCTCGCCAATTTCGGTCGGCTCGTCGTCCTGAACGCTTTGAATGGGGGGCGAGCTCTCAGCCGCTACCGTACTCGCCATGGCGAGTACGGAAAGGCTACAGGCAACAAGTAGGGCCCGGCGCCCGGATAAACGCTTTATAAACATAGTGCCTCCCGCAATTCACTGACGGCTCTATGCGTGATACTTTATATCATTACAATATGGATACGCAGCGGAGATGGCGCTGGGAGTGCAGGGTTGCGGTGGGGTTACGGTGACACGATTGCGGTGACAGCGCGCTAAGGGGGGCTGCCCGATCCATGCGAATCTCTTTGATGATTTCGTCACGCATGGGACGAAGTACGCGATAGCGTCGTTATCTAATCAAGACCGGACGCGCGGAAACTAAAACAGGGAAAGGCCATCGCCCGCATGTCACACAAAGCGTCACACAAACCGCCGCCGGGGCGCGTTAAGCGGTTTATTTTATTGAGTTTTCAGGAAAATGGCGGGCCACGCCCGACGATGATGAGCACTACGTCTACGCTATAGCTCTCTAATGCCGCATAAGTCTCGGCTCGACCTCATCGGCCTGATAACCGGAGCACACGACCAACCAGCATCGCGTCAGATGATACCGTGTTTGGTCCGAGCAGCCTCAATGGCGGCCTCAATCTGTTCCGTAACGCCGATCGCCCGGCTTACCCTTCGGCACCTGCACGTTGGTGAGAAACCAGCGTGCGATCTCGACGCCTTCCGCCGCCCACCGGGGGTCTTCACTCTCTAAAGGATCGAGGATGCGGCGTATGATGACGGGATTGCGTGACGAACTGCCGGATCGAAGCGGTTCGTGTTGATAGTCATCCGGCGCAAACGCCATGTTGAGATTTAACGCCGCCGCACGCTTCGGCGATTCCTCCCGAGCGCCGATCAGATCGTCCAGTGGCATGAAAAGACGTCCGTAGTATTTTGGCTGACGGACAAGCAGTTCACGGTTCGTAAACGTCGGCGCTTCCGGCTCTTGGCTCGGCAGCCAACGCTCGTCCAACTCGCAAATGAGACGCCGAATGGCAAATACCATCGCGTCCAGCATGTGCAGATCCTGACTGCGGGTGACGTAGCCATAGATCAGGTAGCGATTGTCGGCATTCCCATTGCGGCGCAGGTGTTCCATGAACTGCTCGGGCGTTCGGTCGGACCAGTGATAGATGTCGAGATCGGTTGGCTTTGCGAGATTGTCTGGCAGCAACGCGCCAGCCAGAGTTTTCACATCCGCGTAAAGCCGAACAATGTCGTGGCTATATGCCTTCTGATCGGCAGCGCTTCGTCTGGACGAGCCGCCATTGAGCAGAATCACGGCCTTGAGATATTTCTCAAGCGCATGAACCGTAAGCCAAAGAAAGTCTGTGTTGAGTTGATTGATCGCACACCAGCGCGCGGTGACATAGTTTTCGTCGGCGGTGCGGACGAAAAGTTCGAGGACCAGATTATGTTTCGATGCTGATACGCTCAAGCCGATGTCCTTACAGACCGAGCGCGTATTTGGCCGCAATCATATTGGGCGCATAGCCAAGGTTGATCGTGCCAAATTCCGCCGCGATGTCGGGCTTCAAAACCTTGCTTTCGGTCAAATACTCATTGGTATTCGACGACAGAAAGACGATCGGCGTCGTCACCCCAGCGCCCCGCAAAGCTGATACGGCCTCAAGATAAGTTTCATAGACCAGGCAATCTTTGGAGGACTCCTTGCCGCGTCTCGCGGGAGCGATGCCCGCGTTGACCCGAGCAAATGCTTTGGAGGGGACAACAGGGCTGGGCGTGACATTGCCGAGCTTGGCGAGCCAACGCCCGACAACGGCCCTTGCACGCCCGACATGATCGTCAAGATGCGTAAGGTTGACGTTGCCTGGAGCGCCGAAGACGGCGGATAGCTTGTTGATGCGCTCGACTTGCTCCCGAACCCTTCTGAGATTGCGCTCAGCCTCATCCTGGACGGGCTGGTCGTGATCGGAAAACTCGATCGCTACCTGTTCCGCCATAAGGCATATGAGACGACCCGATTCCGCCGCCGCCACGAGATCGATGGCCGCCTGCCGATCGTGCGGTTTCGCCGTCTCGCGCGTCGGATCACGCATGACGTCCAGAATGGAGCATGTGTCGATGCACAGCACCGGAACGCCCGCTGATGCAATCGCGTGTGCGTCCATCCGGCTCAGTGCTCGTCGTAGTAGGCAAGAAGAGCGATGGCGGTCTCAAAATCGCCTGCAAGATTGTGAGCGGAGTTCTCGTCCCAATCGTCAACTTCATGTAGCCAACGCGCCAATCGATCAGCGCCGGGCTTGTCGCCACTGCGATGCACAGCGACAAGAAAATCGAACCAGCGACGTTCATCCGAAGGATGGCTCGCTCCCGTCGACTTATTGGCCGCGCCGGAGAAACGCTTGAGTTTTAGCGCAGCGTCCGGAGACAACCAGTCATCGAGTGTTTGTCGAGGTTCCGTCGTCGAGATTGTGAAACCGTATTGGGCTGTGACCGGCGCAGCGATGCGCGCAATAAAATCTGTGAGCACGGCATTGTATTGGGCGAAAGTGAGGCTTCCCATCTCCAAAGGAACGATGTTCGGGACATAGTAGCCGTCTTCGGTTCCCCACAGGGTAAGCCCGGCCGCCGGATAGTCTTGGCCAGCATCTCGACGAAAAAGGACGACATCCTCCGAGGTCACAGCGTTCCGCGCTACCTCCGCCGACCGTTCCAGATCCACGCGCCAAGGTTCGATCGCCGCCGCGATGAGCGCTTCGCGCAAGTCGGGCCGTTTCGCGATGGGGCCACGGATGGCCATATCTTGGAAAACTTCGAGTTTGTCTGTCATATCATTTCTTTCGGATTATCTTTGGCTACTGTCGCCTCCTAAGCATCGGCCTGCGGCCAACGCAGTTTTCCGCGGCCGACACGAAGCGCCTCCACCAGTCTTGTGTTGCCGGGCAACCGACCCGAAAACAGGCTGGGCTTGGGATCAACCGCAGCCTTCTTGAAGGCGGCGACACGCTGGTAGTCGGGCGTCGTCAGCCAAGTCCGCCCATCACCCTCATCGGTGACAATCCTATACAGGCCGGCAGGCGGAGCGACGGCGATGTCGAGTAGTCGCTTATAGTGTTCGACCGACCACTTCTGGATGCCTCCGCTAAGGGCCTCGGTTCGGAACCGCGCCCATAGCGCAGCCGTATCGGGCGTTGGCCAATCGCCAGCGTCGGTGTAGGCCGTGATCTCATCAGATTCGAGCCAGGCCCGCATCTCGGCAGGCGTAACGAAGACTGGCTTGGCGTCCTCGACCGCCGCCATGGCGGCGCGCCTCGACGGAAGACCGGCCCGGATCAACATCGACATCATGAATTGCGGAACGCCGGTTTCGACCGCAGCAGCGGCTCCACCCGCCACCGTATCCGGCGACCAGCCGAGGGACATGCGGCGGGTACGGACAGCTTCCAAGGCCCAAACCAAACGATAAGTGAAGGCATCTTCGACCGCCCGCATGTTCTGCGGCCCGATATTGGCAACATCCTCGCCGGACACCCAACTGCGTAGGATTGCCTTCCAATTGGCTGGTAGCGCGTTCGCCTTGTCAGGAATGAAAGGACGCATGAATAGCAGGCGGTCGCCGAGACCACCGAGGCTATCGACAAGTTCGTCGATGTCGCCGCCCAGCGCCGCTTCGTCTGCGCGGTCGAGGAGTTCGGCCAACTCGTCGGCCATGGCGTCGATGGTGAGGCCCGCCTCAAGTCCTACGCCCATGGCGAAATGTCCGCGCCGCGCCTGCGCCGTGGTGGTCTTCCAGATAAGGTCGGCGCGCGCTTCGAATATCTTTATGTGCAGCGGTGCGATGTCCTCGTCCTCGCGGGCAATCTGGCGTGCCCAAAGCGATCCCTTGAGCGCCTCGTCCAGAAGCTTGGGTAGGTCGGCCCGATCAGCGTCCAGTGCCTCGATCAGACCGAACACGGTCGCATCAAGGCGTTCGACAATCTGCGAAAGCGGCTCCTCGTCAATGGTCTCTTCCTCGTCATCGCCGCCGTCTTCATCATCGTCGTCGCCATCGTCGTATTGTACGCCGGCGGCCAGACGCTCGGCGACCGCGGCTTCCTCCGTCGGCGATCTCCAGGCTTCGCGGGCATTGGCGAGATATTCCCAAGCGTCGTGACGGTCCAGCACCCCCTCTCGTGACAAGCGGTCAAGAATCTCGGCGACGATCTGGATGAGGCCGCTCTTCAGCGTGCGGGCCTTTGCGGAGGCGACCAGCTTCTTCCATTCCCTCTTTCGCCAATCAATCTTATCGAACATCACGTGAACGATGAGGCCTTCGACATCGACGAAGGCGCGTCCGGCGCGACCCGCCACGTTCGCAAACTCCTCGCCCTTGATCTTCTCGGACGCCCGATACAGCGCTGGCACCAGCAGGACGGCGGCGTTGAGGTTGAGGCCTTGCGATAGCGTCGGTGACGCCACGATGACCTTCAGCACCCCCTCGGACAAAAGCGCTTCCAGCTCACGAAGGAATGGACTCGGCAGCCGGCCATGGTGGACGGCAACGCCCGCTTTCAAACAAGCGACAGCCGGATGGTCTTCGCCCAACCATTCCTTGCCGACCTCCAGAGCGCGGGCAATCGACGCCTCATCTTCCAGCAGCGAATCCAGATAACCGCGCTTGCAGAGGTCCACGACCTGTTTGCCATAACTCTCGACCCAATTAGCCTGGGTGGAGAAGATCAGGGTCCGCTTGCCTTGGCTTGCGAACTCCCATGCCGCAAACAACGCGAGATGCGAGTTCTTGCGCGGATAAGGCTTCTTCTCCTTTCCGAGTGCCGGCTTCTCCAAGACAAATTTGTCGAGGAACGGGCCATCGTCATCGAGATCCAGCCGGAGCAGTGCATCCTTGCCCCGCCACGTGAGCGCGCCGAACCGTTGCCGCGTCGGCCGCCAATCGGAACGCACCGGCTCGCCCGGTTCATCGGAACGAATCCATGCGGTAAGATCGTCGAGTTCGTCGCCGCTTGGCAGGATGGCGGAGAGGCAGACCATTCGGCGTTCACCCGCGTCCGCACGCCGGAGCAGGCGCTGTACGAGCGTCTCGTAACGGATCTCACGCTCGCTCGGGCCGATCATATGGCCTTCGTCGAGGACGATCAGGCCGACATCATCGATCAGAGACGGGTCGCTTCTCAGTGCGAAGTCAAGCTTTTCGGGTGTCGCGATGATGATCTCGCGGGAGCGCAAGGCGTCTTCATCTCCAGCCGAAAGACCGCTGGCGCCGTAGAGCGAGGAGACGCTGAAGCCGAGGGGCGCGAAGGTTTTTCTGAAGGAGCGCTCGGTCTGAGCGGACAAAGCGCGCAATGGCGTAACGATCAACACCCGGCGAGCCGACGACAGCGTCATCAGCGCGGCGATCTCGGCCACACGCGTCTTGCCGGCGCTGGTCGGCAAGGCGACGACCAGGTCGTCCGTGACGTCCGTGGAGCGCTGCGCCGCCTCGCGCTGCGATGGCCACAACTCCACCTCGGAGGTCTTGCGCGCATAGAGCGACGAGATAAACAGCCGTCGCAGGTCTGGATATTTTTCCTCCGTCCCCTCCGGCGGGTCGGTCGGCAGAGTCTGGTGGAGCGAATGCTGCCAAAGGTCGTCGATCAGATGGCGGCAGAGGTTCGAAATCCACCACAGCGGCACATTCTCCGCGTTGTCAGCCAGACTGACCGCGGTGCTAAGAAGCGCGCGCGCGATCTCGATCGGCTCGGGTTCGCCGGTCTCCAGTGCAAAATCAAAATGGGCCAGCGCCCGGCAAATCGTCGTGTTGAGGATCGTCGATATCGCTTCATCGATATCGGGTTCTTCGCCCGTCAGGGCGGCAGCGACTTGCGCATCGCCATGAGCCTCGTCGGCCAGCCAGTCGCGAACATATCCGCGCAACTGGCCGAGATCGCGCACGATCAGGTGTTGGATCGCCGTCTCGCCCGGAGATGCATTGAGGTCCCCCGCCTTCTCGTTAAACAGGGAATAGGCGACGGCCGAGAAGCCGGCCAGGTGATAGGCTGCGGCGGCGATTGTGCGGCGAAAACCGCGATCGGGTGATTCCGGATCGCCGTTGCGCACCAACGCCTCAAAAGCATTGGCAGCGCGCTCAAATGCCTTGCCGGTCAAGGGCAAGGCACCGGCCTGCGCCCGCAAAGCCATTGCGCCCCGAAGCAGGGCGAAGCCGTGTTCGGCGAGGTCCGTTTCGATCGTCGCGCCGAGGGGCGGCGCATTCGCCGGCAGCACCCCTTCTTCGCGCATCAACGACCAGGCCGCGCCGCGATAGAGGAGACGGCCGAGAATGCCGTCAACCGTCGCTGTCGCTAGGAATGCCGTCAGTTCGTCAATCGTCTCCAAGGTCTTCCGCCTCCTGGTACATGGCTGCGATGAAGTCCTGATGATCCTCGACGTGAATGTTCAGGACATAGTGGTCGCGATTGGTCCCCGTGGCATCGAGATCGACTTTTAGCGAAGCGTGCGGGCCGTTGCCCGACACTGTGAAGAGCATATGATCGATGCGATCGGCACGAAGGGACTTCAGGCCCACCTCGTCACGCAGGCTGCGCCCCAATGCGTTGTCGTCCGGGTCATTGCTCTCCAACAGGCGGTTGGCGACAAAAAGCAGGGAATCGGGCGTGCAGCGGCCGTTGTCGCGGTCGAGCACCTTGCGGGCGCTCGTGACCGTGGCCTTGCCGAGCACCTTGTTGCTTTTGGCTTCGCCTTTCAGGAGCCATAGCTTTTCGCCAGCCGCATCGTATCCCGCGCCGATAAAATCGTCGCCTCGCATCGCCATGTTGCGACCATCCTTGTAGCGGAGGCGGCGAACGGGAACGCGCAGGCCGATTTCTTCCTCGACCAGTTCGGTCGCGAGAATCTCACCAAGATCGCCGGAGCGTCCCTTGGGTGTCTGGGGCATTGCCGCGCCGAGGATTTTCGCCGCGACCTTGTAGCCGAGCCGCTCCACGTCTTCGGCAATGCGTTCCAGTCGGTCGTAATGTGAGCGGATCGTCTCGGCGAGGACATCGCGAATTTCGTCGCGCCCGCCATCCTTCTCGACATAAGTCCAATAGTGCTTTCGCTTGTCTTTGTTCTTGGTGGCATCGCACCAGCTTTCATACAGGCCCATGCGATCCTCCTTTGGCTGTTTTGTTCGTTGGCGCTTCTCCATCCCAAAGGCTCGACAATGGTGCCGCTGCTAGCCTGTCGCCGAACGGCACGACATCCACGCTATCATAGAGGACTACGCCGAAAGCAAAGCGATCTCCGCACGCTTCGGCCAAAGCGCGCAGCCCCCCGAAATCACCAGCCTTCACCGTAGCGCTGGCCTTCACCTCGATCCCGACAATCATGCCGTCATCGCGCTCCAGCACGATGTCCACCTCGCGCATGTCTCGATCGCGGAAATGATGCGGAGTCAGCCGCAGGTCCGAAGCGCTCATCAGCTTCAGAGTTTCCGAGAAGACGAAGCTTTCGAGAAGCGCGCCGAATGGTCCGCGATCAGCCTTCACCCTGTCGAAGGTCAGACCGCGCGCGGTCGCCAGCAAGCCGGAGTCGAGGAAGTGCAGCTTGGGCGTCTTGGCGATGCGTTTCAGAGTATTGGTGAACCAGGGTTGCACGGTTGAGACTAGGAACACTTGTTCGAGCAGCCCGACATAGCGCTGCCCCGTCTTGTGGGTGACGCCGATGCCAGCGGCAAACTGGGAATAGTTGACCAACTGTCCTGAGTGCTCGGCAAGCAGCCGCACGAATTTCGGTAACTCAGTCAGTTTCTCGATGTCCGCGATGTCGCGCAGGTCGCGCGTCAGGATCGATGTAAGATAGGATCGCAACCAATCCTGCCGCCGTCGCTCGTTGTCACGACTGATGGCTTCGGGAAAACCACCGAGCAGGACGAGTTGGACCAAATCGTCACCGACGATAGCATTCCGCTGACTCCGGAGCTTTCCTTCGAACAGCCGTTCCAGAAAATTTGGCGTTCGGCCTTCCACCTCGGCCTTGGCCAATGGCAGCATCTGAATGGTTTCCATCCGTCCAGCCAGGCTATCGGCGATGCGCGGCAAGGTCAGCACGTTCGCCGAACCCGTCAGCAGGAATCGTCCCGGCCGATAGTCCTCATCGACCGTCTTTTTGATCGCTAACAGCAAGTCGGGCGCGCGTTGGATCTCGTCGATGATGGCTTGATCCAGCCCCCGGATGAAACCGGCCGGATCGGATTGGGCGGCTGCAAGAACCGTTTGATCGTCCAGCGTGATATAGGTTCGGCCAGCCTCGCCCATCTTGCGGACGAGCGTGGTCTTACCGGCCCGGCGCGGTCCTACGATCAGGACCACGGGCGTATCCGAAAGGGCTTCTTCCGCCCGTCGTTCTACAAACCGTCCGTACATGCCAACTCCGAGACTTAGCAGATTGAGACTATCTGCTTCGGCAGATTGGGAGTCAATGACCCGCATATTGGTAATCACAAGACCGCGATTCGGGATGGATGGGGAAAAGCCTTCCCCTGCGGCCGAGCCACGGTCTCGACCGACCCCTTCTGCGGGGACACCCCGCAACGCCCCGAGGCGATATGACGATCAGGGTTCATTGGGGTCGGCATCGAAGACCTCGCACCCTGATCCGGTTTTTATGCCCGGCTTCCGCTGACGCTCACGCAGGGCGGGTTGCTTGGGGGCGCTGCCCCCTGGCGCGGTCAAGGGTAAAGCGCCGGCGAGCCGGCGCCGTCCGGGGTGGTCTCCCCGACCTTCCGCGCGGATACGATGTTCAGCACAGCCGTCATGACGGACATCCGTTTGTGCAGGTCGGGTGATCCCCCTCCACCCCGGCCGCCCTGGCCCTTGCACCCCCCGGTCTCGCCGACGGGCAGGGTTTCAGCGCGGCGCTTCGCTGCGCAAAACCCAAGCCCATTAGGAGCAAGACCATGACGACCACTGCCACTGACACGATCGCCACACCCGTTGCCGTGACCGGCGCGGAGGTGTTCATCCCGCTCAACAAGCTCAAGAAGCACCCGAACAACGCCCGCAAGACGCCGCACAGCGAGGCGTCCATCGAGGCGAAGGCGGCGAGCATCCACGCCAAGGGCATCCTGCAAAACCTCGTGGTGGAACCGGAGGTTGACGCCGAAGGAGCCGCGACCGGCTTCTATCTTGTCAGCATCGGCGAAGGCCGCAGGCTGGCGCAGTTGCTGCGCGTGAAGCGCAAGCAGATCAAGAAGACGGAAGCCATCCGCTGCGTCATCGACACCATGAACGACGCCAGCGAAATCAGTCTGGACGAGAACGTCACCCGCGAAGACCTCTCGCCCGCCGACCAGTTCGAGCGCTTCCGCGAGCTTGCCGAAACGCGCGGTTGGGGCGCGGAGGAAATCGCGGCCCGGTTCGGCGTAACGGCCCATGTCGTGCGCCAGCGGATGCGATTGGGTGCGGTCAGCCCCAAGTTGATGCAGGTCTATCGCGAAGGGGGATTGACCTTGGAGCAGTTGATGGCCTTCGCCATCGTGGATGACCCGGCCCGGCAGGAGCAGGTTTACGAGAACCTGTCGTGGAACAAAGACCCTTCGACTATTCGACGCGACCTGACCCGGATGCACATCGCGGCGACGGATCGGCGGGCGATCTTCGTCGGCGCGGAGGCCTATGCCGAAGTGGGCGGCGTCATCCTGCGCGACCTGTTCACCGAGGATCGCGGCGGCTTCTATGAGGATGCCGCGTTGCTGGACCGGCTTGTCATCGAGAAGCTGGACGGGATCGCGGAGAGCGTGAAGGCCGGGGAAGGCTGGAAGTGGGCGGGTGTTCATATCGACTATCCGCACGGCAACGGCCTGCGTCGCACCTATCCGCATCCCGTGGCGTTGTCGGAGGAAGACGAGGCAGCCTATGCCGCTGCGCAGGCGGAATATGATGCGCTGACCGAGCAGTATGACAGCGCCGATGAACTGCCCGACGACGTGGATCAGCGATTCGGGGAGCTGGAAGCAGAGATCGAGCGCATCGACGCTTTGCGTCACGCCTATGATGCCGACGAGATTGCTTGCGGCGGTGTGTTCGTCATCCTTTCCCATGATGGGGAAGCCCGCATCGAGCGCGGCTTTATCCGGGCCGAGGACGAAAAGCCTGAAACCGTGGAAAATGCGGACGGTGAAGGCGGAAGCGTGATCGATGGCGTTCGCGTCAACGGTGATGGCGAGATCATCGAGGATGGCGAGCGGGACGAGGACGGTAACTCGGCTTCCGCGCTCGAGACGGAGGACGAGGACGCTGGGGATGCGGGCAAGCCGCTGTCGGACCTGCTCATCCGCGATCTGACCTCGCACCGGACGCTGGGCCTTCGCCTTGCGCTGGGCGAGCAGCCGGACATGGCGCTGATCGCCGTCACCCATGCGCTGGCGGCGCAGACCTTCTATCGCGGGACGGACGCCGCCTGCCTAGAAATCCGCCCGACCAGCAGCTATCTCGCTTCTCACGCGGACGGCATCGAGGATACGGCGGCGGGCAAGGCGCTGGCGGATCGTCATGCCGGATGGGCGGCGGACATGCCGCGCGACGTGGCCGACCTGTGGGGCTTCATCGCCGGTCTGGACCATGCCAGCGTTATGGCGCTGTTCGCCCATTGCGCGTCGTTGACCGTCAATGCCGTGAAGCAGCCTTGGGAGAAGAAGCCCCACGCCCATGCGACGGCGGACAGGCTGGCAACGGCGGTGGCGCTCGACATGACGGCGCACTGGACGCCCACGGTGCGGACCTATCTCGGTCGCGTCACCAAGGCGCACATCCTCGCCGCCGTGCGCGAAGCCGTCAGCAACGAAGCGGCGGAACGGATCGCGGGCTTGAAGAAGACGGACATGGCGGAGGCTGCCGAACAGCTTCTGGCCGGAACCGGCTGGCTTCCCGCCGCCCTGCGGACGGCGCGGCCCGCATGGCTGGACGAGCGGCAGCAGGACGGTGACGCCTTTCAGATCGCCGCCGAGTGAGGACCGGGCCGGGATCGCAGCAGCGGTCCCGGCCTTCCGTCCGTCCGACACCCCCGAAACTCCGGTCGCGCGGTGTTCACCGCGCGACCGGCTGACCTCGACTGTCCGATGACGGCCACCGTCATCGACGCTATGGAGACCCATCATGATCGCCGTGATGTTGATGAGCGTGGCCTTGATCGCGGGACTGTGCGTTCTCGCCTATACGCTCGCCGTCTATGCGCTGCCCTTCATGCTCGGCGTCGAAGCGGCGCGCTTCGCCTACGCCACCGGCTCCGGCCTGATCGGCGCGGGCCTCGTCGGCCTCGTCGCCGGGGCCGCAGCCTATGGCCTGCTGGTGTTCGCCTTCGCCTCGCTGCGCTCGCCGGTCCTGCGCCTGATCGTGGCGCTGGTCTTCGCCGCGCCCGCCGCCGTTGCGGGCTATGCGCTTGTCCACGGTGTCACTGGCGAGGCCGTGCCGTCCGAGGTGTGGCGGCAAATCTTCTGCATCATGGCAGGAGGCTTCGTCGGCACGTCGGCGGTATTGCGATTGGCGGGCGTGGCGCTCGCTCGCGCCGAATAGGCGAAACGTCGCGACGGTGGCCTACCGGCGCCAGTTCTCCCTGAACTCGTCATCGAACCACATCTCGACATCATAAGAAACGGACGTGGTGGTCCGGAAATCGAGATAGGACGAATAGTTCTGCCGGACCCATGACAGAAAGGTCGAGAAGCTAAGTTGATCGGGTGGCAGGTCTGCCAGTCCGCTTTCCTTGCGCCTTTGATGGCACAGGTGCCGGATCGCGGTTTCGCAGTCGTCCCTCTTCATCGATCACCGCCCATTCGCCGCCAGTATCGTGATCTCCGGCTCCCAGCCTTCGGGAAGGTCCGGCGGGCTGATCGAATCCAGATCGAGCCGGATGAAGGATGTGAGGATCGACTGGAACGTCTCGGTGTCGCGCGCCCAATGGATGACCCCGTCGAAATCCTTGGCGAGATGGTGTGTCAGATCGAGCGAGGAGCGGCGATTGATCCCGACCGGGCTATCCACCTGAACGATGGCGATCCTGTCGCCACCGACCCAGCGCGTGATCTCTGCCGGAAACTCATGGGCATAGTCACGCCGCCCGTTCCACACCGCCGTGCGGATAACCTTTCCGGCGGGCGTCGCCAATCGGAATATCCACGGCGACTCCTCCTGGGCGATGCCGGTTGTCGCATAGAAGGGCGGCGGCGGCGGACGGTCGAGAATTGCCGCCTTCCGCTCGCGAATCTTGCGGCGCTGGGCCGCCGTCAGCCGTCCCAGCGGCGTACCGTCCGCGTCGAACTGCCGGATGTCCTGCGAATAGGAAACCTCGGCGGTGCCGGCGTCGTAAATATCCGAATCCGGAAAGGCGAAGAGCAGAACCTGCCCGGTGAAACTGCGCAGGTGCCGCAGCACGATGTCCCATGCGATTTCGCCATGAACGACGGGCACGACATGAAGCGCCGCGCCAGGCGCTTCCATCATCAGCCGGTCGATGACCGCGATCCCGATCGCGCTGAAACTCTCGCCATCGCCGAGACAGAAGCCGACATGGAAGCTGCGCTCGCCGACCACGGCCCGGAACGCGCGAAGAATAATCTGTGCGTCGTCGGGGATCGCCACGTCACCCGTGAGCGCGCGAATGCGCGCGCCATTGATAGCGGCGACCGGCGGGAGCGCGTGCAGGTCGATGATGCCCCGAAAGCCGTCCGAGCGCGGCCAGGCCGATTGTTGCTGCTGCCTCTTTCGCTTGGCTTCGCCCATCGCGACCGTCTCCCAATCTAGCTGAACGCTGCGATCACCGTTTCGATGGGCAGAAACAGGGTGCGGCTGTCCGCCGGATATTCGGTGAATTCGGCACAGGCCATGTAGAAGCGCTTCGCGTTGTCATCCTTCGCCTGCACCAGCACCGCGCCGATCCCGATGCTCTGAGATGCGACCGCGATGCGGCGCAGGGCATCCGACAGGATATCCGCGCCTAGGCCCCGACCGGCATAGGCACGGCTGACCGCCAGACGCCCGATCACCGAAACAGGAATAACGTCAGGTGCATTGCGCCGGACCTTGCCCGGCGCAGCCGTCCGTTCCACCGACCCGGCGGCGATGCAGAAATAGGCGACCACCGCATTGCCGTCACAGACGACATAGGTCCGGGAGAACCGGCTTTCGTTCTTCAGCGCCCGATGCTTCAGCCAGTCGTTCAGGACCGGCTCGCCGCAATCGAAGTCCGTCAGGTCATGGTTCGTCGTCAG
Organism: Brevundimonas sp. SL130; assembly: GCF_026625805.1. Taxonomy (NCBI): domain Bacteria; kingdom Pseudomonadati; phylum Pseudomonadota; class Alphaproteobacteria; order Caulobacterales; family Caulobacteraceae; genus Brevundimonas; species Brevundimonas sp. SL130. Next base: position 1,509,139 of record NZ_CP113064.1, read on the forward strand.
AGGAACCGGGGCCGAGAGCTTCGTTTGCGGATGCTCGGGATCAGGGGTTACGTTTCCCATGCCGGAACTCGACGCAACAGCGCACGCAGCTTGGGTCCGGGCGCCGGGGGATTGTCAAGCGCATGGACGAAGGCGTCATACCGATCGGAATCCAGCACGAACAGGCGCTGATCCAAGAGCACGTCGATCGCCAGTGAGCGTGCACTGTCGACCATAAACTCGGTGCGCGTCTTGCCCAGGATCGCCGCCGCATCGTCGATGAGCTGGCGCGTATGCGACTCGATGCGCAGATTGATGCTGCCTTTGGGTTCAGACGACATGGGCCGCTCCGCAACCGCGATGGTCGCAGGACGCAATCGTTCGGGAGAGGACGCGCGAGCCTTTGTCATGACCGGCAATATGATGGAGCGTATCCACAATGTCAATACGGTGTGTGGGCGGGTAGAGAGCCTGTCGGCGTTATGGCGTTGCCCTGCGGGCCGCGCTTTCGGCTACGCCGGAACCACGCCGAGGGCGCGTTTCCGCCATTCGGCTTCAATCGCTAACGCGAAGAGCGGCGGTCGGCGGCCCTTTCGATGATGAAGCCCCGCTCGGGTGCGCGAGGGCATGGCAATGACTGGCCACAGTGCCAGCGGCAAGACCGTGACGGTGGCCTCTCCGTTCTCGGCATCGACACCTCACGGCCGGGTTGCGCGCGTGGAATCCTGGATCGCCCGTTGACGAGAACGGTCACGTTGCTCTGGCGGGTGATCGTCTCCGGCATGCCGACGTCGGTGCTGCGACGAAGATGAGGATCGGGAGGCGCTCCGGTGTGGCCGTGGACGATGGTCGGGCCTTGCCGTCGAAGGTCAGGGGAAGATTGATGCGACCGGAGGTTCACCACCGTTTTGCATGTCTGGCCCGAAGACCGACCGCCACCAGTGTCGTGTTCCTTGGATTTCCCGGCCAGCCACGCCCACGGCGTCCTCGAATGGATTGGGTCTGACCGAAGACCGGCTGCGCCTCGCTCGTCTTCCCGCAACGTCCGTCGCCAGCTTTTTTCCGCCGCCTGCGGCTTTGCATCGCGAAGCAAAAAAGCCGTCATCATCCGTCCTCCACTGCGTTCCAGCCTTACAGGTGCGGGGCCGATCGTCCCCGGTCGCGCGACCACCATCGAGGTCGCGATAGGCGCGGCCGGATGCGAAAAGGAACGAGACCATGGCGACCATCGGCACCTTCACCAAGAACGACAACGGCGCGGGCTTCACCGGCGCGGTCAAGACTCTGACCCTCAACGTCAAGGCCAAGTTCGTCGCCACCGAGGGCGACAGCGAGCGCGGCCCCGACTTCCGCATCTTCGCCGGCGCCACCGAATTCGGCGCGGCCTGGAAGAAGACGGCCCGCGAGACGCAGCGCGAATACCTCTCCGTCAAGCTGGACGATCCGAGCTTCCCCGCACCGATCTACGCCAGCCTGGTCGAGGGCGAGGACGGTGAGGCCCACAACCTCATCTGGTCCCGCCGCAACAGCGACTGAGGCCGGACACATCCGCAAGCCCCGCTCACCCGAGCGGGGCTTCGTCACGGTCATGGCCGTCACCGCCTGTCAGGCAATACGGAGATCAGGATGTGCGGATTTCAGGTGGACGCGCAAAGCGACTCATCTCGGTGGCGAGATCGAGCAGGTTCTTGAGTGCCGGGCTGCGATTGTGCGGCGACCAGATGGCGCTGAACCTTGCCTGTTCGGCCTCGTCGGCAATCGGGCGAAACACGACGCCGGGAAACGGAACGCGACTGGCGGATTCGGTTGTCAGCGTGACGCCATCACCCGAGGCGACTAGATGCATCAGCGTATCGCGGCCAACATCGCAGCGGCGGATATGCGGCGTTTTCTCACGCTCCGAAAGACGGCGGACAATATGGTCCTGGAGCTGCGGTCCCGCACAGCCGTGCCGAACAAGGAAGATCTCCGGCGCGAGATCCGACCAGAGAATGTGGTCGCGTGCCGTCAAGGGATGCTGGATCGGCAGCGCGATGACAAACGCCTCGCTCCACAATATGCGCGAATGGCAGTCGGGAAGGTCCGTCGTGCCCATGACGAAAGCGATGTCGAGTTTGCCGTCGCGAACCTGGCTGATCGTTTGGGCGGAGCGCCCCTCGACGATGACGTGTTCGATATTCGGATACGTCTCGCGGAACCGACCTCGCAGATCAGCAAGGAAACCCGATGCGATCGAGGAATGCAGACCAATGGACAGACGCCCGACCGTTCCGGTCGAGACCACGCCCGCTATCTTGATCGCATGGTCCAGTTGCTCGATCCCGACTGCGATCTCCGCGACGAAGATGCGCCCGGCCTCCGTGAGCCGGACACCACGATGCCGCCGCTCGAACAGAACAATCCCGAGTTCCTGTTCCAAAGCCTTGATACGCGCGCTGACGCCCGACTGGCTGACGCCTAGAAAATTCGCCGCGTGGCGGAAGTTCAGATACTCCGCGGCGGCAAGCGCATGGCGCAAAGACACCAGAGGGATGCGGGCAAGTGCATCATGGCCTGGGCTTCTTTCCTCTCCAGCTTTCGCCTTATGCCATCTCAACACGCTTATTCCTCATAGGCAACGCGATCGCTTCGCGGCGAGCGCGGCCATCGAAGCGCATAGGGCGAAGACGATCCCGGTCGCGGCCAGCCCGTGCCATCCGAAGCGTTGTGTGAGATGGGCCGCGACGCCGGCGCCCGTCGCTCCACCAAGAAAATAGCTGGTCATGAAAACCGTATTTAATCGGCTTCGCGCCTCGCCAGCCAAGGCGTAGATGCGACTCTGGTTCGCGACGAGGCCAGCGCGATTGCCGATGTCAAGCAGGATCATCGCCGCGATGAGGAAGCCGATATGTGCACCGGCTTCGATGGCCAGCAGAAACGCAGCCAGCACCGTCAGCGCTCCGAACCGGAGTACCAGACGATTGCCGAGCCGATCCACAGCCCGGCCAATCCACGGCGAAGCCAGCAGCCCTGCAATGCCGACGAAGCCGAAGGCCCCCGCCATGTCCGGGCCGAAATGGTAGGGTTCTTCGGCGAGCAGAGCCGCAAGCGATCCCCATAGGGCCGAGAACGCCGCGAACATCAGGAAACCGGTCAGGCAGGCGACGCGCAGGACAGGCTCCCTGAGGATCAGGCCGCCAAGCGAAGACAGCAGAGACCGGTAGGATAGCGTCGTGCTGGGCGGGGTTCGGGGCAGCCGCAAGACCACGATCACCATCAGCACGGCGTCGATCCCGACCGCGACCAGAAACATGGTTCGCCAGCCTGCGTGCCCGCCGACGACGCCGGACAGCGTTCTCGCGAACAAGAGTCCCGCCGACAGGCCAGACAGAAGAGAGCCGACGACACGCCCGCGAACGTCCGGCGCGGCCAGTCCCGAGATGGCGGGAATGATGATCTGCGCCGTCACCGCGGTCAGGCCAACGGCGACACTGGCCGCGATTAGCGCCGAGAAAGTCGGGGCAAAGGTAACCGCAAGGAGGCTTACCATGTTGAATGCAAGCAAGGTCAGGATCAGCCGTTTGCGGTCGATCCTGTCGCCCAACGGCACAAACAGGACGAGCCCGCCTGCATAACCGAGCTGGGTCGCCGTGGCGAGGAAGCCCGCATCGGAACCGGATCGGCCAAAGCTTGCGCCCATCTCGGGTAGGAGCGGTTGATTGTAATAGAGGGTCGCGACGGCGAAAGCGCAGGCGGTGGCCATCAGAAAGATGGTGGCCGGAGACAGCGGATCGGCCGCCTGATCCTTGCGATCGGCGAAGGATGACATGGGCGGGTCTCGGACGAAGAGGATGGCCGTGTCTACGCCTTTGGGCACTCGCCGATAATCGCCTTTCATCGCTCAACATTCTTGCGTATTATGCAAAGATGGATTTTGCCCGTTATGCTGCTCACCTGGAACTGTTCGTCGAGGTCGCCGGCCGCGGCAGTTTTTCGGCTGTGGCGCGCAAACGCGGTGTCGCCGTATCCTCCATCGTCCGCAGGATCGACGCGCTGGAAGCCGATCTCCAGGCAAAGCTCTTCGTCCGATCCACGCGCGCTTTGACGCTCACCGATGCCGGCACGAAGCTGCTCGGCCGCGCGCAGGACGTCATCAACCGCCTGATCGATGCGCGATCGGAGATCGGTGCCCTCGATGAAAGCCCCACTGGTGTCTTGCGTGTCAGTTGCCTGCCGACCTTTGGCCGTCTTCATGTGCTGCCGATTGTGGCGAACCTTCTCGAAACTTGGCCGGATCTCGGCATCGAACTCGACCTGACCGAACGTCTGTCCGATCCCGCCACCGAGCGCTGCGATGTCGCGATCCGTATCGGCGATCAGGTAGACAGCGGCTTGATCGCAACCCGCATCGGCAGCCAACGTTGGATGATCTGCGCGGCTCCGTCTTATCTCGATCGCCATGGGCGGCCGGCAAGGATTGAGGCTGTCGCGGACCACAGAAGGATCGGCAAGGCGCGCGAGCTGCCCGATATCGGCTGGTCCCGCATCGCGAGCGCGGGAATCGACCTGACCGACAGTGCCCGTGTTTTCCGCTGCGACGAGTTCGAGGCACAACGGCAGGCCGCACTATCCGGAGTCGGCTTGGCCATGCTGCCGAATTGGGTTGTCGCGTCGGATATCGCGGCAGGGCGGCTGGTCATGCTCTTCGATGAGCCGACACAGGAAGCTTCGCCGATCCTGATCCTGCGGGCATTGCAGGATGCGCCGCCAAAGATGCGCGTCTTCATTGAAGCCATGCGCAAGGATGGACCAACTCCCTAGCAGAGGTCACCGTTTATCACACGGCAATCAGGGTGTGCGGATTTCAGGCTTTGCACATCCCGATCAGATCCTGATGCCCGGCGCCCGCTGGCGCTCATGCCGGGCGGGTCTGGCTAGGGGCGCTGCCCCCGCGCGGTGCAAGGGATCGCTGACGCTCGTCCGGGCCGCTGTCCCCGGCCTTCCTCCATGTCGTTCCTCCGTTCCGTGCAGGCCGGGTGATCCCCCTCCGGCCCGGCCGCCCTTGCACCTTGCTATCCCGGTCTCGGCGACGGCCAGGGTTGCAGCGCAGCGCTGCGCTCCAACCCAAGCCCACGGAGACAGAAAATGTATCATCAACTCGCCACCCGGTTCGGCCGGAATTCTCACCAGATCAGCGGGCGCGAAGCCCTCGACAACGAAGCCCTCTACCGCCACGTCCCGTCCGTCTTCGCCCGCGAGGCGCATGACAGCCGGTCGGATCGGTATGTCTATGTTCCCACCATCGAGATCGTGGAGGGGCTGCGCCGGGAAGGATGGTTCCCGTTCTTCGCCGTGCAGTCGGTGCCGCGCGATGGGAGCCGCCACGGCCACGCCAAGCATATGCTGCGCCTGCGCCGCGATGACGGCATCGGCAAGCCGGAGGCGGCAGAAGTCATCATCGTTAATTCGCACGATGGAACGTCGGCCTATCAGATGTTCGCTGGCGTGCTGCGCTTCGTCTGCACCAACAGCATGATTGCGGGCGAGCGCTTCGAGGAAGTCCGCGTCCCCCACAAGGGCGGCATTCAGGATCAGATTATCGAGGGCGTCTATACGGTCGCGGAAGACTTCCCGCGCCTGATCGACGCGATGGAGACGATGAAGGACACCCGGTTGTCGCAGGACGAACAGCGCGTGCTGGCCGAGGCGAGCCTTGTCGCGCGCTATGGCGCGGACGAAAGCCCCGTCCGCTCCGATCAGATCATCGCGCCGCGCCGCCGCGAGGATGTTGGGCAAAGCCTGTGGAGCACGTTCAACGTCATTCAGGAGAACATGATACGCGGCGGGCTGGACGGCCGCCGCACCAATGCCGATGGCCGCATTCGTCGCAGCCAGACCCGTGCGATCAACGGCATCGACCAGAATATCGGACTGAACCGGGCGCTGTGGACGCTGGCGGAAGGGATGCAGCGCCTGAAACGTGGATGATCGTGGAGCCGTGCAGCCGGGTTTCCGGTTGCACGGCTTTGCGTCTTTCCGGTTCCGCACATCCTCAGATTTTCCGCCGATCCGTGGAGATCGGATCGTCGGCGCGGCCATGTCAATGACACGGCCGCTGCTCGCCGGGCTGCGCCCGGCTCGCCAAATCACATCTGCGATGTTAAGTAATGATTCACCAATATTGATCGTGTTGTGCGATCTACATATCCGATAACAGCAAGTTCAAAACATACCTCGAGTTGTGAACACTTCGCCTTTCCAACGCCGATCGCGTGCTGGGAGAAAGAGGTGACGCCATGCCAGGTTTCGATTGGCGCGCGCCGGCCGCCTATGGACATGCTCAGAGCATTCCTGCCGCCGGCTTCGCTTGGGAATATCTCCGCCGCGACGACGAGTATCGCCGCGACTTCCATCGCATGAAGCGCAGGCCCAGTCACGACACCGAGGCGCAGACCGCGTTCTCCAACCGCTGGGGGTTACGATTTCGCGGCGGACCCGGACCAGCCCGCCGATCGCGCCACACTCTTCTGGACACCCGCACTCCAGCCTGACGCCTTCGAACTGCGCCCGTCAGGCGATCCGCCCGGCGACTTCGCCATGCCCATCGTGCTGCCGGGGCTTCCCGGTCTGGCTGCACGAGCGGCCATCGACAGAGCATGGCACGGCCTCTGGCGCGGATCGGGCGGGGAGCATCGCTTCTGGCTTGCGAACGCGCCGCCCGAAAGTCCGACAGGCTTCGTCGTCATCCTGCCGCTCGACACCCTGTTCGAGTTGCGCGCCGAAGCGGCGTTACGCTTCTGGCTGGCCTTGGCCGGACGCCCGCCCGGAGACCGGCGGCACGACCTTCCGACGCAGACCCGCGACCGGCATATCCTGATCCTACGCGCCCTCGACGCGAAACTGGCCGGGGCCAGCTATCGCGTCATCGCCGAAGCGTTGCTCGGCTTTCGTGGCCGGTCGAAGAACGACTGGGAAGTCAGCCCCTTGAAGAACAAGGTCCGGCGTCTCGTCGCCGATGGCCTGTTCTACATGCGCGGCGGCTATCGCGAGTTGCTCCACTATCCCGTTCGCGTGCCACGCCGCCGCTGAGGAGCGACCTGGCCTCGGCTTGATCCGACACCTCCGGGGTGCCGGAATCGCACCCCACTGATTCCGGCACGCTGCAAGCCGCCGATCCTCCGCCACGGTTCGCCATAGCCCGCTGTCGCCGCCGACAGCCGCCGAACCCGACCCGGAGGTCCAATCATGATCGACCCGAAGACGGGGCTGCCGCCCCGATTCCTGCGCACGCCCGATGCGGCGCGTTTCCTCGGCATCTCGCTACGGACGCTGGAGAAGCACCGCACCTACGGCACTGGCCCGACCTATCGCAAGATCGGCGGGCGCGTCGTCTATGCGCTCGACGATCTGCAAGCCTGGACGGCTGTCGCCGCTCGCAAATCCACCACCGACAAAGATGCCGAGCGGGTTTTCCCCGCGCGTCCCCTGACGCCCGCCGAGCGGGGCGCACGCTGAATGTCGGGCGGTTCCTCCCAAGACGCCGGACGCCGCGCGCAACGCCTTGCTGGCAGCGAGCGGGCGCGGCTCGATCCCTTCGTCGTCGCGACGGGCGATGCCAGTCCACGCGACCAGCGCGACCTGATGGAGAGGCCGTTTTTCTCGCTGTCGAAGACGCCCCGCACTCGACCCATTCTTTACAAATCCGCCGACATCGAGGTGCAGGTGCTCGGTATGTCCGAGCACGGCATGGCGACCATCTGGGACGCCGACGTGCTGATCTGGGCGGCCAGCCAGATCGTCGAGGCCGAGAACCACGGCCTGCGCACGTCGCGCTTCTTCCGCTTCACGCCGTATCAGCTCCTGCGCGGCATCGGTCGCGACACCGGCAATCGCCAATACCAGTTGCTGAAGTCCTCGCTGGCGCGGCTCCAGTCCACCGTCGTCGCCACCACCATCCGCAACGGTGTCCATTGGCGACGGCGGCAATTCTCCTGGATCAACGAATGGGAGGAGATGACCACCCATGACGGCCGCGTGGAGGGCATGGAGTTCGTCCTGCCCGAATGGTTCTACAACGGGGTCGTCGATCGCTCGCTGGTTCTCACCATCGACCCGGATTACTTCCGCCTGACCGGCGGCATCGAACGCTGGCTCTACCGCGTCGCCCGCAAGCACGCCGGTCGCCAGCCGCACGGCTGGCTGTTCGAGATCGCCCATCTCCACGAGAAGTCCGGCAGCCTGGCACGGCAGTCTGATTTCGCCCTCGACATCCGCCATATCGTCGCCCGCCAGCCGCTGCCCGGATACCGCCTCGACATCTGGCGGGAGGGACGGCGCGAATTGGTGCAAATCCGGCCCGTCGAACAATTCACAGTGCCTGTGGATAAGGCTGTGGAAGCCATCGGTACATCAGGCGCAAACGGTATCGGTACATCAGGCGCAGCCCTATCGGCACATCAGGCGCACGAACCACAGTTAAACCTCTGGCCCGAAACGCGGAATCCGACTGCTAACTTAGAGTCTAATAAAGAATCTAACTCTTCTTCTTTGACGCGCGCGGGCGCGAGCCATGGTGCCGGTGCCGCCGGGCGATCGAGGCGCGTGCCATGATCGTCGCCCTGCTCAATCAGAAGGGCGGTGTCGGCAAGACCACTCTGGCCCTGCACCTCGCAGGCGAATGGGCGAAAACCGGCAGCCGCGTCACCCTGATCGATGCGGACCCGCAAGGCTCGGCGCTCGACTGGTCGCAGCAGCGGGCGCGGGAGGGTTGCCCACGGCTCTTCGGCGTCGTCGGCCTGGCCCGCGACACCTTGCACCGGGAAGCGCCCGAACTGGCGCGCGATGTCGATCACGTCGTCATCGACGGCCCGCCGCGCGTCGCCGGCCTGATGCGCTCGGCTTTGCTCGCCGCCGATCTCGTGCTGATCCCGGTGCAGCCGTCGCCGTTCGACGGCTGGGCTTCGGCGGAGATGCTGGCGCTGCTGACGGAGGCGCGCATCTACCGGCCCGAGCTTGCCGCGCGCTTCGTGCTGAACCGCTGCGGCGCGCGCACCGTCATCGCCCGTGAGACGGCCGAGACGCTGGCCGACCATGATCCGCCCTTGCTCGCCGCCACCATCGGCCAGCGCGTCGTCTTCGCCGACGCCGCGCAGTCCGGGCGGCTCGCCTCGGAGATCGACGCCGACAGTCCGGCCGCGCGCGAGATCGCTGCACTTGCCGCCGAGATCGGCCGCCTCAACATCGGAAGGATTGCCCGATGAGCGAGCGATCCCCGAAACGCGGCTTCGCGGCGCGTCCCGCCGATCCCGAGAGCTGGATCAGGGCCAGCGAACAGCCAGTGGCCCGAGCGGGAGACGGTGCTGCATTCACGGCCCGGCTGACGATCGACATCACGCCGGAGCTGCGCGGCCGGATCAAGATCGTCGCCTTCCAGCGCGGCGCCACCGTCGCGGACATGCTGCGCGCGCTGCTCGCGCGCGAATTCCCACCCACCGAAGGAGACCCATCATGACCGGCAACGCGGCTCCCCGCGTGCGCGGCGGCTCCGTGCCGTCAGCACTTCCCTCCGACAATCTCACCCATGTCGAACTGATCCATATCGAAAAGAAGATCGAACACTGGGTTCGCTTCGGTCCGCTTGCGGCGGAAACCATCATCGACCGGCGGCGGCGCATCTTCGCGTTCCGGCCTGGTGCGATCTTCGCCTTCGTCCGCTGGGCGTCGAACGACTTCGGCACGATCATCTCGCGCATTGATGTCGTGCGCGCGGTAGCGCCCGGCGAACCCTATCAGACGCTGCCCTTCGTCCGTCCCGGCGGCGACATCCTGCTCAAGATCGACGGTTGGCCCAGGGTCGAACAGGTGCTCCGCCACATCGACGCCATCCAGGCGATCGGCATCGATCCGGAGGATGTTTCGCCCGACCATTGGCGGCACGTCCACAACCGTCTGACCGCCGGCCATGAACCGCGCGTCTACAGCGCCGACCAGCACCGGGCGTTCCTCAAGCGCCGGAGCGTCGCGCCATGACCCGCTTCGGCTATGTGATGGTGACGTATTTCTCGATCATGGGCGTCGCCATCGCGTCCTTCATCCCGACGCCGACGCGACTGGTCTGGAACGTCTCCGCCAGCGCGCCGGTTGGCCTCTACGCCATCGATCCGCCCGGCGACCTGACCGTCACCGATCTGGTCGCAGTCGATCCGCCTGAACCGCTCGCCGACTTCATGGTGGAGCGCGGCTATATCGGCCGCGGCGTGCCACTGTTGAAGCGCGTCATGGGACTGCCGGGGCAGGAAGTCTGCCGCGTCCACCGCACGATCACGGTCGATGGCGTGGAACTCGGCACGGCGCTCGACCGCGACCGCTCGGGCCGCGAACTGCCGGTGTGGAACGGCTGCCGCCGCATCGCCGGTGACGAGATCTTCCTAATGAACGCCGATGTCCGCGACAGCCTCGACGGCCGCTACTTCGGCCCGATCAAGGTCGGCACCGTCATCGGCCGTGCGACGCCGATCTACACCGACGAGGACGGCGATGGCCGCTTCGTCTGGCGCGCCCAGACCGCAGCAACGTCGCGCTGATCGCCGAGATCCCGGCGGGCATGGCGCTCGCCGGCTTTCACCCAACCCCCAGCATCGAGGAGTTTCCCATGCCGCAGATCGGCCAGTTTACCCGTGAGACGACGGGCTTCGTCGGGCGCGTCCACACGTTCACCCTCTACCGCGAACTCACCATCGTTCCGGCCGAGCTGTCCGATGCCGAGAACGCGCCGGACTATCGCATCCACCACGGTGCTGACGACGGGCCGGAGATCGGCGCGGGCTGGAAACGCACCGGCGAGCGCGCCGGCGAATACATCTCGCTGCTGATCGACGATCCGGCCTTGCCGCAACCGATCCGCGCCAACCTGTTCCGCGACGATGACGGCGGGGCCGCCTGGTCGCTGCACTGGACGCGCGCGGTCAAGCGCGGCGAGCGGGAGTGATCCCATGCGCCATGCCTTCAGAATTGCGCGCCTGCTGTCCCGTCGAAGTCCCATCCCTTTGTTCGCGAACAGGCCGTCTCATCCCTTCGTCCCGCTCGACGATCCGTCGGCCGGCGCGCGCAGCGAAGGTCAAGGGCGATCGAAGATCGGCGCTGTGCGCGAACCCTTGACCGCAGCGAGCACGCTGGCAGGCTGGCGTCGTTGCGGAGACAGGATGCCCGTCCGATCGGCGGTCCTTCTGTTTTCCGCCGTGCTCGCCGTCGCGATACCGCTGCCCTGTCAGGCGCAGCCCGAGCCGGTTCAACGTCCATCCCAGACCGATCCTTACGTCGGCCATATCGCCGAGGCGGCGCAGCGGTTCGGCATTCCGGCGGCGTGGATCAGGGCAGTCATGCGCGTCGAAAGCGCCAATGAGGTGCGGGCGATCTCGTCCAAGGGCGCGATGGGTCTGATGCAGATCATGCCGGCGACCTGGGCAGACCTTCGTGCCCGCCATCGGCTCGGCGGAGATCCCTACGATCCGCGCGACAACATCCTGGCGGGCGCGGCATACTTGCGCGAGTTGCATGACCGTTACGGATCGCCGGGGTTTCTGGCCGCCTACAATGCCGGTCCCGGTCGATACGAAGAGCATCTCGCGGGCCGTCCATTGCCAGCCGAAACCCGCGCCTATGTCGCCACACTCGCACCGCTGATCGGCGGCGGCGAGATCACCGGCCCGGTTGCGGTGGCCGTGGCCGATCCGTTGTCGTGGACCCGCGCGCCGCTGTTCGTCGTGCAGGCCGATCGCACATCGTCCGCCGATGCTGTGCAGCTCGATGCACGATCCGGCGATACTCCGGCTGCAATCCATGTGCGGGATGTCTCGCCGATCGTGCCGCAGTCGGGCGGTCTGTTCGTCGCCCGCGCGGAAACGGGAGTGCCGCGATGAGCGTGGCGGTTGGGTGCGCCCGGCGGTCCTTTCCAGTGTGCAGGGGGAGTGTGCGGGATCAGGCTGAATCAGCGTCAGGAGGGGCAGAAGGGGTAGGAAGGCGGGAGTGCCGCCCGTAATCGGCAGGTCGCGACTGCGGCTCCGGCCGAAGCGCCCGGCGCTGATACATTGCCCTCCGTCAAACCACGCAGGAGGCGGATGATGGAGTATTTTTGCGGACTGGATGTCGCGATCGAGGAGACGGCGGTGTGCGTCGTCGACGACCGCGGCGAGGTGCATCTGACGGTCAAGGTCGCGACCGAGCCGGAGGCGCTGGCGGCGGTGCTCAAGCCGTTCGCGGCGCGGCTGCGGCGCGTCGGCCACGAGGCGGGGTCGCTGTCGCCGTGGCTGCATCCGGAACTGAAAAAGCTCGGCCTGCCGGCGATCTGCCTGGAGACGAAGCACGTGCGCGCGGCGATGTCGGCGCAGCGCAACAAGACCGACGAGAAGGACGCGCTCGGCATCGCCCATATCATGCGCACCGGCTGGTTCCGCGCCGCGCACGTGAAGACGGAAAGCTGCTACCGGATGCGGCTTTTGCTGACACACCGACGCAACCTGAAGCGCAAGTTCCTCGATCTGGAGAACGCCGTCCGGCATTCGCTCAAGAGCTTCGGGATCAAACTCGGCGGCACCTCGCGCGGCAAGTTCGACCAGGCCGTGCGCGAGGCGGTGGCGGACGATCCGCTGTCCAGCGAGCTGATGGACGCCATGCTGACGGCGCGCGCGGCGCTGTGGAAGGAATATTGCCGGCTGCACGATCTGGTCGTGAAGATGGTGGCGCAAAGCGAGTTGTGCCGGCGCTTCATGGCGATCCCCGGCGTCGGGCCGGTGACGGCGCTCAGCGTCATGACGGCGATCGACGATCCCTCGCGCTTCCGCCGCTCGCGCGACGTGGCGGCGTACTTCGGCCTGACGTCGCGACGATGGCAGTCGGGTACGTCGATCAACGTGAAGGGGCGCATCTCGAAGGCTGGTGACGCCGATGTCAGGCGCGCGCTCTACGAGGCGGCGTCCGGCCTGATGACCCGCTTCAAGGGCAAGGACAAGGTCAAGACGTGGGGCCAGCAGATCGCCAAACGCTCCTGCCACCGCAAGGCGGTGGTGGCGGTGGCGCGCAAACTGGCGGTGATCATGCACGCCATGTGGAGCGACGGAACCTTCTATGTCGGTGACTCGGCGGAAGCCGAGAACGACGCCGCCCGGCGCGCGCAGGTCAAGGTGCGCAAGCATCTGGGAGCACACGCATGACCCGCCCGGCGGCAGTCGAAACGCATCGCGTCCGTGAAGTGACGGACGCCATTTGAACACACGAGCTCCGCTCCGGCGGATGAGGACCGATGCAGACCATCAACGACGGAACGCACGATATCTTGCCTGCGGCCGCACCGATCGAAAGACGGCCGGACCGCGCCCGAGTGCCTGTGACGATGCTCCGTCAGTCTGATGGAAAATTGCGCCGCGACGGTTCGGGCGCTGCCGAAGTGCAGCCGAAAAACCCCGTCGCAGAGCGCGGACGAGTGCAAGGCGCATCGGAACTCGAAGACTGGAGGCAGCCGCGTGATACCGAGAAGAAAAGCGTATATCTTCGTAACCAGAAGGAGAAACGACGATGGCGAAAAGACCAGCGAAAGAAGCGCCAATTACGAGGGCAAGATTAAAGCGGACGGCACCCCATGGGTCCGATCCGGGGGCCAAGCCCTTGTCTGCACACTGTTTGGGACGGCACCGTCGCCGGGCCTGCATGGTGCCGCGAGGCGCGGTAAAGCCAGTATTTGCCACGTTATTCGCGGCACTCTTCGCCGAAATCGGCGGTTTCGGGCGGGGTGCCGTCGATGAGCGCCGACGACGACAACCGCTTCCGGCCGAGGCCCGGCCGCATCCGCTCCGATGCGTCGAAGGCCGGCCAGGCGAAGAGCTTCATCACCAAGGTCCGGAAGATCGCCCGCCAGCAGGGCGCGGCTTCCGGGCGGGTCTCGCGCGGCGGCGGAGCCTCCGGCAAGCCGGGCCGCAACGGCGCGGTTGCGTCCGGCCGGGGCGTCAAGCGCGGACGCGGCGCGGCCTTCGTCCGCTCGCGCAACCTGTCGAACGCCTGGAGCCATCGCCAGCCCGGCAGCCGCCGTGTCATCGTCAAATCACGCTCCGTCCGTGCGGCGGGCAAGAGCGGCAAGGCCGCCGCCCATCTGCGCTACATCCAGCGCGACGGCACCTCGCGCGACGGCGAGCGCGGCCGGCTCTATTCGGCCACCGAGGATCGCGCCGATGGCGACGCCTTCCTCGATCGCGGCAAGGACGACCGACACCAGTTCCGCTTCATCGTCTCGCCGGAAGACGCCACTGAGATCGAAGACCTGACCGGCCATACCCGTGACCTGATGCGCCAGCTCGAAGCCGACCTCGGCACCAAGCTCGACTGGTTGGCGGTCAATCACTTCAACACTGGCCATCCGCATGTCCATGTCATCGTCAACGGCCGCGACGATCTCGGCGAGGATCTGGTCATCAACGGCGACTATCTCGCGGGTGGCATCCGCGAACGGGCAAGCGAGCTGGCGACGCTGGAACTCGGCCCCGTCACCGAGATCGAGCAGCGCCGCAAGCTGACCGCCGAGATCGATCAGGACCGCTTCACCCGCATCGACCGGGCGATCCTGAACGAGGTCGCCGAGGATGGACGGCTCGACCTGCGCCATGCGCCCGACGATCTGCGCGGCCAGGAGGACCGGACCCTTCGCATCCGCCGTCTTGGCAAGCTGGAGAAGATGGGGCTGGCCACAGAGCAGTCACCCGGCGTCTGGGAACTCAGCGACCGGCTGGCGCCGACGCTGCGCGAGATGGGCGAGCGTGGCGACATCGTGCGCACCATGCAGAAGGCCATGCGCACCGAGGGCCATGACCGCGATCCGATGAGCTTCCAGATCCACGACGCCGCGCCCGCGACGCCGATCGTTGGCCGCGTGATCGACAAGCACCTCACCGACGAGCTGGGCGAGAACCTGACGCTGGTTATCGACGGCATCGACGGCTGCACGCATCACGTCTCCGGTGTCGATCAGGCGAAGGCGGCGGACGCCCGCATCGGCAGCGTCATTGAGATCGGCGCGACCGACGCCGGTCCGCGCCCGGCCGACCGCGCGATCGTCGGCATAGCCGAGGACGGCATCTATCGGCCGAGCCGCCATCTGGAGCAGGCCCGCTTCGACGGCCGTGTGCCCGGTGGCGACTATGAGGGGTTCGTCGATGCCCATGTGCGCCGTCTGGAGGCGCTGCGCCGCGCCGGTATCGTCGAACGCATCGACGCCGACCAGTGGCGCATCCCGCAGGACTTCGAGGCCCGCGTCGCCGCCCATGATGCTGGACAAGTTCGTCAGCTCAACATCCGCGTCCTCTCCACCTTGGATCTGGAGAAGCAGATCGGTTCGGACGGGGCGACCTGGCTGGACCGGCGACTGGTCGGGCGCGGCCCCTCCGACATCGCGCCCGCCGGGTTCGGACAAGAGGTCAGTCAGGCAATGGATCGTCGTCGGGAGCGGTTGATTGAGCAAGGCGACGCCACCCGCCAACAGAACGGCCGCGTCCTCTATCGCCGCGATCTTCTATCGATGCTGGAGGCGCGCGAGGTCGCCCGTGCCGGGGCGGAACTGGCGGCGACGAAGCCGATGCCTTTCCGCGCGGCGGGCGATGGCGAAACGGTCAGTGGCAACTTCACCGGAACCGTCCAACTCACCAGGGGCAAGTTCGCCATCGTCGAGAAAAGCCACGAGTTCACGCTGGTCCCGTGGCGACCAGTGATCGACCGGCAGCTCGGCAAGGAGGTGACGGGGATCGTTCAGGGCGGATCGGTGTCATGGCAGATGGGGCGGCAGCGAGGATTGGGGCTATGACGGCTCCGAGACATCAAAGGCTGCCGCAAATCTCTCTTACCGCTTGCCGTAGGAATTGATGTCCAGCGTCCTTATCGAAGCGGGGATGCCAAGCCTGCCCAATTACGACTGGTTCGAGCGTTAACGGGAGATCGAAGGCTCGCAGGTGCGTACCCATCGCCTCGACAGAACGGCGGACGTGGTTTGGCACCGGCGCAATTAGGTCAGTATCGGGTAGCGCGGCAAGTGCCGTCTTCGGGAATGGCACGATCAATACGACACGGCGTTTCAGTTCGAGATCGGCCAACGCCTTGTCGACTGGACCGTGCGCTCGTCCACGCCTAGAGGAACTGATCTGGTCATATTGGCAGAAGCATTCGGGCGTGATCGGTGCATCGAAGATCGGATGATCGGCCCGCGCCATGCCGACGAAATGATCGCGAAACACAGTCTGAATACGCACTTCCGGCCCCATCTCGCGAAGGGCGCCGATATCGAGGTCGATCCGACCCTCACGTAGAGCGTCGTCGTCGCTCTCGCCTTCTGGCGCGAAGCGCAGTTCGACCAAGGGAGCTTCGGTGCGTAGGCGCGCCAGCAGGCGGCCCGCGAACGCTCCCACGAAACTATCATTGGCGCGCACCGTGAAGCGCCGCTCCAGTGCGGCAAGATCGAGCGTTGCGGGGCGCAGCAGGGCAGCTGCGTCCTCGACCACTCGATGCACATCGTCGTGCAGTTCCAGCGCCCGCGCGGTCGGCACCAGGTCGCGTCCGGCGCGCACAAGTAAGGGGTCGCCTGTGACTTGGCGTAAGCGTGCGAGCACCCGGCTGACCGATGGCGCGCTGATGCCAAGCCGCTCCGCCGAGCGGGTGACGCTCCGTTCTTCCAACAGAATGTCGAGGACGGACAGTAGGTTAAGATCGGCAACGGACAAGGCTGAGATAATCCCGATTTCATCTAATGAAACTATATACGATCAGATTAATCATTTTTGAAAGAGAAAATCGCAGGCATTTTCAGGCCAACCAACATTCGGACCTGTTTCATGCGCAATCTTCATTTCTCGTCCCGATCCAACCGACATGCACGCCTTTTGGCCTGCGGTTGCCTGTTCGCGCTGTCTGCCTGTGCAAGCGGCAGCCAGTCGATCCGAACCGATGAAGCACTGGCGGATACAGCCAGTTTTTCATCGGGAAAGGACATTGGCGCGGCGGCCGTGCAGCCGGGCAGAACGGTTGCAGTTTCCTGGTGGACGGCGTGGCGCGATCCGCAGCTTGATCGCCTAATCGCATCCGAAGCGTCGACCGCACCGTCGATCGCTGTGGCCGCCGCGCGGATGCGCCGTGCCGCCGCAGGTCTTGATGCCGCCATCGCCGATCGGCTCCCGACCGTCGATGGTTCCGCCCAGGCGGTAGGCGAGCGCTTTCCCGATCATAGCACCTATGATGCGCCCTATGCCGGCAATTGGGGAAGCGATGGCGCGCTCACCGCCAACGCCAGCTATGCGCTCGACTTCTGGGGCAAGCGGCGTGATACGCAGGCCGCAGCCGCCGCGCGTCTGGACATGGCGCGCGCCGAGGCAGACGATGCCACCCTTCTTCTGCGAACTGCGCTGGTGGATGCCTATGTCCGTCTCGACGCCGCCTATCACGAGCGAGACATGGCGACGGCGGGGCTGGCCCGGCGTCAAGGTGTCATTGACCTGCTCTCCATCCGCGAGCGCGCCGGCCTCGCGACCGGGATCGAAACCACGCAGACACGCGAAGCGACCACCGCGACACGCGATGAAATCGCACGGCTCGATGGCGAGATCGCCGCACGCCGTCATCAGATCGCGGCGCTTCTGGGACGCGATCCAGCATTCGCCGATGGGCTGACCCGGCCATCACTGAAGGCGATCGTCGATCCGGCACCGTTGTCCGCTATCCCGGCCAACCTGCTGGGCGCACGCGCCGATGTCGCGGCAGCGCGCGCGGCGGTCGAGGCGGCGGCGCGTGACATCGGCGTCGCCAGGGCCGCCTTCTATCCGGATGTCGATCTGATCGCCTTTAGCGGCGTGAAGAGCGTCGGCCTTGGGTCGTTGCTTCGCGCCGGCAGTATAGCCACGGGGGCAGGAGCTGCCGTGTCGCTGCCGATCTTCGACGGCGGGCGTCTACGTGCCAATCTGCGCGGCAAGGCAGCGGACTATGACGCCGCAGTCGCCGCCTATAATGGCGCGCTGACCGAAGCGCTGCGCCAGGTCGCCGATGGCGTGAGCAACCTGACGACGGAACGCGCCCGGCAAGGCGAGGCACGGGCCGCCATCGCTCACTGGTCACGCATTCTAGACCTTCAGAAACTGCGTGAGCGGCAAGGCCTGTCGAGTGCAGCCGATCGCCTCTCGACCGAAACGGCGCTGCTGCTGGCCCAACGCCACGCAGCCAAAGCCGACGCGCGCGTTGCCGTCGCCCAGATCGCGCTGATCCGCGCGCTCGGCGGGGCCTGGACGCCTTCCTCCACTCTCTCAGGACAAGTACAATGACCGACACTCCCCCTTCTTCCGCCGCCGATCCGGCGTCTATCCGCCGCAATCGACTCATCGCGCTAGGCGCAAGCGTTGCGGTCATCGCGCTGGGCTGGGCCGGCTATAGCTGGCTGTCTGGCAGTGACAGCCAGGAGACCGACGATGCCTATGTGAACGGGCATGTCGTGGCCGTAACTCCGCAGGTGGCCGGCGCCGTCATCCGAATTGGAGCCGACAACAGCGACCGCGTGACCGCGGGAACGACGCTGGTCGAGATCGATGCCAGCGACGCCCGCATCGCTCTCGCCGCGGCGGAGGCAGATCTTGCGCGTGCTGTCCGCAATGTGCGTGGGTTACTCGCCACCAATGCCCGGTTCGATGCGGAGATCGCCGTCGCACAGGCCAATCTCGATAAGGCCCGCGCCGACCTGTCGCAGCGGCAGGCCATCGCCAATACCGGCGCGGTGACGGGCGAGGATGTCCGCCACGCCCGCGACGCCGTGCGCAGCGCAGAAGCGATCGTCGCCGCTGCTGGCGAAGCCCGTGCGCAGGCGCTCGTTCAGACCAGCGGCGCGACGCTGGCCTCCCATCCCGACGTGCAGGCCGCCGCCGAACGCGTCCGTGCGGCGGCGCTGTCGCTTGCCCGGACGCGTATCGTCGCCCCGGTGGGCGGGATGGTTGCGCAACGCAGCGTCCAGCTCGGTCGCCGTGTTGCGCCGGGCGACCGGCTAATGGCTGTGGTGCCGCTCGACGGGCTGTGGATCGACGCCAACTTCCAGGAAGTCCAGCTCGACGGTATCTGCCCTGGCCAGCCCGCCACTGTCATCGCCGACGTGTACGGCCGCCGTGTCACCTATCACGGCCGCGTTGCGGACATCGAAGCGGGGAGCGGCGCGGCCTTCGCGCTGCTCCCTGCGCAGAACGCGACGGGCAACTGGATTAAGGTGGTACAGCGCGTGCCGGTCCGCATCCTGCTCGACCCTGTTGAACTGACGCGCGAGCCCCTGCGCATCGGACTGTCGACTAAGGTCACAATCGATACCGGCCATTGCGGCCCTAAGGCCGAGCCCGGCGCCCCGCAGTCCGAAAGCGTGGCGCTCTATGACGCGCAGGCCCACGAAGCCGACGCGACCGTCGCTCGGGTCATTGCCGCCAATATCGGGCGTCAGCCATGAGCGCAAAACACCCCATCGCCCCACTTGAGGGGAGCAAGCTAGCGCTGGCGGCGGTGACGTTTGGGCTGGCCTCCTTCATGGCCGTGGTGGACGTCACCATCGCCAATGTCTCGGTGCCGACCATCTCGGGCAATCTCGGTGTCGGATCAGAAGAAGGTGAATGGGCGATCACCTCGTTCGCCATCGCTAACGCCATCTGTATCCCTCTGACCGGCTGGCTTGGCCGCCGCTTCGGGCAGGTGCGATTGTTCGTCGCCGCCATAGCCGCGTTCACACTGGCTTCAGTCCTGTGCGGCCTTGCCTGGTCGTTCGACTCGCTCCTGTTGTTCCGCGTCCTACAAGGTGCCGTAGCCGGGCCGATCGTGCCCTTGAGCCAGGCACTGCTTGTCGCAGTGTTTCCGCCCCAGAAGCGTACCTTGGCTGTTGCGATGTGGGCGATGACAAACATGGCCGGCCCTGTTGCCGGGCCGCTGCTCGGCGGGTGGATCACCGACAGCTATAGCTGGCCGTGGATATTCCTTGTCAACGCGCCGGTCGGCATTTTCGTCGTTCTCTCGACCATGACGCTCCTGAAAGGGCGTGACACATCATCGATGCGCCTGCCGGTGGATTTGCGCGGGTTGGGTTTGCTGGCGCTGGGTATCGGTTGTTTGCAGGTGACGCTCGACCGCGGGCGTACGCTCGACTGGTTCTCGTCGCCCTTCATATGTGTCACCGCGATCCTTGCCGTTGTCAGCCTCGTCACGCTGGTGATCTGGGAACTGGGCGAGGCGCATCCGATCATAGACCTGCGCATGTTCGCACATCGCAACTTCGCAGTTGGGACGATCGCTGTCGCGGCGGGTTTTGGTCTCTACTTCGCCTCTCTGGTGCTGATCCCGCTCTGGCTACAGACCAATCTCGGCTACAGCTCAACCTGGGCTGGTCTTGTCACTGCGCCAATGGGCCTGTTTGGCATCCTGCTCGCGCCCTTCCTCGGCCGCTGGGTGGCGAAGGGCGACGCCCGCATTTACGCCAGCATTGCCTTTCTCGCCTGGGCGGCGGTGGCATGGTGGCGGTCAGGCACGACGACCGGGATCGATGCCGGTACGATCGCGTGTATGCATCTGGCGCAGGGGATCGGCATCGGCTTCTTCTTGACGCCGGTGGTCAGCCTTTCGCTGGCGGGCCTACCGGGCGAGAAGTTGGCTTCGGCCTCAGGCCTTCAGACCGCCATCCGCATGATGTCGGGTAGCCTGATCGCCAGCCTAGCCGCGACCTTCTGGGACAGCCGATCGCGGTTCCACCAGACCCATCTGGTCGAACGGCTGAATCCCTTCGATGAACGAAGCGCTGGCGCGGTCGCCAATCTACGCGCAACGGGCCTATCCGACGAACAAGCATGGAGCGTGATCGCGCGCGCTCAGGACGTCCAGGCCCACATGCTGGCGCTCAACGACTTCTTCTTTTTCTCCAGTTTCGCCTTTCTGGCCGCGCTTGCGATTCTCTGGTTCGCCCGGAATCCTCACAAAGCGCTGCCGGGCAAGGCGTGAGGATAAAGCCTATGCTCCCGCTCAAATCCAGAACGCTCCATGACGCCCGCGTCATCGGTATTGAGGACATCACACCAAGAATGCGGCGCATTAGCGTCGCCGGTGATGGCCTCAAGGACATGCCCATAGATCGCCCAGCGATGTGGATGAAGCTGTTTTTCCCCATACCATCCAACATCAAGCCGCAAGGTCGGGCCTATACTATCCGCGCCTACAACGCCGCGCAGGGTTGGATAACCTTCGATTTTGCCCTGCACGGCGATCAAGGACCAGCCGCATGGTGGATCGCCCGCGTCCGCGAAGGCGACACGCTACAGCTTGCCGGCCCGAGGTCGGGCTACTGGATCGATCCGTCGCAGCAAGAGCAGGTGCTGATCGGCGACGCGACGGCGCTGCCCGCGATTGCAGGGATCGTTGAGCGACTCTCCACCGGCACACGGACGCGGATATTCATCGAAGTCGCCGATGCTGGCGAGGAGCAGGTGCTGGTTTCGCCGGCGGATATGACGATCCACTGGGTGCATTCCGGCACGGCCTTCCCGGGAACCACCGGCAAGCTCGAACTGGTGGTGCAGCAGGCGGACCTGCCACCCGACTGCCAGGTCTTCCTCGCTGGCGAGGCGTTCATGGTGCGCGCCATGCGCACGCATCTGCTAGTCGATCGCGGCATCTTGCACCCGTCGATCGACGCAAAGGGCTACTGGCGTCTAGGCGCTTCGGATCATCGCGAAAATGATTGAGAGGCATGACTTCGAAACAACGGCTCCTATTCAAAAATTCGGCAACGGAAGTTCGCCGATTGGGGGGCATCGATCTTTCGAAAAGCATCGCTTTTTGATATCGAGGATCTCAATGAGAACATTGGTTAATGTGCTCACAGTAGCGGAATTCCTCAATTTTCGTCATGCGGCCAGCTACCTCGGCGTTAGTCAATCCAGCGTAAGTACGCGGATAAAGGCGCTTGAAGACCATCTTGGAACAATACTGTTCGAAAGACGGCATCGCGGCGTGCATTTGACCGAGGCAGGTCGAGGTTTCGTAAATCAGATAGCCATGGGCATAGAACATCTCGACCATGCCATCACGACGGCAGGCGCAGTCTCGACGGGCACGATTGGACAGCTACGTATTGGGCTAGATTCGTCGATCGCGTCCGGCTTTTTAGCCGATCTCCGCCATCGATTTCTGGAAAAGTACACTGAGATCCAAATTATCATCACTGAGGGAAGGGCAACCGACACTATTCGGCAAGTCCGAGATCGCTTTCTGGACGTCGCTTTCACAATGAGAGCCATTGACTTGCCTGACTGCCACTCACGGTCGTTGTGGAGCGAGCCATTTGTCGTCGCAATGCCTATTCATCATCCAATGGCGACGGCAGTTGCCTTTGGCTGGGAGGACTTGGCATCGGAGAAATTGCTTGTCCGGCGGGGCGGCGCAGGTCCACAGTTCCTGAACCACATCACGCGTCGTCTCGCTGAGCGAAACCGGACGCCAAACATTCAACGGTTTGATGTAGGCCGTGACACACTGATGCATATGGTTGCCGATGGCGAAGGGATAAAGCTCACAACGGAGGCTGTCGCGTCCGTGCCATTCCCCGGCATCGCGTTCCGCCGGATTGCAGACGAGACAGAGGAAGCGAAATTCAGTGCAGTATGGTCGCCTCACAACCGCAGCCCTGCGCTCAAAAATTTTCTCGATCTCGCGACGGAGATGAGCCGCTCAGCTTAATTCGTCAAGAGGTCCGCCGGCTCGACATCCAACGCGCTGGCGATCTGGCCGAGAACGGTTACGCTGGCTGACACGTCGGCACGCTCGATCGCCCCGATATAACGCGCACTCAGGCCCGCGCTATCCGCCAATTCTTCCTGCGTCATTTGTTTGTCATGGCGTATCCGACGCAGATTAGTCGCCATGATCTCCTTGAGATCCATGGCAAGAGCGGAACCTGAATAGGAATGATCGTTCCAGGAACGATGGTTCCGATTCGTCAAGCGATGTGGTATTCATCCTGTCGCTTCGACTGTTTATGGTAGACCACGCTCAATGAAACTGAGTTTTCAAGATCGATCCGTCGCAAGGGCGAAGCAAAAACGAGGCAATCATCATCCTAGCAGCGGTGCCGGAAGGAGGCCGCAGATGCGCGTCAAACCCGAACTCGATCCCGATGTCGATGACCTGGCTCCCATCGAGCCGGACGTGACCCTCTATGACGAGGCGCATTTCGTCACCTATCTGCGCCTGCTGGACGCTAAAGCGGACGGAGCGGATTGGACAGAGGTCGCACGGATCGTGCTGCATCGCGATCCGGTCGCGGAAACCGGCCGCACCCGCAAATGCTGGGAAAGCCATCTCGCCCGCGCGCAATGGATGAGGAAGATCGGCTACCGGCGCATATTGGAACAGGCCGTCGAGGAAGCCCGCGACACGCGGCACTGACCCGTCCGATTTCTACGCCATGGTATCCGGCAGTACTCTCGCTGTTCTTTTCTGTTGCCTCTCGTGAAACCGCCTATTCTCTGATCGGCTCCGTCTCTTTTGCCGATTGGAGCCTGTATGTCGGGAAGCCGTGTCCTCTGGGGCCAGATCACCATCGTCGTCGTCATCGTGCTGGCGGCGATTTGGGCCGCGACCCAATGGACGGCGTGGCGGCTCGGATTTCAGGGGCAACTCGGCACGCCTTGGTTCGAACTGGGCGGCTGGCCGGTCTATTATCCGCCCGCCTTCTTCTGGTGGTGGTATTCCTACGATGCCTATGCGCCCGCAATCTTCGTCGAGGGCGCGATCATCGCGGCGTCGGGCGGCTTCCTCTCCATCGCCGTCGCCATCACCCTGTCGATTATCCGGGCGCGGGAAGCCAAGAACGTCGCCACCTATGGCTCGGCGCGCTGGGCCTCGCCCGATGAGGCGAAGGCGGCCGGACTGCTCGGCCCAGATGGCGTGGTGCTCGGCAGGCTGGAGCGCGACTATCTGCGTCACGATGGCCCGGAGCATGTGCTGTGCTTCGCGCCGACCCGCTCCGGCAAGGGCGTCGGTCTCGTCGTGCCGACGCTGCTGACCTGGCCGGGCAGCGTCATCGTCCATGATATCAAGGGCGAAAACTGGGGCCTGACGGCGGGATTCCGCGCCGGGCATGGCCGTGTGCTGCTGTTCGATCCGACGGATGCCAAATCCTCCGCCTACAATCCGCTGCTGGAGGTCCGGCGCGGCGATTGGGAGGTGCGCGACGTCCAGAACATCGCCGACATCCTGGTCGATCCCGAAGGCGCGCTCGACAAGCGCAACCACTGGGAAAAGACCAGCCATTCGCTGCTGGTCGGGGTGATCCTGCACGTCCTCTATGCCGAACCCGACAAGACGCTGGCCGGTGTCGCCAACTTCCTCTCCGATCCGAAGCGCCCGATGGAGGCGACGCTGCGCGCGATGATGTCCACGCCGCATCTGGGCGAAGCCGGCGTGCATCCCGTCATCGCCTCGTCGGCCCGCGAGCTGCTCAACAAATCCGACAACGAGCGCTCGGGCGTGCTGTCCACAGCCATGTCGTTTCTCGGCCTGTATCGCGATCCCGTGGTAGCGAAGGTGACAGCGCGCTGCGACTGGCGCATCGCCGATCTCGTCGCGGGCAAGCGGCCGGTCAGCCTCTATCTCGTCGTGCCGCCATCCGACATCGCCCGCACCAAGCCGCTGATCCGCCTGATCCTCAATCAAGTCGGGCGGCGGCTGACCGAGGAACTGAACGGTTCTGCCAAGCGCCATCGGCTGCTGCTCATGCTCGACGAGTTTCCCGCGCTCGGCCGCCTCGACTTCTTCGAGTCCGCGCTGGCCTTCATGGCTGGCTACGGCATCAAGAGTTTCCTGATCGCGCAGAGCCTCAACCAGATTGAGAAGGCCTATGGCGCGAACAATTCGGTGCTCGACAATTGCCATGTCCGCGTCGCCTTCGCCACCAATGACGAGCGCACCGCCAAGCGCGTCTCGGACTCACTCGGCACCGCGACCGAGATGCGCGATTCCACCAACTATGCCGGCCATCGGCTGTCGCCCTGGCTCGGCCATCTCATGGTGTCGCGGCAGGAGACGGCCCGGCCGCTGCTGACCCCCGGCGAGGTGATGCAGCTTCCTCCGACCGACGAACTGCTACTGGTCGCGGGCGTGCCGCCGATCCGGGCGAAGAAGGCGCGCTACTACGAGGATGCCCGCTTCAAGGAGCGGTTGCTGCCACCGCCCGACCTGTCCGCTCAGTCCAAGGCGCCGCAAACGCCATCCGGCGACGACTGGTCGGCGCTGACGATACCGGCACCCGCCGCGTCATCCGCATCGCCGACGCCCTCCGATGCCGCGACCGACCCCGCCAATGCCGGTATTCGCCACGAGCCGGAACTGCCCGAGCATGAGGAGATCGCGCCGGACGAACGCCCGGTGGCGGGTGAGTTCGATGTTCTCGACGACGAGCCGGACGTTGACGCCGCCAAATCCCGCACCATGCGCCAGCAGGTCACGTCCGTCGCCCGGCAGGCGACCATGGACCCGGCCGACGGCATCGAACTGTAAGGAGCTGTCGCCATGCAGACCAAGACCCGCATGAACGTCTATTTCGAGCCGGACCTGCTGAAGAAGGTCGAGGCGCTGGCGCTGCGCCGCAACGTCTCCAAGTCGGCCGTGATCGAAGCCGCCGTCGCGTCCTTCCTGTCGGCCGATGCCTCCGAACGGCTGGAGGCCGTCTTCGCACGGCGCATGGACAAACTCGGCCGGCAGGTCGATGGCCTGGACGAGGATCTCGCCATGCTCGGCGAGACACTCTCGCTGTTCATCCGCTTCTGGCTGACCGTAACCCCACCGCTGCCCGACAGCGCCCAGGCGTCAGCCCGTGCTAAGGGCGCGGAGAGGTTCGACGGCTTCCTGCAATCGCTCGGGCGGCGGCTGGCGACCGGCGACCGGTTCCTGAAGGAGTTGTCACGCGACATCGACGCCGGACGAAATGGTGGCGATATGCAGGATGACGGACGCCGCTGATCGTCCGTCGCACGATCTATGAACGGTCGATCGGAACATAGCTCTTGGCGAACTCGGCCTCCAACGCCTGCGATTCCTCCCATGTCATCGGGTTCTTGTTCGCCTTATCCCAGGCGCTGACCGCCTTGTCGGCGTGCTTCATCGACTGGCTGATTTCCGACAAGCCCGGAAACAGGGTCTCCGCTTCAGCACGGGCTTTTCTGCCGACTTCGCTACGAGCCTCACGCCACACCCGATAGGCCGGATGATGCGCCTCCTTATACCCGTCCAGCGCTCGGTCGCGATCGTCGCGCTCCCGCTTGACCCACGGCGCAGGCTTGCCTTTCTTTCCCGGATTATTGCTCATTGCGTTGCCTTTTCTGATTTCGATAAGCGTAAATATCGCTCATCACTATCGATCGCGGGATTTTCAATCCCGCCGATTGCCGCCTTTTCTTCGCCATGGCCGCCGGTTGTTAGATATTTGTTGAATCAGCCAAACTTCCGGCTCTTTTAATCATCCCCGTCCGGGGAACGTCTGTGTTGTCCCCGGCGAGATCGGGGATCAGATGGCGGCATCACACCAGAATTCGGAGAGGTTGACGCGGGGCGCGCGGATGCTGCGCACCGCGCTCGGCCCCGCCATCGCGCCCTTTCTGGAAGACCCAGCCGTCGTCGAGGTGATGCTGAACCCGGACGGGCGGCTGTGGATCGACCGGCTGTCGGAAGGCCTGTCCGACACGGGCGAGTTTTTGGCCCCCGCCGATGGCGAACGCATCGTGCGCCTGGTCGCGCATCATGTCGGCGCGGAGGTTCATGCCGGCGCGCCGCGCGTCTCGGCCGAACTGCCCGAGACCGGCGAGCGCTTCGAGGGTCTGTTGCCGCCCGTCGTCGCCGCGCCCGCCTTCGCCATCCGCAAGCCCGCCGTCGCTGTCTTCACGCTCGACCACTACGTCGCCGCCGGGATCATGACGGCGGAACAGGCCGAAGCGCTGCGCTCGGCCGTCGCATCCCGCGCCAACATCCTCGTGGCTGGGGGCACCTCGACCGGCAAGACGACGCTGACCAATGCGCTGCTGGCCGAGGTGGCGAAGACCGCCGATCGCGTCGTCATCATCGAGGATACGCGCGAACTGCAATGCGCCGCGCCCAACCTCGTGGCCATGCGAACGAAGGACGGCGTCGCCTCGCTGTCTGATCTCGTGCGCTCCAGCTTGCGCCTGCGCCCCGATCGAATTCCGATCGGCGAGGTGCGCGGTCCCGAGGCGCTCGATCTGCTGAAGGCCTGGGGCACCGGTCATCCCGGAGGCGTCGGCACTATCCACGCGGGTAGCGCGATCGGCGCGATCCGCCGCCTCGAACAGCTCATTCAGGAAGCCGTCGTCACCGTGCCGCGCGCGCTGATCGCCGAGACGATCGATCTCGTCGCGGTGCTCGCCGGGCGCGGATCGCAGCGCCGCCTTGTCGAACTCGCCCGTGTCGAAGGTCTCGACGCGCAAGGCGATTACCGCGTCGTGCCGGCCGTCAACGACGGCGGCGACATCCAGCCCGTCCTCAACCTCACAGGAGATATCCGATGATCCGCACGCTTTCGCGCGGCTGCCGCCACATGGCGATGGCCGCGGCCACCGTTTCCCTCAGCCTCATGCTGGCGCCGGCCGCTTACGCCTCCGGCTCGTCCATGCCGTGGGAAGCGCCGCTGCAATCCATCCTCCAGTCGATCGAAGGACCGGTCGCCAAGATCATCGCGGTGATCGTCATCATCTCGACCGGACTGGCGCTCGCCTTCGGCGATACGTCGGGCGGCTTCCGTCGCCTGATCCAGATCGTTTTCGGCCTGTCGATCGCGTTCGCGGCATCGAGCTTCTTCCTGTCGTTCTTCTCGTTCGGCGGCGGGGCGCTGGTCTGATGGCGGGCGTTCCCGACCAGACTGGCGAAACGCCGGGCTATGCCGTGCCCGTCCACCGGGCGGTGACCGAGCATATCCTGCTCGGCGGCGCACCGCGTGGCCTTGCCATCCTCAACGGCACGCTAGCGGCGGCGCTCGGTCTGGGTCTGCGCCTCTGGCTGGTCGGCCTCGCCATCTGGGCAGTCGGCCATCTCGCGGCGGTCTGGGCGGCGAAGCGCGATCCGATGTTCGTCGATGTGGTGCGCCGCCATCTGCGCATCCCCGGCCACCTGTCGGTTTGAGGAGGCTGATCCCATGATGAATTTGGCCGAATATCGCCGCACCGCCAGCCGTCTCGCCGACTTCCTGCCCTGGGTCGCGCTCGTCGGTGAAGGCGTCGTCCTCAACAAGGACGGCAGCTTCCAGCGCACCGCGCGGTTTCGCGGTCCCGACCTCGACAGCGCCGTGCCGGCCGAACTGGTCGCCGTCGCCGGCCGATTGAACAACGCCTTCCGCCGCCTTGGATCGGGATGGGCGATCTTCGTCGAAGCCCAACGCCATGAGGCGTCGTCCTATGCCGCCAGCCGCTTTCCCGATGCCGCTTCCGCGCTGGTCGATGCCGAGCGAAAGGCCGATTTCGAGGAAGCCGGATCGCACTACGAATCCAGCTATTTCCTGACCTTCACCTATCTGCCGCCGGCCGAGGATGCGGCGCGAGCCGAGACCTGGCTGTACGAGGGTCGCGAACGATCCGGCGTCGATGGGCGCGAGATGCTCACCGGCTTCGTCGATCGCACCGACCGCGTGCTGCAACTGGTCGAAGGCTTCATGCCTGAATGTGTCTGGCTCGATGACCCAGAGACGCTGACCTACCTGCATTCCTGCGTTTCGACCCAGCGCCATCGCGTCCGTGTGCCGGAGACACCGATGTATCTCGACGCGCTCGTTGCCGACCAGCCGCTCACCGGCGGGCTGGAGCCGCGATTGGGCTCAGTTCATCTGCGCGTCCTGACCATCGTCGGTTTCCCGACCGCGACGACGCCCGGCCTGCTCGACGAGCTGAACCGGCTGGCCTTTCCCTATCGCTGGTCCACCCGCGCCATCCTGCTCGACAAGACCGATGCGACCAAGCTGCTGACCAAGATCCGGCGGCAGTGGTTCGCCAAGCGCAAGTCCATCGCCGCCATTCTGAAAGAGGTGATGACCAACGAGGCGTCTGCGCTGGTCGATACCGATGCCGCCAACAAGTCGGCCGACGCGGACATGGCCTTGCAGGAACTCGGGGCCGACTACGCCGGTCTGGCCTATGTCACCGCGACCGTGACGGTCTGGGACGTCGATCCACGCCTCGCCGACGAGAAACTGCGGCTGGTCGAGAAGGTCATCCAGGGCCGCGATTTCACGGCGATGGCCGAGACCATCAACGCGGCGGACGCCTGGCTCGGCAGCTTACCCGGTCATGTCTATGCCAACGTCCGGCAGCCGCCCATCAGCACTTTGAACCTCGCCCACATGATCCCGCTCAGCGCGGTGTGGGCCGGTCCGGAACGGGACGAGCATTTTGCAGCGCCCCCACTGCTCTTCGGCAAGACCGAAGGCTCGACCCCGTTCCGGTTATCCCTTCACGTTGGCGATGTCGGCCATACGCTCGTCGTCGGCCCGACCGGCGCGGGCAAGTCCGTGTTGCTGGCGCTGATGGCCATGCAGTTCCGGCGCTACCCGCAAGCGCAAGTCTTCGCCTTCGACTTCGGCGGCAGTATTCGCGCCGCCGCGCTCGCCATGGGCGGCGACTGGCACGATCTCGGCGGTGGCTTGAGCGACGGCAGCGACGAGAGCGTGTCGCTCCAACCGCTGGTCTGCATCCATGACGTGCCGGAGCGCGCCTGGGCGGCCGACTGGATCGTGGCGATCCTGACCCGCGAAGGCGTCGCCATCACGCCCGAGGTGAAAGAGTATATCTGGACGGCGCTGACCTCGTTGGCGTCCGCGCCAATCGGCGAGCGGACCATCACCGGCCTATCCGTGCTGCTCCAGTCCAACGACCTGAAGCAGGCGCTCCGGCCTTATTGTGTCGGCGGCGCCCATGGCCGGCTTCTCGACGCCGAGGCCGAATATCTCGGCTCCGCCACGGTCCAAGCCTTCGAGACCGAAGGGCTGATCGGCACCGAGGCCGCGCCCGCCGTGCTGGCCTACCTGTTCCACCGGATCGGTGATCGGCTCGACGGATCACCGACGCTTATCATCATCGACGAAGGCTGGCTGGCGCTGGACGATGATGGCTTTGCCGGCCAGCTCCGTGAGTGGCTGAAGACGCTGCGTAAAAAGAACGCCAGCGTCATCTTCGCCACGCAGTCGCTGTCTGACATCGACGGCAGCGCCATCGCGCCCGCCATCATCGAAAGCTGCCCGACCCGGCTTCTGCTCCCGAACGAACGGGCGATCGAACCGCAGATCACAGCCATCTATCGCCGCTTTGGCCTTAACGACCGCCAGATTGAGATCCTCGCGCGGGCGACACCGAAGCGAGATTATTACTGCCAGTCCCGGCGCGGCAACCGGCTGTTCGAGCTGGGTCTGTCCGACGTGGCGCTCGCGCTCTGCGCCGTCTCGTCGAAGACCGATCAGACCGAGATCGCCCGCATCGTCACTGACAACGGCCGCGACGGCTTCCTCGCTGCCTGGCTGCGCCATCGCGGCGTCGCCTGGGCCGCCGATCTCATCCCCGACCTCACCAACATGGAGACACCATCATGATGTTTCGTCGTTCACGCGCGGCGTTTGTCGCCGCATCCATCCTGTCCGTGCCGCTCGCTTTGTCGCCGATCGTCACCACGCCCGCCGCCGCGCAGTGGGTCGTGTTCGATCCGTCGAACTACGCCCAGAATATCCTGACGGCGGCGCGCACGCTCCAGTCGGTCAATCAGCAGATCACCCAGCTTCAGAACGAAGCGACGATGCTGATCAATCAGGCGCGCAATCTGGCCAGCCTGCCATATTCGTCGCTCCAGCAATTGCAGCAGTCGGTCAAGCGCACCCAGCAGCTTCTGAGTCAGGCACAGAACATCGCCTTCGACGTCCAGCAGATCGACCGCGCCTTCCAGCAGCAATACCGCAACGTCTCGATGTCGGTCTCCGACAGCCAGTTGGTCACGGACGCCCGCTCGCGCTGGCAGAACACCGTCGGCGGCCTGCAGGACGCGATGAAGGTGCAGGCCGGCGTTGTCGGCAACATCGACACCAACCGCGCACAGATGTCGGCGCTGGTCGGATCGAGCCAGTCCGCCACCGGCGCGCTCCAGGCGACGCAGGCCGGCAACCAACTTCTCGCGCTCCAGGCCCAGCAGCTCGCCGATCTCACCGCCGTCGTCGCCGCCAACGGCCGCGCCCAGGCGCTGACCGAGGCCGAACGCGCCGCAGCCGCCGAACAGGGCCGCGAACAGCGGCGCCGCTTCCTGACGCCGGGCTCGGGTTACCAGCCCGGCAACGCGCTGATGTTCAACAACGGCAACTGAGGGCGCGACCATGGACGGCAAGATCCTCGCGCGCCTCGGCGCCGTCATCTTCGTCGCCATCGCCGTCACCGCGACGGCGATCGAGATGACCCGCCAGGACGAGACACCGGCGAACCCGGTCGCGCCGATGGTCGCGCCGTCCGCCCCCGATCCGTTGCGCGAAGGGCAACGCCGGTGCCAGCGCCTCGGCGAGGCCGGTGCGCGCGACGCCGAGTGCCTGCGCGTCTGGGCCGAGAGCCGCGACCGCTTCCTCGGTCTCGATCGGCAACGACCGTCCGTGCCCTCGGACGATGATCCCGTCACCAAAGAGACCGCGCCGACCACGCAGCTCCCGGCCGAGGAACGATAGACATGGGCGGCACCGGCGTCATCGACCAGTTCCTGGCCGTCTTCACCCGCTATATCGATAGCGGCTTCGGCCTGTTGTCGGGCGAGGTCGCCTTTATCGCCACGACGCTGATCGTCATCGACGTGACGCTGGCGGCCCTGTTCTGGTCGATGGGCGGCGATGACGACATCATCGGCCGGCTCATCAAGAAGACCCTGTTCGTCGGGGTGTTCGCCTACATCATCGGTAACTGGAACAACCTTGCACGGATCGTCTTCGAGAGCTTCGCGGGCCTCGGCCTGAAGGCGAGTGGAACCGGGTTCACGACCGCCGATCTGCTGCGCCCCGGCAAGGTGGCGCAGGTCGGCCTCGACGCGGGACGACCACTGCTCGAATCGATCTCCGGTCTGATGGGCTGGATCTCCTTCTTCGAGAACTTCATCCAGATCGCCTGCCTGCTGTTCGCCTGGGCGCTGGTGCTGCTGGCCTTCTTCATCCTCGCCATCCAGCTCTTCGTCACCCTGATCGAGTTCAAGCTGACGACGCTGGCCGGCTTCGTGCTCATTCCCTTCGGCCTGTTCGGCAAATCGGCCTTCATGGCCGAACGGGTGCTGGGCAACGTCATCTCGTCGGGCATCAAGGTGCTGGTGCTCGCCGTCATCATCGGCATCGGGTCGACCCTGTTCAGCCAGTTCACCGCCGGATTCGGCGGCACCGCGCCGACGATCGACGACGCCATGGCGATCGTGCTCGCCGCGCTGTCGCTGCTGGGCCTCGGCATCTTCGGCCCCGGCATCGCCAACGGCCTCGTCTCCGGCGGCCCACAGCTTGGTGCGGGTGCGGCGATCGGCACGGGTCTGGCGGCTGGCGGCATGGTCGCCGCCGGTGGTGCTGCGATCGGCGCCGTGGCGTCCGGCGGTGCGGCTCTCGCCGGTGGTGCTGCCGCCGCCGCCCGAGGCGGCGCGACCCTCGCAGGCGGCGCGACCGCCGCTTATCGGGCCGGAGGCGCATCGGGCGTCGCCAGTACCGGCGCGTCCCAGGCCGGGTCCGCCGTCGCCAGCCCGTTCAAGCGCGCTGCCGTGTCCATGAAGGACAGCTTTCAGGCCGGGGAGCGCGCCGTCACCGGCGAGACGGCGCCGAACGAGAGCGCCGACGCTTCATCCGCATCGTCTTCGTCCGCCAGCGCTGACGGCCCGCCCGCATGGGCCAAGCGCATGAAGCGCGGAAGCCAAGCCTCCCACGGCATTCAGGCCGCCGCCCATGCCGTCAAATCCGGCGACAGCCATGGCGGCGGCTCTTCCGTCAACCTCTCCGAAAGCGACCGCTGATGTTCAAACGACCCTCCACCCATTACGGCAAGACGCCGCAACCCGAGACGCCGTATCAACGCGCCGCCCAGGTCTGGGACGACCGCATCGGCTCCGCCCGCGTCCAGGCAAAGAACTGGCGGCTGATGGCCTTCGGCTCGCTGATCCTCTCGGCCGGGCTATCCGGCGCGCTGGTCTGGCAATCGGCCAATGGCTCGATCGTGCCGTGGGTGGTACAAGTGGACAAGCTCGGCCAGACCCAGGCCATCGCGCCCGCCGTCGCCGACTATCGCCCGACCGATCCGCAGATCGCCTGGCATCTGGCGCGCTTCATCGAGCAGGTCCGCTCGATCCCGGCCGATGCGATCATCGTGCGGCAGAACTGGCTGCGCGCCTACGAGTTCACGACGGATCGCGGGGCGATGGCGCTGAACGACTATGCCCGCGTCAACGACCCTTTCACCAAGGTCGGCAAGCAGCAGATCGCCGTCGAGGTGTCGTCCGTGATCCGAGCCTCGCCCGACAGTTTTCGCGTCGCCTGGATCGAGCGCCGCTATCAGGACGGCTCGCTCGCCGAGACATCGCGCTGGACCGCCATCCTCACCATCGCCGTCGCGCCACCCCGCGACGCCGAAAAGCTCCGGGCCAATCCGCTCGGAATCTACGTCAACGCCATCAACTGGTCGAAGGAGCTTGGACAATGATCCGGCCGTCTCATCTGACCGCCGGACATCCGGCGAACCGTATTCCCGCCATGCCGCCGAGGCGCAAAGCCGGAAAGGCGGCTCTCCGTAAAGTCGACCTTGCGGTTCTGCTGCTCTCCGCAACGGCGCTCGCTGGCTGCGCCACGACGCAGAAGCCGCCCGAGATTTCTTACGACAACGCCGCGCCCGCCGCGCAGACGGTCGATCCGCCATCGCCCGTCACCGTCGTCGAGCTGCCGCGTCCGCTGCCGTTGCCCGGCCAGATGAAGCCGGTGGAGCAATCCCGCCGTGCGCCGGAGCCGACCGATCCCGCCGCCCGCGTCAATCAGGCCAATGCGCAGGCCCGCGTCCAGCCGGTTCGCGACGGCTTCATCAACGCCATGCAGGTCTATCCCTATACCGGCGGCGCGCTCTATCAGGTCTATACCGCCATCGGCCAGATCACTGACATCGCGCTCCAGCCCGGCGAGACGCTGGTCGGGTCCGGTCCGGTCGCCGCCGGCGACACCGTGCGGTGGATCATCGGCGATACGCTCAGCGGCTCCGGCGCGACGCAACAGGTGCATATCCTGGTGAAGCCGACGCGGCCCGAGCTGATGACCAACCTCGTCATCAACACCAACCTGCGCACCTATCATATGGAACTGCGCTCGACCGAGCGGACCTATATGGCGTCCGTGTCCTGGCAGTATCCGCAGGACCAGCTCATCGCGCTGCGCCGCCAGAACGCCCAGGCCGAGGCCGCGCAGCCCGTCGCAGCCGGCGTCGATCTCGCCAACGTCAACTTCCGCTATGTGATCGAGGGCGACCGCGCACCATGGCGGCCGCTCCGCGCCTTCGACGACGGCCGGCAAGTGTTCATCGAATTCCCGCGCGGCATCGCGCAAGGGGAAATGCCACCGCTGTTCGTCGTCGGGCCGGAGGGCAACACCTCAGAACTGGTCAACTACCGCGTTCGCGGCCGGCATATGATCGTCGATCGGCTGTTCGCCGCCGCCGAACTGCGTTTCGGCACCGGCGACACCCAGCGCCGCGTCCGCATCACCCGCACCGACGGGAGGCCGTCGTCATGAGCGACATCGATCCCGAGAAGACGCCGACACCCGAGCCGGATGACGATGACGCCCGCCCGCTGACCGGCGAGCCGGTCGCGCCGATGCGGCTGCGCGCCGAACCGCCGCGCGTCACCCGGCTGTCGCGCAAGGTGCTGATCGGTCTCGGCCTGGTCGCCAGCACCGGGATCGGCGGCGCGCTGATCTATGCGCTCCAGACCCGTGATGGCGGCGGCGGAAATACCGAACTCTATTCGACCGAAAACCGCGCGACCGCTGATGGGCTCAATGGTCTGCCGCGCGACTATACCGGCCCGATCCTCGGACCCGCTTTGCCGGGCGACCTCGGGCGACCGATCCTCTACGCCCAGCATCGCGGCCAGCCCGTGCCCACGCCGGGCATTGGCACACCCGCCGCGACTCCGCCGGGTCTCAGCGCCGAAGAGCAGCGCCGGCTTCAGGAAATCGAAGCGGCGCGGACCGGCCGGCTGTTCGCTTCGACCGAGACGCGGACGACCGCGCCGTCCGCCACCACGACCGCCAACGCCACGCCGCCAATACCGGACCTGACCAGCCTCGGCCTCGCGCCGCAGCCGGCGACACCGACCGCGCAGGATCGCCAGCTCGCCTTCCTCAATCAGGCGGCCGACCGACGCACCGTCGCGCCCGATCGCATCGCTGCGCCCGCATCGCCGAACGTGCTGCAGGCCGGCGCGGTCATTCCGGCCGCCCTCATCACCGGCATCCGCTCCGATCTGCCCGGCCAGATCACCGCCCAGGTCACGGAAAACGTCTACGATAGCCCGACCGGCCGTATCCTGCTCGTGCCGCAGGGCACGCGGCTGATCGGCCAGTACGACAACGGCGTCGGCTTCGGGCAGCGCCGGGTGTTGCTGGTCTGGAACCGCCTCATCATGCCCAATGGCCGCTCCATCGTGCTGGAGCGCCAGCCGGGCGCGGACGCCAAGGGCTATGCCGGGCTGGAGGACGGCGTCGATTATCATTGGGGGGAACTGTTCAAGGCGGCGGCGCTCTCGACGCTGCTCAGCATCGGCGCCAACGCGGGATCGTCCAGCGACGAAAGCGATTTGCTCAGCGCCATCCGCGACGGTGCTTCCGACAGCATCGGCCAGACAGGCCGGCAGATCGTCCAGCGCCAGCTCAACATCGCCCCGACGCTCACCATCCGGCCGGGCTTCGCCGTCCGGGTCATCGTCACCCGCGATCTCGTGCTCGAACCCTATGGAGCCACGCCATGACCAAACTGAAGCTCGGCCCCATCACTGAGACCAAGCCGGTGAAGGTGACAGTGGAGCTGCCCGCCGATCTGCACCGAGATCTCGCCGCCTATGCCGAGGTGCTCGGCCGCGAGAGCGGCCATCCGCCCACCGATCCCGTCCGCCTCATCGTACCAATGCTGGAGCGGTTCATCGCCACCGATCGGGCGTTCGCCAAAGCGAAGCGCGGCACGGCGGCGAGCGGGGGCAGGTCATCATGATGCCGACGCCTTCCGATCTCCGCCGGACCGATCGCGGAATACGATCGACATATCGCAACGCGCCGTCTTCACAGTTCGCGCAATCCGCCGATGCTGGAAGAATTGCGCGGCGTCAGGGCGAAGGCCAGCATCAGGATGAAGGGACAGGTGTCGTTACGGTTGGTCATCTCACAGACTGCGATTCCCATGTCCCGGCGCGCCGCTGATCGCCCGCAACGCCGGCTCCATGTCGTGTCCGGCGCTTTGCCCGACGACCTCTACGACTATATCCCGCAGGACGACATCGAGACGCCGGCCCCACGCATCGGTCGACCGCCGAAGCACGATGTCGAGACCTGGACCGTCACCGACGACTGGCCCGAGCGCGTGCCGGTGACAGAGGCCGAAATCGACCTGTTCGAGGCGTGGTTCGGCGACATTTTCGACGAGTTGTTCGGGCCATCCAAGTGAGCCATGATCGGCCTAGGCGATGCCCGTGCAGACGCATTTTTACTTGATTTAGTTGCTCTATGATGATAACTATAGGTGGTGATTTTCGATCCGCCGCCTGAGACTTTCGTCCGGCCTGGCGGGCGCCAGACGGAGGCACTACGCCATGACGACGCTGAAGGTCGGCATCGCCGATCCCGAGGAGATGAAAGCCCGCACACTGCGCATTGCACGGGGTGAGGAGAAGCCGTCGCCGGGCGATCCAACCGTCTGGTTCGCCTCGACCGAATCCTTCGCCCGCATCCTTTCGGCTCCCAATCGCGAGATGCTGCGCATCATCGCAGAGCAGGCCCCGGACTCGCTTGACGAACTGGCGGCGCTGACAGACCGGGCCAAGTCCAACCTGTCGCGCACGCTGAAGACGATGATCGGCTACGGCCTGATCCGTATGGAGCGAAGCGGCCGCAAGCTTGCGCCGAAGCTCATTCACGATCGCGTCGTGCTGGACTTGCCGCTGAAAGAATCTCGAAAGCGAACCGCCACGGCAGAGGGGGACCGATCATGAACGCTGAAACACCCAGCGTCGCCACCCGTGCCGCCCTCTATCTCCGCGTCTCGACCGCACGGCAGGCCGAGCATGACGTTTCCATCCCCGACCAGAAGCGCCAGGGCGAGGCCTACTGTCTGTCGCGCGGCTACCAACTCATCGACACCTTCGTGGAGCCGGGCGCGACTGCCACCAATGATCGCCGCCCTGAGTTCCAGCGCATGATCGGGGCGGGGACCACCAAGCCCGCGCCCTTCGATATCGTCGTCGTCCACTCGTTCAGCCGCTTCTTCCGCGACCACTTCGAGCTGGAATTCTACGTCCGCAAACTGGCGAAGAACGGCGTGAAGCTCGTTTCGATCACGCAGGAGATGGGCGACGATCCGATGCACGTCATGATGCGCCAGATCATGGCGCTGTTCGACGAGTATCAGTCCAAGGAGAACGGCAAGCACGTCATGCGCGCCTTGAAGGAGAACGCCCGGCAGGGCTTCTGGAACGGCGCGTTGCCGCCGATCGGCTACCGCATCGTCGCCGCCGAGCAGCGCGGGGCCAAGACCAAGAAAAAGCTGGAGATCGACCCGCTCCACGCCGACACGGTGCGGCTGATCTACCGGCTGGCGCTGGAGGGGAACGGCACGTCCGGGCCGATGGGCGTCAAGGCGATCGTCAGCCATCTCAACGCGCGCCGTATCTTCACCCGCGACGGCGGGCGCTGGGGCATCGGCCAGCTTCACCGTATTCTGACCCGGCGCACCTATATCGGCGAGCACGAGTTCAACAAGCGCTCCAAGACCAAGGAACTGAAGCCCATCAGCGAGATCGTCACGGTGCCCGTGCCGCCGCTGATCGACCTTGAGACGTTCGACGCCGTTCAGGCGCATCTGAAGGCCCGCAATCCCAAGGTCACGCCGCCGCGCGTTGTCAGCGGCCCGACCCTGCTGACGGGTATCTGCTTCTGCGAGAAGTGCGGTGGAGCCATGACCATCCGCACCGGCAAGGGCGGGCGTTATCGCTACTACACCTGCTCGATCAAGGCGCGGCAGGGCGAGACCGGCTGTTCGGGCCGCTCGATCCCGATGGAGAAGCTCGACACCATCGTCGCCAGCCATATCGAGGATCGGCTGCTCCAGCCCGACCGACTGGAAGAGGTGCTGGCCTCCGTCCTCGACCGCCGCCACGAACGGGCCGAACGCCGACAAGAGCATATCGCCGAGTTGAACCGCCGGGCGGCCGAGACCGATTTGCGGCTCAAGCGGCTCTATGACGCGATCGAATCAGGCGTGGCCGATATCACCGACCCCGCGCTGAAAGACCGTATCGCGGGTCTGAAGTCGCTTCGCGACCAGGCGCAGGTCGATGCCGAGCGGGCGCAGGCCATGCTCGAAAGCTCCGGCAATCGGGCGGTGACGCCCGCCACCGTGCGCCGGTTCGCCGACGTGGCGCGCCAGCGCATCCGTATCGACGGGGGCGGCTATCGGCGGGATCACCTGCGCGCCTTCGCCCAGCGGGTCGAGGTCGGAGAGGCCGAAGTTCGCATCATGGGATCGAAGGGAGAGCTGCTTCGCACGCTCACCGCCGTTTCCGGAGGGAAATCGACGGCAATCGGCGTGCCCAGCTTGGGACTGAAGTGGCGGAGAGGGTGTCCGAATCTAAGTGTTGCAGGACTGTTCAGCGCTTTTCTGACGGACAGTAAACTTAGAGATTTCCGGTATTTAGCTTTTCAGGGCGTTTCACGACACCCCACCCAATCGCAAATCCTATGGCGGGTTTGTAGGCGGGTGTGAAATGGGGCCTGATCCAACGCATAGCTCCCAGCTGGCCTGGAGATTTCTGTGGCGAAGCGCGGACTAGCGTCTAAGATTGGCGGACAAAAATCGTTATTGCAGAAATGTCGCAGGTCGACGTCAGATGCCACGCCAAGCCGCCGAACTCGGCGCTCTCGCCGTCAGCCGTATAGCCACTGCCGGCTACCACGCCGTCGGCGGGGTGGCGGGTTTATATCTGCAGGTTCTCCCCACAGGGGGCGGACCTGGATCCTGAGGGCGGACATCGGCGGTCGGCGTCGGGAGATGGGCCTGGGCGGCTATCCGAGCGTTACCCTGTCAGGCGCACGAGAGGCGGCGCGTGAAGCCCGAGACCTCATCCGCGCGGGCATAGACCCGATCGACAGGGCGCGGGCGGCGAAGGCCAGGTTGACCGTGACGTCCACTCAATCCGGATGGACCTTCCGGCAGGCGGGCGAAGCCTATGTCGCCACGCACGAGGCGGGCTGGAAGAACGCCAAGCATCGGGCTCAGTGGTCGTCGACCCTGGCCGCCTATGTCTATCCTGTCGTCGGGAATCTCGGCGTTGACGCGGTCGGTCTGTCTCATGTCATGGACATTCTCACGCCGATCTGGACCACGAAAACCGAGACCGGCAGACGTGTGCGGGGGCGGTTGGAGGCGGTTCTGGACTGGGCCGCGACGCGCGAGCTCCGGTCCGGACCGAACCCCGCCCGGTGGAAGGGGCATCTCGATAAGCTGCTGGCCGATCCCTCTAAGGTCTCGAGGGTCAGACATCACCGTGCACTGCCGATCGACGACATGCCCGGCTTCATCGCCCGTCTGGGCGAGGTCGGGGGCGTCGGAGCTCGGGCGCTTCTGTTCGGGATTCTCACCGCAGCCCGCTCCGGCGAGACCAGAGGCGCCACTTGGGGCGAGATGGATGTTGCGCGCGGAATTTGGACTGTACCACCAGAGCGCATGAAAGGGGGAAGGGCGCACCGCGCTGCGCTTTCCAGCGCCGCGCTCGCCCTCCTCGGCGTTCCCGGCAAGCCCGATGACCTCGTCTTTCCCGCTGCAAGCGGCGGGACCTTGTCGGACATGACCCTGACCAAGGTGCTGCGCGACATGAAGGTGGATGCGGTTCCGCACGGCTTCCGATCCACATTCCGGGATTGGGCGGCCGAGCGAACAGAACATGCGAATGAACTGGCGGAGATGGCGCTCGCTCACGCCGTGGGAAGCAAGGTCGAAGCCGCCTATCGTCGAGGCGACCTGTTTGCTCGGCGGGTTGCCCTGATGAATGATTGGGCGGTGTTTTGCGGTCTGGGTCGCTAAGCCCGTAGCACGGCATTTAGAGAGCGCCGCACCGCGACCGGGCGGCTCCCCGGCTGGTCGGGCTGCGCCTTTCCGGCGGAGGGAGGCCAAGCCGACTAAAGGGAAGGGGTGGGGGGGGGGGCGGCCATGCTTCGCTGCAAATGGCCTGAATCCGAGCGCTTTCCAATGCTCGCCGCTGGACGGATGAATACATCCGCCGGCCGGTTGGAGGCCATTCGAACCCAGCTTCAATTGCATGCGTCCGCCATAAGGCTTTCCGGCAACGCCGCCGACGGCCTTTTGGAGCGGGTGTTAACCGCGCTCCAACGGCTGAGAAGCATGAGCTAGGCTCAGGCCCATTCATCCGAGAGGCGCGATCTGATTCGGGCTCCCCGGGAGTCTTGTGCAGCGCCTCGCGTCCCTTCATGTGAAGGGCAGATCGCGAGTGACCTGCCCAGCCCCGACGTTCAGGCCGTCGTTGGTGATCCGGTCAATCGCCTCCCGCTTGAACGAAGCCGGAAACACCCGGCGTTCAACACGCATCAGACACTCCCCTCCAGCTCCGAAAAGCTAGCCTGCGTGTCCACCAAAGCGAGGCAGGACCAATGCGCGCATCCCGTCGTCCTGCATTCCAACCTCCGTCGCGTCATAATTGACGCGTCTCGACGATGCCGGGGTGAAAAGCAGTGTGCAACGTTCGGGTTGTGCAAATATACACCTAAAGATGTGACTGAGCGTCGCTTCTCCGTGCCTCGCCCGCGCTCGTTGAGAAGGGCGCCCGACGTGCAGTGGTCGCTCGACGCGCGGTGTCGCGCGGGTCAAGCGGCCGCGAGGGCGGCGCACTGCTCGGCCGTGACGAGCACGCCGCCCCGCACCACGAGCACCCGATCCGCACGCTTCAGCAGCGCCGGGCGGTGCGCGACGACGATGCGCGTGATCGGCAGGGCGGCGATCAGGTCCGCGATCAATTCTTCCGTCTCGACATCCAGGTTCGCCGTGCCCTCGTCTAGGACCAGAATCTTCGGCTGGCGGTAGAGGGCGCGCGCGAGCAGGACGCGCTGTTTTTGCCCCCCCGAGAGGGTCGAGCCCATGTCCCCGACGAGGGACAGATACTGCATCGGCATGCGGACGATGTCCTCGTGCACCTGGGCGGCCCAGGCGGCCTGGTGCACACGCTGCATGTCGAGATCGGGGTCGAAGAAGGCGATATTGTCCGCGATCGTGCCGGACAGAAGACGATCATCCTGAGCCACAACCCCGACCTGCTCGCGCCAGGCCCGCCAGGACGCGTTCGTCGCAGGACGTCCGTCGAGTTCGATCCGACCTCCGGTCGGCGCTTGAAGTCCTAGCATCAACTTCAGGAGCGTGGTCTTGCCGCCGCCTGACGCCCCTGTGATGGCAAGGAATTCCCCGGGTTCGACATCCAGGTTTAGCCCCTCGAGGATGAGGCGATCCGCGTCGCCATAGCGAAACTCGACATCGCGAAGCCGCATGCCGCCGCGCACCGCCAGGGCGGTAGGCGTGACCTGGGGGGTGTCGGCCTCTGCCGTCACGATGTCCGCGAGGCGATCAAGATGCAGGCCCAGGAACTTGAATTGGATGGCCTGGTTGATCAGCGCGTTCGCCCGGTCGGTGAAGGTCTGCCTGAACGATAGGAAGGCGAACAGCATGCCGACAGAAAATCCGGCTCCGTCCAAGATGATTTTGGCGCCCAGATAGATCACCAGAACGGTCTGCAGGCCAGTCACGAGGCCCTGTGTGAAGCTGAGCGATATCTGGAATTTTCCAACCGACACGGACGCATTGATCACGTTGGCGTAGAGATTTCGCCAGGCGCTCTCACGCTCCGCTTCACGGCCCATAATCTTGATGGTGGTCGCTGCGCGAACAGTCTCCATGATGTGCGACTGCTCATATGCCGTCGAGATGATCTGTTCCTCCGTCCGCGCCTTGAGCATCGGGAAGACGGTGAACGCGATCGCCAGGTTGGTCGCCACCGCCGCAACAACCACCGCAGCCAGGATTGGAGAATAGAGAAGCAGGATCACCACGGCGACGACGGCCATCAGGCCATCAATGATCGCGGCGATAACCCCTCGCGTGAGAACGTCCTGAATAGCGGACGCGGAGCCGATCCGCGAGATGATGTCCCCCACATGCCGCTTCTCGAACCAGTCGCTGCGCAGGCGCATCAGATGGCGGACGAGATTCCCGACCATCTGGAAGCTGAGGAGTTGACCGAAGACCTGCAGGGCCCAGGCGCGAAGCGCCTCAATCGCCGACTGGATCACGACGAGCGCTCCGAAGCCCAGCGCCAGCACCGTCAGCAGATCGCGGTCCGCCCTGAGTATGCCTTCATCGACGACCAGCTGCATCTGGAACGGCATGGCGAAGGCCGCGACCTGCAGGGCGACCGATAGTCCGAGAATCTGGAAGAAGGCCGGCCAGAAACCGACTATCTTTGACCAGAGGCTCGTGAGCCTGATGGGGGCGCGCGCGGTGATCGGCGCGAAGGTGTCAGACGGTGCGACCTCCAGCACCACCCCGGTGAAATGGTTGGAGAGTTCGGCCAGGGAGAGGGACCGCGCGCCTAGGGCGGGATCGTGGATGATCGCCTTGCCGTTTCGGATCGACTTCAGCACCACGAAATGGTTCAGGTCCCAGTGCAGAATGGCCGGAACGCGGACCTTTTCCAGCGCCTTCAGGTCAACCTTTAGAGCCCGCGGCGCCAAGCCGAGGCCGTCGGCGAGGCCCATTATGCTTCGGAGCGTCGCCCCGGACATCGACAGGGAAAACCTTTGCCTGAGGCCGTTCAGATCGACGTCGTGGCCATGAAAGCGCGCAATCATCGCCATACAGGCTAAGCCGCACTCCGCAGCCTCAGCGCCCTGGATAATCGGAAGCCGCTTACTGCGGCCGAAGTTCAGTTCGGGAAAGCCCGTCATTTGCGTCGTCCTGCGGCGTAGAGGGGATCCAGGAGCCATTCGAGGAGAGAGCGTCGGTCGATCACGACGTCGGCGTTGAGCAGCATGCCCGGCTGCAGGGGAACGCGTCGTCCATAGGCGGACACCGTGCTGCTCTTCATTCTGACGCGGACGCGGAAGACCGGTTCACTCGCCTGAAGGCCCGGAATGGCTACCTCCGCCGGAGCGAGCACCGTCCTGGACACCGACGTCACAACCCCTTCTCCCGTGCCGAACTTCTCGTGGGGAAAGGCCTGGTACATGAGCCGCACGTCCTGTCCCTCGTGAATGAAGCCCGACGCGCGCGTCGGTGCGTAGAGTTCGGCCTCAAGGGGAGAGTCGCCAGCTGTCATGACCGCGATC
The DNA here is from genome assembly GCF_026625805.1 of Brevundimonas sp. SL130. Classification (NCBI taxonomy): domain Bacteria; kingdom Pseudomonadati; phylum Pseudomonadota; class Alphaproteobacteria; order Caulobacterales; family Caulobacteraceae; genus Brevundimonas; species Brevundimonas sp. SL130. Next base: position 1,552,793 of record NZ_CP113064.1, read on the forward strand.
GCGACGCCAGGCTCGACGGTCTGCCCCTGATTGACGGGCAGGGCGGCCACCCGGCCGGCGACCGTGGCGACGACCACATAGGTCGACTGGACGGCCGCCTGGGTGACCTGCTGATCGAGGCCGGCGCGCGCCGTGCTTGCCTCCGCCGCGGCTACGGCGAGGTCGATCGGAATGGCGGTCAGACGGGCGTCGACCTCTCCGATCTCTCGTTCGTACGTCAGAGCCTCGGCTGACAATTCCGACAGTTCCTGATCGACGACGAGCTCCGCCGAGCGCCGGGATTCTAGCTCCCGCCGGGGCAGGAAGCCCTGGGCCGCGATGGTCTCGGCGCGCGAAACTTCGCTGCGGGCGAACTCGAGCCGCTGGCGCTGCAACCCGATCCTCCGGCGGGTTTCCGATAATTCTCTGACCAGGGCGGCGCGCCGCCCTGTCATCTGTCGGTGTTCGGCTTCCAGAGCTTGCCTCGCGGCCTGAGCCCGGGCCTGAGCGGCCACGCCCTGAGTGGCGAAGCTCTCGGACAGGGCGACGTAGCTGTCCCCCGATAGAAGCGCCGAGGACAGGGTCACCGTCGCGATCGGTTGTCCCACCTCGAGCCTCTGCCCCTCCTCGACATGCAGTTGAGCGACCACGCCGCCTTGCCGCGCGGGGACGCGGATCAGGCCCGCTTTGGGCGCAAGCCAGCCAGACACGGTTTCGCGCCGGGCATAGGAGGCGGTGGACGCAAAGAGCGCCCCGGCGAGCACGACGGCGCAGGCAAGAAAGCCGAGGACGCGGGACGGCGTCGATGACGCCAGCACCACTTCGCCGGCCAGTCGGCGCGTCGCATGGGAGACGGCTTCTTTTCTGAAAAGGTCTGTCATCTGCGATCCAACCGCTCCGGCGTCGCCGGCGGTCTGGGTTTGAGGTCCGAACGCTCTGTTGCGGGCGGTCCTGTTAGGTCGGTGTGCGGGGTGGGAGAGCCGGCGCGGTCGCCTTCGATGTCTGCTTCGCTCACATCGCAGGATTGGGTTTTTGAGCCTGATCCCACCCCGTGGAGTGCGGCCCGGAGGCGTTTATGTCAACTCATGAGGGTGTAAATCTATCGCAAGACGAGCTGTTGGCGTCGAGGCGGCGGGCCGAAGCGGTATTGGTCTCGAGCTTCGTCAGGACGATGATCAGGGTGTCGCCGTTTCAGGACCGCGCGCTGGTGTGCATCAGTCGGCGGGCCTCGAAGGGCGCGACGGCCAGCAGGGCGAGAAGGGCCACGCCAAGCATCCACCGCACCTCGACATTTGTCCTCAGCAGGAGGGTGGGTGCGGCCAACGCCAGGGCATGGGTCAGCACCGTGACCAACTGCGCGCCCGAGGCGGCCACGAGCCACCAGCGGTCGAACCGGACGGTCAGCCAGAAGAGCGCGAGGAATGTCGCGACATCGACAGTCGCGACGCCGACACGCCAGCCGGAGATCTCGAGAGGCGTGACCATCTGGGTTGCAACGAACGCCGCAAGGACTGAGGCGGCTGCAATCCGCTCCGGCCGCCGACCCGCGAACAGACACCAGCTGACGCTCGCGGCCGTCAGAGCCCAGTAGGCCGTGATGGAGAGGGCGAGCGTCAGCGGCCTGGCTCAGGACACGGCGGTGAGATGGCGGGCGTTGCTGGTCTCGCGGATGGGGCGATCATCTGCGGGCTTCGTTTCGGGACCGGCGAGACGCCATTCGATCCGCATCCGCTCGGCGTCCGCCTTCATCTGGTGATGGGCGGCGACGACGGCGCCGCGGGCGGCGCCGACGGTGTTCATGGCCTGGAGAATATTGGCCAGTGCATCCTGGCCGATCACGGCCGAGATTTTCTGATCCACGCGCCCCGCCGTCATACTGGAGACAAGCAGGGCGGCCTCGGATAAGGCGTGATCGAGCGCGTGTTCGGTCGAATAGAGACGGCGGGCCAGATCCTGGCCGAAGTCCGAGCGGTTCATGGGAACTCCTGTAAATCCATAGTGGAGCCTACTGGAGGAGGGTATGGATCGAGACGAGCACGGCCATGATCACCACCACCAACAAGGCAGCGATGAGAACTAGGCCGACCCGCGGCAAGAGGCCGCGAGGGGGGATGGGCGGGATGTGGAGGCCGATCGACTGTGGGCGATCGCGCCCAGCGCCAGCACCTCCCTCAGGAGATCCGTCGTCGACAGACTGAACGCGGTCTCGCGGGTGGTCTGGAGGATGTGCAGGACCGCGTTGCGATGCGCCCCGTCGCGCGCTGTCTCCTGAAGCACCGTCTCCAGGTCCGCCCAGTCCCACTGGGGAAGGTCGTGATCTCTTGTCATAAGCAGCTCCGTTGTCCGGAGCAGAAGGCAAGGTTTCGCCGGGCAGGGCGATAATGGAAAAACCCTCTCCATACCCGGTATGGAGACAGCCGGCCTGACGGAGAAGCTGCACGGCTGCGCGACTGCTGGTGACGCTCAGCTTGCGCCTGGCGTTGGCGAGGTGCGACTCCACCGTGGCAACGGCAAGCCCGAGGCGATCCGCAATCTCGCCGGCCTGCAGGTGGTCCGCGACGCCTTCGAGGCACCGCCGCTCTTGTCGGGTGAGGCGCGCGGCGGCGATCCTTTCGATCTCTTCAGCCATGGGCGAGGACGTCAGCGCGCGTCAGGCGCATTGGTCCCGGCATGCCGGCTCGCCGGAGACGTGCCTTCGGGTCGTGCCCCGCGAAGAAACGCCTTCGCCACGTCGAGAAGAAGCTGTTGCTTGTCCTCGGGTAGGGCGGCTGCAGCCATTCGGATCTGGTGCATGAGATCCGTCGCTGGCAAAGCATCGTCATCTTCAGGCAACAGGGCAGAGATCGCGCATCCCAAGCTGGCGGCGATAGAGGCCAGGGTGGTGGCGGCGACCCGATTGGCTCCCGTCTCGTACTTCTGGACCTGCTGGTAGGTGACGCCAATCCGAGCGGCCAGGTCAGCCTGGCTCCATCCGAGATCGTTCCGATGCGCTCGAATCGCGGCGCCGATCAGGACGTCGAGGGTGCTGGAGGTCGTAGAAGATCGGGGCATGGCTGGGCCGGTAAAGGACTGACGACGTCCATATAGAGGCTAGACCGGCGTTTGCAGCGGAAAATCTTAGGTTGATCGGCCGTGAGGGCGGACGTCGGCTTCCTCGCCAGGCGCGACATCTGGCCCGCCCGGCCGGGCGAGTGGGTTGCGCGCCTGAGTCCAGGCCCAACCCCGACCGGACGGCCCGTGAAGGTGCAGTTTTGTCCTCCTACCGTCGAGTGGCGGCCTGACAGCATACGACGGGAGCGTGCGAAATCCGCCGGAAGGCGACATTGGAATGCGACCCCAAAGTAGATCGAACCGCAGATACTCCAACAGCGTCAATTTGCCCGAGCCCAGACCGCCGATGATGGCATTAAATCCGTCGTTGACAGATATCTCGGAATCTTTCCCTGTGAGAAACGAAGTAACCCTTATGGTCAGATCTCGTTGGTTGGGCTGTAGAGGTGCATCGTAGCAAACACGGGCTTGGTCAGCCAAAACAGCTTGTCGGATACGGATTGCACTACACCATCACCGTGTGCCGCTGACTGCAACGACAACGCTGATGTGGTGTTTTGACTGTCACGACATTCCGAATTCGCGTTATGTCGGGGCCATGCCCCAGCCTGCCTCACAGTCTCCCGCTCCGACCGACCCTGAACAAGCCTTCGACCGTCAGGTCGGTGAACGACTGAAGGCCTACCGCCGTGCGGCCCGCCTCAGCCAGACCGAACTCGGCAGGCGGATCGGCGTGACGTTTCAGCAGGTCCAGAAATACGAGAACGGTTTCAACCGGATTGCGGCTTCGCGGCTTTGGCTTGTCGCTAGATGCCTAGGTGTGCCGGTCACCGCCCTGATCGGAGACGATGAGGCGGCGACATCCGAGGGGCCGGCAAGCGATGTGGCTCGCCTGCTTCAGGCGTGGAGGGCGATGGACCCAGCTCATCGGGCCCCGCTTCTGACCCTGATGGAGAATCTCGGCACGATCCCTCGCTCGAAGCGTGGTCATCGGCCAACCGTCACGACCTGAAAGCACCGCAGGGGGGGGGGGCGACGCTGCAATGGAAAGGATCTCAACCGTTCCTGTGTCAGGCAGATTGAGTTTTCCTCCTCGGTCCTTTCGTGGCGCCCTTGCGGGTCTGCTGCTCCCGACGCTCTGCGCTGCCGTCGCACGCCTGAGCGCCAGGCGGCGCAGCGGAGCCGCAGTCGAGGCTGGGGCGGTCTGGCTGAAGCCTGGCGGGCGGGACCGAGATAGGACGGATCCAGGGGTGATGCCTGCCCGTTCTGCGGGACTTTGCCTTGCGACATGCAGGACAGACCCGCCAGTGTCGCCAGCCTCAAGAACAAGCCCCAGCCGATCCCTGGCGAATGGCTCTCGGACCAGGTCCGGTATGGGCTCGGTCAACATCCGTCGTCCCGCATCGTCCAGTGTCAGATCAAAACGGGCGAGCAGAGGCAGTCCGATCAGAGCCGCTCCCTGGCGCTGTGGATGGTCCCCGATGCCGACGGGCGCCCTGTGCAGAGGTACGCCAGCGGACATGACCGTCTCGACGGCCGTGGTATCGCGCACGGTGACCCCAGAGACATCGCCCTTAAACCAAGCAGCAGGGGCTGGATGGAGATGGATGTGTTCCCGATCCCAAGCCTGACAACCGCTGCGTCAGGCTCCTCCTGAGAGCTACGGCGTGATGGTTATAGATTTTCGCGTGAGGCGGAGGCTGGCGAACTGACCCAAGGTGTCCATGCCGAGGATCATTTCCGGGCATGGAGCAGAACAGCCTCCGCGTGGCGGGAAGTCCACAACGACAACGGAGGCGACTGGGAGGCCCCGTACCAAGATCGGTCTGTTGTAGCGGATCGCTGAGACCTCTCGACCCGATGCTCCGCGAATAACGGTCGGCACACCTTCGGATCCGTCCTGGACATTCAGCAGAGCGGCCATCTGGGGATTAATCAGGGTCGTCTGACCGCCCGTATCCACATAAATGGCCGTCGCCTCGCACCGATCATCCAGACTGAAACGGGGTTTGGCGGCGTCACAGTTGACGAACCCGGCAGCGCCGGTTTCAGCCTGCCCGGGTTCGTCCAGAGTGAGGCGCCGGAGCCTGAAGTCAAAGGCCGCATCGTAACCATCCAGGAAATCCATTCCCACCATAGCCTCGGCCCTCAGGATCGGGACGTCCACGACAACCGCCGCCAGATCCCAGTCACCCGGCGCGCCGCCGAGGGAGGTGATCTTAACTCCGGCTATCCGGCCCCTGACGCCCCTGCCGTCGACGCCCCGCATGGGTGCCGTTCTGACGATCGGGATGAACCTTAGTGCAAGCCGTGATGCCGTCGCTGGCGTCGTCAGGAACGGCGACGAAAGCCCGGTATCAACAAGGGCGTTCAAACTCTGACCCGACACAACGGTCTGGATGTAGATGCGTCCATCGTCACCAAGCGTAAAATCACTTTGGACGGGTTCTGCAGCCGACGCGCATGATGCCAGAACAGCAGATAGAACAACGCCACCAAATAACCGGATCAGATTTCTAGACAAAATATCTCTCACGACATAATTTTTACCAGAAAACTGGAAATGGATGCCGCCTTTTACGGCGGCATCTTTTACTCACGCAGCAGTAGCCGGCTCGTCGTCAAAGATGTCGATGACAAGCTGGACCAGCGGAGCTGCGGCGGCCTTCAGGAAGTTGCCAACTTCCGTCCAGGTCAGTCCGGCGCCATTGACCATATCAATCTGGTCTGCAGTCAATTCCTGGATTTCATTCTCGTTATACATAACTTTACCTTGATAGGAGTTGAGAGACGCGCAATCCGGATTGCAACTAAAGGAATGCAATTGTCGGAACACTTCTGTCAAGCAATGAAGGCGTAAAGTTCTCCTGTCGCGAGTGTTTTAAAATTTCCTGACCTGTGTCGTAAGGAAGCCGTCAGCCATGCGATCCGCCGTGAGGTGATTCTGGCCTCGACGCTGCCATCCCGGCTCCTCGCGCTGAGGCTGACCCTTTCAGTCATAGAAACACTGATCTTTTCCGCTTCGGCAAGCTGTGCCCGCAAAGAATCCGAGTCGGGCTGTCTGACGCCAGAGGCCGGCATGATTCGGCTGGACGCCCGTCAGGGGGAGTCGTCTCTGAAGTGTATTTTCGGGAGAGTGACGCGGTTACGCACGGCGAGTCGATTGCAATCCAGGCGCTGTCTTCTGCGCCTAAGGTTGGCGACAAGCCCCGCTGGAGGGGAAAGGAAGGCCTGCGGCGGACGCTCCGTAGTGGAGCGGCAAAGGACACCGCCATGACCCTGAAACCCAGCCCGGCCACCGATCCTCGTCGTCGCGACACCGCGCGACCCGGCCCGCCAATCCCGACACTCGCGTACGAGACCCTGAACGACCAGACCCTGCTCGGCCTGATGCTGAGCCGATCCGACGCCGATCCGGATCGGCTGGCGGGCGACCTTCTTGCGCGCTTCGGCAGCCTTGGCGCGGTGGCGGCGGCGGATCTGTCTGAACTGACGCGATCGAGCGATGCCGGGCTTGCCGTTCTCAGCGACCTGAAGATCCTGCGCGAACTGGCCGTGCGGCTCGCCCGGGTTGATGCCTGCCGCCGGCCCGCCATCGCGTCCTGGAACGCCCTTCAGGCCTATGTCCGCGCAGCCCTGGCGCATTGGCCGAGAGAGCAGTTCAGAGTTCTCTATCTCGATCACCGAAACAACCTGCTGCGGGATGAGTGGGTCGCCGAAGGCACTGTGGACCACGCGCCCGTCTATCCCCGGGAAGTGGTGCGGCGCGCTCTGGACCTGTCGGCCTCGGCGATGATCCTCGTTCACAACCATCCATCGGGCGACCCCACGCCGTCGCGCGCCGACATCGAGATGACCCGCAAGCTTGTCGACGCCGCTCGGGTCTTCGGCCTTCAGGTGCACGATCATCTGGTGATCGGTCGACAAGGGACGGCCAGCTTCAAAGCTCTCGGCCTGATCTGAGGTCGCCATGAGTTTGCACGCCATCGTCGCCGCCTTGGGCGGCGACCTCTACCAGGGCGGGCGGCGCGCCAATGTGCCGGCGCCGGGCCACAGCGCCGGAGACCGCTCCATCTCCCTGCTCGTGAGCGAGGACCGGGTGGTGATCCATAGTTTCGGCGCCGCCGACTGGCGAGCCGTGCGCGATCATCTCGCGGAGCTCCGCCTCATCGATGGCTCGGGCCGGATCGCGGGTGTGGGGCGATCAGGGCCGTCAGTGTCCGCGATCCGGCCGGATCGTGCCGCACGCGTCGCGACCGCTCAGCGACTGTGGAACGGCGCGGGCCCGCTCGCGCCGGGGTCGGTGTCGCATCGCTATCTGGTCGGGCGAAGCGTGGAGCTGGGCCCGGGCTTTCTCCAGGACCTGCGTCACCATCCGGACGCCCCGGTGTCGGTGTTCCAGTCGGGAGGACCGACCCGCCCAGCCCTGGTCGCCCGGATCACCGATGCGGGCGGACGGATGACGGCGGTCGAACTCGTCTACCTCGATCCGAACGGCCGCCGCGCGGACCGGCTTCGTCTGCCCCGCAAGACGGTGGGCGTCGTGCCGCCCGGTTCGGCGGTGAGGCTGTCGCCTCAGGCGCAAGACATGATTGTCGGCGAGGGCGTCCTCACGGTCCTGTCCGCCTGCGAGCGCTTCGGACGACCCGGCTGGGCCCTGATGTCGGCGCACAATCTCTCGGCCTGGGTTCCGCCGCAGGAGGTCGGGCGCATCCTCATCGCGGCGGACCGCGGCGTCGCCGGCGAGCGGGCGGCCGCCCGCCTTCGGTCCCGGCTCTGCAGCCTCGGCGTCGCTGTCTCCGTCGCCCTGCCGCCGGAGCCGTTCGAGGACTGGAATGCGGCTGCGACCGGGAGGAAGGAGGGAGGGCGCTGAGGGGCGCCGGCGCGGCGGGGATGGTCCCCGGCGGCCGGTTGGAGAGCCTCCATGCCCCGATCATCCGCCGCTCGCGCGTCCAGGGTCGCCCCGGAAACCGCCCCCGAGGTCGCCGACGCCCCGACGCCCTTCCAGATCACCGCCGCGCGCGTCCGCCAGTTCGTCGCCCTGCGCGATCTCGGCGTCGCCCCTGAGAACCTTCGCGCCGGCGAACCGGCCGATAACGACATCCCGCAGCTGGCCGACACCCTGTTCGCCGCCGGCCAGCTGCAGCCGCTGACGGTTCGCCCGGGGCGACGAAAGGAAAAGGCCCATATGGCGCTCGACGGGCGTCGGCGGTTTCTGGCGCTGAGCCTGCTCGTCGCGCAGGGCCGGATCGACGACGGCTTCCTCGTTGATGTCTTCGTCGAGACCGATCCGGCTCGCCAGGCGGCGGCCGTCGTTCTCACCAACACCGCCGTGCCGGTCCATGTCGCCGACGTGATCGGCGCCATCGGCCGCATGCTGCGTGCGAAGCTGGAGGTTCCGGTCATCGCCCGGGCGCTGGGCTATGCCGAGATCGAGGTGAAGCGGCTGGCGGCCCTTTCGGCTCTCCCGGAGGTCGCCCTGCAAGCCCTGAAGGCGGGCCGGCTCACCCTGAAGCAGGCGAAGCTGCTGGCGCGGCTTCCGGATCGCGAAGAGCAGGTTGAACTCGCCCGCCTGGCGCTCGACGGCCATGGCTTCCAGGACTGGCGCGTCAACGAACGGCTGGACGTCAGCGCAGTCAACGCCGACGACGCCCGCTGCACCCTGGTCGGTTCTGAACGCTATGCGGCTGCGGGCGGTCGCACGGAGTCCGACCTGTTCGGCGAACGGGCCCCGGTGCTGCTCGATCCGGCCCTTCTGACCGAGGGGTGGATGAGGCGCGCCCGGGAGATCGCCCTGGCCTTCGAAGCCGAAGGGCTGACGGTGTATGTCACCGCGGGTGGCGAGCCCGATCTTCCCGACGACCTGGAGACGCCGGGCTATGTCCATGGCGGCATGCTCCCGGCGGCCGAGATGGCGGCCTACCGCGAGGCCCGGTCCTGCCATGAGGCGGCGTCGGAGGCCGCCGCCGAGATCCTTGCCGAGACGACGGAGCCGGGCCAGGTCGATGCCATCCTGGCGGACATGATACGGGCGAAACTCGCTATGGACCAGATCGCGCTGGGCGGGCGGGTCGTCACGATCCTCGTGCTCAGCCCGGACAGGTGGACCGGGATCCAGGTCCGTTCCTGGACCCCTGTGGAGCCGGAGGTCATCGACGATCCGGATCCACAGACGGAGGATGATTGGGACGTTGATCCGCAGGTTTCGCCGTTCTCGCCGCCTCAAGCCGCCGCGCCTGAGCCGGAGGTCGAAGGGGTCAATCATGCGCTCCACGCGGTGAGGACCGAGGCCGCCACGCGGGGTCTGATCCGCGCCCTGGCGGACGATCCCAAAACGGCGATGACGGCCCTGATCGCCCGGCTGTTCGGTCAGATCGTCCGTCGCACGCATGGCCCCCGCAGCGAGTCCGCGCTTGCGATTACGGCTCAGGCCTTCAACCCCGCCGGCGGACGGGTGATCGAGATGCTCGACGGCGTCGTGCGTCAGCGGCTCGACGACCGGCGCGCCGCCTGGGAGGCGTCAGGACGGACCTTGATCGGATGGGTGCATGGCCTGGATGACGCCGATCGCGCGAGCCTGCTCGCCGAGTTGACGGCGTTGAGCTTGGATCTGCGGGAGGAGCGGACCAGCCTGATCCGTCGTCCGGCCCGAGCCGAGGCGGCTGAACTGGCCGCTCTCGCCGGCGCAGACCTGACGCGGCACTGGACGCCCGATGCGCCGTTCCTGACGCCCCACTCCAAGCCGCTCCTGCTGGCCATGCTCGAGGCCATGGGCCAGGCGGATGTCCGGGCCGCCGTCCTGAAAAAGCCCGAGCTGGTCGCGCGCGTGGCCGAGCAGGCGGCCGCCCGTCGCTGGGCGCCGGCCGGCCTGTCGTGGACCGTCGCGACCGATCCGGACGGGGGAGAGACGGGTATTGTGGAAGGGGCGGGCGATGACGGGACAGCGGCCGACGCTCCCGGCGCGCCAGGGTCGGAGGACAAGACCGACGGCGCCGGGGCCTTTGAGGTCACGGCCTCCGGTGTGGACGCCTTGGCCCACGCAGCGGAGTGACGACGGACCGGCTGGGGCCGTCGCGCCGAAAAGGGGCGGCGGCCCTGCCGCGGCCGGGGGCCTCGGTCGGGTCGCTCCGCTTGCGCCCGGCGCGGCGGGCGCGGCGGGCGCCGAGGGCCGGCGAAGGCCATCCCGGGAAGGAGGGGGGAGGGAGGAAGGGCGGCCTCGGGCGAAGCGGGATGAGGGAGATCGTCTCCCGGCGGCTTCAAATCATAAGGAGACTGACATGCAGACCATGGTGTTCACCGGCCGATTGGCGGCCGATCCCCAGATCAGCGACGATTTCGGCAAGGCCGTCTTTCGCCTGCTCGAGAAGCGGGGTGTCGAGGCGTCCGGCAAGGACCGGCTCGTCGGCGTCAACTGCGTCAGCTGGTCGAAAGGCCTGAACGAAAAGGTCATCGCGCGCGGGCTTGCCCAGGGCTGCGAGGCCGTCGTCACCGGCGCCTTCATCGACACGGCCTACGCGACGAAGGACGGCCAGGAACGCACCGCCAAGGAGCTGGTGGTGAATCGTCTGACCGTCCTCGACTGGGCCGAGGCGCGCGACGGCGGCCCCGGCGAGGCGGCGGAAGGCGGCCGCGCCGCCGCCTGACCTCTTCACACCCTTCATCTTCAGGAGACTGACCATGCAATCCCTCGTCATCGAAGGCTATCTGGCCGCCGATCCCTCCATCCTCTCGGCCCAGGGCTCGGGCAGGAAGCGCGCGAGCTTCCGCGTGCTGGAGACCACCCGCTACCGTAAGGCCGACGGCACGCCGGGCGAACGCACCACCGGCTTCAACTGCGTCTGCTTCGGCGAGGCGACGACTGAGAACTACATCGCGCCGTTCGCCAGAAAAGGCAGCCGCGTCGTCCTCCAGGGCCATGTCGAGAACGACACCTGGACCGGCAAGGACGGGGTCGAACACTACGACCTGCGTCTGATCGTCAGCGACATCCGGCTCAAGAACCGCCGGGCGGCAGGCCCCAGGACTGATTCCGGCGATCGGCAGGTCCAGGAGCCTGCTGGCGGCTACGACCTCAACGACGACATTCCGTTCTGACCGCTCCCTCGCGAACGACGGCCCGGGTTCCTGTGACCCGGGCCGTTTGTCTGTGACGCCGGCGGCGCCGGAAGGCGGGAGGAAGGGCGGAGGGGAGCGGGCCGATCAGGCCTGCCGGCTTCGGAGTTCCGCCATGACCACATCCGCCTGGACCGACGACCGCATCGGTCGCCTCAAGACACTCTGGCTCGAGGGCTGGACCGCCGAGCAGATCGCTCGCGAACTGCAGAACGGGATCAGCCGCAGTGCGGTGCTGGGAAAGGTTCACCGTCTCGGCCTGTCGGCGGGGAGGCCGGGGAGGCCGCCAGTCTCCCAGACCGCAGCGCCCAGGGCGCGTATCGGAAGGCCTGTGGCCAAGCCGGTCGAGCGGGCGGCGGCCGGCGCCGGATCGGTCCCGACCGGGCGCGCGCCCGACCTGCCGAGCGGTGGGCTGACGATCCTGACGGTGGGATGCGGTCAGTGCCGCTGGCCTTACGGCGATCCCGGCCGCGCGGGGGTCTCGTTATGCGGCCGGCCGGTGGCCAGGGGCGCATTCTGCGTCGGCCACGCGCAGGTGGGCTATCGGACGCCGCCGGGGGGCGTCCCGTCGCTCCTCAGCCTGGCCGGCCTGGTCTGACAACAAACTTCGTTTTTTCGACATGAAGGCGGTGATGATCGACGGCGGCCTCCCGGAGGCCGCCGTCTTGTTGTGTTGTCCGGTCTTTGGACTCGACAGGACGGCGGCTCGCCGCCGTCGGGACACGCAGGCGCTGCATCCTCGTCCGCATCGGCGCAAGCGATGCGCCGAGTTGCGTCGTCGTCGCGAAGGGCGACGACGACCTGCCCCCACACAACGCCCTCCGATCTTGTCCTATCACCCCGGAAGTCAACGGCTGCGCCGTTCCCCTCCACGGGTCGCAAGCGGCGACCCGTTCCGGTGACTGCCGGGGGCCCCGATAGGGCCAAGACCGGGGTCGTTGCGCATGGGGCGCACGGCTTTCTCAAAGGAATGTTCCAATGACCTTCTACAGCCATCCCTTCATCGCCTCCGCTTCCCAGAAATCCGACTCCGCCTTCGACGACCTGACGGCGTCCCTGGGCGAGGGGCGTCCGCACCCGACGGAGGCCGCCTTGGTCCAGCTCGGGCGCGCGCTCATGACCGAGCTGGTGGATCTGATCTCCGACACCGCGCTGGAGGATTATCAGACCATCCTGGGAGAGGCCCTGATCGGCGCATTTCATTCGGCGGCGGGACGGATCGAGAGAGATGCGGACCGGGCCCGCGATACGATGCGATCGCTCGACCGGGACTTCGACGGATCGGAGGCGGCCGACGCCGAACTCCAGGACGCCACGGCGAAGGCCCGAGCGGGCGATGCGGCGACCCAGGCCTGCGAGTTGATCCGGGATGCGGCGTCCGAAACCTGGACGATCGCGACCGGCGAGGTCTGGACGGCCTGGCGGGGATCGCGGCGCGGCACGCATCTCACAGCGGCCCAGTTGGAGGCGAAACAGGCGATCCGGGCGATCCGCAACCGGAAGGCGGGAGAGGCCGACCCGGGCGGTCCGGTGGTCGCCTTCCGGGGCGCGCCCTCGGCCGACAGTGCGCAGGATGCGGGGCGGATCTTCGACGCCCTGAACTGGGCGAGACAGGAGTGGCCGGACATGGCCCTGGCGACGACCGGGGCGAAAGGCTCCGAGAAGCTCGCGATCAAATGGGCCCAGCAGAAGGGGGTGAAGCTGATCCTCGCCCGGGCGGATTTCGACACCCATGGGAAGGCGGCTCCGTTCCGGGCGAACGACGAACTGATCGCGCTCGAGCCGGAGGTTTGCCTGACCCTGGTCCATTCGGTGGATCGGGCGCGGGAGGCGCAGCGGCCGTTCGGACCCGCGCTCAACCTGGGACAGAAGGCCTTGGAGAACGGACTGCGGCACGTGCCCATCAAGGCTCGGGCAGCCTGATAGATCGAGACTGAGATCAACGACCCGCTCGGCTTCAGCCGGGCGGGTTTTTGTTTGTCATGCGGGGGCGTCCGTCGTCGGGCGAGCCGCGACGGGGCGAATCTCGTCGCCGGCGCGGTCTCTTGGGGTTTGAGTTGATCGGGCGTGTCGGGTCTTGATCGGGATGTATGACAATCTGCAAAAAGGGTGGGAGAGCAAGATAAAAGAGGTTTTTGGCCGTTCTCGTTTCGCGTATTTTGTCAGTGGGTTAGCGGCACGGTTTGAGGCATCGGACGACTTGCGTTGAGTTGCCGTCCTGACGCCCTTGCCAGGGAGAATGCGGAGGCGCGACCATGCTGGTGGGCGATAGGATTGCGGCAAGGGTCGAGCCGGACCCGGCGCTTGCGGAGGCGACGTTGGCCGTTCGTCTGCCATTGTCGATGAAGCCGGATAAGGTCGGCGTCCGGGTCGGCCTGATGCGTCGCCTGGCGAGTTCAAGGACCTTCGCCTTGGGCGACCGATCGGGGGTGCTGCGGGCGGCGCAGAAGCGGTCAGGCCGGCCGTTCCGGCTCGACGTGCGCCAGCGGGTGATCGTGAAGGCGCTGATCTCACGGCATATGGGCAGGGGCGCCGAGCGCGGCGTGGCCCTGGCCAAGCATGTGGCCTACCTCGGGCGGGCAGGGGCGGGGTTGGAAGGATCGCAGGCCCACTTCTTCGATCGTGCGTCGGATGATGTTGATCCCGCTGAAATGGTCGGCGGTTGGCAGGGGGATCGGCATCATTTCCGCTTTATCATTTCGCCCGAGCATGGTGATCGGATCGCTGATCTGAAAACCTATGTGCGCGAGGTCATGGCGCGGGTCTCGGCGGACCTCGGAGAGCCGAGTCTCGATTGGCGAGCGACCTGCCATTACGACACCGACCAGCCGCACGCTCATGTGCTGGTGCGGGGCAGGCGAGGGGATGGTCGGGATCTGGTCATTCCGAGGGACTACATCGGCTATGGCTTCAGGGCCCGGGCGCAGGAGGTGGCGCAGGAGCGGCTCGGCGACCTGTCGCGGCAGGATGCCGAACGGCGAGTCTGGAAGTTGACCCAGGCCGATCAGTTCACGGCCTTGGATCGGCGTCTGATCGCGGCGCAGGATTGCGCTGGACAGGTCGAGGACGGTGTCGGCGGGACCGACGCCTGGACGACGCTGTCGCGCGGACGACTGCGCCACCTCGAGGCCCTGGGGTTGGCGTCTCGGGAAGGTCGGCGTTACCGGCTCCATCCCGAGATGGAAACGAAGTTGCGGACGCTCCAGGTTCGCCGGGACATCATCCGGACGATGAACGGGCGGCGGTTGGAGGCGGGCACGCAGGTCCGACAGGCGCGGCCGGGCCGGTTGCGTGGCCGGGTGGTCAAGTCAGGGTTTCACGACGAATTGGGCGCACAGCCCTATGTCATCGTTCAGGGCGAGGCTCGGGTCGAGCAGTACGCCCGGCTTAGGCCTGGCGCCGCGCCTCTGCCGGTCGGACAGGAGGTGGAGCTCGTCGTCGGCGTGCGTGGAATTGCGGAAGTCTGTCAGGGGCGGGGCAAGGGAGTAAGCCTCTAGGAGCCGTCTTAGGTGGCCAATCCACCGTTCGCCCATCACCGCTGAACCTCCCGTCTCAACGACCAGAGTCAATCAGCGACGCCCCTAATGCCAATCGCCCGAGCCCGCCTTTTCAACGAAATGCGCCGGGCGCTGCCGTTGCCGCCGCCCCCAGAGGCGTCTGGCGAACGAATTGAGCCGGCGACCCCAGTGGCGCTTTACCTGAGCCGCCGATGAGGTTTCCGCGCTCCTTTCGGACGCGATGAAGAGCTGTCGCAAGGCAGACGACTTTCCGCCAAGACCGAGGTCTGTTTGTGCATGTCCATCGTCGACGGATCCTGGCGCCGAGCAATCGTCGGGTGTTGAGCCGGACCGGGGTGCAGGCGCGAACAGCGATCCGGCTCGCGCGGCTTGTCACGACGCATGAGCCTTCTATCGCGCCCCCGCCTGAAGACGACCGGCTGCGCTTTGCATGGTCTTATTCAAGGCCGTGGTCAGTGGATCGTCGGCGCCGAGTCCGGTGTTGTAGAGAAGGTCGCGGGCGGTACGGATGAGCGCCATCGGGTCGAAAGCTGGAACCGGCAAGGCGACCGCCTCACCCGGATCAACAGACGGACCGTCCAACTCTGATATTCGATTTGGATAGCAGGCAAGCCAAGCTTCAAGATTGGCCTGATACAGCGCCTGCGCGAACTCCTCGGCCGAAAGGCCGGGCGGAAGGGCCTCGCAACCGCGCGCGAACACCGCGAGGCGCGCCAAGGCGATGGGGGACAGCAAGACCACAGACATGACGTTCGACTCCTGTCGCCCTCTAGAGGCGCAGCCTTAGGCATTGCACGGCGCCCTCAAAGATCGCGGCGGTCGATGCGGTCATCAATCTGTGAGGTCGGTTGCATCGATGCTGGGCTAGGCCCCGATCCCGCTGACCGGCGTCCGTGGAACGGGCAAGGCGATCCGTGTGAGGCATGTCGCCTTCGTCTGATGCACGGTCATGGCCTCTGACAAGGCGTCTACGCTCGCCTCCCACAATGCTATCGGCACCAAACCCAAGGTCAAAACCCGTATCTTGCGGCGACATGCGTGGAGCCGTCCCCCGGTTGGGAGAAGGCGTCACTGGACCTGAGTTTTCATCCAGGCGCTGATGTTGCGCAGGGCCTTGAGGTCCAGAGCGTCTAGTCGCGGCTGGCCGTCCATCTCAAGGCCTCTCGCGATCAGATCGAGGATCGCCGCCCCTTCGGAATAGGTAGTCGCCCGCTCTCGCAGGAGGTCCGCCACCACGCCATCAATGGCTTCCGCCACTTCCTCGGTCTCTTCGGCCTCCAGAAGATCCATGGCCGTCCTACAGCGTTGCACCAGCCCCATCTATACATCCTTAAGGTTGTGTTTAGCGCAACTATAACGACGTTAGTCCAGAGGAACTGTCAAGCGCTCCTTCTTGAAGCTTGGCAGGCTTCAGCTGCTCTCGCCTCAATCGAGCTTGGACGTCCTGACTCTCGCGGCGCCCGTGATCCGCGCCATCCATGAATCCGGCTCAACCGGCGCCTACGGGCCATACGGCTCGTGAGGCGTCCATGGCCGGAACGTCGCGGGATCCGCCCGTGCGATTTTAGAAATCAGCCCTTGCCTTGGCCAACTCCACCTCCCTCCAGTCACTATGCCCCTGAAAGAGGCATACGGCAGGTACAGGCGGCTCCTCCTTAGGATTGGAACCAGGGTTGGCCAGCCAGGTCATATAGGTGCGCCAGTCCTTGTGCCGCGGGTGTTCGAGTGCGTTGACATATCCCTCAGGCGGGTCATACCGATCCGGCGTCATGAACCTGCTGTTGGTCCAGACATCGACCCAGAACCACGCTTCATGCCCTTCAAACAGCGGGACCCGATCGAGGTCGATCCTACAGCTGAGCGTGGCTCCACCGTTAATGAAAGCGACGGTCGGCGCCGAGTTAGGATCGAGCGTGTAGCCCCAGATTTTGACGCGCCGCTTCGTGCGTCATGGGGGGGCGGGGTGGTCGACTGGCCATCTGTTCCTCCCTGATGACCGACCTGAGACAATTGGTGTTCTCTTATTGTTCTGTGTGCAGCCTCTGGCTTGACCCTATGCGCACGCCGTTGCCTTCTGTGAAGATGTCCGTTCCTCAGATCGATTACGAAAAGCGACTGGATGCTCGCATCGGCAAGGCGGTGCGCGACCGCAGAGAATCCGTCGGCATCACCCAAGCGGCCTTGGCGGCCGCCATCGGTGTCACCTTTCAGCAGGTTCAGAAGTACGAACAGGGCCGAAACCGCGTGGCCACCTCAAAGCTCGTGCGGATGGCCGAAGCACTGAAATGCGAGGCTTCCGAGCTTCTGGGCGAGGAGAGCGATGGGGCGCTGGGATCGGGCCGTCTCATCAGGGCCTGGAGCCGACTCGATGTCGAACAGCGCGAGGCGGTCACACGGCTGGTGGAGGCCTTTGGGCGTTAGGGGCCGGGTGGATTCGCCTCAGGCTGATCGGAGCGGGGCCGGCGCTTGGTCTGCGGCCGGCGCGCCTATCGGCATGCAAATAGGGGGGCGAGCCTGGGAACTTCTATGACGTGACTCCCGTTTTTCATCTCGCCAATATCGACCGAACAGGACGCGCGGTTGCGTGTCATTAGCACTGCTTCGTGCTAGGTTTGTTTTATGGGCGATAATAGCGAACCACGGATAGGAGAGTCGGCGCACTGGTCGGCGCGGCCGCTGGGCGCGTTCAATATCAATTGGGGAGAGGCGGATTTTGCGCTGGCCGCGCACGACGCGGAGACCCTTGAGGCAGGGCTGAAGCTCGCCCTAGTGCTGGACGGCGATTTGACGGTGCGGGCGCTTGACGGCGCGCCTACACGCTTGAAAGGGGCCTCGCTGTGCCTGTTTTTTGGGCGCGAGTCTTGGCGGCTGGAACATCAATACGCCGCCGGACGGACGTTGCGGTATGTGACCCTAAATCTGGGCGCAGACCTGTTGGAGCAGGAGGCGTTGGCTCTTGGGACGAGCCTCGCGGGGGCGAGCGGAGCTGGGCCTGTGTCGGCCTTCATCAGCGCGCCGCCGCTGTCTATCGCCGCGATAGGCGAACAGATACTGAGTTGCCCGATGCGCGGCGCGGCGCGCGATCTTTATCTGGGTGGCAAGGGGCTGGAACTGACCGCTATGGCCCTGAATCATTTTATCCGAGGTGAGGCGAGGGCGGCGTCGGCGGCGCTCGGCGCGGCTGAACTTCGCCGGGTGGTTCAGGCGCGCGAGATGATGGATGCGGCTCCAGGGCAGGCGCCATCCCTGCCGGAACTGGCGCGCAGCGCTGGGCTGAACGTGCGCAAGCTAACATCGGGGTTCCGCGCCCTTTATGGCATGAGCGTCGCCGAATATCTCAGGGAACGGCGAATGGTCGAAGCATGGCGCAGTCTGTCCAGCGGCGCCTGCGACGTGACCCGGGCGGCGGAAGACGCCGGCTATGCCTTGCCGCATTTTTCAGCCGCCTTCCTGCGTCGTTTCGGCGTTCTTCCCAGCGCTGTGCGAAACCGCTCCGCGATCTGAAAACATAGACTGGCGATCTGAAAGACATCGGAGCGTAGGGTGCCTATTAGGCGGCACTGATAATCACTCGCATATCGAGCCGTCGCCATGCCCCTTTCAACTCAGACTTTCTCCTTTCGATGGAGGCTGCGCGCAGCCGTCTCACTGGTCGCCTTCGGTGCTGGAGCGGGCATAGCCACGGCCTCCCTCGCACAGTCGGCTCCGGAGGGTGAAGAGCCAGTTGCGCTCGCCGATGTCGTGGTCACCGCAGCGCTGCCGCCGGCTGCGGGCGCGGCGTTGAAGATGCCGCTGAAGCTGAGCGAGATTCCGCAGACCGTCAGCATCATCGACCGCGAGCGGATCGAGCAGCAGGCGCTGGTTTCGCTTGATGATGTGATGAGCAATGCGCCGGGCGTCACGGTCCAGCCGGGCACGCGACTGCGCACCGCCTATTATTCGCGCGGCTTCTCCATCGACACCCTGAATTTCGACGGCATTCCGACCTCGGGCTGGAACGAAGCGGTCAATACAGAGGACATGGCCATCTATCAGCGGGTTGAGCTGCTGCGCGGCGCCAGCGGCCTGTTGCAGGGATCAGGCAATCCTTCGGGGACCATCAATCTGGTGCGCAAAAGGCCCGGACGCGACTTCACTGCTGAGGGCGCGATCAGCGGCGGAAGCTGGGATAACTGGCGTGTGGAAGGCGATGTCGGCGGCCCGCTGGCAGCGGACGGCGACCTGCGCGGGCGGATGGTGGCTGTCTATGAGGATCGCGACTTCTTCTATGATACGGTCCATCGGCAGAAGGGTCTGATCTATGGAACGGCCGAGTGGAATCTGACGCCGCGAACGATTCTGGCTGCGACCGTCAAATGGCAGGACGTCCAGGACGACGGCGCCTATATGGGCGTGCCGCGATACAGCGATGGCGGGGTCATCGACCTGCCGCGCAGTTTCTATCCGGGCGCCGAGTGGGATCGCCGCAACTGGAACAACATTCAGTCTTTCCTTGAGTTTCGCCACAGCTTCGTCGGCGACTGGGAAGGCAAGGTTGCGCTCAGCCGTATCGACGGCGACAGCGACCTGACCTACGCCAGCGCCTTCGGCGCGGTGAACCGGACGACCGGCCAGGGGCCGATTCTGTATGGCGGCGCCTACGACTTCACCAATGAGGAGACGGATCTGGACGCCTATCTGTCGGGCACGCTCGGGGCCTTCGGACGGCGGCACGAGATCGTCCTGGGCGCCAACTACTGGGACGGCAAGACCCATCAGACAGCCTATAATTTGGCGGGGTTGATGGGGCCGGTTGATATCTTCACCTGGGATCCGGCCGCCGCGCCGCGCCCGACTGGCAAGACCTATGCGGGCGAGCAGACGACCTCCACCGAACAGTATGGCGGCTATGGCGTTGCGCGGCTGCATCTGACCGATCCGCTGACCCTAGTGCTGGGCGGCCGGTTCAGTTGGTGGGAGACGACGACCGACCGGCGAGCGACCATCGGCGGCCCTTTGACGCCGACCGGCGGCTACAAGATCGACGGGGAATTCACGCCCTACGCCGGTCTGGTCTGGGCGCTGGATGAGGTCTTTTCGCTGTATGCCAGCTACACTTCTATTTTTACGCCACAGAACAACCTGACCTGGGACGGCAAGGTCATCAATCCGATGACGGGCGTCAACGTCGAGACCGGGGTCAAGGGCGAGTGGTTCGGTGGACGGCTGAACAGCTCGCTGGCCGCCTTCCGCATCTTGCAGGAAAACCGCGCCCAGCTGGACCCGGACCATCCGTGCGTGTCGGGCATGACTTGCGCCTATGTGGCTGAAGGCGAAGTCGAAAGTCTGGGGCTGGACGCCGAACTGACCGGGCGCATCCGGCCTGACTGGACCGTGCAGGGGGGCTACACCTACGTTGAGACGGAGTACAAACGCGACCGCACCACCGCCGGGACGCCCAGCAGCAATGAGGGCCAGCCCTTCTCGCGCTTCACCCCGCGCCATCAGTTCAAGCTGTGGACCCACTATGCCGGTCTGATGGGCGGCCGACTGTCCTTGGGTGGCGGAGTCGTCGCCCAAAGCAAGGCTCAGGCTGTGGCCGGCACCGTGGTGATGGAGCAGGGGGGCTACGCCGTCGTCAATGCGCGCGCTGCGTATCGCCTCAATCCGCATTCGGAATTGTCGCTGAACGTCAACAACGTGTTCGACAAGACCTATTTCACGACCCTGGGCGGGACTAGCTGGAACAACTGGTATGGCGAGCCTCGGAATATGCTGATCACGCTCAGGGCGTCATATTGAGATGGCCGACCTGATCGAGCCGTTCGACGCGCTGGACCATCTGGTGCTGCTCAACGCGGAAGGCGGCGCCTTGCCCCTGCTGCGGTCGGTCGACGCCTGGCGAAACGTCAACCGCTGCGCTGGCGGCCGCGTCATTGGTTTCAGTCGCCCGCAGGCGGCCGAGGATCTTCACCCCGACAGGTGGGAGATGCACCCCGCCGGGGATGAATTCCTGCACCTGATCGAGGGAGAGATGGACGTGGTGCTGGACCGGCCGGGCGAAGGCGCGCGCCTGCCCCTGACCCTGACCTTGACCTTGACGCAGGGCGGGGCGGTGGTGGTGCCGCAGGGCATTTGGCATCGGCTGCTGCTCAAGCGGCCATCCGCCTTGATGTTCGTGACCCCGGCCGGGGGAACCCAGATGCGCCCCGTGGAGGCCGGGACGTGAATTGGCGGCCCTTGTTCTGGCGGGTCCATCGCTGGGTCGGATTGGCTTGTGCGATGGTGTTCCTGATCGTCGCCCTGACGGGGACGGCGCTGTTGATGGAGCCGCAGACCAATCTGAAGGGATCTGTACGCCTGAACGATCCGGCGACCTCGCTGGCCGGGATCGAGACGGCGATGGCGCAGCTGGCGGTGGACTATCCGCATCACCAGATGGGCTTGATCCTGCCGGGCTCCACGCCGCAGCGCAGCTGGCAGATCGGCCTGCGTCCCGCATCGGGCGAAGGCCCGGCCTTGAGCGCCGAATTTGACCCCGGCAGCGGTCGGATCATGCGCGTGGATATGGCAGAGGCATCGCTGCGCGACGATCTGCTGAAACTGCACAACAGTCTGTTTCTGGGCGTGACGGGCAAGCTTGTGGTGCTGGCGATGGCGCTGGGGGTCGTCTGCCTGACGATCACTGGCGTCGCCATGATGCGGCGGCGTTGGAGGACCCTAACGTCTTCGCCTCTGGCGTCGCCGCTGCGCGTGCTTTCGCTGCATCACTGGACCGGGCTGGTTGGGGGGCTGTTCATCGTCATGTGGGCCTCAACCGGCTTCATGCTCCTGGTCTACAAAAGCCTGCCCGAGTTCGGCGTCGGCCGCCCGGGAGCGACACTCGCGGCGAAAGCCCGTCCCAAGCCAGCGCCTACAGCTGGAGCCGGACAAGCGACAGCGTCTCGGGCGCCTCTGTCGCAGATGGTGGATGCGGCGCTGGCGCTTCATCCGGGCGGCGAGGTGCAGGCCCTGAGCCGTAGCCCGCAGGGCGTCATGGTGATCGTACTGAAACGCGACGCCGCACCGTGGCGCAAGTCGACGACGGTGGCTTTCGATGCTGCGGGCGCGCCCCTGGCTGCGCGCGAACCGCCTGGCTTCATGAAGGTGATGATCGCCGCCAAGGCCCTGCATACGGGTCTGTGGGAGCGGCCGTGGCTGCGCGTGGTCTATCTGCTGTTCAGTCTGACGCCCATCGCCTTGGTCGTGACCGGCCCCTGGCTGTGGTTACGCCGTCGCCGGCCTGCGCGCCTCCCGGAACGAAACACGTCCCTCCGCAACAAGGCGGGGCGTTCGCCGCGCCGCAATCCTTTCGCATGATCCCGGGGACATCCATGGAAAAGCACGATCGTCTCACGCCTGAATCCATGCGTCTGTTGTTGACTGTGGCGGCCCTATATCTGGCGCAAGGCATTCCGTTCGGCGTGGCGATGGAGGCCCTGCCGACCCTGTTGCGCAAGGACGGGGCATCGCTGGCCGCGCTGGCCTGGCTGCCGCTGGTCGGCCTGCCTTGGGTGCTGAAAGTGCTGTGGGCGCCCTGGGTCGACAATCTGTGGGGGCCACGTCTGGGGCGGCGTCGGAGCTGGATACTGCCCATGCAGGCGATCGTCATCCTGTGCCTGCTGGGCGTGGCGGTGGTGGGGCTGAACAGGGCGCCGGTGGTGGTGGGCCTTTGCGTCCTGGCGTCGTTGGCCAGCGCCACCCAGGACACGGCCACCGACGGCCTGGCTGCGGAGCGTTTCGGCGGCGTCATGCTGGCGCGGGCCAATGCACTGCAGGTGGCTTGCACCATGATCGGCTTCTTTGTGGGCGGCTCGGGCGCACTGATCTTGAGCGGCTTGGTCGGGCGAGCGGCGGCGCTGGTCGCGCTGGCTGCAGTCGTGGCGGTTGGTTTCGTCCTGGCTCTGGCGATGCGTGAAGCGCCGCATGACGCTCCGGTGCGCGGGCGGCGGGCCAGTCTTTTTCGGTTGTTGCGCCGTCCAGGGGCAGGCTCCATTCTGGCGACAGCGCTGTTCACGGCGCTGACGGCGGCGTCCGGCTTCGGCCTGGCCAAGCTGTGGCTGGTGGATGCAGGGTGGCCGCTGGAGCAGATCGGACTTTACGGCATGGTCGCAGGGGCCTCGACCATAGTTGTCGGCTGTGGCGGAGCGGCCTGGCTGATCGGCCGCATTGGCCTGTTCCGCGTTCTGACCGGCGGAGTGATGCTGTGCGCGGCGGGGCTCGCCTTGTGGCTGGGCGTGGCGACCGGCATGATCGGGGCGGCGCATCCGGTTATTCTGGCGGCCATGATGATCGGTGCTGCAGGCAGCGGTTCCGCCTCGGTCGGCGCCATGACCCTGGCCATGCAGTTTGCGGCACGGGACGATCAGGCCGGCACTGACATGACCGCCGTCCAGAGTTCGCGGGATCTGGGCGAGATCGGCGCCTCTTCGGTGATGACAGGCGTGGCGGCGGCGGGCGGCTATCGGCTGGCCTTTATCGGCGGCCTGATCCTGAGCGCCGTCGCCCTGGGCGCCGTGGTGACCGCGAGGCGGTTGGACGGCGGCGGGGCGCAGCCGTGAGGATTCCGAAGATATCGCTCAGGATAGCTGGCTGCAGCTAGCCTCGGCGATGCGGGGTGAAGCGGCGTGATCGTCTTTGGGCTGGAGACTTACAGGGGAGGGGGACCGTTGAGCCCGTTAATGGGCGGAGCGTCCGATTCTGACTCTTCTCCCTCAATCCGAGAGTCCGCTTTCGGCTGGACCCTCCGGTGGTTTGGCGGATCGTCCCTAGAGACTTCTCAAGGCCTTGGCCGGTTCGGATCGCGCCGTCGCCACGGCGTGGCCCAGAACGGTCAGGACGGCGATCAGGACCGCCCCGGCGACCGGTAGGATGAAGGCCAGCGGGGACAGGCCGACGCGATCGTCGAACCGCTCGAGCCAGCGGCTCATCAGCAGGAAGGCCACTGCACAGGCGATGATCGCCGCCACGCCCACGGGCCTGAGGAACTCGCCGACCAGCAGACCCAGCACCTCGGTGGTTGAGGCGCCCAAGGTCTTGCGAATGCCGATCTCGCGCGTCCGTCGCGCCGTCACGAAGGCGGCCATGCCGTACAGACCGAGCGCGCCGATCAGGATCGCGACCCCAGCGCCGAGGCCGAACAGGCGGCTGCGCTGGTCCTCGGGCTTGTAATAGGGCTCCAGCATCTGAGCCACGGTCTTGGCCTCGAAGGGGACCGTCGGGGCGGCGAGGCTCCAGGCGCGTTCCATGGCGGCGCGAATGGCGATCGGATCGCCGTTGTAGCGCACGACGAGGACGCCTCCGGGGATGTCATCGCTGCGGTAGCGATAGAGGACCGGCGGAATCTGGTCGCGCGGCGACCGAAACCGGACATCGCGCACGATCCCGATCACCGTCATGGGCTCGCCGCCGAACCGCACGGTCTGACCCACGGCCGAGGCCGCGCTGGAGAAGCCGAGGATCGGAAGGGCGCTTTCGCTCAACATGACGTTACGGCCGACGGCGCCGGTTTGCGGAGAATCTCCGTCTTCGGCTCTGGAGTCGTCCAGCCTGTTCTCGGGATTGAACGGGCGTCCGGCGGCCACGTCCACGCCATAGGTCTTGAAGTAGTCGGGGCCGACTTCCTCGATGACCACAGCCGGTTCCTCGCCGACATGACCCGGCCTGGAGACATTGGTCTGGGATACCGACCCGGTAGCGGGCGAACGGCTGGACACGGTGATGGAGACCACCCCGGGGATACGCCGGTACTGATCCAGCAGACCGGCGCGGCGACCGTCCAGCTCCGATCCCCAGAACCTTTCAAGGACCAGGATGCCCTCGCGCGTAAAGCCGAGATCGGCGGTGCGCAGATGGTGGCTCTGGACCAGCATGACGAAGGTACAGATGCTGAACACCAGGGCGACCGTGAACTGGACGACCACCAGGATGCTGCGAAGCTGCGATCCGGCGCGGCCGCCCCCGGGGGAGCGGGCTGAGGCCAGAACCCCGGCGGGCGCGAACCGCGCGAGGGCCAGGGCGGGCCAGGCTCCTGCGCCGACGCCGACAATCAGGGCCGTGGCGGCAACCATCAGCACCACGCCGTCGGCGCCGAGATACTGGAGCTTCAGCGTTGTCCCGCCATAGGCGTTGACCACCGGCAGTATAAGTTCGGTCAGGGCCAGGCCGAAAAGGGCGGCGGCGGACGCCAGGACGACGGCCTCGACCAGGAACTGCAACGTCAGGACGCGTGACGTCGCCCCTAGCGCCTTGCGCACCGCCACCTCGCGCGCCCTCAGACCCGCCCGTGCGCTGGCCAGGTTGACATAGTTCAGGGCGGCGATGACCAGGGTCATCAGCCCCACGATCCCCAGCACCGCCACGTCGGTCGCATTGGCGGATCGTTCCGCATTCGGATCGCGCGCGTCGGCGAAATGGATGTCCGTAAGGGGCGTCAGGCTGTATTTGAGGGTCTCGTTGATCGGGGACGGCAGAGCGTCCGGCGGAATGCGCCGTTTTACGAAGTTCGCCAGATCGGCGCCGACCGCCCGGGCCTGGTCCGCCTTGGGGATCCGGAAATAGGCCGAGGTGTTGAAACTGCCCCAGCGGTCGAAGGTGTTGGCGGCCTCGTCGATGTCGAAATCAGCCCGATTGATCAGGAACAGCATATTCAGGTCGAGCGAGCTGTCGGCCGGAAGATCCTTCATCACCGCCGTGACCCGATAGGCCCGTTCCTGGCCTCGCACCAGGCGCACGACCGATCGACCCAGGGCGGGACCCTCGGGGAACAGACGCTTGGCGACCGTCTGGCTCAGCACCACCGAACCGGGGTCGTCCAGGGCGTGGGCCTTGTCGCCCTCAATCAGGGGCAGGTCGAACACTTTGAAGAAGTCGGTGTCCACAAGGGCCATGCTCTCTTCGATGATCGGCCCTCCCGCCCTGATTCTGGCTCCGCTCCCCATCACCCGGGTAGCGGCGGCGATCTGGGGATAGTCCTCCTTGATCAGGCCGACGGCGACGCTTTGGACATTGCCGGAAAAGCTCGGCTCTCCGCCGGGCCAGCGGGTGACGACGCTGAGGCGATAGATCTGGTCGGCATTGGGCGTCCAGCGATCAAAGCCCGTCTCGAAACGGACGGTCAGCAACAGGATGAGGAAGACGGCGATCCCGACCGCCAGCCCTCCGACATTGAGCGCGGTGTAGAGCCGGTGACGGCTCAGCGATCGGTAGAGGGTCTTCAGGTAGTGGCCGATCATGGCGTTCTCCTCAGGACGCGCGACGGACGCCGGCGACGATGCGCCCGTCCAGCATGTCGACGATGCGGCCGGCCTCATCGGCCTGGGCCGCAGAGTGGGTCACCATGACGATGGTCGCGCCCTCGGCGTTCAGTCCCTTGAGAATCTCCATGACCTGGGCCCCGTTCTCGCTGTCGAGGTTGCCGGTCGGTTCGTCCGCGAGGATAAGGTCGGGCTGGCCGACGATCGCACGCGCAATGGCCGCGCGTTGCTGCTGTCCCCCGGAGAGCTGGTGCGGATAATGGCCTGCCCTGTGCGCGATGCCGACCCGGTCCATGGCCGAGGCGATCCGGCTTTTCCGCTCCGGACCCGCCATCTTGCGGCGATAGATGAGGCCCAGTTCGATATTCTCGGCGACGGTCAGCTCGTCGATCAGGTTGAAGCTCTGGAAGATGAAGCCCAGGTGCCGCGCGCGAATGGCCGCCAGGGCCGCCTCCTCGGCCTGGGCCACATCCTCGTCCTTGAACAGATAGCGCCCGCCGGTGGGCCGGTCGATCAGACCGATGATGTTCAGGAGCGTGGACTTGCCGCAGCCCGAGGGGCCCATGACGGCGACGAACTCGCCCTTTTTTACGTTCAGTTCGATGTCGCGCAGCGCGGCGGTCTCGACCTCATCGGATCGATACAGACGCTGGATTCCGGCCAGAGTGATCATGAGTTTTCCTTCGTCGAGGAGAAATAGTCAGCGGAGAACGAGGCGCGGTCGCGCGTCGAAAGCGGCGTAGGAGGAGGCGACAATGCGGTCGTGGGCGGCGAGGCCTTGGAGAACCTCAACCTGCGTCGGACTGCGCCGTCCCAGACGGACGGCCCGCCTGGTCGCCCGGCGACCGTCGGCGTCGAGCACATAGACGAAGGCGCCCCCTGACCCTTCGAGCCAGGCGCCCGTCGGCAGGACGAGCGCTGGACGGCTCTCGCCGAGCGTGATGCGCAGATCGAGGGTTTGGCCCCGACGCAGGTTCGGCGGCGTCGCCCCCCGGAACACCAGTTCGGCGGTGAAACGGCCGTTGGCGACCTGGGGCAGAACCCGTGAAACCGCCAGCGGCCAGGTCTTGCCTTCAAGGGTTGCTGTCGCCCCTTGGCCCGTGCTGACGCGCGCGAGATAGAATTCGTCCACCTCGGCGACGAGCTTGTAGGCGTCTTCTGAATCGATCTGGCCGACCACGGCGCCCGCCGTCAGGGGTTGGCCGGGCTGGAGGTCAAACGCGGTCAGGCGACCGGCGACCGGCGCGCGAATGGTCAGGGCGTCCAAGCTGGCGCGGACGGCCGAGAGGTTGGATTGCAGTTGGTTGGATGAGGACAAGACGCCCTCGAGCTGGCGTTGCGCCAACTGGTTCTCGGACGGCTCGGCTCGCCTGAGGCTCTGCAGCCGGTTGCGATGGTAGTCGGCCAGAGCCTGCGACTCCGCCAGACCGGCGTCGGAGACGATGCCCTTGGCGTGCAGGCTTGAGCGGATGCCCAGTTCGCGCTCGGCGTTGAGCAGATTGAACGCGGTTTCGCTGATCGCCTGTTCCCGATCCAACCGGCTGCGCGAAATCTGGAGCTGCTGGCCCCGGGCGTCGCCGAGTTGACCGGCGATCTGGGCCTCGCTCGCCGTCACCTCCATGCGCAGCCGCGGGTTGGACAGGATCGCCAGGGGCTGGCCGGCGGTCAGACGGGCGCCGTCCTCGACCTGCACGTTTTGGACCTGTCCCCCCTCGATTGCGACGATCTGGACCGTGCGCAGGGGCGCTGCGACGGCGCGGACGGGAAGGGCGTCCTCGAAGATCGCTTGCTGCGCCGTTGCGGTGGCGAGGTCGGCCTCGTTCACCACCAGCTCGCCGCTTCCAGGCAGGGTGCGCCAGATCAGCACCGCGATCACGGTCACGAAGGCGGCCGCCGCTACGCCCATGACGACGCGGCCAGGCCTGAACCGCTTGCGAGGCAGGCGACGATCCATGGCGCCCGCCGGCGGCGTGGCGGAAGGCGGGGGATCGGAAGACGGGTCGGCCTGGCTCATGCAACGAAGTTTAACGTGCCGCTCGATATCGGCCTAAAGCGCCGCCGCGCTTGATCTTTTCGCCAACGCGATCTTACCTGTGTTCGTTTTCGAACACCGAAAGCCTGTATGTCCGCGACCGTTACGTCCCCCATCGACGCGCCGGCTGGCCGGGTGCTTTTCATCGACGACGACGCCGATGTGTTGAAGGCGGCGACGCTTGTTCTCCGGCGTCAAGGCTTCGAGGTCGCCATGATCAGAAGCCCCGAGGAGATCTGGTCCGCTCTGGCCGAAGCGCCCGTCGACGCCATCCTGCTTGACCTTAATTTCCGACCCGGGGCCCGGTCCGGCGACGAGGGGCTGGAAGCCCTGCGTCGGATCGTGGCGCTGGATCCGGATGCGGTCGTCCTGGTCGTCACAGGCCATAGCGGGGTCGGCGTCGCCGTCGCGGCCATGCGCGCCGGAGCCGGCGATTTCATCATGAAACCATGGAGCAACGCGCGGCTGATCACGGCCGTCACCGACGCCGTCGCTCTGAGACGTCGCCGGCGGGCGCAAGGGCGCGCGCCATCCGGCGCCGCGTCGGAGGCGCTGATCATCGGCGCGTCTCCCGCAGCGGACAGACTGCGCGCCCGCGTCGTCAGGCTGGCCGCGACGGAAAGTCCGGTCCTGATCACTGGCGAGTCCGGCGCCGGAAAAACGCTCACGGCCCAGGCGATCCATGCCGCCTCGACCCGGCGGGACCGGCCTCTCGTGTCGCTTGATCTCGCGGCGCTCTCGCCGGAGGGACAGATGGCGCGTGTTCAGGCGGTCGCCGAAGGCGTCCTGCTCCTCAAATCGGCCGAGGCGCTCGCTCCCGAGGTCTTCGGTGTTCTTGCCGGCGTGATCGAGGCCGCTTCGCCGGTCCGCATCCTCGCCACGACGACCCGGATGGAGGCGCTGTCGCACTGGCCCGATCGCTTGAGGTTCGGTCTTGCAGGGACCCAGATTCAGGTTCCGGCTCTACGCCTGCGACGCGGCGATATCCTCGAACTGACCCGATACTTCATTCGACGGGCCGCAGCTGACGTCGGCCGTCTGCCCCGACCGGTTTCACCGGAGGCCGAGGCCTGGCTGACCGGCGCTGACTGGCCGGGCAATATTCGCGAACTCAGGGCGGTTGTCGAACAGGCGGTCTTCCTGGGAGAAGGCGATGTGCTCGACCTCTCCGATCTGAAACCCTCCAGCGAACCGGCGTCGGCGCGCTCCGTCGAGCCGGGCGACGATCTCAATCTGGATCGTCAGGAACGCCGGCTGGTCGAGGCGGCGCTGAAGCGCCACGGATTCAACGTCAGCCACGCCGCCCGCGATCTGGGCCTGACCCGGGCCGCCCTTTATCGCCGGATGGAAAAGCATGGCCTCTAGCCAACGGTTCGGCGCGACCGTCGCCTTCCTCGGAGCATTTGTCCTAGGGGTCGGCTTCTGGGCTGCTATTGATCGAAGCCTGTGGGCGACGGCGGCGGCCTTGGGCGTGTTGGCGGTTCTGGCCGCTCTCCCCGCGCTTGGGCGTCTCGCCCGTATCTGGTCCCCGACGGGCGGGGGCGCCGCCTCGGGATTCGATCTTGATGAGCGACGGTCCGCCGAGGCACGGCGCCGTTGGCTGGCTCATGTGCTTGACCTTGTCCCGACCGCCCTGGTGAGCCGGTCCCCCGACGGTCGTCTCCTCGCACTCAACCGGGCGTCTCGGGCCTTGTTCGTCACGGATGGGCCGATCCTGGGCGCGTCCGATGAGTTGCTACGCGTGGCCGGCGGCCCGTTGATGGCCGACGCTACGCCGCTGATGCTGGGGCGGCCCCGCCCACGGGCCTATGCGGCCTCGCTCGCCGACATCGTGCAGGAGGATGGCCCGGCGAGGTTGATCGCCCTTGCCGACATCGAAGAGCAACTCCGTGCGCGCGAGACCGCGACCCTTCGAGAGACGCTTGACGTCCTCTCTCACGAGATCATGAACTCCCTGACACCGGTAACGTCCCTGGCGCAGAGTGCGCAATTGCTGCTCGCTGACGGCGACAGGGAAGGGGCCGGGGATGCGCTGGCCGTCCTTGAGCGCCGGTCAGTCGGCTTGCTTCGGTTCGTCGAATCCTATCGGGCGCTGGCCAGATTGCCGCTGCCCGTACTGCGCCCGGTGACGGTTGCGCCTTTGGTTGCGGACGTCCAACGCCTTTTCGAGAGACACGATGCAGGAGACGGCGTCACGCTGGAGCTGTCGCGGATGCCTGACGTGACCGTGTTGGCTGACCCAGACCTCCTGGTGCAGGCCGTAATCAATCTCCTGCTTAATGCGGCGCAGGCGGTCGCCTCCAGACCCGGCGCCGCCGAAGCGCCGCGCGTTCGCCTGTCGGTCGGCGTCGAAACGAGCGTGGTTCGTTTCGAGGTGTCGGACAACGGCCCTGGCCTAGGCGGCTTGGATCCGGAGACCATCCTAAAACCCTTCTTCACCAGCCGGCCCAGCGGCGCCGGCATCGGCCTCAGCCTCGTGTCACAGATCATCGCCGGCCATAACAGCCGCCTTGATTTTGGACTGTCCGACATAGGTGCAACCGGGCTGGAGGTGAGCTTCTCACTGGCGCGCGCAATCCCGGGACAGGACAGTCTCGGGTAAGTGCGGCGAGACGAGTGGATGTCCTCTTTATGAGGCTGCAATAAAAACTGCTGATGGCGCTTTTAAGACGTTGCGAGCTTGCCGCTTTATTGGGGAAGCGATCCGGGGTCAGGGGCATTGTCGGACGTCTCTTGAGGGTCGCCGCCGAGGCGACGGCTCATGGAGTTTGTCTTGTCGCCTGTTTCGCCTGCCGCCGCGCCGTCTTCCCCCCGTCGGGGACGGCGTCCCGATCCTATTGTTCTGCATCCCGATCTCTTGTGGCCATCGCCCGAGGACCCGGGTGATTTTCACGCCGCCCTCGATCTTCAGATGAAGCGGCATGGCGACACCACCTACCGGATGCACAAGGCTCTGGCGGCGGCCGGGCTTTCGATTGACCAGCACGCCATCGCCGCATGGCGAACGGGGGCCAAGACGCCCCAAAGCTCGACCAGCCTCAAGGTGCTCGGCTTCATAGAGCATCGCTACAGGCTTGAGGCGGGCTATTTTACAGAGCGGATGGGGCGTTGGCGGGCGACGGGGGCTCTGTCGCCTAAAGGGATTTCGCGGTCTGAGGCGCGGCGGCTGGCCTGGCATCTTCCGGACGACTTCAGGGACCGAGGGCGCCGCGAGCAGGCGGAAATCCTCGACTGGGTCCGCACGCGCATTCTCGCTGGGGGCACGGCCTACAGGCGCTACCATTCTGAGGTTTCGCGCCAGCGCTTCGGTTTCCGGTTTGACGGCAATGGAGCGGCCTGTCTCCAGGCGCCGCCCAGGCTGCGCGCGGAGATGGCGGCTTTGGTCCGGTTCAAATCCGCGACCCTGACCGATATCGGCTTCGAACGCTCAGGCGTCTGGGGCGAGGCGACGGCGATGCAGAGGGGCGAACACCTGGCGCTTATGCTGGGCGCCATGGCCGCGCCGGCGGACAGCGCGGTGAAGGGGCTGGGCGTTCCCGCGAAAGACCTGACCCTGGGGCTCCTCGTCTTCCCGGCGGTCTGGGACTGGTATGTGCAGTGGAGGGAGCAGAGGCGTGGCTTCTTCACCGGATGGGAGGCGGAAATGCTGCTCCTGGCGGCGGCGTTGACGCGGGAGCGGACCGGGTGGTTGCGGCAGTCCCCGGCGCTAGCCTGCGACATGCCCACGGTGCCGGGCCTGGTGACCGAAGACATGATCGTTGAAGCCCAGGCCGACTGGGCGGGCGCCTGCGATGTCGTGCATCGTCATACGCTGGCGCGGGCCCGGGAGGTACAACGTGTCGCCCGGATTCACCGGGACCCTTTCGAGCCGATCCTGCCGATTCTCGAGTCGCCGAGCCCGGTCCGGGAGTATCGCCGTATCGCCGAGGATGTGCTCGCGCGTATGCCAGATCGGAGACGTCATCCGCGCGCGGCTGCGGAGTTCGTGCGGGCCTTCCTAATGCTGCGCTTCGGTCTGCATCTGGGGCTTCGCCAGAAGAATCTTCGTCAGCTGCTGCTGTGCCGTCGAAACGAAACACCCCGCACGGAGCGCGAGCTTGAAGCCCTGAAGCGAGGGGAACTGCGTTGGTCGATGCGGGATGAGGGGTGGGAGGTCTTCATTCCCTGCGCCGCCTTCAAGAACGCGAACTCCGCCTATTTCTCGAAGCGCCCCTTTCGGCTGCTGCTCCCTGATCTGGGCGCGCTTTATCGATGGCTCGACACCTATATTGAAGTCGATCGCGGTCGATTGCTGGCCGGCGCCAGGGACCCCGGGGTCTTCTTCGTCAAGACGGTCAAGCGGACCAGTCGGAGTGCGGAGTTCACGCAGAGCGGTTTCTACGAGGCCTGGCGGCTGACCATCCAACGGCACGGGATCTACAATCCTTGGACGGGCAGGGGAGCGATCAAGGGGCTTCTGTCGCACGGACCGCACAGCGTCCGGGACGTACTGGCGACCCATGTCCTCAAACAGACCGGCTCCTATGAGCAGGCCAGCTATGCCATCCAGGACACGCCCCAGACGGTGGCGGCCCACTACGGACGGTTTCTGCCGCAGGATAAGGCGGCGCTGGCGGCGAAGGTGCTGAACGAGGTGTGGGCGGCCTAGAGCCGTCGTCGGACGAAGGCGAAGCTGATCTACTGATGGTTGCCAAGCGTTATGGTTTCATGGCAAGGCCTTGCTCGAATATCGGGGGCATTTGAATGCTGAACTTTCGAAGAGTTTCTGCCGCTTGCGCGGCAGCGGCTCTAGTCGCTGTTTTGTCTGCTGCGCCAGCGGTGCAGGCAAACTCTTCAACCAGTGCGGCTACGTCGGAGCAGCGGCCAGGGCTGAAGCGCCGAGTTGCAGTGGGACGGTTTTCAAACAGCACGTCCTATGGTCGCTTACTTTTAAGCCCCGGCCAGCCCGATCCTATCGCAAGCCAGGCCGGCGATATGCTCGTGAACGCGCTGGTGGGCTCGGGACATTTCTACGTCTTCGAGCGCAGCGATCTTGAAGCGCTGAACTCTGAGCGCGTTATCTCGTCTGCGGAAGCGGCGCGCCTCGTTGGCGTGGACACCTTACTGATGGGGTCCGTGACCCAACTCGGACGACGCAATGAAGGCAAGCAGGGCTTTCTGAACTCGCAGCGTCGCCAGGCCGTGAACGCGACCGTGGAGATACGTCTCGTCGATGTGCGTACGGGTCAGGTGTTCTTCACGGCGTCTGGCGCAGGCGAGGCCACGACCGAGACGGGCGAGGTTGCCGGGTTCGGCACGCGGGCAGGTTATGACTCGACGCTGAACGATCAGGCTATCGCGGCAGCGATTGCGGACACCATGACCAATGTCATCAATCAGCTTCAACAACGCGCCTGGTTCACCGATATTCTGCGCGTTTCGGGCGAGACCGTCTTCATAAGCGGCGGATCGAGCCAGGGCTTGCGGGTAGGAGATCGCTTTTCCGTCGAAACGCCTGGCGAGGTGGTGACGAGCAGCCAGAGCGGCCTGCCGATCACGCTCCCCGGCTCGAAAGTTGCGGAGATAGAGTTGACCGGCTTTTTCGGGGCCACGCCGGATAGCGAGGGCGCGACGGCCCGCATCGTCCAAGGCGCATTGCCGGCCGCGGTCGCGGGCTTGAAGGTTGTGGAGATCCGCCAATGAGACGTCTTTTAATAGCGGTCGCCCTATCCGGCGCCGCGCTTAGCAGCGGATGCGTGCAGAATTATGCCGCGCGCGACGTTTCACAGGGCTTGGCTGAGGGGATGCTCGTCGTCGTGAACGCGCCGGCCGAGGCTCGAATCGTAATCGACGGCCGCGATCTTGGCGCGGTCGGCCAGCAAGGCGCGGGCGTTCCCATTTCGCCTGGCCGTCACGACATACTGATCACGGCGGCTGGACAGCCGCTTCATAGCCAGGCCGTTTTTGCGTCGGCCGGCGCCCGGATCGAGGTCCGCATTCCATGACCTATAAATTGATCAGCAGAGCCGTCGCCGTGGCGGCTCTTTGCGTCGCTTTGACTGCCTGCGCCCCGACAAGCCGGTTCGAGTGGGGCGGGTACGAGCAAGGCCTTTACGCCTACAGCCAGAACCCGGAAAACCGAGGCGTCTACAAGACCTCCCTCGAGCAGGCGATCGAGCGCGGCAAGGCGCGCGATGCTGTCGCGCCGGGCTTGTACGCCGAACTGGGTTATCTTTATCTCGAAGAGGGGGACGCCGCATCCGCGATCCTGAATTTCCAGCAGGAGCGGGCGCTCTTCCCGGAGTCGGCCGCTTTCATGGATAGCGTAATCCAGAAGCTTGGCGGCGCGACAACAGTGTCCGGAGGACAAAACTGATGCGCTTCTCTCTAGTACCCGCGCTCGCCGTGTCGGTCTTAGCCGCAGCGGCCACCTCGGCCTGTGTCACCGCTCCGACGCCGAAAAGTTATGCCGCTCTCCGCGCCGAGGCGCCCAGGAGCGTCCTTGTTGTTCCCGCGCTGAATTCGACCGTCAACGTGGATGCGGCGGACTATTTCGTGTCGACGATTTCGCGGCCCGTGGCGGAGCGCGGATACTATGTCTTTCCCGCTCATATGGTGAAGCGCGTTCTGGAAGATGAAGGCCTGTCTGACGCCGGGCTGGTTCATCAGGCGGATGCTTCTCGCTTCCAGCCCTTGTTCGGCTGCGACACTGTGATGTTCGTCGAGATCAAGAAGTGGGAGTCCCAATACGTCATCATTTCGACCTCCACTAATGTGGAGTTCGAATACACGCTGAAGAGTTGCCGGACCGGACAGACCTTATGGTCGAACACGCAAGCGATGTCCTACAGCCCGCAAGGCGGCTCGTCGGGCAACCCGCTGGCGGACCTCCTGGCCCAGGCCATTGT
Source organism: Brevundimonas sp. SL130 (assembly GCF_026625805.1). Taxonomy (NCBI): domain Bacteria; kingdom Pseudomonadati; phylum Pseudomonadota; class Alphaproteobacteria; order Caulobacterales; family Caulobacteraceae; genus Brevundimonas; species Brevundimonas sp. SL130. The sequence continues at coordinate 1,587,645 of NZ_CP113064.1, forward strand.
GGCGGCGATCGAGAAAGCCAAACCCAACTACATCCCTTTGACCCAGCAGGCGAACCTGCTCGCCACCCATGTGTATGGCCAAGGATTGCCATCGGGACCCTATCAGGCGGCTTCCTACGCAAAGGATCAAAAGCAGTTTCCTGATTGATCGATGGGCCCGGTGAAAGCTGGGCCTATTGCATTCGTCGCAAGGAGGTTCGCCTGTTGACTCAAAGCGGCGGTTGGCAACGTCCGCTGGTGGGGCGCAGCGGTACGGCAGAGGCGCAAGGTCTCACGCCTGGGCAGTTTGCGACGTCTCACACGCCGCAAGAAGCCGACGCGCGTACAGATCTCCCGCTTCCTTCACCCAAGTTGACCGAACAACCAGAAGCCAACCGGTCAGGGCGATCAAGCTCAGCCCAAGCGCACCCGCCTGAACCGGCTGCAATGTCGAGGCAGTCGTCCAGACTGCACCCCAAACAAAGCCACCGGCATGCGGATAGCGTGTCCAAAGGACCAAGCCGACGGCTGCGATCGCTGCGATGCAGACCAGGATACCGGCTGGCTTCAGGCCGATGAGATTGCGCCGGAAGCCGTAGGACATGTTCTCGTTCAAGATCAGGAAGTGCGCCGGCCCGCGGCACTGCTCCATGAGCCAATATATCGCGGACTGATAACGGGCGTCCGCTGCAGCGGGGGCGGCGGTTTCCTCAGCCGCGGTCGGAAGTGCGCTGCCGAGCTTGGTTGCCAGATGCTGATGATAGCGAGCCTTCACCTCGGCGGGGAGGGCGTCGTCGTTGTGGCGCAGGATCCGCGTGGTCGGCATCACCTTCCATTCTTTGAGAAGGTGCCGTTGTGCGCGCTGCCCCTGCGAACGGCTCAACTCGGCGAAAAGAAACAGCAGGCCGCAGGTGTTGATGACGGTCAGAACCGCCGCGCCGACGTTGCTGGTGAGCAGCGCGGGATACCAGGCCAGCAGCGTCGCCACCGCCGGCAGCATGGTCAGTAGCGCCGGAGAAACCCGCGCCTTGAGGTCGTAGCTGTCGAAGTTCTTCAAGAAGTCCATCACTGCCCTCCAAGCCGCTCTAGGGGAATTCGTTGGTCCTCGACAATCAAACTGACCTCGTTTTCCCCAGCGATCAGCATGATCGGAGGGTAGCCTTCGACCGCCATTTGAGCTGCCATGTAGCCGTAAAGCTCTACATCATCGCCGCTGGGCAGGACTCCGTAGCCAGTCGGATGCGAATGCCATTCGCCCGCGTAGCTCAGCATCTGCTGCGTCTTCGACTCTGCTTCGGCCACCGCATCGGGAAGGCCGTAGCTCCCCCGAATGAACGAGCCCTGGTCCTCTTTGCTGTCGGCCGGCGTCGCAAGTGCGTCCACAAGGTAGATCAGCTTGCGCGACGTATCGAAGTCTCCGAGCAACACCCCGCCTGTCTCGACAGGCAGCCGCTCGTTGCGGCGCTCCCAGATCGCTTCCAGTAGGCCAGGGCGTACAAGGATCGTCCAGCCGCCCGCTTCAAATCGCTTCATCGCTCGCACGTCGACCTCAACCGCGCGAACTTCCAGCGTGGTGGGATCGGTGCGCCAGACCATTGCGACGGGCTCATCCTGGGCCAGAGCAGCACGCAGCGCCTTGGCTGCGATGCCCGCGTTGATTGCCACATGCGCCTGCTCGATCTGGCCGCTCAGGTCGCGGCAGCTCTGGCCGTAGCGGACATGCCCAGTGGCATTGAGATGACCCGCCAGCGCTGGGTCGTTCACCACGGCCGCGTAATAGGCCATCTCCAGCTCATCCAGCCGGACGCTGCGCCCGACGTCCTCGACCAGGACGGCCAAGTCATGGCCGCTCGGGCTCAGGAAGGCGGCCGCGCGCCGGGCTGTCGCCGGGCAGTCGATCGCCAAACTCCGCGATACCGCCACCGACGCCGCGAGGTCGAGGATCACATCGGCTTTTCCTACAGCCGCTTGATAGATTTCTGCGTCGTCACCGGCTGGTTGCAGGACGTTCAGATCGAACGCCGCCGTCTCGGCCCGCGCGTTCAGGAATTCGTTGGTCTGCGATGCAACGATCTTGGACTTGGAAATGCCCACCCCTTGATCGCTGTAGCAACCGTGCCGGGCGAGGTTGTGCGGAAGCAGAAGATCCTGGTCGGCGACGCCGGTGACGGTCTCGCCCATTCGCACTAGGTTGCCTACCACTTGCGACCCCAATGCACCGGCGCCGACCACCAGGATTCCGAGCCCGGTCGGACCTTCGTATCCATTGAACCGCGCCGCCGCCTCGCGGGTGATGTCGGTCAAGGTACTCCAGAGCATGACGGGCACGTTGGAGCCGTCAAAGGTCGGGTTAAGGGGGCCCAGCGTAGCACCCTCGATCATGCGGCCCTGGTCGTCGGTGATCGCGGACCAGATGTCGAGCGATACGCCGAGCTCGCGCACGGTCACGGCAAGCATGAACAGGCGGGTATCGGTGCGCTCGGCCTTCTCGCCCGCCGCGCGGGCGGTGGGGATGCTGACGATGATGACGGGGCGTGTCGCGCGAAGGGAAGGATCAGTCAGCCAGCCGCGCAGGGCTTCTCCGAGCTTCGCCTTGAAGTCGAAGCCTTCGACGCTGAACAGGGTGATCAGGTCGGCAGCTGTCCGGGCCGAGTGCCTGATGAACCCGTGCGTCTGGGTCGGCAACACGAAATGCACGGCCGTGAAACCGGGATGGTTCTTCAACCCTTCTGGCTTGCTGCCGAAGAAGCGCACCACGGGAGTGCCTTCGATGCCGTAGCCGTACAGGCGTGCTGGTATGGTCGCGCAGAGCTCGACATAGTTCGGCGGCAGAATGGCCTGATGTGCCGAACCAACGACGAAGGGCTCCAAGGGCTGGTCTGCCGTATGCAGTTCGCCCTTCGCCGTCGCGTTGAACCAGTGCCGGGCCGTGCGAACCAGAAGGTTCGGGGACCAGCGCCGCTTCGCCTCATCCCAGGGCTCCTCGCTCAGGCAGAGGACGGAGGGCTCGTCCGGCGCAGTGAGGAAGGTGTGGGGCAGGTTGCGCGGGAAGTCGTCACGGATCACTAGTGCCGTCGGCCATTCGGTATCCTCAGCGGTGAACCCAAGCGCGACGCGCTCCCGACGTGCGATATCAACGACCGGCTTTTGGCCAACGTCGAGTTCGAACTCGACCACGACCCATGAACGGCCATTGCCTTGGCGGACTTCGATCAGACTCGCGCCAACGTCGTCGCGGGCGGCGAGAAAGGCGGCGAATTCGCGCGCCTTTCCCGCCGTAGCCGCATCGCGTTCAACGACCGGCCCGCACCATTTCTCAAGCAGCTCTGCTGACGGATCGGTCAACGGTCTGCCTCAGACCAGGCGGAGGATCGGGCCGCGACCAGCGCGCGGTGCGGCCGCTCCGGTCAGCACCGCAGCGCCGCTGGCGACCGCCGTGACGATCCGGGCTTTGGTGTGGTCGATCTCAATGAGCAGCGGCTTTGGCGCGCTCACCTTCGGGTGTTCCATCGTCACCTTGAAGTCGCCGCGCAGGCCGTTGAAGCCGGTGACGCGCCGGTAGTAGTTGGCAGCCTGCCGGTGCGGCGGCTGAATGTCGCTGCCGGTCTGCGGGATCGGCTTGCTGGTCGAGACGATGATGCCGCCACGCTGCCCGTGCGTTTCGTACAGCTCCTTGACCTGATCCACGGGCACGGTTTCCTCCGCGCCCTTGTCGGGCCCAAGCGAGAGGTACGAACAGTGGTGGGGCAGCTCGAACACGTCCCACTCCAGGCGTTCAGGCCGGTTGTGGTACTTCGTGATGTCCACGATGGCGCTGAGCACTTCGTAGTCCGCGTCCGCGCCGAGCATCAACCGGGTCTTGACCCCGAAAACCTCGAACGTGACCTGGACGAAGATTCCATCCGTGTTGCGGTCCATCAGCTCACCGTTGTCGAGGCGGCTGGCAAACGGCGAGTGGGCGAAGAACTCCGCACCGTGGCTGCCGAGCGTGAAGGTCGGCACCAGCGTACCAGCGTCGACGAACAGGTGTTGCAGCGCGTCGAAGTCCAGGTTCTCGGACTCGATCCACTTGCGCAGGACATCGGGCCGCGAGAACACGCGGATACCCTTGCCTTGCCGCAGGCGATGCCGGGCCTCCTGCCGCCAGACGCGGGACTCATCGACGAGCCCGTCCTCCAGGATGACGCACGCCGGGACCCACAGTTCCTTGATCTTGAACCGGTCGTCGCCTTGGTAGCAGGCCGCGTGCTCGAGCCAGAAAATCTCGCTGGACCGGCAGATGTGGTCCTTATCCAGGTGCGTGATGCAGAAGACATCGACGTCCTTACGCTTCGCCGCGTTCAGGTCGTCACGGATCGCCTTTTCCAAGTCGATCCGCAGGTCATTCGGATCGCTCGCGTCCTTTTGGTGCGCGTAGTCGAAGATGATTTTTTGGCCGCCGTCGAGGTCGATCAGGCAGCAGTCCGCGTTGTTCAACGGATAGAAGGTAAGCTTGGGCATCAAGGGCTCCAGAGGGTGAGAACCCGCGCCTGCCCGTGACGAAGAATATCAGTTGGGCCCGTTGTCTGCTAACGGTCCCCCCGATAAAGGTCGGTCACCGGCCCTTGCGAGTCGGGAAGGGGAGAGGGCGGCTTTCCGTTCCGGCAAGTTCGGGCCGCTCTCTTCCCGCCATACGCTACGCCACACATACGCTCACAAACGGCCGAGCTGACCCATGTGGGGTTCGACCGGCGCTGAGACAAGCCGACCAGGTCGGCCCATCAGACATCGATGTTGGCGATCAGCTACCGCTCAAATCGGGCGGTCGTCGGCTCGCCTACGCACCGGGCATAGGCCGAGTCGGCTTAGCATTGAAGGGCTGTTTACCCAAACCAGCATCATTCGGTGATTCGTTCTAGCCGTCTACATCTTGTGTGTCGAGAGGGTTCGTCCCCAAGACGAAGTGGTCGGGCCACCCTTTTCGCAAGGAGGGCTCTGCAGGTTCCTGTGGACTGGTCAGCGGTCGGAAGCCTGCCTCGGCGCGCGAGTCATGCCCCTTCCGCGCAGCTTCGCTCCCCGGGCTCGTTGCCGCGGAGCCCTCACGAAGGCGCTTGCCGCTAACGGCTATCTCGCCGCCGAGACGCCCCCGACTCATTCTTTGGGTCGACGACAGCTATGCGCCTTGCCCATAGGTCGCCTAGTTGGAGCCGATCCAAGGTCCGCTCTTGGCGGATACCGTTGAAAAAGTCGGCAATTGCCACGGGCTTCAGGGGCTGATTCACTCTGGTCATTGAGACCGGAGGCGGCGTGATGATGGGCGAGCGGCGGGTCGATCAAGCGGCCCTGTTCTATACTTTCTCGCTGGAGGACCACGTCCCGGCGAACCACCTGCTGAGGTCGATTGACCGGTTTGTCGAGTTGGAGGGCCTGCGCGCGCATCTGGCTCCGTTCTACAGCGCCATGGGTCGCCCCTCGATCGATCCCGAACTGCTGATCCGGATGCTGCTGGTCGGCTACTGCTTCGGCATCCGGTCAGAGCGTCGGCTGTGCGAAGAGGTCCACCTGAACCTGGCCTATCGCTGTTTCTGCCGGCTGGGTCTGGAAGGCGTCGTGCCGGACCACTCAACCTTCTCCAAGAACCGCCACGGCCGCTTCAGGGAGAGCGACCTGCTGCGTCAGTTGTTCGACACGGTCCTGCGGCGGTGCATGTCCGAAGGCCTGGTCGGCGGCGAGGGCTTCGCCGTGGACGCCAGCCTGATCAAGGCCGAGGCGAACCGCGAGCGCAGCGTGCCCGGCGATCCCGGTCTGCCGCCCGAGGCGTCCAGCCGGGCCATCGACGAGTACCTGGCGGTGCTGGACGACGCGGCGTTCGGCGCGGCCACGCCGGTGACGCCCAAGTTTATCTCGCCGGTGGATCCGGCCGCGCGCTGGACCGCCGCCAACAAGGGGCCGGCCTTCTTCGCCTATGCCACCAACTACCTGATTGATCTGGAACACGCCGTCATCGTCGATGTCGAAGCCTCCACCGCCGTGCGGCCGGCCGAGCTGACTGCGGCCCGCACCATGATCGAGCGGGTCCGGGAGCGGCATGATCTCCACCCCGATCACCTTGCCGCCGACACCGCCTATGGCTCGGCCGAGATGCTGGAATGGCTGGTCAACGACCAGGGGATCGCACCCCACATCACGATCATCGACAAGTCTGGTCGCACGGATGGGACCTTCTCCCGGGCCGACTTCACCTACGACCGTGCCGCCGACCTCTATCGCTGTCCGGGCGGCAAGGAACTGAAACAATATCGGCGAGCCTTCCGCGCCGATCACCCCGATACACCGCCGGATGACACCTATCGCTATCGCGCCTCCAAGATAGACTGCGACGCCTGCGCGCTGAAGCCCAACTGCTGCCCCAACGGGCCGGCTCGGAAGGTGACCCGTTCCATCCACGAAGGCGCCAGAGACGTCGCCCGCGACATCGCCAGGACCGACGCCTACGTCACCTCCCGGCGCGAGCGGAAGAAGGTCGAGATGTTGTTCGCCCACCTCAAGCGCATCCTCAGGCTGGACCGGCTGCGCCTTCGCGGTCCCTGCGGCGCCCGCGACGAGTTCCTCCTCGCCGCCACCGCCCAGAACCTGCGCAAAATGGCCCGTCTGATCCCGCTACAGACCGCCCCAGCACCCGCCTGAAGGCCTGAAGCGTCACGAACCCCGTCACAGCCTGACCATGCCGCTCTTCAAGCCGATCAGCCAGGCGACTTTTTCAACGGTATCGGCGCTTCTCAGACCTCAGCCACCAACGGCTGCTGCTGATTCAACTCGGTGGTTGGCGAAGTCCACTTTCACTTACGGTTTGGAGCTCCAGCCGAGTGCGTAGGTCTGACTCTCTGTGGCGACGGAGAAGTCTGCTGCTAGGCATCTCGATGACTTGGAATGGGGATCTTTTTTGGGCAAACGGCGATCTGGAACTAGCGGCGGAATCTCGCTAGGCGTTGGAGATGCGTCGATTGTCCCCCCGCGCCCGGCGCAAGATACTGCTGTTGCTTTATCGACGTCGACGCAAGGCGACCAATCAGCGCTACAACCAAATTCTAAAGACCACTGACCGGTCCAAAATCCGTCACCAGAGGCGCGCCAGTTCCTGGACCGTTGATATGGTACGGTTCGAGGAGAGCACAGAGGGCGTGCAGCGTTGGCCCCTGAACCGATCCACGCGGATCGGCCGGGCTGGTCGCGTCTACAGTTGTACGCGGCTAACGGCGCCGGAGGATTTCAGACTCCAGTTCAACCACGACGAGATCATGAGCTATGTCTACGAGCTCAGGCGTCAAGTCTTCGTCAATGACCGTTTCCGAGGCTTTGGAACAAAGCGCAGACCGAGCCTCTATGTAGACTTGGACCGCATTGCTCGGATCGACGTCGAGGGTGCCCTTCTGCTCGCCGCTGAGATCGACCGGGTCCGCCGTGTTCTTGGCATGCGCGCTCTAATGGACGACGAGAAATGGCACCCTGAGGTTCGCTCGATACTTTACGGCCTCGGGCTTTATACGGTTATTGAGGCTGGACGTGTGCGCCAATCGGTTCCGATTGCCGACTTCGTCGGACCAGCCGAGGCTGCTGGCCTTTCCATCGTGCCCTTCCTGAGTTGCACGCGTGCCGATCCGGGCAAAGCACTCGAATTGCGCAACGCTCTCAACGATCGCTGCGCCCCGCCAGGAGATGCGTCGCAACTCGCTGTCTACGACGCGCTCGTCGAGGCTTTCAATAACGCTATCGGCCATGCCTATCTCGACGAGTATCCCGGCGACGGCCTACCGCGCGTTCGGCGCTGGTGGGCGGGAGCCTTGATCGATCACCGCGAAGGCTATCTTCATTTGGTTGTTTACGATCAGGGCGTCGGCATTCCAACAACCCTTCAGCGCCGAGGACTACTGGATGGGCTTGTCGGACGCCGCATTGAGCGCAACGACGCGGACGTAATCGCCGGGGCGCTTCAGTACGGCCGGTCGGGGGTATCGAGCGACGCTCTGTTCGGTGACGAAGCGGACGGCCGCGGCAATGGTCTCTGGAGGATGTGCGAACTTGCCGAAACGTTCGACTATGCCGATGTACGCTTCACGAGTTTGAAAGGTGACGTCGTATACGCTAAAGGCGGTGAGTTGGAACGGACCACGCTTACGTCACGTTTCTGTGGCACTATGATCCGTTGGCGGGCTACGATTGGCGCGCGGGAGCTACAGGTATGAAGACCATTTCTATTGCACGCGACTTCTCGGCTACGCCGGGCGGCCGCCTAACGCGTGATGGTCCATATTCAGGCGAGGCGTTCCGGAAGCGCCTGCTTGAGCCGGAAATCGATGCTGGCGAAACCCTTGTGGTTGAACTCGACGACGTTGCCGGTTTGCCATCCTCCTTTCTAGAGGAGGCGTTCGGCGGCTTGTTTCGGCGCGAGAACGCCAATGCTCGAATTCGTGACCAGATTAAGTTGAGCGCCAAGTCCTCCGCCCTGCGGCCATATATCACGCTCATTGATCGCTACATCGATGACGCTGCCCGCCGCATTCGCGGCTGAGTTGGCCGCGCCGAGGTGTGGGACGGCGCAATGGAGATGATCTGCGATTTGTTGGCAGGGGGATGGACCTGGTTGAGCGGTCCTGCCTTTGGCTGGTTTACCGACAAGCTGCTCGCCCCAGCGCTAGTTGCAGTCCTTTTTTCGGGCCTGACGAACATCGTCATCGAGCGACTCAAGGCCAAGCGAGATCAGGCGACCAAACTGTGCGACGCACTACGCGCCGATCTTGCCGTCCTGCAGCAATTGGCTGCCGACTATTGGTCGCGCAAACTTAAGGTCGGCGACGCCGTGATCGAAGCCAAGATTCTTTCCCTTCAGTCGGAGGTGATCGCGACGAGCGGCTTACTGCGCGATGAGTTTGACCTGCCGGTCGCAGATGACGCCCTCTTTGCGGACTTGGCAGATGCACTCACTGGTGGAGACTTCGGTACGACCGCACGAGCGGCGGATACGGCGCGTCTCAAAGCGTCCGCAGCGCTCCTCAGCGAACTGCGCACCCGGATCACCAAAGAACGCTGGAAGAGGATGAAGAAGACGGGCTGGTAGATGCAGGTCTCGTCGCCGACGATCTGCACAGTCAGGCGTTCGGCAGCAATTGGGTTATCGCGTGATCGGGGCCTCTTCGCCTCTCAGCTACCGCAACAACAAGCAGCCCCCCCCTTGGCCGTGGAAATGGGAAAAGTCCATTGACCCCAAGGCGTCTCTCGATGTCGGCTAACGGGACTCAGGCGCCGTCGTTACTATTGCCGGCCGCGACTGCTCCGGATTCGCGAACGCATGCGGTAGCGGAAGCGGCAACTTGATCGGTTGAAGATACACTTCCTGGCCAGGTTCTGACGCCCGCTCCTGCCGCATTTGCGATGTTCAGCGGGAGCTTCGCGGGGAGCAAGGCTCAGCCTGTGGCGTCGCGCCGCAGCATCTCAATCCGAGCGCGGCAGGCGGGGTCAATCAGCGCTTGTAGGCGCCGCGCCGCCGTGAACAGCCACGCCAGGTCCTCAACTGAGAGATCGTAGTTGTCGGCGTAGCGGGCCTCGACATACGCCCGCTTCAGCATCTCGAACCGTCGTCGATCAGCGCGCTGCTCGCGTGGCCACGCAGCGACGAGGGCTTGATCCATCGCTTCGGCTTGGGATCGGAGGAACTTGATGTTGTGAGATCGCGGAAAATAGAAGGCGTGGACTAGGAGGAAGCACGCGTAGGATCGCTCGACGGCTTGATGAAGGAGGAAGGCGGCGTCCTTCCTATTTCCGCGCTCATCCGCATATGAAGCTAAGTCCAGTGCGCTGCCGATCTTTTCCGACCATTCAGCGAAATACCGCTCCGCCATCTCGACCGCTTCCTGCGGCGTCAGCGGCTTGGGCGTGGCGAAGGCGTGGCCGGGGAGGGCGTAGAGTTCGACGCCGTCCTGGATGACGCTGGTCCAGAAATACTGGCCCTGGGTCAGGCCCTGGTTCACCTCGCCCATGGTGTGGACGATGAGATTGACGATGCGGCCGATGGCGGGGTCGCGGGCGATCTTGTCTTCGGCGACATACCAGTAGTGGGAGATGTCCGTCAGATTGGGATGGCTGACGATGGCGAGGATGTCGAAGTCGGACTGGTAGCCGGTCTCGGGCGCATCGACCCAGTCGTCGCGCGAATAGGAGCCGAACAGGATCAGCTTGAGGATCTTGCCGTCGCGCCGCCAGGACTGGGTCGGGCCGCCGCCGGCCTGGATGGCGCGGTCGAATTCGTCGAGCAGGATGGTCTTGATCCGCTCCAGCTCGCGCTGCTGGCGCTCGGGCAGATGGTCGAGGGCGTCCTTCATGATGATTCGAGTCTAGCACGAGAGGAGCGGGACGGCAGCGCATGGGCCGGTGGTCGCGGTTGTGCTGCGACGAATGGAATCAGGCGGGGTGCCCGACCGGAAGTGTGAGAACATGACTGTTGGCATGGCCGACGCCTTTGGCGCGGGGCGCTTGGACAGGGCGGCGGCAATCCGGTCGGACAGCGGCATTCTACGTCAGGTTCGTCGGGTCGCAACCCGGCCTCTTGTCAGGCGGCGATTTCTGGATGAGACTCCTGGTGCGTTCGTAGGGACGCCGAGGCGTGAGAACCTCGATTGAACTGTTCGACCTGATGTTACGCTCCGGTGCTCGGGTGGCGTGCGCGTATGTCCAGGCCTTGCCCTTTGGGGCGAGGCTAAAGGCGCTCGCGCGTGTCTCAATCCACGTTCTCAACATCCGGCATCGGCCGGGTTCGCCTCTTTGCGAAAGGAGGCGGACCCGTGTCGGATCAGAGCCAGCGCATCGGAAGGCGAGACGGCCGTCTGGCCGGACTCTATCGCGATCACGGCGGCTGGCTGACCCGGTCCCTGCGCCGGCGCTTCGGCGAGGAGAGCGACGATATCGCCCACGAGACCTGGAAACGGATGGTGGCCTTTTATGGCGACGCCGTTGAGGTCCGGTCGCCTCGCGCGCTCCTGCTGACGATCGCCCGCCGATGCGCGGCGGACCTGGGCCGTCGTCGGGCGCGTGGCGACGAGACCCGCAGCGGTCTCGATTGGGGCAATCAAGGCGCCGCCGCCGCTCAGGACGAAGCGCTTCTTCTGCAGCAGATCATCCTTGGGTTGCCAGAACCGCTGCGCGATGTCTTTGTGATGTCGCGTTTTGTCGGTCTCAGCAACGCCGAGATCGCCGAGCGTCTGGGCATCGCCCAGAAGACCGTTGAATGGCGGATGACCAAGGCCCTGGCGCATTGCGCGGCCCAGCTCCGCTAGAATGGGGCGGACGATGAAAAGCCCGACCAATCGGGTGCGAACGGCCGAGCGTGAAGCGGCGGAGTGGCATCTCCGCCTCGGGGCGCCGCGCGTGAGCACGCAAACCGTTCAAGACTTCTTCGAATGGCGGCAGGATCCCGAGAACGCCGCCGCCTATGGCCGTGTCGAATCCGTCTGGACGGGCGCGCGGGCGCTGTCCGGCGCGCCCGCCGTCGGCGAGGCGGTCGCAGCAGCCATGGCGCGCAGCCCCCGGCGGCCTTGGTCGCCCCGAGGCGTCGCTGCGCTCGCCGGCGCCCTGGCCGTCCTTGTGGCCGTTGCGGGGGTCGGGCTCTGGGCCTCGCAGCGCAACCTCTATCGCACCGAGATCGGCGAGCAACGCGTCGTCACGCTCGCAGACGGGTCGTCGGTCCGCCTGGATACGGATTCGGTCGTGCGGGTGCGCTTCGTCCAGGGTCGCCGGGACGTACGGCTCGTGCACGGCCAGGCGTTGTTCACCGTCGCTCATGATCCGACGCGGCCTTTCGTCGTCCTGGCCGGCGACACCGCCGTGACCGCCGTGGGCACAGTGTTCGACGTCCGACGCACGGGAGCGGCCGCGCGGGTCACCCTCGTCTCCGGCGTGGTTGAGGTTCGAGGTCCGGTCGGCGGTCCTCAGCGGCGGCTGACGGCGGGTCAGCAGGCGACCCTGTCGCGCGCCGGGCCGGTCGTGCGCGCCGTGGACGTCCGCAGCGTCACCGCGTGGAGCCAAGGCCGTCTCGTCTTTCGCGACACGCCGCTCGCCGAGGCGGTGGCCGAGGCCAACCGCTATCTGGAGGATCCGATCGTGCTCGACGCCCCGGCGCTCGCCCAGGCGTCCGTCAACGGCGTGATCCGCACCGGCGACAGGGCCGCCTTCGTGGAGGTGGTGTCTGCGACCTTCGATCTGAGGTCTTCCCGGGATCCGGACGGCCGGCTTCGTCTGACGGCTGAAAATAATTCGCGGAGGGCTCCGGGGTAGACCGGGGTCCAGGCGGTCTCTCTCCCCGACGTCATTCGCGTCGTGGGGAGAGAAGTGATGAATCGAGTGAGCTTGTTGTGCGGCTGCGCCTTGGCGACAGCGGGATTCGCGGCCGGCCCGGCCGGGGCGGAGGCGGCGCGGACCTACGCCATCCCGGCCGGAAGCCTGGCCGACGTCCTGAACCTCTACGCGTCCCAGTCGGATCGGCAGATTTTCTTTCCGACGGCCCTGGTCGAGGGTCTTTCCTCGGACGGGCTGACAGGGCGCTACGGGCCGGACGCGGCGTTGGACCGCCTTCTGGCCGGGACGGGTCTGACTTGGTCGACCACCCGTCCGGGCCTCATCTATCTGCGCAGGATCGAAGCCGACGTCCGTCCGCCGGCGGCGGCGCAGCTGTCCGAGATCGTCGTGACCGGCACCCTGTTGCGGTCCTCAGGGCCGCCGTCGTCTCCCGTGACGACGCTGGATCGCGACGCGCTGGACCGGAGAGGCCTGGGCACGGTGGCCGAGGTTCTGGCCGAACTGCCCCAGAACTACGCCGGGGCGGGCACGCCGATCGCGACGACCACGGGCGCGGACCGGGGCGGCTCCAACGGCGCCTATGCCTCGAGCGTGAACCTGCGGGGCCTGGGGCCGCAGTCGACCCTTCTGCTGATCGACGGCCGGCGTCTGGCCGGCTCCGGCTTCCGCGGCGAGCTGAATGATCTGTCCGCCGTTCCGTCCGGCGCCGTCGAGCGCGTCGATGTCCTCCTCGACGGCGCCTCCGCCATCTATCCGGCTCTGCCGGCCGATCGGGTCGGCCTGCTGGGCCACAGCCATGGCGGCTATCTGGTCCTCGGTATGGGCGCGCGGTCCTCACGCTACCGGGCGATCATCTCCTGGGCCGGCATGAGCGATCTGGCCGGGGAGTGGGGCGAGTTCACCCCCGTCAGCCGCACCGCGCCGGTCGACTTCGCGACTCTGCGCCAGCAGAGCGGCTGGGTCGAGACCGGCCAGGGCGAGATCGACGGGCCGCCTTACCGGAACCCGGACGCCTATGTGGCGGCCAGCCCCTTTTACGAGGCGGACCGGATCCGGGCGCCGGTCCTGCTGATCACCGCCGACCGTGATTTCGTGCCTGTGTCGCAGTCCGAGCGGATCTTCAGCGCGATCAATCGGGAAGGCGGTCGGGCGCGGCTCGTCACCTATTGGGGGGAAGGGCATTTCAACTGGAGCCCGGCCAATATCCGCGATGTCTACCGAGAGATCGTCGACTGGTTCGATGAGGCCTTTACTGCCTCGTCAGTCGCAACGACCCGCGTCGGATCCAGGCTTTCAGAGCCGTAATCCTGATGTGGTTTTCATGGCATGGGTGGACGACTACGTCGAACTGGAAGGCGGGCCATCTCGGCGGAAATCCGCTCTTCGGCCTCCCGCGCGGTGATCCCGATCTGCCCGTCTGAAGTCAAAACGACATCAACTCGTCGAGTTTTCGTTACGCGCCGCATCTATATCCGCCCCTTCGATAAGGGGCGGCCAGTTGAGTCACGAGCACGAGGTGGGGCAGGCGCTTGTGACGCACAATCGTGCGCTTCTCGCCTATGTGCGACGGAGACTGGCGTCGAGCGCCGATGCGGAAGATGTCGCGCAGGAGGCCATTCTGCGTGTTCTTTCCCGAGCGCGCGTGGCGCTGATCACGGATCCCCTATCCTATGCGATGCGGGCCGCCCGCAACATTCTGATTGATCGCGCGCGCCGGTCGGACTCCACGCCCTTTGACGATTTCGGCGACGCGGACCATCAAGCCGACGACGCCGCGTCACCCTTGGAAGCGCTGGACATGAGCGAAAGGCTGCGCCTGTGTCAGAAAGCCCTGGAGGCTATGCCCGCCGTGCGCCGCGAGGTGTTCGTGAGACGCCGCGTCGGCGAGGAACCCTATGACCAGATTGCCCGCGAATTGAACATGTCGGTCGAGGCGGTTCAGAAACACTATAGTCGCGCCGCTCAGACGCTTCGCAAGACGGCGGAGGGGCGTCATGTCGATTGAATCCTTTGACGCTCGTGACGACCGGGCGGCGGCGCTTTGGGCGGATGAAAAGCAAGGGGGCGGCTGGACGCCCGCGCGGCAGTCCGATCTGGACGCCTGGCTGGCGGGGCGGCCGGATCGACAGCGGCTGCTGGACCAGCATGAGGCCCTGATCGCCGATCCGGCCGTCCTGTGGGCGGCGCGGCGAGCGGCTCACAGGACAGTGAAGCCGGGCCTGTTCGCCTCGACGCCGGTCTGGATGAAGGTCTGGGCGCCGGCGGGCCTGGCCGCCTGTGTCGCCGGCGCGGCCCTGTTCGGCGCAACCTCCTCCCTTCGGGGAGATCTGATCGTGGGTCGCCGCGGTGCTCCGCAAGCTGTGGCCCTGGCGGATGGGTCGGCGGTTCGACTGAATGGCGCAAGCCAGGTTCGTGTCTTGCTGGGCGACACGGAACGGCGATTGCGACTGGACGGCGAAGGCTTCTTCGAAGTCGCCCATGACGCCGGCCGCCCGTTCACGGTGGAAGCCCAAGGGGTGCGGGTCACTGCTGTCGGCACGCGGTTCAACGTGGACTCTCTCGAGACCCCCGACGGCCCGATGGTCGAGGTCGTGGTGTTCGAAGGCGCTGTCGATGTGACGCCGAGCAAGGGCGGTGTCGTGAGAATTCGGGCCGGGGAGCGCGCCCGTGTGTTGAAGGGCGATGTGCAGCGCGCCAGCCTGCGACAAGCCGAGGCCGAGACCGATTTTCCATCATGGGCCAAGGGGTGGCTGGAACTGGATGAAGCGACCCTGATCAGCGTGATCGGCGATCTGAAACGGGCCACAGGGGTGGAGGTCTCGCTCTCCGATCCACAGCTTGGCCGCGCCCTCGTGAGCGGCCGTTTTTCCTATGAGAACCCCGAGAACGCCTTGGCTGCGATCGCCCGCCTTCATGGTCTCAGATTGACCCGAAAAGACGCTGGTCAGTATCTGCTGTCTGACGCTTAGGTGACGGATAAAGCAAGTTTTCAAGACGGGTGTCAGGACCGCGATGTTCGTCGTCTTCCCCAATAGCGGCCAGGTTCGGCCGCGGGGGATCTATCATATGCGTATTTACAAGACCGGCCTCCTTGCGGCGGCCGCCGTCGCCGTCCTGACATCCGCCGCCGCCCCGGCCCAGGCCTGGCAGGCCGCCAGCAGCGCCGAGGCGCGCGCCACCCTCAATATCCCGGCGCAGGATCTGGGGCGCGCGATCCAGGCCCTGTCACGTCAGACCGGCCTGCAGATCGTCTTCGATCCTGAACTGACGCGGGGGCTGCGGGCTCAGGCCGTTTCCGGCTCGATGACGCCCCGCGAGGCGCTCCGCCGGATGATTGCAGGTTCCGGGGTTGAGGCGCGCGAAGTGCGCGGCGTTCTGACCCTGGTGCGTCAGTCTGCCGAGGCCTTGACGCCCAGTCCGGATGCGACGGTGTTGGAGGAAGTGGTCGTGGTCGGCTACGCCGCCGGCATGCGGCGCTCGCTGGACGCCAAGCGCGACGCCGACTTCATCTCGGACGTCATCAGCGCCGACGACATGGGCGACCTGCCGGCCAATAACGTGGCCGAGTCCCTGTCGCGCCTGCCTGGCGTCAACGCCGTGCGCAACCACACCACGGGCGAGGGCGACCGGATCACGATCCGCGGCCTGTCGACCGAGCTGAACAACTACACCATGAACGGCGTCCGCATCGGCGGCACCGGTTCGCCGGACGACAGCTTTTATCGCGGCGTGCGGTTGAGCTTTCTGCCGCCGGAAGGCATCGACTCCATCACTGTGGTCAAGAGCCTGACGCCGGACCGCGACGGCGACGCCCTGGGCGGCTCCATCGACATCCGTACGCCCACGGCCTTCGACCACAAGCCAACCTATGGCGTCCTGTCGGCTTCGGCCGGGTTCCTGGACAAGTTTGACGACAAGACTTCGGGCGAGGTCTCAGGCTCTTTCGGCCGCCAGTTCAACGACCACTGGGGCGTATTCGTCACCGCCAGTTGGTCGCGACGCAAGTCCCAGTTCGAACAGAACGGCGTTGATGGCGATAACCAGCCCCCTGTCTGGTATGAAGACAGCGAGAGCCTGGGCTGGGACACCGATACCTTCGTGCTGCGCGGCATGGACCTGGCGTTCGGCGAGACCGAGGTCGAGCGCAAGGGGTTGAACGCTAGCCTAGACTATCGTGGGGATCGCCACGACTTCCACTTTCGCGGCCAGTTCAATGAATACACCCAGGATGAGTTCGACAACCGGCTGAACTTCCGCAACGATACGGCGAAGAACTCGACGCGACTGACCCAGGTGGACAAGACCGCCACGGACTTGGTCAGCCCGGATGACGCCATCATAGGTTCAGGCGCCAAGGGCAATATCTATTCCTACACGACCGCTCAGATCGTTGATCGGGACGGCGACGGCGTCATCACCGATGCGGACCGATCGACCAAGTCCTACTACACGCTGAACGGCGCCTCGGGCGCCTGGGATCCGCAGGGCTTCCGCCTGCGTCGCTTCTGGGAAGGGTCGCGCGAGACCGGCTCGCTGATGTCGCTGAACCTGGGCGGCGTCAGCCGCTACGGCGATGTGAAGCTGGATTACGACCTGTCCTACGCCAAGTCCGAAGACAATATCGACGACAGTTACGAGATGGAGTTCCGCAGCGACAAATACGGCTGGTTGGGCAACGAAGGCGTCGACATCGTCAACTTCGGCGACAGTCGTTTCCCCAAATGGGTGCTGAACGAGGCCGGCATGGCGGCGGTGCAGGACCCGAATGAATACGACTTCGCCGGTCTGTCCGGCGAGGTCGGCGGGGCGGAAGAGGATCTGTGGCAGGGCCAGTTCAACGCCGAATTTCGGCCCGTCTCGTCCTGGCTGGAGTCGGTGAAGGGCGGAGCAAAATTCTATTCCTCCAAACGCTCGACCTATAGCGGCGAGTTCCTTGATCTGGATGCGGAAGGGACCCTGGCGGACTTCTCGGCCTTCTACGGCAAGGAGGTCACCGATCTGTTCGACGGCGAATATACGGGCCTCTATCGCCTGGGCGTCGTCATCGACAATCAGGCCATGCTGGCCGAACTCCAGCGGGCGATGAACGGCGACAGCAGCTTCTTCGAAGGCTTCGCCACCGACCCTTCCAGCGCCGAACTCAGCAACGAGGACAGTTTCGAGTTCAAGGAGGACATTCTCGCCGGCTATCTGATGGCGACGGCCCGCTTCGGCGACGCCCAGATCATCGGCGGCCTGCGGGTCGAGAGCACGCGCAACGACATCTCGGCCTATGTGCTGGACGAGGTTCAGGGCGAGCGGTTCACCACGGACAAGAGCGACTTCGTCAATGTCCTGCCGTCGATCCATCTGAACTATGCGCTGAACCGCAGCACCAAGGTGCGCGCCGCGATCTGGACCAGCTTCGCCCGTCCCGACATCGCCCGTATGACCTCGGCCCGGGAATACAGCTACGACACCGATCCGGACGGCGACGGCGATGAGAACCCCACCTCGGACTGGGTGCTAATCGGCATCGAACAGGGCAACCCCGACCTGAAGCCGATGAGGGCGATCAACTACGATCTGTCGATCGAGCGCTACAACGGCGACACCGGCGCCTATTCGCTGGGTCTGTTCTATAAGGATATCGAGAACTTCCTGTTCCGTTCGGCCTCCAGCAATATCCGCGACGGCACGGCGGGGGCGAACATCGGGCCGGACGGCGTCACCATCTCCATGCCCAACAACGGCAAATGGGCCGAGGTTTACGGCGTCGAGATGAGCGCTCAGCAGATCTTTTACTGGTTGCCGGGCGCCCTGTCGGGCCTGGGCGCCAGCGTGAACCTGACGCTGCAGCGCTCGGAAGCCGAGACCGGGATTTCGTGGCACCCGGAGGGCTATACTCTGCCGCTGATGGAGACCCCCGAGGCGATCGCCAATGTGCAGCTGTTCTGGCAACACAGCGGATGGGAAGCCTATGCCGCCTACAGCTACCAGTCCGAGTTCCTCGAAGGCATTCAGGATTTCGGCAACAATCCCTACGAGCAGGACTATGAGTTCGTGGACCTGAACGTGCGGCGCAAACTGTGGGGCGGCGCAACCGCTTCTCTGCAGGTGCAGAACCTCTTCGACAGTCACACCTACTGGTACACGGCCGGGTCAAGCACCGAGTCCAGCCGGGCCTATATCAAGAACGGGCGGTCGATCTCGCTCGGCCTGACCTACGTGTTCTGAGGGGGATGAAAATGATGTTTGCTCGCACCCTCATGCTTGGGGCCGCTGTCGCGGCCCTGGGCGTCTCCACCGGCGCCCTGGCCCAGACGCAACGGCCGGATCGACCCGAACCGGCGCCGGTCCAGGTGTCCGAACACCCGATAGCGCCGGCGACGGTTCAGCCGGAGCGGATCATTCTGAACCTGACGGCCGATCCGGCGCATCAGATGGCCGTCACCTGGCGCACCGCGCCGGGCCTGGACGGTCAGGTGGAGTTCGCCGAGGCCCAAGATGGGCCGGACTTCATCGCCTCCGCCGTTCGTGTGGCCGCGACCACCGACGACGCGGTGCTGGCCGTGCGTGAGGCGGCGGAATTCCGCGCCGCCTATCATTCGGCCGTGATGACGGGGCTGAAGCCGGCGACCGTCTACGTCTACCGGGTCGGTTCGGGCGGGGCCTGGTCGGAATGGCTGCAGTTCAAGACGGCGGCTGCGACGCCGGAGCCCTTCACCTTCCTGTATTTTGGGGACATGCAGAACAATATCCTCAGCGAGGCGTCGCGCACGCTGAGGATGGGGTTCCGCAAGGCGGGCGACGCGGCCTTCGTCATCCACGCCGGCGACCTAATCAACCGGCACGACAGCGACAATGAATGGGGCGAATGGTTCGCCTCGGGCGGCTTCCTGTACGCCCAGACCCCGCAGATGCCGACGCCGGGCAACCACGAATACGGCCGCGGTCCGATCCTGAACCCCCAATGGCGGCGGCAGTTCACCCTGCCGGAGACCGGGCCGGCGGGCGTCGAGCGGCTGAAGGAAACCGCCTGGACCGTCGATTATCAGGGGCTGCGCCTGATCTCGATCGACGCGCCGCTGTTCCATGGCGACGAGGCCATGCGGGCCGAAATGGTGCGATGGCTGGACCAGGTGCTGGCCGATAATCCAAACCGCTGGACGGTGCTGTTCCTGCACTTCCCGCTGTTCTCGATCGATCCCGACCGGGACAACAGCCGCGTTCGCGACGCGCTGAAGCCGCTGATCGACAAATATGGCGTGGACCTGGTGCTTCAGGCCCATGACCATGGCTATGCGCGCGGCGCCATAGGTGAGGGCGTCATGACCAACGCCGGCCCTGGCCACAGGTCGGACCATGGCTCGACCTATGTGGTGTCGGTCGCTGGGCCGAAGATGTATCCGGTGGCGAACCTGAGCTGGGCGGACCGGATGGCGGAGCGGACCCAGACTTTCCAGACCCTGGACGTGTCGCAGGAGGCGGTGGTCTATCGCGCCTTTACCGCGACGGGCCGGGAACTGGACGCGTTCCGCCTGACAAAAGGTGAGGACGGAGTAACCAGGGTGGAGGCGCTCACCCGCGACAGTCCAGGCACACCAAGGGCGCTCCCTCCGTCAGCATAATACGGCGCTCTCGGCGGCCGTCCTGGACAAGGCGTGGGCGTAGCGTTCGAATCTCGGGCGACGGTAGGAAGCTGTCCTGCCGTCGTTGCCCGCATGAACCCGCCGACCAAGACCGGATTTTACAGATAGTTAGATAAGCGTTTGTGTTTATTAGATTTATACCGACAGTGTTTTACGCTCTAAGTGTTGGTTTCGTCGTCGGAAGTTCCAGAATTTTTCACCGTTTTTCTGGACTGCCTGAAACGGCGAGCTTACCTGCAAAGGAGGAAACTTCAGCGATTTCGACGAAGACGATGGTGGGTGATGTAGGGTTCGAGCCTACGACCCGCTGAGTCAGAGTCTGTGGCGATCCGGCAACCAACAATGGCGCAGTCCGGCGGTCCCAACGCTTGCGAAGAGAACGGCGCTGCGGGTCTGTTGACGATGCGTGAACCGATCTCACCGCGCCTCCAGGCGCGACGACCAGGACCGAGCCCAGGCCTCGAGGGCCAAGGTGATCATGATCTCGCCGTACCCGCCGCGCCACGCGAGCGCTTCTGGCGTCAGGGCGGCTTCGGCGAGGGTCCGGTCGATCAGGCCTTGTTGCGCCAGGACGCCGTCCAGCAGCCAGGGGCGAAGGCGGGGGAGGCCCGCCGCCAGCATCCGGCCGTAGACCGAGGTCATATGGCCCTTGCTTCGGCGGAGCCGGATGAGATCGGGGAGACGATCCGCAAAGGCGAGTCGGGCCAGACCCCTGTCCCGGTCGCCGGCGAGGATCCAGGCGGGCAGGGCCAGGCAGGTCTCGACGACGGGCTGGGACAGAAGGGGCGCCAAGGCCTCGATGGCGTCGTTGGACGGCGAGGGCGACTGTCGCCCCACGCCGTCGAGCACCCCGGCGATCTGCAGCGCCTTGGCCGGGCCGAGCGCGGCGCTGTCAGGTTGGAGCCAGGGCGACGAGGACGCCTCGGGTCGCGGGGCGCTCACGAAAGGCGCCGCCCGGATTGCGGTGGCCGCCGCGCGCGGCCTCCAGGACCGCGCCTGCGCAACCAGGTCCCAGACGGACACCTCGTCCAGGGCGGCGAGCCGAGGCAGGGCGGGGTGGAACAGGGCCATAGGCCCCTGGGCGCGCCAGAGGTCGGTGACGATGTCGCCGGTGGCGGCCTGGACCAGGATGGAGTCGCCGCCGCGTCCGGTCATCACCGCCGTCGCCCCGGCCTGGCGCAGGCGAGACGCCCACAGGGCGTCATGGGCGGGGTCCAGGGCGTTGAGCCCGGGTCGGAACCCGCCCGACACCGCCGCCAACCGTTCGGGCGTGACGGCGCCGGCCGAGTGTCTCAGGGTCTCGAGCGGAAAGCTCAGGTGATCGGCGAGGGCCTGCGCATAGGCCCGTTCGTCGCCGTCCGGATTGTCGGTGTAGAGGTTGAGCCACAGGCGGACCGGCGCGCCCACGGCGCGTAAGGATCCGGCGACAAGGCTCGAATCGAGACCGCCGGAGACCTCCGCCGCCAGATCGGGCGAGGCGGCGGCCAGACCCTCGACCGCCTCGTCGAGGCTCTCGCGCAGACGCGCCGCCGCCTCGGCGGGCGTCGTCGCCGGCTGCGCGCCCCGCCGGGCGACATTGATCGGTCGCCAGAGACGGATCGGGGGCTGGGTCAGCGGAAGCGGCTGAAGGGCGCCGGGCCCGACGGCGACTGGTCCGTCGAGGAGCAGATCCTCCCAGACTGATAAGGGATCGTGCAGGGCGGCGCCGACCCGCGGCCAGGCGATTCGCCAGCCGGAGCGGGCGGGTTCGAGCCAGGCGGGGGGCGCGGAGGCGGCCAGGGTCAGGCCCGCGTCTTCCCAGACGACGCAATCCAGGCCGCCGCCGACGTCCCGCAACAGGGCGGTCGCGCCGCAGGTCCCGACCCGCACCCCGACATAGGCGCCCCAGAACCGGGCGAGCAGACCGTGTTCGAACCGGTGCGGATCGGTCTCGGCCGCTGCGAAGCGCGGCGCACGGCGCGGAATGACTCGACCGATCAGGCGCCAGGGCCCGACCCGGACGACGGCGGGCTCGCCGCCGCCGGGCGTTGCGAGCCAGACGCCGGGATCGAGACGGCTCAGGGTCCAGCCGGCCCGCTGCGCGCGATCCGCCAGATGGCGCGCCCGGGCCTCGAGCGCCGGTTGAGGCGCGCTGATCAGCACATAGGGGCTCGGCATCAGAACACCGCGATCGGCGTATAGACGCGAACCCGCTCCAGCCGGTCGCCGATGACGCGGTCGTCGATCTGAAGCCAGCAATGGGCCGCGAACGGCCAGGTGCGCACGCCGAACACCCAGTCGGTCGCCACGCCGCGGCGGGCCAGGCGTCGCCTCAGCTGAAAGGCGCGTTGCAGACAGGCGCCGTTCGCCGGCGTCCACGGCAGGGCGGCCGCGAAATCGGCGGCGATGACGGCGGCGCGCGCCCCGGGTCTGGGATGGAGGCGGGGCGGCCGGACCAGTTGATGCAGGGCGCGTTTGCGGAACACCAGGGCGTCGGCCCAGGCCTCGGCGACGCCGATCAGGCGCGCCGCGCCTGGAGTAGGCTTGGCCGACACGGCCCGGACGGGCGACGTCAACGGCTTGCGGCGCCTCTCGGGCGCGGCGAGCGCGAGGTAGCCCGCGCCGAAGAAGGCGGTCTCCAAGTCCGGCGAAGCCGCGATCGCGCCGTTTGCGGCGAGCGTGACCTCGTCCGCGCGCGCGAACAGGCAGGCGTAGTCGTCGGCGTAGAGGTCCAGGATGAGCAGATCGTCCCCGACCTTGGCCATGTGGACGCCGCGGGAGAGAAAGGGCATGGGGCCAGCCGGTTGGGCGACCGCCGGGGCGGTCGCCCGTCCCGTTCACATCGGGGTGCGGCTGGGCAGGACGGCGAGTTCGATGAATTCGCCAGGCTGGCCGTCGAGGGTCAGCGCGCGGGCGCTGCCGAAGCGAACGAACAGGGGGGTGGTGGAGGTTTTCATCTCGGTCTCCTTGAGTTGTCGCCACGGATGTGGCGAGCCCAGTGAGCGCGCGCTTCGAACAGAAGCGAAGCTATATTTGGCGTATATTTGACGGCGTGTCGCCTATGCTTTGAAGGGGCTAGCGTCTTCGGTTCGAGCGGTCAGGGCTTACGGGTTGACTGTGGTCGTGCGGCCGCGAGATCGCGTCCGCTCTCGCTGAGCCACTGGGCGGCGGAGGGGTCTTCGGCTTCCTGGGCCAGACCGTCGTACATGGCCACGACCGCGTCGATGATCGCCCGCGTGCTGAGACGGGCGAGGCGCGGACCCACCCGGGCCTCGAACTTGAGGGTGGCCGATATCAACACGGTCGCGAACTGGTTGTCGGCGCTGTGGAGGGCGAGATCGGGCGCGCCGAGGAGCAGGCTCATCCAGAGCGCGTGGGGATCGCTGTCGGTGGCCCGGGCGAAGCGGCGGATGAGATCGGGATTGAGCCGCATCCGACCGCTTTCGAACCGCTCGTAGGTGCGCAAGGTCACATTCATCCGCTCGGCGACCGTCTGCGCGGTGAGCCCTCGGTGGAGCCGCACACGTTTGACGGTCCCTGAGGTCAGGGCGCCATCACTCGTCTGTACGGAAGCGGACTGGGTCATGAACTGGGGGATTTGTCGGCGACGACGACGGAAATAGCAACCAAGGGTGTTCTTTGGATTTCCACAAGCGTTGTTGCGCGTTCTGGCGGGCGGCCCGACATAATGTGGCGGGTCGCCCGAAAAAAGGCCGCAAAACCGGGCGTCGCCGGTTGCGAGGCGCTGAAATTCCGTCCGGATAGGGACGTATTTCGTTCTCGGCGTCTCAAGGGCGATCCTTATGATCCGCACCCGCGATACCTTCGCCCAGGCGCTCGGCGCCCTGCGTCATTCGGCCCGCTCGGGCGGGTTCGCGCCGGGGCGACCGGTCGTCATCCAGGACGAGGCTCGCCGTCTTCGTCTCTCGACCACGCCGGTCCGCGAAGCCCTGTCGTGGATGTGTGGAGAAGGGCTTCTCGAGCGGGCGCCGCTCGGGGGCTTCGTCGCGCCGCGCCTGGACGCCTCGATCCTGGCGAACCTCTACCGGTTTCGCCTCCTGTGTCTGCAGGACGCCCTGACGCGCGGGGGCGAGTGGACCGTCGAAGGCCCAAAAGCCGGCCGGCTGGAGGTCGCGGACGTCTTCCGGCACCTGACGGCCAGCGTCGGGGATTCGATTCTGGGCGCGGCTTTCGAGGGCGTGCAGGCCCGTCTCGACCCCCTCGCTGCGGTGGAGTGCGAGATCCTGTCGGACCTCGAGGCGGAGGTCGAGACCCTCCTTGCGGCGCCGGACGCCGGACCGCCGCAGGGCGCCCTGGAGGCCTATCACCATCGCCGCATGCACGCCGCGCCCCGTCTGGCCCTGGCGCTGGCTCAAGGCGCAGGGCGGGCGGGCCAATGAACCGGACCGGTCTCCTCGGCCTCGGGGCGGGCCTCGTCCTGGGGCTCCAGGCGGCGAGCCAGATGTTCGCCTGGACCTATGGCGCAGCGCCTGCTCTGGGGCCCGCCTGGCGGCCATCGCCTCAGATCGCCCTGTATCCGCCCTGGGCGATCCTGATCTGGCGGGACCGGTTCAGGACGCAGGCGCCTGATGCGATCGCTCGGAGCGGGATGGCGGCGCTACTGGGCGCGGTGGCCGGTCTGGCTCTCGGGGCGATGACAGGCAAGGGGCGTCAGCGTCGCATTCGTGGCTGGGGCGGCCTCCGGGACGCCAGGGCGGCGGGCCTGCTTGAAGACGGCGGCGCCGTGATGGGTCTGCTGAACGGGCGGCTGCTGGCCACCTCGGATCTGCGGCCGAGTCTGGTGACCGGCGGCACGCGGAGCGGCAAGGGGCGGGGGCATGTCGTGCCGACCCTGCTGTCCTGGCCGCAGAGCGTCCTGGTTCACGATCCCAAGGGCGAGCTCTGGACCCTGACGGCCGGCTGGCGGTCGCGCTTCTCCCACAGCGCGCGCTTCGCGCCGCGTGATCGCGTGTCCGCGCGCTGGAACCCCTTGGCGGAGATTCAGCCCGGCCCCGGCGAGCTGGCCCAGATCCAGCGGCTGGTCGCCATCCTGTCCGATCCCGGCGGCGTGCGCGACGACGAGGCGATCTGGGACAAGGCGGCCTCGGAAATCCTCGAAGCCGTGATCCTGCATGTGCTCTATACGGCGCAGGACGCCGGCAAGACCCTGCTGACGGTGCGCGAGTTGCTGGCTGATCTCGATGATGCGGCCGAGATCATGCTCAAGACCCTGCATCGACCGGGCCCGGACGGCGAACCCGAGACCCACCCCTTCATCGCCGTGGCGGTGAAGGGCTACGCCGCCATGCACGACCGGTTCCGGACCTCTGTCCAGGGGACAGCGCGGTCCTATCTCAAATGGTTGGCCGGCGAAGATCTCGAGCGGACCCTGTCGGCCTCGGATTTCGGGGTCGGGGATCTGATGTGCGCCCGCAGTCCGATCTCCCTGTATATTCAGGTGGCGCCGGCGGATGCGGCCGCATTGAGACCCCTTGTGCGGCTGCTGTTCTATTCAGCCGCGCAGGCGCTGACGGTGGCGGAGACGCAGGACGCCGCGGGACGGACCAAGCGTCACGCCCTGCTGATGCTGATGGACGAGTTCCCGCTGCTCGGACGGCTGGCCTTCTTCGAGAAGTCGCTGCGGCTGATGAGCGGCTACGGCATCAAGACGATGTTCGTGGCCCAATCGCTCAACGACATCGTCGAGACCTATGGCCCGCACAATGGGATCTTGGACAACTGTCATGTTTATACGGCCTTTTCGGCCCTGGATCCCCTGACCCAGGACAAGGTGTCGAAGCTGACGGGGACCGTGTCGGAGCGGCGCACGACCCGCAGCGGACCGGCCCTGCTGGGCGCCGGACGCCATTCGGTGTCGCATTCGGAGATGGAACGTCCCTTGCTCGAACCCGGCGAAATCCGGGCTTTGCCCGACGACGAACAGCTGGTGTTTGTCGCCGGCCAAAAACCGTTGCGGACCAGGAAGCTGCGGTACGACCGACGCGAGCCGTTCCGAACGCGGGCCAAGTCCGCCGCGCCGGATCAGACGGTCCGGCTCGACCTGCCGCCGGCGCCCGTCCACCCGTGGGCCGGCCGCCGCAGCCTGGGCCGGGACGAGGCGGCGCAGCTGCCGCTGTTCAAGGAGGTGGCGGCGGCGATGGAGGACAAAAAGACCGTCGCCCGGGTGGCCGGGGTGATGGGGCGGGTGGCTGAAACCTTCGCCGCCGACGAGGCGGTGCTCGATCATTTGCAAGGACGACGTGATGGCCAGGACTAGCGCTCCAGCCTGCCGCGTGCAGGTCTATCTCACCGACCCCAAGGTCGCCGGCGCTCTCAATCGCGAGGCGCGAACGGGGAGAATCCCCCTGAGCCAGGCGGCCGGCCGCGCCATCAGCCGCGGCCTGAAGACGTCGCCGCAGGCCGATCCCGAGGACCGGCTGCTCCGGCTGGAGCGATCACTGCGGGATCATATGCGCGCCGCCGCCCGCGACATGCAGATTGTCCAGGAACTGCTGATCGAGGTGGCGCGCGCCTTCTTTCTGCGGCTGCCGGACGGGATTGTCGACGAGGACCCCACCGTGCAGGCCGCCGTGGAGGCGCGGATCGAACGCCTCCTGGACGCCACCGCCGCCCGGATCGTCGCCGGCGCGGCCAGGGAGCGCCAGTCGCGCGACGCCGCCGTGGCGGCGAAGCCGTCCGAGCCATGAACGCCCATAACCTCGCCGGCGAGCGCAAGCGCGAGGCGCTTCGTCATGCGCTCGGACCGGACGTCCTCGCCGCCCTGCTTGCGGACGACGTCGTCGAAATCCTCGCCAATCCGGACGGCCGGCTTGTGATCGACCGGATCGGCGAGGGGCGATGCGACACCGGGACGGTCCTGTCGGCGCAGGCGCGCGAGCGGACCATCAAGCTGATCGCCGACCATATGGGCGAGAGCGTCGCGCGTGAGACGCCGCGCCTGTCCGGGGTGCTCCCGGGATCGGGCGAGCGTTTCCAGGGGCTTTTGCCGCCGCTCGTGTCCGCCCCCGCCTTCTCGATCCGCAAGCGACCGGTCGTGATCTGGGGGTTGGACGACTATGTGGCGCACGGGATCATGAGCGCCGCCCAGGCGCGGGTGGTGAGGGCGGCGGTCGTCGCGCGCTCGAACATCCTCATCTCGGGAGGGACAGGATCGGGCAAGACCACCCTGGCCAACGCCGTCCTCGCCGAGCGGGGCTTCGCCGAAGACCGGGTCTTTCTCATCGAGGATACGCCTGAACTCCAATGCACGGCGTGGGATTGCGTCAGTGTCCTGACCCGACTCGATCCCGCGATCGGGGTGGTCGATCTGGTGCGGGATGCGCTGCGGATGCGGCCGGACCGGATCGTTGTGGGCGAAATGCGAGACGGGGCAACGGCGTTGGAGACTTTAAAGAGCTGGAACACCGGCCATCCCGGCGGGCTTTCAACCCTCCACGCCAACTCCGCCTTTGACGTGGTGCGGCGGATCGAAGGCCTGCTTGACGAGGTCGCCGTGCGCAGGCCCGCACGTCTGGTGGCCGAGTCCGTTGATCTGATCGTGCATATCGGCAGGGGCGCGGCGGGCCGGCGTGTCGAGGACATCCTGGTTGTCGAGCCCGGGCTCGACGGCGCGATCTCCACGCGCGCGGCGGTCTGAAGACCGTCAGACGCCGGACATCATCGGCCAGAGACGCCCAAAACCCGTGAGGGCATGGGGCGCCCTACACGTCCGGGCCGATGCGCAACCGCCCCGTCGGGCGCGGGAAGATCTTTCGGCCGGCCAGAGGCGGGACGAACCTCTGCGCCAGGGCGGCGAGGAGGCCGAGGCGGTCGTGCAGGACGGGCTTGAGGGGCAGGGCGGCCTTGTAGCTTTGCGGCGCATGGGCGGCGAGCGCGTCGTCGAACCCGGCGCCGGTCCAGACCGCGTCGAGCGCCACGAGGGTCTTTTCAATCTGCTCGTAGGCGACCAGGGCGCGCCGCCATCTGTGCTCGTCGAAATCGAAGGCTCCTGCGGCGAACCGCGCGCCGACCGCCTGCCCATAGCGCATCAGGGCCTGCGAGCGGGCCCTGGGCATGGTCAGGTTCAGACCGCCCTCCTGCGGCGTCAGATAGACCTTGGCGATGCGTTCGCGCTGTCCGGGCATCCGGGCCAGCAGCTGGTCCTGCCAATCCTTGGCCGAACCCAGGACGCCGTTGGCGAAGCCGGCCAGGCTTGAGACCTCGTAGGTGGGCAGGCCGATCCCGTCCCGGGCGTCGCGCGGGATCAGCACCCGCCGGCTGTCGGTCGGCGCGTCGGGCGGCAGGGCCTCCAGGCTGAGGGCGAAGGTCGGACGCGAAGGCAGGACGGCGTCGAACATGTGGATCGGGAAGTTGCTGCTGATGCCGCCGTCGGTGAACCAGAGCCGGCGCCATTGCGGCTCGACCCGCGCGCCTTTCGGGTCGAGGGACTTCAACAGTCCCGGATGATCGACATCGCGCCACCACAGCGGCACCGCCTGAAACAGGACGGGGAAGCTGAGACTCATTCGCACTGCGACCAGGACGGGAAGGTCGGTCTCCAACGGAAAGCTCGGATAGCGGCTGTCTCGACCCTTGTTGCGTCGGCGGGCGAGGAAGGCGAGGATCGGGGCCGGGAACAGGGCGCGCCAGTCCGCCTCGCGGTAGCTCGCTTGCATGCCCAACGTCGGCAGGGCGTGCGGCCGATGCTGGGACAGATTGGTGGTCACCATCTTGAGGCGGATGGCGTCCGGGCCGCCGTCGCCGAGCAGGTCGCCGAAGGTCAGGGGGCGGGGATGGCCCGGGTCGCCGAAGGCGATGTCCTGAAGGGCGGCGTGCAGCCAGTCCGTCAGGGCCGGCCCGTCGTGGCCGGGCTGCCGCAGCCCCGGGCACAGGCCGAAACCGGTCGATTTCAGGCCGCCGACGAGCCCCGCGAGGCGCAGGCCCAGGCCGATCAGCACGCCGACCCCGGCGCCGAGGAGAACCCCCGCCGTTCCGCCGCCAAGAAGCGCCATAAGCCCGCTCCCGAGACCGGCTCCGGCGACGGCGGAGCCCCAGAAGACCAGGGGCAGGCTCCAGACCCAGCGCCCGGCGCCCTGATGGGCCTGACCGCGCATCAGATACCTCATCAGGGGGGCGTAGCGCGGGGTCGGCTGGAACAGGCTGGCGAGGATGTCCGGCAGGGCTTCGCAGCGCGCCTGCAGACGGCGAAAGCCTTCGGGGTCGCCGCGCACGCTGCGGGCGTATTCGGCGGCGGCGGCGAAGGCGGCTGCGATGGCGCCCGCCGAGGTGCCGCCGATCGAGTGGAACCGATATTTACGGGCCAGTTCGAGAATGGCGTAGGGATAGACGACCCCTGAGGTGACCCCGCCCTTCATGATCAGGTCGCAGCCCGCCTCAGGCCGGGCGAAGGCGTCCTCGGGATAGTCGAACAGGAAGGGGCCGGTCTGGGCGGCGTCCTCGGCCATGGCGTCTCCTTCTCCTTGTGCAACTGCGGACCGGATCCAGGGTTTCACGGATCACCGTTGCGTGGAAGTCCGCCCGAGCCCTTCGCTTAGGGAAGGACGAACACCGCCGGGGTCCCCGACGCCACCACGGCGCCGGCCGTGCGCCGACAGGGTGCGGCGACCAGGCTCCGGAAGGCGGCGCCGGTCACATCCCACAGGACGTCGGCCTCGCGGGGCGCGCCGGACAGGGCTGGAAACAGATCTGACCCCGTGATCTGCTCGAGGATGGACAGACGTGTGACGTGTCCCCGCAGATAATCGATCGCCGCTTGCCCATCGAGATCGATCTGGGTGTGCGGCAGCAGGATCGACAGGGTCTCGACGCCGCCGTCCGGGCGCATGCGGGCCAAGACCTTGAAATAGGCCGAGGGCACGGCCACGCGGGTTCGGCCCGCGCGCGACCGCATGCGCACGGCGTCTTCGTCCGCGTCCCAGGCGCCGTCGCCGTCCTGATCGAACACGGCCCCGTTCAGCACATAGACCGGCGATCCGTCTTCGGCCCAGAACCGGACCAGGGTCTCGAGAATCTGCCAGATCCCGCGGTTGAACTGGCAGAACTGCGGTGTCATGTTGGACATGACGAAACTGTTCATGATGGGGATGTCCCCGAACCCCATGTCGGCGTTGGGGACCATATGGCCCTGATCGAAGATCGGCTCGTCATAGTCCGAGGGTCTCGAAGCGATCGCGCTCGGAATGCGCGGGTCCGGTCGGAAACAGTCGATCCGGCCGCCGGCGAGCGGCTTGAGGCCCAGGACATTGGCCGCCCAGACCGGGCCCTGGAGATCGTCATCATAGGCGATGACATAGTCCCGCTGTACAAGACGCCGGCGCGAGGGATCGTCCTGGGTCGCGGGCGCCCCCCAAGGAAAGACGGACGCAGTCGCCAGATCGCGGTCCCGGGCGTTGAGCCAGAGCTGTCGGTCGGCCGCCTCACGCTCGGCCCGCGTGCAGTCGTGCGCCAGGGCCAGGCCGGGCCAGGCGAGCGTCAGCAGGAGGAGGGCGGCGAGCCCCGGCCGCCTCAGACCCATTATTTCCCGCTTCGCCATGTCCTGCCCTCCATCTTCCGGGTCGGCGCCGCGCGATGACCCCCGGTCCGTCGGTCGTTCGCGCCCGCTCGTGGCCCCCCCCTTTAGACGACAAGGGTGCTGAAGCGGCGTGTGCGACTGAAAGACCGCCCGGTTCTGGGGTTCGAGCCGTCGACGTGCAGGACCACATTATAGGAGCCCGCCTCCGCCGTATGGGGGAAGACCAGGCCGTAGCTGCCGTCTGGCGCTGCGGTCATCCAGTGGACGGACGGAATCTGGGACAGGATCGGCGCCCCGGTCTGTCGTCTCTGATGGGTCTGCAGCTTGGCGATCATCTCATCCCGGCCTTCGCCCAGGAGGTCCGGGTCCGGGATCACCGCCTTGAGGGCCTCGGCGTGCCGAACCAGGGCGTTGGCCACCGAGACCGCCGGGCGATCGATGCTGGCGCGGATGACGAGCCCCTCGACCGGCTGACCTTCGTCGAGGACCTGGGCGCGGGCCACGAGCGGCGCCCCGGCGGTCAGGGTGGCGGGGGCGTCGAAATGGAGATTGACCTGGGTGTCGAACTCAAAGCCGGCGGAGGTGCCCCAAACGGGACTCCCGACGCTGTATTGCACCAGCGTCTGCCAGACGCCGGGCTGAGGATTGGCGAGGTTGAAGATGGCGTAGCCGGGATCGGCGATCACCGGCTGCAGCGGCGAAGTCGCGCCGTTCGGATCGATCAGCACGATATTGATCGCGTATCCGGCCGGATTCCCCGCCGTGTAATAGTAGCTCGGATCGCTCCAGACGACCGAGATCTGCACCTCTTCCGTGTCGGCGGCGATCTGGTTCGGAACCAGTTGGTAGTCGGCGCCCGAATAGGAGGTCAGGGCGTTCGAGGCCGCTGCGACGTCGGGCGGGGTCGCGCGGATGTCGTTGAAGATCGTCATCATCTGATAGGCGTTGGGGGCGTTGTAATATTTGCTGGCCGTGTTCTTGGCCAGCATCGCCTGGAAATAGCTTTGCTGGACGTACTGCCCCAGACCGGCGACGAAGATCGGCGGGGTCGCCCCGAGGATGGGGGTCGGATCGGGGCCGGTCGTCCAATAGCCGTCGCTGAGGAGGACGAAGGCCTTGACCGATCCGGTCGCGTTGGCGATCAACCCGTTCGCCTGCTGCATGGCCTGGCCCATATTGGTCAGGTTTTGGGTGTTCAGCCCCTGGATCGCCTGGGCCGCCAGAGCGGTCTCGTTCAGCGACGGACTGACCGTCACCAGGCCGGGCGGGCTGGGATAGATGACGCTGGAGGTGTCGCCGAAAGCGATCACGCCCAGCTGGTCGTTCGGACGGGCGCTGCGCACGAAGGCCTTGGCGTCGATCTTGACGATCCCCATGGCGCTGCTCATCGATGACGAGATGTCGAGCATGGGCACGACGGAGACGGTGGTTTGGCCGGGCATGGGGTCGTCCTTGCAGGTGATCAGTAGCCGATGGTGCGCGTCGCCGCCGAGCCGGATTCCTCGCCCGGCCCGATCCAGCAATCGAAGGGGATGTGGATGATCTGGCTGCCGTTGGCCCAGACATCGACGAAGGCCAGTTTCCAGGAGTAGTCGTAGAGGTCGAAATAGCCGACGTCGGTCATGGCGAAGGTGATCGAGGCGAGATCGCCGATCCGCTTGCCGGTAGGGATCTTGCCTGGAAACAGGGCGAAGAGGTCATAGGAATCATAGGCCGCCCGCTCGAAGTCATTGTGCCTGGGCAGGTCCAGCACGCCCCAGGACACTCCGAGGATGTTGACGCTGATGTCAGCGTCCGTGCCGGCGCCGAGGGCGTCCGCCGTTTTGACCTTCAGGGTCAGGTCTGTGATCACGGCTGTGGGGTCCACGCCGGGATTGAAGCCGTGGGGCTGACCATATTTGAGGGCCCAATAGTAGCCCGACATGAAATGCTGGATCCAGTCCGGCCCCGTCAGCGGCGTCGCCGTCCCGGCCTTGACGTAGGCGATGTCCGTGGTGCCGCCGGGCGTCCGGCCGAGGTTTGGATGGGCGGTGACCGGGTCCCAGCTCAGTTCGAAGCGTTGGGCGTTCGGCGCGAGGCTGTTCAGCAGGGTCGCGAACGACTGATCGCCCACGAACGGGCAACCGAAGGTGACGAGCTGCGGGGTGGGGGCGCCGGACGGCAGGAAGGCGGCCAGATCCAGGGCGCAGAGGTTGGCCAGGGCGCCGCCCAGACTGTGGCCCGTGATGCGAATCGAGGTCGGCGGCGCGCTGCTTTGCAACTGCGTCTGGACATAGGCGCGCACGCCGGCCTGAACGCCGAGATAGGTGTCGAGAAAACTGTGGTGGACCAGGACGGCGGTCGAGGATCCGCCATGCGGTATGGCCCAGCTCGCCAACTGCACATAGGTGGTGCCGAGGCCGACATCCCAGTTGCCGAGATCGATCTTGACGTCGGGCCAGGAGTTCGTGCCCCGGAAGGCGACGGTGAGGACGCCATTCGCGGTCGTCATCACCCCCCAGTATTTCCCCATGTCCGTCGATCCGTTGGGATTGACGATCGGAGTGAGGGACAGGGCGCTCAGCCAGGCCTGTCGCGAGGCGTAAGCCGTCTTCGAGCCATCGAGATTACCGACGCCGGCCGCGAAATAGGCGTCGGTGTAACCAGCGACATTATAGGCTTGGTTGGCGAGTTCGGCCAACGCATAGACGACAGGATAGTTGATGGCCGGCATGATCTGAATCCTTGTCCGGGTGTCAGCGCCCAACGAGGCTGGTGCGGTAGGCCTTGAACGACCCGGGATCGATCGACGGGGAGGTCGTGACCCCGGCGGCGCCGATCGTCATCGGCTTGCCGACGGGTGCATAGCCGAGGGCGGCCGGGAGCAGCCCGGGCATGGCGTCGTCCACGTTCTGAAGCGCGCGCGCGGCGCTGATGGTCTGTGCGAAGAAGGCGGCGGTCCCGGCGTCGCCGAAACTGGGCGCGCCGAACCCGGTCCAACAGACCTGGCTTACGGTCGGCATGCCCGGCTTTCCGGCGGTCAGGCCGAGATCCAGGGCGGCGAGGGCGGCGAGCGCGCCGCCCCCCCCGAGACCCGCCACCTGGACCATCGGCCGGCCGGACTGGGCCACGGCGGTCAGAACCTGCGATCTCACGGCGAGGTAGCTGGCCAGAACCGTCGCATTGACGTGCAGCCCCGGCGGCGCGTTGGGGCCTCCGATGGTCGCCGGCAAGGGCACGAGCCCTTCGGTCGTCGTGTCGATGTAGGTCATGTAGGCGTTTGGATCGACGCCGAAGGTCACCGCGACAGCCGCCTGATCGGAGCCGGGCAGGGTCACATTGGTCACCCCGACCGTGGCGAAGGTGTTGATCTGGTTGGAGGCGGCGGCGAGCAGATTGGTCCAGCCGCTCGGCAGGCCGCTGAAGCTCGGCGCCTGGCCGTTGTTGGCGTTGGTCCAGCTCGAGAGCATCAGCAGGGCCAGACTATCCAGGGGGACATAGCCCTGAGAAAGCTCAGCTGTGAGGGCGGAAATCTGGTCGCCCGCCGCGAGATAGGCGACGCCCGACAGGACAATGACCGAGCCGCTGGCCGGCGCGCCGGCGTCATAGTGGGCGAGGGTCGCGCCGGTGCCGGCCTGGAGGGCGTAGAGACGGCCCGTGGTCGTGTTGAAATAGATCACGCCGTCTGCAAACTGGGCGGTGCTGGCGATCGGGGCCCCGACATTGACCGACCAGACGGCGACGCCGGTCGATGCGGACACGCAGGCGAAATCGCCCGCGACCGATCCGAAATAGATGTACCCGTTCTGTTGAAGCGGCGCACCGGACACAATTCCGTTGGTGGAATACTGCCAGATCAACGCGCCGTCGCTCTGGCGCAGGGCGACGACCTCATTGGAGTCCGTGCCGAAATAGACATTGGCGCCGTCCGTTTCGACGCCGCCGCTGATCTTGTTGCTGGCGGCATAGGTCCAGACCTGGGCGCCTGTGGCGGCATCGACTGCATGAAGCTGCTGATCCCAGGCGCCGAAATACACGGTTGCGCCCGCAACCACGGGGGAAGAAAAGAGACCCGAGAGGTCGCCTGCGGCGGGGTATCGCCACAACTGCGCGCCGGTGTCGCTGGAAAGGGCGTAGAGGACCCCGTCCGAACTGGGCACGAAGACCCGCTCCACATAGGCGCTGGGCCGGGCGTACACGGGCGCCGAGGCGGCGAAGGTCCAACTCGGGGTTCCGGTGTCCAGGTCGACGGCGTGCAGACCGCCGTTCGCGTCTCCGACATATGCCTTGCGATGCGCATAATTGACTTCGACAGGCGACGTCGCCGCCTGCCCCTCGCCCATCTCCCACAGGATGGCGCTGCTGAGCTGGTCTGCGCAGGTGAGCAGCCTGCTCGCCTGGGCGCTGAACACCGCCCCGCTGTAGACATAGGGCGTGCCGACGCTGGCCTGGCCCTGGGATGAGGACCACAGAACGGCGCCGGTCGGGAGGGATTGGGCCAGCCCCAGCCGGGCGTTGCCGCCGGAGGCGCCGCTGACCAGCGAGAAACGGTTGAGCGCCGGGTCCAGGCTGATGAAACTGCCCCCGGTCGAGGTGACGTTCTGCCCGATCTGAATTTGGGTCGAGCGGACAAGCAGGATGTTGAAACTGGCCCCTGCGCCGGCCGTCGGCTGGAAAACCAGGGCGCCTGCGCTGTTGACGGCGAGACTAAGCTGGCCCGACGCCGTCCGGATTGTCGTCAGGACGTTGGTCGGCGTCACGCTCGCGCCGGGGCCGAAAACGAGGAAGGCCGCCGTCGCTCGGCCGGGCACGGTGATGGCGTAAGGCGCCCCGGTTGGATCGACCTGAGCGGGGTCGTAGCCCAGATAGGCGCCGTTGGCCGTTCTCAACGCCCAAGGATTGGCGACCAAGGTATCGAGGAACTGGGGCATCGAAACTCCTTCTTCCGTCGAACCATGCGCGCTGGGTTAGCAAGGCTTAAGTGTGAACATGAATCGCAAGGGTTGTAAATAGCGACGGGCCTGGCCTCGCTTCGCATGCCTCGGCGCGGAGTCGTCCACTGCCGGCTCAACGGCCTGCGTCCAGGCTGAACAGTCGGAAAATCTTGGTGGAAAGACTTGGCGGGGGCTTCAACGCGTCTGCGCAAGTCGGCGGGCGCGCGTTGGCGCACAGGGCGGCGGCGTCATGGCGGTTATGGTCAGGGACAAGTCGGTCAAAGTCGTTCAAGAGTTGACCGCAAGTCATCTGAAAAAACACAGAAAATTCCTGTTGACGACAGGGGTGGAAAGGCGCTTGCAATGAGTCGCGGCGCCTTGAAACGCCCTGAACACACAGGACTTCTGACATGCAAAAGGACCTTGGGCGCCGCCTGTTCGGCGCAGCGATGACGTGTGGCCTGCTGCTGGCCGGTCCGGCCTTCGCCGGCGGATCGGGCATGCCTTGGGAAGAGCCGCTGCAACAGGTGGTGCAGTCCATCACGGGGCCTGTTGTTCAGGCCGCCGCAGTCGTGGCCGTGGTGGTTTTCGGCGCCGGTGTGGCGATGAGCGAGAACGGGTCGTCGATGCGACGCGGTCTGAGCATCCTGTTCGGCCTCTGCATCGCCTTCGCCGCCGCCACCTTCTTCCTCGACTTCTTCGGCTTCGCCGGCGGGGCGGAGATCGGCTGATGTCCGTCGTCGGCGATCCTCGACCCGAAGGCTGGGACCTGCCGGTGGCCCAGGCCCTGACCGAGCCCGTGCTGATGGCCGGCATGCCGCGGGACTACGCCGTGGCCATGGGCACCCTCGCCCTGGTCCTGGGTCTGGCCCTGCGAATCTGGTGGCTGGGTCTGTTGTGGTGGGCGGTCGCGCACGCCGTCGGCCTTTGGGCGGCGCGCTCGGACCGGCGTTTCTTCGACGTGCTGCGGCGGCACCTGGCGCTGCCCGGCCATCTGGACGGGTGAGGGGATCATGCGCTTCCTTGACGAGTACCGCAGGCGCCCGGCCGCCCTGGCCGACCATCTGCCCTGGGCCGCCCTGGTCGCCCCGGGGGTGGTGCTCAACAAGGACGGTTCCTTCCTGACCGCCCTGCGGTTCCGGGGGCCGGATTTGGAATCCGCCACCGAGGACGAACTGATGGCGGTGCGGGCGCGGCTGAACAACGGCCTGCGCCGGCTCGGGAGCGGCTGGTGCCTCCACGTCGAGGCGCGACGCCGGCCGGCCGCCGCCTATTCGGAGGGCGATTTCGACCTCGACATCGCCGGCCTGGTCGACGCCGAACGGCGCCATCGCTTCGAGACCGCCGATCCCGCCTGGGAGACCGATTATCGGCTGAGCCTGACCTGGCTCCCGCCCGGGGACGACACCCGGCGCATGGAGCGCTGGCTGTTCGACGGGCTGGACACGCCGGGACAGGATTGGCGCGGGGCCCTGTCGCGCTTTCGCCGCGAGGTCGACGCCATCTTCGATCTGCTGGTCGACGCCCTGCCGGAGCTTGAGCGGCTCGACGACGGCGCGCTGCTGACCTGGCTGCACGACACGGTGTCGACGCGCGCCTTTAAGGTGCGGCCACCCGAGACCCCGATGTTTCTTGACGCCTGGCTGGCCGATGCGGATCTGACCGGCGGGGTGGCCCCGCGCCTGGGGGACCATTGGCTGAAGGTGGTGTCGGTGCGCGGCCTGCCGTCGGCGACCCGGCCCGGGCTTCTGGACGCCCTGGGCCATCTGCCTTTCGACTACCGCTGGACGGCGCGTTGGCTCGGCCTCGACAAGGCGGACGCCGAGCGGGAGATCGTCAAGCTGCGCAAGCGCTGGTTCGCCAAGCGCAAGGGCGTCGGGGTCCTGCTGCGCGAAGCCATCACCAAGGAAGAGGTCCCGCTCCTCGATACCGACTCCGTCTCCAAGACCGAGGAATGCGACGGGGCGTTGGCGATGCTGGGCGCCGATCTCGCCGCCTACGGCTATCTGACCCTGACCGTGGCCGTGACCGATGTCGACGAGGCTCGGGCGGCGGCCAAGGCCCGCGCAGTCGAGGCGGCGTTGAATGCGCAAGGCCTGGTGGCGCGCCTCGAGGACCTCAACGCCGTGGAGGCCTGGCTGGGGGCCTTGCCGGGCGAGCCTTACGCCGATGTGCGCCGTCCGCTGGTCTCGACGCTCAATCTGGCGGATCTGCTGCCGGTCTCGGCGGTCTGGGCCGGGCCGGAGGGCGACGCCCATCTCGGCGGGCCGCCTCTGGCGACGGCGCGCACGGCCGGATCGACGCCGTTTCGTCTGGTGCTCCACGTCGGCGACGTCGGTCACGCCATGGTGGTCGGCCCGACCGGGGCGGGCAAGAGCGCCTTGCTCGCCTTCCTGGCCCTGCAATGGTTCCGCTATCCCGGGGCGCGGGTGGTCTTTTTCGACAAGGGGCGCTCGGCGCGCGCGGCGACCCTGGCCGCCGACGGTCGCTGGTACGCCCTAGGATCCGGCGCGGCCCTCTCCCTGCAGCCCCTGCGCCATATCGATCAGGACGCAGACCGGGCCTGGGCCTCGGAATGGATCGCCGAGACGGTGCGGCTGGCCGGGCTGGAGCCGGCGCCGCGCGTGCGCGAGGAGATCTGGATCGCGCTTCGCGCCCTCGCCGAGGCGCCGGTCGAACAGCGCACCCTGACCGTCTTCTGCGCCCTGGTGCAGGACAGGGCGGTCGCGGCCGCGCTCGAGCCCCTGACCCTCCAGGGCCCGCACGGCGCCCTGCTGGACGGCGCGGGCGATCTGGGCGCCGCCAGCCGGTTCGACACCTTCGAGCTGGAAAGCCTGATGGCGACGCCGTCGGTCGTGGCGCCGGTCCTGTCGGTCCTGTTCCACCGGCTGGAACAGGGGTTCGACGGCCGACCGACCCTGCTGGTGCTGGACGAAGCCTGGCTGTTCCTGGGCGAAACGGTCTTCGCCGCCCGGATCAGGGAATGGCTCAAGACCCTGCGCAAGAAGGGCGTCTGCGTGGTTTTCGCCACCCAGAGCCTGGATGATGTGGCCGCCGCCTCAATCTCCGCCAGCCTGATCGAGAGCTGCCCGACCCAGATCTTCCTGCCCAATCCGCGCGCGCTCGAGCCTCAGTCCGCCGCCCTTTATCGGGGCTTTGGTCTAAACCGGCGCCAGCTCGAACTGATCGCCTTCGCCCCGCCGAAACGGTCCTACTACTGGCGCCAGCCCCGGGGCCGCCGACTGTTCGATCTCCGGTTGACCGGCGTGGCCCTCGCCCTCTGCGGCGCATCCTCGCCCGAAGATCAGACCCTGATCGACACCGTCCTTGCGCGGCTCAACCCTGCCGATTCCCGGCCGGGCGGCTTCGCGCGGGAATTCCTCAAAGCCAAAGGAGTGCAGAATGTGGAATCCGTCCTCGACGCCTTCGCGCGTCCGCTCGCGGCCGAATAGGCTGACGCTTGCTCTGACCCTGGCCGCGCTTTCGGCCTCGACGCCGGCGGCCGCCCAGCAGGTGGTGTTCGATCCGCGCAATCATCTGGAAAACGCTCTTCAGGCGGCGCGCCAGCTGGAGAGCCTGGCCAATGAGGCGCGCAGCCTGGCGGCTTCGCCCTACAGCCATCTCGCCGGATCGAACCAGGCCTTGCGCGACATGGGCGAACTGGCCCGGTCGGCGCAGGGGCTGGCGGCCTCGGCCGATCAGATCGAGGGCCAGTTCGATCGCCTCTATGATCTGGATCTCAGCCGCGCGGACTTGCCGGACCTGAGGACTCAGGGGGAGGCGAGGGCGCAGACCGCTCGGCGCACCGCCGAGGATGTGGCGCGCACAGCAGCCGAACTGGACCGAATGGCCCAGGCCCGGGAGAGCCGATTGTCCGGGGCCTTGTCCGCCAGCCAGGCGGCGACCGGCCAGACCGCCGCGATCCAGTCGTCGAACCAGATGCTGGCGGTGCTCGCGGAGGAACTGGCGGCCCTTCGCACCGCCAGCCTCGCCCAGGCCCGGCTGTCGGCCGAACAGGCCGCCCGCGCGAACGCCGATCAGGCCGCAGGGGATGCGGCGCGTCGGCTGCGCTGGGCGGGCGAGGCAGGGGCGCCGGCCGCGCCGGCCTTCGATCCGTTCACGCGCGCGGCGGACTGAGGGGCGGGGCGATGGCGGTCGGGATGGAGACGCCGAACGAACTGATGGTGGTGTTCTCGAACACCGTCACGGCCGGCTTCACGGCGCTTGAGGGATCGGTCAACGGCGTCTTCGGCCTGATGATCGCCCTGGTCGTCGCCCTGACCGGCATCCAGTGGGCGCTGTCGCCCAATCGCGAAATCCTCGCAGGAGCCTTCGGCAAGGTGCTGCTCGTGGGCGTCTTCGCCTGGCTGATCAACGACTGGCAAAGATTGGCCGAGACGATCTACGCCGGCTTTATCGAACTGGGCTTGACGGCCGGGGGCGGCGCCTTGTCGCGCGCAGACTTCCTCAATCCGAGCGCGGTGCTGGCTCAGGGGTGGGAGATCGTCAAGGCGATCGGCGAGACGCCGCGCGCCGTCGACAACCCGCTCGATATCGTCGGCAATCTGGCGGACGCCCTGATCCTGGGCCTCGCCATGATCGGCATCCTGCTGGCCTTCGCCGTCCTGGCGCTGCAGATCATCGTCTGCCTGCTCGAGTTCAAGATCGTCACCCTCGGCGGCTTCGTGCTTCTGCCCTTCGGCGTCTGGTCCAAGTCGGCCTTCCTGGCTGAGCGTCCGCTCGGCTATGTCGTCTCCTCCGGGCTCAAGGTCCTGGCCCTGGCCATTGTGGTGTCGGGCGCCCGGACCGTGTTCGACCAGCTTCAGCCGTCGACCGCGCCTGACATCTACGAGGCGCTCAGCATCCTGGTCGCCGCCATCCTTCTGGCCATGCTGGCGATGTTCATCCCCAGCCTCGCCGCCGCCCTGGTGACCGGCGGCCCGGCGCTCGGCGCGGGCGCCGCCCTGACCGGCGGGCTTGCGGTCGCCGGCGCCGGGGTCCTCGCCGGCGCGGGCGTGATGGGGGCCGGGGCGGCGACGGGCGCCGGCGCCCTGCGCCTGTCGACGCCGGCGCGGTCCGCCGCAGGCGCTGGAACAGGCCGCGCGGCGTCATCGCCCGGCGGGGGGTCCGGAAGCGCCGGTCCCGCAGGCGGGGGAGGCGGCGGCTCAACGCCGCCCCGCACGCCTAGCGAGGGCCCCCGGTCCGCCGCGTCGGGCCCTGACCAGCCCTCGCCGGGGGCGGGCGATGCCGGATCGGGTGGAGACGGATCAGGCGACGGCGCCAAGCCAGGCCGATCGCAGGCGACCCTCGATCGGGAGACGGAAAAGGCCCGCGCCGATTTTCACAAGGCGGCGGCGACGTCGTCCAAAGGGGCTGGGAACCGGTCGCGGCCGCCGGGGCGATCCGCCGCCCTCCAGGCCTTCTTCCTCGCCAACGCCGGCCGCGGCCTGATGCCGTCCGGCGAGACCAGCGGGACCCTGTCTCCGACCCTGAAAACCGAGGAGCCCTAGCATGCATCCCTTCTTCAAGCCGAAGCGGGCCCTGGCCTCGGCCCCCGACCAGACGCCCTATCAGCGCGCGGGCCAGGTCTGGGACGACCGCATGGGCCTGTCCCTGGCCCACGCCCGCAACTGGCGCCGCCTCGCCGTGGCCAATCTGGCCCTCGCCGGCTTCCTGGGCGCGGGCTGGTGGGTCCAGGCCGATCGCGCCGTGGTCAAGCCCTTTGTGGTCGAGGTGTCGGACTGGGGCGAGACCCAACGCATCACCGCCGTCGACGGCCGTTATGCGCCCAGCGAGGCCCAGGTCGGCTACGCCCTGGCGGGATGGATCAGGGACGTCCGGTCCAAGTCGACGGATCCCATCGTCATTCGTCAGAACTGGCTGCGCGCCTACGACCTGCTGACGCCGAAAGCGGCCGGGTTCCTCAACGCCTGGGCGCAGGCGAATGACCCGTTCGCGGAGGTGGGGCGAGAGGCCGTCAATGTGGAAATCCTCAACGTCGTCAGACGCTCAGAGCGAAGTTTTGACCTGCAATGGCGGGAGACGCGTTTCGTCAACGGCCAGTCGGCCGGGACCGAGCGCTGGCGCGCCCTGATCACGACCGGAACCCAGCCGCCCCGTACGGAGGCGGAACTGATGAAGAATCCACTTGGCCTGAAAATCGAGGACATATCATGGACCCCCGACGCTTCCTGATCCCGGCGGCCGGCTGGCTGCTCCTGTCGAGCTGCACTGGTTTACGGCTTGCGCCGCCTGAGACGGCGGACCGGGCCGGAGCCGCGCCGCCGGTCGTGTCGACGCCGCTCGCCGCGGCAAGCGTTCGGGCTCCGCTTACGGCGCAGGGGGAGCCCGCCGTTGCGGCGCAGGAGGCGCGCGCTGCGCCGCCTGTCGTCTCGCCACGCGAACCGGCCGACCGTTCGACCCCGCCTGGACTTGCGGCGGTCAAGACGACGGAGAGGCCCGACGAGACGGTCGTTTTAGGCGATGGATCCGCCGATCGCACCGCAGCGGCGCCCGAGGAGACCGACGGCTTCATCGGCGCCGTAAAGGTCTTCGCCTGGGCCCCGGGACGCGTTTTCGAGGTGCGGGCCGCGCCGCTGCGCGTCACCACGCTCAGCCTGGCGCCCGGCGAGACGCTCCTGTCGAAGGCCGCAGGCGATACGGTCCGCTGGCAGATCGGCGAGGTGACGTCGGGCGCGGAGGGCGGCCGCCAGACCCATGTGGTGCTCAAGCCGCTGCAACGGGGTCTGGACACCAACCTCGTTCTGACAACGAACAAACGCGTCTATCTGATTGATCTGAAGAGCGGACCGGTCGAGCGTTTCAACCCTGCGGTCGCCTGGACCTTCGGCCTTGGTGAGATTGTCTCGTCTTCGCCTGAAGCGGAGACCGCTGTCCTCAAGGCCGAGCCTGCGCCCTTCCGGGCCGAGCCCGTCGTCCTGCCGCAGGGCGAGCCGGACGGCCGCTACCGGATCGAGCCGCAGGGGCGAAAGGCGCGCTGGACGCCCACCGCCGTCTTCAATGACGGACGACGGACCTTCATCACCTTCGACCCCGACCTGCAGGTGGACGAGGCGCCGGCCCTGTTCGTGATCGCCCCTGACGGCGAGCGCCAGCTGGTCAATTATCGCCAGGTCGGCGGCCTGTTCGTCGTGGATCGCGTGTTCGACCGCGCCGAACTGCGTCTCGGAGACCGCCGGCCGCAGGTGGTCGTGCTGCGCCGACTGCCGGGAGCGCCGACATGAGCGATGCGACCCCGGACCTGCGGTCCCCCGGCGAACCGCCTGTTCCCGACAAAGAGCTTCCGCCCGGT
Organism: Brevundimonas sp. SL130; assembly: GCF_026625805.1. Lineage (NCBI taxonomy): Bacteria > Pseudomonadati > Pseudomonadota > Alphaproteobacteria > Caulobacterales > Caulobacteraceae > Brevundimonas > Brevundimonas sp. SL130. The sequence goes on from NZ_CP113064.1 coordinate 1,630,314, forward strand.
CTGTCGGCGCGCGCGCCTCGACCCAGGGCCGTGCGGCTGCGCGGCTCTGTGGTCAGGCTGGTGATGATTGGCGGCGTGGTGCTCGTCTCGGGCGCGCTGGCCTGGGCCTTTGTCGTCCAGCCGGAACTCCGCGTCGCGGCTCGGGACAGGGCGGTCGACGACCGGCGCGACGAGGCGCGCCGAGGCGTCCGGCCTGCGGACGCGGTCATCGACCAGCCCGCCTCCTATGATCGGTTGCCGCCGCCGCGCACGGCGCAGACCGAAGATCCGCCCGCGCCGGCCGAGACCGCGGCGCCTGCGGGTGCGCCAAGAGCCGCGCGCGACGACGGGCGGGCCGCGTCTTCGGCGCCGAGTCTCCGACGGCTCGCCGCCCAATCCAGCCTCTTCTTCGCCGAACCGGCGCGCGCGGGCGGACGGGCGGTCGCGGCCTCGTCCGAGCCGGTGCGCGCCGCGCCGGCCCGTGCGGAGGCGTCCGGAGCAACCGCCGCCTACAACCCCCACCGGCTTACGGCGCCGGTGTCCCCTTACGAGCTGAAGGCGGGCGCAATGGTCCCGGCGGTCCTGTTGACCGCGATCGACACGGGGCGCCCCGGCCCCGTCGTCGCAACCGTGACGCAGAACGTCTTCGACACGATCTCGGGACGATATCTTCTCCTGCCGCAGGGCGCGCGTCTGATCGGCGCGTCTGAAGGCGAGAGCCGATACGGCGACCGTCGGGCCTTTATCGCCTGGGAACGGATCATCCTGCCCAACGGCAAGAGCCTGTTGCTGGACGGCGAGGCGGGCGTTGACGCCCAGGGCGCCGTCGGGGTCCGTGGACGGGTCGACCGCAGACTGTTCCCCCTGGCGCTTGGGACCCTGTTCGGCGGGGCGATCACCGCGCTGGGACAAGCGGCGCGGGACGGCGATCGCGGGGGCGGCCTGCTGGGCGACGCCGGTGACGCTGCTGCGATCGAGGGCGCGCAGGTCGGCGGCCGGCTTGTGGACCGCGAGCTGAACGTTCGTCCCAGCATCCGACTGGACGCCGGGGCCCCGGTGCGGGTCATGATCACCCGGGACCTCGTTCTGGAGCCCTATCAGCCATGAGCGCGCATCCCGTCTTGCTGAGGCGTTGGGCGGCGCCGTCGGCCTGGATCTGCCTGATCGCCGGCCTGGGTCTGGCCGCGCATCGGGCGCCGACCCTGGCCTTGGTCAACGCGAGCCCCAGCCTGCCGCGCGGTCTGTATGTCCGGGATTTCGCGGGGCGAGCGTCGCCGGGCGCGATCGTCGTCGTGCCCCAACCGGATGTGGCGCGCGCCTATCTTGGCGATCTGGGCATGCCCGCGAACGTTCTGCTCATCAAGCGGGTGGCCGCTCGCGGAGGGGATCGCGTCTGCCGGGACGGGGGGCGGGTCGTCACGCCCGAAAGGACTGTCGTCGCCAACCGCGTGGACCGCAACGGCGTGGCCTTGCCGCAATGGCGCGGATGTCGGGTGCTGAAAGAGGGCGAGCTGTTCCTGTTGGGGGATACGGCGGAGAGTTTCGACAGCCGGTATTTCGGGCCGGTGGATCGCCGCCGTCTGACTGGCGTGTATCGGGAGGCGGTGCTGTGGTGAGGGGCGCAACCGGCGCGGCGGTCCTCCTGGGCCTCATCAGCCTGGCGGCGGGTGCTGGACCGGCTCGGGCTCAGGTCGTCGACTGGTCCGCCGCCGGCGGCGGGCTGTTCGGCGTCGCGCCGGGCGATGGAGACGCCGTCAATGGATTCGAAGGACACGGCGACAGGATCGCGGCGCTCAGCCAGCCTTACCAGGCGGCCGTGGAGGCCGCAGCGCGGCGTCATGGCCTGGACGAGAAGCTTCTTCACGCCGTCGTCATTGTCGAAAGCGCCTATCGGCCCGAGGCCTGTTCGATCGCCGGCGCCTGCGGTCTGACTCAACTGATGCCGGGAACAGCCGCCGATCTTCAGGTTCGGGATCGTTTGGCGCCGGAGGAAAACCTGCGCGGCGGCGCGGCCTATCTGGCGCAGCAACTCGTCCGGTTCGGCGACGTGCGGCTGGCTCTGGCCGCCTAGTTTGTAGATCAGGGGATCGTGCGGGATCGGGGTCTTGCGCGAGCGGGTCGAGGGGATGACGGCCTCGGCTCCGATCCCGGCCAGATAGGTGCGCAGGCTGTTGGCGTCATAGGCCCTGTCGGCGAGGACAGCCTTGGGTCGATGACCTTCCAGAAGCGCCGGAACGGCGAGGATGTCGTGGCTCTGACCCGGGGCGATCAGGAAGCGGACAGGCCGTCCGAGCGTGTCGCAGGCCATGTGGATCTTGGTTGTCAGTCCGCCTCGGGAACGCCCCACAGCCGGATCGAGGCCCCCCTTTTTGAGCCGCTGCCCCGGCCGGTCGTCGCCTGCTGGTGAGCTCGCACCAGGGTCGAGTCCAACATCAGATACTGGTTGTCCCGATCCTCGACGAGATCGGCGAAGACCTTCTCCCACACCCCCGCCGCCGCCCATCGGCTGAAGCGTTTGTGCGCCGTCTTCCACTTGCCGTAGCGCTCAGGGAGGTCCTGCCAGTGGGCGCCGGACCGCAGCACCCAGAGCACCCCGTTCACGAACAGCCGGTTGTCGGACCCCGTCCGACCGGGATCCGACGCCTTGCCCGGCAGCAAAGGCGCGATCCGGGACCACTGCGCCTCATCCAGTTCGTAACGCTTCACGCCCATCACAGACCTCCGCCAAAGCGGAGACCTATGAATCACACATCAGGGCGCGCGTGAATCCCTGAATGTCGATTGGACCTAGGCAGGGTGCAGGATCCGGGTGGAAGGGTTAAGCTTGGACGCCGGTTGATTCTCGACCTTTCTGCCAGCCGCGGTCCGGGCGTCCCGCCGACACCGGACCGCATCCTTCGCCGGGCGCGCCCTACCGGAAGGTCTGGCGAGCTTGAGCACGGACGCCAGCCTGATGACGGTCTGATTCGACAGCATTGAGCTGACGTCAGCGGCGACGGCGGATCGCTGCTCCGGCGATGTTGAAACCAGAAAAGACACCGTTCTCCACGCGCAACTGAGCTGCGCTCACCAGACCGTTCTCTAGGGCGCGCTCATCCGCATCCCGAGACGCTTGCTTCTCGGACGCGCGATCGGCGGCGCTGAATTGCAGAAACCGGGGCATGGTGTTCCAACGAAAGGCGAGGTTTTATCGCTCCAGGCGGGTGAACGGTCAATAAAAGCGTCCATCCCGCTCACCGAGCGGCCGCTTGCAATCCGTCGATTGACCGGCTTCCAACGCCGGGCGCTCTCTCGCCTGTGGAAAGCCCTGCAACGCTTCAAGTGCGAATCCCCGGAGCCATACGCCTGTCTGCGGATCACGAGGATGCCGGGCACCGCTGAAGCCGTTTCCCGGGGACAGTGCGGGTAGAATCGCTTCGCCGAATGACCGCGCTCCCGCCGAGCAGGGCGGCGGCCAGGCGAAATGAACACACCTGAACCGTCCTGAAACGGCGTCTCAACCGCTATTCGGTAGGTGGGTTGTTAGGTGGGTGTGGAGAAAATCTTCCGATTTTCTCAATAAAATCAATGTTGTTGGCGGAGAGGGTGGGATTCGAACCCACGGTACCCTTCCAGGCACGCCGCATTTCGAGTGCGGTACATTCGACCACTCTGCCACCTCTCCGCGGTGCATAGTCGCTTGGTCGAGCGAGCGGCTTCTCTAATGGCAGGCGCGGCGTACCGCAAGCGCTCTGTGAAAGAATTTCGACCTATCTTTGCGCGGGCAGCGACAGGCCCGGCGCGGCGCCGGTTTGAGGATCGACGCCTTTGAATCGAAACAGTTCCGCCGGGCGGCCGCCGGTGGCCGAGGACAGCTGTCCGGTGGGTTCGACCAGGCCCGTCCGTTCGACGCCGCGGCGGAAATTCTGCTTGTGCAGGGTCAGGCCCGAGACGGCTTCTGCGGCGGCCTGGAGGGCCGACAGGGTGAAGACGCCGGGGGTCAGGTCGAACAGGACCGGGCGGTACTTCAGCTTGCTGCGCAGACGGCCCAGGCCGGTCGCCAGGATGCGCCGGTGGTCCGAACCCATGGTCATGCCAGGCAGCAGGGGGAACGGCGCAGGCTGGCCGGCGTCGCGCCAGGCCTCGGCGACCAGTCGGGCCTCGTACAGAAGCTCGTAGCGTTCCAGCACCCGCTCCTCGTTCCAACGGTGCTCGGGCGTCAGGGCGAACAGGGCGCGGGCGCGGGCCTGGCGTAGCGGATCGTCAGCGGCCCAACGGTCCAGGCCGTCTGAAAGGGCGGCGTGCAGACCCGGGGTCTCGCTGCGGCGATCCTCCCAGGGGAAGATGTCGAACACCGCATCCCAACGGGCGTCATGGGTCTGGCCCTCGGTCTGGGCCTGGGCGGCGTCGGGGGTCAGGGCCAGATAGCCGACCGAGACCTCGCGTCTCTGGTCGGGGGTGGGCGTGGCGCGGGGCGTGGCGCGGCCCGCGTCGCCGAAGGTGTAGAGCTGTTCGACGAAGCCCAGCCGAAAGCCGGTCTGGTCCGTCACGAAATCGCGCAGGGCCAGCTCGAAGGTTCGGTCCCTCACGGGATCGAACGGGCCGAAGGGCAGGGCGCGGGCGTCATCCTCGCCCTGGGTCGTCAGAACGACGGCCCGACGGTCCTTCAGCGCCATGACGACGACCGACAGGCCGATGCGCACACCCTGATCCGCCGGTCCCGCCATGCCTATTCCGTGTGCCAGGCGTCGTCGGCGGGCAGCAAGCCCACGGCTTTGGCCAGGACCTGATAACGCTCCAGATAGCGGGCCTGGGCGATGGAGGCGGGCTGGGGCTCGATGATCAGGCTGTAGCCGGGGGGCGGGGAGCCGAAGAAGCCCAGAGATTCCTTTTCGTTGAACCCGGCCAGCTGGGTCGCCTCGAAATAGGCGCAGGCCTTGTCGGCCTTTTTGATCAGGGTCTTGATGGTCTGGGGCGTCTTGGGCGGCAGGCCGTAGCGGACGTGGATGGCCGCCTCCAGCCGCGCCTCGAAATCCTTGTAGCCCGAGCCTAGCGCCGCCTTGAACGGCGAGATCATGTCGCCGATCACATATTCCGAGGCGTCGTGCAGCAGGGCGGCCAGGCGCCATTTGGGATCCAGGCCCGGCTTGATGTGGGCGGCGATCTCCTCGACCACGACACTGTGCTGGGCGACCGAGAAGGCGTGTTCGCCGATCGTCTGACCGTTCCAGCGCGCGACGCGGGCCAGGCCGTGGGCGATGTCCTCGATCTCGATGTCGAAGGGCGACGGGTCGAGCAGGTCCAGGCGTCGACCGGACAGCATGCGTTGCCAAGCGCGGACTTCGGTCTTCTTCTTGGGGCGCTCGGCCAAATCTTCGATCCTGATCGCGTGTGGGCTGGTCAGGTGACGCAAAGCGGCGCGGGGATCAAGACGTGTGGGGCGATCCGGGCGGATCGGATGGCGTCTGGGTGTGAAAAAGTCGTCAGTCCCCGACGTTCAGGGCGACCAGTTCCTTGGCGGCCTCGAAGACGCGGCCGTTCTTGGCCTTCGAACGCACGGTGGCGATCACCAGCGGCCCGCCGACGGGGCCGCGCGCGACGAAGCCGACCTGACGCCAGGCGCCCGCCTCGACGCTGTCGTCGGCCAGCAGGAAGGTCATGCGTGTGGCCTCGCCCGGCGCCTGGGTGCGGACCTGGGTGGTTTCGCCGTCTGTCTGAACCTTGACCGCGCTGGTCTCGGTCCGGACGCCCTGGCCGTCCTTGGATTCGATATTGATTCCGGCGATCCGCACCGTAGCGTTGTCGCCCTGGGTCTCGATATGGAGGCCCGGCAGGCTGACCGTGGCGTCTTCGCCCTTGGTCTTGATGTTCACCCCGGGCGCCTCGACCGAGGCGTTTTCTTCGCCCGCCTCGGTCTCGCGGGCGTCGATCCGAACCGCCGCCTGGGGGATTTCCGCCGAGAGACGGCGTTCGTAGTCCCGCAGAACGTCTTCGGGCGTGCGACCGTCCAGCTTGACCAGGTAAAGCACCACCTCGGCGCCGCGCGGCCCGCCATATGTGCAGGATCCGCCGCCCGGACTGGCGGAACCCTTGCGTGTCAGGACGCTGACGGTGTCGGGGCATTGCAGGCCGTCCACCACCTTAAGCACGCCCTCGGATGCGTTGTCCGAGCTGCGGGTCGTGGAGGTGGTGATGCGGACCGCGTTTTCGCCATCGCACGCCGCAAGACCGGCGCTGAGGATCGCAGCCGACAGGCCGGCGGTTAGAAGACGATACGGGACGGTAACGCTCATGGTCTGTATTGTGGTCGCTAAGCGCCGATGAGCCAGTGAAATCGCGGTAATGCCGCTCAGCCGCCCGGACGGCCGCCGTCGCGCCGTCCCAGGAAGGCCAGTCGTTCGAACAGGTTGATGTCCTGCTCATTCTTCAGCAGGGCGCCGTGCAGGGGCGGAATCAGCTTGTTCGGCGTCTTTTCCCTCAGGGTCTCGGGGTCGATATCGTCGACCAGAAGCAGCTTCAGCCAGTCCAGCAGTTCCGAGGTGGACGGCTTTTTCTTCAGGCCGGGCGTGTCGCGGATCTCGTAGAAGGTCTTCAGCGCCTCCGACACCAGTCGCGGCTTGATGCCGGGGAAGTGGACATCGACGATGGCCGACAGGGTCTCGGCGTCCGGGAAGCGGATATAGTGGAAGAAGCAGCGGCGCAGAAAGGCGTCGGGCAGTTCCTTCTCGTTGTTCGAGGTGATGATGACGATGGGACGGATTTCGGCCCGGATCGTCTCGTCGATCTCCTGAACATAGAATTCCATCCGGTCGAGCTCCTGCAGGAGATCGTTGGGGAATTCGATGTCGGCCTTGTCGATCTCGTCGATCAGCAGGACAGGGCGCGTCGGGGCGGTGAAGGCCTCCCACAGCTTGCCCTTCTTCAGATAGTTGCGAACCTCATGAACGCGCGCGTCCCCCAGCTGGCTGTCGCGCAGGCGGCTGACGGCGTCATATTCGTAAAGGCCGCTGTGGGCCTTGGTGGTCGATTTGACGTGCCAGGTGATCAGGGGGGCGTCGAAGGCCTTTGCGACCTCATAGGCCAGAACCGTCTTGCCCGTGCCCGGCTCGCCCTTGATCAGCAGGGGGCGTTCCAGCGCCACGGCGGCGTTCACCGCGACCTTAAGGTCCGAGGTGGCGATATAGTGGTCGGTGCCTTCGAACCGGCTCATGAAAAACCCGCTCCGTGAATGTCTCGGAGCGGGTTAGCCGATCGGTCGAGTTATGAACAGCGATCAGGTGATGTGTTTCGCCGAGACCGGATCACTGGCGGGGAAGGTCTCCTCGATGCCTTCGTCCACCAGGGCTTCTTCGCGAGAGACCCCGTCCTTCATCTTGTCTTTCAGTTGATCCGGCTTGCCGTCTTCCGCCGCGATCTTTTTCGCGTGGGGTGCGTCCGTTGAAGCGTCGGTCTTGGCGTGGTTGTCGGTCATAGGTTTTCCTTAGATTGCTGACTTTTCGGCGTCCGGCTCAGGCGCGTAACCGAGCTGTTCGATGTCGTCGTCGTCCAGACGCCGCGATTCCCAATGGGCTGCGCTGGCCTGGGCGCCGCGCGCGTTTTCCATCAGGCCGGAATAGACCAGCTCGACTTCGTCATCGCTTTGCGCGCCGTTGCTGTCGGCGTCCGACTGGCTGAGGGTTTCGCCGTCCATGCCGAACAGGGCGTCCGCCTCGCGTTCGACGCCGTCCAGGGCGAGCTGACCGTCCAGGTCGATGTCGTCCTCGTCGAACGCGCCCTCGTCGGCGTCGCCGTCGGCCTGGGTCACGTCCAGAACCGGGTCGGCCTCGTCCAGCAGGATGTCGCCTTCGCCCTCGTCGTCGATGTGGGTTTCGTCGAAGGTTTCCGACTGTTCCTGATCGTCCTGATAGTCGTTGTCCGCCATGGCCGCCTCCTGTGCAGACAGGAAACGTCGCGCTCTCCTAGGTGTTCCAGCGTCCGCTTAAGACAAGAGATGGTTAACCCTCTTCGCTTAAGATCCTATTCACTGGGATGGTCCATGATCCATGGGGTCCGTCAGTGGGGAGTTTGGTCGTCCATGGCCCTGAAGCTGTCGTTGAAGCCAGGCGAGAAGTTCGTGTTGAACGGCGCGGTGGTCCAGAACGGCGACCGTCGCGGCGTGCTGATCCTTCAGAACCGCGCGAGCGTGCTGCGCGAGAAGGACATCATGCAGGCGGAGGAAGTCACGACGCCCGCGCGTCGGATCTATTTCCCGATCATGATGATGTATCTGGAAGAGGCGTCTGCGGCCAAGTTCTACGACGAGCTGGCGCTGCGCATCTCGGAGTTCATGGGGGCGACGAAAAACCCCGCCATTCTGGCCGAATGCGTCTCGGCTTCGCGCCACGTGCTGGCGCGCGAATATTACAAGGCCCTGATGGCCGCCCGTAAAATTGTCGAATACGAAGAAAAGGTGCTGAATGTCGCTTCAGGCGTACGCAGCGGCGACGACGCGGGCTGAAACCCCGCGCGATATGGAGTACCGGCTTTTCGGCCAGGTAACCCGCGCGCTGGTGCATGCCTCGACGGTCGATGAACGGGATCTGGCCACGCGTATCGACGCGCTGGATTGGAACCGGCGTCTGTGGTCGACGCTGGCGGCCGATTGCGGCGATGCGTCCAACGTCCTGCCGGCGGCCGTGCGGGCGCAGATCATCTCGCTGAGCCTGTTCGTCAATCGACACTCGTCGGCGGTCATGCGTGGGGAAGAGACTTTCCAGGACCTGATCGACATTAACCGGATGATGATGCAGGGGCTGGCGCCCGGTGCGCAACAGGCGGCCTGACGGCGCAGGACTTCACGAAATCGCGAAGCCTCTTGGCGCAAGGCCTTGAGGCGTCTTACCTTTCGAATCCCTGTTGAACAGTCGAAAGGAGGTGATCCAGTGTCTCATTGTCATCAATCGCGTGCGGTGGCCGCGACCCTGGTCCTCGTTGGAGGCCAGGCCTGATCCTTTTGGTTGGCGCCAACGCCCGTCGGGCTGTTTGAGCGCTTTTCAGGCTGAGTGTTGTGGTCCGGCCGTTCGCGGTCAGACAATGAAGGGCCGTCGCGGCGACGCGGCGGCCCTTTTGTCGTTCAGTGCAGCAACTGGCTGAACCAGCCGGCGACGTGATGCGCCACTTCGAACACGGTGCGCCAGATCAGGAAGAGGTAGAGGGCGCAGGCGCCGGTTGAGAGCGCGCCCAACAGAATGGCGACGCCGTCCCTCTGCATCATGCCCAGGGCGAAGAAGACCAGGGCGATGCCGGGCAGGGCGTCTCCGAACGGGATGGGCAGGGCCATGATCAGCGCCAGGATCACACAGACCAGGCCGGTGATCGTATCGGCGATCTCGCCCGTCAGGAACGGAATACGCGGCTGGGTCAGGTTCTCGACGTAGCGGACCGTCCTCATGATACGCGACACCCCTGCACGATAGGCCGAGCGACTGATGGATGTCTGAAGCGCCCAGCGGGGGAGCCAGATTGCGCTGCGCTGACAAGCCAGCTCAAGCGACATCAGGATGATGGGAACCGCGAATACGGCCTTGCCGCCGGGGGGCCAGGGCAGCAGGGCCAACATCGACAGAATCAGGATCATCGCCCCGAAGCCGCGTTCGCCGAAGGCCGCGACTAATTCTTCAAGCTTCAGCTTGGGTTCGTCGCCCTCGCCAAGCTCCTCGATCACGTCCGAGAAGAGCCGCAGGTCGTCGTTCGGCGGGTTGTGGGCGGGCATCAGGCTTGGGGCTCGGGGGGAGGAGGTTCGCCATTTAGGCGTACAGAGGTTTCATCGCCACTTACCGAACGGCAAGAAACCCAAATAATCGCACGAGAGGCGATTATTTCTTCGTCGCGCGCCTGGGTTTGTCTTTCCCCCGAAGAAAGCGATCAGCTCCCCAGCAGTTCCCGCCCGATCAGGAAGCGGCGGATCTCGTTGGTGCCGGCGCCGATGTCATAGAGTTTGGCGTCGCGGACCAGGCGTTCGACCGGCCATTCCTTGGTGTAGCCGGCGCCGCCCAGGGCCTGGACGGCCTCCATCGTGACCTTCACCGCATTCTCGGACGCCAGCAGAATGGCGCCGGCGGCGTCATAGCGGGTGGTCAGGCCGGCGTCACAGGCGCGCGCCACCGAATAGACATAGGCCCGCGCGCTGTTCAGGGCGACATACATGTCCGCCACCTTGCCCTGCATCAGCTGGAAGCTGCCGATCGGCTTGCCGAACTGTTTGCGGTCGCGGACGTAGGGCAGGACCACGTCCAGCGCCGCCTGCATGATGCCCAGGGGGCCGGCGGCGAGGACCGCGCGCTCATAGTCCAGGCCGCTCATCAGCACGCCGGCCCCGCCGCCCAGCGGCCCCATGATGTTCGCCTCGGGAACCTCGCAGTCCTCGAACACCAGTTCGGCGGTGTCGGAACCGCGCATGCCCATCTTGTCCAGCTTCTTGGAGACGCTGAAGCCCTTCATGCCCTTTTCGATCAGGAAGGCGGTGCAGCCCTTTGATCCGGCGTCAGGATTGGTCTTGGCGTAAACGACCAGGGTGTCGGCGTGGGGGGCGTTGGTGATCCAGAACTTGGTCCCGTTCAGGACATAGCGGTCGCCCGTCTTGTCGGCGCGGGTGCGCATGGACATGACGTCCGAGCCCGAGCCGGCCTCGGACATGGCCAGCGAGCCCACGTGTTCGCCGCTGATCAGCTTGGGCAGGTATTTCTGCTTCTGCTCGGGCGTGCCCCAGCGGCGGATCTGGTTGACGCACAGGTTGGAGTGGGCGCCGTAGCTGAGGCCGATGGATGCCGAGGCGCGCGACACCTCTTCCATCGCCACAACATGTTCCAGGTAGCCCAGGCCCAGGCCGCCGTAGTCTTCCTCGACCGTGATTCCGTGCAGACCCAGTTCGCCCATCTCGGGCCAGAGTTCGCGCCTGAAGGTGTTCGTCGCGTCGATCTCGGCCGCCAGGGGCGCTAACCGGTCGGCCGCCCAGCGCGCGGTCGTGTCGCGGATCGCGTCGGCGTTCTCGCCGAGGCTGAATTCCATGGATTGGGGCGCAAAGGGAATGCTCATGCGCAAAGGGTTAGCATCGTGCATGGGCTTTCGCAAAACCCACTTAGTCGCGATCGACGCGCCCCCAGCGCTTGTAGAGATTGAACCCGGACGCCCCGACGCAGGCCAGGGCGATGACAACCAGGGCCCAGCCGATCAAGCCCGTGTCCACGTCTGATTGAGACGACTGACGGAAGGCCGCCATGGCGGCGCCGAATGACAGCAAGCCTATGCCGCCCATGGCCAGGAAGGTTAGGGTTTCGGTCCATTCGAGCTTGAAAGAGGGTGCGGTCGGACGCGCCGGCTCGGGCGGGGCGTCCTGTTGCACCGGGGTCGCCTCCTGCTCGAACAGGGGCGTCTGGTCCGGGTGGGTCAAGTCATTGTGTTCGGGCCAAACCAAACGGGTGTCTGGCGCCGCTTGAGCGGTCGGCACCCCCGTCAGAGCCAAGGGCGCGCCTTCAAAAGGCAGAGGCGTCGGTTGGGGCGTCGGTTGGGGAATCGGCAGGGGGACAGAGGCGAACATCGGCACTTCCACCGGCGATTCGACCGCAGCCGCCGGTTCCTCATCAGAGGCGGCGTCCGTCGTTGCCGTGGCTTGCGGGGCGTCATCTGCGGCCGCCTCGACGGCGACCTCGATCTGTTCGGCGGCGTCCGCCGAGACGGCCGGGGGCGCAGGCTCCGGCGTGCTCTCCGCCGTGCTCTCCGGCGTCGGCTCGGCGTCCTCAAGGCGCGCGTCGGCAGGCAGGTTCGCCGTGGTGTCGTCCGCGGTGTCGTCCGCCTGGGCTTCATCCGCAGAGTGGGCGTCCGTCGGGGCTTGCGGCGTCTCGGACTCTAGATCGGCCGGCGGAGCGTCGTTGGCGGCGTCAGCTTGCGTCGGCGCCGTCTGGGCTGCCGTCGGGCGCGGTCCGCCGCGGAGGCCGAAGCCGGCCAGGGGGCCCAGCGCGCGCACAGCGTAGGGCGAATAGAAGGTCGCGGCGCTGGTCATGACCGGCGACACGGGCCTGGGTGAAGGCGGTGCGGACGCGGGGACAGACGAAGGTTCGACGTCCGAAGGTTCGACGTCGGCTTCGATCGGCTGGATCGATTCGGGCTCTTCATCCTGGTCCGGCGTTTCGGGTGCGACGTCAGGTGTCGCCTCGACGGGGCTGTCACCCTCGGGTTCGGAAGGCGCGGGCGCCGGTTCGACAGCCGCCATCGTCTCGGCGGCGGCGCTTTCAGTGTCCGCCTCAACCGGCGCGTCTTCTTCGACGTCTCCGAGCAAGGCCGAAATGGCGGCTTCGCGCGTCATTGAGGGCGGGGCCTCGGCGACCGTATCAACCACGGCCTGGGATGGCGGGAAGGCCGGGAAGGGCGCGGGCTCGACAGACTCTGCCTCGACCTCGTCCGTATGCGGTTCGGCCTCGGCCGTGCTTTCCACCAGGGTGGCTGTGGCGGGGGGCAGGGGGATGGCGAGCAGATCGGCCAGGGACGCCGGGGCCTCGGGGTCGGCGACGAACAGGGCGCGTTCGGCGGCGCGGCGGCGCGGCGGCGTGAAGACATCGGCGTCTTCCACCCACGTCATCAAGGCGTTGGCAGCCTCCAGCGGCGCGCCGGCGTTCAGTCGCGCCAGGACATCGGAGGTCTTGAACCGGTCGACGCCCACCGAGAAGGCGAAGCTGGCCAGGGCGTCGAACTGATGCTGGTTCAGGGGCGCCTGGATGGCCTTGACGGTCTGCGCCACCGGAATGAGATCGTATTGGAGCAGGAGCTCGGCGTCGCTTTCGGACACCGTCAGGCCTTCGCGCGCGGACTGGGTGTGTCCGTAGCCGATGGTCCAGCGGCCGTCGGCGCGCTGAATGGCTCGAGGGCGGAACCCCTCGAAGCTCTTGATCAGAATGACCCCCTCGCGGGAGATCTTGGTCGGTTTCGAAGTGTCAGACACAGGTGTTGCCCCAAAGCGAGACGGCGGCGCGGCTTCAAGCCCGAGGTCAGCAAGCATGGGGCCAGCAGCATGGGGCCAGCCACCATAGGGCCAGATTTTTACAACAGAACCATGGTCGCGAGACCGAGGAAGATCAAAAAGCCGAAGAAATCCGTCGTGGCGGTGACGAACACCGCCGACGAGACAGCGGGGTCGAACTTCAGCTTGGACAGGGTCAGAGGCGTCAGCACGCCGATACAGGCCGCCACCAGCAGGTTCAGGATCATGGCCGCGCCGATCACTAGACCGATCTTCCAGTCCTCGTCGCGGAACCAGAAGCCCGCCGCCACGCCGATCAGGGGCGCCAGGATCAGGCCGTTGGCCATGCCGACGGCCAGTTCGCGCAGGAAGGTCCGCATCGCGTTGGCCGAGTTCAGTTCGCGTGTCGCCAGGGCGCGTACGGTGACGGTCAGGGCCTGGGTGCCGGCATTGCCGCCGATGGCCGAGACGATGGGCATAAGCACCGCCAGGGCGACGATCTGCTGGATGGTGGCTTCGAACAGGCCGATGACGCTGGCGCCCAGGGCCGCCGTCGCCAGGTTGATCGCCAGCCAGGGCACGCGGCCGCGCACGATCTCGGACACGGACGAGCCGCGGTCCTCGTCGGCGACGCCGGCCAGACGCAGGATGTCCTCGCGGTTTTCTTCCTGAATGATGTTGACGATGTCATCGACGGTGATCTGACCCACCAGCCGCCCGGCCGCATCGACGACGGGGGCTGAGATCAGATGGTATTTCTCGAAGATGTAGGCGACCTCTTCCTGGTCCTGATCGACGGCGATCACATTGATCGGCTCCATCAGGTCCGCCAGAGCGGCGCTGCGCGGGGCGCGCAGCAGGCCGCTGATCGGCAAGCCGCCGACCGGACGGTTCAGCGGATCGACCACATAGATGTCGAAGAACAGCTCGGGCAGGTCGTCGCCCTGCTTTCGGATATGGTCGATGGTGTCGCCGACGCTCCAGAACTGGGGCGCGGCCATCACCTCGCGTTGCATCAGGCGCCCGGCGGACTCCTCATCATAGCCCAGGCTGTTTTCGATCGCGGCGCGATCGATGTCGGGCATGGCGGCCAGGACGCGTTCGCGCTGGTCGTCCTCCAGATCCTCGACCACGGCGGCGGCGTCGTCGGAATCCAGTTCCTGAAGCGCCTCGGCCAGGGTTCCGTGCGGCACCCGTTCGAGCACCTCTTCGCGGATGCCGTCGTCCAGTTCGGGCAGGGTCGCAGCCAGCAGCTCGGGCGGCAGCCACAACACCACGACAGCACGGTGTTCCGACGTCAGAAAGCCCATCAGGTCGGCGACGTCGGCGGGGTGAAGATCTTCCAGCAGCGACCGCAGCCGCATGCCGTCGCCGTCGTCGGCGGCGTCCACGACTTTTTCGACGAATTGAGGGGTGAGGACATAGTCCTCGTCCAGGGCGGCGTGGTCTTCGTTATCAGGCGCTTCGGCTGGAGCGAAGGCGGAGTCCGTGGTGCTCACGTGGTCGCCTCCCTTGGTATGTCCAGCCGTAGTTAGCCGATGAATCGCCCTGTTTAGCCAGATGGTGCGGTCGAGAAGACTCGAACTTCCACGGGTTGCCCCACAGCGACCTCAACGCTGCGCGTCTACCAATTCCGCCACGACCGCTCGCATCGGAGGGGCGGCGAATAGACGAAGCCGCCGGAAAAGGAAAGGGGAATTGAACGCGGTGCGGCGCATGAAATACAGAGCGGAAAAGCGCGGCCCTGTCCGCCGCCTGAAGTCAGGCCGAACCGGCCATGAAGTCGTACAGGTCAGCGGGACGGGTGACGGTGATGGCGATCCGGTCATCGCGAATCTCGATCTCGCCGCGCGCCACCGGGTGGTTGTTCGCCAGGATCCAGACTTCGTCGCCTTCGGCCGCATCCAGGGGAATCACGGCGCCGCGACCCATCCGCAGCAATTGCGACATCGGCAGCACCATACGGCCCAGCACCACTGAAATTTCGACGTCGACGGCGTTGATCTGGGACACAGGCGCTCTCTTTCACTGCGAGGTCGTCACTTGCGCAAACGCCTCGCGCTACACATTGAAGCCTTATGCTTGCCGACCCGTTAAGTCCTGACCTTTTGAAACTGCACCGCGAGGATGATCGCCCTGTCGAATGGGCCGTGTCGTCCGGCTATGTCGATTATGCCGCAGCCGAGGCCTTCATGGAGGCCCGCGTCGCCGCCATCGCTGCAGGGGAGGCGGGCGAGATGGTCTGGCTGCTGGAGCATCCACCCCTCTATACGGCCGGCGTTTCGGCGCGGGACGAGGATCTGCTCGACGCGGGGCGGTTTCCGGTCCACCGGACCGGACGCGGCGGGCAGTTCACCTATCATGGGCCGGGCCAGAGGGTCGCCTATGTGATGCTGGACCTGAACCGGCGCGGCCGGGACGTGCGCGCCTTCGTGCGGGGCCTGGAACAATGGCTGATTGGGGGGCTGGGCCAGTTTGGGGTCAAGGCGGACGTGCGGGACGGCCGGGTCGGGGTCTGGGTCGAGCGCAAGGGCGCCGGCTGGGCGCGCGAAGACAAGATCGCCGCCATTGGCGTCAAGGTGCGCAAATGGGTCAGCTTTCACGGCGTTAGTCTGAACGTCGAGCCGGATCTGGACCATTTCGGCGGCATCGTGCCCTGCGGCATCCAGGAACACGGTGTCACCAGCCTGGTCGATCTGGGCGTTCTGGCGACGATGGATGAGGCGGACGCCGCCCTGAAGTCCAGTTTCACGCGCCTGTTCGGCGCGGTGGTCGAGGGGCCGGCGCCGTTCTGAACCCCGGCCGGGTCGGCGCAATCGGTGTGACATTTGGGCGAAAGCGCGGCGACAGGGGTTGGCAAGCCTAGGAGGCTTAAGGTTTAACGTCGGCGCCAAGCTTATCGCCCAAGCCCAGGAGCTCTTATGAACCGCCTGATCGCCGCCGCCTCGGCCGCCGTCCTGTCCCTGACCCTGGCCGCCGGCGCCGCCTCGGCCCAGGATTTCCGCGCCTTGGCGCAGCAGGATCTCCAGACGGTCCATGACGCCCTGGCCGCCAACCACCCCGCCGCCGTCGTTCCGGGCGCGCCCAGCGAGGCCTTTCGCGCCTGGATCGACGCCGGTCTGGCCGACGCCCAGTCCAAGGTGGGCCGCGTCAACAGCGGCGACAGCCACGCCTATCTGCTGCGGTACTACGCGAACGGCTTCCGGGATTCGAACATCTCGGTCAGCCCGACCTATGAAGGACTTGGCCCGTTCTTCGGTATAGGCTGGTCAGGGGTCACCATGGCTTGGCGTGACGGCAAATATGTCGTCGCAAATGTGAAGCCCGGGCTCCGCAACGCCCCGCCAGTCGGGTCGGTCTTGATCGACTGCCTCGGCAAAAGCGCTGCTGATGTGGCCGCGGAACGCCTGGACCGCTGGGAAGGCGACCTGACGACCGAAGCCGATCGGGTCCGCACCGCGCCCTATCTGCTATGGAACCGCAACAATCCGTTCACCGGCGGCATGCCTGCGTTGTGTAATTTCCAGACCGGCCGCCGTACCAAGGAATACCCGCTACAGAACCAGCCGGTCGACGCCGCCAGCCTTGAAGCCGCCTATCGCGCCACCGTCTATACGCCCGGCGCGACGCCGTTGGCGATCGAGACCGTAAACGGCCGCCCGTGGCTGCATGTTCACACCCTGGGCGACAAGGCCGATTTTGACGCCTTCTTCGCCGCCGTCGATGCTCAGCTAGGCGCTATTCGTGGCGCCCAGGGCTTCGTCATCGATCTGCGCGGCGCCAATGGCGCATCGCTGAACGCGACGGGGCGCGGCTATGTCCTGGCCAACCATATCTGGACGCCAGAATTCACCGTCAGCCGCCAGCCTGAAGCCGGCTCCATCACCTATCGCGCCACCCCGGCCAATCGTCAGTGGTTCGCCGACACCCTGGGTCGGATGCAGGCCGATCCTCGCTTCGTTCAGGAATCGGGCGCCGTGATCGAACAGACCCAGGCCATTGTCGCCGCCTTTGATTCCGCCCTGGCCGCCGGGCAGGCCACCTTCACCCTGCCGGGCCGCCCGTCAGTGCCGGACACCGGCGTCGCCAATCCGGTCGCCGGGCCGGTGATCGTTCTGGTGGACGGGGGCTGCACCAGCGGCTGCCTGGACACCCTGGACCTGCTGACCCGCCTGCCGAACGTCCGGCTGGCTGGATCAACCACGGGAGAGGACACGATCTTCATCGAGCCGACCGTGCAACGCCTGCCGTCCAACTATGCGGACCTCACCTACGGCCACAAGGCCTGGATGACCCGCCAGCGCGGCAATGACGCGCCCTTCGCGCCTGCGCAGGGCCTGGCCTACACCGGCAATCCGACGGATGAAGCCGCCGTCCGGACCTGGGTCGCCACCCTGTTCCAATAAAATCGTCCGCATCGCGCGGGCTATGGGGGCGGGCAGGGGTGGAACCTCGGCCCGCCCCTTCTTATTTGGGATCCATGACTGATATCGCCCCGTCCGCCGACCGCCTCCTCTCGCCTTCGGGCTATGACCTGACCCCGCCGGACGAGGCCGAACGCGCCCGGCTGGAGGCCGACCTGAACCCTGAGGAGAAGCGCGTCCTGCTGTCGCACGGCACCGAGGCGCCCTTCTGCGGGACATTGCTCGGCGAAAAGCGGGCCGGCGTCTTCTGCTGTCGGGAATGTGGTCTGCCCCTGTTCAAGAGCGGGACCAAGTTCGAGAGCGGTACAGGCTGGCCCAGTTTCACAGAACCGGTTGATCCCGCCCACGTCCATGAGATCCGCGACACCAGCTACGGCATGATCCGCATCGAGACCCAGTGCGCCCGCTGCGGCAGCCACCAGGGCCATGTCTTCCCCGACGGCCCGCCGCCGACAGGAAATCGCTATTGCATCAACTCGGTAGCCCTGAGCTTCGTGGCCTCGGGCGCCCCGCTTCCGGACCCGTTGCGGCGAGGCGACGGAAACGCCTGACCTTGGCCTCAATCGCTGTGCTAAGATAATGTCGAAGGGAGACCGCGCATGCTGATCGCAGGACTACTGGCCGCCATGGCCATGACGGTTTCGGACGGCGATCCCGACGGCGTGGTCGCCACCGCGCCCTCTAACGCTCCGACATTGGCCGAGGCCATGAACGCGCCGCCTGAGGCCGCCGCGGCCGCCCCCACCGCTCAGGACGCCCAGCCTCACGGCCTGACCACGGAACAGCAGATCCAGCATTGGCTGGACAGCCGCACCCCCGGCGCCAATTTTGACGAGGCGGCGTCGCCCGGTCCCCAGGATGACCGTCAGGTCCACGGCATGGTCGAGGCGGGCATCGGCACGGGCGGCTATCGATCCTACGCCGCCGCTGTGTCCTTGCCGATCGGAGAGAACGGCCGGCTGGACCTGTCTTACCGCGAGGGGCGTAATGAGCCCTGGGGCTATGGCTACGGCGGCTATGGCCTGCGGGGCCCAGGCTTCTATTCGCCCTATGGTGCGGCCCGCAGCTATGGCGGCAATTCCACCAGCAAGTCCCTGTCTGTGGGACTCAGCTGGAGCAAGGATGAGGATTCCGGCGAACGGGATCCCTGGCGCCGCGGACTTTCTGCTTACGACTGAGAAGACTGTGCGATCAGGCGTTCGACCGATACGCCATTAGCGCCTAGCGTCGGCGAAAAGGTCCTGGGCGGCCCGTCGGCAGGATCAGAATTCGTCCCACTCTTCGGTCTTCAGAGCCGTGTTTCCGAGAACGCCGAGAGCCATAGCGGTTTTGGGAGCCTGAGCACGCGGCTTTGCGATCTTGGGCTTAGCCCTGGGCGTCCTATGGTTTTGATCGTTTGCGGAGCGCGTGACCGCGGGCGGATTGCGGACCTTGAAGCGTGACATCAGGTCGTCCAACTCGCCCGCTTCGTTCCTGAGCGAATGCGAGGCGGCGGTGGATTCTTCCGTCATGGCCGCGTTCTGCTGGACCATCCGGTCCATGTCATTAACTGCAGTACTGACCTGGGTGAGACTGGAAGCCTGTTCCTGGGCCGAGGCGCTGATTTCTTCGACCAAACCGTCGATGGCGGCGAACTGGTCGAGAATGCGCGTCAGCCGGTCGCCCGATTCCGCGACCAGAGCGACGCCTTGGCCGACCTGCTGGCTTGAGGTCGAAATCAGACCCTTGATCTGCTTTGCGGCCTCGGCGGATCTTTGCGCGAGCGCCCGAACCTCTTGGGCTACGACCGCAAAACCGCGACCGGACTCGCCCGCTCGCGCGGCTTCTACGCCGGCGTTGAGGGCCAGAAGATTGGTCTGAAATGCGATCTCGTCGATCACGCCGATGATCTGTGTGATCTCGGTTGAGGATTTCTCGATCTGACTCATTGCGGCGATCGCCTTGCGCACCACGTCGCCCGAGGCCTGAACGTCGCCTTTGGCCGAAGCCACGACCTGGGACGCCAGTTGGGAGCCGGAGGCGGTGCGTTTCACCGTCACTGTGATCTCTTCAAGCGCAGCGGCGGTCTCCTCCAGAGACGCGGCCTGTTGTTCGGTGCGTTTTGACAGGTTGTCGGACGCGGAGGCGATTTCGTCCGAGCCTACCCGGATGGCCGAGACGTTTACGACGACGGCGGCCATGGCTTCGCCCAGCCGATGCACTGCGCCATTGAAGTCCTGTTGCAGCTTTATGTAGTCGGGCGGGAAAGTCTGGTGCAACTGCACTGTCAGATCGCCTTTGCTGACCGCTTCCAGACCCACTGCCAGCGCTTCAACCACAGCGGCCTGACTTTGAGTGGCTTCTTCGGACAACAGCTGGCGTTGGCGGCGTTCCGCCTCGGCGGCCTCACGGGTCGATAGGGCCTCGGCTTCCAAGCGCAGCTTTTCAGTCGCGGCGTCGCGGAAGACCACCACAGCACTGGCCATTTCGCCCAGTTCGTCGCGTCGCCCGGCGGCGGGTATGTCGATGGCGAGCTCTCCCTGCGAAAGGCGGCGCATGGCTGCGGCCATCGCCTGGATAGGTCCTGAGACCTTGGCCAGAATGAAGTGGGTCGATACGATAAGCAGGGCCAGGGCGAGGAGGGCGATCCCGCCGATCAGCCACATGGACGTTTCGAAAGCCTTTGTGGCGGCCTGACCTTCGGTGCGCGCGACGCGGGTTTGCAAATCGACAAGAGCGCCGACACTGGCCGTCACCGGGTCGATGGCGGTATAAAGCTGTTGATCGGCAAACCTGGCCAGAGCGGCCGTGTCGCCGCTGCTTAGAACGCCTTCGAGCCGAGCAACCGCTGCGTCGGCCGCAGGCAGGTCGGCGATCGTCTTGTCCACCAATGCCTGTTCTTCAGACGTCATTCGGGTGCCCTTGTAGGCCGCCCAATTCTCGCTGATCGCTGCCTTGGCGGCCTCCACGCTCGCTTGCGCCTGCGCCGGCGACATCGCACCCGCGCGGGTCTTGTGAACCGTATCGACGATATTGACCGCATACATGTCGCTGACGATCTTCAGTTGCTGCATCGGCACGACCCGGTCAGCAATAATCGACTGTAGGCGTTGCTCGACCTGGCTTTGTGTCACCCAACTCGTCGTTCCCACCGCCAGCATAGCCATGCCAAGCGCGCCTATACAGGCGATCAGTCGGACCTTGATGGTTAACTTCATGAGTTCCTCGAAGCGAGACATATTGTGACGCAACGATGAAATCAGATAAGGCGAATATCCTTATTTTTCTTGTCTATGACTGATTAAGGAAACATTGGATTTGATGTCAGGAATTGCCCGATTAACAGGCGTTAGTGCTTCAGACGATCTGGGTTGTCAGGCGCTGTGTATTTTCAGTGCGAGCAGCCTGCGGTCATGAATGACACGCGAAACAGTCGACGGACAAACATCCGGACCGGGACGCTCAGATTGTCTGGGAGGGGAGTGAGATGCGGGCGGGCTATGAAAAGCCCGCCACACAAGGTCTCAGATGGTGCCGCCGGGGGGAATCGAACCCACGACCTCAGCCTTACCAAGGATGCGCTCTACCACTGAGCTACGGCGGCCCCGACTGAGGAAGCGGCCGTATAGCCAGAGGCTTCCGGGGAGGGAAGCGGTTTTTTGACGATCTGAAAGAAAGTTTGGACACGGCCCCTGATCACGGCATTCTAGCGCCATGACTCGCTCTCCGTACGATGCTGATACGCCGCCTCTTGCGCCCCTCGCGGCGCCGCCCGCCGAATCGGCCGCGCCGTCGGAGGTGGAACGAGCCCGCGCTGAGCGGGCGATCCGGCTGGCCTCGGCCCTTCGCGCCAATCTGCGTCGCCGCAAGGCGCCGGCCCGCACCCCGGCGACGCCCAAAGACAGCAACTGAAAGTCATCGGCTCGCGCCCGCTCCGCCCTTTGGCAAGCGCGCGCCGGCTTGCTAGAGAACCATCCCCCCGAGGCGTTTCCTTCGGGCGCGCTTCAAGGACGTCATGGACAGTATCGCCATTCAGGGCGGCGCCCAGCTTTTCGGGGATATTCCCGTCAGCGGCGCCAAGAACTCCGCCATCAAGCTGATGGCCGCCTCGATCCTGACGGATCAGCCCTTGCTGCTGACCAATATGCCGCGTCTGGCGGATACCCGCTTCCTGGGCCAGTTGCTGCGCCAGTTCGGCATCGAGGTGACCGAGCGTGACGGCGCGGACGGCCAGGAAAGCCTGTTCCACGCCAAGACCCTGAGCTCGACCTTCGCCCCCTATGATCTGGTTCGCCAGATGCGGGCCTCGTTCAATGTCCTGGGGCCGCTGCTGGCCCGGACCGGCGAGGCCAAGGTGTCGCTGCCCGGCGGTTGCACCATCGGCGCCCGGCCGGTGGATCTGCACCTCCAGGCCCTGACGGCCTTGGGCGCCGAGATCGAGCTGGAAGAAGGCTATGTCACCGCCAAGGCGCCCAAGGGGCTGAAAGGCGCAGAGATCGAGTTTCCGTTCGTCTCGGTCGGCGCCACCGAACACGCTCTGCTGGCCGCCGTTCTGGCCCAGGGCACGACCGTGCTGCGCCGCGCCGCGCGAGAGCCCGAGATCGGCGATCTGGCGCACTGTCTTACGGCCATGGGCGCGAAGATCGAGGGCATCGACACAGACGTCCTGACCATCACCGGGGTGTCGTCGCTGAACGGCGCCACCTGGTCGGTGATTCCCGATCGCATCGAGATGGGCTCCTACGCCGTCGCCGCCGCCATGGCCGGGGGCGAAGTGCGCCTGACCAAGGCGCGGGCCAATCTGATCGGCGCCCTGACCGACAAGATGATCGAGGCCGGGGTCGAGGTGTCGCCGACCGACGACGGCGTGCGGATCAAGCGTGATCCGAAGGTGCGGTTGCAGGCGGTCGATATCGAGACCGCCATCTACCCCGGTTTCGCCACCGATCTGCAGGCCCAATTCATGGCCCTGATGACCATGGCAGAGGGCGTCAGCACGGTGCGTGAGACGATCTTCGAGAACCGGTTCATGCATGTGCCCGAACTGGCGCGGCTGGGGGCCGAGATCTCGGTCCACGCCGGCGAGGCCCAGGTCCACGGGGTCGAGGTTCTGCACGGCGCCCAGGTGATGGCCACCGACCTGCGGGCTTCGATGTGTCTGGTCATCGCCGGTCTGGCCGCCCAGGGTGAGACGACCGTCGGGCGCGTCTATCATCTGGATCGCGGTTTCGAGCGTCTGGAAGAAAAGCTCGGTGCGTGCGGCGCCGATATTCGTCGGATAAAGGGAACGGGTGATGAGCACTGAGATCGACGCCGTCCCTTCCGTTCCCAGCACGCCGGTCGAGCCGCTGCGCCTGCTGGCGGAGGACGCCGACGATCTGCAGATCATCTCCGCCGCCCTTCAGGACGCGATCCTGAGGCCCGTCGACATCGTTTGGGAAAAGCAGGCCCGCACCCTGACCATCGCCTTCAGCCGCTTCTGCTGGGAATGTGGCGGCACACGGGTGATGTGCGCCATGCAATTCGGGGACGTGATGGCGGTCAAGAGCCGCCGTCTGTCGCGCAGTCCCGACGCCTCTCTGGAACTTCTGGCCCTGGATTTCGTGCCGGCTGAGGCGCCGGGCGGGCGGGTGATTCTGATGTTCGCGGGCGGCGGCGATCTGCGAATCGACGTCGAGTGCCTGGACGCCGTGGTCACGGACATCTCCGAGCGGTGGCCGGCGCGGGTGGCGCCGACCCATCTGGACGCCCCCGAACTGGATGAAGGGAATGCGGCATGAGCGGTCCCCATAGGCTGGCGTCGGTCGAGCTGGATACGGTCACCCTGCCGGCGGCGACGGCCGAGATCGAGCATGAGCGCCGTGTGGCCATCTTCGACCTGGTCGAGAAAAACAGCTTCGAACCGGTGGGGGCCGAGGGCGGCCCGTATCGGCTGAAGCTGTCGCTCCAAGACAATCGGCTGGTGTTCGACATTGACGGCGACGGCTTCACCCGGACCTACGCCATCAGTCTGACGCCGCTGAAGAACGTCATCAGGGACTATCTGCTGATCTGCGACAGCTACTATGAGGCGCTGCGCGGTTCGTCCCCCAGTCAGATCGAATCGGTCGACATGGGCCGGCGCGGTCTGCACAACGAGGGGGCCGATCAGCTCAAGACGCGACTGGACGGCAAGATTGTCGTCGATCACGAGACCGCGCGACGCCTGTTTACGCTGCTCTGCGCCCTCTACCGTCGCGGCTGACCTCGACTATCTCTGCGTTTTCGGGCATTAGGCCCCTCCATTCCGCCCCTCGCGCCCGCCCGGCGTGGGGTCGAACGCATATTCAACGGGCGTGAGAGGCCGCATGGCTAAGGAAGAACTGCTCGAGTTTCCCGGCACCGTCAGCGAACTGCTGCCGAACGCCACCTTCCGCGTGACGCTTGAGAACGACCACGAGATCATCGCCCACACCGCGGGCAAGATGCGCAAGAACCGCATCCGCGTGCTGGCCGGCGACAAGGTCCTGGTGGAGATGACGCCCTACGACCTGACCAAGGGTCGCATCACCTATCGCTTCAAATAAGTGAGCGCGGGTCGTCCCGAACTGGTGCTGGCCTCGGCCAGCCCGCGCCGCATCGAATTGCTGGCGCAGGTCGGCATCAAGCCCGACCATATTGATCCCGCCGACATCGACGAGACGCCGCTAAAGGGCGAAACGCCGACGCGTCTCGCCGAACGTCTCGCCACCTCCAAGGCTCAGGCCGTGGCGGCTCGGCGTCCGGATGCGGTGGTGATCGCCGCCGACACGGTCGTTGCGGTGGGGCGGCGCTTCCTCGAGAAGGCCGCAGACGAGGCGGAAGCGACTCGTTTCCTGAAACTGCTGTCGGGCCGCAATCACCGCGTCTTTACGGGTGTGGCTGTCGTGCGCGACGGCAGGCTGTCTTCGCGGGTCAATGAGACGCGCGTGACCTTCAAACCGCTCTCGGACCATGAGATCGCCGCCTATGTCGCCACGGGCGACTGGCGCGGCAAGGCCGGCGGTTACGGTATTCAAGGCCCGGCCGGGGCCTTCATCCAGCGAATCGTCGGCAGCCATCCGTCGGTGATGGGGTTGCCGCTCTACGAGGCGGTACAGTTGCTGCACGGCGTCGGCTGCCGGGCATGAGTGGCGAAATCGAGGTTTTCCTCGACGAAGCGCCGGGCGAGACCCGCGGCGCGGTGATGCGCGACGGCCGCTATACCCACCTGCTGATCCATCGTGACAGCGATCCGCTCCAGCATCGTCTGGGGGCCCGGTCCGTCGGTCGGGTGACCGAGATCAATCCGGGCCTGCGCGGCGCCTTCGTCGATCTTGGTTCCGGCGTTCCGGCCTTTCTGCCCTTTTATCGCAATGAGCGCCTGACCCAGGGCGAAAGGCTGGAGGCGACGGTTGTCGCCGAGCCGCGCGCCGGCAAGGGGGCGGTCCTGCGTCGCCTCGGGCCGGGGGAGGGGGCGCCCCGGCTTCTGGAAGCGGCGCCGAGCATCGCCGCCCAAGTGCGTGACCTCGCCGAGGGCGTGGGGCCGACGACAGGTCTCGCGGCTATCGACGCGGTGGCTGAGGCGGAGGAGGAGGCGCTGGCGCCCAGCCATGCCTTCGCCTCGCACGGAATCGACCTCGCCATTGAACGCACCCGCGCCCTGATCGCCGTCGATATCGATCACACGGCCGGGACGGGCCGGGATCCAAAACAGGCGCGAGCGGCGGCGAATCGCCTGGGACTGAACCAGGCCGCACGGCTGATCGGGCTGCGAAACTGGGGCGGTCTGATCGTCATCGACCTGGTCGGAGGCGCGGAGGACGCGGCCGCCGGAGACAAGGCCGCTCGCATGGCCTTTACTCAGGAACCCCAGGCCGTGTTCGGCCCGATCAGTCGATTTGGCCTGTTGCAGATGTCTCTGCCGTGGCGGCGGACCCCTATAGAAGAGATACTGTTCGAGGGCGGCCGCCGGCCGTCGGTACAGACCGAGGTCCTAGCCCTGGCGCGTGCGCTACGCCGACGGTTGTTGTCCGACACCCAGTCTCCGAGCATCGTCGTGCGTTGTGCGCCGGAGGAAGCGGCTATTCTCGGCCCTCTGGCCGCCCGGATTGGGCCGCGTGCGTCAGTACGGGCCGATGCCGCCGTGCGTCGCGGGTGCGGCCGCATCGAAGGACCTGATCGATGAGCACCTGTCCCATCTGTCGCAAGGCCGACGCCGACCCGAAGTACAAGCCCTTCTGTTCCCGGCGCTGTTCCGAGGTTGACCTTCAACGTTGGTTCACCGGCGCTTACGCCATTCCGGCCGCGCTGGACGAAGGCGCAGAAGATGATGTCGAAAAGGACTGAAACGGCGCTGGACAGGCCGAAAAGCCTCGCCTATAGACCCGCCTCTCGCGACGCCGCGTCGGCGCCTGGATAGCTCAGCTGGTAGAGCAGCGGATTGAAAATCCGCGTGTCGGTGGTTCGAACCCGCCTCCAGGCACCATCTTTTATTTGGCCGCGAAAAACCCCTTCATCACGCCCCTTCGGTCAATCCCCTGGGCTTAGCCCTTGTGCGTCACAGCGCCGCGATCCGCTCCGGGGGACGGATGACCCGAGAAACCCTTCCCGAGAAGTCAAAAACTGCGTGGGATGGCGCTTTCGAACAAGCTTGCGCCAACTGGTTCAAATTCATCATGGAAATGTCGTGCTTCGGCAAGGGGGAGGGCGGAGCCGGCAAGATATGACTGATCTTCGTGCCTTAGGGGAAAACCCGCTCTTGTCCCTTGACGCTCCGGTAAGGGTTCGCCAAAGGGGTTGCGACGCTCTCCCATAAAGGCGTCAGACGGATTCTCAGGAGGCGCGTTCTCCAACGGTTCGAACATCGGAGGCGGTACGGGCGACCGGACTAGTCTCCACTCAAGAATTCAGCGACCGATTGATCCCGATGGGACATTGGGCGTTGAAGGAAACATTTCAGGTTGGGGGGCGGCCCTTTGACACGGCCGCACCTTTGGTTCCACGAGTCAGACCAAGCAGGAACTGGCGAATTATGCTGAACAGCAAAAAGACGAACATCATTCTCGCCATGGCCGGCGCCGCCGTGCTGATGGCGAGCTCGCCGGTGCTGGCCCAGGCTCCGGCCGAGCCGACCCCGGCCGCTGCACCCGCAGCAGCCCCGACGGCGATGGCTCCGGCCGCCGACGCGGCGAACCCCGAGACCATGAACGAAGCCGTCGGCGGCGGTCACGGCGGCGACATCACGCCGATCTCCATGTTCATGGAAGCGACCATCATCGTTAAGGTCGTCATGATCGGCCTGCTTCTGGCTTCGATCCTGTCCTGGACCCTGCTGCTCATCAAGCTGTTCGAGTTCGGCGCGCTGAACCGCAAGACCGACAACTTCCTCGAAACCTTCCGCGGCGCCCGCACTATCGCTGACATGCGCGCCGTTTCGACCCAGGAAGAGTTCGACGGCAACCCGCTGGCCGACATGGCCGCTGCGGCGACCGAAGAAGTCGAAATGTCGCGTCAGGCCGGTCTGTCCGTCACGGGCGATCACCTCGACTCGGCCCTGGGCCGCGCTTCCGCCGCCGTCACCGCCGTTCAATCCGGTCTGGCTCTGCGCCTCTCGGGCGGCCAACAGTTCCTGGCTTCGGTCGGCTCGATCGGTCCGTTCGTCGGTCTGTTCGGCACCGTTTACGGCATCATGAACTCCTTCATCGGCATCGCCCAATCCAACACGACCAACCTGGCCGTCGTTGCTCCGGGTATCGCTGAAGCCCTGCTGGCCACCGGTATCGGCCTGTTCGCCGCTATCCCGGCCGTTGTCTTCTATAACTACTTCAACACGCGCATCGCCGCCTACGGCACCCGCGCCGACGGCTTCGCCGCCGAGCTGCTGAACGGCATCTCGCGTCAGCTCGACAAGGGGGCGTAAGACGGATGGCCGCCAAGATTAAATCAGGCGGCGGCGGCAACAAGGTTGAGGCCAACAGCGATATCAACGTTACGCCTTTCGTTGATATCATGTTGGTCTTGCTGATCATCTTCATGGTTGCGGCTCCGCTCGCCTCTGTGTCGGTGCCGATCGAGTTGCCAACCGCTGTCGCCAAGGCGGCCCCGAACCCGCCCAAGCCGGTCTATATATCGATCCAGAGTGACGGCGACGTCTTTGTGGGCGATTCCCTGACCGACGTCGGCTCGCTGGGCGACGATCTGCTGACGCAGATCGGGGCTCGGAATCCGGCGGATGAGCGGATCTTCATTCGGGGCGACCAAAACACCCGCTACGGCGATTTCATGCAGGTCATGAACGCTTTGCAGGATAACGGCTTCTACAGCGTTGCACTGGTCGGCGAAGACCATGCTGCGAGCTAGAGCGCGGAGATAGTATGACAGACGTCGCATATCATCGCAGTCGTTACGACGTACCGAAGAAGAAGGGCTTCATGGGGGTTTCGTACCCCGTGCTGATCGCCTGTCTTCTGGTCGTTACGCTCCTGTTCGCCCTGCTGATCTTCTTCCTTCAGCAGTCGAAGTTCAAACTGAAGGAGTTCAACTACGTCGACGAGTCCGTCGAGGTCGAGTTGGTCGAGCCGGTTCCGCCGCCTCCGCCGCCTCCGCCCCCGCCGCCTCCGCCGACGGATCAGCCGCCGCCGCCGAAGCTTCAGGTGCGTGTGCCGGCTGCGGTCCCGAACGTCGTTCCTCCGCCGCCGGTGAACATTACGCCGACGCCGAAGGAAGAGCGGGTCGAGTACAAGGGCCCGCCGGTGAACATCCCCGGACCGCCGCCGCCGCCGGCTCCGCCGGCTCCGCCGCGTCCTTCCACGATCACGAACGTTCAGTGGTCGCGTCAGCCGCGTCCGACCGCAGACGACTTCCCGGCTCGTGCGCTGGAACGCGAAGTCAGCGGATCGGCCACGGTCGAATGCACCGCTCGGTCCAACGGCTCGCCGGTCAACTGCCGCGTGATTTCGGAGGAGCCGGCGGGAATGGGCTTCGGTCGGGCCGCCATTCGGGTGGTTCAGCGTGGACAACTGTCTCCGCGTACCGTCGATGGCGCCGCTCAGGACGCCACCTTCCGCGTCCGGGTGCCCTTCAACCTCGACTAAGAGGTTTGGGGTTAGAAAATACGCGCCCCGGAGAGCAATCTCCGGGGCGTTTTTCTTTTGCGTCTTCTAGCGATGAAATCTCATCGAACGGGTTGATCACCGGACGCAGGGCCGGTAGAGAACGCCCCTCGCGATGAGCGGGCCGCCTTAGCTCAGTTGGTTAGAGCGCCGGTTTGTGGAACCGGAGGTCCTCAGTTCAAGCCTGAGAGGCGGTACCATCGTTCGACGCGGCAGGGCTTGCAGCCCGCCGCTTCAACGACCATCTGAACTCCTGTCGGCGTCGTCGCCGATCCCCCACATCGACAGGAGAGCGCAGATGAAGACGCGCAAGTTGGGTCCGAACGGGCCCGAGGTTTCGGCCATCGGCCTGGGCTGTATGGGTATGAGCGCCTTCTACGGCGCTGCGGACGAAGCCCAGTCCATTTCCGTCATCCACCGCGCCCTCGACCTGGGGATCACCCTGTTCGACACGGCGGAGATGTACGGCCCGCATACCAATGAGCTTCTGGTCGGCCAGGCCCTGAAGGACCGACGAGACCAGGCCTTCATCGCCACCAAGTTCGGCATCAACTACAACGCCGACCGCTCCAAGCTGCTGGTCGACGGCAGCCCCGCCAATGTGCGCCGCGCCGTCGAGGGCAGCCTCCAGCGGCTCGGCGTCGATCACATCGACCTCTACTACCTGCACCGCGTCGATCCCGACACGCCGATCGAAGAGACGGTCGGGGCGATGGCCGAGTTAGTCCAGGAGGGCAAGGTGCGGTTCCTGGGCCTGTCCGAGGCCGCGCCGGACACCCTGCGCAAGGCCCATGCGACCCACCCGATCACGGCGCTTCAGACCGAATACTCGCTGTGGACGCGCGATCCCGAGGATGAGTTGTTCGCGGTCACGCGGGAGCTGGGCATCGGCTTCGTGCCCTACAGCCCCCTGGGGCGGGGCTTCCTGTCGGGCGAGATCAAGTCGCTCGACGATCTGGCGCCGGACGACTTCCGCCGCACCAACCCGCGCTTCATGGGCGAGAACTTCCAGAAGAACCTGGATCTGGTCGAGGCGGTGACGGCCATCGCCGCCGACAAGGGCGTGACGGCCGCCCAACTGGCCCTGGCCTGGGTCCTGGCCCAGGGCGAGGATCTGGTTCCGATCCCAGGCACCCGCCGCGTCGCCACGCTGGAACAGAACGCCGCCGCAGCGGACATCATCCTGACGGTGGAGGATCTGGTTCGGATCGACGCCGTCTTCCCCAAGGGGGCGGCCGTGGGGCACCGGTACGCCGAGGCGGCGCGTGTGGCGCTGAACCGCTGAGGCCAGGTTAGAGCCAGGCATGAAGAGGCCCGGCTGGAGCGATCCGGCCGGGCCTTCATTTCGTCTGACGGCTGACTACTGGACGCGGGTCCAGGTCTGAGTTTTACAAAGGGGGGCGACGACGCAGCCGCGCAGGTTCAGGCTGTTGTCCCCGGTCAGGGTGATGGTCCCGCGATAGGTGCGGCCGTCGGCCGGATTATAGACTGAGCCGTTGCGCCATTCGGTCGGGCCGCCGGTAAAGCCGGTCAGCATGGGCAGGTTGCGCAGGGGGCGGCTACGCTGGGCGGCGTCACGGTTCTCCGTGTCGCGGGCATTGGCGTCGGCCCGGATGGTGTTCGACGTCACCAGGGTCCCGCACAGGGCCTGGCCGCAGCGCGCGATCCGCACCTGGCCGCCGTTCGTCGGCGTCTGCCACAGGCCGGTCGGGTCGCCGGCGAGGGCGGGGGAGGCGAGCGCAGCCGCCAGGGCGGCGGCGGCCAGCATCATCTTGGTCTTCATGGTCGTTCCCTTTGCTCGGGCCGGTTCGGCGACCCGTTGAGACGCAGGGTGATCCGGGTTTCGGTTCAAAACAAGGCTTTGCGGATCACCTTATCGCAATGAAAACCAGACCTTAGGTAAGCTTTGGGGCGCGCCGACCAAGGTCGGATTGACCTTGCCGCGCGTCAGGCGTCTGATTGTGCGAGACAAGCCTTGGGAGGCGCCATGGGCGCGCGATCAGGAAACGACCACCTCAGCCTCATCAAGGCGACGCTAGACGGCGGCGCCGCAGCCGCCCGCTCGGCTCTGGCGGCCTCCTGGCGACGGTCGATGTCTCTGTACGGCCTGGACCCTGAGGACAGCGGTCGCCCCCACACCCTGACGGACGCCCAACTGCGTGAAGCGCGACAGGCCATGGAGCCGATAACGCGCGCGGCGGCTGCGGTGCTGGATCGGCTGTTCCTCGCCGTCGGAGACACAGGGTGCTGCGTCCTGCTGACCAATGCGGAGGGCGTGCCGCTTGAGCGCCGGGGAGCGGCTGCGGACGACGAGGTCTTTCGCCGCTGGGGCTTGTGGCCGGGCGCCGTCTGGTCCGAGGCGGTCGAGGGCACCAACGGGATAGGCACAGCCCTGGTCGAGCATCGCCCGCTGACCATCCACCGGGACCAGCATTTCCATACGCGCAACACCGCCCTCAGCTGCACCAGCCATCCGATCCATGACCATCGGGGACGGCTGGCCGGCCTGTTGGACGTCTCGTCCTGCCGCGCTGACGCGACGGAGGGCATGCTGGGGCTGATCGCCGCTGCGGTGGCCGACGCGGCGCGGGCGATCGAAGCTCAGACCTTTCGCCAGGCCTTCGCCGAGGCGCGGATCGTGCTGGCCGGAGATCCCGGTGAAAGAAACGCCGCGGCCCTTCTGGCGGTGGACAAGGACGATCTGGTGATCGGCGCCACCCGCGCGGCGCGGCTGGCCCTGTCCATCACGGACGAGCGGATCGCGGCGCAGCTGGCGGCGTCGGAGGTTCTGGGTGCGGGCTGCGTCGAGACAGACCTGTTGGAAGCCGAGCGGGGCGCCGTGCGTCGCGCCCTGGCGCTGAACGGGGGCAATGTCTCCGCAGCGGCGCGCGCGCTGGGCCTCAGTCGCGCGACCCTGCACCGCAAGCTGCACCGGCTGGGTCTGGCCGGCGAACCGCACTGATCCGACTGTCGCAGTTCTGCGACAGGTTTGCGCCGCACCATGAACGAGCCGTCTGGCGGATCGGCCGGGCGAGGACGAGTTTCTGGGCCCAACGACGTCGGCAAGCGACGCCCGAGGAAAGTCAGGAGTGTTTGATGACCAAGCCAGAATTCGTTCGCGCCACCACCCCCAAGTTCAAGGCGCGCTATGACAACTTCATCGGCGGACAGTGGGTTCCGCCCGTCAACGGCCGCTATTTCGAGAACACCTCGCCGGTGAACGGTCGGGTATTGTGCGAGGTGGCCCATTCCGACGCGGCCGACGTCGAACTGGCGCTGGACGCCGCCCACGCCGCCAAGGACGCCTGGGGCAAGACCAGCGTCGCCCAGCGTGCCGTCATCCTGAACAAGATCGCCGACCGGATTGAGGCCAACCTCCAGGCCGTCGCCGAGGCCGAGACCTGGGACAACGGCAAGCCGGTGCGCGAGACCCTGGCCGCCGACATCCCCCTGGCCATCGACCATTTCCGCTACTTCGCCGGCTGTATCCGGGCCCAGGAAGGCGGGATTTCGGAGCTGGACCACGACACGGTGGCCTATCATTTCCATGAACCGCTGGGCGTGGTCGGTCAGATCATCCCGTGGAACTTCCCGATCCTGATGGCCGCCTGGAAGATCGCGCCGGCGCTGGCGGCGGGCAACTGTATCGTCATGAAGCCGGCGGAACAGACCCCGGCCTCGATCCTGGTCGTCATCGAACTGATCCAGGACCTGCTGCCTGCCGGCGTGCTGAACATCGTGTCGGGCACGGGCGCCGAGGTGGGCGAGCCGCTGGCCACCAATCCGCGGATCGCCAAGATCGCCTTCACCGGTTCCACCGCCGTGGGTCAGAAGATCATGGAGTATGCGACCAAGAACATCATTCCTGTGACGCTGGAGCTGGGCGGCAAGTCGCCGAACATCTTCTTCAAGGACGTGATGGACGCCGACGACGCCTTCCTGGACAAGGCGCTGGAGGGCTTCGCCATGTTCGCCCTGAACCAGGGCGAGGTCTGCACCTGCCCCAGCCGGGCCCTGATCCACGAGGACATCTATGAGGCCTTCATCGCCAAGGCCATCGCCCGGGTCGAGGCCATCGTCCAGGGCGACCCGCTTGACCCCGCGACCATGATCGGCGCCCAGGCCTCGGCGCAGCAGTTGAAGAAGATCCTGAGCTATCTGCAGATCGGCAAGGACGAAGGCGCCCAGTTGCTGACCGGCGGCGATCAGGCGGAGCTGAAGGACGATCTGGCCGGCGGCTATTACGTCAAGCCGACGGTGTTCAAGGGCACGAACGACATGCGGATCTTCCAGGAGGAGATCTTCGGTCCGGTCCTGGCCGTGACCACCTTCAAGACCTTTGAAGAGGCGATGGAGATCGCCAACGACACCGAATACGGCCTGGGCGCCGGGGTGTGGTCGCGCGACATGAACACCGCCTATCGCGCCGGGCGGACCATCCAGGCCGGGCGGGTCTGGACCAACTGCTATCATCAGTACCCGGCGCATGCGGCCTTCGGGGGGTACAAGAAGTCGGGCATCGGGCGGGAGAACCACCGGATGATGCTGGACCATTATCAGCAGACCAAGAACCTGCTGGTCAGCTACAGCCCCGACAAGCTGGGCTTCTTCTGATCTGCATCAAGGATGGCCGGTCCTGGATCGGCCATCCTGTGATCGCTCGCTGTTCCGTCTGTTCGGCGTGCGCAAACTAGGCGGGCGGGCCGACGCCCTGCTTTCGGTCCGCCTGCTCCCCTAAGCCGTCGAGGACGCACCATGCCCAGAACCATGAAGGCCGCCGTCGTGCGCGAATTCGGCAAGGCCCTGACCATCGAAGAGGTCGCGCTTCCCGAGCCGGGCCCGGGCCAGATCCAGGTCAAGATCGAGGCGTCCGGCGTCTGTCACACCGATCTGCACGCGGCCGAGGGCGACTGGCCGGTCAAGCCGAACCCGCCCTTCATCCCGGGCCACGAGGGCGTCGGCTATGTCTCGGCGGTGGGGGCGGGGGTCACCCTGGTCAAGGAGGGCGACCGGGTCGGGGTGCCCTGGCTGTATTCGGCCTGCGGCCACTGCAAACACTGTCTGGGCGGCTGGGAGACCCTGTGTCACGACCAGCAGAACACCGGCTATTCGGTCAATGGCGGGTTTGCGGAATACGCCCTGGCCGATCCGAACTATGTCGGCCACCTGCCGGACAATGTCAGCTTCACCGACATCGCCCCGATCCTGTGCGCCGGGGTGACGGTCTATAAGGGGCTGAAGATGACCGACACCAAGCCGGGCGACTGGGTGGTGATCTCCGGCATCGGCGGCCTGGGCCATGTGGCGGTCCAGTACGCCAAGGCCATGGGTCTGAACGTCGCCGCCGTGGACGTGGACGACGCCAAGCTGGATCTGGCGCGACGGCTGGGCGCGACCGTGACGGTCAACGCCAAGACCTCGAACGATCCCGCCGCCGACATCAAGGCCCAGACCGACGGCGGCGCCCAGGGCGTGCTGGTCACGGCCGTCTCGCCCAAGGCCTTCGAACAGGCGGTCAATATGACGTCGAGGGGCGCGACCGTGGCCCTGAACGGCCTGCCGCCCGGCGACTTCCCCCTGTCGATCTTCGACATGGTGTTGAACGGCACCACGGTTCGCGGCTCCATCGTCGGAACCCGTCTGGACCTTCAGGAGGCGCTTCAGTTCGCCGCCGACGAAAAGGTCAAGGCCACGGTCTCGGTCGAGCCGCTGGAGAACATCAACAGCATCTTCCAGCGGATGCGCGACGGCCAGATCGAGGGGCGGATCGTCATGACGATCTGAAATAGACGGAATCCACTCCAAAAAAATGGAGTCTATTTTCGTCTATTCTCGACGTCCAAGGCGGGTGCGGCGGGGATGTCAGATCGCTACGTCAAAGACCTGGGCGAGATCATAAGGCCGTTTGCGAACGTGCTGGGTTGGCGGCTTGAAGCATTTTCAAGCCGCTGACCCATCGACGGTTTTCCTGCGAAATTGGGAGCGCGGCATGCTGCCTGGATGCTTGCTTTCCGCTGCCACACTCTGAAGGGTAGGCATTGTGCAAGCTAGGCGTGATATGTCTGGCGATATGCAACGAGCGCTCTACGGTATTGTTCTTGTCGCATTGGGCCTGGCGGCAGGGTGCGCCACCCGAGCGCCTACGGGGGTAGGTGATCCCGTGAGCCTGCCTGAGCAGAGCGACTATCGTGTCGTTATGGAGGGGCGATCCTTTGTCATCGGTCCAATCCGTCGCACTATCGTAAGTCGTGGCGACTGGAAATTTGTCGAGGAGATCTCCAACGGCGAGCGCCGCAGAACTCTAGAAAATTCAGATCGAAGCGTCGTCTGGTCAGCGCAATGGGACGGGCAGGGGACGCACACGAGGATGTGGGCCAGCCACGATACGGCTTCAGCACCGACTGAGAAGCCAAGGATCGAACGAACGCCGGAAACGGTTCTAGGTCAGGAATGTAACTGGATCGACGGCAGGCCCGGCGTGCAGGACATTGGCCAGGCGCAATGCGTGGCCGCCGACGGCATGTTGTTGATCGAGGAAAACACCAGCCGGGGCGGACTCACGAGCGTATTGCGAGCGGTCTCGATCACGGCAGGTCCCGCCCGCCTTGAGGGCTTAGCGTCGGGAGATGACCCCTTCGACCCTCGGACCTGGGGCTTCCCGATCCCCTGACGCCTACCCCCCGATCAAGGCCAGCCATTCGTCCTCGGTCAGCACCTGGACGCCGTGTTTCTCGGCGTCCTTCAGCTTGGAGCCGGCGCCGGGGCCGGCGACGAGGTAGTCGGTCTTTTTGGAGACGGAGCCCGAGACCTTGGCGCCCAGGCTTTCGGCGCGGGCCTTGGCTTCGTCGCGGGTGAAGCGTTCCAGGGCGCCGGTGAAGACGACGGTCTTGCCTGCGACCGGGGTGTCGGACTTGGGCCGTTCGGCGTCGAGGATCTGGGTCAGTTCGGCCTCGAGCGCGGCGACGACCTGGAGATTGTGCGGCTCGTGGAAGAAGTGGGCCAGGGCCAGGGCGGCGACGGGGCCGACGCCGGTGACGCCGGCGATCTGGTTCAGGATTTCGGACGGGCCTTCTTCACGCGCCACGCGGGCCAGTTCGACCAGGCCGGACCAGTCCTGAACCATCGTCGCCAGCGAGCGGCGGGCCGGGGCGGCCATGCCGGGGAAGGCCTGGCTGATCTTCATGTCCATCGTGGCCTCGGGCCAGGGATCGGCGGCGGGAGGCGTCGCCTCGGCCATCAGGGTCAGGACGCGGGGCGATACGGCGTG
Source organism: Brevundimonas sp. SL130 (assembly GCF_026625805.1). NCBI lineage: Bacteria > Pseudomonadati > Pseudomonadota > Alphaproteobacteria > Caulobacterales > Caulobacteraceae > Brevundimonas > Brevundimonas sp. SL130. The sequence goes on from NZ_CP113064.1 coordinate 1,666,044, forward strand.
GGCGGAGGCGAGAGCGGTCCAGGCGTCCGACGAGACGCCCGAGGCGGCCTGGAGGCAGGCGGTCTTCAGCGCGGGCCAGGTTTCGAAGGCGCGGGCCAGGACGATGGAGGTCTGTTCGCCGATGTCGCGTATGCCCAGGCCGAACAGGAAGCGGTCCAGCGAGATGACGCGACGCGCGTCGATGCCGGCGATCAGGTTGCGGATACTGGTCTCGCCATAGCCGTCGTCGCGTTCCAGTTCCTTCAGCCGCGCCGCGTCGCGCGCCAGGCGGAAGATGTCGGCGGGTTCCTTGATCCAGCCGCGCGCATTGAAGGCGACCAGCTGTTTCTCGCCCAGGCCTTCGATGTCGAAGGCGCGGCGGCCGACGAAATGCTTCAGCCGTTCGACGATCTGGGCGTCGCAGATCAGGCCGCCGGTGCAGCGACGCTTGACCTCGTCGCCCTCGCGCACGGCTTCTGAGCCGCAGACCGGGCATTTGTCGGGGAAGAGATAGGGGACGGCGTCGGCGGGGCGCAGGTCCGGGACGACGCCCAGGATCTGGGGGATGACGTCGCCGGCGCGTTGCAGGGTGACCGTGTCGCCGATGCGGACGTCCAGACGTTCGATCTCGTCTTCATTATGCAGGGTGGCGTTGCGGACGACGACGCCGCCGACCGTGACCGGATGCAGACGGGCGACGGGGGTCAGGGCGCCGGTGCGGCCGACCTGGATGTCGATCCCCTCCAGCACAGTGGTGGCCTGTTGCGCCGGGAATTTGTGGGCGATGGCCCAGCGGGGGCTGCGCGCGACGAAGCCCAGGCGGCGTTGCCAGTCGAGGCGGTCGACCTTGTAGACCACGCCGTCGATGTCATAGCCCAGGGTGGCGCGGTCGCGTTCCAGCTCGCGATAGACCTCGATCAGGCCTTCGGCGCCCTCGACCCGGCGCGAGCGGGCGTTGACGGGGAAGCCCCAGGCCTTGAGCTTTTGCAGGGCCTGCCACTGGGTCTCGGCGAAGTCGCTGGAGTGTTCGCCCCAGGCGTAGGCGAAGAAGTTCAGCGGGCGTTTGCCCGTGATCCGGGCGTCCTTCTGGCGCAGGGAGCCGGCGGCGAAGTTGCGAGGATTGGCGTAGGTTCGGCGGCCCTCGGCCTCGGCCGCGGCGTTGAAGGCGGCGAAGGCGTCGTTGGGGGCGTAGACCTCGCCCCGGATCTCGATCCGGTCGGGCCAGTCGTCGCCGGCCAGGGTCTGCTTCACATCGGCGATGGTGTTCAGATTGGCGGTGACGTCCTCGCCCGTGCGCCCGTCGCCGCGCGTGGCGCCGAGGGTTAGCCGGCCGTCCACATAGAGGAGGTTGGCGGACAGGCCGTCGATCTTGGGCTCGGCGACAAAGGCGATGGGCTCGTCGGCCGGCAGTTTCAGGAAACGGGCGATCCGGGCGACGAAGTCGCGCACCTCGCCCTCGTCGAAGGCGTTGTCCAGCGACAGCATGGGCACGCCGTGGCGCACCTCGGCGAACTGGCTGGAGGCGACCGCGCCGACCTTGTTCGATGGGGAGTCGGGGCGGACCAGGTCGGGGAAGGCGGCCTCGATCTCCAGGTTCCGCGCGCGCAGGGCGTCGTAGTCGGCGTCGGAAATCTCGGGCGCCGCCTCATTGTAGAGGGCGTCGTGGCGGGCCATTTCGGCGGCCAGCCAGGCCAGGGCGTCGGCCGCGGTTTCGGCGGTCAGGTCTTCGACGGGCGGGAAGGGGAGAATCGCGCTGGACATGTCGGGGTCTCATTACCACGGGCTGACGCCGGACGATCCGCAGGCTAGGCTGAATCGTCATTTACGGAGTCGTCCATGTCGCCTGCCGCCGTCCGATCCTTTCTGCTCGGCGGATGCGCCGCCCTGGCGCTGAGCGGCTGTGTCGAGCCGATCAGTCCGCCGCCGCCCGCGCCCGTCATCTCCGCCGAATACGGCCAGTTGCTGGACGATGTGCGGATCCTGTCGGCGGACGACATGGAGGGGCGGGGAACCGGCACGCCGGGCGGGGAGCGGGCGCGGGCCTATGTCGTGTCGCGGCTGGAGGCCCTGGGCGTCGCGCCGGCCGGGTTCGGACGGCTGCAGCGGTTCGAGGGCATGGGACCGTCGCCCGAGGGGCGGGTGCTCTATCAGGGCTTCAACGTTCTGGGCATGATCCCCGGAACCCGCGTGGGGGATCGCTACATCGTGGTCAGCGCCCATTATGACCATGTCGGGACCTACGGCGGCCAGATCTACAACGGCGCCGACGACAATGCTTCAGGCGTGGCCACCCTGCTGGAGCTGGCCCGCCGGCTGAAGGCCCGTCCGCCCGAGCACAGCGTCATCCTGGCCGCCTTCGACGGCGAGGAGCGGGGGCTGCTGGGCGCGCGCGAGTTCGTCAAGGCGCCGCCCGTGCCCCTGTCGTCCATCGCCCTGAACCTGAATTTCGACATGACGGCGCGGGCCGAGACCGACGGCCATCTGTGGGTCACGGGAACCTATCAGCACCCGAACCTGCGCCCGATCCTGGAGCCCGTACCGGCCGTCGGCCCGGTCAGTTTCGCCTTCGGCAAGGATACGCCGCAGGACGTGGGCGAGAACAACTGGGTCTCGGCGTCGGACCACGGCGCCTTCTTCGAGAAGGGGGTGCCCTTCCTCTATATGGGCGTCGACTATCACCCCGACTATCACCGCCCGACTGACGATTTCGAGCGGATCAAACCCGAGGTCTTCACCTCGGCGACGGAGCTGGCCATCGCCGGATTCCTGGCTCTGGATCGGTCGCTGGATCGATGATGCGGCGTCTTCTGGTTCCTGCCCTGATCGGCCCCATGCTGTTCGGCCCCATGCTGTTCGGTGTGGCGGTGCTGGCCGGCTGCGAGCGGCGTGAGGCGCGGCCGGAGGCGCCGGCTTCAGCGCCCAAGCGTGAAGCCGATTTCCGCCATCGGCTGGAGGGGGACATCTCCGGCGACTATCGGCCCGTCGTCGAGGCGGGAGAGGGCTGGCGAGTCGAGAGCCTGTTCATTGGCCAGGCGTCGGCGTTCGAGGCCTGGGAAGTCGGACAGCGCGAGGCGTCGCCGCTGATCCTGACCCTGGCCGGGCCGGACGGCACGGTCAGGTTCACGCCGCGCGCCTATGCGCTGACCGACGAGCGGCTGAGCCTGGTGGCTGTCGCGCCGGGCGGGCGGGAGGCCAGGTTGGAGGCCCGGATCGACCCCGGCGCCCTGGCCACCGCGCGTCGCAATCTGGGCGACCGGACGCCGGTCATCAGCGGAACCGTCACGGTCGAGGGCGTTCGACGGCCCGTCAATCTCGGCTGGTGGAACGGCGACTGATCCGGTCAGGTCAGGTCAGGCGAAGGCGCGGGCTAAAAGCCAACCTGCCGCCGCAACCAAAACCCATAACAGGGCGCCCAGCCCGATCATGACCATGACCGAGCGGCGGCCCGACCAACGGGGTTCCGCCGGCGGCTGTTCGACGAGCCGGAGCGGGGGACGGCGCAAGGGTTTGCGGTCTGGACGGAGCACGATGCAACCTATGATAGGTTTTGCGCCGGCGTCAACAGGCTGATGATCAAGTCCGCGTTGTTTTGTGGACATGATTGAGGGTTGCCATCACTACAACCTTAAGGAATATTCCCGCCCCGGGGGAGGGGCGGATATGACGACCGTTGAAGCCGCGCTGCGAAACATGGAGGCGGACGGCCCGGTTTCCGATCACGGGAGCCGGGCCCTTATCCGCCTTATGGATGTGCTGGCGGCCCTGGCGGCTCTGCTGTTCTTTCTGCCGACCCTGCTGCTGATCGCCGCCGCGGTACGGGCGCAGGACGGCGGGCCGGCCCTGTTCCGCCAGCAGAGGATCGGCCGCGACGGTCGGCCGTTCGCCTGTCTGAAATTCCGTTCCATGACTCCGGACGCCGAGGCGCGCCTGCCCCAACTGGTGGATGGGGAGTGGGCGGAGCGCCGGAAACTGAGACGCGACCCCCGCGTGACGCCGTTGGGGCGGTTCCTGCGTCTGTCCAGCCTGGATGAACTGCCGCAGCTGATCAATGTGTTGGTCGGCGACATGTCCCTGGTCGGGCCGAGGCCCATCGTTGCAGATGAGGCGCCGCTCTATGGACGCCGCTTCGCCGCCTATTGCACGGTGCGGCCCGGACTGACGGGGCTGTGGCAGGTGTCAGGACGCAACCATGTGTCTTATCCGCGTCGCGTGGCCATGGACATGTGGCTGGTCCGCAACCTGACGATACGGACCTACCTGGCGCTGATCCTGCGCACGGTGCCGGCCGTGCTGGGGCGAGAAGGCGTCTACTGATCGGTGACGAAACTGATTTGGTGACGGACCAAATATTGCAAATTCGATGTGAATTGTCCGCAAAACCTCTGCCGAAGCTTCATCTTAGGGCGCATGCGCCGTCACACGGTCTGACTATGACTGAAGTTGGGCAGGAGGGACGAACACGTCATCGCGGCCGGGCATGAGCTCGGTCGTCCCCTGTCATAGCTCTTTGATCAGACACGGTGGACTGACGATGACCGGCCTTCAGCTCAAGACCCTTCTCGTGACGGCGGCCAGCGCCCTCGCGCTCGCCGCGTGCGGCTCCTCTGAGGTGGCCTCGCCCGGCGAGGGTGATTTCGGCAGCGGCGGCGGCACGCCGACCACGCCGACGACCCCGACGCCCGGCACGCCCGCCTCGGACTGCCCGACCGGTCTGTCGAACATCGGCACCATCGCCAACGGCACCCTGCGCGTCTGCCAGCTGCCGCAACAGGTTCTGGGCAACCTGACCCTGTCGGTCCGCGCAGGCACCATCTATGCGATCAGCGGCCGCACCGAAGTCGGCACCGACCGCGGCATCGACCCCGCCTCGACCACCGGAACCCAGGGCATCCTGACCATCGAGCCGGGCGTGAAGGTCTTCGCCTCTAGCGGCGGCGACTATCTACTGGTCAACCGCGGCTCGCAGATCTACGCCGAAGGCACCGCGACCAACCCCGTCATCTTCACCAGCCGCCAGGACATCGAAGGCACGGCCACCGCGACCTCGCAGGGTCAGTGGGGCGGCATCGTGCTCGCCGGCCGTGCGCCCCAGGCCAACTGCCAGCTGACCGCCCCGGTCACCTGCACCGGCCAGGTCGAAGGCACCAGCGCCTTCTACGGCGGCAACACCGCGGCCGACAACTCGGGCCGTCTGCGCTATGTCCAGATCAAATACTCGGGCTTTGAAATCTCGACCGGCAACGAGCTGCAGGCCCTGACCCTGGCCGGCGTCGGCTCGGGCACGACCCTCGAGTATATCCAGTCGTACAACAGCTCGGACGACGGCATCGAAATCTTCGGCGGAAACGCCAATCTGAAGCGCATCGTCATCAACGGCGCTGACGACGACGGTCTGGACACCGACACCGGCTGGCGCGGCGGCGCCCAGTTCGGCATCGTGACCCAGCGCGCGCCGAACGCCACCAGCCGTTCGGCCGGTTTCGAGTTCTCGTCTGCCCCGGCCTCGACGCCCTACGCCTCGCGCTATCTGTCGCAGCCGAAGATCGCCAACTGGACCCTGGTCGGCCGTAACGCCCCGACCGACGCCCACACGGTCATGCACTTCGACACCGGCACCAACCCGAACCTGATCAACATCGTCGCCACCTCGACGACGGGTTCGGTCGCGGGCTGCTTCGATATCGCCGACGCGGACACCCAGACCAGCTTCGACAGTGGTTCGACGCCTTCGCTGCGCTCGATCTACATGTCCTGCTCGGTCTCGTATCGTCCGGCCAACGTCGCCCGCTCGACGGCGGTCTTCACCAACGCCCGCAACACCAATGTCACGGCGCTGGGAACCTCGACCCTGACGGCTCCCTCGGGCGCGACGATCACCAACCAGAACCTGGCCTTCATCAACGGCGCCAACGAAACCGCCGTGACGGCGGTCGATCCGAAGACGGTCTACAGCTTCTTCGACAGCGTGACCTATATCGGCGCCGTGCGGAACGCCCAGGACACCTGGTGGCAGGGTTGGACCTGCGGCCTGACCTCCGGCTCGACCTGCTGAAGACGACAGCGCCGGCGGCGACCTTGAGGTCGCCGCCGGTTCTTCGCGTTTCCTGACCCCTTCAAGGCGCAGACCATGAATAGACTTACTCTGACCCTGAGCGGGGTCCTTCTCGCCACCAGTGCGCTGATCGCGCCCGGCCTGGCGTTCGCCCAAACCGCATCACCGACGGCTCAGACCCCGGCCGAACAGGTCGACGAGCAGGCCACCGAGGTCGGCGAGATCGTCGTTCTGGGTCGCTATATTCCCGAACCCAATCGCGAAAGCTCCGAAGTCGCGGCCTTCCTGACGTCCGAGGACCTGGAGCGCACCGGCGACAGCAACGCCGCCGCCGCCCTGACCCGCGTCACCGGCCTGTCGATCGTCGAAGGGCGTTTCATCTATGTGCGCGGCCTGGGCGAGCGCTATTCCTCGGCCCTGCTGAACGGTTCGCCCCTGCCCAGCCCCGAGCCGCTGCAACGGGTCGTACCCCTGGACCTGTTCCCCTCCAGCATTCTGGACGGCGTGACGGTTCAGAAGACCTATTCGCCCAACTTCCCCGGCGAGTTCGGCGGCGGCGTCATCGACCTGCACACCATCGACGCTCCGAACCAGCCCTTCTTCAATATGAAGCTGTCGCTCGGCGGAAACACCGAGTCCACGGGCAAGGAAAACCTGATCTATTACGGGTCGCGCACCGACTTCACCGGTTTTGACGACGACACCCGCGAAGTCCCCGGCGCGATCGCTATGGCCTTCAATCAGGGTAAGCAGATCAACAGCGCCAACTTCACCGCCGACCAGCTCCAGACCATGGGCCAGTCGCTGGTCAACGCCCCGCTGCGCCTGCTGCAACGCGAAAAGACGCCGATCGACGGCGGTGTGGAACTGGCGGGCGGCTTCTCGCACGAAACGGATATCGGCACCCTGGGGCTGATCGCCGTCGCTGGCTACGACAACAGCTGGCGCGCCCGTAGCGGCGTCCAGGAAGAGGGCCAGTTCCAGGGCGAAGTCCTGGTGCCGGTTTCGACCTATGACGTCGACTCGAACCAGAACGACATCCGCCTGAACCTTCTCGGCGGCCTGTCGCTGTCGAACGCCGACCATGAGGTCAAGTGGACCAATCTGTACGTCCGCAACACGACCAAGGAAGCCCGTTCGGTCGCCGGTCCCGACTTCGACGCCGGCGGCAGCGTGATCCGCAACGACTATACCGAATGGTTCGTGCGCCAGCTGTTCAGCAGCCAACTGGCCGGCGAGCATCAGTTCATGGACGGGGCGCTGGAGATCGACTGGCGCGCGGCCTACGCCAAGACCTCGCGGGATGCGCCCTATGAGTCGCGCTTCCAGTACGGCGTCAACGCGGACGGCGACTACATCCACAACGTCCAGGGCAATCTGATCTCGTTCAGCGAACTGGACGACGACATCGTGTCCGGCGGCGTGGATGTGGCCTATACCCTGCCTCTGTCCGAGGCCCGCGAAGCCATCATCAGCGCCGGGGTCGCCACCCTGGACAACAATCGTGAAGCCAGCCGCCACGATCTGCAGTTCGAGGCCGTCAACGGCCTGACGGACGATCAGCGGATGTCGCGCATCGACTATCTGTTCTCGGATTACAACATCAACTCGAGCACCCTACAGCTGCGCGAAATCGCCGGCGGAAATGGCGCCAGCGCCTATGAGGCCGAGTTGCAGGTCAACGCCGCCTACGCCATGGTCGATGCGGAAATCATCCCGCTGGTCCGCACCACGGTCGGCGTCCGGTTCGAGGATGGTCAGCAGAGCGTCACGCCGCGCGACGTGTTCGGCGGAACCTCGACCTATGAGGCCACCGAGATCGAGGAGCAGTATTGGCTGCCCTCGCTGACGGCGACCTGGAACTTCGCCGAGGATCAGCAACTGCGTTTCGGCGTGTCGCAGACGATCGGCCGTCCGCAGTTCCGCGAACTGGCGCCCCAGGCCTATACGGACCCGGAAAGCGACCGCATCTTCATCGGCAACCCCTATCTGGTGGACACCGAACTGCTGAACCTGGATGCGCGGTACGAATGGTACTTCGCCCGCCAGCAGTTCATCACCGCCGGCGTCTTCTACAAGGACATGGACAAGCCGGTTGAGTCCGTCATCGTCGATGTGGGCAACCAGCGCCAGCAGTCGTATCTGAACGCGCCCAAGGCGACCATCATGGGCGCCGAGGTCGAGGTGAAGAAGTATTTCGACTTCCCCGACCAGGGCATGAGCTTCATCGCCAACAAGCGCTGGCTGGTGCAGGCCAACTACACCTACTCGAACTCCGAGGTTAAGGTGGGGGCGGGCGATACGGTCCTGACCCTGGGCGGTGCGGGCTCGCCCGAACAGGCGTCCTTCTTCATCCAGGACGGCAGCCGTCTGCAAGGCCAGTCGGACCATGTCGCCAACCTGCAACTGGGTTGGGAAGACGATACGGCCCGCTCGCAGGCGACGATCATCGTCAACTATGTCAGCGACCGGATCACCGCCCGCGGCGCCGGCACCGGCGCGAGCCGCGAGCCGGACTTCATCCAGGAGCCGGGCGTCTTCCTCGACTTCGTCTATCGCAAGGACTTCACCGTCATGGCCCACGACATGGGCTTCGCCCTGGAGCTGCGGAACCTGCTGGGGACGGACTTCGACGAGTACCAGGAGCTGGGCAACAAGATCCGGGTCAACAACTACGACCTGGGCCAGAGCGCCTCGATCAGCCTGACCGCCCGCTTCTGATTTCAGGAACAGGCGAGACGTTTGCGACCGGGGAGCCATCGGCTTCCCGGTCGTTTTCGTTTTGAAATGATCCGTATGGGTCGCGACTGTCACGACATGTTCTTCGTGTCTTCACACTTCGGTGCGGCCCGCATACGGACGATTAGTCTAGATCGCGCCATGGCCGTGTGGGGGCCGGAACAGGCATGGCGTCGTGATCGCGGCTTTCCGTAGTTTTAGCGTCTCCTTGGCGGCCGACCGTATGCGTCGTCTGCCGCTGCGTCGCCTCGTCGAGGGCGTGCTGATCCTGTTGCTGCTGGTTCAGGCCGGGCGGTTGGTCTGGCTGTTCGTCGCTCCGTCGTCCAAGCCTTCCGAGGTCGCAACCGCGCACCCGATCCCTGCCGTCGATCTGAGCATTCTGTCGCGTTTCGACGCCTTCTTCCGCACGGGCGGGCAGGGCGCGCTGGCCGGCGCCTCGGGCGCGGACGCCAGCCAGATGCGGCTGTTCGGCGTTCGCTCGGGCGGGATTGGCGGCGGTTCCGCCATCATCGGTCTGGCGGACGGTCGCCAAGTTTCGGTCGGTGTCGGCGAAGAGGTCGAGCCTGGGCTGGTGCTACAAGGCGTCGGACCTGATTACGTCACCCTGGCGCGGGGCCAGTCCGTCAGCCGGCTGGAGTTCGCCGACGCGCCCGTTGGAGCCGCTCCGCCCCCTCCGCCGCCCTCGACGCCTCAAGTGGTGGGTCCGCCCGCCGCCGCTCCGGTCTCGGGGCAGGCCGCCGTCGTCGATCCGCAAAGACTGATGGCCCAGGCGTCGCTGCGGCCCCGTATCCAGGGGCTGGGCGTCAACGGCTTCACCGTCTCGTCGGCCGGCAACGCATCCGAGTTGCGCAGCGCGGGGCTTCAGTCGGGCGACGTCATCCTGTCCGTCAACGGCGTGGCCCTGAACACCCCCCAGGCCATCGGCGCCCTGCGCGGCCAGCTGGCCAGCGCTCCCTCGGCCGAAATCCAGTATGAGCGCGCGGGCGAGACGCGCACCACCACCATAAGGACGCGTCCATGACCGCCTCTCTGCGCCACCGCCTGACGCGTTCCAGCGTCGGCGCGCTCGCCGCCGTCCTCGCCATCCAGGGGCCGCTGGCCGCCGCGCCCGTCCTGGCCCAGGAGGCGCGCCAGACCCTGAACGTCCAGGGCGCCGACATCCGCGCCTTCATCCAGGACGTGGCCCGCACCACCGGCCGCACCTTCATCGTCGATCCGGCCGTGACCGGGACGGTGACGGTGACCAGCGACCGGCCGCTGGGTCGCGCCCAGCTGTTCGAGGTCTTCCTATCGACGCTGCGGGCCAACGGCCTGGTCGTGACCCCGACCCAATCCGGCGCCTATCGCATCAGTCCGGCCCAGGGCGCCGCCCAGGGGCCGTCCACCGTCGGGGCGGAGCGGTTCTCGACCGAGGTCTTCCAGCTGCGCAACATCGACGCCGCCTCGGCCGCCGAGACCATCCGGCCCCTGGTCGGGGCCCAGGGCCAGGTCCTGGCCAACCCCGGCGCCAACAGCGTGGTGGTGGCCGACTTTTCCGACAATCTGGCCCGCATCCGCTCGCTGATCGCCCGGATCGACGTGGACCGGTCCAGCTATGAGGTCGTGGCGCTGGAGAACGCCTCGGCGCGCGAGATCGCGGGGGTGCTGCAACAGGTGATGGCGGCGCCGAGCGGCGGCGGGCAGGGGATGGTCACGGTCACGGCGGTCGAGAGCTCGAACTCCATCGTCCTGCGCGGCGACGGTCAGGCCCTGGCGCGGGTGCGCGGCCTGATCCACGATCTGGACGGCCGGTCGCGCGCCAGCCAGGACGTCAATGTCGTCTTCCTGGAGCACGCCAACGCCGAGCAGTTGCTGCCGGTGCTGCAACAGGTGGTGGGTCAGCCGGTCACGGCATCGAGCAGCGCAAGCCAGGGCCTGCGCACCGCCCCGACCGGTTCGACCAGCGGCGCATCGAGCGGCCTGTCACGAACGGCAACCAGCCTGGGAAGCGGGGACGCTGCGGGCGGCGCCATCGGCTCGACCACTGTCACCGCCACCGGCCAACGCGCCACCATCGCCCGCTTCCCCGGCGCCAACGCCCTGGTCATCGCCGGTCCGGCCGATATGCAACGGACCCTGGCCGACGTGATCCGGCGGCTGGACGTGCGCCGCCAGCAGGTGCTGATCGAGGCCATTGTGGTCGAGTTGAGCGACAACGCCGTGCGCGAACTGGGCGTCCAGTGGCTGTACGGCGGCGAGAACGGCGTCGGCCTGACCAACTATACCGACAACGCCACCCCGCTGGTGAATATCGCCGGCGGCGCCTATTCGGCGCAACTGGACGATGACGACCCTCTCAAGGAACAGCTGCAAACCTTGGCCCTGAACAGTCTGTCGGGCGCCAATGGCTTTGTCGGCGGCGCCGCCGTGGACGTGGGCGGCGGCCTGTTCGGCTTCATCATCAATGCGGCCAAGACGGACAAGGGCTCCAACCTGCTCCAGACCCCGTCGATCATGACGCTGGACAACGAAGAGGCCACCTTCTTGGTGGGCCAGGAGGTGCCCATCACGACGGGCCAGACCCTGCTGGACGGCAATTCCAACCCCTTCACCACGACCGACCGCAAGGACATCGGCGTGCGGCTGACGGTCAAACCCCAGATCAACGCCGGCGGCTCGATCACCCTGACGCTGCGCCAGGAGGTTTCGGCCATCAACGGCGGCCTGACCAGCAGTTCGACCGACCTTGTGCTGGACAAACGCGAATTGCAGACCACCCTGGTGGTCGACGACGGCGACATCGCGGTGGCCGGCGGCCTGCTGGACCAGAACGACATTATCCAGACGGACAAGATCCCCGGCCTGGGCGACATCCCCGGTGTCGGCGTCCTGTTCCGCTCGAACAGCCGTCAGCGGGGGCGGACCAATCTGATGGTTTTCCTGCGCCCCACCATCATCCGCACGCGCGAAGAGGCGCAAGGTCTGGCGGCCGACCGCTGGGGTTATATGCGCGATCAGCAGCAGGCGGTGCAGCCGGATCGGGAGCCCAGCCTGGACGCCCTGGTGCGGGACTATATGCGGACCCAGGCGCCGGCCGCCCCGGCGACGGGCGAGCCGATGGTGATCGCCCCGACCGGCGTCACGGCGCCTGTGGCCCCGGTCGAGGCCGCGCCCCTGCCGCCGACCGGGAACTGATCCGATGATCACCCTGGTCAGCCCCAGCCTGCCCTATGGGTTCGCCAAACGGCATGGCGTCCTGCTGCTGGACGCCGGCGATGTGGCGCGGGTCGGCCTGCGCGAGGGCGCGGACCCCCAGGGGCTGATCGAGGCGCGGCGCGTGCTGGGCCGGCCGTTGGCGATAGAGCCGCTGACACAGGCCGCCTTCGACCGGCAGCTGTCGGAGATTTATGCGGGCGACCATCTGGCGGCGGCGGACGGCGAGGATCTGGACATGCCGGCGGGGCTGGACAGTCTGATCGACGACATCCCGGCGGCGGCCGATCTGCTGGACACGGCCGACGACGCCCCGGTGATCCGGCTGATCAACGGGATCATCGCCGAGGCGGTGCGGACCGGCGCGTCCGACATCCATCTGGAGACCTATGAGAGCGCGCTGCTGGTGCGGATGCGGATCGACGGGGTGCTGCGCGAGGCGCTAAGCCTGAACCCGCGCATCGCGCCCCTGCTGGTGTCGCGGATCAAGGTCATGGCGCGGCTGGACATCGCCGAGAAGCGGGTGCCGCAGGACGGGCGCATCCCCCTGGCCCTGGGCGGCAAGTCGCTGGACGTGCGGGTCTCGACCCTGCCGTCGCGTGGCGGCGAGCGGGTGGTGATGCGGATCCTGGACAAGGATCAGGCGGGCTTGACCCTGGACCGGCTGGGCATGGCGCCCGACGCCCTGGCCGCTTTCCGCGCCGCCCTGGCGGAGCCGAACGGCATCATCCTGGTCACCGGGCCTACGGGATCGGGCAAGACCACCAGCCTATATGCCGGCCTGGCCCTGCTGAACGACCAGACCCGCAATATTCTGACGGTCGAGGACCCGGTCGAATACGCCATCGACGGCGTCGGCCAGACCCAGGTCAACACCAAGGTCGGCATGACCTTCGCCGCGGGCCTGCGGGCCATCCTGCGCCAGGACCCGGACGTGGTCATGGTGGGGGAAATCCGCGACGTGGAGACGGCGGGGGTCGCGGTCCAGGCCGCCCTGACCGGCCACCTGGTCCTGTCCACCGTCCACACCAATGATGCGGCGGGGGCGGTGACGCGGCTGCGCGACATGGGGGTGGAGCCCTTCCTGCTGGCCTCGACCCTGAGGCTGATTGTGGCCCAGCGGCTGGTGCGCCGCCTGTGCGACCATTGCCGCACGCCGGAGACGGCCGACCAGGCGACGGCGAAACTGATCGGCGCCAAGGCCGGGGTGCGGGTCTGGCGTCCGCACGGCTGCGCCCATTGCGGCCATACCGGCTATGTCGGCCGGGTCGGCCTGTATGAGGTGCTGAAGATCGACGACCGGGTGCGCCGCCTGATCGCGGCCGAGGCGGACGAGGACGCCGTGGTCGCCGCCGCCTTCGCCGGGGGCGGAACCCTGACGGAACGCGCGCGCGCCCTGGTGCTGGACGGCGTCACCTCGGTCGAGGAGGCGGTGCGCGTCGCCCGCCAGGAGACCGCGACCGATCCGGCGGAGGCGGCCTGATGGCGGCCTTCGACTATGTGGCCGTGGATGCGGCGGGCCGCACGGTGTCCGGCGCCGTGACGGCGCCGGACGAGACGGCGGCGCGAGGACGACTGAAGAAACGCCGGCTGATGCCGCTGGAGCTGACGCCGGCGCGGATCGCGCCGCGCGCGGAGTGGACGACCGGTTCCGGACAAGGCGACCGGCTGAACGCCAAAACCCTGGCCCTGACTACCCGCCAGTTGGCGACCCTGATTTCGGTCTCGCCGATGGAGGAGGCCCTGCGCACCCTGGCGCTTCAGGCCGACCGGCCGGTGGTGCGGCGTGTGCTGGAAGGGGTTCACGCCGGGGTTATGGAGGGGCGGCGCCTGTCGGACGCCATGGCCTTGCAGGGCCAGGCCTTTCCGCCGCTGTACCGGGCCATGGTCTCGGCTGGCGAACAGTCGGGCGCGCTGCAACCGATCCTGGAACGTCTGGCCGACGGGCTGGAGCGGGACCAGCAGGTGCGCGGCAAGGTGATCACCGCCGTGGTCTATCCCAGCGTCCTGGCCGTGGTGGCCCTGGGCGTGATCGCTATTCTGATGACCTTCGTCGTGCCCAAGGTGGTCGATCAGTTCGAAAGCATGAACCAGACCCTGCCGCTGCTGACGCGGCTGGTGATCGGGGTGTCGGATCTGATGCGGAACTGGGGCTGGCTGTTCCTGTTGCTGCTGGCCGGGCTGGTGGTCGCCGGTGTGTTCGCGCGGCGTGATCCGGCGATCCGGCTGCGGATCGACCAGATGATGCTGAGGCTGCCGGTCGTCGGCCGCCTGACTCGCGACCTGCACGGGGCGCGGATGGCGCGAACCCTGTCGACCATGATCGCCGCCGGCCTGCCGGTGCTGGAAGGCCTGACCATCACCGCCCGCACCGTGTCCAACATGGCCCTGCGTCAGGCCACGGAATCCATGGGCGAGGCGGTGCGCGAGGGCGGGGGGCTGTCGGCCGCCATGCGCCGTGCCGACGTGTTTCCCCCGCTGCTGGTCTATATGACCGCCTCGGGCGAGAGCAGCGGCCGGCTGGAGCCGATGCTGGAGCGCGCCGCCGACTATCTGGAGCGCGAGTTCGCCACCTTTACCGCCGTGATGCTGAGCCTGCTAGAGCCGGCCATTATCGTGGTCATGGGCGGGGTGGTCGCGATGATCGTCCTGTCGATCCTGCTGCCCATTCTTCAGATCAACACCCTGGCCATGGGGTGAGGAGAGTTTAGTGATGACCTCAGAAAACCAGAACAAGCGACGCAAACGCCAGGGTTTCACCCTCGTCGAGCTGATGGTGGTCATCGTCATCATCGGCCTGTTGGCGACCGTGGTGGCGCTGAACGTCCTGCCCAGCCAGGACCGGGCCATGGTCGGCAAGGCCAAGGCGGACATCTCGGTTCTGGAACAGGCGATCGAGACCTATCGCCTCGACAATCTGAACTTCCCGACTGACCAGCAGGGGCTTCAGGCCCTGGTCGCCGCGCCCGCCGGCCTGGCCCAGCCGGAACGCTATCGCGAGGGCGGCTATGTGCGCCGCCTGCCCGAAGACCCGTGGGGCAACCCCTACCGCTACCGTCGTCAGAGCACGCACGGCCAGCAGTTCGACGTCTTCTCCCTGGGAGCGGACGGCAAGGAAGGGGGCGAGGGCAATGACGCGGACCTCGGCAACTGGCAGGGCTAGCCGCGCTCAAGCAGCGCGCCGCCGCGCGGCGAACGGTAGCGAAAAAACAAGATCGGGTTTTACGCTTGTCGAGCTGATGGTCACCATCACGGTGATCGGATTGGCGGCCGGGGCGGTGGTGCTGTCGATGCCGGACCCCCGGCCGGCCGTGGGGCTGGAGGCGGAGCAGTTCGCCGCGCGGCTGTCGCGCGCGCGTGAAGAGGCGATCCTGACCAACCGCCCGGTGGCGGTGGAGGCGGACGCTTCGGGTTACGGATTCGCCAGCTTCGACGGCGCGGCCTGGACGCCTTTGACCGGTGTCTTCGTCGCCCGGACCTGGGGCGAAGGCGTCGCTGCGCCCGCTGAGCCAGTGCGCATCGTCTTTGATCCGACCGGGATCGCCGACCCGGCGCAGGTGCGCCTGACCCGTGACAACCAGTCCCGCACGGTGGCGGTCGACGGCGCGGGCGAGGTGTCGATCAATGATTGATGAAATTTCTCTCCGAGCCGCGAAATGCTCTGCGTCGCGCCTTGGCTTCACCTTGATCGAAATGCTGGTGGCTCTGGCGGTCTTCGCCCTGGCGGCCATGGCCCTGCTGAACCTGTCGGGCGAAAGCACCCGGTCGGCGGTGCGTGTCGAGGCCCGCACCCTGGGCGGGGTGGTGGCCGAGAACATCGCCGCCGAGGCCATGATCGCGCCCAGCCTGCCGGTCGGGGAAACCGCCGGGGAGGTTGAGATGGCCGGTCGCGTTTGGCGCTGGCGTCGGGTCGTCACCGGAACAGAAGTCCCCGGCATGGGGCGGATCGACGTGCGGGTCTCCACCGACGAGGGCCAGGTGGCGGACCGCGTCCTGTTCCGGGCGGCCGGATCATGAGGCGGGGCGGCTTCACCCTGGTCGAAGTGCTGGTCTCGCTGGCCATCTTCGCCATGCTGGCCGGCGCCGGCGCCCTAATGCTGAGCCAGACCATCGACACCCGGTTCGCCGTGCGGGCCGAGACCGACCGGGTCGGCGACATCCAACGAATGCGGGCTCTGCTGAAGGCCGACCTGGCCCAGGCCGCGCCACGCCGCACCCGCGCGCCGACCGGCCGCCCCCTGCCGCGCGCCCTGATGGGGCAGGAGACGCCGGGCGATCCGATCCTGACCCTGGTGCGCAACGGCTGGTCCAACCCCGGCGAGGCCGCGCGACCGTCGTTGCAGCGGGTCGAATACCGGGTGGTGGACGGGCGGCTGGAGCGACGGGTCTCGCCCTATCTGGACGGCGCCCGCGCCGGTCCGCCCCAGGTGCTGTGCCGGGGGGTCAAGGACGCCGCCGTGACCTTCATCCAGAACGGTTCGGAGGCCCAGGCCTTCTCCGCCTCGAGCGACCGGCCCCTGCCGGACGCGGTGCGCATCGTCATGACCCTGGACGGCGTCGGCCGGCTGGAACAGCTGTTCCTGGTGGCGTCGGCATGAGCCGGGGGCGGGCGTCGCGCGAGGGCATGGCCCTGTTGACCGTCCTGCTGCTGGTGGCGGTGATGGCGGTGGTGGCGGTCGCCATTCTGGACGACGTCCGCTTCTCGGTGCGCCGCACGACCAATGCCGAGACCCAGGCCCAGGCCCAGTGGTACGCCGCCGGCGCCGAGAGCCTGGCCCGGCGTCAGATCGCCGATCTGCTCAAGGCCGACGCGGCGCGCACCCCGCTGGAGCCGCGCTGGAACGGCCGCGTGATGGAATTCCCGGTCGAGGAGGGGGCGATCCGCGCGGTCGTTACCGACGGCCAGAACTGTTTCAACCTGAATTCCCTGGTCTATGGCCAGGGCGAGGATCTGTTCGCCCGGCCCGAGGGGACGACCCAGTTCATCGCCTTGGGGACCGCGCTGGGCCTTTCGCGGGCCCGCATGGCCTCAGCCGCCGCCGCCCTGACCGACTGGATGGACAATGACGCCGAGGCCTCGGCCGGCGGGGCGGAGGATGCGCGCTACGCCGGTCTGGCGACCCCCTATCGCACCGGCGGCGTCATGCTGGCCGACGTCAGCGAGATGCGCGCGGTCGCAGGCGTCGATGCGGATCTGTACCGGCGGCTGCGGCCCTATGTCTGCGCCCTGCCGACCACGGCCCAGGCCCGGCTGAACCCCAACACCCTGACCGAGGCCCAGGCGCCCCTGCTGGTCATGCTGGCGCAGGGGGCGGTGGGGCTTCAGACCGCCCGCGCTGCGGTCGCCGCCCGGCCTGTGTCCGGCTGGTCCAGCGCCGACGCCTTCTGGGCGCAACCGGCCCTGGACGACTTCACCCCCGATGAGGAAACCCAGGGACAAGTCTCTCTGCTGACGCGCTATTTCGATCTTCGGGTCGATATCGACTACGGCGGCGCCCACGCCGTCCGCACCGCTCTTTTGTACGCTGCGCCGGACGGCGCCGTGCGCACCGTCATTCGCCGCTGGACCCCTGAAGAATGAGCCAGACTCGTATCGTCATCATCCCGCCGGCGGCCTCGATGCCGGCCAATTTCCTGACGTTCGACGCGAACGGACGGGTCCTGCAACGCGGGGCGCTGCTGCTGGAGGACGCGGCGACGACGCCGGACGTCCGCACCGTGGCCGTGGCCCCCGGCGCCGACGTCCTGGTCCGCTGGCTGGACCTGCCCGTCGGCGGCGCGGCCCAGGTGCGAGCCGCAGCCCGCTGGGCCCTGAAGGACGATCTGGCCGGGGATCCGGAACGGACCGTGGTGGCGCTCGGACCCGTCACGGCCGAAGGGTCGCGTCTGGTCGCCGCCGTCGGGGCGGGTCTGCTGGAGGCCTGGATCGATTATCTGGCCGGGCTGGGGATTACGCCGGTCGCCATCGTGCCCGACTGTCTGGCGCTGCCGGAACCGGAGGGGGAGGGGCTGAACGCCGCCGCCTTCGGCGCCGACATCGCCCTGCGCGGCCATCGTTTTGCGGCCACGGTCCAGCCGGACCTGGTCGAGGCGGTGGCGGCCGGCCGCGCCGTGGTCGGCATCGAGGATCGCGAGACGCTGGAGCGGCTGCTGGCCGTCGCCGCTGCGGCTCCGGCCATAGACCTGCTGTCCGGCGTTGAGCGTCGGCGCGAGGCTGCGCGGGGCGGCTGGCGGTTGGCGGCGGTTCTGGCGGCCGCGCTCGTCGTTTCGCCCCTGATCCTGACGGTCGCGGCGGGCGCGCGCGACCAGATCGCCGCCGACCGGGCCGAGGCGCGCACCCTGGCCCTGATCGCTGAAATCATGCCGGACGCAGCCCAGGCCGCCGATCCGATGGAGGAGGCGCGTCGCCGTCTGGCCGTCGCTCCGCCGCCCGGTGGGCTGACGACGGTCGCCGCCGCCCTGTTCGCCGCGGTGGAACAGGTCGAGGGAGCGGAACTGGACAGTCTCAGCGCTGATCCCGCCAAGGGGGTGCGCGCCACCGTCAGCTATCCGTCCTTCTCGGATCTGGAGACCCTGCGCGCGGCCATGGCGACGGCGGGCCTGTCGATGTCGGACGCCTCGACCGTCGAGGACGGCGGCCGGGTGGTCAGTGAAGTCGTGATCGGAGGCGCCGCATGAACGGCCTGATGTCTCAAGCCGCCGCCTGGTGGGACGGCCGCACCCTGCGCGAGCAGCGGATGCTGGCGGTCATGGGGCTGGCGGTCGCCGCCGTTCTGGTCTGGCTGCTGATCGTGCGGCCGGTCTGGGCTTGGCGCGCGGACGCCGCCGATGCGCGCGTCGTCGCCGAGGCGGACCTGGCCCTGGTCCAGGCGGCCAGCGGTCGGTTGTCGCCCGCCGCTGCGCCAGGCGACTTCGATGTGGCGGCCGTGGTCGCTGAGGTCGGGTCGATGACGGGTCTGACGCCGGTCATGGGCATGTCGGCGGACGGCGGCCTGGGCTTCAGCCTGACCAATGTCTCCTCGACGGCCGCCTTCGGCTGGCTGGCGGCCCTGCACGACCGCAAGGTTCAGGCGACCGCCCTCAATGTCGTCGAAAACGCCGATGCGACCCTGAGCCTGGAAGGGACGCTGGCGCCCGCCCCCTGACCGCTTAGCCGCGGGTCAGGGTGCACAGTTTCAGCAGCCGGTCGCCCGCCGTGATGAACAGGGTGCGGCCGTCCTCGCCGAAGGTGCAGTTGGCCGCCGCGCCACCGGTGCGGATCAGTCCCAGCGCCCGGCCGTCGGTCGTCAGGACATGAACTCCGCCCGGCCCGGTCACGAACAGATGGCCGTCACGGTCCACGGCCATGCCGTCGGGCAGGCCGGGATTGGCCGGGCCGACCAGATCGGTGAAGTCCTTCAGCACCCGTCCGCTGGCGGCGATGTCTGATGCGGTCAGGTCATAGGCCATAAGCACGGCGCGCGCCGGGTCCGACACAGCGACATAGAGGGTGCGCTGATCGGGCGACAGGGCGACGCCGTTGGGGAAGGTCAGGTCGCGGACCAGCAGGGTGACGCCGCCGTCGGGGGCCAGCCGATAGACGCCGTTCTGCGCCTGCTCCTTCAGCGGCGACTGATCCATGTCCTTCAGCCCATAGGGCGGGTCGGTGAAGACAATCGCGCCGTCTGACGCCTGAACCAGGTCATTGGGCGAGTTGAACCGCTTGCCCTCGTAGCGGGTCGCCAGCAGGGTCTTGGCCCGCGTGGCCAGATCGACCCGCGCCACGGCGCGGTTGCCGTGGTCCGCCATCAGGATCGAACCCGCCGGACCGAGGATCAGGCCGTTCGACCCCGGCTCGCGGAAGCCCGAGGCGTCCGGGCCGTCATAGCCGGACGGGTCCATGAAGACCGACGCGCCGTCCTGTTCTGACCAGCGATGGATGCGGTTGTTCGGCACGTCGCTGAACAGCAGATAGGCGCCCTCTGCGATCCAGACGGGCCCTTCGGACCAGGTGAAGCCGGACGCCAACGTGTCGATCTGCGCGTCCAGGGCGATCAGCCCGTCCAGCGCCGGATCCAGGCGCACGACGCCGATGGCGGGCGGCGACGCCTTCGCCTGCGCCAGGGTCGAAAGGCCGGCCGCGCCGGCGACACCGCCGGCGAGAACAAGGCGACGCGAAAGGGGCAAGGCGGATCTCCGAAAGAGGCGAGAGGTCTGGGTCAGAGCGAGACGGCGCGGTTTTCACGCGCGGACAGATATATGGCCTCGATGATCCGCATGTCCCGCAGGCCTTCTTCGCCGGGAACAATGGGCTCGGCGCCGGTCATGACGCACTGCGACAGATGGTCCAGCTGGGCCGAGAACTGGTTCTGCGGCGCTTCCGGAACGGGGTGGTCCTCGGTGCGCCAGTCCTTGAGCCGGCGCAGTCGATTGCCCGAATAGGCCGTCGCCGGCTCGGCGTCGACCCAGCCCTTGTCGCCGACCACGCGGAAGCGGTTGTGGTTCGACCCATAGGAGGAGACGCAGTTGGCCAGGGCGCCCGATGGAAACCGCAGCTGGAAATTGATCATGTCCTCGACCTCGCGGAACTTCGGGTCCGACCGGTCCGTGGATTCTGTCGCCATCACCTCGACCGGCTCTTCGCCCGTCAGATAGCGCGCGGCCTGGAGGCTGTAGATGCCGATGTCCATCATGGAGCCGCCGCCGGCCAGGGCGCGGTTCAACCGCCATTGGGTTGGATCGCCGATGGTGAACCCATGCTCGGCCGTGACCACGCGAGGGCGGCCGATCTCACCCGAGCGGGCGATCCGCATGGCCTCGCGATTGGCCGCTTCGAAATGGCAGCGATAGCCGATCATCAGCTTGCGGCCGGCCGCCCGGCAGGCGGCGATCATCTCTTCGGCCTCGGCCGCCGTATTGGCCATCGGCTTTTCGCACATGACGTGCTTGCCGGCGGCGGCGGCGCGCAGGGTGTATTCGTGGTGCATCCCGTTGGGCAGGATCACATAGACGATGTCCACGTCAGGATTGTCGCGGATCGTGTCGAAGGTCTCGTAGGTATAGAGGCCACGCTCGGGCACGCCGTATTTCGCGGCGTAGCGCCGCGCCTTTTCCGGCGAACCGCTGACCAGGGCCGTGACGCGCGAATGGCGGCATTCGGCGAAGCGCGGCAGGATGACGTCGGCATAGCCGCCCAGACCGACGATGGCGTAGCCCAACCGCCGGTCCGTCGCCTGTGCGGCCAGGGCCGAGGCGGGGGCCAGGCCGGCTGCGGCGGCGCCGAGTTTCATCAGGGATCGGCGCGTTGCATTCATGATCTTCGGGCTCATTCCACCGGCTGTCGCCGCATCAGGGACGCGGCGACATACTGGACGGCCTCTCCCACGGGGAGCAAGTCACGATCTCGGCGGCCCGACGCAGGGCGTGGGCCGCCGAGAGGCCTATAGGGCCAGCCGCAGCGAGGCGCGGATGCTGCGCGGCGCGCCGGGGAAGATCCATAGTGCGCTGTACGAGCTGGCGGCGTAGCGTTCGTCGAACAGGTTGTCGACCTCGACCCGCGCCGTAACCTGGGGCGTGATCCCGTACTCGACCGCCGCCTTGGCCTTCCAATAGGCGGGCAGGCGCACCCCGTCGGTGGTCAGGGTCGCGGCCCGATCGCCCATATAGGCGGCGCCGGCCGTCATCGACCAATCCGTGCCGTGACCCGTGGCGAAACGCCCCACCACGAACAGCGAGCCCGAATGTTCCGGCACGTTCAGCACATTGTCGGTGGCGAAGGCGGCGTCGTCGGCCTTGGCGTCGGTCCAGGCATAGTTGGCGACCACCTGCCAGGCCTCGCCGACCCGCACCGATCCGTCCAGCTCGATCCCCCGCGAGGTCAGCTTGCCGACCGGGGCCAGATAGTTGGAATCGACCGGGTCGCTGGTCAGGATATTCGCCTTTTCGATGTCGAAGACGGTGGCGGCGACGTCGATGCCGTCCCATGCGCCCGACAGGCCGATCTCGTATCCCTTGCCCTCTTCCGGGGCGAAGCCGGCGCCGGTCCGGCCCGTGCCTGAGTTCAGGACGAAGGATTCGCCATAGCTGGCGTGGGCCGTCAGGGCGTCGGTCAGGCGATAGCGGGCGGCGAAGCGATAATCGATCGGGCTGTCCTTATTCTCCCCCACGGCGCCGGTCAGGTTGTTGCGGATGGTCTGGCTGTAGTCGTCGTAGCGCAGGCCGGCGACCAGGCTGAGACGGTCGTTCACCTCCCACATGTCCTGAGCGTAGAGGGTGACGACGCTGCGGGTCTCCAGATTATCGGTGAAGGGCAGGGGCGTCGGCCCGGTCGCGCCATAGACGGGGGTGAAGATATTGATGGCGTAGGGGTTGGCGGCGTTGGGGCTGGCTCGCAGCAGGCGCTCACCATAGGTCAGCTCATAGGCCTTGACCCCGAAGCCGAGATTATGGACGCCCAGGCCGGCGGCCACCACGCCGTTCAACTCCAGCCGCGCCGACAGGTCTTCGACGGTGTAATCGCGCAGCCTGTGCTGGCGCCACAAGGTGTCGCCGACCAGCCTGTTGTGATCGCTGGACAGGCCGCGCAATGAACCACCCCGCCAGGCCACGCCGCCGTTCAGGCTCCAGTCCGCGTTGATCTGATATTCGCCGGTGATCTGGTGGCGTTCGTTGCGGAACCGGGTCGGGCCGTCGCTGGGCTCGCCATAGTAGTTCGATTCCGGCAGGGCCAGGGCGTCGCCGTTGACCGCCGGCATGCCCCGATCAAACAGGGTCGAGAAGACGGTGAACTCGCCCACATAGGTCAGGCGCAGGGCGTCATTGGGCCGCCAGGTCAGGGACGGGGCGATAGAGGTGCGGTCCAGGCCGACATAGTCGCGCCAGCCCTCGCTGGTCTCGCCCGCCAGCACCAGCCGCCCGGCCAGGGTGTCAGAGATCGGGCCGGTCACGTCCAGTTCGCCACGCCGCAGGCCGAAGGAGCCGACCGTGCCGGTGAAGACGGCGTCGGTGGTGAACTTCGGGGTCTTGGAGACGATATTGATCCGGCCGGCCGCGTCGATGTCGCCGAACAGGGCGCCGGCCGGCCCCTTCAGCACCTCGATTCGTTCAGCCGTGGCGGGGTCGCGTGGCGGCGCCATGCCCCGGTTGGCCAGGAAGCCGTCGACATAATATTCGGCCCCGCCGTCGGGCGTGCCCAGGAAGCCGCGAATGGCGAAATTGTCCATCACCCCGCCGCGATTGTTCTGCTGGCTGACGCCGCTGACCAGCTCAAGGGCGTCGGACAGGCGGGTGGCCCCGACGGCGTCCAGCAGGTCGCTTTCGATGGAGCGGCTGGACGGAGACATCCGCTCGGTCACCGCGCCGACGCCCAGGGTGCGGTCGTGCGGGGCCGTGCGACGGCCCAGAACCACGATCTCGCTAACGGTCGCGGTCTCGCCCGACTCCAGGGGCGGCTCCAAGACGGCAGGGGATTCGGCGTTGGCGGCCGCCAGCAGGCACAGGCTGGCGCAGCTCGAAAGCAGGGACACGTGATACTCCGTTGAAACGTTATAATGTATCGGCTATCCGCTTCCGCCTGATGATGTCAACTGTTGCAACACTTGCGCCCGCCTCTGTCGTCCCGCCCAAACAGGTCCGTTCATCGACTGGTCGCGCTCCCGCCTGTCGTTATCGCCTCTGAATTCTGGCCTCCGGGTCTCGATCCTTATGAGAGCCGGAGGCTTTGAGGCCGCTGGGCTTCGCCGGCGGGCGCGGCCGTGCGGCGCTGATCAGGTGCCGTTGCACCGTTCTGCGGACGGTCATCCCCCATATGCCGAGTACGGCTCAGCGGGCGGTGTTCAGAAAACCATCCAGCAACGCCATCCAGGCCGGCCGTCCGCCTGAAGCCGGGTCCGCCAGGCCGTGGCCGCCCTTTTCGAACAGATGAAGTTCGCAGGGGAGATTCTGGGCGCGGCACGCCTGCCAGAGGAGAAGGCTGTTTTCGGCGGACACCACGCGGTCGTCCGCTGCGGCCGCGAGAAAGAGTGGAGGCGCATTCGACGGCACATGGCGCTCGACCGAATAGGCGTCGCGCAGGGTAGCGGGCGGCGTCGTTCCCAACAGGGCCCGCGCCGAGACCTTATGGGCGTGAGGCTCCATCATCGTCACGACGGGGAACATCAGTCCGGCCGCGTCGGGGCGCGTCGGAAGTCGATCGATCTCGTCGGCGGGGTCATAGGCGTCCCGATCAAAGGTGGTCGCCAAGCGGCCGGCGACATGGCCCCCGGCCGAAAACCCCGCCACGGCGACGCGGGTCGGATCAAAGCCGAGCTCGTCCGCCCGCGCCCGAACCATGCGGATCGCGCGCTGGGCGTCCTGAAGCGAAACATCAGGGCCGGCGGCCCATCCGTCGGCCGGGAGGCGATAGTTCATGACGAAGACGGTGAAGCCCAGATCGGCCAGGCCGGCGTCTATGGATCCGCCGGCCTTGCTGACGGCCACCCGCTGGTATCCGCCGCCGGGGATCATCAGGATCGCTGCGCCGTTGGGACGCGCCGGGCGACGCACCGCCAGCCAGGGATCGCGGATGTGCAGATAGGCGGTGTCGTTGGGATCGCCGCCGGGGGTGCGCAGGATGATCTGTTCCTGGACCGTGACCTGTTCGCCGCCGGGCGCGCCGTTGGGCCAGAGGGGGTGAACCTCCAGACCGGTCTGGGCTGAATGCCGCGCCATATCCTGAGCGCGGACAGGAAGCGCGGGCGTCAGAGCGGCGCCGGCGGCAAGGCCGAGCAGGGCGCGACGTTCGATCAGAGAGAAAGGTGTCTTCATCTAAATCAGTCCCCGCTCACTGGGCCTGGGCGCGGGTGGTGACGTCCACTCCGCCCCGCACGTTTCGCAAGGTCACCAGCCGCACATCTTCCAGCACATTGCCCGGCGCGCCGTCGGTGGAGACCACCAGGGCGATGCTGTTCTGGCCGCGATGATTCAAGATGTGTTCGGGCAGGGAGAAGACCCGTTGCGGACCGACGTTGGCGATGAACTGGCCCATATGCCATCCATTGACGAAGATCAGCACCCGGTAGGCCCGGTCGGATCGGGGCGTGTCCGTATCGCCGAAGGCAAGGCCGATTGAGGCGTCCTGGCCCGCCGGAACGTCCAGATCGAAGCGCGTCCGGTACCAGGTCACACCCGGCTGGAGGGGCTCGCCGACCAGGCCGGGTCGCCAATCCCCATCCTTGAATTCGGGCAGGTGCCAGCCGTGGCGTTCCCCGAACAGGCCGCCATTGTTGGGCACGCCGCGAAGCGTGTCGGCGAAATCCTCGCCTCCGGCGCGGCCCTGGATCTTCCACGATATCGGCACGGCGAAGCCGGGACCGACACGCGGCGCGACCGAAACCGACACCAGACCGCGCGCCTCCTTGTGGAAGTCGTTGGCGTCCAGATTCCAGTTGTGGCCGTTGTTGCGGACCATCACCGACACGACATGAGGTCCGGGCGTGCGGGCCGCCTCGGGCAGATCGAAGGCCGCGACGCCGGTGGTGATCGGGCGGGGGATGCCGCTGGGCAGTTCGTGTTGCCCCACAAAGACGCCGTCGAGGAAGACCTGCGCCATGCCTGCGCCGCCCGCGCCATAGAAGAGGTTGATCGTCTCGGCCTCAGGCCCGCCCTCGAACCGGCCGCGATACCAGACGTCGCCCTCGTGGAAGCCATAGGCGTCCATCAGCATATTGGGCTGACCGTCCGGCCGCAGGGTGTTGCTGGCGTAAGGACGGCTGTCGATGGCTTGCCAGTCGCTGTCGTCGAACTCGGGGCGGGCCTCGGGCGATTCCGGGGCGACACGCCAGTCGCTTAAGACGGGCAGGGCGAAGGCCGTCGGCCCGGCCAGGGGCGTCCGGGCCTCTAGGCTGCCTGACGCGGTGGCGCGGGTGGCGACGGCGGCGCCGTTCCACAGGACCGACGACGTCGGGGCCGTCGACCAGATTTCCAAGGGCGTGGGCTCGCGCGTGTCCCCGGTCAGCAGCAGCCGTCCGCGCTCGGTCCGGGCATGTCGCACCAGGGCCGGGCCGCGCACCAGGACATCGCCTTGGCGCCAGAACCGTACGGCTTCCTTCTCTTCTCCGATCAGCAGCAGCAGATCAGGCCGACCGCCGCCGCTGATCCGCACGCGGCTGAGCCCAATGTGATCATAGTCGAGCTTCAGATCGCCGCGCGCCGGGTCGAACGTCGAACGCACATCGCCGTCCAGCACTGTTACGTCGGGTTGCGAGGAGAAGCGAAGAATGGTCTCGCCCGGCTCCTGCTTGCGCCCATACATAAGCAGGACGTCCTGTTGGGCTGTCGGCAAGACCGCCTGCAATTCCGACGTTGAATAGACCAGTCTCTGGCCCGCCAGATCGACCCCGGCCACCAGCCATTTGGCGTCGAAACCGTTCAGGGTCATGGGCATGACGTAGCGCCCGTCGGGCAGGTCGGCCGTAACGGTGAACTGGTCGTTGGTCTGGCCGTTCGACGGCTTGTGCGTCACCAGCAGGAAGCGGGCGTCCGTCTCCGGGCTGCGGTTGTGATAGACTTGGATATTGGGCGATGAGATCGCCGGGACGCCCGCCGGGACCATGCCGGCCAGGTCGGGGACTGAGGCGATCAGGCCCGCGAGCTGCTTCATCTCCTCGGCCTTGGGCCGCAGCTCGCGCGTCTCCGAGATCGCTGCGCCATAGTCATAGCTGGTGAAGACGACCGGCGCCGCCAGCCATCCCCAGCTGGTCCCCCCGAATCCGACATAGATGCTCTGCAACGAGATGCCGTTGGCCAGGTTGACGCCGTAGAAGACGCGCTGGAAACGCTCGCCGCGTTGAACGGCGTTGCACTCATAGCCGCCGTTGGATCCCCAATAGTCGAACCAGCCGCCGCCGATCTCGGCCATGAAGCCCGGCGTCGCCGGAGACGCCGAGGCGCCCCCCTTGGCGCCGCCCGGACCATAGAAGCCCCAGTCAGGCGCTGCGGCGCCGCGCGTCGTGCGGCCCTGGACGGTGCAGGTGCCGCCGGGATAGCCGTCGAAAGCGTACAGATCGACCGGTCCGGGAACGACCTTGTCCACCGGGGAATCTTCGGGCGTCCAGTAGCCGTTGCGGCCCTGGTCGTTATGGAAGATGGGCACGTTGACGCCGTCCGCCCGCGCCTTGGCGTACAGATGGTCCATATAGCGGCGGTGGGCCGGGGTGGTGGCCGCCAGCTCGTTCTCGATCTGATAGAGGATGACCGATCCCTGGTTGCCCCTGCCGTCGCCGTTGATCTGGTGGCGAGCGATGATGGCGTTGACCTGGGTCAGCCATTCGTCGGCGGCGGCGAGATATTCGGGCGAGTCCGTTCGGGACGGCGCGCGCTGGTTGACCAGCCATCCGGGGAAGCCCCCGCGCGTCAGTTCGGCGTTGGCGTAGGGGCCGGGCCGGACGATGACATAGAGGCCCTCTTCTGCGGACATCTGTAGCAACCGATCCAGGTCGCGGATGCCGGTGAAGTCGTAAACCCCCTGTTTTGGGCTGTGGTAGCCCCAGTCGAAATAGAAGGCGACGGTGTTGAATCCGCTGGCCTTCATCTTCTGTAGGATGTCCCGCCACAGTTCCGGGCTGGGCAGGCGGAACGGGTGCATTTCGCTGGACCAGATCACCAGCCGCTCGCCGTCGATCATCAGGGATCGGGCGTCGAACGAGACGCGGCCGAAGGTCTGAGCCGGCGCGGTGAAGTCGGCCGTGGCGCGGGCCTCTTGCGCCGTGACGGGCGCCGAAGACAGGAGGGGGGCGGCGGCCACGGCGGCCGCGAACAACAGGGCGCGGCGCATCAGGACAGATGGAACATCTGGCGCAGCGGCCATTCGCTGGGCTTGTCGTCCGCCTCAACCTCCATCAGGGGCGCCATCGACGTCCACCATTTTCGCATCAGCGGATGGTTGGGCAACTGGTCCAGTGTGTGGTCGTCCGCGCGGCGCATGACGGCGAACAGCGACAGGGTCTCTTCGTCCAGAAAGATCGAATAGTCGCTCACGCCGCTGGCCTTCAGAAGGTCGGCCAGCTCGGGCCAGATGTCGTCGTGGCGCGCCTTGTAGGCGTCGACAGTCCCGGGTTTCAGCTGCATCCGAAAGGCGTGTAGCGCGCTCATGAATCCTCCAGACCGATTATTCGGTACATTATTTCACTATGTGGTAACTCGCTTCGATCGGGGGGTCAAACCTCAAGGCGGCGGCGATGCGTCGCGGGCCTTCAGTCGCCGCGCGGGCGCTGTCGGCTATAGGCGTCGCTGGCGACGATCCCGGTCTCGTCCATCATCGCGGCGTCCGGAACGAACTGCCTCGCCTCGGACGCCACGTGATCACGCAGTGTCGGAATCTCGAGTGCGATCTGCGCCGCGACGGCCCGCGCCAGCAGCCAGGCCCCGGCGTTGTTGTGGTGGGTCCGGTCTGCGCCGCCGTCGTTGAACAGGGCGGCCGAACCGTCGGGGCCCAGGACTTCGTAGATCTCGCGCGAACTATGGTTCAGGTCGATCAGGGGCACGGCTTCTTCCTGCGCGACGCGGCGCACGGCGTCTGGATAGTCGCCCAGGCTGTCTGCGATGCGACCGTCGTGGAAGGTTCGACGCTCAGGCGAGGTGACCAGTACCGGGTGTGCGCCCCTTTGGCGGGCCTCGGCGATGAAAACCCGAAGATAGGCGGGATAGGTGGTCTGCGGGTCGGCATAGGTCTGGGGCCATTGCGTCTTCTGGTCATTGTGACCGAACTGAATGAACAGCCAGTCGTCGGCCTTCAGCGTGGACAGGATCTTGGCCAGTCGCAGTTCGCTGATGAAGGACTTCAGCGTCTCGCCGGAGTGGGCGTAGTTGGCGACGACGATATCCGGGGTCAGCAGCGCGGGCAGCATCTGGCCCCAGCTTGCCGCCGGCTCCGCAGCTTGGTCCGTCACGGTGGAGTCGCCGGCCAGATAGATGACCGGCGCCGTCGCCGGCTCGATATCGATCGAGGCGACGCGCGGTCGGCCCAGGAATTCCAGCGTCAACTTGTCGTCCCAGGTCAGACTGTTCGCCTCCTGGTCGGACAGTCTGACGGCGGATCCGCCCGGCGCATTGGCGGGGGGCTGGGGCAGGGCGGGGCCGCGCACGTGCACCAGGAAGCTGCGGGTGACGGCCGCATTCGCCTGGGTGACCACGTCGCGCGCCATCAGTCTGCGTGCTTCCGCCTTGACGGTCGTCTGTCCGGCTTCGCGGCCGCCGAACCGGATCGTCACCCGATAAACCCCTTCGGGCACGGCGACCGAAAACAGAAAGCCGTCGTCCGATCCCCCCGGCTCATAGCCGTACTGCCCTTGGGTATAGACCTGGTGCGGCGCGACCGCGACACGGCCGGGTTCGCTGGTGGGGGCAGAGAGATCGAACCGCCAGGTCGACAAGGCCGTCGCCGTCGCCATCGCCATCGCCGTCAACATCATGGGGTAGGCTCCAGATCAGCTTGGGGGTGTTTCGATCCGCGTTAAGGCCGCGCGGTCTACCGTCGGATATCGAACCCATTATCCTGCATGGCGGTTTTCACATCCTCTGCCGAAAACAGGTTGAAGTCGCCGGGGACGGAGTGTTTGAGGCCGGCGGCGGCCAGGCCGAAGTCGAGGGCCTGTTGGTCCTTCCATCCGCTCCAAAGACCGAACAGGACGCCGGAGGCGAAGGCGTCGCCGCCGCCGACGCGGTCGATGACGCCGGCCAGCTGAATGGCCTCGGCCTGGGTCTCGATCACGCCGTCTGGGCTGCGGGTCAGCATGACGGCGGACAGGGCCTGGTCGGCGACGCTGTCCTGGACGCGCAGGGTGCAGGCGATGCGTTGCAGGCGGGGGAAGGCGGCGAAGGCGGCGGCTGCGGCCTGACGGCGGCGCACGGCGGGATCGGGGTCGTCGAACTTGGTCTTCAGCACCAGGGCGAAGTCGCGGTCGTCGGCGAAGGCGAGCGTGGCGCCGGCCAGCATCCGGCCCAGGGTGGTGGGCGGATCGCCGTCCCACTGCTCCCACAGCTTGCCGCGGAAATTGCCGTCATAGCTGACCTTGACCCCCTTGCGGACAGCGGTCTCGATCAGGGCGACGGCGGCGGCCGAGCCGTTCGGTCCCGTCGCCGGGGTCACGCCCGAGGCGTGCAGCCATTCGACCCCGTCCAGCAACGGGTCCCAGTCGAAGGCGGTATGGACGTGTTCGACGAAGGCCGAGCCGGCGCGGTCGTACAGAACCTCGGACGGGCGTCGCACCGCGCCGGGCGTCAGGAAATACAGCCCCATCCGGCCCGGCTTGAACACGACCGGGCTGGCGTCGACCCCGTGTTTGCGCACCTCGTCCCGCGCCGCCCGGCCCAGGGGGTTGTCGGCCAGGACGGTGGCCAGGCTGGTCGGGGCGCCGAACTGGGCCAGGGACACGGCCACGTTCGCCTCGGCCCCCGCCGGACGGACCGTCAGGGCGGGGGACTGGAGCAGGAGCTCGTTCTGGTTCGGCGAGAACCGCAGCAGCATCTCGCCGAAGCAGAGAATGCGGTTGGAGGGGGCGTTGTGGGACATGAGACTAACCGCAGCGGGATCGGAACGGCACTGTGCATGACACGGCCGGAATGACGAATAGCGTCTCTCTCACTCACTCTCGCCGTCATCCTCGCCCCTCGGGTCGCGCCTGCGCGGCACGCCCGAGGGCAGGCTCTTGTGGCGAGGATCCATACTCCCGGTGCTTCCGCAGGGTGCGCCGACGTTGAAACCGGGAGTCTGGATCCTCGGGACAAGCCCGAGGATGACGAAAGCGGGAAGGATCAGCGCGCCTGCCAGCCGCCGTCGACCGGCAGGATGGCGCCCTGGACATAGTCCGAGGCCCGGCTGGCCAGGAAGACGGCGGCGCCGCCCAGGTCCGACGGCTCGCCCCAGCGGCCGGCCGGGATCCGGCCCAGGATCTCGGCCGAACGGACCGGATCCTCGCGCAGGGCCTGGGTGTTGGCCGTGGCGAAATAGCCGGGCGCGATGGCGTTGGCGGTGATGCGGTGGGGCGCCCACTCGTTGGCCATCAGCTTGGTCAGGCCGGCGACGCCCGACTTGGACGCCGTATAGGAGGGCACGCGGATGCCGCCCTGGAAGGACAGCATGGAGGCGATGTTGATGATCTTGCCGCCGTCGCCCTGTTTGATGAACAGGCGGGCGACCGCCTGGCTCATGAAGAAGACGGTCTTCAGATTGATGTTCATCACCAGGTCCCAGTCGGCCTCGGTGAAGTCCACCGCATCGGCGCGACGGATCAGGCCGGCGTTGTTCACCAGGATGTCGATCCGGCCCATGGCCGCCAGGGCTTCCTGGACCACCCGCTCCACCGGCTCGATCGAGGTCAGGTCGGCGCTGACGGCATGGGCGCGACGGCCCATGGCCTGAACCAGGGCGACGGTCTCGTCGGAATCGGACAAGGCGACGGAGACGATGTCGGCCCCGGCCTCGGCCAGAGCCAGGGCGATGCCCTGCCCCAGGCCCACATTGCCGCCGGTGACCAGGGCGACCTTGCCGGTCAGGTCGAATGGGTTGCTCATGACATTTTTCCTGTTTTCCCAGTTACTTGAGCTGACAAATGTCGAGC
The DNA here is from genome assembly GCF_026625805.1 of Brevundimonas sp. SL130. NCBI lineage: Bacteria > Pseudomonadati > Pseudomonadota > Alphaproteobacteria > Caulobacterales > Caulobacteraceae > Brevundimonas > Brevundimonas sp. SL130. The sequence goes on from NZ_CP113064.1 coordinate 1,697,580, forward strand.
TTGTTCATGTCGGTGTAGTCGAGGTTCTCGCCGCCCATGCCCCAGATGAAGGTGTAGTTGGACGTGCCCGAACCCATGTGGATAGACCAAGGGGGGCTGATCACGGCTTCGCCGTCGGCGACGACGATGTGACGCGCCTTGTCCGGCTCACCCATGAAGTGGAAGACGCGGTCGTTCTCGCCCAGGCCGAAGTAGAGGTAGGCCTCGGAACGGCGGTCGTGCAGGTGCGGCGGCATGGTGTTCCACACCGAGCCCGGCTTCAGCACCGTAACGCCGAGCAGCAGCTGGCAGGATTTGACCTTGGCCGGCACGATATACTGGTAGATGGTTCGTTCGTTCGAGGTTTCCAGCGCGCCCATTTCCAGCGGCACGGCGTCTTCGATCGAGATTTTGGTCAGGTCGTAACGGGCATGGGCCGGCGTCGCGATCAGATAGAATTTGGCCGGTTCTGCGGGGTCTGTTGAGGCGAAGGTCACGTCGGCCGATCCCATGGGGATATAAAGCCCGTCACGGAAGCCTAGCGCCAGGGTCTTTCCGTCGACGCTCACCGAGCCGGCGCCGCCGATGTTGACGACGCCCAGCTCGCGGGCGTGCAGGAAGGGCTTGCCGGCCAGCGACGGTGGTTCGGAATGGCTGGGCAGGGGCAGGGCGACGTCGCCGGGTGTCGCGCCGCCGATGATCATCCGCTCATTGTGCGAATAGTTCAGGCTGATCTTGCCGGGGACGAACATGCCCTCGACCAGATAGCGGTCGCGCAGCTGTTGGTTCGTAGCGCCGTCCATCATGTCGGGATGGGTCGCCTGATAGACCTTGTCGTACATGGAATCTCCGAAAATCAGGGCTGGACGGTTCGAAGGGACCGAGCCTGTCTGAGGTTTGAGCTGTTCGCGAACCCGATCCTTGACCAGGTCCAGATGCTCACATAATGAGAATGATATATAAAAAATGGGACGGCGATGCTAGCGCCGTTTTGAGAATGGGATGGAAGGCTTGGGGGCAAGGAGATGATGCGCGGGCGTGCCCGGCGCCGTCAAATCTCATGCGCGATCCCCATCCTTCGTCTCGCCTTGTTTGATTGGCGCCGCAGGCGCCTGGGAGTGCAGTCATGCCGAATCTGATCCACGACCTGCCCTATGCCGATATCCGCGACACCATCGCGCGGCTGATGGACAATCTGGTGAACATCAAGGACGAGTCGGGCGAGTTCCTGCTGCGGCTCGACGACGGCCGTGTCATCGACACCAAGGGCTGGAACGACTGGGAATGGACCCACGGCATCGGTCTGTACGGTATCTACAAGCTGTACGAACAGACCAATGATCCGGCGGCGCTGGACATCATGCTGAACTGGTTCCGGGACCGGTTTGCAGCCGGCACGCCGACGAAGAACATCAATACCGTCTCACCCTTTCTGACGCTGGCCTATCTGTACGAGCAGACTGGCGATCAGACCTTCATCCCCTATCTCGACACCTGGGCGGAATGGCTGATGGACGGCCTGCCGCGCACAGAGGAGGGGGGATTCCAGCACATCGTCTTCAATGACGAGAACCCGCAAGAAATGTGGGACGACACCCTGATGATGAGCGTCCTGCCGCTGGCCAAGATCGGTCTGGTGCTGGGCCGTCCGGAGTATGTCGAGGAAGCCAAGAAGCAGTTCCTCATACATATCAAATACCTGTTCGACCGTCGGACGGGGTTGTGGTTCCACGGCTGGACATTCCTGGGGCGGCACAATTTCGCTGACGCGCTTTGGGCGCGGGGCAATTGCTGGGTGACGATCGCCATCCCCGAGTTCATCGAACTGCTGGATCTGCCGCCGGAAGACAGTCTGCGGCGTTTCCTGATCGAGACCCTGGAGGCCCAGGTGAAGGCTCTGGCGGAACATCAGGATGAAAGCGGTCTTTGGCGCACCCTGATCAATGACCCGGACAGCTATCTGGAGGCCTCGGCCACCGCAGGCTTCGCCTATGGAATCCTGAAGGCGGTTCGCAAACGCTACATCAGCCCCGAATATGCGCCGATGGCGCTGAAGGCCGTTAAGGGCGTGCTGGCGAATGTGTCGGCCGACGGTGAACTGCGCCAGGTGTCGTTCGGCACCCCGGTCTTCGATGATCTTCAGGGTTATCGCGACATCCCGCTGACCTCCATGCCGTACGGACAGTCGCTGGCCATTCTGTGCCTGGCGGAATTCCTGCGTCAGTACATCTGACGCGCCGCGGTTCGGGAGGGGTCCGCCATGAGTGTCACGTCGTCGCCAATGCGTTCGCCGCGCTGGTACAACTATTGGGGCTGGGGCTCCGGAGACATGCTGGGGGCGGGGGCCCAGGCGGTCATCACCGGCTGGCTCTTCTATTTCTTCACCACCTTCTGCGATCTGACGCCGGTCGAGGCGGGGCTGATCCTGGGATTGCCGCGCCTGCTTGAGGCGATCACCTGTCCGTTGATCGGCTATGTGTCCGATAATCTCAGGCACACATGGATCGGTCGAAAGATCGGGCGTCGCAAGATCTTCTTGCTGATCACCATTCCGCTGCTGCCCAGTTTTGCGCTGATCTTCGTCAGCGGTCAGACCTTCGCCTACTACCTGACGATCTTCATCTTCTTCGAGCTGCTCTACACGATGTTCCTCATTCCGTGGGAGACGCTCGCTGCGGAGATGACGAAGGATTACAAGGAGAAAGCCAAGTTCGCAGGGGCGCGGATGCTGGTGGCCCAGTCTTCGGCGATCCTGGCCTCCTATCTTCCCACCCTGATCATCAACAGGTTCGGCGGTCAGGATTCGGCCCAGACCTTCCTGATCATGGCGACCATATTTGGGCTGCTGTTCAGCCTGGTCGTTCTGATCGTCGTGATCCTCACCTGGGAGCGGCCCTATACCGAGGACGAGAAGGCGGTGGTCGCCAAGCCGTTGGATTGGGGCGCGGCGCTGATGATCCCGGTCAAGATGTTCCGGGATCTGTCTTCGACCCTTCGCATTCGGGCCTTCCGCCAGCATCTGTCGATCTATCTGGGCGGCTATATCTCGCAGGACATCTTCAACACGGCCTTCCCGATCTTCGTCGCCACCGTGATGGCGGGGGCGACGGTGATGATCTCGCAGATGATGACGGCCATGTATGTCGCCCAGTTGGTCTCGGTGATGATCGCCATCCATCTGGTGATCCGCATCGGGCCTGTGGTCGCCTATCGCTCGGCCGCGGCCTTCTTCACCGTGGCCCTGCTGTTGCTGCTGGTCTTCTATTGGGTGCGGCCCGAGATGATGAGCCAGGATCTGTTCGCGGTGGTGAACCCCGCCAGCAGCGCGTTCGACCTGAGCGCCGTCTTCTGGCTGCTGACGCCGGTGATCCTGGCCGGCCTGGGCCGGGGGACGCTGAACTTCGTGCCCTGGTCGGTCTACAACTATCTGCCGGATATCGACGAAGCGGTGACGGGCCAACGCCGCGAAGGAATATTCGCCGGCGTCATGACCCTGGTGCGCAAGCTGGCGCAGTCGGGCGCAATCATCCTGACCGGCTGGATCATCGAGACGGGCGGCTATGTCTCGCCGGTCGCAGGGGCCGGGGTCGTTCAGACGCCCGGGGCCGTGGCGACCGTAGCGGCGCTGCTCGTCATCGGTCCGATCGCGGTCATGACGCTGGGCGCGATCCTGTCCTGGTCTTTCCGTCTCGATGCAGCCAGCCACCAGGTGCTGATGAACGAGATCGAGCGACTGCGAGCGGGCGAAGTGTCGCCCTCCAGTCCGCAGGCGCAGGCGGTGGTGGAGGACCTGACCGGCTGGCCGTACGCCAAACTTTGGGGGCGCAATCCTCTGGTCTCGGAAACCCGGCTGCAGCCGGAACCGAAGAGGCCGTCCGGGCCCGAAAATTGAGGCGATGTCGGCTTGTCTCGGGGGAGAGCGAGCCGGCCGTCGCGCAATGGTTTGCAGGTCTTGATCGACCGTGATCTGGGGTGCCGAGGGTGCAAATTCCCACATTGCGGAACTGCAAAATCATATTTGGCACTAATGAAACGCGATGCTATAGATGGTCGCCAAGAGATAGAGCTCGATAAGGGCCAGCCGCAGCAGAAGGGGAGGAAGTAGTCGCCAGAGCGTCATGAGTGACGCATGGCGCGACTGATTACGCGATGCGCCAACACCGCAATCGATCCGCTTGGCAAATCTTGCCGGGGATCTTCGCTTTTCCAGAAACTGGCCGGGACCGGTCGGGCTGCAAAAGTGTCGCTCAACAATAAGGCTACAAGCCGAGGGAGGACTTCTAAATGCATACCAAGATCAAAGGGCGTTCTACGCACCGATTCATGTTTACGGCCAGCACGGCGGCCTTGTTGATTGGCTCGGCCTGTCCGGCCCTCGCTCAACAGGCGCCGGCGCCGGAGCCTCAGGCGTCGACCGAGGCGACTGTTGTTGATGAAGTGGTCGTGACGGGCATCCGCGCCAGCCTGCAATCGGCGATGGGGCGCAAGCGGAACGCCGGCACGGTGTCGGACTCCATCGTCGCCGACGACATCGGGCAGTTCCCAGACAAGAACGTCGGTGAAGCCCTGGGGCGGGTGACGGGCGTTCAGCTGTCGCGCGACTTCGGCGAAGGCAACGCCGTGTCGATCCGCGGGGTCGAGCCTGATCTGAACCGGGTCGAGGTGAACGGCGTCAGTATTCTTTCCACGGCCGGCAACAGCACTGTTTATGGCGGCGGCGGGCGTTCGAACGACTTCCGTGAATTGCCGGCTGAAATGGTCAAGTCCATCGACGTCTTCAAGGGCTTCACCTCGGACATGACCGAGGGCAGCATCGGCGGCACGGTCGCGGTGACCACGCGCAAGCCGTTGGACTTCCGCGCGCCGACCTTCTCCCTCACGCTTTCGGGGCAGAAGCTCGATACGCTGCCGGACTGGAAGCCGCGCGCCAGCCTGTTCGGGGCCACCCAGTTGCTGGATGGGCGACTGGGGGTGATGGCCAACGTCACCTATGATCGTGTCCTGACCCGCGGCGATTTCTACGACGGCAACTCCTGGGCGCGGCTGGCGGACTTCGACAATTCAGCCGACAAAACAGTCAACTATTACAATCAGTCATACAGCCAGGCTGTGAATGATGCGCTGGCGAGCGTGGGGACGGAGGCGGAGTGCGCGACGATCTCGACGCCCGATGCAAACCTGCTCACGACGTCGGCGGCGCGCACGGCGTGCCTGACCCAGTGGTACGACTATAGCCCGAGGGTTAGCCGTTATCGGGTCTGGACGCGGGACGACGAACGGAAGTCCGGAGAGTTCACCCTTGAGTACAAGTTCAGCGACTCCCTGCGCGCCTTCGCGACCTATCAGACCAACTCGCGCACACAGCAGCTGAACGACATCAACTACGGCACCGACTTTACGTCGTTGGATCGACTGAACTACGCTACCGGATGTCCGCGCGTCACAACGACAACGGCCCAGGCTGTTCCGGGCGTGGTCGTGGATGAGAACCACAATGTCACCTCCTATGTCGTCGGTAGCTGCCTGGGGACGTCCGGACGGGGCGGAGATACGGCCTTCAGCATCTCGTCGCGGGACTTCCGCTACGAAGCGGAGTCCAACTATCTGACCTATGGCTTCCGCTGGGTCGGCGACCGCTTCAAGGTCGATTTCATGGGCGCCAATGCCGAGAGCGAGACGGTGAGCCAGACCAATAACGTGTCGGTCAGCTTCAATACCCCGGGTTTGGTCGTCACTCTGGAGCCCGGCACGTCCGCGCCGGTGTTCACCTTCGCCGAGGGCTATTCGCCGAGCGACGCCTCCGCCGTCAGTCAGTACCAGATCCAGTATCGCCCATCTCAGTCGGCGAATAATGAAGATCAGTACAAGCTGGATGTCGAGTTTGATCCGCGCACGACTTTCCTGACAAATATCAAATTTGGCGCTCGATATTCGGACGCTACTAAGGAAGAATATGGCTATGGTGGGTTCATAGTCAGTAACGGCAATGATCTGGTGTCTCAAGTTGATGACATCGTCATATATACAAACTCGATCAATTCTACGGCACGAATCAGTGACTCGGCGACGGTTGACCAAACTGCCGCTGCTTACGGTAATGCATACGCAACCAACTATTTTACGACGACAGAAACCTGGTCGCGGGCGTTCTCAAACTCGGTGTTCGACGCGGCAATGACGCCTTTGCCGGCCGAGTTCCATTATGCGGGGACCCTGCCGTCGACATGGATGTATCCGAATTACAATAGCGTCGCCCAGTATCTCGATACGTCGAACTTCAATCTGAACAATCTGTATTCCGGCGTCGGAAACGACGGAAATACCTATGATCAGATCCCGGATAGGGTGAAAGAGAAGTCAGACGCGCAGTACATCCGTCTGGACTGGCAGTTGCCGCTGCTGGGCCTGGATATCGTCGGCAATCTCGGACTGCGTCGCGTCCACACGGATATCAGTACGGCAGGCAAGTATGTACGGAACGAGACGAAGCTTGTTAACAACGTGTCGACTACGGCTACGGTGTCCACAACCCTGGTCAACGAGAATAGTGAATATACGAAATGGCTGCCAAGCTTCAACATGAACGCCTGGTTGATCGACAATCAGCTGAGCATGCGCGTCGGCTACGCAAAGTTGATGGCGCGTCCGCTGTACAACTTCTTGATCCCGAACATGACGTGCACCATCAACTACGCCAACGACGGCACCTCGGACGACGGTCCTGACAGCTGCTCCGCCGGGAACCCCGACCTGAAGCCCTATGAGGCCTCCCAGTACGATCTGTCGTTCGAATGGTATCCCAATCGAGACTCGCAGCTTTCCGCTGGTTTCTTCTACAAGGATATCGAGACCTTCTACCTGTCCTCGCGCACCAGCCTGGGCCAGCGGGACGTCTTCGGCGACGGCGTGCTGTACTACTATAACAGCTACATCAACGGCGAAGGCGCGACGATCTCTGGCATTGAGCTGACGGCCAAGACGGCTTTCACCTTCCTGCCCGGCGTGTTCTCGGGCTTCGGCGCCGACGTCAACTATACCTACCAGGAAGCGACCGGAGTCGGCATCTACAGCCAGTTGGACGGTTCCGAACTGCCTTATCCCGGTCTGTCCACCGACAGCTATAATGCGACCCTGTGGTACGAGCGTGGTCCGATCAATGCGCGCCTAGCCTACAACTACCGCTCGGAATATCTGGTCACGGCGGCCGATAACTCGGGCAATCCGGTCATCAAGGATCCGACCGGCTATCTGGACGGCAAGATCTCCTGGAAGGCGCCCGTCAAGGGTCTGACCCTGTTCGCCGAGGGCAAGAACCTGACCAGCGAAGACGAAACCACCTGGGCGGGCGACATTCGCCTGATCAGCACCGGCTATTCGGGACGCCGCTTCTTCGCGGGCCTGACCTACAAATACTAGATCCCTGATCTCCTGAGGGCCGCTGTTCGAAAGGACGGCGGCCCAATTTTTAGTTTTGAGTTCTGACGCCAGCGTCAGTTCGGGCGGACGGAGCATTCCATGGCCTGTGTCACACCTTCTCGCCGCGCCCTTCTGCTGGGGGCGGGCGCCTTGGCGGCGGCCCAGGCCGTCAGCGGGCCGGTCCTGGCCGCAGCGCGCAACGCGCCTGTCGACACCCCGTTGCGATGGCTGGACGGCGAGAAGCCGGGACGGCTTGAGGGCGCGACCTTCGGCGTGCCCTGGCCCCGTGGCGCGGTACGGCCGAGCCAGGCCTTCAGGATCCGCAGCGGCGACGGCCGTGAGACCCCGACCCAGTCCTGGCCGATCGCCTATTGGCCCGACGGCTCCCTGAAATGGTCCGCCCATGCGGTCACCCCAGATGCGGCGGTCGAAGGCCTGTCCATCGTACCGGGCGCGCCCAAGGCGCCGGCCCGGCCCGTGCGCGTCGTCGAAAACGGGACCGAGATCGTCGTCGCGTCCGGCGATCTGGAATGGCGTATTCCCAAGTCAGGTCCGGTCTTGGTGTCGCAGGCGTCGCGCGCCGGTCGCGTCACCGTCCAAAACCTCTCACTGGTCGCCCTGTCCCAGGACAAGGCTGAACTGGCGCCGACCGGCGTGGTGCAGTCGGCGCGCTATGCGGTTCAGATCCGCAAGGTGACGGTCGAACAGACCGGCCCGGTGCGGGCGGTGCTGAAGCTGGACGGCGTGCACAGCGACGGAAGCCGCGAATGGCTGCCGGTCTCGGTGCGCCTGTATTTCTACGCCGGCGCGGAGAGCGTTCGGATCGTGCACAGCTTCATCTTCGACGGCGATCCGGCCCGGGACTTCATCCGGGGCCTGGGCGTCGTGGTCCAGGCGCCGATGACGGACGAAAGCTATAATCGCCATGTCCGCTTCTCCGGCGAAGGGCCTGGAGTCTGGGGCGAGGCGGTGCGGACCCTGACGGGGCTGCGCACCCGCGCCAATCCTACGCCGGCGGTGCGAAGCGCCCAGATCGAGGGTCAGGCGGTGGCCCTTGCCGATCTGCCTGAGATCCTTCGGAACGACGGTCTGCAGTGGATTCCGGAATGGGGCGATTTCACGCTTTCCCAGCTGTCGCCGGACGGCTTCACCCTGCGCAAGCGGACGTCTGAGGGGCATGCCTGGATCGATTCCAACGTCGGCGCCCGCAGCCGAGGCCTGGTCTACGCCGGCGGCGCGACAGGCGGCGTGGCGCTTGGTCTGAAGGATTTCTGGCAAAGGGCGCCGACGGGGCTTGAGGTGCGCAACGCCCATACGGACACGGCGCAGATCACCGCCTGGCTGTGGTCGCCAGAGGCCCCGCCGATGGATATGCGCCCGTACCGCAGCGCCAACGGCATGGATACGACGGCCGAGGAAATGGTCGGCCTCAACATCACCTATGAGGACTATGAGGATGGCTGGGACGACGCGCACGGCGTCGCCCGCACCTCTGAACTGACACTATGGGCCCTGGGGGCGACGCCGTCGCACGCCGCGTTTTCGGCCATGGCCGAACAGGTGGCCGATCCAGCCCGTCTGACAGTCGAACCGGCGCGCCTGCACGCCGCCGGGGTGTTCGGAGACTGGGGCCTGCCAGATGCGTCCACCCCCATCCGTCAGGGGCTGGAAGGCCGTCTGACCTATCTGCTTGACCACTATATGAAGGAGGCCGAGCAGAGGCGCTGGTACGGCTTCTGGTCGTATGGCGACGTCATGCACACCTATGACCCGGACCGTCACATGTGGCGGTACGACGTGGGCGGATACGCCTGGGACAACTCCGAGCTTTCGACCGATCTCTGGCTGTGGACCAGCTATCTCCGCACGGGGCGCGCCGATCTGTTCAAGTTCGCCGAGGCGATGACCCGCCACACCGGCGAGGTCGATGTCTATCATCTGGGGCGGTTCAAGGGGTTTGGAACCCGCCATGGCGTCCAGCACTGGTCCGACTCGTCGAAACAGCCGCGGGTCTCGAATGTCGCCTATCGTCGGATCTATTATTTCCTGACCGCAGACGAGCGGGTGGGCGATCTGATGTGGGAACTGACGAGCTCAGAGCAGGCTCTGCTCAATGTGGACATCTCGCGCAAACTGCCCCCGGCGCCCGGACGGGCCGTTCCAGAGGGGCAGGTGGTGTCCGGCTTCGGAACCTCGTGGGGCGCCTTCATCGCCGCCTGGCTGACCGAATGGGAGCGAACGGGCGACCCGCGTTGGCGCGACCGTATCCTGAACGGAATGAACACGATCGCCGGCATGAAACGTCGCTGGTTCGCGGGTGAAGCGCCCTTTGACTTGGCCACCGGCCGTTATCAGGGGCAGGGCGACTATGTCGGGGTGTCGCATCTCAGCGCGGTGTTCGGGGTCGTCGAGATGACGTCCGAGTTGCTGGATCTGCTGGACGTGCCCGCCTATCGCGCCGCCTGGCTGGAATATTGCCGCTACTATAATGCGCCGCCGGCCGAAATCTCCGCCCTGCTCGGTACTGTCCCGCCGGGGCGCTCGCTGGTGGAGGGGCATTCGCGCCTGTCGGCCTACGCCGCCCATCAGGAGAATGACCACGCCCTGGCTCTACGCGCCTGGTCCGAGTTCCTGGGGCGGGACGCGCAGAGCCTGCGCGCCTTGCTGAACGCCCGGACGACCACCGTCGGCGGGGTGGATGTGTTGCGTCCCATCGAGGAAGACCCGCAGGTTTCGACCAATGACGCGGCTCAGTGGAGCCTGGCGGCCATTCAGAACCTGGCTCTGGTCGGAGACAGTCTGGAGGAAGCCGCCGTGCGGATCGGCTTCACGACATGAAGACAGTGCGGGCGGCCGTCGTTCTGCGGCCGCTCGCCCCCGTTCAAATGCGGTAGATCGTCTCGGCGTTGGCGGCGAACAGACGGTCGCGTTCGTCGGCCGAGAAGTCGGCTGTGATGGCGTCGAAGGCCGAATAGAAGGCGTCGAAGGTTCCGTGGACGCGCTCGACCGGGAAGTCCGAGGCGAACATGGCCCGCTCGGTCCCAAAGACCTCGATACATTCAAGCACCGTCGGTCGGATGGAGTCCAAGGTCCAGGCGCGGTCGGTGATGCCCAGGCCCGAGATCTTGATCGATGCCTGGGGCTGGGCGGCCAGCAGGCGCAGGCCCCTGCGCCACCGCTCCATGCCGGCTGCGTCGCGGTCGGTCGGCAGACCGGCGTGATTGACGATGATCGGTATGTCGGGATGGCGGGCCGCGATGATGGCCGCCGTCGCCATCTGCGACGGATAGAGCTGCAGGTCGAACGACAGGCCATGGCGCGCCAGTTTGGCGAACCCCTCGACCCACTGCGGATCGCGCAGCAGGTCGCGGTCGGTATAGGTCTTCAGCGGGTCCTCGTGCCAGCAGACGATCTGACGCACGCCACGCACGTTCGGCCGCGCGGCCTGGGCCTCCAGCAGGGCGTCCAGGTCGGGGGCCAGAAGGTCGGCGCCGGCGACGACGCCGTGGGGATAGGCTCGCTGATCGGCCATGGCCTGAAGCCAGTCCGTCTCGGACAGTTGCCAGCCCATCGGCTGGCCGGCCTCGACATGGACGATCTTGTCCACGCGCCACCCGGCCGTGTCCGACAGATAGTCGTCCAGCAGATAGTTCCTGTGCGCGATGGCGGACATGTCCCCCGCCGGATTGTTCGGCAGGGGATCGTCCTGAAGCCAGCCATAGCGCGCGCGTGACAGGTCCCACAGGTGGACGTGGGGATCGACGATGCGAAGGCCCGACGGCACGCGTCGGACCCTAGTAGGTCGTGCGGCCGCCGGACGTGTCGAACGTCGAGGCGGTGGTGAAGCTGCACTCCTCGGAGGCCATGAAGCAGACCATGGCCGCACTCTCCTCGACCTCGCCCAGGCGGCCCATCGGGATCTTGGAACGCATATAGTCGACCTGACTCTGGGGCAGTTGCTCCAGGATCGGGCTTTCGAAGGTTGCGGGCGTCAGGCTGTTGGCGATGACGCCCTTGCCCGCCAGTTCCTTGCCCAGCGACTTGGTGAAGCCGATCACCCCGGCCTTTGAGGCCGAATAGGCGCTGGCGTTCGGATTGCCCTCTTTGCCGGCGACCGAGGCGACATTGACGATACGGCCATAGCCGTTCTCGAGCATGAAGGGCACGATGGCGCGCGAGCAGTAGAAGACGCCGTTCAGATTGATGTCGACGACCCGCTTCCAGCTGTCGATTGGGAACTCATGCACCGGAACCGTGGCGCCGGTGATCCCGGCCGAGGCGACCAGGATGTCAATCCGGCCCAGCCGCCTGGCGGATTCAGCCGCCGCCGCCGCGACCGCGTCGGGATCGGCGACGTCCAGCGCGATCACATGGGTCGCGCCGACCTCGTCTGCCGCCGCCGCCAACGCATCGGCGTTGAGGTCCCACAGCACCACCTTGCCGCCCTCGGCGACGATGCGGGCGGCCGAGGCCCTGCCCAACCCAGAGGCGCCGCCGGTGATGACGGCGGTGCGGCCTTCGAACCGTCCTGCGTAAGCGCTCATCGGGTCCATTCCACGAAAGTCTGGCCTTGCTCGCCCAGCTTCTGGATGCCCAGGCGAACCGTGTCGCCGGGCTTCAGATACAGCGGCGGCTTTTGGCCCAGGCCCACGCCGGGCGGGGTGCCGGTGGTGATCAGGTCGCCGGGCTCCAGCGTCATGAACTCCGACAGATAGGAGACGATCTCGGCGACGCCGAAGATCATGGTCCGGGTGTTGCCGGTCTGCATCCGCTTGCCGTTCAGGTCCAGCCACATGTCCAGGTTCTGGACGTCGCCGACCTCGTCGGTGGTGACCAGCCAGGGGCCGACGGGGCCGAAAGTGTCGCAACCCTTGCCCTTGTCCCAGGTCCCGCCGCGTTCGGTCTGGAAGGCGCGCTCGGACACGTCATTGATCAGGACATAGCCCGCGACGTGGTCCAGCGCCTCGGCCTGGGTGACGTAGGTGGCGGTCTTGCCGATGACGACGCCCAGCTCGACCTCCCAATCGGTCTTTTCAGATCCGCGCGGGATGATGACGTCGTCGTTGGGGCCGTTCAGGCAGGTGATGGCCTTGGTGAAGACCACCGGCTCGGCCGGGATGGGCAGATTGGACTCCTCCGCATGGTCGGCGAAGTTCAGGCCGATGGCGATGAACTTGCGGCTGCCGTTCACCGGCACGCCATAGCGGGGCTGGCCTTCGACCAGGGGGAGGGTGGCCGGATCGATGGCCTTCAGGGCCTCGAGCGCCGGGCCGTACAGCTGTTCCGGCGTAATGTCGGCGATGACGCCGGACAGGTCGCGAATGCGGCCCTCGGCGTCCAGCGTGCCGGGTTTTTCGTGGCCCTTGGGGCCGTAGCGCAGCAATTTCATGGGTGAGGTCTTTCGTCTTAGCGCGCGTAGGGGCGGTGCAGGGCGATGTCGCGGTTCAGTTCGACGCCGAAACCGGGGGCGTCGGGAACCTTCAGCTTGCCGTTCACGGGAACGGGTTCGCCGATCAGCTGGGGGTGGAACATGGGCACGACCTCGTCGGCGCCGGGGGCCATCATCAGGAACTCCGCGAACGGGCTGTTATGGCGCGTCACCACGAAGTGGTAGGAATAGACCGACGATCCGTGCGGGATCATCAGCACGCCCTTGGCGTCGGCCATGGCGGAAATCTTGATCAGTTCGGTCACGCCGCCGCACCAGCCCACGTCCGGCTGGATGATGTCGCAGCATTCCATTTCCAACAGCATGCGGAAGCCCCAGCGGGTGGCTTCATGCTCGCCGGTGGTGACCAGCATCCCCTTGGGTGCGTTCTTCTTCAGCGCCTGATAGCCCCAGTAGTCGTCGGGGCTGAGCGCCTCCTCGATCCACTTGAGGCCGAGCTTGTGCGCCTCGTGCGCCAGGCGGGTGGCGTAGTTCAGGTCCAACGCCATCCAGCAGTCGAACATCAGCCAGAAGTCGTCGCCGCAGGCGTTCCGCATCGCCTCCAGCTCGGCCAGGTTCTTGTGCAGGCCTTCTTCGCCCTCGGCCGGACCGTGGTGCAGGGGCATCTTGCCGCCGATGAAGCCCAGTTCCTTGGCTTTGTCGGGGCGGGCGCCGGTGGCGTAGAAGGTCAGTTCGTCGCGAACCGCGCCGCCCAGCATGGCGAAGACGGGTTCCTGTCGCAGGCGACCCAGCAGATCCCACAGCGCCAGATCGACGCCCGAAATGGCGTTCACCACCAGGCCCTTGCGGCCATAATACTGGGTGGAGAAATACATCTGGTCCCAGATCTTCTCGACCTCGGACGGATCGCGGCCTTCCAGGAACCGGGCCAGGTGCTTCTCGACGATATAGGCGGCGGGTTCGCCCCCGGTCGTCACCGCGAAGCCGACGACGCCGTTGTCGGCCTCGATCTCAACCACCAACGTGCCCAGAACATTGATGCCGAAGCTGCGGCGGCTCTGGCGATACTCGGGATATTTCGCCATGGGGGTGGCGATGTGGTCGTCGATCCAGTGGCCGTCGCCCTGGTCGTGATAGTCCGCGCCGCCTCCCGTACCGTCGTTCTTCACGACAAAGGCGCGCACGTGTTTTATCTTGGGGAGCCTGCTCATCGACGCACCGTAGAAATTGGGCGATAGTTTCCCATATATCGGGACATCACTGGATTTCTTTCTCGAACCGCGCCAATATTGGTCCCGATTTCAGGATCAACTTGCGCGCTTTGCTACATTCTGAGAATGAGGATTACGAAATGGGACGAGTGGCGTCAATCAAGACCGCGCAGGTCGATGGGGAAGAAGAGGTCGGCGCCAAGGCGTCCGGCAGCCAAACCCTGCTGCGCGGGCTGGACGTGATCGAAGCCCTTATCGATGGGCCGATGCCTCTGGCCGAACTGTCCGAAAAGCTGGAACTCACCCGCAGCACCACCCACCGTCTGGCCTCGGCCCTGGTCGATCGTCGCCTGCTGTCGTTCCGCCCGCGCGAGGGCTACAGCCTGGGTCCGAAGCTGCTGGAACTGGGCCATGCCGCCAGCCAGCAGATGCACCTGCCGCGTGTCGCCCGCCCCTGGCTGGAACAGTTGTCGGACCAGACCCAGGATACGGTTCATCTGGGCGTCCTCGACGGCCGTCACGCCCTCTACCTGGACAAGGTCGCGGGCCGGCGGCGGATCAATATCGGCTCTCGTCTGGGCGAGCGGCATCCCATCGCTTCCACGGGGCTGGGCAAGGCGTTGATCCTCGACATGTCCGAGCCTGAGTGGATCGACTTTTATGCGACGGAGGGGGTTGCGTTCGACTCGGCCGCGCGCGCCGTCTGGCTGGAGCGGATGCGCAGCTATGCCGAAAAGGGATACGCCTTCGATCTAGAAGAGAACGAGGATCAGATCCGTTGCGTGGCCGCGCCGGTTCGCTCTGTCGATGGGCGAATTGTCGCCGCGCTGAGCGTTTCATCGGCCGCCCAGTACATGTCCGACGAGCGGATGACGGAACTGACCCGCACCGTGACCGACGCCGCCAACGCCATCAGCGCCGATCTCGGCTGGCTGCCCAAACGTTGAATCAATGAACTGCCGGAGCCCCCATGCTGCTTGAAGACAAGGTCGTCCTGATCACGGGCGCATCGCGGGGCATAGGCAGGGCGACGGCGGTGGAAGCCGCACGTCAGGGCGCCGACGTTGCGATCAACACCTATCGCGACGCTGACGCCGCCGCCGAAGTGATCGCCCAGGTCGAGGCCCTGGGCCGTAGGGCCGTCGCCATCGATGGGGATGTGGCCCTGCCGGAAAGCGCGACCGCCTTTGTCAGCGAGGCGGTCAGGGCCTTGGGCCGGGTCGACGTCTTCGTCTCCAATGCCGGCATCTGTCCGTTCCACGCCTTCCTCGACATGCCGGTCGAGACCCTGCGCCGCACGATGGAGGTCAATCTGCACGGGGCCTATTTCATGGTCCAGGCGGCGGCCAACCAGATGGTGAAACAGGGGGAGGGCGGCGCCATCGTCGCCATCAGCTCCATCTCCGCCTTGGTGGGCGGCGAGATGCAGACCCACTACACGCCGACCAAGGCCGGGGTTCACAGCCTGATGCAATCCTGCGCCGTCGCCCTGGGCCGGCACGGGATCCGCTGCAATTCGGTTCTGCCGGGAACGATCGCTACGGACATCAACAAGGACGACCTCGCCGATCCGGCCAAACGCGAATACATGGAGGGCCGTATCCCCTTGGGGCGGCTGGGACGCCCTGAGGACATCGCTTCGGTCGTCGCCTTCCTGGCCTCTGACATGGCGTCCTATATGTCCGGCGCGGCCCTGCTGGTCGACGGCGGCGCCTTCGCCAACTTCCAGTAGGACGGTGCGGTGATCATTTCCTCGCCGAGCGACTATCGCGAAGCCGCGCGCCGCAAGCTGCCGCCTTTCCTGTTCCACTACATCGACGGCGGCGCCTATGCCGAACAGACGCTGCGCCGCAATGTCGAGGATTGGCAGGCCATCGCCCTGCGGCAGCGGGTGTTGCAGGACATGTCGAGCCTCGATCTCGAGACCCGTCTGTTCGACGAGACCCTGCGCCTGCCGATCATATTGGCGCCCGTCGGCCTGACCGGCATGTACGCTCGACGCGGCGAGGTTCAGGCGGCCAAGGCCGCGGCCTCTCGCGGCCTGCCCTTCACCCTGTCCACCGTCTCGGTCTGCCCGATCGAGGAGGTGGCGCCGGCCATCGACCGGCCCATGTGGTTCCAGCTCTATGTGCTGCGCGACCGTGGCTTCATGAAGAATGCGCTGGAACGCGCCAAGGCGGCGGGGGTCAAGACCCTGGTCTTCACCGTCGACATGCCCACGCCCGGCGCCCGCTATCGCGACGCCCATTCGGGCATGAGCGGCCCCCATGCCGAGATGCGCCGAATGATCCAGGCCATGACCCATCCCGCCTGGGCCTGGGACGTCGGGGTGCGCGGCACGCCGCACGACCTGGGCAATGTCTCGGCCTATCTGGGCAAGCCGACGGGCCTGGCGGACTATATCGGCTGGCTGGGCCAGAATTTCGATCCGTCCATCTCCTGGAAGGATCTTCAGTGGATCCGCGACTTCTGGGACGGGCCCATGATCATCAAGGGCGTGCTGGATGCTCAAGACGCCCGTGACGCCGTCAGCTTCGGCGCCGACGGCATCGTCGTGTCGAACCACGGCGGGCGTCAGTTGGACGGGGTGTTGTCCTCGGCGCGGGCGCTTCCCGCCATCGCCGAGGCGGTGAAGGGCGATATCCGCATCCTGGTCGATTCCGGCATTCGCAACGGGCTGGACGTGATCCGCGCCATCGCCCTGGGCGCCGACGCGGTCATGCTGGGCCGCGCCTTCATCTACGCCCTTGCGGCGGGCGGCCAGGCCGGCGTCGAAAACCTGCTCGATCTGTTCGAGAAGGAGATGCGGGTGGCCATGACCCTGACCGGGGCTAAGTCGGTCCAGGGCGTCAGTCGCGATATGTTGGCGATCTGATCCCTGCCTAACGAAACTGGGCCTAACGAAACAGGGTCAGATCGATCGCATCCGCCATCGCCTTGAAGCCCGCGTCGTTGGGATGAAGGCGATCACCACTGTCATAGACAGACGCCAGATGGCCGGGGTTTTCGCGGTCGCGCATGACCGCATCGAAGTCGATCACGCCATCTGCTTCGCCGCCGCTGCGAATCCAGGTGTTGACCGCCTGCCGGACGGCCTCGCCCGGTTCCGACCAGTAGTTGGCGCCCTCATAGGGCAGGATGGTCGCCAGAAACACCCGCAGGCCGCGCGCATGGGCGCGTGTGATCATCTGCCGATATCCGGCGATCAGGTCGGCGGCTGTCGGCGGGTGCGGGTCCTTGTCCCGCCAGGCCATGCCTATGTCGTTGACCCCCTCCAGGATGATCACATCGGTGACGCCGGGAACCGCCAGGACGTCGCGATCAAAACGCGCCAAGGCCGCGACGCCCAGTCCGGGACGCGGATTGAGGATGCGATTGCCCGAGATCCCGGCATTGGCGACCGCCACCTCGGTCAGCCCGGCCGCCTGAAGCCGTCCCGCCAGCAGATCGGGCCATCGGCGATCTGCATTTCGGGTCCCGTTCGCGCCGTCGGTGATGGAGTCGCCTAGGGCGACGACGATGCGGCCGGGGCGTGGCCGTTCCACATCCACGCCGGACAGCAGAATGCGCTGGGTGGTGGAAACGGCGTCGGTCAGTTCAGCCGCAGAGGTCTGATCCCCGGGACTGACCCAGCTCGTCGCCAGGCCGAGCAGATGGATCGTCGGCTGCGGCGCGTCCTCCGGCAGATAAAGGCTGACCGTCAGGCGCGACAGCGCCGGCAGGTGGAGATCCACCGGATCACTGAGGATCGGCGCGCCGGCCGGCAACAAGGCGTCAGGCCGGCCGTCGAAGACCACATCCCGTTCTGACCCGGCCACCGGGCGTCCATCGTCGCCCATCAGGAAGACCGTCGCGCGTCCGAGGCGCATCGGCGTGTCTCCGAACTCGTTGGACAGCCGCAGACGAAATCTTTCTCCGCCCAGGCTGATGCGGATGGTTTGCCGGATGGTGGCGTTCTTCAGGGACGGAGGCATCCGGTCGGCGGTCGCCGCAAGCGGGGCTGCGTACCAGCTGCGCGCCCAGTGCTGTTGCGGCGCTGTTTGCTGCGCCCAGGCCGGGCCGGTGACGAGCGTCGCCAGGATGGAAAGGAATGCGACGATGAAATAGTTCATGATGGGCCTTCCTGGAGTGTGCGTCTAACCGGCGAACGACCGGACTTCGAAGTCGCGCACGACCATGTGGTTGAAGGTGGTGCGCAGACCGAACCAGCCCTCGCGATAGGGCTGAGGGTCGTTCAGGGCGAACATCCGTCGGTCGTCACGCCAATATTCGATGCGTTCGCCCGCCGCGATCAGGCGGACCCGATACGGCCGGTTCGGCGCAATCAGATCCTCGGGCGCGCCCAGGTCGTGGACCGGGAGCAGGGGCCGCTCGCCATTGCCGACGTAACGACGGAAACGAGACGTCGTATTGCCGTTGCCGCCGAGGCCGACATAATAGGTCCGCAACAGATCGTAGTCGGCAAAGGCGCCCGAGCGCGGGCGGGCGATCAGGTCCGTGGCGCTGCGCGGATCGGTCGCCATCCAGAAGCAGTTGAGGTCGCTGACCCTGTCGTTGGGGCCTCCCGCCGACACGGCTTGAACGGTAAAGCTGATTTCGACCGGCGAAGTCAGTCGTGGCCGAAACCAGGCGGTGGCGCCGCGCGGGGTGTCGAACCGCATCGCGCCGTCGGCGGCCGAAACCTCGCCCAGTCCGTCCTCCCGTTCGATCAGCCAGGACGCCAGACCCTGTCGAAAGTCGTCGGCATAAAGCCGCCGGCGGACGCTGGCGGCAGTCAAAGACAGGGGGGCGGAAGACGGGGTCGCGCAGGCGGCGAGACCCACGCTCGCAACCCCGAGTCCGGCGCCGCCGCAAAGGGCGTCTCGTCTCGACCACGCCCTCATTGACCCGCCTTCAGGTCCGTTTCGGGGGCGAAGCTGGGGTGTGAGGGCTGATTATAGGCCGAGTTCTGACCCGACACCTGCGACCGATACTGGGCGTCGTGCATCAGGGTCGTGTGGCGGATCGTGGTGGGGTAGGGGGTGACATAGATCCGCAGGGCCGAGCTATCCTCGGTTCGCAGGACCACCTCCTCGCGCCAGTCGCCCAGAATGTCCGCCGCCAGCACCGGCGTGGCCTTTGTCCCGTTGTTCGAGGCCGCGCCTTCCGCGACCAGCAGAGGTGTGGACGCCTGGTTGGCCCAGTCCCATTTGAAGATCCGCACGCCGTCCAGCAGTTCGCGTTGGGCGTCGCCGTCCCACCAGACGGCGAAATTGACCTGGGCCGGCCGCGTGTGGGCGATCACGCGGCCGTCGGCCGCATACAGGTCCGTGCTGTTGCTGGCCCAGGCTTCGGCGCCGGGGTGGCGCGGATCGATATCGGCGGCGACCCCGCGTCCCACATCCCGATCGGACCCCGTGCGCCACAGGACTTCGCCGGAACGGGCGTCGACCATGGCGCTGCCGACGCCGCCGTTGCCGCGCATGTCTTCGTGTACGCCGAATTTTTCCAGGCCAGGACGAGCCGGGTCCAGATCGCCGACGTGCATGGCGTCGCCGTGGCCCAGTTCGGTCGTCCACATCGGCGCGCCGTCGTCGTCGATGGCCATCGCGCCATAGAGGATCTCTTGCCGACCGTCGGCGTCCAGATCGGCGACGCTGAACTGATGATTGCCCTGGCCGGCGAACCCCTTCGGGGCGGTGTCGCTGTCGAAGGTCCAGCGCTGTTGCAAGCGGCCGTCGCGCCAGTCCCAGGCGGCGATCACCGTGCGGGCGTAGTAGCCGCGCGCCATGATGATGCTGGGCAGGCGTCCGTCCAGAAAGGCCGTGCCGCCCAGATACCGCTCAGACCGGTTGCCGTAGCCGTCGCCCCAAAGGGCGGCCATTTCTGCGGAGGAGGGGGTATCCGTCCCTTGTCCCCGCGACGGGACATAGGGAGCGCTGGCCAGGGCGCGTCCCGTGGCGCCGTCGAAGACGGTCAGATATTCCGGGCCGGAGAGGATGCGGCCGGTCAAGGGCGCGGTCAGGCTGCCGTCCGGTTTCCGCTCGGCGCCGGTCCTGTCCCGGCTGGCGATTTCGCCGCCCTTTTCGCGCCAGTCGGCGGTGGGGTCGCCCAGCGCCAGGCCGATCCCGTCCACTGTTCCGTCGGCCGTTTTCAAGGCCAGTTCCGCTCGACCGTCCCCGTCGAAGTCCTGAACCGCCATCTGGGTATAGTGGGCGCCGGAGCGGATATTGCTGCCCAGGTCGATCCGCCAAAGCCGGCGGCCGTCCAGCCTATAGGCGTCGATCAGCGTCGGACCGGTATAGCCGGCGAAGGCGTTGTCCTTGGCGTTGGTCGGCGCCCACTTCAGGATGATTTCGTAACGGCCGTCGCCGTCCAGATCGCCGACCGACCCATCATTGGCGTCATACTCATAGGCCACGCCATCTGGCGTGACCCCGCCGTTCGGGCGATCCAGGGGTATCGTCAGATAGCCCTCGGTGAGGTTGAGGCCTGGAACCGGCGCGTTGCTCCCTACCGCCTTGATCGCGTAGCGAGCGTTCAACCCGCCTTCCGTATCAAGCCAGTTGGTCGCGGTGGACACCGGGCGGGGCGTGATCCTGCGTCCGTCTCTATAGACGTCGAAGCCCTGGTCTGACGGATCGGCGGCGCTCAATCGCCAATGGATAAGAACGCCGCCGTTCTGCGCCGGCACAACGACCGCCGCCCTGTCCAGAGCGTCTTGCACAGCCGATACGGGTTCACAGAACCCCGCAAGAGGCCAAACCAAGACCGAAGCTCCCGCCAAGGCGGCGCCTGCCCATCTGAAACAATCCATTCCTCAGCTCCCAAGGCAGCCTCCCATTTTAGGAGTTTCACTTGGTGAGACAAGGTCTCATTTATGAGGCGGGGGGCGGATCTATAGGGTGGCGCAGCTGGATTGGCGGTGCACAGTCTGAGCCCCGCGTTGGCTCGGGCAGGGTCAAAAGTTCACATTTGGAGACGGCGATGCTTGACCTCAGAAGCGATAATCCAGGGTGACCATCACGCTGCGCGGCGGGGCGTAGAAGGCCTGGCTCCACATCAGACTGCCGTAATAGGCTTCGTCGAACAGGTTCTTGGCGTTGACCGTCGCGCGGACATGGTCGGTCAGATCGACCGCGGCGAGCAGATCGACCACGGCATAGGCGTCCTGGGTCACCGTCGTGCCCAGGTCGGTCGTGGATATATCACTCTGCCACCGGACGGCGCCGCCCAGGGTCAGGTTGTTGTACTGGGGCAGGGTGTAGGTGGTGTTCAGCTTCAGCGACTGGCGCGGAATATAAAGACGGGTGTCCGCGCCCGCGCCATCCTCGATGGACAGGTCGGTGAAGCCGCCGCCCACGGTCCACTGCGGCGTGATCCGGCCGGCCACCTCGAACTCATAGCCCTGAGCGACGGTATCGACGCCGACGTAGTAGCTGTCGAAGGTGTCGGGGATATAGCCGACGTATTCCGCCAGCCCGTCCTGCTCCGACTTGAAGATGGACGCCGTGGCGTACAGACGGCCATCGAGCCATTCGCTCTTAACACCGGCCTCGTAGCTGCGGCCTTCGGCGGCGTCTAGCCGGTTACGATTGATGTCGCTTTCGGACTGGGGCGTGAACAGGTCCGAATAGCTGGCGTAGAGCGAGATATTGGCGTTCAGGTCATAGACCACGCCGACATAGGGGCTGACCTTGTTCTCATCTCGCGCCTGAGACACGCCGTAGGAATAGCCGGTGGTCTTCACCTCGATGGCGTTGAAGCCGAGCACGGCGGTCAGGCTGTCGGTCAGGTTCAGATGCACGGCGCCATAGGCGCGGGTCAGCCGGTCCTCGATTTCCTCGGCCAGATAGGCCTCCGGATAGGTCGGCTCCGCCGGCGCGACGATATGGGCGCCCTGATAGGCCGGATAGGCGAACAGGTCGGCGAAAGCCGACCACTTCTTGCTGTCGTTCGTCGAGGTGTTGAAGCCCAGCACCACCTGATGCCGCCGCCCGAACAGGCCGAAGTCCCCGTTGGCGATCACGTCGAACATGTTCTGCTCGAGGTCCGACGGATATTCGCCGCTCATGGCGGCTACGCCCAGGCCGGTGGCCGGGTCCGGATTGCCGTAGGCGTACAGCAGCTTGGCGTCTTCCTCGGATTCGCGATGGGTGTAGACGCCCTTGATCGTCCAGCCGTTGTCGAACGCATAGGACAGTTCACCGAAACCGATGTCGTGGTGGGTGTCCCAGTAGGTCCAGGGCGCGCCCGTGGTTTCCGACGACTCATAATTGATCTGCGTCCCGTCCGAATAGACCAGCGGCAGGGCGCCCCAGTTCACGCCGGTCGCCAGATTGTCCTGACGCGAGAAGCCCGCCGTGGCGTTCAGCTTGGGCGTCACGTCCCAGGTCAGGATGCCGTAGTAGAGGTTCCGGTTGACCCCATAGTAGTTGAGGTACGAGTCGCTGTCGGTGTTGGCGTAGACCACGCGGCCGCGCACCGTCCCGGAGTCATTGAGCGGTCCGGAGACGTCGGCCGTCAGGCGCGTCTCGTCCCAGGTGCCGTATCCTGCGGAGGCGGAGGCCTGGAAGTCTTCTGTCGGACGCTTGCGGATATAGTTGATCGTGGCCGAGGGATTGCCGGTGCCGGTCATCAGTCCGTTGGCGCCGCGCACGGCTTCGACCCGTTCATATTGAGCGACGTCCAGCGCGCCGGCTTGCAGGCCCCAATCCAGCGGCTGGCCCACGCCGTCCACCTGGAAGTTCACGATGTCGAAGCCGCGGGAGGTGTAATAGGTTCGGTCCGTCTCGACCGCCTCGACGTTGACGCCGGGCAGGGTCGCCAGAAGCTGGTTCACATCGGTCAGATTGAACTGTTTGATCTGGGCGGCGCCGATCACGGTCACCGACTGCGGCGTTTCACGCAGCGACAGGTCCAGACCGGTCGCGCCGGCCGACTCGCGGATCACGCGCTTGCCCATCACGACGACTTCGCTGACCTCGTCCGACGCGGCCGTTTGAGCCAGGGCGGGACCGGCGGCCAGGCCGAGCAGCGAGATCGAAGCCGAAGCGAGCAGGGCGGAGCGAAGCATGGGGACGGCCTCTAGAGGAGTGGGAAGTTCATGTTTGCGAGTGCATCGCATTGTGAACTTTGCCAGGTCAAGGCGTCTTCCAGGGGCGTGATGGAAAAGCCGCGACTGTGACCTGAAGGGCGCTACTCGGCTGGGACGGTCTGGCGGGCCTTGGCCCCCGCCCTGAGCGGAAAGGCCGTCGTCGCCAGGACCACGCCGATCAGGGCCAGGGGAAGGCTGATCTGGAGGGCCGCCTGGGTCATGGACCCATGCACCAGCAGGTGGCTCGTCGGCATGGCCAGAACGGATACGCCGAGCACGAACCGCATCCACCGCGACGTCTCGGCCGCCGGTGCGTCGGTCACCCGCATGCTGACCAGAGATCCGACGCCGAGGAAGAGCATCTGGCTCCAGAAGAGGACAACGGGGTTGAGACCGGTCGGCATGGCGACCGCGAAGGTCAGGGCGATGGCCGCCGGTGCGCCATAGACCAGCACGATCCAGAGCCGGTGAAGCGCGGGGCGCGGCCGCCCCTTGCTCGCCGACTTCACCAGCCAGATGTCCATGCCGGCGGCGATCATCACCGTCAGCGCGAGGCCGAGGAGCGCATAGACGAATTTCACAGGCTGCCCGCCGAAATCGCCGAAATGCAGGCTGTAGACGCTGGCCGCCACCTGCCGGCCGGCGGGACCGTCCGACATATTATGGCTGCCGACCAGATTGCCGTCGGCGTCAAACCGCCAGGTTTCGCCATAGACCAGCCGATGGGGCGGCTTGGTGGTGATCTCGATCGATTCTTGCGGCGTGCCGACCATATGAATGGCGACGAAACTGATCGGCTGCTCCGGCTGGGCCGTGCGGATCTGCTGAATGGCCTTCAGGATGGCGGGATCCCCCTGAAGAACCCGCCCGCCGGTCGCGGCCTCGATTTCGGACTGGGCGCCGAAGATCGGCTCATAGGGCTTCAGTACGTTTCCGTCGTAGGCGAAGCTTCCCAGCGCCAGGGCCATCAGTTGCGCCAGACCGATCATCGTCCCGGTCAGGGTGATGGCCAGGGCGAAGGGCAGGGTCCAGGTCCCCAGGCGATTGTGCACATCGACCCGGGCCAATTGGCCCTCCTTGCGGGGCCGCAGCGAGAAGGCGTCGCGGAACATCCGGGAATGGGCCAGGGCGCCGCCGATCAGCAGCGCCATCATGCCCACGCCGAACAGGCAGACGACGATCATGCCGAAGGTCTCCGGCAGATGCAGATAATAGTGAAGCTCGGTCAGAAAATGGGTCAGGTCATGACTGGCGTCGCCGGCATAGGCGCCCTTGGCGTCATAGGCCCGCGCCTCGTGGCCCCAGCCGCCGACGATGCGGGGCATGGCCTCCGTCGGCAGGCCGACGAACAGATCTGTGTCCAGTGGGCCCCGGTGCGTGTCGGCCACCATGGCGCGACGGCTGTCTGAAACCGCCAGGGCGGCGGCCTCCGGCGACACGGTGGTGAACTCCGGCAGATTGGGACGCTCCCACCGCTCGACCTCGACATAATAGACCCCGATCCAGCCGGTGAGGCAGATCAGATAGAGGATGCCGCCGAGCGCCAGGCCCAGGACCTTATGCCCCGCCAGCAGGCGCCGGACGAAGCCGGGCGGCGACTTGGGCCAGATCGAGCGGGCCATCTTAAAGCGCCGCCGCGACGGGAACGGCGGCCGCTGCGCCGAGCAGGGTGATCAGGCCCAGTGCGCGCCAGGGCCGCACCGCGCTCAGGCCCCAGACCAGAAGGGCGGCGAAGGCGAGAAGGAAGCTGAACACGGCCAGGACGAAGCGTGTGGACTCGTGCGCCGGCGTCACGACCCAGACCAGCAGGCCCAGGCTCATGCTCACGGCGGGGGCGGCCGCAACGACCGCGAGCGTACGCGCGGCGACGCTGGGCCAGGAGGGCTTCCCGCCGGGTTCAGGGTTGGGAATGCGCCGGACGCTGGGAAACCGCGCCAGAGCGGGCAAATCGACGCCTCGACCGACCAGGCCCAGGGCGGCTGCTGTCATGGCCAGGACGGCGAAGGCCGCGCCCACGTCCGGCTGGAATGCGATCGCCCACAGGCCGATCGACACGGCCACGGCCGTCCAACTCACGGCCACCCAACCAGAGTTCTGCAGATCGCCGCGCCATCTCAGGTACAGCAAGGTCACGGCGCCGACGCCGACGACAGACCCGAATAAGGCGAGGAGGATGGATAGCATCCCCGTGTCCTAGCAAAACCAGTGTCTCAAGCAAGAAATTTGAGACGCATTCGCATCGAAGGCGCGCGGTTTGTTCATCGCGTTGTGGTTTCAGGCCCGATGTCGCGACTGCGGATGGTCAGGAGGCGATGCTATAGATCCTATCTATGCACCTTGTCTCGGGAGGACCCGGCGACGCGGGCCGCCGACAGCCCCAAAATCGACCGTCTTTTTCACCGTTTTTCTCTATCCGAGAAACGGTGGTCCGGGAGGTTGGGTAAAAATTTTCAATGAAATCAAGAAGACGATGGTGGGTGATGTAGGGTTCGAACCTACGACCCGCTGATTAAGAGTCAGCTGCTCTACCAACTGAGCTAATCACCCGACCGGTCGTCTTGTCTGCGGCGGAGGCGGTTGCCTTGCCGAAGGGCGCTCCTACTACCCAGCCGCCGGGGGGTTGGCAAGCGCTTTCGAAAACTTTCTTTGACGGGCATGGTCCGCACGGAATCGGTCGCGTGGGGCGGCGGGGGAGTGAACATCATGGCCTTCTGGAACCGGCGTCGTTCGATCGACGTCATGACGGCGCCGCACGACGGGCCGGCGTTGAAGAAGACCCTGGGCTGGCCGCATCTGATGCTGCTGGGCATCGGGGCCATCGTGGGCACGGGCATCTATACGCTGACGGGCGTAGGGGTGGAAAAGGCGGGACCGGGGATCATTGTGGCCTTCGCCATCGTGGGCGTGATCTGCGCCTGCGTCGCCCTGGCCTATGCCGAACTGGCGACCATGATGCCGGCCTCAGGCGGGGCCTATACCTATAGCTATGCGGCGCTCGGCGAGGCGATCGCCTGGATCATCGGCTGGAGTCTGATCCTGGAATATTCGCTGGTGGTCAGCGCCGTGGCCGTCGGCTGGTCCGAATATGCGGTCGGTTTCCTGCGAACGCTCGACATCATCATTCCCCAGGCCCTGGCGGCGGGGCCTCATGCGGACGGGATCATCAATGTCCCGGCTATCGCCATCATCCTGGCCGTGACCGGCCTTCTGCTGCTCGGCACCAAGGAGAGCGCAACGGTCAACGCCGTGCTGGTGGTGATCAAGTGCAGCGCGCTGTTGGTCTTCATCGCCGTGGTCGCGCCCGCGTTCGACCCGGCCAATTTCGAGCCGCTGATGCCCTACGGCTTCAACAAGAACGGCCCGGCGGGGGCGGAGGTCGGGGTCATGGCGGGGGCGGCCATCGTCTTCTTCGCCTTCTACGGCTTCGACGCCGTGGCGACCGCGGCGGAGGAAACGCGCAATCCGGCCCGCGACCTGACCATCGGCATCCTGGGCTCAATGATCATCTGCACCATATTGTACATGCTGGTGGCTGCCCTGGCGGTCGGTTCCATGCCGTTCGGCCAGTTCGCCGACAGTGGCGAGCCCCTGGCCCTGATCCTGCGCATCCTGAATCAGCCGCTGGCGGCCCAGATCGTGGCCGCCGCCGTCATCGTCGGCGTGCCGACAGTGATCCTGGCCTTCTTCTATGGCCAGACCCGCATCTTCTACGTCATGGCGCGCGACGGCCTGCTGCCGCGCCGTCTGGGCCGGGTGTCGCAGCGCGGGGTGCCGGTGGTGGTCACCCTGTTCACGGCCGTGATCGTCAGCATCCTGGCCGGCCTTCTGCCTCTGGACGAGATCGCGGCCCTGGCCAATGCGGGGACGCTGGCGGCCTTCACCGCCGTCTGCGCCAGCCTGCTGGTCTTGAGGGTCCGCGACGCGATGCGCACGCGGGTGTTTAAGGCTCCGCTGGCCTGGATCATCGGTCCGCTCGGCATCGCGGGTTGCCTTTATCTGCTGTTCAGCCTGCCGCAGAAGACCCAGGAATGGTTCCTGATCTGGAACCTCGCCGGCTTGGTCGTCTATTTCGCCTGGTCGTCCCGGCATTCCCGCCTGGCCAAGGGCGAGGAAGAGGCCGCCTGATGGCGCGTCGCGACCTGACCGGCGCCGTCGACTTCAGCGTGCTGGAGGGCATGACCGGCGGCGACGCCTCGATTTCGGAAGAGGTGCTGGGCCTGTTCGTCGAACAGGCCGCCCTCTGGTCCGCCCTGCTGAATCCCAAGGTCGAGGGCTGGCGGGACGGAGTCCACACGATCCGGGGCGCGGCGGCGGGGATCGGGGCCGGCGATCTGGCCGCGATCTGCGCCGAGGCGGAAGCCGCAGAACAGGCCCTGGCGGCGCCGGCGCTGGAGCGGGTCCGAACGGCGATGGACGCCGCTCTGGCAGACGTCGCCGCCTATCGGCACGAGCTGATGCTGCGGGGGTTGCGGGGTTAGTCTAGGCCCCAGGACTCAGGCGGCGGGCCTTCTTCAGGCGTGCCCCACGTCTGAACCCACTTCATGACTTCCTCGTTTGGGATGACCCGGCCGGCCGCGAAATCCGCTTCCGCCTCTTCCAGAGATCGGGCGTCCGCCTCGGAGTCAGGCCGGCTGAAGATGGAAGGTTCCTGATGTGCCACGCCAACAGGATAACACCGTTAGGCGTTAGCTTCGAGTCCGGTCGTAGGCGGCGAACTCATGCGCGATGCACCGGTCGATCAGCAGGCGCCAGACCGGCTCGGCGATGTCGGGCGACAGGTGATGGGCCTCGGCGGCGGTCAGGACCTTGGCCACCACGTCGTCGATGCGGGCCTGGTCGAAGACGGCGTCGCGGTCGGGCTTGATGCGGGCGGCCGCCTCCATATAGCGCTGACGTTCGGCCAGCAGGGCGACCAGGGCGCGGTCCAGGGCGTCGACGCCCTGACGGACCTCGGCCATCGACTGGCATTCGGCGGGATCGACGCGGGCGTCAACAGCGACAAGGGCAGGGTGGTGCATGGCCCCGGCTTTCGCCGGGATGAGCGGATTATTCAAGTCTCAACCGACGAAGGCGCGTTCCAGCACATAGTCGGCGGGTTCGGCGTTGGAGCCTTCCTTCAGCCCATAGGTCTCCAGCAGTTCGCCGGCTTCCTTGATCATAGCCATCGATCCGCACAGCATGACCCGGTCCTTGGCTGGATCGAAACCGTCGGGAAGGCCCAGGTCGCGGAAGAAGTCGCCGGACTTGATCCGGTCGGTGATCCGGCCCGGATTTTCAAAGGCTTCGCGCGTAACCGTCGGATAATAGGTCAGCTGGGCCTGGGCTTCTTCGCCGATCAGCGGATCGTCATGGATCTCGCGGGTGAAGAAGTCGCGATAGGCCAGGTCGGCGACGCTGCGCACCGTGTGGATCACATAGACATGGCCGAAGCGGGAATAGGTTTCAGGATCGCGCGCGACGC
Organism: Brevundimonas sp. SL130; assembly: GCF_026625805.1. NCBI lineage: Bacteria > Pseudomonadati > Pseudomonadota > Alphaproteobacteria > Caulobacterales > Caulobacteraceae > Brevundimonas > Brevundimonas sp. SL130. The sequence goes on from NZ_CP113064.1 coordinate 1,726,112, forward strand.
TGAGCCAGGGCGCCAGACCCGTGCCGGTGCCGATCAGGAACAGCCGCTCGCCGCCGGTCAGGGCGTCCAGCACCAGGGTGCCGGTCGGCTTCTTGCCCATCAGCACCGTGTCCCCGGCCACGATCTTTTGCAGCCGCGAGGTCAGGGGCCCGTCGGCGACCTTGATGGAGAAGAACTCCAGTTCCTCGGCCCAGCAGGGGCTGGCGATGGAATAGGCGCGCAACACGGGCTTGCCGCCGTCTTCTCCCGGCAGGCCGATCATCACGAACTCGCCCGAGCGGAAGCGGAAATCCTCGGGCCGTTTCACGGCGAAACTGAACAGGCTGTCGGTCCAGTGGCGGACCCACAGAACCTCCAGTTCGTTGAACGGGCTGGCCTTAACCGGGGCGGGGGAGAGGGCGGCGTCTGTCATGGTGCGGCCTCTGTAATCTGAGACCCGCTCGCAGGGAAGGAAAAGCCAGAGGCGCAACGGCGACTTTTCCTCGTGACGGCTTGCAGAAGGGCCGCTAGCGTCGCCGACCATGCGCACAGTTCTTCTTGCTTCGACCATCCTCCTGTCGGCCGGTTCGGCGTTCGCCCAAACCACCCCTCAGCAGACGCCCTCCAACATCCTGACGCCCGAGCGGGTCTTCTCCAGCCCCAGCCTGAACGGCCCGGTGGCCAAGGGGGTCAGCCTGTCGCCGGACGGCCAACTGGTCGCCTTCCTGCGTTCGCGCGAAGACAATGTGGATGTCCAGGACCTGTGGGCCGCCCCGACCGGCGAGGGCGAGGCCTACAAGCTGATCGACGCCCGCGCCCTGGTCCCCGACGCCGGCGAACTGTCCGAGGCCGAGAAGGCGCGGCGCGAGCGGATGCGCATCAGCGCCCGCGGCGTCGTCGACTATTCCTGGGACCAGCAGGGCCGCTACATCCTGGCGCCGCTGGAGGGCGACATCTTCCTGGCCAGCCGCGCCGACGGCAAGGTGCGCCGCCTGACCGAGACCGCCGCCGACGAGATCGACGCCAAGGTCTCGCCCAAGGGCAGCTATGTCTCCTGGGTCCGCGACCAGAACCTGGTGATCTATGACCTGGCGACGGGCAAGGAGACGCCGATTACTGACGACGGCGCCGGCCTGATCACCTGGGCCACGGCCGAGTTCATCGCCCAGGAAGAGATGGATCGCGACACCGGCTATTGGTGGAGCCCCGACGAACGCTACATCGCCCTGACCCGTGTGGACGAAAGCCCGGTGGACATCGTCCCCCGCTTCGAGATCACCGGCGCCGGCGCCACCATGGTCGAGCAGCGCTATCCCCGCGCTGGCCGCCCCAACGCCCTGGTCGAACTCTATGTCCGGAATCAGCAGACCGGCGCTCGGGTCAAGGTGGACCTGGGATCCAACACCGACATCTATCTGGCGCGGGTTGATTGGGCCGACGACGGCAAGACCCTGTATGTCCAGCGTCACTCGCGCGACCAAAAGACGCTGGACCTGCTCAGCGTCGATCCGGCCACCGGCGCCTCGCGCGTGATCCTCAGCCAGAAGGCCCAGGCCTGGGTCGATCTGAACAACGACTTCCACGTCCTGCCGGACGGCCGCTTCATCTGGTCGAACGAGGACAGCGGCTGGCGGCACCTGTATCTATACGACCGCAACGGCCGTCAGCTGCGGGCCATCACGCGCGGCGCCTATCCGGTCAAACATCTGGACGGCGTCAACGAAAAGACCGGCGAGGTCTATTTCACCGCCTCGATGCGCGACGGCAAGGAACTGCCGATCGAGCAGCAGATGTTCCGCGTCAGCCTGAACCGGACCGTCGATCCGGTGGCGGTGACGCCGGCCGGCGGCTGGTGGAACGTCTCGGTCAACGGGCCGGCGACGGCCTATGTCGGCAACTATTCCGATCCCAAGACCCCGCCCCAGTCGGCCCTGTACCGGATCGACGGCACGCGGATCCGCTGGATTGAAGAGAACAAGCTCGACGCCGACCACGCCTTCGCCCCCTATGTCTCGCGCCTGCAAGCGCCCCAGTTCGGCACGATGCAGAGCCACGGCGAAACCCTGGTCTGGCGCATGACCACGCCGCCCGGCTTCGATCCGTCGAAGAAATATCCGGTGGTGATGCAGGTCTATGGCGGCCCCGGCACCGGGGCCGGCGTGCAAAAGAGCTGGCAGCCCCTGACCAACCAGTTGCTGACCGAGGCCGGCTATATCGTCTTCCGCGTTGACAACCGCGGCGAGGGCGACCGGTCCCAGGCCTTCGAGACCAGCATCTATCGCCGCCTGGGCATTCCTGCGGTCGAGGATCAGGCCCTGGCCGCCCAATGGCTGAAGACCCTGCCCTATGTGGACGCCGATCATATCGCCATGATGGGCTGGAGCTTCGGCGGCTTCCTCAGCCTGCTGGCCGTGACCGAGCCCGAGGCCGGTCTGGCTTCCGCCCTGGCCGGCGCCGCGCCGACGGAATGGAGCCTGTACGACACCCATTACACCGAACGCTACATGTCCACGCCCCAGGACAATCCGGAAGGTTACGCCGCCACCGACGTCCTGCCGCGCCTGGATGATCTGACCGGTCGCCTGCTGATCCTGCACGGCATGGCCGACGACAATGTCATCTTCGGCAACGCCACCCGCGTGATCGACGCCCTCCAGGCCAAGAGCATGCCCTTCGAGATGATGCTCTATCCCGGCCAGCGGCACGGCGTCCGCGGCGAACCGAGGCAACTTCAGCAATGGCGCACCTATCTCGACTTCCTGGACCGCACGATCGGCAAGCGGGCGGAGCCGGCGGACTGATGCTGACGGCGACAACCTTCGTTGCATAAGGAACCCGCCCTGACAGGGGGCGTAGGGGGACATAAACAAAGGCCCTCCCGCTTCTCAGCTAGGAGGGCCTTTCAAATCAGGCTGGTTCGGGAACACGATCCGCCAATTTACGGTCGGGATCAGCTTTGGCCTTTTTGATCGCGTAGGTCGTCATCATCTGCGTCAGCATTTCTGCATCAACGCCGAAAGCCGACTCCAGTTGGAGCGCCAAATCGACAGTCAGCGCCGTTTTTCCATTCAGGACATTGGAAAGATTTGGACGAGCGATGCCGAGATGCTTGGCAGCTTGTCCAATTGTCCATTGGAAATGCGGCAAGATATCTTCCTTGATGAGTTCTCCGGGGTGAACAGGATCGTTCAGGGTAAAGTAGTTCATGTGTCTTTCTGGCCCGATAAAGTTAGTGCTGGATATTCAGCATGATGTAGGCGGGCTTAGGATGTTAGATCTCAGGTCGTGGTCTTCTTCTACAGGCGAGTAAGTGTCTTTTTAAAATCGCGGTCAGGAAGGGGAGGCCGAAACCTCCCCCGCCGTCAGTGGTAGTCCTCAAACGCCAGATCGTGGGCTTCGCCGCCGACGAACTGGAATGTAAGCCTGTAGTTACCGGTCACGGTCATGGCCCATTTCCCAGGATATCCAGGGGTGAGTTCATGAACCTTCCAGCCGGGCATTGATGCAATCTGCTTCGGGGTTGCCGCCGCCTCGATTGCCGCGATCTGGCGCCTGATCTTTTTCGCGTCCTGGGGTTTAAGGCCCTTCACGCTGTCGCCGTCATTTGCTCGGATCAGCTGCACTAGCCGCTTATCCGAGGGGTCTCCAATTTTCATCGCGTCTCCTTTGCTGTTTGCGATAGGAGGACATAGTAGCGTGTATCGTTGCGCATTACAATCAGAATGTAATGCGGGGCGATACAAGCCCGTCCGGGCGCTGAACCGGACGGCGGCCTGTCAGGCTGGTGCTTCGCTCTCTCGAACTTCTTTCCAGGCGCTGTGGGCATAGGCGTGCGACGGCTGCACGCTGGCGTCGAAAAACACGATGTCGCCGCTCGGCCCGATCTTGAAGGTGGAGGCCGTGATCTTCAGTTCCTGAAGGGCCGGCGTGAATAGGGGCTAGAACTGCTCACGGGCCATATCAGTTCCTCAGGTACTCGTGTTCCTGGCAGGCTGCTTGGAAAGCCTCAAACGATGGCCAAGAGCCTAATGTGCCCTTGGTGACTTGGCCCGATGGATGAAGGACCGCGCGAGAATATTCATCGATCCCATCGCCGCCGATGGACATGGCGTATCCGTCCAGACCAATGCCCCATGCCAAGACGGGCATTTGATCCCAGCCCATCGTCCCATCATCGTCTTGTTCGCACCACTCCAACTGATAGGTGCCGGGCTGCGCTGGGATGACCGATATGAGTTCGCGTGTGTAGCAGAGGCTCCAAGCCTTCGCCGTAGCTGTGAAATCGTCGCCGGCCTTGTTCGTGAAGTGGACCATATCGCCCTGAGCCCAATGGCGAACGATCTCGTCGAACCTAACCGCACCACGTCCTTCGGTCGTAACAAACCCCACGCAAGTCTCCTATGATGGTGGCCGTCGGTTCGCTGGCTGTTGTTGCCTGGTCGCCCGCCGACAGTTGCCGGGACCATAGTCGCCGCCGCTGTCGATTCGGTCGAGAACTTCTTCGTATGGCTCTCCCCGACTTGATCGCCAATATCGTCGGCGCGGCGGCGGCGGTCTGCTCAGTGACCAGTTTCGCACCCCAGGCGATCAAGATCTGGAAGGCGCGCGACGCCTTGTCGGTCAGTCTGAGGACCTATTGCCTGACCGTGACCCGTTTCGCCCTGTGGGTGGTCTATGGCGTCATGACCCAGGCCTGGCCAGTGACCGTGGCCAACGCCTGCGCCCTGGTCATGGCCTCGGGCGTGCTGGTGATGAAGTGGTGCTTCCGCGACGGCGATCCCGACGCCTGAGCGCCAAATCCTGAGGTTTGATCCGGATCAAGGCGAGGCCCGAGCAGCGGCGCGAGGGTGGGGCAGAGGAGATTTTCCATGCCCCATGACGCCGTTCCCTTCGTCGCCGCCATCGTCGCGGCCTTCGTCTTCTTCATGGGCGCCCTGGCCCTGGCCAGTCTCTATTCGCGCTCATCTCCCGACAAGTGACGACAGCTTTACCCGACGTGATCTTGGCGCCCCGCGCGATGCGGGTTACGGCATGGGGCTCAACGTCCAAGGGAGACGCCCCCAATGCCTGATCTTGCACAAGTCACAGACCATATCCGCGGCGCCGTCGGCGACAACTCCGGCCTCGGCAAGACCGTGAAGCTTGACCTCGGCGACGAGGGCAAGATCTTCATCGACGGCGCCTCGGTGCCGAACACCGTCACCAACGAAGACAAGCCCGCCGACGCCACCGTCTCGATGAAGTGGGACGACTTCATGGCTCTGTCGGAAGGCAAGCTGGATCCGATGATGGCCTTCATGCAGGGCAAGCTGAAGATCGCCGGCGACATGATGATCGCTCAGAAGCTGGCCCCGCTGCTGAAGCGTTGATGCCAGACTGAGCAACAGTGGATTGCGGCGCGGCTCCCCCCGGAGCCGCGCCGTTTTCGTATCAACGCCCGCCAGAGGCGTGAACGAGAAAAAGAGGAAACGACATGGACTTCAGACATTCCGACCGCGCCCTGGACTGGCACGCCCGCGTGCGTCGTTTCCTCGACGACCAGGTGATCCCACGCGAGGCCGAGTATTTCGCCCAGGTGCGCGAGAACCCGAACCGCCAGCCCCCGGTCATGGAGGCCATGAAGGCCGCCGCGCGCGAGGCGGGCCTGTGGAACATGTTCCTGCCGGGCGAGCATGGCGCCGGCCTGACCAACCTCGACTACGCCCCCCTGGCCGAGATGATGGGCGCCCATCTGTGGTCGTCCGAGGTGTTCAACTGCAACGCCCCCGACACCGGCAATATGGAAGTCCTGCACATGTACGGCGACGCGGCCCAGCAGGACCGCTGGCTGAAGCCCCTGATGGCCGGCCAGATCCGCTCGGCCTTCCTGATGACCGAGCCCGAGGTCGCCTCGTCCGACGCCACCAATATCCAGACCCGGATCGAGCGCGACGGCGACCACTATGTCATCAACGGCCGCAAATGGTGGTCGACCAATATGGCCCACCCGAACGTCGCCATGACCATCGTCATGGGCAAGACCGACCCCGACGCCGCCACCCACGCCCAGCAGTCGCAGGTCATCGTGCCGGTGGACACGCCCGGTTTCCGCGTGGAGCGGATGCTGACGGTCTTCGGCTATGACGAACGCCCCATCGGCCACGCCGAGGTGGTGCTGGAAAACGTCCGCGTCCCGGTCGAAAACCTGATCGCCGGCGAGGGCCGGGGGTTCGAGATCGCCCAGGGGCGGCTCGGCCCCGGCCGGATCCACCACTGTATGCGCGTGATCGGCGCGGCCGAACGGGCGCTGGAGCTGATGGTCGTGCGCCTGCTGAACCGCACCGCCTTCCGGAAACAGCTGGCCGAACATTCAGTGTGGGAGCAGCGGGTCGCCGACGCCCGCACCAATATCGAGATGTGCCGCCTGCTGGTGCTGAAGGCCGCCTGGATGATGGACGAGGCGGGGGCCAAGAACGCCCGCTCCGAGATCGCCCAGATCAAGGTCGCGGCGCCGCGCATGGCGCTTCAGGTCATCGACGACGCCATCCAGGCCTTTGGCGGCGCCGGCGTCTCGGGCGACACCCCCCTGGCCGAACTCTACGCCACGGTGCGCACCCTGCGGATCGCCGACGGCCCGGACGAGGTCCACAATCGCACCATCGCCCGGCTGGAATACGCCAAACACGGCGGCAAAGCCTCTACTTGAAAATCAACGTTACGCCATACACCTCCAGGGGAACCCCAAGCGGCGCCTGACGTTTTCCGGACTGGACGACGCGAGGCCCGCCGGGGCGCCGCAAGCGGGGACGGAACGGCTGACATGAATGCGCGCTTCGAGCCCGATACACGGGCGACCTCCGACGTGGCCCGTTTCAGGGAGATCCGGGCCGCCATGCCCGCCCTGGCCCAGGGCCTGTCGGCAGAGGATCTGTCGGCCCAGTCCATGCCGGATTGCAGTCCCGGCAAATGGCACCTGGCCCACACCAGCTGGTTCTTCGAGGCCCTGATCCTGGCGTCTGACCCGGACTACGCGCCGGTCGATCCGCGCTTCCAGCAGCTGTTCAACTCCTACTACGAGGCCCTGGGCGAGCGGGTGCCCCGCGCCCGGCGCGGCCTGATCACCCGGCCCTCGCTGGACGAGGTTCTGGCCTATCGCCGCGAGATCGATCGTCGCATGGCCGCCTGGCTGGCCTCGGGTCCGTCCAGCGGTCAGCAACTCTATCTGTTCGAACTGGGTCTGCACCACGACCAGCAGCATCAGGAGCTGTTCCTGATGGACCTGCTGAACCTGATGGCCTGCTCGCCGCTGGACCCCGCCGCCTATGCGGTCGAGCCGCGACAGGCGCCGCGTGAGGCCCCGCGCGGCGGCGCCGTCGCCTTCGACGGCGGCCTGATCTCGATCGGTCATGACGGCGCCGGCTTCGCCTTCGACAATGAGGGTCCGTCGCACCGGGTCTGGCTGGAGCCCTTCGCCCTGGCCGCCGACCTCGTCACCAACGGCGACTGGCTGGGCTTCATCGCCGACGGCGGCTACGCCCGGCCCGAGCTGTGGCTGTCCGACGGCTGGGCCACGGTCAAGGCCGAGGCCTGGACCGCGCCCCTCTATTGGCGCCGCGACGGCGACGACTGGAGCATCATGAGCCTGACGGGCCGCGCCCCGGTCGACCCGACCGCCCCCGTGCGCCACATCAGCGTCTATGAGGCCGACGCCTACGCCCGCTGGGCCGGCAAACGCCTGCCGTCCGAGGCGGAATGGGAGCACGCCGCGACCACGGCCCCCGACGCCTTCTCCAACCTGTCGGGCGAGGTCTGGCAGTGGACGTCCAGCGCCTACGCCCCATACCCCGGCTTCCAGCCGACGCCCGGCACGGCGGCCGAGTACAATGGCAAGTTCATGGCCAATCAGATGGTCCTGCGCGGCGGCGCCTTCGCCACGCCCCCCGGCCACGCCCGCGTCACCTATCGCAACTTCTTCTACCCCCAACAGAGGTGGGCCTTCATGGGGCTGAGACTGGCCGAAGACGCCCCGCACGAGCGCACCGCCTCGACCCAGGACGCCCACGAAGACGCCCAGACCGCCGCCTTCCGGCGCGACCTGGTCCAGGGCCTGTCGCGCGACCAAAAGGCCGTGCCGCCCAAATGGTTCTACGACGCCGAGGGCTCTCGCCTGTTCGAACAGATCACCGCCCTGCCGGAATATTATCCGACCCGGCAGGAGACGGCCCTGTTGCGCGACCGCGCCGCCGCCCTGACCGCCGACTTCGGCCCCGACGCCGTCCTGGTCGAGTTCGGATCGGGCGCCAGCGAGAAGACCCGTCTCCTGCTGGACGCCGCGCCCGACCTCGGCGCCTATGTGCCGCTGGACATCAGCGAGTCGGCCCTGCTGGACGCCGCGACCCGTATCCGCGCCGACTATCCCGGCCTGAGGGTCCAGCCGGTCCTGGGCGACTTCGAACATCTGTCGCCCCTGCCGGACGATTTGCCGCACGGCCGGCGCATCGGCTTCTTCCCCGGCTCGACCATCGGCAATCTGGAGCCGAACGAGGCGGTGCGGTTCCTCGCCTCGGCCCGGCGGATGCTGGGGGAGGGGGCTCTGTTCATCCTGGGCGTCGATCTGGTCAAGGATCCCGCGACCCTGGTCGCCGCCTATGACGACAGCCAGGGCGTCACCGCCGCCTTCAACCTGAACCTCCTGGCCCGCGCCAACGCCGAACTGGCCGCCGACTTCGACCTCGACGCCTTCGCCCACCGCGCCGTCTGGAACCCGGATCAGTCGCGCATGGAGATGCACCTCCAGGCCGCGCGTCAAACCGCCGCGCATGTCGGTGAGGCCCGCTTCAACTTCATGGCCGGCGAGACGATCCACACCGAAAGCTCGCGCAAGTTCACGCGGGATTCGGTCGCCGCATTGGCCAAGGAGTCCGGCTGGTCCATGGCCGGTTTCGAGGTTTCGCCCGAACCCCGCGTGGCCCTGGCCCTGCTGCGGGGGTGAGGGGTCACTTCCCTTCTGTCTATACAACTAAGATCGTCATCCTCGGCCTTGTGCCGAGGATCCATAATCCCGGTGTCGGGCGTCGTGCCCCCTTGCAAGACCGAGCGTATGGATCCTCGGCACAAGGCCGAGGATGACGGGCTATGGGGTTGGAGTGTGCGGCAAACGAAAAAGGGCGGCGCATCATCGACGCGCCGCCCCGCAGACTTTCACTGAAACCGTATCACTCGACGTCGTCCGAAGCCGCGTCCTTCTTTGGGCCGTGCGAGGCCTCGCCGCCCTTGCGTCCGGCCTGGGCCGCCAGGCTGCGGTCTTGGGAGAAGCTTCTCTTCTCGCTGGGGACGCTGGCGCCCCCCTTGCGCGCGATTTCGCGCTGACGTTCGGGATCCATCGAGGCGAAGCCTCGCTTGGAAACGCCGGAGGGTCGCGGGGTTTGGCCGTCCATCGGTGTTCCTTTCAGTGCTGCCGTTGCGCTTGCCGAAATGAACCCAGTGATCCGGTGACGGTTCCGTGTGGAACCTCGTTTTGCTGTCTTCGCCCTGAACGTCTTTGTGGTTTGACTTCAAACGGCTCAATAGGGGCGGGAATCGCCTTCGCCGCCGCCGGGTTCCATCGGCGGCATTTCGTCCGGCGTGTCGGCCGGATCGATCTCGGGCTGGGGCTGGATCGCGGGCTGGGGCTCGGGCTGGATCTCGGGTTGCGGCGTGCCGGGGGGCGTGGGTTCGACATAGGTCATGGTCGTTCTCCTGTGGCGGAAGAACGCGGCGCCGCCCGCAATGTTCACCGATCCTGCTTGAACAGATCAGGGAACTGGATCGGGGCGCGCCGGTTCAGTCTCCGAACCCCCGGAGATCATCATGACCCAGACCCCCATCGCCCCGTCTTCGCCCGACGACATCGTGCTGGAAGACGCCATCCTGGCCGACGGCGAACGCCGCAGCTTTGAAGACACGACGTCCCTGCGTCAGGCCCTGCGCGACGACGCCGACCTGATTCGCAGCAAGGTGATCGGCCGGGTCGAGACGGCCCGCGACGGCATCCGCGACGAACCGATGAGGACCACCCTCTACGCCCTGGGTCTCGGCGTCATCATCGGCATGCTGCTGCGTCGATAGACACCTGGCCAACCAAACCTCGTCATCCTAGGCCTTGTGCCTAGGATCCATACGCTCGGTCTTAGGGCGGGGCGCTGCTGCCAACACCGGGATTATGGATCCTAGGCACAAGGCCTAGGATGACGGACATTGGGGCGGTTCACGCCGGCCCCACCGGCTCCCGCTGGATCGGCGCCCTTTGCAGCGCCGCGTCCGACACGAACGGATTGGTCCGCCGCTCCTCGCCGAAGGTCGAGATCGGCCCGTGCCCCGGCACGAAGGTCACGTCGTCGCCCAGCGGCCACAGCTTTTCGACCACGGCGCGGATCAGGGCGGGCGGATCGCTCATCGGAAAATCGGTGCGGCCGACCGATCCCTTGAACAGCACGTCCCCGACCTGGGCGAATCGCGCCGCCCGATTGAAGAAGATCACATGGCCCGGCGTGTGACCGGGGCAGTGGCGCACCTCCCAGGTGGTCTCGCCCAGGCTGACCGTATCGCCGTCCTCCAGCCAGCGGTCGGGGGTGAAGGGCCGCGCGTCTGGCAGGCCGTACATTCGGCCGCTCTCGACGATCCGGTCGATCCAGAACTGATCGGCCTTCTGCGGCCCGGTGATCTGGACCCCGGTCTTCTCCTGCATCTCGGCCGCGCCGCCGGCGTGGTCCAGGTGGCCGTGGGTGATCCAGATCTGGTCCAGGGTCAGGCCGCGTCGGGCCACCTCGCCCAGAACCGCATCCACCGACCCGCCAGGATCAATCACGGCGGCCTTGTTCGTCGCAGTGCACCAGACGGTGGTGCAGTTCTGCTGAAGCGGGGTGACGGGCGTGACGAAGACGCCGATGGGGGAGGCGGGCTGGCTCATTCAGCTAACATAACCCCCGATGCGGCGCGAAACCACCGTCCGAGGCCACGCTCACGTTGACCTTTGGAGCCCTTCTCGACATAAGGGCGGGCTTCGAGGCGCCGCTCCTAACGGGGCGGCCTTCTTGCTTTATCCATTCCGCGCCGACCGTTTCGACGGTCCATGCGCCCCAGAGCGTCAGAAATCCCGACCATGCAAGTCGTCGAAAAGTCGAACGAAGGCCTCAGCCGCGTGTTCGCGGTCACCATTCCCGTCGCGGAGCTGAACCAGAAGCTCGAAGCCCGCGTCAAGGAAGTCGCCCCCCAGGTGAAGCTGAAGGGCTTCCGTCCTGGCAAGGTGCCGGTCGCCCACGTCAAGAAGACCTTCGGCCGCGAGTTCATGGGCGAGATCATCAACGCCGAACTGAACGAGACCAGCCAGAAGGCCCTCGACGAGGCCAAGATCCGTCCGGCCGCCCCGGCCGAGATGAAGCTGACCTCCGACATGGACAAGGTCATGGCCGGTCAGGAAGACCTGGCCTATGAAATGGCCCTGGAAATCATGCCGGACTTCACCCCGGTCGATCCCAAGACCCTGAAGCTGGACCGCCCGACCTATGAAGCCTCGGACGCCGATCTGGACGAGGCTCTGACCGAGCTGGCCGGCCAGGCCAAGTCCTACGAGGACAAGAAGGGCAAGACCGTCAAGGCCGCCGAGGGCGACCAACTGACCATCGACTTCCTGGGCAAGCTGGACGGCGAACCCTTCGACGGCGGCGCCGCCGAGGACGCGGACCTGGTCATCGGCTCGGGCCGTTTCATCCCCGGCTTCGAAGAACAACTGACCGGCGCCAAGGTCGGTGAAGAGAAGACCATCGAGGTCACCTTCCCCGAGAACTACCAAGCCGCCCACCTGGCCGGCAAACTGGCCACCTTCGACGTCAAGGTGAAGGCCATCAAGGCCGAGGTCGAAGCCAAGGTGGACGACGAGTTCGCCAAGCGCATCGGCTTGGAGTCGCTGGACAAGCTGAAGGAACTGCTGAGCCAGAACCTGAACCAGCAATACGCCGGCGCCGCCCGCTTCAAGCTGAAGCGCGCCCTGCTGGACCAGCTGGACACGGCCCATGACTTCCTGCTGCCGCCGAAGATGGTCGAGGCCGAGTTCGACGGCATCTGGCAACAGGTCGAGGCCGACAAGGCCGCCGGCCGCCTGCCGGAAGAGGACGCCGCCAAGTCCGACGAAGACCTGAAGACCGAATACCGCAAGATCGCCGAGCGTCGCGTGCGCCTGGGTCTGGTCCTGGCCGAGATCGGCCGCGCCAACAACGTCCAGGTCACCGACCAGGAGCTGAACGCCGCCCTGCTCCAGGAAGCCCGCAACTATCCGGGCCAGGAACAGGCCGTCCTGAACTTCTACCGCCAGAACCCCAACGCCGCCGCCCAGATGCGCGCGCCGATCTACGAGGAAAAGGTCGTCGACCTGATCGTCGGCCTGGCCGAAGTCACCGACACCCCGATCAGCAAGGAAGAGCTGCTGAAGGAAGACGAAGAGGGCTGATCGCCCTCCGTCCTCTCAGGACGAAGACGGACGGTTTCAAGGGGTTCGCGCTTGCGCGAGCCCCTTTCTTCGTTGGAATGGACGACGACGCGTCGTCATTGCCGACCCTCGTCTCCGATCCTTCCGTTGTGTTCCGTCCGATTTGAGGTAGCGTCGCCTCGGAAAAAGCGGAGGGATGCGGATGTCGTCGGCCTTGTTAGCCCTGTCTCTCGCACTTGCGATTCAGGAACCGTCCGCCGTTCTCGATGATGTGGTGGTGACGGCGGCTCCCCTGACGCCGGAGGTCGCTCGATCCTATGTCGATCACGTCGCCAATCCTCCCCTTCGCGCCTTGAGTCTGGCCACTTGGCGGACGCCCGTGTGTCTTCTGGTCGAAAACCTGGCCCCTGAGGCGAAGTCGATCGTCTCAGCGCGGATCGTCGCCCGGGCGCAGACCCTCGGAATCGAGGTCCGCGAGGGATGCCGCCCGAATCTGGTCGTGATTTTCACGTCGGACGGTGCTGCAACCGCGTCCGATCTCGTCTCTGCCATGCCGTCCCTCTTTCGGTTGAAAGCCGGCGAGCCGCAGGGCGACCGCGGTGAGCTAAGACAGTTCGAAACCACCACCGCGCCCGTCCGCTGGTGGACCATGTCCGGCGACTTCAGCACGCAGCGCGGCGCCTTTTTGACTCCGACGCAAGGCGACGGCGGTCAATTCGGTTTGGACAGCGCGCGCAGCGGCAGCGCGCCTATGGTGGCGGCTGATCCGGGAGAGATCTACCTGAACCAGAATCAGGTCCGGGCGATCATCCGGTCCACTGTCGTCGTCGATGCGCGTCAGACCGACGGCGTTTCGACTGAAGCTCTCGCCGATTACATTTCCCTGGTCGCCTTGGCGGAAGTGGACCCCGACGCAGACACGCAGAAATTTCCGACCATCCTCAATCTTTGGCGCGGACAGGCTGACCTGCCGGCTATGACGACTTGGGACTGGGCCTATCTGAAAGGGCTTTATAAGGCGGAGCTTCGGATCTCGGGCAGCATCTCCCCCGTCCGCTCGCGGTTTCAGCTCAACGAGATCGCCCGGTCCATGGCGCGCGTAGACCCGCCGTCGCCCTAGACCAGCATCCTGACCGAGATCGGTTGCGCCAATCCCGCCCAGACGCGGGCGCCGATCTACGAGGAAAAAGGTCGTCGGCCTGATCGTCGGCCTGGCCGAAGTCACCGACATGTCGATCAGCAAGGAAGAGCGGCTGAAGGAAGACGAAGAGGGGAGGCCAGTCCGACCAGTCTTACGGAAGCGTAACTGTTCTATGCTGCTGGTCTGTCTTAGGTTGTGGGCCCCGCATCCACGCGGCCCGTTTTCTTGGCACATGCGCGAGTGAGTTATGGTCAGTTCTTCCGTTATGGCGCTGGCGCTGTTGCTGGGCGGGCAAGCTTCGCCTCCTCAAACCACCCAGCTTCAGCCTGACCCTCAGCCGACTGAGGCTCAGGCCGACCTCGGCGAAGTAACGGTGCTGGGGCGGAGCCTGGACTCGCGTGTGGAGTCCTTCATCGAAGAAGTGGCGGCTCCCCCGAAAGGGGTCGGTCTGGCGCGCTGGCATAGGGATGTCTGCATAGGCGTGGCCAATCTCGCCCAGCCCTATGCTCAGTTCGTCGTGGACCGCGTATCCGAGGTCGCGCTTGACCTTGGGCTCAACACGGGCGAGCCCGGTTGCAAGGCGAACGTCATGATAATTTTCGCCAATGACGCGTCGGATGTCGCCCGTCGGATCGTTTCGGAAGATCCAGATGGATTTCGCCCAGCGCTTCAGCATACGGACCTCGGACGGGATGCGCTTGATCGCTTTCAGAACAGCGACGCTCCCGTGCGTTGGTGGCATGTGAGTCTTCCCGTGAGCGCTGACACGGGGGATCTGGCCATCGCACTCAGCAGTGATGATGAGCCGCCGTCCCTTACTGTGAGGGGAAGCAGCCGGCTTCGGAGTGGTATTCGCAACGACTTGGCTCGCGTGATCATCATTGTGGACATGACGCAGCTGGGCGAGACCAGATTTTCTGCCTTGGCGGACTATTTGGCGCTCTTGTCGATGGCGCAGATCAATCCGGATGCAGAGGTTTCGAGCGAAGCCAGTATCCTCTCCCTCTTTAATTCCGGGACGCTTCAGGACGCCATGACGGACTGGGATATGAACTATCTTCGTTCGCTCTATGAGGCGCCAGGCGATCGTCCAAATCCCGCGTATCAGGCACGCGAGATAGGCCGCGTCATGGTGCGCAGCAAACAGGCTGCATCGGACGCAGGAGGCGATTGAGTCTCCACATCTATTAACGGCGTCCGCAATGACCTTGGTCGTGTCGTCGTCATTGTGGATGTCGCTCGCTTAGGGCCTTCCGGTCGAGCCAGAATATTTCTGGCCGCGTCGGCTTAGGTCGAGCCCGCACGAACAAGGCGAGCGATTAGCGATCCTCTACTCTTTCCGAGGGGGGCAAGTGGACGCCGTAACCGGTTGAATATCAGATATTTTCGGCCACTCGGTTTTGCCCTCTTTGATCGCCCCGTTCTAAAGCTCAGAGGTGTAAAAACTTGCGGCATGATTTGTGAAATTCTGACCGCAGAACGGCTTCCCAGACCCCGCCTTGCGCCAACCCTCAGGGGACGCGATATGCTAGTCACGAAGGTCGCGATCTGAATCGCGTCCACGGCATCCCTAGAAGGCCCATATGCGCGATCCGATCGAACTGATGAACATGAACCTCGTCCCCATGGTGGTCGAGCAGTCCAGCCGGGGCGAGCGCTCCTTCGACATCTTCTCGCGTCTGTTGCGCGAGCGGATCATCTTCCTGACGGGGCCGTTCGAGGACGGCATGGCCTCGCTGATCTGCGCCCAGCTGCTGTTCCTGGAGTCGGAGAATCCCAAGAAGGAGATCTCCATGTATATCAACAGCCCCGGCGGACAGGTGTCCTCGGCGCTCGCGATCTACGACACCATGCAATATATCAAGAGCCCGGTTTCGACCGTGGTCATGGGCATGGCGGCCTCGGCCGGCTCGCTGATCCTGACGGCCGGCGCTGCGGGCCAGCGCATCGCCCTGCCGAACGCGCGCATCATGGTGCACCAGCCCTCGGGCGGTTTCCGCGGCCAGGCCTCGGACATCGAGCTGCACGCCGCCGACATCCGCTACACCAAGAAGCGTCTGAACGAGATCTACGTCCACCACACCGGCCGGACCTACGAGGAAGTCGAAAAGACCCTGGACCGCGACCACTTCATGTCGGCCGAAGACGCCAAGAGCTGGGGCATCGTCGATCACGTCTATGACCGCCGCGAACAGGCCGACGCCGACGGCGTCAAGACCCCCGGCCACTAAGGCCTTATCCAAACAAGGCGAAGGGGGCGCGTCCTGGCGGCGCGCCCTTTTCCATTTTCGACGATCGGAACCGTCATGCAGTTCACACGCGATCCCAGCGGCACGGTCGAGGTCGACGGCGAGACCTATGTGTGGGAGCTCCGCCGCCAGCCTCAGCCCAAGGGCGGCAATGTCTGGGAGGGCATGGCCGTGTCCCTGCGCCACGCCGACTTCAAACGCGAGGCCATCGTCCAGTTTCCGCCGCCCCTGCGGCCGAACGGCCGGCCCGACGTCGAGAAGCAGCGGGTCAACGTCGACGCCGTGCGCAATGCGGTGACGGCGGCCATTGAGGCGGGCTGGGATCCGACCTCGCGCGGCAAGGCCGTGGTCTTCGACGTCGACGCCGACGGCCGCTGACCCCGGCTGACGCCCAGGTTGGGCCCTGGTTGAGACTCAGGGCCGGGCCTTGAACACCCGGAACCCGGCCTCCTGCGCCATGGCCAGCATTTCGCGGTCGCCCGAGGTGTCGCCATAGGCGGCCCGCAGCGCCATGTCCTCGCCATAGGCGGTCTTCAGCCGGCGCACCTTCTCCTCGCCGCGACAATTGGGTCCGGCGAAACCGCCCGTGACCCGGTCTTGCGAATCAAACGCCAGGCCGGTGCCCAGCAGGGCGTCGGCCCCCAGTTTCCGCGCAAAGGGCGCCACGGTCGTCTCGGGCGAGGCGGTCACGATTACGCGATGGGCGCCGCGCCGGCCCCAGTCGTCCCAGACCGCCAGGGCGTCGGGCCGCATGAACCGCGGCCAGGCCTCGTCCGCGAACCGCGCCGCCTCGGCCTCCAGCCGTTCGCGGGCCTCGCCGGCCAGGAATTCCTTCACCGAGGCGGCCTTGATCCGTCCCCGGTCGCGATGCCGCCCATAGGCCGCCAGGGCAGGGGCCAGCTTGACCAGACCCAGGGCCCAGCCGCCCGGCCCGGCCTTCCAGCGCAGGAATTCGGTGAAACTGTCGCGCACCGTCAGGGTGCCGTCGAAGTCGAAGGCGACGAGGGGCGTCGTCCCCAGTCCCGACTTGGCCGAGGACTGGCGCCGATCCTGCACGCTTCCCATGTCAGACATTCGCCTTGATCCCCAACGACACTGATCCATCCACGCACTGCAACAATCCCATGCGTCCTTCGGGGTTGTCGTCGAACGTGGGATGGGTGATTGTCATTTTTTGAAGACCTTTGCGTCCAGAGTGCTGGAATCAACGTGGAGGAAGCGCGTCTCGGGCCATTTCGGTCCGCTCCGCGGGAGTGAGATAAGGGTCTATGACCAAAGCAGCCGGCACCGACGCTAAAAGCACCCTCTACTGCTCGTTCTGCGGAAAGAGCCAGCACGAGGTCCGCAAACTGATTGCGGGCCCGACCGTCTTCATCTGCGATGAATGTGTCGAACTGTGCATGGACATCATCCGTGAAGAGCACAAGATCGGGTTCAAGAAGACCACCGACGGCGTCCCCACGCCGAAGGAGATTCGCGACGTCCTTGACGATTACGTCATCGGCCAGTCGCACGCCAAGAAGGTCCTCTCGGTCGCGGTCCACAATCACTACAAGCGTCTGAACCACGCGACGAAGAACAACGACGTCGAACTGGCCAAGTCCAACATCATGCTGATCGGCCCGACCGGCTCGGGCAAGACGCTGCTGGCCCAGACCCTGGCCCGAATCATCGACGTGCCCTTCACCATGGCCGACGCCACCACCCTGACCGAAGCCGGTTATGTGGGCGAAGACGTCGAGAACATCATTCTGAAGCTGCTCCAGGCCTCCGACTACAATGTCGAACGGGCCCAGCGCGGCATCGTCTACATCGATGAAATCGACAAGATCAGCCGCAAGTCGGACAATCCCTCGATCACCCGCGACGTCTCGGGCGAGGGCGTGCAGCAGGCCCTGCTGAAGATCATGGAAGGCACGGTCGCCTCCGTGCCGCCCCAGGGCGGCCGCAAGCATCCGCAGCAGGAGTTCCTGCAGGTCGACACCGCCAACATCCTGTTCATCGTCGGCGGCGCCTTCGCCGGCCTGGAGAAGGTGATCTCGGCGCGCGGGGCAGGGGCCTCCATCGGCTTCGGCGCCCAGGTCAAGGAAATCGACGAACGTCGCACCGGCGACATCCTCAAGGGCGTCGAGCCTGACGACCTGATGCGCTTCGGCCTGATCCCCGAGTTCATCGGCCGTCTGCCCGTGCTGGCGACCCTGGAAGACCTGGACGAAACCGCCCTGGTCACCATCCTGACCGAGCCCAAGAACGCCCTGGTTAAACAGTACAAGCGCCTGTTCGAGATGGAGAATGTCGAACTGACCTTCACCGACGACGCCCTGATCGCCGTCGCCAAGAAGGCCATCACCCGCAAGACCGGCGCGCGCGGCCTGCGCTCGATCCTGGAGGGCATTCTGCTCGAAACCATGTTCGAACTGCCGACCTTCGAAGGCGTCGAAGAGGTCGTGGTCAACGCCGAAGTCATCGACGGCAAGGCCCAGCCCCTGCTGATCTATTCCGAAGCCTCGAAGAAAAAAGCCGACGGCGCCGCCTGATCTGTTCCACCTCCCCGTCGGCCTGCGCCGACGGGGAGGACAGGCGGGAGCGTCAGCGAGCGCCAGGAGGGGGCGACTCGGTGTTTGAAGCTGGTTCGGTCACCCCCACCGCCTGAGTCGCCCCCGCCTGGTCGCAAGCGCGACCGGTCCTCCCCCCGCGCCTTCGCGCGCGGAGAGGTGACGCTGTCACGCACTCACCTCCCCGTCGGCGAAGGCCGGCGGGGAGGACAGGCGGGAGCGTCAGCGAGCGCCAGGAGGGGGCGACTCGGTGTTTGAAGCTGGTCCGGTCATCCCCACCGCCAGAGTCGCCCCCTCCTGGTCGCAAGCGCGACCTGTCCTCCCCCCGCGCCTTCGCGCGCGGAGAGGTGACCCTACGCGCACAATGACGCTGGTCCCTCTTCAAGCATTTCAATGCTCTAAAAGAATCTCGCCCCGACTTCCGCGCCATAGAAGCCGGCGCCCATATGCTCCTCTCATCCCCGCCGATGGGGAGGGCGTCGGATCCAGCGCCCTGACGGCGGCGGGGCTGTGGTCGAGCGATGAAGCCGGTGGGGAGGAGACCGCCGGGGTCCTTAGGGGCGGCGATGGATGCCGTCTCCTGCTCGCCGCACGCTTAGGAAAGCGGACCGCTGTCGATTTTCAATCGGCATGTCCGCCCCGGCGAAGCCGTCGCGAGGCGGCCCGCCGATCCGGCAAGGCTCGAAGGCTAGGGCCGCCAGCCGGAGCGCGTGTGGAAAACGACCGCGTGGGACGACGACTGCGCCGAAACGGTAACTAAAACTCCAAACCCCGGGTGCAGACCCGGCGTCCCACGCCCTCCCCAAACTTCGCTGGTTTTCCGCGAAGCCGCAGCCAATTCACCCAAACCCCACGCCCCAAACCCCACACCCCAAACCCCACGCCCCGATGCTTCAGAACCACGCAGATGTGGGCGGTTCGGCCGTCACGCTTGAACCGGGGCGGTTTCAAACCACATACTCATCCGAACGCCGTCGGAATCGACGGGCCGTCATGCGCCGGTCGGGCCTCTTGCCCGGGCGACCGTGGCGGCGGGCCGGCGATCATCAATGGCCCAGGAGTACGCATCATGACTGAACCCAAGATCCTGCCCGTCCTGCCGTTGAGAGACATCGTCGTCTTCCCTCACATGGTCGTGCCGCTCTTCGTCGGCCGCGAGAAGTCGGTGAAGGCGCTCGATGAGATCATGAAGGGCGACAAGCAGATCCTTCTGGCCACCCAGAAGAACAGCGTCGACGACGATCCGTCGCCGGACGCCATCTATCCCATCGGCGTGCTGGCCAGCGTGCTGCAGCTGCTGAAACTGCCCGACGGCACCGTCAAGGTCCTGGTCGAGGGCAAGGGCCGCGCGCGCCTGACCCGCTTTACCGACCGCCAGGAGTATTTCGAGGCTGAGGCCGTCGATATCGAGGACGAGCCCGGCGACGCCTCCCAGTCCGAGGCCATGCTGCGCGCCGTGGTCGAACAGTTCGAAAACTATGTGAAGCTGAATAAGAAGGTCCCGCCCGAGGCCCTCAGCTCCATCCCCCAGATCACCGACGCCTCCAAGCTGGCCGACTCGGTCGCCGCCCATCTGTCGGTCAAGATCGCCGACAAACAGGGCCTGCTGGACACCATCGACGTGCCCAAGCGGCTGGAGAAGGTCTATGGCCTGATGGAGGGTGAAATCTCCGTCCTCCAGGTCGAGAAGAAGATCCGCTCGCGCGTGAAGCGCCAGATGGAGAAGACCCAGCGCGAATATTATCTGAACGAGCAGATGAAGGCGATCCAGCGCGAGCTGGGCGAGACCGACGACTCGCGCGACGAGGTGATGGAGCTGGAGAAGCGCATCCGCAAGACGCGCCTGTCCAAGGAGGCCCGCACCAAGGCCGAGGCCGAGGTCAAGAAACTGCGCAACATGTCGCCGATGTCGGCGGAATCGACCGTGGTCCGCAACTACCTCGACTGGCTGCTGTCCGTGCCGTGGGGCAAGGCCAAGCAGAAGCCGATCGACCTCAACAAGGCGGAGGAGATCCTCGAGGAGGACCACTTCGGCCTGGAGAAGGTCAAGGAACGGATCATCGAATATCTGGCCGTCCAGGCCCGCACCGGCAGTCTGAAGGGGCCGATCCTGTGCCTCGTCGGCCCTCCCGGCGTCGGCAAGACCTCGCTGGCCAAGTCCATCGCCAAGGCGACCGGGCGTGAATATGTCCGCATGTCCCTGGGCGGCGTGCGCGACGAAAGCGAGATCCGCGGCCACCGCCGGACCTATATCGGCTCCATGCCCGGCAAGATCATCCAGTCGATGAAAAAGGCCAAGACCACCAACGCCTTCGTCCTGCTGGACGAAATCGACAAACTGGGGTCGGACTGGCGCGGCGACCCGTCCTCGGCCCTGCTCGAGGTGCTGGATCCGGCCCAGAACTCGGCCTTCGGCGACCACTATCTGGAGGTGGACTACGACCTGTCCCAGGTGATGTTCGTGACGACGGCCAACAGCCTGAACATGCCGCAGCCCCTGATGGACCGGATGGAGATCATCCGGGTCTCGGGCTACACCGAGGACGAGAAGGTCGAGATCGCCAAGCGTCACGTTCTGCCCAAACAGCTTGAGGACCACGGTCTGAAAGCCGGCGAACTGATCGTGCCGGAAGAGACTATCCGCGACCTGATCCGCTACTACACCCGTGAGGCTGGCGTGCGGTCGCTGGAGCGCGCCCTGGGCGGTCTGGCCCGCAAGGCCGTGCGCGAGATGGCCAAGACCAAGGTCGCCTCGATCACCGTCGATGCGGACAAGCTGACCGACTATGCGGGCGTGAAGAAGTTCCGCTACGGCGAGACCGACGAGGAAGATCAGGTCGGCATCGTCACCGGCCTGGCCTGGACCGAGTTCGGCGGCGACATCCTGACCATCGAAGCCATCAAGATGCCGGGCCGCGGCCGCATGACCGTGACCGGCAATCTGAAGGAGGTGATGAAGGAGTCGATCTCCGCCGCCGCCTCTTACGTCCGGTCGCGGGCGCTCGACTTCGGCGTCAAGCCGCCGGTGTTCGAAAAGACCGACATCCACGTCCACGTGCCGGACGGCGCCACGCCCAAGGACGGTCCGTCCGCCGGCGTCGCCATGACCGTGGCCATGGTCTCGGTCCTGACGGGGATTCCCATCCGCAAGGACATCGCCATGACCGGCGAGATCACCCTGCGCGGCCGGGTCACCGCCATCGGCGGCCTGAAGGAGAAGCTGCTCGCGGCGCTTCGTTCGGGCGTCAAGACGGTCCTGATCCCGCAGGAGAACGAGAAGGACCTCGCCGACGTGCCGGACAATGTGAAGTCGGCGCTGGAAATCGTGCCGATCTCCACGGCCGACGAGGCCCTGAAATGGGCCCTGATCGGTCCCCTGACCCCGGTCGAGTGGGACGAGGCGACCGAGCCTCTGCCCGCGCCGCTCCCGCCGCTGGACGGCGCGTCTGCAACCGTCAGTCACTGACACGCGACCTAGGTCGTAGATGAAACGCCGCCGACAGTCCTGTCGGCGGCGTTTTCGCTTTTGACGCGAGCGCCAATCCGCCGTTTACTGACGGTCAAGGGGAGGATGAGATGACAAAAGCCGAACTTATCGGCCGCATGGCCGTGGCCGCGAACATCAGCCGCGATCAGGCCAAGGTCGCGCTGGACGCCTTCACCGAGGGCGTGGTGGACGCCCTGACCCATGGCCAGGACGTCAAACTGATCGGCTTCGGCAGTTTCACCCCGGTCGATCGCAAGGCCGGGGTGGCCCGCAACCCCCAGACCGGCGAGGCCATCGCCCGCGCCGCCTCCCGCACCGCCCGCTTTCGTCCCGGCGAGGGTCTGAAAAGCGCCTTGAACGGCTGACGCACGCAGGGCATAAGCCCGCTTCGGTTCAAGGGCGGCTAGCTCAGCTGGTCAGAGCATCTCGTTTACACCGAGAGGGTCGGCGGTTCGAACCCGTCGCCGCCTACCACTGTTTTGAAGTGAAATCAGCCGCGTACGTGAATCGCTGTTTGAAAAATGCTCCGTAAGGGAAGTGTTTTTGCCTCAGGGGGGCAATAGGGGGGGCAGTTTCTGCGAGATTCGATGAAACTGCCTGCACTGCGGTGAAAGAGAATCAGCGGGCGTAGGCCGTGTCGATTCGCGGAGTTCACGACTCTGAGGTCATGGGCCACTGCGCGAACCTCTTGCGCGAAACGTGCTTTCGAGCGGACGAGCGTTCACGCGGAGGGCGTCGGATCGCTCAGGTCCACGCAAAAGCGCAGAGTTCGATTGCTCGCCTGTGATCCCGTTTCGTGATTGACCTGCCCCTGAGTTTTCATCCAGCGGCGACCTAAGTCCCGGCGTTTTTTACGCGTCTCAGCGCGGCCTGTTGCGGCCAGGCTCGCGGCATAGGCCGCAGGGTGAGGTAGCCGGTCAACGCGTGCGAACCGACACACCTGCAGCCTCCGCTGCAATGGCCGTTCGCCAATCCGCCTCGATCCGTTCCGCCGGCAAGGCTCGACCAGAAGGCGTCAGCCGGGCATTCTTGTGCACGGTCATCCGAGAGGCTCCGTAGAGGGTTGATTGGCTTCGCAATCCCAGCTTCTCAGCACACCCCTCGGGTGAACAACCTTCATACCTTCGACACCTCGCCCATTGCGGTGAGACCTCGCCCTCTGTAGTGGGACTTGCGAAACGATCTCAACTTCAGGCGTGTCCCGAGACGCGCAGAGGATCGTCCCCTTTGGGAATGATTTCAGCGCGTGCCTCAGGCTAGGACAATCCTCAGCGTTTATGCGGATCATCGCGGGGATCTGGTGAATTATGCCGCCAACATCACCGGCGATCGGGTGGCGGCCGAGGATATTGTTCAGGAAGCCTGGGTTCGGCTGGGGGCGGCGAGTCGTCTTCGCCCACTGGAGGAACCGCTCGGCTATCTCTATCGGATTGTCCGCAATCTGGCTCTGGACGGGCGTCGTCGGCGGCGTTTCGAACAGGCTCATTTCATTGAGGGCGTTGAAGATCAGGTCGAACTGATCGCCAGCGACACGCCATCGCCCGAAGGGGCGACGGCGTCCCGGGACGAACTTCGTCTCGTAATGGAGGTGCTGGAGGGGTTGCCGGAGCGAATGCGGATCGCCGTTGAAATGCATCGTCTGGGCGGCGTCAAGCTGAAGGACATCGCCGCACGCCTGGGCGTGTCGGTCACCGTGGTCCATGAACTGGTGGCCGAGGGCGTGTATCGGTGCCGCATCGGATTGCGGCGGCCATCTTGATCTTGCATCGCCCATCTAATTTCCGAAAAACCCCATCGCCTATGCGTTTAATCATTAGGGGGCGGATGTGCGCCTCGGCTTTAACGATCCTGCCTCGGTTGACCGCTGGGCGCCGGTATATGAGGGGAGTGTCATGACGTCGGCATCGAATATTCCCGACCGGACGGCCCTTGACCCAGAAACTGTCGAACGCACGGACCGCGAAGCCACCGACTGGCTTATCCTGTTGCAGGACAATCCCGATGACGTCGAGGTTCGCGCTCGGTTCGAAACCTGGTTGTCGGCGTGCCCGGATAACGGCGCCGCCTGGTCGGAGACCCAGTGGGTCGTCGGCCTGATAGACGCCACGCCGCCGGCTCACCGCGCCTATTGGTCGGATATCGCCGCCCCAGATCCTGCCGCAACGCTGCAACCCAGGTCGTCGCGGCGGGCGAGGCCTGCTGTTTTTCGCCGTGCCTGGAGCCAGCGCGCTCTGGTGGCCGTCATGTCTGCGGCCGCCTGTGTCGCCATTCTGGCTGGGCCGAATGTCCTGCTGTATCTTCGGTCCGACTATGTGTCAGGCCTAGGCGAAATGCGCACCGTGCAGATGCAGGACGGCAGCGTGGCGCGTCTGGCGCCGGGTAGCGCCATCAAGATCGCCTATGCTGACGGCCGTCGCGATGTGCGGCTTCTGAAGGGCCTTGCCTATTTTGAGGTTCAGCGCGATCCGGCGCGGCCCTTCCGAGTGGAGGCAGGCGAGGTCGAGACGACGGTTCTCGGCACCGGGTTCGAGGTCGGTCGGAATGGTCAAGGCGTCGATGTCGCGGTGCGCCACGGTCTGGTGCGTGTGGATCGGAGCAAGGGCGCAGTGATCTCGACGCGTCTGTCCGCCGGCGATCGGATCAGGGTCATGCCACAGGGGACTGAACTCAGCCGGATGAGGCCGGATAAGGTCGCGGCCTGGACGCACGGCGATCTCATAGTCAACGACCAGCCGATCCGTGACGTGGTCGATGCCGTGCGCCCCTGGTATGATGGGGTTATCCTGACCACCGGCGATCGGTTGAATAAACAGCGGGTCACGGGTGTCTATGACCTGCACGACCCCATGGCCGCCCTGACGGCCCTGGGCCAGGCGCATGACCTCAAGGTGCGACGGATTTCACCCTGGATTATGGTCGTTTCCGCGAACTGAAAGATGCCGGCCAACAAAACTTGGCCGGAACGAGAGTTTTTTCCGAAAAACGCCGCAGCCCATTCGTGGAACCTTTAGGGACGATGCGCGGCTGAAAATCATTCGCAGTCTATGGCGTCTCCCACTGGTTTGACGAGATTTGGGAGCGTTATTGTGAGTTCGGGGATTGGGGCGCGGGTGTATCGGCGCCGGGCAGGGGCGGGCGGAATTTGCGCTGGACTTCTGATGGCGACGACGGCTCTGGTAGGGTTGGCTGCGCCTTCCATGGCGATGGCGCAGGCGGCGGGATCAATAGCCGACCGCAGCTTCAACATACCGGCCCAACCGCTGGGTGACGCCTTGACCGACTTCGGTCAGCAGTCGCGCATGCAGATCAGCGTTGACGCCGCCGCTATTCACGGCGTGTCGTCGCCGGGCGTGTCCGGTGCGATGTCGCCGGTACAGGCGCTCAGCCGCCTGTTGAGCGGCACCGGATTCACTTATCGCATCAACGGCAATCTGGTGACGCTGGAACGCGCGCCGGACGCCGACGGCGCCATTCAACTGGGCGCAGTTCGTGTCGTGGGTGCGACCGGTGTGGGCGCCGCAAGCGGCCTGTCGGGAGACTTTGGCCAGGATGGCGAGGGCGGTGATCCGTCCAACGCCCAATACCGCACGGCGGGGACCAGCAACTATATCTCCCAGGACCAGATCCAGCGTTTTCGCGGCTCGTCGGTCGGTGATTTCCTGAGCGGTATTCCGGGCGTCCTGAACGGCGAGAACCGGAACTCGGGCGCGCTCGACGTCAATATCCGGGGCATGCAGGGGCAGGGGCGGGTGCCCATCGTCATCGACGGGGCCATGCAGGAATCGACTGTCTATCGCGGTTATGCAGGCATGGCGGGCCGGACCTATCTTGACCCTGATCTGATCGGCGGCGTCTGGATTGAAAAGGGGCCCAGTGCAGCCGCAGACGCTTCGGGCGCTATCGGTGGTGTTGTCCGGGCGCGGACCCTGAACGCCGGCGACATCGTCGCGCCGGGCGGCAGTTACGGGTTTGTGGTGCGTGCGGGTTTGACCGGCAACAACGTCAAAGCTCCCGCCGGGGTGACCATCGGCGGCGATGAGCCGGCGGTGCGCAACTTCAACCGTCCGGATTTCCTGGATCTGCGCGGAGGCAATCTATCGGTCGCCTACGGCTATCGCTCGGATCTGTTCGACCTGGTCGCGGCGGTCGTGCGTCGTAAGTCTGGCAACTACTACGCCGGCGGGGAAGGCATCAGTCCTGACGACTGGAAGGGTGGCGCGAACCGTTTCAGCTATGACGAGCAGGTCATCAACACGTCGCACGACAACACCTCGTACCTGCTGCGGACCGTGGTCCGGCCGAACGAAGACCATACCCTGGACGTCTCCTTCATGCGTTACGAAACCGAGCATGGCGAGATGAAACCGTCTCAGCTGATGTATGGGACGACGCCGCGTCAGACGACTTCAGACATCGCCGTCGATACCTGGACGGCGCGCTATCGCTATAATCCGTCCTCGCCGCTGATCGATTTCAAGGCGGATGTCTGGCTTACCGAAATCGACAGTTTTGTCGTCGATCCAGTGCGGCTGAACTACGGGGATTACGTCTACAATGGCGATAAGTTCGCCGCGACCCTGTCCCAGCGCCGTGGTCTGACCCTGTCGAACACCTCGCGCTTTACGGGCGAGGCTGGTGAAGTTTCGATCGCCTATGGCGGGGCCTATGATTTCGAGAAGTTCGGTAAGTCGAGCGACTGGGCCAGGTTGAACGAGGAATATCCGGGCCGGGCCTGGGACAACATACGCGAGGGCTGGCGTCGACAGTACAGCGCCTTCATCGCCGGGACCTACAAGCCGGCGCCCTGGGCCACGCTGCAACTGGCCACACGCTATCTCGACAATGTCGTGCAGGACAGCAAGGCGGGCGTCAGCTGGGTTCAGGGCGGCGTCATCAATCGCGATGAGGCCTCGGGTTGGGCGCCGATCTTCTCGGCGGTCATCGAGCCGATCCGCGGCATCCAGTTCTATGGCCGATATGCTGAAGCCCTGCGCGCCGCCAGCCCGTTCGAAGGCACCGAGGGCTTCTCCGGATCGGTCAATCCCTACACCAACCTGCGGCCTGAACATGCCCATAACACCGAGATCGGCGCCAACTACGAAGGGTATGGTCTGCTGGGCGACGATGATATGTTCCAGGCTAAGTTCGGCTGGTTCCATAATGACGTCACCGACTACATCACCCTGGGCAACGAGCTGCTCACCGCCCCCAATGGAAACTCCACCAGCATTCTGGTCAGGACCAATATCCCTCGGGTCAGCCTGAAGGGGTACGAATATTCGGCCCGCTATGATCGTGGCTGGATCTTCGGCGAGCTTTCCGGCACCGAATATATCGACATCACCACCTGCAGTCGGGCGGCGGCCGGCCAGAGTGATTATTGCGAACAGGGCATGGCCTCCACGAACCAATCCTGGTTCACGGGTCATATTCCGCCACGGCGAAGCAACTCCTTCACCCTGGGCGGGCGGGCGCTGAATGAAAAGCTGGAACTGGGCGCCCGCTACAGCAAGGTTGAGCGCGAGCCCGCCTATGAGGTGGTCGATCTCTACGGCAGCTATGCGATCAATGCGCGGACCAGCGTCAACTTCACCGTGAACAATCTGATGGACGTCTATTACGTCGACGCCCTGAGCCTGGGCCAAGGCGTGGCCGTTCTGCCGGCGCCGGGGCGCACCCTCAGCCTCAATCTGGTCGCCCGGTTCGGCGACGGGGAATGGGAGAGCCCGAGTTCGACCCGGCGTCGCGCGCGCGCCGCCGCAGAAGGCTTGAGCGCCGACCCGCTGCAGGGCTTCGACGGCGACTGGACGGGCTTCTACGTCGGCTCCCACATGGATTGGGGACAGTATAGCGCCAGGGGGAACACGACCTCAGCCACGGGTGTCGCCAGCGCTGTCGCCGCCTCTGAACGGGTTGATCGTCAGGCCCGTGCGGCGACCGGCGGCCTACAGTTCGGCTACAATCGTCAATTCGCCGGTCGTTGGATAGCGGGCGTCGAGGTCGATGGCGGCGCCAGCCCGGCCAAGGGCCGTGAAATCTATGTCGCGACGGAGCTTGATACAGGGCGCTATGCAGACAAGGAGATCATTCAGGCCGAGTACCGCTATGAGTACAACTGGAATGCCTCAGCCCGTCTGCGTCTGGGCCAGAGCTTCGGTCGAACCCTGGTCTATGGCTCCGGCGGTCTGGCGTTGCAGAACGAACGGCAGACACGGATACAGAGCCGGTCGAGCTCGGCCAGCGCCGCCTTACCGTTCGGCTTGGTCACGCGCCCTTATTTCAGCGAAGAGACCGAAGAATTGCGCCTGGGCTGGGTGTGGGGCGGCGGCGCTGAAATCGCCTTCAGCGACCATGTCTCGCTGAAGGCCGAATACCTCTATAGCCACTTCGGCGACGAGGATTTTCAGTTCGACCGCGCCAGCCGCAACATCAATCGCGGCTACACCTCCGGCGGAGTCACTGTTCCAAGTGGGGCTGATGACGCGATTGGCCGTATCTCGACCAGCGAGTTGCACCTGCACACGGTTCGTTTCGGCCTGAACTATCGATTCTAGCCACGGATGGTGTCCGGCCGGCGATGCCGTCGGCCGGACTTCTGTACGATCACGCCCCCATCCCTCGGTCGAGGGTGCGACCTCGTTCTCGACCGAGGCGAATACGAGTGAGACATGACTGACTTAATCGAAGAACGCAGCCGTTCGAAGCGGCTGAAGGATATGACACACGAGACCCACGACCGCCTCGACAAGGCGATCGTCGCGCAGCGTCCGTTCGAGAACCTGGAACGCTATGCGCGCTTTCTGGCGGTGCAGTATGGGTTCCACCGCGACATCGACGCCCTTTATGATGATCCGGCCCTGGACGCGTTGTTGCCTGATCTTTCGGGGCGCAGACGCTTTAGTCAGATCGTGCAGGATCTGAAAGACGTGGGCGGCGAGGCGCCGCTCATTGTCACATCGCCGCGTTTCACCCACGGCGAGATTGATCTGCCGACCGCCATGGGGTGGCTCTATGTCGCGGAGGGCTCCCACCTGGGTGCGGCGTTCTTGCTGAAATGGTCGGCGGCCCTTGGCCTGAACGAGACACACGGCGCGCGTCACTTGGCGGCGTCACCCGAGGGGCGGGCGCGGCACTGGCGTGAGTTCACGGCAGCCTTGGACAGTATCGATCTGACGCCGGTCGAAGAGGCGCGAGTGATCGAGGGCGGCAAGGCGGCCTTCGTGCGCGTTCACGGGCTCGTTCGTGATGTCTTTGGCGACGTTTGAGGTCATGGCCCAGACGCACGGTCGTGCGCGCGCGCGCACGACCGCTGGACGTGGGAAGGCGTTAGAACGAGCGTGCGCCATGGCGGGCGCCGTCATTCTGCATGTCCTGCCTTTCGCGGGGTTGATGTTGATCCGGCACTCTCCATCGACCATCCCTGTGGAAGAGCCTGCGATCCTGGTCGAATTGGTGCGCGCTCAGGCGCCACCGGAGCCGGTTTCCGAACGTCCTGCCGGTCTGCTTCAGGTGGAGGCCGCGGCGTCCAAACCTGTGCCGCGTGAGGTCGAGAAGGTGCGTCTGAAGGCGCCGCAGGACGAGGTCGAGCCGCTCGTTATTCCAGATCGAACACCACAGCCGACGGCCTCGGTTCAGGCGACGCCTGCGCCGGCGACCACGGCGCCTCTGTCGCGACCTGCGCCGCCTGCTGCTTCCGCCTCTTCGGCGCCTTCGACCTGGCAGGCGCGGCTCCTGGCGCATCTCGAACAGAACAAGCGGTTTCCAGCCGCCGCCCAGGCGCGGCGACTACAGGGCGTGGTCCATGTGCGGTTCACGATGAACCGGGATGGACGGGTGCTGACCTCACGCATCGAGCGTGGGTCAGGCCAGGCGTCCCTGGATCGCGCTGCGCTTGACATGTTGACGCGCGCCCAGCCCCTGCCTGGACCTCCAGCCGAGGTCGCGGGGGATCGGATCGAATTGGTCGTGCCGGTCGAATTCTTTTTCGGGAAGTGAGGGTTGGGGCGGCAATTCGACTTTCGTCCTCGGCAGCCTTCGTCGCACGCGCCTGCGCCGTGCGCACGAGTCCCGACCCTAAGGCGTGATCCTTTCGTGTTGAATCAGGGTGTCTTTGGTCGCCGGGCTCTTGTTTCAGCGCCGCCGACCGTTTCCGCCGGAGCTCCAGATCGCCCTCTCGTCCTGCGGCCTCCGACTATGGCCGCAGGACGAGAGGGGGACGTAAATCACGTCACACGCCTGACGCGGGCTTGTGAGGCGCTTCTAAATCTAGGGCTGCGCCTGGGCCATCGGCAGGTCGATGAAGGTCTCGGCGTCGCCGCCGTGGTACACGCGCTGGGTCGCGCGGCGATAATCCTCAGGCTTGGCGAACATGATGTTCGACACGAAGGTCTGGGGATTGCGGTCGTAGAGCGGGAACCAGCTGGACTGGACCTGCACCATGATCCGGTGGCCCGGCAGGAAGGTGTGGCTGGCCGCAGGCAGGGCCCACTTGTACTCTAGCGGCTTGTTCGGCGTGACGGCCTTGGGCGTGCTCAGGCTTTCGCGATAGCGGCCGCGGAAGATGTCCATCGACACCGCCAGCTGATAGCCGCCCATCTCGGGCTGCAGATAGTATTCGTCCGGATAGACGTCGATCAGCTTGACCACCCAATCCGAGTCCGTGCCGGTGGTCGAGGCGAACAGGTGAACCTGCGGATTGCCCGAGATACGCACCGGTTCATTCAGCGGCTCCGAGACATAGGTCACGACGTCGGCGCGATCACTATAGGGGCGCTGGTCGGTCGCCAGCCAGCCCCGCCAATCGTCCCCTCTGACGGGCCGGGCGATGTAGGGCACGGGATGGGCGGGATCGGCCGTATACTCATCGAAGGCGGGGCCGCTATCGCTCGGGGGTGTGAAGGCCAGTCCGTTGCCGGACTGGAGGTAGAGGCGGCGGGTCGGCGCCTCGGTCGGCCAGGCCGTTTGGAAGCGCCACTCGTTGATCCCGGATTCGAACAGGCTGACCGGGGCGATCTGCGCCGGTGCGCCGTGTGTCTTGAGACGCGCGTCGAGGAAGGGCAGCAGGATGTGGCGCTGGAAGTACAGCGACGTCGAACTGTCGAACTGGACCGGGCCGATGTTCGCCCCGCTGTCGCGATAGGCGCCCCCGTGCATCCACGGCCCAGCGACCAGGAAATTCATGTCGTTGTCCACGTCCTTGGTCTCGGTCGCGCGATAGGCGGCGAGGGTGCCGTAGATGTCCTCCTGGTCCCATAGGCCGTGCACCCACAGGGTCGGCACGCGCAGCGGCTGGTCGGCCAGAATCTTGTCGACCGCCTGCGCCTGCCACCACTCGTCATAGGCGGGGTGGCGCAACAACTGGTTCCAAAAGCCCGTCTGGTTCACGCCCATACGCTCGCCCAGCTGCGCCGCAGATCCGGCGCGCAGGGCGCAGTCGTAGTCGTCATGGCAGGCGGTGGGCCAGGACGGGCCGCCGGCGCGACCGCCTTCCTGCCCCAGGGTATAGTTGATGGCCGCGAGCCAGCGGAAGGCGCCGTTATGGAACCAGTCGTCGCCCATCCAGCCATCGACCATGGCCATCATCGGCACGGCGGCTTTCAGCGCCGGGTGGGGATTGATCAGGCTCTGTGTGACGGTGAATCCATCGTAGGAATTGCCCATGGTCGCGACGCGGCCGTTGGCCTCCGGCACATTGTGCACCAGCCATTCGATGGTGTCATAGGCGTCGGTGGCATGATCGACGCCGGTGGTGTTCAGCGGCCCGGAGAGGGGGCGGTTCATCACATAGTCGCCCTCGGAGCCGTATTTGCCGCGCACATCCTGAGCGGCGAGGATGTAGCCGTGCTGCAGCAATGTGCCGTAGCCTTGGCGCACGCCCATCTCGGCATGGACGCTAGAGCCCCCGCCCGTAAGGCGGCTGGCGTTATAGGGCGTGCGGTCCAGAATGATCGGCGCGTCGCTCAAGCCTTTGGGAATGATGAGGACGGTGTGCAGACGCACGCCGTCGCGCATCGGGATCATCACTTCGCGACGGACATAGTCGTAGTCCGGCGTGGCGGGCTGGAAGGTCTGGGGGATTTCGCTTTGTGAGGCCGTGGCGGCGTCTGCCAGCGGCGGCGGCGTCTGCTGGGCCGCAGCGCTTACGGCGCCGATGACGGTTGCCGCGGCCAGGCCGCCCGCCACGGCCGAGAGTGTGAAACGAGACATAGAAATCTTCCCCTGTGCTTAGGTAGTGTTACATACTAACGAGCGAGGGCCGCAAGGGGGAACGCCGCGTCGGTAGGGCCCTGCGGTTCAGTCTCTATTGCTCGAGCGCGCTGAAAGAAGAAACCGGCATCGCCGCCAAGTCTAAGGGATTGTCCGGATGAGATCCTTGATGTCCCGGCTGAACTGCAGTCGCGATGTCGCATCGCGATAGAACATGTGGCCGCCGGTGTAGCAGCGATAGATGATGGCCGAGCGAAGCGAGGGCGGCAGGCGTCGGTGGAGTTCGTCGTTGACGGTGCAGCTGGACAGGGAATCATAGAGGCCGGCCGCGACCAGAACCTTTAGTCCAGGCGCCAGAGCGATAGCTTCCTCGGTTCCGGGCAAGGGCGGGCCGATCCGGGGCGGGCCGCCGCCGCGCTGAATGGCCTCGCGGATCGCCGCGTCGATCTGTTCCGGAGAGGCGTCGATGGTGGCGTAGTTCCAGCGTGCGCCGACGCTGGCCGGATAGCGATCGCCGGGCGCGTAGCCGATGTCCGCTTCGCTGAGGCCCACATAGGGAAGATCGGTCACATAGCCGAGGTCGCGACGCAGATAGCGGTCGATGGCGCCGGTGAACTCCGTCGGCGAAGACTCGGTCAGACGCATGTCAAAGATGTTCAGGACGCGGCCCTCCGGCTGGAGGACGCCACGCAGATACTGACGGGGCGTGAAGGTCAGGCTGGTCCGGTCGATGAGTTCGATGGGGACGCCCGTGAAACGCGAGAGGTCGGTCACGACCTTCGTGCGCTCGGTTTCAGACAGGTCTCCGGCCTTGGTCAGGGCCGGGAGATAGACGTCGCGCGCCCAGGCCTCGGCGGCGCGTCGGGCGGTTTCAGCGTCGCCGCCGAGCGTCGGATCAAGCTTGCCGTGGAAAAGGGCCACGGGCGCCAGGTCGACGATGCGCAGGGCGGTTGCTGTCTCCTTGGTCAGATAGGGCGTGTTGAGGCCGTCCCCGCCTGAAATCAGGATCAGGCCCTTGATCGGAACGCCTTGGCGCAGAAGGCGATAGCCGACGCTGGCGGCGCGGCCGGCGCCCCAGCTTTCGCCGGCGAGCAGCACGGGACGATCCTGGGCGTCGTGCAGCAGAAGCCAGGCGCGGACGAACTCGGCGACCGAGGCGACGTCGCCGACTGTGCCGTAGTGATCCTCCCTCGTTTTGGTGGACACCCATGCTAGCTTTTCGGAGCTGGAGAGGAGTGTCTGATGAGTGCTCAACGCCGGGTGTTTCCGGAATCGTTCAAGCGGGAGGCCGTTGATCGGGTCGCCAACAGTGGGCTGACCGCCGGCGCGGTCGCCAGAGAGTTGGGACTGCACGAGACGGTGCTGCGTCGATGGATGACGCAGTTCGGGGTGCAGGCGACGGGGACGTCGCGGCGCCCCACAACGCAGGCGTCGTCCCCGTCGCCGTCGGATCTGGCGGCGGAGGTGGCCCGGTTACGACGGGAGAACGGTCAGCTTCGGATGGAGCGAGATATCCTAAAAAAAGCCGCGCTCATCTTCGGAGCGGCCTCCCGATGAAGTTCGGGTTCGTCGATCGGCATCGTCAGCTCTGGCCGGTTCGCGTGATGTGCGCGGTCCTGGGGCTGTCGGCCAGCGGATACTACGCCTGGCGCGGTCGCCCCGAGAGCCCGACGTCCGTGGCCAATCGCGAGCTGACCGAGGACATCCGGCTGATCCATGCCGAGAGCAGCGGCTGCTACGGCTCGCACCGCGTCTACGCCACCCTGCGGCGGCATGGGCGTCGGGTCGGTCGATCCCGCGTGGAACGGCTGATGCGCTGCGCCGGCCTGCGAGGATTGGCGGCCCTGCCGCGTCGCGCCCGGACGACGAACAGCCGCCACGGCTATCCCATCGCGCCCAACCGGCTGGCCCGGAACTTCGAGGCGGCGGCGCCCAACCAGGTCTGGCTCGCCGACCTGACATACATCCCGACGGGCGAAGGCTGGCTCTACCTCGCCGCCATCCTCGACATGTACACCCGTAAGATCGTCGGCTAGTCGATGCGCCAGACCCTGCACACAGAGATCGCCCTGGACGCCCTCAACATGGCCGTCGAACGTCAGAAACCCGCGGCCGGCCTGATCCACCACTCGGACCGTGGCATCCAATACGCAGCCGAAGCCTATCGATCAGCCCTGGCCCGATCAGGCATCACCCCGTCGATGAGCCGCAAGGGCGACTGCTGGGACAATGCCCCGATGGAAAGCTTCTTCCACACCCTCGAAACAGAGCGCGTCCATCACCGCGTCTACGCCACCAGAGACCAAGCCCGGCGAGACCTGTTCGGATACATCGAGGGCTTCTACAATCCCTGTCGCCTGCACTCGTCACTGGGCTATATCAGCCCCGCCGAGGCCGAACGCAGAGCGGCTTAACCCCGTCCACTTTTGCGGGGGAAGATCAGTCCTCAGCGACGACCGCCGTCTGGACCCCGGCGGCGCAGCTTCCGAGCTGGGCCAGAGACGGCCAGCATCGACGTTGACATGATTGTGCGCGGCGGCCAGTTCTGGCGGATCGGAGGCTATATGATGAAACCTGCTGTATGGGCTTCGGTCTTGATTGGAGCCTGGCTGACGGTGTCTTCCGTTCAGGCCGGCGATTGGGTCACGCATCCGCAAGCGCGCGGCGCAGCGGCCCAAACTGCGGTCAATCTCCAATTCCAGTCTGTGCTTTCCCTGGACCGCCGCCCTGCGGAGCTGAAGGTCGCGGTGACGGCGGACAATCGATTTGTACTTTACGTGAACGGCCGCCGCGTCGCCGCTGGCCCTTCACGGGGCGACCTGGCCCACTGGCGCGTGGCCTCGGTCGATTTGGCGCCCTACCTCGAAGCTGGACCGAATATCATCGCCGCCGAGGTTTGGAATGACGGGCCGAACAAGCCCATGGCGCAGGTGTCCGCCCGTACCGGCTTTCGCCTGGAAGCGATGGACGCCGTCTGGGCAGACCGGATCGATACGGGACGCGGCGATTGGCGTGTGCGTCGCAACGACCGCCGGACGGTCGGCGACGGACGGTCTCAGATGGCCGCCGCCGTCGGGCCGAGCGGCTATTATGTCGCCGGCGCGCCTGAGACGATCCAGGGGCAGTTTCAAGCCGACGCCTGGCTGACGACGCCAAAAACAGATGCGGAATGGGTGGCGCCGGCGCCGGCGCTTCAGGCTGGCGAAACGTCGCCCTGGACCCTAGGCGCAGATGTTCTGCCCGCCATGCGACACGACGAGGTTCCGATCGGCGCGGTGGTGCGCGCGACGGGTGTCGACGCCTCGGCCTTTCCGGCTCGTCCAATCCGCGTGCCGGCCCATAGCGAGGTCGAACTGCTGATCGACACTGGGCGCGTGCTGGGCGCCTATCCGGAGTTCGATCTGGCGGGGGGAGCCGGCGCCACGATCGAAGCGACCTATGTCGAGGCGCTTTATGACGCCAATGGCCGCCGGTTGAGCGACCGCGCCGCGGTTGGAGACGGACGCGCCTTGGGCTTGACGGACAGGTTCCTGCCGGTCGGCGGCGAACAGATCTTTCGACCGGCCTGGTGGCGGGCATGGAGGTTCATGCAGGTCAGGATCAAGACCGATGATCAACCGTTGATGCTAAACGCCGTCAAAGCCTATGAGACCGGCTATCCGTTCGAAACCCGGGCGTGGTTTGACAGCGATGACGTGCAGTTGAACCAGATCTGGCGGATCGGCTGGAACACGGTGAAGTTCGACGCCCACGAAACCTATATGGACACGGCCTACTGGGAGCAGCTTCAGTATATCGGCGACACCCGTATCCAAGCCCTGGTCAGTTATGACGTGTCCGGCGACAGTCGGCTTGCGATCCAGGCCATCGACGCGTTCGACGCGTCTCGCGTGGTCGATGGCCTGCCGCAGGCGGCCTGGCCTTCAAGCGGTCAAAACTCGATCCCGCCGTTCGCTCTCCTTTGGATCGGAATGATCCATGATTACTGGATGAACCAGCCTGACCTGTCGGTGGTGCGTCGCAATCTGGACGGGGTCCGTGCTGTGCTCAACTGGTATGCGCCCTATGTCACGGACAAGGGGCTGGTGCGCCAAACGCCGGGCTGGCTGTTTATTGACTGGCGCGCCGGGCTGAGCGAACAGCCGCGCAGTGACGATCCCGTCAAGCCGGACTCCTGCATCATCAGCTTGCTCTATCTCGGCGCTCTGGTTCAGGCGGCGGAGTTGGAGGGCGCTGCGGGCGAGCCTGAGCGAGCCGACGCGGACCGCCGGGAGGCGGAACGGCTGCGCCTGGGGATCAGGGATCAATGCTGGGACGCGACCCGGGGCCTCTATGCGGATTCTCCCCTCAAAGATCGGTTCAGCCAGCACGCCAATCTGCTTGCGGTTCTTTATGACGTTGAGCCGACGTCCGGTCAGGCCGCCTTGATCGAAAAAATCGTTGCACGGAACGCTTCTCGGTCTTTTCCGGAGATCACGCCGGTCACCTATTATTTTTCATTCTATCTGTCTCGAGCCGTAGAGCATGCTGGTCTAGCCGACGCCTATCTTGCCCTGTTGCAGCCGTGGCGGGATATGTTGGGCCAGAACTTCACCACCTGGCCCGAAGAGCCAGATCCGACGCGCTCTGACAGCCATGCGTGGAGCGCTCACCCGACCAGTGATCTGTTGCGTCTGGTTGCGGGCGTGAAGCCCGACGCGCCAGGCTATGCGCGGGTCAGGATCGAGCCGCACCTCGGGGGGTTGAGACGGTTGGATGCGGCCACGGTTCACCCCCAGGGGGTGATCGAAACCCGCTATCGGGTGGATGAACGAACCGGGCGGCTGTCGGCGGACGTGCGGCTTCCGCGAGGACTGAGCGGCGTTTTCGTCTGGCAAGGACGACAGCGGCTCCTGCGACCAGGGCGGAACCTGATCACCATGGCCCCGGCGAAGCCCTGAGCGGGGCAGTCGCCGGGGCTCGCCGCGCGCCGCGTCAGGGTTTGAACCCGCCAATGCCGGCGATGGCGAGGCGGACGGCGGGGACGGCGGTCTCGGCGAAGATGAAGCGCATGTAGCGGGCCGAGCGGGGGGCGGCGAAGGCCACCCTCTGGGTGGAGAGGGCGTAGGCGATGTTGGACAGTTCGCCGGTCGCCTCGGGCGTCCAGCGGGTTCCGTCGGTGCTGAGTTCGACACTGTAGCCGCGCGGGGGCGCCGCGCCGGCGATCGGGTGGCGGGCCGGGGTCAGGCTGAAGCCGCCCAGATCCTGAACCGCGCCCAGGTCGAGAGTGACGGTCGCCGGTTTCGACGGCGTCGGCGCAGGCTGGATCCAGGCGGTGGAGACCTCGGCATCCAGCAGGGCCTCGGCGCCCGGGGCGCTGGCTTCGACGATGCGCCAGCCGGCGGTGGACAGGACTTTCGCGTCACTGGACGCCACCGGCGGGACGGCGACGGGCGCGACCGAGCGGAAGACGGCGAACTCGCTGATGGCGGGGCAGGCCGGAGCCTCCAGCACGCGCAGCCGCAGACGACGGGCCTTGATCGGCTGGTCCAGGCGGATGATGCGCTGGGCCGAGATGCACTCGTGCTCGGCCAGGACGCGCCAGGCGCCCTCCACCTCGGCTTCGACAGCGAAACGGGTGACGCGCACGCCGAGCGGCAGGTATTCGCGCAGACGGATCAGGTCGAAGCTCTGTTCCGAGGCCAGGTCCAGCGTCAGGGTGGGGGTGACGACGTCGTCGGGCGTGGACCAATAGGTTTCGCGGTCGCCGTCCAGCACCCGGGCGGGCTCATAGCCGGGGCCGCGCACATGGCTGGCCGAGACGGCGGCGCCGTCCGCCAGATTGACGGCGAAACTGGCCCGGATCGCATCGCCGAAGCTTTTCAGGATGCGGACGTCCTGATCCGGGATGCGGCCGCGCCGGTCGGGCGGGATGTTCAGGTTCATATTGGTGCCGCGCCCGACCGAGGTGTCGAAATAACGGACCAGATTGGCGGGGCTGCGGACCTTGGCGTCCTCGTCGGCGTGGAAGAACCAGCCGGGGCGGATCGAGGTGTTGGTCTCGGCCGGCCACCACAGGGGGGCGCCGCGCACGCCGGAATTGCCCTCGCTTTGGACATAGGGGTGGTTGGGCATGGTGGGCCAGCAGGGATCGCCGGCGATCCCGTCCTCATTGCCGACCCAGCGAATGTCGGCGCCCAGGGGGTCGAAGGTGCAGGCCATGGGCTGATGGCTGTGGACCAGGGCGACGATCGAGGGCCAGTTGTAATAGGCGGGGGCGTCGATCTGGCGCGTCTCGCGCGCACCGCCATAGTAGCCGTCGCCGCCGTTGGCCCCGTCAAACCAGAACTCGAACAGCTCGCCGTAGCGGGTGCACAGCTCGACCACGTGCTTGCGGAAGTACTCGATATAGGCGGGGCGGCCGTATTCGGCGTGGTTGCGATCCCACGGCGACAGATAGATGCCGAAGCCCATGCCTGCCCGGCGACAGGCGGCCGCAACCTCGCCGACGATGTCGCCCTTGCCGTCCTTGTAGGGGCTGTTGCGGATGCAATGCTCGGTCAGCATCGTCGGCCACAGGCAGAAGCCGTCATGGTGTTTGGCCACCAGGATGACGCCTTTCAGATTGCCGGCCTGGGCGGCGGCGACGATCTGGTCCGCATCGAAATCGGTGGGGTCGAACATCGACGGGGATTCGTCGCCATAGCCCCATTCCTTGTCCGTGAAGGTGTTCATGGCGAAGTGGACGAAGGCGTATTGCTCGCGCTGGTGCCAACGCCACTGGCGGGCAGAGGGGACGGCGCCCCAGGGTGCGGGCGGGGGTGCGGGCGCGGCTGCGGACGCTCGGTTGGCGGCGAGCGCCGGCAGGGCCGGCAGCGTCGATGCGAGCACGCCCGAGGCGATCAGGGTTCGGCGGGAAATCTCGGTCATTTGAGGCTCCGGATCAGGCAGGTGTGCGGCCGTTGGAGGGAGGACGATCGGCCAGGGTGCGGCCAAAGGCGGGGTTCGGCGTGGCGGCCATGGTGAAATGCAGCGTGCCGCCCCGGGCCAGTTCAGCGTGGGAAATCCAGCTCTTGGTCCAAGGCCGGCCATTCCAGGCGACGGCGGCGACATAGGGGGTGTCCGGCCGGTTGCCCGGCGCATCGATGATCAGGGTGCGCCCCTCGCCGAGGCGCAGCTCGGCCCGCTCGAACAACGGCGACCCGAAGACATAGGCGGCCTCGACCGGATCCACAGGATAGAAGCCCAGGGCGGAGAAGATGAACCATGCGCTCATCTGGCCGCAGTCGTCATTGCCGATGATGCCGTCAGGATCGTTCTTGTACATCTCGGTGCACAACCGGCGAACCATGGCCTGAGTCTTCCACGGCGCGCCGACATAGGCATACAGATAGGCGGCATGCTGATCGGGCTCATTGCCATGAGCATACTGGCCGACCAGGCCGGAGATGTCGGGCGGAGCATTGTCAGGAAGAGTGGACGGGGCGTTGAACAGGGCGTCGAGCTTGGCCTCATAGCGAGCGTCGCCCCCCATATGGTCGATCATGCCGTACAGGTCGTGCTGGTTCAGGAAGGTGGCCTGCCAGCCGTTCGCCTCGGTATAGTCGCGCCACCACGGCTTGGGCATATGGCCGAGCTGGATCGGATCATAGGGCGCCCACCAGCTTCCGTTCTCGAAGCGTGGGCGGGCGAAGCCGATGTCGCCGTCGATGACGTTGCGCCAGTTGCCCGACCGTTTGGCCAGCCGCTCTGCGTCGTCCGCCTGGCCCGCCGCCAGGGCGAGGCGGGAGGCCGCCCAGTCGTCATAGGCGTATTCCTGGGTGCGGCTGACGCTTTCGAACACCTTGTCGGCCGGCACATAGCCCAGGCGGTCGTAGGGCTCGCGGCCCAGACTGTTGTCCTTGTCCGGGGCGGAGAAATCAAAACTGCGCTTGGCGATGGCGGGCCAGGCGGCGGCGTAGTCGGCAGGTATCCCCTTGGCCAGAGCTTCGGCCAGCACCGGGACGGCGTGCCAGCCGATCATCGTGCCGGTTTCCTTGCCCTGCAGCGGCCAGACAGGCGGTCCGTAAGGCGACTGAACCGTCTGGCGGATCAGGTCGTCGACGAACTGTTTCGTTCGAGCCGGCGCGATCAGCGTCAGCAGCGGGTGCAGGGCGCGGTAGGTGTCCCACAGGGAATAGGTGCTGAACGCGGCCTGGCCGGAGGCCGCAGCGTGCATCTGTCCGTCCAGTCCGACGTAACGCCCATCGACGTCCGAAAACAGGGTCGGCGCTAGTTGGGCGTGATAGAGGGCGGTCGTCAGGATGACCCGTTGATCCTCCGTGCCGCCCCGCACCTTCACGGTGTCCAGATGCTCATGCCAAAGGTTTGCGGCCTTGCGGCGGACCTGATCGAAGTCCCATGCCTGGGCCTGGGCCTGGGCCTCGGCTGCCAGGTTCGCGCGAGCTCCGGCCGCATCGACGGCGGACAGGCCGCAGCGCACCAGCAGCGGCGCGGAATCGGCGTCGTCAAAATGGAGCACGGCTTTCAGCCGCTTGCCCGCCACGCCGTCGCTGCCGGCCGGCTGGGGGGCGTCGTCGTCGCCGTAGAAGTCGATCCGATCCGGCGCGCGTGAGAATTGCATCGCAAAGAAGATGCGTCGGCCCTTGGCCCAACGGAACACGCGTCGCGTTCCCGTAAGCGTCCCGTCGGCCTCCATATTCAGCAAGGCCTCGTCGATCAGCGGTCGGGTGTCGGACGAGTCGAGCACGAGGTGCGACAGGTCCAGCAGAAGATGGCCCTGACCCGCAGGAAAGCGATAGCGGTGCCAGCCGACCCGATGGGTGGCGGTCAGCTCGGCTTCGACGCCGGACTCCAGCAAGACGCGATAATAGCCGGGTTCGGCCTGTTCGCCGCTGAAGTGCTGACGATAGCCCGATGCGGGATCATCCTCGGCGCCCGGCAGCAGTTTGACCGGGCCGACGCGCGGGGTAACCAGGACGTCGAGCATGTCGCCGATACCGGTCCCCGACAGGTGGGTGTGCGAGAAGCCCAGGATGGTCTTGTCGTCGCGATGGTAGCCGGAACAGGTCTCCCAGCGTTCGACGCCGGTGTCAGGGCTGAGCTGGACCATGCCGAAGGGCAGGGTGGCGCCAGGATAGGTGTGGCCGGTCCCGCCGGTGCCGATGAACAGGTTGGCGACAGAACGCGAGCGGCGGTCGCCGGCTGCGGCCGGTAGGGCGGCCAAGGCGAGGCCTGCGCCCGTGGTGGCGAGGAGTTGGCGGCGCGAGGGGGTCATAGCGACTCCGACAACAGCTGGGGGTGGGCGTCGGCGAGGTGGACGATCAGTTCGCCGAACAGGCCGTTGGCCCAGGCGAACCAGGACCGTGTGAACCGGGTCGGATCGTCCTGGTCGAAGGCCTCGTGCATGAAGCCGGTGGCGGCGTCGGTGTCGCGCAACTGGCGCAGACAGGCCCGGATCACGGCGGGATCGTCGGACGACAGGGCGCGGATGATCAGGGACATGGGCCAGACCTGGCCCTGGCCGACATGGGGGCCGCCTATGCCCTCGGCCGCGCGGCCCTTGAAGAACCAGGGATTGTCGGGGCTCCAGGCCGCATCGCGGGTGCGGCGCCACAGAGGGTCGGCGGGACTGACGCAGCCCAGATAGGCGAGGCTGGACAGGGAGGGGGCGTTGGCGTCGTCCATGAAGACGGCGTTGCCGAAGCCGTCGACCTCATAGGCCCAGACCTCGCGCCCGTCGCGTAGGCGCATGGTCCCCCATTGGCGCAGGGCG
The DNA here is from genome assembly GCF_026625805.1 of Brevundimonas sp. SL130. Taxonomy (NCBI): domain Bacteria; kingdom Pseudomonadati; phylum Pseudomonadota; class Alphaproteobacteria; order Caulobacterales; family Caulobacteraceae; genus Brevundimonas; species Brevundimonas sp. SL130. The sequence goes on from NZ_CP113064.1 coordinate 1,767,925, forward strand.
GCCTCGACCTCGTCGGCCAGGGCCGTTGCCTGGGCGGCCAGGACGGGATCGGGACGGGCCTCGACGGCCAGAACGGCCAGCTCGCGCAGGCTGGTCACGGCGAACAGGTTGGCGGGGATCAGGAAGGGATAGAGGCAGGCGTCGTCCGATGGGCGGAAGGCGGAATGGATCAGCCCGACCGGCCGGGTCGGATTGCCATGGCCCCACAGCAGGGTCTCGGTCGGCTGGTTGGCCTTGCGCCGGAAACGATAGGGTCCGGGACCGTCCTTGCGCTGCTGTTCGCGCAGGGTCCGCACAGACGCCGCCGCCGCCGCCGCCCAGGTGGCGTCGAACGGGCGCGGGTCGCGGGTCTGGCGCCAATAGCCGTAGGCGAGACGGATCGGATAGCAGAGGGAATCGATCTCCCATTTCCGCTCGGCCACGCCGGGCTTCATCTCCGTCTCGTCGGACAGGGCCCATTCAAGATTGGAGGCGGCCGACGGGTCTTCCATGAAGGCGTTGGCGTAGGGGTCGATCAGGATCGAGCGGGCCTGGCGGGCGATCAGGCCCCGGAAGACGTCGGCCAAGGCGGGGTCGCGGTTCGCCAGATGCAGATAGGGCTTCAGCTGCGCCGCCGAGTCCCGCAGCCACAGGCAGGGGATGTCGCCGGTGATGACGAAGGCGTCGGGCGCGCCGTCCACCTGGGACATCCGCACGGTGGTGTCGAGGGTGTTCGGATAGCAGTTGGCGAACATCCACCGCAGTTTCGGATCGGCGATCCGGGCCGAGACGCGCTGGATTTCCGCCTCGACGGCGACGCTGGTGAAGCGGCGATCCGACACGGCGGGGCGGCGGCTGATCAAGGGGGCGGCGGGGGCGGCAGCGAGCGCCGGAGCGGCGGCGAAGGCGGCGCCCGTGGCGAGAAGGGTGCGTCGGGTCGGGATCATTTCGGCAACTCCACAGCCTGGCCGGTGACGACGAACTGGGCCCAGACGCCGTCGGCGTCGCCCGGCTGACCGCCGCCCAGCCACAGACGATAGGCGCCCGGCAGGACGCGGCGCGTACCCGTGCGGTCCACGCTGCTCATGGCGCGCGGGTCGATGGTCAGTCTGACCTCGCGGGTCTGGCCCGGCGCGGTGGACACCCGTGCGAAACCGGCGAGCTGACGTTGCAAGACCGGGTCGGTCAGATTGCCTTCGCGCCCGGCGTCCGGCGGCAGCAGATAGGCCTGAACCACCTCCTCGCCCGGCCGCGCGCCGATGTTGCGGACAGAGACGGCGACCTCGACCGGCTGGCCCGCAGCGATGGTGGCGGGCAGGCGGGGCGGCTGATAGGCGAAGCGGGTGTAGCTGAGGCCGTGACCGAAGGACCAGGCGGGCGTGCCCGTGAAGTAGCGGTAGGTCCGCTCCTTCATGCCGTAGTCGGTGAAGGCCGGCAGGTCGGCGCTGGAGGCGTAGACGGTCACCGGCAGGCGGCCGGACGGATTGACGTCGCCGCTGAGCACGGCCGCCAGGGCGGTCCCGCCTTCGACACCGGGGTACCAGAGTTGCAGCACCGCCTCGGGCTTGAGGTCGCCCAGGGAAACGGCGCTGCCCGAGGCGATGACCACGACCAGGGGCTTGCCGGTGGCGGCGAGCGCCTTCAGCAGGTCTATCTGGGGTTCGGGCAGGATCACCTCAGAGCGGTCGCCGCCGACGAAGCCGGGGGCCGAGACGCGCAGGGCCTCGCCTTCCAGATCGGGCGACAGGCCGACCACGGCGACCACGACGTCGGCCGCCGCCGCTGCCGCCACGGCCTCGGCGCGTTGAACCTCGGCGGGGGCGATCCAGCGCAGCCGGATCCCTTCGTCGCCGCCGTTGTGATCCAGCTCCAGCCGGATTTCAGAAGGTCGGTCGCCGTTGACTTCGACCTCAAGGCCGGAGCCGCCGATGATGCTGTCGATCTGTTTGACGCCATTGACCCAGAGCCGCACCGCGTCATGCGCCGGGCAGGCGTGCCAGCAGGCGGGGCCGTCGATCATCAGGCGATAACGGCCGGGCGCGGGGGGCGTGAACAGGCCGGTCCAGCGCGCCTTGAACGGCGCGGTCTTGGTCAGGTTCAGGTCGATGCGGCGGTCGTGGCCGCTGCGGATCACGCGGCCGTCCGCGTCGCGGACCTCGACCTCCAGCCCCGGTCGGCCGCCGCTGCTCAGCGCCGTCTCAGGCACGACCACCGGGGTGTTTTCGGCGAGAGGACCGCCCTGGGCGTAAGAGATCCGCGCCGCGCCGAAGCGCGCCCGCAGACCCTCCAGCGGCGTGACCGGATCAATGGCCGCGCCGTGGTAATTGCCCTCGAGCACATTGAGATCGTCGGCGTTGGCGCCGATGACCGCGATCTTCTGGTTCTTCAGGGGCAGAAGGTCCGTGCTGTTTTCCAGCAGGACGATCGACTTCTCGGCGGCTTCGCGCGCCAGGGCGCGGTGTTCGGTCGTGCCCACGGCGGTCGCGGGGATCGAGTCCCAGGGCGAACGGCCATCGACGACAGCGCCCAGGGCGCGTCGGGCGGCCAGCGCGCGATCCAGGGCGGCGTCCACCAGGGCTTCATCGACCAGGCCCGCGCGCACGGCGGCGGGCAGGGCGCGATAGGCGCCGCCGCAGTTGATGTCGGTTCCGCCCTTCAGAGCGGCGGCGGCGGCGTGGGCCGCGTCGGGCTGGCTGTGATGGAACAGATAGATGTTGGCCACGGCGTCGCAGTCCGACACCGTTACGCCGGTAAAGCCCCAGTCGCCGCGCAGGCGGTCGATCATCAGGGCCGAGGAGGCGCAGACCGGCGTGCCGTGGATGGCGTTGTAGGCGCACATCAGGGACTGGGCCTTGCCGTCCACCACCGAGGCGCGGAAGGCGGGCAGATAGGTGGCCTCGAGGTCATGCGGCGAGACATTGACCGAGAAACTGTCGCGACCCGCCTCCGGTCCTGAGTGAACCGCCAGATGTTTGGGCGCTGCGATGACCTTGGGATGGTCCGGGTCCGGGCCTTGGAGGCCCTGGACGAAGGCGACGCCGAGGCGGCCGGTCAGATAGGGGTCTTCGCCATAGGTTTCCTGGCCCCGGCCCCAGCGCGGATCGCGGAAGATGTTGATGTTGGGGGACCAGATTGTCAGGCCCTCGAACAGGTCGCGGGCGGCGTTGGTCGGGCGGGCGTTCCACTTGGCGCGGGCCTCGGTCGAGGTGACGTCGCCGACGCGCTGCACCAGATCGACGTCCCAGGTCGCGGCCAGGCCGATGGCCTGGGGGAAAACCGTCGCCTGGCCGTTGCGGGCCAGGCCGTGCAGGCCCTCGTTCCACCAGTCATAGGCGGGCAGCCCCAGCAGGGGCTCGGCCGGAGCGGCGTTCATAAGCTGGGCCGCCTTGCGCTCCAGGGTCAGGCCTTCGCCCGAGGCTGCCTGAGCGGGGGCGTCCGAGGGGGCGCAGGCGGCGCAGTTGACCGATTGGGCCGCTGCGGGGGCGGCGAGGCCGGCCGCCATCGCCAAGGCCAGAATCGCGGTGCTGTGTTTCATGGTCGGGCCAGGGTGCGAAGGGTGAGGGCCTGGCGCAGAGCCTGCGGATCTGCGGCGCTGTCCACCGTCACCGTCACGCTCTCGCCGGGCAGAAGATCGAAGCCATTGTCGGACGGGGTCGCCGCGACGACGCCGAAGTCGATCATGACGGCTCGTGCCAGATTGGCGGCGGTCACGGTCAGGCGGTCGCCGTCCCAGCGGGTCGATAGACCGGGGTCGGGATAGGCCATGTCCTTGGGCTCGGCCCGTTCGATGACGGCGCGGCTGACGCGGCGTCCGTCCAGGCTCAGTTCGGCGACGGCGTAGCTGCTCGAGGCCGGGGCGGCGCCGAACAGCTCGGCATCGTCAATATTGACGACATCGACGGCGGACAGCGGATCCAGGGTCACAGCGCCGCCGCGCTCGGCCAGAACCCGGCCGTCCATGCTCAGGGGGCGCAGCGTCCAGCGGCCCGCGACCGGGGTCGTGGCGTCGGACACCAGGGCGATCCGGGTCTGTTCGGCGCGGCGCTCGGCGACGATGGCCTGGGGCGCGAAGAAGCGGCGGGCGGCATGGTGCAGCAGCTTGGGCCGGCCGTACCAGTCGATGCTGGACCAGGAGATGGCCGGCCAGGTGTCGTTCAGCTGCCAGTACAGCGAGCCCATGGTCACGGGACGGCAGGCGCGATGGTGCAGGGCCGCCGTTCGGATGGCGTCGGCCTGCATCACCTGGCTGAGATAGACCAGGTCGGCGAAGTCGCGCGGCGTGCGGTGATGCTGGGCCAGATAGAAGAGGATGCGGGCGTTGCCTTCACCCGAGAGGAATTTCTGGTGGGCCTTCATCACCGGACTGTCGGCGGTCAGGTCCGTCGTCCCGGCGAAGGCGGCGATGGTGGCCAGGCCTGGCATGGCCTGGAAGCCGTACTCCGACATGAAGCGCGGGCAGCTGTCGGTATAGCGTTCGATGGGCTTTGAGCCCGACCAGACGTCCCAGAAGTGGCGGTCGCCGTCGCGGTCGGTGTCGGTGGGGGTCTCGTAGTCGGTCGAGGGCGAGCCCGGCCAATAGGGGACGTCGGCGTCGCCGCGCGTCACCGCCTCACGCAGCACCCGGTCGAACAGAACCGCCATATGGGTTCCGATCCGTTCCTGCTCGTCGGGGCCGACGGCCTGTTTGAAGGCCTTGCGGTCGGACCAGTTCTCCCAGCCGGACAGGACTTCGTTGTTGCCGGCCCAGATCACCAGCGACGGGTGGGCTTGCAGGCGTTCGACCTGTTCCGTCGCCTCGACCGCCACATTGTCGCGGAAGTCGGCGCCGGGGGGCGTGACGGCGCCGCCGAACATGAAGTCCTGCCAGACCATCAGACCCAGTTCGTCGGCGACCTCGTAGAAGGCCTCGTCGGGATAATAGCCGCCGCCCCAGACGCGGATCATGTTCATATTGGCGTCGGCCGCCATGCGCAGCACGTGCGCCTGGTCCTCGCGGCTCACGCGGGCGGGGAAGTTGTCGAACGGGATCAGATTGGCGCCCTTCATGAAGATGGGCACGCCGTTGATCTTGAGCCCGAAGCCGCCGTCCTCGCGCATCAGTTCGACAGTGCGAAGGCCGGTTCGCTTCGACGCGCGGTCGCTGTCGCGGCCGTCTTCGACGATTGTCGCTGTGACGGTGTAGAGCGGCTGGTCGCCATAGCCGATGGGCTGCCAGCGACGCGGGGCCGAGATACTCACCGGGACCGAAAGCCGGTTGGCGCCGGGGGCCAGGCCGGCGGGGCGGGTCTGGGTCTGGGTCCGACCGTCGGGGCCGGTCAGATCGACACGGACCAGCACCGAGGTCGCGGTGTCCGCCGTGATGTCGAGGCGGGCGTTGATCCGCGCCTCGGCGTCGGTCACGGCCTCCTGGTCTATCGTCAGGGTGTCGATCCGGGCGTCGTCCCAGGCGTCCAGCGACACCGGCCGCCACAGGCCGATGTTGACGATGCGAGGGCCCCAGTCCCAGCCGTAGTGATATTTGGGCTTGCGGATATAGGGGGAGGTCTGGCGCCCCTTGGGCTCGTCGCCGAAGGCGCTGTCATACTCGCCGGGCAGGGGATGAGCCTCGGCCAGGACCATGGGCTGAAGCGTGTCGATGGGCGAGGCGAAGGTCACGGTGATCGTATTGGCCCCCAGCTTCAGCAGGGGCTTGGCGTCGGCCCGCCAGCGCCGATGGGCGTTGTCCGCCGTCATCAGGACCGCGCCGTTGACGCGAACCGTGGCGAAGGTGTCGAGCCCGTCGAACACCAGATCGAGATGGCCGCGCGCCATCATCTCGGGTGTGACCTCAAGCGTGCGTCGGTATTCCCAATCGGTCAGTCCGGCCCACTGGATGTCCGCCTCGTTCAGCCCGACGAAGGGGTCGGTGACGAGACCGGCGGCGATCAGGTCCTGCTGCACGCTGCCGGGCGTCCGAGCCGGCAGCCAGCGGGCGGCGCGGGGGTGGGCGCCGACGGCCTCGAGGTCGGCCGGATCGATCCTGAACGACCAGCCGCTGTCGAGCGGAGTCGTCTGGCGTTCGCCGGCGAAGGCGGGGGCCGTGATGGCCCAGGACAGGGCGATGCCTAGTGCGAGTGCGCTGACGCGATTCGATTTCACTGGGCCGCCTCCAGGGTGACGCCGCCGACGGCGTAGAAATAGTCGCCGATGGGGGAGGTGAAGGTCATGCACAGGTCGCTGTCGATCAGACCGGCGGGCAGGGGCCCGGCGAAACGCATCTGCACCGGCGCGGCGGCGGGATCGGGCAGGGGGAAGGTTCCGACCGGCGTTCCTTCGCATCCGCCGGCACGAACGATCAGTTCGCCGAACTGGGTTGCGGCGAAATAGTGTTTCATCCGCTTGAAATCATTGGCGATGCCGAAGTTGTAGGGCAGGCGCGCCACCTCGATGTCAAAGCCCTTGGCGACCGAGAGCGGAGCGTTCCGCCAGTTCATGCAGTCGTCGAAGATATTGGCGTTATAGGCCGGGGCCACCGCGCCGGAATCCGGATCCAGCGGCAGGCGCAGTTCGATCCCGCCCATACAGGCGGACAGGGCGTTGACGTCGGCCGTGAGCAGGGCGGACGTGCGGGTTTCATAGGTTCGCGGCGCGGCCAAGGCCTGGTCGCCGGCGCCGAACGACGTCGCGCGGATGGTCACGCCCAGGGGCGTAGTCAGGGGCTGGGCGTAGGCCGCCGAGGTCGGCGAGGGTTCGGAGCCGTCCAGGGTGTAGTGGATCACGCCCTGTCCGGTCTGGCTGGCCAGGGCCACGGTCGCCTGGCCGGTGCGGACGGCGTCGGAGCGGGCGCCTTGAAGCGTGTAGCCGACGGCGAAGGCGCTGTCGGCGGCGGGCACGCCGGCCCGTTTCCAGCGGGCCATCTGGGGCTCCAGCCGGTCGAGGAAGCCGGGGAAGTCGCGGGTCGGGGCGCCCGACCAGATATTGTCGGCGAAGGCGGCCAGGCGCGGGAAGGTGGCGTGCCACACCAGGGCCGGGGTCGAGAGATATTCCGACCAGGCGTTCATCTGGGCGCCCAGCACATGGTGGCGATCGGCGGGCGCGATGGCCTGGGGCATGGGGTCGTAGCCATAGACCCGTTCCAGGCTCATGGCCGGATTGGCCGGCCGCATCGGCGGCTCGCCCGGCAGCCAGGACTGGATATTGTCGAGATACAGGATGGGCGCGGGCGACAGGACGACGTCATGCCCCTCGGCCGAGGCTTCGATCGCGCCCTTCTCGCCCTGCCAGGACATGACGGCGGCGGACTGCGGCAGGCCGCCGCCCTCGAGGATTTCGTCCCAGCCGATCAGCACCCGGTCATGGGCCCGTAGATAGGCGTCGAACTCGCGGATCAGCGCGGATTGAAGAGCGTTCTCGGTGGCGATGCCTTGCTCGCGCATCAGGGCCTGGACGCGGGGCGAGCGTTTCCACTGGTCCTTGATCGCTTCGTCTCCGCCCAGATGGATGTACTGGCCGGGGAAGATGTCCATGATCTCGTCCAGCACCGCCTTGACGAAGGCGATCCCTTCCGGGCCGGGGTCGAGCAGATAGGGATTGACGCCCCAGTCGCCCGAGACCGGCGGACGGTCGCCGAAGACGCCCAGCTCGGGATAGGAGGCGACGATGGCCTGGGCGTGACCCGGCAGGTCGATTTCGGGGACGATGGTGACGCCCCGCGCGGCGGCGTAGGCGACCAGATCGCGCATCTCGTCCTGAGTATAGAAGCCGCCATAGCGTTTGGGCGGTTCGTTTCCGGCCGACGGCGTGGTGCGCCAGGCGCCGATCCGCGTCAGCTCAGGGTAGCGCTTGATCTCGATGCGCCAGCCCTGGTCGTCGGACAGGTGCAGGTGGAGGACGTTCAGCTTCAGCGCCGCCATCTGGTCGATGGAGGTCTTCAGCGCCGAGACCGGTTGGTAGTGGCGCGCCACGTCGGCCATATAGCCGCGCCAGCGGTAGGCGGGACGATCCTCGATGATCATGGCCGGGACGGCGACGGACTGGCCGAAGGCGGTGTCGGGCGACAGCAGTTGAGCCAGGGTCATGGCGCCGTACAGCAGGCCCGAATCCGTCGAGGCGGTGATCCGCACTCCGGCGTCCGACACCTCGAGCCGATAGGCGCCCTCGCCGACGACGCCGGCGTCGCGTTCAAGACGGACGGCGCCATTGGTCGCTGTGCGAAGCTCAAGCCCCCGCGTCGTTCGAACCTGATTGATCAGCAGTCGCGCCACGGCGGTCGCGCCCGCGTCCGAAGCGACGACGCCGGCGCCGTTCGTGATGGAGACGCCGCCCGCCGTCCGTGTGACCGAGGCGGGCATGGGAATCAGCGGCAGGGGAGAGGCGGTCTCGGCAGTGGCCGAGGCTGACGATGCCTGAAGAAGGGCTCCCGCCCAAACCGCAGCAATCATGGCTTTCTGCATCATCCCACCCTCTTTGGTCCGATTTTGGTACTGTCGCACGATGGCGCCCTCTCAACGGGGCGTCCAGCCCTATCCGGTGTGACGAATCGTCGTTTTCCAGTCGCTATGCCGCTTAATGGTATTGTGAATTCCCTATTCGCCATGCGAGGACGAACATGGATCGGTTCTGAACCGGTGGCAGGAAGATCGAGAGAGGCATGTCGTTTTCGGAACGGATCGGCGCACTATCGCCGAGCAATGTGGCGCCACTTTACATCCAATTGCGCCAGCTGATCCGCGACGCGATCACTGCCGGAACCCTGGCGGAGGGCGACGCCTTGCCGGCGGAGCGGGATCTGGCGACCGAATACGACGTGTCGCGCATCACGGTGCGCCGCGCGATCGGCGATCTGGTGGAAGACGGGCTGCTGAGCCGCCGTCGCGGCGCCGGCACCTTCGTCGCCGGACGGGTCGAAAAGAATTTCTCCAAACTGTCCTCCTTCTCGGAGGACATGGTGGCGCGGGGCCGCGTGCCGAGCAGCCGCTGGGTGGCGCGCGCCTCGGGCACGGTGACGCCGGAAGAAGCCATTGCGTTCGGCGTGTCGCCGGGCGTTCCGGTCCATCGGTTCCAGCGTATCCGGTTTGCGGACGAGACGCCGATGGCGCTGGAGTTCTCGACCATTCTCGGCACGGCCCTGCCGTCGCTGGAGGCCGTGGAGGATTCGCTTTACGCCGCGCTGGAAGCCAACGGGATGCGCCCTGTCCGCGCCCTTCAGCGCCTGAGGGCCGTTCCGTTCGGCGGCGAACATTCGAAGATGCTGGGCGTGTCATTGGGCAGCCCTGGGCTGTTGATCGAACGACGGGCCTTCCTGAGGGACGGGCGGACCGTCGAGCTGACGCGGTCCTATTATCGCGGCGACGCCTATGACTTCGTCGCCGAGCTTTCGGACATCTGAACTCTATTCGCCGGCGCGTTGCGGCGGCCCAGTCTTCGCGTGGAGCCGCCATGATCGTCGATCGCCGCAACCTTTTGATCGGCAGTGCGAGCACGGCGGGGTTGATGATCCCCGGCGTCGCGTCAGCGGAAGCCGCCGGAGTGGGCTCCCTGCCGATGCCTGCGCCACTTCGCGCCTTGCCGGAGCCCCTGCCGGTCGAGGATCCGTCCCGCATCAGTCTGGATCTGGGGTGGCTGTTTCACGAGGGCGACATTGTCCCCCCGCCGCCGGCCGACCATCACGCCACCTATCTGAACGCCAAGGCCGGCAATGCGCGGGGCGCAGCCGCCATGGACTATGACGACAGCGACTGGAGCCGCGTGCGCCTGCCGCACGACTGGGCGGCGTCCCAGCCCTTCGTCGAGACGGCCAACATCTCCCAGGGTTTCCGGCCGCGCGGGATCGGCTGGTATCGGCGGACGATCCGGCTGGACCCGGCCGATCGCGGCAAGACCATACTGCTGCAGTTCGGCGCCATCGCCACCCACGCCACCATCTGGGCCAACGGCAGTATCGTGGCGCACAACTGGTCCGGCTATAACAGTGTCGAGATCGATCTGACGCCGTTCGCCCGGTTCGGCGACGAGCTGAATGTGATCGCCATCCGCGTCGACGCCGACGCCATGGAGGGGTGGTGGTACGAAGGCGCGGGCCTGTATCGCCATGCCTGGCTGACGGTGCGCGCACCGGTCGCCCTGATCACCGACGGCGTCCACTGCGATCCACGTCAGAATGCGGACGGAGGTTGGAGCGTGCCCGTCGAGGCGACGCTGTTCAACGTCGGTCGTACCCCGGGCCAGGTCGAGGTGCAGGCGAGCCTGCTGGACCCTCAGGGCCAGACCTTGGCGACGCGGCGGGTGCCGCTCGAGGTTCCTGCGCTGGAGCGGGCCGTGACGTCGGTGTCGATTCCCGTCGCCGATCCGGCCCTGTGGTCCGTCGATCAGCCGACGCTCTACACGGTCCTGACCCAGGTGCTGGTCGATGGGCGCGTGGTGGATGAGCGGCGTATCGCGGTCGGTTTCCGCACCCTGAGATTCGATGCGGACCAGGGCTTCTTCCTCAACGGCCGGCCGCTGAAGCTGAAGGGCGTCTGTATCCACCAAGATCACGCCGGAGTCGGGGTGGCCATGCCCGACGGGCTGGTGCGCTGGCGGCTGGAGCGGCTCAAGGCGATGGGCTGCAACGCCATTCGCAGCGCCCACAATGCGCCCGCCGTGGAGTTCCTGGACCTTTGCGACCGGATGGGCTTCCTGGTCATGAACGAGAACCGGGTGTTCAACCCGGCGCCGGACTATATGGCGCAGCTGGAGTGGCTGGTCCGGCGTGACCGCAACCATCCCAGCGTGATTCTGTGGTCGGTCTTCAACGAGGAGCCGATGCAGGGCTCCGAAGCCGGGGTCGAGATGGTGCGCCGCATGGCCCATGCGGTGAAGGCGCTGGACGACGCGCGGCCCGTGACGGCGGCGATGAACGGGGCCTTCTTCGAACCGATCAATGTGTCGAGCGTCGTCGATGTGACCGGCTTCAACTACTATCAGGGCGACTACGACCGCTTCCACGCGCTTCATCCGACGCGGCCGATCACCAGTTCGGAGGACACCAGCGCCTTTGAGACACGGGGCGCCTTCGCCAGCGATCCGCGGGCCAATGTCATCACCTCCTATGACACCGAGGCGGCGAGCTGGCTGGGGCGATACGCATCGCAAGACCTGGAAGGCGATCATGGATCGGCCCTTCGTCGCCGGCGGCTTCGTCTGGACCGGGTTTGATTATCATGGCGAGCCCACGCCGCACGTCTGGCCCACCATCGCCAGCTTCTTCGGCATCATGGATCTGTGCGGCTTCCCCAAGACGGCCTTCGATATTCACCGGGCGCACTGGGTCGATGACCAGGACGTGGTTTCGATCACGCCGCACTGGACCTGGCCGGGGCGCGAGGGACAGCCGGTCCCGGTGCTGGTCATGTCGAACGCCGATGAGGTCGAACTGAAGCTGAACGGACGCTCGCTGGGCGTCGTGGCCTGCGACCGGATCATGGGGGCGGAATGGACGGTGCCCTATGAGCCCGGTCGGATCGAGGCGGTCGCCCGGCGCGCCGGGCGGGTCGTCGCCACGGCGGCGCACGAGACGACAGGTGCTCCCGTTCGGCTGCGGCTGACGCCCGCAAGGACCGTGATGGCGGGCGATGGAGAGGATGTTCAGCCGATCACGGTCGATGCGGTGGACGCCGCCGGACGCCATGTGCCGACCGCCAACCTGCCCGTGACCTTTGACGTGGCGGGGGCGGAAATCATCGGTCTGGGCAATGGCGATCCCAACAGCCATGAGCCGGAAAAAGGCGCGGCGCGGTCGCTGTTCAATGGGCTGGCGCAGGTGATCGTTCAGGCGGTGGCGGGGAAGGGACGGATCGTCGTGACGGCCTCCGCGCCTGGACTGCGGCCCGCGCGGCTGGCGGTCGAACGGCTGGATCGGGCGGCGCCCCGGTACGCGCCTATTTTAGTTCCCGCGCAGCCGATCCTGGGCTGGCGGCGGTCGCCGGCCCTGGCCCAGCGTCCAGATCCGAGCCTGGCCCCGACCGACGGCGACAACAACAGCTGGGCCTTCGTGCGCAGCGGCGTGACGACCGGTGCGGAGCCGACGCGGAACTGGCGCGTCTATCGCACGGCGGTGAAGCCCTGGCGCGCCGTCGCCCAGGAGGGCGGGGTGTTGCAGTTCGAAGGTCTGTCTGGCGCGGTCTCGCTGTGGATCGACGGCCAGGCGACGCCCCTGAGGGACGGTGTCGCCGCGTTCGGTCCCGGCGCCGGCGAACGCCGTGTCACGCTGATCATTGAGGCGGCGCCGGGCGAAGCGTCGGGCGTGACCGGGCCGGTCAAGCTGAAGGCCCTTCGCTGAAGATCGACCAGACGGCGGCCCTTGCGGGCGCCGTCTGGCTTGCTGCGATCTAACTCAGCAGATGCACGACGGCGGGCGAGGGGCGGCAGGCGCCGCGCGGGCCGGCCATCGCCAGAGCCTGGTCGTCGATCAGGGCCGGTTCAGCCACGACCACGCGGACGCGTCCATGATGTCGGGTGCTGGACAGGATATTGTCCACGCCGCCCAGAGCCTTCACCAGAGCTGCGGACAGGGTCGGCGCGTCCGGAGCGCTGTCGGAAGGCGCGGCCGAGACGGACGGAACAGCGACCTGATCCGGCGCCGCAGTGACCGGACGCGCCAGGGCGTCGCGGATCTCGACAGCCACGATATCCGCCACGGGGCCCAGCACGACCTGGAGCGCATGGTCCGACGGGCGCACGATCCCGAGCGCGCCCAGGGTCTTCAGGGCCGCCGCATCGACGGCGTCCTGACGCGCCACGATCAGGCGCAGGCGGGTGGCGCAGGCGTCGACCTTGGTGATGTTCACCGCGCCGCCCAGGGCGGAAATGAAGGCCGTGCCGCGATCGGTCAGGGCTGCGTCCTGGGTCGGGGCGGTCGGCTCGTCCTTTTCGCGTCCCGGCGTCGGCAGGTCGAAACGCTCGATGACCAGGCGGAACAGGCCGTAATAGATAGCGAAATAGACTAGGCCGACCGGGATGAGCAGCAGGGGCCGCGTCGCCTTGCCGAAGCTGAGCACATAGTCGAACAGGCCGGCCGAGAACCCAAAGCCAAGCCTCACGTTCAGCAGGTCCATCACCGCCATGGACACGCCGGTCAGCACCGCGTGGATGACGTAGAGGGCCGGCGCCAGGAACATGAAGGTGAACTCGATCGGCTCGGTCACCCCTGTCAGGGCCGAGGTCAGGGCCAGGCTGAACAGCAGGCCGGCGACCGCGCGACGCCGTTCAGGACGGGCGGCGTGATACATGGCGAGACAGGCGGCGGGCAGGCCGAACATCATCACCGGGAAGAAGCCGGTCATATAGCCGCCGGCGGTGGGGTCGCCCGCGAAGAAGCGCCGCAGATCGCCGCTGACGCCCTGATAATCGCCCTGAACGAAGAAGAAGAAGTTGTTCAGGACGTGGTGCAGGCCGGTGACGAGGAAGAGGCGGTTGAACATCCCGTACAGGAACAGGCCAACGCTGCCGCTCTTGGAGATGGAGTCGCTCATCGTCGCAATGCCGGCGCTGATCCCGGCGTTGCCCAGGCCGACAATGGCCGCCAGCGCCAGACCCGCGACGCCCGCCGCGATCGGCACGAACCGGCGGCCGCCGAAGAAGGCCAGATAGGACGGCAGTTTCAAGCCCGAGAAGCGGTTGTAGAAGACGCCGCCGATCAGACCCGACAGGATGCCGATGGGCACGTCCAACTTGGCCATGGCCTTGGCCTTCCAGGCGGCGACGGCTAGATCGGCGCCGGGGCCCGTGAGGCCGGCGGCGGCCTCGGGCGGCACGGCCAGCAGGGCCTTTCCGGACTCGGTCGCGACCAGGAAACAGACTACGCCGCCGAGACAGGCCGCGCCGTCGCCGTCTCGCGCGAACCCGGTCGCCACCCCGATGGCGAACAGCAGGCCCAGGTGGGCGAAGATGGCGTCGCCGGCGGCGGCGAGGAAGGGAATGTCGAGCAGGTCGGCTTGGCCCAGGCGCAGCATCAGCCCCGCGACAGGCAGGACGGCGATGGGCAGCATCAGGGCGCGGCCCAGGGGTTGGAGGGCCTCGAGAAGCGACTTCATGCGGCGAACTTCCGTGCGAGCGCCCGCACCTCGGCGGCGGAGGCGCAATTGAGGGCGGCGGCGGCGTGGGCGCGGCAGGTCACGGCGTCGAGGCCGGAGACCAGGGCCTTGATCGCGGTGACGCGTGCGGGGGCGGCCGACAGCTCGGTCACGCCCAGGCCGATCAGGATGGGAACGGCCAGACTGTCGCTGGCCAGGCCCCCGCAAACCCCGACCGGTGTCTGGTTGCGGGCGGCGCCGCGACAGGTTTCGGCGATCAGGCGCAGCACGGCGGGATGCAGGCCGTCGACGCCCGCCGCGACCGCCGGATTGCCGCGATCCATCGCCAGAGCGTACTGGGTCAGGTCATTAGTGCCGATGGAGAGGAAGTCCGCCTCCTCCGCCAGCAGATCTGCGGTGACGGCCGCAGCCGGCGTTTCCACCATGACGCCCAGGGAGACCTGGGAGGTGATGGAGAGCTCGGCTTTCAGCCGGTCCAGCACGGCGCGCACCTGGCGCAGTTCGTCGAGGCTGGCGATCATCGGCGCCATGATGTGGAGCGGACCGGCGGAGTCGACGGCCAGGATGGCGCGCAACTGGGCCTCGAGAACCTCGGGATGGGCCAGGCCGACGCGTATGCCACGCAGACCCAGGGCCGGGTTTTCCTCGGCCGCGATCGGCAGATAGGGGGCGGGCTTGTCGCCGCCGATATCCAGCAGCCGGACGATAAGCGGGCGCGGCGACAGGGCGTCGGCGATGGCTTGATAGGTGGCGGTCTGTTCCGAGACCGTCGGTTGAGTGTCCCGTTCGAGAAACAGGAACTCGGTGCGCAGCAGGCCGCAGCCTTCCGCCCCAGCCTCGACCGCCGCGCGGGCGTCGTCCACCGAGCCGCAGTTGGCATAGGCCTCGATCCGCACGCCGTCGTGGGTGCGACAGGGGACGTCGCGGGCGTCGCGGGCGGCGGCGATCCGTTGTCGCTCCGCCTCGATCTGCGCGCGCGCCTGGGTCAGGCGGGCGTCATCGGGCGCCGGCTCGACCACGCCCTCGTCCCCGTTGACGATCAGGCAGACGCCGTCGGTCACGCTGTCCAGCACCTGGCCCAGGGCCACGACCATGGGCAGACCCGCCGTCGCCGCCAGTATGGCGGCATGAGAGGTCGGGCCGCCGCCTTCGACGCACAATGCCACCGCGCCGCGACGCGCCAGATCGACGACGTCGGACGGCAGGAGATCGCGGGCCACCACAACGGCGTCAGGGGGCAGGGGTGCGCCGGCGGTCTCGGCTGTGCCAGTCAACTGTTGAAGGACGCGCCGTTCCAGATCGAGCAGGTCGTCCGCGCGTTCCGCCATTCGGGCGTCGCCGCCGGCGCGAAGGACCGCCGCCTGTTCGCGAATCGCCGCGCGCCATCCGGCGCAGGCGCTGCCGCCGGCCTTGATGACCGATACGGCCGCTTCGACCAGCGATGGGTCGGTGAGCATGGAGGCGTGGGCGGTCAGGACCGCCTGTTCATCGGCGTTCGCCCCGATCTTGGCCTGGGCCAGGCGGACGCCGACCGCGTCGAGCGCCGCGTCCAGGGCGGCCTGCTCCGCCGCAGCGTCCGTCGCCGTCTCGGTGAAGATGATTTCCGCCACCTGCAGCCGATGGGCGATCCCGATGACCCGCCCAGGCGCTGCGGCGACCCCGACAAGCCGCCCGTCGTCCGGGATGGTCCGGGGCGGAACGGGGGCGACGACGGACGGGGCCGGATGGAGCGGCTCGCCGCGTTCGCCCATGCCGTCCTCGATCAGGCCGGCGACAAGGGCGACCGCCCGTTCGGCGTCACGACCGGTGGCGGACACGACAATGGTGTCGCCATGACGAACGCCCAGCGCCATCACGGCGATGGGGCTGGTCAAGGCCGCCCGGCGTTCGCCATGGACCAGCGCGACTTCCGCCTCCAGATCCACCGTCGCCTCGCGCAGGCGGGCGGCGGGGCGGGCGTGGATGCCGTGCATCATGGCCACATGGACGCTGACTTGCGCCCGGTCCGGCGACGTAGACTGATCCGGCGAAGCCGCGGCGGCGTCGGTCGAAGTTTCTTCCGACAGGGTCAGGATCGGGGCGCCCGCCGCGACCAGACCCTCGGTCGCGCGCGACGAGATCGAAAACCGCTCGGAACTGGTGATGATCACCGGCGTCACCGCCGCGCTGGCGCTCTGGACGATGTCGTCGAGATCCAGCGTGATCAGAAGATCGTTGCGAACGACCCGGTCGCCGACCGCGACGCTGGCGGTGAAGGCGCGACCGCCCAGGGCGACCGTGTCGATGCCTACGTGGATCAGCACCTCGACACCCTCGTCCGTCAGGATGGCGATGGCGTGTCCGGCCGACTGCAGGCTGGAGACGACGCCATCGCAGGGCGCCAGAACCCGATCGCCGGTGGGGTCGATGGCGACGCCGTCACCCAGGATCCCGCTGGCGAACACGGGGTCTGGAACGGCGGCCATCGGGGTCAACCAACCCTGGATCGGCGCCGTGATGATGATGTTCGCCATGCTGTCTTCCCCCGAAAATCAAGCGCCGGTCAGTGAAGCCGTTGACCGCCGACCCATACGCCCGCCGGCTGGAGGTCTGACGTCAGCCAGACCCAGTCGGCGCGCAGTCCGGGGATCAGCGCGCCTCGCTCTTCAGACAGTCCCAGGAAGGCGGCTGGATTGGTCGAGGCCATGGCGACCGCCTGGGGAACTGTGACGCCCGCCCGGGCGACGATCTCGCGAACCGCGCCGGCCATGTCCAGATCCGAGCCTGCAAGCGTGCCGTCGGCGCTGACGCAACGGCCGTCGCGAACCGTGATCGGCCGGCCTTGCAACATGAAATCCTTGGTCTCGGCGCCGACGCAGGGCATGGCGTCGCTGACCAGCATGAAGCGATCCAGCGGCCGGCTCCTCAAGGCGATCCGCAGGGCGGCGTCATGCACATGATGGCCGTCGGCGATGATCCCGCACCAGACCTTTTGATCGTCCAGGGCGGCGCCCACGAGCCCGGGCGCGCGATGGTGCAGGGGCGTCATGGCGTTATAGAGATGGGTGACGCCGGTCATGCCTGCGGCGAACGCGGCCTTCGTCGTCTCATAGTCGGCGTCGCTGTGGCCGGCGGAGACACGAACTCCGGCTTGCGCCAGGCGCGCTATGTCGGCCGGCTGGACGCGTTCCGGGGCCAGGGTAAGGACCACCTTGCCCCGACGGGGACGCGTCAGAAGGGCGATCAGGTTTTCGTCCAAGCGGCTGAACCGGCTGGCGTCGTGGATGCCTTTGCGGGCGAGACTGATAACCGGGCCTTCGATATGGACGCCGACGACGCCGGGCACGCCGGCCTCGATCGCGGCGTCGATGGCGTCCAGCGCCGCGGCGATGACATTGGGCGTATCGCTGATAATCGTCGGGAGCAGGGCTGTGGCGCCGAAACGTTGGTGCGCTTGGGCGATGGCGACGATGCCTTCCACGGTCGGTTCGTCGTTGAATAGGACGCCGCCGCCGCCGTTGCACTGGGTGTCGATGAAGCCGGGCGTCAGCCAGCCTCCGGCCAGGTCGATGGTCGCGTCAGCCGAAGACGGGGCGGCGTCGAAATCCAGGGCTGTGATGCGGTCGCCATCGACCGTGATCGTCCCCTGAGCATGAACACCGTCCGAGGCGACGATGGAGCCGCCGGTGAAGTGAAGGCGCGTCATACGGTTTCCGTCACCTTGCGCAGATGGGGCGGCGCGTCCGGGTTGAGGCCACGCGACACGGATAGATGGGCGGCCAGCCGATAGAAACTCTGAATCATCAGTATGGGCTCGATAGCCGGGTGGGCGGCGAAGGTCGGAAGCGGCCCAGCGCCGGTTTGAGCGTCAGCCAGCAGGATGTTGGCGTTGCGGGACGCGAACTCGGCGGCGACGGCGCGGACGGAATCGCCCGCCGTGTCGGACCCTGCCATCAGCAGGACGGGGAATCCGTCGCCAACGATAGCCATGGGGCCGTGGCGGACCTCCGCTGCGCTGAAGGCCTCGGCCTGGATGCCGCAGGTCTCCTTGAGCTTCAGCGCCGCCTCCTGGGCGACGCCCAGGCCGAAGCCGCGACCGATGACGAACAGCTGGTCGGCGTTCATCAGGGCGGCGGCGGCGGCGCGCCAGTCCATAGACGCGGCGCGTCGCAGATCATCCGGCAGTCGGGCGACGGCCGCCTGAAGCTCGGCGTTGTCGGACCAGGCGGCCACCAGGGCCGCCACGCCCGCCAGGGAGGCGATGAAGGATTTGGTCGCGGCGACCGCGAGCTCAGGCCCGACGTTCAGGCCCGCCAGCGTATCCGCGCGCTCAGCCAGGGGCGAGGCTTCGTCATTGACCAGGGCCACGACCTGGGCGCCGGCGGCGCGCTGCGCATCGACGGAAGCCAGCAGGTCCGGGCTGCGTCCGCTTTGCGAGATCGCCAGGCACAGGGCGTGGCCGGGGGCGCTGGGGGCGCCGTAGACCGAAGCGATCGACGGGGCCGCCGATGCGACCGGCACGCCGATGAAAGCCTCGATCAGATATTTGGCGAAGGTGGCGGCGTGATCGGAGGATCCTCGTGCGACTGTGACAACCACGGTCGGAGGCGTCGCGCGCAATTGAGCGCCCAGAGCCTGGAAAGCCGCTGCGTTTTTCTGGAGCATTCGCTCCACGGCGTCGGCGGCTTCCAGCGCCTCGCGTTCCATGACGGTCGCCGTCAGCGCCATTTTGACCACGAAAAATTCAACCTCTGATGCCAGATCACTGGAGGTTGATAGGTAATATATTGGTATTGTTCAAGGGCTATTTGTCGCGCCCGTTCAAGGCTTGGCGCAGGGCCGCCACCTGGGCGACGGCGGTCCTGCGGGTCGTCGGCGAGACGAAGCCGAACTCGAGCAGACGGGAATTCTGACCCTCTGCGCCGACAGGTTCGCTGCACGAGGCGTGGAAGGCCGTCAGGCCGCCCGCCAGGAGGGGGGCGACGTTGGTGGCGTTGACCCCGCCGCCGGGCATGACCGTCAGACGACCATCGGCCTGCTTATGCAGAGCGGCAAGGGCGGATACGGCGTCCGGGGCGCGTGGCCGGCCGCCCGAGGTCAGGATGCGGTTGAATCCAAGGGACGCAGCCTCTTCCAGCGCCTGGTGGAGATCGGGGCAGAGGTCAAAGGCGCGATGCAGGGTGACGTCGGCCGCGCTGTTGATCCGGCGGGCGAGGCCGATCCAATCTTCGAGGCGGGCCAGATCCAGTCGGCCGTCCGGGAGGCCGGCGCCGATCACAACGCCGGCGGCGCCCAGATCCAACGCCCGTGCAATATCGTCGGCGATCAGGGCCGCGTCCTGGTCATCGTAGGTAAAGCCGCCTTCGCGGGGCCGGATCAGGACATGGACGGGGCAGGAGCCGAGCACGGCGGCGGCGATGGCCGCTGCAGAGGGTGTGAGCCCGCCGACGGACGTCGCCGCGCACAGTTCCACCCGGTCCGCGCCGCCGGCCGCGGCGGCCTCGATATCGGCCGTGCTTCCGACGCAGACCTCAAGCTGGGGCTTCATCAGCCGGCGAACAGCGAGGGCGCGGTCCGGACCTGGGTCACGCCGGACGTGTCCGTCACCGCATAGACGAAGCCGGGCAGGAGGCAGAAGGCGCCGACCCGCCCGTGTCGGTCCATCGCCAGAAAGCCGACCTGAACCCCCCGGATCGCCTCGCCGCGCAGGCCGGCGATATGGCGCACCACCTCTTCGCAGGCGGCCTGAGGCGAGGCGCCGGCGCGCATCGAGGCCACGACCCGGGCGCTTCCGGCCACGCGGGTGACCTCCTCGCCGACCCCGGTTGCGGTCGCTCCGCCCACGTCCTTCTCGACGTAGAGGCCAGAGCCGACCTGGGGCGAATCGCCGACCCGTCCGCGCATCTTGAAGGCCATGCCTGATGTGGTGCAGGCGCCGGCGAAGCGACCGTCGGGGTCGCGCATCAGAAGCCCGATGGTGTCGTGATCCAGGGCGCCGCCGGGGGTGCGGTACCCGGTCCGCTCGACATTCGCCTGGGGGCTGTAATGCGCCGTCTTCAACCAGTCGCGCCAGGCGGCCTCGGTCTCGGGGGTCAGCAGGTTGGTCTGAGGAAAGCCCTGATCGCGCGCGAACCGGGTTGCGCCCTCGCCGACCAGCAGGGTGTGCGGCGTCTTTTCCATTACCGCGCGCGCCACCGAAATGGCGTGGACCGTATCTTCCAGGGCTGCGACGGCGCCGACGCGGCCCGCATCATCCATAATGACGGCGTCCAGGGTGACATGGCCGTCCCGGTCGGGATAGCCGGAGAAGCCGACGGAATGATTGTTAGGGTCGGCCTCAGGCACCATGGCCCCGGCCTCGACCGCGTCCAGCAGGGAGCCGCCCGCGCGCCGACGGGCGTAGGCCGCGTCATTCGCCGCCGCACCAAAATCCCAGGTCGAGACGATGAGGGCGCCTGTGTCCGTCGACGTCGATGAGCCTGCCGACGCGGTGCGCGCACCTGCGGCGAGGCATCCGACGGTCGCCATCACAGACATGATGGAGCGCCTGCTGATCATAATCGACCTCGTTCTATCCGGTGGAATCGCGACCTTGCCGTCGGTCAAGCTAAGAGGATAGAGGTATCTCGAAGGATATTTATTGGCAATAGATTGGGTCTACCGCGCGTGAGGCGCACGGTAGAATAGTCGATCGACTTGGGAGCCTTGTCCCTCCCAGCAGTTGATATCGACTCAGGCTCTATGCCGAGCGCCCCGGGTGGCGCCTAAAGGCGTCTGGACCGCCTTGCCGGAAAACGGCCAATATTCCAATCGGCAGCCTAGAGCGCAGACGCGTGGAGCGTCTATGATCGTGATGCCTTCCGCGAAGAGAAAGTCCAACGCGAAGTCGCGATTTCGCTCGCCGACATTGTAAAATGACTCAAAGGTGCTTGCTCCACCGAAGACGACCGCCTCCAGCCGCGCCAGTTTGGCGCCCTTGGCGATCAAGGCATCGATCAGACTGGGCATGAGATGATCGCCGTAACGGTAAGGATCACAATGTTGCGGCGGGGGCGTAGGCGACTTGGGGAGGACGAAATGGTTCATCCCGCCGATTCCTCTGTGTGGATCACGAATACAGGCGGCGACGCAGGAGCCCAGGACCGTCGTGATCACGGCGTCGGGATCGTCGCTGATGCAGTATTGCCCCTGCGCGATGGATTTGTGGCGAACGGGGCGGCCTTCGTCGTCCCAGGCGCGACTGCAACTATTGTGTTTCATGACGCCTGGGCCAGATTGACCCGAGGGGTCAAGTCGCAGACGACGATGACAAATATTGGTTTATAGATAGTGTAGTGGACGCGTTTAGATTGCGTGGACAGGGGCGCCCCCCAGGCATGAAGGCGAGGTGCGCGAAAATGGCGGACGACGGGGCTTTCGCCGGAGCGTTGCACTGACTAGCTAAAGGGCGACGAAGCTGAGGAGAAGCATCATGGCCACCGCACGTGAAAAACGTCTTGCGCCGCTAAGAACCCCAACGAGTCTGTCCGAGGATGCGACGCGCGATATTTCGGCTGCCCTGACCACCGTGCTGGCGGACGTCTTCTCGCTCTATATCAAGACCAAGAATTTCCACTGGCACGTGTCGGGTCCGCATTTCCGGGACTATCACCTGCTGCTGGATGAACAGGCGGCCGAGATCCTGGCCATGACCGATCTGATCGCCGAGCGTGCGCGCAAGATCGGGGGGACCACTCTGCGTTCCGTCGGCCAGATCGCCCGTGAATCGCGGGTGCTCGATAACGACGCCGACTATGTGGATCCGCTCGACATGCTGGCCGAGCTGCGGGACGACAACAACGACCTAGTAAGCCGGATGCGCGAGGTCCATGATCTGTGTGACGAGTACAAGGACATCGCCACCGCCAGCCTGTTGGAGAACTGGGTCGATGAGACCGAGAAGCGGGTCTGGTTCCTGTTCGAATCGGGCCGTCGCGGCAACGGCTGACTTGATCGTCTGGCGTGCGGACTTGTCCCTTCTTGCCAAATCTTAACGGACGGTAATAATCCCGCCCGGACAGGCGGGAGGGGTGAGATGCGGATTGCGCTGGTCGGCTGTGGCCTGGCTTTAGGCGTCGTCGTTGCGGCGGCGCCGGTGCGGGCAGGCATGTCGGAGGCCTTTGGCAACACGATCGTGTCCCACTATCCCAACGGCCAATGGGTGAAGCATTTCTTTGAGCCGGACGGTCGGTACACGTCCCAGTTCTCGGACGGTCGACATCTGACGGCGCGCTGGAGCCGGGAGGGCGACAAGATCTGCCTGACGGAGTTTCGTCCGCGTCAGATTCTGCCGCGCTTTTGCAGCCGTATGGTCGAGGCGGATATCGGCCAAAGCTGGCAGGCTCGCGATCCCTTGGGCCGCACGATCCGCAACGAACTGGTGGCCGGGCGTCTTTGAAGCCGATCTGGCTCTTGTCAGGCGCGGCCCGGCCCTCTAGAGCCGACCGCCTGCCCATGCGGATGTGGCGGAACTGGTAGACGCACTGGATTTAGGTTCCAGCGCCGAGAGGCGTGGAGGTTCGAGTCCTCTCATCCGCACCAAGCAAAAAAGGCCCCGGATCGCTCCGGGGCCTTTCTTCGTTGTTGGCCTATCGCCCTCGCGGGCTACTTGAGGCCGATTTTGGGCTGGTCGCCCTCAGGGCTTAGGGCCGACTTGGTTGGCCTGCCTGAGGACGTCAGTGGGTGTCTTAGCTGATCGGCGGGACAGGCGGCGGGGGCAGGTCGCTGTCGGTCTCGTGGACCTCGACCAGACCGCGGCCCAGGTGGCTCTTGCGATAGCCGTAGGCGAAATAGATCAGCAGGCCGATGCCGCCCCAGATCGGCAGCACCATCTTGGCGTCGTGCGGCAGGTTCCAGAACAGGGCGGCGCAGCCGACGGCCGACAAGGGGGCGATGATCCAGACCAGCGGCGTCTTGAACGGGCGATGCCGGTTGGGATCGGTCTTGCGCAGGATCAGGACCGCGATCGACACCATGAAGAAGGCGAACAGGGTGCCCGAGTTCGAGATGTCGGCCAGTTTTCCAACCGGGAACAGGGCGGCGGCGATGGCGACGGCGACGCCGGTGAAGATGGTCACGACATAGGGGGTCTTGAACCGCTTGTGCATCTTGGTCAGGCCTTCCGGCAGAAGACCGTCGCGCGCCATGACGAAGAAGATGCGGGTCTGGCCGTAGATCATCATCAGGATGACGGAGGGCAGGGCCAGCATCGCGGCGATGCCCAGGGCGTTCCCGACCTGCGGATGGCCGATGACGCGCAGGACGTGGGCCAGGGCCTCGTTCGAGCAGACCAGGGCTTCGGCGTTGGCCGGCAGGGCGCAGGCGGCGACGAAGGCGGCCGACCCAGGCTCAACCGCTTGGCCGGCGGCGCCGAGAACCGGCTGGGCGCCGATGGCGCCGGCCGCGCCCAGGGCCACCAACAGATAGAAGACGGTGCAGAAGGCCAGCGAGCCGATCAGGCCGATCGGCACGTTCTTTTGCGGATTCTTGGTTTCTTCGGCGGCGGTCGAGACGGCGTCGAAGCCGACATAGGCGAAGAAGATCGAGGCGGCGGCGCCGACGACGCCCATGCCCGAATAGGCGCCGAACAGGCCGTTGGGCGTGAAGGGCGACAGGTTGGCGGTGTCGATCACCGGCAGCGTCAGGACGATAAAGACCGTCAGGGCGACGACCTTGATCGCCACCAGGACAGCGTTGACGCGCGCCGACTCCGTTGTTCCGACGATCAGCAGGGCGGTCACGGCAAGGGCCACAACGATGGCGGGGATGTTGACGATCCCGGCCGAGAAGTCAGGCATGGGGATGAAACCGTTCATCACCCAGGTCGGTCCGGCGGAGAGAAGATCCGGGAAGTCGAAGCCGAATCCGTTCTCTATCAGCCCCAGCACGTATCCCGACCAGCCCACCGAAACGGCCGAGGCCGCCACGGCGTATTCCAGGATCAGGGCCCAGCCGACGCACCAAGCGAGCAACTCGCCCATGACGGCGTAGGTATAGGTGTAGGCCGAGCCCGAGACCGGGGCCATGGCCGCCAGTTCCGAATAGCAGAGCGCCGCGACGGCGCAGACCGCGCCGGCGATGACAAAGCTGACCATCATGCCGGGGCCGGCCTTCTGCGAGGCCGCAGCCGTCAGAACGAAGATACCGGTGCCGATGATGGCGCCGATCCCCAGCAAGGTCAGTTGAACAGGTCCGAGCGACCGATGAAGCGACTTCTTCTCGGCCGTGGCCAGAATCGCATCGAGCGACTTAACGCGCCACATAGATTATCCCCACGTTTACAGCGGCCCCTCGGCCGCGTCGGCGGGACGCTAGCGGTGGATCGCCGGCCGCGCAACGCGCATGACGACGGGGTTAAGCGCTCACGACGCTTTCGTGATCGTCACGCATCGGGCTAGACGCGGGTCATGTTGCCGCTTCACGCCGTTCTCGAACCGCTGAAAGCCGCCCTTGCGCGCGGGAATACGGCGGTTCTGGCCGCCCCGCCGGGGGCCGGGAAGACCACGGTCGTGCCCCTGGCTCTGCTGGATCAGGCCTGGCTGGACGGCGGCCGGGTGCTGGTGCTGGAGCCGCGCCGTATCGCCGCACGGGCCGCCGCTGACCGAATGGCGAGCACTCTTGGCGAGGTGGCGGGTGAGACGGTCGGCTATCGCACGCGGCTGCAAAGCCGGATCGGGCCTAAGACGCGGATCGAGGTGATCACCGAGGGGGTCTTCACCCGGATGATCCTGGACGATCCCGGCCTGGAGGGCGTGGGCGCCGTCCTGTTTGACGAATTCCACGAGCGCAGCCTGGACGCCGACCTGGGGCTGGCCCTGGCGCGGGAGACGCAAGGGGTATTGCGTGAGGACCTGCGGCTGCTGGTCATGTCGGCGACGCTGGACGTGGCGGGGGTGTCGCGCCTGCTCGAGGGCGCGCCGGTGATCGAGGCGGAGGGGCGGGCCTATCCGGTCGAGACCCGCTATCTGGGGCGCAATCCCGCCGAACGGTTCGAAGAGGCGATGGCGCGGGCCTGTCTGACGGCGCTGGGCGAAGAGACGGGGTCGGTGCTGGCCTTCTTACCGGGGCAGGGCGAGATCCACCGGGTGGCGCGACTGGTCAACGAGCGGCTGCGGCTGCCCAACGTCGATGTGGTTCCGCTGTACGGCGGTCTGGACCGGGCCGAGCAGGACCGGGCCATCGAACCGGCGGCGGCCGGACGGCGCAAACTGGTGCTGGCGACCTCGGTGGCGGAGACCAGTCTGACGATTAGCGGGGTGAGGGTGGTGCTGGACGGCGGCCTGTCGCGCGTGCCCCGGTTCGAGCCGTCCAGCGGCCTGACGCGCTTGGCCACGGTGCGGGTCAGCCGGTCCTCGGCCGAACAGCGGCGGGGACGGGCGGGGCGGACCGAACCGGGCGTCTGCTATCGCCTGTGGGACGAGGAACAGACACGGGGTCTGGTTCCGCACCAGCGGCCGGAGATCCAGGAGGCGGACCTGACCGGTCTGGCGCTGGATCTGGCGCGGTGGGGCGCGCGGTCGGTCGAAGGGTTGGCCCTGCTGGACCCGCCGCCGGCCGGAGCCATGGCGGAGGCGCGCAAGGTGCTGAGCCGTCTCGGAGCGCTGGATGCGGAGGGCGGGCTGTCGGCGCATGGGCGGCGGCTGACGCGCATCCCCCTGTCGCCGCGGTTGGCCCATATGGTCGCCGTGGCGTCAGACGCCGGGGACGCTATGACCGGGGCGCGGATCGCGGCGGTGCTGAGCGAGCCGGGGCTGGGTGGAAACGGGATCGATCTGGCGGATCGGCTGGTCGGGTTGGAGCGGGATCGGTCGCCGCGCGCGCGGGACGCCTTGAAGTTGGCCGACCGTTGGGCGCGGGCCGCAGGCGGCGGCGCTGGGGGCTCGGTTGAACCGGGCCTGTTGCTGGCCGAGGCCTTTCCCGAACGGGTCGCCAAGGCGCGCGGCAAGACGGGCGAGCTGTTGCTGGCCAGCGGGCGCGGGGCCGTACTGGACGCGACGGATCATCTGGCGCGCGAGGCCTGGCTGGCGGTGGCGGAATTGGGTGGAGGCGAGGCGCGCGACCGGGTGCGGCTGGCGGCGGCGCTGGACGGCGCGCGTATCGAGGCGGACCTGGGGCGATTGATCGAGATCGAGGATCGGCTGGTCAAGGAGCCGTCCGGCCGGATGGTGATCCGGCGCGCGCGGCGAATCGGCGCCCTGGTGCTGGATGAAAAGGTGATCGGGGCGCCGGACGCCAAAACCATGACGGCGGCCCTGCGTGCCGAGATCGAGGTCGAGGGGGTGGGCGCTCTGCGTTGGGGCGAGCAGGCGACGGGGCTGCGGGCGCGGCTGGCCTTTCTTCATAGGCTGGATCCGAGCTGGCCGGATGTCTCGGACGCCGCCCTGCTGGTGGCGAGGACGGACTGGCTGTGGCCTATTCTGGAGGGCGCGAAGTCGCTGGAGGCGGTCAGCGACGGTCGGTTGGCCGAAGCCTTGCGCGGGCTGATCCCGTGGGATCTGCAGCGCAGGCTGGACGAACTGGCGCCGCCTCGGCTGACGACGCCGCTCGGTTCGGCGGGGATCGACTATGGCGCCGAAGGTGGGCCGCGGGTCGAGATCCGGGTGCAGGAGCTGTTCGGCGTCGTCACCCATCCAACGGTCGGGGGCGGACGCGTTCCGCTGACCCTGTCGCTGTTGTCGCCGGCGCGGCGGCCGGTTCAGGTGACGAAGGACCTGCCGGGTTTCTGGGCCGGGTCCTGGGCGGCGGTGCGGTCGGACATGCGGGGCCGTTATCCGCGCCACCCCTGGCCCGAGAACCCAGCCGAGGCCCAGCCCACCAACCGGGTCAAGCCGCGCGGGACCTGAGCGCCGGACTTGACCGCGCGGGACGAGCAAAGCATTGGCTTTGCTTCCAAACAGGATTTTACCGTGTCTGACGCAAAGATTGTTTCGCCGACCGCCGGGAAAGGGCGGGTTCTTTTCGCCAGCCTGATCGGCACGACGATCGAGTTCTACGACTTCTACATCTATGCCACGGCGGCGGTGCTGGTGTTTCCGCGCCTGTTCTTCCCAGGCGCGGATCCGACGACCGCCATGCTGTCGTCCTTCGCAACCTTTTCCATCGCCTTCTTTGCGCGGCCGGTCGGGGCCCTGGCCTTTGGGCATTTCGGGGATCGGGTGGGGCGCAAGGCGACGCTGGTGGCGGCCCTGATGACCATGGGCGTATCCACCGTGGCCATCGGTCTGTTGCCGACCCATGCCTCGGTCGGGGTCATCGCGCCGCTGTTGCTGGCCCTGTGCCGGTTCGGACAGGGCCTGGGCCTGGGCGGCGAATGGGGCGGGGCGGTGCTGTTGGCGACCGAGAACGCCCCGCCGGGTAAGAAAGCCTGGTTCGGCATGTTCCCGCAGTTGGGGGCGCCGATCGGATTCATCCTATCGACGGGCGCCTTCATAGTGCTGACCTCGACCATGAGCGAGGCGCAATTCGAGGCCTGGGGGTGGCGTCTTCCCTTCCTGGCCAGCGCCCTGCTGGTGTTCGTCGGCCTGTGGGTGCGGCTGAAGATCACCGAGACCCCTGAGTTCCAGACGGCGATAGATCGCAAGGAGAGGGTCAAGGCGCCGGCCGTGACCCTGTTCGCCCATCACAAGATGGCGCTGTTCCTGGGGACGTTCAGCGGGGTGACGACCTTTACCCTCTTCTATCTGATGACCGTCTTCGCCCTGGGTTGGGCGACCACGGGGATGGGGCTGGCGCGCGGCGACGTCCTGCCGGTCCAGCTGATCGGGGTATTGTTCTTCGCCGCCTTCATTCCGGTGACGGCCCTGCTGGCGGACAAATACGGGCAGGTGAAGGTGCTGATCGCCTCGTCCGTCGGGATCGGTCTGTTCGGCGCTCTGTTCGCGCCCCTGTTCGACGCCGGCCTGACGGGCCTGTTGATCTTCTTCGCCCTGGGGTTCGGGCTGATGGGCTGCACCTATGGGCCCATAGGCGCGGCGATGGCGCGACCTTTCCCGACGACGGTCCGCTATACCGGGGCGTCGATGGCCTTCAATCTGGCCGGGATCGTCGGGGCGTCGCTGGCGCCCTATCTGGCGACATGGCTGGCGCGGAACTATGGGCTGGCGGCGGTCGGCGGCTATCTGGCCGTGTCGGCGGTCATCACCATCCTGGCCCTGTGGGGCATGGGACGGGTTAGTCCGGAAACCGAGCTTTAAGCCTCGTCCGTGGCGGCATAGACCATGATGCCGGTCGCGATGGCCAGGTTCAGGCTGTCGGCCCGGCCGCGCATCGGGATCTTGACGTTGACGTCGCAGGCGGCGGCCAGATCGTCGGTCAGGCCGGCCTGTTCATTGCCCATCAGGATCAGTGACGGCTTGCGCATCACGGCTGAGCGGTGGCTGACCGTCGCATCCAGGCGGGTGCCGACGACGCTACCGGGCCAGGTCTTGCGCCAGGCCAGGAAGGCGTCGGGGTCTGTCTTGGTGATCGAGACAGCGAAGACCGAGCCCATGGTCGCGCGCACGGCCTCGACTGAATAGGGATCGACGCAGTCGCCGATCAGGATGACGCCGCCGCAACCGGCCGCGTCGGCCGTGCGGATGATGGTGCCCAGATTGCCGGGATCGCGCACCTGCTCCAGAGCGACCCAGCAGGGCGCGGAGGTCGGGTCCAGGCTGTTGAGAGGCGCATAGGCCTGATCGAACACGCCCAGCACGGTCTGGGGATTGTCGCGACGACTGATCTTTTCGAGGATGGCGTGGGTGACGATGATGATGTCGCCGCCGGCCTTGCGCGTTTCGGCCTTGGCGCGGTCCAGCAGGGGGTGGGGGCGGGCCTCCTCGCCGACCAGCAGCATGCGCGGCGCGCGGCCCAGGTCCAGGGCCTCGCCGATGAACTTCAGACCTTCGGCCAGGAAGGCGCCGGTCAGGTCGCGCTCCTTGCGCATATGAAGCGCGCGAACGCTTTTGATCGTATCGTTCGTCAGGGAGGTGATGACGCGGTATTCGTCTCGGGCGCTCATCGGCTCCACCGCGCGAAGAAGGACAGGCCGATGGCGCGGGCGTCCGGGCCGTCTTCGGACAGGGCCAGTTCGCCCCAGTCGATGCGGCCGCCGCGATCATGGGTCGCCTCGGCCATCAGATGGGCCAGGGACAGGCCCGAGACCCGCGCGGCATAGGCGTTCAGCAAGAGGAAGTCGGCGTCGTCGGCCAGGAGGGCGGCGCAGTCCTTCAGCAGGGCCGGCATGTCCTCGAACAGGCGCCAGACCTCGCCGGTGGGGCCACGGCCGTATTTGGGCGGGTCGAGAATTATCCCGTCGTATTTGACGCCGCGACGGACCTCGCGGGCGACATATTTGCGGGCGTCCTCGACGATCCAGCGGATCGGGTGCTGGCTCAAGCCGGACTGTTCTGCGTTTTCGCGGGCGTAGGCGACCGACTTCTTCGAGGCGTCGACGTGGGTGACCTCAGCCCCGGCGGCGGCGGCGGCAAGGCTGGCCACGCCGGTGTAGCCGAAGAGATTGAGGAGTTTAGGGGCCCTGCCGGCGTCGCGCGAGAAGCTGCGGACCCGGGCGTCCAGCCATTCCCAGTTGGCGGCCTGCTCAGGGAAGAAGGCCAGGTGGCGGAAGGGGGTGAAACGGCCGGTGAATTTCACGTCGCGCCATTTTAGGGGGAAGGCGTCGATAGGGCCGTGCTGGTCGAACCGCCAGCGGCCGGAGTCTTCTTCCTCCTGCTGGGGATCGAAGGTGGCTGTGGCCTTGTCGAAAGCGGTCGGGTCACGGGGAGACCAGAAACACTGGGGCTCGGGTCGGACAACAGTGTAGCGGCCGTAGCGTTCCAGTTTCTTGCCGTCGCCGGAGTCCAGCAGAGCGTAGTCGGACCAGCCGCGGGTCACGAGCGTTTCGGGAGTGGGGGAGAGCAGGGGCGCCATTGTGCCGCTGATAGGCGGTCAGGCGGCCTCGCGTCCAGCGTCCACCGTAATGTCGGGTGCGCATTTGACATCCTCCTCGGCGTCGTGCGCCGTCTTGTCCCAGGCATAGGGCGCGACGATCAGGCGCCAAAACGCATGGACGAAGGCCAGGCTGAGCAGGGACCAGTAGGCTGGAGCGGCGAGCATGTCGGTCAGCCGATAGTCCAGGCCCGCGCGTCGTGCGCCGACCGCACAGCCCATCCAGGCGGCGATGACCCCCACGGCGAGCACCGCGAACGAGGCCAGCGGGGTATCCGGGGCCATGCCGGCGTGTAGTCCCACCATCAGGGCCGAAATGATCCAGGCCAGGGTCGGCGCGTGACAGGCGGCGGAGACGATGGCGGCGCCTAGGGTCATGACCATGGCCAGCATTCCCCGGCGACCCAGGGCCAGAGGCGTCCGGGTATGGACGCCCCAGGTCTGCATATAGCCCTTGAGCCAGCGGGTGCGCTGCGGCAACCACCGCTCCAGCCCGCCGGGCGGGGTCTCCCAAGTCGGACTGTTCAGCACGCCCAGTCGCCAACCGGCCGACCACAGCTTGAAGCCCAGATCGGCGTCCTCGGTCACATTATGGGCGTCCCAGCCGTCCGTCGCTCGGAGGGCGGCGGTGCGAAGGTGATTGCTGGTGCCGCCCAGGGGAAAGGGCAGGTTCAGACGGGCCATCCCAGGCAGGTTCACCTCGAACAAGGCGGCGTATTCGAAAGCGAACTGCCGGTCGAGAAAGCGGGTCAGGCCGGCCCCGCCTCGACGAATGCGAAGGGGCGCCTGAAGGCAGCCGAGTTTGGAATTTTCGGCGAAGCGTGCTGCGGCCTCGCGCAGTTGGCCCGGGTCGGGCGAGTCCTCGGCGTCGTAGATGGTGACGAACTCGCCCGTCGCGGACGACAGGGCGTGGTTCAGCGCGCGGGGCTTGGTCTGGGGCGATCCCGCTGGGACGACGATGATGCGCAGCCAGTTCGGACGGGGCGTGGCCTGGGCGGCGTCGAGGGTTGCGCGATCACCGGCCTCTAGCACCAGAAAGCCTTCCAGTTGACGCCGAGGATAATCGATCTGCGACAGATTCCGGATCAACTGTGGAACCATGGCCGCTTCGTCGTGAAGGGCCGCCAAAATCGTATAGCGCGGCCAGCGTGAGGGCCGCGGCGGCGAAGGCAGGGGACGAAGACTGGCGATCGCCAGCGCCGTGCGCCACAGGGCCGCGATGACGAAGCCGATCTGAAGCGCCACGACCAGCGCCATCAGCGTGGGGCGCGGCCAGTGTAAAAGCGCCGCCGCAAGGCCGATCACGAGGCTGCACGCGATGACCGTCTGGCCTGGGGTGGGCGTTCGCCGCGCGGCCCCGGACCGTCTTTGCCTGTGTCCGATCATGCCCGTTCGCCCCCGCGTCTTGGCGACATACAACTCAGAATACGTCATTGACGCAACCATGTTATGCAAGGCCTGTTGGCTTCGATGATAGATTGTCGCTATTCAACGGTGGCCTGATCCGGAGTCGCCGTTGTCCGTCGTTTCGCCATCCTCGCGTTCCAATCGCAAACCCAAGGGCGAAGGTCATTCGCGGCGCGGAGAAATTCTGGCCGCAGCTGAGCGCATATTCGTCGAGCACGGCTACGAAGGCGCGACTATCCGCAAGATCGCGGACGAGGTTGGCCTGTCCTCGACGGCGCTCTATATGCATTTCCCTGACAAGGGGGCGATCCTTCAGGAGATCTGCCGCGAGGCGTTCGGCCGATTGATCGCGACCGGGGCGGCCCTGTCGGCGCTGGATGCGCCGCCCGAGGTGCGTTTGCGACGGATGATCGAAGCCTATGCCCAGTTCGGATTCGACCACCCGAACGCCTACCGGCTGATCTATCTGACGCGTCCGGTTGAGGCGCGCGAGGGCGCCCAGACTCTGTCGCAGGAACTTGGCGCGGGCGTGTTTTCCGCGTTCGAGCAACTGGTGGCCGAGGCCGTGGCCGCGGGGCGTATGACGGGCGATCCTCAGACGATCGCTCAAGCGATCTGGGCTGCGACCCACGGCGTGGTCTCTTTGATGATCACCAAGCCCTATTTCCCCTGGGCCGATCGCGACGTCCTGGTCAAGACCACCCTGGACGCCGTCTTCGCCGGCTTGCTGAAATCGTGAGGCCTGTCTGGGGGCTGGCGGCTGGGGCTTTGGCTCTGGTCGCCGCAGGGGGCGTCGAGGCGCGGCCGCTGCGGGTCATGGCGCTGGATCAGTGCGCCGACCAATATGTTCTGGCCCTGGCGCCCGAAGCAGAACTGGCCCTGTCGCCGCGCGCCGACGACCCCGACGCCTGGATGCGGCGCGAGGCGGCTGGGCGCAGGCGGCTGCGTCCGACATTGGAGGCGGCGGTCGGGTTCAAACCCGATGTGGTCGTGCGCTACTGGGGCGGCGAGCCCCGGTTGCTGGCGGCCCTGGAGCAGCGCGGCGCTAAGGTCGTCACGATCGCGGATGCGACCGATCTGGACGGGGTGCGCGCCAATATTCGCGCAGCGGCGCAAGGCTTGGGGCAGGTCGAGCGCGGCGCCCAGCTGGAGCGGACGATGCAGGCCAAGCTGGATCGCGCGGCGCCGCCAGCGGGAAGCCCGAGACCGGGGGCGGTCTATCTGACCTCGGGGGGCTATACGTCCGGGCCCGGCACGCTGCTGGATGCGATGATGCGGGCTGCGGGCTTTCGCAATCTGACCAAGGCGCCGGGTTTCGGGGCGATCAGCGTCGAGCGGATCGCGTTGCAGCCGCCGATCCGCTTCGTGCTGGGATTTTTCGATCAGTTGCGGGCCGACTGGCGCGGGCCTGGGCGTCATCCGGTGGTGAAGCGGGCCGCCAAAGGCCGGACGGCGGCGAGTCTGCCGGCGGCGGTGCTGACTTGTCCCGCCTGGTTCGCGGCCGACGGGGTTGAGATGATGGCGAAGGGACGGCCATGAGCCGGACGGTTAGATTGTGCCTGGCGCTGGGGCTGCTCAGCACAGCGGCTGTGGCGGCGGCAATTGTGTTCGGCGAGACGGGATTTGACGGCGCCCAGTACGCCCAGGCTTTCAGCGATCCCGCGTCGGGGCCGTGGGAAGTGGTTTGGCATGTGCGAGCGCCGCGTGCGGTCTGCGCCCTGATCGTCGGGGCCTGCCTGGGGCTGGCGGGGGCGGTGATGCAAGGCCTGCTCCGCAATCCGCTGGCCGATCCCGGGGTGCTGGGGGTTTCGGCGACGGCGGCGCTCGGGGCGGCCCTGGCTATCGTGCTGGGCGGCGCGGGCGTGGCGGGGCTGGTCGAGATGTCGGCTCTGGCGGGCGCCGCCGTTGCGGGCGGCGCGTTGATCGCCGCTGCGGGCCTGATGCGGGCGCCGGAAGCGCTGATCCTGTTCGGGGTCGCCTTGTCGAGCTTTGCGGGCGCCGCGACGGCCCTGATCTTCAATCTGTCGCCGTCGCCCATCGCCCAGGCCGAGGTGATGTCCTGGCTGCTGGGGTCGGTGCAGAACCGGAGTTGGGTCGATGTGGCCTGGGTGGCGCCGGCGCTGGCGGTCGCGGCGCTCTTCGCCGGCCTGTCGGCGGGGGGCTTGCGGATGTTGACCCTTGGGGACGAGACGGCGGCGGTCTCGGGTCTGTCCATGGGGCGGTTGAAGATCTTCGCCCTGGTCGCGGCGGCCGTGGCGACGGGAGCGGCCGTGGCTGTGGCGGGGGTGATTGGTTTCGTGGGTCTGGCGGCGCCCCATCTGGTGCGGGCTGCGGTGCGGGGGGACGCGGGGCGTATTCTGGCGCCGTCCGCCCTGGCCGGCGGGCTGATTCTGGTCGTCGCCGATCTATTGGCCCGACTGACGCCGACGGATCAGGAGCTGAAGCTGGGGGTGTTCACCGCCCTGATCGGCGCGCCTCTGTTCGCCTTGATCGCCTGGCGAGCGGCGCGGGAGTGGCGGCTGTGATCGCGCCTCTGACGATGTGGGACGCCGATGCGAGCCTCGGCGGCCGCAAGGTGCTGGACGGTGCGGACGTGCAGGTCGAGTATGGCCAACTGGTCGCCTTGGTCGGTCCCAATGGCGCGGGGAAATCCTGCCTCATCAAGGCGTTCGCGGGTCTGCTTGAGCTGAATGGTGGTGTGGCTCGCCTGAATGGAGACGATGTCAGGACGCTCTCGCCGCGAGAGCGCGCCAGACGCATCGCCTATCTGCCGCAGGAACGCCGCATCGCCTGGAATCTTCCGGCCGTCGAAGTCGCCGCCCTGGGCGCGCCCTTCTTGTCCGGCGCCGACGCCCTGGTCCTGGCCCATGCCGCCCTCGCCGAGGTCGGCATCGCCCACCTGGCGGATCGTGGCGTGGCCGAGATGTCGGGCGGCGAGCGCGCCCGGGTGCTACTGGCCCGCGCCCTGACGACCGATGCGCCCCTGCTGCTGGCGGACGAGCCCATCGCGGGCCTCGATCCGGATGCGCAACGCCTGGTGCTGGAGCGGCTGCGCGCGCGCGCCGACAGTGGGGCCGGGGTGCTGGTCAGTCTGCACGACCTAACCTTGGCGGCCGCCGTCGCCGACCGGGTCGTGGTCCTGGACAAGGGACAGGTCGTGGCTGCCGCCCCGCCCATGGAAGCGCTGGAGCCGGACGTGCTCCGACGCGTGTTCGGCCTGGACGGGCAATGGATCCAGGGGCCGGACGGGCCGCTGCTGGCGGCCCGCCGGGCTTAATAGGCGACGTAGGGGCGCGGACCCGCCGCCGCGCCGCGCGCGATGTCGGTCGAGGTCGTCAGCGGGGCCGATCCGCCGTTCAGCCGCGCCTTGTAGACCGCCATATTCTCCATCACCCGCATCATATAGTTGCGCGTCTCGGTGAAGGGGGCGCATTCGATGAAGTCGATGGCGGCGTTGGCGTCGCCGCGCGGGTCGCCGCAGCGGGCGATCCACTGGTTCGGCCGGGCCGGACCGGCGTTGTAGCCGACCGTCGCCAGCAGCATGGAGCCGTTGTTGGCCGCCATCAGCTCGCCCAGGTGATAGCTGCCCAGGGTCATGTTGTAGTCCGGGTCCCACAGCTGTTCGGCTGAGAAGCCCATGCCCAGGCGACGGGCGACGCCCGACCCGGTGGCGGGCAGGAACTGCATCATGCCGCGCGCATCGGCGCCGGATCGGGCGCGGGGGTCAAAGCTGGATTCCTGGCGGGTGATGGCCTGGGTGAACTCCAGCGGCGCGGCGCCGGCGACCTGGGGCGGGATCCGGACCGGATACATGCGCTCGGGCAGGACGAAGCCGCGCTGGCTGGCTGCGCGGCCGACCATCATGGCGGTGAAGCCTTCGCCGTAACCGCGCGACAGGTCCATCAGCAGGGCCAGGTCCTCGATGTTCGGCAGGTCGTTGTCGAGTTGATAGGCGAAGACCCGCAGCAGGCTGGTCTCGCCGGTCTCGCCCAGGATTCGCGCGGCGCGGACCAGCTCGTTGGACTCGAACCGGGCGATGTCCGTCGGGGTCGGATGCGGTTCGCCCGGCAGGGTCAGGGTGGTGATCCCGGCCTTCTCCGCCGCCAACTGGCCATAGAAGGTCTGCCAGTGCTGGGCGCCGTTGCGGTAATAGGTCTGGGCGGCGTCGCGCTCGCCCCGCGCCTCGGCAGCCCGGCCCAGCCAGTAATAGGCCCGGCCCTGGGTGATCGGGGTGGAGGAGGCGGTGCGCAGGGCGTCAAAATGGCGGGCGGCGACCTCGGGCTGGTTCAGCTTGGTCAGGGCGACCCAGCCGGCGAAGAACTCCGCGTCCACCATCCGGTCGCCGGAGGTGAAGCCGTGGCCGTTCATGGCGTCATAGGCGGCGCGCCAGTTTCCCTGCTGCAGGGCGTCCAGGTAATAGTTGCGACGCTCGGTCCACAGGGTGTTGTCGCCGGCCGAATGGGCGGGCGCGGGCGGCAGGTTGGCCAGAAGCGGGAAGGCTTCCGACTGGCGGTTCTGCGAACGCAAAATGCGCACCCGTTCCAAGGTCACCGCCGGATCGGCGGCCTGGGCCGGGGTCAGGCCGGCGACGATGGCGTCGGGGCTAGACGCGGTTCGCAGGGTCATGACCGCATTGGCCACGGCCGCCCGTTCAGGCGAGACGAGGCTGAGCATCGCCCGCGTCGCCGGGCCATGCGGACCTGACAGCAGCATGTTCAGCCGCGCCTCATGATCCGCCGGCGTCAGTTCACCGCCCCAGCGGGCGAGGATGCGCGATTGCGGCTCGGCGTCGAAGGACCGGGTCCGCCACCAGTCGCGAATCAGGGCGCGGGCCTCGCGCTGACGGCCTCGTTGTTCCATAGCCGCCGCATTGGCGATGGCGCCTTGTACGGTTTCGGGCGGATGGTCGGAGAAGAGGGCCATGACGGCGTCCGGCGTGGCGCCGACGCGGTCCAGAACCGCTTCCGCGGCGGCGCGACGTGATTCGGCGCGCGGCCAACCCTTCAAAGCCGTCTGGGCCTGGGCGAGCTCGGCGTATGAGAGTTGTTCGCCCGAGGTGTCGATCAGGGCCCACTCGATCAGTTTGCGGGCCGCCGGGTCGCGCAACTGCGACATCGCCGACTGGGCGCCGGCGATGTCGCGGGCGCGCGCGGCCGCCAGACCCTGACGGAACAGCGCCGTATCCTGATCATTGAGGATTCGTCCCTGATAGGTGGGCGTATAGCCGGGGACAGTTTGTGAGACGGCGGAATAGGGAACAGGTTGACCAGGCAGGGCGTTCTGCGGGGTCGGAGCGAGGACGGCGAGGGCCGCCGCCAGGCTGGTCGCGATCATGATCTTTCCTGTTCTCATTCATCTCGGTTGCGGCGAAGCCGCTGGCGACCTAACGTCCCGCGCTCTTAAAGACAGAGGTTCTGGACATCCGTCCATCGCCCCTCCCCACGTAGGCTAGCTAGTCCCATGACCGCCCCCTTGTTCAAGGGCGTGATCACCGCTCTGATCACACCACTTCATGACGGAAACGTGGACGAAGCCGCATTCGCCACCCTTGTCGAGCGTCAGATCGCCGCAGGCGTTGACGGGCTCGTGCCCGTCGGCACGACCGGCGAAGGCGCCAGCATGGATCTGGACGAGCACAAGCATGTGATCGACCTGTGCGTGCGGCTGGTGGCGGGGCGCATCAAGGTCATCGCGGGGACCGGATCGCCCTATACCAAGGAAGCCATCGAACTGACCCGCCACGCCAAGGTGGTGGGCGCGGACGGGGCGCTGATCGTCACCCCCTATTATATCCGTCCTTCACAGGCTGGGATGGCGTCGCATTTCGAGGCCGTGGCCGACGCCGTCGAACTGCCGATCCTGCTATACAATGTGCCAGGGCGAACCGGGGCCGATCTGGCCAACGAGACCGTGGCGCGTCTGGCCGCGCATCCGAACATCGTCGGCATCAAGGACGCCACTGGCGACATGAGCCGGGCGAGCTGGATGCGCGCCAATATCGACGGCCAGTTCGACCTAATCTCGGGCGATGATTCGAGCTATCTGGGTTATCACGCCCATGGCGGGGTCGGACTGATCTCGGTCGCGTCGAACGTCGCGCCCGAGGCCATGGTGGCCCTTCACACCGCGCTGGCGGCCGGGGATTACGCCGCCGCCCGCGACTGGCAGGATCGGTTGATCGGCCTGTGCAAGGCCCTGTTCCTCGACAATTCGCCTGCGCCGACCAAATACGCGTTGGCCCGCCTGGGTCTGTGCCGCGAGGAGGCGCGCCTGCCGCTTTCGCCG
Organism: Brevundimonas sp. SL130; assembly: GCF_026625805.1. NCBI lineage: Bacteria > Pseudomonadati > Pseudomonadota > Alphaproteobacteria > Caulobacterales > Caulobacteraceae > Brevundimonas > Brevundimonas sp. SL130. Next base: position 1,805,589 of record NZ_CP113064.1, read on the forward strand.
ACGTCGGACGAGGTCAAGCCGTTGATCGACCGCGCCATGGCGGATGCGGGCGTCGTCTGATGGCGCCGCAGCCGCAGTCGAAGTCCAAGATCATCGCTGAAAACCGCCGCGCGCGGTTCGACTATTTCCTCGAGGACAATATCGAGGCCGGGATCCAGCTGCTGGGCACAGAGATCAAGGCCTTGAGGGACGGCAGGGCCAATATCGCCGAAAGCTATGCGGCGGTGGAGGGGCGCGAGATCGTTCTGATCAACGCCGACATCCCGCCGTACAAACAGGCCAACCGCTTCAATCACGAGCCGCGCCGGCCGCGCAAACTGCTGTTGCACAGAAAGCAGATCGACCGGTTGATCGGGGCGGTGCAGCGGGACGGTCAGACGATCATTCCACTGAAGCTCTATCTGAACGACGCAGGCAAGGCGAAGCTGGAGATCGCCTTGGCCAAGGGCAAGAAGCTGCACGACAAGCGAGAAGCCTCGGCCGAACGCGACTGGCAACGCGACAAGGCCCGGCTGATGCGAGACAAGGGCTGAGCCTGCTCGCTCGGGATTAGGCGAGGGGCCGTGCGTCCATGACGCCTGGCAGATCGGCGAATCCGTAACCCGCTCGACCGGCCGTTCCAGCCGGTGGTGTGACGAGGCCGCCCGTGATCAAGGTCAGCGCGGTGACCGCGACAACTATGACCGCCGCCAAGATCGCGAGTCTGCGCTCGCTGCGTGAAAATACCCCGTTCGTGCGTCGCATAGTCCAGCCTCCCGCTGGGAGACGAACGCCGAACGCCCGCCTCTGTTCCGCCTTATTTGGAGATTGGCGGATTCGTGCGACAGGGAAATAACAGTTGATGGTTAGCGGGCGATCAGGTCTCGCGCCCGCTCGAAGACGGCCTCGAACATGGCGGGGGTCAGGCGGCCTGTGTTCGTGTTCAGCCGTGAGCAGTGATAGGAATTCAGGATCACATAGCCGCCTGCCTCGCCTTCAGCGCCGTGGCCGGCCGGCATGGCCGAGGCCGGGCGGCCGAAAGCCTTCAGGATGTTGCGGCGGGAGACGTCGCCCAGGGTGACGATCACCTTCAGATTGGGCAGCAGGGCCAGGCGGTCGATCAGGAAGGGGCGGCAGGTCGTTTCTTCGATCGGCAGGGGCTTGTTGCCCGGTGGGGCGCAGCGGACGGCGTTGGTGATCATACAGTCGACCAGTTTCAGATCGTCGTCGCCGTCCGGATCATAAGACCCCTGAGCGAAGCCGGTCTTCTTCAGGGTGTCGTACAAGAGCCAGCCGGCGTGGTCGCCGGTGAAGGGGCGGCCCGTGCGGTTGGCGCCGGTGCGGCCCGGAGCCAGGCCGGCGACCAGCAGGCGCGCGTTCGGATCGCCGAAGGAGGGGGCGGGGCCGTTCCACCAGTCGGGGTTCTGGCGCGCATTGTCGTAGCGGTACTCCACCAGGCGCGGGCACAAAGGGCAGTCGCGCGGCGGCTCGGGCGTCAGACTCATTGGGCGCCGCTGGTCTTGGGGCGGCCGAAATCGTCCATCAGGTCGTTCAGATCCAGGAAGACGTCCGCCTGGCGGCGCAGTTCGTCGGCGATGTGGGGCGGCTGGGTCTTCTGGGTCGAGATGACGGTGACGCGCACGCCCTTGGCCTGAACCGCCTGGACCACCCGGCGGAAGTCGCCATCGCCCGAGAACAGCACGACGTGATCGAGGTGCGGGGCCAACTCCAGCATATCGACCGCAATCTCGATATCCATATTCCCCTTGATGCGGCTGTGCCCCGAGCCGTCGGTGAACCGCTTCACCGGCTTGGTCACGACCGAAAAGCCGTTGTAGTCGAGCCAGTCCACCAGGGGCTTGATCGGCGAGAACTCTTCGCCCTCGACCACGGCCGTGTAATAATAGGCGCGTGTCAGGATGGATTTCTCGCGAAACCAGTCCAGCATCCGCTTGAAGTCCAGGTCGTGTTGCAGCGCGCGGGCGGCGGAATAGAGGTTTGACCCGTCGATGAAGATCGCCAGGCGGTCGGTGGAATGAAACATGGTCGAAGCCGTCGAAAGGGATGAAAAATATGGCGTCCCGGCGGGGGCTCCGGTCGATGTGGGAATCGACGGGGCGCTCGATCTGGACGCCGCAGTCATCGTGGGGCTGGGCTGTAATGACAAGGGGGTCTGGTCCTCTTGCCGCGAGGCGTTGGAGGCGGCTTTGGCGCGCTTCCGCAGCGAGGGAATTGATGTCGTGGCCCGGTCGTCCTGGTGGTCGTCGATGGCCTGGCCCGATCCACAGGACCCGCCCTTCATGAACGGGGTGGTGATCGTCGAGACCCGCCATGATCCGCACGCCCTGATGGCGGCGCTGGGCCGGATCGAGGACGTCTTTGGTCGGCGGCGGTCCGTCCGCAACGCGCCGCGCACCCTGGATCTGGACTTGATCGCCTATGGGCGGTTGAGCGGGGACCTGGAAGGACTGATTCTGCCGCATCCGCGCTCGGCCGAGCGGCGGTTCGTCATGGGGCCTGTGGCCGAGATCGCGGCAGGCTGGGTGCATCCCCACGGCGGCCTGGCGCGGGATCTGGCCGCTGCGGCGACCGTCGCGCGGGACGCCCATCCGATCTGACGCCGCACTTTCGCCCCGCTGGCGTTGCAAAACGCAGCCCCTATCTGTATTTGACGCGGTTCTCCCCCGCGTTCGAGGAATTGTCATGGCCCGCGTCACTGTCGAAGACTGCATCGAGAAGGTCCCGAACCGCTTCGGCCTGGTTCTGCTGGCCGGCCACCGCGCCCGCAGCATCGCCAACGGCGCCGCTCTGACCATCGACCGCGACAACGACAAGAACCCCGTCGTGGCCCTGCGCGAAATCGCCGACGACACGGTCGTTCCCGATGAGCTGCTCGAGACCATCATCACCACGCTGCAACGCGTCGATGAGCGCACCGAAGCCGAGGACGAAGCGGAAACGGTCGCCCTGCTGGCTGAACCGCAACACATGAACATGGCCGAGGCCGAGTTGATCCGCGCCCTGCAAAGCGACCGTGACGGCGGCCAGGAGGAGCGGTACTGACGCTCGAGGGAGCCCCTGGCGTCACTATCCTGCCGGCGCGGACCGAGACGGTTCCGCCGGCGCCCCAAGCTGCGAACAAAAACGATCCCACGCCGACTGTGGGCGAGGCTCCTCAGGCGCCTAAACGTGCGCCCATTCTGCGCCAGTTCGAGCTGATCGAGGCCGTCAAGGCCTATGACCCCACCGCCGACGAAGCGCTGCTGAACCGCGCCTATGTCTATGCGATGAAGATGCACGGCTCGCAGATGCGGGCCTCGGGCGATCCCTATTTCGCCCACCCGATTCAGGTCGCGGGCATACTGACCGACTACAAGCTCGATACTGCGACCATTGTTACGGCCCTGCTGCACGACGTGGTCGAGGATACTTCGGCGACGCGCGACGACATCGCTCAGATGTTCGGCGAGGAGGTGGCTGTCCTGGTCGAGGGCGTCACCAAGCTGAGTCGGCTGGAGCTTCAGGCCGAGCATACGCGCCAGGCCGAGAACCTGCGGAAATTCATTCTTGCCATCAGCCGGGACGTACGGGTGCTGTTGGTCAAGCTGGCCGACCGTCTGCACAATATGCGGACCCTCCAGTACGTGAAGCCGGAGAAGCGCGAGCGGATCAGCCGCGAGACGCTGGAAGTCTATGCACCGCTGGGGCGGTCGATCGGCATCCATTCGATCGCATCCGAGCTGGAAGAACTGGCCTTCACTCACCTGAACCCCACGGCCAAGACCGCCATCGAGCGGCGGCTGGAGGCGCTGAAACTGGAGCACGGCCGCGCCATCGAAGGCGTGGCGGGCGAGGTCGAGCGCGTGCTGTCGGAGGCTGGGGTCGGCGCCCACGTCTTCGGCCGCCAGAAGACGCCCTATTCGATCTGGCGCAAGTTGCAGCGCAAGTCGGTCGGGTTTTCGTCCCTGTCGGACATCTACGGTTTCCGCGTGATCGTGGAGGCGGAAGACGACTGCTACCGCGCCCTGGGCGTGATCCATCGCGAATGGCCGATGGTGCCGGAACGGTTCAAGGATTTCATCTCGACGCCCAAGTCGAACAACTATCGCTCGCTGCACACGACGGTCGTCGGGCCGCGCGGGCTGCGCATCGAGATGCAGATCCGCACCGAGGCGATGGATCGGGTCGCCGAGGACGGGGTTGCGGCCCACTGGCGCTACAAGAACAAGTCCTATGGTTTCGACCGCGAGGCGATGGAGCAGGGGGGCGGGCGCGACCCGCTTCAGAACCTGCGCCACCTGGTTCAGGTGATCGAGCACGGCGAGGGCGGCGAGGACTGGGTCGAGCACGCCAAGCTCGAGATGTATCTGGACCAAGTCTTCGTGTTCACGCCCAAGGGGCGGCTGGTGACCCTGCCGCGCGGCGGCATGCCGCTGGACTTCGCCTATGCCGTCCACACCGAGGTCGGGGACACGGCTGTAGGCGTCAAGGTCAACGGCGAGCTGAAGCCGATGCGGACGCCGTTGCAGAACGGGGACGTGGTCGAGATCATTCGCGGGGCCAAGCGCGAGGTTCCGGCCGACTGGCGCAGCCTGACCGTCACCGGGCGCGCGCGGTCCGCCATCCGGCGCCACATCCGCACCTCCGAACGCGAAGAGTTTGTCAAATTGGGCCGCGTCGCCCTCCAACAGACCCTTGCGCGGATCGACAAGACCTTGGCGGAAGTCTCGCTGAAGCCGATCCTGGAGACCCTGGCCGTCCCCAGCGATGAGGATGTCTTCGAAAGCCTGGGCCGTGGACGGCTGTCGCCGACCTCGGTGGCCGAGACCTTGTTCCCGGCCTTGAAGGGGCGGCTGAAGGCGGGGCCGGAGAAGCAGAGGATTGAAGGCGATACTGCGCGGTTGTTCGTCCGGGGCGGGGGGCTGACGCCGGGCGTCAGCGTTCACTTCGGGCCGTGCTGCACGCCCGTTCCGGGGGACCGGATCGTCGGTATTCTGGAGCCGGAGATCGGACTGACGGTGCACACCATCGACTGCCAGTCGCTGGCGGCTTTCGCCGACGACGATTCGGTCTGGCACGACCTGCAATGGACGCCACAGGCCGAAACCGACGCCGTGGCCGCGGTCCGCCTTAACGCGACGATCCGCAATGCGCCGGGCGTGCTGGGGCAGGTGACCACCCTGATCGGGGAGGCGGGCGGCAATATCATCAACCTGTCGATGGCCTATCGGCAGCAGGACTTCTTCGACGTGACGCTGGATGTCGAGGTTGAGGATGCGAAACACGCGACGATGATCATGGCGGCGCTGCGGGCCAATCCGTCGGTCGACAACGTCGATCGCGGTCGAGGCTGAGCCTTTCGCTCGACGGGGCGAGGCGCTAAGACCGCCGCCATGAACACCCAAGACGTCCTCAACGAGTTCCGCGACGCCGGCGCCCTGCGCGAAGGCCATTTCGTCCTGTCTTCCGGCCTGCACAGCCCGGTCTTTTTGCAGAAGAACCTGGTCTTCATGCAGACGGACCGCTGTGAGCGGCTGTGCAAGGCGCTGGCCGACAAGATCGTCGCGACCGTGGGGCCCGTGGATGTCGCCATTTCGCCGGCCGTGGGGGGCATCATTCCCGGGTATGAGACCGCGCGTCATCTGGGCGTGCCGTCGATGTATGTCGAACGCGAGGGCGGTCAGTTCAAGCTGCGGCGCGGTTTCACGGTCGAGCCGGGGCAGAAGGTGGTGATGGTCGAGGATATCGTCACCACGGGCCTGTCGTCGCGCGAATGTATCGCCGCCATCCAGGCCGCCGGGGGCGAGGTTGTCGCCGCCGCCTGTATCGTTGATCGCTCGGGCGGCAAGGCGGATGTCGGCGTGCCGCTGATCGCCCTGGCCTCGCTCGAGGTGCCGGCCTATCCAGCCGACGCCCTGCCGCCGGAACTGGCGGCTCTGCCGGTCGAAGATCCGGGCAGCCGCAGAATTTCGAAGTGATGTTCGGTTTGGCGAGGAGCTGAGATGCGCGAACGGGTCAGGCTGGGCGTCAATATCGATCACGTCGCCACAGTGCGGAACGCCCGCGGCGGCGCCCATCCGGATCCTGTCCGGGCCGCCGAGGCCGCGCTGGCCGCCGGCGCGGACGGGATTACCGCCCACCTGCGTGAGGATCGCCGTCATATCACCGATCCCGACATCGACGTGCTCAGCGCCCTGTGCGCGCGGGCGGGCAAGCCGCTGAACTTCGAGATGGCGGTGACGGAGGAGATGCTGGCCATCGCCCTGCGCCATCGTCCCCACGCCGCCTGCCTGGTGCCCGAACGGCGCGAGGAAGTGACGACCGAGGGCGGGTTGGCCGTCGCCGGGCATGAGGCGCGGATCGGGCCGGTGGCCCTGGCGCTGGCTGAGGCCGGGATCCGGGTGTCGCTGTTCATTGAGCCGTCCGAGGCGCAGGTCGAGGCCGCTGCGGCTGTCGGCGCCCAGGTGGTGGAGTTCCACACCGGCCGCTATTGCCATTTGACCGATCCGGGTGAGCGGGAGGTCGAGTTCGAACGGATCGCAGCCGCTGCGGCCCAGGCCGATATTCTGGGGCTGGAGGTCCATGCGGGCCATGGTCTGGATTACGATACGGCCCCGCGTATGCTGGCCATTCCGGAAATCCGCGAGTTGAACATCGGTCATTTCCTGATCGGCGAATCCATCTTCGTCGGCCTGGATGCGGCGATCCGGCGGATGCGGGCGGTGATGGACGCGGCCAAGTGATCATCGGCGTCGGCGCCGACCTGTCGGACATCCGGCGTATCCAGGCCTCGCTGGATCGGTTCGGCGAACGGTTCAAGCAACGCTGTTTCACGGACATCGAGCGGACCCGGTCGGATCGGAAACCGGACCCGGCCTGGAGCTACGCCAAGCGGTTCGCGGCCAAGGAGGCCTGCGCCAAGGCGTTGGGCACCGGGATGCGCGCGGACGTCTATTGGCGCGACATGGGGGTGGTGAACCTGCGCTCCGGACAGCCGACCCTGGCCCTGACCGGTCATGCCGCCGAGCATCTGGCGAGCCTGACGCCGGCGGGTCATGAGGCCAAGATTCACCTGACTCTGAGCGACGAGCATCCGTATGCACTCGCCTTCGTGGTGATCGAAGCCTTGCCGCTGTCGTAATCGCGATATACCCCTCAGGGGACGACCGCGCAGACGCGGCAAGGGGATTCCTGATCGCATGAGCGAAGACCAGAAGCCGCAAGACGCCGATGCGGCCAAGACCGATGCGACCGACCCCACGCCGGAGGAGGTCTTCGCCGCGTCTGAGGCCGATACGCCGGTCGAAGCCGTAAAGAGCGGAACGGCTGAGAAGCGCCCGGTCTGGAGCGACGAGGGGGATGCGCCCTTCGAAGAGGCGCCCAAGACACCCGTCTATGCGCGCAAGGCCGCCAAGAGCGCCAAGGCCGAACCGACCGCCGGCGACGAGACGATGGAGATCGTCAAAACCATCTTCTTCGCCCTGCTGATCGCCATGGTGCTGCGGATCTTCCTGTTCCAGCCCTTCACCATTCCGTCGGCCTCGATGGAGCCCAACCTGTACGAAGGCGACTATATCGTCGTGTCGAAATGGTCCTACGGCTATTCGAAACACTCGATCCCGTTCAGCCCGCCGCTGTTTGACGGCCGGGTGATGGGTTCGGCGCCCAAGCGCGGCGATATCGTCGTGTTCAAGCTGCCGCGTGACGACAAGACGGACTTCATCAAGCGTGTCATCGGCCTGCCGGGCGACCGTATCCAGATGATCTCGAACAAGCTGTATATCAACGACAAGCCGGTTGACGACGTCGTGGTCAGCGAGCGCGAGATCAACGACATCTTCGGCATGCATCCGGTCGCCGAGGTCCGCGAGACCACGCCGGAAGGCAAGAGCTTCATGACCCAGGACTTTGGTCCGGGGAATGACCTGGACGATACGCCGGTCTATGAGGTGCCGGTCGGTCATTACTTCATGATGGGCGATAATCGCGACAACTCCATCGACAGCCGCGTCGAACAGTCCAGCGGCGTGGGCATGGTCCCGGCCGAGAACCTGGTCGGCAAGGCGCAGATCATCCTGTTCTCGTGGGAGCCCGGCGCGTCGCTGTTCAAACCTTGGACCTGGGCCAATGTGCGGCTCGGACGGTTCTTCAACGTTCTGCATTGATGGCCAATCTGAGAGCTGAGGCGGTCGCGGCGTTGCAGGCGCGGATCGACCATTCCTTCAAGGATTCGCACCTGTTGGAGCGCGCCCTGACCCACGCCAGCGTCGGCGAAGGCGCGCCGGTCGGTGTCCATGGGCCGCGCGACAATGAGCGGCTGGAGTTCCTGGGCGACCGGGTGCTGGGCCTGCTGGTGGCCGAGAAGCTGTCGCGGGACTATCCCACGGCCCACGAAGGCGAGCTGTCGTCCAGCCTGCACGCCCTGGTGGACAAGACCGCCTGCGCGCGGGTGGGCGAGGCCCTGGGCGTCGGTCCGGCCCTGCGTCTGTCGCCGGGCGAGACCAAGACGGGCGGGCGTCGCAAGGCCGGGGTCATCGCCGATGCGGTCGAGGCCATCCTGGCGGCCGTCTATCTGGACGGCGGGCTGGAGGCGGCGCGGGCCTTCTTCGACAAGGCCTGGGCGGCCGAGTTCGCGGCCCCGCCCTCGCGGTCCGTGACCAACCCCAAGTCGGCCCTGCAAGAGTGGGCCCAGGGACTGGGTCGGCCGCTGCCGACCTATCGGGTTGCGGATCGGACGGGTTCGGATCATGCGCCGACATTCACCGTCGAGGTGTCCGTCGAAGGCGTGGAGCCCTTGACCGCACTGGGGCGTTCGCGTCAGGAGGCGGAGAAGGCGGCCGCAACGGCTCTCCTCAAACGTGAAGGCGTCATTTGACCGATATTGAAAACCAGCGCGCGGGCTTCGCCGCCATCATCGGCGCGCCGAACGCCGGCAAGTCCACGCTGGTCAACCGGCTGACCGGGTCCAAGGTCTCCATCGTCACCCAGAAGGTGCAGACGACGCGCTTCCCCGTGCGCGGCATCGCCATGGAAGGCGACGCCCAGATCGTGCTGGTGGACACCCCCGGCATCTTCACCCCGCGCCGTCGCCTGGACCGGGCCATGGTCGCCTCGGCCTGGGGCGGAGCGCAGGACGCGGACGTGGTGGTCCATCTGATCGACGCCCAGTCGCACATCAACTCGGAAGGCCGCGAAGGCACGGCGGCGGATCGCCGCTCGGCCGAGGACACCGAGACCATCATCGCCAATCTTCAGTCCACGGGGACGAAGGTCATTCTGGCGTTGAACAAGATCGACGGCATGCGCCGCGACACCCTGCTGGCCCTGTCGCAGAAACTGTTCGAGAGCGGCGTCTATGAGGAGGTCTATATGATCTCCGCGGCCAACGGCGACGGGGTCGAGGACCTGAAGCAGCGGCTCGCGCGCTCCATGCCCAAGGGGCCGTGGCTCTATCCCGAGGATCAGGCGGCCGATGTGCCGGTGCGCGTGCTGGCGGCCGAGATCACGCGCGAGAAGGTCTATCTGCGCGTCCACGAGGAACTGCCCTATTCGGCGGCCGTCGAGACCACCAGTTTCGAGGAGCGCGGCGACGGCTCGGCCCGGATCGAACAGACCATCTATGTCGAGCGCGAGAGCCAGCGGCCCATCGTGTTGGGCAAGGGCGGCCAGACCCTGAAATGGATCGGCCAGAAGTCGCGCGAGGAGCTGAACGAGATCCTCGGTCGCCAGGTCCACCTGTTCCTGACCGTCAAGGTCGATCCCAAATGGCAGGATTCGCGGGCGCTTTACGCCCAGTTCGGTCTCGATTTCGACGTCTGAGTTCCCGTGTTTGAAGTGCCGCGTACCCCTGGGGCTCATCCCCGGCTTGTTCTGGGCGTCCTGGGGGCGCTGATCCTCGGCGGCGTAGTCTGGGCCGGGTTTTCGACGTCGGTCAAACCGGTCAGCGATGCGATGCGGGCGGCGATCAGCCCCGACACGCCGCCGCGTCCGCCGCTGGTCGTGGTTGAGGATCTGCCGCAACTGGCGGCGCGGCTGGAGCGCGAGGGCGCGGCCGGGCGGTTCATGGGCGGGGTTCTGGTGGCCAAGGGCGACCGGGTCCTGTTCCGCCAGGTCTATGGCAAGGCGAACTATGAGCAGGATCGGCCGTTGAAGCTGGACTCGCGGTTCAGGCTGGCCTCGATCTCGAAACAGTTCACGGCGACCGCCATTCTGCGTCTTCAGGATGAGGGGAGGCTGAGCGTCTCCGACCCGGTCTGCAAATGGATCCAGCCCTGTCCCAAGGCGTGGGAGCCGGTGCGGATCAGCCACCTGTTGTCGCACACCTCGGGCATCCCGGACCTGATGGCGCGGCCGGGCTGGGGCATGCGGCGCACGACGCCGGCGACCCTGGACGAACTGACCGAGGATTCGAAGCGGTTCGGCCTGCAATTCCCGCCGGGGACCAAGGTCCGTTACGACAATGCGGGCTTCAACCTGGCTGCGGCCATCGTCGAGAAGGCCAGCGGCCGGCCGTTCGAAACCTATATGCGGGAGACCTTCTTCGGTCCCCTGGGCATGAAGGACAGCGGGCTGGATCTGGACGGCGGCGACCATCGGGCGATCATGGGCTACGCCAACTTCCCTGCTGGCCTGGCGGCCCAGCCGAACGCCAACACCTCGATCGTCGCGGGGGCCGGGGCGGTCTATTCGACGCTGGACGATCTGCTGGTGTGGCAGAGAGCGCTGCACCGGGGGGAACTGCTGAAGCCGTTCAGCTATCAGCAGATGCTGGCCGACCATGCGCCGGCGGACGCGCCCAAGGAGCGGGGCAGACCGCGCCGCGACTGGGGCTATGGCATATTCTCGAACCGGCTGGGCGATCAGGTCCGACCCAGTTTCCAGGATCGCCAAGTCTATCACACCGGCAGCTGGGGCGGGTTCCGCAATCTGATGCTGTATCAGCCGGAGGCCGATGTGACGGTGATCGTCCTGTCCAACAACTATCATCTGCGCGACCAGGTCTTCCTGATCAGCCAACAGGCGATGGCCGAGGCCCTGGGCCGCGAGTTCCCGACCACCCTGGACCGATAGTCTTCTCGCGGCTGTCGTAAAAACACACCGCCAAACCGCCAAACCGCCACGTCCGCCTCCGTTCAGCGACCGGCGGTCAGTTTAGGGCCGTTTGGAGCCTTGATGGATTGGAGGACGAAAGCGGGGCGCAAAGCCTTGCGCCGCCGTGTTCGGGACGGATGGGAAATAAATTCAGACCCTCTCCGTCAGGCCTGGAGCATGGATCCCGTGTCGATGTAGCGCTGGTGCCAGGACAGGGCTTCGTTCAGCAGGTGGGGCGACTGGAGGCCGTAGGAGCCCTTCAGCGCGCGCTCGTAATAGTCGATCAGGCCGTCGCGGTATTTGGGATGGGCGCAGCGGGCGATGATCAGCTTGGCCCGCTGTTTCGGCGACAGGCCGCGCAGATCCGCCAGCCCCTGTTCAGTGACGATGACCTGGACATCCTGGGTGATGTGGTCGACGTGGCTGGCCATGGGGACGATGGCCGAGATGGCGCCGCCCTTGGCCGTTGAAGGCGTCACGAAACACGAGATGAAGGCGTTGCGCGAGAAGTCGCCCGAGCCGCCGATGCCGTTCTGGATGCGCGACCCCATGACCTGGGTCGAGTTGACGTTGCCGTAGATGTCGGCCTCGATCAGGCCGTTCATGGCGATACAGCCCAGACGGCGGATCAGCTCGGGGTGGTTCGAGATTTCCTGAGGCCGCAGGATGATCTTGCCGCGGAACTGCTCCATCCGGCTGTTCATGTCCGCCGCCGCCTCGGGACTGAGGGAGAAGGCCGTGGCGGAGGCGACGGTCAGCTTGCCGGCGTCCAGCAGGTCCAGCATCCCGTCCTGGATCACTTCGGTATAGGCCGCCATTCGCTCGAACGGACTGTCCATCAGGCCCGCCAGCACGGCGTTGGCGACATTGCCGACGCCAGACTGAAGCGGCAGCAGGGCGGCGGGCAGGCGGCCGACGCGGACCTCGTGCTTGAGGAATTCGATCAGGTGGCCGGCGATGGCGCGGGCGTTGGCGTCCGGCGCGGCGAAGGGCAGGTTGCGGTCCGGGGCCTCGGTCTCGACGATGGCGACGATCTTGTCCGGATCGCAGCGGAAGGTCGGCTGGCCGATCAACTGGTCGGGCCGGGTCAGGGGGATGGGCACCCGGTCGGGCGGCAGGGCCGTGCCGTAGTAGATGTCGTGCATCCCCTCCAGCGCCGGATTCTGCCAGGCGTTGACCTCGAGGATCACCCGCTCGGCCCGGTCCAGCCAGGTCTTGTTGTTGCCGATGGAGGAGGAGGGCACCAGGCTGCCGTCGACGTTGATGGCCGAGACCTCGACCACGGCGGTGTCCAGCGGGCCCAGCACGCCCTGCCACACCATGGGGGCCAGCTGGCTGAGGTGCATGTCCAGATAGTCCATCTGGCCGGAGTTGATCTTCTCACGCGCGATGGGGTCGGAGTTGTAGGGCAGGCGGCGTTCGATCCCGTCGGCCTTCGCCAGGGCCCCGTCCAGCTCCGGGCCGGTGGAGGCGCCGGTCCAGAGGTTGAGGCGGAAGGCGTCGCCGGCGGCGTGGGCGGCCTCTATTCGCGTGGCCAGGGCGGCGGGGACGGCCTTGGGATAGCCCGAGCCGGTGAAGCCGCTCATGCCCACGGTCGAGCCGGCGGGGATCAGGGCGGCGGCGTCATGGGCGGACATCAGCCGGGAGCGGAGGGATTGGCTGCGGATACGCGACATGGAACTCTTCAAGGTTACGGCCGGGGGAGGGCCTTGGGCGTCTCGGTTAGGCGGCGCCGCTAAGGCGATCCATTCGACCTTGGTCGAGGAGGGGCGGTGCGTCCATGATCTCCATCAAATGAGCGGCTCGATCCGTCCGAAGGCGACGCCGGTCGGACGGGGGGGCGATCACCCCGGTTTCCCAAACGGGAGAACAGGACTAGAACAGGCGACATGATCGTCACCCTGCTCACCGCCCTGGTCCTTCAATCCGCGCCGCCGCCGGCGGCCATGGTTCCCCCTTGGGACGACAGGATCGGCATCGCCGCCCAGCAGGGGGCGGACGAGGCCGCGGCGACCTTGGACCGGATGCACCAGGCGGCGGCGGACGCGGACGGCGAAACCTATTTCGCCCAGTTCAGCGACGGGGCGCGGTTCGTCGGAACCGACGCGTCAGAGCATTGGGATATTTCCGCGTTCAAGGCCTATGCGGAGCCGATATTCACGCGGGGACAGGGCTGGACCTATCGGCCCTATGACCGGACCCTGATCATCTCGGGCGACGTGGCCTGGTTCGATGAGAAGCTGGACAACGACAGTTACGGCGCGCTGCGGGGATCCGGCCTGCTGAGGCGGACCGGGCCGGGCGAGGTCTGGAAGATCGAGCAGTATGTGCTCAGTTTCACGGTGCCGAACGACAAGGCCAAGGCGGTCGTGGACGTGATCAAGTCCGCCGCTGCCGACTGATGGATTTCCATGAAGAGGCATTTGTTTTGTCGGCGCGCAGCCATGGCGACACCGGCGCCGTGGTGGACCTGCTGACCGAGAACCACGGGCGGCGCGCGGCCTATGTGGCGGGCGGGGCGTCGCGGAAGATGAAACCCTTCCTGCAAGCCGGGGCGCGGGTGGTGGCGGACTATCGGGCGCGGACCTCGGATCATCTGGGCGGGGCGCGGCTGGAGCCGGTGGGCGAGGGGCCCAGCGCCCTGTTCGACGACGCCCTGGCCCTGACCGGGTTGGCGGCGGCGGCGGGGGTGGCCCAGGGCGCCTTGCCGGAGCGCGAACCGCATCCGGGGGTGTTTCTGGCCTTTGAGGCCTTGATGGGGGCCTTCGCCTTGCCGGACGTCTGGCCGGCCATCTTCGTGCGGTTCGAGGCGGGGCTGCTGGAGGATCTGGGGTTCGGGCTCGATCTGTCGAAATGCGCGGCGACGGGGACGGCCGATGATCTGATCTACGTCAGTCCCCGCACCGGGCGGGCGGTCAGCCGTGCGGCCGGCGCCCCCTATGCCGACAAGATGCTGACCCTGCCGCCGTTTATGCTGGGGGCGCAGGCCGGGCTGGTCGAGGGGGACGTCCGGGCGGGGTTCGACCTGACCGGGCATTTCCTGGAGCAGTTCGTCTTCCACCCGCAGAACAAGCCCTTGCCGCCCGCGCGGGTGTGGATGCTGGACAAGCTGGCCGAGACGGGACGGCTGTAGAGCGCCGCCCCGTCTTATCGGCGCGTCAGTCTTGCCAGACCATGCTGGCGATCCCGACCTCTTGGTTCGGCGTATAGGTGATGGTGAAGCCTTGCAGTCGCGCCAGTTCGGCCTGTGACTCCGGCGAGAAGAAAATGCCCAAGACCATCTTGTGGGCCGGCCCCAGTCCCATTCCCATGGCGCCGTTCAGCTTCCAGACATCATAGCGCAGGCCATCGACGAAGGCCCCCCAGTTGCCCAGGGATTCGCACTTCATCTCGACGACGATCTCGTCTGTCGCCGGATTCTGGAACGGGTCGTTGACCAGGAAGTCAGCGCGGGAATTGTCCGGGTAGACGCGCGGCTCGCGCTGGATCCAGGTGTCCTCGGCCGCCGCGTTGATGCAGGCGGCGATCTCGGCCTGGGCCCAGGCCTCCCAACCGCCCGCCAGAGGCCAGACGGCGCGGATTCGGTCGACGTTGGCGTTCGCCCAGCCCTGGACCAGGGTGAGGAAATCGCGGGGTGAAAGCGGCATTGGACCAGGTCTCCGATGAGGGGCCGGCGTCGCCGCCGGCGGTTGAGTGGGCGCGCCGGCGGCGCCAGGCGCGGAGGGCTCTCGCCGCGTCGCCTGAGCGGCGAGGCTGAGGAGCAGCAGGTCGAAAGCGGTCCCCATGGATGACACCTCCCCGGTCTGTTCGGCAGGGCGGGAAGCCATGACCCTGCGCCTGGATCGCCCGAGGGAATGACGGCGGGCGGCCCGCTCCGTGAACGAGTATGGAAAAAGAAAATCAACCAAGAGTAGTTCACATCCGTCGGCGTCGGACGTCTTACCTGTGGAGGTCGTCCTCAGCGGGGCCGGGCGATCTTCTTCCAGCGGGCCTCGATCCAACGGGTAAGGAGACAACTCATGGCTATTCCGACACCGGTGAACGGGCAGATCACCGACGCCGTCACCCAGGCGAATGTGAAGGTTCTCGGCGACGCCCCGGCTATGGCCATGGGCGCCATCTATCAGTCGCTCGCCCATTCCACGGGCATCCTCTACGAGAACGCCACCTCGTCGCAGCAGCAGCTGGCGATCGCGGCCCAGGCCGCCACCAACCAGGGCGTCATCCAGATCTACAGCGTGGACACCATGGCTGGGGCCGTGGCGACCTCGAAGATCGCCCAGTCCGATACGCCCGACAACATGCTGTCGCTGCTGACCGCGCTGCGCGCCGTCGGGCCGCACGCCGCCGTTTCCTGATTTTCGCTGCAACCCTCATTCAAAGGATTTGAGACATGGCGCTTCCGACACCCGTCAACGGCATGATCACCGACGCCGTCACCCAGGCCAACGTCAAGGTGCTGGGCGACGCCCCGGCCATGGCCATGGGCGCGATCTATCAGTCGCTCGCCCACTCGACCGGCATTCTCTACGAAAACGCCACCTCGTCGCAGCAACAGCTGGCCATCGCCGGCCAGGCCGCGACCAACCAGGGCGTGATCCAGATCTACAGCGTGGACACCATGGCCGGCGCCGTCGCGACCTCCAAGATCGCCCAGTCCGATACGCCCGACAACATGCTGGCCCTGCTGACCGCTCTGAGGGCGACCGCAGCCTGACGCCGACGACGGATATCCCTGACAGTCGCGGCGGGAGACTTGCGCCCGCCGCGCCCACCCCTGGAGGACGGCCATGGCCGAGGCGAAGACGACGGACAAGGCGGCGGACAAGGCCACGGAAGGCTCAACGGCGCGCCTGGGCGACTTCGAGGACGTCATGAAGCTGATGCTTGAGCTCAGCAAGAATCCGGCGACCGCCCCGACGGCGGATGCGGTGGCCAACACCCTGCTGACCGTCATCGGGTCGGGACCGAGCTTCGCCGCGATGCAGAGCCTGGTGGCCGCCAACCAGGCCAGCGGCATGATGTACCACAACGCCGTCGCCAACCAGCAGACCACCAATATCCTGGGTATGGTCGCCACCATGAACTGCGTCCAGGCCCTGATGGACAAGCCGTCGGTCATCCCGTGGCCGGATCTGACGCCGCGTCGTGAGGAGGCGTTCGAATGAGCCCGCAGACCAGACGCGAGAAGCGCGAAGACCGGCGGGAGGACGACTTCTGCCGCGAGGAGCCTCTGCTGCTGTGCGCCGGGGCGGGCATCTGCCAGGCCAGCCTGATCACCATCATGGCGTCGGCGGACGCCTTCGCCGCCCGGTTGGCGGCGTCCACGCTCCAAGCGGCGGAGTTGGCGACGCTACAGACGCGGTATCTCGCCGCCAGTCTGGCGGAGATGCAGACGCTGCGCGCGGCGGCGCCTGTGGGCGTCGGTCTGGCCGCACCGGCGACGATGGCGGCGCACGCCGTGTCCCAGGTCCGCCAGGACCCGCCGTCGGCCTTTTACGGCGCGCCGGTCGTCACCTGAGGAAAGAAGAAGGGGGGCTTCGTCATGACAGACACCGTCAATTCGCAGATCACCGACGCTGTCACCCAGACCAACGTCAAGGTGCTGGGCGAGGGACCGGCCGAGGCCGTGGCCATTTCGGTCCAGGCCGTGGCCCACGCCACCAGCCTGTCGGTCGAAAACGCCAGTCAGGCCCAGGGGGGGATGCAGCAGATCAACAATGCCGCAGTCGGCGCTCTGATCGCCAAAATCCTCGAAATTCCGGCCTGAGCCATGGCCTATCCGACCCCCGTCAACAGCCAGATCACCGATGCGGTGACGCAGCAGAACTTGATGGTCCTGGGCGCCGCCTCGACCATCGCCATGGGCTCGATCTACCAGAGCGCCGCCCATTCGATGTCGATCGCCTTCGAGAACGCGGTCCAGACGCAGCGCCAGGCGTCGATCTGCGCCCAGGCGGCGACCAACCAGGGGGTCATGCAGGTCTATGAGATGGGCAGCATGGTCTCGGCCATGGCCACCACGCGGATCGCCCACAAGGCGCCCGCATCCAACAGTTTGGAAAATGCGCTTGTTCTGCTTGTCGCCCTCAAATTGCTGAAACTCTAGAACGTCAGGATCTGAACCATGGCCGCCGACACGCCCGTCAACTCGCAGGTCACCGACGCGGTCACCCAGACCAACGTCAAGGTGCTGGGCGAAGCGCCGGCCCAGTCCATGGCGCTGGTCTATCAGAGCATGGCCCATTCGATCTCGCTGGCCATGCAGAATGCGCAACAGGCGCAAGGCGGGCTGCAGCAGATCGGCAACGCCGTGACCTCGAGCGCCGTCACCATGATCATGAACGCGGCGCAGAAATAAGCGCCAGACCTGAAGAGAAAGCCGCCCCGCCGTGACCGATGCCGTCAACAGCCAGATCAAGGACGCCGTCCAGACCTCGACCAACTGGGCGCTGGGTTTCGCGACCCTGGGCGATGGCACGCCGGCCAGCTCCACGCGGGTCTCGGCCGGGGGCGTCATCGCCTATGACAAGGCCACCCAGGCCGCCGCCCTGTCGGTCCAGGACGCCGCCGACTATCAGCGCAATGTCCTGTCGATCAGCACCACCGTCCAGGGCAAGGCCATGGCGATGATGCTGGCCTCGGGCGGAATGAGCGAGCCGGCCCTGATCGCCTACGCCATGGCCCTGGTCAGCTCGTTCGCGGCGCCGATCGCGGCGGGGCTGGCGGCGGAGTCCGTCACCAAGGCCGTCCAGACCTTCCCTAGAAACTGAACCCACAACCAAGGAGCATGCCATGTCCAGTTTGACGGTGTTGAAGACCAGCGAAGCCGAAGCCGTTGTTGAAGAGGCCCAGGCGCTGGAACGGGAGACGCGGTCCGACACCGAACGGTGGCTGAACGCCGCCGACGACCTGTCGAATGCTGAGCGGCTGGAAGACAGCCAGGCGCGGTACCAGGAGCTGCGCGCCGCAACCCAGATCGTGGTCGCCCTGCTGTATCGTATTCAGGAGCCGCTGCTGGCCGATCCCTATGCGCCCCTTGCGACCGCCTCAATGGACAAGGCCAAGGCGCTGCTGGCGGATATCGAGGCGGGCGAACTGGTCGAGAAGGTCACGCTGGTTCCGGCGTCGTCGGACAAGGAATGACCCGGAAAAGGGGGCTGGCCATGGCCGAAGAACAGCCGGCAGACGCGGCTGAACCGGCGGCGCCGGGATCCGTCAAGGATCCTGTCGTCCTGGCCGCGCAGCGCATGGTGGTCGAGATGTTCAGCATGGCCGCCAAACAGATGCCTGACCTGATGAAGGCGCAGGTCCTGGGTCAGGCGCCCAATCAGGCGGCGGCCAGCGCCGAGGTCCAGAAATTCACCGAGGACATGCTCGCTCAATTGCAGGCCCAGGTGACGCGGGCGCTGGGCGTGGAGCCCGAGGCCAAGGGAGATAAGACGTGAGCGACGCCCATGGCGCGGCGGGACGCCACCTGTATGATTCCATATCGGAGCAGAAGCATTCGGTGGTCGACAGTTTCGCCGACCAACGCACCGTGCTGAAGCGCGCCGTGGCTGAACAGCGGCTGGCCGCCATGCCGGAGAATATGCGGCGCGCCGAGATGGGGCCGTCGGCCCAGGTCAGCCTCGAGATCGTCGAGGCCTTGCAGAAGATCATCGCCCGCGAGGTGACCCGGCAGTTGGATCTGGCCATCTGCGCCATGATCGAACGGAGCAAGGCCGAGCCGTCAGCCGCACCCACCGAAACCTAAGGCCGCAATGCGGACCGGGCTTTCAGCAGATCGCCCAATGAAAAGGCCGCCGGAGCGATCCGGCGGCCTTTTTGTCGTCCAGGCGGGCTTTCGATCAGAAGCGGAAGCTGGCCCGCAGCAGAAGCGAATAGCGGACATAGTCCTCGAGCAGTTCGGCGTCCCCGGTCAGGGACAACATGCCGAGGTCGTTGCCGAGGTTCAGGCGGAAACCGAGGATCAGGCCGCCGCCCTCGACGGAGTCGGGCGACAGGACGAAGTCCGGGCCGCCGCTGGCGAAGCGGGCGATGGTCTCGCCGGCGTCGACCGACAGATTTTGACGATAGCCGATGCGCAGTTCGGGGCGGATCCAGCCGTCGCGGCCAAAGCCGTAGCCC
This sequence comes from Brevundimonas sp. SL130, assembly GCF_026625805.1. Lineage (NCBI taxonomy): Bacteria > Pseudomonadati > Pseudomonadota > Alphaproteobacteria > Caulobacterales > Caulobacteraceae > Brevundimonas > Brevundimonas sp. SL130. Next base: position 1,824,789 of record NZ_CP113064.1, read on the forward strand.
ACGTTCATCGCCGCGACAGCGGAGAAGATGTGGCTGTCGCGCGAATCGATGTCGAGATCGAAGCCGTCGCCGCCGCCGCTTTCCGTCCGTGATCCTTCCGACAGGCGGAAGTACTCGGCATAGACTTCGGGGCGCACGTTCAGGCGACCGTAGTTGCGCTCATACGAGGCGCCGCCGGCCGCCGCAGCGGTCCAGCCGTGCCAGTCGGAGGTGTTGTTCAGATAGACGCCGTCGGCGACCAGAGAACGGTCGGCGCTGAAGCTGGCGTAGCCGCCGGCGGCGCGGGCCCAGGTCGTCCAGTACTGACCCTGGGCACGCCAATAGAGGCCCAGTTCCAGAAGATTGGCGGACAGGATTTCCTCGGCTTCGGCTTCGGGATCCTCGATATCGGACGAGGTGAAGGCGGCCGTGACGCCGAAGGCGCCGACGCTGGTGCCCTTTTCCACGCCGCCGGCGACGCCCAGGCCTTCCGAACGGAAGCCGTAGGAATCGGTCTTGTCCTTGTCGGCGTAGAAGTTGATTTCTTGCAGCCAGGCGCTGGTTTCGCCAGGAGCAGCGGAGGCGTTGCGGCCCGTCAGGGCGCGGGTGACGGCGTCCACACCGGCCGAAAGCGACATCAGGGGGCCGCCCGAGTGGTCGGGGAGCATCTGCTCATAGACGTTGGCGAAACCTTCGCGGTCGGTCTGGCTGAGGAACAGGTTCTGAAGCGTCGTGTTGTCGCCCAGGGCGGCGTAGACGGCGTCGAAGGCCGAAGCCTCGACCGGGATCAGGCCGGCCTCTTCGGCCGTGCGACGGCGGGCGTCGACATAGACCTTCCCGGCGGCGGTGTCGGCGCCGGCCTGGACCACATAGAGATAGGGCGAGTTTTCGCCCAGCAGCGTCTGGTCGATGGTCCCTATGGTCAGAGAGCCCGCGTTGATGACGTCGAAACGGGCCGGCTCCTGCAACAGGGTGGCGAAGCGGACGCCCAAGGCCGCGCCGGTCGCGATATTCGCCGCCCCGCTGACATTGAAGCCGCCGCTGGTGTTCGCCGCCGGATCGACGGTGAGCACAAGGGTGCTGTCCGCGCCGACGTTCAGGCTGGAGATGGTGGTCGCCGTGGTCTGGTTGGCGAACAGGGAGCCGTTCGTGACGTTGAGCGCCAGCCCGGCCGCATTGGTGATCGCGCTGGAAATCGCGGCGCCGCCGGTGATGTTCATCGTGTCGGCGCCGCCGCCGAACGATATGTCGCCGATGATGGTGCCGTTCTCGACGTTCAGGGTGTCGCCGCCCGCGCCGAGGCGAATGGCCCCGACAATCGTGGGCTCGGCGCTGTCGGGTACGCCGTCGTCGTCGGTGTCGGTTGCGGTGCTGTCGGCTGCGGCGGCGACGCCATATTGACGGAAGACGACGCCGGTGGTGTTGGCCGACAGATCGACGGCGATCACCTCGCCGTCCACCGCCGTGGTGTCGGTCGTGTCCTCGGTTCTGCCGATCGCGATCGTGCCGGCGTTGGTGAATTGGGTCAGGGTTCCGGACGCGTCCCGAACGGCTACGGCGTCGCCGTGATTGCCGGTGAAGGCCGAGGTGATGAGGCCCGTATTGGTCATGGAGGCGACATTGGCGCCGGCGCCGATCAGCACCCCGGTCGAGGTGGTGGCCGTATTGCCCGAGCCGCCTGCCTGGATCGTGCCGGTGTTGGACAGGGTCGGGGTGCTGACATTGGCGCCGATCCACACGGCGGTCGCGTCGGCCTTGGACGCAGAGGCGGAGATGGTGCCTTCGTTCCTGACGCCGCCGGCGACTGTGACGGCCTGGCCGCCGGCGACGCCGAGTTGCAGGGCGCGCGCTTCAACTGTCGCATAGACGCCTGAGCCGCTGATGCCGCCCCGGTTGATCAGGCCGTAGGCGGCGTCGCCCGTGCCGACCGCACCCAGGGTCACGGTGTTTGTCGCAGAGCCGATGAGAAGCGCCGGAGCGCCGCCCAGCGAGGTCAGGGAGGCGGTCGTCTCGCTGGCGTCCAGAATGCCGTCGCCGTCGCGATCGGTGTCGTCGCGGTTCTTGACGCCGTCGCCGTCGTTGTCTTCGTCGCCGTTCTTGACGGTGTCGCCGTCGTCATCGCCTTCGATCCCGGCAGAACTGTAGCTCGGGCCGATGTCCAGGAGGACGCCGCCGTTGATGTCGGCGGCCACACGGACAGCCGGGCCGCCTTGCAGCAGGTCGTCGGCGTCCAGGTCTTCGAGATAGAGCGTGGACTCCGACACCGTTCCTGACGTCGGTTTGGCCGACGGAGAGGTCGTGTAGCGATAGCCCGTCGTCGTGACGGCGGAATGGATTTTCAGCGCGCCGCCCACGTCGCCTTCAATCGACACACCGGTCGCGCCCGCGCCGGTCGCCGTGATCGAGCCGGCCAGATCGACATTGCCGGACACCGCGCCCGTGGTGCGAACCCCGACCGTGCCGTCGCCCAGCAGACGGATCGTGCTGAGGCTTTGCAGGCGGCCGGTCAGGTCGGTCTCTACCGCCAGTCCGTAGCTGTTGTTGCCCTCGACAATGATCGAACCGGTCGATTCGAGGGTGATGTTGCCGGTGAAGGCCGAGGGGCCTGCGACGCGAACCCCGTACCGGCCCGTGCCGGTCGCGAACGGGCCGTCTATGTCGCCGTCGGTGTCGGTGTCCTTGTAGTCGGCGTCTTCCAGCGAATCAGTAATGGAGATCGAGCCGCCCATGGTGAGCGAGCCGGTATTGCCCCCGTTCACCAGAACGCCTGTCGCGCCATCGGCCGCCTTGGCCATGGTGATCGAGCCGCCGCTGTCCACGTCCAGCGTGTTGTTCGAGTCCAGCGTCATGGCGGCGCCGGATGTGACGGCGATCGATCCGCCGCTGGCGATCCGAACATTGTCGGCCGCCGTGCCGGTGGCGTTGGATGTCTGGATCGGCGTCGTGCGAGCGGTCGAGACGACGACCTCGGCCTGAGCGCCTGTCACAGCCAGCAAGGGAGCGATCGCCACGGCGGTCGCGAGCAGAATACGCATTCGGAAGAAAACCCCTGGTGGCCACGCGATCACGAACAAGGCGGTCCATTACAGGATCGACGCCAACCTTGCTCAAGTTTATCGAATTTGAGGCGAATGCAAGGCCGCGTTCAGTATGTTGCCGTTCCGCGTCAGGCCTGAAGCCTCGCGAAACGTCCGATTTCACGGGGCGTTGCGGCGGGTTCGGAAGGATTTCCGATCCGGCTATTGAGCTTTGCCACGCTGGGGTCTAGGGGCGGAGGCATGGTCAAACGCGTTTCACGACGACGCATCCAATCCACGCCCTTCGGTGTTGGCGAGCCCCGACCAGACGAGAATCTCCTTATGACACTGACCGACCTCGACGTTCACGAAAGCGAGCTCCGGCTGATTCCCGGACTGGACGTCGAAGTCGCGGACACCCTGCGGGCGCTGAAACTGGCCGCCACGGAGGATCGCCCCCGGTTGGTGGACACCACCATGTTGTACGCGCCGCGCTCCGGCGGGGTGAAACGCTACCTGCTGTCGAAGAAGACCTGGATCGAGGCCAACCGGCCGGGGGTCAGTCATTCACTGGTCGTGCCGGGCGCGCGTCACAAGGCGCGAGCCGACGGCATCGTGCAGCTGCGGGCGACAAAGCTGCCGTTCGGCGACGGTTATCGTTGGCCCAGCTCGGTCAAGCGCTGGAGCGCTTGGGTTGCGGCGATGAAGCCGTCGATCATCGAAGCCGGCGATCCTTACACGCCGGGGCAGGGCGCCCTGGAGGCGGGCCAGCGGGTGGGGTGCCCGGTCGTCGGCTTCTGTCATTCCGATCCGGCGAGCCTGGCGGCCCTGCACTTCGGCGAATGGGCCAAGAAGCCCGTGGAGAAGCGCTGGGCCCGCCTGTTCTCACAGTTCGACCGTGTGATCTCGCCGAGCCGATTTATCGCCAGGCGGCTGGAAGAGGCCGGGGTGAGCAATATCGTCATCCGTCCGCTGGGCGTCGAGATCGACACCTTCCGGCCCGACCGTCGCGACCGTCAGTGGCTGTTGAAGGAATTGGGCCTTGGCGAAGACGCGCGGTTGCTGTGTTTCGCCGGTCGGCCGGCCAAGGAGAAGAACGTCGATATCCTGATCGAGGCCGTCCAGAAGCTGGGCGCGCCCTATCATCTGGTGCTGGTCGGCGCCGGGTCGGGCATGCCTGACGAGGATCGGGTGATTTCGATGCCCTATGAGAAGGATCCGAAAGCTGTGGCCCGGATCATCGCCAGCTGTGACGCCTTTGTGCACGCCAATGACAAGGAGCCGTTCGGCCTGATCGTGCTGGAGGCCATGGCCTGTGGTCGTCCCGTGGTCGGGGTCAACGCCGGGGGGGTGGCCGAGACGGTCGACGAGTCGGTCGGGCAGTTGGCGGCCAGCGCCGAGGCCGGGGCCTATGCCGAGGCGGTCGAGGCCCTGTTTGCGAGGGACATCGAGGCCATCGGCCGTGCGGCGCGGGAAAAGGCCGTCAACCAGTTCGCCTGGAATCGGGTCTTTGAGGACCTGTGCATGGTCTATGGCGAGCTGACGGGCGAAGCCGCCTTCGTGCAGCCGGAAGAGGCCTTCGCCGTCCACTGAGGCCGGCGCTAAAATCCAGGAAATGAGGCGCTGTCTTTAGCCTGTCAGAGAGCGGGGGCGCGCCACTTCTTTGTCTGAAAGAAGTGGCGCGAGTGACGGGGCTCGAACCCGCGACCTCCGGCGTGACAGGCCGGCACTCTAACCAACTGAGCTACACCCGCGTAATCTGCGTCGAAACTTTTGAGTTGTTTCGAAAACTTAGAGAGGGAAGGCGGTAGCGCCACTCTGTCTATTGCTAGAAAGAGTGGCGCGAGTGACGGGGCTCGAACCCGCGACCTCCGGCGTGACAGGCCGGCACTCTAACCAACTGAGCTACACCCGCGTTTCCCGGCCGAAGCGGCTGTGCGCCCCGGCGAGGGGCGTCGTTTAGGCGGGCTGACCCATCGCGTCAAGCGGCCTTTTCCGAGAAAGACCGTGGTTGGCGACAGATCGGCTGTGGAGAAGTCGTTCGGCGATTCCACGGCGGCCGTGCGCCCTGGTCCAGGCGTGGTTTCAGCCCGGTTGTCCGGCCTGTGCGACGGGCGCTCAGGCCGGGATCGGAAGATATCTTTCCCTTATTCGCGATCCAAACTTCACAAAAAGCAGAAGTGCCCGTCTAGGTTGTGTATGGGGTGCGGTATCTATCAGCGATCGCTGCCAGAGGACGGACGTGGGGACGCGCCTGACGCGGCTTGGCGGCGGTCGGGCTGTTCAGGCCGGCCGTTCGGGAAGGGGAATGACGCGATGACCATCGTCCCGCTTTTTCCGGAATGGAATGCGGATGAAGACAAGGCGGCGAAACCGACGCGGCCCGTGGTTTCCCCCGTGCGCCGTTCGGAGGCGCCGCGACGGCCGCTCACGCCGGTGGAGGTCCTGGCCAGGGCGGCGGGACGCGGCGAGCGGGGTCGATCCGTAACGCCGGCGGATGTCATCGCCCAGTCGCTCGACCGCACGCCGTCGTTAGATCGGTTCTGGGCGGTCTGGATGGCGCACCAGACTGTTCTGCGCCAGCGCAGTCTGAGACTGAGCGGCGGCAACCCCGCCGACGCCGAGGATGCTTTGAGCGCCGCCATGGTCCGGGCCGCCCAGGCCTTCGACCGGCAGCCGATCCAGAACCCGGGCGCCTGGCTGGTGCGGATCCTGCACAACGCCTGCATGGACCAGCATCGCCAGAACGCCAGCCGGGTTCCGATCAAGACCGAGGATGACGACCTGCCGGCGCCCTCGGCGGCGGCCTGGACCAGGGCCGCGCCGTCGCCGGAGGAAGCGGTGGCGCAGCAGGAGAGCGACGCCGCCTGGGGACGGGCGATGAGGGCCCTGCCGGCGAGCCTGGTCGAGCCGCTGAAGCTTCATCTGGACGACTGGAGCGACGAGCAGATCGCCGCCCATCTGAACATCAGCCGCGAACTGGTCAGAAAGCGACGTCAGCTGGCCCGCAAACAGCTGCGGCTTCTGCTGGATATCTAGCCGAAGGTGAATGCGAAGACCTGGGCGCCCGGATCGAGGAATTCGATCTCGAAGGTGCGTTCCCGCACCGGGCCGGATTGCCGCACCAATTGATACAGGCGCTGCCCGTCGATGCGCCCCATGCCCTCGGCGTCGATGTCAGACCCGGCGGCGGCGCCCGGCGCCTGACCATCGATCAGGACGCGGAACCTCGGCGCTGAGCCGGCGGCGCCGGGCGCCATGACCAGATGAAGATCGCGCGCCTTGAAGCGGAACGAGACCCGACCGCCGGCCGCCGTCAGTTCGGCGTGTTCGCGGGTCACGCGCCACGCGCCGGTCAGGCTCCAGTCGTTCAGGGCCAGCGGACTGGCGGCATAGGTCTTGACCGCATCCCGGACGAAGCCGCCCGGCGAACGGAAATTCTCGGCGCGGGCGTAGCCGACGTAGGTTTCGGGCGAGCCGAGCTGGCTCATGTCGGCGGCGGCCTCGGCGCCCTGGGCCTGGATCTGGACCACGTCCGCAGCGACGTCGGCGGCGCCCGCCTCCTTGAGTAGTTGCTGGATGACCCGTTCAGACCCGTCGTAGTCGCCTTCGCCGAAATGGTGGTGGCGGATGCGGCCCTGGGCGTCGATGAAATAGTGGGCGGGCCAGTACTGGTTCTTGAAGGCGCGCCAGATGGCGAAGTCGTTGTCCATGGCGACCGGATAGTCGACGCCGAGGCGGCGGACGGCGTCGCGGACATTGGTCTCGGACTTCTCGAAGGCGAATTCGGGCGTGTGGACGCCGATGACGACCAGGCCCTGATCCTTGTACTTCTCGGCCCAGGCCCGGACGTAGGGCAGGGCGCGCAGGCAGTTGATGCAGGAGTAGGTCCAGAAATCGACGACCACGACCTTGCCGCGCAGCTGTTGCGGCGTCAGGGGCGGAGAGTTGATCCAGGTGGTGGCGCCGGTCAGGGGCGGCATGATTCCCTCGACCGGCAGGTTGGCCAGGTCCGTCGGCGCCGCGTTCGTCGGCACGCCGCGACCGATACCGCTCAGTAGCGCCTGTTCCAGACGACCGGTGCTGCCAGCCGAAATCCGGGTCAGCAGACCTGTATCCAGGCCCAGGCCGATGGCGATCACGCCGATCAGCACCAAGGCGCCCAGGCCGCGCCGCACCCATTCGCCGACGCCCAGCGCGCCCTTCATGGCCTTGAACACCCGTCCGCCGACCAGAAGCGCTAAGGCCAGGGAGGTGGCGGCGCCCGCCGCATAGGCCAGCAAAAGCACGGTCGAGCCGACGCCGGCGCCCTGCAAGGCCGCGCCGGTCAGGATCACGCCCAGTATGGGGCCTGCGCAGGGCGCCCACAGCAGGCCGGTGGCCACGCCCAGCAGCAAGGAGGCGCGGACGTCGCCCTGGTCGGCGGAGCGTCGCTCGACGCGATCGGTCAGCCAGGAGCCGGCCGCCACGAAGGGACGCATCAACCGATCTCCTATGGAGGGCACGAGCAGGCTGAGGCCCAAGACGGCCATGACCGCGAGCGCGATCCAGCGGCCGACCTCATTGGCGCGCACCGCCCAGCCGCCGCCCAGGGCCGCCAGGGTCGCAACCCCGGCGAAGGTGACGGCCATGCCGACCAGCAAGGGCAGGCCGTTGCGCACAAACGGCCGGCCGGCGCGGGCGAAGACGAAGGGCAGGACCGGCAGGATACAGGGGCTGACGATGGTCAGGGCGCCGGCGAGGTAGGAGAGTAGGAACAGGATCATCGGGCGGCCTGACAGGATGGAGTATCAACCACATACGAACGAAGCAGGCGTTCGGTTACCCTTTCATGCCCGATCTCCCACAGATAGACGCCCTGTCCCTGCTCGAACGGGCTAGACTTCGCGCTTCCGATCCCCGATTCGCTGGCCCATGACGATCCACGCTCCGCCGCCGGAAGGCGGCCGTATCATTGACGAGCCTATGGAGACGGCCCTCAGCCGTCGCTATCTGGCCTACGCCCTGTCGACCATCACCAACCGCGCCCTTCCCGATGTCCGGGACGGGTTCAAGCCGGTGCACCGGCGCATCCTGTACGCCATGCACCAGATGCGGCTGAACCCGCAGGCGGCGGCGCGCAAATGCGCCAAGGTCGTCGGCGAGGTCATGGGCGGATACCACCCACACGGCGACGCCTCGATCTATGAAGCCCTGGTGCGCCTGGCCCAGGATTTCGCCCAGCGCTATCCGCTGGTCGACGGTCAGGGGAACTTCGGCAATATCGACGGCGATAGCGCGGCGGCCATGCGCTACACCGAGTGCAAGCTGACCCCGGCGGCCGTGCTGTTGCTGGACGGGATCGACCAGGACTCGGTCGATTTCCGCGCCACCTATGACGATCAGGACGAGGAGCCGGTGGTTCTGCCGGCCGGTTTCCCCAACCTGCTGGCCAACGGCTCGTCGGGCATCGCCGTGGGCATGGCCACCTCGATCCCGCCGCACAATGTCGGCGAACTGATCGAAGCCTGCCAGATGCTGCTGGACCGGCCCGAGACGACGACGGCCGAACTGGTGCAACTGGTCCCCGGACCGGACTTCCCGACCGGCGGGGTCGCGGTGGAGGGCCATGCTTCGATCCTGGACGCCTATGAGACGGGCCGGGGCGGGGTGCGGCTGCGGGCGCGCTGGGAGACCGAGGATCTGGGACGCGGCGTATGGCGGATCATCGTCACCGAAATGCCGTACCAGGTGCAGAAGTCGCGCCTGATCGAGGCGCTGGCCGACCTGATCGAGCACAAGAAGGCGCCTCTGCTGGGCGACGTGCGCGACGAGTCGGCGGAAGACATCCGCCTGATCCTGGAGCCCAAGAACCGCACCATCGAGCCTGAGATGCTGATGGAGAGCCTGTTCAAACTGTCGGATCTGGAAGTTCGCTTCCCGATCAACATGAACGTGCTGGACGCCGACGGCACGCCGCGCGTCATGGGGTTGAAGGCCTGCCTGAGGGCTTTCCTGGATCACCGGCGCGAGGTTCTGAACCGACGTTCGCAATGGCGGATCGCGCGGGTCGAGAAACGGCTGCACCTGCTGGAAGGCCTGCGCATCGTCTTCCTCAATATCGACGAGGTGATCCGCATCGTCCGCGAGGAGGAACAGCCCAAGGCCGTCCTGATCGCGCGTTTCGGCCTGACCGAGGTCCAGGCCGACTTCATCCTCGACACCCGGCTGCGTCAGTTGGCGCGTCTGGAAGAGATGACGATCGAGAAGGAGTTCAAGGAACTGTCGGAAGAGCTGGCCAACCTGCAAGCCCTGACCTCATCGGAAGGCAAGCAGTGGAAGGCCATCTCCAAGGAGCTGGAGGCCGTGCGCAAGGCCTTGATCTCGCCGCGCCGGACGACCATCGCCGAGGCCGTGGATTCGTCGGCCTTCGTGGCGCCCGAAGCCTTTATTCCCCGCGAGGCGATCACCGTCATCCTGTCGGAACGCGGCTGGATCCGCGCCGCCAAGGGCAAGGTCGAGGATCCGTCGGAGCTGAAGTTCAAGGAAGGCGACCAGCTGGCCTATCTGGTCCCGGCCTATACGACCGACAAGCTGCTGGTCGGGGCGTCGGACGGGCGGATCTTCACCATCGGGGCGGACAAGCTGGCGTCCGGTCGCGGGCACGGCGAGCCGCTGCGCCTGATGATCGACCTGGATGAGAAGGCCGAGATCATCAATGTCTTGGCGCACCAGCCCGGCGGGAAACTGCTGATCGCGTCCAAGGCCGGCTATGGCTTTATCGCGCCTGAGGACGAGACCCTGGCCCAGAAGCGGGGCGGCAAACAGGTGCTGAACGGCGACATGCTGGCCATGTTGCGGATTCCGCAGACGCCGACCGCCGACCACGTCGCGACGATAGGCGAGAACATCAAGACCCTGGTCTTCCCCTTGGCCGAACTGCCCGAGATGGGGCGCGGCAAGGGGGTGCGGCTGCAAGGCTTCAAACAGGGCGGCCTGGCCGACGTGACCGTGTTCAACGCCGAACAGGGGCCGGAATGGGCCGACGGCGGCGGACGTCGTCGCAACTGGCCCGACTGGAAGGACTGGCTGGGCAAGCGCGCTGGGGCCGGACGTCAGGGGCCGCGGGGCTTGCGGAAGTTCAGGTAGGGTTGGCCTTCTCCCTCCCCCTGCGGGGGAGGGAGAAGGCGGTTCGGCTAATCTTCCAGCCGAGACCAGCCCAGTTTGCCGAGCACTTCCATCGGCCGGAAGTCGGCCTTGTAGTCCATCTTTTCCGAACCCCGGACCCAGTAGCCCAGATAGACGAAGGGCAGGCCGACCTGGGCTGCCTGACGGACATGATCCAGAATGGCGAACCGGCCCAGGCTGCGGCGGTCCAGGCGGGGGTCGTAGAAGCTGTAGACCATCGACAGACCGTCTTTCAGCAGATCCGTCAGGCTGACGGCGACCAGGTCGCCGGGACCGCCGTCGTCGGAGGCCAGACGATATTCGATCAGGTGGGTGCGGACGGCGGTGTCCTCGACCATGGCGACATAGTCGAGCCAGCCCATGTCGCTCATGCCGCCGGTCGGGTGGCGGGTGGTCAGATAGCGGCGCAGCAGCTGGAACTGTTCGGTCGTGGCCTCGGCCTCGACCAGATCGCGCGACAGGTCGTCGTTGCGGGACAGGACCTTGCGCTGGGACCGGCTGAAGGCGAATTCGGGCACGGGAAGCCGGACGGAGACGCAGGCGTCGCAGGCCTCGCAGGCCGGGCGATAGGCGATGTTCTGGCTGCGGCGGAAGCCGGCGAGGGTCAGCTCGTCATTGACGTGGGCCCCGTCGGAGAAGGGCAGGTTGGCGAAGACTTTGCGTTCGGTCTTGCCCGGCAGATAGGGACACGGCGCGACCGAGGTCATGAAGAAGCGGAGCTGTCGTGTCGGAACGTGCTGGGTCACGGCTCTATGTCCGCACCCGAACGGGCCAAAAATGCGACGGTCGAAGGCTCATGCCTGGATTTGCCGTCATTGACGGCCCGGCCGCAAGCGCCTGGGCGCCACAGCCGCACACGATCACAGCGAGGTGTCCATCGGCAGGACCGGCGCCTCGCGCAACAGGACGATGGCGATACGGCGATTGCCTTGCAGGGTGGGGTCGTCGGGATAGAGGGGGTCCGAACCCGCCTTGCCGGCGACCGAATAGACCCGGTCGGGGTCCACGCCGGCGTTCTGGAGCACCAGTCGCGACCCATTCGCGCGTTCCGAAGACAGGGTCCAGTCGGCGGGGGCGCTGGCGCGGTTGGAGCCGGGCGTGGCGCTGGTGTGGCCGGTGATGGAGATGCGGTTCGGCAGTTGGTTGATGACCTTGGCCACGGCGCGCAGCAGGACCTGGGCGCGCGCGTTCGGCCGACCCGAGTTGTTGTCGAACATCGAGCGGCCCTCCTGATCGACCAGCTGGATGCGTAATCCTTCGGGCGTCTGGTCGACGATCAGCTGTTTCGACAGCTCGGCCAGTTCCGGCATCGACTGCATGGCCTGGCGGAGAGACTCAGCGGCGCTGGCGAATTCCTCAGACTCACGCTTCTTGATCTCGGCCTGGAGCGCGGCTTCGCTGGCGCTCGAAAGATCACTGCTGGACCCCGGGTTGGTGGGGTCGGCCGGGGCCTCGGGCGCGAGTTGTTCGATCACCGACTGCGAGCCCGAGCTCTTGGGACCGTCCTCGCCCAGGGCGGTGCCGCCCAGGATGCCGCCCGACCCCGACGTGGTCTCGGATACGCTGGCGGGGGCGAAGTAGTCGGCGATGCCCTTCTTCTGCTCTGGGTCGGTCGTGTTGATCAGCCACATCAGCAGGAAGAAGGCCATCATGGCGGTCACGAAGTCGGCGTAGGCCACCTTCCAGGCGCCGCCGTGGTGGCCGCCGCCGGACACCTTCTTGACCTTCTTGATGAGGATCGGACGATCGCTCACGGACATGGACGCACCCCGGGAATTTCCTGGCCCAATGTGAGGCCCCAAGGTTAACCGTGCGTTGATCGCCGACGCGGCGGCTTGAACGCCCGCGCGACCCGGCCTAGGTCGGGCATCAAACAGGAGCCCGTCATGAAGATCGCATTCGCCGGCCTGGGGGTCATGGGCGCCCCGATGGCGCGTCATCTGGTGCAGGCCGGCCATGAGGTTGTCGGGTTCAACCGCACCCCGTCAAAGGCGCAGGCCTGGGCAGGGGCGACCGGCGGACGGAGCGCCCAGACCGTGGCCGACGCGGCCCAGGGCGCCGATCTGTTCATTCTGTGCGTCGGCAATGACGACGACGTGCGGTCCGTCGTGACCGAGGCCCTGCCGCATCTGGCCCAGGGCGCGGTGATCGTCGACCACACCACCACTTCCGCAAAGTTGGCGCGCGAGATGGCGGCCCTGGCGGCGGAGCAGGGGCGAGCCTTCGTCGACGCCCCGGTGTCGGGCGGCCAGGCCGGCGCCGAGAATGGTCAGCTCAGCGTCATGGCGGGCGGAGACGCCGAGGCCCTGGCCAGGGCGGAGCCGGCGCTGAAGGCCTATTCGAAGGCGATCAAGCACATGGGGCCGGCGGGGTCGGGGCAGCTGACCAAGATGGTCAATCAGATCGCCATCGCCGGCGTGGTCCAGGGTCTGGCCGAGGCGGTGCATTTCGCCCAGGTCGCGGGCCTGGATACGGACGCCGCCTTTGACGCGGTGTCCAAGGGCGCGGCCCAGAGCTGGCAGATGGACAACCGCTGGAAGACGGCGGCCAAGGGCGAGTTTGAGTTCGGCTTCGCCGTCGACTGGATGCGCAAGGATCTGGGGCTTGTGCTGGACGAGGCGCGGTCGAACGGCGCGCGTCTGGCCCTGACCGCCCTGGTCGATCAGTTCTACGCCGAGGTGCAGGCCATGGGCGGCAATCGGTGGGACACCTCCAGCCTGGCGGCGCGGCTCCAGTCGCGCGACTGACGGGCTATAGGCGGCGGTACATGAGGTGGAGGCCGACCAGACCGTGCGCGGGATGGTCGAAGGCTTCGGGGACCGTGGCGAGGATCTCGAAGCCGAGAGACTTCCATAGGGCGACGGCGATGGTGTTGGTCTCGACCACGGCGTTGAACTGCATGGACCGGAAGCCGGCGTCGCGGGCGAAGTCCAGCGCCGCCTCGCCCAGGCGCCGGGCGACGCCACGGCCGCGCGCCTGGGGGGCGACCATGAAGCTGCCGTTGGCGACATGGGCGCCGTTGCCGGGGCGGTTGGGGACGATCTTTGCGGCGCCGATCACACGGCCGTCCTCGACGGCGACCAGGACGCCGCCGGGCGGGGGCGGCGTCCAGAGGGCCCTGGCGACCGTCTCGCTCATGTCGAGGGGATAGGCGTAGCTGTCGCCGGCGCGGGTCACGCCTTCGATGATCGGCCAGAGGTCCGGCCAATCATCGTCCGTCGCCAGGCGGATGTCAGGAACGGAAATTAGGCGGTCTCCCATCCCTTCTCAACGGCCCAGACGGCGAAGGCGTAGTCGTGGGCGACCTCCTTCAGATAATCGAACCGGCCCGCCGCGCCGCCGTGTCCGGCCTCCATATTGATCTTCAGCAGCACAGGCTTGCCCGAGGTGGTCGCGGGCCGCAGCTTGGCCACCCATTTCTCAGGCTCCCAATAGGTGACGCGGGGGTCGGACAGGCCGCCGGTCGCCAGGACGGCGGGATAGGCCTTGGGCGCCACCTGATCATAGGGGCTGTAGCTCATCATATAGTCATAGGCCTCCGGATCCTCGATCGGATTGCCCCATTCGGGCCATTCGGGCGGGGTCAGGGGCAGGGAGGTGTCGCTCATGGTGTTGATCACATCGACGAAGGGCACCTGGCCGATGACGCCGGCCCACAGGTCGGGGCGCATATTGTTGACGGCGCCCATCAGCAGCCCGCCGGCCGATCCGCCCTGGGCGACGATGTTTCCGGCGGCGGTGAATTTCCCCGCGATCAGGTGTTCGGCGGCGGCGATGAAGTCGGTGAAGGTGTTCTTCTTCGTCATTCGGCGGGCGTCAAGGAACCAGCCCCAGCCCTTGTCCGAGCCGCCCCGGATATGGGCGATGGCGTAGATCCAGCCGCGATCCACCAGAGACAGCCGGTTGGTCGAGAAACTGGCCGGCATGGGGATGCCGTAGGAGCCATAGCCGTAGAGCAGCAGGGGCGCCGAACCATCGACGGGCGTCGATTTGCGGCGCAGGACCGTAACCGGCACCAACTGCCCGTCCGACGCGGGGGCGTTCAGGCGTTCGACCACATAGTCCGCGATATTGTGGCCCGACGGGATCTGCTGGGTCTTGCGCAGGGTCCGCGCGCGGGTCGCCATGTCGTAGTCGAAGGTCTGGGTCGGGGTGGACGGCGAGTTGTAGCTGTAGCGCGTATTCGTCGTCTCGAACTCGGAGGCGCCGGACAGCGACAGGGCGAAGGCGGGTTCGTCGACGGCGATCTCGTGCTCGGCGCCGGCGCGGTCGCGGATGATGATGCGGGTATTGGCGTCGGCGCGTTCCTGGCGAGCCAGGTGGTCCTTGGTCAGGTCCAGGCCTTCGATGTAGCGGCCGGGCGTGTGCGGCACGAGATCGGTCCAGTGGGCCTTGGACGGGGTCGCGCTGGGCGCCTGAACGATCTTGAAGTCGATCGCCTCGTCGGCATTGGTCCGGATCACCCAGCGGTCGCCCCAGTGATCGGCGTCATAACGGATCGCGACCACGCGCGGCTCCAGCACCACGGGCGTCGCGGTCGGGGTTGCAGCGGGGATGTAGCGGGCCTCTGACGTCTCCTGGTTCTGGATGCTGATGACGATGAACTGGTCGTCGGCGGTGCGGCCGACGCCGATGAACATGCCGTCGTCTTCTTCCTGATAGACCAGGGTGGTTTCGCCGCCGCGTGCGGGGCGGCGGAAGATCTTGTCCGGTCGGCCGTTGTCGTCGCGGTTGGTCCAGAAGATCCACTGGCTGTCAGGCGAGAAGGTGAAGTCGCCGTTCGAATTCTCGATGGGGTCGGGCAGGACGGCGCCGGTCGAGAGGTCCTTCACATAGATCTTGTGCACCTCTGACCCCTGGGCGTCCTCGGCATAGGCGAACAGGGCGTGGTCGGGGCTGTGAGAGGCGGCCGAGACTTCGGAATAGGCCTTGCCCTCCGCCAATTCGTTGGCGTCCAGAAGCAGTTGGGGCGTGGGGGCCATGACGAAGTTTTTCGTCACCGGCTGACCGTTCACCCTCCATGTGCCCTGGCGTTCGACCCGCATATAGCGGGGATGCTGGTCGCCGGTGCGGTACTCGACGAAGTAATTCCAATCGCCGTCGGCGGCGGGAACGGAGCTGTCGTCTTCCTTGATGCGGCCGCGCATCTCCGCGAACATCGCCTCTTGCAACGGGACGGTGGAGGCCATCATGGCTTCGCGATAGGCGTTTTCGGCGGTCAAATGCTCCTTGACCTCGGCCTTGATCAGGGTCGGATCTTTCAGCACGGCCTGCCAGTTGTCGTCCTTCATCCAATGATAGTCGTCGGTCCGGGTGCGCCCCAGCTGTTCGATGACGAAGGGGATCTTCTTGGCGACGGGGGGCTGAGGCATAGAGGTTCCGGGAGATTTGGCGGGCATTGCAAGGGCGGGGGCGGCGACTGCGACAGCGGTCGCGGCCGTAGATAGGATCAACTGGCGACGGTTCATGGCTTTGCCCCTTTTATTCGGATGACCGGAGCTTGTGCGTGGCCTATGGCCGGCGTCAAATGAAGAAAAGCTGGGGAAGCGCTTTCCATTGATGTTCGACCTTCAGACCCAACCGACGCCCTATGTCGAGGCGGCGCAGACCGAACGCCGTCCGGCGTGGGACCTGACGGTGTCCCTGATCAACGCGACGGTGCAGATTGACCAGCCAACCGGAGACGGGACGCGGACGGTCGGGACCGGTTTCCTGCTGAACGCGCCGCGGCCCGACGGCACGCCGCGCATCGTGCTGGTGACGGCCGACCATGTGCTGAGCCGAATGCCGGACGCCGAGGCGCGGATCGGCTGGCGCACCGAGCTGCCCGACGGCGGCTGGCGGTTCGACCCCCAGCCCCTGACGATCCGCGATGCGGCGTCGGATCCGCTGTGGACCAAGCCGGAAGACCGCGATGTGGCGGTGATGGAGATCACGGCTCCGGAGGCCTTTGCCCGCGCGGCCATCCCGATGGCCTGGCTGGCGGACAAGGACACGTTTGACGCGGCCGAGGTGGGGCCGGGCGACGACATGCTGTCGTTGGGCTTTCCGCGCGGCCTGTCGGCCAATCGGGCGGGGTTCCCGATCTTGAGAGTGGGGCGGATCGCCTCCTGGCCGCTGACGCCGATCAGCGCCTTCCCGACCTTCCTGCTCGACTTCGCCGTCTTCCCGGGCAACTCGGGCGGGCCGGTGTTCTGGACCCCGACCGTGCAGAGGCAGGCGGATGTGGACAAACCGATCCATCCCTATGTCGCCGGGGTGCTGACCCAGGAAGTCATCGTGCAGGAAGAGCGGCTGGGGATCGGCGTGGTGGTCCATGCCGACTATATCCGCGAGGCGGTGGCCCTGATGGATCAGAAGGCGGCGCCGGCGCCCTGAGGCGCCGGGCGCACGCCGCCTCAGCCGGTCAGAGCCTCCGCCGTCAGCCGGTGGAGCAGATCGCCGCCCTGGCCCACGGCCGCCAGGCGGCTGGAGACATGGCCCAGGACGTTGGCGGCATAGACCTCGTAGAGGTCCAGCTTGCCTTGCAGCCAGACGGGATCGCCCTCGCCGGCGTCCAGCCGCGCCTTGGCCGCCAGGGCGCCCTTGGCCAGCATCCAGCCGCCAACCACGTCGCCCATCAGTTTGAGATAGGCGTCGGCGGCCGCCAGAACGTCTGCGGCGCCGTCGGCGTCGGCCTTGCGGTCCAGCAGCCACAGAGTGGCGTCCTGCACCGCCTCAATGCCCGTGGCGAACCGTTCGAGGGGTTTGCCGGAATACAGGGCGCCCATTTGCGTCAGCGTCGCCTTCATGTCGGCGATCACGGCCTTGGCCGCCTCGCCGCCGTCCATCGAAAGTTTGCGGCCGACAAGGTCCATGGCCTGGATGCCGTTGGTGCCCTCGTAGATCGGGGCGATGCGAGCGTCGCGATAGTATTGGGCCGCGCCGGTCTCTTCGATGAAGCCCATGCCCCCGTGTATCTGAATGCCCAGCGAGGCGACCTCGCAGCCGACGTCGGTGGACCAGGCCTTGGCGATGGGGGTGAACAGGTCCTCGCGGGCCTTCCAGCGCCGACGCTCCGCCTCTGTTCCGGCGTGGCGGGCCATGTCGGCGGCGACCCCGGTGGACAGGCAGATGGCGCGGGCGGCCGAGGTCTTGGCCTTCATCACGCCCAGCATACGCCGCACGTCGGGATGGTCGAAGATCGGGGCGTTCGCCTCGCCGGTCCAGACCGAGCGGCCCTGGCGACGGTCCAGCGCATAGGCGAGGGCGTGCTGATAGGCCCGTTCGGCGATGCCGACGCCCTCGACCCCGACGGCGAGGCGGGCGGCGTTCATCATCACGAACATATGGGCCAGGCCCTCGTTCGGACGGCCGACCAGTTCGGCGCGGGCGCCTTCGTAGCTCATGACGCAGGTGGGGGAGGCGTGGATGCCGAGCTTGTGCTCGATCCCCACCGGACGGAAGGCGTTGCGCTCGCCCAGGCTTCCGTCGTCCTTGACGGCGAATTTGGGCGTCAGGAACAGGCTGATGCCCTTGGGTCCGGCGGGCGCGTCGGGCAGGCGGGCCAGGACCAGATGGATGATGTTGTCGGTGGCGTCGTGGTCGCCCCAGGTGATGTAGATCTTTTGGCCGTTCAGGGCGTAGGTGCCGTCGCCGTTCGGCGTCGCCGTGCTGATCAGAGAGCCCAGGTCCGATCCCGCGCCCGGCTCGGTCAGCACCATGGCCCCGGTCCATTCGCCGCTGACCAGCTTGGTCAGATATTTTTGCTTCTGTTCCTCGGTCCCGACCTGATCCAGGGCCTCGATGGCGGCGAGGGACAGCATGGGGCAGAGGCCGAAGGCCATATTGGCCGAATGGACCGTCTCGAAGGCCGCGAGCTCCAGCGCCTTGGGCAGGGCCTGGCCGCCGACTTCGGTCGGCGCCGATAGGCCGGTCCAGCCGCCGGCGGCGAACTGGCGATAGGCGTCGGCGAATCCTGGGGCGGCGGTGACCGCGCCGTTGGCGTAGTGGGAGCCTTGTTGGTCGCCGATACGGTTCAACGGCGCCAGCACCTCTTCGGAGAACTGTCCGGCCGCTTCCAGGACGGCGCCGGCGACGTCGGGGTCATAGTCGGGGAAGGCGCCGGTGGCGGCGACGTCGGCCATGCCGGCGATCGCCTCAAGGGTGAAAGCCAAATCTCGAACGGGGGCGCGGTAGCTCATGGGTTTCCTCGATCTCTCTTCAGGCCTAAGTGCATCTTCGTCGCCCGGTCTCGCAAGCGACTTGGCGCACAGGCCTTGATCGGGGCACACTGGCGCCCTGCCGCCACGGAAGGGAAGTCATGGCCGAGCCCCGCAATCGCTATTCCACGGTCTCGCTGGCGTTTCACTGGATCATCGCCTTCGCCGTGCTGGCCCAGGTGCTGCTGATCACCGCCCATGAGAACACCGAAGGGCCGCTGTCGGGCCAGTTCGTCATGCTGCACAAGTCGGTGGGGATCACCATCCTGGTCCTGACCCTGGCGCGAATCGGCTGGCGACTGGCGCATCCGGCCATTCCCCTGCCGGTCGAGACGCCGCGCTGGGAGCGGTGGGCGGCGCGGGTCGTCCATGTGCTGTTCTATGTGGTGCTGATCGCCATGCCGATGACCGGCTGGCTGGCGTCTTCGGCCGCCGGACGCGAGATCGCCTGGTTCGGCCTGTTCGACTGGCCCCTGCTGCCGGTCAGCGGCGGACGCGAGACGGCGAGGCGGTTTATGGCGGCGCATGAGCTGGTGATGAAGGGGCTTTATGTCCTGATCGCGCTTCATGTTGTGGGTGCGCTGAAGCATCAATTTATCAATCGCGACAATGTGCTTCATCGGATGATCCCCTTGATCCCGCGCCGGCCATGAGTCTGCGGGGCGGCGACACGCCGGAACAGGCCGCAGACGCGCTGCGACGGGGCGAGCTGATCCTGCTGCCGACCGAGACCGTCTATGGACTCGGCGCGGACGCCGGGCGCGCGGAGGCGGTGGCGGGTATTTTTGAGGCCAAGGGAAGGCCGCGCTTCAACCCACTGATTTCCCATGTCGCTGATGCGGTGGCGGCCGAGGCTATCGGGGTGTTCGACAGCCAGGCGCGGGCTCTGGCCGAGGCCTTTTGGCCTGGGCCGCTGACACTGGTGACGCCGGTGCGGGATCGGGATCGGGTGTGCGACCTGGCGCGGGCCGGGCTGGACAGCGTGGCCATCCGGGTTCCGGGTCATGCCGGGGCGAGAGCCGTGCTGTCGGCCTTTGGCGGGCCGGTCGTGGCGCCCTCGGCCAATCGGTCGGGACGGCCCAGTCCGACGACCTTCGCGGACGCCGTCGAAGAGACGGGGTTCGCCGTGACGGCGGCTGTGGACGGCGGGCCTTGCGCCGTGGGCCTCGAAAGCACGGTCGTGTCGGTGCTGGGCGGACAGGTCTCTCTATTGCGGCCGGGCGCCGTAACCCGCGCCGAGATCGAGGCTGTAGTCGGTCCGCTGACGGACAGCGGGGAGGGGCATCGGTCCCCGGGACGGCTGGCCGCCCACTATGCGCCGAACGCCCCGGTGCGGATCGACGTGGCCGCCCCCCGTGAGGGCGAGGTTCTGTTGGGCTTCGGGGCCGGGGTTGGTGAACCGCGCTGGAGCCTGAGTACGTCCGGCGATCTGAGAGAGGCGGCGGCCAACCTGTTCAGATTATTCAGGGAAGCGGATCGGACGCATCCAATCGGCATCGCCGTGTCGCCAATCCCGCCGCACGGACTGGGCGAAGCGATCAATGATCGACTGCGTCGCGCCGCCGGCTTCGTGGGCTAGGCGCGCCGCCTCAGCCGAACCGGGCCTGGAGGTCGACGCTGGACTGACGCCCGACGCTGGGCAGGCAGGTGGTCAGCCAGTCGTCGGCGGCGGCGCGACCTCGGCTCTTGAGGTCGTTGAGGAAGCTCCATTCGGTGTTGAACTTGGACCGCAGCGACAGGTCCGACAGCCAGCCGTCCGCCTCGATGGCGTGGAGCCGCACCTGCCGATAGGCGCCGGCGCCGTGTTTCAACTGGCCCTCGGCGATCATTTCGGCGGCCATGGCGACAGCGCGCAGTTCGGCGATCAGGGGGGCGTTGAAGACGATCTCGTTCAGGCGGTCGACGATGTCGCCCGCAGCGCGGGGCGTCTCGTCGCGAACCATGGGGTTCAGGGTGATCAGGAGCACATCGTCGGGCGTGTCGTCGCCGGTCAGGGGCCACAGTGGCGGGTTGGTCAGATAGCCGCCGTCCCAATAGGGCTCGCCCTCAATCTCGACCGCCTGGAACAGGTGGGGCACGCAGGTCGAGGCCATCAGGACATCGGCGGTGATCTCGCCGGTTTCGAAGACCCGGGCGCGGGCCTGGCGGACGGCGGTGGCCGCGACGAACAGCTTGATGTCGGACGCCTGAACCGCACCGAAATCGACGGCGGCCTTCAGAACCCGTTTCAGAGGATTGTGGTTCAGGGGGTTGAATTCATAAGGGCTCATGGACATCGCCAGGCTTTCGCCGGCGCGCCACAGGGGCGAGTCCTTGATCCAGTCCGGAGCCCGGGCGGGATTCCATAGGGCGCTGTCGCCGAAAACGTTGCGGCCGCCCGACTGATTGACCTCGCGCCATAGTCGGTCAAGGGCGGCGCGGGCGTCGCCGGCGGCCAGCCCAGAGACCAGCGCCGTTCCGTTCATGGCGCCGGCTGAAACGCCGGAGACGGCGCGAATCTCGACCTGGTCGTCCTCCAGCAGCCGATCCAGCACGCCCCATTGAAAGGCGCCGTGCGCCCCGCCGCCCTGGAGCGCCAGGGACAGGGGGCGTCGTCCAGATGGGACGGGGACGATATCCGTCGGTTCAGCGGCTTTCCTCTTGAAGATCGCCATGCCGCCAGTCCCCGTTGATAGATTTATTGCGCGGTCCAGCCGCCGTCGATGGAGAAGCTGGCGCCGTTGGCCGAGGCGCCGAGGTCGCTGACCAGATAGAGGAAGAGGCCCGCCAACTGGTCGGTCGTCACGAACTGTTTGGTCGGCTGGGCCGCCAGGATCACGTCCTTTAGCACCTGTTCCTTGGTCAGGCTGCGGGTGCGGGCCTGGTCGGCGATCTGTTTCTCGACGATCGGGGTCTCGACGAAGCCGGGGCAGATGGCGTTGCAGGTGATATTGTCCTGGGCCAGTTCCAGGGCGACGGTCTTGGTGAAGCCGACGATCCCGTGCTTGGCCGCGACATAGGCCGACTTGAACGGGCTGGCGACCAGGCCGTGGGCCGAGGCCATGTTGATGATCCGGCCGCGCCCCTGGGCCTTCATGATCGGGATGGCCGCCCGCGTGGCGTAGAAGGCCGAGGACAGGTTGATGGCGATGATCTGCTCCCACTTGTCGGTGGGGAATTTCTCGACGGACTCGACGTGCTGGATGCCGGCGTTGTTGACCAGGATGTCGAGCCGGCCGAATTCGTGTTTGGCGAAGGCGACCATGTCGGCGATCTCTTCGCCGCGCGTCATGTTCGCGGCGTGATAGCGGACCCGGCCGCTGGACGAGGCCTCAAGCCCGGCGCGGGTGCGTTCGATCTCGGCCGGGTCGCCCAGGCCGTTCAGCACCACATCCCCGCCGCGCGCCGCCACCGCCCGCGCCAGAGCCAGGCCGATGCCCGAGGTTGAGCCCGAAATGACCGCGACCTGACCCTTCAGATCGCCGATGTCGCGAAACACCGGCGCATCGCCGTGTGCGGCGCCGGGGTTCTTGGATGATTTCGACCAGTTGAACATGGGTCCGCTCTTCGGTTCTTTGGGGAGAGACTAGCGGGAGCAAGGCCCAGGGATCAAGAATTTCCCGATCTGATGAATATCCACTCGCTTTCGGTCGAGGCGGACTTGTCGAACTTATAGCCGTCGCGGTCGAAAGCCTTCAGATCTTCGACTCGTTCCACCCTCTCGTCGATGGCGAACCGGGTCATGGCGCCGCGCGCCTTCTTGGCGAAGAAGGAGATGATGCGGCTCTCGCCGTTCTTCTGTTCGCGGAACTGGGGGGTGACGACGGGCAGTGTCAGAGCCTTGGCGTCGATGGCGCCGAAATATTCCTGGCTGGCCAGATTGACCAGGGTGGGGTCGGGGTGACCGTCGGCGTCTGCGTTCAATTGTTTGGAGATCCGGTCGCCCCAGAAATCGTAAAGGCTGGAGCCGCGCCGGGTCTTGAGCCGCGTGCCCATTTCCAGCCGATAGGGCTGGATCCGGTCCAACGGACGAAGCAGGCCGTAGAAGCCGGAGAGGATGCGGAGCCGGTCCTGGGCGAAGGCCAGGGCCTTGGCGTCCAGTTCGCGCGCCTTCAGGCCTTCATAGACGTCGCCGGCGAAGGCGAAGGCGGCCTGTACGCCGTCGGTTGATTCGGGATCGAAAGCCTTGAACCGTTCGACGTTCAGGGTGGCGAGGTCGTCGGAGATGCCCATCAGCCGGCGCAGATCAGCCTTGGTCTGGCGTCGGGCGGTCGTGGACAGGCTGGCGGTGTCCTCCAGAAAGCGGCGCTCCGAGCCGGGAATGGCCGGGTCGGCTTCGGTGAAGTCGAGCCGCTTGGCGGGCGAGAGGACGATCAGCAAGAGGCGGCTCCTTGTCAGCGCCGTTCACATAGGCCGCTTCGTCGAGGATTTGAACCGGGTGCGGCGCGGGGTCATCAAGGGCATGTCCGACCTGCAAGTGGAGCCCGTTGGAGACGACCTGCATAGCGAAGGTCACCGAGATTAACGATCAAGATGCGGTATAACTAAAATCTATCACGCATCCGCAAATAAGTGATTACACTTATCTGTTGCGGTGCGGTAGGAAGCGGGCCTCCCCAACTCCTGCTGAATGGACGCCCTGCATGGCCCTCATCAACACGACCCTGAAGCCCTTCACCGCCGAGGCCTATAAGGACGGCAAGTTCCTGACGGTCACGGACGCCGACGTGGCGGGCAAGTGGGCGATCTTCTTCTTCTATCCGGCCGACTTCACCTTCGTCTGCCCGACCGAGCTGGAAGACCTGGCCGACCACTACGCCGAGTTCCAGAAGCTGGGCGTCGAGATCTATTCGGTGTCGACCGACACCCATTTCTCGCACAAGGCCTGGCACGACTCCTCGCCGGCCATCGGCAAGATCACCTACACCATGCTGGGCGATCCCTCGGGTCAGGTGACCAACAACTTCGACGCCATGCGTCCGGGTGTGGGCCTGGCCGATCGTGCGACCTTCCTGGTCGATCCGGACGGCGTGATCCAGTTCACCGAGACCACCTCGGAAGGCATCGGCCGCAACGCCGCCGAGCTGCTGCGCAAGGTCAAGGCCGCGCAATATGTGCGCGCGCATCCGGGTGAAGTCTGCCCGGCCAAGTGGGAAGAAGGCGAAGCCACCCTGGCGCCGTCGCTCGACCTCGTCGGCAAGATCTAAGACTAACCCTGCCTATCGGGTCCGGCCTTCGGGTCGGACCCACCCGCGCAAGCCTCGCCCGGATGGGCTCGAAGGCGGCGCGCCACCCCTGAAATTCGAGGACTGCTCCATGCTGGACGCCAATCTGAAATCTCAGCTCGAGGGCTACCTCAAGAATATCGTCCATCCGGTCGAACTGGTCGCCTCGTTGGGCGCCGGGCCGAAGTCGATCGAGCTGAAGACCCTGCTGGAGGAGATCGTCTCGGTCTCGCACGGCAAGGTCGAGATGGGTCGCGACTATGACGACGAGCGTCAGCCCAGCTTCCTGATCCGACGCAAGGGCACCGACATTGGCGTGAGGTTCGCCGGCATCCCGCTGGGCCACGAGTTCACCTCGTTGGTGCTGGCCCTGCTGCACGTCGGCGGCCACCCGTCCAAGGCGGCGCAGGAGCTGATCCAGCAGGTCAAGGACCTGGACGGCGACTATGTGTTCGAGACCTATTTCTCGCTGTCGTGCCAGAACTGCCCCGACGTGGTGCAGGCCCTGAACCTGATGAGCGTGCTGAACCCCCGGATCAAACACGTCGCCATCGAGGGCGGCCTGTTCAAGGACGAGGTGGACGAGCGCAAGATCATGGCCGTGCCGACCGTCTTCCTGAACGGCGAACTGTTCGGCCAGGGCCGGATGGAGCTGGAGCAGATCGTCGCCAAGCTGGATTCGGGCGCCGAGGCGCGGGCCGCCGAACGTCTGAAGGCCAAGGATCCGTTCGACGTTCTGGTGATCGGCGGCGGTCCCGCCGGGGCGGCGGCCGCCATCTATACGGCGCGCAAGGGCATCCGCACCGGCATCGCTGCCGAGCGGTTCGGCGGTCAGGTGCTGGACACCATGGCGATCGAGAACTTCATCTCGGTGCCCCATACGGAGGGCCCCAAACTGGTCGCCCATCTGGAACAGCATGTCCGCGAATATGAGGTGGACCTGATGAACCTGCAGAAGGCGGCCAAGCTGATCCCCGCCAAGGTTTCCGGCGGGCTGCACGAGGTGGTGCTGGAGAACGGAGCCAGTCTGAAATCGCGCACGGTTATCCTGGCCACCGGCGCCCGTTGGCGCCAGATGAACGTACCGGGCGAGGACCAGTACAAGAACAAGGGCGTGGCCTATTGCCCGCACTGCGACGGGCCGCTGTACAAGGGCAAGCGGGTGGCGGTGATTGGCGGCGGCAACTCGGGCGTCGAGGCGGCCATCGATCTGGCGGGCATCGTGGCCCATGTGACCCTGATCGAATATGACAGTGATCTGCGCGCCGATGCGGTGCTGCAACGCAAGCTGGCGACCCTGCCTAACGTGCGGATCGTCACCTCGGCCCTGACGACCGAGGTGCGCGGCGACGGCGAGAAGGTGACGGGCCTGTTCTACAAGGACCGCAATTCGGACGCCCATCATCATGTCGACCTGGAAGGCGTCTTCGTTCAGATCGGCCTGATCCCGAACACCGAATGGCTGCACGGCGCCGTGGGTCTGACGCCGCGCGGCGAGATCGAGGTGGATCACCGGGGCGAGACGTCTCAGCCGGGCATCTTCGGCGCGGGCGATGTGACGACCGTGCCCTACAAGCAGATCGTGGTGGCGATGGGCGAGGGCTCCAAGGCGGGGCTGGCGGCCTTCGACTATATGATCCGCACCGTGCCGGCGAAGGAAGAGGTGGTGGCGGCCTGATTGTCAGGCCGGCCTGTCGCTTAGGGCTGAACGCTCAGGCGTTACTTCAGGGCGACCAGGTCGAAGACCCAGCAGAAGACCAGCAGCAGGACGAGGCCTTGTGCGAACAGGCCGCCCAGGCCTGGCGCACTGCCGGCCTGTGATCCGCCCGCGTAGGCTTCACGGGGCTGGGTCTCGGTGCGGGGCCGCGTTTGCGGACCGTCGGAGATGGCGCGCGGTGCGTCGTAGCGCCTCGTGCAGCTGTGCTCGTCGTCGTTCACTCGCCCCGCTCCCACGCCTGAGTGTCTTCCCATCGACCCGATGCTGGCCGATGAAGCTTAAAGCGCAGGTATAGAGATTGGGTTAGCGCCGGTTTGCCATACCCAAATCGGGCGGGTTCCGGGGGCTATCGGTCCATGAAGGCGGCGACGGCGGCGTAGCTGTCGGCGATATGGTGGGCGCCGCGCGCGACAAGGCGGTCGGCGTGGCCGTCGCGGATATGGCCGCCGGCGGTCAGGCCGACCACCGTCATGCCGGCCGCGACCCCGGCGGTGACGCCCGCCTCGCTGTCTTCGATCACCAGGGTGCGGGCCGGATCGACGCCCATGGTGTCGGCGGCGTGCAGGAAGATGTCGGGGTGAGGCTTGCCGCGCTCGACCACCAGGCCGGTGAAGACGGCGCCGTCGAAATGATCGGTCAGGCCGAACAGGTCCAGGCCGACGCCGATCCAGTCGGGGCCGCTGGACGAGGCGATGCAACGCGCCTCGGACCGGGCGGCGACGAAATCGATCATGCCGGGGACGGGCTTGAGGTGGATCGGCGCACGGGCGCGGCAGGTGGCGAACCAGGTGGTGTGGAAATCCTCGGGGCAGGGCCGGCCCAGGGCGGCTTCGACGGCGGGCCGGTTGTCGCGCCAGCGCTTGCCCGTATAGGCGGCCAGGACGTCGTCCAGGCTGGTGGGCAGGCCGATGGCGGTCAGCTGTTCGGCCATGACGGTGCTGTTCAGCACCTCGCTGTCGGCGACGACGCCGTCATAGTCGAAGATGATCAGGTCGTAGGGCATGCGGCGGCTCAGGATGGGGAGCCGGCCTTCTCCGCGACCTTTGCGGCGTCCCAGAGGCGGTCCATCTCCTCCAGCGTCGATTGGTCGGGCGTGCGGCCGGACTTGGCCAGTTCGGACTCGATGAAGCCGAAGCGGCGAACGAATTTGGCGTTGGTGGCGCGGAGCGCATCCTCGGGTTCGACGTCCAGCTTGCGGGCCAGGTTGGCGACGACGAACAGCAGGTCGCCCAGCTCCTCGCGCGCCTTGGCCATGTCGCCGGCGGCGATCTCGACGCGCAGTTCCGCCACTTCTTCGGCCAGCTTGTCGAACACCTCGTCGGTCGAGGGCCAGTCGAAGCCGACGCGGCCGGCGCGTTTGGTCAGTTTGGCGGCGCGGGTCAGGGCAGGCAGGCCGACCGGGACGTCGTCGAGGACGCCGGGCTTTTTCCGATCCTTGCGCTCGGCGGCCTTGATGACCTCCCAGGCGACGGTCTGTTCCTTGGAGGATCGCTGGGCCTCATCGCCGAAGACGTGGGGATGGCGGCGTTCCAGCTTGTCGGCGATGGCCGTGACTACGTCGTCGAAGGCGAATAGGCCCTGTTCCTCGGCCATGCGGGCGTGGAAGACGACCTGGAACAGCAGGTCGCCCAGTTCGCCCTTCAGCTCGTTCAGGTCGTTGCGCTCGATGGCGTCGGCGACCTCGTAGGCCTCTTCGATGGTGTAGGGGGCGATGGTGGCGAAGGTCTGCTCCACGTCCCAGGGGCAGCCGCCGTCGGGGTCGCGCAGCCGCTCCATGACGCCGAGCAGGCGGTCGATGGGCCTCACGCCTGCGCCTCGGCGTCGCGGGCGTCGAGGGCCTGGCGGATCTCGTTGTGACGCGCCGCCGTCAGCGGATAATTCTTCAGCACCCAGCCGGCCAGGACCAACAGTACGCCGGGGACCAGGATGAAGAGGATCTGGAGCGTGAGCAGGGCGACGTCGCTGTTGCCGTCCGGGCCGGGTACGGCGCGGAAGCCGACCCACTGGAGGATCAGATAGGGCGCCAGGGCGACCACGTGGCCGATCTTGGTCGTGGCCGAGAGGATGGACAGCATCAGGCCGGTGCGGTCGACGCCGGTCTCGAACCGCTCCTGGTCGCCGGCGTCGGCCATCATGGCGCGGGTCAGGAACAGGCCGGCGGCATAGGGCAGGCCGGCGATGAACATGACCACGGCGGTCAGGGCGAAATTGCCGCCGGGAACCAGGGTGGCGCCGACATAGAGGACGGCCGAGACGATGCTGGCGACCGCCAGGCCCCGGTCCTTGCCGACCCGGGTCGCGAACCAGGCCCAGAAAGGCGCGCCGCACAGGCCGGCGATGAAATAGACCAGCATGAACAGGCCGGCCTCGGTGTGGTCGTAGCCGCGGACCTGGCCGAAGAAGAAGAACAGCAGCGAGCCGGTGATGCCCGGCGCCACGCCCAGCAGCAGGTCCGAGATCAGCAGTTTCTGCACCACGGGCTTCTTCAGCAGGGCCAGATAGGCGCCGAGACTGCCGTGCGGCGGGTCGCCCTGGGTCACGGGCTCGGGCACGGCGACCATGGCTAGGCCGATGGTGACCGGCAGGGCGATGATGATGCCCCAGCCCATGATGCGCACGCCGTCGGCGTAGTCGCCGACGCCCGTCTTCACCACGATGGTCGGCAGGACCAGGATCAGCACCACGCCGATGATGTTGAACACCTGCCACCAGCCATAGACACGGCTGCGCTGATCATACTGGGGCGCGAGGACGGCGGCCCAACCGAGCTGGCCCAGGGTGCCGATCGAGAAGCCCAGGTAGAGGAACAGCAGCCAGCCGAACAGATAGGCGGGCGGGGCGCCGGGCTGGACCACCACGAACATCATGAAGGCCGCCAGCATCAGCATGGGCGTCGAAAGCGCCATCCAGGGGCGGTAGCGACCGAACCGGGTCTTGGTCCTGTCCATGCCCCAGCCGAGGAAGGGGTCGAAGACGATGTCGATCAGGCGCACCGCCATGAAGACGGCCGCGACCACCCCCAACTCCAGCCCCACATAGGTGGCGTAGAACTCCGGCAGGGTGACGGGCAGGGCCACGCCGAAGGCCGCCAGCGGTAGGCAGGGGCCGGAAAAGGCGGCGAGCACGGCGTTGGAGCGACGGGGCGCGGCGGCGGCGGTCATGCGGCGGGTCCGAGGACAGCCCGGATGAGTCGGGCCGACGCAAGATTGCAGGTTTGGGCGTGGGAGCGGAGTCGGATTGTGCGTCCCTCCCTGCGCGCGAAGGCGCGGGGGAGGACAGGTGGGAGCGAACGCCAGGAGGGGGCGACTCGCTGTTTGACGCCGAGCCGGCCATCACCGCCGCCGGAGTCGCCCCCTCCTGATCGCTGCGCGATCTGTCCTCCCCGTCGGCCTTCGCCGACAGGGAGGTGAAGTTCGGCGCTTGCTCCATCGGCCGGCTTGGGGCTTGCTGTCGCCATGTGGCGAAGTCTTCTCGCGTTTCTGACGATCTGGGCGGTCCTGGCCTGCGCTGGCGGGGCGCGTGCTGCGGGGCCGTGCCACACCAACGCCGATGTCTGGGGCGACGAGGCCCTGGTCAACGCGGGCTCGGCCTATGGGATGGAGTGGGCGCCGTTCGGGGCGATCGAGTACGGCTGGATGGCCTATGCGCCCCTGATCCAGCAGGAGCTGCACACGCGGTGCGGACCCGGCACGCCGATCTTCGCCTCGCAACTGGCGGGGTTCCAGCAGACCCATGGCCTGGCGCCGACCGGCCTGTTCGACGCCGCGACCTTTCAGGTGTTGCGCGGCCTGTGGCAGGAGCGGCGGCCGTTCGTCATTGCGCGGGCCCGAGGGGAATGTCCCGATCCGCCGCCGATCAACCAGTTGGGCTATTTGGTTGCGTCCGAGGAACACGCCGACCGGTTGACCCGGCTGCTGCGTCGGGACGTGCTGGACGCCTATCGCCGTCTGGTCGCCGCCGCGCGTGCCGAGGTTCCCGAGGTCGCCGCCGATCCGGAACTGCTACAGATCTTCTCGGGCTTCCGCGATCCTGAGGCCGACGCGGCCCGCTGCGCGCAACAGGGCAATTGCGACGGTCTGCGCCGGGCGGTCTGTTCGCCGCACCGGACCGGCACGGCGGTCGATCTGTACGTCGGTCAGGCGCCGGGCCGGGGCGTCGATTCGACGGCGACGGCCAGCCGGGAGGTCATGGCGCGCGGGGCGACCTATCGCTGGCTGGTCGCCAACGCCGGTCGGTTCGGCTTCGTCCCCTATGTCTATGAGCCCTGGCACTGGGAGTATGTGCGCCCCTGGGATCCGGCGTTCGCGCCCTGAACATCCAGCAAATTTCATGAAGCCAATCGCTCGTTCACGCGCTGAAGCGTGAGGGGGGCTTGCGCCAAGCCATGCGGCGCGCCAGATTAGCAATGGTCGTTGTTGCTGATGGTGGCCCGGTCACCCAATGGAGTTCTTCTGATGCCCAAGATTCTCGTCCTTTATCATTCCACCTACGGCCATATCGAAGCCATGGCGGAAGCGGTCGCCGAGGGCGCGCGGCAGGTCGAGGGCGCCGTTGTCGATATCAAGCGCGTACCGGAACTGGTGCCCGACGAACTGGCCAAGGCGTCCGGCTACAAGCTGGATCAGGCGGCCCCCATCGCCACGGTCGAGGATCTGGCGAACTATGACGCGATCATCATCGGCGCCGGCACGCGTTTCGGCACCGTCGCCTCGCAGATGCGGAACTTCCTGGATCAGACCGGCGGCCTTTGGTTCAACGGCGCCCTGGTCGGCAAGGTCGGCGGCGCCTTCACTTCGACGGCGACCCAGCACGGCGGCCAGGAAACGACGCTGATCGGCCTCGTCCAGACCCTGATGCACCATGGATTGATCGTCGTGGGCCTGCCCTATGCCTTCCAAGGACAGATGAACATGGACGAGATCACCGGCGGCAGCCCCTATGGCGCCACCACCCTGACCAAGGGCGACGGTTCGCGGATGCCCAGCGAGAACGAATTGGACGGCGCCCGTTTCCAAGGTCGTCACATCGCCGAGATCGCCAAGAAGCAGTTCGGCTGATCCGATGCGCCAGCCTGCAGTCTTCTTCGGTCACGGTTCGCCGATGAACGCCCTGGGCGGTCCCTATGGGGCCGCCTGGCGCGACCTGGGCGAGGCTCTGGGCAAGCCCCGTGGCGTGGTCATGATCTCCGCCCACTGGGAGACGCGCGGCCTGGGCGTCACCGCGCAGGAACGACCCGAAACCATCCATGATTTCGGTGGCTTCCCGCGTGAACTTCATGAGATGCAATATTCCGCGCCCGGCTCGCCTGAACTGGCGGCCCGGGTCGCGGACCTGACCGGCGCGATCCAGACGCAGCAATGGGGTCTGGATCACGGGACCTGGTCGGTGCTGTGCCATGTCTGGCCGGACGCCGATGTGCCGGTGGTGCAGCTGTCGCTGAACCGGGCGCTGACGGCGCGCCAGCATTACGAACTGGCCAAGGCCCTGCGGCCGCTGCGAGACGAGGGGATCGTGATCGCGGGTTCGGGCGACTTCGTCCACAATCTGCGGACCTGGAAGCGCGAAGACGGGGCCGAGCCCTATGCCTGGGCGACCGGCTTCAACGAGGCGGTGAAGGCGGCGTTCGAGAGAGGCGACCACGAGGCCTTGATTGACTGGGTCGGTCTGGCCGAGGACGCCCAACTGAGCGTGCCGACCGACGAACACTATCTGCCGGTGCTGTATGTCGCGGCCCAGCAGGCGCCGGGCGAGCCGGTGAGCTTCTTCAATGACAGGATCGACGGCGGCTCGATTTCGATGACGGGGGTCAGGGTGGGGTGACTGCGACCTCCCTGTTCGCGAAGGCGAACGGGGAGGACCGGCGCGCCCTGCGCGCCAGGTGGGGGCGACTCGGCGCCAAGTTTGAGTTGTGCAATGCTCCCGTCATGGCTGACGGCTTGAGCTTCACACGAGCAAAGGCGTTTCGGAAGGCGTTGACGCCGCCGGAATTTCGGCTGTGGCAGGCGCTGCGTCGAAACAGCCTCGGCAAGTGCAAATTCCGCCGTCAGCATCCGATAGGGCCTTACATTCTCGACTTCTATTGCGCGGCGGCGAAGCTGGCCATCGAGGTCGATGGCGCGGTCCATAACGAGCCGGCGCAGATTACGCATGATCGTCGGCGGACTGCTTGGCTCCACGAGCGCGGCGTTCGCGTGGTGCGGTTGAGCGCCGTGAGCGTGATCCGGGATCAGGCGGCTGTGGTCGATTTTATCTATGATTTGGTGCGCTCGCGTTTGGCGGCGGAGTCGCCCCCTCCTGACCGCTGACGCGGTCTGTCCTCCCCGTTCGCCTTCGCGAACGGGGAGGTGGTCCTTGATTTCACGCGCTTTCGACCATCTTCTGGATCGCCACATAGTCGGTCTTGCCGCTGCCCAGCACAGGGACTTCGGCAACCTTGACGATCTTCTTCGGCACGATCAGTTCGGGTGCGCCGTTCAGGCGGGCCCATTCGGCCAGGGGGGCGACCTCGGCCGCGGCGTGGTCGGTGACCAGGACCAGTTTTTCGCCCTTGCGGGTGTCGGGAATGGAGACGACGGCGTGGCGCTGGTCCGGCCAGACCGCGCCGGCGATGCCCTCGACCGCCGTCAGGGAGACCATTTCGCCGCCGATCTTGGCGAAGCGTTTGGCGCGGCCCTTGATGGTGATGTAGCCCTCGGCGTCGATATCGACGATGTCGCCGGTGTCCAGCCAGCCGTCCTCGACCGGCGACCATTCCAGCGGCTCGGCCGAGGTGACATAGCCGCTCATGACATTGGGGCCGCGCAGGAACAGGCGGCCGCCGTCGGCGATGCCTTCGACCGGCTCCAGCTTCCAGTCCAGGCCAGGCAGGATCTGGCCGACCGTGCCGGGGGCGTTGCGATCCGGGTGGTTGACGGCGACGACCGGCGAGGCCTCGGTCGCGCCGTAGCCTTCCAGCAGTTCGACGCCGCCGAACTTGGTGTTGAACAGGTTGCGGGTCTCCTCGCGCACCTTTTCGGCGCCCGCGACGACGAATTTCAGCGTCGAGAAATCCTCCGCCTCGGCGACGCGGCCGTACTGGTTCAGGAAGGTGTCGGTCGCGAACAGGACCGAGGCCTTCACCTGGGGCAGCAGGTCGGTGATCTGTTTGGCGTGGAGCGGCGACGGATACTGGAAGGCCTTCAGCCCCTGAAGCAGGGGCAGGATGACCCCGCCGGTCAGGCCGAAACAGTGGAAGGTCGGCAGGGGATTGAACATCACCCATTCCGGCAGCAGGTCGATATGGGCTGCGGCCTGACGGGCGTTGGCGACCAGGTTGCGTTGGCTCAGCACCACGCCCTTGGGCGTGCCGAAGCTGCCGGAAGTGAACAACACGACGCCGGGCGAGTCCGGATCGGTCTTGACGCGGAACCGCTTGGGCGCGGCGCCGGCGACGAGCCCGTACAGCTTGTCCGGCAGGCCGATGGTCTTGCGCACATCATCCAGCCAGACGACCTCGGCCACCGTCTTCAGCTCGACGATCAGGTCGTCCAGCTTGGCCTGGTCGATGAAGCGTTTGGCGGTCAGGATCTTTTTGACGCCCGAGGCCTGGATGGCGGCCTTCAGATTGGCCTCGCCGGCGGTGAAGTTCAGCATGACCGGCACACGGCCATGCGCGTGCAGGCCGAAGAAGGTGACGACCACCCCCATCGACGACGGCAGCAGGATGGCGACCCGCTCGCCCAACTGGGTCATGTTCGCGATCTTGCGGCCCAGGACGAAGGCCGCGCGGATCAGGCCGGTGTAGGTGAGGGGATGGCGATCCTGGTCCTCCAGGATCTCCTTGTCCCCGAACCGGGCGCGCGCGTCGATCAGCGCGTCGATCAGCGAGGTGTCGTACAGCGAGGGATCCAGGGCCTGGCGCAAACGCGTCTCCTGCGGAGGGCGCGAAAGGCCCTCTCTGTTGTCGGGCGTCCGTCAATAATGACGCAACGGCGTCTTGAAAAGATGCGTAACGTCGCGTGAGTTCCTAAGCCCGCCCTCGGTCGAGCCATCATCTGTAACCGGCCGTGGCTTGCCATTGGACGCCGGAAGGCCGAAATACCGGCCATGGTCACCCTGATCGACACCCTTCAGCGCAAGCCGTCGGAGCTGCGCCACCCGGAAAAGCAGAACCGGCCGGAGTCGGTCGTTCTGAAAAAGCCCGACTGGCTGCGCGTCAAGGCGCCTGGCTCGGGCCAGTATAACGCCACCAAGGACATCGTCCGCTCCAAGGGACTGCACACGGTCTGCGAAGAGGCGGCCTGCCCGAACATCGGCGAGTGCTGGAGCCAAAAGCACGCCACCCTGATGATCATGGGCGACACTTGCACGCGGGCCTGCGCCTTCTGCAACGTCAAGACGGGTCTGCCCCAGCCGCTGGACCCGGAAGAGCCGGGCAAGGTCGGGCTGGCTGTCCAGCAGATGGGTCTGAACCATGTGGTCATCACCTCGGTCGATCGCGACGATGTCGCGGACGGCGGGGCGGCCCACTTCGCCGAGGTGGTGCGCCAGATCCGCATCCAGGCGCCGAACACCACCATAGAGATCCTGACGCCCGACTTCCTGCGCAAGGACGGGGCGGCGGCGGTGATGATCGACGCCAAGCCGGACGTGTTCAACCACAACCTCGAAACCGTGCCGCGCCTGTATCTGAAGATCCGGCCCGGCGCGCGCTACTTCCACAGTCTGCGCCTGTTGCAGATGGTCAAGGAACGCGACCCGGAACAGTTCACCAAGTCCGGCATCATGGTCGGCCTGGGCGAGACCAAGGAAGAGGTCATGCAGGTGATGGACGATATGCGGTCCGCCGGCGTCGACTTCATCACCATCGGCCAATATCTGCAGCCGACGCGCAAACACGCCGCCATCGACCGGTTCGTCACGCCGGAAGAGTTCAAGGCCTATGAGGCGATCGCCCGGGCCAAGGGCTTCCTGATGGTCTCGTCGTCGCCACTGACGCGTTCGTCGCACCACGCCGGCGACGATTTCGCCCGGCTGAAGGCCGCGCGCGAGGCGCAGCTGCGCCGCTAAGGTTCGAATGGCCGTCCACCGCGTAACGCGCATCCTTCCGTATGCGCCTGAACAGCTTGCCGATCTGGTCGCCGACGTGCGCGCCTATCCCGACTTCGTGCCGTGGGTGACGACGATGCGCGTGTCGAACCAACGGGCTGAAGCCGAGGGCGTCACCGTCCTGGACGCCGAAGCCGGGGTCGGGTTCGCCTTCCTGAAGGAACGGTTCTCCACCTGGGTCCGGCATGACCGCAACGCGCCCAAAGTCGAGGTCGGCTTGCTGCGCGGGCCGTTCAAGCACCTGAAGAATCGGTGGGAGTTTTTCCCCCATCCCGATGGTGCGCGGCTGGAGTTCATGATCGACTTCGCCTTCAAATCACGCATGCTGGATATGATGCTGTCGGCGAATTTCGACCGGGCGGTCGAAAAGCTGATCGGCTGTTTCGAGGCCGAGGCGCAGCGGAGGTACGGCGGCCGATGAGTTTTGATTTCGATGCGACCGTCGTGGGCGCCGGGGCCGTTGGCCTGGCCTGCGGTCGGGCGTTGTCGAAACGGGGCCTGACGGTGCTGATGCTGGAGAAGGAAGGCCATATCGGTCAGGGCGTCTCGTCGCGCAATTCCGAGGTCATTCACGGCGGCCTCTATTATCCGACCGGATCGCTGAAGGCGCAGTTCTGCGTCGAGGGGCGGCGGGCGCTTTATGACTTCCTGGCCAGTCACAAGATCGATCACTGGAAGTGTGGCAAGTTGGTCGTGGCGACGGAATCCGACGAGGTCGAACGGGTCGAGGCCATCTTCGAACAGGCGACGGCCAACGGGGTCGAGGGGCTGGCGCACCTGACCGGCGCCCAGGCGCGGGCGCTGGAGCCCGAGCTGAAGGCCCACGCCGCCATCCTGTCGCCCGAGAGCGGCCTGTTCGACAGTCACGGCTATATGCTGGCCTTGCAGGGTGAGATCGAGGACGCGGGCGGATCGGTGGTGGTCTCGGCCCCGTTCGAAGGCGCAGAGCCCCTGCCGGGCGGCGGCTTCACGATCCGCGTGGGCGGGGAGGGGGCGATGGCGGTCACCAGCCGCCTGCTGGTCACGGCGCCCGGCCTGTCCGCGCAAGCGGTGGCGGCGGCTGTCGAGGGTTATCCGGCCGGCGACATTCCGGCGGGCCATTTCGGCAAGGGGATCTATTTCCGCCTGGTCGGCAAGGCGCCGTTCGACCGACTGATCTATCCGCCGCCCATCCCCGGCGCCCTGGGCACCCATTATCGCAAGGATCTGGGCGGGCAGGCCGTGTTCGGGCCAGACCTGGCCTATGTCGAGACCGAGGACTATTCGGTCGATCCAGCCAAGGCGGATGAATTCGCGACCTATATCCGCCGCTTCTGGCCGGGCCTGCCCGACGGCGCCCTGACGCCCGATTACGCGGGGATTCGGCCCAAGTTGCATGGTCCGGGAGAGCCCCAGCCGGACTTTCAGCTTTATGGACGCGAGCATCATGGGATCGAGGGCCTGATGGCCTTGTTCGGCATCGAAAGCCCCGGTCTGACCAGTTCATTGGCCATCGGCGAGGCGGTCGCCACGGCCTTGTCCAAAACGCCTTGAAATCATCGTGCGGTTCATGCATAAGCCGCGCCTCGCGTGGCGGCTCGGCGTTCTTCTTTCGAGGGACTGGGGCCGCCGCTATCGTTTTCGCGCTTGATCAGGCTTCGGCTCTGGGCGGCGCCCGACTTAGAAGATTGAGACGGACATGGCCGTTCCGAAGCGGAAAGTATCCCCCTCGCGTCGCAACATGCGCCGCGCCCACGACGCCTTGAGCTCGAACGTCTATGTCGAGGACAAGGACACCGGCGAGCTGAAGCGCCCGCACCATATCGACCTGAAGACCGGCACCTATCGCGGCCGTCAGGTCATCACGCCGAAGGAAGACTAGTCTTTTTAACGGCCTTCCGGTTCGCCGGACGAAATTCTTTACGGCGCGCGGATCACCGCGCGCCGTTTTCGTGCGTTCAGCACGGCGAAGCTTGCCTGAGGCTGTTGCGGTCCGATTCGTTTTTGTCGCCATTCGCCGCCCGTGAGCGCCGCGGCGACCGAGCGAGCCGATGTCGGCGTCGCAGATCCGACCATCCTGCTGGTCGAAGGCTGTTCCTGAGGCGAACAGCGACGCAGGCATTGGCGATTCGCAGCGAGACGGCTAAACCCCTCGGACTTGTTTTCCGCCTGAGCCAAAGAGCCGAGCCATGACCGACATCGCCGATATCGTCGCCCGCCAGATCCTCGACAGCCGAGGCAATCCGACGGTCGAAGTCGACGTGATTCTGGACGACGGTTCGTTCGGTCGCGCCGCCGTACCGTCGGGCGCCTCGACCGGCGCCCACGAAGCCGTCGAACTGCGCGACGGCGATAAGGATCTTTGGGGCGGCAAGGGCGTGCAGAAGGCGGTCGACGCCGTCAACGGCGAGATCTTCGACGCCCTGTCCGGCATGGACGCCGAGGACCAGCGTCGTCTGGACGAGGCGATGATCGACCTGGACGGCACCCCGAACAAGGCCCGCCTGGGCGCCAACGCCATCCTGGGCGTGTCCCTGGCCGCGGCCAAGGCCAGCGCCATCTCGGCCGGCCTGCCGCTGCACCGCTATATCGGCGGCGTCTCGGCCCGCGTCCTGCCGACCCCGATGATGAACATCATCAACGGCGGCGCCCATGCCGACAATCCGATCGATATCCAGGAGTTCATGATCCTGCCGACCGGGGCCGAGACCTTCACTGACGCCCTGCGCATGGGCACGGAGATCTTCCACGCTCTGAAGAAGCAGTTGAAGGACGCCGGCCACAACACCAACGTCGGCGACGAGGGCGGCTTCGCCCCGAACCTGGCCTCGGCCGAAGAAGCCTTGAGCTTCATCACCAAGGCGGGCCAGGCGGCCGGTTATCTGGCCGGTGAAGACTTCCATCTGGGCCTGGACGTCGCCTCGACCGAGTTCTTCAAGGACGGCAAATACATCATGGCCGGCGAAGGCAAGACCGTCGACGCCGAGGGCATGGCCGCCTATCTGGTGGATCTGTGCGAGCGTTTCCCGATCGTCTCGATCGAAGACGGCATGGCCGAGGATGATTTTGACGGCTGGCGCCTATTGACCGAGCGTCTGGGCGACCGGGTTCAGCTGGTCGGCGACGACCTGTTCGTGACCAATCCTGCGCGTCTGGCCGCCGGCATCGGCGAAGGCCTGGCCAACTCGATCCTGATCAAGGTCAACCAGATCGGCACCCTGTCCGAGACCCTGGACGCGGTCGATATGGCCCACCGCGCCGGCTATACCTCGGTAATGAGCCACCGTTCGGGCGAGACCGAGGATTCGACCATCGCCGACCTGGCCGTCGCCACCAACTGCGGACAGATCAAGACCGGTTCGCTGGCTCGCTCGGACCGGGTGGCGAAATATAACCAGCTGCTGCGCCTGGAAGAGATGCTGGGCGACCAGGCCGTCTATTTCGGCGACGGCATGCTGCTGCGTTAAACCTGTGAATTGTCGGCGAAGAATCAGCGTTCTTCGCCGACTTTCTTAAGGTCAAGCTACATTTCGTTAGGCATTTTCGGGCACAGTTCGTGAACTGTATTTTTCGCGCTCAGAAGGAGCGTTTGTCGTGCCCGAACGGATGAAGCCTTACCGTCTTTCCCTCGCCCTGCTGCTGTTGCTCGCCTATCTCGGCGTGCAGGCTCTGACCGGCGAGCGCGGCCTGCTGAGCGGATCGTCGCGTGACGCCCTGATGGGGCGGCGTGAGGACCAGCTCGCCCACCTGACCGAACAGCGGCGCGACCTGGAGACCCGGGTTCGCTATCTGCGTACTGACAGTCTTTCCAAGGACTTGCTGGAGGAGCGCGCCCGCGCCGTGCTCGGCTTTTCCGACCCGCGCGACTATGTGATCCGCGTTCAGGCACGACCCGTTCAAGGGTGAAAACTCTCGCCACTTGAACTATTGTTACAGCCAAGCCTGGACCCCTTTGCGTTCCGGGAAGGAAGGCTGCTAAAGCCCCTTTCCGTAACGATAAGAAGGCGTCGCTCCCCGACGCCTAGCCGGGAGATGCCGGATGGCGAAAGCCCCAGCCAAAGCCGCTCAGACCACTGCGCCTGACAAGCTTTCAAATACGCCTTCGGCGTCCAAGGAGGACCTCCTCCGCTTTTACCGCGAGATGGTTCTCATCCGTCGCTTCGAGGAGCGTGCGGGCCAACTGTACGGCATGGGTCTGATCGGGGGCTTCTGCCACCTGTATATCGGCCAGGAAGCCGTGGCCGTCGGCGTTCAAGAGAGCGTCAAGCAAGGCCACGACAAGATCATCACGGGCTACCGTGACCACGGCCATATGCTGGCTGCGGGCATGGACCCCAAGGAAGTCATGGCCGAGCTGACCGGCCGCATCGGCGGTTCGTCGCGCGGCAAGGGCGGGTCGATGCACATGTTCGACGTGCCGACCGGCTTCTACGGCGGGCACGGCATCGTCGGCGCCCAGGTGTCGCTGGGCACGGGCCTGGCCTTCGCCGGCAAGTACCGCGGCGATGATTCGGTGGCCTTCGTCTATTTCGGCGACGGCGCCTCGAACCAGGGTCAGGTCTACGAGAGCTTCAACATGGCCCAGCTGTGGAAGCTGCCGGCCATCTACATCATCGAAAACAACCAGTACGCCATGGGCACGAGCATCGAGCGCTCGTCGTCCACGACCCAGCTCAGCCAGCGCGGCGCCAGCTTCGGCATTCCGGGCGAGCAGGTGGACGGCATGGATGTTCTGGCCGTTCGTGACGCGGTCAAGAAGGCCGTCGATCGCGCCCGCGCCGGCGAAGGCCCCTATATCCTCGAAGTGAAGACCTACCGCTATCGCGGCCACTCGATGTCCGATCCGGCCAAGTACCGGACCAAGGAAGAGGTGGACGAGGTCAAGAAGACCCGCGACCCCATCGACCACATCAAGGCCCTGCTGGCCGCCGCCAATGCGACGGAAGACGAGCTGAAGGCCATCGACAACGAGATCAAGGCCATCGTCGCCGAAGCCGTTCAATTCGCCCAAGAAAGCCCGGAGCCCGATCCGTCCGAGCTCTATACCGACGTCTACGTGGAGGCCTGATCCGTGACCGACATCCTCATGCCGGCGCTGTCCCCCACGATGGAGGAGGGCACGCTGACCAAATGGCACATCAAGGCAGGCGACACCGTGTCGGCCGGCCAGGTGATCGCCGAGATCGAAACCGACAAGGCCACGATGGAAGTCGAGGCCGTGGATGAAGGCGAAGTGCTGGAAATCCTGGTCGCCGAGGGCTCGGAGAACGTGAAGGTCAATACGCCCATCGCGCGTCTGGCCGGCGACGAAGCCGCCCCTGCGCCCAAGGCGGCTGAGGCTGCCCCGGCCGAGGCGCCTAAGGTTGCTGCTGCTGCTGCTGACGCGCCGGTCAAGCCCAAGACCGAACTGCGCGATCCGGAAATCCCGGCCGACGCCAAGCTGGTCAAGACCACCATCCGCGACGCCCTGCGCGACGCGATGGCCGAAGAGATGCGCCGCGACGACAAGGTCTTCCTGATCGGCGAGGAAGTCGCCCAGTACCAGGGCGCCTACAAGGTCAGCCGCGAGCTGCTGCAAGAGTTTGGCGATCAGCGCGTCGTCGACACCCCGATCACCGAGCACGGCTTCGCCGGCCTGGGCGTCGGCGCGGCCATGGCGGGCCTGAAGCCCATCGTCGAGTTCATGACGTTCAACTTCGCCATGCAGGCGATCGACCACATCATCAACTCGGCCGCCAAGACCCTGTATATGTCGGGCGGTCAGATCCGCG
This sequence comes from Brevundimonas sp. SL130, assembly GCF_026625805.1. Lineage (NCBI taxonomy): Bacteria > Pseudomonadati > Pseudomonadota > Alphaproteobacteria > Caulobacterales > Caulobacteraceae > Brevundimonas > Brevundimonas sp. SL130. The sequence goes on from NZ_CP113064.1 coordinate 1,864,911, forward strand.
CGCCCATCGTCTTCCGCGGCCCGAACGGCGCCGCCTCGCGCGTCGGCGCCCAGCACAGCCAGGACTATTCGGCCTGGTACGCCCAGGTGCCGGGCCTGAAGGTCATCGCGCCCTATGACGCGGCCGACGCCAAGGGGCTGCTGAAGGCCGCGATCCGCGACCCGAACCCGATTGTCTTCCTCGAACACGAGATGATGTACGGCCTCGAGTTCGACGTGCCCGAGGTCGAGGACTATGTCCTGCCGATCGGCAAGGCCAAGGTTCGTCGCGAAGGCAAGGACGTCACCATCACGGCGCACAGCCGCATGGTCGGTTTCGCCCTCCAGGCCGCCGAGAAACTGGCCGAGGAAGGCATCGAGTGCGAGGTCGTCGACCTGCGCACCCTGCGTCCGCTGGACACCGACACCATCGTCGAAAGCGTCAAGAAGACCAGCCGCCTGGTCTCGGCCGAAGAGGGCTGGGGTCCGATGGGCGTCGGCGCCGAAGTGGTGGCCCGCGTCATCGAACACGCCTTCGACTATCTGGACGCCCCGCCGCTGCGGGTGCACCAGGAAGACGTGCCGCTGCCCTATGCCGCCAATCTGGAAGCTCTGTCGCTGCCGGGCGTGGACAAGATCATCGCGGCCGTGAAGCAGGTGATGGCATGAGCCTTGACGAGAAGGCCCTGGCCATCCCGGAACAGCTGAGCCAGGTCGATCCGGCCCAGGTCACCGAACTGGCGCGGATCTGGTGGGGCGGAACCACGCCCCATATGAACATCCGACCGGCGCTGAACGAACCGCGCCACATGGGAACGGTTCTGGCCGAGTGCGCCTGGCACTTCTCCAACGCCTACGCCCAGATGGCGGGTCTGGACCAGAAGGAGGCCTTCAAGGCCATCTGCGACGGCTGGACCGAGGCTCACGCCCGCGCCGCACTGACCGAGAAGGAAGTTGCTCAATGACCGACATCCTGATGCCCGCCCTGTCTCCGACCATGGAAGAGGGCGTTCTGGCCAAGTGGCACGTCAAGGTGGGCGACGTCGTCTCCGCCGGGGACGTGATCGCCGAGATCGAAACCGACAAGGCCACGATGGAAGTCGAGGCCGTGGACGAGGGCGAGATCACTGACATTCTGGTCGCCGAAGGTACGGAAGGCGTGAAGGTCAACACCCCCATCGCCCGCCTGAAGGACGAGGGCGGGGCGGCTGCGCCGAAGCCGGCCGGCAAGGCTGAGGAGGCCCCGAAGGCCGCACCGGCCGCAGTCGAGGCGCCCAAGGCGTCCGCACCGGTCGCGCCGGCTCCGGCCGCGCCGAAGTCGGACAGTGGCGAACGCATCTTCTCGTCGCCTCTGGCGCGTCGCATCGCCGCCCAGAACGGCGTCGATCTGAAGTCGGTCAAGGGCACTGGCCCGCACGGCCGGATCGTCAAGCGCGACGTCGAATCCGCCGGCAAGGGCGCCCAACCGGCCGCCGCCACGACCGCCGCCGCCGCGACCTCGGGCATTGCGCCGCGTCAGGTTCAGTCTCTGGCCCAGATGGGGATCCCGGACGGCAGCTACGACCTGATCCCGCTGGACGGGATGAAGAAGGCCGTGGCGCGTCGCATGGTCGACAGCATCCAGAACGTGCCGCACTTCCCGCTGTTCATCGACTGCGAGATCGACCAGCTGATGGCCGTTCGCGCCAAGGTGAACAAGCTGTTGGAGCCGCAGGGCATCAAGGTGTCGGTCAACGACTTCGTCATCAAGGCCGCGGCCCTGGCGCTGAAAATGGTGCCCGAGGCCAACGCCTCCTACACGCCCGAAGGCATCGCCATGCACCACAACGCCGATATCTCCATGGCGGTGGCGATCGACGGCGGCCTGATCACCCCGATCATCAAGAAGGCCGAGACCAAGGGCCTGGCGCAGATCGCGACCGAGTCCAAGGACCTGGCCAAGCGCGCCCGCGAACGCAAGCTGAAGCCGGAAGAGTTCCAGGGCGGCACCTTCTCGGTGTCCAACCTGGGCATGTTCGGCATCAAGCAGTTCACCTCGATCATCAATGAGCCTCAGGGCTGTATCATGAGCGTGGGCGCGGGCGAGCAGCGTGCGGTCGTCAAGAACGGCCAGGTCGTTCCGGCCACGGTCATGACCGTGACCCTGACCTGCGATCACCGCGTGGTGGACGGCGCGACCGGCGCTCGCTTCCTGCAAGCGTTCAAGCCGCTGATCGAAGATCCCGTCGCGATGCTGGCGTAAGGGGAGGGTGAGGTCATGACCTCGGTCTATGACTTCTCCGCCCGCGCCATCGACGGCACGGAGGTTTCGCTGGACCGTTTTCGCGGTCAGGCGCTGCTGATCGTCAATACGGCGTCCAAGTGCGGTTTCACCGGTCAGTATGACGGGCTGGAGAAGCTGCACCGGACGTTCGCCGACCGGCCGTTCGAGGTGCTGGGCTTTCCCTGCAACCAGTTCGGCGAGCAGGAGCCGGGACGGGCGGCGGAAATCGCCGCCTTTTGCGCCACCAGTTTCGACGTGACCTTCCCCCTGTTCGACAAGGTGGAGGTCAATGGGCCGAACCGGCATCCGCTCTATGCCTGGCTGACCAAGCAGAAGCGCGGCTTCCTCGGCTCGCAATCCATCAAGTGGAACTTCACCAAGTTCCTGACCGACCGCGAGGGCAGGGTGGTCTCCCGCTACGCCCCGCAAACAGAACCCGAGGCCATCAAGGCCGACATCGAGAAGTTGATCTGATCATGGCTGCTGAATTCGATCTCGTCGTCATCGGCTCGGGCCCCGGCGGTTACGTCGCGGCCATCCGCGCCAGCCAACTGGGCCAGAAGGTCGCCATCGTCGAGCGCGAGAACCTGGGCGGCATCTGCCTGAACTGGGGCTGTATCCCGACCAAGGCCCTGCTGAAGTCGGGCGAGAAGTTCGAGAGCCTGAGCCATCTGAAGGAATACGGCCTGTCGGCGTCCGGCGCGTCGTTCGACTTTGACGCCATCATCCAGCGCTCGCGCGGCGTCGCGGCGACGATGAACAAGGGCGTCGCCTTCCTGATGAAGAAGAACAAGATCGAAGTGATTGAGGGCTCGGCCAAGCTGGAAAAAGGCGCTGCGGCGCCCAAGGTCGTGATCGCCCTGAAGGCCGGCGGTTCGCGCACGGTCGAGGCTAAGGCGGTCATGCTGGCTGTCGGCGCTCGCGCCCGCGCCCTGCCGCAGATCGGCCTTGAGTCCGACGGCGACAAGATCTGGGCCTATCGCGACGCCCTGGCGCCCAAGAAACTGCCCAAGACCTTCGTGGTCATCGGCTCGGGCGCCATCGGCATCGAGTTCGCCAGCTTCTATCGCGCCCTGGGCGCCGAGGTGACGGTCGTCGAGGCGGTCGAGCGCATCATGCCGGTCGAGGACGAGGAGGTCTCCAAGGCCGCCCAGAAGTCGTTCGAGAAGCGCGGCATCAAGTTCAAGCTGGGCGCCAAGGTCACCAAGGTCTCCAAGACCGGCGCCGGCGTGAAGGTGGACATCGAGGTCGGCGGCAAGGCCGAGTCGCTTGAGGCTGAGGTCTGCATCTCGGCTGTCGGCATCACCGCCAATACCGACGGCATCGGCCTGGAGGCGCTGGGCGTCGAACTGGACCGCGGCCACATCAAGACCGACGGCCACTGCCAGACCAACGTCAAGGGCCTGTTCGCCATCGGCGACTGCGCCGGCGCGCCCTGGCTGGCGCACAAGGCTAGCCACGAAGGCATTCACGCCGCCGAATTCATCGCCGGCTACAAGACCCCGAACGTCCATTCGCCCATCGCCGGCTGCACCTACGCCCAGCCGCAGGTCGCCTCGGTCGGCGTCACCGAACAGGCCGCCCGCGCCGAGAAGCGCGAGGTCAAGATCGGCCGCTTCCCGTTCCGCGTGAACGGCAAGGCGGTGGCCGCCGGCGAGATCGACGGCTTCGTCAAGGTGATCTTCGACGCCAAGACCGGCGCCCTGATCGGCGCCCATATGATCGGCCACGAAGTGACCGAGATGATCCAGGGCTATGTCACCGCCATCACCATGGAGGCGACGGAAGAGGACATCCACGGCATCGTCTATCCGCACCCCACCATGTCGGAAGCCATGCACGAGGCGGCGCTGGACGCCTATGGGCGGGTGATCCACATCTGATGCCGTCCGTCGTTTACGCGCTTAGACGAGGCGAAATCTGGCACTGGTACAAGAAGGCGTGGCGACGGAGCCTTTGGCCATTTCACGCCTTCCTACTCGTCATGCCTCTCGGCCTGACCTGTCTGCTGCGTCGAGAAATGGATGTCGCGTCTATCGTTGAGGGCGGGATACTTGGGATTTTGGCCTGTGGCGTCATGATCGCCTATCCTCAGATGAGATATCGATCTGAAGTGCGGACGCTCATTCTTGATGAGCGCGGCGTCCGTGGCGTTCGCGGCAAGACTGACTATTTTGTTGAGTGGGCTAAGATAGCGCGCGTGGAGCACCAGGACGGTTATCTGGTCATCACTGAGCGCAAGCTGAACGCTTTCATCATTCCGATGCGAGCGTTCGCTTCAGAGGAAGAGAAAGCGGCATTCCTCGATTTCGCTGAGAACCGAATCTCCCAGGGGATTTAACGCTTCTTGCCCAGCTCCGCCGCGATGTCCTTGGTCATGCGGCCGACCTTGCGGTGGGCGGCGGTGATCTGGTCCTTGGTCACGCCCCAGCGCTTCATCCAGTATTCGACCGACTGACGCTCCGACAGGTCGATGCGGTCCTTGTCGATGAAGCCGCGCTTGTCCTTGAGACCGGCCATGGTCGGCTCCTGTTCAGGTTCTGACCGTTGCCGGTCGCTTCGGCCTTCTTAGCCCCGTCCGCTTCGACGGAACAGGCGGTTCAGGCCTCCGGCAGGACGCCCGTTTCGAAGAAGGCGTCCAGGCGGGCTTCCCAAGGGGCGGTGTCCAGGCCCTGGGCGGCGATCCAGGCGTCGTCGAAATAGGTCGAGGCGTAGCGGTCGCCGTGGTCGCACAGAATCGAGACGATCGAGCCGCACTCGCCCGCGCGCGCCATTTCCTGAGCCAACTGAACGCAGGCCCACAGATTGGTGCCGGTCGATCCGCCGCAAGGGCGTCCCAGACGTCGGCTCAGCACGCGTGTTGCGGCGATGGAGGCCACGTCGGGCACGACGATCATCCGGTCCACCACGTTGGGGATGAAGGAGGGTTCGACCCGCGCCCGGCCTATGCCCTCGATCAAGGACGGACGGTCGAGGCTGGTCTGAACCGTCGCATCGGCCCAGTGACGGTGAAAGACGGAGGCTTCAGGGTCGGCGACGCAGATCTGAGTTTCGTGGCGGTTGAAACGGGCGAACCGACCGATGGTCGCCGATGTCCCGCCCGTGCCCGCGCCGCACACGATCCAGCGCGGGACGGGGCAGGGCTCGCGTCGCATCTGGGCGAAGATGGACTCAGCGATATTGTTGTTGCCGCGCCAGTCCGTCGCCCGCTCGGCATAGGTGAACTGGTCCATGTAGTGGCCGCCCAGCTCGTCGGCGAGCCGCTGGCTTTCCGAATAGGCCTGGCCGGGGACGTCCACGAAATGGCAGCGTCCGCCGTAGAATTCGATGGCGGCGATCTTCTCCTGGGCGGTGGAGCGCGGCACCACGGCGATGAAGGGCAGGTTGAGCATCCGGGCGAAATAGGCCTCGGACACGGCGGTCGAGCCGCTGGACGCCTCGACGATGGTCATGCCCTCGCCGATCCAGCCGTTGCTGAGGGCGTAGAGGAACAGCGACCGCGCCAGACGGTGCTTCAGGCTGCCGGTCGGGTGGCTGGATTCGTCCTTCAGATACAGGGCGATGTCCGACAGGGCCGGCATGTCCACCGGGATCAGATGGGTGTCGGCCGAGCGGTTGTAGTCCGCCTCGATCCGCCGCATGGCCCAGCTCAGCCAGGCGCGATCAACGGTGGGACGGGCAGGGGCGGACATGGCGGACTCGGACGTAGACGGGAAGGCGATGGCTTAGGCCAAAGCTTGGCCGGCGGCAAAGGCGGATGACGTCGTGCGCGTGGGTTTGGACCCGTTTACTCCGCCTTCTCCACGAAACTGTCGATGACCCGTTTCTCGCCGGCCTTTTCGAAATCGACCAGCAGCTTGTTGCCCTCGATGACGCGGACGTGGCCGTAGCCGAACTTCTGGTGGAAGACGCGTTCGCCCTTTTTCCAACCGGAGCCGGACTTGGGATCGGCGGTGGCGATCAGGCGGCCGTCGCCTTCGATCACGGCCTTGCGGGCGGGGATTTTGTTCGGGGTCTGGGCGGCGGTGAAGCTTTGGGCGCGTTTCCAGCCGGGCGAGGAATAGCAGCTGCCGAAGCTGGGTGCGTCGTCCCAGCGGCTCTTGGCCTCCTTCATGCCCGATGAGGCGCCGTAGTAGCCGGTGTCGGACTGGGGATCGACGTGGGCGATGGGCAGTTCGTCGACGAAGCGGCTGGGCAGTTGCGAGGTCCAGCGGCCATAGACGAGACGGTTGGCGGCGAAGGATATCCGGGCGTCCTGTTTGGCGCGGGTGACGCCGACATAGGCGAGGCGGCGTTCCTCCTCGAGGCCCTTCTCGCCCTTCTCGTCGATGCTGCGCTGGCTGGGGAAGACGCCTTCCTCCCAGCCGGGCAGGAAGACCAGCGGGAACTCCAGTCCCTTGGCGCCGTGCAGGGTCATGATCTGCACCGCCCCGTCGCCATTCGGATCGTCGCTGGTCGCGCGCTCCAGATCCATGACCAGGGACACATGCTCCAGATAGGCTTGCAGCGTCTCGAACTGCTGCATCGACTGGGTCAGTTCCTTCAGGTTGTCCAACCGGGTCTGGCCGCTGGTCCGGTCGGCCTTCTGCATGTCGGTGTAGCCGCTCTCTTCCAGCACTGTCTCCATGACCTCCCAGTGGGGCGTGGTCTCGGACAGCAGGCGCCAGCGGTCGATGTCGCGCACGAAGTTGGACAGGGCGGTGCGGGTGCGGGCCTGAAGCTCGTCGGTGTTGATCAGACCGCGTACGGCGGTCAGGGCCGACAGGTCGTGCTGACGGGCCAGTTGTAGGATCTTCTGCACGCTGGTGTCGCCGATGCCGCGCTTCGGCACATTGACGATCCGCTCGAAGGCCAGATCGTCGTCCTCGGACTGGATCAGCCGCATATAGGCGTGGGCGTCGCGGATCTCGGCCCGTTCGAAGAAGCGCGGACCGCCGACGACGGCATAGGGGACGGCCAACATGACCAGCCGCTCTTCGAAGGCCCGCATCTGGAACGAGGCGCGGACCAGGATGGCCATGTCCTTGTACTTCAGGCCTGGTTCGCCGGCGTGGGGGCGACGCGCGGTCTCGATCTCGTCCGCGATCAGACGGGCCTCGGCCTCGCCGTCCCAGACGCCGCGCACCCGCACCTTGTCGCCGCTGTCATCCTCGGTCCACAGGGTCTTGCCCAGCCGGTCGCGATTGGCGGCGATCAGGCCCGAGGCGGCGCCCAGGATGTGGCTGGTCGAGCGATAATTCCGCTCCAGCTTGACGATCTTGGCGCCAGGGAAGTCGCGCTCGAAGCGCAGGATGTTGTCCACCTCGGCCCCGCGCCAGCCATAGATCGACTGGTCGTCGTCGCCGACGCAGCAGACATTGCCGGTCGAGGCCGTCAGCAGCCGCAGCCACAGATATTGGGCGACATTGGTGTCCTGGTATTCGTCGACCAGGATGTAGCGGAAACGACGACGATATTCTTCCGCCAGATCCGCGTGTTTCGACAGGATGGTGATGTTGTGCAGCAATAGATCGCCGAAGTCGCAGGCGTTCAGGCTGCGCAGGCGGGCCTGATAGGCGGCGTACAGGCCCTGGCCCTTGCCGTTGGCGAAGTCCTCGCCGGGCGGCAGTTTCTCGGGCGTCCAGCCGCGGTTCTTCCAGTGGTCGATCAGGCCGGACAGCGACTTGGGCGTCCAGCGTTTGGTGTCGATATTGGCGGCTTCCAGCAGCTGTTTCAGCACCCGTTCCTGGTCGTCGGTGTCCAGGATGGTGAAACTGGACTTCAGCCCGACCAGTTCGGCGTGGCGGCGCAGGATCTGGGCGGCGATCGAGTGGAAGGTGCCCAGCCAGCGCAGGCCCTCGGCCGAGGGACCGATCAGATGGGTGATCCGCTCGCGCATCTCGCGCGCGGCCTTGTTGGTGAAGGTGACGGCCAACAGCTCCCACGGCTTGGCCCGGCCGGTCGCGAGGATGTGCGCCAGACGGGTGGTTAGCACCCGGGTCTTGCCGGTGCCGGCGCCGGCCAGGACCAGGACGGGCCCCTCGGTCGTCTCCACCGCCTCGCGCTGTTCGGGGTTTAGGCCCGCCAGATAGTCACGCGCCTCTCCCTCCTGCGGCGCGCGCGCCCGGGCCAGGTCTGAAATACGGGGGGCGGGAAGATCGGTCACAGGCGAGAAAAGGTCCGGTCAGTCAGAATCGAATAGGGGAACATAAGGGGACCGGACGGCGATGTCAGGGCCATGGCGGAAATGAAACGGCGGAACCGCCTTGATCGCCGGCCTGTTCACCATACCGATGCAACGAAAGGCGCAGAGGATGACGCGACACCCGAACCAAAGACCTAGACGAGATAGAGGCGGATGGTGCGCCTTCGCCTTGGGCATGGTGGGGATGTTCGTCGTTATCGCCGTCTGGATCGCCCTGTTCGAAAAGCGCGGCGACCCCAAGCTTGATGAGGTTCAACAGATCGGCCGTCCCGTGGCCCAGGCCAATCAGGCGGAGACGCTCAGCGCCGATCCGCCTATTTCAGGCTATAGGTGATGGTGGTCACGACCCGGACCTTCTTGTCGATGGAACCGGATTCGTCGCCGCCCGAACCGTCGCGCGGCAGGATTTCGAACGAGCCCTGGGTGGCCTGACGGATCGGCCCCAGGGGCGTGCCGGAATCCTTGGCGAACTGTTCGGCGCCGGTGCGCGCCGCCGCCGTGCCTTCCGCGATCATCTGTGGCCGCACGGCATTGAGCTTGGTGAAGATATAGGACGGCCCCTGGAAGTCCTGCAGCACCACGCCCTGGCGCACCAGGTCGTTCAGGGCGCGGGTGGTGGCCTGGACACGGGCGACGTCGCCGGTGCGGACGATGACGGTCTGGGCCAGAATGAACCGGGGGCCGCCGTTCTGGACGCCGTATTCGCGCGAGCGGGTGTCGGCGACCTCCAGACGGCCCAGATCGACGGCGTCGGCGGGATAGCCCTGGGTCTTCAGAAACTGCCTCACCAGGGCCAGGTCGCCGTCGATGCGGGCCTGGACCTCGGACAGAACCTCGCCCGAGGCGGTGAAGCGCAGCGGCAGAACGGCCAAATCCGCCTTCACCTCGCGTTCCGACAGACCGCGCACCGTCACGGTCCGGTCGCCGGCGCGGGCATGGATCACGCCCTGGCCGATCAGGGCGCCGGCCCCGATCAGGCCGACGGCCAACAGGCCCCCGAAGGCGGCGGCGGGGATCAGGCGTGGGGTGTCCATGAAGGGCTCCTTTTACCGACCCATGTTACGCTGTCGGTCCGTGTTCCGCCACCCAGGACAGGGCCAGCAGGCGGCAGGCGGAGGCGAGCGGGCGGCGGCCTCGGCCCGCGTCGATATCGGCCAGAAGCTGGGCCTTGCTGAAGCCGCGCGCCGCAGCGATCCGGTCCAGCACGGCCCAGAATTCGGGCTCCAGCGCCACCGAGGTCGCATGGCCGGCCAGCACGACCGAACGTTTGGTCAGGCCGCTCATACTGCGGCAGGCCGCCGGCGCGAGGGGATGATCATGGTGTTGCGCATGGCGGTTCTCCTGTGCGGGCGTAGTTTGTCATACTCGGGCGCAAGACGTGAGCGGCGCTGAAGGGGGGACGATGATATGCGAGCATCGCCCAAGGAGCCTTTCATGAGTCGCCCGCTTACAATCTTCGCCATCCTGACCTGCGCCCTGATCTGGGGCACGACCTGGTTCGCCATCACCCTGCAGTTGGGCGTGGTGGATCCGATCGTGTCCATCGTCTGGCGGTTCGGGCTGGCGGCGGTCGTCCTGTTCGGCTTCTGCGCCGTGACGCGCCGACCGCTGCGGCTGACGCGCGCCCAGCATTTGGCCGCCGTGGGGCAGGGCGCCTTCGTCTTCGCCGTCAGCTACGGCTTCGTCTATGCGGCGGAAGTGCGGGTGGCCTCGGCGGTCGTGGCGGTCATCTTCGCGGCTCTGGCCTTCGTCAATCTCGTGCTGTTCCGGTTGCTGGAAGGCCAGAAGGCGGCCGTCGGCGCCTGGCAGGGGGCGATTCTGGGGATCTTCGGCGTAGCGGTCCTGTCGTTCGGGCAACTGTCGGGAGCCGGCGCATCGGCCGGGGCCGCGCCGGCCCTGGGGATCGTCTTCGCCCTGATCGCCGTCGTCGCCTCGGCCTTCGGCAACTGGTTCGCCTGGCGAGGGCAACAGGCCGGGGCGCCGGTGATGGCGGCCACCGCCTGGGCCATGGCCTATGGCACGGCCATGCTGGCGCTCTATGGATTTGCGACCGGGGTGGAATGGCGGATCGAACCGACCTCGGCCTATGTCCTGTCCCTGTTGCACCTGTCGTTGTTCGGGTCGGTCATCGCCTTCGGCCTGTATTTCACTTTGGCGCGACAGCGGGGCTTCGCCCTGGCCAGCTATATCTCGGCCCTCACGCCGCCGATCGCCGTGATCATGTCGGTGCTGTTCGAGGGGGCCCATGTCGGGGTGACCATGTTGGTCGGCCTGGCTTTGGTGCTGGCGGGACAGGTCTTGTTGATCCGGGCGCCGAAGGCGGCCTAGGCGCGTTCAGTCTTGCTGCGTCTCGGCGTCCGATTTCCGAGGGTTCAATTTCTGGCCGTCCAACAGGCGGTTCGCTCGCGTCTGCTCTATTTGAAGGGCCGTCTTCTGTTCCTTGGTGCGGCCATAGGCGGCGCGGTTTGCGGCGGCCTTGGCCCTGTCCTCGGCTTTGGCGCGCGCCTTGCGCGCCTGATTCAGGTTGATGATCTCGGACATGACTAGGGCTGAAGCGCCGCTGTCTTCGCCTCGGGTTCCTTGAGCTTGAGGGCTTCGGGAATCTGATCGGCGGGCAGGTCGGAAGCGGGGATGAAGGCGGGCGTCGATGGGGCCAGGTCCAAGTGGGTCCAACCGTCGGCGGACCGCCCCCGTGCGCGGCCCAGGTCAAACAGGGCCGACATGGTCTTCTGGTCGAACTTCAGGCTGGACGCCTCGACATTGTCCGGAATGGCGGCCAGCGACAGGCTCATGCCGTTACGCTGGGCGAAGGCCGCCGTCGTGGCCAGATGCGTGCGCAGCGAGGCCTTGCTCATACTGTCGTAGCTGCGCATCAGGATGGCGGTCAGCCGACCCGGCGTGACGCCTTCATTGCGCCCGACCTGGCCGTTGACCACCACATAGAGGGCCCCGCCGCCGGGCTGGTTCGGGCCGCGGGTCCACAGCGAAAGGTTCTCGGGAATGGCCAGGAAGGGGCTGTTGATCCCGCCGTCCGCGTGCATCTCCATCACTACGGTGAGGTCGGGCTGAAGCCCTGCGATCAGCACGGGAGGAAAGACGCCCGGTATGCTGGCCGAGGCGACCAGCACTTCCTTGAACAGGGCGCGCGAGTTGTCGTCGTTCTGGCTGGCCAGCAGGCCCATGTCCCAGATGACCGTCTCCTCGCTGTCCAGATTGGTCGTGGCGACCAGCAGGCGGCGACCCTTGGCGTGCTCGCGGGCGATGGCCTGCAGCAGGTCCGGGGTGACATTATCCTCGACCAGTTTGCGAAGTGCGCCGGCGCTGAACAGGCTGGGGTAGAGGAAGATCGCCAGGCTTCGCCAACTCAACAGGTTGCTGGCGCCGCCGCCGGTATAGGCCTGACCCAGTTGGGCGTCCCATTCCGAACCGGCGAAGGCGAAGGGAGCGGCCAAGGCGCCCGTACTGACGCCCGTGACCATGTCGAAAACCGGCCGATCGCCGCGCTCGGTCCAGCCGACAAGAACGCCGGCGCCATAGGCCCCGTTTGCGCCGCCTCCGGAAAGGGCCAGAACCGAGAAGGGCTGGGCCTTTGAGAGTCGCGCCCCGACCTCTTCGGTCAGGGCCTCCAGACGAGCGGCGTCATTGGCCCGGATACGGGGGTCCTGGGCCGGAACCAGGGCGCCGTCGGCGAGGCGCAGGGGGCCGACGGGACGATCCAGGGTGCCGCATGACGCCACCGACAGGGCCATGACGACGGCGAGAAGGCTCGAACAGATCCGTCTCATTCGATGCCTTCTCCGCCGATGCTTGGCTGTAACCATACCCCCCGCGTGGAAGGTTTGTCATCACCGGATGACGACAGTCTCAAGCGCTGCGGTTTGAAACCCCGCCTCCCGATGAACGTTCGAACAGGCAAGGCAACCTAACCGAAGGACAATCACCATGGTCGACGCCACGCTTCTCAAGGAACATCTCGAAGTCGTCGGTTCGGACGGCGGACATGTCGGTCGGATCGACCATGTGCTCGGCGATCAGATCGAACTGGCGAAACTGGATCTTGCCGGCGGCTTCAAGCACCACATGATCCCGGTCAGCTGGGTCGAAAGGGTGGACGACAAGCACGTGCACCTGAGCCTGACGAAGGATGACGCCAAGTCGCGCTGGACCGAGAAGCCGAACTAGGCCTGCAGGTTTCCGCGAATTAATGAAGGCCCCGCTGTCGCCGGCGGGGCCTTCGGCCTATCTGGAGGACAGTGTTCTCGGAGGGACGCGATGATCCGGCTGATCCTGAATATCCTGTGGTTCTTCTTTGGCGGCTGGCTGTCGGGCCTGCTGTGGCTGCTGGGCGGCGCGATCCTGGCTCTGACTGTCGTCGGTTTGCCCTGGAGTTTCGCGGCGTGGCGGATCGCCAGCTATTCCTTCTGGCCGTTCGGGCGGGAAGTGGTTTGGCGTGAGCCGGATGCGACGGCACTGGGGGCGGGCTGTTTCGGTATCGGCCTGAACGTCATCTGGTTCGTGGTCGCCGGCTGGTACATCGCATTGACGCACGTGCTGATCGCGGTCGCGGAGGCCATCACGATTATCGGCATTCCCTTCGCCCTGAAGGATCTCGAACTGGCCAAGCTGGCCCTGGCTCCCATAGGCCGGACGATCCGCGATAAGCCCTAAAAGGGCTCAAGCCTGGGGCGGGTCCGGTTTTGCTGGTTCGCGCGGTCGAGCAGGCTTTACGCCGGTCTCGGCGACGATACGCCATGATCTCTGGCGTTCGATGAAGACCCGGTTGAGGATGTCGGTCATAGGTCTGCTCCCGCCGTTCAAGTCGCGGCAACTCTAGCGTGCTTTTGCGTTTGGCGTGATCAGAAGCCAGTGAACAGCCGGTCGAGGGCGCGGCGAATATTATCCTCATGAGCGGCGAGGGAGCCGACGCGGCGCTTCAGATTTCGCCTCGCCATCGCCGCGAGCTCGCTCACGACTAGAACCAGGTTTTCACCGGCGAGATCGACCTCGACCTCAAGCGATCCGACGGTCGCTTGGCTGTCGTTCACCAACGGGGCGACCACGGCGTCATCGAAGCCGAGAACCAGATGCGAAGACAGGACAACCAGATACGGCGCGAATCGACGGGCCTCTGGCGACGGATTTTCGAAGACGTCGAACTGCCTCACAGCCACGAGGGGCGAATATAGTCCGATAGCAGCCCGCGTTCGCGGATGCGGCGATTGTGATCCTCGATGGCCTCGGCGTTCTCCTCGGCCCAGCGTTTCGAACGCGCTTCGGCCCCGGCGGGATCGACCTTCTGCAGGTGGATCCGCAGGGCGCGTTCATCCATATCGGCGATGGAAATGCCCAACGCCTTCGCCTGTTCGACCAGTTCCGGATCGATGCCAATGTTCAGTTCGACCTTGCCCATACGCCCAGCCTAACGCGAAACGGGGACCGCGCCAAACCGGCCGGTCCCCGTCAAGGTCTTCAGGATTCTGCCTGCCCTCAGCCCGGCGAGATCATCTTTTCGGGACGCACCGCCTCGTCGAACTCGGCGTCGGTCAGATAGCCGCCGCCGACGGCTTCCTCGCGCAGGGTGGTGCCGTTCTTGTGCGCGGTCTTGGCGATCTTGGCGCACAGGTCATAGCCCAGCTTGCCGTTCAGGGCCGTGACCAGCATCAGCGAGTTGTTCAGGCCGCGGGCGATATTGTCCTCCCGGGCCTCGATGCCGACGACGCAGTTGTCGGTGAAGCTGATGGCCGCGTCGGCGACCAGGCGGACCGACTGCAGGAAGTTGTAGGCCATGACCGGGTTGTAGACGTTCAGCTCGAAATGCCCCTGCGAGCCGGCGAACGTCAGGGCGGCGTTGTTGCCGAACACCTGGACGCAGACCTGGGTCAGGGCCTCGCACTGGGTCGGGTTGACCTTGCCCGGCATGATCGACGAGCCGGGCTCGTTCTCCGGCAGGGCCAGCTCGCCCAGGCCCGAGCGCGGGCCGGAGCCCAGGAAGCGGATATCGTTGGCGATCTTGAACAGCGAGGCGGCGACCGTGTTGATCGCGCCGTGGCTGAAGACCATGGCGTCGTGGGCGGCCAGGGCCTCGAACTTGTTCGGCGCGGTGGTGAAGGCCAGGCCGGTGATCTCGGCGATCTGGGCCGCGACCTTTTCCGCGAAACCGATGGGGGCGTTCAGGCCGGTGCCGACGGCGGTGCCGCCCTGGGCCAGTTCCATCAGCTTGGGCAGGGTCTGTTCGATCCGCTCGATGCCGTTGGCGACCTGCTGGGCATAGCCGCCGAACTCCTGGCCCAGGGTCAGGGGGGTGGCGTCCTGGGTGTGGGTGCGGCCGATCTTGATGATGTGGGCCCAGGCCTTGGCCTTGGCGTCCAGGGCGGCGTGCAGATGCTTCAGGGCCGGGATCAGGTCGTTGACCACCTGTTCCGCACAGGCCACGTGCATGGCGGTCGGATAGGTGTCGTTCGACGACTGGCTCATGTTGACGTGATCGTTGGGGTGGACCGGCTTCTTGGAGCCCATCTCGCCGCCCAGGATCTCGATGGCGCGGTTCGAGATCACCTCATTGGCGTTCATGTTCGACTGGGTGCCCGAACCCGTCTGCCAGACGACCAGGGGGAAGTGGTCGTTCAGCCTGCCTTCGATGACTTCATTGGCGGCCTTGACGATGGCGTCGGCCAGGGCCGGGTCCAGCTTGCCCAGGTCGCGGTTGGTCTCCGCGGCGGCGCGCTTGACGATGCCCAGGGCGCGCACAACCGGCAGGGGCTGCTTCTCCCAGCCGATCTTGAAGTTCCCCAGCGACCGCTGCGCCTGGGCGCCCCAGTAGCGATCAGCGGCGACCTCGATGGGGCCGAAGGTGTCGGTTTCAATCCGAGTGTTGGGGCGAACGTCGCTCATGGTTCAGGCTTCCGGCGTGGCTTTGCGTTGCGGCGGGTTTAGCACCTGCGCCGCATGGGGCAAGGCGGCGCGGATGCGGCCTTGGCATTGATGTGCTATATAGCCAGAACTCTAGCCAGAAGGGTCTGGGCCATGGAAATCGGCGTCTTTGAAGCCCGCAATCGGTTCTCGGAACTGATCGACGCCGCCGAGCGCGGCGAAGAGGTGATCGTGTTGAAGCGCGGCCGCCCCGTGGTGCGGATGGTGCCGGCGCTTCCTGCCGGAGATGTCGCCGCCCGCCGCGTTAAGGCGTTGGACGACCTTGCCTCTCTGCGGCAGCGCACGGTGCAGGAGATGGGGCGGCCTTTCACTCATGCCGAACTGATCGAATCCAGGGACGCCGGCAAGCGCTGATGCTGGTCATCGACAGTTCCTTTCTCATCGCTGTTCTGTTCGAGGAAGAGCATACGGCCTTTGCGGTCGACCAGTTGAATCAGGGCATGGCGGATGGGGTGACCGCGCCTGGCCTGCTACGGTGGGAAGTCGCCAATGTGCTTCGCAACAAGGTGATGCGGAAGGTGACCACGACTGAGGAAGCCGTGGCTCGGCTCAATGCGCTGAACGCGTTGTCGATCTGCTACCCGGAGCGGGAGGCCTCGCCGGAAGCTCTGCTCGTTCTGTCCGTGGATACCGGCCTGACGGCTTATGACGCTGCCTATTTTGAGTTGGCCAAGCGGTTGGGTGCACCGCTGGCGACGCTTGATGTCGCGATGGCGCGGGCTGCGCGTGCGGCGGGCCTCGTGGTCCAGGCGCCCTTCGCATGACCGCCGGCTGGATCGGGACGGGCAAGGTCCGGGCGCGGGAGGACGGCGAGGCGGTTGAGATTGTCATTGAGGGCCTGACCACCCAGGCCAAATACTACAAGCCCCTGGTCTATGAGTTCATGCGCAAGGAATGGGCGTCACGACCGTCCTGGGGCGATCATGTCGTGGAAATCCGCATGGAGCACGTCGGCGAGCCGCCATGGATGGACCTCGACAACCTGGCCAAGGCGCTGCTGGATTCCATCAAGGGCTATCTGTTCCACGACGACAGTCAGGTCGCCCGCCTGCTGGTTGAGCGCCATGAAGGCGAGCGGGAGCGGATCACGATCCGTTCGTATCCCCGGAGGGCCTGAACCTCAGGGTCGGCAGCAATATTTGCATGGTGGCCCCGATTGCGGTCTGGGGCTCGGAAGCGGGCGTCAGATCCTCGGCCTGTTCGCGGGCGGCGACGCAGGCGGTTGTAGCGCGGGACAGGGCGATGAAGTCCGGCGCGCTCTTCAGCCCGTCCAGCACGCATTCGTCGAAATAGGGATAGGTCGCATCGGCGGCGCAGCCGAACGACGACCGGTCGCGGCGGGCGGCGGTCATCACCATGCGATTGGGCGCCTTCAATCCATCGACGAAGATTCCGGAGAAGCAGGCCGACAGGACGACCACCGTCGGGCGTTCGCCGCAGATCCGGCGCAGGATCGGAATCAGGCGTTCCGGCTCCAGGGTGGCCTCTGGGCCGAAGACCAGCCCTTCGGGTGAGCCGTGCGAGGTGACGTAGAACAGGCAGCCGCGCGGCGCCCGTTGCGCCGCCTCGGCGAAAAGACGCAGGCTGTCTTCTGCTTCGACCGGGTTGGCGACGTCGGGGCGCAGGCTGACGCTGACCATGGCGTCAGGGTCGAATCCGGCGCGCTGGAAAGCGGTCGTCAGGTCGCGCTGAGCGTTGTCGAAGGCGGCGATGGGGCGGCCGTCGCCGTCGCGCCAGTCGGCGGCGATGACGGCCGAGGCCCAGCCGTCGAAACGGCTTTGGGCATGGGCGGCGCAGCCCACGACCATAAGGCCCAGCACCGAGAGCGCCGCTATAAACCGAACCATCGTCTATCTCCGCCTTGGGCCGCCGGAGCTTATCGCGAGGGCGCGAGGAGGGAAGGGCCTACTTCTTCCGGAACTGGTCCAGCGACACGACCTTGGGGCCGTCCGAGCCGGGCGTCGGATCCTCGGGTGGCGCTTCCTCGACAGCCTCGACGATCTCGGGTTCGTCGAACTGAAGCAGGAACTGGACGCTGGGGTCGTAGAAGCGGGTGACGGCCGAATAGGGCATGGCCAGGGTGCGCGGCACGCCGCCGAACCGCAGCTTGACCGAGAAACGATCCGCCTCGACCTGCAGGTCTTCATACTGGTGCTGCAGCACCACCGTCATCTCGTCCGGGTATTTGGCCAGCATGTCCGGTGGAATGCTGACGCCGGCGGCGCGGGTCTTGAAAGTGATGTAGAAGTGGTGCGCGCCGGGCAGGCCTTCGGCCAGAACATGTTCGAGCGCAGAACGGATCACGCCGCGCAGCGCTTCATGCGCCAGCCGCTCGTACTGCATCTCGTCGACCGGAGGGGTCTGGTCGGTCATCGTCACCTCGCAATTGAGCGCGACTGATAGCGGCGCAGGCGCGCGCGCGAAAGATGCGAAAGAGGTAAACGCACAGGATATGAAGGATTAAGCGCCGGGATTCTGTTGCCAGGCTCCCGACAGGCCCCGCCCAAGGATCTGAACCCCTAGGACTTAAGATTCGAAATCACCCGAACCGCATTACGCGGCGAGAGCGACTTCTCCAGCGAAGTTATCGTTCGCAGTTAGAAAATGGCCCGATACGGTGGGCCAGGACGAGCGAAAGCAATCCTCTTTACACGTCCGTCGATGCTAGTCGGCCCCATGACGCCTCCGCCGATAACGCGGGGAAGAGAATGGTGGAGCCGCCGGGAATCGCACCCGGGTCCGGTCCGCTTATTACAAGCGCGTTTATCGCTATAGTCCGGCCGAAACCGGACGAGGCCAATATAGGCGCTGCGCGGACGCTTTCCAAGCGCCGCGTGCGCTTCAGACCCGCGTCCAGTCGGGGGTCTGGTTCCTGAACCAGGTCAGTTGGCGTTTGGCGTAGTTCCGGGTCGCCTGTTTCAGGGCGTCGATCGCTTCATCCCGACTGATTTCTCCAGCCAGATGGGCCGCCAGTTCGCGCACCCCGACCGCCTTCATGGCGGGCAGAGCCGGGGCAAGCTCCAGGGCCGCAAGTGCGCGAACCTCATCGAGCGCGCCGTTCTCCATCATCAGATCCACACGCCGGTCGCAGTTGGCGTAGAGGGCGCCCCGGTCGGGTTCGATGACAAGCCCTGTCCACGACCCCGACGCGAGCAGCGGGCGTGTATCCGCCTTCCAGTCGCTCAGGGCGCGTCCGCTGGCCGAATGGACGCTCATGGCTCGGATCAACCGCTGGCGGTCGCCGTGCTCGATGGTCCGGGCGGCGTTGGCGTCGTGCTCGGCCAAACGGGCGCGGAAGGCGACTTCGCCACATGCCGCATAGTCCGCCTCCACCGTGTCGCGCACGTCCTGAGGCACAGGCGGAATGTCCGCCAGCCCACGCGTCAGGGCGTTGAAATACAGGCCGGTGCCGCCGACGAGTATCGCCGGCCGGCCTTCGGCGTGCGCAGCGTCCAACAGATCCAGGGCCGCACGGCTCCATTTGCCGACCGACCAAGCCTCCGCCGCGTCGGCGACGCCGTACAGGCGGTGATCGGCTTGCGCCTCTTCTTCCAGCGATGGGCGGGCGGTGAGGATGCGGAGGTCGGCGTAAAGCTGCTGACTGTCCGCGTTGATGATCACGGCGCCGGTCTCGCGCGCCATCTTCAACGCCAGGGCCGATTTGCCGGAGGCGGTGGGACCGGCGATCAGGGTGACTAATGACGGCTGGGACAAATCGAGGCTCGCGGGCGGCATATATGGGCGATAGAACGCGCCCCCTATCGCCTGCAAGTCTTCTGGAGACCGTCTTGGTCGAACGTTCCGCCGTCATCGCCGCCCTAGACGCTGTCACAGATCCGGTTTCCGGGCAGGGGCTGGTCGCTTCCGGCCTCGTTCAAGGGCTGGTGGTCGCTGATGATCGGGCCGGTTTTGCGCTGGAGGTTGATCGCAGTCTGGTCGCAACCTATGCGCCGGTTCGTGACGCCGCCGAAGCCGCACTGAAGGCGATTCCCGGCATGGACCGGGTGTCGGTGATCCTGACGGCCGAGGCTAAACCGGGGCTCGGCAAGCCGGCGCAGCGCACGGCTGGTCTTTCGAAGGCCGCCGTGGATCAGGGACGCGCCAAGGCGCCGGTCGCCACTGACCGACCGGCCCATGTTCGTCGTGTTCTGGCGGTCGCCAGCGGCAAGGGCGGGGTGGGCAAGTCCACAGTAGCGGTGAACCTGGCTGTAGCGCTGGCGGCGCGCGGTCTGTCGGTCGGGATTCTGGACGCTGATGTCTATGGCCCGTCGCTGCCGACCATGCTGGGGATCAGCGGCCAACCCGCCTATGAGGACGGCGCCATTGTTCCGCACGTCGCCCATGGAATGAAGGCCATGTCGGTCGGCCTGCTGACCAAGATGGACGACGCCATGATCTGGCGCGGGCCGATGGCGTCGCAGGCGATCACCCAAATGCTGACTCAGACCCGGTGGGGCACGGCCGAGGCGCCGCTGGACGTGCTGGTGGTTGATCTGCCCCCCGGCACCGGCGACGTGCAACTGACCTTGATCCAGAAGACGCCGCTGGACGGCGCCGTCATCGTCTCGACGCCCCAGGAAGTGGCCCTGGCGGATGCGCGGCGGGCGCACACCCTGTTCCAGCGGGTCAATGTACCGACGCTGGGTCTGATCGAGAATATGAGCGGAGCCGTCTTCGGTCAGGGCGGAGCCAAGGCCGAGGCCGAGCGTCTGTCCATCCCGTTCCTGGGCGATCTGCCTTTGGACGCCGCATTGAGAGCGGGGGGCGACGCCGGTGTTCCGACGGTCGCCGCCGATCCGTCGGGGGACATCGCCGCCCGGTTCACTATCGTCGCTGACCGTATCGCGGCTGCGTTGGGGCTTTAGAAAATATTCCCACGGCGGGGGTTTTCAAACGCAACCCTATTCGCCACCTAGGGTCTTACCGATACCCAAGGAGATCCGATGAGCGTCGACGCCCTGTTCCGCCCCTTCACCGTCAAGGGGCTGACCCTGCCCAACCGAATCGTCATGGCTCCCATGACGCGTTCCTTCTCGCCCAACGGAATCCCGACCTCGGACGTCGCAGGCTATTATCGCCGCCGGGCCGAAGGCGGCGTGGGGCTGATCGTGACCGAGGGCACGGTGGTGGAGCGGCCCGCCGCCCGCAACGACGCCAATGTTCCGGTCTTCCACGGCGAGGCCCTGCCGCAATGGAAGACGGTGGTGGACGAGGTTCATGCTGCGGGCGGTCTGATCGCGCCGCAAATCTGGCACGTCGGTTCTGCGCGCGGCCAGGGTGAGACCTGGGCGCCCTTGGGCAAGGTGGACAGCCCGTCCGGTCTTACGGCGCCTGGCAAGGCTAAGTACGAACCCATGACCGAAGAGGATGTGGCCGACACCATCGCCGCCTTCGGTCGTTCGGCGCGTGCGGCGCGGGAGTTGGGCTTTGACGCCGTCGAAATCCACGGCGCCCATGGCTATCTGATCGACCAGTTCTTCTGGGGCGGCGTCAATGTGCGCGAGGACCGCTGGGGCGGCCCGACCATCGCCGACCGCGCCCGGTTCGGCGCCGAGGTGGTCAAGGCGGTGCGCGAAGGCGTGGGCGACGATATCCCCGTCATCCTGCGTCTGTCGCAGTGGAAGCAGCAGGACTTCACCGCCCGGATCGCCGAGACGCCGGAGCAGATGGTCGAATGGCTGACGCCGCTGTCAGACGCCGGCGTCGATGTCTTCCACTGCTCGCAGCGCCGCTTCTGGGAGCCCGAGTTCGAGGGCTCGGACCTGAACTTCGCCGGCTGGACCAAGAAGCTGATGAACAAGCCGACCATCACCGTCGGCTCGGTCGGCCTGGACGGCGAGTTCATTGCGGCGTTCGGCGGTGAGGGCTCCAAGCCCGCCTCGTTGGATGGCCTGGTGCGCCGACTGGAGAATGAAGAATTCGATCTTGTCGCCGTCGGCCGCGCTCTGCTGGCCGACCCCCAGTGGGTTCATAAGATCCGCGATGGCCGTTCGGACGAATTGCGCAACTTCGAGCGCGCAGACCTGATGACCCTGTCCTGATCCGATGAAATCGAGCCGGTCCGGTCTCTGTAGAGGTCAGGCCGGCTCGACGATCACGGCCGTGCCGT
This sequence comes from Brevundimonas sp. SL130, assembly GCF_026625805.1. NCBI lineage: Bacteria > Pseudomonadati > Pseudomonadota > Alphaproteobacteria > Caulobacterales > Caulobacteraceae > Brevundimonas > Brevundimonas sp. SL130. Next base: position 1,886,375 of record NZ_CP113064.1, read on the forward strand.
AGCACAGCACCTCGGTCACGCCGGGCATGATTTCGGTCGCGTCGTAGCGGACCGCCAGGATGGCGTTGGCGCCGTGGGCCTCGGCGTGTTTGAGCAGTTCGTCATAGGCTTCCTGACGTCCGGCCTCCGCCAGCTTCACATAGGCGCCGACCCGGCCGCCCAGCATCGATTGGACCCCGCCGATTGCGTCGGAGATGGCGTTGCGTGAGCGCACCGTCACGCCGCGCACCAGGCCAATATGGCGGGTGACGCGGAAGCCGGGCAGGTCGTTGGTGGTGGTGACGTACATCGACTTCTCCTAGCGGCGTTCCAGCACCCGGAAGGTGAAGGCGTGATCGTCCTTCTCGCCCGCCGGATGGGATTCCGAGGATACCTCGACCCAGGCCGTTTCGTCGAATGCGGGGAAGACGGCGTCGCCCTCGGGAGAGGCCTCGACCTCGGTGATGTAGAGGCGTTTGGCGCGCGGCAGGACGGCTTCGAACACGGCGGTCCCGCCGATAACGCAGATCTCGTCCACGCCGTCCTCTTCGGCCGTTTCGCGCCCGATCTCGATGGCCTCGTCCAGGGTGGCGCAGACCAGGGCGCCCTTGGACATGCCGTCGGCCTCGTAGGACTCGTCCTTGGTCAGCACCAGGTTCAGACGGCCGGGCAGGGGCTTCAGCGGCAGGCTTTCCCAGGTCTTGCGGCCCATCAGGCAGGGCTTGCCCACGGTGATGGCCTTGAATCGTTGCAGGTCGCTGCGCAGCCGCCAGGGCAGATCGCCGTCACGGCCGATGACGCCGTTGCGGCCTCGCGCGACGACCAGGGAAATCAGGGGAATGCTCATGGCGTGTCTTCCGTCTGGGGTTCAAGCCACTTCAACCACTTGCGCCGCATGGCCGTTTCAAGGTCGATCCCCGCGCTTGCACAATAGATCAGCAGCATGCCTAAAACATCGGCCGCTTCGTCGCCTAGGGCGTCGGGGTTCGGTGTTCCGCGGGCTCGACCTGACAAACGCAGATGCTCGGCCGTCAGTTCACCCAGCTCTTCCTGAAGTTTCAGTAGCGCCCAGTCGCGGTCGCGGTCGATGTTGTGGGCTTCGGCGTAGATGTCGGAGATGCGCAGGACAGACTCCTGCAGCGAAGTGAGGTCCATCAGACGGCCACTGCCGCCTTTATGTGCGGCCAAGCCTCGTAACCCTCAAGTGTGAAGTCCGACAGTTCGAAGGCGAACAGGTCGGTCTTGGGCGCGATGTGCATGACGGGCAGCGCCAGCGGCTCGCGCGTCAGCTGGAGCTCGGCCTGTTCCAGGTGGTTCAGATACAGGTGGGCGTCGCCGAAAGTGTGGATGAAGTCGCCGGGCTCCAGCCCGACCACCTGGGCCAGCATCATGGTCAGCAGGGCGTAGGAGGCGATGTTGAACGGCACGCCCAGGAAGACGTCGGCGCTGCGCTGGTACAGCTGGCAGCTCAGCTTGCCGTCGGCGACGAAGAACTGGAACAGGCAGTGACAGGGCGGCAGGGCCATGTCGTCGACGTCGGCCGGGTTCCAGGCCGTGACGATGTGGCGGCGGCTGTTGGGGTTGGTCTTCAGGCCGTGGACCAGTTTCTCGATCTGGTCGATGACCCGGCCGTCAGGCGCGGTCCAGGACCGCCACTGCTTGCCATAGACCGGGCCCAGCTCGCCCTCGGCGTCGGCCCATTCATCCCAGATGCGGACGCCGTTGTCCTTCAGCCAGCCGATATTGGTTTCGCCGCGCAGGAACCACAGCAGTTCGACGATGATCGAGCGCAGGTGCAGTTTCTTGGTCGTCAGGACCGGGAAGCCCTTGGACAGGTCGAACCGCATCTGACGGCCGAAGACGCCCAGGGTCCCGGTGCCGGTGCGGTCGTCGCGTTGCACGCCATTATCCAGAATGTCGCGCAGCAGGTTCAGATACTGCCGCTCCGGATGATCGGCGGCGGCCGTGGCGGTTCGGGCCTGAAGTTCGATGGTGGCGACCTGAGCGTTCATGCCGAGAGCTTGCCTCAGATTGGGTGATTCGAAACGCGGAACCCGCGGCAGCGCGGACGGCGTCCACAGAAAACGAATCAATCCGCTTTCGACGGGACTCCGTCAGGCCTCTAGCAGGGGAAGCAGCAGGGGGTGGGCCAGGACGGGCGCCGCCAGACGCACCACGGCCTGAGGATCCTCCAGCCGAACCGCCGCCGTGGCGTCGGCGATGATGAAATCGGCGTGGGTGCGCGACGGCTCGGTCAGGCGTTCGTGGCCGGGTCGCACGGTGGCGAGATACTGGGCCACGACCGAATCCGCCGACCGGCCGCGTTCGGACTGGTCGCGCAGCAGGCGGCGGATGAACCGGATGTCGGCGGGGGTGTCGACGAAGACCCGGATGTCGAACAGGGCGGTCAAGTCGGGGGTGCACAGCACGTGAGTGCCCTCGACGATCACCACCTCGGCCGCATGGATCGGTTCGCCGCCGGGTTCGCGTCCGTGGTGGATGAAGGAATAGACGGGCGCGGTCACCGAACGACCGGCCTTCAGTTCCTTCAGGTCGGCGATCATCAGGGCGTGGTCGCGGGCGGCCACATCGTCGAAATCAAAGGTCGCAGCGTTGAAACCGGGCAGGCTGGCGGCGTCCCTATAGTAGGCGTCCTCGCGCACCAGTACGGCCTTGCCCTCAGGCAGGGCTGAGACCAACGCCTCCGCCAGAGTACTCTTGCCGGAGCCGGAGCCCCCCGTAATCGCGATCAATATGGCCATGGACCGCCTTCTAGGGCGCCGGATAGCCAAGCGCCACGGGGGACGATCTGCCGCGCGAGATCAAGCGACAGCACGTTGCTTATCACTGATAACCAATGATAGCGTCTCTCCAAGCGTTGCAGCCAAGCAGACGCGCCAAGGAACAGGGAAGACGCATGACGCTGGGCTTGATGCAGGATTGGCCGCTGACGGTCGACAAGATCATCGACCATGCCAAAAATTGGCATGGTGACCGTGAGGTCGTGACGCGGTCGGTCGAAGGACCCATAGTCCGCACCACCTATGGCCGGATCCACGACCGCGCCAAACGGGTGTCCAATGCCTTGAAGGCGTGGGGAATCCAGCCGGGAGATCGTGTCGCCACCCTGGCCTGGAACACTGATCGCCATATCGAGACCTGGTACGGCGTCATGGGCATGGGCGCCGTCTGCCACACCCTGAATCCTCGCCTGTTTCCCGAGCAGCTGGTCTACATCATCAACCACGCCGAGGACCGGGTCATCTTCACCGACCTGACCTTCGTGCCGTTGCTGGAAGCCATCCTGCCGCACATTCCCAAGGTGGAGCGGGTCATCATCATGACCGACGACGCCCATATGCCGCAGACCCGCCTGCCACGCGCGGAATCCTACGATCGGATCGTGGCGGAGCAATCCGCCGACGTCGAGTGGGGCGCGTTCGACGAGAACACGGCGTGCGGCCTTTGCTACACGTCCGGCACGACGGGCAATCCGAAGGGGGTGCTGTACTCGCACCGCTCAAACTTCCTGCACACCTTCATGGCGCTCCAGTCCTCGGTGGTCGGCGGCAAGACCAGCGACGTCATCCTGCCTGTCGTGCCCATGTTCCACGCCAACGCCTGGGGCATCGCCTTCGTCGGCCCCGCATCGGGTTGCAAACTGGTGATGCCGGGCGCCCGGATGGACGGCGAGGCCCTTTACGAGCTGCTGGAAACCGAAGGCGTCACCTTCTCCGCCGCCGTGCCGACGGTCTGGCAGGGACTGCTGGCGCATATGCGGCAGAACGGCCTCAAACTCTCGACCGTCAAGCGGGTGCTGATCGGTGGTTCGGCCGTACCCGAAAGCCTGATCCGCGCCTTCCATGATGACTATGGCATCGAGGTGCTTCAGGGCTGGGGCATGACCGAGACCTCGCCCATCGGCACCCTGTCGAACATGACGCCCGAGACGGCGGCCCTGCCGTTCGAAGAACAGCTGAAGTATCGCACCAAACAGGGCACGCCGCCGCTGGGGATCGAGCTGACGCTGAAGGACGACGCCGGCCGTGAGTTGCCGCATGACGGCGCCACCTTCGGCCATCTGATGGTCAAGGGGCCGACCGTGGCCCGTGGCTATTTCCGCGAGGAAGGCTCGATTCTGGACGCCGGCGGCTTCTTCGACACGGGCGACGTGGCGACGGTGGACGACCTGGGCTTCATGCAGATCACCGACCGGTCCAAGGACGTGATCAAGTCCGGCGGCGAATGGATCAGCTCCATCGAGATCGAGAACATCGCCGTGGGCCACCCCAAGGTCGAACTGGCCGCCGTTATCGGCGCGGCACACGCCAAATGGGACGAACGGCCGGTTCTGTTGGTCAAGCTGAAGGCCGGCGAGGCGCTGGACAAGCAGGAGCATCTCGACTTCCTGCATGGCAAGATCGCCAAATGGTGGATGCCGGACGACGTGGTGGCTGTGGATGAAATTCCCCTGGGCGCCACGGGGAAGATCGACAAGAAGCTTCTGCGCGAGCGGATGAAGGACTACCGTTTGCCCGAAATTCAGCCCGCCTGATTCCATGGAGCGCCGATGCCGTCGATCAAGCCCGTTCCCGCCCTGATCCCCTGGCTGACGGCGCTGACGGCGGCGCCGATGGTGCTGGTGGTTGCGGCGATGGCGGCGACGCTGTTCGGCGGGGTGGACCGGGCGATCACCTATGATCTGCTGACCTGGACGGTGGCGCGGGGCCTGGCCTGGGTCGGATGTGTCGTTGCTCTGATCGTGGCGGTTCTGACGCTCAGGGATTTGGGGCGGCATTGGATCTACGCCGCGATCGCCATAGTCTTGGCCGGCGCGACCCTGGGCGTCTTCTTGTATCAGGGCCTACGCTTGGCCGAACCGACGCCGCGCGACATCAGCACCCATGTCGCCGAACCACCGGCCTATAGGCGTTTGGCGGATCTACACCCTGGCGTCTCGGCCGTGACAGGGCCGGAGACCTGCCCTGCCGCGCGCTCGATCCCGACCCAAGTGCTGGCGCAACAGGCGGTCTCGGCCCTGGTCGACGCCGGCTTCCCTGTGGTTCGCGCCGCAACCTTCGAGGTGGAAGGGGTTCATGAAGGCGCATGGTTCGGCTTCGCATATGACGCCGTGATCCGCATCCGGCCCGGCCGCACAGACATTCGCGTCGCTGCGCGCGATCCCCGACCCGACGGCGGCGCGACCTGTCGCCTGATGGGCAAGATCGTCGCCGCGCTGGAAGAGGAAGTTCGTTAGGCGGGACGGAATTCGGCGTGGAGTCCAGGTTCGCCGGCGACCGTCGCCGCGCCGTCTTCCACCAGCTTGATCAAGTGAGCGAGGACTGACAGCGACGCCGCCGGCCAAAGCCGTTGGTCCACCGCGGCATACAGGGCCGGGACCATTTGTGCGGCTGTGCGGTCGCCGGCCATAAGCCGTTGCCTCACCTGGTCCTCCCGCTCCAGCCGGTGCGCCCGATAGGCCGCCAGGAAGGGCGCAGGATCCGTCACGGGTGCACCGTGCGTCGGCCATAGGGTTGCGAAATCCCGGCCGATCACGGCGTCCAGGCTGGCCATATAGTCCCGCATGTTTCCGTCCGGCGGCGCGACGACGCTGGTCGCCCAACCCATGACATGATCGCCGCTGAACAGGGCGTTTTCCTCTTTCAGAGCGAACGCCATGTGGTTCGAGGCGTGGCCAGGCGTGAAAACCGCCTCCATCGTCCAGCCGTCCCCTCCGATCAACTCGCCGCCCGTCAGCACGACATCGGGCGCGAAGTCGGCGTCCTCGTCTTCGTCCAAGGCGCCTGAGGCGTGGGTTTCGCGCGTCGGCGGTCGCGCCGCCAGGATCCTAGCGCCTGTTCGCTCTGCGAAGGGGTGGGCGAGGGGGGCGTGATCGCGATGGGTGTGGGTCACCAGAACATGACTGACCGTCCGCCCTTCAACAGCCGCTAGCAGGGCGCTGAGATGCGAATCGTCGAGTGGTCCGGGATCGACTACCGCGACGGACGCCCCCGTTCCTGGCCGACCCACGACGTAGGTCCCCGTTCCCGTGAAGGTGAAGGGCCCCGGATTGTCGGCGATCACCCGCTGTACGAGCGGGGACACCTGGTCCCGGCGTCCATAGGCGAAGTCGAAATCACGCACGAAAGGAATCACTGTCGCTCGCTCCACTGGCCTGCGCCTTGCCTTAACGCCTAGGTAACCTCTGTTGGAGCGCCGGTCATGGCCCGTTCTATCACCTTCGCTGTCTCAAATCGGCTCCAGCCCGTCGTCGCAGCCGTGATCTGTCTCATGGCGGCGCAACTGGTTGCGGCCTCCTGCACGCCGGAGCCCGCGCCGTACGCGAGCCGGGTCGCGGTGGAGCGATAATAGCCTACTGACGTCGAACGCGAACGGCGCGACTGTTTCCGATCGTCAACATATAGCTGCCGAGAGACGCCCGGCGAACGCGGACATTTTCGCCTGCGCGGTTTCTGAACCGAACGTCGCCTGAGTCGATCTGTCGCCACTCAGACTTGTCCGCCAATCTGAATATCCATTTGCCTTCACTGGAAATGGTGGCGGCCGCCAGTGTTGTTTCGATCGAATCCAACGCCGGTTCCTGATCCAGGTTTGGTCGGCCGGCGAACGGATTGACGATCTCAAATCCAAACAACTGCCGATTCGTCTCCCGGACCTGCGCCCGGTCGAGCACGACCACTTCCCCCGTCCGTTCGGCCGCGTCCAAGGCAGCCACAGCTCTGTCAAAACAAGCCAGTCGAGCAGCGTCCGTCGTGATCGAGCGGCAACGGGCGACTTCGTCGAGGCTGCTTGCGCGATCCTGATAACCTGCAGCGAAAACGCTTCCGCTAAAGCAGAGCGTGATCGTGAAATACGCCGAAAAAGCCATAATCTGTCGCATCTAACGGCCCTCAATACCCGGCAAGTCGGAAAAATTTCTCCACTGACGGCGCTATGTCCAGCGGATTTTGCACTTCTGCACCGTCGGTGTCCATGGCGTGGCTGATTTGCGACAGTCCTGCCACAATGGGGTGGCCAATATGCAATTGTCATGGCGGTCCAGTGAAATGCGGGTCAACACTTTGTTGTTCGTGTCACGTCGGAAACGGAGTGGGGCGAAAAACAATGTCTTCGTGCCGTGGGGCCGATGCGACCTGAACCTTGGAGGGTTATCAACGTGAGAGCACAGAACCAGCGTAGGCGTCTTTTGGCGTCGACCATGATCGCGGGCTTCGCCGCTATTGGCATGGCGGCCCCCGCAATGGCTCAATCGACCGAGGACGAGAGCGCCACCGTTTCAGAGATCGTCGTCACGGGTTCGCGCATTCGTCAGGCCAACCTTGTCACGACCAGCCCGGTGACACAGGTCACGGCTGAGGACGTCCGCGAGTCGGGCGTCAGCCGCGTTGAAGACCTGGTCACCCAACTGCCCCAGGCTTTCGCCGCGCAAAACTCGACCGTGTCCAACGGCGCCACGGGCACCGCAACGGTTTCGCTGCGCAACCTCGGTTCGACCCGCACCCTGGTGCTGATCGACGGCAAGCGCATGCCGTATGGTTCGCCGCTGGATGCGGCGGCCGACCTCAACCAAATCCCGGCCCAACTGGTCGAGCGTGTCGAAGTCCTGACCGGCGGCGCCTCGGCCGTTTATGGTTCGGATGCTATCGCAGGCGTCGTCAACTTCATCATGAAGAAGGATTTCGAGGGTCTCGAAATCACCGCCCAGTATGGCCAATATCTGCACCACAACGACTATGACGGTCCTGGCAACCTTCGCTCGGTGATCGAGGGACGGGCCGCGACCAACCCGGCGCAGTACCAAATGCCCGACGACGACGTTCAGACCGGCTTCAGCCGCGAGATCACCGCCATCATGGGCGTAAGCTCGCCTGACGGTAAGGGCAACATCACGGCCTATGCCGGCTATCGCAAAAACAACAAGGTTCTCGGCCGCGACTACGATTACGCGGCCTGCTCGCTCGGCGGGCAGAATACGGCGGGTGACAGCTTCACCTGCGGCGGTTCCGGTACTTCGTATCCGGGTCAGTTCACCGACTTCGCCAACTACGCCTATACGCTGGACGCCAACAATGACTTCGTCCCGTATGTGGCCGCGCGTGACGCCTATAACTTCGGCCCGCTGAACTACTACCAACGCCCCGACGAGCGTTACAACCTGGGCGCCTTCGCGCACTATCAGGTCAACGACAAGATCGAGGCCTTCGCCCAGCTGATGTTCAACGACTATCAGTCGGTGGCTCAGATTGCGCCGTCGGGCAACTTCGGCAACACCGCCACGATCAACTGCGACAACCCGCTGATGTCGACCCAACAGCGGGGCCTGATCTGCGAAAGCGATCTGGTCGCCGACATCATCGACGATCCGGACACCACCGACAATGAGGTCCAGGACTTCATCGACGGCGTGATCGCCGGCGGCGGCACGTCGGCCCAGGCCTTGGCTCAGATCGCGGCGGCGGCCGGGGTGCAATCCTGCACCGGAACCGGAGATGATCTGATTGATCCTTGCCCGCTGTACATCCTGCGACGCAACGTCGAGGGCGGTGGTCGTCAATCGCACCTGAACTATGAGTCCTATCGCGGCGTCATCGGGATTCGTGGCGAGCTGGACGCCGCCTGGAGCTATGAGGTTTCGGCCCAGTACTCCAAGGTCCGGCTGGCCCAGATCTATCGCAACGAGTTCTCGGTCTCCCGTCTGACGCGCGCCCTCGACGTTATCGATGTCGATGGCGTTGCTACCTGTCGGTCGGCCGCGTCGCTCGCTCAAGGGGGTACAGGCACAGACCCGAACTGCGTGCCCTACAACCTCTTCCGTCGCGATGGCGTGACCCAGGAGGCCCTGGACTATGTGCAGGTGCCGCTGGTCATGTCCGGCTATACCGAGCAGCAGGTCGTGACGGCCTCGGTCACCGGCGATCTGACCGACAAGGGCCTTGTTTCGCCCTGGGCTGAAAGCGGCCTGAAGCTGGCCTTGGGCATGGAATACCGTCGTGACGCCCTGGATCTGACAACCGACGTGACCTACTCGACCGGCGACGGCGCGGGTCAAGGCGGCGCCACCATCGGCCTTGGCGGCGCGAACTCGACCTACGACCTGTTCGGCGAATTCCAACTGCCGATCGTCGAAGGCTTGCCTTTCGCCGAGTCCATCACGTTGGACGGCGCCTATCGCGCCTCTGACTATGCGCTGGGCGGCAAGACCGACACCTGGAAGCTGGGCCTCGACTATGCCCCAGTTTCGGATATCCGGTTCCGCGCCAGCTATCAGCAAGCGACGCGTGCGCCGAACGTCATCGATCTGTTCACCGCGCAGGGCTTCAATCTGTTCGACCTGGATGACGATCCCTGCGACTTCACTGACCCGGGCGAAGATGGCACCGCTTCGTCGAGCGCCTGTATCGGTTCGAACCCCTGGCAAGTCACATCCGCTCAGGCGAACAATGGCTTCCTCACCAGCCCCGCCGGCCAGTACAACTACCTGCAAGGCGGCAACCCCGAACTGAACCCCGAAGACTCCGAGACGACGACCTTCGGTATCGTCTTCACGCCCAGCTTCCTGCCGGGCTTCAACATGTCGGTTGACTATTTCGACATCGAGATCACCAATCTGATCTCGTCGATCGGCGCCGCCAACACGCTGAACGCCTGCTACACGGGCGGTCTGCAACAGGCGTGCGAGCTGATCCAGCGGAATGCCAACGGCTCGCTGTGGTCCGGCGACGGCGTGGTGGTCGATCTGAACACCAACATCGGGGGCCTAAAGACCTCGGGCATCGACCTTAACGCCGGCTACAACATCGACCTCGCCGACTTCGGCGCGGCCAGCTTCGGCACGCTCGGTTTCTCCTTCACCGGCACCTGGCTGGAAAGCCTGGAGACCGACACCGGCCTGGGCTTCGCCAACTCGGTGTTCGATTGCGCCGGCAAGTTCGGCAACACCTGCGCCGCCAACGGCATCGCCGCCTCGCCCGAATGGCGTCACCGCGCCTCGGTGTCCTGGGGCACGCCGTGGGATGGTGTGAATCTGGGCGCCACGTGGCGCTACATTTCCGCGGTCGATATCGACTCCGGCTCCACGACCCGTCTGGACAGCACTCTGGAAGAGCAGCACTACCTCGATCTCAACGGGTCGTGGCAGCTGCAGGACAACGTCACCCTGCGTGGCGGCGTCAACAATGTGCTCGATAACGATCCGCCGCTGTCCTACTCGGTCGGCACCACGGGGAATAACAACACCTATCCGCAAGTCTATGATGCGATGGGCCGTTACGCCTTCATCAGCGTGACCGCGAGCTTCTAAGCCCGCATATTCACCACTAGAGTTTGGGCGGCGGACCTTCGGGTTCGCCGCCCTTCTTTTTTTGCGCCGTAGAAAAACCATTCGGGTGCTCAAGCGTTACGGTGCATTGAGACCGGGCCGGGGGGCTCAAGATCAAGGATGCCGATGTTAAAGACCGCCGCTGCGCTCGCCGCCACCGTCACGCTCATGTCGGGGCTGGCTCCTGCCTTCGCCCAGGACCAGGACCAGGACGGACCGATCGTCACCGGCGTGCGGAGCGCTGAAACCGCTGACGCGCTGAAGGTGCGCGAGGCGATCGCCTATGCGAATCCGCTGCCGCGCGGCGCGCCGACGCAGGATTATCCGCTGGTGGCCTGGTGCGATGCGCTGGTGACGGGGCATGCGGATCTGGGGGAGACCCTGACCGATCATACGCCGGAGGACGTCGAACTGGTGCGTCTGGGCCGTCTGGAGGCGCAGGACTTCCGCAGCGCCCTGGCGGCGGCCGAGCCGCGTCAAACGGCGGAGGCCAAGGCTGCCGCGCAGCAGGCCGCGGCTTCCGCCAAGGCCCAGTGGGCGCCGCTGCTGGCCAGCGAGGACGAGGCGGCGCGGAGCCAGTCGTTCGGGCTGTTCTATGGTCTGCCGGGGCGGTGCGAGCATGCCGCCCGGCGTATTCGGAACAACATCACGACGCCGCCGGCGACCCCGGCCGAAGTCGGGCTGGAGGCGGCTGCGCCCGCCAACTGATCGGCCAGACGATGGACTATGGAACGGCGGTCTGAGCCTCGGCTCAGGCCGCCGTTTCGCGTCTGGCGGCGTAGGGATCGTAGTTGAGGATGGGGGCCAGCCAGCGTTCGCAGGTCGCCACGTCCCAGCCCTTGCGCCGGGCGTAGTCCTCGACCTGGTCCAGATCGATCTTGCCGACGCCGAAATAGTGGCTGCCCGGATGGCCGAAATAGAGGCCCGAGACCGAGGCGGGGGGCGTCATGGCGAAGCTTTCCGTCAGGGCCATGCCGGCATTGTCCTCGGCCTGAAGCAGGCGGAACAGGGTGGCCTTTTCCGTGTGGTCGGGCTGGGCCGGATAGCCGGGGGCAGGGCGGATGCCTTGATATTGTTCGGTGATCAGGTCGTCGATGCCGGTCGTCTCGTCGGCGGCGTAGCCCCAGAGCTGGGTGCGGACTTCCTTGTGCAGCCGCTCGGCGAAGGCCTCGGCCAGACGGTCGGCCAGGGCCGTGGCCAGGATGGCGGAATAGTCGTCGCCGGCGTCCTTGAACCGTTTGGCGATCTCCAGCTCGCCATGGCCGGCCGTGACGGCGAAGGCGCCGATATAGTCGTCGCCCTGTTCGGCGATGAAGTCGGACAGGGCCAGGTTGGGCTTGCCGTTCGTCTTCTTGATTTGCTGGCGCAGGGTGTGGAAGCGGGCGATCTCGGCGTCCCGGCTCTCGTCGGCGAAGACGATGACGTCGTCGCCGTCGGCGCGGGCGGGCCAGAAGCCGACCACGCCCTTGGCCGTGAACCATTTCTCGTCGATGATCCGCTTCAGCATGAGCTTGGCGTCCTCGAACAGGTCGCGCGCGGCCTCGCCGACGATCTCGTCTTCCAGGATCATGGGGTAGCGGCCGATCAGCTCCCAGCTGGCGAAGAAGGGGGTCCAGTCGATGTGGTCGGCCAGGTCCTTCAGGTCCCAGGCGTCGAATGCCTTCACCCCGATGAAGGCCGGCTTGCCGGGCATGGGCTGGGTCGGGTCGATGCGGAAGCGGTTCTCGCGCGCCTGAGCCAGGGTGGCGCGGGCCTTGACCTCCTGGCCGCGGGCGTATTGCTCGCGAATGCGGATATATTCGTCGCGGGTGGCGGCCTCGTTCTTGGCGCGTTCGGTCTTGGACAGCAGGCCCGAGACGACGCTGACGGCGCGCGAAGCATCGACGACATAGGTGGTCGAGCCACGGCGATAGGCGGGCTCGATCTTGACTGCCGTGTGGGTGCGGCTGGTGGTGGCGCCGCCGATCAGCAGGGGGATGTCGAAGCCGCGCCGCTCCATCTCGGCGCCGACGAAGACCATCTCGTCCAGCGACGGGGTGATCAGGCCGGACAGGCCGATGATGTCGACCTTGTGCTCGACGGCGGCGTCGAGGATGCGGTCGGCCGGGACCATGACACCCAGGTCGATGACCTCGTAATTATTGCACTGGAGCACGACGCCGACGATGTTCTTGCCGATGTCATGGACGTCGCCCTTGACCGTGGCCATCAGGATCCGGCCCGCCTGTTCGCGCGGCTTGCCGGCCTTTTCAGCCTCCATGTAAGGTTCCAGCCAGGCCACGGCCTGTTTCATCACCCGGGCGGATTTCACCACCTGGGGCAGGAACATCTTGCCCGAGCCGAACAGGTCGCCGACCACATTCATCCCGTCCATCAGCGGACCTTCGATGACGTGCAGGGGGCGGTCGAATGAGAGGCGGGCTTCTTCCGTGTCGGCGTCGATATATTCGGTGATGCCGTTGACCAGGGCGTGGGCGATGCGGGCCGCGACCGGCTGATCACGCCACTTCAGATCGACAACGCGGGCGACGCCCTTGTCGCCCTTGTAGTTGGGGGCGATGTCGACGAGGCGTTCCGTGTTCGAGACATTGGTGCGCTGCGGCCGGTTCAGGATCACGTCCTCGACCGCCTCGCGCAGGGTCGGGTCGATGTCGTCATAGACCGGCAGGTCGCCGGCGTTGACGATGCCCATGTCCATGCCCGCCTGGATGGCGTGGTACAGGAAGACGCTGTGGATGGCCCGGCGCACCGGCTCGTTGCCGCGGAAGCTGAACGAGACGTTCGACACCCCGCCGCTGATCCGGGCGTAGGGCAGGGTGGATTTGATGACCTTGACCGCCTCGATGAAGTCGACGGCGTAGTTGTCGTGCTCCTCGATCCCCGTCGCCACGGCGAAGATATTGGGGTCGAAGATGATGTCCTCGGGCGGGAAGCCGACCTCGTTGACCAGGATGTTGTAGGCGCGGGTGCAGATCTCGATCTTGCGGGCGGCGGTGTCGGCCTGGCCCACCTCGTCGAAGGCCATGACCACCACGGCGGCGCCGTAGCGCAGGCATTTGATCGCATGATCGCGGAAGGCCTGCTCGCCCTCCTTCATGCTGATCGAGTTGACGATCGGCTTGCCCTGGACGCACTTCAGGCCTGCCTCGATCACCTCCCATTTGGAGCTGTCGATCATCACCGGGACGCGGGCGATGTCGGGCTCGGCCGCGATCAGGTTGAGGAAGGTTCGCATGGCGACGGCGCCGTCCAGCAGGCCCTCGTCCATGTTGATGTCGATGATCTGGGCCCCGGCCTCGACCTGTTGACGGGCGACGTCGAGCGCGGCGGAATAGTCGCCCTCGACGACCAACTTCCGGAATTTGGCCGAGCCGGTGACGTTGGTCCGTTCGCCGACGTTGATGAAGGTGGGTCTCATGACTGTCCTCCCTCTCCCATTGGGAGAGGGCTTGAGCGCACGGCGGCGAAGCCGTCGTTCTGGCGCGAAAGGGTGAGGGATAGGCGGTGCGAGTTGGCCCACCGGCGAACCCTCATCCGGCCCTGCGGGCCACCTTCTCCCCATGGGAGAAGGAAAGAACGCGTCGCCATCACGCCACCATCTCGAACGGTTCCAGCCCCGACAGCCGCAAGGCCACCGGCCGTTCCGGGATGGCGCGGGGCTTCAGCGGCGCGACCTCTTCGGCGACGTGCTTGATGTGGTCCGGCGTGGTGCCGCAGCAGCCGCCGACGATGTTGACCAGACCGGACGCCGCCCATTCCTCGATGAAGTGGGCGGTCTCGTGCGGTTCCTCGTCGTACTGGCCCATGGCGTTGGGCAGGCCGGCGTTGGGATAGGCGGCGACCAGGGTGTCGGCGACGCGGCTCAGTTCGGCGATGAAGGGGCGCATCAGGTCGGCGCCCAGGGCGCAGTTGAAGCCGACGGCGAAGGGTTTGGCGTGGCGCACGCTGTTCCAGAAGGCCTCGGCCGTCTGGCCCGACAGGGTGCGGCCCGAACGGTCGGTGATGGTGCCGCTGATCCAGATGGGCAGGGCGTCCATGCCCTCGTCCTCCAGATCCTTGATCGCCTTGATGCAGGCCTTGCAGTTCAGCGTGTCGGTGATGGTCTCGATCAGATAGAGATCGACCCCGCCTTCGTTCAGGGCGCGGATCTGATGACGATAGGCTTCATAGACTTGGTCGAAGGTCACGCTGCGGGCGCCGGGGTCGTTCACGTCGGACGACATGGACAGCATCTTGTTCAGCGGGCCGATGGAGCCGGCGGCGAAGCGCGGCTTGTGCGGCTCCTTTTCCGTCCAGCGGTCGGCGGCGGCGCGGGCCAGTTTGGCGCCTTCCAGATTGATGTCCCACACCGCCTGGGCGTCCAGGGCGTAGTCCTCCTGGGCGATGGTGGTGCCGGAGAAGGTGTTGGTCTCGGAGATGTCGGCGCCGGCGGCGTAATACTGGTCGTGCAGGTCCGAGATGATGTCCGGGCGGGTGATGCAGAGGATGTCGTTGTTCCCCTTCATCTGGTGCGCCTCGTCATAGCCGTTGGCGGCGACGAAGCGGTCGGCGCGGAAGTCGGCTTCGGACAGGCCGCGACGCTGGATCATCACGCCCCAGGATCCGTCGAGGACCAGAATGCGTTCCTTGGCCGCCTGATGCAGGGCGGCGATGCGTTGTGCACGGGTGAGGGGGGAGGTCATTAAGCCACAGCCTTGGTTTCACGCACGCCCAGTACGCGGCAGATCGCATAGACCAGATCGGCGCGGTTCAGGGTATAGAAGTGGAAGTCGGAGAAGCCCTCTTCCTGCAGACGGGCGCAGGTTTCGGCGGCGACCGAGGCGGCGAGCAGTCGGCGCGTCTCGGGATCGTCGTCCAGCCCGTCGAAGTGAGCCTTCAGCCAGTCGGGGATGCTGGTCCCGCAGGCGCTGCACATCCGGGTCAGGCCGGCGAAGTTGGACACGGGCATGACGCCGGGGATCAGGGGAATGGTCACGCCCGCCGCCCGAACCCGATCGCGGAAGCGCAGGAAGGCGTCGATGTCGAAGAAGAATTGGCTGACGGCGCGGGTGGCGCCGGCGTCCACCTTGGCCTTCAGCACATCGATGTCGTGATCGATGGAGGGGCTTTCGGGGTGTTTCTCGGGATAGGCGCCGACCGTGACGTCGAAGCCGCCGACGCGGCGGATGGCGGCGGTCAGTTCGGTGGCGTTGGCGTAGCCGTCGGCGCGGGGTTGATAGATCCCGCCGATGCCGCCCCCGCCGGGAGGATCGCCGCGCAGGGCCACGATGTGATCGACGCCGATGGTCTTGTAGCCGGCGATGACTTCATCGACCTCG
This sequence comes from Brevundimonas sp. SL130, assembly GCF_026625805.1. Classification (NCBI taxonomy): domain Bacteria; kingdom Pseudomonadati; phylum Pseudomonadota; class Alphaproteobacteria; order Caulobacterales; family Caulobacteraceae; genus Brevundimonas; species Brevundimonas sp. SL130. The sequence continues at coordinate 1,902,011 of NZ_CP113064.1, forward strand.
TCACGGCTGGCCTCGACGCAGGTCAGGTGGGCGGCGGGACGCAGGGAGGTCTCGGCGATGATGCGCTGGACGGTGCGGTGGGTGCGTTCGCGGGTCGAGCCCCCGGCGCCATAGGTCACCGAGACGAAGGCCGGGCTCAGCGGCGCCAGCCGGCGGATGGCGGTCCACAGATTGGCCTCGGCCTCGTCGGTCTTGGGCGGGAAGAATTCGAACGAGACGCGAACGGCGTCGCGGTTCGATCCGGCGCGGGCGACCGGGCCGAGCGGCGACAAGAGCAGGGCGCGGGCTTCGGTGAGATTGGTCGAGGAGGCGGCCATCATGCGGTCTTTCTGGCCTCGGCCAAGGAGGGGGCGACGCGGCGTTCAGCCGTCCAGATGGTGACGGTCAGGCCTTCGTTATCGGGGGGCAGGGCGACCGGCGCGGACGGCGTCAGCCCGCTGTTCGTCAGCCAGCCGTTGATTTCCTGGTCCGCAAAACCCAGGCGTCTGTGCTGATGCGCTTCGCGCATATGTTCGAAGTCGTGGGGGGCGAAATCGACGATCACCAGACGGCCGCCGGGGCAGACCAGGCGTGCGGCCTCGGCCACGGCGGCGAAGGGATCGGCCAGATAGTGCAGCACCTGGTGGACGATCACCAGATCGGCGCTGGCGGCGGGCAGGCGGGTGGCGAAGATGTCGCCGTGGCGCAGTTCGACCTTGGTGAGGCCGGCCTTCGAGACATTGGCGCGGGCGATGTTGAGCATGTTCTGGCTCAGGTCCAGGCCGACCGACATCTTGGCCTTCTTGCCGAACAGGGTCAGCATCCGGCCCGAGCCGGTGCCCAGATCGACGACGCGCTTGAAGGGGCCGGGTCCGACGGCGGCTTCCAGCGCCGCTTCGACGGCGCTTTCGCTGACATAGAGCGACCGCAGTCGGTCCCACTGGGGGGCGATCTGTTCGAAATAGGATTCGGCGGCCTCGTGGCGATCCTTCTGGACTTCGCTCAGCCGGCGATGATCGGCTTCCCCGGCGTCATCAGCCAGAATGTCCAGCACGGTGTCGATCAGACGGCGGGCGTGGGCGTCGTGCGACAGGCGGTAGTAGACGCGGGCGCCGTCGGGAAAGCGCTCGATCAGGCCCGAGTCGGTCATCAGCTTGAGATGGCGAGACACGCGCGGCTGGCTCTGGTCGAGAATCCGCGACATCTCCATGACCGAAAGCTCTTCGCTGGCCAGCAGGGAGAGGATGCGCAGACGGGTGGGTTCGCCAGCGGCGCGCAGGGCTTCGACAGTCTGGTCCGCAGTCAGGTTCATGTGGTCATATAAAGATATCCTTATATGATTTGGCAAGGAAAAACGACCTCGTACATCGTGCGACGGGAAACCTTCTGTCCTCCGTTAAAGACCCTGCAATCCCTTTGGAGTGGTTCTATGCGCAGCCTCCTGATTTCCTCCCTCGTGCTTTTCGCCGCCGGTCCGGCCCTGGCGCAGAGCGATTTCCCCGAGCCGCCTATGGGCGGGCAGATGTCGGGGCCCCCGCCGATGGGCGGAATGCGTCCGCCGGAGCGCGAGACCCTGGCCGACATGAAGACGCGTATGATTGGGATGTTCGATCGCATCGACGCCGATCATAACGGTGCGATCAACGCTTCGGAGCTGGCGGCTTCGCCCGGCGGTCGGATGCTGAGCCGCGCCGATATGGACGGCAACGGCCTGATCTCCAAGGCGGAGATGGAGGCCGGCGCAGAGGCGATGTTCAAGGCCATGGACAAAAACGGCGACGGCGTCGTCACAGCGGATGAACGTCCCCGTCCGCAACGCCCCGACTGAAACGGCCAGACTGATCACGCGACCGGCGTCTTCAGCGGCTGACCCGCGAAATGCGCCTGAAGGTTCTGCATCAGCAGCATCAGCATGCCCTGCACCCCGGCGGTCGTCGCGCCGGCGGTGTGGGGCGTCAGCACCAGGTTGGGCGCATCGGCCCAGCGTGAAGGGTCGGTCGGCTCCTCGATGAAGACGTCCAGGGCGGCCTGGCCCAGGGCGCCGGATTTCAGCGCGGCGATCAGGGCGTCTTCGTCGACCACCTGGCCGCGCGAAACATTGACCAGCAGACCGTCGGGGCCCAGGGCCTCGAGCACCTCGCGCGAAATCAGGCCGCGACTGGTGTCGTCGGCCTTGCAGGCGACGACCAGGATGTCGCTGGCCTTGGCCAGGGCCAGCAGGCTGTCGGCGCGGGGCCATTCGACCTCGTGGGGGCGGGGGCCCCACCAGGCGACCGCCATACGGAAGGCCTCGGCGCGGTCGGCGACGGCCTTGCCGATGGCGCCCAGGCCGACGACGCCCAGCTTCTGGCCGGCAATAGAAGCAGTGATGCTGCGGGTCTCGGCGGTCCAGCCGCCGGACCGGACCTGGCGGTCGCCCGAGACGATCTGACGACGGGCGGCCAGGATCAGGCCCAGGGCGTGATCGGCGACGTCTTCATGATTGACGCCGGGCGCATGGGTGACGGGCAGGCCGCGCTCACGGCACCAGTCGATGTCGATCCCGTCGTAGCCCGAGGTGAAACAGGCGATCAGGTCGAGGGCGGGGAGCTGTTCGATCAGCGCCTTGTCCAGCGGCGCCTTGCCGGCGACGATCAGGGCGCGGATGTCGTGGGCGGCCTCGATGGGCGGGCCTTCCCAGAAGCGATAGACGTCATAGGCGCTCTCGAGGATCGGCGAGAGCGGGGCGAGATGCCGTTGCATGATGAGAACGGCGGGGCGTTGGGTCATGGTCGGACCTCCACAATGGCCTCGCCGGCGGTCAGCTGGGCGACGACGCGGGGCCAGTCGCGCCGCACGATGGCGTAGAGTTCGTCGTTCGAACAGTTTCCGAGGTCGAGGCGGACCAGAGGCTGACGGCTGGCGTTACGCTGCGCCAGCAAAAGAAAGTCCTTGTCCTTGCTGACGACGACCGCGCCTCGTGACGCCGCCAAGGCCCAGATTTCCCGGTCGCCTGCCGTGGCCAGCCCCATCAATCTGACGTGTTCGACCTCATGATCGAATGCGGCGATCACATCGATCAGGCGGACGGGCAGGTTCTGATCGAGCAGGAATTTCAAGCCGCAGCGGCCGCCACCGAATGATCGAGCGCCTGCGCGGCGTAGGTCAAGGCGGCCCGCAGGTCGTCGGCTTCCAGTTCTTCGTAGTCGGAAAGGATCTGGGCCTCGGTCATCCCGGACGCCAGCCAGCCGAGAATGTCGTGCACCGCGATACGCAGGCCCCGGATACAGGGCCGACCGCCGCGTTTGCCGTCTTCGATAGTGATGCGGGACAGAAGATCGTCGCTCATGTCCCGCATCCTATCACAGATCAATCAGCGCCCGAACTTCTGGTGCTGGATGCGTTTGGGGATGATGCTGTCGGCGCCCAGGCGGCGCATCTTGTCCTGTTCGTAGGCTTCGAAATTGCCCTCGAACCATTCCACGTGGCCGTCGCCTTCGAAGGCGAGGATGTGGGTGGCCAGACGGTCCAGGAACCAGCGATCGTGGGAGATGACCACGGCGCAGCCGGCGAACTCTTCCAGGGCCTCTTCGAGGTTCTGTAGGGTTTCGATGTCCAGGTCGTTGGTCGGTTCGTCGAGCAGGATCAGATTGCCGCCCGAAGCCAGGGTCTTGGCCAGGTGCACGCGGTTGCGTTCACCGCCGGACAGCTGACCGACCTTCTTCTGCTGGTCGCCGCCCTTGAAGTTGAAGCTGCCGACATAGGCGCGGGTGTTGATCTCGCGCTTGCCGACCATCATCACATCGGTGCCGCCCGAGATGGCCTGCCAGATGGTCTCGTCCGGCTTCAGGTCGTCGCGCGACTGGTCGACATAGGCCAGTTTGACCGTCTCGCCGACCTTGATGGTGCCGCCGTCCGGGGTTTCCTGACCGGTGATCAGCTTGAACATGGTCGACTTGCCGGCGCCGTTGGGGCCGATGACGCCGACGATGCCGTTGGGCGGCAGTTTGAAGGTCAGATTGTCGAACAGGGTCTTGTCGCCATAGGTCTTGGCCAGGCCTTCGACCTCCAGCACGACATTGCCCAGGCGCGGTCCGGGCGGGATCTGGATATGGGCGTGGGTCTGGGCGCCGCGCATCGATTCCTGCTCGTCCACCATCCGCTCATAGGCGGCCAGACGGGCCTTGGACTTGGCCTGACGGGCCTTGGCGCCCGAACGGACCCATTCCAGTTCGCGGGTGAGGGCGCGCTGGCGGGCTTCGGATTCGGACTGTTCCTGAATGACGCGCTTGGTCTTGGCTTCCAGCCACGAGGAATAGTTGCCCTCGTGCGGGTGGCCCTTGCCGCGGTCCAGCTCCAGCGTCCACTTGGTGACGAGGTCCAGGAAGTAGCGGTCGTGGGTCACCAGAATGACGCAGCCGGGGAAGTTTTCCAGGTGGTGCTGCAACCAGGCGACGGATTCGGCGTCCAGGTGGTTGGTCGGTTCGTCGAGCAGCAGCATGTCGGGCTTGGACAGCAGCAGGCGGGCCAGGGCCACGCGACGCTTCTCACCGCCGGACAGGTTGGAGACCTCCCAATCGTCGGGCGGGCAACGCAGGGCGCCCATGGCCATTTCGATCCGGCTGTCGATGTCCCAGACGTCGCCGGCGTCGATCTTCTCCTGGAGGGCGGTCATCTCCTCCATCAGTTCGTCGGTGTAGTTCTCGCCCAGTTCGCCGGCGACGGCGTTGAAGCGGTTGACCCACTGTTTCTCTTCGCACCAGGCCTCGACGTTCTCGCGGACGTTCAGGCTGTCGTCGAGCTTGGGCTCCTGCTCCAGATAGCCGCGCTTGACGCCGTCGGCGGCGCGGGCCTCGCCGGTGAACTCGGTGTCCAGGCCGGCCATGATCTTCAGCAGGGTGGATTTACCCGAGCCGTTGACCCCGACGACGCCGATCTTGGCGTCGTTGTAGAAGCTGAGCCAGATGTTCTCGAAGATCTTGCGGCCGCCGGGGAAGGTCTTGGTCAGACCCTGCATCTGGAAAATATATTGCTGCGCCATGAGGTGCGGTTTCGCCCTTCGGGTTTCGTCGGATTGGGAGGTTTGGGCGGATGTAGCGATCCTGAGGCGAGAGAGCAAATGAGGCGAAGACATGCGTCAGCGTCTTCGCCGGTTCGCAGCGAAGTTGGGGAGGGCGTGGGACGCCGGGTCTGCACCCGGGGTTTGGAGTTTTAAGTACCGTTTCGGCGCAGTCGTCGTCCCACGCGGTCGTTTTCCACACGCGCTCCGGCTGGCGGCCCTAGCCTTCGAGCCTTGCCGGATCGGCGGGCCGCCTTGCGACGGCTTCGCCGGGGCGGACATGCCGATTGAAAATCGACAGCGGTCCGCTTTCCTAAGCGTGCGGCGAGCAGGAGACGGCATCCATCGCCGCCCCTAAGGACCCCGGCGGTCTCCTCCCCACCGGCTTCATCGCTCGACCACAGCCCCGCCGCCGTCAGGGCGCTGGATCCGACGCCCTCCCCATCGGCGGGGATGAGAGGATTATGCGGGAGGTTTGAGGGGTGATGAGAAGAAGGGGGTGAGATTCTGTTAGGGCGTTGAAATCTTTGAGGAGGGACCAGCGTCATTGTGCGCGCTGGCCCACCTCTCCGCGCGCGAAGGCGCGGGGGGAGGACCGGTCGCGCTTGCGACCAGGCGGGGGCGACTCCGGCGGTAGGGGTGACCGGGGCGGCGTTTAAGACCGAGTCGCCCCCTCCTGGCGCTCGCTGACGCTCCCGCCGGTCCTCCCCGTTCGCCTGCGCGAACGGGGAGGTGAGTGAGGCGGCGGCGTCACCTCTCCGCGCGCGAAGGCGCGGGGGGAGGACAGGTCGCGCTTGCGACCAGGCGGGGGCGACTCCGGCGGTGGGGATGACCGACCCAGCGTCTGACACCGAGTCGCCCCCTCCTGGCGTTCGCTGACGCTCCCGCCGGTCCTCCCCGTCGGCCTTCGCCGACGGGGAGGTGAGCGGATGGGTTCCTGAGAACCGTTATCAATGAAGGGCTTGGGGCGTTTTGACCACATGGGGCGCATGGACAAGCGGCGCCGCCGGGCGCAAAGAACGGGCAGACATCGCCATAAGCGAAAGAACGAATATCGTGTTCGACTATAAGGCCGCCTTTGAACGCTCGGTGGAGCAGGTGCGCAGCGAAGGCCGGTATCGTGTCTTCGCCGATCTGAAGCGGGTGCGCGGTCAGTTTCCGCAGGCTGTGCGTCGCCGCGACGACGGGTCCGAACAGGACGTCGTCATCTGGTGCTCCAACGACTATCTGGGCATGGGTCAGCATCCGGACGTGTTGAAGGCCATGCAGGACGAGATCGAGGCGGTGGGCGCCGGGGCCGGCGGCACGCGCAACATCTCGGGCACGACGCGCTCTGCGGTCGATCTGGAAGCCGAGCTGGCCGACTGGCACCACAAGGAGGCGGCGCTGCTGTTCACCTCGGGCTATGTCGGCAACGAGGCGACCCTGTCGACCCTGCAAAAGATCCTGCCCGGTCTGATCACCTTCTCGGATGCGTTGAACCACGCCTCGATGATCGCCGGCATCCGCCAGGGCGGCGGCGAGCGTCACATCTTCAAGCACAACGACCTGGAGCATCTGGAGGCCCTGCTGGCCGCCGCCCCGGCCGAGGCGCCCAAGCTGATCGCCTTTGAGAGCGTCTATTCGATGGACGGCGACATCGCTGACCTGGCCGGCACCGTCGCCCTGGCCAAGAAATACGGCGCCCTAACCTATCTGGACGAGGTCCATGCGGTGGGCCTGTATGGCGAAACCGGCGCGGGCGTGGCCGAGCGCGACGGCCTGTTGGACCAGATCGACATCATCGAATGCACCCTGGGCAAGGCCATCGGGGTCATGGGCGGCTATATCGCCGCCGACGCGCGGATCATCGACGCGGTGCGCAGCTGGGCCTCGGGCTTCATCTTCACCACCAGCCTGCCGCCGGCCCTGACGGCGGGGGCCCTGGCCTCGGTGCGCCATCTGAAGGCCCATCCGGAACTGCGCCATCAGCATCAGGAACGGGCGGCGACCCTGAAGGCGCGGTTTGCGGCGGCCGGGATTCCGGTGATGGACTCCGAGAGCCATATCGTGCCGGTGCACGTCGGCAATCCGATCCACTGCAAGATGATCTCGGACATGCTGCTGGACGAGTACGGCGTCTATGTTCAGCCGATCAACTATCCGACCGTGCCCAAGGGGACCGAGCGGCTGCGCTTCACGCCCTCGCCGAACCATACGGACGCGATGATGGACCATGTGGTCCAGGCGATGGACCGCCTGTTCGCGCACTGCAATGTGGCGCGGCGGTCGGTGGCGGCCTGAGGCGAGACATGTCGGACGACGGCCCCCGCTCGGACTTAGGTGAGGTGATCGTCGAGACCGTGCGCAACGGCCCCTATATCAAATGCTCGGCCATCCATGTGGCCACCGGCCGCGAAGTCAGCGCCATCGGCCCGGTGAACGAACCCAAGGCGGTGGAGCGGGTGGCGATCGCCAAGTTGAGGCGGGCGTTGGGGCTTTGACGCCTCTGTCCGTCTCCCGTGGGGGCGGATGAGGGGGGGGCTTCCTCTTCAACGGAAAGGGGCCGGTCATGCACTGACCGACCCCTGATGCGACCTCCCAAGGGGAAGAGGACGTCAGTCTTCCCCCTTGGCCTTGGTTTTTTTCGCCGGCGCCTTCTTGGCCGCAGGTTTCTTCGCAGCAGCCTTCTTGGGTGCAGCCGCCTTCTTGGCCGCGGGGGCCTTCTTCTTGGGCGCGGCGCCGGCCTTGGCGGCCAGCAGGGGCAGGGCGTCTTCGACCGTCAGGTCTTCAGGCGCCGTGCCCTTGGGCAGGGTGGCGTTGATCTTGCCCGACTTGACATAGGGCCCGAAGCGGCCGGCCATGACGTGGATCGGCTCGCCCGTTTCCGGGTGGGCGCCCAGGTCCTTCAGCGGGGCCGTGGCGGCGCCGCGACCGGGACGACCGGCGCGCTTTTCGGCCAGCAGGGCGACGGCGCGGTTCAGCCCGACCTCGAACACCTCGTCGATGTCCGACACATTGGCATAGGTGCCGGCGTGCAGGACGAAGGGTCCGTAACGACCCAGGCCCGCCGTGATCATCTTGCCGTCCTCGGGGTGGACCCCGACCTCGCGCGGCAGGGCCAAGAGGCGCAGAGCCTGGTCCAGCGTCAGGGAGGCCGGCGACCAGCCCTTGGGCAGGGACGAGCGTTTGGGCTTGTCGCCCTCGGGCGGCGTGATTTCGACATAGGGGCCGAAACGACCGATCTTCAGCTGCACCGGCTGGCCGGTCTCGGGGTCGATCCCCAGTTCGCGGTCGCCGCTTTCGGCCGATCCGTCCTCGGCCGAGGGGCTGGCGACGGGGCGGGTGTATTTGCAGTCGGGATAACGGTCGCAGCCGATGAAGGCGCCGAACCGGCTGGTCTTCAGGCTGAGCTGGCCCTGGTGGCACAGGGGGCATTCGCGCGGGTCGGACCCGTCTTCCTTGGCCGGGAAGATGTGGGCGCCGAGGCTTTCGTTCAGGGCGTCCAGAATGGCCGTGGTGCGCAGTTCGCCGGCGGCCTGGGTCGCGGCGTGGAAGTCCGACCAGAACTCGCGCAGCAGCACCTTCCAGTCCAGCTGACCGGCCGACACCTCGTCCAGACGGGTCTCGAGCGCGGCGGTGAAGTCGTATTCGACCCATTTGGCGAAGAACTGTTCCAGGAAGGCGGTGACCAGCCGTCCCTTGTCCTCAGGATAGAAGCGGTTCTTGTCGACGCGAACGTATTCGCGGTCGCGCAGGGTGGACAGGGTCGAGGCGTAGGTCGAGGGGCGGCCGATGCCCAGCTCTTCCAGCTTCTTGACCAGGGTGGCTTCCGAATAGCGCGGGGGCGGTTCGGTAAAATGCTGGTCGGTGCGGATGGCGTCGACCTTGGCCTTGGCGCCTTCCTTCAGCGCAGGCAGGCGGCTGGTGTCGTCGCCCTCGTCCTCTTCCGCGCCCTTCTGCTTCTCGTCGCGGCCTTCTTCATAGACGGCCAGGAAGCCGTCGAAGGTCACCACCTGGCCGGTGGCGCGTAAGGCTGTCAGACCGTCCGGGGTTTCGATATCGACCGTGGTGCGGTCCATGCGGGCCGCCTCCATCTGCGAGGCGACCATCCGTTTCCAGATCAGCTCATAAAGGCGCTGAAGGTCCGAATCGAGGCGCACTGAATCGGGATGGCGGGCGATATTGGTCGGCCGGATCGCTTCGTGCGCTTCCTGAGCATTCTTGGCCTTGGTCTTGTAATAGCGCGGTTCCTGCGGAACGAAGGCCGGGCCGAATTCCTTGGCGATGACCTCGCGCGCCTGGGCGATGCCCTCGGGCGTGGTCTGGACGCCGTCGGTCCGCATATAGGTGATCAGGCCGCCGGTCTCGTCGACGCCCTCATACAGTTTCTGCGCCGCCTGCATGGTGCGCTGGGCGGAAAAGCCCAGTTTGCGCGAGGCTTCCTGTTGCAGGGTGGAGGTGGTGAAGGGCGGGGCCGGGTTGCGGCGGACGGGCTTCTTCTCGACCGAGTTGATGGTGAAGTCGCCGGCGTCGATGGCCGCGCGCGCGGCGGCGGCGGTCGCCTCGTCCTTGATGTCCAGACGCTGGACCCGCTTGCCCTCATGCTTGACCAGGCGGGCGGTGAAGGGCGGGCTGTCGGCGTTCAGGTCGGCCTCGATGGACCAGTATTCCTGAGCCTTGAACTTCTCGATCTCCATCTCGCGATCGACGACGATGCGCAGGGCGACGGATTGAACCCGCCCGGCCGAGCGCGCGCCCGGCAGCTTGCGCCACAGCACCGGCGACAGGGTGAAGCCGACGAGGTAGTCCAGGGCGCGGCGGGCCAGATAGGCGTTCACCAGCTCCATGTCGATCTGGCGGGGATTGGCCATGGCGTCCAGGACGGCGGACTTGGTGATGGCGTTGAAGGTGACGCGCTCGACGTGCGTATCCTTCAGCACCTTCTTCTTGTTCAGCACCTCGAGCACGTGCCAGCTGATGGCCTCCCCTTCGCGGTCGGGGTCGGTCGCGAGAATGACGCGGTCGGCGCGCTTGGCGGCCTCGGCGATTTCGGACAGGCGTTTGGCGCCCTTGGCGTCGGCCTCCCAGTGCATGGAGAAGTCGTCGTCAGGCAGGACCGATCCATCCTTGGACGGCAGGTCGCGGACGTGGCCGTAGGACGCCAGAACCTCATAGCCGGAGCCGAGGTATTTATTGATGGTCTTGGCCTTTGCGGGGCTCTCGACGATAACGAGGTTCATGCGTGTTCGGTCTCGGGAAGGGGCGCGAACGTGGTTGGAGCGGAGCCATGTGTCAATGCACCGGCCGCCGGACGCCCGTAAACTTGCGGAATATCGGGTGACTATCACGGATCGAAGACGAATCCGGAAGAGACTTCACTATATGGACGCCAGGCCGCCGGGCAGCAGCTCGGCGCGGCCCGCCAGGCTCAACTCCAGCAGGGCGGCGGCGACCTGGCCCATGGGGGCGTTCAGGGCGCGGGCGATCTCGTCGCGCGGCGTCGGGGTGGGGGGAGAGCAGGGCGGCGACCCGGTCCAGGAAGGCGTCGTCCACCTCGCCATAGTCGATCGGCTCCGACGGCGGCGCGCGCAGGGTGCGTAAGGTGTTGAAGGCGCGCTCGATATCCTCGATCCCCTCGCACAGAATCGCGCCCTGACGCAGCAGTTCGTTCGGACCCTTGGCGCGCGGGTCCAGCGGCGAGCCGGGCACGGCGAAGACGTCGCGCCCCTGTTCGGCCGCCAGGCGGGCGGTGATCAGCGAGCCGGACTTGATCTCGGCCTCGACCACCACGACGCCGCGCGACAGGCCGGAGATAATGCGGTTGCGGCGGGGGAAGTCGCGCGCCTGGGCGCGGGCGCCGACGGGGCTTTCGGACACGACGCAGCCCTGATCGATCAGGCGGGCGTAGAGGTCGGCGTGTTCGGGCGGATAGACATCATCCACCCCGCCGCCCAGGACCGCCACCGTGCCGTTGGCCAGGGCGCCTTCGTGGGCGGCGGCGTCGATGCCGCGGGCCATGCCCGAGACGACGACATGGCCGGCCTGACCCAGTTGCAGCGCCAGGCCGCGCGCGATTCGCTGGCCGCCGGCCGAGGCGATACGGGCGCCGACGATGGCGACACAGGGCGCGTTCAACAGTTCGACCCGACCCCGGGTCCACAGGATCGGCGGGGGCGGATCCAGCGCCGCCAGCATCGCGGGATAGTCGGCGTCGCCCAGCACCAGCAGGCGGGCGCCGATCCGCGCGCCGTCGGCCAGTTCGCGCTCGATCTTGGCGACGGGCGGGGGAATGGAGGCCGCGCCGGACTTGCGGACCAGATCGGGCAGGACCTCCAGCACGCGAACAGCCGTGTTGTAGCGGCTCAGCAGTTGGGAAAAGGCGACGGGACCGATGCGGTCGGTGCGGGCGAGCCGCAGCCGGGCGAACCGCTCGTCCGCCGACAGGCTCACGCCTTCTTGGCCCCGATACGCGGTTCCTCGCCCTTCAGCAGCCGGGCGATGTTCTGGTGGTGGCGAACCCAGATCAGCACAGCGGCGAAGACGGTCAGGCACAGGATCGGCATCTCCACCGGCAGGCCGACGGCGGCCAGCGGCAGCAGGGCCAGCAGGGGCGCGGTCGCTGAGGAGATCAGGGCGGCCAGCGACGAATAGCGGAAGGCGAAGGCGCTGATCAGCCAGACGGCGCCGGCCATCAGGCCCAGGGGCCAGGCGGCGGCCAGCAGCAGACCATAGAAGGTGGCCACGCCCTTGCCGCCCTTGAACTTCAGCCAGACGGGAAACAGATGGCCCAGGAAGGCCGCGCCGCCGGCGATGGCGCCCGCGACCTCGCTGTCGAACAGGGCGCGGGCGATCAGCAGGGCGACGGCGCCCTTGCCGGCGTCCAGCAGCAGGGTGGCCAGGGCCAGGTCCTTGCGGCCGGTGCGCAGCACATTGGTCGCGCCGATATTGCCGGAGCCGATATTGCGCACGTCGCCGGCGCCGGCGGCGCGGGTGATCACCACGCCGAACGGAATCGAGCCGAGCAGATAGCCGCCCAGCGCGACCAGCGCCAAGGTCCCGACCGCGGGCCCCACCAGATCCTGCACGTTGATTCTCTCCCCGCGAATTGTTGCGGCAAAATGCGTCGGCAAGCGTTGCGGAGCAAGGGCGATCCGACCTCTTGACCCGATGAATGACGCAGGGTCAGGTCCGCCCGCCCTGCCGGAGAGTGCAATGTCTCGAATCCCCACCGCCGCCGCCCTGATTTTGCTGCTGTCCGCGTCGGCCTGCGTCGGCGCGGGCCCGTCGCGCCCGACGCCGACGGGCGGACTGGCCATGGCCGCCTATTTCGACTGCGTCCGCGACGGCGGCGTGGTTATCTCGGCGCACCGGGCGGTCTCGGCTCTGGACCAGCCCGAGAACTCCATCGCCGCCATCCTGGCCACCGGTCGGGCCATTCCCGGCGCCGTCCTGGAGCTGGACGCGGTCCTGACCCAGGACGGCCAACTGGTGCTGATGCACGATCAGACGATGGACCGGACCACGACCGGGCGGGGCCGCGTCGCCGACCTGACCCTGGCCCAGGTCAAGGCCACGCGTCTGAAGGCCTCGAACGGCGCCTTGACCCAGGCCGCGCCCCCGACCCTGGCCGAGGCCCTGGACGCGGCCGGGCGCGTCGGCGCCATCGCCAGCCTGGACCTGAAGCCGGCGGACGGCGGAACCACGGTCGATCTGGCGCGCACCGTGATCGACCAGGTGCGCCGCTCGGGCGCGCAGAACCGGGTCATCCTGATCACCTATAATGACGCCGACGCCCGCGCCGTGGCGGCCCTGGCGCCGGAGATGATGATCTCGGCCGGTCTGGACGGCGTCGAGGATCTGGACGGGCTGAACGTATCTCAGATCCTGGCCTGGACCGGCACGCGCGAGGAGCGGCCCGCCCTGTGGTCGGCCCTGCGTCAGGCCGGCGCCGAGGTCCAGTTCGGCACCCTGGGCGCCGAGGGCCGCCGCCGCGACGACCGCTACGCCGCCGACGGCGACGTCTCCGAATATCGCGACCTGTATCGCCAGGGCGTGACCGTCATCGCCACCGACACGCCCCTGGCGGTCCAGTCGGTGTTGGGCGCGGAGTTGGCCAAGGCCGCGACCTGCCGCCGCCCGCTCTGACGCGACGATTTGCGCTCGATCAAGGAGCGGACGAACCGGCTGGGGCAGGAGGAGGATCAGGAGTTTAGCATGCGCGATGATCTGATGTTCGACGTGGCCGTGGTCGGGGCCGGACCGGCGGGCCTGGCCTTCACTCGGTCGCTGGCCGGGGCGGGGCTGACGGTCGCCGTGATCGAGGGCCAGGATCAGGCCGCCCTGCGTGATCCGGCCTTCGACGGGCGCGAAATCGCCCTGACCCACAACTCCATCCGCCTGTTGAAATCCCTCGGCGCGTGGGACCGAATCCCGGCGCAAGACATATCGGACCTGCGCGAGGCGCGGGTGCTGGACGGCGGCTCGCCCTTCGCCTTGACCTTCGACCCCGGCGGCGCCGACCGGCTGGGCGTCCTGATCCCCAACCACCTGATCCGCCGCGCCCTGTTCGAAGTCGTGGAAGACCAGCCGGGCGTGACCCTGATGGCCGGGCGGCGGGTGGCCAGCTGCGCTGTCCAGGGCGCCGCCCCGCGCGGCCGGGTCGTGCTGGACGACGGCGCGACGATCCGGGCCAGGCTGATCGTGGCGGCCGACTCGCGCTTCTCCGGCGTGCGCGATCAATTGGGCGTCGGGGTCGAGATGAACCGGCTGGGCCGGTCGATGATGGTCTGTCGGATGCGCCACGACCAGGCGCACGGCCATGTCGCGACCGAATGGTTCGACCACCGCCAGACTGTGGCCCTGCTGCCCGTCGCCGACGTTGATGAGCGGGTCTCCTCCGTGGTCCTGACCCTGGCCGCTCCCGCCATCGCCGACCTGATGCGCCTGTCGCCCGAGGCCTTTGCGGTCGAGATGGAGCGGCGGCTGAAGGGGCGGCTGACCGGGCTGGAATTGGTCGGTACACGCCACGCCTATCCCCTGGCCACCACCTGGAGTCGCCGGTTTGCGGGCGCGGGTTTCGCCCTGATCGGCGACGCCGCCGTGGGCATGCACCCAGTCACCGCCCACGGCTTCAACCTGGGTCTGCGCGGGCAGGACAGCTTGGCCACTGTGTTGAGATCGGCGCGGGGCGGGGACATCGGCGCCGAACGCCTGCTGGCCCGCTATGAACGCGACCACCGCCTCGCCAGCTGGCCCCTGTACCAGGGCACCAACGCCCTGGTCCGCCTGTTCACCGAAGAAACGCCCCCGGCCCGTCTGGCGCGCGGCGCCGCCCTGCGCGCCGGCCAGGCGACGGCGCCGTTCAAACGGGTGGTGAAGCGGATGCTGACGGCATGAGGTTTACTTTTTCGCGGGCAGCAGGGCTTCCAGCGCGCGGGTGAAGCCGACCGGCGCGACGCTCAGATGGTCTTCGTCTTCCAGCACCACCGACCGAACCGTCAGGTTCGGATAGGCGTGGGACTTCAGGGTACGCTCCATGGTCCGCACGTCGGCGACCATGTCGTTTTCGCTGGTGTTGCGGCGATCCGGCCCAGGCGCTTCCCAGCCGCCGATATACATGAAGACGTCGGCCGGCAGGTCGCGGTGGCTGCGGGCGTAGTCCGCCTCCATCTTCATGATGCGGTGGTTGTCGAACCAGAAGGACGGGCTGCCTAAGGCGTAGCCGGAGAACAGGCCCGGATCGGTGAACAGGATCTGGGCGCCGAGCAGACCGCCGTAGGAGTGACCCAGCAGGATGCGGCGCGCGGGATCGGCGCGGAACCGCGTCTCTATGAAGGGCAGGACTTCGGTCTTCAGATAGGTCTGATAGGCCGGCCCCTGACCGTGGAGCATGGAACTGGCGCGTCGTGGGCCGTTCGGGGTGGGGGTATAGTCGCGGTTTCGGCTCACCGTGCCGTTGTCGCCGCGTGAATAGGACAGGCCCACCAGGATGAATTCCTCGATCACCGGCCCGTCCAGGTTCATTCGGCGCGCGATCTGCCGGATGATGGGGAAGGCGTAGTCGGCGTCGGTGACGTAGAGGACCGGATAGCGGCGCTGCGGGTTGGTCTCATAACTGGGCGGCAGGCTGACGAAGACCTCGTAGTCTCGGCCCGAGATGGGATCCGGCACAGTCCAGACCTGGGAGCCCTTCAGGACATAGGGGCCGCCTTCCACCTGGACCTTAGAGGCGGGGACCTCAGGGGCGGAGACCTCTGGGGCGGACGTCGATTGGGCGTCGGCCTTTTCCGAGCAGGCAGCAATGCCGAGGATCGCAAATAGAACCAAGCCCAGCCCTAAAATCCTCACGAACCATCCCCCAGCCTTCTCTGCGGTCAACCTTGGGGACGAATATGGCGGAAATCGGCGCAGGCGACGGCGCCGTTCAAACGGGTGGTGAAGCGGATGCTGACGGTTTGAGGTTGTAACCTAGTGCGACGCGGGCAAGACCGCCATCAAGGCGCGCGTGAAGCCGACCGGCGCGACGCTCAGATGGTCTTCGTCGGCCAGGACGGTGGATCGGCTGTTCGCCGACTGCACTGTGGCGCGCCGGTCAGTGGCGGCCTGGTCGTTTCCTGACGACTAGGATTGGGCTATGATGGCGCGATGAACGTCCATCATCCCGCGCCGGACACGCCGCCCGAGGAGGTCGACCTTTTCGAGATGGCGAACCTGTATCCACGCGACACCGGCCTGCCGATGACCGTCTGGGTCAGTCCCAAGGGGCGGGCGCGGCACGACGCGCGGGTCAAGGTCTGCCGCACGCACGGTAATCGCATGGACGCCGATGATGTGGCGACCGTCAGCATCCGGCCAGAGCCTGAACTGATCCATGGTCCGCTTCCGACTGCGGATCTGAAGCCTGTTCAAGCCTGGATCCGTCTCAACGCGACGGCGCTGATCGGCTACTGGGACGGCGATCTCAGCACGGTGGAGTTCGTGCGGGCGCTCAAGACGCTTTGAACCATGGGCGATGACGGGGAGATCATTGTCGAGTTCGTGCGCAACGGGCCCTATATCAAATGCTCGGCCGTCCATGTGGCGACCGCGAAGCTGAAGCGGGCGTTGGGGCTTTGATTTCTCTTTCCTTCTCCCGTGGGAGACCTCTGCGAAACATTTGGGGTGTTGCGGGGATGTGATTCCCAGCGGGGCGGGGTCGTGATTCTCTATCTGTGACGGGATCCGTAGAAGCGAGGGGCGGTTATGGCCGATCAGCAGTTGAGCTTGGCTGAGACGTTGGTCGATCCGAGATTGGGGACGAACGCGCGACTGGACGCCATTGGCAAGGTGATCGACTGGGCCCCGCTGGAGAAGCTGGCCGAGCAGGTCCATGCGGGCAGGTTGGGGCGCAAGCCCTACCGGGCCAGCGCGATGATCCGGGCTTTGTATCTGCAGATGCTCTACGGCCTTTCGGACCCGGGCTTGGAAGAGGCGCTGACCGATCGCCTGTCGTTCCGGCGCTTCTGCGGGCTGGGCCTGGATGAGGCGACGCCGGACGAGACGACGATCTGCCGGTTCCGCCTGACGGCGGCCAGGAAGGGGGTGATGCAGGCCTGTTTCGAGGAGGTGAACCGCCAGTTGGACGCGCGGGGCCTGATCGTTCGCAGCGGCACGCTGATGGACGCCACCCTGCTGGCGGCGGCGTCGCGCAAGCCCGACATCAAGCAGGGCGCGGGCGCGGGGCTGGAGCGCGAACCCGGGGCCAGCTGGACGCGCAAGAACGGCAAGAGCCACTTTGGCTATCGGCTGCACGTGGCCACCGACCAGGGCTTCAACCTGATCCGGGCCGTGGTGCTGACCCCGGCCCATGTCGGCGAGAGCCTGGTGGCCGAGACGCTGATCCAGGGCGACGAGAAGGCGGTCTATGCCGACAAGGGCTACGAGCACAAAGGACGGCGCGCCCGATTGAAGGCACGCGGGTGCAAGGATCGCATCTGCCACCGCTCGCACAAGCACCAGAAGGCCTTGCCCTACTGGCAGACCCAGAGGAACAAGCTGATCGCCAAGCGCCGGGCCGTGGTCGAGCAGGTGTTCGGAACTGCCCGGCGGGTGTTCGGCTACGCCCGCGCCCGATCAACCAGCTTCGCCGTGAACCTCGCCGACATCTTCCGTCTGGCCACAGTGTTCAACCTACGCCGCGTCGCAGGATTGCCGGCGACCTGACAGCCGAGTTGCGTCCAACGCCCAGCCAAGGCCGCCGACAACGCCCCAACAGGCGATCAACATCGCCTGTCCGACAGACCCGTGACCTCGGCGACGAGACCCTCCCAGTCAAATGCCTCATTCCGCAGAGGTCTCCGTGGGGAGAAGGTGGCCCGCAGGGGCGGATGAGGGCCCGCCGGTGGGCCAACTCGCACCACCTTGCCCCTCACCCTTTGGCTGCTTCGCGCCGCCCTTCGGGTCGCGCCAGAACGACGGCTGCGCCGCCGTGCGCTCAAGCCCTCTCCCGGCGGGAGAGGGTAAGACAGGACACAAGATATTGTGGTTCGGCCCGGTGCGGACTAGATAGGCGGCCTTCTCAGACGCGGGGATTCCGACGTGACCGCCTTCACCCATGACGCCTATTTCACCAAGACCCTGGCCGACGCCGATCCGGACGTCTTCAAGGCCATTCAGGGCGAGATGGGACGGCAGAAAGAGCAGATCGAGCTGATCGCGTCCGAGAACATCGTCTCTCAGGCGGTGCTGGACGCGCAGGGCTCGGTCCTGACCAACAAATACGCCGAGGGTTATCCGGGGCGTCGCTATTACGGCGGCTGCGAATTCGTCGATGTGACCGAGGATCTGGCGCGCGAGCGGGCGAAAAAACTGTTCGGCGCGGCCTTCGCCAATGTGCAGCCCCACTCGGGCGCCCAGGCCAATCAGGCGGTGTTCTTTACGCTGCTGCAACCCGGCGACACCTTCCTGGGCATGGATCTGGCCTGTGGCGGGCATTTGACGCACGGGTCGCCGGCGAACCAGTCGGGCAAGTGGTTCCGGCCCGTGACCTACAAGGTCCGCGAAGACACCCATCTGATCGACTATGACCACGTGGCCGAGATGGCGCAGAAGGAGAAGCCGAAGCTGATCCTGGCCGGCGCCAGCGCCTATAGCCGCCACATCGACTTCAAGCGGTTCCGCGAGATCGCCGACAGCGTCGGCGCCTATCTGATGGTGGACATGGCCCACTATGCCGGCCTGGTGGCCGGGGGCGCCTATCCCGATCCGATCCCGCACGCCCATGTCGTGACCACGACGACGCACAAGACCCTGCGCGGCCCGCGCGGCGGCATGATCCTGTCCAACGACGCGGATCTGGGCAAGAAGATCAACTCGGCCGTCTTCCCCGGCCTGCAAGGCGGGCCGCTGGAGCATGTGATCGCGGCCAAGGCCGTGGCCTTCGGCGAGGCGTTGCAGCCCGAGTTCAAGCTGTATGCGCATCAGGTGGTCAAGAACGCCCAGGCCCTGGCCGGCGTCCTGGTCGAGCGCGGTCTGGCCATCGTCTCGGGCGGCACCGACAGCCACCTGGCCCTGGTCGATCTGCGGCCCAAGGGCGTGACCGGCAAGGCGACCGAGCATGAGCTCGAAAAGGCGCTGATGACCTGCAACAAGAACGGCGTGCCGTTCGACACCGCGCCCTTCACCGTCACCTCGGGCGTTCGCCTGGGCACGCCGGCGGGGACCACGCGCGGCTTCGGCGAGGACGAGTTCAAGCAGATCGGCCACTGGATCGCCGACGTCGTCTCGTCGATGAACGGCGGCGACGAAGCCGATCCGGCCGTGGTCGCGGGCGTGGCGGCCCAGGTGCGGGAGCTGACTAACCGCTTCCCGATCTACGGATGATCTGACCGATGAAGTGCCCCTTCTGCGGTCATCAGGACACCCAGGTTAAGGACAGCCGGCCGTCGGACGACGGCTCGGCCATCCGACGGCGGCGCTCCTGTCCGAACTGCAACGGGCGTTTCACCACCTTCGAACGGGTGCAGCTGCGCGAACTGGTGATCCTGAAGCGCAACGGGCGGCGCACGCCGTTCGAGCGGGACAAGCTGGAGCGGTCGCTGGGCGTGGCCCTGCGCAAACGGCCGGTCCAGCCGGATCAGGTCGAGCAGATGGTCAACCGGATCGTGCGCCAGCTGGAGAGCCTGGGCGAGACCGAGGTGCCGTCGAGCACGGTCGGGGACTTCATCATGAAGGCGCTGAAGGGCGTGGATGAGGTCGCCTATGTCCGCTACGCCTCGGTCTACAAGGACTTCCGCGCGACCGGCGATTTCGCCAAATTCCTGGGCGACGAAGGCTTTGACGAGCCCTCAGGCAAGGACTTTGGCAAGGACTGATGCGCGTCACCCTGAAGCTGGCCACGTCGCTGGACGGGCGGATCGCCACGGCTGACGGCGAGAGCCGGTGGATCACCGGCGAGGCGGCGCGGCTGGAAGGCCATCGGCTGCGCGCCGGTCATGACGCCATACTGGTGGGCGTCGAGACGGTGCTGAAGGACGATCCCGAACTGACCGCGCGCCTGCCGGGGCGGAGCGTGGATCAGCCTTTGAGGGTGGTGCTGGATAGCCGGCTGAGGACGCCGACGACGGCGAAACTGGCGGGCGAGAACACGCTGATTCTGACGGCGGTCGAAGCGCGTACGGTCGGCTCGGCCCAGGTGCGGCGGGTCGAGGCCGAGGACGGGCGTCCGGCGATCCCGGCGGTGCTGAAGGCGCTGAAGGCGGCGGGGGTCGAGTCGGTGCTGATCGAGGGCGGGGGACAGGTGGCGGCGGCCTTCCTGCGGGCCGGGGCGGTGGACCGGCTGGAGTGGTTCCGGGCGCCGATCCTGCTGGGCGGGGAGGGGCGGCCCTGTGTGGCGGCCCTGGCTCTTGCAAACCTGGCCGAGGCCCCCAAGTTCCGTCGCCTGGGCGTCGAGCCCGTCGGAGACGACCTGTGGGAACGTTACGCGCGTTTCTGACGCCGTTTCCCGTCGATTTCAGACTATGTTTTTTGGGTCCGGAAGGGACCGGAGCCGAAATGTTCACCGGAATTGTCACCGACATCGGCCGCGTTCGCGAGGTTCGCGAGACCGAGCGGGATCGCCGCTATGAGATCCAGACCGCCTGGGACGTGTCCGGGATCGATCTGGGCGCCTCGATCAGTCATGCGGGCTGCTGCCTGACGGTGACGGAGAAGGGGCCGGATTGGTTCGCGGTCGAGGTGTCGAACGAGACCCTGTCCAAGACCACCCTGGGCGGCTGGAAGGCCGGCGACGGAATCAATCTGGAGCGGGCGGCCAAGCTGGGCGACGAGATGGGCGGCCATGTGGTGTCGGGTCATGTCGACGGCCTGGGCCGGGTCGTGTCGATCACGCCGGAAGGCGGGTCGCACCGGGTCGAGGTCGAGGCGCCGGCGCCCCTGCACCGCTATATCGCCGCCAAGGGCTCGATCACGGTCGATGGGGTGTCCCTGACGGTGAACAGCGTCGAGGGGCGGGTGTTTTCGTTAAATATCATCCCGCATACGTGGGACGTGACGACCCTGGGACGCCTGAAGGTCGGCGATCCGGTCAATCTCGAGATCGACATGCTGGCGCGATACCTCGCGCGGTGGCAGGAGACGGCGTGATGCAGCTTGCAGCCAGTAATATGAACGACAGCCCGATCAGTCCCATCGAGGACATCCTGGAGGACGCCCGCAACGGCCGTCCCTACATCCTGGTGGACGCCGAGGATCGCGAGAACGAGGGGGACATCATCATCCCCGCCCAGTTCGCCACCCCCGAGCAGATCAACTTCATGATCCGCCAGGCGCGCGGCCTGGTCTGTTTGGCCATCACGGCCGAGCGCGCGAACCAGCTGCGCCTGCCGCCGATGGCGGCGGACAATCGCGAGAGCATGAAGACCGCCTTCACCGTCTCGATCGAGGCCAAGGACGGCGTGACCACAGGGATTTCGGCGGCCGACCGGTCGCGCACCATTCATGTGGCGACCGATGCGTCCAAGGGCATGGACGACATCGTCTCGCCCGGCCACATCTTCCCCCTGGTGGCGCGCGACGGCGGGGTTCTGGTCCGCGCCGGCCATACCGAGGCGGCGGTGGACATCAGCCGGATGGCGGGCCTGACGCCGGCCGGGGTGATCTGCGAGATCATCAAGGACGACGGCGAAATGGCGCGGATGCCGGATCTGGTCGCCTTCGCCCAGTTGCACGGGCTGAAGATCGGCACTATCGCCGACCTGATCGCCTATCGCCGCCGCACCGAGCGGTTCGTCGAGCGGGTCATGGATACGCCGTTCGAGAGCGTCCACGGCGGGCCGTTCCGCCTGATGCTGTACCGGAACACCATCGAGGGCGCGGAACACGTCGCCCTGGTCCACGGCAAGATCGATCCGGCCAAGCCGACCCTGGTGCGGATGCACCAGGTGGATTTCGCCTGCGACCTGCTGGGCCATGTCGAGACGCGTCAGGACTATGTGCCCAAGGCGTTGAAACAGATCACCGACCATGACGGCCCGGGCGTGGTCGTCTTCCTGCGCGATCCGTCGCTGAACTCGCTGGCGGAGCGGCTGTCGGGCGTGGACAAGCCGGCGGCGGTTGACCGGTCGCTGCGCGCCTATGGCGTCGGGGCGCAGATCCTGCTGGATCTGGGCGTCAAGGATATGATCGTGATGAGTTCGACGCGACCCGAACCGACGGCGCTTGAGGGCTATGGCCTGCGTATCGTCGGCTGGCGCGACATGGATGGAGAAGACAAGGCGTGACTGAGGCCCCCCGTATTCTGATCGTCGAGGCGCGATTCTACGACGAACTGGCCGACGCCCTGCTGGAGGGCGCCAAGGAGACCCTGAAGGCGCGCGGTGTTCAATTCGACGTCGTCACCGTGCCGGGCGCCCTGGAGATCCCGGCGGTCATCGCCATGGCCGAGGAGGCCGGGCGTTTCCCGACCGCGCCGCGTTACGACGGCTATGTGGCCCTGGGCTGTGTCATTCGCGGCGAGACCTATCATTTCGAAATCGTCTCGGACCAGTCGGCGGCCGGCCTGATGGCCCTGGGCGTCAAGGGTTTCATCATCGGCAACGGCATCCTGACCACCGAAGACGAGGACCAGGCCTGGGCGCGTGCGCGGCTTTCGGAAGGGGATAAGGGCGGCGGCGCGGCCAAAGCCTGCCTCGAGCTCATTGCATTGAAGAAGCGGTTGCGGCTAGGCCTCAACGCATGACTGAACCGAACAGCGTCAAAGCCGTCCTCGAACAACTGGCCGAGGCCGAGAAGCAGCGGGCCGAGCCCCATCTGAGCTCCAAACAGCGCCGGGCCCGCACCGTGTCGCGTCTGGCGGCCGTCCAGGCCCTCTATCAGATGGAGCTGGCCGGCGAGGGCGTGGAGACGGTGATCACCGAATTCTCCAACTTCCGCTTCGACACCGATATCGAGGGCGAAGCCCTGGCCGAGGCGGACGAGGCCTATTTCGCCGACATCGTGCGCGGCGTGATCGAGAGCCAGCGCGACATCGACGCCGCCGTCAAGGCGCGCCTAGCCTCCAACTGGAAGCTGGAGCGGATCGACGCCACCCTGCGCGCCCTGTTGCGCTGCGGAGCCTGGGAGCTGGTCAAACATCCGGAGACGCCGCGCGAAGTGGTGATCGACGAATATGTCGAACTGGCCAAGGCCTTCTTCGACGACTCCGAGGCGCGCTTCGTCAATGCGGCGCTGGACGGGGTGTCCAGAGACACGCGCAAATAATGCCGGCGCTCGACGTCGCGGGCGAGTTCGAGACGATCGAGAGGCTGCTGCGGCCCCTGGCCCATCCCGAATGGGGCAGAGGGCTGGCGGACGATGTGGCGGTGCTGCCGTCGCGGCCCGGCTATGACCTGGTGCTGACCAAGGACGCCATCGTCGAAGGCGTGCATTTCCTGCCCGACGACCCGCTGGACACGGTGGCCCAAAAGCTGCTGCGGGTGAATCTGTCGGATCTGGCGGCCAAGGGCGCCGAGCCGTTCGGCTATCTGATGGCCTGCTGCTGGTCCGAGCGCTGCGGCTGGCCCGAACGCGAGGCCTTTGCGGCCGGGCTGGCCGAGGATCAGGCGCGGTTCGGCGTCTTCCTGATCGGTGGCGATACGGTGAAGACGCCCGGGCCGGCGGTCTTTTCCCTGACCGCCCTGGGCTGGGTTCCCGAGGGTGAGACGGTGTCGCGGGGCGGGGCCCAGGTCGGGGATCTGGTGTTCGTGACCGGGACCATCGGCGACGGTGTGCTGGGTCTGAGGGCGGCGCGGGGCGAGCTGTCGCTGGCGCCCGAGCGTCTGGAGGCGCTGATCGCCCACTATCGGACGCCCGCGCCCCAGCTGGATTTCGCCAAGGTGGTGCGTGAACTGGCGACGGCGGCGGCGGACGTGTCCGACGGATTGGCGGCCGATGTCGCCCATATCGCCAAGGCCAGCGGGCGAGGGATCGACTTGAACCTGGCTGTCCTGCCCTTGTCCGCCGCCGCCCAGGCCTGGGTCGACAACCGGGTCGATGCGCAGGCGGCTCTGTCGATCCTGGCGACCGGCGGCGACGACTATCAGATCGTTTTCACGGCCCATCCCCGTCATGAGGAGACGCTGCGGCGCGAGGCCGAACACCGTTTCACACGCTTGACCAAGATTGGAGCCGTGACCGACGGCGCGGGTGTGACGGTTCGCTATGCGGGGCGGGTCGTGCCCCTGAAACAGGGCGGTTGGACCCACGACTGAGGTGGAAACACAATCCTAACCGCAGTCGGCTAAGCTGGCGGTCATGGATCGTAGAACCCTGATCACATCCGCAACCCTCGCCCTGGCCGGCGCTGTCGCCACGGCGGCCGCGACGCCCGCCGCCGCTGGGGCATCGTCCAGCAAAGCGCCGGCCGAGGCGCCGTCTCTGGGTCTGGCCGGTCTCGGCCTGCCGGTGATCGCGGACGGGCGAGTTCGCAACTATGTCTTTGTCACGATTAAGCTTCACCTCGGCGCCGGAAAGACCCTGGAGCAGATGCAGGGCAAGGAAGCCTTCTTCCGCGACGCCCTGGTCAAGGCCGCCCACCGGACGCCTTTCACCGTTCCCGGTGATTGGACCCGTCTGGACGAGGGGCGGCTGTCGGCGGCCCTGATCGCGGCGGCTAGGACCATTTCGGGGCAGGGATCGGTGGCGCGGGTCGAAATCCTGAGCCAGGCCCCCCGGCGTCGGGCCGGCATGATCGCCGCGCGCTGAGCCGGCTGATCGATCACGGTTGCGTCAACGCGGCGCCCATGACACGCTGACCTTGCAAATCCCACGGGACGCACTGACGCGTCCGCCGCGCTCGGGGGGACCGGACGTCGGACAGAGGCGATAACGCCCGCCCGTCGCGCCAGGCCTGCGCGCTTGTTGCAAGGGCATGGAAACGCCAATGACGATCTATCTTACGCTGGTCTTCGCGGCCGGTGTCCTGGCGGTGCTGTACGGCGCCGTCCAGACCGCCGTGCTGATGAAGGCGAGCACCGGCAATGACAAGATGCGAGAGATCGCGGCCGCCATTCAGGAAGGGGCCTCGGCCTATCTGAAGCGGCAATATCTGACCATCGGCCTGGTCGGGATCGTGATCCTGATCGCCGCCTATCTGCTGATCGGCGTCTATGCGGCGGTCGGTTTCGTGATCGGGTCCGTCCTGTCGGGCGCGGCCGGTTACGCCGGCATGCTGATTTCGGTGCGGGCCAATGTGCGCACGGCGCAGGCGGCCTCTGAAAGCCTTTCCAAGGGGCTGAACCTGGCCTTCCGGTCGGGGGCGATCACTGGCATGTTCGTGGCGGGCGGGGCCCTGATCGGGGTGTCGGGCTATTATATCGTGCTGACGCACCATATGGGGCTGGATCCGGTCGGGCGTGAAGTGATCGACGGCCTGGTGGCCCTGGGCTTCGGGGCCTCGCTGATCTCGATCTTCGCGCGTCTGGGCGGTGGGATCTTCACCAAGGGCGCCGACGTGGGCGGCGACATGGTGGGCAAGGTCGAGGCGGGCATTCCTGAGGACGATCCCCGCAACGCCGCGACCATCGCCGACAATGTGGGCGACAATGTCGGCGACTGCGCCGGGATGGCGGCCGACCTGTTCGAAACCTATGCGGTGACGACGGTGGCGACCATGGTGCTGGCGGCCATCTTCTTCCGCGACCAGCCCTATGTGGACACCTTGATGGTGCTGCCGCTGGCGATCTGTGCGGTCTGTATCGTGACCTCGATCATCGGCAGCTTCTTCGTGCGGCTGGGCAAGAGCCAGAACATCATGGGCGCCCTGTATCAGGGGCTGATCGTCACTGGAGTCCTGTCCATCGGCGCGGTCTGGTGGGTGATCGACCAGATGGTGACGGGACCGATCGTGACCGGAAGCGGCCTGACGATCCAGCCGATGGCCCTGTTCTGGTCCGGCATGGTCGGGCTGGGGGTGACGGCGGCCATTGTGGTGGTGACGGAATACTACACGGGGTCGAACTTCCGGCCGGTGCAGTCGGTGGCCAACGCCTCGGTTTCGGGGCACGGGACCAATGTGATCCAGGGGCTGGCGGTGTCGCTGGAGGCCACGGCGCTTCCGGCCCTGACCATCATCGTCGGCATCGTGGCCAGCTTCCAGCTGGCGGGCCTGTTCGGCATCGCCATCGCCACCACCACCATGCTGGGCGTGGCGGGGATGATCGTGGCGCTGGACGCCTTCGGGCCGGTGACGGACAACGCCGGGGGGATCGCCGAAATGGCGGGCCTGCCCAGCGAGGTGCGGCATTCGACCGATGCGCTGGACGCGGTGGGCAATACGACCAAGGCCGTGACCAAGGGCTACGCCATCGGTTCGGCGGGCCTGGGGGCCCTGGTGCTGTTCGCCGCCTATACGTCGGACCTGCAATATTTCTCGGCCAATCCGGCGGACTATCCCTTCTTCGCCGACATGGGGCCGATCGCCTTCGACCTGACCAACCCCTATGTGGTCGTGGGCCTGCTGTTCGGGGGGCTGCTGCCCTTCCTGTTCGGCGGCATGTCGATGATGGCGGTCGGGCGCGCGGCCGAGGCCGTGGTGGCCGAGGTGCGGCGGCAGTTCCGCGAGAACCCCGGCATCATGACCTATCAGGTCAAGCCGGAGTACGGCCGGGCGGTCGACATCCTGACCAAGGCGGCGATTCGCGAGATGATCGTGCCGTCGCTGTTGCCGGTGCTGTCGCCCATCGTCCTGTTCGTCGCGGTGCTGGCGATTTCGGACAAGGCCAACGCCTTCGCCGCCCTGGGCGCCATGCTGATGGGGGTGATCGTCACCGGTCTGTTCGTGGCCATATCGATGACCTCGGGCGGCGGCGCCTGGGACAACGCCAAGAAGGTGATCGAGGAAGGCTTCACCGACAAGAACGGCGTGGTCCACGGCAAGGGCTCAGAAGCTCACAAGGCCGCCGTCACCGGCGATACGGTGGGCGATCCCTACAAGGACACCAGCGGCCCGGCGGTGAACCCGATGATCAAGATCACCAATATCGTGGCCCTGCTGCTGCTGGCGGTGCTGGCGAGCGGAAATATCGGATAGCCGATACGAAGACGCCCCGGAGAGCGATCTCCGGGGCGTTTTTTCTTTGACGATGGAGCGGGGCTCTTAGTCGGGGCGGCGTTGGCCGGGGGTGTCGTCCTCGGTACGCGGCAGTTGGCCGCGGCCGACGTTGCCCAGCAGCTGTTCGAGCACGGTCAGGGCGCGGCCGCGGGTCGGGGTTTCCTTGACGTTCATGGCGATCTGCTGGCCGTCGGTCAGGCCCAGGGTGCGAACGCCGGCGACCTTGTCGCCGTTCGGCTCGAACGTCACTTCAGTGATGGTGCGGCTGGAGATGACCGGGCGGTTGTAGGTGTATTTCTCGGTCGTCTGGCTGATGTAGTACCAGACCTGGTCCGGTTCGAAGGTCGAGGTGGTCGAGGGCGAACCGAGGCGGGCCAGGATGGTTTCCTTGGTGTCGGTGCCCGCCACGATGTCCTGCGGCTTGGCGTCGATGGCCTGGAAGCCGTTGGAACCAATGGTGGGCGCGCAGGCGGCGGACAGGCCGGCCAGGGAAACGGCGACGAATATCGGGACGAAACGAGACATGATCGGGCGCCTGCGAGAGAACAAGGTCTTTGACCTAGACGGACCTGCGTCCTAGTTCAACGGCGCGGCGGAAAAGGGGCCGTATAAAACCATGCTGAAAAACCTGTTCAAACCCCGGCCCGGCGTCCGTATCGGCGACGCCCTGTACGCCCTGGCGGTGGAACAGGCGCGAAATGTCGGATTCTACACGCGTCTGGGCGTGGCCGATCGGATCGACGCCCGGTTCGAGCTCTATACGCTGCACGTGCTGCTGCTGGTGCTGCGGCTGCGCGACGAGAACACCGAGGCGGGGCGGGATGCGGCCCAGGCCCTGTTCGACGTCTATGTCTCGGCCCTGGACCATGCGCTGCGGGAAGAGGGCGTGGGCGACGTCTCGGTCGGCAAGAAGATGCGCAAGCTGGGCGAGGCCCTGTACGGGCGGATGAACGCCTATGAGACCCCGCTGCGCGATGCCGAGGTTACGGCCCTGGGCGAGGCCTTGGCGCGCAACGTCTATGCAGAGACCGGGGCGGAACGGGCGGCCGATCTGGCGGCCTATGCCCTGGCCGCGCGGGCCGGTCTGGCCGGGCAACAATTCAACGAAGTGCTGGCGAAGCCGGCCTGGACGGATGTTTGAGACGATGAGCGTAAGCCTTCCCTATAGCGAGACGGTGCGGGTCAACCAGATCGGCGCCGGGCTGAACCGGCGGCTTGAGCCGGACGCGGACACGCGCAAGCGAATCGCCCGCGCCCTGGACCTTCAGGGGCTGGAGGACTTCGTCGTCGAGATCGAGGTCAAGCCGACCCCGTCGACCAGCGAATGGACGATGAAGGGCCGGGTCTCGGCCCACGCGGTCCAGACCTGCGGCCTGACGCTGGAGCCGCTGCCGGTCGATGTGGACCGCCGCTTCTCGATCCAGCTGGTCGAGGCCGCCCCGCAGGAAACCGATGAGATCGAGGTCACCCTGGACGAGGAAGACGCCGACCTGATCGAGGACGGCAAGATCGACCTGGGCCAGTACGCGGTCGAGCAGTTGGTCCTGTCGCTGGACCCGTTCCCGCGCAAGCCGGGCGCGGAATTCGTGCAACCGGAAGAACCCGCCGAAATCTCGCCGTTCGCCGCCTTGAAGGCCTTGAAGCCCCAGGACGATCAAGGCTGAGGTTGACGTAAGGGCCGGGTGGTTGCATCCCCCGGCTTCGGCGCTATCGTCCAGCGCCCTATATCAAGCGTCGCGCGACAAGACGACGCGGCCACACGAGGTCCATTTGCCAGCCCCAGTTACGATCTCGCTTGACGCCATGGGCGGCGATCACGGGCCATCCGTCGTCGTTCCCGGCATCCGCAGCTATGTCCGCACCCATGGCGGGGAGGGGGTCCGCTTCCTGCTGCACGGCGACGAGGCCCAGATTTGCGCCGAGCTGGCGCGTTGCGACCTGCCGCCCGAAATGGTCGACATCCGCCACACCGACAAGGTGGTGGCTATGGACGAGAAGCCCGCCCAGGCCATGCGCCGGGGCAAGGGCTCCAGCCTGTGGAACGCCGTCGAAGCGGTGAAGACGGGCGAGGCCGGCGGCGTCGTCTCGGCCGGCAACACCGGCGCCCTGATGGCGATCTCCAAACTGATTCTGCGCATGTCCGCGCCGGGGCTGGAGCGGCCGGCCATCGTCGCCAGCTGGCCGACCTTCAAGGGCCATACGGCGGTGCTGGACGTGGGCGCCAATATCGGCAGCGACGCCGAGCAGCTGGTCGAGTTCGCCATCATGGGCGAGGCCTTCCAGTCGGCGGTGCGCGGCATCGCCCGTCCGACCATCGGTCTGCTGAACGTCGGGTCCGAGGACGTGAAGGGCAACGAACAGGTCAAGGAGGCGCACGCCATCCTGCGCGACGGCCCGTTCGACCTGAACTATCACGGCTTCGTCGAGGGCGACGACATCGCCAAGGGCACGGTGGACGTGGTCGTGACCGACGGCTTCACCGGCAATATCGCCCTGAAGACGGCGGAGGGCACGGCCCGTTATATCTCGGCCCTGCTGAAAGAAGCCCTGACCTCGAACCTGCAGTCCAAGCTGGGCGCCGCCATCGCCATGCCGGCCCTGAAGAAGATGCGCGAGAAGATCGACCCCAGCACCATCAACGGCGGCCCGCTGCTGGGGCTGAACGGGATCGTGGTGAAGAGCCACGGCGGGGCCGACGCCAAGGGCTTCGGCAATGCGATCCGCATCGCGGTCGATCTGGCCCGCAGCGACTATATGACCAAGGTGGGCGCCAATCTGGGCAAGCTGGACGCCGTGTTCGACCATTCCAGTCCGCCCGTCGTCCCCGCCGGAGAACCCCTTCAGTGAGCGTCACCCGTAGCGCCGTAACCGGCGTCGGCTCCTATTTGCCGGAGCAGATCGTCACCAACGCCGACCTGGCCAAGATCGTCGACACCTCCGACGAATGGATCCAGGAACGCACCGGCATCAAGCAGCGCCACAAGGCGCGCGACGACCAACCGACCAGTGATCTGGCGACCGAGGCCGCGAAGAAGGCCCTGGCCGACGCCGGGAAGACGGCGGCGGATGTCGATCTGATCATTGTGGCGACCACCACGCCCGACATGACCTTCCCGGCCGTCGCCTCGATCGTTCAGCGCAAGCTGGGCGCCGGAGTGGGCATCGCCTTCGACGTCCAGGCGGTCTGTTCGGGCTTCGTCTACGCCTTGAGCGTGGCGGACGGTTTCGTGGCGCGCGGCCTGTCGAAATGCGCCCTGGTGATCGGGGCCGAGGAAATGACCCGGCTGATGGACTGGACCGACCGGACCACCTGCGTCCTGTTCGGCGACGGCGCCGGCGCCGTGGTGCTGGAGCCGCGCGAGGGGCAGGGGACCGCGGCTGACCAGGGCATGCTGGGCTTCGCCCTGCGCGCCGACGGGTCCAAGACCGATCTTCTCTACGTGGACGGCGGCCCGGCCACGACCGGGACCGTGGGTCATCTGCGCATGGCTGGGAACCAGGTCTTCCGCCACGCTGTGGTGAACATCGCCGAAGGCATCACCGCCGCCTGCGCCGCCGCCGACATCGAAATCGCCGACGTCGACTGGTTCGTGCCGCATCAGGCCAACCAGCGGATCATCAAGGGCGTCGGCGACCGGCTGGGTCTGGACGAGAACAAGGTGATCTCGACCGTGGCCATGCACGCCAACACCTCGGCCGCCTCCATCCCCCTGGCGCTGGATGCGGCGATCCAGGACGGGCGGATCAAGAAGGGCGATATGGTGCTTCTGGAAGCCATGGGCGGCGGCCTGACCTGGGGCGCCTGCGCGTTGCGACTCTAGGTTAAGCCCATAGGCATTGATTTTCCGCAGACTTTGCGCGCCTATAGGCGCAACGGACCGAACCAAGCCGGGGATATGATGTCAGGCCAACAGACCGTAACACGCGCCGATCTTTGCGAAGCCGTGCATGAGGAGGTCGGCCTGTCCCGGCAGGAGTGTTCGGCCCTGGTGGAACGGACCCTGGAACTGATCGTGGAAGCCCTGGAGCAGGGCGATACGGTCAAGCTGTCCGGGTTCGGCGTCTTCCAGGTCCGCGAGAAGCGCGCCCGCATGGGCCGCAATCCCAAGACCGGCGAACCGGCGGCGATCAATCCCCGCCGCGTCATCAGTTTCCGCGCCTCTCAGATCATGAAGAGCCGGGTTCACGACGCCGTCGTCGAGGCCTGATTCGCTTGGCCAAGAGCGCCGACGCCTTCCGCACCATTTCCGAGGCGG
Source organism: Brevundimonas sp. SL130 (assembly GCF_026625805.1). NCBI lineage: Bacteria > Pseudomonadati > Pseudomonadota > Alphaproteobacteria > Caulobacterales > Caulobacteraceae > Brevundimonas > Brevundimonas sp. SL130. The sequence goes on from NZ_CP113064.1 coordinate 1,932,831, forward strand.
CCGAGGAGGTCGGGGCGCCCCAGCATGTGCTGCGGTTCTGGGAGACCAAGTTCACCTTCGTGACCCCGGTCAAGCGGGCCGGGGGACGGCGATTCTATCGCCCCCAGGACATTACGGTGCTGAAAGCCGTGCGGCGGTTGCTGCATGACGACGGCCTGACGATCCGCGGGGTCCAGCGCCTGTACAAGGAGCAGGGGCTGAAGAAGCTGGTCGGCGCCGAAGCGGCCGCCTTGATCGAGGATGGCGAGACCTTCGCCGTGCGCGCCGTCCCGGCCCCGAGCGCGGGGCGAGGCGAACATGCGGATTTGCAGGGCGTTCTGGCCGATCTCGAGCAGGCGAAGGCCCGTCTGGACGCCGTCCTGTCGCGGCCGGTGGAAAAGTCGTTTTAGCGTTTGCGGTCAACGGTTCCCCCGTCTATAGGGAGCGCCTTCGGAGCGTGGCGCAGCCTGGTAGCGCACTTGACTGGGGGTCAAGGGGTCGCAGGTTCGAATCCTGTCGCTCCGACCATCTTCCCCAAAGAAGACGGTTGGTTGAAGGGGTCGCTCTCGGGCGGCCCCTTTGCAATTGGACCTAGGGGCGCATATGGGGCGCAGCCGCAGGGCGGGCTGCGGCCGGTTTCCTGGATCAGGGCGAGGCATCGCTGTGCAGGCTTGGTCGAGATGATGCGCATCGCGGAAATCAAGCCGCAGCGGTTCAGCAGGCGGTCACCCGCCCAAGGTGACGGTGGTCATGCTGAGCGAGCCGTGTTCGATGTGGTCCGGTAAGAAAATGGGCGTGTCGCCCGGCAGACGCGCGCCCAGAACATAGAGCAGCGGCCAATAGTGCTCCGGCGTCGGGATGGAGCGTCCAGCGGGTTCGCCTTGGCTTTCGTAATCGACGGCCTGTTCCGGGGTGTCGGCGAGAATTGCGTTGCGGATATGATCGTTGAACGTCTTCGCCCAAGGGTAGGGCGCACAGTTCTGATCGCCCCAGTTCATGGCCGGCAGGTTGTGGACGATGTTGCCGGTGCCGATGATCAGGACGCCTTCATCACGCAGAGGCGCCAGACGGCGGCCCAGTTCGAAATGCCAGGCCGGAGTCTGAGTCACGTCCATGCTGAGTTGGACGACAGGGACATCTGCGTCAGGATAGGCCTTGCAAAGAACCGACCAGGTTCCGTGGTCCAACCCCCAGGACTGGACGTCCAAGGCGACGGGTATGGGCGAAAGAATCTCGCGCACGCGGGCGGCGAGCTCCGGCGATCCGGGCGCCGGATAGCGAACATCGAACAGGGCTTGAGGGAAGGCCCCGAAGTCGTGGATGGTCCGGGGACTTGGCATGGCCGTGACGGCCGTACCCGTCGTTTCCCAGTGCGCTGAGATACATAATATGGCCCGAGGTTTGCCGATCCGTTCGCCTATGGCCGCCCAGGTCCGGGTTACGTCATTGTCCTGAAGGGCGATCATCGGGCTCCCGTGACCGAAGAAGACGACGGGCAGACGCTGGTTCATGGGAAGATTCCGAACGGGTTGAGGATCAAGACCTATCGGTGACCGGGGGCTGGAATCTTGCGGCTGGGCGCACTCAGATTTGGCGACAATCCTGCGGGCGCTTCAGGCCAAGACGATGAGGGGCGGGCGTGGTGAAGATTTGTTCGCCGGTCGGTGTTCGGCCGGAAGCGATGGAGTTCCGCGTGCCTAAACCCAACACCCTCATTTTCGTCGATCTGGCCTCGGACGATCCTTCGGCGGCGGGTCGATTCTATGCTGAGGTCTTCGGCTGGGAGAATGACGCCCGGCCCGAAGGAATTTATCATCGGATGGTGCCGGGCGGCCACTTTGCCGATCCGGATGGCCAGCCCAGTCAGATCGGCAATCTCCATCTCGGGGTCTTCGATGCGTCCAATGCGCGGCCTCATCCCCAGGCTGCCGGCGTGGCGCCGCGCGGCCTTAGCCTTGAGGGGCGCAAGGCGCGGATCTGGGTGCTGGTCAGCGACGACGACACACCCGAACGCATCTTGGAAGCCGCCGTCGAGCGCGGGGCGGTGGAACTGTGGCGCAATCATTATTGGGCCGAGTTCAATGGCTATAATCACGCCTTCCGTGACCCGTGGGGCAACGAGATACTGCTGTGGTGCAAGGCGGGCCCCAATCCCGCCGTGCCGGATCATTTTACCCGCGAGTAGGGCGGCGGCGCGAGGCTCAGGCCGGGGGCAGGTGCGAAAGCCGCCCTCGGCCATACACCAGGGGCGCGAGGTTCGGATCGACCTGGATGTGTTCGGGATGCCCGATGAGTATGGTGTGGTCGCCGCCGGGCAGACGGTCGTGCAGCCGGCACTGGAGCGCGGCGACGCAATGGCGGAGCACAGGCGTTCCGTCCGGGGCTTGATCGAAGGCCACGCCGTTGAAACGGGCGTCCGCCTCTGTCCCGGAACGGCCGAAGCCATAGGCGAGGTCTTCTTGGCCGGCGCCGAGAATGTTGACGCAGAACCGTCCGCTCTTGAGCACGGCGCTCAGTGTGCGGCTGGAAGAGGCTAGGCAAACCAAGACAAGGGGGGGCGACAGAGACAGCGAGGTGAAGGCGCTGACCGTCGTGCCGTGGAGTTGTCCGTGGACGCAGGTGGTGATGACGGTCACCCCGGATGGGAAGCTGGCCATCGCGGCGCGAAAGCGCGCGGCGTCGACCGGAGCGTCAGGGGACAGGATTTCAGTCATGCGACCCGCCCGCACAGCGCCAAGGCCGCCAAGGCGTAGATCCGGGTGCAGGCGACCAGGTCATCGACGCTGGGGCGCCAGCGAACCGGTCCCATTGTCACGGAAGGAATACGGTTCAGATTGAACACATTATGATCTCGCCACATGCTGGAATAGACGGTGTGGCCGATCGGCAAGGGCGCGCCGCGCACCGAGACGTGGGCCATGTCCAAGGCGGCTCTCAGCGGCTGGACCGCGACCGGATCGGCCTCTGCGCCCGCGCGGAAGACATAGGGACGAACGTCGCAGTTCTCGACGCCTGCCGCACGCAGCACGGCCTTGAGTTCCCGGTCCACGGCTCCGATCGTCTGGCGAGGCCCCATATTGACGTCTAGATAGATTGAGCAAACCTCGCTGGAGGCGCCGATGGCCTGGGGGTTGCCGCCCCTGATCGCGCAGACCTGGACCTTGGGGGTGACGACGCCGCCGCCCTCGCTCTCGTAGGTATGCCGCTTTTCGTACGCCTGGGCCCAGGCGTTCACCGCCTCGATCACCCCGCCCATGCGCACGATCGGATTCAGACTCGCCGTCTGGGTCTCGTGATCGAGAATGGGCGTGAACAGCGCCTCGCCGTACAATGTGACCTTGAAGTAGGCATAGCCGCAGGCTGCCCAGTTCAGGCCGAAATCTGTGCCCTCGGCCGATATTGCGAAATCCGGCGCCACCCCGCCGTGCGCCAACATGTAGGCGGCGCCGAGCTCCTTGCCGATATTGGCCACGCCTTGATGTTCGTCGACCGGTTCCGGGCCGATCTCGCCCGGGCAGGCGGTCAGATACAAGGTTCCGGCCAGCTTGAAGCCGGCGGCTTTCAGCGCCTTGGCGGCCATAATGAAGCAGACCATCGGCCCACGATCATTGCCGACCGCATAGCCGAAGAAGACCTCATCCTCGAGCCACGCCTGCAGCCACTGAGGATCCGCTACTGTCCCCGGGCGGTAGGTATGGTGATCCACGGGTTCGTAGAAGGGGCTTTCGGTATCCAAATGGCTTGAGAACAGAAGATTGGGGCCCTCGCCATCGCCGCCGAACCGGCCGACGACATTGAATCGGTCCTCGACCAAGGCGACCTTTTCGGGGGCGAAGCCTTCTTCGGTCATCCAGTCGAAGACATACTGGCCAGCCTCCCGTTCACGCCGGGTCGGGCTGGGGATGTTGCAGAGTTCTAGGACACGCCGAACCAGTTCGTCACGGTCGATGGCGGCGTCGATGGCGGCGATGTCGTCTGCGTTGAACAGATCCAGCGAAAAGGGAATGGCGGGGTCTGACATCTATCCAACTATTCTGCAGCCGGAAGTATGGCGGCTTCAAGGGGGGCGGTGGTCGAAGCGGTTGTGTCCGCGTCGACGCCGGCTTCGGGGTTCGGCTGGTGCATGAACAGCAGGCTGCTGACGCCGACGAGAGCCAGCAGTACGGCCAGAACCATGAAGACGGGGATGAAGCCGCCGGTCTCGTCAGCGACCCAACCGGCCACGATCGGGCCGAGCACCGCAAATGTGGTGGCCATGGTCGCCATCGCCACCATCTCGCCCGCGATGGCGCTGCCGAAGTAGCGCAGGAGCAGGATGTGGGCGCTGAGCCAGGACATGCCCCAGCCGACGCCGAAGATCAGGGCGAAGCCATAGGCGAGGGACGGCGTTGTCGTAACGCAGAGGATCATGATGGCGACGCTCTGTAGGAGCAGGCCGCCGACCAGCAGTCCCTTGGGACTGGTCTTTTCGCTGAGGGCGCCGGTGAACCCCTTGGCGAGGGTTCCGGTTAGGGCCAGCAGGCTCATGGCGACGGCGCCGGGCGCAGCGCCTCCGCCCAGGCCGGCGACGTGGGTGACGAGGACCGAGTGCATGGTGGTGACAACCGTCTGGACCACGATCATGGCTAAGGCCAGGAATAGAAAGGACGGGGTGCGCAGGGCTGCGGACACCGTCCAGGGCCGGGGCGACTCGATCTCGATGCCGCCGGCTCCGGCTGCCTTGACCTGGTCGGTGGTCTCGACCTTGACCGCGTCGCGGACGCAGACGAGGCAGATGAGGCCGATGATCGCTGCGAAGACCGCCATGACCACCCAATGCACGCGCCAACTGCCGGACAGGGCGACGATGCCGCCGACAATCAGCGGGCCCACGACCCCGCCGAAGGCGCCCGCCATGAAGTAGAAGCCGACCCAGCGCGAGGCGGTCTTGGGAAACCAGGTGGCGAGCAGATAGACCGCCGGCGCCGGGGCGACCAGCGAGAAGCCCACGCCCATCAGGGTGGTCGCCAGGAAGAAGAGGTAGATGTGCTGGATGATCGAGGCGAGGCCAAACCCAAGCGCCAGCACCAGTCCGCCTAGGAACATGGTCCAGCGCGAGCCGACGAATTTCATCAGCAGCGGTGGAAGTGGACTGCTAAGCCCGCAGGCTAGGCCGAGGCAAGCGAAGCTGAAGCCGGCGGCGGCCTGTGACCAGTGTAGCTCTTCGACCATTGTGTAGAGCACATAGCCGAGGGAGGTGAAGGTGGTCGCTGTGACGAAGAAGAATCCCAAAGAAACCGCGAACATGACCAGATATTTGCACGCCATCTTCATTCCTCGGATTGGGGCGGCGGGTGGACACCCGACGCGGTTGCCTAAAATTGTGGACAGGAGCTACGCCATCCTGATCCCCACTCTCCGCCGTCTTTGGTTGGACCGCTTGATCGGCAGCGCCACTTGAGTTGCGGCTGGGCGAACTTGGCGGGTCGCGGGCCTAGGCTGGAGCCCATGCCGCACGCACGTCGTCGGTCAGGACGGGCAGGGCGAAATTCTTGGTCATGATGCTCATCGCCGCCCGGTGCACAGCCAATTCGTAAGCGGCGCAGGCATCGTCCACGACGAAGACGTTGAACTGGTGATGGAAGGCGTCACGCGCGGTGGAGTCGATACAGCAATCGGTGGTGAAGCCGGCGACGACCACAGTTTCGATCCCCCGCGCCCGCAGTTGCAGATTCAAATCCGTGCCGGAGAAGCTGGAATAGAGTAATTTCTCGATGTGGATGTCGCCGTCCTGCGGCTGGATTGTCCTGTAGTAGTCGGCGCCGACCTCGCCGGCCCGACACAGTTCCAGGGCGTCATCGCCATAGCCGCGTCTCTGCATCAACAGTTGCAGCGCCTGGCTGTCGCTGCGCTTGCGGGTGACGACGCGGATCAGGACGACCGGCACGCCTGCGGTCCGCGCACTGTCCATCAGTGACGTGATCCGCGCCAAGGCCGGCTCGAGCGCCGACATGTCGACGCCCGACCGCCCCAGGACGCCGTCCTGGGCCACGAAGTCGTTCTGGACATCGACGATCAGCAGGGCTGTGCTGGCGGGGGGGATCATCCCGACCAGATCTGCGCTGGGGACTGTGACGATGGAGAATGGATCGGGCGCGTTGTCCATCAGGCGGCCTGTTCCGGAAAGCGAGCGCGTACCAGCGGCAGCACCTTTTCGGCGAAGAGCGGCAAGCCCGTCAGGTAGTCAGGGAAGATCAGCATCAGCCCGTCCAGGTCCGCCTTGTCGAGAAGGGTGATCAGCTTTTCGGCTATGGTCTCGGCCGAGCCGACGGCGTGTTCGCTGATGAAGCCGCTTCGCGCCTTCTTCACGAAGACGTTCTCCTTGCCGATCTCGCTGTCGAGGAAACCGTAGGCGCGCATCATGCCGTGCAGGGCGCCCTCGTCGAAGCCGGCGCGATAGGACTCGGCGGTGGCTGCGGCGGCTTCGTCCGTGTCGCCGATCACCAGGTTGATCATCGTATAGGTCTTGATGGTCTTGCCGACGTCCTTGGCCATCTGCTTGGCCTTGCGGCTGTTGGCGGCGAGTTCATCGACCGTCGCCCCGCCCAGGAAGATTGCGTCCATCTCCTCGATCGAGAACTTCATGCCGCGTGACGAGGTGCCGGCGCAGACCAGGAAAGGACGGGGATCGCTGACGGCTTGGGATCGCTCTGGCAGTCCTTCAGCTGGAAATACTTGCCGTCATGTGTGACGCTGGGTTCGGACCAAAGCCGCTTGATCACATGGACCCACTCCTCGGCGAAGGCGTAGCGCTCGTCATGACCCAGATCGTCGCGCCAGGCGCCCATTTGTTCGAACTCGTCCTTGAACGAGCCGCTGACCACATTGAGTCCGGCGCGGCCGCCGCTGACATGGTCCAGGGTGGTCATCATCTTGGCGGTGACCGCAGGGTTTTGTAGCAGAGTATGGACGGTGGCCCAGACTTTTACGCGGCTGGTGACGGCAGCCAAGGCCGCCATCAGGATCTGTGACTCCATCGAATAGCGCCAATGCTCCGTCGCGCCGCCGAAGCCGCGCAGTTTCGACATGGCCATGATGAAATCGAGGCCATGGAGTTCGGCCAATTCGGCGACCTTGCGGTTGTAGGCGTAGGAGCCGTCCAGGGGCGGCGTGGAGGAGGAGATGATCCAGCCGCCGTTTGCGATCGGCATGAAGACACCGAGGTCCTTGCCGCCGAGGTCGGAGGGGAGGTGGGTGGAGGTCGTGGTCATTGCGTCAGGTCCGCGTGGTGCGCCGACGGATCGCTGGCCGGAAATGAAGGTCGGACAGGCGCGGTCGGCGGAGAGAAATGGATCGTCCGACAGCCCCGGACCATCGGGCCCGGCCATCGGATAGTGTCGCCAAGGTCTCGTTCGCCAAAGCCGCCTGCCCGAGCGAAGGCTCAGACTACCGGCTTATCCATGGGCGGGCTCCTCGCCAGTCCGAAAGTGGTCATATTCATTGAGGCAGGTCAGGGATCCAATCTTGACCCTGGGCGCACGCAGTTTTGTCGGCGGCGGGCTCAGGCCTTTTCGGCGTCCGCGAAGTCGGTGCTGATCGACAGGGTTTCCCAACACGCGGTCTCCGCCAGTTGAGCGTTCAGCTTGCCGCGCAGATAGCTGACGGCGTCGGCGCCCAGGAGCAGACGCAGAGGCGGTTGTTCCGCGTCGAGCGCCGACAGGATCGCCTGGGCTGCACGGACGGGATCGCCTCTCTCGTGACCCGTATGGCTTTCCAGTATGCGCTTGCAGTCCGCTAGGACTGTGCCCTCGTAGTCGGCGATGGGGGCTCCGGCCTCGAAGCGCGACCGCCCGGCGAAGTCTGTGCGGAAACCGCCCGGCTCGACCATCATGACGCTGACGCCGAAGGGCGCGACTTCCTGCGCCAAGGTCTCGGTGATGCCTTCCAGCGCGAATTTGCTGCCGGAGTAGACACCCAGGCTTGGCCAGCCGACTAGGCCGGACACCGAGGTGACATTGACGATCGTGCCGGACCTGCGGTCACGCATTGCGGGCAGTACGGCCTGAATGACCGTGACGGGACCAAAGACATTGACCTCGAACTGGGCGCGCATCTCGGCTGAGGATGCCTCTTCGACGCCCGAGACCAGCCCGTAGCCGGCGTTGTTGACCAGGATGTCTATCGCGCCATGAGTGTTCGCGACGGCGGCCACCGTCGCCTTCACCGCAGCGGGGTCGAGCACATCCATGATGAAGCCGTGGGCGCGTTCGGGCGACAGGGCCTCGAACCGCGCCACCGCCTCGGGGTTGCGAACAGTGCCGGCGACGCGGTCGCCGCGATTCAGGGCGGCCTGGGCCAGGGCGCGGCCGAGGCCGGAACTGACTCCCGTGATCAGCCAGGTTTTCATGAAGTCGTCCGATCCGTCTGAAGAGGGGGAACGGGTCAGAATACCGGTCGTTCGCCCTTGAGGGTGACGCGGAAGCCGGAGCGGGTCTGCGGGAAATAGTCCCAGACCGCGAGATGGTGGGTGCAGCGGTTGTCCCAGAAGGCGATCGAGTTCGGCCGCCAACGGAAACGCACGTGGAAGTTCGGATTGGCGCAATGGTCGTAGAGATAGGCGAGGACCGCCTGGCTCTCATTGTCCGAAAGCTCGTTGATCTTGGTGGTGTAGGACGAGTTGACGAACAGCGCCTTTCGCCCGGTCACCGGGTGGGTGATGACGACCGGATGGTTGTTGCGAGGGTAGGTCGTCTCATAGTCCTTGTAGAGGGCGTGATAGACGTGGTTGGCGTCATGTTCGGCCGTCAGTCCTTCCAGATAGGTCTTCATTCGATCCGACAGCGCCTCATAGGCCGCATACATGCTGGCGAACATCGTGTCGCCGCCGCACTCGGGGACGGTGTGAAGGCGCAGGATGCTGCCCAAAGGCGGCTCGGCGTTGCACGACAGGTCAGAGTGCCAGGACTCGCCCGCCACATATTTTGAGCTGGCGTCCGCGTGGATGGCGACGATCAGCGGATGGTCCTCGATGCCGGGCGCGCCGGGGTGAACGATCAGTTCGCTGAAGGCCCTTCCCAGCGCCATATGCTGCTCATGGTTGATCGGCTGATCGCGGAAGAAAATGACCAGATGGTCCGCCAGCGCGCGCCGCAGCTCGATCTTCTGCGCCTCACCGATGGGTTTAGTCAGGTCGATGCCGGAAATCTCGGCGCCGATCCGCAGGGTTACAGGTTCCACGGTGATGGTGCTGTAGGGTTTGGTCGCCCCCGCTGATGCGGGGGCGACCTGATCCTGGCGGGACAGCTCAACGGCGCTCTGTGTCATGATCGATGTCCTTGGCAGATCAGAATTTGTAGCCGATCGACGCGATCCACTGACGGGGCGCGATATAGGTGTCGCTGACTTGGGCGCTGCCGTAGGGGTCGCTGAAGCGTGAATTCAGGCCTTCCTCGTCGAATAGGTTGGACCCCGTCAGCGAGAGGTTCCACTTCGCCGCCTCCGGCTCGTACCGCAGGAAGAGATTCACCGTCGAATAGGCCGGCACAATGTCGGTCGAGGCTTCGTTGAACAGGCGATAGATGTACTCGCCGCGATAGACGTACTCTAGTTTGGCGGTTACGAGGCCGCCCGCGATCTTGTCCGAATAGGTCGTGCTGATCGAGCCCTGCCGCCCTGGAATCTTCGGCACATCGTTGCCGTTGATGTTTGAGCGGGCAGAGTCACGGGCCAAGGCGGCGTTGTAGAAGTTGGACCAGAACAGATATCCAGGGTAGCCGGCGTTGCTCTGGGCCTGGGTCGCTGAGACAGGGTCCAGAGCGAAATAGTCTTCGTCGAATTGACCCTCGGTGAAGGACAGGGTTCCGTCGAAGCGCCAATTCGATGTCGCGAGCCAAGAGCCCTCGAGTTCGAGGCCGTAGATCTCAGCACTGGGCGCGTTGCTGGTGCCCTCGTAGAATAGAACAGGGTCTTCCTCAAGAAACTGCATGTCGCTGTAGTTGTATAGGAAGGCCGCTGCGTTAAGTTGCAGGCTGTTGTCGAGGAACCGGTTCTTCGAGCCGACCTCGAAGGCGTCGACGGTTTCGGTTGCGAAGGTCGCTTTGATCGATTGCCAGTCCGTGCCGCTGTCGGAAGCGCTGTTCAGGCCGCCGGGCTTATAGCCGCGCGTGTAGCTGGCGTAGACCATGCTGGTGGGCTTGAACTGGTAGTTGAGTGAGGCCTTGCCGGTCACTTCCTCGGTGGTCAGGCCGGGGCGTGCGGTCGGCTGCAGGTGCGCGCCGGAGGTTAAGCCGGTGACGCCGCCGCTGTAGCTGTCGCTCGCGCCGCTGTATTCATCCCTGTTGTACCGCAGGCCAGCGGTTAGGGTCAGTTGGTCCGTCAGGTTGTAGGACCCCTGGAAGTAGGCGGCCCAGGACTCTCGCTTGATGCTGGATAGTTCCGCATAGGTCACACTGGCGACCGCAGGGTCGTCGAACGGGGTGTCCTTGGGAATGGCGGCGCGGGTGATGTTGTCGTCGTCGTCACGGTACTCGACGACATACTGCGAGTTTTCGGATTTCAGATAGACGACGCCGCCAATCCACTGGAATGGCCCGTCGGTTTGCGAGGCTAGGTTAAACTCCTGGGTGTAGGACTCGGTGTCTGACTGCCACAGCGGAACGTGGTCGTAGGCTGTGCCCGTGAAGATGCGGGGATCATAGGTCAGATCGTAAAAGAGATCCGCCGTTAGACCGTCGGAGTCCCATGCCTGCATGCTGTAGAGCTTTTGGTAGCTGGAGATCGACTTGAAGGTCGCCCAGGGCAGGTCCCATTTCAGGGTGGCGGAATAGAGATCGGTCTCGACGACCGACTTGCCCGGATAGTCCTGCGAAAGGATGCGAGGGTCGGTTTCGGGGTCGAGGATGTTTTTCTGCGCCGGCCCGTTGGTGTCGCTGTCATAGCTGATGGCGCTCAGGGTGATCGACAGATTGTCACGCGGGGCCCAGAGGGCTGAAACCTTCCAGCCCATCTCGTCGGCTTCGTCGAGGTCGTAGTGATCCGTTCCTTCGACGCCGGTCGCATAGGCATAGCCCTCGTGACGATAGGTCTGGACCGCGCCGCGAATGGCGAATGTGTCGCCCAGCGGAATATTGAGCGCGGCGCTGGTCTTGGTCAGCCCATAGTTGCCGACCCCGACCGACAGCGCGCCGCCGTAGGCGCCGAGTTCCGGCTGATTGGTTACGACATTGATCGTGCCGCCGGTCGATCCTTGACCGAACATGGTCCCCTGCGGGCCGCGCAGAACCTCGACCTGCGCCACGTCGATGAAGGCGGCGCTCGCAGCGATGGAGTTGAAGATATAGACGCCGTCGACGTGGTAGGAGACCCCCGGCTGGGTGTTGGTGTTCTCCGGCGTTTCCGAACCGATGCCGCGAATGGCGACCATGAGTTCACCGCCGCCGCTGCGGGCCACGACCAACCCTGGAACGACGCCGTTCAGGCCCGTGACATTGGTAATGTTGCCTTGCGCCAGAGTTTCGGCGGTGACGGCGGTGACGGCTATAGGCGCCTTTTGCAGCCCGACGGATCGGCGTTCGGCCGTAACGATAACCTCGGAAAGTTCGCTTGATTGCGGTTCCGTCACGGCGGTCGGATCGTCGACGGGCTCATTTTCAGCAGCGTGGGCGGCGGACGGCGCCAAGGCGACGACGGAGGCGGAAAGCAACAGCATCAATCGCGAATTTGCGACCTTACAGATTTGGCGGCGCATCAGCGTATCCCCTTTATCTCGCTGAGACAGGACGCTGTTGCGGCGGGCAAGGAGCGCCGAAACAGCGAAGCCAAGGTGTCTGTCTAATGGAGCGCCATCTTGATTTGGCACGTCCTATTTGTTGCTTGAAGCTCCGTCTGCTGAAGGTTGGATTGACTTGGGGAGGGTCGGCCACGAGAGAGGCGCACATATGAACACACGCGGGCGCGAGGCGGAGGTCTGGGGTTTGCGTGGCCCTTCGGAGACATGTGTGTGGCGAAACCCGACGATCTGATCCCGCGCTCTGGCGTGGAAAGCGCGGTCACACGCACAGCCCTGGAGGCATCGACATCCGATGACGACGCCACGATCCATTTCCTGCTTTTTTGATGAAGATCGAGTCTGACCATGTTTCGCCGTATCCGGCCTGACGGCTTTACCCTGCTGCTTATCGGCGTCGTGGTCCTGGCCACTCTGTCGCCGTGTCGAGGTCTCGTGGCGACCGGTTTCGAATGGGCGACACGGGCGGCGATCACCCTTCTGTTCTTTATGCACGGTGCAAAACTGTCCCGCGAGGCGGTGGTTCGCGGCCTTGGCGCCTGGCGGCTTCACCTTGGCGTGGCGGGGGCCACCTTCATCCTCTTTCCCCTGCTTGGGGTGGCGGTATCGCTTTTGCCCGACGGTTGGGTGTCCGCCGAGGTTAAGATCGGCGTCCTGTTCCTGTGCGCCCTGCCGTCCACGGTCCAGTCTTCCATTGCGTTGACGGCCATCGCCCGCGGCAATGTGGCTGCGGCTGTTTGCAGCGCCTCATTGTCCAATATCGCCGGGGTGGTTTTGACCCCCCTGCTGGTCGGACTGATGCTCCATGCTCAGTCCGAGGCGGGGGGCGACCTTCTAGGCGCTATCGGCAATGTGGCCGTGACCCTGCTGGCGCCTTTCGTTCTGGGCCATCTGTCGCGCCCCTTCACGGCGACATTCGTCGATCGCCACAAGCCCCTGCTTGGGCGTCTGGACCGGGGTTCCATCCTGCTGGTCGTCTACACCGCCTTCAGTGCGGCGGTGATCGAGGGCATCTGGACCCGGATGACGACGGGGGATTTCGCCGTCATTGCGGTGGTGGATGTCTTGCTGCTGGCGGCGGTCCTGACGCTGACGACGGTTGCGGCCCGCCTCGTCGGCCTGCCGGTCGCGGACGAGATCGTTCTGGTCTTCTGTGGGTCGAAGAAGAGCCTGGCCAGCGGGGTGCCGATGGCGGCGGCCCTGTTCCCGGCCGCCATGGTCGGGATCATCATCGTGCCGCTGATGTTATTCCATCAACTACAGTTGATTGTCTGCGCGGTCCTGGCGCGCCGTTACGCCGAACGGATCGAGGCGGAGCCGGCGCTGACGCACGCCCCCACCTGAAGCCTGTGCACGTCAGCCTGAGTTTTGTGCGCGTGAGGTCAAGACCTTCCGCGCCGTCAGGGCGATGTCTGGCCCTAATTCGGTTTTCAGGAGAGTGGGCGAATGGCGTTGATCTGCGACGGCGGTCAGGTGCGGCATGAGGTGAAGACGGGGGCGATCCATCACCTTCGTGCGACGCCAGAGACCGTGCACTGGGGCTATTTCCACCCCGAGATCAAACCGGCGCTCCGCGTGCGTAGCGGCGACCTGATCCAGGCCGAAGCCATCACCCACCATGCCGGCGACGCGCCTGAACTGATGATGGATGAGGCCATCACGCGAATCTTCACAGAGATCGATCCCTCGGACCGGGCGCCGGGCGTGCACATCATGACCGGCCCTATCTATGTCGAGGACGCCAAGCCCGGCGACATGCTCGAGGTCCGCTATTTTCGCATGACGCCGCGGTTCAATCACGGGTCCAACCTGGCGGCCAACTGGGGGCATCTCTACCAGGAGTTCGACGAAAAGGAGCGGGTCACCATCTATGAGCTCGATCCCAACGCCAACACCGCAAGTGCGCTTTATGCCTACGATTTTAAAGGGAAATATCTGACGCCGGGGACGATTACCCATTGTCCCGTGTGCGAGCGCCAGCCAGCGCTGAAGGGGGTCACGATCCCGGCCCGTCCACACCTGGGCACGGCCGGCGTCGCGCCGGCGTCCGACGACCGGGTCAGCACTATTCCGCCGGGTCTGCACGGCGGCAATATCGACAACTGGCGCATCGGTGCGGGGGCGACGATGTATTATCCCGTCCAGGTCGACGGCGCCCTGTTCTCGATCGGCGATCCGCACGTCAGCCAGGGAGACGGCGAAATCTCCGGCACGGCCATCGAGGCGTCGCTGGACGTGTTGTTCCAGATCGTCCTTCGCAAAGATTTCAGCTTCCCTTCGCCCCTGCTGGAAACCCCGACCAAATGGATTGTGCACGGGTTCGACGAGGACCTGAACAAGGCGATGAAGAACGCCGCCCTCGATATGCTGCACCTGTTGACCGAGCATCAGGGGTTGAGCCGTAACGACGCCTATTCGCTGATGAGCGTGGCGACGGACTTCGGTGTGACACAGGTGGTGGACGGCACCCAGGGCATCCATGTTCGCGTCGATCGGGGTATTTTCCCGAGCAAGGGCGTGGTCGTCGAGGCGCCCGAGATCAAGCGCGACAAATAATGGGGCGTTCTGAGATAATCCCTGCATTGACCACGGATACTTTGCGCCACTAGCGTTGCCGTGGCGTTGCGTCCTCCTCTTCCCCGTTGGACGTGGCGTCTCCGGGGATATCCAGGCTATGTATCAGTGCGGCTGACAACCAACGCCTATCCGAAGGAGCAGCGTCACGATGCGTGGCGATTTGCTCTAAAACGTGTTTCGCTTGAATGCCTCGACAGCGAAGAGGACATCTATGGCGAACTGGTCACCTTTCGGAGCGCCTTGGACATTCAGTTCCTCCGCGTCACGGGGTCGAGACAGTCGTTAGCGGTGGATTTCAGCGAGACCCCTGCCTGTGTCTGGCTGGTTCTGGTGCTGGAAGGGGAGGGGAGGGTCACCAGCGGGGCGACGCAGCAGGATCTGACCGTCGGCGCGCTGATCTGCGGCGGCGACCGGGTCGGTGTTCGTCTGGACATGACCGGGGATCATCGGCTGCTGGTCGTGCGCGCGCCCCTGACCTTGCCCAGTCTCAAGGCGCGGGCGACGCCCCCGTCGGTCATGACGGTCCTCGATGGTGAATCAAACCTGGGGCGGATGCTGGCAGGACTGCTGTTCTCGGTCGCGGACGCCATGGTCGACACCACCAATGACCAGATGCGGCCGGTCGAGACGGCCCTGCCGGAGTTTATCGCCTCCCTGCTGCTGGACAGCGCGCCCGACAAGGACCGCGGCGGCACGGCCGGGGGGCGGGCGGCGCTTCTCGAGCGGGTTTTCCAAACGATCGAGATCCGCCTGAGCGACCCGGACCTGAGCCTGCAGAAGGTGGCGCTCGAACACGGCATTTCGCCGCGCTATCTACAGAAGCTTTTCGAATCCGTCGGCGACAGCTTCGGCCACTGCGTGAAAACCCGTCGGCTTGAACGGTGTCGCCTGGACTTGGGCAGTCCGCTCCATGCGCAGAAGTCGATTTCGGAAATCTTGTTCCAATGGGGCTTCAATGATTCAGCCTCCTTCAGCCGTGCTTTCCGAGATCAGTACGGCGTCAGTCCGCGTCAATACCGCAAGGCGCCCGTTGTCTTGGAGGAGGCGGCGAGCGAGGCGCCCTTGCGGGGACGGCCGGAGTCGCTGAAGGAGCCGCGCAAACCTCAGCTTCGCCTGGCGACGATAGAAGACGTGGATGTCGAGCCGGTGATCCCCGAGCCGGTGATCGACCCGCCCGTCATGGGGGCGGAGGTTCGCCACCATTTGCTGCCGGCGACGCCGGAGACAATTCATTGGGGCTATTTCAGTCGGGGCCTGAAGCCTGTGATCGAGGTCCAGTCGGGCGACTATGTGACCATCGAAACCCTGACCCATCATGCCAATGACGATCCCGAGCGGATGGTCGATGGGGATGCGGGCGTGGAGTCGGTCTTCCGCTGGACGGCCGAGGGCAAGGCCGTTGATCGGCGCGGCGCAGGGCCGGGCGACGCCTCCGCCCTGGGCAGGGGGGCCGGCGAGGGGTTCGGCGTCCACATCTGCACCGGACCGATCGCCATTGCGGGCGCCCGTCCTGGGGATGTTGTCGAGGTTCGAATTCTCGATATCTCGCCCCGGCCCAGCGGCAATCCGCGGTTCGCCGGCCGGGCCTTCGGCAGCAACGCCGCCGCCTACTGGGGCTTCCACTACAACGATCTGCTGACGGAGCCGAAGCCGCGCGAGGTCGTGACCATCTATGAGATCGATCACCAGCACAGCCGGAGCTGCGCCCGGGCCGTGTACAACTATCGCTGGACGCCCCAAACCGATCCGTTCGGGATTGTGCACGACAAGATCGACTATCCCGGCGTTCCGGTCGATCTGGACACCGTAGAGCGCAATTTCGAAATCCTGCGCGATATCGAGGTGCCGATCCGCCCTCATTTCGGCGTCGTGGCCATGGCTCCGGGTCATGCCGATCTCGTAGACTCCGTGCCGCCGGCGAATTTCGGGGGCAATATCGACAACTGGCGCCTGGGCCCCGGCGCCAGCATCTTCCTGCCGGTCGCGGTCGCAGGCGGCCTTCTCTCGATCGGTGACCCGCACGCGTCCCAGGGCGACTCAGAACTGTGCGGCACGGCCATCGAATGTTCCATGACGGCCGTGATCCAGATCATCCTGCATCCGGCCAAGACGGCGCGCGAGCCGCTGAAGGATCTGGACTACCCGCTGCTAGAGACCGCCGACGAATGGGTCATCTTCGGCTTCAGCCACCCCAACTACCTGAAGGAGCTCGGCGCTGCGGCCCAGAGCGAGGTCTACAAGAAGTCGTCAATCGACCTGGCCATGCGCGACGCCTTTCGCAAGGCGAGGCGGTTCCTGATGACGACGCGGGGGTTGAGCGAAGACGAGGCGATTTCCCTGCTGTCGGTCGGCGTCGATTTCGGCATTACCCAGGTCGTCAACGGCAACTGGGGCGTCCATGCGATCATCCGCAAGGCCATGTTCGCCGGTTGAGGGCGGGCAGGGTCAACTTCGCGCGCGGCTGACGACAAATCGACCGATCTGCGAAGTGGTAGGCTTGCGCCAGATCATGCCTCCACCAGAAGTCGAGACCTAGAAATGAGCACCCTGACCGCATTGCCGCCCGTCACTGGAGCCGCCGCTTGGCGTGGGGACAGGCTCAGCAAGTCGCAGGACTGGGTCTATTTGCTCTCCCCGGAGCAACGGACCGAGCTGGAAGTTCTGGGCCAGCGTTTCGTTGAAGAGGATCCGGACCTTCGCTTCGTGCAGGCGGACGACTATCCGCTCGTGGCCTGCGCTGCGGCCATAGAGCAATGGGGCAACGACGTGGACCGGGGGCGTGGTTTTGTCCTGGTGCGGGGCCTGCGCACCGACCTCTATTCCGACGCTCTGTCAGCGGCGATTTACTACATCCTCGGCCTGCACATGGGCGACCCGATCCGTTTGAACGAGCTGGGCGATCTGATGGACAGTGTCTACGCCACCTCGACCAAGACTATGGACGACCCCACGGCCCTGTCGTCCAAAGTGCGCGACAAGCTGGTCTTCCATTCCGACAGTTCCGACATCGTCTCGCTGATGTGCCTGCGTCCGGCCAAGTCCGGCGGTGCGTCCTGCCTGGTGTCCGGAGCCGAGATCTACAATGAGATTTTGCGGCGTCGCCCCGATCTCGCGCCCCTGCTGCTCCAGCCGTTCCACTGGGATTGGAAGCGTCAGGATCATGAAGCGCCGGCCAACAGCTACACCTCGCCGGTCGTCAGTCTCGAGCAGGGGGTCTTTAGCATGTACGCGGGCAGCCTCTATATCCTGACCGCCCAGGAATATCCCGATGTGCCACGCATCACGCCCGAGCAGATTGAGGTGCTGCAGCTGTTTGACGAGATCACCTACGAGCCGGGCATGGCCATCGAGATGGATTTCCGGCCGGGCGATATTCAGTGGCTGTCGAACTACGCGGCCCTACATTCCCGCACCGAGTTCGAGGACCACCCCGAGCCGCAGCGTCGACGGCATCTTCTGCGACTTTGGCTGAGCCGCAATGCGGGGCGTCCCGTCGTGCCGGGCTTTGGCAAGAACGGCGTGGTGCAAGTGCGCGAAGCGCCGCGCGACGGCAAGTCCGAGCATCCCGACGCCTGGTTCAGCATCAAACTGGCGGCCGTGCCGCGTCTGATGTCCTAAACGGGCCCTGGTCGTGGAGCATTTCGACGTCCTCATCGTCGGCGCCGGTCACGGCGGCGCCCAGGCGGCGATCCAACTGAGGCAGGAGAAGTTCGAGGGCTCCATCGCTCTGGTTGGGGACGAGCCCTGGCTCCCTTATGATCGACCGTCGATGTCGAAGGACTATCTGTCGGGCGCCAAGACGTTTGATCGTCTGGCGCTGCGGTCGGCGACCGCCTGGACCGAACGGGACATCCTCCTGCGGCCGGGGGTCAGGGTCGTCGCTGTGGATCCGGTCGAGCGACGGGCGACGACCGACGCGGGCGACGTCCTTTCTTACGGGCGGATGATCTGGGCCGCCGGTGCGGCGCCCCGGGGGCTGACCTGTGCTGGATGCGATCTGGAAGGCGTCCATGTGCTGCGAGGGCGTGAAGACGTGGACGGTCTGCTGGCCGGTCTGGACACGGTGCGCGATATTGTCGTGATCGGCGGCGGCTATATTGGCCTGGAAGCGGCTGCGGCCCTGATCAAGATGGGCAAGCGCGTCACGGTGGTCGAGGCGAGAGAGCGGTTGTTAGCCCGAACCTCGGGCGAGATCGTCGCAAGGACCTTCGAGACCACGCATCGCAGCATGGGTGTCAATTTCCGCTTCAGCCTGTCCGTCGCCGAGTTGCGCGGCCGCGACGGCCGGGTCAGTGCGGTTGTTCTGTCCAATGACGAGGTGCTTCGCGCGGACAGGGTCGTCGTCGGCATCGGGGTGACGCCCGCCGTCCAGCCTTTGCTCGATGCGGGCGCGGATGGAGACGACGGGGTCTTGGTCGATGAGTTCTGCCGCACCAGCCTGGACGGCGTCTTCGCGATCGGCGATTGCGCGCGCCACGTCAATCCGTTCGCGGGCGTCGATCCGATCCGTCTGGAATGTGTCCAGAACGCCCATGACCAGGCGCAGACGGCGACGCGCTACATCTGCGGACGACCGGCTCCCTATGTGGCGGCGCCTTGGTTCTGGTCCAACCAGTATGACCTGCGTCTCCAGTCGGTGGGGCTGGCTCTTGGATATGATGCGGCGGTGGTGCGGGGCGATGCTGACAGCGCCAGCTATTCCGTCGTCTATCTTCGGAAGGGGCGAGTGATCGCGCTAGACTGCGTCAACTCCGTCAAGGACTACGTCCAGGGGCGCGCCCTCGTGGTCGGGCGCGCTGTCATATCCGAAGCCGCCCTGGCGGATGCGAGCACGCCTCTGAAAGCCCTGCAATCTGCGGTCGCCGAGGCCGTCATCGAGGGATGAGCCTTCGGGTCGGATCAGTCTTCGGGGGCTATAACGAAGGTGTGGCCGTCCAGGCCGCGGGTCAGTTTCAGCTGGCAGGAAAGACGGGATAACTCGGTACGGTAGTCAGAGGCGTCGAGCAGGTCGTTCTCGTCCTCGCCCATTGGTGCGACCAGGTCTGCGGTGTCGCGTCCCACATAGACATGGCAGGTGGCGCAGGATCGCGCGCCGCCGCATAGGGCGAGAAGCTCCCCGACCCCGGCGTCCCGTATGGCCTCCATCACAGAGACGTCCTCTGCGCCCTTCACCCGTATCGTCTCGCCTTCGCGCGTCACGATATTGATTTGAACCATGGGCGTAGCGACACTCGACTTGCTGGAGGCGGGGTAGGACGGTTGGGGAAGCGTTTGCGTCGCCGCCGTAATCGGGGATGCCTGACGAGAATCAGCCACTGACGACCGCCAGACGTGGCGTGACCGGAGGCTCGGGGTTGCGACGTTCCCACTCGGCCTTATAGCGCCGGATCAACCAGCTGTTCAGTCCGGCCTGGGCGCCTTCCTGCCAGGAATAGCGGCCGCGCTTGGCGTAGCGGGACTGCAGGCCGATCTGGACCTTGGCGTCGACGTCGAAGTCCTGGGCGATGATGTGTTGGGTGGCGATCCACATAGCCTCGAGCTTGTGCGGGAAGGAGTTGTCCTTCATCGCGCCCGGTGCGACCAGCAGGCCGGTGTCCATGTAATGGGTCTGGGGACTGTCGGGCCGCAGGATCATATAGATCACCACGTCGCTGGTCATGACCAGCGACAGGGTGGGGGGCAGGTTGGCGAAGGTCAGTCGGTTGCGCTCGACCTCGGTCAGACCCGGGAAGATCGGCAGCATAGCCTTTTGTGTGGCGTTGAAGCTCGCGTCGGGATGGGTCGAGCCATTGTAGCGTAGATAGCCGGCGGCTGCGGGGTCGGCCGGGGGGAATTCCGCCAGATTCGATGGCACGAAGTCGTGCAGCGGGCCATGGTGCAGGCGGCTGGCGTGATAGCCGTCGTTGTTGTTCTCAAACATGACCTTCCAGTTCCACGCCATCATCGGCGCTGGTTCCGGTCGGGGGCCTTCGGCATTGGCCAGGTCATATGGGGCGATCGCCTCGGCCACCTGGGTCAGGCGCGGCGCCAGCGCCTCGGCGTCGGGATCCAGATTGACGAAAATGAACCCGTGCCAAAGTTCGACTTTGAAGTTTGGCAGGCCGTGCGCCTTGCGGTCAAACTCGCAGGTCTTGTTCATCGCCGGAGCGGCGATCAGATCGCCATCCAGCGAATAGGACCAGTGGTGGTAGGGACACAGGAAGCCCCGAGCATTTCCGCTGCCTTCGGCCACGAGCATGGCCCGGTGCTGGCAGACGGATGACATCGCCTTGATCTCTCCCTTGCGGTTGCGGGCTATGACCATCGGCTCATTGGCGATCGTAGTGGTGAAATAGTCGCCCGGCTCCGCCAGCCAGCTCTCGCGCCCGACGCACAGCCACTCGCGCGCGAAGATGGCCTCCTTCTCGAACGCATAGAATTCGGCGTCCGTGTAACAAGCGGGGGGGAGCGTCTCGGCGGTCGATACGTCCTGCGCCGAGCTGTCGAGACCGCGGATGAATTCGGATGTGAGCATGGTCGTCATAAGGACATGACTAGGGTCGAGGCTGGCCGCACGTCTTGGCGTGTAACGAACAAAGATTTGGCGTCGTCACGTCAGTGCGGCGAAGCGGCCGCCTCCAGGGCGCCGAGACGGGCCGTGAACCGTGATCGCTTCATTCTGTCCGTGCCTTTCGAGGGGCGGACGTCAGGACGCTTCCCTGGGGAGCCGGAAAAACGCCGAGCCCGAACGAAAGGTCTCGTCGGGCGGCGAACTCAAAATGTAAGAAACATCGGTCTGGGCCATGCCCGCCAGAACGCGTCGTATCGCAACGCTGTTCTGGCCCGAGTGGCTCCGCGGGTAGGATTCGAACCTACGACCAGCCGATTAACAGTCGGCTGCTCTACCACTGAGCTACCGCGGAACTGCTCGGGAGGCGGGCCTATAGCAGCGGCCATTCGATTCGTGCAATGGGAAAAACGACGAATGCGCACGATCTCGATCAATGACCCTGAAGACCCCCGGATCTCCGGCTTTCGCGATATTCGCGAACGCGACCTGACGGGTCGCGACGGCCTGTTCATCGCCGAAGGGGAGGTGGTGGTGCGGGTGCTGGCGTCGGCGGCGTCGCTGTGCCGCCCGCGCGCCCTGTTGCTGGCCGAGAAGCGCGCGGACGCCCTGCGGGACGTGATCGAGGCGTTGGGGCAATCGACGCCCGTCTATGTCGCCGGTCAGACGGTTCTGGACCGGATCGCCGGCTTCCCCTTGCATCGGGGCATTCTGGCCCTGGGCGAGAAGCCGCGCGTCCCGCCGTTGGCGGAGATTCTCGCCACCGTAGAGAGCGACGACGTCTTCGTGATCGCGAGCGGGATCGGCAATCACGACAATATGGGCGGGCTATTCCGGAACGCGGCGGCCTTCGGCGCCCGCGCCGTCTTGATGGATCAAGCCTGCTGCGATCCCTTCTATCGCAAATCTATCCGTGTCTCGGTCGGGGCGGTCCTGCGAACGCGGTCTTCGGTTTCCGAGTCCGCCGAAGGACTGGTGGCGGAGATGCAGGCGCGCGGGGTCGAGGTGGTGGCCTTGACGCCGTCGGCGACCGAACGACTGGCGGATTACAGGCCTCGGGGGCCGGTCGCCCTGATGGTCGGCTCGGAGGGGCCGGGCCTGCCGCGCGCGGTGATCGAACGGTGCCGCGCGGTCGGCGTGCCCATGGCGGGCGGCTTCGATTCGCTGAACGTCGCCGTCGCCAGCGCCCTGGCCCTTCACCATGTGACCAGCGCTACAGCCGCCGCCTAGGCCCGCCGCTCACCAGGATGTGACGCGTTAAGGATTTGTATACCTTGTCGAGAGGCTGAAACTGTGACGCCATGCCTCCAGTTGGTGTGGGGGCGCGCAATGAACATTCTGTATTTTCTGAACCGAAACGGCCGGGCCGCGATCTTTGTCGCGGTCTGTGCTGCGGGGCTGGGCGCGGCAGGTGTGATCGGCTGGATCACCGCGCCGGTCAGCTGAACATCGCAGGCCTACAGGCCTAAATGAAAAGAGGCGCGGATCCTGGGATCCGCGCCTCTTGTTCTGTTGTCGCGATGGAGGCCTGACCGGGAATCGAACCCGGGTGCAAGGATTTGCAGTCCTCTGCGTCACCACTCCGCCATCAGGCCGCTTTATGTCCCGATTTCTCGGGGGCGGTCATCGCGAGGGGCGTTCGCTATCAGATCGGATTGTCCGCTGCAACGCACGGAACTATAAGCGCGCGAGATTTCCTCCCCTGACTATCGATTGAAGGCTGCCCAAAGATGGATTTTACCGCCGAGCGCAAGGCCATGGTCGACTCGCAGGTCCGCGTGAACGACGTCACCAATCACGAGATTCACCTGGCCATGATGGTTGTCCCCCGTGAGCGCTATTGCGCGGCGGACCGGGTTTTCGCCGTCTATTCCGACGCCTCGGTCGAAATCGCGGGTGATCGCAAGCTGATGCCGGCGCGCGACGTGTCCAAGCTGCTGCAGGCCGCCGATGCGCGCGAGGGCGAGAAGACCCTGGCCATCGCGGCGCCCTATGCGGCGGCGGTTCTGGCCCGCATGGGCCTGACGGTCACGGCCCAGGAAGCCGATCCGGCCGTGTTTGAGGTCGTGGGCGAGGCCCTGGCCGAAGAGGGTGTGGCCACGTCGGTCGCCCCCCTGGACACGGCTGTGGGCGAAGACTGGGACCTGATCGTCTGCGAGGGCGGCGTGGCGGCTGTGCCCGAGGCCTGGGGCAAGGCCCTGCGCATCGGCGGCCGCATGGTCCTGGTCGAACGTCGCGGCGCCATCGGCAAGGGCGCCCTGTATGTGAAGGGGCGTGAAGGCCTGTCGCGTCGTGAACTGTTCGATTCGTCGCCGGCCCTTCTTGCGGAACTGACGCCGGCGCCGACATTCGCGTTGTGAGGCCGACACGCGGGGGTTCGCCGTCTGCGTGAAAAAAACTTAACTGGCGTCAGATCGACTGAGGCCGCAGTTACGCTTGATGACATTCGGGCGCTCCCGGGGGCGTCAGGCAAGGACGGACAATGTTGAAACGCTCGCGTGTGCTGGCTTCGGCCGCTGTGGTGGCTCTCGTCGCAGGGCTGGGTGCGCCCGCCTGGGCCGAGACGCTGCAGGAAGCGATCGCCCTGGCCTATCAGACCAACCCCAGTCTGCTGGCCCAGCGGGCGAATCAGCGCGCCTTGGATGAAACCGTCGTCCAGGCGCGCTCGGGCCTGCGCCCGACCCTGAGCGCCTCGGCCGAGGTCGATTACACCCGCAGCGACTTCCCGGCCGCCACGCCGGGCGCCAGCTCGTCTTCGGATAGCGACGGGGCTACCGTCGGCGTCAGCCTGTCCCAGACCATCTGGACCGCGGGCCGGACCTCCCGGGCCATCGACCAGGCCCGCGCCAGCGTGATGGCGGGGCGTGAGAACCTGCGTGAGGTCGAGCAATCGGTCATGCTGTCGGTGATCCAGGCCTATGTGAACGTCTCCCGCGACATGGAAATCCTGCGCATTCGCCAGGAAAACCTCGCCGTGCTGCAACGCCAACTGGAAGAGACCAGCGCCCGTTTCGAGGTCGGGGAGATCACCCGCACCGACGTAGCCCAGGCGGAGGCCTCGCTGGCCCAGTCCGAGGCCGACCTGGCCAACGCCCAGGCTCAGCTGTCGATCACGCGCGCCGCCTATGCCGCCGTCGTGGGCCAGTCGCCCAGCGATCTGGAATCCGCCCCGGTTCTGCCGACCGTCCCGACCGATTTCGACGCCGCCATGGAAATCGCCCTGGCGCGTAATCCGGGCGTGCTTTCGGCCGGCTATTCGTTGCAGGCCGCCGAGGCCGCCGTCGCCGCCGCCCGGGCCGAATATCTGCCGTCGGTGCGCGCCACCGCCTCTTACGGCGGCACGGCCACCGATCTGGGCAATCTGGACGAACTGGCGGATCGCCGCAGCTTCACCGCCGGCGCCACCCTGTCGGTGCCGCTGTTCACCGGCGGCCTGAACCGGTCGCGGGTGGCCCAGGCGCTGGAGCAGGCCAACGCCGCCCAAATCGCCGTCGAGGGCGAGCGCCGCACCGTGCTTCAGAACGTCAGCTCGGCCTATGCCCAGGTCCTGTCGACCCGTGCGACCGTGGCCGCCGGCGAAGAGGCGGTACGCGCCGCCTCGGTTGCGGCGGAAGGCGTGCGGCAGGAGGCCCAGGTCGGCCTGCGCACCACGCTGGACGTGCTGAATCAGGAAGTGACGCTGCGGTCGGCCCAAACCTCGCTGGCCACCGCCCGCGCTGCGGAATATGTGGCCCGCGCCTCGCTGCTGTCGGCCATGGGGCAACTTGAAGGCGCAAGCCTCAACGCTGACCTCACGGCCTATGACGCCAAGGCCAACTATGACCGCGTCCGCAATCGCGGCGGTCTGCCGTGGGACGGCGTGATCGAGGCGCTGGACCGCGTCGCCTCGCCGCCCGTGGTCGACGCCGACGACGCGCCTGACGCGCCGATCGACACCCAGCTGAAGAGCGACGTGATCCGGACCGCGCCCGGCGCCTGACTTCGGTCGGGGGTCGAGTTCCAAAACGCCCGTTGATTCTGACGGGCGTTGATGCGACGACACTCATCGGGGTCGGAAAGGCTTGATCTTTCCAGCCCCAACCCGTGAATAGTGTCGGGGGCCACCTCGACGCCCCCGTTTCATCCCAGGCCTCTCCCAGGTTAGTCATGTCCGATCAGTCCGCCCAGGAACCCACCATGGAGGAGATCCTGGCGTCGATTCGCCGGATCATCTCGGAAGACGATGCACCGGCCGAGACGCCGGCCGCAGCAGCGCCTGCGCCCGAACCGGAACCCGAGCCCGCCCCGGAGCCCGCTGCGGCTGAGACCATATTTGAAGCGCCGGCTGAGGCTGAGCCCGAAGCGGCCGATGAGGAAGTGCTCGAGCTGACGGAGCTGTACGAGGCGCCGGCGGAAGACGCGCAGCCCGCAGAGACCATCGGCGATCTCGATATCGTCGAGACCGCGCCCGAGCCCGAGCCCCAGTTCGAGCCCGAACCTGAGCCCGTCGAAGCCGCCGCTGAGGCGCCCGCGCCGGCCTATGATTCGCTGGTCGGCGAAAGCGCCGCCGCCAGCGCGGCCTCGGCCTTCGCCGGCCTGGCCGCCTCGTTCAAGAAGCCGGAGGCTCCGGCGTCGGGCGACATGCCGTTCGTCAGCGGCAACACCGTCGAGGCCATGGTCGCCGAGATGCTGCGTCCGCTGCTGAAGGACTGGCTGGACAATAATCTGCCCGGCATCGTCCAGGCGGCGGTACAAAAGGAAGTCGAACGCATCGCGCGCAGCGCCTAGCCCTTCGCTTCACCGCAGACTATCGAGGGGCGGCTCCTGCGGGGGCCGCCCTTTGTCATTCAAGGCCGTCTCCCGGCCACACGACAACGATCAAAGAAGACCCATGCTCGAGAAGACCTTCGAACCCCAGGCCGCCGAACCCCGTCTGTACGCCCAGTGGGAAGAGAGCGGCCTGTTCGCGCCGCGCGCCGCTGCGGCCACGGACGGCGCCGCCGACGCCTATTCGATCGTCATTCCGCCGCCGAACGTGACGGGCAGCCTGCACATCGGCCATGCGCTGAACAATACGCTTCAGGACATTCTGGCCCGGTATCACCGGATGAAGGGCAAGGGGGTGCTGTGGCTGCCGGGCACGGACCACGCCGGCATCGCCACCCAGATGGTGGTCGAGCGCCAGCTGGCGGCCGCCGGGAACGTCGGGCGGCGCGACATGGGCCGCGACGCCTTCATCGACAAGGTCTGGGAATGGAAGGCCGAGAGCGGCGGGACCATCGTGCGCCAGCTGCGCCGGCTGGGCGCGTCCTGCGACTGGTCGCGTGAGCGGTTCACCCTGGACGAGGGGCTGAACGCCGCCGTGCGCAAGGTCTTCGTGCAGCTCCACAAGGAAGGCCTGATCTATCGCGACAAGCGGCTGGTGAACTGGGATCCGCATTTCCAGACCGCCATCTCGGATCTGGAGGTCGAGCAGCGCGAGGTGGACGGCGCCTATTGGCATTTCGCCTATCCGCTGGCGGACGGCGTCACCTACGAACACCCCGTCGCCTTCGACGAGGACGGCAAGGCGACGGAGTGGGAGACGCGCGACTTCATCGTGGTGGCGACGACCCGGCCCGAGACCATGCTGGGCGACACCGGCGTGGCGGTTCATCCCGAGGATGAGCGGTATGCGTCGATCGTGGGGAATGATGTCATCCTGCCTATCACTGGCCGTCGCATCCCAATCGTCGCGGATGAATATGCTGATCCGACCAAGGGGTCCGGCGCGGTCAAGATCACGCCGGCACATGACTTCAACGACTTCCAAGTCGGCAAGCGTGCAGGGCTGCGGTCCATCAACATTATGAACTCGTTCGGGCAAATTCTTAGCTCAGCCGATGTGACCTACCGCGAAATCCCCGGCACCGATGCGCTGGATTACGGTTCAGAGCTGTTCCTGATCGAAAACGAAATCCCGCGCGACCTTCAGGGCCTCGACCGCTTCGCCGCGCGAAAGGCCATCGTCGCTCGGGCCGAAGAAGAGGGCTGGCTGCGCGAGATCGAGAAGACCAAGCACGTCGTGCCGCACGGCGACCGCTCCGGCGTGGTCATCGAACCGTGGCTGACGGACCAGTGGTACGTCGACGCCAAGGTCCTGGCCCAGCCCGCGCTGAAGGCGGTGGAGCAGGGCGACACGGTGTTTGAGCCGAAGTCGTACGAGAAGATCTATTTCGAATGGCTGAGGAACATCGAGCCCTGGTGCATCAGCCGCCAGCTGTGGTGGGGCCACCGCATCCCGGCCTGGTATGGCCCGAACGGCGAGATCTATGTCGCGGAGACCGAAGAAGACGCCCGCGAACTGGCGATGGCGGACTATGATTCCGAGGTCGCCCTGACCCAGGACGAAGACGTGCTGGACACTTGGTTCAGCTCGGCCCTGTGGCCGTTCTCGACCATGGGCTGGCCCGAGAAGACCGAGGATCTGGAGCGGTTCTATCCGACCAGCGACCTAGTCACAGCGGCGGACATCATCTTCTTCTGGGTCGCCCGGATGATGATGATGGGCCAGCACTTCATGGGCGAGGTCCCGTTCAAACGGGTCATCATCAACGGCCTGGTCCGCGACGAGAAGGGCCAGAAGATGAGCAAGTCCAAGGGGAACGTCATCGACCCCTTGGGCATCATCGACGAACTGGGCGCCGATCCGCTGCGCTTCACCATGGCCATCCTGTCGGGTACGCGCGACATCAAGCTGTCGAAACAGCGGATCGAGGGATACCGCAACTTCGGCACCAAGCTGTGGAACGCCGCGCGCTTCAGCCAGATGAACGAGGCGCAGCGCGTCGAGGGCTTCGATCCCGCGACGGTCGAACAGACGATCAACCGCTGGATCCGCGGCGAACTGACCAAGGCCGAGCGGGCCGTGTCCGAGGCCATCGAGGGCGGGCGGTTCGACGATGCGGCGGGGGCGCTGTATCGGTTCGTCTGGAATGTCTTCTGCGACTGGTATCTGGAACTGGCCAAGCCGGTGTTCAACGGCGCCGATGAGGCCGCCAAGGCCGAGACGCGGGCCATGACCGCCTGGACCCTGGACCAGACGCTGAAGCTGCTGCACCCGGTCATGCCCTTCATCACCGAAGAACTGTGGGCCGAGCTGGGCAAGGAAGGTCCGGCGCGGGAGAGCCTGCTGATCGGCGCCGAATGGCCGGTGCTGCCGGACGGCTTCATCGATGCCTCGGCCGAGGCCGAGATCGGCTGGCTGGTCGATCTGGTCGGTGAAATCCGGGGTCTGCGGGCCGAGATGAACGTGCCGCCGGCGGCCAAGCCGCCGCTGGCTTTCGTTGCGCCCGACGTCGTGACGGCCGAGCGGATCGCGCGCCATCGCGACCTGATCCTGACCTTGGGTCGGGTGTCCGAGGTCGGATCGGCGGAGGCCGCGCCGACCGGGGCCGTGACCTTCGTTTCCGGTGGATCGACGGTCGCCCTGTCGCTGGCCGGGATCATCGATCTGACCGCCGAACGGGCGCGGTTGGAGAAGGAGATCGCCGTCTTCGAAAGCGATATCGGCCATGTGAACAAGAAGCTGGGCAATCCCAATTTCGTGTCGCGGGCCGCGCCGGAAGTGGTCGATGAACAGCGGGCCAAACTGGCCGAGGCCGAGGCGGGCAAGGTCAAGTTGCAGGCGGCGCTGGCGCGGCTGAGCGAGATCGGATGAGGCTGGACCAGCTTCTGGTCACGCGCGGCCTGGCGGAAAGCCGGGCCAGGGCGAAGGCGGCCATCGAGGCCGGCGGCGTCACCGTGGACGGGGCGCCGGCCAAGTCCGGGTCTCAGACCGTCGGCGCGAACGCCGCCATCGGCTATATTGACGCCCACCGCTGGGTCGGGCGTGGGGCGTTGAAGCTGGACCACGCCCTGACCGTCTGGCCCGTGGCCGTCGAAGGACGGGTGGTGCTGGACGTCGGGGCGTCCACCGGCGGCTTCACCGAGGTCTGTCTGGATCGCGGCGCGGCCAAGGTGTTCGCGGTCGATGTCGGCTTCGGCCAGATGCACGACCGGGTCGCAGCCGACCCTCGGGTGGTCAATCTGGAGCGCACGGATGCGCGCGACCTGACGCCGGAACTGATCCCGGAGGCGCCGGCGCTGGTCGTGTGCGACGCGAGTTTCATCAGCCTGATCAAGGTTCTGCCCGCTGCGCTGGATCTGGCGACAGCGGGGGCGGACCTGATCACCCTGATCAAGCCGCAGTTCGAGGCCGATGGGCCCGGCGGCGGCAAGAAGGGTGTGATCAAGGATCCGGCCGCCCATGCCGCCGCTGTGGAGCGTGTTCGGGACTGGCTGGAGGCGATGGGCTGGGCCGTGCAGGCCACGACCGAGAGCCCCATCACCGGCGGCGACGGGAACGTCGAGTTCCTGCTCTGGGCCAAGAAGCCAGACTAAACGCCCGATACCCCCTCAAATAACGGGCTCAAGTAGCGCGAAGCGCGATAGCCCCTCAAACAATGAGAAACCGCCGGAGGACAAGTCCTCCGGCGGCTCCCGTCACGTCGTCGATCTGACAGGGGGGCTGAAAATTAATCGACGACGCGATAGCGGCCGTACTGGTCGGGGCAGGTGCGGACGTAGCGGGTGTCCGTGCGACCATCGGGCAGACGGATCTGGCTTTCGGCCAGGCGGCATCCGTCTGAATTCTGATAGGAGTCGACCGGGCGAGAGCGGTCGTCGTGATCGTCGTCGCCATTGTAGGCGTAGTCGTCGCGGCGGTCGTCGTCGCGATAGGCCTGATCGCGGCTGTCGCGGTCGTCATATTCGCCGTAGCCCTGGCTGTAATAGCTGCTGGCGCCGTAGCTGCTCTGGTAGGTGCGGCAGGCGTCCGAGCTGGAGCGGCCGACCTGTGACCCGATCAACGCGCCGACGACGCCGCCCAGGATACTGCCTTCAGTGCGGCGACCACGGGCGGCCAGCTGCGAGCCGATGACCGCGCCGGCGCCGCCGCCGACCAGGGCCCCGGCGCCGGTGCGACCCTGGCGTTCGCGGGCGCAGGGGTCGTAGGCCTGAGAACGGCCGTAGTCGTAGGAGGGGGCGTAGGCGCCGGTGCCGTAGTTCTGGCTGTAGCCGTAGCTCTGAGCCGAGGCGGCCATGGGCGCGGCGACGGCGCCGAGGGTCAGGGTCGCGACGGCGGCGAGGGACTTGGTGGAGAGACGCATCTTCAACCCCTTGTGGTCGGACGTTCAGTTATGGGGCTGAACGGGTGGACCGGCTGTCTGTTGCATCAAGGTTTAGGGCCCCGAAGCTGAACGGCTTTTGAGCGCCCCGTTCATCTTCGTTCATGTTTTGGGGGCCTATCGCGCTTCGCGGCATCCTTGGTGGCCTATCGCGCATAGCGCTACTTGAGGCCGGTTGAGGCCGGCTGGTGTTCGGTCTCTTCTGTCGGCGCGCTTGGCGGGCGACAGCGGTGGGGCTAGAAGCCCGGCGATGCAGACCTTTACGATCAGCCGCGTCGGCGGACAGGGCGACGGCGTCGCCGAGACGCCGGAGGGGCCGGTCTTCGCCGGCCTGACCCTGCCGGGGGAGACGGTGCGCGGCCAAGTCGCGGACGGGCGGCTGGAGCAGGTCGAGATCGTCACGGCCAGTCCGGACCGGATCGCGCCGGTGTCGCCCCAGTACGGCGACTGCGGCGGGTGCTCGCTGCAACACTGGGCCGACAAGCCCTATCTGGAGTGGAAGCGCGAGCAGGTGCGGCTGGCCCTGGCGCGCGAGGGGATCGAGACCGAGATCGAGGCGACGGT
Source organism: Brevundimonas sp. SL130 (assembly GCF_026625805.1). Lineage (NCBI taxonomy): Bacteria > Pseudomonadati > Pseudomonadota > Alphaproteobacteria > Caulobacterales > Caulobacteraceae > Brevundimonas > Brevundimonas sp. SL130. Next base: position 1,963,447 of record NZ_CP113064.1, read on the forward strand.
GGCGAGCCCGGCTGGGACGCGGCGGCGGGTGGCCCTGCACGCGCGCCGGACCCAGGACGGCCGGGTGGTGCTGGGCTTCAAGGCGCGGCGGTCGTGGCGGCTGGTCGAGGTGCGGGAGTGCCCGGTGGCCGATCCCCGGATCATCCGCGCCATCCCGGCCCTGACCGAAGTGGCGGCGGCCTTTCTGGAGCATCCGAAGTCGGCGCCGACCCTGCACGTGACCTGGACCCTGTCAGGGCTGGACGTGGATGTGACGGGCGTGGAGCGGCGCTCGGGCGGCGGACTGTCGGCCGACGCCCAGATGCGGGCCATTGCGGCGGCGCACCGGGCCGATCTGGCGCGGCTGAGCCTGGCCGGCGACACCCTGGTGATGGCGCGTCAGCCGAAGATCGGCTTCGGCCCCGCCACCGTGCCCCTGCCGCCGGGGGGCTTCCTGCAAGCCGTGCCCCAGGCCGAGGCGGCCATGGTGGAGCGGGCCGTGGCGGCGGTGAAGGGGGCCAAGAAGATCGCCGACCTGTTCTGCGGCGCCGGGACCTTCACCTTCCCGCTGGCGACCGTCGCGCCGGTGATCGCGGCGGATGCGTCCAAGGCGGGGATCGAGGCGCTGAAGGCGGGCGTGGGCTCGGCCAAGGGGATGAAGGCGATCACGGCCGAGGCGCGCGACCTGTTCCGGCGGCCCCTGACCCCCTATGACCTGAAGGGGTGCGACGCCGTCGTGTTCGACCCGCCGCGCGCCGGGGCCATCGACCAGACGGCCCAGATCGCCGGGACCAAAGCCGCTGTCGTGGTCGGGGTGTCGTGTAATCCCCAGACCTTTGCGCGGGATGCGCGGGTGCTGATCGACGCCGGGTTCCGGCTGGAGCGGGTCACGCCGGTGGATCAGTTCCTGTGGTCGGCCCATGTCGAACTTGTCAGTATTTTCAAGCGGTAAGCCCTATGGATGATGAGCTGGAAGATGGCTTTCTGGGCGAAGACGGGGGCGGGTTCGACGCCGACGACTGGAGCCGGTTGACGCCCTTCGTCGGGGTGGTGGCGACGCTGGACGACGTCCAGGCGCGGCGGGCCGTCTTCGCCCTGGGCGAGACCGATGATCCGCGCCCCATCGCCATGGACCTGCCCCAGCCGGTGATCTGGTGGGAAGAGGACGGCGAACAGGCGGCGGTCGCGGTTCAGGCCGAGAGCCATCTGGGGCCGGACGGCGAAGAGATGGAGATCCTGGGCCTGATCCTGCCGGACGGGGAGGGGGCGGTGGCCCTGATGGAGGACGTCGATCTGGTCGACGACACCGACCCGACCTGGCGGGATCTGGTGACGCGGGCCGTCGATCCGTCGGCGGCGGACGAAGCCTGAGAAATTGCACACCGGATGAAATCGGGTGCAATCTGTGCAGTTTGCGACAGGTTGCTGTTTTTACTGGGGAAAACTTACCGCTGAAATTGCACTGTGCAATCTCGTTCAAATCCGTTCCGTCGCCGTGTCAAAGACCAGGGCTTGATCTTATCACAGCGCCGCAGGGCGCCGGGTTGATTGTCGGATTTACTTTCAAGCGTCTGAAAAGGCGGCTGATTGTTTTCAGAATTAGGAAACCTGGGCGGCCCTAGCCGAACAACTCCAGCTGCGGTCGAGCGTCGGCCGGCACGCGGAACTGGGTTTCGTCCAGCAGTCGCAACGGCGTATCCAGGCCGTAGCGTTTGACGGCGGCCTTGAAGCGGGCGCCGATCAGTTCGGCGACGGGGCCGGTCCCCTTCATCCGCTGGGACCAGTCGGCGTCATAGTCCTTGCCCCCGCGCGTCTGGCGGATCAGCGACATGACGCGGGCGGCGCGGTCCGGCCGGGCGTCGGCCAGCCACTCGCGAAACAGATCCTTGATCTCGAGCGGCAGGCGCAGGGTGACATACATGGCCCGCGTCGCCCCGGCCTTGGCCGCCGCCTCGAGCACCGATTCCAGTTCGTGGTCGTTCAGGCCGGGAATGACAGGCGCGAAGCCGACGCCGACGGGACATCCCGCGTCGGCGAGGCGGCTGATGGCCTCCAGCCGTTTGGCCGGGGTCGAGGCGCGAGGCTCCATGGCGCGGGCCAGGCCCCGGTCCAGGGTGGTGATGGAGACGAAGGCCGAGGCCAGGCCGGCCTGGCCCATGGGCCCCAGAATATCGGCGTCGCGCGCGATCAGCACCGACTTGGTGATGATGCTGAACGGGTGGTTGAACCGCCGCATGACCTCGAGGATCGACCGGGTCGATTTCAGCTCGCGTTCGACCGGCTGATAGGGGTCGGTATTGCCGCCTATGTGGATGCGTTTGCACCGGTATCGGGGGGCGAGGAAGGCTTGTTCCAGCAGACGCGCCCCCTCGGGCTTGAAGAAGATCCGGCTCTCGAAATCCAGGCCCGGGGATAGGCCCATCCAGGCATGGGACGGACGGGCGTAACAGTAGATACAGCCATGTTCGCAACCTTTGTACGGGTTGATGGAGCGGTCGAAGCCGATGTCGGGACTGTCGTTCCGGGCGATGATGGTGCGGGCGTGTTCGGGCGTGAGGGTGGTGCGCAGCGGCGCGGCCTGGGCGTCGTCGGTCGTCCAGCCGTCGTCGAACGACTCATGCTGCTCGGGCTCGTAACGGCCTGTCGCATTCGAACGCGCGCCTCTTCCCTTGGCGGATTGCATAAGGGGGAGGATGGATCAGGAAGGAGAACATAGCAAGAACATTTGTGCGGCACGCCCGGCGAGCTGGGCCGGCGCGAACAAACTGATACAGTTGCTGTTGCTAAGGAGGATTTGTCGGGTGTAGAGGGGCGTAACGTCTTCCCGTGTCGAGAACGCGGGCGGATTGCGTCGCTGATCCGGAGAGTCCCGATGGCCCCCACTCGCTATTCCGCCGTTGCTATCGCCCTGCACTGGGTGATCGCGCTCTGTATCCTGTCGATGATCCCGATGGGATTGTGGATGACTGCGGCCATCGAACAGCCCGACAGTCAGGCCCTGGCCTATCGGGTGTTCCAGATTCACAAGTCGATCGGTTTTCTGATCCTGGCCCTGACCGTGGTGCGGATCGTCTGGCGTCTGACGCATCGACCGCCGGCCCTGCCGGGCGGGATGAAGCGATGGGAAGGCTTTGCGGCCAATGCGACCCATGTGGCCTTTTACGCTCTGATGCTGGCCCTGCCGCTGACGGGGTGGCTGTATGTGTCGACCGGATGGGCCGTGGCGCTGGACCGGGCGCTGGAGGTCGCGACCAGCTGGTTCGGCCTCTTCCCGATCCCGCATCTGCCGGGCGTGGCCGAACTGTCGGCGAGCGTCAGACGGACCCTGGCCTTCCAGGCCATGGGGGCGCATGCGGCGATGGCCTGGGGCGCGGTCGCCCTGATCGCGCTGCACATCGGGGCGGCGTTGAAGCACCAGTTTCTCGACCACGACGGGGTGCTGGCGCATATGGTTCCCTTCCTCAAGCCGGCGGAGGGTCATGCGTCGGCGACGGCCCCAAAGACATCTCCGGCTTCGCCCTGGGTCGAGCGGGGCGTGGGCGTGGCCCTGATCGCGGTCGTGGCCATGGCCGGCGCGGTCGCGGCGCGGCCCGACCCCAAGCCCAGTCTGGACATGAGCCGCACAGCGCCGCCCGCGGCGGCCCCGACGCCGGTGTCGGCGCCCGAAACCGCGCCCGAAACCGCAGCTGATCCGGTCGCCGAAGAGGCGCCGGCCGAGACAGCTGTGGAGGCCGGCGTCTGGACGATCAATCGCGCGGCCTCCAGCATCGCCTTCGGCGGAACCCAGTCGGGCGACGCCTTCAAGGGGCGGTTCGAACAGTGGACGGGGCAGATCCGCTTCGATCCGCAAGACCTGGCCGGGTCCAAGGCGGTGATCACGGTGCAGACGAACTCGGCCCGCACCGGCGATGCGACCCAGGAGGGGTCTTTGCAGGGCGCCGAATGGTTCGATCCCGCCCAATATCCGACCGCCCGGTTCGAGACGACAGGGTTCCGCGCCCTGGGCGGGGATCGCTACCAGGCGACCGGCACGCTGCGGGTCAAGACGACGACCCTGCGCGTGGTCCTGCCCTTCACCTTCAGCGAGGCTGACGGCGTCGCCACGGTGGCCGGGCGGCTGGAACTGGACCGGACGGCCCTGAACATCGGCATGGAGTCAGACGCGACCGGCGACTGGGTGTCGAAGATGATCGACGTCCAGATCAAGGTCTCGGCGCGACGGGCGGGGTAAGGCGGCCAGCGCGCCGCCGCTTGCCCTGAGGGAAGTCAGGCCTTAGGGGTCCGCGCTCTTGATCAATGATTCAGGGAGCGGTCGATGACCCTCGCACTTCTGTTTCCCGGACAGGGCAGCCAAGCCGTCGGCATGGGCGCGCAACTGGCCGACGCCTTTCAATCCGCCCGCGATGTCTTCGCCGAGGTGGACGAGGCCCTGGGCCAGAAGCTGTCGGTCTTGATGCGCGAAGGCCCCGAGGACCAGCTGACCCTGACCGAGAACGCCCAGCCGGCCCTGATGGCGGTGTCCATGGCGGCGATCCGGGCATTGAAGGTCGAGTTCGGGTTCGACGTGGCGACGGCGGCCTATGTGGCCGGTCACTCGCTGGGCGAATATTCGGCCCTGGCGGCGGCGGGGGCGATCTCGCTGTCGGATACGGCGCGGCTGCTGAAACTGCGCGGCCAGGCCATGCAGCGGGCGGTTCCGGTGGGGCAGGGGGCGATGGCCTCGCTGATCGGGCCCAAGACCGATCTGGCCCTGGCCGAGGCCGCTGCGGCGGCGGGCGCCGAGGTCGGCGTCTGCGTGGTCGCCAATGACAACAACGCCGGAAACATCGTCATCTCGGGCGAGAAGGCGGCTGTGGACCGGGCTATCGAGAAGGCCAAGGAACTGGGGGCGCGGGCGATCCCGCTGAACGTCTCGGCGCCCTTCCACTGCCCGCTGATGCAGCCGGCGGCGGACGAGATGGCGGCGGCCCTGGCCTCGGCGACCATCCTGGCTCCGGCGGTTCCCGTGGTGGCCAATGTTCTGGCGCGGCCGGAACGCGATCCAGAGGTGATCCGTCGGCTGCTGGTCGAACAGGTCACCGGCCGGGTGCGCTGGCGCGAAAGCATGGAGTGGATGGCGACGCCAGACTCTCAAGGCGGGGGTGGGGCGACCCGCTTCGTCGAGATCGGCTCGGGCAAGGTGCTGACCGGCATGGCCAAGCGGATCGCGCCTGAGGCCGAAAGCCTGCCGCTGAACACGCCGGAAGAGCTGGAAGCCTTCGCCAAGGCTCTGGTCTAAAAACCGTGACACGGGGCTCAGCGATCCTTTGGATCTGGGCGGCGAGCATTGTCCTCGTCTGGATCGCGGTCGCGGTCGATCTTGGGCAACCGCTGTGGGTGCGTCAGCATTCCATTGACCTGACGGCCTATGGGGCCTTCGAAGGTCGGACTTTAACGGTGGGCCACGGGTGGAAATTGCTGGCTTCGCAATGGCTGCACGTCAAGTTTCCGCACATGGTGTTCAACGCCGTCATCATCGGCTTGGTCGGGTCTGCGCTAACGCGGCGGGTGAGTTGGCCGCTGGTTCTGGCATTAGGTCTGATCGGCGGCGCTTTCGGGCAACTGGCGTCAGCGCTGGCGCAGCCTGACGCCTATGTCTCTGGCGCGTCCCAAGCCTATCTGGCGCTGTGTGCGACAGCACTGGTGGTGCTGGACCGCAAGAGCGTCGGCTGGTGGTCTGCGGTCGTGGGCGTAACGGTCAGCGTGGCGCTGGACCTGTTCGTGAGCGGCCATGAGGGCGTAAAGCCCGGACATATCGTACCTTTCGTCATCGGTTTGATCGTTGGCGGCGTTTTTCTATTGTTGGACAGACATCGCCCTGATGGGGTGGTGGTTCGGAGGACATGATGTTCAATCTTGCAGGCAAGACCGCGCTGGTGACCGGCGCGACGGGCGGAATCGGCGGGGCGGTGGCGCGGGCGCTGCACACCCAGGGTGCGACCGTCGTGCTGTCGGGCACGCGCGAGGCGGTGCTGGCGGATCTGGCCAAGGCGCTGGGCGAGCGGGCGCATTTCGCGACGGCGAACCTGTCGGACCCCGAGTCGGTCGATAATCTGGTCGCGGCGGCCGAGGCGGCGGCGGGCGCGCCGCTGGACATCCTGGTGGCCAATGCGGGCATCACCAAGGACGGCCTGCTGATGCGGATGAAGGACGAGGACTTCCAGTCGGTCATCCAGATCAATCTAGAGAGCTATTTCCGCCTGACCCGCGCGGCGGTGAAGGGGATGATGAAGCGTCGTTCGGGTCGAATCATCGGCGTGACCTCGGTCGTCGGCGTGACGGGCAATCCGGGCCAGACCAACTATTCCGCATCCAAGGCCGGCATGATCGGCTTCTCCAAGTCGCTGGCGCAGGAGGTCGGGTCGCGCGGCATCACCGTCAACTGTATCGCCCCGGGCTTCATCGCCTCGCCGATGACGGATGTGCTGAACGAGCAGCAGCGCGAGACCATTCTGGGCCGAATTCCCGCCGGTCGGCTGGGCACGGGCGACGAAATCGCGGCCGCCGCCGTCTATCTGTCGTCGAACGAAGCCGCCTATGTTACGGGTCAGACCCTGCACGTGAACGGCGGCATGGCGATGATCTGATCACGATCACGACACGCTACACCCTATTTCCTGCCCGAAAGCCTGTGCTAAAGGGCAGGGACGCATCGGCGGTTCGGGCTTTCGGGCTTGCGTCGCCTTCGCTGCCGTGAGACGGCGATTTACAAGTTACACCCGCCTCTACGGCGATTTTAAACAGACAGAGAGACACTCATGTCCGACACCCTCGAGCGCGTTCGCAAGATCGTCATCGACCACCTGGACGCCGATCCGGACAAGGTCACGGAAAAAGCCAGCTTCATCGACGACCTGGGCGCCGACTCGCTCGACAACGTCGAGCTGGTGATGGCCTTCGAAGAAGAATTCGACATCGAGATCCCGGATGACGCCGCCGAGCACATCCAGACGGTCGGCGATGCGGTCAAGTTCATCGACGAAAAGTCGGCCGGCTGATCCCAGCCCCCGACTGGCGGCCGAAAGGCTGACGGTTCACAGGGCCGCCCGGCGCTCCTAGCGGAGACGCCCGGCGGCCTTTACTGTTTCTGACCCTTGCGAATCCGCAGTGATTCCTTGGGCCGGGATTGGAGTTTTAGGAGCACGCACCATGCGCCGCGTCGTCGTTACGGGCATCGGTCTGCTGACCCCCCTTGGCTGGGGTGTCGACAAGAGCTGGAAGGGTATCGTCGAGGGGCGGTCGGGCATCGGTCCGATCACCTCGTTCGACACCACGGGCTATGGCTGCACCATCGCCGGCGAAGTGCCGAGCGTTGATGGACGCGGCGGCGGCGGCGAAGGCGACTTCGACCCCGAGAAGATCATGTCCGTCAAGGACAGGAAGCGCGTCGACGACTTCATCCTGTACGCCATAGCGGCGGCGGACGAGGCGCTGCACGACGCCAACTGGAAGCCCGAGACGGACGAGGACAAGGAGCGGACGGGGGTCATGGTCGGCTCCGGCATCGGCGGCCTGGGCGTCATAGCCGAGACGGCCATTGTGCTGAAGGAACAGGGGGTGCGACGCGTCAGCCCCTTCTTCATCCCCAGCGCCCTGATCAATCTGGCGGGCGGGCAGATCTCGATCCGCCACGGCCTGAAGGGCCCGAACCATGCGGCGGTGACCGCCTGCGCCACCGGCGCCCACGCCATCGGCGACGCGGCCCGGATGATCGCCCTGGACGACGCCGACGTCATGGTGGCGGGCGGGGCGGAAAGCTCGGTCGTGCCGATCGGCATCGCCGGCTTCCTGGCCTGCAAGGCCCTGTGCACCGCCTATAATGATACGCCGGAGAAGGCGTCGCGGCCCTATGACCGGGGCCACGCCGGTTTCGTCATGGGCGAGGGCGCCGGGATCCTGGTGCTGGAGGAATACGAACACGCCAAGGCGCGCGGGGCCAAGATCTATGCCGAGGTCGTCGGCTACGGCATGAGCGGCGACGCCCACCACATCACCGCACCGTCCGAAGACGGCGAGGGCGGGGTGCGGGCCATGAAGATGGCGCTGAAGCGGGCGGGCATGGAGCCGTCGGACCTGGATTACGTCAACGCCCACGGCACCTCCACCATGGCCGACTGGATCGAGCTGAAGGGGATCGAGGGTCTGGTCGGCGATCACGCCAAGAACCTGGCCGTCAGCTCCACCAAGTCGATGACGGGCCACCTGCTGGGCGCGGCTGGGGCCATCGAGGCGGCCTTCTGCGTCCTGGCGATCCGGGATCAGGTGGCGCCGCCGACGATCAATCTGGATGACCCGGAGATGGAGACGCCGATCGACCTGGTCCCGAACAAGGCCAAGCCGATGAAGATCGATGTCGCCATGTCCAATAGTTTCGGCTTCGGGGGCACCAACGCCTCGGTGATCTTCAAGAAGGTCGACTGACATGTTCGGACGGGGGCGGGTTGAAAAGGGGCGGGGACGGTCGGGTCTGACGGTGACCTTGCTGACCGCCTCGGCGACGTTCAGCCTGTTCCTGATCGCCGCCCTGGCCATTGTCTGGGGCGTCTATTACGGCCCGGGGCCGGGGGCGCGTCAGGGGGACCAGACGGTCGTCACCCTGGCCAGCGGCTCGGGAGTCTCGGCCATCGCCGCCCAGCTGAAGGCGGCGGGGGTGATCCGCTCGACCGATCTGTTCAAGGCGGCGGCGACCTTTACCGGGGCGGACCGCAAGCTGCGGGCCGGGGAGTATGAGGTGCCGTCGGGAACCTCGCTGGGCGGTGTGCTGAACCTGCTGGTCGAGGGGCGGGTGGTGCGCCATTTCGTCACCCTGCCGGAGGGCTGGTCCTCGGCCCAGGCGCTGGACATCCTGGCCAAGGAGTCGGTGCTGACGGGGACGGTCGCGGTGACGCCCGAAGAGGGCAGCCTGTGGCCCGACACCTATGAGATCGCACGCGGCGACACGCGGCAGTCGGTGATCGACCGGATGCAGCGCGCGGCCAATGAGAACCTGCGGCTGTTGTGGGCCCAGCGGGGGCCGGGCGCCGTGGTGCGCAATCCCGAGGAGGCGGTCATCCTGGCCTCCATCGTCGAGAAAGAAACCGGTCTGGCGGCCGAGCGCCCGCGCGTGGCGGCCGTATTCTCCAATCGGCTGCGGCAGGGGATGCGGCTGGAGAGCGATCCGACCATCGTCTACGGCCTGACCCAGGGGCGGCCCCTGGGGCGCGGCATTCGCCGTTCCGAACTGCAGCGCGAGACGGCCTGGAACACCTATCAGATCGACGGCCTGCCGCCGACGCCGATCGCCAATCCGGGCAAGGACGCTCTGGCGGCCGTGCTGAACCCGCCGGCGGACCAGGCCCTGTTCTTCGTCGCCGACGGATCGGGCGGCCACGCCTTCGCCGCCACCTATGAAGAGCATCTGCGCAATGTCGCGCGCTGGCGTCAGATCGAGCGCCAGAAGGCGGGCCTGCCGGCGGAAGCGCCGACGCCGGCCGCGCCGGACGCCACCACTGCGCCGATGACCGACCCCAGCGATCAGGCCACCATCACACTGCCCGCGGGCGCGAGCCAAGGTCTGAGATGAGCCTGATTTCAGGAATGACGGGCTTCGGTCGGGCCGAGGGCGCCGGTCACGGCTGGACCTGGTCGGTCGAGGCGCGCTCTGTCAACGGGCGTAATCTGGAGGTCCGGTTTCGAGGGCCGAACGGATTCGACGCCCTGGACCGGGCGGCCAAGACAGCGGGGCAGGCGCGGTTTGCGCGCGGCCAGATCACGGTCGGCGTCCACGCCAAGCGTGTCGAGGGCGGCGAGGCGGCGGTCACGATCAATGCGGCGGTGCTGGCCCGCTATCTGACCCTGGCCAATGAACTGGCCGAGGACGGGGCCACGCCGCCGTCCGCCGACGGCCTGCTAGCCCTGCGCGGCGTCATCGAGACGCCGGAAGACGTCGAGGATCCCGAGGCGCGCGCGGCGCTGGAGATCGCGATGGCGCGCACGGTGGAAGAAGCGCTGGACGCCCTGAAGGGCTCACGCCATGCCGAGGGCGCACAGCTGGCCCCGCTGTTGTTGGACTTCATCACGCGTATCGAGACGCTGGTGGCGGCCGCCGAGGGCGAGGCTCAGGCCCAGGTCGAGGCGATCCGGGGCCGGTTCAGCCGCCGTATGGCCGAACTGGCGCCCGATGCGCCGGGCCTGGAGGACCGGATCTTCCTGGAAGCGGCGGCCCTGGCGGCCAAGGCCGATGTGCGCGAGGAGCTGGACCGGCTGACGGCCCATGTCGGCGCGGCGCGTCAGTTGATGGCGTCGCCGCCGGCAGGACGGAAGCTGGATTTTTTGATCCAGGAATTCATGCGCGAGGCCAACACCCTCTGCTCGAAATCGGCTACGACCGCGCTCACCGGAATCGGCCTCGAGCTGAAGGCCGTCATCGAACAGTTGCGTGAACAGGTCCAGAATGTCGAATGAACGCTCGCCCCGCCGGGGCGTCCTCCTGATCGTCGCCAGCCCGTCGGGCGCAGGCAAGACGTCGCTGTGCCGCCGGTTGATGGCGGATCACGGGGGGCTGGAGCTGTCCGTCTCGATGACGACGCGGGGTATTCGTCCCGGCGAGGTCGACGGACGCGACTATAATTTCGTTGATCGCGAGCGATTCCAGAAGCTGATCGACGCCGACGCCTTCCTGGAATGGGCCGATGTTCACGGCAATCTGTACGGCAGCCCGCGCGGCCCCGTGGACCGCGCCCTGGCCGAGGGCCGCGACGTGCTGTTCGACATCGACTGGCAAGGCGCGCGTGACGTGGCCGAGAAATGCCCGGAGGATGCGGTGCGGGTGTTCATCCTGCCGCCCAGCCTGGAAGAACTGCGTCGCCGCCTGATCACCCGGTCGCAGGATTCGGACGATGTGATCGAGCGCCGCGTCGCCAACGCCAAGGGCGAGATCGAACACTGTGACGCCTTCGACTATGTGATCGTGAACGAGGATTTCGACCGGTCGTACGCCGAACTGGCGCACATCTATCATGCCGAGCGTTCGCGCCGGTTCCGCAATCTGTGGGTGGGCGACTACAAGGCCGCCTTGATGCGCGAGCCGGTCTGAGGCGAACCCGGTCCAGGGCGATCAATCTGAGAAGAACAACGACACCGCGGCCGGCGGAGGGGGGACAAAGCCGCCGCGGTGTCGTCTTCGGCTGAGGGCGGTGACGACATCGCGCCAGGCGGGGGCGTCCTACGCGATGTCGTCTTCAGCGCTACTCAACTGCACCCCTTATCCCACAACAGGGGTTCCAGAGGGTAAATTTCTATCTAGGGGCGATTGCTTAGGTACGCGGCACGATTGCCGAATCGTTTGCGGTCAGAGCGGCGTCCGCGCCGCAAACCAGGGCGTGATTCGCGCTAGAGCCGTCTCGACCTCGGGCGTTGAGACGGCGAAGCTAATGCGGATGAAGCGGTGGCCGTCGACGGGATCGAAATCGACGCCGGGCGCGGTAGCCACACCGGTATCGCGCAGGAGTTGTTCGCAGAAGGCCACGCTGTCGTTCGTCAGATGGCCGATGTCCGCCCAGATGTAGAAGGCCCCGTCGGGCGGGGCGATCTTTCTCAAACCGAGGGCGGGGAGCGCCGCCAGCATCAGGTCGCGGTTGCGGGCGTAGGTCTGGATATGACCCTCGAGCTCGTTGATCGCGTCCATGGCCACCAGGCCGGCGTGCTGGCTGAGGCTGGGCGGGGTCAGGAACATGTTGCCGATATAGGCGCGGGCGGCGTCGACCAGGGCGTCAGGGACCAGCAGCCAGCCTAGTCGCCAGCCGGCCATGCTCCAGTATTTGGAGAAGCTGTTGATCACCATGGCGTCGGGGGCGAACTGCAGCATCGACGGGGTCGGGCCGACGTAGGACAGACCATGATAGATCTCGTCCGACAGGATGGCGATGTTTCGCGCACGGCAGACTTCGGCGATGGCGGCGAGCTCGCCCTCGGGGATGATGGTCCCGGTCGGATTGGCGGGGCTGGCGATGATGACACCGGCGGGGGCGGGGTCGAGCGCCTCGAGCTGGGCGGCGGTCAGCTGGAACCGGGTCTCGGGACCGCAGGCGATCTCGACCGGCTCCAGATGCAGGGCGCGCAGGCTGTTGCGATAGGCGACATAGCCGGGACGGGCCAGGGCGATTCGGTCGCCGGGCTTGAACCGGGCGCTGAGGGCCAGGACCAGGGCGGGCGAGGCCCCGCAGGTCAGCAGGATATTGGCGGGATCGACCGTCACGCCGTAACGGTCCTGATACAGGCGGGCGATGCGGGCGCGCAGTTCGGGGCTTTCCCAATAGCCCATGCCGTCAGCGTCCAGCACCTGGTGCGCACGGGCGATGGCGGCGGCGGGGGCGCCGGTCGAGGGCTGGCCGAACTCCATATGGATGATCGAACGGCCTTCGGCCTTCAACTGGTGCGCCAGGCGGCTGACGGTGATGGCGCGGAAGGGTTCGACGGTCATGGGATCACTTACGTTCAAAGCGTTGTGTCATGGTGGACAAGAGCCAGACCGTTCCCATGCACACCACACCTCCCGCCACCAGCATCCAGCCGGTCGGCGTAGGATGGACATCAATCCAGTCAGGATCGACGCTGAGGTAGCAACCCCAGGCGCCGTGAGTCACGATGTTGATCAGTCCCGCGTTGATGATGTGTAGAGAGCAGGCATAGCCGATGGCTCTTGAGGCGACGCCCACACCCCAATAGATCGTGAAGAAGAGGAGGGCCATGCTCGATGCACCGGCGAACCAGGGCGTGTCCTGTATGACGGACAGGACATTGCAGGATTGGCCCATCGCCCTGCTGAAAGCCCCCAGAGCAAACTGCGCGAACAAGCCGAAAACCATCACTACGCAGAAGATGACTCTAGGCCAGTGATGACGGCGACGTAGCGGCAATACGCTGTGCTCTATGTCGCCCAAGGTATCACGTCCTACTGCAGCGCATCGGCGATGCGCAGGAAACCCGCCACGTCCACCGTCTCAGCTCGCACGTCCGGTTCGATGCCGGCGGCCTCGCACAGGGCGGCCCCGCCGAGTTGTTTCAGGCTGGAGCGCAGCATCTTGCGGCGCTGGCCGAAGGCGGCGGCGGTGACGCGTTCCAGCTTCTTCAGACGTTCGGGCGACGGGCGCTCGTCCAGCGGAATCAGATGGACCACGGCCGAGGCCACCTTGGGCGGCGGGGTGAAGGCGGCGGCGGGCAGGTGCATGACGATGCGGGCGGTGCAGACGGCCTGGGAGATGACCGCCAGACGGCCATAGGCGTCCTCGCCTGGCCCGGCGGCCACGCGCTCGGCGACTTCCTTCTGGAACATCAGGGTCAGGCTGTGGGGCAGCCAGGGGCCGGTCAGCCATTTGATCAGCAGGGGCGTGCCGACGTTGTAGGGCAGGTTGGAGACCAGATGGGTCGGGCCGGAGACCAGATCGGCCTCCTTCACCTTCAGGGCGTCGGCCTCGACGATGGTCAGGCGGCCGGAGCCGTCGTCCAGCTCGGTCAGCAGGGGGATGAAGCGCGGATCTTTTTCGACCAGGACCACGGGGCCGGCGTCGGATTCCAGCAGGGCGCGGGTCAGGCCGCCGGGGCCGGGACCGACCTCAATCACCGCCCGGCCCTCGAACGGGCCTGCGAGGCGGACGATCTTGCGCGTCACATTGAGGTCCAGCAGGAAATGCTGGCCGAAGCTCTTCTTGGCCAGCAGGCCGTGGGCGTCGAGGGTTTCGCGGAGGGAGGGAAGGTCGTTGGCCAAGAAATATTCCGCTCATCCCCGCGAAAGCGGGGAGCCAGTTCTTTCAGAGCACCGGCCCTGGATCAGTTGAGGCATCCATAGACCAACGGACGGCGCGCCCAAAGCTCTGGGTCCCCGCTTTCGCGGGGATGAGCGGACAAAAATCTAGCGCGCCCTCGCCGCCGCCATCTCCGATGCCAACCGAATGGCGGCGATCAGGCTGTCGGGACGAGCGATTCCCTTGCCGGCGATGTCGAAACCCGTGCCGTGGTCGGGCGAGGTGCGGATGACGGGCAGGCCCAGCGACACGTTCACGCCGCCCCAGAAGTCGAGGGTCTTGACCGGGATCAGGGCCTGGTCGTGGTACATGCAGATCGCCGCGTCATAGGTGGCGCGGGCGTCGTCATGGAACAGGGTGTCGGCGGGTCTGGGGTCGGTGATGTCGATCCCCTCGGCGCGCAGCTGTCGGGCGACCGGGATTAGGATGTCGATTTCCTGAAGCCCCAGGGCGCCGCCTTCGCCCGCGTGCGGGTTCAGGGCGGCCATGGCCAGGCGAGGACGGGCGATGGCGAAGTCGCGTTTCAGGCTTTCGTGGACGACGCGGGCGGTGCGAGCCACGCGCTCGGCGGTGACCAGTTCGGGCACCTGGTCCAGGGCGACGTGAATGGTGACCAGACAGGCGCGCAGGTCGCGGGCGGTCAGCATCATGACTGGACCGCGCGTGCCGGCGTAGGGGGCGTCGGCGGTCAGTTCAGCGATGAATTCGGTGTGGCCCGGAAAGCGGAAGCCCGAGGCGTACATGGGCGCCTTGGCGATCGGGGCCGTGACCAGGCCTGAGGCTTCGCCGGACAGGACGAAGCTGACAGCCTCCTCGATCCCGTCGGCGACGGCGGAGGCATTGGCGGGATCGGGGGTTCCGACCACGACCGGGGCGGGCAGGGGACGGTGGATGACCGGCAAGGCTCGCGCGAATCGGTCAAGGGCGTCGGCGGGGCTGTTGACCTCGCTGACCGCCAGGCCCTGGGCCCGCAAAAGCGCGGCGTCGCCGATGACGGCGAAGGCCAGGGGTTCGGTGTTGAGCGCTCGCCAGGCGGCGGCCACGATCTCTGGCCCGACGCCGGCGGGTTCGCCCAGCGTCAGGACCAGAGGCCGGGTCATTTGAACTCGATGAGCGCGTCGTTGCGCAGGTCGCGCAGGTAGCGGCGCTCGAGCACGGCCATGTTCTGGGACCGCAGGCGGCCCTCGACCTGTTGGCGATTCGGAGCTTCCGGGCCGCCGACGCGACGGCCGCAGACGGCGACCAGGTGCAGGCCCAGCGGGGTGCGGATCGGGGTTGAGACCGAACCGATTTCGCCGGTGCGGGCGAACTGCTGGAACTGGGGCGCCAGGTCGGCGACGTCCGATTCGCCGAGGTCGGACCCGATGACGCCGGCCGTTGCGCGAGACTGGGACAGGATGTTGTCGCAGTTCAGACCCTGACGCATGGCGTCCAGCGTACGGGTCGCGGCGGCGAGGTCGGCTTCCGACGCGGTTTCGGGCAGTTCGACCATCAGTTGCTTCAGCGACACCAGGCTGGTCGCCGCGCCGTCGCGCTTGTCGCGCATATAGATGATGTAGACTCCGCCATCGACCGGGACCGGGTTGGACAGCTGGCCGGGCTGAAGCTGGTCGAAGATGCTCTGAAGGGCGGGCTGGACCGTGCCCTTGACCACCCAGCCGGCGTCGCCGGGGACGCGGGCCGAGGCCGAGGGGGCCGACGAGAACTGCTGGGCCACGGCCTGGAAGGGGGCGCCCTGGATGATCTGCTGCACCAGCTGGCGCGCGCCGTTCACGGCGGCTTCCTGGCCGCCGACGCGGGCGGCCTCGATGTAGATTTCGCCGATCAGATACTGGGGCTGGGCGGCCGCATCATTGAGGCGACGGACTTCCTGGTCGACCTGAAGCGTGCTGGGCCGGGCGCGGCTGTTGAAACGACCGGGCACCAGCTGGCCCCAGCCGATCTCGGTGCGCAGGCTCTCACGGAAGGCGCTGGGCCGGATGCCGCCCTGTTCGAGGAACTCCATATAGGCGGCAGGGGCGACCCCGGCCTGACGGGCCATCTGGGCGATTTCCTCGTCGATTTCCTGGTCGGAAATCTTGAGGGTCTCGAACTTTGTGATCTCCTGAGCCTTCAGGCGCTCTTCGATAAGACGGTTCAAGGCGGCCTGCTGGATCGCCGGCAGGTTCTGCTCGGTCGGCTGGACCTGCGAAGAGGCGATCAGCATCAGCATCTGCTGGCGCAGGTCGAAGCCGGTGATGATCTTGTCATTCACCGTGGCGACGATGCCGTCGGCCATTTCGAACTGAGGCGCAGGACGAGCGGCGGCGGGGCCGTCGCCTGCGGCAGGATTAGGCGCTCCGGCGGCAGGCGCCTGCTGAACGACCGGAGTGGACGCCGTTTGACCCTGGGCCGAACCGGCGAGGAGGGCCGCCGCGAGCGCAGCCCCCGTCGAATAACGCATCAAACCCATTGGTCGTCCTGATTCCTCACAGCGGTCCATCTGCCGGGTCGGCAGGCCGTCGCGCCCCGTAAAGCGTCATGCTCAACGCATCTCGCCCTGTCCATAACCTGAACCTCCGAAAGTGGCGAGGTTTAGGCGTACATAGATCCCCTCTGAAGTGCCGCTGGCCCGAACGCGCGTATTGTTGCGGCGATAGCCGAACTCGACACGGAAACAGTCGTCGTCAAACAGAAGGCCGACCTCCTGGCGGGTGATGATATTGCCCTCGAGGTCGGCGATGCCGGCGACCGCGACGCCCCAGTTCCCATAGACGAACTGCTGCGCCGTCAGTTGCACGAACTCGTAATTGCGATTCAGGTCGCCGGCGAGGGGATTGGAACGGTCGATGATATAGCTGACCGTAGCCAGGTTCCGCCTGCCCCAGCGACCGTCGATCGCCGCCTCGCCGCGGTGGATGTCGCCCGAGCCGTCGAAGGTAGCATGGCCCCAGCTGCGGATCCTGTCAGAGGGCGAGAAACTGCCCTGTACGACCCAGTCCGACGCCGATGAGGCCAGGCCGGTCGGGTCGTACAGCTGGCCGGTCGTGCTGTCGGGAATGGTGGTGCGGAAGGCGTCCTCGTCGTCGGCGCGATAGCTGCGGCCGACAAACAGGCTGGCGCTGCGGCCCTCGGACCATCGAATCGTCGCCCGACCGCCGGCCGTGAGCCGTGCGCCGCCTTCCACTAGATCGTAGCCGGAGAAGCGGTCCATGCGGAACAGCGAGGATTCGTCGAGCTCGATCACCTGCGAATCCTCGTTGGGAATGCGCGGATCTATGTCGGCCTTGTTGGATATTGAAACCTGGACGACAGGCTCCAGGATGATGTCGGCGCGCTGGGTGCGGCGGATCAACGGATAGCTGAGATCGACCCCGGCGCTGGCGCGGGTCCGGCTGAGGCTTTCGTCGCTCTCGACCCCCATCATCGGCGGGAGGTCGGACAGGGAATAGAGATCGACGCGGGTGTCGATGAAGGGTTCGATCCGAAGGCCGGGGCCGGTGATGAAGACGCGGCGCCATTCAGCCTGGGCGGTGAGGCGGCGGCTGTCTACGCCGGACAGACCGGTCGTGTCGGTCGGCACGATGTCCGGATTCAGGACAGGGGCGCCGACGAAGCTGTCGCGATACAGCGAGACGGCCGAGCCCTTGACCCGCAGACGTCCGCCGAAGATGGGGCCGGCGGGCTCCCAGCGGGCGTCGACCAGGGGGGCGACCAGGGGCAAGGTGTCGTCGTTCTCGAACACCTTGAAGCCAGCGGCGTCGCGGAAGTCATTGTCTTCGAAGGCCGGATCCAGACGCAGGCTCTGGATGGAGAAGGCGGCGACCGATACATAGGAGCGATCGGTCTGGCGTTCGGCGTAGATCTGGCTGATCAGCCGGCGACGGTCGCCGTAATAGAGGCCGTTGTCCTGGTACGGATCCCGAATGTCGTAGCGGTCGAACAGGGTCTTGTCCGAGGTGCGTTCGGCGGTGAAACCGAAGCGCCAGGGGCCCTGGGGGTCGAACTCGCCGTGCGACAACAGGTAGGAGCGGTGCTCCTTGTCCCCGAATCGGACATTGCTTTCGTAATCGCCGTCGCCATCCAGGTCGAAGTCGCCGAAGTTCCGCTCATAGGTGTAGCCGCCGCGCGCGACGATGGAGCCCTCGGCGAAACGTCGGCGCCACTGCAGGTTCAGCAGGGGGGCGACCTCGGTGTTGATCTGCGGGCTGATCAGCCAGTCTTCCGACGGCGAGACGACGTGCAGATAGGGCAGTTCGACCGAGACGCCGCGCCCCTCGTCATAGTTGATGATCGGGACGAGCAGACCCGAGGCCCGCTCTACTGTCGGGTCGGGGTGAGCGAAAAACGGGGTGTAGAAGACCGGTACGCCGCCGACACGGAATATGGCGTTCCGATAGATGACGGCGCGAAGGGCCTCGTCCTGGACCACTTTTTCGGCCTGGATCGAGATGCTGGGCGTCTTTGGCCCGTCGGCGTCGCAGATGGGGCAGGGCGTGAAAATGGCGTAGCTCAGCTCGTTCACACGCTCGCTGCGTCGAACCGCCGTCGCCGCCATAAGACTGGCGCCGTTCTCCAGCCGCGTTGCGAAATCTACCGCGACCGCCGCCTTCAGATCCCGGTCGGTCTCCAGGTGGCTGGCGTAGACCACTGTGCCGTCGGCCGAGATCGCCTCGACCTGGCCGCCGATGGAGGCCGCGCCGGTGGAAAGATCATAGGCCAGGTCATCGCCGCGCAGGACGTTGCCGTCGGTGCGCAGATAGACCCGGTCGTCGCCGTCGCCTTGCGCCGTGATGACGTCGCCTGTGCGGCCCGCCGAGGCGGCGTCGACATAGACCGCGCCTTTCGACAGCCCATCCGAAGCCGGAGCCGCCTGGGCCAGGACTTCGCCGGCGAACGGAACGCAGACGAACAGCGCCGCGCCGGCGAGGAGCCGAGCCCGGAATGTCTTGGAACGCTGATCGCGATCACCCTGCATGAAGCATCCGTCTGTCTTGAGCGAGGCGTTCGCTTAGCCGTCTTCGGTATAGAACAGCAAGGTGAAGGCGGCGAGGCCCGTCAATAGAGGCGGCAGCCAGGCCGCCACGACCGGCGGAATGACCTCGGCCGAGCCCATGGCGGACGAGAACTGGTTCAGGAAGAAGAAGGCGAACCCCAGCACCACGGCCGCGACGCTCATCTTCGCCAGATCGCCCAGCCGCATCAGGCGCAGCGAGAAGGCGGCCGCCAGAATGGACATGGCCGCAAAGACAAGGGGGGTGGCCAGCAATTGCTGGAACCGCAACTGGTATGCGGTGGAGGCGAAACCGGCGTTCTCGATTCGCTTGATCTGGTTCGGCAGGGACCAGAAGGGCGTGGACTGGGGACGGGCGAACCGCTCGAACGCCTCTTCGTCCGCCAGGCTGGAGATCAGGTCGAGGCTGGAATAGGTGACGGCCCGCTGGCCGATACTGGCGCCGACAGCGTTGGTCAGCCGCCAGCGACCGGCGCTGAGGGCGGCGGACTGGGCGTCAATCCGCTCCGAGAAGTCGCGATTGCCCGAGGCGTCCGTCGTATAGATGAAGAAGGTGACGTCCAGCAGCCGGGCGTTGGCGCGATCCTGGCGGCCGGCGCGGATGATCATCTGGCGCTGCTCGTCGCCTTCGCGCAGCCAGATGGCGGCGTTCGAGCTTGCGTCCGGGGCGGCGCCGGAGATGCGGGCCCGTTCACGCTGCCACAGGCCGTCGCCGGCCGAGGCGAGGGGGCCGAGCACGGTCACGGTAAGCATGCCCAACACGAGGGACATGCCCGCGGCCGGAAGGACGAAGCGCCAGGCCGACACGCCAGCCGCACGCATCGCGATCAGTTCGCTGCGTCGGTTCAGGCCGATATAGGCGGCCAGAGTGCCGAACAGGAAGACGAAGGGCAGCAGCTGCACGACCACCGACGGCGACTTCAGCGCCACCAGGCCAAGGATGCGCAGGGCCGACAGATCCTGGTCCGAGCCGACGCCGCGCGACACCTCGACGAAGTCGATCAGCATCACCAAGGCCCCGATCACAGCGAGGGCGACGCCCAGGGCGCGAAGCTGCTGGGCCAGGACATAGCGTTCGATCCGGCCCAGACGGGGCGGATGGAGCGAGGACAAGGACGGCAGGGCCAGGGTCATGCGAACCTCGCGCGGAACTGAGCCCGCATCCGGTCGATGATCGGATGTTCGCGACGTCTTCGCGGCTTCAGGGCGCGGAACAGCAGACGGGCCGCCAGGGCCACGGCGACGAGCGGCGCCAGATATTGAAGGATGTTCATCCAGGGATTCCAGGCGCTGGCGGCGACCAGCCCATAGCCGATCACCCGAACCAGCAGGAAGGCCCCAGCGGCCTTGGCGATGCGGATCGCATAGCCGGTGCGGCTGAAGGATCCGCCCATGATGGCGGCCAGAGCAAGCGCGACGGCGACCAGGGCGTAGAGCGGAGCCGAGATACGGGCATGCGCCTCGGCCAGCAGTTCGTCGCGCGATCCCGCAGTCTCGAGAACGCGGGGCGTGGGGTTCAACAGCTGCCGTAGATAGAGGTCCGCCGGCTTGTAGCGGATCTGCTCGGTGACGGCGGAGAACTGACCCAGGGGGAAGTCGTACCGGTCGAAGGACAGGGTCTCCAGCACGCCGCGTGACGAGTATTTCTGCCACGAGCCGTCGATCATGGTCAGGACCGGTTCGTTAGCGGCGTCGCGGCCGAACCGGGCCTCGGCCGCGCTCCAGTTCTGGGTCGATTTGCCGTCGTCCAGATAGACGAACATGTTCTTCAGCAGGCCGTTCTGCTCGATCTGCTGGACATAGACGGTGAGCCCGTCGGGCCCCTGGACGAACTGGCCCTCCTCGACCAGCAGGGCGGCGAGGTCGGTGCGGATGGCGAAGGCCTGGTTGCGGGCTTCCCGCTGGCCCCAGGGCTGGGCGAACAGGGTCATGGCCAGGTTGAGGATGAGCACGATCATGGCCAGCCGCGCCGCCGGCGCGATCACCTGCCAACGCGTCATGCCGCCGGCGAAGGCGGCCGTCAGTTCCTGCTCGCGTTGCATGCGGGTCAGGGCGATCAGAACCCCGACGAACAGGCCGATCGGCAGGATGACCGCCAGCAGCTGGGGCAGGGCCAGAAGGGTCAGTTTGACCATCACCCACACGCTCTGGCCACGCTCGACGATGACCTCGAGCTGGTCCAAGCTCTGGCTCAGAATTCCGATTCCGGCCAAAGAGGCGCAGGCTGCAACCACAGGCAGCGAAATCTGGCGGAAAAGGTATCTTTGGATAAGGGTCATGGGCGGATGGACTTCGCCCGGTTGCAGGCGGCGATAATGAGGCGCATCTAGTAGCACAGGAGGGCGCGTCCGCGACAAGCAGACGCGCCGTTTGTCTTTTTCTTACGTTGTAAACGCCGGGTGGGGCCTGGCTGGAGTCGCTGAATGAAGATTGAGTTTGTCGCCGCCGTAGACGCTGCTGAAATTCTCGCTGTGCCGGTTCATGAGGATCGGACCCTGGCGGGCTCTGGGGTGGAGTTGGACGCTAAGTCCGGCGGCGCCCTGACCCGGGCGATGAGCAAGGGCCGTTTCGTCGGCAAGCCGGGCCAGACGCTGAGCGTCGCCGCGCCCTCGGGCGTGAACGCCGACACCATACTGCTGGTTGGCGTCGGCGCGGCCGACAAGGTCGACGACCTGGCCGTCGAAGCCTTCGGCGGCAACGCCTTTGCGGCGGTGAAGCTGTCGGGCGCCGAAGTCCTGACTATCGACGCCTCGAATCTGAGCTCGGAACAGGCGGCGCGCGTCGGTTTTGCCGCCCGTCTGGCCGCCTATCGGTTCGACAAGTATCGGACCACCCAGAAGGCGGACAAGATTCCGTCGATCACCGCGATCCGCGTCGTGACGTCCGACCTGCGCGGCGCCGAGGCGGCTCTTGAGCCGCTGTCAGCCGTCGCCGACGGCGTGATCTTCGCCCGCGACCTGGTGTCCGAGCCCGCCAATGTCCTGTATCCGGCCGAATTCGCCAAGCGCGTCAAGGCGCTGGAAAGCCTGGGGCTGGAGGTCGAGATCCTCGGCGAGGCCGAGATGGAGAAGCTGGGCATGCGCACCCTGCTGGGCGTGGGCCAGGGCAGCCGTCGCGAGAGCCAGCTGGCCGTGATCCAGTGGAAGGGCGGCGAGGCGGGCGGTCAGCCGATCGCCTTCGTCGGCAAGGGCGTCTGTTTCGACACCGGTGGCATCTCGATCAAGCCGGCCGACGGCATGGAAGACATGAAGTGGGACATGGGCGGCGCGGCCGCCGTGGCCGGAACCATGATCGCCCTGGCGGGCCGCAAGGCCAAGGTCAACGCCGTCGGCGTGCTGGGCCTGGTCGAGAACATGCCGGACGGCAACGCTCAACGTCCGGGCGACGTCGTCGTGTCGATGTCGGGCCAGACGGTCGAGGTGATCAACACCGACGCCGAGGGCCGTCTCGTGCTGGCCGACGCCCTCTGGTACACTCAGCAGCGCTTCAAGCCGAAATTCATGATCGACCTGGCCACCCTGACGGGCGCCATGATCGTGGCCCTGGGGCTGGATTACGCAGGCGTCTTCTCGAACTCGGACGAGGTCGCTGATCCGATTCTGGCGGCGTCCAAGAAGGTGGGCGAGAATTTCTGGCGCATGCCTATCCCGGCCATCTACGAACAGCACATCGATTCGAAGATCGCCGACGTGAAGAACACCGGCAACGGCCGCGCCGGCGGTTCGATCACCGCGGCCCTGTTCCTTCAGCGCTTCACCAATGGCGTGCCGTGGGCGCACTTGGACATCGCCCCGACCGCCTGGGCCAACAAGAGCCCCAGCCCCACCGTGCCGGAAGGCGGCGTCGGCTTCGCCGTGCGCACGCTGGATCGCATGGTGGCCGATAGCTACGAAGCCTGAGTTTCGGACGGTAGAGCCGGATGAGCGGCAAGCCCGAAATCTGGTTCTACCACCTGGAGCGTTCGACGCTGGACCAGGTGCTGCCGACCCTGCTCGAGAAGACGCTCGAGCGGGGCTGGCGGGCCTTGATCAAATCGTCCCATGCGCATCGGCTGGACGATGTGGACGAGCGGCTGTGGAGCTTCCACGAGGAAAGCTTTCTGCCGCACGGCCGGGCGGATCAGCCTTATGCGGATCGCCAGCCTGTGCTGCTGAGCGAATCGGGAGAGAACCTGAACGGCGCTCAGGCGCTGTTCATCGTCGATGACGCAGAACTGGGCGTGACGGAAGGGATCGAACGATGCTTCATCATTTTCGACGGACGGGACGAGCCGGCGCTTCAGAATGCGCGGGCGCGCTGGAAGGCGCTGAAGGCGGACGGGGCCAATCTGGCCTATTGGCGCCAGACGGACGAGGGACGCTGGGAAAAGGCGGCCTGATCGCACTGGTGATGTTGGCGGGCTGTTCGACCCCCGTCGCGGAACAGCAGGCGCCGCGAACTGTTGAACGCGCGCAGTCGCACCCGCCGATCGGCAGCCGCATGCCGACCGCACAGACGACCGACGTCTGTAGGGCCGGAGAGCTGCAATATCTGGTCGGCCGGCCCCGGACCGAAATTCCCGTACCCGTGGATGTGGTCAACCGCCGAGTGACCTGCACCACCTGCCCGGTGACGGAAGACTTTTCGGCCTATCGGCTGAACATTTTCTACAATGCGGATACCGGTGTGATCGAACAGGTTCGCTGCGGCTGAAGCACGGCCAGAGGTAAAGACGACCATGAAGACCGCCTTCGTCCTCAGTTCCCTAATGGCCGCCGGTCTGGCGCTGTCGGCGTGCGCGCCCACGGAAACGCCCGTGACCATAAGGACGCCGGGCGGCGATGCGGCGTTCAAGGCCTGCAAGGTCGAGGACTATCAGGCCTATGTCGGCCGGAACCGCTCGACCGTTCCGAGCGCGCCTGAGGGTCAGACCTTCCGAGTGTTGTGCACGACCTGTATGGCGACCACGGACTATCGGGAGAACCGGGTGAACTTCGTCTACGACGAGGCGTCAGGCGTGATCCAGCAGGTCAAGTGCGGCTGAGGCCTTAGCGGCCGGCCGCATCGCCGGGCCAGAGCGGGGCGCTGAACGTCTTGGCCAGATAGTCCATCAGGGCCGTGACCCGCGCCGGGCGCGGCCCGCTGCTGGGCGCGACCAGGTGCAGGGCGATGGGGGGCAGACGCCAGTCGGTCATCACCGTCTCCAACCGCCCTTCGGCGACATCCTTCCAGTAGATGAAGTCTGGCTGAGGAAAGACCCCCAGGCCTGCGCAGAGAGAGGCGGTCAGGGCGTCGGAATTGTTGGCCCGTAGCGGTCCGCGCGGCCGCACCATGACCTCATCGCCCGCATCATTGATGAACCGCCAGACGTCGGGCGTCGGCATATAGGCGTAGCCGAGGCAGGCATGCCGTTCCAGATCGTCTGGATGGCTGGGCCGTCCACGCTGGGCCAGATAGTCAGGCGAGGCGACCAGGCGGCGTTCGACCGTCCGCAGCCGGCGCGCGGTCAGCGACGAGTCCGGCAGGGCGGCGATCCGAAGGGCGCAATCGAAACCGCCGCCGACCAGGTCGATGACCTCGTCGGACAGGTGCAGATCAATCGAGACATCGGGGTGGGTGGCCAGGAACTCGGGCAGGGCGGGGGCGACATAGGCCATGCCGAAGGACATGGGGGCGGCCAGTCGCACCAGGCCGCGCGGCGTCACCGACATGTCCAGGGCCTCCGACACCGCCCCTTCGGCCTCTGTCAGCATGTGAGCGGCGCGCGCCGCCAGGGTGCGGCCGGCGTCGGTCAGGGCGAAGCGGCGCGAGGTGCGGTGCAGCAGGGTGGTCTTCAACTGCTGCTCCAACCGTGTAACCGCCTTGGACACGGTCGCCTTGGACAGGCCGAGCGCCTCGGCCGCGCCGGAGAAGGACTGAGCCTCGGCGACCTTGGCGAAGATGGCCATGGCCTCGAGGTCGGGCAGGCGGGACATGGCGGCCTCGGCTTTGGAAACGATGAGTTTCAGGGGTTTCTATTTCTGTTCGGTCGCCGATCTCTATCTTGGCGTCAAGCCAATGACGCCGGGACGGCCCGGCCTGAGGATAGACCGATGATCGAGCGTAGACCTTTTGAATCCCTGGGCGGCGCCAACCATGGTTGGTTGAACGCCAAGCATCACTTCTCCTTCGCCAACTATTATGATCCCAAGCGGATGAGCTGGGGCAATCTGCGGGTCTGGAACGACGACGAGATCGCCGCCGGAACCGGCTTCCCGCCCCATCCGCACGCCGACATGGAGATCATCACCTATGTCCGCGACGGGGCCATCACCCACGAGGACAGCCTGGGCAACAAGGGCCGCACCGTGGCCGGCGACGTCCAGGTGATGAGCGCAGGCACCGGCATTCGCCACGCCGAATACAACGCCGAGCCGGAGCTGACCCGGATCTTCCAGATCTGGATCGAGCCGACCAAGCGGGGCGAGGCGCCCAGCTGGGGCTCCAAGCCCTTCCCCAAGGGCGAGCGTTCGGGTCAGTTCGTGGTCCTGGCCTCGGGCTTTGAGGGCGATACGGATGCTCTGCCGATCCGCACCGATGCGCGGATCGTGGCGGCGACCCTGAACGCCGGCGACAGCGCCGACTATGCGTTGGGCTCGAACCGGCGGGCCTATCTGGTGCCGGCCAAGGGCGAGATCGAGGTCAACGGCGTTCGCCTGAACGCCCGTGACGGCGCCGCGATCGCTCAGGAAGACGTCGTCACCGTCAAGGCGATTTCGGACGCCGAGATCGTGCTGGTGGACGCGGCCTGATCGACAAGCCCGTTGTTTTCAGATCAACCTGCCCAGCCGAGCAAAGTTCGGTCGGGCGACCCGCCTGATGCGGGTCAGTCCCCATCACGTAGGAGATCAGATGTTCAAACAACTTGAAGCCTCGTCGCCGCATTTCCTTGCGGCTCTGCGTATCGTCGCCGGCGTGCTGTTTCTGGCCCACGGCGTCGTCAAACTGTTCGGCTTTCCGGAAGGCGCCCAGCCGGGACAGGTCGAAATCCTGTCGCTGTTCGGAATCGGCGCGATCCTGGAGCTGGTCGGCGGCTCCCTACTGGTGCTCGGCGCCTTCACCCGTCCAGTAGCCTTTATTCTGGCCGGTGAAATGGCGGTCGCCTACTGGATGTTCCACTTCCCCTCCAGCCCCTATCCGGCGGTCAACGGCGGCGATGCGGCCATCCTGTTCTGCTTCATCTTTCTGTACCTGCTTGCGGCCGGTCCAGGCTCCTGGAGCCTGGACGCGCGACTGCGCAAACAGGGCTGAGTCCTTGTCTCCTTTCCGCCGTGCGGGAAGGAGACCTCAGACGCCCAGCGCCCAATCCGTTGCGCGAACGAGGCTGTCGACGATGCCGGGTTCAGACGAGGCGTGGCCGGCGTCGCCGACGATGTCCAGCTTCGCTTCGGGCCAGGCGCGATGCAGAGCCCAGGCGCTGGCGATGGGCGTGACCACATCAAACCGCCCCTGCGCGATCCAGCAGGGGATGTGGCGCATACGGTCCACGTTCCTCAGCAGCCAGCCGTCCTCGGGGAAGAAGCCGGCATTGGTGAAGAACCAGTTCTCGATCCGAGCGAAAGCGAGTGCGAACTCAGGCTCGGAAAACTTGTCGGGTCGAGCGTCGGGACCTTCGACGCTGACGGTTTCACCTTCCCAGCTGGACCAG
This sequence comes from Brevundimonas sp. SL130, assembly GCF_026625805.1. Taxonomy (NCBI): domain Bacteria; kingdom Pseudomonadati; phylum Pseudomonadota; class Alphaproteobacteria; order Caulobacterales; family Caulobacteraceae; genus Brevundimonas; species Brevundimonas sp. SL130. Next base: position 1,989,905 of record NZ_CP113064.1, read on the forward strand.
GCCACGGCGCATTGTTCACGCTCGGCGACATTGTCGCCGATCAGCCTCTTGTAATAGGCGCCCATCAGATCGCCGCGCTCGGTCTCAGGGATCGGGGCGACGAATCTTTCCCAGGCGTCGGGGAAGATCATCGAGGCGCCGTCCTGATAGAACCAGTGCAGTTCCTTCTTGGTCAGCAAGAATATGCCGCGAAGCACCAGGGCGCGGACGCGTTCAGGGTGGGTGATCGCATAGGCCATGGACAGGGTCGAACCCCACGAGCCGCCGAACACCACCCATTTGTCCACGCCGCAACGTTCCCGCAGGCGTTCGATGTCCTCGATCAGGGTCCAGGTGGTGTTGTTCTCGAGCGAGGCGTTCGGGCGCGACTGGCCGCAGCCGCGCTGGTCGAACATGATGATCCGGTATTTGGCCGGGTCGAAGAAGCGGCGCATGCCAGGATTGACGGCTCCGCCGGGGCCGCCATGCAGGACCACCACGGGCAGTCCCTGGGGATTGCCACTCTCTTCATAATAGATTTCGTGGATGTCGTCCGACGCCATCCAGCCCGACGCGAACGGCTCGATCTCCGGATAGAGGTCGCGACGAAGCTCCTGGGACGCCGAAAAGGCCATGCGTTGCGGTCTTTCTACTCGGCCCAAGCTTGGCCGTACTGAACGTTATGAACGGAATGCCGCAAAGGCCAGGCAAAGCCAACCGCCGATCATCAGCAAGCCGCCGACTGGGGCGACGGCGCCCATGGCGGACAGGCTGAGGAGGGCGACCAGGGTCAGGGCCAGACAGAAGATCAGACCGCCCGTCGCGCCCAGCCAACCGGCGAGCCGCGCCAGGCCGCCGCCGTCGGTCCAAAGCGCGCAGGCCAGGGCGAAGACGGCGTGCGCCAGCTGGTAATGGGCGCCGGTCGACAACAGAGTCTTGACCTGAGGTCCGGCCCCGTGCGCGGCGAAGGCGCCCAGCCCTATGGACAGGGCCCCGTTGAGGGCGGCGAAGACGATCAGGGGGCGACTCGCTGTCATGAGATCACCCTAGACTGCGACGGTCGCCGAGCAAACCGGTCGAGACGGGCCGAACTTCTGCTATTGCGGCCCCCATGAGATTCGGCTCGAAATGGCGCGCAGCGTCGCACTACGCCCTGATGTACGGCGGTCTGGGCGTCAGCCTGCCCTACGCCGGTCTGTGGATGAAGGCCCAGGGGCTCAGCGGGGCGGAGATCGGCGTCCTGTTGGCGGCCCCGATGCTGGGACGGCTCGTCACCGGCCCCGCCATCGCCGTATGGGCCGACGGCTTTCAGTATCGGCGCACCCCTATCGCTTTGCTGGCGGGGCTCGCCGCCCTTGGCTATGGCGCGGCCGGGCTGGTGGACGGGTTTCTGGCCTGGGCCGTTTGCTGGTTCGTCGCCGCCACCGGCGCGGCGGCGATCTTGCCTTTGACAGACGTGCTGGTGCTGCGTCGGTCGAGGCGAGACGGCTTCGCCTTCGCTGTGCCGCGCGGGTTCGGCTCGGCCGCCTTTGTCGCGGCCAATATCGCCATGGGGTTTGTGCTCAGGACGACCGGTACCGAGGCGGTCATCGTCGTCGTCACCCTGACCTGTGTCGGCATAGGGCTGACGGCCTGGCGAGTGCTGCCCCTGGAACCGGTGCATGACGGGCCGCCGCTGGCCGGTTGGGAGCGGTTTCGCGGCATGGGACGGTTGCTGAAGGATCCTGTGCTTGTGACGGCGTTGGCGGCCATTGGGACGGTGCAGGCGGCCCATGCCTTCTATTACGGCTTCTCCGCCATTGTGTGGCGCGAGCAGGGGATCGAGCCTCATCTGACCGGAATACTTTGGGCCTTCGCCGTGGTCGCGGAGATCGCCCTGATGTGGGTTTTCGAGCCGTGGCGACGGCGGCGGGGCATCGGGGCCTGGCCCATATTGATGATCGCGGCGGGGGCGGCGATGGTGCGTTGGTTGTTGATGGCCGCAGCCCCGCCTCTATGGGCGTTGTGGCCGTTGCAGGCCCTGCACGCCGTCAGCTTCGCCGCCAACTATCTCGCCGGCGTCGAGCTTATCGAACGACTGGCGCCGCGCGACAGCCAGACCGCAGCCCAGACGCTGAATTCCACCCTGTCGGCGGGGGTGTTGATCGGCGTCGCGACCCTGGCGAGCGGTCCGCTGTACGACGCCTGGGGCGCGGGCGGATATCTGGCGATGGCGGGGTTGGCCGGACTGGGATTGATCGCGGGGTTGGCGTTGAAGCCGATGCTCGGCGCCCGGGCTTAGGCGCGCGGCAGCAGGGCCATCTGGCCGGCCATGACGGAGGCCGCAGCCTTGATCGCTCGCTTCACCGTGTTTTCGTCGGCCGTCGCCGGGGTGCGCAACAGACCAACAGCGGGCGTGTGCGGACCGTCGGGGAGTTCGACCAGCACGCGATAGAGCAGATAGGAGCCGACATCCGCCTCGGCCTCCGAGGTCGCATCGGCGGCGATGCCGGTTGCATTGATGGCGCGGATGATGTCGGCGACCGGCGCCGTGGTTCGCGCTAGGCCGGGACCGGTCTGCGACAACCGTTCTTCATTATCGAGGGCGCGGTTCTCGGCGCGCATCTGCATGCGGAAGCCATTGCTCTTTGCAGCGCGCCCCACCAGGAGGACGGCGCGGCAATCGCCGTTTCTCAGATGATCGCCCAGCCGTTCGGCCAAGCGCGCCGGGTCATCGGCTGAAACACTGAGGGTGCGCGCGCCAGCGGGGCTCCAGGCCTCTCCCGACAGATCTTCGACCATGTCCCAACCAGGAACCGCGTCATAGGCGCAGATCGCGATGCCGGGGCGTCGGTCGGGGCGGCTTGAACCTTGGATCTCGGTTGTCATTCAGGCCTTACCTTCACCCAGCGTGACGCTTTCGTGACGAGAGCTAGGTGGCGCGAACTTCTCCCCGGCGTCAAGCCTCAACCCAGGTCGCCGACCGCCGCATCGAGCAGCATGAAGGCGCGGCCGCTGTCGGAGGCTAGACGGTTCTGCACCGCCTGGGCGTCCCTGCTGCGGGCGTAGGCGGCGAGGTCCTGGGAGAAGACGACGACATAGCGTTCGGCGTCGGCGCGTAGCTCAGGGTCGCTCAAGACCCGACGTGAGACGCTGCGCACGGCGGCCGGCGCGACGCGGCGGACGATGCGACGGGCGCCGTCGGGATCACCGGCGCCGAAGAGCCGAGCCGCCTCCTCGACACGCGATCGCGGCAGAAGCGCATTGGGATCGACGCCCATGCGACGGATCGCGGCGGCGACCCGGTCGGACAGGGCGACCGAGTCGGCGGCGTCCACGGCCGGACGCTCCAACTCCAGCGGGGCTTCGTCCTGGCCATCTGAGACGAGATCGTTCCAGTCCAGACCGCCTTCGGGGGCGGGCGCCGGGCGCGGCGCCTCGGCGGGGGACAGACGAAGGCGGTTGCGCAGGCCGAAACTCCGGTCGCCGGCCCGCTCCTGCGAAGAGTCGTCCGGTGCGGAGCGGGGCGTGCGGGCGCGGTCGGGCTCGGCCAGGGGCTCGCGGTGTCGGGCCGCCGGGGCGTCTCCGGAAACCACGCCCATCAGACGCACGGCTTCGGTCAGCATGTCGTAGTTGCGACGGACCCGTTCCTGGAAGCCGATGTCCAGGGCTTCGGTATCCTCGGCCGCCTTGCGCGAGGCCGCGGCCAGGGAGGACAGGCCCTGTTCGACGCTGGCGCGGACGGCCTCGACCCTGGCGCGGGCCTGTTCCGGCAGGCGGGCCGCCCGTTCGTCCACGTCGGCGACGGCGGTGTCGATCTCGGACAGGGCCGAGCTCAGGCGGTCGACCAGGCTTTCCAGTCGCTGGACCATTCGCTCGCCGGCCTTGTCCACCAGCCCGGAGGTCTCGCCGACGATACGGCGGGCGTCCTCGATGCGGGCGTCGGCGGCCTGATCGGCCTTCTGGGCCGCCTCGAACAGGGCCTCGCCCAGTCGATCGGCGCGCAGCCGCGCCTGTTCCGAGGCGTCGGCGGCTGCCGCGCGGGAATCCTCGGCCGTGGCCCGCATCTGCTCGAGCGCGCGGCGGGTCTCTTCCATCAGGGTGTCGCGGGCGTCGGCGGCCAGGGCCTCGAACCGGTCCAGAGAAACCTTGGTGGCCGCGTCGAAGCCGTCGGCCTCGCGCTGGGACATATCGACAAGGGCGCGGAACTGGTCGCCGGCGGCTTCAAGGATTTCGCGCAGGCTCTCGATGGAGACCTGGGAGGTCCGTCCCATCTCGTCGTGCGCGGTGCGCGTAGCGGACAGGTTTTCGACGAACTGGGCGCGCTGGCTCTCGACCTGGGCGGAGAAGTCTTCCTGATCGGTGCGCAGAGCGTAGGCGGCGGTGACCAGGGCGGCGCGCTGTTGGCTGAGGCCTTCCTCGACCGACTGGATCTGTTCGGCGACGCCGGTTCCGGCGTTCTCCAGCCGAATGGTCTGGCGCGCCAGGTCGTCAGCGGCGACGCGTGCGGCGTCCTGGGCCTCGCCGGCGGCGGCGGCCAGGTCGGCGGCGCGGGCGGCCAGGGCGGCCTCGGCCTCCCGCAACTGGGCCTGGGCCAGATCCGAGGCGTCAGCCACCATGCGAGACTGGCGTTCGACGGCGTCGATGACGCTAGTGGCCTGGCTGTCGAGATGAAGGCCGAGGGTCTGCATCTGCTCGCGCTCGCGCGCGAGGTTTTCGGTCAGCCGGCGGGCTGTGCGTCCGGCATGCTCGGCCGCTTCGTTCAGACGATTGGTCTCTTCCATCAGGGCCTGACGCAAAAGGGCCATGTCGTTGCGCGCGCGCTCGGCCGCCAGGGCGGCGTGGTCGATGTCGGCGCGCAGGGTGCTCAGCACCTGACCGGTCTGCTGGGCGGCGAGGGCGGTGGGGGCGACCAGGGCTTCGGCTAGATCGCGGGCGCGGCGGGTCTCGGCCGCCAATCCGGCGCCCTGCCGCAGGGCATGGGCCAGCATGATGGACAGGCCGACCGGCGCCAGGGCGATCAGGCCGTAAATGGCCAGCCGGAGGGGGTCGAGTTCCGCACCGCTGGACCCAAGCTCGAAAGCCGCCCAGGAGGCCACGCCGCCGACCCATAGGGTCGAGGCCAGGGCGGCGATCAGATAGGCCGTCTGGCTGCGTGCGGCGGTCGAAGCGCGCTCGGACACGCTGGAGCGCAGGACAGGCCAGCCCATGTCGACAGGCGCCGGAGGCTTGCCGGCGGCCACAGCCATTTCAACAGCGGCGGAAGAGCCCGAAGTGGGCTCGGCGACGATTTCGGCGGCCATAGCGGGCGGCTGTTCCGGAACCTCCGCCATCACGGGCTCGGGCGCCGGCTGTGGGAGAGGGGGAGGGGGCGGCGCCGCGGCGCGCAACTGGGCTTGGCGCGCCTCTTCGGCCATCCGACGGCGGCGGCGCTCCGAGATCGGCCGTTCCGGCGGCGGCGCCGGCAGGGGATCCAGCTCCAAGGGCGGTTCTGGCGGCATGTCGGGCTCGACATAAGTCTGTTCGAGCTCCGCCTCGACGTCTGCCTCAATCGCCGCGTCGTCGGGCGCCTCGACGGGCGCGACGGTGTCATCGTCTGTCAGCTTCAGCGGCGGCCGGTTACGGGATTTCATCAGGCGTCGAGCTCGATTCATGCGCGCGGCGCGCGAGGACGCGCCGACTCGACCCTAGCGGGTCAAAACCCAAGGTCCAAGTCGTACAGATCGCAAGGGCGTGGACTGTTCGCGATCAGCAGTCGCGACCGGCGTCTGCGACGAAGGCGGCGGATTTGTCAGCTGGACAGTCGGATACGCGGTGAACCTCGCGTTCGGCAGGCTGCGGTGCGTGGATATCGACGCCGAATTGCGACAGGACGGCGGCGGCGAGCAGTGCGATGAAGCCCGCGATCAGTTCCACCAGCGCCTGCATGACGGCGTCTCTCCCAGCCCCCATGGCCGCTCCCCCTATGCGCCTTTTTGGCGAACGTCACAATCCCGCAGCGTAAAGATTGACCAGGCCTGGCGCGCGTGAAACGGAGGGATCAGGCGTCCCCATCGCAGTGTCATGCGAATCGGGCAGGCAGGCGAAATGACCCAAGACAGCGACAGCTATGACGGCAGTCTGCTGACCCCGGGAGCGGGCGTCTGGCGCAGTGAAGTCGCACACCGATTTGCGATCCTGATGGAAAACGAAGCCTATTTCGACGCCCTGTCCTCGGCCCTGCAAAAGGCCGAACGTTCCATCGTCATTCTGGGCTGGCAGTTCGACCCCCGCACCCACCTGGATCCCGAAACCCGGCCGAGTGAGAAGCAGTTCGAGATCGGCCATCAGTTGCGGATGCTGGTCAAGCGAAAGCCGGACCTGGATATACGACTGCTCATCTGGAAGTCACCTCTGCTGATCGCGGCGTCCCAAGGCTTTTATCCGCACCGGGCGCAGCGCTGGTTCCGCAAGCGGATGGTCGAGTTTCGTATGGATGCGCCGGGACCGATCGGCGCCTGTCATCATCAGAAGGTGATCGTTATCGACGACCGCGTGGCCTTCTGCGGCGGGGGCGATATCTCGACCGATCGCTGGGATTCGGAGGAGCACCTGGACGGCGATCCGCGCCGGGCCCTGCCGAACGGGCTGATCTGCAAGGCGCGTCACGAGGTGATGAGCGTCCTGGACGGGCCGGCGGCCAGGGCCTTGGGCGATCTGGCGCGGGAACGCTGGTTCAAGGCGACCTGGGAACGGACCGTCCCGGATGAGGTGGAAAGCGACCCATGGCCGGATGGCGTCGCCGTACAGATGACAGACATCCCCGTGGGCATCGCCCGGACCGAGCCGAAATGGGGCGGCCGGCACGAGGTGCGCGAGAACGAGGCCCTGCATCTGGAGTGTATTCGGCGAGCCAAAAAGCTGATTTATCTCGAGAACCAGTATTTCACATCGCCATTGATCGCCGCCGCCCTGGCCGAACGCCTGGCCGAGGCGGACGGCCCGGAGGTGGTCGTAGTGTCGACGGGCAAGAGCCCCAGCTGGTTCGACAGTCTGACCATGGATACGGCACGCGCCGAGGTGCTGTACCGGCTGGAGCAGGCGGACAAGTACAATCGCTTCTTCGCCTTCGCCCCCCTGACGGCAGAGGGCGACCGGATCATTGTTCACGCCAAGGTGTCGATCATCGACGACCGGCTGCTGCGGATCGGGTCGGCCAATTTGAACAACCGGTCGATGGGCCTGGACACCGAGTGCGACATTGCCGCCGAGCCGACCGACCCAGCGGGGCGCGCTGTGATCGTCGCCCACCGCCACCGCTCGATCGGACACTGGATCGGCGTGCCCGCAGAGGATTTCGCCGCGGTCGAGGCGGTCATGGGATCGACCGGCGCCGCCATCTGCGGCTTCGCCAGCGAACGGCTGAAACCGCTTGGCTCGGACCCGCCGACGCGGATCCAGCGGATTTTCGCTGAATGGCAGTTTGGCGATCCCACCTCGTCCACGGACGCCTGGCGGCCGTGGAAGCGGCTGAACCGGTCGCAGCGGACCCGACCGGTGTCCGAAGGCGGTCAGGCGTCGGGCTGAACAATCTCGAAGTCGATGATCAGCGGCAAATGATCCGAGGCCACGCGGGCCAGGGGCGAAAAGTCCGCCTTGACCCCTGTGATCCGGATTTCCGGACTGACGAAACAATGATCGATGCGGATGGCCGGAAAGCCGGAGGGGAAGGTCTTCACCGACGGCTTCAGGTTCAGCAAACGTTGGCAGTCCCCCAGTTTGCGCGCCAGGGTCTGATAGGGGCGGGTGATGGAGGTGGCGTTGAAGTCGCCAGCCAGCAGCGTCGGACCGGCGCAGGCGCCCAGCCATCCTGCTCCCGTCAGGGCCGACGCCTGCAACCGCTGTTCACGCGGAACCAGGCCCAGGTGGGTGTTCAACACATTGATCGCGACGCCTTCGATTTCGATCTCGGACCAGATGGCGCCGCGCGGCTCCAGCCCCGGAATACCCCGCACCGTCGGCAGGGCGTCGGCACGGATCAGCCGTTCGGGATGAGGCGTCAGAATGGCGTCGCCATAGAGTTCCGCCTCAACCCGCATCGCGGGATGGAAGCGCGAGGTCATGGACAGGCCCTCGGCGATCGCTTCGGCCTGATCGATCTTGCCGGTGCGGACGCGGCCGACGTCCAGTTCCTGGAGACAGACGATGTCCGGTTCGTGTTCGCCGATCACGGCGACGATGCGATCAACGTCAAGGCGCTTGTCCGTGCCGACACAGCGGTGGACATTATAGGTCAGAAGGCGGGGCATGGCTTCTCGAGAACGTTCCGAGACGTGGGGGACGGCTAGGCCTTTTGGGCGCGGATTGCGACCCCGATACGACGATCAGAGCAGGATCAGGTGATCCGGCAACTCATTGGGATTGCTCGCGCGGGGTGGGAAATGGGCCGCCAGGACCTGGCCGCACCGTTCGATGGCGGCTTCGAAACCGGCGACGGGGCGGCCAGCCTTCAGCGCGCGGGTCAGGGCGGCGACAGCATCGGCCCAGACGCCTTCGTCGACCTTCTGGTGGATCAGTTCGTCGGCGATCAGCTCGACCTGATGCTCTTTCAGAGCGGCGAAGATCAGCACGCCGGTGCGTTCGCGTGTGACGTGGACGCCGTGGGCCAGGAACTGTTGAAGCGCCGCCTTGCGCACACGAGCGCGACGCAGGCCGCGCGGCGTGACCCAGCGCAGGATGGGCGGCAGTCGCGTCATCAGGAAGACGCCGACGAAGATAGCCGCCTGGATCATCGCATAGGCCGTCAGCGCCTCGCCGACGCCGGCGGCCTGGGCCGAGGCATGGGCGGCTTCCCAGGTCGCGCCCAGCGGCCAGGACAGATCAAAGCCGAACGGAATCAGGACCGTGGGCGCCAGCAAGGCCGCGCCCGCCGCCCAGGCCAGGCTGACGTCCACATAGGAAGACACGCCGCGCGAGACGACGCAGAAGATTTCGCCCGAGGTTCCGGCCTCGGCCGAAGCAATGGCGGCGGCGACCCGCGTCCGATCTTCGTCCGTGAACCGCATCACCATCCCCCCGAAGCGCCGCCGCCGCCGAAGCCGCCGCCGCCGCCTCCAAATCCACCGCCGCCGCCGAAACCGCCTCCGCCGCCGCGTCCGGCGTTTCGCAGGGCTTCCGAAGCCGCCCACAGCAGGATCGGCGTCACGCTGTCGCCGCGATGGCGACGCCCGCGTCCGGCGGAACCGACAGCCACCAGAAGGAAGAGGATGAAGATCACCGCCATGATCACGATAGGCAGGATCGGTGCGGCGCCGGCCTTATCGTCTTCCTGCGCTGCGGCGGCCGCTCGCGCCTGAGCCTCGGCCGGATCGAGCTCCAGATGGGCGATCAAGGCGTCCACGCCTCGGACGATCCCAGCCTGATAATCGCCCTCTTGGAAGGCCGGTAGGATCTGATTGCGGATGACCATGGACGAGAAGGCGTCGGTCAGAATGGGCTCGAGCCCGTAGCCGACCTCGATCCGCACCCGGCGTTCCGTGGGGGCGACGATCAGCAGGGCGCCGTTGTCGCCGTCCTTCTGGCCGATGCCCCAGGCACGGCCGAGCTGGTAGCCGTAGTCCTCGATTTCCTGGTCCTGAAGGCTGCGCACCGTGACCACGACCAGCTGGTCGCTGGATTTGGCTTCGAGCGCCGCAAGCTTTTCCGTCAGCGCCTGTTCGGTCGCGGCGTCGAGCAGATCCGCCTGATCCACCACCCGACCGGTCAGGGGCGGGAAGTCCAGTTTCGCCTGCGCCGTCGCCGGCAGCGCGAACAGCAGGACGGCCATGAGGCCGAAGAGACCCGCGACGACGCCCGCTGGACGCCGTGTCCGAACGGGAGGAGCGCTCACTGGGCGGGCGGGGGCGAACCCGGCGCGACCGGCGTTGCGCCGCCACCGGGGGCAGCCGCCGGGGCGCCGTTCAGATTGAAGTTCACCTGGGGCGCGGATTGGGCCTCAGCCGTAGCGGTGAACAATTGCATCGGCTGTGAGCCCGCGTGGGCTGTCTTGGCCCAGATCACGTTCGGGAAGGTGCGCAGGGTGGTGTTGTAGTCGCGCACAGCCTCGTTGTAGTCGCGCCGCGCGATGGTGATCCGGTTCTCGGTGCCTTCCAGTTGGGACTGGAGGGTCAGGAAGTTCTGATTGGCCTGAAGCTGGGGATAGGCCTCGACCGAGACCAGCAGGCGCGACAGGGCGCCGGACAGCTGGCCCTGGGCTTGCTGATACTGCTGGAAGGCCTGCGGATTGTTGAGATCAGCGGCCGAGACATTGACCGAGGTGGCGCGGGCGCGGGCGTTGATCACGTCCGTCAGGGTGGTACGTTCCTGGATCGCCGCGCCCTGGACGGTGGCGACCAGATTGGGCACCAGGTCGGCGCGCCGCTGATACTGGGCCTGGACATCGGCCCAGGCCGCCTCGGCACGTTCCTGCTTGGTCGGGATGGTGTTGTAGCCGCAGCCGGTTACGGCGGGCGCCGCGACGAGAGCTGCGGTCAGAGCCAGAGCGCGAGCGGTTGGACGAGCCATGGATATTCCCCTGTCGGCGACGGCGCCGGTGCGGCGACTATCGCCTCAGGACCGCAACGCTTCAAGCGTCCAATGGCTCCGGTTCGACCCCTATTGAGCGGCAGGCCGCCGAATAGGTGTTGGCCAGCAGGCAGGCGATGGTCATCGGGCCGACGCCGCCCGGCACGGGGGTGATGCGTCCGGCGACCTCGACCGCCTCCTTGAAGGCCACATCGCCGACAACGCGGGTCTTGCCCTCCGCGGCCTTGACCGGATCGGCTGAGGGAACCCGATTGATGCCGACGTCGATGACGGTGGCGCCCGGCTTGATCCAGTCGCCCTTGATCATCTCCGGTCGGCCGACGGCGGCGACCAGGATGTCGGCGCTGCGGCACAGGGCCGGCAGGTCGCGGGTCTTGGAATGGGCGACGGTGACGGTGCAGCTCTCGGCCAGCAGCAGTTGCGCCATCGGTTTGCCGACGATGTTGGAACGACCGACGATGACGGCGTTCAGACCCGTCAGATCGCCGAGCTGATCCTTCAACAACATCAGGCTGCCCAACGGCGTGCAGGGCACCAGGCCCGGAAGGCCGACCGCCAGACGTCCGGCGTTGACGACGTGGAAACCGTCCACGTCCTTGTCGGGGTCGATGGCGTCCAGCACGACCGAGGACTCGATGTGTTTCGGCAGAGGCAGTTGCACCAATATGCCGTGGATGCCGGCGTCGGCGTTCAACTGGGCGATAAGGGCTAGAAGTTCGTCCTGGGTCGTGGCTTCGTCCAGCCGGTGGGTGTCGGACCGCATGCCCGCGCGCAGGGTGGTTTCGCCCTTGTTGCGGACGTAGATTTGGCTGGCGGGGTCCTCGCCGACGATGACGACGGCCAGGCCCGGCTTGACGCCCTGGCTCGCTTCGAGGCGAGCGGCGGCGGCGGCGACGCGGTCCACCAAGTCGACCGAAAAGGCCTTGCCGTCGATCAGTGTCGCGCGTGTGGGCTCGGCCGACATAAGGAAGACTCCGGGGGATAAGGATGCGGCGATTTACAGCCGTCGTGGTTCGGCGTCTATGATCGGTGTCAAACTCTGGGAGTCTTCTATGAACCGCTCGACCCTCGTCGCCGCCGTCAGCGCCATCGCCCTGGCGTGGGCCGTTTCGCCCGCTCTGGCGCAGGACGTTCAGGCGCTGCGGATCGGGACGTCGGTGAACGGCGCCTTGACCGACGGGGACGCTGCGACGACCGGCGATGACGCCTATCGCTACGACGACTACCGATTCGAGGCGCGCGCGGGCCAGCGGCTGGAGGCCGTGCTGCGGTCGGAGGCGTTCGACGCCTATCTGGCGATCTATGCCGACGATGCGGACGCGCCGCTGACCGAGGATGACGATGGGCTGAATGAAGAGACCAATGCGCGGCTGCGGTTCACGCCCGAAACCAGCGGAACTTACATCCTGCGCGCTCGCACCCTGTCGGGCACGGACGGCGGCGACTACAGCCTGTCTTTACGAGAACGGGAAGCCCCGCCGCGCGCGCCTCGCCCGTCCGGACTTCGCGTTGGGGCTGAACAGACCGGCGAACTGACCGGACGGGATCCAGAACTGGAGGACGGGGGCCGTTATGACGCCTACGCCTTCCGGGCGGCCGCCGGTCAGCGGCTGATCGTCACCCTGAAGTCCGAGGCGTTCGATCCGAAGGTTTTGGTTGGAAGGATGAACGGCGCTGATTTCGTCGAGCTGGCCCAGAACGACGACGGCCCCGACGACGGGCTGAACTCGCGTCTGGTCTTCACCGCGCCGACCGCTGGCGAATATGTCATCCGCGCTGCTGCGCTTCAGGAGGGTGAGGGCCGCTACACGGTCGGCTTGACGGAAGCCCCGCCCGCGCCGCCGGCCAAACCTATCGCCATCGGCGACAGCCTCGATGGGAACCTGAATGAGGATACGGGCGCGAACGACGAGGGGCAGCGCGCCGAATTCTATCGGTTCTCAGTGACGGCCGGACAGCGTGTGGCCATTGAACTGTCGTCCAAGGATTTCGACACCTACCTGACCCTGCGCAAGGCGTCGGACAACTCGGTCGTGGCCGAGGATGACGACGGCGCCGGATCCGGCACGGATTCCCGGATCGCCCAGACCCTCGAAGACGCCGGCGACTATGTGGTCGAGGCCCGCGCCTTCAGCGGCGACGGCGAGGGACGGTTCAAGTTGAAGCTGGAGGAGGTCGCGCCGCCGCCGGCGCCGTCGGCCTTGACCTTTGGCCAGACGGTCGAGGGCGAGATCACGCCGGACGCACCCCAGGATGACGAGGGCAAACATTATGACGCCTATGTCTTCAGCGGGACTGAAGGCCAGCGTGTTCAGGCCATTCTGCGGTCGGGCGATTTCGACGCCGTCCTCGCGATCGGTTCGGCCGAGGATGAGTTCAGCGCCCTGGCCACCGACGACGACGGCCTGGGGGAGGGGACGGACTCGCGACTGAACCTGACCCTGCCGTCGACCGGCGACTATGTGATCCGGGCGTCGCCCCTGACCGGCGAAGACAAGGGCCTCTATGCGCTGGAACTGATCGACCGCGGGCCTGAGCCCAAGCCGGGCAGTGTTCTGGTCGGCGCCACCGCCCGCGGGACCCTGACCGTCGCCGACGCTCTCACGGAAGAAGGCGCCTATTTTGACGCCTACAGGTTCCAGGCGAAGAAGGACGAGAAGCTGCGGATCACCCTGGTCTCCAACGCCTTCGACGCCTTCATCGACCTGGGCGAGGACGGCGAGGATTTCAGCAGCATCGCCTCGGACGACGACAGCCTGTCGGACACCCACGCCAAGCTGGACTGGACCGCGCCGGAGGACGGTTGGTACGTGGTTCGCGCCCGCTCGCTGGGGCCCAACGAGACCGGCGCCTACGCCCTGACCGTTGAACGTCAGCCCTGATCGCCCCATCGGGGCCACGATCCGGTCCTAGGCGGACGATATGACCGACGCTGTTTCGCCCGGCCGCAAGGACCAGCACCTGGATGTGGTGCTGTCCGGGCGGGGTCGCCACGCCCGCGACGCGGGGTTCGACGCCATCCGCTTCGTCCATGAGGCGCTGCCGGACCTGGATCATGACAAGATCGACCTGGGCGCGGACTTCCTGGGGCGGCGGCTGAAGGCGCCTCTGCTGATCAGCGCGATGACGGGCGGGCCGTCGCGGGCCGAAGCCGTCAATGCGCGGCTGGCCGAGGCGGCCCAGCATCTGGGCATCGCCCTGGCGGTCGGCTCCCAGCGGGGGGCGATAGAGGGCGGCGCCAGCGGTGGGCTGGACCTTGGCCTGAGGCGGCGCGCGCCGGATACGCCCATCCTGGCCAATATCGGGGCAGCCCAGTTGACGCGCGGCTTCGGCCCAGACGAGGCGCGGCGCGCGGTGGCCATGATCGGGGCCGACGCCCTGGTCGTGCATCTGAACCCGCTTCAGGAAGCCTGCCAGCCCGAGGGCGACCGCGACTGGTGGGGCGTCGGGGCGGCGCTGGAGGCCCTCATCCGCAAGATCGAGATTCCGGTCGTGGTCAAGGAGACCGGGGCAGGCCTTTCTGGCCGTACCGCGCGTCGCCTGATCGACATGGGCGCCGCAGCCGTGGATGTCGCGGGCGCCGGCGGGTCCAACTGGGCCCTGATCGAAGGCGAGCGGGCAAGCGACCCACAGGACCGGATCCACGCCGCCGCCTTCGCCGACTGGGGCGTGACCACGCCACAGGCCATCGTCGATGTGCGCCGCGCCTGCCCGGACGCCGTGGTGATCGGGTCAGGCGGGGTCCGTGACGGGGTGGACGTGGCCAGGGCGGTAAGACTAGGGGCCGACGTCGTCGGCCAAGCCGCCGGGGTGCTGGCTGCGGCGACCGAGTCCACCGATGCGGTCGTGGCGCATTTCCAACGGATCGTCCGTCAGGTGAGGACGGTCTGCTTCTGCACCGGCTCGGCCAATCTGGCCGCCTTGCGACGGGCGCCGCTTCAGCCGTTCGACTGACAGGTCAGTCATTTAGGCGGACGGCAGAAGGTCTTTGGCGAAGATACGATAGCGACCGGCCCGCACCCCGTCCGTCGCCCGGGCGATGTCCGGCGCGAAATAGTGGTCGCTGGCGTATGGGGCGGCGGCCTGGCGGACGATGGACAGGACCTGTTCCAGAGCCGGCGAACTGGTCAGGGGGCGATGGAACTCAAGCCCCTGGGCCGCCGCCAGCAGTTCGATGCCCACGACGGTCGCCGTATTTTCGGCCATGTCCAGCAGTCGCCGCGCGCCGTGGGTCGCCATGGAGACGTGGTCTTCCTGATTGGCGCTGGTCGGGACGGTGTCGATACTGCACGGATGGGCGACCATGCGGTTTTCCGCGACCAGGGCCGCCGCCGTCACCTGGGCGATCATGAAGCCCGAGTTCAGGCCGCTTTCCCTGACCAGGAAGGCCGGCAGTTCGCTCATCTTCGGATCGACCAGAATGGCGGTCCGCCGCTCGGAGATATTGCCGATCTCGCACAGGGCCATGGCGATCTGATCGGCGGCAAAAGCAACGGGTTCCGCATGGAAGTTTCCGCCGGAGATGACATCGCCGTCCTCAATGAAGACCAGGGGATTGTCTGTGACGGCGTTGGCTTCGCGCGCCAAGGTCGCAGCCGAGGCGTTCAGGACGTCCAGAATGGCGCCCATGACCTGGGGCTGGCAGCGCAGGGAATAGGGGTCCTGAACCTTGGCGCAGTCGTCGCGATGGCTGTCGCGGATGGCCGAGCCGGTCATCAGTTCCCGCAGCCGCGCCGCGACGGCGATCTGGCCCGGCTGGCCGCGCAGGGCGTGGATGCGGGGGTCGAAAGGCGCGTCGGAGCCCTTCAAGGCGTCGACCGACAGGGCGCCGGCCGCGAGGCCCGCCGCGAACACCGCCTCGGTCGCGAACAGACCGGCCAGGGCCAGGGCAGTGGAACATTGGGTGCCGTTCAACAGGGCCAGGCCTTCCTTTGGCCCCAGCGTCAGGGGCGCCAGTCCGACCCGGGTCAGAGCCGCCTCGGCCTCCAGCACCTCGCCGGCGACGCGCGCCTGGCCGACGCCGATCAGCACGCAACTCATGTGCGCCAGAGGCGCCAGATCGCCGGAGGCGCCGACCGAACCTTTGGAGGGAATACAGGGCAGGACGTCGCCGTTCACCAGGGCGACCAGAGCCTCCAGCGTCTCGCGCCGTATGCCTGAGGCGCCGCGCGAAAGGCTGGCGATCTTCAGCACCATCAGCAGCCGCGTCACAGCGTCCGGCAGCAGCGCTCCGACACCGCAGGCGTGGCTGAGCACCAGGTTTCGCTGCAGCGTCTCCAGATCCTCGGAGGCGATGGAGGTGTTGGCCAGCAGGCCGAACCCGGTGTTGACCCCATAGACGGTGCGGCCCTCGGCCACGATGGCGGCGACGACAGCCGCCCCCTTGTCCACATCGGCCCAGGCGTCCGGGGTGATCGAAACCGTCACCGGGCCGTCCATCACGGCGCGCAATTGGTCGAGAGTCAGCGGGGATTGGCCGATGGCGATCTGGGTCATGGCTCAGGCTTTCAGGCTGGGGAGGTTCAGGCCATGCTCGCGGGCTGCGGCGCGGGCGATCTCATAGCCCGCGTCGGCGTGGCGCATGACGCCGGTGGCCGGATCGTTCCACAGAACGCGCTCCAGCCGTTGCGCGGCCTCGGGCGTACCGTCAGCGACGATGACCACGCCGGAATGCTGGGAATAGCCCATTCCCACGCCGCCGCCGTGGTGCAGGGACACCCAGCTGGCGCCCGAGGCCGTGTTCAGCAGGGCGTTAAGCAAGGGCCAGTCGGACACGGCGTCCGACCCGTCCAGCATGGCTTCGGTCTCTCGGTTCGGACTGGCGACCGAGCCGGAGTCGAGGTGGTCGCGGCCGATGACGATGGGGCCGGATAGTTCGCCCGAGGCCACCATCTCATTGAACATCAGGCCGGCCCGGTGACGATCACCCAATCCTATCCAGCAGATACGGGCTGGAAGACCTTGGAATGCAATACGTTCACTCGCCATGTCGAGCCAGCGGTGCAGACCCGCATTGTCCGGAAACAGCCGTTTCATGGCCGCGTCGGTCTTGCGGATATCGTCCGGATCGCCGGTCAGGGCCGCCCAACGGAAGGGTCCGATCCCGCGGCAGAACAACGGGCGGATATAGGCGGGCACGAAACCGGGGAAGTCAAAGGCGTTCGCCACGCCCTCGTCGAAGGCGACCTGACGGATGTTGTTGCCGTAATCGACGACCGGCACGCCCGCGGTCTGGAAATCCAGCATGGCCTGGACGTGGGCGACGATGGAGGTTCGAGCGGCGGCCGAGACCGAGGCGGGATCGCTGACCCGCCGGTCCTCCCATTCGGCCACGGTCCAGCCGGAGGGCAGATAGCCGTTGACCAGATCGTGGGCGCTGGTCTGGTCGGTGACCAGATCGGGTCGCACGCCCCGACGCACCATCTCAGGCAGCACGTCCGCAGCATTGCCTAACAGCCCGACCGATATCGGCTTTCTGGTCTGATTGGCCGTCTCGATCAGGGCCAGGGCCTCGTCGAGCGTCTCAGCCATGACGTCGAGGTAGCGGGTCTTGAGCCTCATCTCGATCCGGCTCCGCTGGCATTCGACCGCCAGACAGGAGGCGCCCGCCATGGTCGCCGCCAGGGTCTGGGCGCCGCCCATGCCGCCCAGGCCGGCGGTGAGGATCCATTTGCCGGCCCAGTCGCCGCCGTGGTGCTGGCGGCCCGCCTCCATGAAGGTCTCGTAGGTGCCTTGAACTATGCCCTGGGTGCCGATGTAGATCCATGATCCGGCCGTCATTTGGCCGTACATCATCAAGCCTTTGCGATCGAGTTCTGAGAAATGCTCCCAGGTCGCCCACTTTGGCACCAGATTGGAATTGGCGATCAGGACGCGCGGCGCATCGGGGTGGGTGCGGAAGACGCCGACCGGCTTGCCCGACTGGACCAGCAGGGTCTCATCAGCCTCCAGCGCCTTCAGGGTCTCGACGATCCGGTCGAAGGCGGCCCAGTCGCGCGCCGCCTTGCCGATGCCGCCATAGACGACCAGGTCCTGAGGCCTTTCGGCCACGTCCGGGTCGAGGTTGTTCATCAACATCCGCAGCGCCGCCTCGGCGGCCCAGGTCTTGGCCGTTTTTTCGGGGCCGCGCGGGCTGCGGACGATGCGGGCGTTGGGCGTGTTCATCGGACGGTCACCGGTTGGACTCTCAAGGGGCGGTCTGGGCGAAGGCGATACAGGCGGTCAGGACGCGGCGCAGATGACCCCGCATCGGTCCGGCGCGTTCGGGCTCATAGGCGCTGGGCCAGTTGTCGGGCGTGACCGGCCCGGCTGGATCCAGGATATAGCCCCGATCGGCCAATTCCATCTGAATGGCGTGGACGCCGGTTTCGGGTCGACCATAATGGCGCGTGGTCCAGCCGCCCTTGAACCGACCATTGACGACCCGACTGTCGCCGCTGGCGGCGCAGGCGGCCTCGACCGCGCGGGTCAGGTCCGGCGCGCAGGTCGCGCCGTCGTTGTCGCCGATATTGAACTGCGGCAGTTCGCCGTCGAACAGGCGAGGCACGACCGACCGGATCGAATGGGCGTCATACAGCACGACCGGCCCTTGGACGCGCAGGCGGTCGATCTGGGCCTGAAGCGCCGCATGATAGGGATCGAACCATGTCGCGCGCCGTTCGGCGATTTCGGCCTCGTCCGGACCTTGGCCGGGGCGATAAAGGGGCTCGCCGTCGAAGGTCTCGGTCGGGCATAGGCCGGTCGTCGTCATTCCAGGGTAGAGGGAAACGCCGGACGGGTCGCGGTTCACGTCGATGACGCTGCGCGAAATAGCGGTGCGCACGACGCTCGCCCCCATGTCCACGGCGAAATCATACAGCCGGTCCACCCACCAGTCGGCGTCCTTGCGGGCGAGCCAGGGCGAGATCATCCGGTCCAGGATGGCGTCGGGGATCTCAGTCCCAGTGTGCGGCAGCCCGATTATCAGAGGCGCCGATCCTTCCTGAACGGTCAGCCAGTCGTCGGTCATCTCGGCCTCCCTCGCCAAATCGATCTGTCGCAGTTATGTCTAGACATATTGATCGCAACAAGACGGACCTGTCCAGTGAGCTCTGAAGCGGAACCTGTGGACCTCACGCTTTGGTTCGACGCCGCCCTATTGCCGGACGGCTGGGCCAGGGATGTTCGGATTACCGTCAGCCACGGGCGGATCGGCTCGGTCACAGCGGGGGTCGGGCGGTCGCCGACGGATGCCGGCGGCGGGGTCGCCGTGCCGGGCATGACCAATGTTCACAGCCACGCCTTTCAACGGGCCATGGCCGGTCTCACCGAGGCGCGCGGGCCTTCAAATGACGACTTCTGGACCTGGCGCGAGCTGATGTACCGCTTCCTCGACCGAGGCGGGCCGGACGAGATTGAGGCCATAACCGCCCTGGCCTTTGCGGAAATGCTGGAGGGCGGCTTCACCCGGGTGACCGAGTTCCACTATCTGCATAACGACCCCAAAGGCGTGGCCTATGCCGACCGAAGCGAGATCTCCGGCCGTATCGCAGCGGCGGCGCAGGCCAGTGGAATCGCCCTGACCTTGCTGCCGGTTTTCTACGCCCATGCCGGGTTCGGTGCACAGACTCCGGCGCAGGGACAGAGGCGGTTCATCACCGACCTCGATGGTTTCGCCGATCTAGTCGGGGCCTGTCGTCGGCTGACGGCGAACATGCCGGACGCCAGCGTCGGGGTGGCTCCACACAGTCTGAGGGCGGTCAGCGCCGAAGAATTGGCGATTCTACCCGGCCTGGCGCAGGGCGGCCCGATCCATATCCATGTCGCCGAACAGACCAAGGAGGTCGAAGACTGCCTGGCCTGGTCCGGCGCGCGGCCCGTCGAGTGGCTGCTGGATCACGCGCCTGTCGACGCTCGATGGTGCCTGATTCACGCCACCCATGTGACCGAGACCGAATGGCGGGGCGTGGCCGCGCGAGGCGCCGTCGTCGGCCTTTGCCCGATCACCGAGGCCAATCTGGGCGACGGCGTCTTTCCCGCCGCCGCCTATATGCGGGCAGGGGGGCGGTTTGGGATCGGGACGGATTCCAACGTCCAGATCGGCCTGGCGGAGGAACTGCGGATGCTCGAATACAGCCAACGCCTGACGTTGCGCGGGCGCGCCGTGATGGCCGATGCCCAACGCTCGACCGGCCGCGCCCTGTTCGACCACGCCCTGGCCGGCGGCGCGCAGGCGGGCGGGGTCGCGGGCGGTCTGGCGGTGGGGCAGGCGGCCGACATCGTCTCGCTGGATACGCGCCGGTTCGCCTTCGCCGGCCGGTCGGGCGACGCAGTTCTGGACAGCTGGCTCTTCGGGGCGCCGACAGGATCCATAGCGTCAGTCTGGCGCGCAGGGCGAGAAGTGGTGCGAGAGGGGCGTCACCTGGACCGTGACGCCCTGGAGGCGCGGTGCCGCGCGGCCTTGAAGGTTGTCCTGGCATGACGGCGGAGCCTCTGCACCGCCGCATCTTTATCGATCTGGAAGCGCAGATCCTGTCGGGAGAGTTCGCCCCCGGTGATCGGATTCCGTTCGAACACGAGCTGACGAACAGCTACGGCTGTTCGCGGGCGACCGTGTCGAAGGCCTTGTCCGAGCTGGCGGGCAGGGGCTTGGTGGTGCGCAAGCGTCGCGCGGGCACATTCGTAGCCCAGCCCAAGGCGCACGCGGCCTTCCTCGCTATTCCAGACTTGAGGGCCGAGGTGAATAAGCGTGGTCAAATCTATGACTATCGACTTCTTAGCCGCGATATCAGGGCGTCTCAGGACCTGGTGGAGTTCGAACTGGCGGCCGGCGGACAGTTACTGGCGCTGACATGTCTGCATAGCGCCGACCAGGTCCCCTTGGCCCTGGAGCATCGCTTGATCGCCCTATCGGCTACCCCCGAAGCGGAAAAGGTGGATTTTCAGTGTGTTCCTCCCGGAAGCTGGCTTCTCGACTCGGAACCCTGGACCCAGGCCGAGAACCGGATCGGTGCTGTCGAGGCGGATCGGGCGTCTGCCCGTCTGTTGCAAATTCGGGCGGGCGCCGCCTGCCTCTACGTCGAACGGCGGACCTGGAGGGATGGTCAGGGCGTCACTCGGGTTCGCCAGATTTTCCCTGGCGACCGCTATGATCTCGTTGCCTTGTTTTCCTCCGTTCATGCAAAGGATCAGGTTTGATGAAGGCCGACCGACTGCTGATCGATTGCCACGCCGCCACCATGATGGAAGGCGGCGCGCCCTATGGCGTGATCGAGGACGCCGCCGTCGTCATCTCTGGCGGGCGGATCGCCTGGATCGGACCGCGCGTCGATCTCCCGCCCGTCCAGGCCGAGACGACCGAGCGGCTGGACGGGCGCTGGCTGACGCCGGGACTGATCGATTGTCACACCCATCTGGTCTTCGGCGGCGACCGGTCGGGCGAGTTCGAACAGAGGCTGGGCGGCGCGACCTATGAGGAGATCGCGCGGGCTGGCGGCGGGATCGTCGCTTCAGTCCAGGCGACGCGCGCGGCGTCCGAGGATGAGTTGTTCGTCTCCGCCATGGCGCGGCTGGAGGGGCTGAAGGCGACCGGAGTCACGACGGTCGAGATCAAGTCCGGTTATGGGCTGGATCTGGACTCCGAGCTGAAGATGCTGCGGGTCGCCCGGCGCATCGGCCGCGAGGGCGGAGTCCGCGTCCGCACCACCTATCTGGGACTGCACGCCGTGCCGCCCGAGCATCGGTCCGACCGCAGCGCCTATGTGGACAAGGCTGTGGACGAAATCCTGCCGACCGCCCACGCCGAGGGCCTGGTGGACGCCGTCGACGCCTATTGCGAGCCCATCGCCTTTTCGCGCGAGGAGGTGTCGCGCCTGTTCGACCGGGCGCAGACTTTGGGACTGCCGGTCAAGCTGCACGCGGACCAACTGTCGAACGGCGGCGGAGCGGAGCTGGCGGCGCGCTATCGGGCCTTGTCAGCCGATCACATCGAATATGCGACGGAGGCGGGGATAGCGGCCATGGCCAGAGCTGGGGTGGTCGCGGTTCTGCTGCCCGGCGCCTTTTTGATGTTGCGCGAGACCCAGGCGCCACCGATCGCCCTGCTGCGGGCCCAGGGTGTGCGCATGGCGGTGGCGACCGACTGCAACCCCGGCACCTCGCCCCTCGCCTCTATGACGGACGCCTTGAACCTGGCCTGTGTGCAGTTCCGCCTGACGCCGGAAGAGGCGCTTGCCGGGGCGACGCGCGAGGCGGCGCGGGCGCTCGGCTTGCAGGACCAAGCGGGGCTGCTGCAGGCTGGACGGGCGGCTGACCTGGCGGCCTGGGACATTTCGCGGCCCGCCGAGTTGGCCTACTGGCTGGGCAAGCCGATGCTGCACGCTCGTTGGATTGAAGGTGTGCGATCCTAGGTTGCGCTTAGGCAGGAAATAACCATAGGTTGCTTTCATGGCTCGAAAGCAATCCGAAGATGTTGACGCCTTCATCGCTCACTGGGCTCACGTCCCGATTAGCGAACGGGCTCAGTACCAGACCTTCATCATCCAGCTTTGTCGGATCATCGGCGCGCCGGCGCCCGATGATGAACGGATGGGAGACCTGGACTATTGTTTCGAACGGCCGGTGCGCTTCGTCCACGAGGACGGGGTCAGCCATCCTTGCTATATCGACTGCGCCAAACAGGGCTGTTTTGTGCTGGAGGCGAAACAGTCGCTGAAACGGCGGGATGGCGGGCCGTTGGACCCGGCAGTTCAACTGGCGCGGTTCGTACACCCGTCACGCAAGGGCCGCGCGCCGTCGCCGGACGCCCTGGATCGGCTGATGCGCGCGGCGAAGCGACAGGCCGAAAACTACGCCAAGGCCCTGGATGAATGGCCGCCGTTTCTGATCGTGGTCGATGTCGGCAGAGCCATCGAGCTGTGGTCGGATTTCGCGCGACAGGGCAAGGCCTATGCTCAGTTTCCGGATCGGGCGACATACCGGATTGAGCTCGAACAATTGCGTCAGGCAGAGGTGCGCGACCGGCTTCGTCGGGTCTGGACAGATCCGATGTCGCTGGACCCTGCCGCCCGGGTGGCGGAAGTCACCATGGACATCGCCGCTCGGCTGGCCCTGCTGGTCCGATCCATTCGTCAAAGACAGTCGCAGTCGAGCGACGATCAAGCGGCGAGGGCGGCGAGGGCGGGGCGGATCGCCTTGTTTGTCATGCAGTGCATCTTCGCCATGTTCGCCGACAGCGTCGGTCTGATCGACGGGCGGGGCTTTCAGGGTTTCCTCGAGTCCTATCGCGGAAAGGCGGACCGGTTCCATGATGCAGCCCGGGTGTTCTTCAGCGCGATGGACCGGGGCGGCCATTGCCTGGCGACCCAGCAGCGTATCCGCCAGTTCAACGGCGGGCTGTTCAAGGTGGTCGATCCGATGCCGATCACCGAGGCGGAGCTGGGGGCGCTGATCGAGGCCTCGAAATGTGACTGGAGCCTGGTGGAGCCGGCCATCTTCGGCGCCTTGCTGGAACAGGCTCTGGATCCGGCGGAGCGCGCTGAACTGGGCGCTCACTATACGCCGCGTGCCTATGTCGAGCGCCTGCTCGAGCCGACGATCATGGAGCCGCTCCGCGCCGAATGGGAGGCGATCGAGGCCCAGGCCATCGGTCTGCATCTGGAGGGGGAGACGGCGACTGCGCGGCGGATGGTTCGCGCCTTTCACGACCAGCTTTGTCGGGTCCGTGTGTTGGATCCGGCCTGCGGCACAGGCAATTTTCTCTATGTCGCCATGCGGCTGATGAAGGAACTTGAGGGTGAGGTTCTGGGTGTCCTGAGCGAGATGGGTGAGGCCCAAGGGCGGCTGGGGATGGAGGGCCACGTCGTCAGTCCTGAACAATTCTATGGGCTGGAAAAGAATGCCTACGCAGCGTGGATTGCAGAATTGGTGATGTGGATCGGATATTTGCAATGGCATTTTCATCTTTTCGGTGACGCCAATCCGTCGGAGCCGATCCTGAAGGATTTCCAGCGCGTCGTGCGAACGGACGCGCTGATCCGGTGCTCCCGCCTGGACTTGGCGCGCGACGCAGAGGGCCGGGTGATCACCCGGCCTGTCGGGCGGCTGTCGGACGGGGCGGCCGAGCGGGAGGTCGAATGCTACGTTGATCCCTACCCAACGCCCTGGCCGGAGGCGCATTTCATCGTCGGCAACCCGCCCTTCATCGCCGGCAAGGATCTGCGAGCGGAACTGGGCGACGGCTATGTCGATGCTCTGGACAGGCTCAGAGGCGGGCGGTTTCGTTCGGCGGACATCGTCACGGCCTGGTGGGATCGAGCGGCGGAGATTCTGACACGCGAGGGGTCGATCCTGCGGCGGTTCGGCTTCATCATGACCAATTCGGTGACCCAGATCTTCTCGCGGCGAGTGATCGAACATCACCTGGCGCGTCGCCCAGCGATCCGTTTGGTCTTCGCCATTCCTGACCATCCATGGGTCACGGGCGCCGGTCGCGCCGATGTGCGGATCGCCATGTCCGTCGCTGAACGCGGCGAGCCGGACGGCCGTGGCCGGTGGCTGGAGGTTGTCGGCGAACAGGACCTGCACACTGATCTGCCCAAATTGAGCTTCCGGGAAAGGGAAGGCGTCATCGGCGCCGATCTGATGATCGAGTCGGGCCTGACCCAGGCGGTCGATCTAAAGGCCAATACGGGCCTGGCGCATCGCGGCGTTCAGTTGATGGGCGCCGGGTTTCTGGTCGCCTCGGCGCAGGGGCGGGCGCTGCTCGAGGGATCGGAACCGGACGCTCCGTCCCCGCTTCGCACCTATCGCAACGGACGGGACCTGGCGGACCGGGCGCGGGATCTGCAGGCGATCGACCTGTTCGGCTGGGACGAGGTCGAGGTGCGGCGTCGTCATCCATTGATCTATCAGCATCTGCTGGAGACGGTTAAGCCTGAGCGAGACCGTAACAACCGGCTATCCTACCGAGAAAACTGGTGGACGTTCGGCGAGCCTCGCCGGGATCTGAGAGCCGCGCTGGAGGGGCTCGACCGCTACATCGTCACCGTCGAGACGGCCAAACACCGCTGGTTTCGCTTTGTCGATTCCGCCGTCCTGCCCGACAACAAGCTGGTGGTCATCGCCAGCGATGACGCCGCCGTTCTGGCCATGCTGTCGTCCCGCCAACACCGAGCCTGGTTCGCCGCCAACGCCGGCCGGATCGGCGAGTACAGACGCGAGGCCGTCTATGTGAAAGGCGTCTGCTTCGACCGTTTCCCTTTCCCGCAGCCGACGGCGGCGCAGACGGCTGAACTTGCGGCCCTGGGGGAGGAACTGGACACGACGCGGGCGCGCGTTTTGGCTGAGCATGCCGATCTGACAATGACCGGCCTTTACAATGCGCGGGCGCGTCTCGGCGATCCGACGGTGATGAGCGCTGCGGAGCGCATGGTTTACAACACAGGCCGCATCGGCATCCTCGACCATCTTCACAGGATGATCGACCGTGTCACGGCCGAAGCCTACGGCTGGCCCGTCGACTTGTCCGACGCCGAAACGGCGACCCGACTGGCAGGGCTCAATCGGACGCGAGCAATGGAGGAGGCGCAGGGACGGGTGCGGTTCATTCGTCCGGCCTACCAGAACGAGCGGGTCAGAACCTCTTCAGCGCCAGCTCAGACTGAGGCCATGCTGACGCTCGAAGCGATCCTGCCGCGCCTGCCGGAGGATCCTGGGCGCTTGGCGGCGGCCCTGCTGACCAACCTGCGCCGGTCAGGTGTTCCGATGAGATCGGAGGATCTGGCTACGGGCTTTGACGGGCGCGGGCTGCGCAAGCGGCGGACGATTGAGCACACCCTGGCCGTCCTGGCGGTCTCTGGCGCGGTCCAGAGATCGGACGGCGGGTGGTTCGCACCGCGGCGCACGGGCGCTGGTTGAACCGCTGAAGGGTGCTATGCCTTGGTCAGAGAGGGGCCATGGCCAAGACCGAAACCGACGTCGTCATTCTGGGGGGAGGGCATAACGGATTGGTGTGCGCCTTCTATCTCGCCCGGCGGGGATTGAAGGTGACCGTGCTGGAGCGCCGCTCGGTCGTCGGCGGCGCGGCGGTGACCGAGACCTTCCACCCCGGCTTTCGGAACTCTACCGCCAGCTACACCGTCAGCCTGCTCAGTCCGACCGTCATCGCCGATATGGATCTGGCCCGACATGGACTGAAGATGGTCGAGCGGCGGATGTCGAACTTTCTGCCGCTGGGAGACGGACGCTATCTGGCGGCGGGGCCGGGTCGGACGCGGACGGAGGTCGCGAAGTTCTCGACGCGCGACGCGGAACGTCTGGACGCCTACGAAACCCGGCTGGAGACGGTCGCGGCCCTGCTGCGAGATCTGACGCTGACATCTCCGCCGAACATGGTCGAGGGCGGCTGGGCGGCATTGCCGGAGATGCTGAAGGCGGGCCGTCTTGGGCGTCGCATCGTCGGGCTGGGTCAGACGGGCCGCCGCGACCTTCTGGACCTGTTCTCCAAGTCGGCGGGGGACTGGCTGGACGGCTGGTTCGAAAGCGATCCGATCAAGGCCCTGTTCGGTTTCGACAGCGTGGTGGGCCACTACGCCAGTCCCTATACGCCGGGTTCGGCCTATGTCCTGCTGCACCATGTCTTCGGCGAAATGAACGGCAAGAGGGGCGTCTGGGGTCACGCCCTGGGTGGGATGGGAGCGATCACACAGGCCATGGCCTCGGCCTGCGCCGAACAGGGTGTGGACGTGCGGCTGGATGCGGCCGTGACTGAGGTCCTGATCGAAAAGGGCAGGGCGGTCGGTGCGGTGACCCAGGACGGCGACGTCGTGCGCGCCCGAGCCGTTGTGTCCAACCTGCACCCCCGCCTGTTGTTCGAGACGCTGCTCGACCCCGCATCGGTTCCGACGGATTTCAAGGAACGGATGGGACGATACGCCTCTGGCTCTGGCACCTTCCGAATGAATGTCGCGCTTTCGGAGCTTCCGAAATTCACCGCCCTGCCAGAGCCCGGCGATCACCTGACGGCCGGCATCATCATCGCCCCGAGCCTGGCCTATATGGATCGCGCCCATGCCGAGGCGCGGCTGAACGGCTGGTCGTCAAAACCGATCGTGGAGATGCTGATCCCCTCGACGCTGGACGACAGTCTGGCGCCGGCGGGCGCCCATGTGGCGAGCCTGTTCTGCCAGCATGTTTCCCCCGATCTCGAGGATGCGCATCGCGACACGGTGGCCGATCTGATGATCGATACGGTCGACGCCCATGCGCCGGGCTTCAAGGCCTCTGTTCTGGGGCGGATCGCCCTGGGGCCACGGGATCTGGAGCGAAGGTTCGGACTGGTCGGGGGCGACATCTTCCACGGTCGGCTCAGCCTGGACCAGTTGTTCAGCGCCCGCCCGGTTCTGGGCCATGCCGACTACCGTATGCCGGTTCCGGGCCTTTACCTCTGCGGATCAGGCGCTCACCCCGGTGGCGGCGTCACCGGGGCGCCGGGTCATAACGCCGCGCGGGCGATCCTGATGGATCTCAAGCCTAGACCTGGGCGACGCCCATAGCCTTCATCAGGGCCTCCCGGATCGCCGCCTCGGTGAAGGGCTTCTGCACGGTGGCGGAGCCGCGCCATTCCTCGGGCAGGCCGCCTTCGCCATAGCCGGTCGAAAAGACGAAGGGCACGCCGCGAGCTTTTAAAGCCTCCGCGACGGGAAAGACCTGACGCCCCGCCACATTGACGTCCAGCAGGGCGGCGTCGAGATCTGCGGTGTCGCGCGCCATCGCCTCGCCGTCGTCGATGTTGGACGCGGGGCCGATGGGGATGCACTCCATGTCTTCCAAAATGGTCTCGAGCAGCATGGCGACGAGCGACTCGTCTTCCACCACCAGGACACGTCGGCCGTTTAGGGGTTGGGGCATGGGGCGGCCGTCCTGTCCAGTGGAACCGTCAGTTCCGCAATCAATCCATCGCTGGCGTAGACCAGTTCGATCTCACCCGCCAGATCATGGTGAATGTTTCGCTCAATCAATCGACTACCGAAGCCTCTTCTGTCCGGTATCGAAACTTTCGGGCCGCCGATTTCGCGCCATCTGAGCTTGAGAACTCGGCCGGGATCGGTGACCTTCCAATCGATCAGCACCCGCCCGTCCGGTTCGGACAGGGCGCCGTATTTCGCCGCATTGGTCCCGAGCTCGTGAAAGATCATGCCCAGCGAAAGGGCGGTGGCCGGGGGCAGGGCCGTACTGGGGCCGTTCAGGCTGATGCGGGCTGGACCGAAGGCTTCGGTCTCGTGCAGAAGAACCGCTTGAAGATCAGCCCCTTCCCAATGACTGTGCGTCAGCAGATCGTGGGTGTGCGACAGGGCCAGAATGCGAGACTGGAATGTTTCGGCGAAACTGGCCGGGTCGGTATGCGATCGAGCGGTCTGGATGGCGATAGACTGAACCGTGGCCAGGGTGTTTTTCACACGATGGTTCAGCTCATCTATCATAAGCTTCTGGATCTGAACGGCTCGAACATTGTCCGTGACGTCATGACCCTGCACGAAGATGCCGACCACGGCGCCGCTCTCGTCACGGATCGGCTGAAAGATGAAGTTGAGGTAGAGGGTTTCCAGCGTACCGTCCGGGGTGCGTTGCAACTCCGCACGGCGCTCGCGACCTTCATAGGCTTCCCCGGTCTCGAACACGGTGTCGAGGCATTCCAGAAATCCCTGACCCGCCAATTCGGGCAAGGCCTCGCTTACCGGCTTTCCTGCAATGTCCCGATGCCCGATCAGTTGGCCGTAGGCGTGGTTGTGCATCTGAAAGCGGTGCTGACGACCGCTTAGGACGGCGACGAACCCCGGCGCCTGCATGAACATCTCAACCAGCCGGTTGCGTTCCATCTCAAGACGGCGATTGTCTTCCTGGACGGACTGGGCGCGCCGAAGAACCGATCCGCCGATCAGGGCGTCCAGCGCCGTCGTCGGTTCGTCGGCGCGGATCGCGGGCGACAGATCCGTAATGTCCATCGTGTGCTGAAGCAGAAAGACGACTTCACCCTCAGCGTTCATCAAGGGGGTATGTGTGGCGCTCCAAATCCGCTCTTCGAACACTTCGCCGCCGTCGCTTTTCAGGCGCGGCATCGAATAGCGCACCACGGCCAGGTGGTCGCGCTGGCGCGTATCGCGCGCCTTTTCCAGCGACGCCTTCACCTGTCTGACATTGTCTGGCGCGCGGTCGCCTGGCCCGGAGTCGAACGCCGTGAACAGGGGGCGGCCGACGATCTCGCTTCGTCGCGCCCCGGTGACATCGACATAGGCCTGATTGACCTCGACGATGCGCAGATCTGGCGTGAGCAGCAGATAGGGATTTGGCGAGGCCTCGAAGGCGCTCGCCAATTCCTCCACTGAGGCGCCGGCTCTTTCTAGAACAGTCAATACAAACCCCAACCCAATAGGGTCCCTAACGCGCGATGGGGCAAACGGTTCGGTAGCGGACAAAGAATTTTCCGCTCGGCCTTCGTCATTGGCGTGTTGAGAGAATTTGCTAAGGACGGGGCATGACATTCGCCGCCGCCTTGGCCACCCTCTCGCTCGCCATGACCCAGCCCACAGATCGGCCGGCGGCCGAACCGCCCGTCGTCCAATTGCCGCAAGGCGCCCTGTCCGGAGCCGCGGAAGACGAGGTCGCGTCTTTCAAGAACATCCCCTATGCGGCGCCGCCGGTCGGGGAACGTCGCTGGCGACCGCCCGGCGAGGCGCCTCAGTGGGAAGACCTTCGGGACGCCACCCGCTACGGCGCCCTATGTATCCAAGCGACGCCTCAAGGCGATCCCGGCGTCGGGCCTCTGCCGATGAGCGAAGATTGCCTGACCCTGAACATCTGGCGACCAGAGGCGGTGAGCGCGCCGGCCCCCGTCATGGTCTGGATCCATGGCGGCGGACTGGTCAACGGCTCGGGCACAGCCGCCCTGTATGACGGGTCGCATCTGGCGCGCCAGGGCATGGTGGTTGTGACCCTGAACTATCGCCTGGGACGGCTCGGATTCTTCGACCATCCCGCCCTGGTGGCCGAGCGTCCGGCGGACGAGGCGGCGGGCAACTATGGTCTGATGGACGTCATCGCCGCCCTGAAATGGGTCAGGGCCAATATCGCGGCGTTCGGCGGCGATCCCGCGAACGTCACCATCTTCGGCGAGTCGGCCGGCGGCGCCATCGTGACCCGGATGATGATTTCACCCCCGGCGCGCGGCCTGTTCGACCGGGCCGTGGTTCAGTCCGGTCTGGGGCGAGAGCTGCAGACGCCGCTGGATCGGCGTGGGGCCTTTGACCTTCCTTCGGCGCGCGAGCGGGGCGAGGCGTGGGCCTATGGCCATAATCTGATGACCGCGGCCGATTTGCGCGCCGCGCCGGTGGAGCAGTTGCTGAGCCCTGCGCCGGTCTTCGCCAACGGCGACCTCAGCCTGATCGACGGCAAGATCGTGACCTCCACCGTCGAAGCGGCTTTCCGCGCCGGGCGGCAGGCGCCTGTGCCCTTGATCATCGGGACCAACAGCGCCGAGTTCTGGTGGATGAAGCCGACGGACCGCAACGGCTACGGCATGATCGACGACGACATGACCTGGCTGGAGCGGGCTTTGATCACGGCGGCCTACGGAGGCGAGGGGGGCTTTGACCGGGGCTTCCTCACAGACGCCGTCTTTGCCGAACCGGCGCGATGGCTGGCGAGGCGGCACGCCGCAGCGGGGCATCCGGCCTATCTTTATCGGTTCGAAGTCTCCTCGCCGGACAATCCTGAACCCCACGGCGGCGCCACCCATGCCATCGAACGCCCCTATGTGTTCGGGACCCTGGCCTTGCTGCCCTATTCGGTGCGGGACGCGGATAGAGCGGCGTCCGAGGCGATGATTGGCTACTGGACCGCCTTTGCAAGGTCCGGCGATCCGAACGGGGTCGGGCGTCCGAACTGGCCCATGACGGTCGGAGGGGACACCCAGATGCTCCAGTTCCGCAACGAGGGCCCCGCCGCCACGTCTCTGCCCGAGGCGGGGCGACTGGATCTGATCGAGATGTTCCGCGAACGGCCGCACTTGATCAGCAAGCCCGCGATCACACCGCCGACGTCGCGCCCGACTGCTTCTCCTTCAACGTAACCAGCTCCTCAGCCATTGTGGGGTGCACGGCGCAGGTCGCGTCCCACTGAGCCTTGGTCAGGCCGGCCTTCACGGCGATGGCGGCGAGCTGGATCATCTCCGGGCTGTCCGGCCCGACGATATGGACGCCGACGACGCGCTGGCTGTCGGCGTCGACCACCAGCTTCATCAGCACGCGTTCTTCCGAACCGGTGAAGGCGTATTTCATCGGTCGGAAACGGGTCACATAGACATCAACACCGGCCGAGCACGAACGGCGGGCCTCTGCCTCTGACAAGCCGACGACCCCGACCGGCGGCTGGCTGAACACGGCCGTCGCCACGGCCTCGTAGTCGAAATGCTGGGGATTGTCGCGATAGACGGTCTGATGGAAGGCGACCGCCTCACGGATGGCGACCGGCGTCAGGTTCATCCGGTCGGTGACGTCGCCGATGGCCCAAATGTTGTCGGCCGTCGTCTTGGAATAGGGATCGACCTTGATCGCGCCCTCGTCATTCAGCTCGACGCCGGCGGCCTCAAGCCCCAATCCCTTGACGTGCGGGATGCGGCCGGTGGCGAACATCACAACGTCCGTCTCCAGCTTCATCCCGTTCTCGAGATGGTTCACCAGTCCCGTGGCGGTCTTTTCGATCTTCTCGTGTTGGCAGCCCAGGATGACCTTGATGCCGCGTTTCTCGATCTCGCCCGCCAGATGGGCGCGCACGTCGTCGTCGAAGCCGCGCAGGATGTTGGGGCCGCGATAGATCAGGGTGGTCTCGACACCTAGACCGGCGAAGATGCCGGCGAATTCCACCGCGATATAGCCCCCGCCCGCGATCAGGATGCGCTTCGGCAGCTTTGGCAGATGGAAGGCCTCTTCCGAGGTGATGGCGTGTTCGATGCCCTCCAAGCCCTCGGGCTTCCATGGGCGGCCGCCGGTGGCGACCAGGATTTTTTCGGCGGTGATGGTGCGGTTCTTGCCGACGATCTCAACCGTATGGGCGTCCTTCAGCACGGCGCGGCCGTGGACCAGCTCGACGCCGGCCTTGCCCAGGTTGGCGGCGTATATCCCCGACAGGCGGGCGATCTCGACGTCCTTGGCTTCAAGGAAGGTCGGCCAGTCAAACTTCGCATTGTCGAAGGACCAGCCGTAGCCTTCGGCGATCTCCAAGGCATGGCTGACCTCCGAGGCCATGACCATGAACTTCTTCGGCACGCAGCCCCGGATCACACAGGTGCCGCCGACGCGGTATTCTTCCGCCACCGCGACCTTCTTGCCGCCCAGCGCCGTCAAACGCGCGGCGCGCACGCCTCCCGAGCCGGCGCCGATGACGAAGAGGTCATAGTCGTATTCGGCCATCGTACGCTCCGTTCAGGCGGGCAAGGCCCGGTCTGAATTGTCTGAATCGTCAGGAATCGGTTCCGGCCAGGCCGGGTTCCGAGGCGTCGGATTTAGGCGCCGACGTGCTCTGGGGCAAGACGACCCGCGCTCTCGCCCTGAGCGGCGGTCAGGGCGTGATGATCTCCACGCCCGTGTCCGTGCCGATAATCGCCAGATCCGCCAGGTCCAGGAAAAGCCCGTGTTCGACCACGCCGGTGATCAGCTTCAGATCATCGGCCAGACGCACCGGGTCGTGGATGGCCTTGCATCCCGCGTCATAGATCAGATTGCCGCCGTCGGTGCGGACCAGACCGCGATCCGCCTGACGGACGCGGGCGGGTTGGCTGATGTCATGGTCGATCAGCACGTCAGCGATGCGATTGGCCGTGGTCT
The DNA here is from genome assembly GCF_026625805.1 of Brevundimonas sp. SL130. NCBI lineage: Bacteria > Pseudomonadati > Pseudomonadota > Alphaproteobacteria > Caulobacterales > Caulobacteraceae > Brevundimonas > Brevundimonas sp. SL130. The sequence continues at coordinate 2,022,283 of NZ_CP113064.1, forward strand.
TGTGGCCGAAGGCGACCACCTCGATCGGCAGGGGGAAGGTCCCCAGCACCGGCACCACCTTGGCGGCGTCGGCGATGACGATGCACCGGCTGGACGCCTCCCAGACCAGTTTCTCGCGCAACAGAGCCGCACCGCCGCCCTTGATCAGGGCCAGGCCGGGACCGACCTCGTCGGCGCCGTCAACGGTCAGATCGATGCGCGGCGTATCCTCCAGGGTCGACAGAGTCAGGCCCAGTTCCCGCGCCAGGTCGGCGGTCTTTTCCGAGGTCGGCACACAGCGCAGACCCGACAGGCCGCGCGCCGCCAGGGCCTTGACGAACCAGGCGGCGGTGGATCCGGTGCCCAGACCGACCACCATGCCGGCCTCGACGTATGCGGCGGCGGCCTCGCCTGCGTTCTTTTTCTGGATGTCGCTCATTTCTGCTTGGCGGCCTTGGCCGCTTCCTTCTTGGCTTTGGCCTTCTCCCGGAAGGCGGCGCCGGCGTTCGGCTTGAGGGTTTGACGGGCGCGGCCGAAGGCCAGGGCGTCTTGCGGCACATCTTCGGTGATCACCGAACCTGAGGCGACGATGGCCCCGGCGCCGACCGAGACCGGCGCCACAAGACTGGAGTTCGAGCCGACGAAGGCGCCGGCGCCGACCTCGGTCCTGGCCTTGTTGAAGCCGTCGTAGTTGCAGAAGATGGTGCCGGCCCCGATGTTGGCGCCGGCCCCGACCGATCCGTCGCCCAGATAGGCCAGGTGATTGGCCTTGGCGCCCGCAGCCATCTTCACATTCTTGACCTCGACGAAGTTGCCGATCTTGACCCCCTCGGCCAGATCCGCGCCGGGCCGCAGCCGGGCATAGGGCCCGACCTCGGCGCCGGAGGCGACGCGCGCGCCCTCAATATGGCTGAAGCTGCGAATCCGGGCGCCGCCCTTGATCACCGCGCCGGGGCCGAAGACGACGAAGGGTTCGATCACGGTTCCGCCGCCGACCTGAGTGTCCCAGGCGAAATGGACGGTGTCGGGCGCGCTCATGGTCACGCCCGCCGCGAGGAAGGTCTCACGCTGGACGGCCTGAAACAGGGCCTCGGCCTGGGCCAACTCGGCCTGGGCGTTGACGCCCATTACGGCGTCCTCCGCAGCGAAGACGGCGTGGGTTGGGTGACCGGCCCTGCGGGCCAGCTCCACCACGTCGGTCAGATAATATTCGCCCTTGGCGTTGTCGTTGCGGACTTCGGCCAGAAGCGAGAAGAGCAGGGCGGCAGGCGCGGCCATGACGCCGGAGTTGCAGGCGGTGATCGCCAGGACCTCGGGCGAGGCCTCCTTGGCCTCGGTGATGGCCGTAAGCGTATCGCCTTCGATGATCAGTCGGCCGTAGGCGCCGGGATCGCGGGCCTCGAAGCCGATCACCGTGACGCCTTCGCCGGCGAAAACCGGTTCGATGTCGGCGGCCTTCAGCAAGGGTACGTCGCCATAGGTGATCACCACGTCGCCGTCGAACCCGGCCAGCGCCTGTTCCGCCGCGCGGACGGCGTGGCCTGTGCCCAGCGGAGGATCCTGAACGGCGACGGCGGCCTCGCCCAGGCGTTTGACGACGTGGGCGCGCACTTCGGGCGAATGGGTTCCGACCACGACGATGATCCGCTCGCAGCCCAACCCCTCCGCCGCGTCGATGGCGTGATCCAGCATGGCGCGATGGGCGACGGGGTGCAGCACCTTGGGCAGGGGCGATTTCATTCGCGTGCCCTGACCGGCGGCGAGAATGATGGCGGCGCGTGGGCGCGTCTGGCTGGTCATGAATCGTCTCGCAGTCTAGTCGTCCTGCGATCTAGCCCATCATGCGGGCTAGCGGGAGACATGGATGAGCGATCGCGACCTCGAAGGCTGGACCATCGCCTTCGACCTGGATGGAACCCTGGTCGATTCCGCGCCGGACCTGATCGGAACTCTAAACCGCCTGTTGGTTGAGGAGGGATTGCCGCCCGTGCCGATGGCCTCGGCCCAGACCCTGATCGGGTCCGGCGCAAGGGCCCTGCTCGCGCATGGATTCGAGGCGGCTGGCGCGTCGGCCGAGCGGGCCCAGTCGGAGGCGCTGTTCGAGCGGTTCATGAGCGACTACTCGGCCCATATCGCCGACGGATCCCTGCCGTTCGAAGGGGTGGTCGAAACCCTGGAGCGCCTGAAGGATCGCGGCGCCATCCTGGTGGTGGCGACCAACAAGCGGTCCGACCTGTCCGAGCTGCTGCTCGAGAAACTGGACCTGACCCGCCATTTCGCCGCCATCGTTGGGCCCGACCGGGTGTCTGCGCGAAAGCCGTCCGGCGTCCATCTGCGGGAGGCTGTCGTCAAGGCCGGCGGCGATCCAGAGCGGGCCATCATGGTCGGGGACGCTGCGCCGGACGCGGACGCGGCCAAGGATGCCGGAATGCCCTGTATTCTGACGACCTTTGGCTACACGCCGGTTCCCGTAGAAACCCTGGGCGGCGACGTCCTGATAGACTCGTTCGAGGACGTCGAAGAGGCGATCGACGGCATCCTGTCCGACTTCTACGTCATGAGGGCGCTGAAATTCTGAGGGCGCCGGACAGTAAATCTTGGGTCTGAACCCTCACAGGCGCGGTTGCGGATCGCCGACGCGATGGCCAGTTTGGCGCACCCCATCGAAAGCGCCTCCATGTTCGCTCGCTTCTTCAGAATTCCCTTGTGGCAACGCACCTTCGCCGGCCTCGCCTTGGGCGTCATCGCGGGACTGATCCTGCGCGAGCGGGCCGAAATCTGGCTCCAGCCGATCGGCGACATCTATCTGAACCTGATCCGCATGGTGGTGGCGCCCCTGGTGCTGTTCACCATCGCCAGCTCCATCGCCAAGTTGGGGGAGGGGGCCGGGGCGGTGCGGCTGGGCGTGCGGACCATCGTATGGTTCGCCATCACCTCGCTGCTGGCCGTTCTGGTCGGTTTCGCCTTCGGCCACATCATCAATCCGGGCGTCGGCTTGTCCAACCTGCCCTTGGGCGAGGTCAAGGAACGGGTCATCCCGACGCCGCTGGAGGTGCTGATCGGGGTGGTGCCGACCAATCCGTTCGCCGCCTTGGCCGAGGGCAGGGTGCTGCAGATCATCTTCTTCTCGGCCCTGATCGGCGTGGCCCTGGTGGCGCTGGGCGACCGGGCGCAGAATGTGAGGCGGCTGGTCGATGAAGGGGCGGCCGTCATCTTCCGGATCACGCGCTGGGTGATCCAGCTGACGCCCATCGGCGTGTTCGGCCTGATCGGCTCGGTCGTCGGCGGCTATGGCTGGGAGGCCCTGCTGCCCTTGCTCAAGTTCATTGGCGCCATCTATGCGGCCTGCCTGTTCCACATCCTGATCGTCTATTCGGGCCTGCTGAAGTTGCACGGCCTGAAGGTGACCAGCTTCTTCCGCGGCGCCTTTGCCGCCCAGCAGACGGCCTTCGCCACCTCTTCCTCCTTGGGGACCCTGCCGATCACCCTGCGCCAGACGGTCGAGCGCCTGGGCGTGCCCCAGGCCTACGCCGCCTTCGCCGTCCCCCTCGGCGCCAATGTGAAAATGGACGGGTGCGGCGCCATCTATCCCGCCATCGCCGCGATCTTCATCGCCCAGTATTTCCAGATCGACCTGACCCTGACCCAGTACATCCTGATCGGCCTGACGGCGGTGCTGGGGTCGCTGGGCACCGCCGGCGTGCCGGGGACGTCCATCGTCATGCTGACCTTGACCCTGTCCACCGCCGGTCTGCCGCTGGAGGGCATCGGCTATATCGTCGCCATCGACCGGATCATCGACATGATGCGCACGGCGACCAATGTGACCGGCCAGATGCTGGTTCCGGTGTTGGTGGCCAAGGAAGAAGGCATTCTGGACCTGGGAATCTACAACGGCCACGTGGCCTGGTTGCCGGGCGACCCGGAAGCCGAGGCGCCGGAAAACGTGCAAGCCGCCGGAATCTGAAACGGATGCTTGCGCGGGGGCGACGACCGGGCTATGTCGCCGCCTCCGCAAGGCATGGATGCGTAGCTCAGCGGGAGAGCACCTCGTTCACACCGAGGGGGTCACAGGTTCAATCCCTGTCGCATCCACCATCTTTCCTTTTCTATGACCACAGGCTTGACCCGCTCGGAATATCCGAACGGATCAAGCGCGCGATCGCGTTTCGCTCCGCCGCGCTTCAACCCCGCTGTGCGCGCTCCTGAGTCCGATCGAGGTAGGCCGAGATGATCGGCACAGAATGGGCCCGTGAGGGTCTCGGGAAGATTGGGATGCATCGACAGAAAACACGCTGGGGAGTAGCAGGCGCGTTCCCGTAAGGTAGAAAGCGAAGAGCGGTGGATGTGGACCGCTCAAAGCCCAGCAGCTGCGCGTTTTGATAGCTGCGCCGCGGGGCTTTGCGCTCCAGGGTTAGCCTGCCTTGCAACTGTGAGTGCGCCATAATCCCAAGACTCTAACTGGTTGAATTTCCAACGGTGCCATGTTCCATAATCCCGAGAATCCCATAGTTCACCGCAAGCGATGGTGCTGCATTATTGGGATTCATTGCATGGCCATAGTCGGTGCAACGCCACGCTAGTGGCTAGTGCCACCACGCAGGATCGCGGGCCGCTGAGCGATAGTGATAGCTAGATGTTTGGTCCCGGATTTCGGAAGCGTTTGCCTGATCGTCAGCCGGCATCGACGCGAGCTGTCCAGCAGCATGTTCTTTAGGGCGACAGATATCGCAACAGTCGCATGCTGACCCAAAACAATAACACGCCCGCGATCACCCCGATTTTGATCTGGTGATCCATGAACCGAACGCCCAACACGGCGAAGAATGCGCCGGCCAGGCAAAGCACGGACAGGTTTCCCATCAACCTGGCGGTCATCTTGAGCCAGATGTCGTTTTGGTAAGGCGTCATTGGCGCGTTTCCATTCAAATCACAGCCTACACCGTATCGACGGGATGGGAAGATGCATGAAATACATCCACACCCACCCGTAACTGGTGGACTGCAAGCCGCCCTCTCAGAACGACAAAATCGCCAGAACTATTTGCCGATCTGATCCGAAGTCCGGGCCAAAGCGCGATACAAAGTGCTGCGAGAAATCCCGAAAGTGGTCGCTACGGCTCCCATCGTCTGATCGGGATGCTGAAGTAAGAGACGGACCTGCTCAAGCTGGCGCGCCGATAGAGCCCGCTTACGCCCGCCAGTTCGTCCTCTCGCGCGAGCGGCTGCCAAGCCTGCCATGGTCCGCTCGCGGATCAGGTCTCGCTCCATTTCGGCTAGAGCCGCCATCATATGGAAGAAGAACCGTCCTGCCGGTGTCGTAGTGTCGATGCCATCAGTCAGGCTTCGAAATTCAACGCCGCGGCTCTTTAGGGCACTGACGAAATCAACAAGCTGACCGACTGTGCGGCCTAGGCGGTCAAGCTTCCAAACGACGAAGACATCTTTCTCTCGGGCAAAGCTCAAAGCCTCGCCCAATGCCTTGCGATCTACCCGCGCGCCGGACGCAGCTTCAGAGAAAATCCGCTCGCAGCCCGCCTGTTTCAGCGCGTCAATCTGGAGATCGAGGTTTTGGTCCGCAGTCGAGACCCGCGCGTATCCGATAAACATGTCGCGAAACTCGTAAACATAGGGCTTCATGACACATAGATTATGCAACAGAGTTTAGCCACACCTTCGGCGCTGACGGCAGGGGGCGGAGTTGGATTCGGACGGTCGCGGTCACAAACGTTCGTTTGTGCGACAAGGATCGACAGTGTGGCAGGACCATCAGATCATTGCTGATGCATTAGCGACGCTGTAACGGTCCGGTTTAGGCAAATGTATGGGCATTGCGTCGTGCGGCTCTTGATGCAGCGGGCAAATCGACGCGCCGGTTTGGCAGTGGATAGAGGCTAGCCGCGCTTTGATTAGGACGTCAGCGCCGCTATCGCCTGCCATGTGAGCACTATACCGACAATGGCTATGAGAGCGCCTGAAGCGTAGGGAGCTTTGCGTGCGAAGGATGAGAAGCCTTTCGACCAGCGCGTCTCGGCATGCCGCATCCCGATAGCGGCCGCGACGCCTACCGTGACCATCGTCGCCGCCAATCCGATCGAGAAACACAGCACGAGAGTGGCGCCCAAGGCGACCTCCCTGAGCTGCAGGCACAGCAAAAGCACGGTGATCGAAGCTGGGCAAGGGATCAGGCCCCCGGTCAAACCGAACAGCATGATCTGCCAGGTGGTCACTTTGCGGTCGGCGAACCGCCTTTTGATGTCGTTGGCGTGGGCGCGCTCGTGAGCGTCCTGGTAGTCGGGATCGGAGACGTCTAGACCGCCGTGGCCGTGATCGTGACCATGGTCGTCCTCGCTGAAGACGACGTCGAAGGCGTGGACGTGGCCAGGGCGCCCGATGGTTAGCCGTGCCGTGAAGGCGTGCGGCTCGGGAATGTCCTCGGTGGAGCGTAGAACCTCGCCGTAGCGCTCAAATTTGAAGCTCTGTGTTGCGCCGCCTTCCCGGGTCGTCGTGACGATGATGTCCTCGGTCTCCGCTAGGAGACCGCTTTCGGCCGCGACGCGGAACTCGGGCGGGATGTCCTCCTCGAAGATGCTGAGGACGAGGACGCCGTGCCCAGTGTCGATGCGCCGTGTGCCGTCGTGCCTGTGGCTGTGGCCGTGGTCATGATCGTGGCCATGCTCGTTGTGCACGGCGCGCTGCTCGCGCCAGGTGGCGAAGATCATCCAGGCGGCGACCCCGAGGATGATCAGCGCCGACGCCAGTTGGAACCAACCCTCCGACGCCTCGATGTCGAGGTTGCGGCCGAAATAGAGGCCGGCGAGTGCAATCGCCCACACGATGGCGGTGTGGGACAGGGTCGCCGACAGGCCCAGTAGGATGGCCTGCCAGACGGTCCCGCGCACGGCGACGATGAAGGCGGCCATCATGGTCTTGGAGTGGCCGGGCTCCAGACCGTGCAAAGCGCCCAGCAGCAGGGCCGAAGGGATGAAGAGCCAGGCGTGAGCCGAACCCTGCTGGAGCAAATCCGCGAACGGCGTCATCGGCGTCTCACAGGTATTTGGTGATGTCTTTGAACTCGGCCATGGCTTGGCGAGCCTCGTCCGGATCGCCCTCGGCCGCATGGGCCAGGCAATGGTCGATATGGTCGTGAATCAACGCCTTCTTGGCCGCAGCGACGGCCTTTTCAATGGCGTGAAGCTGCTGCGCCAAATCCAGGCATGGGCGTCCGCTCTCGATCATCTGGATGACCGTGTTCAGGTGACCGTCCGCGCGTCGAAGGCGTTTGATGATCGCGGGATGGGCGGCATGGGAAACGTGAGCCATGCCGCAGAAATATCCCCCCCGGGAGGATATGGCAACTATCCTCCCTAGGGGGATAGTTGCGGTGTCGTGTTCGTAGCGGGCGAAGCGCTCTGAAGCGGGATCAGACGCGGAGAAGCATGACCCCGGCCAAGCCTGCCGCCGCGAGGATGACCGGCGGCGCGAGCTTGCTCTTCCAGAACCAGTTGGCAGTGAAGGCGGCCGCGAGGATCGTCCCCAGAACCGCAATCTGGCTCAACGGCGTGAAGAGGCTGATGACCAGTTGCAGCGCGGTGACGGCGATCAGGCCGACGACGCCGGCCGCGACGCCTTCCAGCAGGGCCTTCACGCCATCCATCTCGATGACCGTCTCCAGTCGATCGTAGAAGACCAGAGAGAAGGCGAAAGCGGGCAGGAAGACGCCGGCGGTGATGGCGAGCGCGCCGAGCGGACCTCCGGCGACATAGCCGATGAAGGTCGAGAAGATGATCAGCGGCGCGGGCAGGACGCCGGACAGGGCGAGACCGTCGAGGAACTGGCCGTCCCCCATCCACCCCTGGGCGGCAGCGTCGTTGCGCAGGAACGGGATGGCGGTGTAGGCGCCGCCGAAGGTCAGCAGACCCGCCTTCAGCCCCGACAAAAAGAGGATCCACGGCGCCACAGCGCCCGGAGCGGCAGCGACGAAATCGAGCGACGCTCTGACGATGGGGTCTGGCGCCGACAGTCGGGCGGCGACAGCGACCGCCACGGCGAGGGCGGCGACGCCGATGGCCCATCCGCGCCGACCTGAAGCAGCCAGGGCGTAGACGACGCCCGCCGCCGGCAGGGTGATCCAGAAGCTGACGCCGACCAGGGCGGCGGTCGCGCTGGTGAGGCCAATGCCCCAGAGCCAGCGGTCGATGAGGATATGCTGGCCGATCCGATGGACGGCCCGCAGGATCAGGGCGATCACGGCCGCCTGCACGCCGAGGAAGGCGGCCCCGACCCAGGCGCGGTCGAAGTCTATGCGGAAATAGAGCCACGACAGGATCATCATCAGCACAAAGCCCGGCAGCATGAAGCCGAGACCGGCGAGGACCCCGCCCCAGCGTCCCTTGGCGCGCATGCCGAGATGGACGCTGAGTTCGTGCGCCTCCGGCCCCGGCAGCACCTGCATGACCGCCAGCAGTCGGTTGAAGCGGGGACCGGACATCCAGCCTTCCTCCTCGACGAGCTCGCGGCGCAGCATGGCGATCTGGGCGACCGGGCCGCCGAAGGCCAGGGCCCCGAACTTCAGGAAGCGCAGGAACAGCGCGCCGTAGGACAGCGGGGGCGGCGAGGGCTCGTCGAGCGTCTCGGATCGAGCGAGGGTCGGATCAGGCAGGGAAGGACGGGACATGCACGCGCTCCTGGCCGCACGGTTGTGCGGGTGGAGCGGGACTTGGACGGCCGAAGCCGCCGACGCCGGGCGCCCGCAGAGGCCCGGATGTCCATTGTATCAGCAAATCGGCGCTCGGGAAGACGTAAGGCCGCCCGTCTCTTCCGCGCCCCACCATACTGACGGACAGGACGCCGAAGAGACGGGACGACTTCGGTTGCGCGAGACCCTATTCGACGAACTCAACGCGCTCATAGGCGCCGCGCGTCACCAGGGTGATGGTCACGGCCTCGTCGCCGCGATTGCGCCAGAACCAGCCATGCTTGCCGTCGAAGGCGGCGACCAGAACGCCTTCGACGCGGGTGTCCGTGCCCTTGTCGTAGCCGTGATAGGAGATACCGCGTCCGTCGCCATGGGTGTCGTAGTTCACCGCCCCGCCGTCGGTGGACCAGGTGAACTGCGCGCGATCGCCCTCCTTCATGGTTAGCTTGATCTCGCCACCCTCGTCGGGCTCGAGCGTCAGGCTCGTCCGGTCCGAGCGGACCGCCGTCGTAGGTCCGGCCGCCGGGACGGACGGCATGGCGGCGGCGGTCGTGTTGGGGGCGAGGTCTGTCGAAGGCGTCGGCGGGGCGACCGTCGGCGCGGCGTCAGCCCCGGCCGAAGAAGCGAGGGGCGTGATGGCCACGGTGACGGCTTGCGGAGCGGCGCTGGCCTCTTCGGCCGTGGCCTCGGCGGCGAGCTGACGCTTGATCCGGCCCATCTCGGTCAGACCGAGGAGCGAGCCGACGCGCGTCGGATCGATCCCGTACTCGGCGGGAAGGACGACGGTGACGAGCAGGGCCGAGGCGACGACCACGGCGAGGCCGGTGGATTTGAGCAGCTTGGCGGTCGACGGCAGTTCGGAGGCGTCGGGTTTGTTGGCGTTGTACATTTGAGGTCTCCGGTCAGGCGACGAAGAAGCCGACGAGCTGATAGCCCGCCAGGATGAAGCCGAGGGTCATGAGGACGACGTTGGCGGCGTAGGCGTGTCGCCAGAAGCCGGACGTCTTCCTCCAGAAGCCCATGACGATGAGGATGGCGCCGAGGGCCAGGAGCTGGCCGACCTCGACCCCGACGTTGAAGGCGATGAGGTTGCCGATCAGGCCGTCGGGCGAGAGGTTGAAGTCCTGCAGCTTGGTGGCCAGACCGAAGCCGTGGACCAGGCCGAAGATCAGGGTCGCGGCCTCGGTCGAGGGCTGGAAGCCGAACCAGCGCTGGAAGGCGCCCATGTTGTCGAGCGCCTTGTAGGCGACCGACAGGCCGATGACGGCGTCCACCAGATAGCTGGAGACGCTGATGTCGGTCAGAACTCCAAGCAGCAGGGTGGTGGAGTGGCCGATCGCAAACAGCGTCACATAGAGGCTGATGTCCTTCATCCGGTAGAGGAAGAAGATCACCCCCAGCAGGAAGAGCAGGTGGTCGTAGCCGGTGACCATGTGCTTGGCCCCGAGATAGACGAACGGCCAGAACAGGAAGCCCGAGGTCTCCTGGATGTAGCCCTTGTCGCCCTCGGCCACGCCGTGCGCGAAGGCGGCGGTCAGGCAGCCGTTCAGGAACAGGATGAACAGCCCCAGCAGGAGGACGCCCGCAGGCGTCCTCAGCCAGGCCGTCCAGCGATGGATCGCGGCGGTCATGCGTTACTCCGGGTGAAGGGAAGACGGGAAAGCCAGCGGCGCGGCGCGCCCTCAGGACGGGGCGGACGCCCATGGACGAGGCTGTAGAGGGCAGGCAGCACCAGCAGGGTCAGGATCGTCGAGGAGATAATCCCGCCGATGACGACCGTGGCCAGCGGGCGCTGGACCTCGGCGCCGGCCCCCACGTTGAGCGCCATGGGAACGAAGCCGAGGCTGGCGACCAGGGCGGTCATCAACACCGGCCGCAGCCGGGTCAGGGCCCCCTCACGGATCGCTTCGCTGAGAGGTTTGCCTTCGGCGATCAGGCTGCGGATGAAGCTGACCATGACGACCCCGTTGAGCACGGCGACGCCGGACAGGGCGATGAAGCCGACCGCCGCCGAGATGGACAATGGCAGGCCACGCATCGCCAGGGCCGCGACCCCGCCGGTCAGGGCCAGGGGCACGCCGGAGAAGACGATGGCGCTATCCTTGACCGACCGGAACAGGGCGAACAGTAGCCCAAAGATCAGCAGCAGCACCACGGGCACCACCAGTTGGAGGCGCTTGGCCGCGGAGATCAGCTGTTCGAAGGTGCCGCCGTAGCTGATCCAGGACCCGGCCGGGATCTCGACCTCCGCCCCGACCTTGTCCTGAACCTCGGCGATGAAGGAGCCCAAATCGCGTCCCCGCACGTTTGCGGTGACCACCACGCGACGTTTGCCGTCCTCGCGGCTGATCTGGTTCGGCCCCTTCTCGACGACGACGGTGGCGATCTCCTCGAGCGGCACGAAGGCCGTGCCGCCCGAGCCTGGCACGGGGATGCGCAGTCGGCCGATGGCTTCCGTGTCCTGGCGCAGCGTCTCGGGCAGGCGCACTACCACGTCGAAGCGCCGGTCGCCCTCGAACACCTGACCGGCGACGACGCCGCCGATCGAGGTCGCAACGACCTGCTGGACGTCGTCCATGCTGATCCCGAGCCGCGACAGGGCGGCGCGGTCGGGCGTGATCTGCAGCACCGGCAGACCGGTGACCTGTTCGACCGAGACATCCTCGGCGCCCTCGATGCCGCCGACCACGCCTTCGATGGCGTTGCCGACCTCGAGCAGGGCGTCGAGATCGTCGCCGAACACCTTGATGGCGACGTCGGCTCGAACCCCCGAGAGAAGCTCGTTGAAACGCATCTGGATCGGCTGGGTGAACTCGTAGTTATTGCCCGGGATCTGGGCCACGGCCGCCTGGAGTTCGGCCAGAAGCTCGGCCCTGGGCTTGCGCGGATCGGGCCAGTCCTTGCGGTCCTTCAGCATGATGAAGGTGTCGGCGACCGAGGGCGGCATGGGATCGGTGGCCACCTCGGCGGTTCCGATCTTGGCCACGACCCGTTCGACCTCGGGGAACTGGGCGATGCGCCGCTCCAACGCCGTCTGCATCTGCACGGCCTGGCTGAGGGAGGTGCCGGGGATGCGAAGGGCGTGCATGGCGATGTCGCCCTCGTCGAGGTTCGGGATGAACTCCGACCCCATACGGCTGGCGCCCAGGGCCGAGATCGCCACCAGGGCGACGGCGACCGCCACGAAGGCCACCCGCATCCGCAGGGCCAGGTCCAACGCCGGCTGGTAGAAGCGCCGGGCGCCGCGCATGACGAAACTGTCCTTCTCCTCGACCTTGCCGGCGACGAACATGGCCACGGCGGCGGGCACGAAGGTCAGCGACAGGACCAGGGCGCAGGTCAGGGCGATGACGACGGTGATCGCCATCGGATGGAACATCTTCCCCTCGACCCCGGTCAGGGCGAAGATCGGCACATAGACCAAGGTGATGATCAGCACCCCGAACAGCGACGGTCGAATGACCTCGCCCGAGGCCGAGGCCGCCAGGCTGAACCGCTCGTCGCGCGTCAGCAGACGGCCCAGGCGATGCTGGGTCTCCCCGAAGCGGCGCAGGCAGTTCTCGACGATGATGACCGCGCCGTCGACGATGAGGCCGAAGTCGAGCGCGCCCAGGCTCATCAGATTGCCTGAGGTTTCCGTCCGCACCATGCCGGTGATGGTCATCAGCATGGTGACGGGGATGACCGCCGCCGTGATCAGGGCGGCGCGGATGTTCCCGAGCAGAAGGAACAGCACGACGATGACCAGAAGCGCGCCTTCGAGCAGGTTCTTCTCGACCGTGTGGATCGCCCGGTCGACCAGATCGGTCCGGTCGTAGACCGGCACGGCCCGGACGCCCGCGGGCAAGGCTTTTGAGGCTTCGTCCAGACGGGCGGCCACGGCCTGGGCCACGGTGCGGCTGTTCTCGCCGACCAGCATGAACACCGTCCCGAGCACGACCTCGCGGCCGTCCTCCGTGGCCGCGCCGGTCCGCAGTTCCTCGCCCATCACCAGATCGGCCACATCGGCCACCCGCACGGGTACGCCGTTGCGGTTGGCGACGATGATGGCCCCGAGATCTTCGAGGCTTTTGGCCTGGCCGGGAACCCGGACCAGATACTGTTCGCCGTAGCGTTCGACATAGCCCGCGCCGACATTGGCGTTGTTGCGGTTCAGCGCCTCGACGACCTCGGCCAGTGTGACGCCATAGGCGACCAGACGGTCGGGCCACGGCGTGATGTGATATTGCCGCTCGAAGCCGCCGATGGTGTTGACCTCGGTGACGCCGGGCGTGTTGCGCAGCTGGGGCCGGATGACCCAGTCCTGCAGGGTTCGCAGATCCTCGGGCGTGTACAGTTCGCCGTCAGGGCGGCGCGCGCCCTGTTCGGCCTCGATCGTGTACATGAAGATCTCGCCCAGACCCGTAGCGATGGGACCGAGTTCGGGCGTCAGCCCTTCCGGCAGCTGGCCGCGCGCCGCCTGCAGCCGTTCATTGACCAGCTGACGCGCGAAATAGATGTCGGTGCCGTCCTCGAAGACGACGGTCACCTGGCTCAGTCCGTAGCGCGAGACCGAGCGTGTGTACTGCAGGCCCGGCACGCCGGCGATGGCGGTCTCGACCGGGAGGGTGATCCGCTGTTCGGATTCCAGCGGTGAGAAGCCGGGGGCCTCGGTGTTGATCTGGACCTGGACGTTGGTGATGTCCGGCGTGGCGTCGATCGGCAGGCGCTGGAAACTCCAGACGCCGACCGCGCAGGCCAGGAGGACGAGCGCCATGACGATCCAGCGGAAGCGGATCGACAGCGCGATGATGCGTTCGAGCATGACGGTTCGAGCCCCTAGTGATCGTGGCTCGCGCCGGACTTCTCGACGTCCGCGCGGATGAGGAAGGCGCCGTCCACGACGTATTCGACGCCGGGATCGATGCCGCCGAGGACTTCCGTCCACTCCGGCGTGCGGCGGCCCAGCTCCAGCATCCGCACCTCATAGGTCGTGCCGAAGCGGGCATAGACCACGGTGAAGTCGCGGAAGGGCTGAAGAGCCTTGGTGCGGACCGCCAGCGGGACCTGGCCCGCGCCGACCTGAACCGTGCCGGACACGCCGAGACCCGGCCGCCACACCCCGCCCTGATAAGGAAGGTCGACGTGGGCGATCAGCACCTGACTGGTCAGGTCGGTCGAAGGCAGAACCGCCTCGATCCGGCCGTTGAACGCGTAGTCGCCCGCCAGACTCTGGACCGTGACCGGCTGGCCCGCACGAACCCGTTCGGCGTCGCGCGGATAGAGCAGGAACTCAGCGTGCAGCCGGGTCGGATCGCCGATCATCAGCATCGGTTCGCCGCCTCCGGTGATGGAGCCGACGTTGACGTTCTTGGCCACGATCATGCCCGAGATGGGGGCTGTGATCGCATAGGTCTGCAGGCTTTCGCTGGACTCGACCCGAGCGATGACCTGGCCGCGCGAGACCCGCGTGCCCAGTTGGACATTCAGGCTCATGACACGTCCGGGATAGCGAGCGTGAACCTCGGCTTGGCCCTCGGGCGTGATCTCGACCCGGCCGGTCAGGGGCAGGGTCTCGCCGAGCACCGCGGGGCCGACACGCTCGACGCTGACGCCGCCGGCGCGGGCGGCGTCAGCCGATATGGTCGTGCGGCCCTCATAAGAGGCGTAGGTCCACCGGTGGCGTTCGCCGGCTTGCGCCGCCGCCACCACCACGTCGAACGAGTGGGGTTCGAAGACCGGTGCGGGCGAGGTCAGATAGTCGTTCTCGGCGGCGAAGACGAACTGGTGGGTCTTGGGCCCGAGGCGGTTGAGGGTGATGGTCGCCTGGACCTGGCGCGGATCGACCGGCTTGTCTTTGACGTAGGGATACAGCCGGAACAGAGGTTCGGGCCCTTCCTCATAGAGCGTGATCTCCAGCGCGAAGTCGCCGTCACGGAGCATGCGGCCCCTGTGCGGGCCGCGTTCGTAGTCCGCTGCGGCGGCTTCGCCTTCCGCCTTTTCGGCGGGCGCGCCCTGGCCGCAAGCCGAGACGCCGACGGCGAGCGCCATCAGGGACGCGGCGATCAGACGCCGCGAAAAGGGGAGAAGGGTCATGGTTGGATCTCCAGGCCGAGCAGGCCGGCATGCGCGCCGGTCAGCCGGTCGAGGCGGGCGCGGTCGATATGGAATTGTTGGAGCACCGCGACGCGGCGCGCTCGGGTTTCGATCAGGGCCGAGTGGGCGCTCATGACGTCATTGTAGGTGAAGCCCCCGCGCGCGAAGCCGTCGCGGACGAGCGACACCGCCCGCTCGGCCTGCGGCAGGATCTCTTCGCTGATGCGGCGCGCCTCGCTGGCTCTCGACAGAAGCTGGACCTGCAGGCGCGCGATCTCACGTTCCCGTTCTATGCGGAAGGCTTCGCGATCGGCCTGTGCGGCCGTGCCTTCCGCCCGGGCCCGTTCAATGGCGCCGAGATTGCGATCGTAGCGCTGTAGCGGAATGGAGCCGCCGAACACTAGCGAGACGTCGTTGTCCCAGATGTGCCTCACGCCGACGCTGACCGTCGGGTCGGGTATCGCGCGGGCTTCCTCGATGCGGACCTGGGCGTCGGCGACGCCGCGTTGGGCCGCGAAGACGTCCAGATCGATCTGGGCGACCGCGCCGGCGGCGATGCGAGATGCGTTGGTGTCTTCGAAGGCGGCTGCGCCGACCCCGAAGTCCGCCGGGCCGTCCCAGAACTTGGCGAGAGTGACGCGGACAACACGGATCGTGATCTCTGCTTGATCGAAGTCGATCTGCGCCTGGGCCAGTTCGGCCTCGGCCCGCGCGCCCGCGAACAGCGGGTCGCGGGCGGCGTCCACACGACGCTGCACCTGGATCTGGAACCGCTCCGCGAGCTCCAGTCGCTCGCGGGCGATCTCCAGACGGGCTTCGGCGGTCAGGACCTCCGTCCAGGCGCGTTGCACAGCCTCAAGTCGATCAAGCTGGCGCACACGGGCGTTGGCGGCGACGAGCGCCCCTTCGCTTCGGGCCAGATCCATCCTCGCCGGTCGGTCGCCACCGCGCTCGATCCGCTGTTCGTAGCTGATGGTCGTCTCGGTGCGTCCGAGGATGTCGCCGCCACCGAGGGTCGGCAGGTTCTCCACCATCAGGCCGAGGGTGGGGTTCGGCCGGATATCCGCCTGGCGGACCCCGGCCTCGGCGGCGCGGGCGCGCGCTTCCAGGCCGGCGCGGGCCGGGTCGGCGGCGGCGGCGCGGCGCAACGCCTCGTCCAGAGGGAGCAGACGCGCGGGCGCGGTCGCCGGTGATGGGGGCGTCGTCGTCTGGGCGACCGCCGTCGTTGGCGGCACGGCGGCCGCCAGCGCGAGCGCGAGGGCCGAAACGGCTCCACATCGCGCCCACGATCCGGCGCAGCCGGACAGGGGATGTCTCAAGGGTAGTCTCCAAAACAGGGCGCACGCGGCCGGTCGGCCGCGCAGGATCAGGCGATCAGGCGCTGTTGTTTTGGAGGGTGAGAAGGACCGTCGCCTCGGACGCCGGGCGGCGTGAGGCCGGGCGCCGGCGCCAAATCGACCGACGACGTGATTATGGATTCAGTCGGATCGGCAGGCATCGCCAGGCCGACGTGAATGTCGCCGCCGCTGTGGTGATGGTGCTTGATCGGGCCGTCCCCGGGCGACTCGGCGACGTCGAAGGCCGCGGCGGCGTCGGTCGGCGAAGGTTCGGGCTGATCATGATCGTGTTCGTGCCCATGATCGGGCTCGTGATCGTGGTCGATCAGGGCCGCTTCCGCATAGGACACGCCCGGGAACTGCAGGCTGTGTTCGATGCGATGCTGGGTGTTGACCACCCCATGCGCCTGCAACGCGACCATGATGGTCACGCCGAGACAAACGCAAAGGAGGCGGAGCGATTGCGGCAATAGAATTCTCCGATATCCGCCGATTAGGGCGAATCGAGTGGCGACGCAACGATCGGGTCGTCGAAGCCGAATCCGGAGGGCGCGAATGTCCTCTTTTGGGCGACGCCCCAAAGTCGGCTGTTCGCGCAAAGCTGTACCCGGCAGAACCTAACTGCGCAGGTCGATGGTGTCGCAAAACGAGCTCGCGGGTGGCACGGAATTTTCGATCCAGCCCGGCACCCCGTCGTTGATGGCGAGGCTGATACGCTCGCCGTCCTAGCTGCTGGCCCAAGGTTTTCTCGTCGCGAATACGATGCTCAGTTCGAGTCCCGTACTTTTGAGAACTTGGCAAGTAAGGCTTGACCTGCCGGCGGACTCCAGATGCTGTTCTCTGATATTGCAGAAATCTGCAAGTCGGGGGGCAGCTGTGGCCGGCAGGGTAGGGCGTGACGACGCGTCGGACGCGCAATGGGATAGGGCGGTCGCCATCAGCCAAGTTCTTGGTCCGCTCGTTGGCACAAAGACGCGGCGCGCGGATATTGACCGCGCTGCGGCGGAACTGGGAATCTCGACGTCGTCTGCCTACGCCCACCTCAAATCACTGAAGGCCGATCTGCGTCCGACGTCGCTATTGGGCGGCCGGCCCGGCCGGCCGCAGGGCAGCGCCTCGCTCGATCTTCGGATCGAAGAGATCGTCGCCGAGGTTCTGAAGCGTTCTTACTGTTCCGACCAAAAGCCAAGCGAGACCGCGGTTCTCAGGGATATCCGCGGGAAGTGCATGGCCGAAGGTCTCCTGCCTCCCGGACGCAAACTCGTCCACAGCCGGATAGTGGCGCTGGACCTCTATCAGCGTCTGCGCTCGCGGGAAGGCGAAAACGTTGCCGAAAGGGCCGCGCCTCGTCCGGGCGGGATGGTCGCGACCCGTCCGAACCAGATCTGGCTGATCGACCACACGCTGGCCGACGTGATCCTGCTTGACCGACGTTATCGCCAGCCGCTGGGGCGACCGACGCTGACGCTGATCATCGACGCCTACACCCGGATGTGCGTCGGCTGCTATGCGAGCTTGGGTGCGCCGTCGATCGTTCAGACCGCCATGGCCTTGCTGCGCGCCTTTATGCCCAAGGAAGCGCTGCTTGAGGCGGCCGGGGTCGCTTGGGACTGGCCGAGCCACGGTTTCCCCGAGATCGTGCATTCCGACAACGGCTCCGACTTCCGGTCGCTGGCGATCCGACGGGGTTTGAACACCTATGACGTCAAGTCGCACTATCGGCCAGTGCGCAAACCAAGGTTCGGCGCCCTGATCGAGCGCTTCATCGGCACCATCATGGGCGAACTTCACCTCGTGCCGGGCACGACGTTCTCCAACGTGCAGCAGCGCGGCGAATACGACAGCGACCGCAAAGCGGTCATGACGCTCGACGCCTTCGAGCATTGGGTGCTGCTCCAGATCGCTCGCTACCACAGGTCGCCGCATGCCGGTCTGGACGGCTTCACGCCGCTGTCACGCTGGACCGAGGCGACCGAGGCCGGCTTCAGACCCCGGGCGGTGCAGCCGGGTTTGGCAGAGGACCTCCTGCTGGCCTTCCTGCCGAGCGCGACGCGCAAGGTGAGCCGAACGGGAATCCAGTTCAAAAAGCTTCGCTATTGGGCGGTCTGGTTCGGACCGCTGATCCGCAAGGGGCAGGGGTCGATCCAACTGCGCTACGACCCCCGCGATATGTCCTGGATCTGGGTCTTGGCGCCGACGGGCTGGGAACGAGTCCATCTCTATCACCGCCAGGCGCCCTTCACCCTTCGCGAACACGAACTGGCAATCGCCGAAATGCGCACCCGCGCCAACGCCAGCTGGACAGAGGAGGACCTGCACGCCTTGCGACGGGAATCGACTGAGGTGATCCAGGCCGAATCCCGGGCCACCCGGCGATCGCGCCGACAGAACGAACATGCCGAACGCTCGATCGAGGCGAGTCAGGGCGTATTCGCGCTTCCCGCGCCGGAGAACGCGCCGAGCTCCGAGTTCGCAATCACGACCCTCGCGCCCAAGGCTGTTGTGGAGGAATGGTGACCGACATCATCCATGTTCCCGAAGCCGATCCGTGGCTGCGGATCGCCGCAATCCAGCGGGATCGCTGGGCGCCCAATCCGGTCAGCGACGGAGCCCTGAAACGCGCCCGTCTGGCCGTTTCGTCGGCCGGTAGGCTGCGCCCGAGGGCTGTGTTGTTCTGGGGTCCACCTAATGCCGGCAAGAGCGCTTTGCGTGAGAAGATCGTTCGTGAGATCGAACGCAACCTGTTCTTTCCCGGTCGCGCCCAGGCTCAGGTCATAGTTTCGTTCGAGGCTCCGCCAGAAGCCGATGAGGCCCGGTTCTACGAAGCCCTTCTTCAGGGTGCCCATCGATACATTCCGCCAGGGAACAACCGAACCCTGCTCAAGGCAGTGACCCTGTACTTCGAGGACGTCAGGCCCGACGTCATGATCCTCGATGAGGTCGGCAATTTGAACGCCTATACCGGGGCCCGTGGCGCCATCTGCCTGAACGCGCTGCGGCGGCTGTGCAACGTCCACAAGGTCGCTCTGCTGGGATTTGGCACCGCGACCGCAATGACCGCCATGCAGGCCGACGAGCAGCTCGAGAACCGTCTCGAAATCTTCCACCTGCGACCGCTGACGCCGCCGGAATTCACCACCTTTGTCGACCTGATGACCAGCGCCATGCCGCTGCTCCAGCCCACCGTCTGGTCGCCGACGATGCTGGAGCGCGCCTACGAGATGACCGGCGGCTATGTCGGGCGCACGGTTTACCTGCTCCATGACGCGGCGACCGAGGCAGTTCTGTCCGGCATCGAACAGATCACGCCGGAGATCCTCGACAGCGACGAGCTCGCAGAGAGCCTGGCCGCGCTGCGCCAGGCGCGAATGCGCGCCGGCAGGCGGGGTCGCCGATCTAGGGGAGACCGTTGACGCTCAAGCCCTATCCGGACGAAGCCCCCGGATCAGTCCTGATGCGCTGGGCCGCACGGGGCCGCGTAGCGCGCGCGCTGGGTCAGATCGCGCTTCAGGACGACCTTCAGACCCAGCATGCGGCGCTAATGGCCTTGCGGCAGGCGGGTGCCAGCGATGAGGTTCTGGAGCTAACCGACGCCCTGGCGCTGGACCGGCGCTGGCCCTTGCTCGCGGCCGACGATCTCGACCGCCCTGCGGAGGGGTCCGACCGGTTGGGAAAGGCGTGCGAGTTCTGTCTCGCGGAGGACTCAGCTGAAGGGCGGGATCACTATCTGAGGCAGGATTGGAGGCTGGCTTGGCGGATGAGCTGCCGACGGCACGGTTCGCCGCTAGTCGATGTCGAGACCTTCGACCTCGTCCCGGTCGTGATCGATGGCCAGCGCGAACGCCGGGTGCGGTTGTTGCGAAATTTCGAGAAAACCGTGGATCGCTTCCTGAGGCGGGCGCGGGGAGGGGGCTTCAACCGTCAAATTATCCCGGCTGCCGCGCTTTGCTTGGAGGCCGACATTGACGCCGCCCTCGATGGGCGTCGGCTTCCCGCACTCTGGTGCTTGGGGTCGGACTGGCCGCAGGCGAGGCGGTCCCTGATAGGTCTCGCCGATCTGCTACTGAGCCCCTCTCGTACCGGGCACGGACGTCTGATCCACTATGTCGCTGATGAAGGTCCGATGCCGCAGAGCCACACGCAGTTTTTCACAACAGGGGGTTTCCCTGTTTTGGGCAGCCTTTGGCAACGCCGCATCCTCGAAAGCTGTGCTCGGCTTCTGATTGATCCGGACCGATATGAACATCTGGATCAGGGACGGCGGTACACGCCCCATGCTGATCTGCTTGGGGGGGGCGGCACGGTGAGGGCTCACGGCGCTCTTGGCCGGATGGCTTCCGCCGACACGCTGAGCACCATCCTGGCGTACGCGCGGGTAGAGCAGATCGAGCGCCTCGAAGCCAACCTACCTGGAATGGCCAAGCCTCTGGCAAACCGAATACGCAACGCCGCGGCCGTCGCGCTTTATATCCCATAGGGAACTAGACGACCGCCAGCATGCGGCAACTTCGTTAGATCCTGCGGGTTTTATATAGGATAGAATATATCGCCACCACCTAGACGGCGGACTCCAGTTTTGCGAGTCTCTAGGAGTTGAAGTCAAAAAATTTGCAGGAGTCAGGGTGATGAAACCGAAAAACGGTTCGCTCCCCGATCACTACCAGACGATGAGCCTTCGTCTGCCTAGGCCGATCCATGAACGCATGAAAGCCTTGGCTTCGCGCCGCGGCTCCCGTGCGGCTGAAACCTATATCGATACGGTCGAGGCCTTTATCCGCGACCATCTGAGCGACGATCAGCACATTTTCGCGGTCGAGAACGACGCTGTGCATATCACCATCAGCACACCCGGCGCATTTGTGCGCGCGGTTCGCGAGGCCGCGAATGTCCGGCGGGTCAGTCCCAACGAACTGATCTACACGGCCGTACTGCGGGAGCTCGACGCTACGGCCGCCCAAGGCGTCGGATGATCGGAGTTCGAGTCCAGGGATTCAGGCACCTGAGTCCAGACATTCGGGAACACAAGCCGTGTCGGCGGGAGAATCCAGCGATTGGGGAAAACTGACAGCAACACCTTCGAACTTGGGCTTGCTTCGCATAATATATCTTAGGCGACAATTTCATAGCTTCGACCAAGTTGCTGTCCGCTTCGGCTCATAGTTCCTGTCCGAAAATGCTGGCCAGCGATCAAACGCGACACCCCCCGCGCCGACGCGCTGGATGGATGTTGAAGGCTTGAGGTCACGTCCGACCTCGTCATGTGCCGATGTGGATAGGCTCTGCCCAGCGAGAAGTCCTCCCCACAGGCTACTGAAAGCGCTAAACGTCAGTCATGCGATCAAGCGGCGATGCCGCGCCATGTCGAGACTGTGCTGGCTGATGCGTTGATTTTCGGGCCGTAGATCATGACTTCCGAGCCCCTGGCCACGGGGCCAGCCGAATAGTTGATACCAAAAACCTCTTGGCGGAACGCCAAGTATAGCGTTCGGATTTCGGGTTGATCGTCGTAAGACACGACCCATGGTCGATCTAGCTGCGCTATTGCTTCCGCCAATTCCGCGTGATCAGCAGGCTTGTAATGATTATCGTAAAGCTTCTCAGCTTTACGATAATATGGTGGGTCAAGATAGAATAAAGTATTAGCGGGTGTCGAGGTGCCGAGTTTCTTAATGAGCGCTAGAGCGTCCTGACCATGCAACGTCACCCGCGACTTGTAGCTAGCGAACTTTTCGATCCGGCTTCCAATATCCTTACGATTGAAGCGGGCGTCGATCTTCCACTGCCCTGCTTGTTCCTTGCCGCCAATCACTCCCCCCTTAATCACGCCTGACCGGTTGGTCCGGTTCATGTAGAGTGTCGAAAATCCGAGATCGAGAACACTAGGAGACTCTGCGCGCTGAACTTCTCGCTGCCTCCGCCACTCGTCCATGTCGAGTGGCGTGTCAGCCACCTTGCGACACATCTCTTCTGGATGATCCAGGCAGGCGCTCCAAAATGCATGCACGGATCGATTGAGGTCGTTGAGGTGGATGTGGCTTGAGTACTCCAAATAAAGCAGTGCCAGCGCAACGCCGGCCCCTCCGGCATATGGCTCTACATAGTGGCCTCCGGTCAGCCCATTGTCTTCGATCAACTGTCCCATGTAGCGCGCAAGCCGCGCTTTCCCACCGGGGTAGCGAAGGGGGGACAGGTACTGCATCGCGGATGGCTCCGTTGATCTCCCTCCCCCACTATCGGAAAAATCGTGTGCTGGCCAGCAACTACTTCTGCGCGCTAAGACTGTCATGCATGGCGCGCATCAGGGGAAACCAGCGATCCCAAATGGTGATCAATTCCTTCGGGTTTAGCACACGTTCAGGGTCATGCATGAAAGCGTGAACCTTGTTGAGGTTGTGAGCGTAGGCCGGATCGGTGGATAGGCCCTCTCGCGCATGGTTTAGCGTAATATCGATGCTCGTCGGATCAAGATGTTCTAGAACAGCCTTGATCTTGTCCTCCAGTCGGATGCCACGCGCGCTCCAGTCGGCCTTATCACGATGCTTGTGCGGCAGGCCAACGAAAGCCTTGCAGTAGGCCTCGACGCTTAGCTCTAGAAACAGCCGGATCATCATCGAGGCAGCGTTCCGCTGGTCATCAACGTCGATTTTCCGCGCCTCGGCATAGACTTGCTTGAGGCGTTTGCCGGACACGTGAAGCGTACTTTCGATGCGGGTCGAAGCCAGCGTCGATCTGTCGTTCTCGGGCTTCTTGGGCCGGCGTCCGCCGCCCCCGTCTGTAGCGGTCGATCCGGTGGCGCCCGAAGTTTCCGGCGACGCGCCTGATGGGCCAGATCCGCGACTACCCTTTGAATCTGAGCCTTCACGACCGCCTGGCCTCCAAGTCCCAGAGGCGTTGCTTGAAAAGTCACCTCCCCTACCCCCGGCGCTGCCGTTATGGTTTTGGTCTGGCGTAGGTTTCGGCTGGGACGTCGGCGGCGCTTGCTGAGCTTCGACAAGTCCAGCGATAACCCCTCTGATGAATTCAATCCGCTGCTTCAGAGATTTCACATGGTCCACGCTCTTGTCTTTCAGAGCGCCGAGGATTGCCCACATCAGCTCCCGGTTCGTAACCGGGTCTGCCCCGAAATCCACCGACCAAGGCTGTCTCCGCGTAATCGTGATCCCGATGAAGCCGAATTCTTCCGCAAAAGTGTTGAGAACGCGATCGACCGTGGTCGTGCGGTCGTCAAGTCCCAGGCGGTTGGCCAGCGGCTCGGGGTCGCCCTCCTCGCTCAGGTGCTCCATGACGACCATGCTTCGGTTTCTTGATCGCCCTCTGGCCTTAGCTGCACGATCTTGAGCGAAGGGATCCCACCACTGAATCCCGACGCCAGACTGCTCATTGGTGTGACGTCGCTCTACCCACGGTGCGGCTTCCTCAACGGAGTCAAACAGGGCGGCTCGCACGACACGCCGCGGCATTTCGACAAATCTCGCATTCAGACGCCTGTAGGCGGTCTCAAAATCCGTCCCTGACGCGAGTGCAGGATTATCCATCACTTTCAACGCAGTGATGCGGCGATTGCCTTCAAGAACCACAAACTTGCCCTGGGCTCTCGGATCAGGTGCGACCCAGAGCGGCTCCCCGGGGCTTAGGCCGACATCAAGGATGTCCTGAGCTAGTTCCAGCAGTTTCTCGCCTTGGCGTCGGACCATGGCTTGGATGCAGCTTCTTTGGTCCGGAAAGGATCCCAGGCGGAAGTTGTCCTGGTCGACGTTCAACTCTGCCAACTGGAATTCGCGTATTTGTTGCAAGTCCGCCCCCTATCCGCACCCTACGGTTCAACGTCGATTCTCACCCCGAGGATAGACGTATGATATCATCGGCAAGCCAGGTAGAACGCCAAGGCTTGGCCGCAAGTCGATTTCGCTAGGCAAGGCCCCTACTACCAAAGTCGCCCTGACGCTTGTTCGCCCGCTGCGCCACTGTCTCCCGTCAACAAGCGCCGTTCTGCGGTGTGAAAGCGGTCGAAAAGACCTGAGAGCTGGGAGGCTACGCTATGACGGACAGCGCGACGGGTGCGCCGGTCGATGAGTATGTGGTGGGTAAGAACGACAAGCTGGTGATCCTGGCGTCGTCGGTCGGCACAGTCATCGAGTGGTATGATTTCTACCTATACGGGTCTCTGGCCGCGATCATCACGGTGCAGTTCTTCTCGGGCGTCAACGAGACGACCGGCTATATCTTCGCCCTTATGGCCTTCGCCGCCGGGTTCGCGGTGCGACCGTTCGGGGCCATCGTGTTTGGGCGGCTGGGCGACCTTTGGGGTCGCAAGAACACCTTCCTGGTGACCATGCTGCTGATGGGGCTATCGACCTTCGTCGTGGGTCTGTTGCCGCCCTATGCGGCGATCGGCATCGCGGCGCCGATCATTCTGGTGCTGATGCGCCTGATCCAGGGCCTGGCCTTGGGCGGCGAGTACGGCGGCGCCGCCACCTATGTGGCCGAACATGCGCCGCACGGTAAACGCGGCTTCTACACCTCCTTCATCCAGATCACCGCGACGGCGGGCCTGGTGCTGAGCCTGGTGGTCATCCTGGGCGTTCGCGTCGCTGTGGGTGAAGACGCCTTTGCCGAATGGGGCTGGCGGATTCCGTTCCTGGTCTCGATCCTGCTGCTGGCGGTGTCGCTGTGGATCCGTCTGAAACTGTCCGAAAGCCCGTCCTTCAAGCGGATGAAGGCCGAGGGCAAGGGCTCCAAGACCCCGCTGAAGGACTCCTTCGGCAAATGGCCCAATCTGAAGCTGGTGCTGATCGCCTTGGTGGGTTTGACCGCCGGCCAAGCCGTGATCTGGTACACGGGCCAGTTCTACGCCCTGTTCTTCCTGGAACGGGTGATGAAGCTGGACGCGACCCTGGTCTATGTGATGCTGACCATCGCCCTGGTCGCCGCCTCGCCCTTCTTCATCTTCTGGGGCTGGTTGTCGGACAAGGTGGGACGCAAGCCGGTCATCCTGGCCGGGTGCCTGATCGCCGCCCTCACCTATTTCCCGCTGTTCAACGCCCTGACCCAGGCCGCCAATCCGCGCCTGGCGGCGGCCGCCGCCTCGGCGCCGGTCGTGGTCTATGCTGATCCGGCGGACTGCAACGTCCAGTTCGATCCCATCGGCAAGACGGTGTTCAACCAGTCCTGCGACGTGGCCAAGTCGCACCTGGCCAAGGCCGGTGTGACCTACACCAATGTCGCGGCGCCCGCCGGGACGGTGGCCGAGGTGCGGATCGGCGACCAGGCGGTCGTGCAGAGCTTCCGCGGCGACGCCATGACGACGGCTGATTTCGCGGCCCAGAAGAAGGCCTGGGACAAGGACCTCAGCGCCGCCCTGACCGCCGCCGGCTATCCGGCCAAGGCGGACAGCGCCCTGGTCAACAAGCCGATGGTGGTGCTGATCCTGTTCATTCTCGGCTTCTATGTAACCATGGTCTACGGACCGATCGCGGCGGCCCTGGTCGAGATGTTCCCGACCAATATCCGCTACACCTCAATGTCCCTGCCCTATCATATCGGCAACGGCTGGTTCGGCGGCTTCCTGCCGACCACGGCCTTCGCCATCGTGGCGGCGACGGGGAATATCTACTCCGGCCTCTGGTATCCGATCATCGTGGCCCTGGCGACGGTCGTGCTGGGCTTCCTGCTGGTCAAGGAAGGCAAGGACGTCGATCTGAACGCCT
The DNA here is from genome assembly GCF_026625805.1 of Brevundimonas sp. SL130. Classification (NCBI taxonomy): domain Bacteria; kingdom Pseudomonadati; phylum Pseudomonadota; class Alphaproteobacteria; order Caulobacterales; family Caulobacteraceae; genus Brevundimonas; species Brevundimonas sp. SL130. The sequence continues at coordinate 2,048,079 of NZ_CP113064.1, forward strand.
GATCCTGCTTTCGGGCGCGAATGAGGGGCGGGTCGTCGCGAGACGGCCCGCCTTTCGCTTGTTAAATCCCCCCTGCCCGGTTCAGATGCCGCCATGTTCAGCCTGATGATCCTCGGCCTGGTGGTCGCCTATATGGCGGTCCTGTTCGCCGTGGCCTGGCATCAGGAACGGCCGTCGACGCGGGCGCGCGGGCGGGGCCTAGGGCCGTCCGTCTATGCCCTGTCGCTGGCCATCTACTGCACGTCTTGGACCTATTACGGCGCGGTGGGCACGGCCGCGCGGGACGGGTGGGAGTATCTGCCCATCTATATCGGACCGGTGCTGGGCCTGACGGTGCTGTTTCCGCTGTGGCGCCGCATCGCCGCCGCGGCGCGACGCGAGAACGTGGGTTCAATGGCCGATTTCGTCGCCTCGCGGTACGGCAAGAGCCCGACGCTGGGCGCAGCGGTCACCCTGGTCGCCATCCTGGGGTCCCTGCCCTATATCGCCCTTCAGTTGAAATCCCTGTCGATGGCCGGGGCGCTGTTGACGGCGGGGACGCCGGTCGCCGGGTCGGAGAGTCTGACCGTCCTGGTGCTGGCCGGGGTGCTGGCGGGGTTCGCCATCCTATTCGGGGCGCGGCGGCCCGACCTGACCGAACATAACCGAGGACTGATCCAGGCGATCGGCCTGGAATCCCTGGTCAAGCTGGGCGCCCTGTTGCTGGTGGCGGGCTTTGCCCTGGTGCTTCTGGTTCAGGACGGTTCGCCGGCTCGCAGCATGGAAGGCCTGGGCGCCCTCGCCGCCGCGCCCGAACTGACGCCGCGGTTCATGGCCATCACCCTGATCGCGACCCTGGCCATCTTCTGCCTGCCGCGCCAGTTCCATGTCGCCTTCGTCGAGGGCGCGGACCCCAGCCATGTGCGGCGCGCCCGCTGGATCTTTCCCGCCTATCTGGTGCTGACCAGCCTGGCCATCCTGCCGCTGGTGGCGGCGGGCGCCCTGTTCGCGCCCTCGACCAATCCCGATCTGCTGGTTCTGGCCTTGCCGTTCGGACGTGGCGAATCCCTGCTGACCGCCGTCGTCTTCGTCGGCGGATTCTCCGCCGCGACGGCCATGGTGATCGTCGAGGCTGTCGCCCTGTCGGCCATGGTGTCCAACAGCCTGATCCTGCCCTTTCTGGCGCGGGACCGCTGGCGACTGAGAGGCGACGCTTCGGACATGTCGGGCGTCATTTTACAGGTGCGGCGCGGGGCCATTGTCGCGGTTCTGCTGCTGGCCTGGCTCTATTATCAGGCGACCGACCAGTCGCGTGGGCTGGCGGCCATGGGACTGGTGTCGTTCGCGGCCATGGCGCAGCTGGCGCCGGCGCTGTTCGGCGCGGTGCTGTGGCGCGGCGGGCATGCTCATGGCGCCCTGGCGGGGATGATGGTCGGGATCACGGTCTGGATCTTCATGCTGGCCCTGCCCCAGTTGGCGCCCGGCGCACCCTGGCATCCGCATGTCATGCTGGGGATAAAGGACCCCCTGGCTCTGGGCGTGTTCGTCAGCCTGGGGCTGAACCTGGCGGCCTATGTGGGCGTGTCGCGGTTCGCCGAGCCGCGGCTGATCGACAGGGTCCAGGCTCGCGCCTTCGTCGACCGGCTGGGCCCTGACTGGCTGGAGACCAAGCCGTCGCCGTCCGGGGTGTCGGTCAAGGATCTGCGCGCGCTTGCCGCCCGCTTCATCGGGGACGAACGGGCCGAGCGGGCCTTCGCCGCCTGGAGCGCCGAGACCGATATCCGGTTGCGTGACGCCGACCCGGCGGATGCCGCCCTGGCGCGGGCGGCGGAGCGGATGCTGGCCGGCGCCATCGGCGCGGCTTCCGCGCGGCGCGTCATCGCTGCGGCCCTGGCGGGCGGCGGTCGTGCGCCTGAGGATGTGGTGCGGATGCTCGATGAGGCGTCCCAAGCTGTTCAGTTCAGCCGCGACCTTTTGCAGACCACCCTGGACAACATCGATCAGGGGGTGATTGTGGTCGATGAGGATTTGCGGGTAACCGCATGGAATCGCAGATATGTTTCGATGTTCAATCTGCCGGTTGGCTATGTCCACGTCGGCCTGCCGATCGCCAGCATTTATCGGCTGAACGCCGAGCGTGGCGAGAGTCCAAATGATATCGACGCCTGGGTCGAACGTCGGCTAGAGGCCCTGAGCCGCCGCATTCCGCATGATCACGAGCGGCTTCAGCCCGATGGCCGGGTGTTGCGATCTTCCGGCGCCCCTATCCCCGGAGGCGGCTATGTCACCAGCTACACGGACATCACCGCCTTGCGGCACGCCGCCAGCCAGCTGGAAGAAGCCAACGAACGGCTCGAGGCGCGCGTCGTCGATCGCACCGCGCGGCTGGAGGAGGCCCGGCGCGTGGCCGAGGATGCGACGGCGTCGAAGACCCGCTTCCTGGCCGCCGCCAGCCACGACCTGTTGCAACCGCTGCACGCCGCCCGGCTGTTCATTGCAGCCCTAAAGGAGGAACCGGCCGTATCCGGTCCCGACGCCGGACCAGCCAGCCGCACCCTGGCTGTCAACGCCGACCGCGCCATCGACAGCGCCCATCGCCTGCTGACCGCCCTGCTGAACCTGTCAAAGCTGGAGGCCGGCGGCGTCAAGGCGGCGGTCACCCGCCTGTCGCTGGATAGCCTGTTCGACGAGCTGAGGCGCGAATACGCCCCGGTGGCCGAGGCCAAGGGCCTGGCCCTGACCCTGGCGCCCAGCGGCCTGTGGGTCTGGTCGGACCGGGATCTGCTGCGGTCCATGCTGCAGAACCTGATCGCCAACGCCATCCGGTATACGGATACGGGCCGGGTGCTGGTGGGCGCGCGTCGACAGGGGGAAACGGTGCGGCTGTTGGTGTGCGACACCGGGCGCGGCATCGCCGATACGGATCAGGAGATGGTTTTCGGCGAATTCGTTCGCCTGCCCGGCGCACCGGTGGACGAACCCGGCGCGGGTCTCGGCCTGGCCATCGTGCGCCGTCTGTCCAGTCTGCTGGATCACCCGCTGGAGCTGAACTCGCGCGTCGGACGCGGCTCCATCTTCCGCATCACCGTGCCGCGCGGCGTCGCGGATGCGGTTGTCGAGGTCGCGCCGACCCATGAGGTGCGACTACCTCTGGCGGGTCTGCGGGTGCTGTGCGTGGACAACGAGCCGGTGATCCTGGAAGCCCTCGACGCCCTGCTGACGCGATGGGGCGCCCGGCCGACGCTTGTGTCCGGGGTGGATGCGGCCCTGGATGCGGCGGGACCGTTCGACGCCGCCGTGGTGGACCTGCACTTGGGCGACGGGGCAGACGGATTTGCGGTCATCGACGGCCTAAGACCGCGCGGCGTGCGCCGGATCGCCCTGGTCACCGCCGACACCCGTGATGGTCTGAACGAAAGGGCCAATGCGGCAGGGGCGGTTCTGTTGCCCAAGCCGATCAAGCCGGCGGCGCTGAAGGCCTTTCTGTCGAGCTAGGCGGGATCGAGCTGTTTCGCCAGGATCACCGCCTGGGTGCGGTTGTGGACGCCGAGTTTCCGGAAGACGCTGGTTAGGTGGGCCTTGATGGTCGCCTCGGACACGCCGAGGTCGAAGGCGATCTGCTTGTTCAGCCGCCCGGCCTTCAGGCCTTCCAAGATCCGTAGTTGCGACGGCGTCAGGCTGGCGACCCGGGCCGGCAGATCGTCGTCGGCGTCGCCCTCCGGCGTGTCCGGGGCCCATCCGTCGCCGGCGAGAATGGCGGTGATGGCCTCGACCATTTGCGGCAGGCTGGCGGACTTGGGGATGAAGCCCGCGGCGCCCAGGCCCAGCGCATGTCGGACGACCGCCGCATCTTCGCTGGCTGACACCACGGCGACCGGCACGGCCGGATGTTCGGCGCGGATCGCGGCCAGACCGGCCATGCCTTCGCTGTCTGACAGTTTCAGGTCCAGCAGCAGCAGATCGACCGACCCCGCCGCCAAGGCCAGCCGGACCTCGGCCAGACTGCCGCATTCGTCAATCGCGGCGCCGGGGGCCGCCTTGTCCACCGCAGACCGCAGAGCGGCGCGAAACAGCGGATGATCGTCGGCGACGACGATACGGTCCATAAGGCGTCCTTCCCTTTTCCGGCCCTTGTCCGGCCCTTGTCCGGCATGCTGTAGGCTTGTTTCAGCGACGGCATAAGCGGTTCGACTTTCGTCGAAACTAGACGAATGGCTAATGGCCGCATACGCCTAACCGGGAAAAGGTTCCTGGCACGCTCGCGTCAGACGGGCGCTGGAGGGAGCCATGCTCATACCGTACAGCCGGGAAAACTTGATCTACCCGCTCGTTACGGCCTTTGATGGGGCCGCCGCGCCGATGTTCGTTGATGGCGCAAACGAATCTGGCGCGAGCAGCGACATGACCCGACTGATCCTGTTCGCCAAATACGGATTCTAACGATGCTGGAGACGTCTCGCGTGCCCGATTCCGACCTCTACCCTGTTCCCGCAGACTTCGCCGCCAAGGCCCATATGGACCGGCGAGCCTATGAGGCGGCGCGGGTCGCGGCCCGCGAGACGCCCGACGCCTTCTGGTCCGAACAGGCCAAACGCCTCGACTGGATCAAGGCGCCGACGAAGATCAAGGACGTTTCCTTCAAGAAGGAAGACTTCCGCATCCGCTGGTTCGAGGACGGCGTCCTGAACGTCGCCGCCAACTGTATCGACCGGCACCTGCCCCATCGTCAGGACGAGACGGCGATCATCTGGGAAGGCGACGATCCCGCCGATAGCCAGCACATCACCTATGGCCGGCTGCACGATGAAGTCTGCCGCATGGCCAATGTGCTGAAAGCCCACGGCGCCAAGAAGGGCGACCGGATCACCCTCTATATGCCGATGATCCCCGAGGCGGCCTACGCCATGCTGGCCTGCGCCCGCATCGGGGCGGTCCATTCCGTCGTCTTCGGCGGCTTCTCGCCGGACAGCCTGAGCGGCCGGATCGAGGACTGCGGTTCGAACCTGGTCATCACCGCCGACGAAGGCCTTCGCGGCGGCAAGGTCGTGCCGCTGAAGGCCAATGTCGACGCCGCCCTGGAAAAGGTGAAGGTCGATACCGTCCTGGTCATCCGCCGCACCGGGGCCGATGTGCCGATGGTCGAAGGCCGCGACGTGGACTACGCCGTAGAGGCGGCCAAGGCCTCGACCGACTGCCCGCCCGAACCGATGAACGCGGAAGATCCGCTGTTTATCCTCTACACCTCAGGTTCCACAGGAAAGCCGAAAGGCGTTCTTCACACGACTGGCGGCTATCTGTTCTGGGCCGCCTGGACCCATGAGCTGACGTTCGACTATCGCCCCGGAGAGGTCTTCTGGTGCACCGCCGACGTGGGCTGGGTCACGGGCCATTCGTATCTGGTCTATGGGCCGCTGGCCAATGCGGCGACCACCCTGATGTTCGAGGGCGTGCCCAACTACCCCGACGCCAGCCGGTTCTGGCAGGTGGTGGACAAGCACAAGGTCGAGGTCTTCTACACCGCCCCCACGGCCCTGCGCGCCCTGATGCGCGAAGGCGACGCGCCGGTGAAGGCGACCTCGCGCAAATCCCTGCGGGTGCTCGGAACGGTCGGGGAACCGATCAATCCGGAGGCCTGGCGCTGGTATCACGAGGTGGTCGGTGACAGCCGCTGCCCCATCGTGGACACCTGGTGGCAGACCGAGACGGGCGGGCATCTGATCACCCCCCTGCCCGGCGCCACGGACCTGAAGCCCGGTTCCGCCACCCTGCCCCTGCCCGGCGTCGAGCTTGAGATCGTCGATGCCGAAGGCCAGGAACTGGTCGGCGCCGTCTCGGGCAATCTGTGCATCACCGACAGCTGGCCGGGGCAGATGCGCACCGTCTATGGCGATGACCAGCGGTTCTTCGAGACCTATTTCTCGACCTATCCGGGCCGGTATTTCACCGGCGACGGCTGCCGCCGGGACGCGGACGGCTATTACTGGATCACTGGTCGGGTCGACGACGTCATCAATGTCTCGGGCCACCGGATGGGCACGGCCGAGATCGAGAGCGCGCTGGTGCTGCACGACGACGTCGCCGAGGCGGCCGTAGTCGGCTATCCCCACGACATCAAGGGCCAGGGCATCTACGCCTATGTCACCCTGAACAAGGGCGTCGAGGCGACCGAAGACTTGCGCAAGGCCCTGGGCGCCCATGTTCGTCGCGAGATCGGACCCATCGCCGCGCCTGACGTCATCCAGTGGGCTCCGGGCCTGCCCAAGACACGGTCGGGCAAGATCATGCGCCGCATCCTGCGCAAGATCGCCGAGAACGAGATCGGCTCGCTGGGCGACACCTCGACCCTGGCCGATCCGTCCGTGGTCGAGGATCTGGTGAAGAACCGCGCGGGCTGAGCAGGCCGGACTTGTGCGCCGCGCCCGGCCTCGTCAAAACCGGATCAAAGAGGCCGGTTCTAGAGCCGAACGCCTCATCCTTGGGTGGAGACGACGAGATGACGATCCGGTTTGACGGTCAGGTGGCCATTGTGACGGGCGCGGGCGGCGGTCTGGGGCGGGAACACGCTCTCGCCCTGGCGGCCCGCGGCGCCAAGGTGGTGGTCAATGATCTGGGCGGCGCGCGAGACGGCTCAGGCGGTTCGGCGACGGCCGCCGAGGCCGTGGTCGCCGAGATCGAGGCCGCCGGCGGCGAGGCCATGGCCAATGCCGCCTCCGTGACCGACTTCGCCGCCGTTCAGGCCATGGTCGCGGCGGCGATGACGAAATGGGGCCGGGTCGATCTGCTGGTCAACAACGCCGGGGTGTTGCGAGACCGCACCTTCGCCAAGATGGAGATCGAGGACTTCCGCTTCGTCGTCGAGGTCCACTTGATGGGCGCGGTCAACTGCACCAAGGCGGTTTGGGAGATCATGCGCAGCCAGAACTATGGCCGGATCGTCATGACCACCTCATCCTCGGGCCTGTACGGAAACTTCGGCCAGTCGAACTATGGCGCGGCCAAGATGGCTCTGGTGGGCCTGATGCAGACCCTATCGATCGAGGGCGCCAAGAACGACATCCGCGTCAACTGCCTGGCGCCGACAGCTCACACGCGCATGACCGAAGACCTGGGCGCCGCCCTACCGCTGGAGGCCCTGGGGCCGGAGCTGGTGACGCCGGGCCTGCTGTATCTGCTGAGCCGGGACGCGCCCAGCCGCTGTATCCTTGCGGCCGGCGCCGGCGGGTTCGAACGCGCCTATGTCACCCTAACCGAGGGCGTCCACATCACGGGCGAGGATGCGCCGGAACAGGTGGCGGCCCGTTTCGACGCCATCTCCGACCGGTCAAACGAGATCGTGCCGGAGATGGGCGCCGCCCAGGGGATGATCGAACTGACGAAGGCCCAGAAGGCTCACGCCTCCTGAGCCGCATCAGTCGGCGCGGTCAGCCGATCGCGCCGACGCAGCCTTCCGCCTCGCCGGGGTTCAGTTCCGCCTCGGTCAAGGCGATGGTCCAGCCGTGGTGGGTGTTCAGGCCCCAGCGGCGTGCGCCGCCGCCATCGCCGGCGTCACCGCCGGCGGTCACGACCACACGGCGGCCCCTCGGCAGGGCCGGCGGATCGATCTTGCCGACAGCCAGAGACGTCGGCGTCTCGCCGCCGTAACCGTCGAACACGCTGAGCATCGACCATTCGCGACGCAGGCCCATCCACCAGGCGTCCTCGGTGTTGATGGCCAGGACGGCGATGCCCTGCCCCTCGGCGGCGAAGGCCAGGGCCTTTTGCGGGTCGCGCACCATCTTGATGTCGGCGGCCGCGCCGAAGCGTTGTCGGGCGCCGTCATAGGCGCGAGTCGGCTCGATGGGAGCCCAGACCTGGACCTGAAGCCGGCCCTGGCGGGCCAGCCCCCACCCGATGATTTCGCGCCAAAGATGCTGCACGGCTTCGCCGTTCTCGGGCTGGGCCTTGGAGAGCATGCGCGACAGGACCGTCTGCTCACGGTCAGGACGAAGCTTGGTGTGGGGCCCGTTGGGGGCGTCCTTGGCGCGGCCGACGGTGGCGGCGACGGCGAGACGCTGTTCGAACAAGGCCAGGATCTGATCGTCGATGGCGTCGATCTCGGCGCGCAGGGCGGCCAGCGCCTGTTGTTCAGGAGTCAGTTCGACAACGTCAGACCAGACTTTTTGGGCGATAGAATTGGGCATGGGATTAGGCTTTCGGCAAAGGGGGATTTCGATGTGCAGGGGCGGACAGCCGCTCTGGTCCAGAGCGGTCGCCGGCGAGACTGTCAGGGACGAAGAGCGCCCGACGCCTCAGCCGGCGTATCGAAAGCCGTAAAAGCCGTAGCCGAAATAGAGGCCGGAAACCGTGCGCGAACGGTCGAAGGAAACAGAAAGAACGCGCTGGCGGGACATGGGTCCGGGTCCGGTTATGCGGATCGTTTGCGATCCGTGCGGGCTTAAAGCACGCAAAGACCGTGCGCCGTCAAGTCCTTTCAGGCGGACAAGAGGAGAAAACGCGTTTGGTTATCGCTGGAATCCTGAAGATCGTTGCGCAAAATCGACAGGCCATAGACCTCGGCCGCCCCCACGGGCGCAATGGCGGCCCGGGTCGGATCGCCCGCCTCCGCCACGTCCCGGGCGGCCCCGGCGGTGTCGAAATGTTCGATGATCTTCAGAGGCATGGCCTTCAACGTCCCCGCGCATTGGGCCAGGGCGATGGGATGGCTTTCGACCGTTCGAAGGTCCGCCATCCGCGCTCCGTTGATCCCCATCAGGGCGTGGCGGATGGGGCGCCAGACGTCGGCCAACACCTTCAACCCTGATTCACGCACCAAGGTGGCGGCCGGTTCGACCGGGCCGATGGTCGAGTTCTCAATGGGAATGAGGGCCATGTCGCACTGACCCGTCGTCAGGGCTTCCAGGGCTTCGGCGAAGGTCGCATGGGGTATGGGTTTGTCCCAGGGGCGCAGAGCCAGGCAGGCCTCGTGGCTGAAGGCGCCGAGCGCACCTTGAAAGGCCACACGGGAATAGGCGGGCGCGTCGGTCGGGCGGGGGGTGTCGGTCTCGGTCATCTTCGATCCTGCGTGGGCGCGGTCCCGATGTGATCCGGCGCCATGGCCGCTTCACGATCACAAATCATCGCCATTGCGGCGCCTGTAGCGGCCTCTGGCGACGCCTCTGTCTAACCTCGGTCAGACAGAGGCAGTCGCTGTTTTAGCTAGGCGGCCTTGGACTGGCTGACTCGCCCTGCCTTCAGCCGTTCGGCCACCAGGAAGGCCAGCTCCAGCGCCTGGTCGGCGTTCAGGCGCGGGTCGCAGTGGGTGTGATAGCGGTTGGACAGGTCGTCCTCGGTCACGGCCTGGGCGCCGCCGATGCATTCGGTGACGTTCTGGCCGGTCATCTCCAGGTGAACGCCGCCGGGGTGAACGCCCTCGGCCTCCGCGACATCAATAAATGTCCGCACCTCGCCCAGGATCCGGTCGAAGGGCCGGGTCTTGTAGCCGTTGCCGGCCTTCAGCGTGTTGCCGTGCATCGGGTCGATCGACCAGATCACCTTGCGGCCCGAGGCCTTCACTTCACGCATCAGCTTGGGCAGGCGTTCGCCGACCTTGTCATGACCGAAGCGGCCGATCAGGGTCAGGCGGCCTGAGACATTGTCCGGATTCAGGGCGTCGATCAGCGGCAGCAGATCGTCGGCCGTCATGGTCGGTCCGCACTTCACGCCGATGGGGTTCTTGATCCCCTTCATGAACTCGACATGGGCGCCGTCCAGCTGACGGGTGCGCTCGCCGATCCACAGCATGTGGGCCGAGGTGTCGAACCACTCGCCCGAACCGCCGTCCAGGCGCGTCAGGGCGCTTTCGACGTTCAGCAGCAGGGCCTCGTGGCTGGTGAAGACCTCGACCCGGCTCAGATCGGGATGGGTCTCGGGCGTGACGCCGACCGCCTCCATGAAGGCCAGGGCCTCCGTGATCTTGTCGGCCAGCTCGCGGTATTGGGCGCCGGCGGCGTTGTCGCCCGCAAAGCCCAGGGTCCAGCGATGGATGTTGTAAAGATCGGCATAGCCGCCGCCGGCGAAGGCGCGCAGCAGGTTCAGGGTCGAGGCCGACTGGTTGTAGGCGCGGATCAGACGCTGCGGATCGGGCGCGCGCTCTTCAGGCGTGAAGGCCATGCCGTTGATGATGTCGCCGCGGTAGCTGGGCAGTTCGACGCCGTCGATCTCTTCCAGCGGGGACGAGCGCGGCTTGGCGAACTGACCGGCGATCCGTCCCACCTTCACCACGGGCTTGCGCCCGGCGAAGGTCAGAACAACCGCCATCTGCAGAATCAGGCGGAAGGTGTCGCGGATATTGTCGGTCGAGAACTCCTTGAAGCTCTCGGCGCAGTCGCCGCCCTGGAGCAGGAAGGCCTCGCCTCGCTCCACCTGGGACAGTTTCGACGTCAGGCGTCGCGCCTCGCCGGCGAAGACGAGCGGCGGCAAGGCGCGCAGCTCGTCCTCGACCAGGGTCAGGGCATGGGGGTCTGGATAGTCCGCCGGCATGTGCAGGGCGGTCTTGGTTCTCCAGCTTTCGGGGGTCCAGCGTGTCATGACGCAAGAATAGGGCTTTGCGGCCGCCCAAACAACGAAAACACGAATAGATTTTGCAGCGGAGCCTTAATCCTCGGCGGACGGCGCCTTTTCTGCTGCGTCCGCCGCCTTGCGTTCAGCCTTGGCGGCCGCCTTTTCCGCCGCCTTTATGGCCGCCGCGCGATCACGTTCCTGACGTTCGAAACTGTAGTTGGGCTTGCGGGCCATGGGTGTCCTCGTGGAGTCTGTCGTTGGCGCAAGGGTGGCGGTCTGGCGCGCGCGACGCAATCAGCAATTCGCTCTGCCTTCGGATTACAGGTGCGGCGCCCGCCGCTGGGCGATGAAATTTCTACGACACAGGCTTGCGGCGCTGGCGCCGGCCGCCAGCCTTCCCATGTCCTGAATGGGGGAGAAACCAAGAGCCGGAGACGCGATATGGCGGCTTACGACCTGACCCTAGAAGAGATGCTCGCTGATCCCATCGTGCGTCGCCTGATGGAGCGTGACGGCGTCGTCGAGGCCGAGGTGCGCGGCTTGGCGGACTATGTGCGGCGGCGGCGAAGCGCTTCGTTCAATCTGAGGTCGCCCAGCCGGATCGCCGAGGAATCGCGCGCGCTCGAACCCTGACGAACCCCAGCTTCGCAAGCTTCTTGCTTCGGGCCGGCGTATTGCGGGGGCGGACACATGTTTCAGCGAGAAAACGGCTTCTGAGGTCATCTTTCTGTTTCGCGAAGCGCGCATCGGTGGCATCGCTGGCGCCCCGTAATCCTCCACCCATGAAGATCGAGATGTCCGAAGAATTCTATCGCATGAAGCGCCTGCCTCCGTATGTGATCGCGGAGACCAACGCTATGCGAGCCGCCGCCCGTCAGGCCGGTGAGGACGTCATTGATCTCGGCATGGGCAACCCGGACCTGCCGCCGCCGGCGCATGTCATCGAAAAGCTGTGCGAAGTGGCGCGCAAGCCCGACGCCCACGGCTATTCGGCGTCCAGAGGGATTCCCGGCCTGCGACGCGCTCAGGCCAATTATTATGGTCGTCGCTTCGGCGTGGATCTGGATCCCGAGACCGAGGTGATCGTCACCATGGGCTCCAAGGAAGGCTTGGCCAGTCTGGCGACAGCCATCACCGAGCCCGGCGACGTGGTTCTGGCCCCCAACCCCTCCTATCCGATCCACACCTTCGGCTTCATCATCGCCGGCGCCGCGATCCGCAGCGTGCCGACAACGCCCGACGAGCGCTATTTCGAGGCGCTGGAGCGGGCCATGGCCTACACCGTGCCGCGCCCCAAGATCCTGGTGATGAACTATCCGTCGAACCCGACGGCGGAGACGGTGGATCTGGCCTTCTATGAGCGGGTCGTCGCCTTCGCCAAGGCCAATGATCTCTGGATCATCAGCGACCTCGCCTATTCCGAGCTCTATTACGACGGCAAGCCGACGGTCTCGATCCTACAGGTGCCCGGCGCCAAGGATGTGGCGATCGAATTCACCTCGCTGAGCAAGACCTACAGTATGGCCGGTTGGCGCATCGGCTTCGCCGTGGGCAATCCCAAGCTGATCGCCGCGATGGCGCGGGTGAAGTCCTATCTCGACTATGGCGCCTATACGCCGATTCAGGCGGCGGCCGTCGCCGCTCTGAACGGGCCTCAGGACATCGTCGAGCAGAACCGCGCCCTGTATCACCGGCGTCGGGACGTTCTGGTCGACAGTTTCGCCCGCGCCGGCTGGGACATTCCCAAGCCCGCAGCTTCGATGTTCGCCTGGGCGCCCCTGCCCCCGGCCCTGGCGCATCTGGGCAGCCTCGAGTTCTCCAAGCAACTATTGACGCACGCCAAGGTCGCGGTCGCGGCGGGCGTCGGTTACGGCGAGAACGGCGAGGGTTTCGTCCGCATCGCCCTGGTCGAGAACGAGCAGCGCATCCGCCAGGCCGCGCGCAACATCCGCACCTATCTAAAGTCGATGGGCGTCAATGTGCCGCCTGGGCGCGAAGTGCCGGACGTGTGAGGGTTTGGCGGCTTCGCCAAATCCGGATCAATCGGGTCAACTGAGACGATAGATGAGACCACCGCTTCTTTTGGCCTTGGCCCTGCTGGTCACGGCCCTTCCCGCTTACGGCCAGACGCCCGTTCAGACCCATGGGGCTTTGGCGGTCGAGGGGGGCAGCGTCGTCGATTCAAGCCGGCGTCCGGTCGTGCTGCGGGGCATGTCTCTGTTCTGGAGCCAGTGGCAGCCGCAGTTCTATAATCACGACGTGGTCCGGTGGCTGAAGGACGACTGGAAGATCACGGTGATCCGCGCCGCCGTCGCCGTCGAGCACGGCGGCTATCTGGATCATCCCGAGCGAGAGACCGCCAAGGCCGAGACCGTGATCGACGCGGCCATAGCCGAGGGCCTCTATGTGGTTGTGGACTGGCATGCGCATCAACCGCATCCAGAGGAAGCAATCACCTTCTTCACCCATATCGCCCAGAAATACGGCGCGTATCCGAACCTGATCTACGAAATCTACAACGAACCCCTGCCCGAACACGGCTGGGCCGAGGTGGTTCGGCCGTACCATATGCAGGTCGCCGCAGCGATCCGGGCCATAGACCCCGACAACCTGATCGTGGCCGGAACGCCAAGTTGGTCGCAGGACGTCGATATAGCCGCAGCGGATCCCCTGCCCTTCTCCAACCTGGCCTATACGCTGCACTTCTACGCGGCGTCGCATCGCCAGGAACTGCGGGACAAGGCCCAGATCGCTCTGGATCGCGGCGCCGCCCTGTTCGTCACCGAATGGGGGACGAGCGAAGCCGACGGCGCCGGGGCCTTCGATCCCGACGAGACCCGCCTGTGGTGGGCGTTCATGGAGAAGAACGGGCTCAGCTCGCTGAACTGGACCATCGCCGACAAGCCCGAAACATCGGTCGCCTTGCGGCCCGGCGCCTCGGCGCATGGCGGCTGGTCAGAGGCTTGGCTTACACCGTCGGGTCAACTGGTGCGCGATCATCTGCGCGAGATGAACCGATAATCGCTGCGCCCTATTCGGAGCTGATCGACAGCCGGAAAGGTCCCAGGGGCAGGCCTGCTGCGTTGAACAGGTTCAACACCGGCGCATCGTCCCAACCGTATCGCACCACGGCGTCGGACGAACCGAGACCCGCGATCATCAGCGCGTCGCCTGTGACCCGGCCTTGCGCATAGCGACAGTCGCTCTCGTCGGCGTTGCACAGTTCCAGACCGATCGCCTGATCGGACCCCACGCTCCTCAAGCCCGAAGCATCGCGCAACCGGATCTGCAGTCTGTCGCCAACCCGAACGGCGGTCTCGGCCGCCGGCCCCGTCTTCGAACCCCTGCCCGCGTCGGCGTCGCGATAGATCACCGCCTGCGCCGCCTGCGCCAGACGTCGGCCCACCTCACGCTTCTGCGCCGGGTGGATGTCGTGTCGATCACCCAGGTCGATGGTCACCGCCATCCCGGCGTTCGCGTCGGCCTCGACCGCACGGCGCTGGGCGTCGCGGATCTCCGCCCAGCCGGACGGCCCGCCTTCATCCGGCAGGGCGCCGAAATCGGCCAGCTGCGCCACAAGGAACGGCAAGTCCGCCCGGCCGAAGCGCGCCCGCCAGTCGGCCATCAACTCGGCGAGATAGTCCTGATAACGATCTTGCTCGTAACCGACGTTGGACTCGCCCTGGTACCAGAGCACGCCCCGCAGTCCATAATCATGCAGGGGCGCGATCATGGCGTTCGAAAGGGTCGACAGGCCGAACAGCGCCTCCCAGGGGGCGCGGGGCGGTTGCCCGATGCGGGCGTCGACGGGACGGTAACGCCAGCCAAAGCCGTCCAGCGCCACTTCGGCGCCGTCGCCCAGCCGCAGGAAACGTGTGTTCGCCGACCCAAACACGCCGCCGTCGCCCCAGCTGTCGAGCACATTGATTGTCAGTTGGTTCCGGCCGGGTTTGAGCGCGCCGGCCGGTATGGCGTAGGTCTGGTTTCCCGCCTCGCCGATCCCGATAATCTGGCCGTTCAGCCAGGTCAGATTAATCTGGTCGACCATGCCCAGAGAGAGTTCGGCCGCACCCGCCCCAGCCTGAGCCTGAGCCGGCGTGAGGTCAAACTCCAGTCTGTACCAGACCATGCCGTCGAATGCGGCCAGGGACGCAACGCCCCACTGTTCCCAAGGCGTCATGGCCGGGACCGAGGTCCAGTCGCCGCCTTGCTCCGCCCATGGACGATCCCCGGCCGCCTGCGTCCACCAGTCCTGCCAGACGCGGCTCCAGAGCTGAACGCCCTTGCGCCGGTCGCGCGCATAGACGTCCAGCGCATCCAGGGCCGCCTCATGCCCGCCCAGCCGCCGCAGATGGTCTGAACCGATCCAGGCCTGGATCGACGATCCGCCCCAGGAGTCGGCGATCAGGCCTACCGGCACGCCTTCCGCCTCTCGTACGGCCTGACCGAAGAAGAAGCAGACGGCGGAAAATTCCTCGACGGTCTGGGGCGTCGCCGGGGTCCAGCCGACAGGATGCGCCAAGACGTCCAGCGGCGCGGGCGCGCTGTCCTTGGCCACCGTCAGCAGACGTATGATCCCATCCTTGTCGCCGGCGACGGGATCCCAGGCTCTTTGCGCATAACGGACCGGCTGTTCCATGTTGGACTGGCCGGAACAGACGTAGACGTCGCCGACCAGGACGTCCTGAAGCGTCTGCTCCGCGCCGTCGCTGCTCTTGGCGACCAGCAGATAGGGGCCGCCCGCGGGCGTGGACGGCAGGACCGCACGCCAACGGCCGTCCGGTCCTGCCTGACCTTGAGCCTTGAGTGCGCCCAGGGAAACCTCGACCTCCGCGCCGGGAGACGCCTGCCCCCAGACCGAGATTGGATGATCACGCTGTAGAACCCCATGGTCGGTGAACAGGCTCGCCATCAGCGGCCCTGCCGGAACATGGCCGGCGACCTGCCCTTCGTCCTGGCTTTGGCGGTTGGGCGTCGCCGATGCGATAGGGCCGCCGGCCAAGCCTGCTAAGATCGCACCGGCTGCGGCGCAGAGACGAAGGGTTCGCATGGGAATTTTCCTGGCCTATTCCAGCGTCAGCACGACCAACGACTTGGGCGGAAGCGTGGTCATCAGGCGACGACCAGCCACGCGCGCATCGCGGAACGGCGCCGGTTGGACGACCGCGGCCGTATCGAACCCGTTGTGAGCATCCATCTGGCCCGCCGTCAGGACCTGGCCGGTGACCGCGCGCAACTGTGCGCCGTCCAGATCGACCGACACCGGTTGGGCGTTACGAGGGTCGAGGTTGACCAGAGCGAGGTGAACCTTACCGTCCGTTCCTCGCGCCGCCGTCCCGTCCACCACCTTCACCGTCCCATAGGATGGCGCCTCGAGGCTGAGCGGCAGCACCGTCGCGCCCTGGAACGGGCGATACATCTGGAAGGCGTAATAGGTGGGGGTCAGCACCATCTTCTCGCCGTCCGTCAGGATCATGGCCTGAAGCACATTGACCATCTGGGCCACATTGGCCAGCCGCACCCGGTCGGCGTGGCGATGGAACATGTTGAAGTTGACCGCCGCCAGCAGGGCGTCCCGTAGACTATTCTGCTGTTGCAGCCAACCGCCCGGCGATCCCGGCGTAGGGTCATACCAGGCGCCCCATTCGTCCACGGCTAGGATCTTGGCGCCCGCTGGATCCGTCTCGTCCATAATGGCGTCGTGCTCGCGGAGCATCTCGGCCATGCGATAGGTCTGTTCGAAGGTGGCGCGCCATTGCGCCTCGTCAAAGCCCAGCGCCGGCCCCTTCGTCGTCCAGTCGCCCGTCGGCAGCGTGTAGTAGTGCAGGGACAGGGCGTCGAAGTCCTTGCCCGCAACCGTCATCAGGGTGCGCGTCCAGTCGTAGTTGGTCGCATCCGGCCCTGCGGCGACCACGATCGCGTCGTTGGGTTTGACGAAGCCGACATACTGACGGAACAGGTCGGCGTAATAGGCGGGGCGCATCCGCCCGCCGCATCCCCAGGGCTCATTGCCGACGCCCAGATAATCAATCTTCCACGGCTTTTCGCGGCCGTTGGCGCGCCGCTCCTGCGCCAGGCGCGAGCCGGTCGGCGAAGTGATGTATTCGATCCAGTCGGCCGCCTCGCCCGGCGTCCCCGTGCCCAGATTGATGCTGAGATAGGTCTTGGCCCCAATCAATTCGGCGAACTCGAAGAATTCATGGGTGCCGAAGGCGTTGTTTTCTTCCTTGTTGCCCCACCAGCGGTTCAGGGTGACGGGGCGCTGCGCCCGCGGGCCGACGCCGTTGCGCCAATGATAGATGTCTGCGTAACAACCGCCCGGCCAGCGAACGACCGGCACGTCCAGCGCCTTCAGCGCGGCGACCACGTCGTTGCGGAAGCCGTGTGTATTGGGGATGGCGGAGTCTGGTCCCACCCATACGCCTTCATCGATGCCGGTTCCCAGCTGCTCCATGAACTGGCCGTAGACCTCGGGCGCAATGACTGGGCCGGATTTGTCCAGTTGCAGTCGCCCTGTCGTCTGCGCCGAGACCGCTGTCGCGCCGAAGACCAGCAAGGCCGCACAGGCCGCTTTTATCGTCTTAAATCCCATACCCGTTCCTCCATGCGCGTTACGCCGCATTTGATTAGTCTTGAACCACTCTGCCTTCGTAGCCGTAAGCCGATCTCAACGATCAACCCATAGGTCGCCGTCCCCATCCAGAACGGCGGCGATAGTGGCGGCGACGGCCCGGTCGTCGGCCAGGTCGGGATGCCAGTGACAGGCGGCCAGCCCCATCGCCGCAACAGGCGCAAAGACGATGCGCGCGTCCCCCTCTGCTCTCAGACGCCCCACCACGCGCTGGGAGGCCACCGCCATTTCGCTGCCTTCCGCGCCCCACGCCACGATGCGCGCGTCGGGCGACCTAAGTCGGAGCCCGCGCAGGAAGGCGGCGTAGGCGATCTCATAATCTTCCGTCAGGGCCTCTCGGCTTTTCCACCGCTCGTCAGGCGTCAACTCGGTCGAGAAGTCGTTGGTGCCCAGGGCCACGACGATGACCTGTGGCCGCCACGCCGCATCGGCGTACCAGACTTGCTTGTCGAACAAGGTGAAGGGATAGGCTTGCGGCAGGGTGTCCCGCGCCATGCCGCCATAGTTGCGCACCACGCCTCGGCCCGAAATGGCGTTCACCTGATAGTCGGCGTCGTATCGCCTGGCCAGAACGCCGGCGATCCCGGCGCCGGTGTCCGTGGTCTCCCACACGGTCTCATCTGAGCAGTCGCGCACCGATGTGGTGTTGGCGTAACCCACGGTGTGGGAATCGCCGATGAATTCGATCTGCCGAGCACGGGGGTCGACGACCATGGCGCGGGCTGGAAGGCCGAGGACGCCTTCGAAACTGACAGGGGCGGTCTGGTTCTCGCTGACGATTTCGATGCGCAGACGGTGGTCGCCGTCGGCCAATCCGCCGATTCGATGTAGGCCCTGGCCCGGCCTCAGGACCGAGACCGCCTGGCCATCCACCGTCACGCGCAGATGAACATCGTCTTCCCCCGTGCGGAAAAACACCTCTCGGCCGCTGAAGGCGGTTTCGAAATAGGCGCCGGGCCATTGGCTCAGGTAAGCGCCGCCTCGCTGCTGCACCCTGCCGCCGACATGCAGAGGAAGGGACTCACTGCCCGCCTGAACCTTGATCGCCGGGGCAACCTGCAGCGTCTGGGAAACCTGCAGCGTCTGGGCGCAGGCCGCGACGGGCACGCTCAAGGCGACAGAGAGCAAGGCCGCGCGCCAAAGATTCTTAACCCCGTCCATTCGCCACTCCCTCGTCAGCGTCTGCGCACCATACGTCCAAGCTTGAATTGCTTGGAAAGGGCAAGACGCGAGATGCGACAAAAGGTAAAATTGAAATATCAATTCTTGACGCAGCCCTTCCCCTCCCCTTGGTTGCGCGCAATCACAAGGGTCGAATGGGAGAGGCCGAATGCACATCAAGGCGATTATTGGGGCCAGTCTGATGGTTCTTGCACAGGCGGCGACACCGGCCTTGGCTCAGAGCGCCGCCCCGCCGTCTGCGACGGCCCATCCTGATCAATGGCCGGCCTTGCCGCCGGCCAGAACCCGCGACGCCGCTGTAGAGGCCCGCATCGATGCGCTGATGGCGCGTATGGCGATCGAGGACAAGGTCGGCCAACTGATCCAGGTCGATATCGCCAGCATCACCCCCAAGGACCTGGAAACCTACAAGTTCGGATCGGTGCTCAACGGCGGCAACTCGGCCCCGAACAATGATGAATATGCACCGCCGGCCGAGTGGCTGGCTCTGTTTGACGCCTTCTACGACGCCTCCATGAAGCGATCGGACGACCGTCCGAAGATTCCCGTCATCTGGGGTACGGATGCGGTGCACGGCCACAACAATATCGTCGGCGCGACCCTGTTTCCGCACAACATCGGCCTGGGCGCTGCACGCAATCCCGACCTGATCGAACAGATCGGCGCCGCTACCGCGCTGGAGACGTCGGCGACTGGATTGGACTGGAGCTTCGCCCCCACTGTCGCGGTGGTTCAGGACGACCGCTGGGGCCGAACCTATGAGAGCTACTCCGAAGACCCGGCCGTCGTCGCGAGCTACGCTGGTCGAATGGTTCAAGGACTACAGGGTCGAGTGGGCGTAGATTTCCTGGCTCCGGGCAAGGTGATCTCGTCCGTCAAACACTTCCTGGCCGACGGGGGCACCGGCGGTCGCGACCAAGGCGATGCGCGCATCGACGAAGCCACCCTGCGCGACGTCCATGCGGCCGGCTACACAACCGCTCTACCTGCCGGGGCGCTGACCGTGATGCCGAGCTTCTCGAGCTGGAACGGCGTCAAGATGACCGGCAACACCAGCCTTCTGACGGGCGTGCTCAAGGATCGCTGGGCGTTCGACGGCTTCACCATCGGCGACTGGAATGCACACGGCCAGGTGCCGGGATGCACCAATGAAGACTGTCCTGCGGCCATCAACGCCGGTCTCGACATGTTCATGTATTCCGGCCCGAACTGGCGTCAGCTCTACGACAACACCCTGGCGGCGGCCCGCGACGGTCGTATCCCGAAGGCGCGGCTCGACGACGCGGTCCGTCGCATACTGCGTGTGAAGATCCTGGCGGGCACGTTCGAAGCCGGGCGCCCCTCCTCTCGCCCTATGGCGGGTCGTTTCGAGGTTCTGGGTTCCAGCGAACACCGCGCCCTGGCGCGCCAAGCCGTGCGCGAATCTCTGGTTCTCCTGAAGAACGACGGCGGCGTCCTGCCTGTCCGCGCCGATGCTCGCATCCTGGTCGCGGGGCGCGGCGCTGACGATATCGGGCAGCAGGCCGGCGGCTGGTCGATCACCTGGCAAGGCACGGACGTGACCAACAGCCATTTCCCCAATGGTCAGTCGATCTGGGCCGGGATCGAGCAGGCCGTCGCGGCGGGCGGAGGCCAGGCCGTTCTGGCGGCCGACGGTCGCTATGACCACAAGCCGGATGTCGCCATCGTCGTCTTCGGCGAAACGCCCTATGCCGAGTTTACCGGTGATCGACAGACCCTGGAATACAGCGCCGACGACAAGTCCGACCTCGCCCTGCTGCGGCGGCTGAAGGCCGAGGGCGTGCCGGTCGTCGCCGTCTTCCTTTCCGGTCGTCCCCTGTGGGTCAACCCCGAGCTCAACGCCGCCGACGCCTTTGTCGCCGCCTGGCTGCCGGGCACGGAAGGGGGCGGCGTCGCTGATGTGCTGATCGCGGGGGCTGACGGCAAGCCTGCGCACGACTTCAAGGGCAAACTCAGCTTCTCTTGGCCCAAACGCCTGGATCAGTTCGTGCTGAATGCGCGAGATGCGAACTATGACCCGCTGTTCCCCTTCGGTTACGGCCTCGCCTACGCCGACGGGCCCAGCCGCCTGGGCGCGCTTGACGAGACACGGCCCGAGGTCGCCGCCAACGACAGAACCGCCGTCTTCGTGCGGGGCCGCACCGCCGCCGGCGCGACGTTTGATCGTGACGGCGCCATACGCCTGGCCCGCACCGATCGCGGCGCACAGGAGGATTCGTTGCGTCTCACCTGGACGGGGCCGGGCGGTCTGTCGGTCAATGAAAACGGCTCGGCCGACTTCACGCGCGAGAGCAATGGGCAACTCAGCCTGATCGTCGACTATCGCGTCATGGAGGGCGCTGCGGGAACGGTCACCCTGGGCATGGCCAGCGCGGAGCGGCAGGTCGATCTGCCGCTGACAGGCGCAGTCAGAACCACGGGAGACTGGACGACGGTGGCGACGCCGCTGCGCTGCTTTGCGGACGGCGGGGTGAACATGGCCGCCGTGACCCGTCCCTTCATCATCGCCGCGACGGGGCCGATGGCGGTGGATATTTCGTCGATCCGCATCGCCAGCGCCCCGCCTGGCCCCGTGCAATGCGGCGTAAGATGAAGAGCTCAATCACGCAGGACGGCGATGTCCGTCCTGCGTCCTTCGCCGCGTCGTAATCCAACGGCGCGGCTGCTGATTACGACCAGAGCCGCGCGGCGCCGCGGACCCCTGACGAGTCGCCCCAACGCGCCTTGACCACACGTCCCTGCCACAAACCGCCGAACGCATACTGGGCGATCACGGCGGGCAGACGATCATAGATTTCATCAACGTTCGACATGCCCCCGCCCAGGACGAAGACATCGGGATCGACGATATTGGCGATCATGGCGAGCGCGCGCCCCAGGCGGCTGACATAGGCGTCTAGAGTGGCGACCGCGTCCGGCTCTCCGGCCCTCGCCGCTTCGACGATCAGCGGCGGGTCCATGGCGACGCCGGTTCTGCGTTCGTGATCCAGCCGCACCCCTGTTCCCGAAACCAGCATGTCCAGGCAGCCGTGCTTGCCGCACCAGCAGGCGGGCCCAGGGAACTCGTCCTGGGTCATCCAAGGCAGGGGCACATGGCCCAGTTCGCCGCCCATGCCGTTCGCGCCCTCCACGATCCGGCCATCGACAACCAGACCGCCGCCGACGCCGGTTCCGACGATGACGCCGAAGGCCGAGCGCGCCCCACCAGCGGCGCCGTCGAAGGCTTCGGACAAGGCCATGCAGTTGGCGTCGTTGGCCAGGCGGATGGGGCGACCAAGCGCCGTCTCAAGATCGGATTGGAAGGGCCGGCCGTTCAAGAAGGTGGAGTTGGCGTTGCGCATCATGCCGTCCCGAGGCGAGGGCGAACCCGGCGCGCCGATTCCGACCGTGCCTTTTCGCCCCGATTCCTGCTCGACCCCCTGGATCAGGTCGCGAACGACGCGAATGGCTTGGTCATATCCGCCTGGATTCGGCGTTCGTAAGCGCGACAAAAAGGCGCCAGACGGATCGATCGCCGCCGCTTCGATCTTGGTCCCGCCAAAATCTACACCTATCTGTATCATCGCCTGCTCCTTGGGCCGCCCAATATAGTACCTAGCGCCCTTCCCAAACGGGATCGTTCGGGTAAAAGTCAATTTCATTTATTTATTCGATTTTCTTGTTTGTCGATCACGAGCGCGCCAGACAGCTCCGGATCAAACGCCGTGCGGAATCATGACCCTCAAAACCGCCGCCCAGAAGAATCGCGCGTCCAAGGCCGGCGCCAAGAAGCCTAACGACGCTCGGTCTCCGCGAACCCTGTCGGGCACTTTGTCGGGCACCAATCTGGAACGGGCCGGCGACTACAATCTGCGCACGGTGCTTCAGGCGATTCGGCTTCAGCCGGATGTCACCCGGATTGAAATCTCCCAGCTGACGGGGCTGACCGCGCCGACCATCGCCAATATCACCCACCGTCTGATCGAGATGGGCCTGGTGACGGTTGTCGGGCGTCGCAAAGGCGTTCGCGGCCATCCCGCCCTGATGCTGCGCGTCGTGCCTGAGGGCGCCTTCAGCATAGGGTTGAACATCGACCGTGATCACCTGACCATTCTCATCCTCGACCTGGAGGGCGTGGTCAGAAGTCGGGTCTCGCGGGAAGCGGCGTTTGCGATGCCCGAAGAGGTCATCGCCTTCGTGCGCGACGAACTGGATGGCGTCATCACCTCCGGCAAGGTCGATCGAACGCGTATTCTGGGCGTGGGCGTCGCCATCCCGGACGACCTTGGGCGCATCAGCCTGGCCCATCGTCCCCCCGGCTACGAGCGCTGGAGCGACATCGCCATAGACAAGGCGTTGGCCGACCTGATGCCCTGGCCGATTCACTGTGACAACGACGCTGCCGCGGCCGCTTTGGGCGAGGCTGAGTACGGCACTGCCTTCGATAACCCCAGCTTCTTCTATCTGTTGATCAGCGCCGGCCTGGGCGGCGGCTTGGTGATCAATCGAAACTATCATCGCGGCGCCGCCTCCCGGAGCGGAGAGATTGGTCTGATGCCCGACCCGACCTCGACCGGCCCCAATATGCTGGTGCAGGACACAGTCTCCATGTCGGCTCTGTTGGAGCGGCTTGAACAGGCAGGTCTGGCCTCGCCCTCGATCACCGACCTCGCCGCACCCTGCCCTGAAACGGAGGCCGTGATCCGGCGCTGGCTCGAGGATTCGGTGCGATCGCTCACCCTGCCTCTGGTCAGCCTCAGTTGCCTGATTGATCCCCACGCTATTCTGATCGGCGGACGTCTGCCCGAGAGCTTGATCGCGCGACTGGCGGCCGGCCTGACCGAAGCCCTGAGCAGGATGGCGCTGCCGTCCACGCCGAGGATCATGCCCGCCGTAATCGCCCAGGACGCTCCCGCGATCGGTGCGGCCATATTGCCTTTCCTTGACCAGCTTCTTCCGTCTGACGCGATACTCATGCAGGCGGGTCGCAACTAAGCCGCCGAAGACCCCGCCCGCATGGCGGGGTCTTCGGTTGACCATCAGACGGTCAGTGCGCGCATGGCGGCGGCGTGCGTCCGAACCCGCGCACGGGTGGAGGCGTCGGTGTCGAAGACCCCGTACCAGCCCTGCGGCTCATGCGGGGGATCGCCCAGCCAGGCCGTGTCGCCGCTCTTGAAGCGATGGTCGGGATGAGCCGCGCGACCCTCGCCGTTCCAGGCCCAGAAGTTGGTCCCCGCGACCGGCCCGCCGGCGCGCGCATCGTCGAGCGCCGCCTTGTAGATGGTCTCATAGAAGTCGTCCCGCATGGTCGTGGGAACCGACGGATCATACAGGTCGCCGTCGCGGGGATATCCGAACTCTTCGATCACCAGCGGCTTGTTCAGGCCGCGAGCGATATCGACGTGCCTGGCGATGTAGTCGGCGGTCTGCGCCTTGGCGTTGGCGTGGGTCGCGGCCATGTTTTGCCGATCCAGCCAACCCCAGTTGCCGGGCCAGATGTGGGTCGTCACATAGTCGATGTCGGCCGAGCGGTGGGTGTCGGCGACGATTTCGGCGCTCTCGCCCGAGCCTTTCAGCCCCTCGCTGCCCGTCGAAACCAACTGGTTGGGGGCGATAGACTTGATCAGACGGGCCGTGCCGTTGACCCAGGTCAGGAAGGCCGGCTGGTTCTGCCTGACCTTTTCCAGACCACCCGCCGCCCGCGGCTCATTCGCCAGTTGCCAGCTCATGATGGTCGGGTCGTCGCGATACGCGAGGCCCGTGATCGTATTGGTGCGGCCGACCACGGCGCGAATATAGTGGTGATAGAGGGCCACCGCCTCAGGGCTGCGATAGAAGTCGGCGTTCATGTCGGCGAATTCCGGCCAGGGATGGGCCGGGTCGTTCATGTTGATGTAGCGACCGCCATTGACCCAGTGGAGATAGGTCATCATCCCGCCTGACCACTCCCAGAAGTTGGTCAGATACAGGACCGCCTTTATGTCCCGTCGGCCCATCTCGGCCAGGGTGCGGTCCAGACCGACCAATAGGGTCTCGTTGTAGTCCGTTCCGCGGTCACGGAAGGCCGGCCGCACCGAATTGGTCAGAGGGGACAGTTCGGCCGAAGCGGACACGCGGATGTTGGTCACCCCGTCCGCCTTCAAACGATCAAGCTCGCGTCCCAGCCGGGCGTTGTCGCCATAGTCGGCCGCGGCGCCCAGCCAAGGCAGGTACCAGGCGTTTGCGCCCGCGTAGCGATAGGGCTTGCCGTCCAATGTAAAGGACGCACCGTCGCGCCGCACAAATCCCGTGGGCCTGGCCGCGCCGGGCATGGTGGCGCAGGCGGCGGCGCCTGGGAGAACAGCCGCCGCTGCGGAGGCGGCAAGAATTTGTCGGCGATTTAACATGGAAGCTCCTTGGGCGATTTTGAAAATGGGCTCAGGCGGCTGACGCTGGCGGCGGTGCGGTCAGCCCAGCCTGAATCAGATACTGATCATGAAGCGGCATGGCGGTGGCGCGCTCGAGAACGGCCTGCTGGATCTGTGTCAGGGTCGACTCCAGCTGAGCGAAATCCCGCTGGTCGGCGACGGGATGATAGCCCTCAGGCGTCATCCCCATCCCCATCAGCACCGCAAGCCAGTTGGCTTCCTTGAACAGTTCCTGATGCCGCGCGAGCACCTCGCCGCGCGAGGCGAACAGGTCGAAGCGCGCCTGAAGCGAGTCCGGCACGGCCATGTCGCGGCAGTGGCGCCAGAAGGGCGTGTCGTCCCGCTCGGTCAGCTTGTAGTGGGCGATCAGGAAGTCACGGATGACTTCATAGTCTTCAGCCATTTCACGGCTGTATTTCTCGGCCAGCCGCGGTTCGCTGCGGCGCTGTGGGAAATGGGCCAGCAGCTTAGCCACGCCGGCCTGGATCAGGTGGATGCTGGTGGATTCCAGCGGCTCCAGAAACCCGCTGGAGAGGCCCAAGGCGACGACGTTTCGATCCCAACTCTTGATACGACGGCCGGCGGTGAAACGCAGGACGCGTGGATCCCCCAAGGGCTGGCCGTCCAACCGCTCCATCAGGCGCGCGCTGGCCTCGTCCTCGGATAGAAACGCACTGCTGAACACATAGCCGTTGCCGGTGCGATGCTGCAGCGGGATGCGCCACTGCCAACCGGCCTCACGCGCCGTGGCCCGCGTATAGGGCGTCATGTCCGACACTCTGGCGCACGGGACCGCGACGGCCCGGTCCGTCGGCAGCCACGGGGTCCAATCCTCGTAGGCGGCGCCCAGGGTTTCCCCGATCAGGAGGGCGCGGAAGCCTGAGCAATCGACGAAGAAGTCGCCATCGACAATCCGGCCGTCATCGAGCACCAGAGCGTCGACGTCGCCCGTCTCGCCGTGCCGGCGAACCTCGACGATCCGCCCCTCTTCGCGAACCACGCCCCTTTCCTCGGAATAGCGGCGCAGGAAGGCGGCGAACAGGCCGGCGTCGAACTGGTAGGCGTAGTTGACCGGGGGCAGTCGGCGCGGCCGCTCGTCGGCGACCCGCATGAAGCGATTTCGACCCGCCGCCTGGGTTTCGGCGCTGAACAGATCGTGGCCGCCTCCACCGCCGTTCGCCTTCCACCTCAGCCAGAAATGCTGGAAGGGTATGCCTTCCATATCGACGCCATAATGGCCGAACGGATGGAAATAGCTGTGGCCCAGCCGGCGCCAGTCGGCGAACTCGATCCCCAGTTTGAAGGTCGCCTGGGTGGCGCGGATGAAGTCATCCTCCTTGATGCCCAGGATGCGATTGAACAGCAGGATCATCGGAATAGTGGCTTCACCCACCCCGACCGTGCCGATCTGATCCGACTCGATCACGACGATCTGCCGATCTCGAGTCCCCAAGGTCTTGGCCATCGCGGACGCGGCCATCCACCCGGCGGTTCCTCCGCCGACGACGACGATCTTCTTGATCTCGCTCATGCCGCGCCCCTGGATGATCGCCACGCCTCAACCGACGGCAAACCCGCCGCCTCCGCCACATTCCGCTGAATGACGCCAAACAGCCGGCGCCTCTCGACAGCGTCATCAAGAGACTCGGCGGCTGGGTTGGGGTCGGTGGGGATCAGGCCGTGTCCCAGCAACATCATGCGCCAGTCATCAGCCTGAAAAACCTCGTCTTCGAAAGGCGGCAATGCGCCGCGCACGGCGAATAGATCCAGACGCGCCTGTAGTGACGACGGGATCGGCGCATTCGCAGCCTGACGCCACTTCGGCTCGCTACGGTTCGACAGCCGATAGTGGGCGGCCTGGTAGTCACGAACCGCCTCGGCATGTCGCCGCACTGCCGAATTGAACAGACGCGCCTCGCCGGCCATGTCCTGACCGAGCGGGAAATTGGCGATCAGATGGGTCAGCCCGATTTGCAGCCCCAGCAGCCACCCGCCCTCCAGGACATCGGTCCTGAGCGCCGATCGCCCCAAGGAAACGCAGTTTCCGACCCAGCCGTCTCGCATCCCAGGGCTGGCGGGCGCGGACCCGCCCGAAGCCGTGACCGGCCCGCCGAGAACCGCCTCAAGCTCCATTCTGGCGACCTCGCCAGAGATTTGATCGTCCAAGACCGCCGCTATGACGCGTCGGTCCGCCAAGTCCAGAACAGCGGCCCAACCGCTTGAGAGGGCGACATTTTCCGTCAAGGCTTCAAGCTGATGCGGTCGGCTCGCGGTGAAATAGCCAAGCTTTCGGAAAGGGAAGCAGGCAGACCAATCTTCCCAGGATCCAATGAGGCCGAGGCGCGCATCTTCCCCGGTCGCATCAATGTACAGATCCGCCCTCACCCGGCCGTCGGCAATATCCAGACCCTCTAGGCCGCCCTCATTGCGATGGACGGCGAGCGATTCCACGGCGCGCAGCGTCACCCCCGCCGCCAAGGCCTTGCGCTGAATCAGATCGACGTAAGCAGCGCCATCGAGACGATAGCCATAATCCGCGCCCTTCCATTCTCCCTGAATCGGCGGGGCCCGGCGCTTGGCCGCCGCAACGCCGGCCGGGCTGAAGTCGCCGAAGCCGGCGGTCATGCCCAGGGCCCGCGCGCGCAGCCAGTGCTGGATGAAGTCGAGGTGCGACCCGCCGTCGCCGACGCTGGCGTAGGCCCGCACGAACGGCGGCTGATCCAGGTTCCAACCCGTGAACCTTTGTCCAACGACGGGCACGGCCCCGCACTGGGTCACCAGGGTTTGTTCATCCACGCCCAGCAGGCGATGAAGCGCCCGCAGGGCTGGCAGAGCGTCCAGCACTATGGGGGTGGGATCAGTCGGCGTCTGCAACACCTCGATCGCAACCCCCAACGGCCCTACAGCCCGCGCCAGGGCCAAGGCCGTCAGCCAGGCATCGACGCCTGACCCGACGATCACCACGTGCGAGATAGGCGCGCCCTTCATGCGGCGCGCGCCAGGGCGTTGCGCGCAACATAGTCGGCGTGGAACGGCATGGCCGCGACCCTCGCCACCAGTCGCGCGCGCTCATCCTGCAAGCCCGAGATGACCTGCGCCAACGGCATATGATCCGCGAGACGATCATAGGCCTGAGGCGGGGCTCCCTGCCCCGTCATCACCGAAATCCAGCTCGGCGCTGCGAACAAGCCGTTGCGATAAGACGGCGCATGGCCGCGGCTTTGGAACAGGGCCGCCGTCTCACGCAGGCTGGCGGGCGGTTCTGTTTCGCGACGCTCACGCCAGAAGGGCTCCGGGCGGTCATTGAGCCAGTAGTGCAAGATCAGGAAATCGCGGACACGATCATACTCCAGATCAATGGCCGAGTTGAAGGCGTCGCGCAGAACCGCGTGGCCATTGGCGGCGCCGGGCCAGAACTTGACCAGGTTGGTCACTGCCGCCTGGATCAGATAAATGCTGGTGGATTCCAGCGGTTCGAGGAAGCCGCTTGAGAGCCCGACGGCCACGCAGTTGCCCAGCCAGGATGCGCGGCGGCGTCCAGAACGAAACCGCAGGAAGCGAGGCTCCGCCAGGACCTCCCCGTCCACGCCCGCCAACAAGGCGGCCGCCGCCTCGTCATCCGATATGTGGGCGCTGGAATAGACATGGCCGTTGCCGGTGCGATGCTGCAGCGGAATACGCCACAGCCACCCCGCGCTGGATGCGGTTGATCGCGTGAAGGGCGTGAACGCTTCAGAGCGGGCCGTCGGAACCGCCACGGCGCGGTCGCAGGGCAGCCAATGGCTCCAGTCTTCCCAGGCGTCGCCGGGCTGTTCGCCGATGGCGAGGGCGCGAAACCCGCTACAGTCGATAAACAGATCGCCCTCGATACGTTCGCCGGAGACCAGCCGAAGGGCGGCGATATGATCGCCGGTTCGCTCGACCGCCTCGACCCGCCCCTCCGTCCGCAGTAGCCCCCGACCCTCGGCGACATCCCTGAGGAAGCGGGCATAGAGGCCAGCGTCGAAATGATAGGCGTAGCTGTAGGTGGACTCGACGCGGCTGTCGTCGAGCGACGGCGGCTCGAACCGGTTCTGCCGACAGGCTTCGATCGAATAGGCGTAGTCGTCAATCGGCCCCACGGGCGCGCCGGCCAACCGGGCCCTGGTCCACTGGTGATGAAACGCCGCCCCGCCGAGCGGACGACCGTGCGCGCCAAATGGATGGACGTATCGGGATCCGATACGACCCCAGTCGACGAACTCAATTCCGAGTTTGTAGGTCCCCTGGGTTGCGACCAGCATGTCGCGCTCGGCAATCCCGGCGAAGGCGTTGAATTCTCGAATGGCCGGCAAGGTGGCTTCGCCCACGCCGACGATGCCTATGTCGTCAGATTCGACCAGCCGCACCCGTACCTGCGCGGGATTGAATACGGCGGTCAGAGCGGCCGCAGTCATCCAGCCGGCCGTTCCACCGCCCAGAATGACGACAGTCCTAGGCTGCCCTTGTGCGGTCTTTCGCATGTCTTCCATCGGGCAAGGAAGGACGCGCCCCGCCAGGCGGGGCGCGTCGGATGTCGATCAGTAGCGCAGGCGCAGGGTGACCATGAAACGACGATCGGTGCGGTTCCAGGAGTAATCCTTAAGCAGCCCGCCCTCCTCGGCATCCGTCACCTGCTGTTTCAGCACGGATTCCGTGTCCAACAGATTGGACGCCTGGAGGTTCACTTCGGCGTGGTCGTTGATCTTGTAGCGCAGAGACGCGTCAAGATAGCCGGCCGCCTCTTGCCAGATCGGCAAGCCGATGCAGCAGTCCACCGCAGACAACAGGAATTCCGAGCGCCAGTTATAGGCCACACGCGCGGCCCAAGGGCCCTTTTCATAGAGGCCAACCAGGTTGAAGGAATATTTCGACAGGCCCTCCAGACTATCCGTGGTGATACTGTCCGAGGCTTGGCTGACGCCGTTGCCGGACGTGTTCGAGCCGCCGCCGCTCGACACGTTTGTCAGGTTCGAGTTCGAGATGCCGGAGTTCTCGACATAGGTGAAGTTGGCCTGCACGCCGAGACCGTCAAACGGCGAAGGCAATGAGGGGAAGAAGCTCTGGAAGGCGACTTCCGCACCATGCAGCGAGGCCCCGTCGCCATTGACAGGCCCCCGAACCTGAACGTCGCGTGTGACGCCGTCGATCGTGATCGACTGATCATAGGTTCCATACTGAATGTAGTCGTTGAACTTCTTGTAGAAGAGCGCCAGCGAGAAGGAGCCGGTGTCAGCGAAGTAATTTTCCAGCGTCAGGTCGAACTGATCGGCGGTGATGGGCTTGAGGTAGGGGTTGTAGGCCTCCGCCGTATAGCGCGGCGTGACGCCCACGATGTTTCCGGAAGCATCCTTCACCCACCGTTCGTCGTTGGGGTCGTCGGTGCTGGGCAGGCTGATCCCCACCTGCAGATAGTTCTTCAGATAGCCGATGTCCGGACGGGACATGGCGCGCGAAGCGGCGAACCGCATCAGCCAAGTGTCGGTCAGATCCACACGGAGATTGAAGCTCGGCAGGAAATTCTTGTGCTTGACCGAAGCGACACGAGCCTCCGCCAGACCGTCCGAAAAGGCGATATCGTCTGCACTAATGTAGCAGCCGATGGTCTGCGGCACGACGGGCGTGGTCGATCCCGGCGGGGCTGTGTTCGCGCGGCAATCCAGGGAGGTCGAACGCAGCAGGTCGGCATGGATCAGGTAGCCGTCGCTGGAGTCCTTGGTCTCCACATAGCGGGCGCCGATATTGCCGGAGATGCGATAGCCGCCGATCCGGGTGTCCGGGCCGCCGAACTTCAGCATGGCATAGACGGCGGCGGTCTCTTCCTTGATTTCGGCGATCTCCTGCGGGAGATAGCAGCCGTCCACCTCACCGGCGCGGCGACAGACCGGTGTCCACCGCGAAGATCCCACGCCGACGCTGTCATAGGCGAAGGCGTTAGATAAGGCCTCATGGCTTTCCAGGAAGTCCCAGCTTGTGAAGGAATAGGGGCCGCCAGAAACCAGACCGCCGAAAATCTCCGGGAAGTCCTGAACTGAAGCTAGGCCTGCATCCCAGCCGGCGAAGGTCGTATTGGGCGTGGAGGCGTTGCAATCACCGTTCACGCTGGCGCCGCCCGTGGTGCTGTCCACATTGTACCATGCGGAGTTCGTGCTCGTGGCGTCAAAGCTGTCACAACCCCAGGCATTGGCGACGCCGCCCCAGTTGTAAGCGCTCCACCGTACCGTTTGCTCGCGATCAGCGTAGCGAACGCCAGCTTTCAGACTGTCCAGCCAACCGCCTTCATCGAACTTGTATTCCATGTCGCCGCGGACCGCCAGTTGATTGCCTTCGCTATCTTCGGTGTGGTCATTGACGTTGTTGAAACGCCAGGCGTTGGGATTGGACAGGAAGCCGTCGGCATAATTGTTGTTCGTGCCGGGCGTGAGGGTCATCGTCGGATGCTCGCCGGTCGCGTCGATGGCGATGTTGGCATAGGCGATCTGGCTGACGTCCTGGTCGAGGTTGGTCACCGTCGCATTGACGTACTGAATATCAGCCATGAAGCTGAGACGGTCTGTCGCGTCCCACCTCATGTTCAGCGACAGATCCTCCGTCATCTGCTCATTTCGATTGTAGCGCGTGATGGATTCGACCTCGCCGCCCCGCGTCTCCGGAGAGCAACCCGCCCAGCTGTAACAGGCGTTGATGATGGGGCTACCGTCGGAAGTGACGCCGATCCCTGCCCCGGCGGAAGCATTGTCGAGACCGGCCCAGCCGATCGGAGAGTTCAATACGCCAGTTTCGAAATTACCTTCGTCATCAAAGGTAAAGGTGCTGCCCGGCGCTGCGGCCAAGGTGGTGGCGTAGTTGGCGTCGGTGATCACATAATCCGTCGGCTGGCCGTACAGGGTGAAGGCGCTGCCTTTGATGGCCTGCTCATGCCAGACGTTCTCATAGGTCGAGCGGTTGTATTGCAGCGTCGCTTGGAAGCGACCGGAATTGTCGCGATACTGGACGGCCCCCGCTAAGCCTTGCCGGGTCCGGTCAAACTCCGTACGGCCCACCCGATACCAGGACGGGATGTATTTCGTGCCGCCGCCGAGAGCGGTGACATTCTCGAATACGCCCATCCGTCCGTATTGGGCGCTTTCCGACACACTGCTCAGCTCGGAATAGGCCAGGTTGGCCATGACGCCGAACTCGCCGATCGATGTCTGGAACCGGTCGCTGAAGATGGCCGAGACTTCCGGCGTGATCTCTTCGGCCAGGCTGCCATAGTTGCCGGTGACGGTCAGGGCCGCCTGACGGCCGGACACATCGAACGGAAGGCGGGTGCGCAGATTGATGGTGCCTGCAATGCCGCCTTCGATCAGTTCCGCAGTCTGGTTCTTGTAGGTGTCGACGCCTGACATCAACTCGGGCGACACGTCGCCCCAGCTCAGCCCGCGTGACGAATTGGCGCTGAAGGTGTCGCGGCCATTGAACTCGGAACGCACCTGCGAAAGCCCCCGGACGAGCACGCCGGAGGGCTCGTTGGAGAAGTGGGTGGTGTCAGACGTCGCGGCGTAGCGATTGACGGTCACGCCGGCGACCCGCTGCAAGGCCTCCGCCACCGACTTGTCCGGGAAAGAGCCGATGTCTGTGGCGGTGATGGAATCGACCACGGTGTCGGCGTCGCGCTTGATCCGCTGGGCCGAGCGCAGGGCGCCGCGAATGCCGGTGACCACGACCTCATCGACGACGGCCGCGTCATCGGTTTGGGCGGGCGGGGCTTCGCTCTGGGCGAAGGCGGACGTCGGAGCGCCCAAGGTAAGGACAAAGCCGACGGCGATCGCCGAAGTGCCCGCCATCAAAGCCGCAGTCCGTGAAGAACGCGAATTAGTCATTATTCAGCCATCGCGCCTAGGCGCGCCCCCTGCCGGGCCGAACCGTTGCGGGATCGACCTCTGTTTCCAAACCTAGGGTGCGATCAAGCAGATGCCCGCTCTCGCCGCCCCTCCCGTCTAACTGCGGGATTGCACGCCCGACATTAGCTCGAGACATTTCGAAAACGCCAGCCTTAAATGAAGTCTTTTTTTCTATTCGCCTCAGGCACGACCTTGCGCCTTGGCTTAAGGAAGCGGCATCAAGGAACAAGCAGGCCCGCTGGCGGCCTTAAAGGGAGATCCGATCATGGCGTTTGGCGCGCGCATTCTCGCCGTTCTGGCGGTCGCCGTTGCGGTATTCACGCCTACGGCTTCCTTCGCGCGCCCGCCTGGAACCAAGGCTATAGTTGTTCTGACGTATGACGACGCCCTGCCCTCTCAGTTGAGCATCGCCGTGCCGGCGCTCAACGCCGCAGGCCTGCCTGGCGTCTTCTTCTTGAGCAATCTCAAGCCTGAGGCCGTGGAGTCCTGGCGAACTGTGGCTGCGGATGGACATGAACTGGCCAATCACACCCTATTCCACCCTTGCCTGTCGGCGACCTTCCCGGCGGATCCGCGCAATACCCTGGAGGCCTACACGCCTCACAGCCTCCTCCAGGAGATCGCCCAGGCCAATACCTTGTTGACCGCCATCGACGGCAAGATGCGCCACGGCTACGCCATGACTTGCGGTCAGACCGTGGCCGGCGGCCAGGACTATATCGAGCCGCTGCGCCAATCCGGCTTGGTCACCTATGCACGCAGCGTGTCGGCGAGCTCGGACGATCTGCGCCGCGATATATCAAGCCTGGATCGGATGAATGTGCCTGCCGCCGGCTTCGCGGAAGACGCGACCGCCCAAGACCTGATCGCATTCGCCGAACAAGCCCGCGCAGGCGGCGGAATGGCGGTCTTTCTATTCCATGGCGTCGGGGGCGATCATATCGCCGTCAGCGAGGCCGCGCATGCGGAGCTGCTGGCCTGGCTCGCGGCGCACCGCGACACGATCTGGACGACCACTCTTCAAGAGGCTTTCGATTGGATCGACGCCACAAGTGTTGGATCGGCAGCTTCGAGATAGGTCGGCTCACTCGCGCACAGGCGCGCTCTAGAGCGTGATTCCTTCACACGGAACCGTATCCTGAGTTGACGAGGTAGTTCGCACATTCGGCGGGGCTGAAGAGATTGATGATCTCTCCGGCCTTTCGCCACGTGGCTTCAATGGTTCTGGGCTGGGCGTTGCGCATGAGGTGTTTGAGCTTGGCGAAGACCTGTTCGATGGGGTTCAGGTCGGGGGAGTAAGGGGGCAGGAAGATCATGTGTGCGCCTTTGGCCCTGACAGCGGCGCGGGCGGCCTTGCCCTTGTGACTGCCGAGGTTGTCGAGGACGACGACGTCGCCAGGCGACAGGGTCGGCGCCAGTATTTTCTCGATGTAGACGAGGAAGATCGCGCCGTTGATCGGACCATCGATAACCCAGGGCGCGTCGATCCGGTCATGGCGCAGGGCGGCGATGAAGGTCAGGGTTTTCCAGTGACCGAAGGGCGAGTGGCCCTTCAAGCGTCGCCCCTCGGCCCCCAGCCGCGCAAGGGCGCCATGTTGGTCTTGACCCAGGTCTCGTCCAGGAACACCAGTCGCGACGGGTCGATCCGCCCCTGATGCGCCTTCCAGCGTGCGCGGCGGCGCGCGACGTCAGGCCGGGCCTGCTCCTCAGGCAGCAGTGTTTTTTTGAAGCTCAGTCCTTCAGCGTGCACGAACACCCACACCGCTCGAGGGCCGGTCTTGATCCCGCGCGCGGCAAGTTCGGCCGTCAGTCCTCTGAGCGTGAACGGCCCTGAGGCGATGCGGGTGCGCAGCCATTCGGCGCAGTCTCCTGACAGCGTGCGAGGCTTGTGGCCGCCGACCTGGCCCGGCGCCGCCGAACCTGTCTCTCCAACTCGCTTCGTCCACTTGGACACGCAAGACGGACTGATCCGAAGCGCCGCCGCGATCTCCCGGTGTGTCTCGCCCTGCGCCTTACGCGCCAACGCTCGCTCACGAAGATCCATCGAATAAGGAGCCGTCATCCGGGCTGGCCTCCCATCCAGCACGAATGTTGAATCAGATCACCGCAAACTTGGGAATCCCGATTCCGTCAAAGCGAGCCATGCTCTAGGCTCCAAACCGAATCACCCGCTTGAAGCGGGGCGGCAAATCCTGATTCCAATGCGTCTTGGTCGCGCCGGAGTCGGTGATGGCCCGCAGCGCCTCGTTCGACTCCACCTACGTCAAGGTGCCACGCTCGGCCTTCGGCGGAAAAGGGGGCGGGAGCGCGGTAGCCGCCATTGTCTCACGCTCCCAGCTTTCTCAAAAATCGAATCGATTCAAATGGCGCGAACCGGTTGTCGAAGAATAGTTTTGAGCTTGGCCGGTTCAGTTTTGCGTGGGTCGCTGAGGTAGATCTCGTGATGAGGACCGGCGAAAGTCACGCCCAATCCGGGCATTACGTCCTCGTGCAGCCGCTTCAACACCGGGCCTTCGTCATCATAGCTACCAATGTGTAGGATTTGCAGCGACCGACCCTCAGCATAGGGTTCGAACCGCAGCGACGATGGGCGATCGTTCCGCTTGTTCAATGTTTTGGCGACCGCATCCTCGAACATCGCGCCAGTGGCGAAATCAGGCGCCATAATCATGACGGTCCATTGCCAGCGATCCTTCTCACGGCAGGCGAAGGCGCCAGGATCATCAGACCACCAAAGCGCTTCGAGCGGCGGCACCACATAGTCGCGCGCCAAGCCGTTCTTCGCGGCAAATTTCATGGCGTAGCTAACGCCGTATAGCCATTCGACCGCCGTTCTATACGCAGGAGCAGTATTGGGGTCGCCGGCCCCGTCAATCTTGACGAAATCCATTGTCGGAACCGCAATGTCAGCGAAGTCGTGTTTTGGCGGATTGAACAGTTCGCGAAGCTGATTCTTCAGATCGACCTTAGTCATGCGTCCCATCCCAGCGAATGTTTCAGAGACCTAAAGTTCACCATGAGGAGCGTTTTCGTGCCGATGAGATGGTGGACCAGGCGATCAATCTCGACGCCCGCCGTCGGCATCCAACCACAGGCGCTTCAGGGACTGCGGCATGACCTCGCTCAGGTCTTCCGCGATCAGCCCTGGCCCGAACCGGTCGGCGGCGTCGGCGTGAATCCAGACCGCGGCGCAGGCCGCTTCGAAACTGTCCATCCGCTGGGCGATCAGACCGCCGATCATGCCGGACAGGACGTCGCCGGTTCCCGCTGTGGCCAGCCAGGGCGAGCCGTTGCGATTGATGCGCACACGGTCGTCGGGCGCCGCGATGACGGTCTCGGCGCCTTTGAGCACGACGATGGCCTGGGCGCGCCGGGCCGCTTCGACTGCGGCGGCCGCGCGGCCCTTGCGCAGCAACCCCGGAAACAGGCGCTCGAACTCCCCCTGATGCGGGGTCAACACGTCGTCGCGGTCCAGGACAGCGAACAACTCGGCGCTTCGCCCCTTGAACACCGAAAGCCCATCTGCGTCGATCACCAGGGCCGCGCCGCTCATCGCCAGGGCCTGCACATTGTGCACGGTCGTCTCGTCCAGACCGGCGGCCGGCCCCACCACAACAGCATCCATATCCTCGACTTCACGGGCCAGGGCGTCGGCGGTGGCGAAGGGCGTCAGCATGATGGCCTCGACGGCGGGGGCGATCACCGCGACCGCGTCGGGCGGGCAAAAAATCCGCACCACCCCTGCCCCGATCCGCAATCCGGCTCGCGCCGCCAGCCGCGCCGCCCCGGTCTGATGCGCACGCCCCGACACCACGCCAAGACGGCCCCGCGCATGCTTGTGCGTTTCAGCGCCCGGCCACGGAAGAAAATTGCGCCATAAGGCGGGGACGTTGGTTTCAATCATCAGAGCTCCGAATATCCGTGACTTTTCTGCGAAAACCGCTTGCCTTGATCGGCCTTGATGTGTCCCATTCCCGCCCGAGCGCCGTGGCATTCCGCCCGCCGTTCAGGGGTCGC
This sequence comes from Brevundimonas sp. SL130, assembly GCF_026625805.1. Classification (NCBI taxonomy): domain Bacteria; kingdom Pseudomonadati; phylum Pseudomonadota; class Alphaproteobacteria; order Caulobacterales; family Caulobacteraceae; genus Brevundimonas; species Brevundimonas sp. SL130. The sequence goes on from NZ_CP113064.1 coordinate 2,084,738, forward strand.
CATGAAGAAGATTGAAGCCATCATCAAGCCTTTCAAGCTGGATGACGTCAAAGAGGCGCTCCAGGACGTCGGCGTGCAAGGCATGACCGTGCTGGAGGCCAAGGGATATGGCCGCCAGAAAGGCCATTCCGAACTATATCGCGGCGCGGAATACGTCATCGACTTCCTGCCGAAGATCAAGATCGAGGTCGTCGTCGCCGACGATCTCGCGCCCGCTGTGGTCGAGGCCATCCAGACCTCGGCCCGCACCGGCAAGATCGGCGACGGCAAGATTTTCGTATCCGACGTCGCCGAAGTGATCCGTATCCGCACCGGCGAGACCGGGGCCCAGGCCGTCTGAGTTCGCGTACCCTCCTCCGTCGCTCGGCTTCCTAGAAATCGGGCGTTCGGTTCCTCCCCAACGACTAAAAAATAGGACTTCCGAGAATGAGCGCCAGCAAGATCCTCAAGGAGATCAAGGAGAAGGACGTCAAATACGTCGACGTCCGCTTTACCGACACCCGCGGCAGGCTGCAGCACGTCACCTTCGACATCGACCTGGTCGATGAGGATTTCCTGAACGAGGGCACGATGTTCGACGGTTCGTCGATCGCCGGCTGGAAGGCCATCAACGAGTCCGACATGCTGCTGAAGCCGGACCTGACCACGGCCTATATCGACCCGTTCTACCAGCAGACGACCATGTTCCTGTTCTGCGACGTCATGAACCCGGACACCGGCGAACCCTACAACCGCGACAGCCGTTCGATGGCCAAGAAGGCCCTGTCCTATGTCCAATCGTCGGGCGTGGGCGACATCGTCTATTTCGGCCCGGAAGCCGAGTTCTTCATCTTCGACGACGTGCGCTGGTCGACCCAGCCGCACAACACCTCCTACTCGTATGATTCGACCGAGCTGCCGGCCAACACCGGCGCCGAATACACCGAGGGCAATATGGGCCACCGCCCTGGGCCCAAGGGCGGCTATTTCCCGGTAAACCCGGTCGACTCCGGCCAGGACCTGCGCGGCGAAATGCTGGGCGTCATGCGCGACCTGGGCCTCCAGCCCGAGAAGCACCACCACGAGGTGGCGCCGGCCCAGCACGAACTGGGTCTGAAATTCTCGGACCTGCTGACCATGGCCGACCGGCTTCAGCTCTATAAGTACGTGATCCACAACGTCGCCGCCGCCTATGGCAAGTCGGCGACCTTCATGGCCAAGCCGATGTTCGCGGACAACGGCTCGGGCATGCACGTCCACATGTCGATCTGGAAGGACGGCAAGCCCCAGTTCGCCGGCGACAAATACGCCGGCCTGTCGCAGGAATGCCTGTGGTACATCGGCGGCATCATCAAGCACGCCAAGGCCATCAACGCCTTCGCCAACTCGACCACCAACTCCTACAAGCGTCTGGTCCCCGGCTATGAAGCCCCGGTGAAACTGGCCTATTCGGCCCGCAACCGTTCGGCCTCGATCCGCATCCCGCACGTCTCGTCGCCGAAGGCCAAGCGTCTGGAAGCCCGCTTCCCCGACCCGATGGGCAACCCCTATCTGACCTTCGTCGCCCTGCTGATGGCTGGCCTGGACGGGATCGAGAACCGCATCGATCCGGGCGCGCCCGCCGACAAGAACCTCTACGATCTGCCGCCGGAAGAGCGCGGCTCGATCCCCGAGGTTTGCGGCTCGCTGAAGGAAGCGCTGGAAAACCTGGATAAGGACCGCGCCTTCCTCAAGAAGGGCGGCGTGATGGATGACGACTTCATCGACAGCTACATCGAGCTGAAGATGGAAGAGGTGATGCGCCTGCAACTGCACCCGCACCCGGTCGAATTCGACATGTACTACAGCTGCTGATCGACCCGGCAGTCTGACTTCAAGAGAGCCCCGGATGGTCCGCCATCCGGGGTTTTTCTTTTCGCGCATGACCGTCACGGGTCAGACATGCGGCTGTCCTAAAGGCTTAAAACGCCCGCTCCATAGGGCGAGGTTGGCGGCATACGAGGCTCGAAATGGTCAAACGTTTGAAGGGATCTGTTCCCGCACGCCCCAAGGGCGCGCCGGTCCGTGCGGCCGAAACCGAACTGGTCTGCTATGTCCGCGAGGGCTGGGCCCCGCGCGTCGCCCCGGCCTCGGCCAAGCGCGACTGGATGACCGCAACCCCCGAAAGCTTCGCCTATCGCTGCCTGCCCCTCGCCATCGCCAACGCCCATGGCTGGGAGATGCTCAGCCCCTGCGGCTTCAAGGCCCGCTGGCACGGCGGCGTCGACGCCAGCTCCGTCGAGATCGTGCTGGACCCCGGCTCTGACCCCAAGCGGGGGCCGGTCTCCCTGTTCGGCAGCGGAACCCTGACCTTCCACGTCGATGGCATAATGCGCACTTCGGAGGGCTGGAACCTGTGGGTCGGCGGCCCGCCCAACGCCATGAAGGACGGGATCGCCCCCATGGGCGGCGTGATCGAAACGGACTGGTCGCCCTATACCTTCACCATGAACTGGCGCTTCACCCGCCCCGACGTCTGGATCCGGTTCGAGGAGAACGAGCCCTTCTGCTTCTTCTTCCCCACGCCGCGCGGGGTGCTGAACCGGCTGAAGCCCGAGCTGCGGCCGATGGAGGACCAGCCCGAATTGCTGAAGACCTTCGACGCCTGGCGCGCCGCCCGCCTGGCCTTTCAGGACTGGGTCAAGAAGAGCAAGCCCACGGCCCCGGCTGACCAATGGCAGAAACTCTATTATCGGGGCCTGCACCCCGAGGGTCATCCCGGCCCCTCGGACCACGAGTCAAAACTCAGACTGTCGCCGTTCCGCCAAACCGGCTCGCGACGGGTCTGCCCCGTCAATCACACGGACGGTCCTAAGCGCGGCTAGATCAAGGGCCTCAGACCGAAGCCAGCCCGTCCTCATCATCCGCCTTCTTGCGGCGCAGTTCGATCAGCCGCACGCACCAGATCGACACCTCGTAGAGAATGACCAGGGGCACGGCCAGCATCAGCTGGCTGATCGGATCCGGCGGCGTGACGACCGCGGCGACCACCACCACAGCGACGATGGCATAGCGACGCCCCGAGGCCATCATCTTGGAATTGATCAACCCGGCCAGCCCCAGAAGGGTGGTCACGACCGGCAGCTGGAAACACAGGCCGAACGCCAGCAGCAGCGAGGTCACCAGGCTGAGGTAGTCCGAAATCTTGGTCGTCTGGGCCACGGAAATCCCGTCGCTGACCACCTGCTGTCCCAGCGAGAACAGCATGACGAACGGCAGCATGACATAATAGACCAGCGCCCCGCCCAGGCAGAACATGACCGGCGCCGCGATCAGGAAGGGCAGGAAGGCGCCGCGCTCATTGCGATACAGACCCGGCGCGACAAACCGGTACATCTGCCAGGCGATGACCGGGAAGGTAAGCACCGCCGCGCCGAAGGCCGCGATCTTCATCTTGGTGAACAGCTGTTCCAGCGGCGCCGTGGCGATCAACTGGACCACGGCCGCCGAACCGGGCGGATAGGGCTTCAGCCCCATCATGGTCGCGATCAGCTCCAGCGGATTGGCGTGGCCGCCGGACGCCAGAGCCGCCGCATGAATGGCCGCCGCCGCCTGATAGGGTTTGATCAGGGCGATCTGGATGGGGTTGGCGAAGGCGAAGCACAGGATGAAGCCCAGGCCAAAGGCGATCACGCAGATCAGCAGCCGCCCGCGCAGCTCGATCAGGTGGTCCATCAAGGGCGCGCGCGACGCCTCGATCTCGGCCTCGTCACGATCAGAGAAAGTCAAAGCTCAGCGGCCTTCTTGCGCGGGGTCCGGGGCTTGGCGGGGGTCTTGGCCGCAGCGGACGCCGCAGCGGACGCAGGCTTGGCCTTGGCCGTCTTGCCCGCCGCCTTAGCAGAGGCGCGCTTCGGCTTGGCTTGCGCGACCGGCGGCGCATCGACCACGGGCGGCGTATCCGGCCACTCATCGACGACCGGCGTCACAGCCGGCTCTTCAGGCGCCGGCAAGGCGGCCGACGTCGCCGGCGCGGTCAGGCCCGCATTGATGTCCTTGAAGGCCGCATCCGCCTCGGCGCCCAGGGGATATATGGCCCCCTGCCCGGTCCGCAGCGCCTCGACCTCCTTGCGCAGGTCGTCCAGCTCGGACTGACGCGCCATCTCGTCGAAGCTCGAGCGGAACTCGTTGGCCATGGAACGCGCCTTGGCGACCATCTGACCGACGCGACGCATCAGCACAGGCAGATCCTTTGGCCCCACCACAAGCAGGGCCACCAGGCCGATCACCACTAATTCGAAGCCCCCGATACCGGGGCCGAGCCCGCCCATGCGTCAGCCCTTACAGACGACGACTAGCGCTTCAGCTCTTCCTTTTCCGCATCGGTGCGCGGCAGCGAGCTGACACCGTCGTGCGGGCCGTCCTTCTTGTCGTCGTCCTTCAGGCCGTCCTTGAAGGCGCGGATGCCCTTGGCGGCGTCGCCCATGATGCCGGACAGCTTGCCTTTTCCGCCGAACAAAACGGCTACGACAAGAATTACGAGGACCCAATGCCACCACGAGCCAATTCCCATCACGCAACCTCCTCACGCGGACCAAGTGCGATCCTGCTAGTCGGATCGCATATAGGCCGAGTGACGCCGGGGCGCAAAGGCTACCTACCTATCTCGGATCAGCTTGCGCGCTTTGTCGCGGCCAATCGCTAAAAGCCATAATCCAAAGTCCGATCAAGCTGACGAATGGTAGTACGCTCAACAGGCTCAGCCATCCAGGAAGCCCGAGCCGCCTAAGAATCCGCCACACAGGAATGACCGTGATTGCGGCGGCAAATGGCCAGAAGACGAACAGCACTATAGCCCAGTGCCAGATGCTCACAGCGCCCATTTTTCGATCCCCTTCGTTTCGTTCACCCTAGCGAATGATGGCCCCGCGCCAAGGGAGGCTGTAGGTCTGCGCGACCATGAGTCTCTCCGATCACGTCATCATCCACACCGACGGCGCCTGCAAGGGCAATCCCGGCCCCGGCGGCTGGGGCGCCCTGCTTCAAACCGGCGGCGGCCACGAAAAGGAATTGTGGGGGGGCGAGCCCAATACGACCAACAACCGCATGGAGCTGATGGCCGCCATCATGGCGCTGGAGGCGTTGAAACGCCCGTGCAAGGTCGAGCTGCACACCGACAGCAAATACGTCATGCAGGGCATCACCGAATGGATGCGCGGCTGGAAAACGCGCGGCTGGCTGACCGCCGACAAGAAGCCGGTCAAGAACGCCGACCTGTGGCAGCGCCTGGACGCCGCCCGGCTGAAGCACGACGTCAAATGGCGCTGGGTCAAGGGCCACGCCGGCCATGAACTGAACGAACGCGCCGACCAGCTGGCGAATCGCGGGGTCGCCGACCTTCGGCGTGGTTAGACCACCTCGACTTCCTTCTCCGGCTCGGCCGTGCGGCGTCGGATGCGCGATCCGCTCATCACCGCCCCAAACAGAGCCGCGACGGCGGCCAGCTCAAAGCCGTGACGCACGCCCGAGACCGGCGCCGCCGACAGCAGGAAGGCGACCACGACCGCCCCCAGCGACTGACCCAACACCCGCGCCGTGCCCAGGGCGCCGCCCGCCGCCCCGGCCCGCTCGCGTGGGGCCTCGGACAGAAGCGCGCGGTTGTTGGGCGACTGGAAGAAGCCGAACCCGGCGCCGCACAGGGCCATGCGCCAGACGATGTCGAATCGGGACGAGTCCCCGTCGAGGAAGCTCAGCGCCATCAGGCCGCAGGCGAACAGGCTCAGACCTATGGCCCCCAGAATCCCCGCCGAATACCGATCCGACAGCCACCCCGCCAAGGGCGCGGCGAACATGGTGGCCAGCGGCCAGGGCGTCATCAAAAGCCCAGTCTCGACCGCGCTCAGTCCCAGCGGGCCCTGCAAGAAGAACGGCAGGGAGACGAAGGCCATCATCTGGGCGGTGAAGGAGATGACCGAGGTCGCCACCGACAGGGCGAACATCGGCCGCGCCAACAGATCGAGCGGGATCAACGGGGTCTTGCTGGGCCTCTCATGCCGCACCAGCAGCACCCCGGCCGCCAGCCCCAGTCCTGTCAGGCCGAAACCCAGGATCGAGGCCTCGCCGTGGGCCAGGGCCTGCACCCCGGTAATGACAAAGCCGAAGGCCGCCGCGCTCAGCGCGGCCCCGACCAGGTTCAGCTTGCGCTTCTGCAACGGATTGCGCGGCAGGGTGAAGCCCGCCATCGACACGGCCAGGACGCCCAACGGAATGTTCAGCGCGAACAGCCAACGCCATTCGCCCAAGCTCAGCACGGCGCTGGCGATCGTCGGGCCGGCGGCGGCGGCCATGGAGACGATCACGGCGTTTATGCCGACCGCCCGGCCCAGCAGCCGCTGCGGATAGGTGAAGCGCACCAGGGCGCCGTTGACGCTCATGATCCCGGCGGCCCCGAATCCTTGCAGCACCCGGGCCAGACTCAGGGTCAGGATCGAATCGGACAGGGCGCAGGCCAGGGAGGCCAGGGTGAAGACCGCCAGCCCCGCCTGAGACACCCGCCGATAGCCGATGATCTCGCCCAGCGACGCCAGCGGCAGAAGCGCGACCACAATGGCGATCTGGTAGGCGTTGACGATCCAGATCGACGCCGCCTCGGACGCCTTCAGGTCCTGGGCGATCGACGGCAGGGCGACATTGGCGATGGCCCCGTCCAGCACCGCCAGGGTGATCCCCAGTCCGATGGAGACGATGGCCCAGTATCGCCTCGGAACCGGCAGTCCATCCTGAGAAGGGGGCGCGGCGGTCATTGAGGGAGCGATCATCTCGGCCAAACGTCGCTTAATGGCGAAGGTTGCAGACGCCGCCGTTTTAGATCGCGGGGGTGACCGTCAGCAATGAGCCGCTGACCCCGCGCACCACCACATCCTCGCCCACGTCCGGCGCCTCGCCCTCGATCACGGCCGGCCATTCGGCGCCGGAGACGAAGACCCGGCCCCGCCCGCCGATGAAGGCCTCCACCACGCGCGCCCGTTGGTCGATCAGTCGACTGTCGCGGTCGTTGATGTCCACGCCGTCCGGATTGGCCTTCTGGATCAGGCGTCGCGACAACAGGGTGGCGATGACCGTCAAGACGGCGAAGACCGCCACCTCGCCCGGCAGGCCCAGCCGCACACCGACCGCCGTCATCACAGCCACCAGCCCGGCCGCAACCGCCGGCCACAACAGCCATTCGGTCGAGAACATGGCCTCGACAGCCAGCAGCAGAACCCCGATGGCCAACCAGATCCAGAAGGGCTGGGCGGCGTACAGATCGGCGACGACGGTCATGGCGGATGCTCCGGATCAGGCGGTGGGCGGAACGGACGCACGGCGGGGCGCGGCGGGCTTGACCGGCGCCGGCTCCTGCTGCTGCCCCTTGGCCAGGTTCACCATCTCGCCGATGCCGGCGATGGTGCCGACCAGGGTGCCCATTTCGGCGGGCACGATGACGGTCCGCTGTTGCGGGCTGCGGGCCAGTTCGGCGAAGGCCTCGACGTATTTCTGCGCCACGAAATAGTTGATGGCGTTCACGTCGCCACGGGCGATGGCTTCCGACACCATGGTGGTGGCGCGGGCCTCGGCCTCGGCTTCGCGTTCGCGCGCCTCGGCGTCACGGAAGGCGGCCTCCTTGCGGCCTTCGGATTCCAGGATGGCCGCCTGTTTGGCGCCCTCGGCGCGAGTGATGGCGGCCTGTTTCTCGCCGTCCGCCTCGGTGACCACGGCCCGGCGCTCACGCTCGGCCTTCATCTGGCGGGCCATGGCGTTGGTGACGTCGGTCGGCGGGGTCAGATCCTTGATCTCGATCCGGTTGACCTTCACCCCCCACGGCTCGGTCGCCGCGTCGATCACGTGCAACAGACGGGTGTTGATGCTGTCGCGCTGGCTCAGCACCTCATCCAGCTCCATCGAACCGACCACGGTGCGCAGATTGGTCATGCACAGCTGCGAAATGGCGTAGGGCAGATCGTCGACCCGATAGGCGGCGCGGGCGGCGTCCATCACCTGGATGAAGACGATGCCGTCCACCCGGACCATGGCGTTATCCTTGGTGATGACTTCCTGCGTGGGCACATCAAGAACCTGCTCCATCATGTTCATCCGCTTGCCGACCCGCTCGACGAACGGGGTCAGGAAGCCGATGCCGGGGCTCAGGGTCTTGGTATATTTGCCGAAGCGTTCGACCGTAAATTCACGGCCTTGCGGCACGATCTTAATCACGCTGAACAAGAGCGCAATCGCCAGGAACAGCAGCACGCCGGCGAAGATGGTGAGAACGTCCATAGATACCCTCCGTATGCGAGGAGGTTACCCGCAGCGCGCGAACCGCGCCACAGAAACCGGACGCCGTTCGCCCGATTTCAGCCGCCGGCCTTGGCGTAGATCGCCAGCCGATCCGCAACATCCGCTTCCAGATCGCCGTAAAACAGATTGTACGGCCTGGCTTTTCTTCGGTCCGCCCAATTGCCGGTCTCGCGGAAGGATTCCAGATCCGGCCAGCTGTGTCGCAGCAAGCCGTCGCGGCACTGGGTCTCGACCTCGCGCGCCATCAGGGCCGGACGCGCACCCCATTCCAGTCCAGTGGCGTTGGTCGCGCCCCGGTGCAGCCGGGCTGGAACCTTCTCTTCGCCAACACCGCCGGTCACGGGATTGACGCAGACCGCGGCCCGGTCCGCCAGGTCGACCAGATGCCCGCGATCGTCCCAGACCGTCGCGCGGCGCAGCCGCCTGCGGGCGGCGCCTTCGTCCCGGTCGCCGACCTGGGACCAGGCGACGACGCAATGGATCTGGCGTCGATCGGCGCACGGCGGAATCGACGCCGGCAGGTTCTCGGCGGCGATGATCGTGTCCATCAGATAGGCCGCAACCAGACGATCTCGGACCGCCGCATCCGGCGCGATCCGCGCGCGGATCAGCCGGTCCAGCAGATCGGCGCCCTGCTCCACCCCCGCCAGGACAATGGGACCCGTGGGATGGCGCGCCAGCCAGGCGTCGAAGGCCGCAACCACGTCGCCATAGGCGAAAGCCCGGGCCTCCCGGGCGTCGTCCCGCAAGGTCAGCCGCGTATAAAGGCTGGCCTGTCGATAGCGCGGCGCGCTGACCGCGCCCGCCCGCGCGAAGGGCCCGGCGTAGTTGGGCAGCACGACCCGGTCCAGATAGGCGTCGGCCTTGGCGTCGCTGATGGCCCCGATCCAGTCGCGCCCCCCGTTGAAGGTGGTCGAATGGACAAAGAAGACATTCGCCGTCCCCGTCCCCGGCGCCCGCGCGTCCAGCAGGGCCCAGGCGCTCGGATCGGCATAGTCAGGCGCCGGCGGCGGCTCATAGGTCTGGAACGGCACCTGAGGGTCCAGACCGGCGCGCAGTATGTCGCCGCGCCACACCGCGACCGCAGCGGTCAGCAGAAACACCAGGAAAAACCCGGTGTAGCCGATCCATTGCCGGGTCGTCAGTCGCTTCATCTGTATGGATCGGGCTGGGCCAGGAAGTCCTGGACGTAGCGGCGCACGCCCTCTTCCAACGGCGTGGACTGGCCTTCGAACCCGGCGGCGCGGATCCGGTCCATCCGAGCCTGCGTGAAATACTGGTACCGGTCGCGGATCGCCTCGGGCATGTCGATATACTGGATCGACGGCGCTTTCCCGGCGGCGGCGAAGGTGGCCTTGGCCAGATCGTCGAATGACCGCGCCTGGCCCGAGCCGGCGTTGAAGACGCCCGACACTTCCGGCGACTGCAGCAGGAATTCGACGATATCGACCACATCGTCCACATAGACGAAGTCGCGCAGCTGGCCGCCGTCCGGATAGTTCGGATTGTGCGACCGGAACAGGCTGACGGTCTCGCCCGCCGCGACCTGGGGCCAGATCTGGGCCACGACCGACTTCATCCCGCCCTTGTGCCCCTCGTTGGGGCCATAGACGTTGAAGAATTTCAGCCCCGCCCACTGGGGCGGCGCCTGGCCGCGTTCCGACTGACGCACCGCATACTGGTCGAACAGCATTTTCGAATAGCCATAGGCGTTTAGCGGCCTCAGCTTCGACAGCGAGTCCGCATCGTCATCGTCATTGAACCCCGTCTCGCCGTCGCCGTAGGTCGCCGCCGACGAGGCGTAGATCATCCGCACATTGCGGATCGCGCACCAGTCCCACAGATCGCGCGACAGGGTGAAGTTGGTCCTTAGGATCAGATCCGCGTCCGGCTCGGTCGTGGACGAGATGGCGCCCATATGCACCACGGCCTCGATCCGCTCCGCATGACGCTCCAGCTGTTCGAACATCTCTTCCGGCGTCCAGAAGTCGGCGATGGGATGTTTGGCCAGATTCTTCCACTTGGCCAGGTCGGCCGTCTCAAGGCGGTCGCAGACCACCACGTCATAGGCCGTCTCGGCCGTCAGCCGCGCCACGATGTTGGAGCCGATGAAGCCGGCCCCGCCGGTCACAACAATCATTCTGGGCGTCATTGCGCGCTTCCCGTCATCTTCTCGATCGTCCGGGTCGTCGAATACCCATCCTTGAAATCCGCCAGCCGGACCACGCCGCCCCAGCTCTCCACCAGATCGCCGCCCACCACGCCCTCGCGGCTATAGTCCGATCCCTTGATCAACACGTCCGGCCGCAGCCGTTCGATCAGGGCGATGGGGGTGGGATCGTCGAAACTGGTCACCCGATCCACACTGCTCAAACCGCCGATCACCACGGCGCGACTGTCCAGATCATTGACCGGCCGCCCCTCGCCCTTCAGCCGCTTGACCGAGGCGTCGGTGTTCAGCGCCACCACCAGCCGGTCGCACCAGCCGCGCGCCTGGGCCAGATAGGCGACATGGCCCCGGTGCAGAATATCGAAACAGCCGTTGGTGAAGCCGACCTTCAGCCCCTGCCGCCGCCAGGCCTCGACCTCGGCCGCCAGCTCGTCCAGCGGCGTCACCTTGGCCTGGGCCGCAACGGCGTGCTGGCTCAGCTCCGCCTCGATCAGTTCTGCCGGCGTGACCACGGCCGTCCCGGCCTTCCCGACCACGACGCCGGAGGCCAGGATGGCGAACTGCACCGCCGTCTCCAGCGAGGCCCCAGCGCCCAGGGCCAGACCCAGCGCGGCCAGCACGGTGTCCCCGGCGCCGGACACATCGAACACCTCGCGGGCCCGGCCGGGGAAATGCCGCACCGGCCCGTCGCGCCGCGCCAGGCTCATGCCCTTGCCGGCGCGGGTGACGATGATGGCCTTCGCCGTCGTCGCCGCCAGCAGGGCCGCCAGCGCCGCCTCGACCTCGGCGTCCGTCTCGACCGGCAAGCCCGTGGCTCCCGCCAGTTCCGATGCGTTGGGCTTGATCACATCGACCGCGCCATAACGAGCGAAGTCGCGCCCCTTGGGATCGACGATGATGGGCGATTGCGTCTCGCGGGCGGCCTTCAGGGCGAATGCGATCAGGGCGTCGCCGACCACCCCCTTGGCGTAGTCAGACAATAGAATGGCGGAGACACCTGAAAACGCGTCCGTTTCGGTCAGGGGCGCTGCCGCCGCCTCCTCGTCGAGGCGCAGCAACTGCTGGCCCGCCGCCACGAACCGCGTCTTGACGATAGTCGCCGCGCCGACGGGCCGGGCGATGAAATCGACGATCCGCTCCTCGGCGGCGATCAGGTCGCGCAGTTCCACGCCGGCCGCGTCCTCGCCCGTCACGGCGCCCAGATGCGCCACCCCGCCCAGGGCCGCGACATTGCGCGCCACATTGCCGACGCCGCCGGGCATGGCCGTGGTCCGGCGGGTGCGCAGCACCGGGATCGGCGCCTCGGGCGAGATCCGGCTGACCTCGCCATAGACGTAGCGGTCTAGCATCAGGTCGCCGACGCAGGCCGTCTTCAGGTCGCGCACGCGCTCCAGCAGCTTTTGCAGGGCGCCCAGATCGAGGGTGTCAGACATGGGCCCGACCTAGAGGATTCAGGCGGCCTGCGCCACCGGCGCCTTGGCCCCGATCTTGATGGCCAGGTCGTCGAAGGCGATCAGCTGCGCGGCCAGGGCCTCGAACTGGTCCAAAGGCACCATATTCGGGCCGTCCGACGGCGCATTGTCGGGGTCCGGGTGGGTCTCCATGAAGACCGCGTCCACGCCGACCGAGACGGCGGCGCGGGCCAGAACCGGCACGAACTCGCGCTGACCGCCCGACGACGTGCCCTGCCCGCCCGGCTGCTGCACGCTGTGGGTCGCGTCGAACACGACCGGGCAGCCGATCTCGCGCAGCACCGGCAGGGCGCGCATATCGCTGACCAGGGTGTTGTAGCCGAAGCTGGCGCCCCGCTCGCAGGCCATGACGTTCGGATTGCCCGCCCCGACCACCTTGGCGATGACGTTCTTCATGTCCCAGGGGGCCAGGAACTGGCCCTTCTTGATATTGATCGCCTTGCCGGTCGCGGCGGCGGCCAGCAGCAGGTCGGTCTGGCGGCTGAGGAAGGCCGGGATCTGCAGCACGTCGACCACCTCGCCCACCGGGCCGCACTGGGCCTCGGAGTGGACGTCGGTCAGGGTCGGCAGGCCGACGGTTTCGCGAATCTCGGCGAAGATCGGCATGGCGTCCTTCAGACCGATGCCGCGCGCGGCGCTGGCGCTGGTGCGGTTCGCCTTGTCGAAACTGGTCTTGTAGATGATGCCGACGTTCAGTCGCTCGCCGATTTCCTTCAGCGCATGGGCCGTTTCCAGCGCGTGCTGACGGCTCTCCATCTGGCAGGGACCGGCGATGAAGGCGATTCGTGCGCCGCCGCCGATGACGACAGGCGTCCGAAGACCTTCGGACAACGTAATGACAGCGTTGGGTCGGCTCACGAGGCGGCTCTTTCGAAGTTCGGGCGTTATGGGAGCGGCGTTTGCCGCAGCTATGAGGCCATCAGGTGGCGCTCGTTCTGGATGAGCGCAAGTTATCATGGAGTTCGGCTGCGTGGCCACCAAGCCTGTCGTCCTTTGGTTTCGCCGCGACCTGCGTCTGAACGACAATCCCGCCCTGTCTCATGCCGTCGCCACCGGCCGTCCGATCCTGCCGGTCTTCATCCTGGACCGCGACCCTGACCGTCCGGCGGGCGCCGCCTCGCTGTGGTGGCTGGACAAGTCCCTGCGAGCGCTCAACGCCGCGCTTCAGGAACGCGGTGCGCGGCTGATCCTGCGTCGCGGTGATTCGCTGACCCAGCTTCAGAGCCTGATCCAGGAGACGGGCGCCGACGCCGTCTTCATGAACCGGCTGTTCGAACCCGCCGCCTTCGCCCGCGACGCCGACATCGCCCATGAGCTGAAATCGGCCGGTGTCGACTGCCGGGGCTTCAACGGATCCTTGCTCGCGCGACCCGGCGCCGTGCTGAACGGATCGGACGCGCCCTACAAGGTCTTCACCCCCTTCATGAAGGCGTTGCTGGCCACCGCCGACCCGCCGCCGCCCACGCCCGCGCCCCGCCGCATCGAGACGCCGGACACGGTTCGGACCGAGGCGGTGGACGATTGGGGCCTGCACCCGACCCGGCCCGACTGGTCCCAGGGGTTCGACTGGACGCCGGGCGAGATCGGCGCCGAGGCCGCCCTGTCCGACTTCCTCACACGGGGCCTCAAGACCTACGCCCAGGGCCGCGACCACCCCGCCCTTCCGACCACCAGCCGCCTGTCGCCCCACCTTCACTGGGGCGAGATCAGTGCCTGGCGCGCGGCCCAGCGGGCGCGAGACGCGGCGGACGCGGGCGCGGTCGCGCCGGGCGAGGCGGACAAGTTCGTCTCCGAACTGGGCTGGCGCGACTTCTCGGCCCACCTGCTCCACCATTTCCCGACCATCACCGACCGCGCCTTCCGCCCGGAATACGAATCCATGCCCTGGCGCGAGGACCCCGAGGATCTGGAGGCGTGGAGGCGCGGCCGCACCGGCTATCCGCTGGTTGACGCGGGCATGCGTCAACTGTGGACGACCGGCTGGATGCACAACCGGGTGCGGATGGTCGTGGCCTCCTTCCTGGTCAAACATCTGCTGATCGACTGGCGCGAAGGCGAGGCCTGGTTCTGGGACACCCTGGTGGACGCCGACCTGGCCAGCAATGTGCAGAACTGGCAGTGGACAGCCGGTTCCGGCGCCGACGCCGCCCCCTATTTCCGCATCTTCAACCCCATCGCCCAGGGCGAGAAGTTCGACGCCGAGGGCGGCTATGTCCGCCGCTGGGTTCCCGAACTGCGCCGCCTGCCCGACCGCTGGCTCCAGTCGCCCTGGACCGCCCCGTCCGAGGTGCTGCGCGACGCCGGCGTGCAACTTGGCAAAGACTATCCCCACCCCATTTTGGATCATGCCCAGGCCCGCGCCCGCGCCCTCGACGCCCTGAAGGCCGTCACCGGCCGAGACGACCAGGCCGGCCATGACTGACGACGCACAAAGAGGTTCCCGCATGAGTGTCGCCACCGTCGATATCGAGGCCGCCGCCGCCCGCACGCCGCGCATGTTCGCCATGCTGCTGCGTCTGCTGGCGTCGAACTGGACCTTCGGCCGCCTGACCGTCCACCTGCCCAATGGCGAGACCCATGTGCTGGACGGCGCCCGCCCCGGCCCCAGCGGCGTGCTCGAGATCAAGGACTACGGCTTCGCCCGCCGCGTTCTGGCCGCCGGCGACATCGGTTTCGCCGAGGCCTATATGGCCGGCGAATGGGACAGCCCGCATCTGGCCGCCCTGCTGGAGACCCTGGTCGAAAATTACGACCACATCCGCCGCCTGTTCGACGGCAACTGGCTGATGATGGCGGTCAACTGGCTGTCCCACCGCCTTAACCGCAACAGCAAGACCGGGTCGAAGAAGAACATCCACGCCCACTACGACCTGGGCAACGCCTTCTACCAGACCTGGCTCGACCCCTCGATGACCTATTCGTCGGCCCGGTTCGAGCGGGCGGACGCGCCGTTGGAGGCCGCGCAAAAGGCCAAATACGCCGCCCTGGCCCGGATGATGGACCTGAGACCGGGGATGTCGGTGCTGGAGATCGGCTGCGGCTGGGGCGGTTTCGCTGAGTTTGCGGCGCGCGAGATCGGCGCCCAGGTCACGGGCGTGACCATTTCCAGGGAACAGCACGACTTCGCCCGCCGCCGCCTGTTCAATTCAGGCCTGTCGGAGCGCGCGACGATCGACCTGATGGACTATCGCGACGTCCAGGGCCGGTTCGACCGCGTCGCCTCCATCGAGATGTTCGAGGCCGTCGGCATGGAATACTGGCCGACCTATTTCAGCAAGATTCATGAGGTGCTGAAGCCCGGTGGTCGGGCGGGGCTGCAGATCATCACCATGCAGGAATCCCTGTTCGAGGAATACAACGCCCGCACCGACTTCATCCAGAAATACGTCTTCCCCGGCGGCATGCTGCCGTCGGAAGAGCGGCTGAAGCCGGTGGTGGCCGAGGCCGGCCTGGCCTGGGGGCCCATCGAACGGTTCGGTCTGGACTATGCCGAGACGTTGAAGCGCTGGGACGACAGCTTCCAGTCGGCCTGGGGCGACATCCGCCGTATCGCCGGATTCGACGAACGGTTCCGCCGACTGTGGCGCTTCTATCTGGCCTATTGCGAAGCCGGCTTCCGCTCGCGTCGGACGGATGTGGTGCAACTGGTGCTGGACCGCGCCTGATATTAGGTTGGGGGCATGACCCAGTCTTCGCCCCTCTCCCCCCTGATCTCAACCGACGCCCTCGCGGCCCTGATGGACGACCCGACGCTGCGGATCGTCGATGGCTCCTGGCATCTGGACGGCCGGGACGCCCAGGCGGACTTCGATCAGGCCCGGCTGCCCGGCGCCGTCTTCTTCGATCTCGAGGCGGTCTCAGACCACAGCTCGGACCTGCCGCACATGCTGCCGACCGCCGCCGCCTTCGCCGAGGCGGTCGGCGCGCTCGGCATCGCCGCGACCGACACCATCGTCATCTATGACACGGTCGGCCTGCGGTCGGCTCCGCGCGTCTGGTGGACGTTCCGGCTGATGGGAGCGACCAATGTTCGGGTGCTGGACGGCGGCCTGCCGCTCTGGCGAGCTGAAGGGCGGCCTGTGGTCTCGGGTCCGGCGCAGACGCCGACCCCGGCGTCGTTCGCCGCATCACGGCGCAGCGACGCCGTCGCCGACCTGCCGATGGTGCTGGGCGCCCTGACCGGCGAAGCGCAGATTCTGGATGCGCGGCCGGCGGCCCGGTTCGCGGGTCAGGCGGCGGAACCACGGGCCGGCTTGCGCTCCGGCCATATGCCGGGAGCGTTGAACCTGCCCTTCCTCTCCGTGATCGGCGACGACGGACGGCTTCTGGAGCCTGAGGCGCTACGCGCCCGGTTCACTCAGGCCGGAGTGGCCTTCGACCGGCCGATCATCACCAGCTGCGGCTCGGGCGTCACCGCCGCCATTCTCACCCTGGCCCTGGCCACGCTCGACGAGCCGTCTCGTCTCTACGACGGCTCATGGGCCGAATGGGGGTCTCGCCCCGACACCCCCGTCGTCAGCGAGGCCTGACCCCGGTCAGGCCAGGATCGGCGAGATCGAGGGCTTCTCGGCGACCGGCTCGACCTCGTCGTCCTTCTCGCCGCGCGACACGACGGTGGCCAGCACCAGGTCGCCCGTGACGTTCAGCGTCGTGCGGCACATGTCCAGGAAGCGGTCGACGCCCAGGATCAGGCCGATCCCTTCCGGCGGCACCTTCACCATGACCAGGATCATGGCCACGACGGGCAGCGACCCCGCCGGCACCCCGGCCGTGCCGATCCCGCCCAGGATACAGACCAGCATGACGACGACCTGCTGGCTCAGGCTCAGCTCGATATTGAAGAACTGGGCCAGGAACAGCACCGTCACCCCTTCGAACAGGGCCGTGCCGTTCTGGTTGGCGGTGGCGCCGACCGTCAGCACGAAGCGGGCGATCTTCTTGGGCAGTTTCAGGTTCTGCTCCGCCGCCTTCAGCGACACCGGCAGCGAAGCGTTGGACGAGGCGGTGGAGAAGGCCACCACCATGGGCTCGCGCACGGCCCGGAAGAAGGTGATCGGCGAACGTCCGCCCAGGATCCAGATCACCAGGGGATAGACCACGAACATATGGATCGCCATGGCCCCGACGGCCACGCCGACGAAGGCCGCCAGCCGCACCAGCAGATCCCAGCCGAACAGGGCCGCCAGGTTGAACATCAGGCAGGCGATGGCGATGGGCGCCAGTTTGATGAACAGGTTGATCAGCTTCATCGTCACTTCGAACAGCCCCTCGATCACCTCTTGCAGGCGATCGGTCGCGGGGCTCTTGGCCATGACCAGGCCGATGCCGAAGAACAGGGCGAACACCATCAGCGGCAGGATCTGGTTCTCCGCCGCCGCCGTCACGGCGTTGGACGGCACCAGGTCCAGGAAGAAGTCGCCCAGCTGGATGCTCTCGGGCGCCTTTTCGACGATTCCGGCCGCGCCGGCGCGGCCCTGTTCCAGCAGCTGCTGCGCCATGGCGGGATCGACGCCCCGTCCGGGCTGCAACAGATTGACCATGACCAGGCCGATCACCACCGCGATGCCGGACACCAGTATGGTCAGCAGCAGGGTCTTGATCCCCGCGCGACCCAGCGAGTTTAGGTCTCCCATTTCGGCGACGCCGATCACCAGGGCCGAGAACAGCAGCGGCACCACCATCATGAACAGCAGGCGCAGGAAGATCTGCCCCGCCGGTCCGGTGATATTGTCGGTGACCCAGATCACCCAGGCCGTATCGGCGCCCAGGGTCAGGTTGACCCACAGCCCTCCGCCCAGGCCGACGGCGAAGCCGAGCAGCATAAGCCAGTGAAGGGCGATGCCCCCGCGTTTGGTCTCGGTCATCGATCCCCCAGGAAAAGACTCAAGCTGAGCCGCTTATCGGATGGGCAGGCCATAGATCAAGCCGCCCGGCCGCGCGTTCCACTGTGCGTTCAAACCGCGCGCCAGGTCGAGCGGCGATTGCGAACCCAGGTTCCGGTCGAAGATCTGGCCGTAATTGCCCACGGCCAGGATGGCGTCCTTGGCCCAGTCGTCCGACAGGCCCAGCATGGCGCCATATTCGCCCTCGGCGCCCAGCAAGCGCTTGATGCGCGGGTCGTTTGAGCTTTCCGACAAGGCCTCGGCGTTCTCGCGTGTGACGCCCAGTTCTTCGGCCAGTATGACCGCGTTCAGGGTCCACCGGACCAGGGCGATCCAGCGTTCGTCCCCCGCCTTGACCACCGGTCCCAACGGCTCTTTCGAGACGACGTCTGACAATATCGTGTGGGCCTGCGAATCGGCCAGAACGGTCCGGGCGGCCGCCAGGGCCGAGATGTCGGCGCTGAAGGCGTCGCAGTCTTCACGGCCATAGGCGTCGCGCGCCGCCTCCTCGGTCGGCAGGACGATGGGGCGATAGGTGATGCCGCGCGAGCGGAAGAAGTCGTCGGCGTTGGCCTGGGCGTTCGATCCCGCCTGAACGCAGATCCGCGCGCCGTTCAGTTCCGTGGCGCTGTTGAGGCTCAGCGACCGGCGCACAAGGAAGCCCTGGCCGTCGTAATAGTTGATCCCGGCGAAGACGAAGCCCTCGCCCGCGTCGCGGCTCATCGTCCAGGACGAGTTGCGCCACAGAACGTCCACCCGTCCCTCGTTCAGGGCCGCAAACCGGTCCGACGCCGACAGGGGCACGAACCGCACCGCGTTCGGATCGTCGAAAATCGCCGCCGCCATGGCGCGACAAAAGTCGACGTCAAACCCCCGCCACTGCCCGCGATTGTCGGTATAGGCGAAGCCGACCAGCCCCTGGTGCACGCCGCAGTTCAGCCGGCCGCGTCGCTTGACGGCGGCCAGGGTCGGACTATCGGGACGTTCGGTCGCCGCCGTCGTGGTCGGGGTCGGGGAAGCGGCCTCCAGGGCCGGATCCGCATCCCGGCGTCCGCACGCCGCCGTCAGCAGCATGGTCGCCGCCAAGGCTCCGATCATCAAGATCCGCATCGCGTTTCACATCCTCGCCGCTTGCGCCCCGCTGACTTTAGAGGCCTTTAGGCCCTGATCCGCAACCCATCGGAGAGGCCATGTCGCCGCATTCGGACCGCACCCGCCTGATCTCGTCCGCCACCCGTCGGGGCCAGGGCCGACGTCCGGTCAATCCGCCCATCGAGCGCGCCTCGACCATGCTCAGCGACCGGGCCGAGGCTATTCGGGACGATACCGACGGCCCAACCTACGGCCTCGACGGCGGCGCCGCCGCGCGCCAGCTGCGCGCCGCCCTGGCCGATCTGGAGGGCGCGGCCGACGCCTTCATCGTCCCCTCCGGCCTCGCCGCCGTGACGGTCCCCATTATGGCCCTGACGCGGCCCGGCGACGAGGTCATCGCCACCGACGCCGTCTATGGCCCGTCACGCCGCTTCCTGGCCCGTCACCAGGCCGCCCGCGGGGTCACGACCCGTTTCCTGCCCGCCGACACGGATGCGGCGGGCCTGATCGCCGCCCTCAGCGACCGCACCCGTCTGGTCCTGATGGAATCCCCCGCCTCCCTGACCTTCGAGATGATCGACGTCGCCGCCGTCGCCGCCGCCTGCCGCGAGCGCGGCGTTCTGACCGTGATCGACAACACCTGGGGCGCGGGCCTCGCCTTCAAACCCCTGGCTCACGGCGTCGATCTCAGCGTCCAGGCTCTCACCAAATATGTCTCCGGCCACTCCGACGTGCTGATGGGCGGGATCGCCGCCAACGCCCCCGCCTGCCTGCGCGCCGTCGCCGAGACGATCGAGGATCAGGGCTGGCACGTCTCGCCCGACGACGCCTGGCTGGCGCTGCGCGGCCTGCGCACCCTGCCGCTGCGCTATGCCGAACAGGGACGTTCGGGCCTGAGGGTCGCCGAATGGCTGCAAGCCCGGCCCGAGGTGGCGCGCGTCCTCTATCCGCCCCTGCCCGGCTCGGTCGGCCACGATCTGTGGAAACGCGATTTCACCGGCGCGGCCTCCCTAATGGGCGTGGTGCTGAAGGGCGGGACCGAGGCCGCGGCCCGCGCCCTCCTCGACGCGCTCAGCCTGTTCGGAATCGGCTATTCCTGGGGCGGGTTCGAAAGCCTGATCACCCACGAAACCCACCAGATGGCCTATCGCGAGCGCCCGCCCGTGCTCGAGGGTGAACTGATCCGCCTGCACATCGGCCTGGAAGACCCGGCCGATCTGATCGCTGACCTCGAACACGGCTTCACCGCCTTCCGCACGGCGCTCACCCTTCCTTAAGCGGCGGCGGCGACAGTCGCTCCGTGCACGCCTCGCCCGTCCAGATCGATGATTCGGACGCCCCGCCCGCCTGGGAGCAGGGGGCGGCGGGCTTTGTCGTCTTCATGCTGACCGGCGCCCTGATCGCCCCCGTCATCGCCCCCGACCAGGGCGAGAACCCGGTGCTTCGCCTGATCTGGCTGCCGGTCTACGCCGTCACCATCGGCCTGATCCTGTTCCGCTTCGAAAAGGTCGTCCGCGCCTGGCCGGCCTGGCTGATGGTCGGCGGCCTGGTCGGTCTGGCCTATGTCTCGCAATACTGGTCCATCGACCCCGGCGTCACCGACCGGCGTGTCATCGCCTTGGCGATCAACAGCGCCTTCGCCGTCTATCTGGGCGCCGTGTTTCGAGGCTCCGCCCTGCCCCGCGTCCTGATGCACACCGGCCTGGTCATGGCGGTCGGCAGTCTGATCATGGTCTTCCTTTTCCCCCGCATCGGGGTCCACCAGGCCGACAACGCCGGCCTGTGGCGCGGCCTCTGGTACGAGAAAAACCAGATGGGCCTGGTCATGGTGGTCGGCGCCGTCTCCGCCGCCGCCTGTCTGGCGGCCGACCATCTGGCCCAGAACGGTCGCAAACCCTGGGTCGCCCTGCTCGCCTTCGCCCTGGCCACGCTTCTAGTCGTGGCCACCCAGTCCAAGACCTCGCTGCTGTGCTGGATGCTGGGCGTCGGCATGGTCGGCGGCTGGTGGACGTTGAAACAGGGCGGCGCGGCCGTCACCGTCGCGGCCGTCTGGCTGGGCGTGGTCGCCGCCGCCGTCGGCGCCTGGATCTGGAACACCGATTCCGCCGCCATCCTCCAGGCCCTGGGCAAGGACCCCTCCCTGACCGGCCGGACCCTGATCTGGGACGCCCTGATGCGCAGGGTCGCCGACCGCCCCTGGACCGGCTACGGCTTCAGCGCCTTCTGGGGCAAGGATTCCATCCCAGCGCGCGAGATCCGGCTCGAAACCCAATGGCCCGTTCCGTCCGCCCACAACGGCTGGATCGACCTGCTGGTCCAGCTGGGCTGGCCCGGCGCCCTGGCGGTCGGCGCCCTGATGCTGACGGCGGCGATCCTGATCCTGGTTCGCCTCAACGGCATGGGCGCGCGCGAGGGCTTCTGGAGCCTGGGCTATCTGTCGGTCTTCTTCGCTCTCAGCCTGTCAGAGAGCGTGCTGATGACCCACGCCAACCTGCCCTGGGTGCTGATGCTGGCGATTCTGGCCCGCGCCGTCACCTTCGATCCGGTTCCGGTGCGACCGCCGCTTGCTCGACCGGCGACACGGGCCTACCAGAACCGGCTCCGAATCGCCTCAGACTATGTGAATGGCCGACGACCTCTTCGCTTTTGACGACACGCCCGACGCTCCCAAGCCCGAGGCCCCCAAACCCGTCGCGGTGACCCCGCCCCAGGCTGCGCCCGACGCTGCGCCGGTGATCGCTACACCGTCCATGCCTGCCGCTCCCGTCGTCACCCCTCCTCTGGCGACCGCCACAGGCTATTCCGCCTCGTCGATCGAGGTGCTGGAGGGACTCGAGCCCGTCCGCAAACGCCCCGGCATGTATATCGGCGGCACCGACGAACGCGCCCTGCACCACCTGTTCGCCGAAGTCCTCGACAATGCGATGGACGAGGCCGTGGCCCGCCACGCCAAGCTGATCACGGTCGAGCTGGACGCCGAAGGCTATCTGTCGGTCCGCGACGACGGCCGGGGCATCCCCGTCGATCCCCACCCCAAACACCCCGGCAAGTCGGCGCTGGAGGTGGTGATGACCGTGCTCCACTCGGGCGGCAAATTCTCGGGCAAGGCCTATGAGACCTCGGGCGGCCTGCACGGCGTCGGCGTCTCGGTCGTCAACGCCTTGTCGGAACATCTGGACGTCGTCGTCTGGCGCGACGGCTTCGAGTGGAAACAGTCCTTCTCGCGCGGCGCCGTCCTGGGCCCGATCCAGCAGGTCCAGCCGTCCAAAAAACGCGGCACCCAGATCCGGTTCAAGCCGGACGACGAGATCTTCGGCATGGGCGCGGCCTTCAAGCCCGCCCGCCTGTTCCGCATGGCCCGCTCCAAGGCCTATCTGTTCCGCGGCGTCGAGATCAAGTGGACCTGCGCGCCGGAACGGATCACCGACGCCACCCCGACCCAGGCCCTGCTCCACTTCCCCGGCGGCCTGGCCGACGCCCTGACCGACCGGATCGGCGAGCTGGACACCGTCACCCCCGCCTTCGCCGGCCGCGCCGAGCGTCAGGGCGAGGCGGGCGCCTTCGAATGGGCCGTCACCTGGTCGCCCATCGGCTTCGGCGAGGCCGACGGCTTCATCCAGTCCTATTGCAACACCGTCTCCACCCCCGACGGCGGCACCCATGAGGCCGGCTTCCGCGCCGCCCTGGTCAAGGGTCTGAAATCCTACGGCGAGCTGACCAACGAAAAGCGCGCCGCCATCATCACGGCCGAGGACGTCACGGCCAACGCCGGCGCCCTGATCAGCGTCTTCATCCGCAATCCCGAGTTCCAGGGCCAGACCAAGGACCGCCTGTCCTCGCCCGAGGGCGCCCGGCTGGTCGAACAGCTGCTGCGCGACCCGCTGGACCACTGGCTGACCGAAAGCCCCAAACAGGCCAACGCCCTGCTCGGCTTCGTCGTCGATCGCGCGGAGGACCGCCTGCGCCGCCGCAAGGACAAGGAGGTCCAGCGCGCCGCCGCCACCCGCAAGCTGCGCCTGCCGGGCAAGCTGTCGGACTGTAGCCGCCAATCGGCCCAGGGCACCGAACTCTTCATCGTCGAAGGCGATTCGGCCGGCGGCTCGGCCAAACAGGCGCGCGACCGCACCACCCAGGCCATCCTGCCCCTGCGCGGCAAAATTCTTAATGTTGCGTCGGCCACGGCGGATAAGCTGCGCCAGAATATCGAACTGTCCGACCTGGCCCTGGCCCTGGGCGTCCAGCCCGGCAACCGGTTCAACATCGACGACCTGCGCTACGAGCGGATCGTCATCATGACCGACGCCGACGTGGACGGCGCCCATATCGCGGCCCTGCTGATCACCTTCTTCTACCGGGTCATGCCCGAGACGATTCGCCAGGGCCGGGTCTTCATGGCCCTGCCGCCCCTCTATCGGATCTCGGCCGGCCCCTTGAGCGAATACGCCCGCGACGACGCCCACCGCGACGAACTGCTGGCCACCGTCTTCAAGGGTAAGAAGACCGAGATGGGCCGGTTCAAGGGCCTGGGTGAAATGATGGCCTCCCAGCTGAAGGAGACCACCATGGACCCCAAGAAGCGCACCCTGGCCCGGATCACCGTCCCGGACGCCGAGGCCGGCGTCGAGGATCTGGTCGAACGCCTGATGGGCAAGCGCGCCGACGCCCGCTTCCAGTTTATCCAGGAAAACGCCCAGTTCGTGAAGGAAGACCTGGACGTCTGAGGTCCGCTCCTCCCTCTAAGCCCGCGTCATTCCGCTACAATCCGTCATCACCCTCTATAATTCGTCATCCTCGGGCTTGTCCCGAGGATCCATACTCCCGGTCTTCGACAATGAGCACTGCCCTATAAAACCGGGCGTATGGATCCTCGCCACAAGGGCGGGCTTTCACCGGGACCGACAATGGCTGGCAGTCTCGATCTGAAGGTCGGCTTTCCGGCGGCGGGTCAATTTCGGTTCGCGACCCGTTGCGGGATTCCCCTATGCGTCGCTGTCGAACCTTGCGAATAGCGTTTTATGACCGCGACGATTCCGAACGCCATCTGCGACGCCGTTGCTCAGGCGTTGCCTTTGGTGAAGCACGGCTCCCTGCGAGTTTGGGGGAAGTTCTTCGGGCGGCCATACGACAACATCCACCGGATTATCGGCTGCTCGCCTCTGGTGGATGGTGTGCAGTTCACGTTTGATGAGGGCGAAACCCTTACCGTCTGGCATCCCTCGCGATGGGACATCTCGCCCGCCCGATTTGAAATCTTCGAAGCGTCACGTGTTCGCTGGGATTGGTTTTACTACGGGAGAGAGAAGTCGCCGGAAAACCGCTACCACATCGAATGGACCGCATGGGGCGACGTGGCTACGGTCTCCACAAACGTCGATTGGTTTCAGACGTCCTCCGAAATCCGCCGTCAAGGCGCAGCCGCAGAGTTGCTCTGAGTTAGATCCGCTTCCCACCCCGTGCAGACGATCGGTAGGTCCTCTGTCGGGCGCCCCGACCGGGTTTACCAGTGTCGGTGTATTCCCGTCGTTCCAGGGCGAGGATGACGGTTGTGAATGGGCGAAAACGCCTTCCCTCTCCCGGTCCCGCCTGACAAAAGGGGGCCATGCAGACGCCCGCCCCCTCTCCCGCCGTTCTCGATGAACTGAAGGCCGCCCTGGGTCCGGGCGGCTGGACCCAGGATCCCGAGGTCATCGCCCCGTCCCTGACCGAATGGCGCAACCGCTGGAGCGGCAATACGCCCATCCTTCTGACCCCGCGCTCGGTCGAGGAGACGGCCAAGGTCGTGACCCTCTGCGCCCGCGAAGGCGTGGCCATCACGCCCCAGGGCGGCGGCACCGGCCTGGTCGGCGGCCAGATCCCCTTCGGCGAGGTCCTGCTGTCGACCCGCAAGATGCGCGCCGTCCGCGACGTCACCCCCCTGGACGACGCCATGACGGTCGAGGCCGGCCTGACCCTGCTCGAGGCGCAGCAGGCGGCCACGGCCGCCGGCCGCTATTTCCCGCTCAGCCTGGCGGCCGAGGGGTCGGCCACCATAGGCGGCGTCATATCGACCAACGCCGGCGGCACCCAGGTGCTGCGCTACGGCATGATGCGCGACCTGGTGCTGGGCCTTGAGGCGGTCATGCCCAATGGCGAGATCTTCCGGGGCCTGAAGCGCCTGCGCAAGGACAACACCGGCTACGACCTGAAGCAGCTGCTGATCGGCGCCGAGGGCACATTGGGCGTCGTCACCGCCGCCACCCTGAAACTCTTCCCCATCATGCGCTCGCGCGCCGTCGCCGTCGTCGGCCTGGAGACGGCCGCCGCCTCGATCGAGCTTCTGGCCCGCGCCAAGGCCGAGACCGGCGGCGGGGTCGAGGCCTTTGAGCTGATGAAGCGGCTGGGCATGGAGCTGGTGCTCAAGAACATTCCCGACACCCGCGAACCGCTGGATTCGACCCCCGACTGGTATGTCCTGATCGAGATCGCCTCCGGCACGCCCGGCGGCGCCGAGGCCCAGATGGAGGCCCTGCTGGAGGTCGCCTTCGAGGAAGGCCTGATCACCGACGCCGCCATCGCCCAGAACGACGCCCAGCGCGCGGCCTTCTGGCGTCTGCGCGAAGAACATTCGGCGGCGCTGAAGCCCGAAGGCGGCGGCTGGAAACACGATGTCTCCGTCCCCATCAGCCGCATCGCCGAATTCATCGACGAAGCCTCCGCCGCCGTGGAACGCTTCCACCCCGGCGCCCGGATCTCGGTCTTCGGCCACGTCGGCGACGGCAATCTGCACTACGACATCCTGCCGGGCGTGGGTCAGGACATCCCCGCCTTCATCGGCCGCTGGAAGGAAGGCTCGCAAGTGGTTCACGACGTCGTCGGAACCTATGACGGCTCCATCTCCGCCGAACACGGCCTGGGCCGCCTAAAGACCGAAGAGGTCAAACGCTACAAATCCCCCCTCGAGATCGAAACCATGGCCGCCCTTCGACGCGCCATCGACCCGAAGCGGATCATGAACCCGGCGGTGCTGTTCTAGCGCATCAATACAGCAGGAACGGCCGCCGGACCTCTTCCCACGCCGCCTCGTCCGGCCGCGTCGCCGCATCCAGATCGCCCGGCGTCGCCGCCGCGTCGTCCACCCATTCCCGCAAGCCGGGCCCGCCGTTGATCACGTCGATAGGCAGTTTCCCGAACGCATACTCATACGGAAAATCCCGCCACAGGTCGTAGTCGGGATACAGCCGCCGGATCGCCTTGAACCCCAGGGCCTGCACGCGCCACGGCCTGAAGGCCGCATGGTCATAGCCGGGGTGATCGACATGGATCTGCACCCCGCTGCACAGCTTGCCGACATGCTTGTGGAAGGTCGGCTCGAACCACATGTCGCGTAAGCTACAGCCGCCCAGCCACTCCGGCGCCAGAGCTTGCATCTCGGCGATCACCGCCCGCGCATCGATGTCCGGCGCCCCGAACAGCTCCAGCGGCCGGGTCGTGCCCCGCCCCTCCGACAGGGTCGCCCCCTCCAGCATCACCGTTCCGGCATAGGCCCGCGCCATCGACAGGTTCGGCGCATTCGGGCTGGGGTTGACCCAGGCCCGCTCGCCCAGCGGCCAGCCGAAGCCCGGCCCCGCCTCGGGCGCCCAGCCCTGCATCTCCACGACCCGGTAATCCACATCCAGCTTGAACTGGTCGATGAACCACAGGCCCAGTTCGCCCATCGTCATCCCGTGCCGCATCGGCATCGGTCCGGCCCCGACGAAACTCTCCCAGCCGGACTTCAGCGTCTGCCCCTCGACGGGCCGCCCCACCGGATTGGGCCGATCCAGCACCCACACCGACTTGCCGTGTTTCGCCGCCGCCTCCAGCACGTACAGAAGCGTGGTCACATAGGTGTAGATGCGGCAGCCCAGGTCTTGCAGGTCGATCAGGACGACGTCGAATGTCTCCATCCACTCGTCCCTGGGCCGCCGCACCTCGCCGTACAGGCTGAAGACCGGGAAGCCGTGCACCGGATCGCGATAATCCGGGCTCTCCATCATATTGTCCTGAAGATCGCCCTTCATCCCGTGCTGCGGCCCGAAGGCGGCGGTCAGTTCGATCTCGGGACAGGCGGCCAGGGCGTCCACCGCATGGCTCAGATCCTTCGCCACCGAGGCCGGATGCGCCAGCAGGGCCACGCGCCGCCCCTTCAGCTGCGCCCTCAGGGCGTCGTCGGACAGCAGGCGGTCGAGACCGAAATTCATGGGCGGCTCCTGAGGCGTTCGACCCAGCCATGCCTCAGGCCGAGGCCGCTCACAACCCGTCCCCGCCCTCTCCGCTCGTCATCCCAACCTCGTCATCCTAGGCCTTGTGCCTAGGATCCATAGACTCGAGCGGCGAAGCGCGGATTCCGATCCCAAACACCGGGCGTATGGATCCTAGGCACAAGGCCTAGGATGACGGCGGGAAGAGATCCTAAGGGACAGCCGCGAACGAGTCGGGATGATGAAAGTCCGGCTTATCCGATGGATGCGCCAGGGCCCAATAGGCGATCGCCCCGTCCCCCCCCTCGACCACCGCCGTCAGCCCGACGACGCCCGTCGCATCCTCCGGCAGTTCGACATCCACCGTCAGCCCGAACCGCCCGGGCGCCAGCCGCGTGACGATGAAGGGCGCCGCGATCTCCAGCGCCCGCATCCCCTCCCGATAGGCGTCGAACCGATAGGCGGCCCAGGCCCCCGACGGCGACAGATTATATTCCACATAGCCGTCCGCCGTCCGCACGAAGGCCTCGAAACAGGTCGTCCGCCACAGTTCGTCGGTCCTTGCCCGCGCCGTCGCCTCGGGCCAGCGCACAAACTCGACCGGCCCGGCCAGCAGATACTCCAGGCTCAACACCCGCCCCGCCCGCCGCGCCTCGACCTCCAGCGTCAGCCCGGCGGGCGGCGAAAGCGGGTGTGGGATCAGGGGCAGGCGCATCTGTCCTTCGTAGCGAAGGCTTGACGCCGGTCAACGCTGCGCCTTATCCAGAACCCATGTTCGCCGCCCGCGCCATCGCCGGCCTGTATTACCGCCCGCTGTAAGCGAGCGGCCCGCGAACACGCGCCGCCTTCGCTGGCGACGCGCTCTTCGGAAATGGAAGACGACCGCCGGCATCCCTGCTAACGGAGCCCCGCCATGACCGAACAAGCCTTCAAATCCGACTTCCTCCGCACCCTCCAGGCGCGCGGCTACATCCATCAGATCACCCATCCGGTCGAGCTGGATGCGGCGGCGGCCGACGGCGTGGTGGCGGGCTACATCGGCTTCGACGCCACCGCCCCGTCGCTGCACGTGGGCAGCCTGATCCAGATCATGATGTTGCGCCGGCTCCAGCAGGCGGGCGGCAAGCCCATCGTCCTGATGGGCGGCGGCACCACCAAGGTCGGCGACCCGACCGGCAAGGACACCTCGCGCCCCCAGCTGACCGAAGCGACCATCCAGTCGAACATCGACTCGATCCAGACGGTCTTCGCCAAATTCCTGACCTTCGGCGACGGGCCGACCGACGCGGTCATGGTCAATAACGACGACTGGCTGTCGACCTACGGCTACATCCAGTTCCTGCGCGACTTCGGCACCCATTTCACCGTCAACCGGATGCTGAGCTTCGACTCGGTCAAGCTGCGCCTTGAGCGCGAGCAGCCGATGACCTTCCTTGAGTTCAACTACATGCTGATGCAGTCGGTGGACTTCCTGGAGCTGAACCGCAGCCACGAGGTCACGCTCCAGATGGGCGGATCGGACCAGTGGGGCAACATCACCTCGGGCGTCGATCTGGTCCGTCGGGTGGATCAGAAGGCCGCGTTCGGCCTGACCACCCCGCTGCTGACCACGGCCTCGGGCGGCAAGATGGGCAAGACGGCCCAGGGCGCCGTCTGGCTGAACGCCGAACAGCTCAGCCCCTATGACTACTGGCAGTTCTGGCGCAACGCCGAGGACGCCGACGTCGGCCGTTTCATGCGCCTGTTCACCGACCTGAGCCTGGAGCAGATCGCCGAATACGAGGCCCTGGAAGGCGCGGCCATCAACGACGCCAAGAAAGCCCTCGCCGACGCCGCCACCACCCTGCTGCACGGCGCCGACGAAGCCGCCAAGGCCCGCGCCGCCGCCGAGAACGCCTTCGAAAAGGGTCAGATCTCCGCCGACCTGCCGACCATCGAACTGCCGGCGGCCGAGGTTTACGGCGCCATGATCGCCGCCGTCGTGACCAAGGCCGGCCTGACCGCCTCGAACGGCGAGGCCCGTCGCCTGGCCCAGGGCGGCGGCCTGCGCCTCAACGACGCCGCCGTGGCCGACGGCGCCCAGCTGCTGACCGAGGCCGACGTCAAGGACGGCGTCATCAAGCTGGCGGCCGGCAAGAAGAAGATCGTTCTGGTGAGGCCCATCTGATGTCCGCCGCCGAAGGCCACCCCGCCCCCGCCCTCGACCTGCCGACCGACAACGGCGGCCGGGTCTCCCTCGCCGCCCTGAAGGGCAAGCCCGCCGTCGTCTATTTCTATCCCAAGGACGACACGACCGGCTGTACCCGCGAGGCTCAGGACTTCACCGCCCTGGCGGCCGACTTCGCCGCCCTGGGCGTGCCCGTCATCGGCGTGTCCAAGGACACGGTGAAGAAGCACGACAAGTTCAAAGCCAAATACGACCTCGCCGTCACCCTGGCCTCGGACGAGGACGGCGTCGCCTGCGAGGCCTGGGGCGTCTGGGTGGAGAAGAAACTCTACGGCCGCGAATATATGGGCATCGAGCGCGCCACCTTCCTGATCGACGCCGACGGTCGGGTCGCCAAGGCCTGGCGCAATGTGAAGGTGGCCGACCACGCCGCCGCCGTTCTGGACGCCGTCCGCGCCCTCGGCTGACGGCTCCCCGCCGACCCGACACCCGGCCGGTTGAAAAGCCGATTCAGGAATTCCCCTTCAGCGCGAGTCTCAATCAACAATCGCGTGATAATGCCCGCTTAACGCCATAATCGTGGTTAACGGGCGATAAACAGTCTTGCCCGTGTCATCGTTGCACCGGATAAACCTCACCTCGACGTGGGGGCGTTGCTTATGACTGTGCAAGAACAATCTCAGGAACCATCCTGGCACGAACGTTTCTTGCCGGTGCGCTACCTGTACCTCCGCAGCCATGACGACATTCGCGCCTATGCCCTGACTGCACGTCGGCAGGTGGTGATCGCGCTCGTGGCCGTCGTCGCCCTGGGCTGGTCGCTGATGGCCTCCGGCGCCTTCCTGTTCGACCTGATCGCCCAGCACCGGTCCGACGCCGAGGTCGTCCGCGCCCGCGCCGCCTCCGAACGCCTCAACGCCGACCTTCAGGCCCGACTGGAAAGCGCCGTGGTGCGCATGTCGGCCGCCAACGGCTCGCTGGAGCAGACCGCCGCCATGATCGAGCGGCGCCACGCCGCCCTGACCAATGTGATGGCCGACTTCCACGGGATCGAGGGGGCGGAGAAGGCTCTGGCTCCGGCCGCCATTCCCGCCACCGCCACGCCGATCCAACGGATCCTGGCGGTCCGCCTGGATCAGGAACGCCTGCTGGACCGGGCCGAGGACTTCGCCCAGACCCGCGCCGAACGCCTTCGCGTCGCCTTCCGTCTGGCCGGCCTCAACCCCGCCGCCTATGTCGCCGCCTCCGGCCCCCTGGGCGGCCCCCTGGTCGAGGCCCGCGATCCCCGCGCCCTGGCGGCCATCCTGGACGTGGACGAACCCTTCGCCGTCCGTATTCGTCACGCCGCTTCCAATCTGAACGAGATGCGGGCCCTGACTGACGCGGCCGAAGGTCTGCCGTTCAAACGTCCCACCCAGGCCCGCACCACCTCCGGCTTCGGCGTCCGCTTCGATCCGTTCAACGGCCGGCCCGCCATTCACCAGGGCCAGGACTTCGCCGCCCCCCTGAACACGCCGATCTACGCCACGGCCCCCGGCGTCGTGGCCTTCGCCGGCGTTCGTTCAGGCTATGGCAATACTGTTGAGCTAGACCATGGGCGCGGTTTCAAGACGCGCTACGCCCATCTCAACGTCCTGGGGGTCAAGCCCGGCCAGTCGGTCGCGCTCGGCCAACGCATCGGCGCCATGGGCACGACGGGCCGCTCCACCGGCGTCCACCTCCATTACGAAGTCTGGCTGAACGGCCGACCACAGAACCCCGCACGCTTCCTCAGAGCAGGAGATCAACTTGTTCAACAAGACAAATAAAGCCCCGGCCCCGGCGCCTTCGCCCCGTCCGAACTCGCCCGTCATTCCGCCTCTGCCGGACATGCCGTCCGCGCCCCGCGCCGGCGTGGCCCCGTCCACGCCCTCGCCGGTCCCGACCGGCCGCGGTCTGTCGACCCTGTCGTCGGACCTGGTGTTCGAAGGCAATGTCTCGGGCGCCGGCGATCTTCAGATCGACGGCCAGGTCAAGGGCGACGTCCGCGTCGGCCGCCTGATCGTCGGCGAGACCGGCGCCGTCGAAGGCAATGTCCAGGCCGACTATATCGAGGTGCGCGGCCGTATCGTCGGCGGCGTCCTGGGCAAACAGGTCAAACTGGTCGCCACCGCCTATGTGGACGGCGACATCACCGCCGAACAGCTGTCGATCGACGTGGGCGCCTTCTTCCAGGGCCGCGTCGCCCAGGGCCAGCGTCAGGCCCCTGCGCCCGCCGCCGTCACCCCGGTCGCGCCGCAACCGGCGCCTGCCCCCATCGCCAGCCCCGTCGCGTCGCCGGCTCCGGTCGTCGTCGCCTCGGCGCCGGACGCCCCGGCCGACAAGCCGACTGAAAAGGCTGCGGTCTAAGCCTACAGCCTCCTCCCCATCACGGATGGGGAGGAGACCTTCAGTCCAGGTTCGATCCGCGCGTCTCGCCGACCCGCGCCGCCAGGGCCGCGCCCATGAAGGCGTCCAGATCGCCGTCCAGCACCCCTTGGGTGTCCGACGTCTCGACCTCGGTCCGCAGGTCCTTCACCATCTGATACGGCTGCAACACATAGGATCGGATCTGGTGACCCCAGCCGATGTCCGTCTTGGCGTCGGCCAGGGCCTGCGCCACGGCCTCGCGCTTTTGCAGCTCCAGCTCGTACAGGCGCGCCCGCAGCATCTTCCACGCCTGTTCGCGGTTCTGGTGCTGCGACCGGCCGGCCTGGCAGGCCACGACCGTGTTGGTCGGAACGTGGGTCAGGCGCACGGCTGAGTCGGTCTTGTTGATGTGCTGACCGCCGGCGCCCGAGGCGCGATAGGTGTCGGTGCGCACGTCCGACGGATTGATGTCGATCTCGATGGCGTCATCGACGACCGGCGACACCCCGATGGAGGCGAAGCTGGTGTGCCGCTTGGCCGCCGCGTCATAGGGGCTGATCCGCACCAGACGGTGCACGCCCGATTCCGACTTCAGCCAACCATAGGCGTTGGGGCCTGAAATCAGGATGGTGGCCGACTTGACCCCCGCCTGTTCGCCCTCTTCGTGCGCCTCGATCGTCACCTCGTAGCCGTGCGCCTTGGCCCAGCGGGAATACATCCGCAGCAGCATCCCGGCCCAGTCGTTCGATTCGGTGCCGCCGGCGCCGGAGTTGACTTCCAGATAGGCGTCGTTGCCGTCGGCCTCGCCGGACAGCAGGGCTTCCAGCTCGGCGCGTGCGGCGCGGTCCTTGATGCCCCGCAGCGAGGCGCGCGCGTCTTCCAGCGCGCCCTCGTCGCCTTCCTCGTCCGCCATCTCGGCCAGCATCACCCCGTCCTCGAGGTCCTGCTCCATCGCCTTGACGGTGTTGATCTTGGCTTCCAGCTGCGAACGATCGCGGCTGACGGCCTGGGCCTCGTCGGGCTTGTCCCACAGCGTCGGGTCCTCGACCCGCGCATTCAGCTCATCGAGCTTTCTTAGAGCGACATCCCAGTCAAAGACGCCTCCTGAGCAGAGCGACGCTCTGCTCGATGTCGGCCTTCATGGCCTCGACATCCGGTCTCATCGCAATCTCCAGCGACAGAAGAGCCCTCAAGCAGCGCGGCCCGCAGGCCGCGCGATAGGGCAGGTTTAAAAGGAAACGGCGCGCCACGAGGACGCGCCGTTCGATGGGCCTACCTAGAGCCTCAATACAGTCCGCTCAAGTCCTCAGCCGGCGCCTTCTTCGGCGGCGGGGCGGCGGCGGCGGGCGGCGGGGCGTTGGCGCCGGCGGCGGCGGCCTCCTGTTCGCGGCGCACGACGTCATAATAGTTCTCGGGGCCCGCTGGCTGGGTCGGCGCCTGGGTCGGGGGCGGCGCCTGGCGTTCGGTGCCGGGACGGAAGGCTTCCTCTATGCCGTTCACCGTGCGGAAGACGGCGTTCTTGGGCCGCACGAAGGGCCGCGCGGGCCGTTCCTTCAGCGCCGTCTGCATGAAGTCGTTGAAGATCGGCACGGGCGTCGTCGCCCCCGTCTCGCCGGACCCCAGCGACCGATTGTCGTCGAAGCCGATGAAGACCCCGACCACGATGTCGGTGGTGAAGCCCACGAACCAGGCCGAGCGATATTCGTTGGTCGTGCCGGTCTTGCCCCCGACCCAACGGCCCAGGCCGCGCGCGCTGGCGGCGGTGCCGCGCTGGACCACGCCTTCCAGCATCGAACTCATCTGATAGGCGGTGATCGGGTCGATCACCTGGGTTCCGCGCGGCTGTAGACGCGGCGATTCCTGCCCCGAGAAGCCCCGGCCGCACTCGCGACAGCCCCGGTTGTCGGCCCGGAAAATGGTTTCCCCGTCCCGGTCCTGCACATAGTCGATCAGATAGGGGGTGATCCGACGCCCGCCGTTGGCGAAGGCCGAATAGGCGGCCGTGATCTCCAGCGGCGTGACCTCGCCCGCGCCCAGCGACACCGACAGGTTCGGCGTCATGCCGGGAATCCCCATCCGATCCGCCTGGTCGACGATCTTCTTCATGCCCACGGCCTCGGCCAGACGCACGGTCATGACGTTGCGCGACAGTTCCAGCCCGCGCCTCAGGCTCTGCGGCCCGTAATATTCACGGCTATAGTTCTCGGGCGTCCAACGCTGGCCGTTGGCCCCGCCGGCGAAGCTGATCGGCGCGTCCAGCACGATGGAGGCGGGGGTGAAATCCCCCTCCAGCGCCGTCGCATAGACGAAGGGCTTGAAGGCCGACCCCGGTTGACGCCGCGCCTGGGTCGCCCGGTTGAAGCTGGACAGGGCGTAGGAATAGCCCCCCACCATCGCCAACACCCGGCCCGACTGAGGCTCGATGGCCACCAGGGCGCCGTTGACGCGTGGCAACTGTTTCAGGGCGAACTGGCCGTTCTTCTTCTCGACGAAGATCAGCTCGCCCCGTCGCAGTTGCTTGTTGGCGTTGGCCCAGGCGGCGTCGGCGGCGATCAGGGTTCCGCTCTCGTCGTCCTTGGCGGTGCGGATGCGGACCGTGTTCCCGCTGACGCTCTCGATGGCGGCGGCCTGCCAGGTGCGGCGCTCGGGCGGCGCCTGTTCCTTCAGGGCCGCGGCCTGCCAGCCCTCGGCGAAATCGGTCGTGCCCCAGCCCCCGCGCCAGCCGTGGCGGCGGTCATAGTTCTCCAGCCCCTGCATCAGGGCCTGGCGCGCCGCCGTCTGCAAGGTCGGGTCCAGGGTGGTGCGCATATAGAAGCCGCCGGCGCGCAGTTGCGCCCCGAAGTCGGGATTGGCCGCAGCCTGGCGCCGCGCCTCTTCC
This sequence comes from Brevundimonas sp. SL130, assembly GCF_026625805.1. Taxonomy (NCBI): domain Bacteria; kingdom Pseudomonadati; phylum Pseudomonadota; class Alphaproteobacteria; order Caulobacterales; family Caulobacteraceae; genus Brevundimonas; species Brevundimonas sp. SL130. Next base: position 2,119,298 of record NZ_CP113064.1, read on the forward strand.
ACGAAGAAGTCCGCGTCCTTGTATTCCGACCGTTGCGGCGCATCGCGCGTGGCCAGCGGACGGGCGCGCATCTCGACCAGCTGGGCCTCGGTCAGCCAGCCGCTCTGCTCCATCTCGCCCAGCACCCAGTCCCGCCGGCCCTTGGCCGCGCCGGGGTGGCGTTTGGGGTGATAATTGTTCGGCCCCTTGGGCAGGGAGGCCAGGAAGGCCGCCTCGTCCGGCGTCAGCTGCGCCAGCGACTTGCCGAAATAATTATAGGCCGCCGAGGCGATGCCGAACGAGCGATAGCCCAGGAAGATCTCGTTCAGATACAGGTTGAGGATCTGCTCCTTGGACAGGGTCGCCTCCAGGCGATTGGCCAGGATGGCTTCCTTCAGCTTGCGGTTCAGGCTCGATTCGTTGGTCAGCAGGACGTTCTTGGCCACCTGCTGGGTGATGGTCGATCCGCCTTCCAGCCGCCGCCCCTGCACCAGGTTGAAGACGTTCTTGATCGAGGCCCGGCCGATGCCGCCCACGTCGATCCCGCCGTGCTGGAAGAAGTTGCGATCCTCGGCCGCCAGGAAGGCCTGGACCACGGTCTCCGGAATCTGGTCATAGGACACATAGATTCGGCGCTCGTCCGAGAACTCGCCGATCAGGGTGCCGTCGCCGGCATAGACCCGCGTCGCCGTCGGCGGCCGATAATCGGCCAGCTCGGAGGCGTCCGGCAGGTCATGAAACAGCCATGCCGCATAGACGGCGACGACCAACCCCGCCAGGGCGATGCCGCCCAGCAGAACCATGCCCGCCCATACGAACCAGCGTTCGGCAATCTTCACTGCGTACTCCGACGACGCGCCCCGAAACCGTGCTTTAGCCCGCGTCGCCCCCCAAAGGCTAGGGCGCGGATGCAACGTCCCCTTCCCGTCATCCGTTAGGCCTGCATCTGAAGCCTTCCCAACCCCCAGGAGCCCACCATGGAAGTTCTGTATCGCGCCCAGGCCACAGCCTCCGGCGGCGGCCGCGAAGACGGTCGCTCGGCCACCGACGACGGCAAGATCGACGTGAAACTGTCCACGCCTGCGGAAATGGGCGGCAAGGGCGGCGACGGGACCAATCCCGAACAGCTGTTCGCCGCCGGCTACGCCGCCTGCTACCTCAGCGCTCTGCGTCTGGTCAGCGGCAAGGCCGGCACGCCCGTGGGCCCCGACACCAAGGTCACCGCCGGGATCGGCTTAGGCAAGAACAGCAAGGGCGAGGGCTTCAACCTCGACGTCGACCTGACCGTCACCGACCACGGCCTGGACCAGGCCGTCATCGACGACTTGATCCAGCAGGCCCACCAGGTCTGCCCCTATTCCAACGCCACGCGCGGCAATGTGGATGTTCGGCTGGCGGCCAAGTAAACACACTCCGCTCATCCCCGCGAAAGCGGGGACCCAGAGCCTTGGGCGATGATCGGACGGGGTTTCTCGCGGTCGTGGTCCAAGGCCCTGCCGAGCAAAAGAACTGGATCCCCGCTTTCGCGGGGACGAGCGGGGTTTCAGTGGCCCCGAACCTGCGCTAATCGCAGACCATGACCTCCCCGCTCGACGCCCTCCCCGATCCCCTGCTGACGCTCGAACCCGCCCGCCGCGTGACCCTGCGCGAAGCCTTCGGCGTGGACAGCGACATGACCGTGCCCGCCTTCGCCGAGCGCGACAGCCATGTGCCCGAGATCGACGAGTCCTATCGCTTCGATCCGCAGACCACGATCGCCATCTGCGCCGGCTTCGCCTTCGACCGCCGCGTCATGGTCCAGGGCTATCACGGCACCGGCAAGTCGACCCATATCGAACAGGTCGCCGCCCGCCTGAACTGGCCCCTGGTCCGCGTCAACCTGGACAGCCACGTCAGCCGCATCGACCTGGTCGGCAAGGACGCCATCGTCCTGAAGGACGGCAAACAGATCACCGAATTCCGCGAGGGCATCCTGCCCTGGTCGCTGCAACGCCCCGTCGCCCTGGTGTTCGACGAATATGACGCCGGCCGCCCCGACGTCATGTTCGTGATCCAGCGCGTGCTCGAGGCGCAAGGCCGCCTGACCCTGCTGGACCAGAACCGCGTCATCCGCCCGAACCCCTATTTCCGCCTGTTCGCCACCACCAACACCATCGGCCTGGGCGACACCACGGGCCTGTACCACGGCGCGCAACAGATCAATCAGGCCCAGCTGGACCGCTGGAACATCGTCACGACGCTGAACTACCTCGACCACGACGTCGAGGCCGAGATCGTCGCCGCCAAGGTCCCCGAATGGTCCGACGCCGAGGGCCGCCGCCGCATCGCCGCCATGGTCCGCGTCGCCGACATGACCCGCAACGCCTTCATGAACGGCGACATCTCCACCGTCATGTCGCCCCGCACCGTCATCACCTGGGCCCAGAACGCCCTGATCTTCGGTGGCGACCTGGCGCTCAGCTTCCGCCTGACCTTCCTCAACAAGTGCGACGAACTGGAACGCCCCACCATCGCCGAGTTCTACCAGCGGGCGTTTGGGGAAGATTTGCCGGAGGCGGCGACGCGGGTGAAGGTGGGGTAATTTTACGTCCGCAACCTCAGCGGCGTGAAGCTTGATTGCGCGCATCGCACGACGACCCGCTTGTAATTTGCGAAAGCCGCGGAAACAGCGCCAACGTTTGGGGCAAAATCTTGGCGCCAGGAAAAGCCGTCAGCTTGGCCAGCCCGGTATGCTTCTTTATGAACAGAAACCAATCCATTGTATTTAGATAGCGCATCACGCACCGCGTTTAGATCGGATACAGCTGAAGGAAAGTAAATTTCCGTCAGCATGTCGACGCGGCGATTTAAATTTCCGTCATCCTTCTTTCCGCGCTCAATTATAAGGTCGAGATATTGGTTGTAACTAATTACACCATCGACGACAGATTTTAGCGAAACCACCTCAACGCTCCACGAGGTCTCGAGCGCTTCAACAGAAACGTAGAGATCTTCCGCCTTCTGTCGAAGAAGGCTTCTTCTTTCGCGGTCGTTGGTTAGAAAGTGCGTGACCAACGCGGCCACGGATCCGCTTGCCAGCGCTGTCGCCGCAATCGCTCCGATCACATTAAGCACAGTCACGCCGCCCTCGGCCTAATCATCGCCAGCGCATCGCCCATCTTCCGACGCTGCTCCATCAGATCGTAGTCCGCCTGCAACCCCAGGAAATACCCTGGCCGCACGCCCCAGTACCGCGCCAGACGCAGGTCCGTGTCGGCCGTCACCGCACGCTTTCCCAGCACGATCTCATTGATCCGGCGCGGCGGCACGCCGACGGCCTTGGCCAGGGCCGTCTGACTCATGCCCAGCGGCTTGAGAAACTCTTCCAGCAGAATGTCGCCCGGCGTCGGGTTCTTCAGCCAGTCGTCCGCCAAGCCGATATCGGCGACACGCTCAGTGGTAGTCGCAGATTTCGACATCTTCGGCGCCTCCGTCTCTCCAGCGGAAACAAATCCGCCACTGTTGATTGATCCGAATCGAATACTGCCCCCTCCGGTCGCCCGACAAGGACTCCAGCCGGTTGCCGGGCGGTATACGAAGCTCGTCCAACACCACGCTTCTATTCAGCAGGCGCAGCTTTCGCAGCGCCGCCTCCTGAATATCGCCCGGCAGTCGCCGAGACCGCTGACCGTTCCAGACCTTCTCCGTCTCGCGGTCACGGAAACTGCGGATCATGGCGGCAGCATAACGCATGGCGTTATGCCGATCAATAAACCTCACGGTTGAAGCCTCGTTAAGCTTCCTCGGGTAAGGCCACGCTCGAAGCGGGGACTTGGCGAAGTGGCCGACAGTACAGATTACCTAAAAGCCTATGCCGACCGGTATAGGGACATGTTCCCGGTGCGGCTGGCCACCATCGCCGCCATCGTGGTCCTGGGCTGGTGGTTGCTCGGCTGGGGCTGGGCGGCCAATTTCGCCGTCTTCCAGTTCGGCCTCTACGCCCTGCTCTGGAACGTCGTCCAGACCGCCCGCGCCCGTCCCGGCGCGCCGGGGGCCGAGCGGCGTTTCCGACTCAGCACCGAGGCCGTCACCCTCGGCCTCGCTTCCCACAACGCCCTGTTCATCCTCGCCGTCTGGCATTCCCAGCCCCAGTATCTCGACTATCTGCGCCTATTGCTGGCCGGCAATCTGATGGTCGGTGCGCTTCAGGTGCACATCAGCCGAATCAGTTTCACCGCCGCCGTCGCCCCGCCGTCCATCGCGGCCATGATCATCGCCTCCAGCCAGCCCCAGGCGACCATGGGGATCAAGGTCGCTGTCGGCCTGTTCGTCCTGGGCATCATCGGCGCCTCCTGGCGCCAATGGCGCGCCGATCGCCAGACGGTCGAGCTGATGGTGGCCCTGACCGAACGCACGCGCGAGCTTCAGTCCGCCCTGGGCCAGGCCGAGACCGACCACGCCGCCGCCGAACGGGCCAACAAGGCCAAGTCCCGCTTCCTGGCCATGATCAGCCACGAGGTCCGCACCCCGCTGAACGTCATCCTCGGCCTGACCGAGGTCCTGCGCGGCCGTCGCCGTCCCAAGGCCGAGGCCGTGGTCATCGACGACATGGCCGAGGCCGGGGGCATGCTGCTGCGCCTGCTCAACGGCGCCCTGGACATCTCCAAGATCGAATCGGGCCAGGTCGATGTTCGCCTCGCCCCCGTCGATGTCGCCGCGCGGATCGAGGCCATCGCCCGCGTCTGGCGCTCCCGCGTCGACGAACTGGGTCTCAGGCTCGAGGTCGAGCTCCAGGGCCGGCGCGAGGACTTCCTGGTCCTGACCGACGAGGCCCGGGTCGAACAGATCCTGATCAACTATCTGTCCAACGCCCTGAAACTGACGCCGTCCGGGACCGTCCGCATCCTGGCCCGCGCCCTGCCCGCCGCCGATGGCCGCATCGACCTTGATCTGGAGGTTCATGACCAGGGCCCCGGCGTGCCGAAGGATCAGCGCGAGCGGATCTTCGAACCCTTCGAACAACTGGCCCCCGGTCGCGCCGCCGGGGGGCGCCGGCCTGGGCCTGGCCCTGTGCCGCGCCTCCGCCCAGGCGCTCGGCGGCGCCCTCGGCGTCCGCGGGGCCAGGCCGCAAGACGGCGCGCAAGGCGCGGTCTTCTGGGTCCGTTTCGCGGCCGAGCCCGCGCCATGCCCGACCGTCCAGGCTGCGGACGCCGGCCTCGCCGCCCAAGCGCCGGTCGAGGCTTGCCCCACGCTCCGCGTCCTCGCCGCCGAGGACCACCCCGCCAATCGCAAGCTGCTGACCCTCCTGTTCCAGGCCTTCGGTCTGGACCTGGTCCTGGTCGAGAACGGGCAGGAGGCGGTCCAGGCCGTCGCCGCCGAACGTTTCGACCTGGTGCTGATGGATGTCATGATGCCGGTCATGGACGGCGTCGAGGCCCTGAGCGCCATCCGCGCCGACGAAGCCGCCACGGGCCGTCCCCGCCTGCCGATCCATATGCTCACCGCCAACGTCTTCGACGAGGACGTGGCCCGCTACATGGCCGCCGGCGCCGACGGCGTCCTGCGCAAACCCATCGAACCCCCCGCCCTCCAAGCCGTCCTTCTGGGGGCGAGCCGCTCCATCGACGCCTGACCGCCGCCTCACTCACCTCCCCGTCGGCGAAGGCCGACGGGGAGGACAGGCGCGAGCGTCAGCGAGCGCCAGGTGGGGGCGACTCGGTGTCAGACGCTGGGTCGGTCATCCCCACCGCCGGAGTCGCCCCCGCCTGGTCGCAAGCGCGACCTGTCCTCCCCCCGCGCCTTCGCGCGCGGAGAGGTGACGCCGCCGCCTCACTCACCTCCCCGTCGGCGAAGGCCGGCGGGGAGGACAGGCGGGAGCGTCAGCGAGCGCCAGGAGGGGGCGACTCGGTGTCAGACGCTGCCCCGGTCACCCCCACCGCCTGAGTCGCCCCCGCCTGGTCGCAAGCGCGACCGGTCCTCCCCCCGCGCCTTCGCGCGCGGAGAGGTGGGCCAGCGCGCACAATGACGCTGGTCCCTCCTCAAAGATTTCAACGCCCTAACAGAATCTCACCCCCTTCTTCTCATCACCCCTCAAACCTCCCGCATAATCCTCTCATCCCCGCCGATGGGGAGGGCGTCGGATCCAGCGCCCTGACGGCGGCGGGGCTGTGGTCGAGCGATGAAGCCGGTGGGGAGGAGACCGCCGGGGTCCTTAGAGGCGGCGATGGATGCCGTCTCCTGCTCGCCGCACGCTTCGGAAAGCGGACCGCTGTCGATTTTCAATCGGCATGTCCGCCCCGGCGAAGCCGTCGCAAGGCGGCCCGCCGATCCGGCAAGGCTCGAAGGCTAGGGCCGCCAGCCGGAGCGCGTGTGGAAAACGACCGCGTGGGACGACGACTGCGCCGAAACGGTACTTAAAACTCCAAACCCCGGGTGCAGACCCGGCGTCCCACGCCCTCCCCAACTTCGCTGGTTTTCCGCGAAGACAGAGCCAATTCACCCGCAACGGAATCTCCCCTACAACCGCCCCATGGCTCCGCTTCGTCCCGACACCCTGGCTTCTGCTCTGTCGCGCATTTTCGAAGGGCCGATGATCGATCGGGCCAGCTGGTTCGCCCTGACCGGGGGCGAGCGGCTGTTCGCGGCGGGCGACCCCTCAGACACCCTCTACCTGGTCCGGTCGGGCCGATTGGGCGTCTTCCATGCCGAGCCGGATCAGCCGCCCCATCTGCTGGGCGTGATCCGGCCCGGCGAACCGGTCGGCGAAATGGCCATGCTGGCGGGCACGGCCCATACCGCCGACGTCATCGCCCTGCGCGACACTGAAATCCTGGCCCTGCCGCGCGAGGCCTTCTTCGAGGCCGCCCGGACCGAGCCGGATCTGTTGGTCGAGCTGTCGCGACTGATGATCCACCGCGCCCGCAAACGCGCCGGCGGCGCCGCCGAACCCAGCGTCTTCGGCTTCGTCTCCGCCCGCCCTCGCCCGATCCGCGCCTTCGTCGACCGGATCGCCGTCGCGGTCCAGGCCATGGGCTTCACCTGCCGGGTCATCGACCAGTCGGCCCTGACCTCGGCCGCCGAATGGTTCAGCCGGGTCGAGGACGATCATGACTATGTCCTCTATGTCGCCGAACACGACCAGCCGGCCTGGGCCGACCTGTGCGCCCGTCAGGTCGACCGGCTGTTCATCGTCGGCAGCGGGCTTCTGGCCCCGCCGTCCGACCTGCCGCGCCGGATGGGCTTCGGCGACGGCCGGCGCCTGACCGACCTGATCCTGCTGCGTGATCCGCGCATGAGCCGTCCGGCCAACACCCGGGTCTGGCTGGACGCGCTTCAGCCCGACCGCTGGTTCCACTGTGTCGCAGGGGTCGAGGCCGACACCGCCCGCATGGCCCGCGTCATCACCGGCACCGCCGTGGGCCTGGTCCTGTCGGGCGGCGGCGCCCGCGCCTATTGCCACATGGGGGCGGTCAAGGCGCTGGAAGAGGCCAAGGTGCCCATCGACTTCGTCGGCGGCGCCTCCATGGGGGCGGTCGTGGCCGCCGGACCGGCCCTGGGCTGGTCGTTCGAGCGGCTGGATTACGAGATCCGCCGCGCCTTCGTCGAGTCCGACCCCCTGTCCGATCTGGCCTTCCCCATCATCGCCATGTCCCGCGCCCGCAAGGTGGCGGGCCTGCTGGAGCGGGCCTATGGCGACACGGACTTGGCCGATCTCTGCCTGCCCTTCTTCGCCGTCTCCTCCAACCTGACCTCGGGCCGGATCGAGGTCCATCGCACCGGCCTGATGCGCCGAGCCATGCGGGCCTCCATCGCCATTCCCGGCGTCCTGCCCCCCGTGGTCATGGACGGCCAGGTGCTGGTGGACGGGGCGGTGCTGAAGAACTTCCCCACCAGCGTGATGCGCCAGCTGAACAGCGGCCCCACCATCGGCGTGGACATGTCCCAGACCCGCGGCGTCGATCCGGCGGCCCTGGAAAATCCGCCCTCCTGGTGGAAATGGGTGCTGTCGGGCGCCTGGAAGGCCGGCCCGCCCATCGTCTCCATCCTGATGCGTTCGGCCACCATCACCACCGACGCCGAGATGGAGCAGTCGCGCGCCGCCGCCGACCTCCTGATCCTGCCCCGGATCGGCGGGACCGACATCCGCGACTGGAAGGCCTATGACGAACCGGTCGCCGCCGGCTACGAGGCGACCAAGGCAGCCCTGGCGGACCTGACCGTCCCAATCACCCACCTGCGGCGCAGGCTGCGCGATCATTAGAACCTTCCGCTCATCCCCGCGAATGAGCGGACTCGAAGGCTTAGAGCGGGGCGCAGACCCGCTCCAGCCAGGCCCGGACCTCGCCCTCGACCAGGGGCCCGACCTTGGCCAGGGTCTCGGCGTGATAGGCATCGACATAGGCCCGCTCGGCCGGGGTCAGCCGATCAACCGCGATCAGCCGCCGATCAATGGGGGCGAAGGTCAGCTGTTCGAACCCGTGCATCGGCCGCTCGCCGCCCTCGGGAACCACGGCCGGCGTCACCACCTGAAGGGTCTCGATGCGGATGCCCCAATGGCCTTCGCGGTAATAGCCGGGCTCGTTGGACAGGATCATCCCCTCCAGCAGCGGCTGGGCCGTGCCCCATTTGGCGATCCGTTGCGGTCCCTCGTGAACCCCCAGATAGGATCCGACGCCGTGGCCGGTGCCGTGATCATAATCCAGCCCCGCCGCCCACATCGGCGCCCGGGCGATGGCGTCCAGCGCCATGCCGCTGGTCCCCGCAGGGAAGCGGATCGTCGCCATGGCGATATGGGATTTCAGCACCAGGGTGAACTTGTGACGCTGGTCCGCCGACGGCTCGCCCACCGCCATGGTGCGGGTCACGTCGGTCGTCCCATCCAGATACTGGCCGCCGCCGTCCACCAGCAGCAAGGAGCCGTTTTCGATCCGACGGATCGTGGCGCCGACCGGCTTGTAATGCGGCAGGGCGCCGTTCGGCCCGGCCCCGGCGATGGTGTCGAAGCTGAGGTCCTTCAGCGCCCCGGTCGCCTCGCGGAACCGCTCCAGCGTCTCCACCACCTCGCGCTCGTCCGGCAGGGTCTGCTGCGCCGTCGTATCGACCCAGTGCAGGAAGTTGGCCAGGGCCGCGCCGTCGCGGATATGGGCCCGGCGGCTGCCCTCGATCTCGACCGCATTCTTGGTCGCGCGAGGCAGGGCGCAGGGGTCCGCCGCCCGCACCACCGTCGCCCCGGCCTGCTCCAGCCGGTCGAAATACCAGGCGGACGACAGGGCCGGATCGATCATGATCTTCTTGCCCGCCAGACCGTCCAGCGCCTCGGCCAGCCGTTCGGGCGCCTCCAGCTGAACGTCGTCGCCCAGCCAGGCCGGCAGCGCATTCGTCACCTTGGCTCCGTCCAGGAACAGCCGCGCCTTGCCGTCGGCCGTCAGCACGGCCTGACCGATCGGCAGGGGCGAACGGATCACGTCGCCGCCGCGCACATTGAACAGCCAGGCGATCGACATGGGGGCGGTCAGAACCACGGCCTCGGCGCCGGCGTCCGCCACGGCCTGACCGATCCGCGCCCGCTTCGCCGCATGGGGCTCGCCGGAATAGACGTCTTCGTGCGGCGTGACCGGCGCGCTGGGCTGGGCCGGACGATCCGCGCCCCAGGCCTGGTCCAGCGGATTGACCGCGACCGGCTTCAGCTCGGCCCCGGCCTTCTGCGCCGCCCGCTTCAGGGCGACCAGGGCGTCCGGGCTGTGCAGCTTCGGATCATAGCCGATCACCTGGCCGGGCTTCGCCGTCTCCAGATAGGCGGCGACATCGTTCAGGTCGCGCCGTTCGAACAGGGCCGGATCGGTCTGGGCCTTGACCTGGACCGTATAGCGGCCGTCGGTGAACAGGCTGGCCCGATCCTGGAACACCACCGCCGCCCCGGCCGAGCCGGTGAAGCCGGTCGCCCAGGCCAGCCGCTCGTTGGCGTCGGGCAGATACTCGTTCTGATGCTCGTCCTCGTGCGGGATCAGAAAACCGTCCAGCCCCTGCTCCGCCATCCGGGCGCGCAGCAGCGGCAGGTGCTTGGCCCCAAAGGACGGATCGGTGGTCTCATCGAAGGTCTGGCGCATCGTCTCGTCTCTCGGTCCTCAGCCCATCCGCCGCAACACCAGGGCGCTCCAGGCGTCATGGTGGATGCGCTTCTCCAGCCGGAAGCCGCGCGAGGTATAGGCCGCCGTCACCCGGCGCTCCTGGGTCCGCAACAGGCCCGACAGGATGGCGACCCCGCCCAGGCTCAGCGCCATCTTGATGTCCTGCGACAGGACCACCAGCGGCGGGGCCAGGATATTGGCGAAGACCAGGTCATAGGGGCCGTGCTTGCGCACCCGCTGATCGTTCAGGCCCGAGGCGTGGACGAAACTGGCGTGGGCCTGGTTCAGGGCGGCGTTCTCATTGGCGATCCGCACCGAGGGGGCGTCGATGTCGGTGCCGACCGCGATCCGGCTGCCGGTCCGCGCCGCCGCGATGGCCAGGACGCCCGTGCCGCAGCCGACGTCCAGCACCCGCTCGAACCGCTCGCGCTTCAACAGGTCGTCGAAGGCTTCCAGACAGCCGACCGTCGTGCCGTGGTGGCCGGTGCCGAAGGCGGCGCCGGCGTCGATCTTCAGATTGACGGCGTTGGGCGGAACCCGCCCCTCGTCATGGGCCCCATAGACGAAGAAGCGCCCGGCCCGCACCGGCGGCAGGCCCGACAGGGACATGGCCAGCCAGTCGGCGTCGGCCAGCTTCTCGACCGTGACGGTGACCGGATAGTCGGCCAGGGTCGCCTTCAGTCCCTCGACCTCATCGGCCGTGGTCGGGAAGGCGTCGATGCGCCAGATGTTGCGATCCTCGTCCTCCTCCAGGATGGAATAGGTCGCGCCCTCCAGCGTGGGATCGGCGTCGATGGCGGCGGCGGCGGCCTCTGCGTTTTCGCGCGGACCCCGTGCGATTATCTGAACTGCGGACTCGGACATTTTTCAAACACCGCTAAGATGACGAATCATTGCGATCCGGCGCATCGTCTTCCCGACGCCGCCGGGCTTTTTAACTAACCAAGGGGTCGGGGAATACATGGCCAAGTCACCGTCTACGTCTAAACCTGCGTCGCCGAAGCCGGCGACCGCCGCTTCCAAGCCTAAAGCTGCGCCGAAGTCGAGCGCTGTGAAGCCTGTCGCCGAGAAAACAGCGGCGCCCAAGGCGACCAAGACCGCCGCTGCAAAGCCTGCGCCCAAGACCACGGCGGCCAAGCCCGCCGCGAAAGCCGCGGCCCCGAAGGTCGCTGCGCCCAAGGCTGCAGTCGCCAAGACCGCCGCACCGAAGACCGCCGCGCCCAAGGCGGCCGCCAAGCCCAAGGCCGCGCCTGCCGCCAAGGCTGCGCCGGTGAAGGCCGCCGCTCCGAAGGCCGCGCCGGCCAAGCCGTCCAAGCCCGTCGCTGCAAAGCCCGCGGCCAAGACCACGGCCGCCAAGCCGGCCGCTAAGGCCGCAGCGCCCAAGGCGGCTCCCGCCGTCGTCGCGGCGCCGACGCCCGCTCCGGCCGCAGCGCCCGTCGCCGCTGCTCCGGCGCCCAAGCCCGTCGAAGCCCCCAAGCCGGCCGCCAAGCCCGCTCCCGCCCCTGCTCCCAAGGTCGAAGAAAAGAGCTTCTTCGCCAAACTGGGCGACATGATCTTCGGCAAGCGCTGAGTTCGGATCGCAGTCGAGACTGAAGGTCGCCGGACGGTTCACCCCGTCCGGCGATTTTCGTTTCAGGCCGACGCGCGGCTCAATGAAAGTCGCGCGACCCCGGCAGAATACGGACGTCGCGCGGATGCCGGCCGGTCGAACTGCGCGGCGCTGGCGGGTATTTCACCTCATCCGCCCGGGACAGCTCAGCCGCCAGATCATGGTCCTCGGACAGCCGCCCCAGCTCGGACGACCGGTCGATCACCCGCCGCGCCATGACGTGCAGCACGCCCTCGACACTCTTCTCGACCGTGCCCTCCACCTCCATCAGCCGCGCGGCCATGACCTCGCGCCGGAAGGTCTCGAACAGCCGCGCCCACAGCAGGATGTTCACCACCCCCGTCTCGTCCTCCAGGGTCACGAAGATGGCGTTGCCCGTGCCCGGCCTCTGGCGCACCAGCACCACCCCCGCCGTCTTCACCAAGGCCCCGTGCCTCTTGGCCTCGACCGCCTCGGCGCTCAGCACCCGCTCGGCGTCGAACATCGGCCGCAGGATCTGCATCGGATGTCCCTTCAGCGACAGGCGCGTCGTCTGATAATCGGTGGCGATATGCTCCTTCAGCGGCATCAGCGGCAGGTTCGCCGCCGCCTCGACGCCCAGCTCCCTGGCCCGCGCCGCCTGGAATAGCGGCAAGGGCTCGTCATCCGGCAACCGCCTGACCGCCCACAACCCCTCTCGCCGATCCAGCCCCAGAGAGCGGAAGGCGTCCGCATCCGCCAGCTTGCGCATCGCCGCCGCCGCCAGCCCCGTCCGCCGCGCCATCTCCTCGACATCGGTGAAGGGGGCGTCGCGCGCTTCGACCAGCTTCGAGGCCCAACCTTCCTTGAACCCGTCGATCTGGCGCATCCCCAGTCGCAAGGCCGGGTACCGCCGGCCCCGCGCCGTCGGCTCCAGACTATTGTCCCAGAGGCTGTGGTTCACGTCGGTCGCCCGCACCTCGACCTTCTGCGGGCTCTCCTGCGCATCCCGCACCAACTGGGCCGGGGCGTAAAATCCCATCGGCTGGCTGTTCAGCAGCGCACAGGCGAACACCGCCGGATGATGGCATTTGATCCAGGACGAGATGTAGACCAGCCTGGCGAACGACACCGCATGGCTCTCGGGAAAGCCGTAGGAGCCGAAGCCCTTGATCTGTTCGTAGCAACGCTCGGCGAAGACCGCATCATAACCTCGCGCCTTCATGCCCTCGACCATGAGCTGGCCATAGTGGCTCAGGTTCCCGTCGCCTCTGAAGGTCCCCATGGCCTTGCGCATGCCGTTCGCCTGCCTGTCGTCAAACCGCGCCGCGACCATGGCGATCTTCATCGCCTGTTCCTGAAACAGCGGCACGCCCAAGGTCGCCTTCAGCACGTCCTTCAGCTCATCGGGGTGCCCGAACTCTGAACCGGGAGAAGGATAGTCGACGGCTTCCAGACCCTGCCGCCGTCGCAGATAGGGATGGACCATATTGCCCTGAATCGGCCCGGGACGAACGATCGCCACCTGAATGGCCAGATCATAGAACCGCTTCGGCTTCAGCCTCGGCAGCATGTTGATCTGCGCCCGGCTCTCCACCTGGAAGACCCCGATGGAGCGCCCCTGTTGCAGCATTTCGTAGGTCGCCTCGTCGGCGTCGGGGACCGTATCCAAGCTGAGATTCAGCGCCCCATGCTCAAGCAGCAGGTCGAACGCCTTTCGGATACAGGTCAGCATCCCCAGAGCCAGCACATCGACCTTCATCAGCCGCAGCGCATCGATGTCGTCCTTGTCCCATTCGATGAAGGTCCGGTCCGGCATGGCCGCATTGCCGATGGGGACCAGTTCGTCCAACCGGTCCTGGGTCAGGACGAAGCCCCCGACGTGCTGCGACAGATGTCGGGGAAACTCCAGCAGCCGCCGGGTCATGGCGACGGCGCGGATCACGGTCGGATTGCCGACCTCAAGCCCGGCCTGTTCCAGATGTCGGTCGGGAATGTCGGATCCGAAACTGCCCCACTGGCTTCCCGCCAGGCGCGCCGTCACATCCTCGGTCAGCCCCATGACTTTTCCGACCTCGCGGATGGCGCTGCGCGGACGATAACGGATCACGGTGGCGGCGATGCCGGCCCGATGGCGACCATAACGCTCATAGATATGCTGGATGACCTCCTCGCGCCGCTCGTGCTCGAAATCGACATCGATGTCGGGCGGCTCCTTTCGATCCGACGAGAGGAAGCGTTCGAACAGCACGTCGTGCACGCTCGGATCCACCGAGGTGATCCCCAGAACATAGCAGACAGCCGAATTCGCCGCTGAACCCCGCCCCTGACACAGGATGCGCTGGTCGTTCGCAAATCTGACGATGTCGTGGATCGTCAAAAAATAATGGGCCAGATTTTCCTTGGCGATGAAGTTCAGCTCTTTCGTCAGAAGGTCTCGCACCTTGCCCGGCACGCCCAGCGGATATTTCCGCTCCTCATAGGTCGCCACCAGTTCGGCCAACCGATCCTGCGCCGTCATGCCGGGCGGCACCGGCTCTTCGGGATAACTGTAGCTCAGGTCCCCCAGATCGAACGCCACGCGCGCCAGAACCTCCTGCGTCTCGGCCACTGCGTCCGGCGCATCGGTGAACAGGCGGCTCATTTCGGCGGGCGGCTTCAGGTGGCGTTCCGCGTTCTGGTCCAGTCGGCGGCCGGCGTTCTCCAGCGTCACCCCCTCGCGAATACAGCTGACGACGTCCTGCAGGTCGCGCTGGTCGGCGTCGTGATAGAGGACGTCATTGACCGCCAGCAAGGAGACGCCCGTCGTCCCGGCCAAGACCTTCAGCCGCGCCAGTCGACGGCGATCATCGCCCCTCCGGCCCATGACGGCGCCCAGCCAGACCGCCCCCGGCGCAGCCTCGTTCGCCTGACGCAACAAGGCCTCCAGCCCTTCCAGCCGGCGGGGCGGCATGACGATCAGCAGCAGCCCCTCGGGCGCGCGCAGCAGGTCGTTCAGCCCGATCTCGCATTGCCCCTTCCTGGCCCGCCTATTGCCCAGGGTCAGCAGGCGGCACAGACAGCCCCAGCCCTGCCGGTCCTCGGGATAGGCCAGAATGTCCGGCGTCCCGTCGTTGAACCGCAGCCGCGCCCCCAGGATCAGCTTGAAGGCCTGGGCCCGCGCCTTGATCGCCTCCGGGTCGAGATCGACCGGAAACGAATCCTCCACCAGCACCGTCTCGCCCGGTCCGCCGCCATGCCGCACCCGATCCGGCGGCGACCAGCCCTCCTCCCGCAAGGTCTTCAGCGCGCTCCACGCCCGCACCACCCCAGCCAGAGTATTGCGGTCCGCCAGCCCCAGGCCGGTATGCCCGCGCAGAATGGCGCTCAACACCAGATGTTTCGGATGCGACGCCCCCTCCAGAAAGGAGAAGTTGCTGCGCGCCGCCAGCTCGGCATAGGCGGTCATGCGAAGACCCCGTGCACGAACCAGCGCGGCGCCGGCTCCTCGCCGTAGAAGCCGGAACGGAACAGCCAGAAGCGCCGCCCCTCCTGGTCCTCGACGCGGTAATAGTCGCGCGTCGGCTCCAACGGCCCCCGCAAGCTGCGCCACCATTCGGGTGCGATGCGTTCGGGGCCTTCGACACGAACCAGGCGATGATCGACCCGCCGCCAGATGAAGCGGTTCGGCGGATGGTCGGGCACTTCCGCCGTGGCGAGGACCGGTTGGGGCGGATCGAACATCTGCAAAGGACGCAGCGGCGGGTCGGCGGGGTCCGGTTCGGGCCAGGCGGCGATCTCGCCCACCGGAAGGGCCGCAGGCGTCAGACGCACGGCGCGTTCGGGCCTGTGCGACTCTATCGGTTCGAACCGGCTGACCGCCTCCGGTCCCAGCCGCGCCGTCAGCCGATCGACCAGCCGCCCTAGGTCTTCCGCCCCCGGCGGGGTGGCGTCAAAGCCGCGCTGGCGCGACGCCAGACGGTCGGCGACCGGCACGGACAGGCGCAGCTGATCGAATCCGAACCCCGGGTCGAGCGGTCGCGCCAGACTGGCCAGCCGTTCGCGAAACAGCCGCAGCACGGCCGCCGCATCGCGACTGGGCCGGCCCGTCCGTACGGTGATGTGGCGCACCTCCCCGTCCAGGCGGAAAAACCCGGCCTGAAAGGCGCGGCCGCCCTGACCGCGCAGGTCCAGCCGGTCCATGGCCTCGCCCAGCAGGTCGCCGATGACCGCCTCGACATCGGTCGTCTCGGTGATCGGTTCGACCAGGATGCGGTCGACCGAAATCAGCGGGATCGGCCTTTCGGGCCGGATACGAGCATCCTCGCGACCCAGCACACGGTTCAACCGCGTCGCCGCCGCCGCACCGAACCGGGCGGCGATCGGAGCGGTGGGGCGGTCGGCCAGATGCGCCAGGGTCTTCAACCCCGCTCGGGACAGGGCCTGTGTCTCCTTGTCCGACAGCTCCAGGGCCGCGACCGGCAGGCGCCGCAAAGCCTGGCTCTGGTCCTCGCCCTGATAGATCCCGTCCCGCCCGAACCGGGCCAGGGCGCGCGCCGCTTCTGGCGTGCCGGCCATGGCCAGACGCACCGCCAGCCCGACACCCTGCGCCCGCGCCGCGACCGCCTGGACCAGCCCCTCTTCGCCTCCGAACAGATGCGCGCACCCCGTCACATCCAGCGCCAGCCCGTCCGCACCGTCGGTCGCCGCCATCGGGGTGAAGCGGCCGAAATCCAGCAGCACCCGTTTCAGCAGGGCCGCGTCCGCCTCAGGCCGATGCGCGACCACCCGGATGTCCGGCGCCCGCGCCCGCGCATCGGCCAAGGTCATCCCCGGCGACAGCCCCAGGGCCAAGGCCGACCCGTCTGCGGCCGCCAGGCGCAGCGCCCCCTTCAGCTTTTCGACCAGGACAGTGGCCGGCTTAGCCGTAGCGTCGGACCGCCCCTCTTCCCGCCGTAACCGATCCGTCGGCAGCAGGGGAAACCAGACCGCCAGGTAGCGCCGGTCGTTCCGACTGTTGATCTCCAGCATTCCGTCCGCCTTCCTGGAAGACTCCGCGCTCACGATCCCACTCCATGATCCAGCTCCTCGGCTGAGCGCCCAGCCGATGCCGCAACAGTTCGACCGCATAGGTCGGATGGCCGGGGGCGTCCGCCTCCAGCGCCCGTGACAAGGCCCCGCTGACCCGCCACCGGGTCTCGGCCGCGCTAGGCTGGGGCTGGGCCGCCAGCCGCATCAGGACCGCCGTCGCCCGCCCCTGGCTCGCCGCCATCGACAGCCGACGCGTCGCAGTCAAACTCAGAACCCTACTCTCTCCCCAGGCCGTCAGCAGCACCGCCCCCACGGCCCCGCAGGACAGGGCCTCCTCGCCCGCCGCCAACAGGTCCTTCATCTCCTTGACCCGCACCAGAACCAGCCGTCCGGGATCCAGCCCCAGCTCACGCAGGCCCGGCCCGTAAATCCGCCCTGTCTCCAGCCCCGCCATCGCCTGGACGCCCCAGACCACGGGCCGCTCGCCGGCCGCCCGGCGCACCAGCCCCAGGGCGAACCCCAGGGCCGCCGTCGCATCCGGGGTGGTCGCGGCATAGACCTCGTGCAGGCCATGGGTCGCCAGCCCGCCCAGATGCCGGTCCGCCGCCTCCAGCCCCAGGTCGAAGCGCGCGTCATCGACCGGATGGCCATCGGCCTCCAGCGCTTTCAGATGCTCGCGCAGGGCTTCGATCTTAGGGCTCGAACCCAAAACAGTTCTCCTTTTGTTCTAACATATGCCTCCTCCACGCCCGGACGAGTCAAGCAGAGTCCCAGCTTGGCCATGGGAATTTATTCCGCGACGGCCGGTCCAACGAAATATCGAGAATACTTGACTTTGACGCAGGGACTTCTATATCGCCCCCAGCCTCGGGACAGGTCTGCGATCCGCGCCGCCCGCTCGCCCAAAGAGGGGCGGTTCCGTTGCTGCTATGCACGCAGACGCTTTCCACCCCAAGGATTCATGACCGAATTTTCCCAACTGGGCCTTTCGCCCACGACACTTCAGGCCGTCGCCGACACCGGCTACACGACCGCCACTCCGATTCAGGAACAGGCCATCCCGGTCGCCCTCGCCGGACGCGACGTCCTGGGCATCGCCCAGACCGGCACCGGCAAGACGGCCGCCTTCACCCTGCCCCTCGTCGAACGCCTGGCCTCGGGCCGGGCCCGCGCCCGCATGCCGCGCGCCATCGTCCTGGCCCCGACCCGCGAACTGGCCGACCAGGTCGCCGAAAGCTTCGCCAAATACGCCAAGGGCACCAAGCTGAGCTGGGTGCTGCTGATCGGCGGCGTCTCCATGGGCGACCAGGTGGCGGCGCTGAACAAGGGCGTGGACGTCCTGATCGCCACCCCGGGCCGCCTGCTCGACCTGTTCGAACGCGGCAAGATGCTGCTGACCGGCGTCGAGATCATGGTCGTCGATGAAGCCGACCGCATGCTCGACATGGGCTTCATCCCGGACATCGAGCGCATCTTCAAACTGACGCCGCCGCGTCGCCAGACCCTGTTCTTCTCGGCCACCATGCCGCCCGAGATCACCCGCCTGACGACCGCCTTCCTCAAGGATCCGACCCGGATCGAGGCCTCGCGTCCGGCGATGACCGCCGACACCATCACCCAGTATATCGTCCGCATCCCGACCTCGGATCCCAAGGCCAAGCGCGTCGCCTTGCGCGCCCTGGTCGGTCGTGAGGACGTGCGCAACGGCATCGTCTTCTGCAATCGCAAATCCGAAGTCGACATCGTCGCAAAGTCGCTGAAGACCCACGGCTTCGACGCCGCGCCGATCCACGGCGACCTGGACCAGTCGCACCGGATGAAGACCCTGGCGGACTTCCGGTCGGGCGCGCTGAAGATCCTGGTGGCCTCCGATGTCGCCGCGCGCGGCCTGGACATCCCGGACGTCAGCCACGTCTTCAACTACGACGTCTCGCACCACGCCGACGACTATGTCCACCGCATCGGCCGCACCGGTCGAGCGGGCAAGCTGGGCCAGGCCTTCATGATCGTCACCCCGGCCGACGACAAGTCGCTGGATAAGGTGCTGAAGCTGATCAAGATGGACCCGAAAGAATTGGTCCTCGACGACATCGACTTCGCCGCAATCAAGGACGGGGCGCGAGACGACAAGCGCGCGCCGCGTTCGAACGAGTCCCGCTCGAGCGGTCGTGGCCGTTCCCGCGCCGCCGAGCCGACCCAGGCGCCCGTCGCCGTCTCGGCGGCCGCCGCGGTCGAAGCCGAGGCCGTCGAGGCGACGACCCGGTCACGCAGCCGCCGCAAGGCCAAGCCCGAGGTTTCCGCCCAGGCCGTGATCGAAACCGAGATCGCGCCCTTCGCTGAAAAGCCCGTCGCTGAACAGCCGGTTGCTGAAAAGCCCGCCGGCCGCGGCCGCAACCGCACCAAGCCCGCGCCCCGTCCGGAGCCGTTACAGGACTCTAAGATCGAGGCCCAGACCGCGGACGTCACCGCGCCCGTCGAGGAAACCCGCGCCGCCCGCACCGACCGCGAGCCCCATCTGCGTCAGTCGGATCGTCGCGGCGAGCGTCGTCCGGAAGAACGCGAACGCTCGGGCGTAAAGGGCTTCGGCGACGACATCCCGGCCTTCCTTCGCCGTCCCGTCGTCATTCGCGCCTAAACCCCCGCGCGTTTACTCGCTATTACGGATAGGCCTGTAGGTTCTCCCCGAACTCCAGAACGGAGTTTTGGGAGAGACGAATGACGGCGCAGATCGAAATGGCGGTTCGGGGACCGGAAGCCTATTCTCTTGCGCGGGACGTCATCTCCGACATGGAGAAGGTCGGCGTCTGGCCGACCCCGCTGAATTTCGAGCTTTGGCTTCATTACCTCGGTGATCCCGAGGCTCCGCTGGGCCGTGAGATCAAGCGCCTGCTGTCCGAATCGGTCGTCATCAACGACGAGACTGCGGAGCTGCTGGCCGCGGAATTCCTGCCGCGCAGCCGTCTGTCTGAAGATATCCGCGACGCCGGCGCCGTGCTGGATCGTGAACTGGCCAATGTCGCCGGCGCCATCGCCAAGGCCCACAAGACCCAGGCCGACTATGGCGAAACCCTGGTGGCCGCGTCCCAGACCATGGAGGCGGCCGAAGACGGCGCGCCCCTGAAGACCTTGGTCGGCGGTCTAACCGTCGCCACCAAACGGGTTCGGCGCGAAACCGCCATTCTCGAGAAACGCCTGGAAAGCTCCAACAAGGAAGTCGCCCGGCTGCGCGAACACCTGGAACAGGTCCGCCGCGACGCCATGACCGACGCCCTGACCAATCTGGCCAACCGCAAGGCCTTCGACGAGCGGCTTGAACGGGTCTGCGACGGCGACGCCCATGCGCCCCTGACCCTGGCGATCCTCGACATCGATCACTTCAAGCGCTTCAACGACACCTGGGGCCACCAGACCGGCGACCAGGTCCTGCGCTACGTCTCCACGATCCTATCGCGCGTCTGTAGCGGCAATCGCTTCGTCGCCCGTTTCGGCGGCGAAGAGTTCGCGATCATCTTCCCCGGCGAGAAGGCCGGCGCCGTAAACATGGCGCTGGAGACCATCTTGGAAGAGGTTTCGTCGCGCTCACTGCGCCGCCGCTCGACCAACGACGACCTCGGCGCCGTCACCCTGTCCGCAGGCTTCGCCGAACATGTGTCCGGCGAGACCGCCTCCAGCCTGCTGGAACGCGCCGACGCGGCCCTTTACGCATCCAAGCACGCAGGTCGCAATCGGGTCACCAGCGCGATTGCGCTCGAGAACGCCGCCTAAACGCCTGACACGGTCGAGCTTTCTGCCATAGTCGGCCGATGCGCAGCTTCACCTTCAATATCGCCTACTGGATCCTTTCGATCGGCTACGGCCTGACGGCGGCTTTCGCCGCCCTCGCGCCTGGACGCGGTCCGACCAGCCGGGTGATCCGCGCCTATGTCAGGCGCATGGTCCAGGCCATGGCTGTCTTCGCCGGCATCCGACTGGACGTGCGCGGCAAGGACCGCCTGCCCGACGGCGCCTTCATCATCGCTTCAAAGCATCAGAGCTGGGGCGACGGCTTCGCCACCTACGATCAGTTCGACGACCTGGCCTTCGTCACCGGCGACCATCTGGAGAAGTTTCCGCTGCTGGGCGGGGTGCTGAAAAAACTGGGCGCCATCGTGGTCAACAGCTGCGGCGGCCACGAAGCCCGACAGGCCCTGGCCACCCGCGCCGCCGAGGCCAAGGCGGAGAACCGCAAGATCCTGATCTATCCCGAAGGCCATCTGGCCGCGGTCGGGCAGAAATACCGCTACCGCTCCGGCGTCTGGCACATGTACCGCGACTTCGACATGCCGGTCGTGCCCCTGGCCACCAACCTCGGCCTGTTCTGGCCCGAGGAGAAGTACGAGAAACACCCGGGCACGGCCACGCTGGAGTTCCTGGAGCCCATCCCCGTAGGCCTGCCCAAGGACGAGTTTCTGGCGCGGCTCGAAGCCGTGGTCGAGACCCGCACGGCCGAGCTGATCGCCGAGGCCACGGGACAGCCGATCACCCCGGCCGTTCTGGTGGATGCGCCTGTTTAACCCGCCGCCGGCACGATGGTGACGCTCTCGCCGCAGCCGCAGGCGTCGGTCTGGTTCGGATTGTTGAACACGAACTTGGACGCAAGCCGGGTCGTCTCGTAGTCGATTTCGGTGCCGATCAGGAACAGCACGGCCTTGGGCTCGATCAGGATAGTGACGCCCTTGTCCTCGACCACCTCGTCCATCGGGCCGATCGCGTCGGCATAGGCGAAGGTGTACTCCTGCCCGGCGCAACCGCCGTTCTTCACACCGATCCTTAGACCGATGTGGTCGTTCTCGGCATTGTCCAGGATCTCGCGCACGCGTTCGGCGGCGGCGTCTGTCAGGGTCACGGCCTTGGGACGCGGGCGGCGGGGACGGGATGTGGCCTGGAGTTCGGTCATTTGAATATCCCCGTCAGAACATGTTGAGCGCGAGCTTGGCCTCGTCGCTCATCTTCGAGGAATCCCAAGGCGGGTCGAACACCAGATTGGCCTTGGCGCTGCGCACCCCCTCGACCTTCTCGACCGCCGTCTCGACCCAGCCCGGCATCTCGCCGGCGACGGGGCATCCGGGGGCCGTCAGGGTCATGTCCACCACCACGTCGCGGTCGTCTGACACATCAACCCGGTAGATCAGGCCCAGTTCATAGATATCGACGGGGATTTCCGGATCATAGACCGACTTCAGGGCCTCGATCAGGTTCTCGGTCAGGGTGTCCAGCTCGGCCTGCGACAGGGCGCTCTTCTGGGGTTCGTCCCAGGCGTCCGTGAAGGCGTCGCTGTCTTGAATGGTGTCGTCTGTCATCAGCTTACACGAAGAAGTTCCGCGCCTTGATCAGCGCGTCCACGAAGGCGTCGGCATCCTCCACGGTGTTATATAGGGCGAAGGAGGCGCGGGTGCTCGACGTCACCCCCATTCTTTTCGACAACGGCTCGGCGCAGTGCAGTCCGGCCCGCACGGCCACGCCGTAACGGTCCATGATCTGGGCGACGTCATGGGCGTGGGCGCCCTCGACGGCGAAGGTCAGGATCGCGCCCTTCCCTTCCGCCTGCCCCAGGATCCGCAGCCAGTTCTGACCCTGAAGGCGATCAATGGCGTGCTGGTAAAGGGCATGCTCATGCGCCTGAACCGCCGCCCGGTCGTATTGCGCCAGCCATTCCAGCGCCACGCCCAGGCCGATGGCCTCCAGGATCGGCGGCGTCCCCGCCTCGAACCGATGCGGCGGCTTGGCGTAGGTCACGCGGTCCTGTTCGACCGTCTCGATCATCTCGCCCCCGCCCTGATAGGGCGGCAGAGCCTCCAGCGCCTCGGCCTTGCCATACAGGACGCCGATGCCGGTCGGGGCGAACAGCTTGTGGCCGGTCAGGACATAGAAGTCGCAACCGATGGCCTGCACGTCCGGCGTCGCATGGACCGCGCCCTGGCACCCGTCGATCAGCACCTGAGCACCGGCCGCATGCGCCAGTCGCGTGATCTCGGCCACCGGATTGATGGTGCCGAGCACGTTCGACATATGGGTGACCGCGACCATGCGCGTCTTCGGCGACAGCAGGTCCGCGTAAGCCGCCATGTCCAGCGACCCGTCGTCCAGCACCGGGATCCATTTGAGCACCGCCCCGCGTCGCTCGCGCAGCAGGTGCCAGGGCACTATGTTGGAATGGTGCTCCATCTCCGAGACGATGATCTCATCACCCGGCTGGATGGACAGGCCCAGCCCGTTGGCCACCAGGTTGATCGCCTCGGTGCCGCCCTTGGTCCAGACGACCTGTTCGGGGCTTTCGGCGTTCAGGAAGCGGGCGACGATCTCCCGCGCCTTCTCGAACGCCTCGGTCGCCTCGTTCGACAGGGTGTGCAGGCCGCGGTGGACGTTGGCGTAGCCGCCCTCCATCGTCGCTGTCAGGGCGTCGATCACCGCGCGCGGCTTCTGCGCCGAGGCCGCATTGTCCAGATAGACCAGCGGCTTGCCGTTCACCGACCGCGACAGGATCGGGAACTGCGCTCGCACGGCATAGGGATCAAATCCTCCCCCCTTGGGGGAGGTGGCGCGGCGCTCTTGCGCCGCGACGGAGGGGGCAAGATCAGTCACAACCGAGCCGTCAGCCATTCTCGCGCCACCTCTCTCGCGCCCTCATGTTCGATCCGGTCGATGACCTCGATCAGGAAGGCCTGGGTCAGCAGGGCGCGGGCTTCCTCGGCCGGAATGCCGCGCTGCTCCATGTAGAACAGGGCGCTCTCGTCCAGCGTCCCCACCGTATTGCCATGCGCGCACTGCACGTCGTCGGCATAGATGATCAGTTCCGGCTTGGCGTCGATCTCGGCCCGTTCGCTGGCGATCAGGGCGTGGTGCCCCATCCGCGCGTCCGTGCCGTCGGCCCCGCGCTCGACCACGATCTTGCCCTGAAAGACGCCGCGCGCCGTATCGCGGGCCACGCCCTTGATCAGTTGCGAGGTCGCGCCGTCGTGCTCAACGTGGCGAACCACGCTGGTCAGGTCCGCGTGGCGCGATCCGTTCAGCAGATACAGCCCGTCGGCCTGGACCTGCGCGCCTTGGGCATGGTGGCTGATCAGCGTCTCGATCCGTTGCAGCTTGGCCCCGGTCGTGACGATGGTCTGGCGATAGACGCCTCCGGCCTCGACCTTCACATGGGCTTCGGCGATGGAAATCGCGTCTTCCGGCTCCTCGACCAGGACGACGCGCGTCACCTCAGCCCCGGCCGCCACGTCCAGCTCCAGCGTATTATGAGCGACATAGGCCGAGCCGGCGCCCTCATGCGTCTCCAGCAATAACAGTTTGGCGCCCGCCCGCGCCGCCACCCGCGCGCTCGCCGTGTGGCCCGTGCCGACGGCGTCAGAGATGTAGCGCAGCCGCAGCGTCTGCTCGCCCGAGGCGATGAAGTCGGTCACGCCCACCGGTCGCCCATTGGCGAAGACGATGGCGTCTCCACCCAGGGCGTAAAACGGCCCCGGCGCGCCCACAGCCGCCGTGCCCGACAGCGCGGGCGCCTCACGCAGATGACGCTTCAGGTCGCTGTATTTCCACGCCTCATCTCGCCGCGACGGGAATGTGGCGGCGTCGGTCAGGTCGATGGCGAAGGCCGCGCTCACGCCGCGCCCTCAAGCACCGGCGGCAGGTATTTGTCATACCCCTCCGCCTCCAGCTGCAACGCCAGCTCCGGCCCGCCCGAGGCCACGATCCGGCCGCCGGCCAACACATGGACCCGGTCCGGTTTGATATAGTCCAGCAGCCGCTGATAGTGGGTGATGACCAGCATGGCTCGGTCCGGGCGGCGCAGGGCGTTCACCCCCTCCGACACGATCCGCAAGGCGTCGATGTCCAGGCCGGAATCGGTCTCGTCGAGGATCAGCAGCGACGGCTCCAGCAGGGCCATCTGCAGGATCTCCATCCGTTTCTTCTCGCCGCCGGAGAAGCCGACGTTCAGCGGCCGTTTCAGCATGTCGAAGTCCATCTTCAGCGCCTTGGACGCCTCGCGGACCAGCTTCAGGAAGGCCGGCGCCGCCACCTCCTCCTCGCCCCGCGCACGCTTCTGGGCGTTCAGCGCCGTCCGCACAAAGGTCAGGGCCGGCACGCCGGGGATTTCAATCGGATACTGGAAGGACAGGAAGACGCCCTTGGCCGCGCGTTCGGCCGGGTCCAGCGCCAGCAGGTCCTCGCCCGCCCATTCGACCGCGCCCTCGGTCGCCTCATAGCCCGGCCGGCCCGACAGGGCGTAACCCAGCGTCGACTTCCCGGCCCCGTTCGGCCCCATGATGGCGTGCACCTCGCCGGCCGGAACGTCGAGCGTCAGCCCCTTGAGGATCGGCTTTTCGCCGACGGAGACGTGGAGGTTGGAAATGGAGAGCATGTTCAATCAGTCGTTCGGAGTGGGATGAACGGCGCTCAAATCCTGTCGAGCGTCGTAGAAAGCGATGATGCGAATGCCGTCCGGGCGTTCGCGATAGACGATGATCTTCTTCCAGTCGGCTGCGCTCCATTCGAGAAGCCCAGGCCAGCGGGACAGATGACCTTGATGAGGATACTCGGCCAGACGCCAGAGCGTGGCTTTGATCTCCGTTTCCGCCTTGTCCGCAATTGCATGACCGTGCGCGTCAAGATGATCGAGGAAATCGGAGAAGGCCGTCAGCGCGGGCTCAGACCATTCGAAATCCTTCACCGCGTACGACGCGCCGCAAGCCGGGCCTCCGCCTCCGCGTTTGAAATGATCCGCCCCTCGCGCTCCGCGGCCAGTCCCGCCTCGATCTGCGCGATCTGATCCGCCGATAACGGCGAGCCACGGTGAACCTCTTTGTCCATGATGAAACCTTCGGCAGCCGAGGCGATAAATTCGCCGACCGGCATCCCGATCTCGGCCGCCGCACGCTTCAAGCGATCAGCAGTGTCTTCACGGAAAGGAACGGCAATCGTTTCCATCAGAATGTCCTCGACAATCGGATCAGACCCGATTTCTCGATAATACCACGACCCAGCCCCTTGATGGCGTGCACCACGGCCGCCGGGACGGCGAGCGTTAGACCCTTCAGAATCGGTTTTTCGCCGCCGGAGTCGTGGAGGTTGGAGATGTGGAGCATATTTCTCACAGATCCGATCGGGTGGACACAAAGCCGTTGTAGATGATCATCGCGACCACCAATCCGCCGAGAATGGCCTGACCAATCAGTCGGTGACCGTTGGACATCATGACGAGTCCGACCGCTAAAACGGCAATGAAGATGATCAAGCCGACAAGAGCGAAACGTCGCGCTTTTGGCCCCTTCGGGTAGAAGCCGGATGGTCGCCGTTTGAAGAATCGTTCGTGGAAGCTCGTCACCCCACGCTCCCCTCAAGACTGATCGCCACCAGCTTCTGCGCTTCAACCGCGAACTCCATCGGGAGCTTCTGCATCACGTCGCGGACGAAGCCGTTGACCAGCAGGGCCACCGCCTCTTCCTGCGAAAGCCCGCGCTGCTGGGCGTAGAACAGCTGGTCGTCGCTCAACCGCGTCGTCGTCGCCTCATGCTCCAGCTGGGCCGAGCCGTTGCGGGCCTCGATATAGGGGATGGTGTGCGAGCCGCACTCCTTGCCGATCAGCAGGCTGTCGCATTGGGTGAAGTTCCGCACCCCCGTCGCCTTCGGATGCACCGAGACCAACCCGCGATAGGTCGAGTCCGATTTCCCCGCAGACACCGCCTTGGCGATGATCCGCGACTTGGTGTTCTTGCCCAGGTGGATCATCTTGGTGCCGGTGTCGGCCTGCTGATGTCCGTTGGTGATGGCGATGGAATAGAACTCGCCCGAGCTGTCGTCGCCCTTCAGGATGCAGGACGGATATTTCCAGGTGACGGCCGAACCGGTCTCGACCTGGGTCCAGCTGACTTTGGAGCGATCGCCCCGGCAGTCGGCCCGTTTGGTGACGAAGTTGTAGATGCCGCCCTTGCCCTCGGCGTCGCCGGGGTACCAGTTCTGGACCGTCGAATATTTTACCTCGGCGTCGTCCAGGGCCACGATCTCGACCACGGCCGCATGCAGCTGGTTCTCGTCGCGCATCGGCGCGGTGCAGCCCTCAAGGTACGAGACGTAGCTGCCCTTGTCGGCGATGATCAGGGTCCGCTCGAACTGGCCCGTCTGGCTCGCATTGATGCGGAAATAGGTCGACAGCTCCATCGGGCAGCGCACGCCCGGCGGGATGTAGACGAACGATCCATCCGAAAAGACCGCGCTGTTCAGGGCCGCAAAATAGTTGTCCGAGACCGGCACCACCGACCCCAGATATTGCCGCACCAGCTCAGGATATTCGCGCAGGGCTTCAGAAATCGGCATGAAGATCACGCCGACCTTGGCCAGTTCCTCCTTGAAGGTGGTGACCACCGAGACGCTGTCGAACACGGCGTCCACGGCCACGCGTGGCGCCCCCTGCACCCCCGCCAACACCTCCTGCTCTTTCAGCGGGATGCCCAGCTTCTTGTAGATTTCCAGGATCTCGGGATCGACCTCGTCCAGCGACTTTGGCCCCTCCTTCTGCTTGGGCGCGGCATAGTAGAACAGCGACTGGTAATCGACCGGCTCGTACTTCACCGCCGCCCAGGTCGGTTCCTCCATCGCCAGCCAGCGCTCATAGGCGGCTAGGCGCCATTCCAGCATCCACTCCGGCTCGCCCTTCTTCTCGGAGATGAAGCGCACGATGTCGGCGTTCAGGCCGCGCGGCGCGAACTCCTGCTCGATGTCTGACGTAAAGCCGTGCGCGTATTTCTCCAGCGCGGCGACGGCGTCGATGGTTTCCTTGACGGCGGCCATCAGGCGACCTCTCTCACGCGCTCTGCGGCGCGTGTCTTGTGCTTGTCGTAGGCGGCGATCCAGGCGTCGGCGAACCGCACCCAGTCGCTTTCTGTCGTGCCCCAGCCGCCGGAAACGCGCACGCCCCCGGTGGCCAGAGCGTTCAATCCCATGGCGCTGATGGTCTTAGACGGCTTGACCTTGCCCGACGAACAGGCCGAGCCCGCCGACACCATGACCCCAGCCAGATCGAGCGTAATCAACTGTTGAGGACTGTCCCAACCCTCGACCGCCATGAACAGGGTGTTGGGCAGGCGCGCCACGTCAGCGCCGATCACGGTCGCCCCGGCGGCCTTAACCTTGGCCTCGGCGGAATCGCGCCAGCAGACATGCGAAGCCATCGTCTCCAGGTCCCGCGCGGCGCAGTCGGCGGCCACGCCGAACCCGGCGATGCCCGGAACATTCTCGGTCCCGGCGCGCAGCCCCCGCTCCTGCCCCGCTCCGTGCAGGATGCGCACGCCCGACACGCCCTCCTTGAAGACCAACGCCCCGACGCCTTGCGGCCCGCCCAGCTTGTGCGCCGACAGGGTCAGGCTATCCGCGTCCAGAATCCGCATATCGACCGAAATCTTGCCCGCCGACTGTATGGCGTCGATGTGCAGCCAGCCTCCGGCCGCGCGCACCAGAGCGGCGGCCTCGACCACGGGCTGGATCACGCCGCTCTCGTTGTTCGCATGATGAATGGCGACCACGGCCCGCCCCCGACGCGTCAAGGCCTCGGCCAACCAAGCCAGATCAACCACGCCGTCGGCATCGACCGGCAGCACCTCGACGGGCGCTCCCGCATTCGCCGCCGTCTCGGCCACGCATGGGTGCTCGGTCGCCGAAACGATCAGCCGCTCGCATCCGGCGGCCAGGGCGCTGGCGATCGCCTGCGCATTGGCTTCGGTTCCGCCGCTGTTGAACACCACAGCGGTTGGATCGGCGCCGACCAGTTCGCCCACCTGGGCCCGCGCCGTCTCGACCCGCGCTCGTGCGCGCCGCCCGGCCGCATGGACCGCTGACGGATTGCCGTTGTCAGCTAGGGCCTTAGCCATGATCTCCAACACTTCCGGCCGCACCAGGCCCGAGGCGTTGTAGTCCAGATAGACGCTGGTCATGCCGCCACCCCCACAGCCTGCGAAGGTTCGACATTGCGTCGCCGCTGCCCCGTGCGGTTCAGGACCACATCCTCCAGCGACACACCCGCCAGATAACGATGAATTTCGTCGCCCAGGTCTTCCCACAGTTCATGGGTGATGCAGCGCTCGCCCGCCAGCATACAGCCCTTGGGCGATCCGTGGGCCACGCAGCGCGTCGCCCGGATCGGCTCGTCCACCGCCAGCACGATTTCGGCCACCACCGTCTCTTGCGCCGCCTTGGCCAAACGATAGCCACCGCCGGGTCCGCGCACGCTCTTGACCAGGCCGCTCTTGCGCAGACGGGCGAACAACTGCTCCAAATAGCTCAGCGAAATCTCCTGGCGCGCGGCGATTTCAGCCAGCGAAACCGCCCGGATTTCGCCGCTCTCGCCGCGTCCGTTCTTCGCCAGATCGGCCATCGCCATCACGGCGTATCGTCCCTTGGTCGACAGACGCATATCGCACCCTCAAAAATTGCGCGCTTTTCGGGGCTCTTGTGCTAGAACCCGCGCCTTCGCAAAGGCGGCTCGCTTGCGGAGGGACTTAGAAAGTCCCACCTCAGCGGTCAAGTATTACGCACACGCGAAATGACAGTTGAACGGATTCCAGAGCCCCTATGCCTGAAGTCATCCTGCCCGGCGCCTCCGGTCGCATCGAAGGCCGCTATTCCCCGGGCAAACGCCCGAACGCGCCGATCGCGTTGATTCTGCACCCACACCCCAAGGCGGGCGGGCATATGAACAACCCGGTCGCGGTCACCCTGCACCAGCTGTTCCAGCAGCGCGGCTTCGCCACCCTGCGCTATAATTCGCGCGGCGTCGGCAAGTCTCAGGGCGAGTTCGATTCCGGCATCGGCGAGCTGGCCGACGCGGCTACGGCGCTGGACTGGCTTCAGTCGAACAACCCCGGCGCCAGCCAGACCTGGGTCGGCGGTTACCAATTCGGGGCCTATATCGGCATGCAACTCCTGATGAGACGGCCGGAGACGGACGGCTTCATCTCGGTCTCGCCGCCGTCGAACATGTACGACTTCAGCTTCCTGGCCCCCTGCCCGGCGTCTGGCCTGTTCCTGCACGGCACGGCCGACACCATCGTGCCCCCGGTCGAGGTCGAGCGCGTGGTCAACAAGCTGCGCACCCAGAAGGGCATCATCATCGACTACGAACTGGAAGAGGGCGCCAGCCACTTCTGGCAGGACCATATGAGCGCCGTCGAACGCCGTGTCGGGGCCTATCTCGACAAGCGTCTGGAAGAAAAGCCGGCCTGAGCCTAGTTTCGGGTCATCTTAAGGAGACCCGGATGCAGCACGACATCGTCATCATCGGCGGCGGCGCTGGCGGGCTTGAGCTCGCCGCCCGCCTGGGCCGGAAGTTCGGCCCGCGCGAGGGCCGTCGGCGCGTTTTGCTGATCGACCGCTCCATCTTCCATCTTTGGAAGCCCAGCCTGCACGAGGTGGCTGCGGGCTCCATGGACAGCCACCAGGAGGGTCTGTCCTATCCGGTCCTGGCCCGCCGCAATCATTTCAGCTTCGCCTTCGGCGATCTGACGGGTCTCGACCCCACCCGCAAAACCCTCACCTTAGGCGAAATCCGGGATCAGGACGGCGTGGTCCTGGTCAAGCCCCGCACCTTGTCGTTCAACACTCTGGTTCTGGCCATCGGCAGCGGGTCGAACCTGTTCAACACGCCCGGCGCCGCCGTACATGCGCATCTGCTGGAAGACGTCGCCGACGCCGAAGCCTTCAACAAGCGACTGACCGCAGCCTTCCTCGCCGCCGCCTACTCCGATGAGCGGACATTGAACATCGCCATCGTCGGCGCGGGCGCCACCGGCGTGGAACTGTCGACCGAGTTGATCGAAGGTCACGACGAACTGTCCGCCGGCCTGGCCCCGGACCAGAAATTCGACCTCAACGTCACCATCGTCGAGGCCGCGCCCCGCATCCTGGGCGGCCTGCCCGAAACCGTCTCGGCCAAGGCGGCTCACGCCTTGAAGGCCAAGGGCGTGCGGCTGCTGACGGACGCCAAGGTGAGCGCCGTCTACAACGACCGACTGGACACGTCCAAGGGCCCGGTCCCAGCCGGCCTGATCGTCTGGGCGGCCGGGGTGAAGGCGGCGGAATCCAATCGTGATCTCGGCTTGACGACCGGCCGCATCAACCAGTTCGTCGTGGACGACCACCTGCGCGCCTCGACGCCCGACGTCTACGCCATGGGCGACTGCGCCGAGGCGCCGGGCCCTGATGGCCGCCCGGTCCCCGCCAGAGCCCAGGCTGCGGCCCAGCAGGCCGCCTATCTGGCCAAGGCCCTGTCCGATCCGTCACGCGATCCCGGCCCCTATGTCTATCGCGACAAGGGTTCGTTGGTGTCCCTGGGCGGCGACCGAGGCGTCGGCTCGCTTATGGGCAATCTCGGCGGCCCCGACTTTCTGATCGAAGGCCTGATCGCCAAATGGGCCTATATGGCCCTGCACCTGGAGCATCACCGCGCCATTCTGGGCGTACGCCGCACCGCCCTGCTGGCCTTGTCCCGCCTGCTGCACCGTCGCGTCTCCGGACGTCTGAAGCTGCACTAGATCTGACGCCTCTCAGCTGGGTCAGAGGTAGCGCAGCTCCTGCAGATCGACCTCGCGGATCATCCGGCGCGCCGTCACTTCGTCCAGCTGACGCGACCGCGCCATGCGGGTCAGTTCATCCCGTTCCGCCGCCAGGCCGGCCAGCCAGAGCCGACGCTCCACGTCGTCGATCTTGCGCGCCAGCACGGCGTCGTCTTCGTCCGTGCGGGTGTGGGTCTCGATGCGTCGGCGATAGACCTCCATGATCCGGCTGGCGATGTCGGAATAGAGGTCGGGGTTGGTCTTGCCCTCGGCCATGGCGTGGGACACGTCCTCGACAGCGCGCAGGGCGGCTGAGGCGGCCGCAACGCGACCGCGATCCGTCTCCCGTTCCTGCGACGGCTCGGGCGGCAGCTCGACCCCCTTCATCAGACGCGGCAGGGCGAAGGTGGCGACCAACAACGACACGATGATCACCCCCGCGGCCAGGAAGATCGCCAGATTGCGCGACAGCATCGGCGATCCGTCCGCCAGGACGAACGGCAGGGTCAGAATCCCCGCCAAGGTGATCGCCCCCCGCACGCCGGCGAGCGACATCACCATCGTCAGCCGCAGCCCCACCTTGGCCGGCGGCCCGCGATGACGCCGCCGGAACAGGGTCAGCTTCAGCGAGGTCCACACCCAGGCAAACCGCAAGGCGGCCAGGGCGGCGACAATGGCGAAGACATAGATGGCCAGCCACCAGATTTCCGGCCGACTGGTCCCCCGCACCACCTCCGCCGCCCGCGCCAGGATCGACGGCATCTGTTCGCCCAGAATGACAAAGATGATGCCGTTGGCGACGAACTGAACCGTGTCCCACACCACGCCGCGGCGGATGCGGGTCATGGCCAGGGACTGGCCGCCTATGCCGCCGCCTCGCTCGGTGAAACTCATGGTCACGCCCGCCGACACCGCCGCCAGAATGCCGGAAGCCTGCAATTCTTCGGCGACCAGATAGGCCGCGAACGGGATCAGCAGGCTGATCAAAATCTGCGCCCCGACATCCTCGCCCCAGCGACGACTGACGAAGGCCTTGGCCGAGCTGATGGCCATGGTCACCAGAACCCCGACCGCGACACCCACCAGCGCCAACCAGGCAAAGGTCCCCAAGGCGCCGCCGACCGAAAAGGCGCCCGTAGTCGCCGCCGCCACCGCAATCCGCATACAGGTCAGGCCGGTCGCGTCGTTCAGTAACGATTCGCCCTCGAGAATGTGCATGAGCCGCTTCGGGATCGGGGCTCGCGCGGCGATGGCCTTGACCGCAATCGGGTCGGTCGGCGACAGGATGGCGGCCAGGGCGAAGGCCACCGGCAAGGGCATCTCGGGGATCATCCACCAGATCAGGAAGCCCAGCCCGACCACGGTGAACAACACCAGGCCCAGGGCCAGCTCCAGGATCACCGCCCGGTCACGGAACAGGGCTTCCTTGGGGATCCGCCATCCGTCGAGAAACAGCAGAGGCGGCAGGAACAGCAGGAAGAAGATATCCGGCTCCAGATCCACCGTCGTCCCCGTCGCCAGGACGATGGCGGCCCCCAGCCCGATCTGCACCAGCGGCAGGGCGATGCGCGTGATCCGTGCGACCGAGCCCGACACCACAACAGCCAGAAGCAGAAGCAGGACGGTCTCGATCAGGTGCATGAAAACTCAGTCCGCCAGATCAGGATAAAGGCGCTCGAATCGCCCGAGCGCGGCAGGATGCAGACGCACCGTGACATGAGTACGTCCAAGGTCATCGGTATCCCGGAATGTCACCCGCCCATGCTCATACAGCCAGGCCAAGGCCTCGCCCTGCGCAGGCGCGAGCGTCAGACGCGTTTCCGGATCGTCGTCGATCAGGCCGGCGATGGTCTGGCGCAGAGGCTCGACCCCCTCGCCCGTCCAGGCGGAGACCGCGACCGCCTCCCCCGCCTTGGCCAGACGTTCAGCCTGGCCCAAAACAGCCTCACGCGCTTCGTCGTCCAGCAGGTCGATCTTGTTCCAGACCTCCAGCACGCGACGCGTCTTGCCCTCGGGCGTCTCGATCTGTTTCAGCACCGCCTCGACGTCCTTGGCCTGGGCGTCGCTGTCGGCCGAGGCGATGTCGCGGACGTGCAGGATCAGATCGGCTTCGCCCACCTCTTCCAGCGTGGCGCGGAAGCTCTCGACCAGTTCGTGCGGCAGGTCGGAGATGAAGCCGACCGTGTCCGCCACAATCGCCGGCCGGCCCTGCGGCAGCCGGATGGTGCGCTGGGTCGTATCCAGGGTGGCGAACAGCAGATCCTTGGCGAAGACCTCTGATCCCGTCAGCCGGTTGAACAGGGTCGATTTGCCGGCGTTGGTGTAGCCGACCAGGGCGATGGTCGGGAACGGGACCTTCTGACGCTGTTTACGGTGCAGGCCGCGCGTGCGGCGCACCTCTTCCAGCTCGGCTTTCAGCCGCACGATCCGGTCGGCGATCAGGCGTCGGTCCAGCTCGATCTGGGTTTCGCCGGGACCGCCGGTCGAGCCGGTGCCCCCGCGTTGCCGCTCAAGGTGGGTCCAGGTCCGCACCAGGCGCGACCGCTCATAGTCGAGCCGCGCCAGCTCGACCTGCAGCCGGCCTTCCTTGGTGCGCGCGCGGCGTCCGAAGATTTCCAGGATCAGGCCGGTGCGGTCGATGACCTTCACCTCCCATTCCTTCTCCAGATTGCGTTGCTGCACCGGCGTCAGGGCGTCATCGATAATGACCGCCTCGGCATCGGCCGCGCGGACCAAGGCGGCCAGTTCCTCGACCTTGCCGCTTCCAAACAGGGTGGCGGGCGTGGTCCCACGCAGTCGCACGATCTCTTCAGCGCGCACATCAAGGTCCAGCGCGCGGGCAAGGCCCACGGCTTCCTCAAGGCGCTCGCTCGCCAGCCGAGGGCTGTCTGAGCGTCGGTCGGGATGGATAACGACCGCCCGGATCAGCGGGACGGAGTGGTCGATCAGTTTGCTGGTCAATCAGTCTTCTTCGGCGTCGGGCTCGTACATCTGCACGGGCGCGGACGGCATGATGGTGGAGATGGCGTGCTTGTACACCAACTGGGACTGGCCATCGCGGCGCAGCAGCACACAGAAGTTGTCGAACCAGGTCACGATTCCCTGCAGCTTGACCCCGTTCACCAGGAAGATGGTCAGCGGCGTCTTGGTCTTGCGGACCGAGTTGAGGAAGGTGTCCTGAAGGTTCTGACGTTTGTCTTGCGACATGGCAGGTTTTTCCTGTTCTTGGTTGTTCGTCGCCGAGGGAGCGGCGTCGGGGCCGAACGGCGGCCGGAGGCGACCTTAGACGCCGCCTAACCACACCCGCAACGGTCGAGGACCGCTTTTTCTAGTTGGTCGCTGTGCTGTCGGTCTTCAAGATGCGTCAAGCCTCGCGCCGACCGCGAATACAGGCGCCGTGGAAGCCACCGTGGTCCGTATGGGACAGTTCGATGTCGGCGACCCCTGCGTCGAACAAGATCGCAGAGATCACGGTCAGATCGTAATCGAACATGACCATCTCGCCCTTGGCCAGTTTGCGCAGAGCTTTGACATTGGAGATCGTGGTGAAGTCCTCACCCATGACGATGCGCCCGCCTGGAACGGAGGCGTGACGCGGATCTCGATATAGAGCGAACTGAAGGGTGACGAAGCCGCCGGGCGCCAACCGCGCCATCAGGGCTTTCAGCAGAGGGTAGCCGCGCTCAGGAGGTATGTGCTGAAAGACGATCAGCGAAACAATCCAGTCGAAAGCGCGATCAGGCAGCTGTCGCCCGAACGTCGCGCCCGCAGGCACATTTTGACGCGCCTCTACCAGCATGGAATCCGAGATATCGACTCCAAACACGTCGCCTGTGACCGCGGCCAAGGCGCGTGTCAGCCGGCCGACGCCACAGCCGAAATCAAGCGCGGATTTGGGCGCAAAGTCGGGATACCGCCCCCTCAACCATCTGACCTCGTGTTCGATCCCCTGCACGCCGCTCCGGAAGAAGTCAGCCAGAACCTCATCAGTCAGATTGTCTGACTTGAAGCGCGGATCCGTCAGGACGCCGTAATAGGGATTTGTGCGACCGATCTCTTCCCAATCAGCATCAGTATCACGCGGAGCGGCGTCAGCGGCGCCACGACCGAACAGGGTCTTGAGCATGGTCATCCCTCAGACAGAGTCTCGGCGCGCCTGATCAAGATAGAGCTGGCGCAGCTTCAGCGTAATCGGCCCAGGCTTGCCGTCGCCGACCTTTGTTCCGTCAATGGACACCGCCGGCGTGACGAAAGCGCCTGCGGCGGTGAAGAAGGCTTCACGCGCCCGCTTGGCCTCGTCAACGCTGAACGGACGCTCGTCCAGCTCGACCCCGTGTTCCTTGATCAGCGCCATCAGGGTCGTGCGGGTGCAGCCCTTCAGGATGTTGGCCTGGGTGTCGCGCGTCCGCAGCTTGCCGTGTTCGTCCACGATCCAGGCATTGGTCGAAGACCCTTCGGTCACCAGCCCCATTTCGTCCACGAACCAGGCCTCATAGGCGCCCGCCTCGCGCGCCGCCTGTTTGGCCAGGATGTTTGGCAGCAGCCCCACCGTCTTGATGTCGCATCGTCCCCACCGGATATCGGGCTGGGTCAGGACGGCGACGCCCTTCTGCGCCTGCGCCTCGCCGCGCGCGGGCGAAATCGACTTGGCGGTGACGATGACGCTGGGGGGCGTGCCGGGCATGGGAAACGGGTGATCGCGACGGGCCGTGCCGCGCGTGACCTGCAGGTAGACGATGCCGTTCTTGACCCGATTGCGACGGACGGTCTCGCGCAGCACCCGCGTCAGGGCCTCGACCGACATGGGAATATCGATGCGCAATTCGTTCAGGCTGCGGTGCAGGCGGGTCATATGGCCGTCGAAATCCGCCAGCCGACCGTCGAACACGGACCAGACCTCATAAACGCCGTCGGCGAACTGGAAGCCGCGATCCTCGATATGGACCACAGCCTGGCCATGCGGGCTATAGGTTCCGTTGACGTAGGCGACGCGGGACATCAGGCTTGATCTTCCTCTTCTCCGCCGCGCGCGG
Source organism: Brevundimonas sp. SL130 (assembly GCF_026625805.1). Classification (NCBI taxonomy): domain Bacteria; kingdom Pseudomonadati; phylum Pseudomonadota; class Alphaproteobacteria; order Caulobacterales; family Caulobacteraceae; genus Brevundimonas; species Brevundimonas sp. SL130. The sequence goes on from NZ_CP113064.1 coordinate 2,155,572, forward strand.
GCGACACCCCCAGCGACTTCAACTTGCGGTGCAGCGCCGACCGCTCCATGCCGATGAAGGCCGCAGTCCGCGATATATTGCCGCCGAAACGCATGATCTGCGCCGCCAGATAATCTCTCTCGAACACTTCGCGCGCCTCGCGCAACGGCAGGGCGATTGTGCGTTCGGCGCCCAGGGTAGACGACCCGCCGTTCGACGTCGCCACCTCCTGCGGCAGCATGTCGGCGGTGATCGGCTCGTTCGGATCGCCCGTCGCCAGGATCAACAGCCGCTCGATATTGTTGCGTAGCTGGCGGATATTGCCCGGCCAGGGGTGGACCTGCAGCACGGCGACGGCGTCGTCGCCGACCACGCGGCGCGGCAGGCCTTGCGAGGCGCTGATGGTCTCGACGAAATATTCAACCAGTTCGGCGATATCCTCGCGCCGCTCCGACAGGGCCGGCACGCGGATCGGCACCACGTTCAGACGATGGAACAGATCCTCGCGGAACCGCCCCTCGGCGATCTCGGCCTTCAGGTCGCGCGAGGTCGAGGTGACGACCCGCACATCGACCTGCACGTCCTGCTCACCGCCGACGCGACGGAAGCGCTGATCGACCAGGACGCGCAAGATGCGGCTCTGGCTCTCGCGCGGCATGTCGCTGATCTCGTCCAGATAAAGCGTGCCGTTATGGGCCCGTTCGAACACGCCGATCTTGCGCGGGCGACCGTCCTGCCCCTCTTCCCCAAACAGTTCGACGTCCAGACGTTCGGGCGTCATCCCGGCCGCCGAAATGGCCACGAACTCCGCGCGGGCGCGCGGGCTGGCCTCGTGGATCTGACGGGCGACCAGTTCCTTGCCCGATCCGGCCGGGCCGGCGATCAAGACGCGGCTGTTGGCCTGGGCCACCTTGGCGATGGTGCCGCGCAGCGCCTGGGCCGCCTGCGACCTTCCGATCAGGCCGGACGGCGTCATGGTCTGGGCCCGCAGCCGGCGGTTTTCGCGCTTCAGCGTCGCCGCCTCGATCGCCCGCTCGACCACGACCACCAGCCGGTCGGACTTGAACGGCTTTTCGATGAAGTCATAGGCGCCGCGCTTCAGCGCCGTCACCGCCGTCTCGATATTGCCGTGCCCCGAGATCATCACCACCGGCAGGTCGGGATCGATCTCCTTGACCACCTCCAGCAGTTCCAGCCCATCCAGTCCGCCGCCCTGCATCCAGATGTCCAGGATCGCCAGCGACGGCTTCCGCGCTCGGATCGCCGCCAGGGCCTCGTCGGAATTGGCGGCCACGCGCACGGCGTGCCCCTCGTCCTCAAGCAGACCCGAGACCAGATCGCGGATGTCCGCCTCGTCGTCGACGACTAGAATGTCGGAACCGGTAGGTCGCATCTTGCCTCGCTTATTCGGCCACGACGGTCTGGAGCTTGCGCTCCGTCACGTCGCCGGTCTTGCCGTGGGGTTTCAGGGGGAAGATCAGGCACACGCGCGCGCCGCGCAGGGTCTCGGCGTCGGCCAGCTTCAGCTCGCCGCCGTGGTCCTCGCAGATGCGTTTGACGATGGCCAGGCCCAGGCCCGTGCCCTTCTCGCGCGTGGTGACATAGGGTTCGGTCAGACGATCGCGATCCTTGGCCGGCAGGCCGATCCCGTCGTCCTCGACCATGAAGGTCGCCAGGCCGTTCTCCACGATCAGCGAGGCGATGATCCCCGCCTCGTCTGACGCGGCCGCATCGCCATCCGCCAGCCGTCGGGCGGCGACGGATTCGCCGGCGTTCTTCAGGATATTGATCAGGGCCTGCCCCACCATCCGGGCGTCGCATCGCAGCGTCGCCTTGGGCAGGGGCTCGTGCATCTCGACCACGATATCGGCGGCCGCGACCCTCTGGGCGAACACGGCTTCGCGCAGCATCTCCGCCGGATTGGCCGCGCCGAAGCGCGGCGCCGGCATGCGGGCGAAGGACGAGAACTCATCCACCATCCGGCCGATGTCGCCGACCTGGCGGATGATCGTGTCGGTGCACCGGTCGAAGATCTCGACGTCGTCCACCTTGTCCCTATATTTCCGCTTCAGCCGCTCGGCCGACAGCTGGATCGGCGTCAGGGGGTTCTTGATCTCATGGGCGATCCGGCGGGCCACGTCGCGCCAGGCGGCGTTGCGCTGGGCCGTCACCAACCGGGTGATGTCGTCGAAGGTCAGAACCATCTCGCCGCCCTGACCGCCCTCGATCCGGACCCGCAGCCGGAAGGTCTCCCCGCCTCGGCTGATGTCGATATCCTCTTCGATATGGGCCTCGACCCGCCCCACGAGATCACTGAGCTCTGGAGAGAGCGCGGCCAGTTCATGGCCCAGAACCGCCTCTTCTTCGATGTGCAGCAGTTGCAGCGCGCTGTCGTTGATGGCCGAGACACGCCCCCGGCGATCCAGGCCAATGACGCCGGCGCTGACCCCGGACAGCACGGTCTCGATGAACCGACTGCGATCCTGCGCCTCGTCGCTGGCGGCCTTCAGCGCCGTCTGCTGGGCCTGTAGGTCGCCGGTCATCCGGTTGAAGGCGTCGGACAGGGTGGCGATCTCGGCGGGGGCGCCGTCGCTGTCCACCCTGGCGCTGAAATCGCCGCCCGCCACCTGATCCGCCGCCTTCACCAGACGGCCGATCGGCGCCGAAATACTGCTGGCCGCCGACATGCCCAGCCAAACCGCGCCCACCAGCACCAGAAGGGCCGTTTCCAGATAGCTGAGAATGAAGGCCGACTGGATCCGCGACCGGCTTTCCTTCGCTTCCTGATAGGCCTGGATCGACTGGATCGACGCATTCATCCGTGCGACCAGTCCGTCCTGCAAAGGACGCACAAGATACAGATAGGCGTCGCCATAGGCCGGAAGAGCGACGATTGATCGCACGGCGTCCGGATTCTGCGTCACGTCAGTGGGAGGCTGCCCCCCTTCAGCGGCAGCCTCCAGGTAGTTGCGCGGCGGCGCCAGATAAGGGGGGGCATTGGGTTTCTCCGCCCTTGCCAGCACCTGTCCTTCGCCGTTCAAAATGTAGATGGCCGGATAGCCGAAGATATCCCCAAGCTGCGCCAGTGCGTCGTTGAACTGAATACGATTGCCGAACAGACTGCGCGCGCTGCTCAACTGGTCGGAGATCGTTCCCAGGTCTGCGTCCACGGACGAGGCCACATCCTTGACATAGGCGCGACCGACGACAGCGCCGTTTTCGACCGAGGCCTGAACATTGTCGCTGAACCACTGATCCACGCCGCGCGTCACCAGTATCCCGAACACCAGAGCGATCAACACCGCCGGGATCACCGCCACCATGGAAAACAGGGCGACGAACCGCAGATGCAGCCTCGACCCTGCCTCGCCCGTGCTACGGGCCAGCGCCAACACGCGACGTCCGACGATGAAGGCCAGGCCTGAGATCAGCGCCAGATTGGCCAGAAGGACGAACAGCACCAGCTGACTGGTCGAACCCCGCGCCGCCCCCGAGGTCGCCCCGGGCGCAAGCGCCACCAGCCAAACCGCCGCCGCCGTAATCACTACGGCGACGACATAGGCGAAGCCGAAGCCGGCGCGCGACCGCTCCATCTCGAACCGCCCCCAGAATGACTCATCGTCCGACACCCGGTCGGTTCGAGAGGTCACAGCTGAGGGCGTATCCGTCATGCCACAGCAGTGTCGATCAACTGTGGCGCATTTTCAACAACAGACTTGCCCTGATCCGGCAAATTCCGCCGCCAAAGTTCCGACATGGCCGCCTCGACCGCCTCAGGATCATCCAGCCGGCAAATTCTTGCCTTGGCCTCGCGCCGGTGTTGCGGATCGGCCGGCCAGGGCGCCTGTTCGATGTACCAGCCCAGGTGCTTGCGGAACATCTTCAGCCCCAGGGGCAGACCGTAGAAGTCCGCCGAGGCCCGCAGGTGTTCGACGACGATGGCCAGCCGCGCCTCCGGCCCGGGTTCTTCCAGCGACACCCCGTCGATCAGCGCCCGCTCCAGATGCGCCGCCAGCCAGGGCCGTCCATAGACGCCGCGCCCCAGCATCAGACCGTCCGCGCCTGACTGCGCTAGGGCCTCGCGCGCGTCATCCGCCGTCAGTATGTCGCCGTTGACGATCACGGGGATGCCGACCGCCGCCTTGACCGCCCCGACCGCATCCCAGTCGGCCTTGCCGGTATAGAACTGCTTGCGGGTGCGGCCGTGCACCGTCACCGCCTTGACCCCGATCGCCTCGGCCCGCTTCGCCAGTTCGGCGGCGTTTCGGCTGTCGTCGTCCCAGCCCAACCGCATCTTGACCGTCACCGGCCGACCGGTCGCCTGAACCGCCGCCTCCATAATCCGGCAGGCCAGATCCGGCGTGCGCATCAGGGCCGATCCGGCGGCCGAGCCCGTGACCTCCTTGGCTGGACAGCCGAAGTTCAGATCGACGATGTCCGCGCCCGCCCTCTCAGCCATGCGCGCGCCCTCGGCCATCTGGCCCGGATCGCGGCCGACCAGCTGGATTACCGTCAGCGGCAGACCGGCCCCGACGGCGGCGCGGCGCACCACGTCGGGCCGCTCGCGCGCCAGTTCCTTGGCCGCCACCATCTCGGTCGCCACATAGGCCGCGCCCAGTTTGGACGCGAGCACGCGGAACGGCAGGTCGGTGACGCCGGTCATGGGCGCCATCAGCACCTGCCCCGGCACCGTCACGTCGCCGATCTGTAAGGTCTTGGCCATCTCCGCCTTTCGCAGCATCCGAGGCCGCCTCGTCAAGCACCACCGAGGCGGTTTGATGGTTTCGCCCGCCGACGGCGCGCTTTAGAAGGCCGTCATGACTTTCTCGGGCATCATCGTCGCGGCCGGTTCAGGCTCGCGCGCCGGCGGCGACAAACAGTGGCGCACCCTGGGCGGAAAGCCCGTACTGCGCTGGTCGGCCGAGGCCCTGCTGAACGCGGGCGCCGACGAACTGGTCATCGTGATCGCCCCCGGCGCCGAGCCGCGCGTGGCCGAGGCCCTGGCGGGACTGTCGCACTGGCGCGCAGTCGTCGGCGGCGACGTCCGCGCCCAGTCCGTCCGCGCCGGCCTGGCCGCCCTGGCCTGCCCCGCCGACCAGCCCGTCCTGATCCACGACGCCGCCCGCCCCCTGCTGGACCGCGCCGTCATCGACCGCCTGATCGCGGCCCTGTCCGACGCCGGCGGCGCCTTGCCCGCCCTGCCGGTCGCCGACAGCCTGCGTCGCGGCGCCGAGGGCTTGATGGCGGGGGTGGTCGAGCGCGACGGCCTTTGGCGGGCCCAGACGCCCCAGGCCTTCCGTCGCCAGACTATCGAATCCGCCTACGCCGCCTGGACCGGTCCCGACGCCCCGACGGACGAAGCCGTGGTGGTCGAACGCCACGGCGGACGCGTCGCCCTCGTCGCGGGCGATCCACGTCTGATGAAACTGACCTATCCCGAGGATTTCGCCATGGCCGAGGCCCTGTTGTCGCAAGCGACCCGCTATCAGACCCGCATCGGCTCCGGCTACGACGTCCACCGCTGGGGCCCCGGCGGGTCGGTCTGGCTGTGCGGGATCGAGGTGCCGCACGACCAGACCCTGATCGGCCATTCCGACGCCGACGCGGGCCTGCACGCCCTGACCGACGCCCTTCTGGGCGCGATCGCTCAAGGCGACATCGGCGACCACTTCCCGCCGACTGACCCGAAATGGAAGGGCGCTTCCTCCGACCTCTTCCTGCTTCACGCCGCTGAGCTTGTGACCGCGCGCGGCGGCCGCATCGTCAATGTTGACGTGACCCTGATCTGCGAACAGCCCAAGGTGAAGCCGCACCGCCAGGCCATGCGCGAACGGATCGCCAGCCTGCTCTCCCTTCCGCTCGACGCTGTCAGCGTCAAGGCCACCACGACCGAAGGATTGGGCTTCACGGGCCGGGGCGAAGGCCTGGCGGCCCAGGCCGTGGCCACGGTCGAAATCCCTATCCCGGCCTAGGCCCTACTGTGCCGAATACTGGATCTGGCGGACCAGCGACCCGAACAGATTGACATAGTCGTCGGTCCACGGCCGCACCTCAGTCGCCTCTAGCCTGCGCCAGCGCGGGTCGGCCCGATAGGGCGCCATGGCCGCCTCCGACTTGCCGATGACCAGGGCCTCGGTCGAGGATTCGGACATCTGCACCGCCTCGGGCCGTTCCCTATAGATCTGGTGCAGGGCCGGCGCTTTCAGGGCCGCCGCCGCCGCCTCGGCCGGCAGGGTGATCTCCAGGTTCCGGTTCGACAGGTGCAGCACCACCACCCCGTCGGGTTTCAGCAGGCGCAGATAGCCGGCGATGGCCTCGACCGTCAGCAAATGGGTCGGCACCGCGTCCGATGAGAAGGCGTCGATGATCAGCAGGTCATAGCTGCCTGGCGCCTCCTGCTCCATGGTCAGGCGGGCGTCGCCCAGCACCGTCCGCACCGCCCCCTGGGCGCAGCCGTTGATGAAACTGAACCAGCGCGGATCGCGCGACAGCCGGTCCACCATCGGATCGATCTCGAAGAAGCTCATCCGGTCCTGAGTTCGCTTATAGGCGGCCATGGCCCCCGCGCCCTGCCCCACCACCCCGATCACCGCGCCGTCGGGGTGGCGTTCATGAGCGATCATGCCCGCCTGCCCGATGGGCGTGGTCGTGGCGTAATACAGGGTCGGCAGGCATCGATACCGCTCCGACTGCGCCTGGGCGCCGTGCAGGGTGGTGCCGTGCATCAGCACATGAACCGGCCCGTCGAGCCCTTCGATAGTGGTGCTGGCCACCCGCATGACCCCGAAGAAGCTCCGTTCCGTCAGCGTCCAGTCATAGCCGCGCGCGACATGATAGCCGGACCAGACCATGGCCCCGATCACCACGCTGAACATGACCGCCCGGTCCCGCAGCAAAAAGGCGAACAGGGCCGCGATCCCCAGCACCGCCTGGGCGATCCGCACCAGCTCTGCATCCGGCACATTGGCGCGGATATCCGGCGCATAGCGAACCAGCGCCAGCCCTAACGGCCCGGACAGGGCGATCAGCACGCCGATAACGCAGGCGATGATCTCCCAGGTGCGCATCTCACGTCCCCGCCACGGTCGCAGCAGCCCCACCGCGACCAGCACCAGCGGATATTCCCACACCATGTTGAACACGACCGGCGCGATCAGGGCGTTGAACACCCCGCCTATAACCCCGCCCAGCGACAGCAGCAGATAAAACTCGGTCAGCCGCCCCGGCGCCGGCCGCCGCTCGGCCATCAGCTGGTGGCACATCAGGGCGCTGAAGAAGAAGGCCGTCAGATTGACCCCGAAGACGAACAGCCACTCGGTCGTCCTGAACGCCGCCAGGGCCGCGCAGGCCGCCAACACCCCCGCCTGGATCGCCAGGGTCAGGTAGATCGGAATGACCGGCCGCGCCTGGAAGGCGATGACGAAGGTCAGCAGATAAAGGGCCAGCGGGATGACCCACAGAAAGGGCGCCGAGGCCACGTCCGTCGACAGGTGCGCCGTCACCCCCAGCATCAGACTGGACGGCGCGGCGGCCAGCAGGATCAGCAACCCCTTCTCGCGCCAAGCGATGCGGGGCCCGGGTTCCAGCCGCGCGGGCTCTGCCGCCACCGCCTCGCGCCGCCGCCAGGCGAAGACGCCCAGACCCGCGATCATGACCACGAACAGGCCGTAACCCAGGCTCCACCCGCCCCTCTGCCCCGACAGGCTGACCAGGGGCTCGATCAGAGCCGGATAGGCCAGCAAGGCCAGGAAACTTCCCAGGTTCGAGGCGGCGTAAAGCACATAGGGGTTGTTGCCCCCCGGCGCACCATCACCACCTCCAGCCATGGCCGTGACCCGCGCATACCAGGCCTGCAACAGCGGCGCCGTCGCCGACAGAACCGCGAACGGGGCGCCGATCGACACAGCCAGGGTGGCCAGCAGCCAGACCGTCGGCGCCGACGGATCGGGATCGCCCAGCAGGCCGCTGATCCGCAACGGCAGAAACAGGGCCGCGATCAGCAGCAGGCCCAGATGCACCGCCGCCTGAAGACGCATCGATCCGATCCTCTGCAACAGGTGCGCGTAGAGGTATCCGACCAGCAGCGCGGTCTGGAAGAAGACCATGGCCGCATTCCAAACCGACGGCGATCCGCCCAGGGTCGGCAGGATCAGCTTGGTCGCCATCGGCTGCACCACAAAGACCAGGCAGGCCGAGGTGAAGACGGCGATGGCGAACAGGATCGCGGTCGCCTGGGGGGCTGGCCTGCGGGTCGCGACTTGGACCTCGGTCACATCGGTCATGGCTCTGGTTAGAGCGGGACTCGCGGCCTATGAAAAGGCCATGTTCCCGCAAGATATTCAGCGCCTGGCGCAACAGATCGTCGCAACCTCAACCACGCATGGGTTGATGCTGACCACGGCCGAAAGCTGCACCGGCGGCCTGGTCGCCGCCGCCCTGACCGCCGTCCCAGGCTCGTCCGCCGCCCTGGACCGGGGGTTCGTCACCTACAGCAATGAGGCCAAGCAACAGATGTTGGGCGTGCCCGAGGCGACGCTGATCGCCCATGGCGCGGTCTCCGAGCCGACCGCCCGCGCCATGGCCCAGGGCGCCGTCGCCCATTCGCGCGCCGCCGTCGGCGTCGCCGTCACCGGCATCGCCGGCCCCGGCGGCGGATCGCCGGAAAAGCCGGTCGGTCTGGTCCATTTCGCGGCCCAGGGGCCGGGCGGTCTGATCCATCGCCAGGAAAACTTCGGCGACATCGGCCGCGACGCCATTCGCACCGCCGCCGTCCGCGTGGCCCTGGAGATGCTGGCGGACCGGCTCGCCTCATGACCGAGCCGCGTCTCGTCGACTCGCGCGGCCATGTCTGTCCGACGCCCAGTCTCCGATTGATGAAGGCCATGGCCGGCGCCCCGGCCGGGACGGTCTTCGTCCTTCTGGCCACCGATCCCATGGCGCGAATCGACGTGCCCTATCTGATGACCCAGAAGAACGGCCGCCTGCTCGACATTCAGGAAACCGAAGGCGTGATTCGCCTCACGGTGCAGACCGGCTGAACACCGATCTTAAGGCCGCGACCGGCGGCTGGCACGACGCTCGGACAGGTCGACCACATCGGCCTGAGCGGTCGGCGGCGTGGTCCCGCTCTTGGCGTCGGCGTCGGCGGCGATCTCCATCTCGGTAGCGAAGGCGCCGCCGTAGAAGATGGCGTTGATGTTCCACGACAGCCAGATCAGCAGCACCACCACCGCCCCGACCGAGCCGTATGTCGCCCCCAACGGCGCAATCTGCTCCACATAGATGGCGCATAGCCACGACGAGATCACCGACATCAGCGTCGCCACCAGACCGCCGGTTATCGCCGGCAGCCAGGCGACCCGCGAACTGTGGCTCATGGCGTAGCGATAGAGCAGGGTCAGCCCCACCACGAGGCCCAGCGCCGGCAGGAAGGCGTCCATCGGCATCAAACCGCCGCCGAACTTTTCCGCCGCCGATGAGGTCGTATGGGCCAGGATCCGCGCCGTCACCACGGCGCCCGACACCACGGTGAACAGGGCGAAGGCGAAGACGGCGACGAAGAAGGCCAGCAGATTGAATCTGAAGAAGCCGTGCGGCTCCGTCTCATCGTGGATCAGGTTAAGCCCTGCCAACAAGGCCTTGAAACCCCTGTGCGCCGCATAGGCGCCGACGATCAGGGCGAAGGCGCTCTGCGCCGACACCGTGCGGGCCGACGCATTGGTAAGGCGCGTGATCTCATCGCGGAAAATCGTCTGCGCCGCCTGGGGCAACAGGTCCGACAGGGCCGCCGCCTGGGCGCTGACCTCGCTGATCGACAGACCCAGCTTGTAGAAGCCGATCAGGATGGCGATGGCCGGAAACACGGCCAGCAGGGCGAAGAACGACACCCCGCCGGTGTACAGCATCACGTCGCGACCCCAGCTTCGGGTAAAGGCGCGCACTGCAAGACCACCCCAGAATCCGGGCGCCTTCAGAACCGATCGGGTCAGGTGATCACTCAAGCCGGTTCTCACAACCGTTGAACAGGCGACTTAACCTAGAGCATTCCTTCGCCGAGGAAAATCCCACTCCGAAACACCCGTCTATCCCCGCTCCAGACGCGCCAAGTCATTGCTTCCTTAAGGGGCGCCTCGCTATGGTCCCAGCCGCCTTTGCGGGCGATGGGCGCACGGACGTCCATGGGGAGACGACTAACTTGGCTTTCGACGCGCGTGTATTGATCCTGGCGGCCCAGGATGGCCGGATCGGACCGCTCGCGGCCGGACTGGACGCCCTCGGCTGGACGACCGTCACTGCCCGCGACCTGGCCGCGGCCGAGGCGACGCTGCAAGACTTCCCGCTGGACGCCGCCGTGATCGATTTCGATTCGTACCAGGACGACGCCGTCGCTCGACTGCGCGCCGCCGCCCATCCGCGCAGCCTGCCGGTCATGGTGGTCGGCGCCCCGCGCGGTTCCGCGGCCGATGCGGACCTCGCCGTCACCACACCGCCCCATCCCGCCCAGGCGGCCCTACGCCTGGAGCAGATGACCCGCGCGGCCGTGGCCGAGGAGGAGTTCGATCTTCGCTGCGACACCTTCGCCGCGCGCGGCCTGGATCTACAGCCCGGCGGCCCCGATCATTCGCCCCTGCGTATTCTGGCCGCCGGCGTGGCCGAGCGCCGCTTCCTGGCCCTGTCCAACGCCCTGACCGCCTCCGGGGTCGAGGTCGTCGCCGCCCCCACCCCCTACACCGCCTTCGACTATCTGCACGAAAGCCCGTTCGACGCCGCCGTCCTGTGGGGCGCCAAGGACCATGCCCCGGCCCTGTCCATCGCCTCGGGCATGAAGCGCAACACCCGCCTCTATCACATCCCCCTGATGCTCTATCTCCGGGGCGGCAGCGAGATGAGCCTGGACGAGCTGTTCAACCGGGGCTTCTCCGACGTCGCCACCGCCGACACCCGCGAAGACGAGACCGCCGAACGCCTGCTGGCCCTGGCCAAGTCGCACCGTCGCTACCTGACCATCCGCAAGGCGCTGGATTCGGTTCGTGGCCTGGACATCATGGACCCGACGACCGGCCTGTTCACCCCCGAACTGTTCGCCGCCCACCTGGCGCGGGTCGCCGACGCCTCGCGCGCCCGGCGACGCCCCCTGTCGGTCTGCGTCCTGCGGGTGCGTGAGAACGAGGCCGTCGCCTGGGCCCGCCAGGGCGGCTGGCTGGACCGCGCCCTGCCCCAGATCGGCGCCATGATCTCGCGCCTCGTGCGGGTCGAGGACACTCCGGCCCGCCTGGCCAAGGAAGTCTTCGCCCTGGCCCTGCCGGCCACACGCGGCGAGGCCGCCCGCCTGGCCGCCGAACGGATCGCCGCCGTCATCGGCTGCACCGCCTTCGACGCCGGCCCCGACCGCTCGCCCTTCGTCGCCGAATTCGACGTCGGCGCCGCCGAAATGCGCCCCAACGAATCCGCCGGCGCCCTGCTGGAGCGCGCCTCCGCCGATTTGTTCGACAAGGTGCGGTAGGGTTGGATCATGTCCCCCTCGGGCAGATGTGCGAAAGGCCCAAAAGTTGCGCGCCGTAACGTTTCCGAGAGCGGAAATCGACGATTGAACCAAAGCGCGTCTTCGAGCCGTTGCGAACGAGAGAGTACAGCCAACGCTATGCTTCGATCATGACAAAAGCAGGTCACCCCTCACTCGTTCGCGATATTCGCTTCTTCACCGGCAGCAGCTACACTTGCGGATGCCACGAGGCGACTGCGTTTGGGCGGCGAGTTTCATTCCTCCTACGATCTCGCGGCTACAGCTTTGGGTCTTGGCACCATCTCTACATACGCACAGTCGAGGGTGATCAGGCTGACACCCCCGTCGTGGCGTTGGAGGGCTTCGAGTGGTGGCATCGATTCGTCGAGGTCGCTGTTCCGCCAGGATTTGCCGCAATGGACGAAGGCAAGCGAACACAACTTTTGATTGCCCGAACCAAGCACGTACTAAGATCGCTCTTTCCCAATAATGGCAGCGTGCTCGAAGAAGTACTCGCCGAGGCCGAGCGAGAACGGGATCGCCTACGTTTTCTGATAAAGCGAAAAAAAATCGGCAATCAAAGCGTGGAAGCGAGTTTCAACCTGGCCACCTGGCCAGCCCCCTCAGATCTCATCCTTGTCATAAAAGACCACAAAGCAAGTATTTGTCTATCTTCAGCAAGGATCGAGCTAGAATTTTACGCTGACGCCTTCAGCCTAGTCGGCGACATACGCCGAGAGGGCGAAACTGTAAAAATAGTCCCGAAGACGTCTTTCACAGCGCAGTTGGTGGCGACGCGGTATGAGACGTCACTCACCCTTCCTCTGACGACCTTTAGAGCATGGCTCGCTTTGACGGAATCGGGATTCCCAAGTTTGCGGTGATCTGATTCAACATTCGTGCTGGATGGGAGGCCAGCCCGGATGACGGCTCCTTATTCGATGGATCTTCGTGAGCGAGCGTTGGCGCGTAAGGCGGAGGGCGAGACACACCGGGAGATCGCGGCGGCGCTTCGGATCAGTCCGTCTTGCGTGTCCAAGTGGACGAAGCGAGTTGGAGAGACAGGTTCGGTGGCGCCGGGCCAGGTCGGCGGCCACAAGCCTCGCACGCTATCAGGAGACTGCGCCGAATGGCTGCGCACCCGCATCGCCTCAGGGCCGTTCACGCTCAGAGGGCTGACGGCCGAACTTGCCGCGCGCGGGATCAAGACCGGCCCTCGAGCGGTGTGGGTGTTCGTGCACGCTGAAGGACTGAGCTTCAAAAAAAACACTGCTGCCTGAGGAGCAGGCCCGGCCTGACGTCGCGCGCCGCCGCGCACGCTGGAAGGCGCATCAGGGGCGGATCGACCCGTCGCGACTGGTGTTCCTGGACGAGACCTGGGTCAAGACCAACATGGCGCCCTTGCGCGGCTGGGGGCCGAGGGGGCGACGCTTGAAGGGCCACTCGCCCTTCGGTCACTGGAAAACCCTGACCTTCATCGCCGCCCTGCGCCATGACCGGATCGACGCGCCCTGGGTTATCGATGGTCCGATCAACGGCGCGATCTTCCTCGTCTACATCGAGAAAATACTGGCGCCGACCTTGTCGCCTGGCGACGTCGTCGTCCTCGACAACCTCGGCAGTCACAAGGGCAAGGCCGCCCGCGCCGCTGTCAGGGCCAAAGGCGCACACATGATCTTCCTGCCCCCTTACTCCCCCGACCTGAACCCCATCGAACAGGTCTTCGCCAAGCTCAAACACCTCATGCGCAACGCCCAGCCCAGAACCTTTGAAGCCACATGGCGAAAGGCCGGAGAGATCATCAATCTCTTCAGCCCCGCCGAATGTGCGAACTACCTCGTCAACTCAGGATACGGTTCCGTGTGAAGGAAGCACGCTCTAGCCCGCTCGTTTGCCTCCCTCCCACGTCGCATCTGATCGCGGGGCCCCTGATATAAGGCGGGACTCGGTACGCCCGCTTTACACGTCAAACAGACCATCAACGTGTCCGCTTACAGGCAGGCGGCCGGCCCCTTGCCCGCGGCGATGCGTCCTTGTCGTTTCATGCCTTGAGCTGGCGACCAGACGATCCACCGTACTGCGCCCGCGATACACCCGATCCTTGCCCCCAAGAACGAGCCGCGGCGGGAACCTTACGCCCCCGCCACCCGCGCCAGATCGGCCGTGATCCGCTCCGCCACCTTCAGCCGCTCTTCCGCCGTCGGCCAGTCGCCCGTCACCACAATCTTCTGATCCGGCCGGATCTTCCAGAAGGCCTGGTTCTTCTGGATCAGCCCAACCAATCCAATGGGATTGGGGAAGCTGTTGTCGCGCAGGGTCAGCACGGCGCCGCGCGGCCCGATGTCGATCTTCTCGATACAGGCGCGGCGACAGTTCGACTTGATGCCGACGATCTTCAGCAGTTGCTGCGCCTCGTCCGGCAGGGGCCCGAACCGGTCGATCAGTTCGGCGGCCAGGGCTTCACGATCCTCGGCCTGTTCGGCGTCGGACAAGCGCCGATACAGGCTGAGACGGACGTTCAGGTCCGGCACATATTCCTCTGGAATCAGGACGGAAGCCCCGACGTTGATCGACGGCGACCAGCCGCGATCCACAGTGGCCCCCTCGCCCTTCTCGCGCAGCTCGGCGACCGCGTCTTCCAGCATCTGCTGATACAGTTCGACCCCGACCTCGCGGATATGGCCCGACTGTTCGTCGCCCAGCAGATTGCCGCCGCCGCGCTGGTCCAGGTCGTGGCTGGCCAGCTGGAAGCCGGCGCCCAGATTGTCGAGCGACTGCAACACCTGCAACCGCCGCTCGGCCGACAGGGTCATCGGCTTGACCGCGTCCGTGGTCAGATAGGCGAAGGCCCGCGCCTTGGACCGGCCGACCCGGCCCCGGATCTGGTACAGCTGCGCCAGGCCGAACATGTCGGCGCGGTGCACCACCAGCGTATTGGCCGTCGGAATATCCAGCCCGCTCTCGACGATAGTGGTCGAGACCAGCACATCGTATTCGCCGTCATAGAAGGCGCTCATCACCTCCTCGAGCTGGGTCGCCGACATCTGGCCGTGGCCGACCACGAACTTGATCTCAGGCACCTGCTCGCGCAGGAATTTCTCGATGGCCGGCAGGTCCTTCAGGCGTGGCGCGACATAATAGGCCTGACCCCCGCGATATTTCTCGCGCAGCAGGGCCTCGCGCACCAGCACCGGATCCCACGGCGTCACATAGGTCCGCACCGCCAGGCGATCGACCGGCGGGGTGGCGATGATCGACATCTCGCGAATGCCCGACAGGGCCATTTGCAGGGTGCGCGGGATCGGGGTGGCGGTCAGGGTCAGCAGGTGAACATCGGCGCGCAGCGACTTCAGCTTCTCCTTGTGCTTGACGCCGAAATGCTGCTCCTCGTCGACGATGACCAGGCCCAGGTCGCGGAAGCCGACCTGTTCGGACAGCACCGCATGGGTGCCGACGACGATCTCGACCGAGCCGTCCTTCAGCCCCGCCCGCGTCTCCGCCGCCTCCTTGCCTCCCACCATCCGCGACAGTTGCCGCACCTTCACAGGCCAGCCGGCGAACCGTTCGGTGAAGGTCTTGTAGTGCTGGCGCGCCAACAGGGTCGTCGGCGCCACAATGGCCACCTGCTGCCCCGTCATGGCCACCACAAAGGCGGCCCGCAGCGCCACCTCGGTCTTGCCGAAGCCGACGTCGCCGCAGATCAGCCGATCCATCGGCGTGCCCTTACCCAGATCCTCCAGCACGTCGCCGATGGCGTTCAGCTGATCGTCCGTCTCCTCGTAGGGGAAGCGGGCGCAGAATTCGGCGAACAGGCCCGGCGGCGGCACGACAGCGTCGGTCTCGCGCAGCGCCCGCTTGGCGGCGAGCGCGATCAGCCCCTCGGCCATGGCGCGCAGGCGCTCCTTGGCCTTTGACTTGCGCGCCTGCCAGCCGGCCCCGCCCAGCCGGTCCAGCTGGGCGCCTTCTGAATCCGAGCCGTATCGGGTCAGAAGGTCAATGTTTTCAACCGGCAGATAGAGTTTGCTCTCACCGGCGTACAACAGCTCCAGGCAGTCGTGCGGCGCCTGCTGGATCTCCAGCGTCTTCAACCCCTCGTACCGCCCGATGCCGTGATCCAGGTGAACCACCAGGTCGCCAGTGGTCAGGGCCGAGGCCTCGGCCAGGAAGTTCGACGCCCGCCGCTTCTTGCGCGGCCGCGCCAACCGGTCGCCCAGGATGTCGGTCTCGGAGATAACCGCGACCTCGTCCGTCGCAAACCCATGCTCCACCGGCAGGACGCCGCGCAGATACAGGTCCTTCGGCGCGGTCTGGACATCGGCCCAGTCGCGCACGGCGACGATATGATCCAGGCCGTGGTCGGCCAGCATGGTCGCCAGACGTTCCGACGAGCCCTCGGTCCACGAGGCGAACAACACCCGCTTGCCGTCGGCCTTCAGCGCGGCCGCATGGGCCGCCACCGCCTCAAACAGGTTGACGCTGTCCTGCGCCCGCTCGGCCGCAAAGGTCCGACCCAACCGGCCGCCGGCGTCCTCGCCACCGCCCGAGAAGGGCGTGAACCGTCGCACGGCGCGCCCCGCCAGCGCCTGGTTCCAGTCGCCGGCGTCCAGATACAGCGATCGGGGCGGCAGGGCGCGATTGGCCGCCGCGTGCCCTTTGGTTTTCGCCGCTTCCGTCCGCCCATCATAGGCGTCGGCGATCAGGTCCCACCGCTCGGCCCGCGCGCTCTCGGCCTGATTGTCGAGGAAGATCAGCGCCTGATCCGGCAGATAGTCGAACAGCGAATCCAGCGTCTCGTAAAACAGCGGCAGCCACTGCTCCATGCCCTGACGCCGCGCGCCCTCGCTGATGGTCGCATACAGCGGGTCGTCGCCCGGCGCCCCGAACAGGTTCAGATAGCCGGTGCGGAACCGCGAGATGGCCGCCGCATCCAGCAGGGCCTCCGACACGGGCGCCAGCGACACCGCCGTCATCTGGCCCGTCGATCTCTGGGTCTCGGGGTCGAAGGTGCGGATCGATTCCAGTTCCGATCCGAACATGTCCAGCCGCACCGGCTCCTCGAAGCCCGGCGGATAGACATCGACCACCCCGCCCCGCACCGCGAACTCGCCCCGCTCAGATACGGTCGAGGCCCGGACATAGCCGTTGGCCGCGAAATATCGCTCCAGCGCCTGGATATCCAGATCGCGGCCCACCTTGGTCTCGAACCCGGCCTGGGTCGTCACCGACCTGGGCGGCGTCCTCTGCATGGCCGCGCCGACGGTCGTGACCACCAGAACCGGCGCGTCCCCCGGCTTGCGCTGGGCCAGCCGCGTCAGGGTCGCCATCCGCTGGGCGGCGATCCCCGGCGTCGGGCTCAGCCGGTCATAGGGCAGGCAGTCCCAGGCCGGATATTCAAGAATTTCGACATCTTGCGAGAAGAAGCGAAACGCCTGAACGAATCCGCCAGACCGCTGATAGTCGCGCGCCACGAACACGCCGATCCCGCCGGCGGCCTTGATCCGCTCGGCGACGACCAGGGCGTCCAGCCCCTCCGGCGCCCCGCCCAGATCGGCGTCGGTGCGGTGCTGCACAGTGACCTGTTGATCCATCAGCCGATACCCTTGCCGACCTCGGCCGCCACATGTTCGCGCATGAAGGCCCGCACCTTGGCCATCACCGGCGTCTCGAACTCGGCCGGCGTCGGGTCACGCTCGATGATCCAGCCGTAGAGCCACTGGTCCTCCTCGTCGATCAGCAGCTCGAGCTGGTCCAGCTCGGCGTCCGTCAGGGTCGGCGCCACCTGGTCCGAGAACGGGCCCAGCACCATGTCGGCCTCGCGGAAGCCGCGCCGCCAAGAGCGGAACTGGATTCGGCCCAGCCGCTGTTTGCGCTCCAGGGCCGTTTGGTCGCCACTGTCGTCTTGGGGATGCGCGTCGATGTCGGTCACAAGGATCCTTGCCCGTTGAATATGCCAGGTGCGCTCAAGCAGAGAGCCGCCGCGCGGCGAGCGATCGCGCACCCGGAATGGAAGAAGCGCAGATAGCCTTCCTGAACGGACTTCGCCACCCGTCATGGTCACGCTATGTTCCCGGCGATGCGTCCGCAGATTCTCTTTCCCCTGTTCGCCGAGGTCTCCAGCCTGAAGGGCGTGGGCCCCCGCGCCCTGCCCCTGGTGCAGAAGGTGGCGGGGCCGCTGGTGCGCGACCTGGCCTTCCTCAGCCCGTCGGGCGTCATCGTCCGCCGGCCCATGGAGGCGGCGACCGCCGTGGACGGCGAGGTCGGGATCTTCGAGATCGTCATCGACCGCCTGTTCGTCCCCAGCCGCCCCGGCGCCCCGCTGAAGGTCCGCGCCAGCGACCCGACCGGCTTCGTTCACCTGGTCTGGTTCGGCGGCTCGCCCCAGCATATCGACCGACTGCTGCCGCGCGGCGAGACCCGGCTGGTCTCGGGCAAGGTCGAGCGGTTCAACGGCGAGGTCCAGATCGTCCACCCGGACATCGTCACCCTGGACAAGGCCGCCGACATCCCCGCTTCCGAACCCGTCTATCCGGCGACCCAGGGCTTGACCTCGCGCCAGTTGCGCAAACTGGTCCAGGCCGCCCTGCCCGCCGCCCCCGACCTGCCGGAATGGCAGGACCCCGCCTGGCTGAAGAAGCAGAACTGGCTGGGCTGGCGCGCCGCCCTTGACGCCCTGCACGCCCCGGCGGGCGAGCTGGACCTGACGCCCGACGCCCCGGCCCGCCAGCGCCTGGCCTATGACGAATTCCTGGCCCACCAGCTGGCCCTGGCCCGCCGTCGCCGCGCCCGCGAAATCAAACCCTCGCCCGTCATGGCGCCCGGCCCCGCCTCCGACCACCTGCTCCAGGCCCTGCCCTTCACCCTGACCAACGCCCAGGCCCAGGCCGTCGCCGAAATCCGCCGCGACCTGGCCTCCGGCAAACAGATGGGCCGCCTGCTTCAGGGCGACGTCGGTTCGGGCAAGACCGCCGTCGCCGCCCTGGCCCTGGCCGACGCGGCCTCCAGCGGCTTCCAGTCCGCCCTGATGGCCCCGACCGAAATCCTGGCCCGCCAGCATTACGAAAAGCTCGGCCCCTTGCTGGAGTCGGCCGGCGTCGCCTCCGTCCTGCTCACCGGCCGCGACACCAACGGCCAGAGGCGCGAGAAGCTGGCCGCCCTGGCCTCGGGTCACGCCCAGGTCGCCATCGGCACCCACGCCCTGTTCCAGGACGCCGTCCGCTTCGACCGCCTGGCCCTGGCCGTCATCGACGAGCAGCACCGGTTCGGCGTCAGCGAGCGCCAGCGGCTCCAGGCCAAGGGCGATCCGCGAATCGGCGCCGTCCACCTGCTGACCATGTCGGCCACCCCCATCCCCCGCACCCTGGAACTGACCCAGTACGGCGAACTGGAGGTCAGCCGCCTGATGGAGAAGCCGCCGGGCCGCACCCCCGTCACCACCGCCGTCGTCCCCCTGGTCCGCATCGGCGAGGTCGCCGCCCGGTTGAAGACGGCGCTGGACGCCGGCGCCCAGGCCTATTGGATCTGCCCTCTCGTCGCAGAATCCGAGGCCATCGACCTCGCCGCCGCCGTCGATCGCGCCGACGATCTGCGCCGCCTGCTGGGGGTCGAGGTCGGCCTGGCCCATGGCCAGATGCCGGGCGCCGAACGCGAAGCCGTCATGGCCGACTTCGCCGACGGCCGCCTCCCCCTGCTGGTCGCCACCACCGTGGTCGAGGTCGGGGTCGATGTGCCCAACGCCTCCATCATGGTCATCGAACACGCCGACCGCTTCGGCCTGGCCCAGTTGCACCAACTACGCGGCCGCGTCGGTCGCGGCTCAAAGGCCAGTTCCTGCATCCTGCTGTACGGCGGCCAGGACGGCGCCCTCGGTGAAACCGCCAAGGAACGCCTCGAGACCCTCCGCCGCACCGAGGACGGCTTCGTCATCGCCGAGGAGGACTTCCGCCTGCGCGGTGGCGGCGACCCCCTGGGCCTGAAACAGAGCGGCTTCCCCGCCTACCGCTTCGCCGACCCGATCCGTCACCGGTCCCTGATGCTGGCCGCCGCCGACGACGCCCGCCTGATCCTGGGCCGCGACCCCGACCTGACCTCCGAACGCGGCCAGGCGGTTCAGGTGCTGGAAGAGCTGTTCGACTGGAAGGGGCATAAGGCGGGGGCAGATTAATAGGGACGGCCACGCCCGCGCCCACGCCCAACACCCAACACCCGTCATCCTAGGCCTTGTGCCTAGGATCCATAGACTCAGACGCCAGGAACGATCGCACATCCGCCGACCACGCCCGACGCTACACACCGAGCGTATGGATCCTAGGCACAAGGCCTAGGATGACGGTGATCAAACAGCTCCCGCCACGTCTGCTGTTCCACATGGCGGACTTGGGGTGGAGGCGCAGAGCCCTATCGTTTCAGCCCCTGATCGCCTCCATCAGCGGCGTGATTCCCAGCACCGCCCTTTGGATCTTGCCTCATGCTTTTGGCGTCGCGACCGGCTAGAACGCCCCGGATGTTGCGCCTCTCAGAACTCAAACTGCCCCTCGACCACCCGCCGGAGGCCTTGCCCGCTGCGATCGCCGCCCGCCTGGGCGTGCCGCCGCACGATCTTATCTCCTGGTCGATATGGAAGCGGGCGCACGACGCCCGCCGGAAATCCGCGATTCTGAAAGTCTATATCCTCGACGTCGAGGTGAGGGACGAATCGGCGGTGCTGGCCCGCCTTGCGGACGACCTGCACGTGGCGCCGACGCCAGACGTCGCCTATCGCCCGGTCGCTGTCGCACCCAAGACCGAGCGCCTTCGGCCGGTCGTGATCGGGGCCGGGCCGTGCGGCTTGTTCGCCGGGCTGATCCTGGCCGAGATGGGGTTCAAGCCGATCATCCTCGACCGCGGCAAGGTGGTTCGGCAGCGGACCAAGGACACCTGGGGCCTGTGGCGGAGCAGCAAGTTGGACCCGGAATCCAACGTGCAGTTCGGCGAGGGCGGCGCGGGCACCTTCTCCGACGGCAAGCTCTACAGCCAGATCAAGGATCCGCGTTTCCTGGCCCGCAAGGTGTTGACCGAATTCGTCGCGGCCGGGGCGCCGGAGGAAATCCTCACCGAGGCCCACCCGCACATCGGCACCTTCCGCCTGGTGACCATGGTCGAGGCCATGCGCGAGAAGATCGAAAACCTGGGCGGCGAATACCGCTTCGAGCACCGGGTCACCGACATCGATCTCGACAAGGGCGTCCTCCGGGGCGTGCGCCTGCACACCGGCGAGACGCTGGAAGCCGACCACGTGGTCTTCGCCATCGGCCATTCGTCGCGCGACACCTTCCAGACCCTCTACGAGCGCGGCGTCCATATCGAGGCCAAGCCGTTCTCGATCGGCTTCCGCATCGAGCATCCGCAATCCTGGATCGACCGGGCCATGTTCGGCCCCTGCGCCGGCCACCCCGATCTGGGCGCGGCGGCCTATACGCTTTCACACCACTGCTCGAACGGCCGCACCGTCTACAGCTTCTGCATGTGCCCGGGCGGCACCGTAGTCGCGGCCACCAGCGAGCCCGGCCGCGTCGTGACCAACGGCATGAGCCAATATTCGCGCAACGAGCGCAACGCCAACTCCGGCTTCGTGGTCGGCATCTCGCCCGAGGATTACGGGAGCGACCACCCGCTGGCCGGCATCGAACTGCAACGGGATCTGGAGACCCGCGCCTATGCGGCCGGCGGCGGCGACTATTTCGCGCCCGGCCAGCTGGTCGGCGACTTCCTGGCGGGCCGCCCCTCGACCACGCTAGGCGAGGTCGTCCCCAGCTATAAGCCGGGCGTGCGCCCGACCGACCTGGCGCCGCTGATGCCCGACTATGTGATCGCCGCCATGCGCGAGGCCCTGCCCGTCTTCGGCCGCAAGATCGCCCGCTACGACGACGCCCAGGCGGTTCTGACGGGCGTCGAAACCCGCAGTTCATCCCCGATCCGAATGACCCGCGGCGCCGACTTCCAGAGCCTGAACGTGCGCGGCCTCTTCCCTGCCGGCGAAGGCGCCGGCTACGCCGGCGGCATCCTGTCGGCCGCCGTCGACGGCATCAAGGTCGCCGAAGCCGTCGCCCGGTCGATGGTGGCGGAGGGGACGGCATAGACGAAAGGCGGCGCATCGCTGCGATCGTGCGACAATCCGGACCTCGTCAGAGGGCGTGGAGCAGACTTCATCCCCCCAGTCGAGTTTCGCCGAATGCCGCATCCGGCGGAAGGCATGCCGCCTTGCTCGCCGGTCCAACAGTTACGCTACGCGCCAGATCGGTCATTCACTGTCGGCCCCAAACGCGACATTCAGCGCGCGGCTCGAAAGTCGGGTTTCCGGCCGCTAGCATAAGACGGTTCGCGACCCGTTGCGGCCATTGGTGGCTTAAGGCACAAGCGATGCATGAATGACGCAGCCTTCGTTGAGCGCACGTTTGAAAGTGGCGACGACAAGATAACGATCCGCTTTCTGCAGCCTACTTTAGCTCCGGGCGGCGAGTATCAGTGCCGATGGGCAATCAACTGGCCCAATGGAGTTCGGCAACGCTATTCATGTGGTTTGGACGGTATTCAAGCGCTCATGTTGGCAATGAAGATGGTTCACTCGGAGCTGGTGGATAGCGACCTCTACAAGTCGGGAAAGCTGACATACGTCGATCAGTATGATTTGGACCTACCACCCGGCTGGGGCGAAGGTCAGTTGTATGTGCCACCGGAAGAGAACGGCAGCTAACCACCCCTTGCCGACCTCCAGGGAGTCCGCTCATGGGCTCTCCCACGAAAGTCTGGTTTCGGTGATCCTGCCTACGACGCACCCACCCCGCCACCCGCCTAGCCGGCGGCTGAACAGCCTCTCGCAATAGTTGCGCCCCACGGCCTTTATAGACATAGTCCGGCCAGTATCGGGGGACCATATGAACATCTACATCATCGCCGGCGGCGTAGCGCTCGGCGTCTTCGTCATTGGATTCCTGATCGCGTTGGTTCTGCGCCGGGTGGTCCCGACCAACGAAGTTCACATCGTCCAGCGCGGGCGGTCTCGCGTCAGCTACGGCGCCAGTCAGTCGGCCGGAAACGTCTACTACGAGTGGCCGGCCTTCCTGCCCAGGATCGGCGTCCTGGTGACCAAGTTCCCGGTCTCCATATTTGACGTGAACCTGAAAGACTACGAAGCCTACGACACCGGGCGCCTCCCGTTCCGGGTGGACGTCCAGGCGTTCATGCGGATCGCAAAATCGGATACGGCGGCGGAAAAGGTCGCCAATTTCGACGAGCTGCAACATCAGCTGTCCGGCATCCTTCAGGGCGCCGTCCGGAACGTGCTGGCCACCCACAAGCTCGAAGACATCCTCGAAGCCCGATCAACCCTGGCCGAGGCCTTTACCGCCCAGGTGGACAATCAGCTTCAGGCGTGGGGCGTCGAGACGGTCAAGAACATCGAGTTCATGGACATCCGCGACAGCGCCAACTCGCAGGTCATCGCCAACATCATGGCGAAGGAGAAATCCCGCATTGATCGCGAGAGCCGCGAGGCCGTGGCGATGAACAGCCAGTTTGCCCAGACCAAGGAGATCGAGGCCCAACGCATCGTCGAGGTGAACAAGCAGGATGCTTTGCAGCAGGTCGGAATGCGGACGGCCGAGCAGGAGAAGCAGGTCGGTATCGCCAAGCAGGTCGCCGAACAGCAGGTTCTGGTCGCCCAGAGGGACACCACCGAACGTGAAATGGATGTGAAGCTGGTCGCCGATACGCGCTCCGCCGACATCGCCAAGGGGGTCGCGGAAGTTCAGGCCGCGCAGGAGCGCGAGGTCACGATCATCCGGGCGGAGGGGCAGCGCCAACAGCAGGTCATCGCCGCAGAGGCTGAACGTCAACGGCTGGAGCTGGTCGCGCAAGGAACCCTGGCCCAGCAGAAGCTCGACGCCGAAGGACTACTGGCGCAGGGCCAGAGCCGCGCCGAAGCCGAGCGGCTCCTGCTTCTGGCGCCGGTCTCGACGCAGATCGAACTCGCCAAGGAGATCGGCGGCAACGACGGCTACCAGACCTACTTGGTGCGCGTGGAGCAGATCAAAGCCGGGCAGGCCGTGGGCGTCGCCCAGGCTGAGGCCCTGAGCGCCGCCGACATCAAGGTGATCGTGACCGGCGGCGACGTGCCCCAGGGTATGAACAGCATCACCGACGTGTTCAGCGCGCGGGGCGGCCAAGCCCTCGGCGCGATGCTGGAGGGGCTGGCTCAGACCGACGCCGGCAAGGCCGTGGTGGAGCGGGCAACCAAGGGCGCTGCAAAGCTCAAAGAGTAGCGTCGTACAGGTCCGTCCGGCCGCCGACGGGAATGTCAGTAAGTAGCACCGCTCTCAACGTCGGCTTCCCACCCGTTGCGGACATTCAGCGCGACGGGCAGGTTCGGCGCCTGTGAATGCGCGAGGGGCTTTTCGACCGTGGAACATAAAGAGGTTTTAGCCCGCGCGCCTGGCTCTTTCATATTGGTTGGCGGTAGCGTGGAAGTCGATGCTCCCCCGTTTGGGGACGGTCCGGCCCGGCTCTGGGCCGATGAGCGTTGCGTCTGCATTGGAACCCTCGCTGAGGTCGATGGGCACGCGCGAGTGATTGTCGGATCGAATGTTGATCACGCTAACCTCGCGCTAGCCTTCAGCGGTGAAATCTCCACTCCGGCCCGGCGACTGGTGGTTAGCGACGCTGAACTGAACACGCTGATCGAAGTCGCCGTTCCTACCCAACTGACCAGCCTCTCGATCTGGACGAACGACGCCCGCGAACCAACCATGATCGCAATCAACGTCACGGATCGTTAGGTCCGCTTTCCACCCCTAGCCGCAGTTCGGCGGGTCCGCTTTTGGGCTGTGGTGCCGATGTCCGCTTTCCGCGCTGGTGTCGATGTCGTGGTCCGACCCATAGCGGACGTTTAGGGGCGCGTTTCTGCTTCTCGGAGCATTTGGTCGAAGACTTCCTCGGATAATTTCTTGAGGTCTTCGAACGCCGGAGCGGTTGATCGTTGATCACCGTTGCCCTCGCCGCTGATCCGGAGGCCTCGATCAGTCTTAGTAATTGTGAAGACGAATGGCGTCGCCGGGTTATCCGGAGCCGAGACCACAATCAGCGTCCGCCGGTCATCACATCCGTAGGTCAGCCACTCGGTGCCGCCGAACGAGCGTTGTATCGGCCCACTCATGCATTGCAGCGGTTTCGCAGCGGGCTTATGATCCTGTTGAACAGGCAAAGTCAGCAGGGCAAATGCAATCACTGGCACGATTATTGGCACGGTTCGGTCCCCCAATTTCACATTGGATCATGTAAAGGCCGATTTCCATCCGCAGTCGAACTTCCGCTTTCGACCCATTGCAGACGTTGGCCGATTGAACTTAGGAGAGCTGATGATCATCGCCACGATGTTGTTCGCTTTCTATCAATCGGCACCGCCTGCCGCAGCGCGGCCTGAACCTGCCGTCTGTGAACTATCCGAGCGTGACCTAGCGACAGGATCTCGGCTTTGGTGCCCTGCCGAGCTCCAGAGACGAGTGCCGCAAAGCCTCATGACGACGATGCCCATCGATGGGATCGGCAAGGGATGGGCGCTGTTGAAATGCGACCTCGGCGAAGGTGGCGTAACGACGGCGTGCAGTCTCGTCGATGAGTCGGAACCGGGTTCTTCGTTCGGCGCATGGGCGAAACGCGTTCAGCTCAGAGCGACTGCTCAGAGCACCGATGGCAGTTTTCCCCCTGTGGGCGATAGCTACTACGCCTTTGCTCGATGGGAGGTTCGCTAGCGTCTGCTTCACTCACCTAGCGGACGAAGGCATCGACCGCTTTCCAAACTGGCCGTCATTGTCTCTTTGCAGCAGTGACGTCCAAGACCGAAATCGACCCATTGCGGACGTTGAAGCCCCGATGCCAAATGATCGAATGGAAGCGACCCCTTCGAGCCGGATCATCGACCAACGCGTCCGAAACAGGATTATGGAGGAATTGCTTGGGCTGGCAGAAGGCGACGAGAGCGTTCGCCGCATAGGTGCCGGAGAATACTTCGAAGCCTTCTATGACTGGGTTCCGCATCGCGGCGATGGCATCAGACCGAATAGCGCGCTGACGCAGGATGAAGCCGCTCTTATCCTCAAAGTCAGCATCGCTCTGGACGAGGCATGTGACGCAACGCCTAAAATGGTGTCGACTCAAGAACTTATAGCTACCGGTTGGCCTGAACGGATTAAGCCACTCGCCCGATCCGCACTGGACCAGATGCTGAAGCGAGGCCGGTTTAGAGAAGAAATCGAAGAAGATGAGCCGTCATCAACCGCTCTTTGGCCTTGAAGGGACGTCCGCTTCCCACCCCTAGCGGCAGTTCGGCACGTCCGCTTTTGGGCTGTGAGGCCGATGTCCGCTTTCCGCGTTGGTGTAAATGTCGTGGTCCGACCCAGAGCAGACCATGGATAGCCAGCTTGTTTGACAGAACCAGACAAGGCACGGTCCATCCATGACGCTAGCGCGCTATCCCCTCGCAGTTCCGGCAGATCGGTTAGTTGCGGACATCGAAGCGCGACTAACTGCCGACCCAGATGGCCGTGTTGGATACGAGTGCCTGTTCATCACGACGATATCCACCAGACCAGCGATGGCGTTCGAACTATTCCCGGAAGCGTTGAGGGCTCCAGGCTGGAAAGCGCACGTTGTCGAACAGCTGAGCCGGGCGGAACGCGATGCTCGAGACGGCGAGGCGGTCTACTTCGAGCCCTATGGAGAAAATGTCCGCTAACCACCGCGAACAGATGTCCGGTACGTCCGCTTTCCAGCGCGCCCCTGCTGAATGCAAATGTGAGGAGAGCGGTTCGTATAGATGAACCAAGGACGGCAAACGACGCTTACCGCTCCTAATTTTCCGAAATGACGCTAATCATTTCAACGCCCTAACGCGCCCGAACGGCCATCGACCAACCACGCCCCCGAGACTGTGCTAGCCTCGTCGTCCGGTCTTTGACATCGGGCGCGCGCCGCAGTCCGCCTGCGCCGTCCGCTCCCCATCAACGCCACAGTCGTCGCCCCTGGCGCGTTTGGCGCCTTTGGCACGGTTGTCACCCTGTTTTCGCGCCAAACCGACCGGCCTCAGCCGATCATAAAGCCGCAGCCGTCGCCCATGGCGCATTTGGCGGTTTGTCACCCTGTTTTTACGACAGGCCTGCCAAAACTCAGCCGATCATGCAGCGCCAGCCGTCGAACCCGACCTCGACATTGGCCGGAACAATCGCCGACAGTTCCTTGTAATCCATGTCGATATGCAGGTTCGTCAGCACGGCCCGCTCGACATCCGCCGCCGCAATCCACTCCAGCGTCCGGTCCAGATGGGCATGGGTCGGATGGGGGGTGTAGCGCAGGGCGTCGACGATCCAGACCTGGCAACCCGCCACCGCACGGATCGCCGCCTCGTCCAGGTCCGACACGTCGCTGGAATAGACCATGTCGCCCAGCCGATAGCCGACCGACCGGATCGGCCCGTGCCCCTGATCGAAGGTCACGACCGGGATCGCGCCCCCCGGCCCCTCCACCGACCAGTCCGTCCCGTGGGGCGGAATGACCTGGGCGTCCAGCAGCGGCGGATAGCCGAACTTGCTCTCGAAGATATAGTCGAACCGGTGCGACAGGGACGTCAGGGTCGCCTCATCCATCCAGGCCGGGATCCGCTTGCGCGCCCGCGTCGCGAAGGTCCGCAGATCGTCGATCCCGTGGGTCTGGTCCGCATGGTCGTGGGTATAGAGGACGGCGTCCACATGCCGGGTCTCGCTGGCCAGCATCTGTTCGCGCAGGTCCGGCGAGGTGTCGATCAGGATGTTGGTCATCCCCTCCGGCCCGGTCTTCCGCGCCAGCATCGAGCAGCGCGTGCGCCGGTTCCTCGGCTCGGCCGGGTCGCACACGCCCCAGTCGCCGTCGCCCCGCGGCACCCCGCCCGAGGATCCGCTGCCCAGGATGACGACTTCGAAACTCATGCCGATCTCGGTATCCGGTCAAAGAGGCCGAAGAAGGCCTCGGTGGTTCTCAGGTCCGCCTCCTCGGCGCTCCAGCCCCGGATCTCGGCCAGCTTGTCCAGCACATGGCTGATATAGGCCGGCTCGTTGCGCCGCCCCCGATGCGGGATGGGCGCCAGATAGGGGCAGTCGGTCTCGACGATTATACGCTCGGCCGGCATGTCCCGGATCACCGCCCGCACATCCTCGGCCGCCTTGAAGGTGGCGATGCCTGAAACCGAGAACCAGGCCCCAAGTTCCGCAGCGATTCCCGCCAGTTCCGCCCCGCTGGTGTAGCAGTGCATCAGCATCTTGAACGGCCCGGCGGCGTGCTCCTCCTTCAGGATCGCCCCCATGACCTCATCCGCCTCGCGGGTATGGATCACCAGCGGCAGACCGGTCTCCCGCGCCGCCGCCACATGCTGTCGGAACACCGCCGCCTGGATCTCGCGCGGGCTGAAGTCATAGTGGAAGTCCAGACCGCACTCGCCGATCCCCACCACCTTGGGCCGCTGCGCCAGCTCGATCAGGGTCGCCGCCGTCAGATCCGCCGCATCCTTGGCCTCGTGCGGATGGACCCCGACCGTGCACCAGATGTCGTCGTTGGCCATGGCGATCCCATGGGTCGCCTCAAAGGTGGTCAGCTTGTCGGAGATCTCGACCATCAGGCCGACCCCGGCCTCGCGCGCCCGGGCGATCACGTCGTCCCGGTCCTCGTCGAACTGGGGCGCGTGCAGGTTCACATGACTGTCGATCAGCATCAGCCCATCCGCGCCTGCTGGGCCTGGACCCGCTTCAAGTCCGCCAGCGCCCCGGCCAGCACATCGGCCTTGTCCAGGTTCAGCCCTGCCGCCCGCTCCGGCAAGGGCTGCAGCCGCTCCCACAGCTCGGCCCACCGGTTGCCTGCGCCGGCCGGACTGCTCAAGGCCCGCATCCGCACCGCCGCGATCAGCCGGTCCATCAGGGTCTCAAACCGCTCCTGGCCTTCCGCGCCCCGGAACTTGTCGGCGACGGCCAGGGCCTCGGCCCGGTCCACATCCCCCTCGACCCAGCGCCGCGCCAGCTGGTCCATCTCGAAGGTCGCCCCCGACGCCAGGGCCAGGGCCGCGCCCGGCGATCCGCCCGCCATGGCCGCCGCGTGCTCGGCCTCCTCCGGCTCCGCCCCCGTGCGGTTCCGCACCAGGGTCTCCAGCCGCTCCGGCGTCCAGATGGGGAAGCTCAGCCGCCGGCAGCGCGACCGGATCGTGGCCAGCAGCCGCCCCGGCGCGTGGGTGACCAGGAACAGCACGCCCCGCTCGGGCGGCTCCTCCAGAACCTTCAGCAAGGCGTTGGCCGCATTGATGTTCAGGTCGTCGGCCGCATCGATGATGGCCACCCGGTGCTGGGCCTGGGACGGGCTCTTGGAGAAGAACTCGGGCAGGTCGCGCGACTGATCGACCGAGATCGACTTCTTGGTCTTTCCGCCCTCGACCAGCCGCTCCAGCACCAGCAGGTCGGGATGGGACTGGGCCGAGATCAGCCGGCTGACCGGATCCTCGCGCCGCGCGCCCAACGGCCCGCGCGCCGGATCGGCCGCCGCCCCCAGCAGCCGCCGCGCCGCGCGATAGGCGAAGGTCGCCTTGCCCGTCCCCTCGACCCCGCACAACAGCCAGGCATGGTGCAGCCGCCCCCGCTCCCAGGCGTCCAGAAAGGCCGCTTCCGCCGCCGCATCAGGGACCAGATCGAACCGGTCGCGGGGATGATCGTCGCTCACAGCAGCCGGTCCTGAACCGCCCGCCAAACCCGCGCCTCGACCTCGTCCAGCGATCCCACGGCGTCGATCAGCACACACCGCTCCGGATGGGCCTCGACGATCCTCAGAAAGCCCTCGCGCAGTCGCTTATGGAACTCCAGCCCCTTGGACTCGAACCGGGTCTCGAACAGGCCGCGCCCGAACGCCCGCTCCAGCCCCACCTCGACCGGCAGGTCGAACACCAGGGTCAGGTCCGGCTGATCGGTCCCGACCACGCCCGCATCGATCTGTTCGATAAAGCTCTGGGCCACCCCGCCGCCCGCGCCCTGATAAGCCCGGCTTGAGTCGGCGAACCGGTCGCACACCACCCAGTCGCCGGCTTCCAAAGCCGGCCGAATGGTCCGCTCCAGATGGTCGGAGCGCGAGGCGTACATCAGCAGGGTCTCGGTCATGGCCGACCAGGGCTCGGCGTCGGTGGCCACCACCAGGTTGCGGATCACCTCCGCCCCCTTCGACCCGCCCGGTTCGCGCGTCCGCACCACCTGGCGATCGCCCAGCACGGATTGCAGCCGTTCGACCAGCCGCCCGACCTGAGTCGACTTGCCGGCCCCCTCGCCGCCTTCGAAGCTTATGAATTTTCCACGGGTCACGGGCGCACAATGGCGACCGCGGCGCGGGAGGCAAGCCTTAGCCGCCGGATATCAACAGAGCGTCCGCATATCCGCGCGCCACGACCGCCTGACGGGCCGCTTCCGCCGCATTGGCGTCGATCCAGGGCCCGACCAGAACCCGATATCCGCCGCTGCTGGCGTCCACGGTCGCCCGCGCGCCCAGTCGCCCAGCGATTCGCCGCGCCGCCGCCTGATCCGAAAACGACCCGGCCTGCACCCAATAGGAGCCGCTTCCGCTCACCAACGCCGTCGCTTCGATGGGCGCAGTCGGTGGCGCGGGCTGATACGGCCTAGCCGTGGTGGATTGCGCCGAAGGCGGCGGCGCTTCCGCCCTCAGCACCGTCCCTCCGCCCAGCCTTGGCGCTCGCCCAAGGTAGCGAACCCGCACCCGGCCCACGCCTTGCCGCAGCATATCCAGCTCCTGCGCCGCCCCCCGCGACAGATCGATGATCCGACCATCGACGAACGGCCCGCGATCATTGACCCGCACGATGATCCGCCGTCCGTTCTCCAGATTGGTGACTTCCACCAGACCCGGCAGAGGCAAGGTCTTGTGCGCCGCCGTCAGCTGGCTCATGTCGAACCGCTCGCCGGTCGAGGTCGGCCGCCCGTTGAAGGCGTCGCCATACCAGGAGGCCATGCCGACCTCCTCATAGTCCGGCTGTTCCTTGGGCGTGTACCACCGCCCGCGCACCTGATAGGGCCGCATCGTCCCCGACACGATCGGCGCCGGATCCTTGACCACCGGCACAGCCCCGCCGCCTCGCCCGGCGCCCAATGTCGAACAGGCTGCCAGCAACGAGAACAGCCCCAAAGTCAGGCCGCTCCGCACCCATTGTCCAACTCGCATCGGTACGCCTCGTCACAATCGTCCAAAAAAGAGGATGACCGAAGACATTTCCGCTTTGGTTAACGCCCCCTTCCCCTGCTATGGCGTCCGCCCGACCGGGCGATCCGGCAAGGAAGTGTGGCCGAGTGGTTTAAGGCACTGGTCTTGAAAACCAGCGACGGTGAAAGCCGTCCGTGGGTTCGAATCCCACCGCTTCCGCCAATAGCGTTGATTTTATTGCGAAAATTGGAAGATTTTCCTCACACCCACCTAACAGCCCGCCTACCGGATAACGATTGAGACGCCGTTTCAGGACGGTTCAGGCGTGTTCATTTCGCCTGGCCAAAGCCCTGCTCGGCGAGATCGCTGTCGTTCGAGCGAAGCGATTCTACCCGCGCTGTCGCCGGGAAACGGCTTCAGCGGCCCCGGCATACCCGTGATCCGCAGACAGGCGTATGGCTCCGGGTATTCGCACTTGAAACGTTGCAAGGCGTTCCACAGGCAAGAGGCTTGGGCTCAGGACTCATAGCCAGAAGAGCACGGTTGCGGCGAGGGCTATGGCGGACAGGAAGACGGTTGGGCAGCGATCGTAGCGGGTTGCGACCCGTCGCCAGTCTTTCAGGCGTCCAAACATGATTTCTATGCGGTTCAACCCTTTCAACTCGATATCCCACACAAAATACCGCTCTGGGCCCGCCACCAGGGCGTCTACGGCCCGTTTGGTCAATTTCGTGGTCACCGTATGGTCACCAGACATTTCGCCTCCGTCCCGCCACAGCGGGTTTTGAACGCCCATTTTGGTGACCACATGGTCACCACTTGGGAGCAAATCGGAGGATAAGGCGGTCATCCCGAGCCATCGCCCTTTGCCCAGTTTACGCCATCAAAACAGGCACTTGGGAAACATCGGGAAACCCGAGGGTTCGAGCTCGATGTCCCAGTAGAGGTAGGTGACCGGGCAGATATGGGCGGCGACCACCTTGGCCTCTCTGCCCGCAACGCCCGTCGACATCCCACAGGGTGCAAACGGATTCAGCCAGTCCAAAAATGCCATTCCTTTCACCTTTAGCCGATCTGTCCGCCAGCTTCAGGAGAAGAGTGTCAGCGACGCCAGTTTCCGCCAACCCTTACGGCGCGCGCATCGATAAAATGGCGAACAAGCCCTCAGCTACCGGCCCCGCCGATGGGCTACGGCCGCACCTGCCGCTGCCGCCAATCAAGCGGTGAAATTCCGGCGCAACGCAGGAAGAAGCGTGAGAAATATGAAGGGTCGGCGAACCCCAGCTGGTAGCCGACCTCGGCGACGGACAGGGTCGAATAGGCCAGGAGCCGCCGCGCCTCCAGCATCTGGCGATCATGGATGAGCTGCAGCGGCGTCCGCCCGACCACCTCCATACAGGCGCGCACCAGAGTCGATCGCGCAACCCCGACCTCCTTGGCCAAGGCCTGAACCGAGCCGGGATCCGCAAGGCGACGCTCCACAGCGGCGCGGTAGGACTGGACCACCCGGACCGCAGTCGTGACGACCGTTCGCGCCGCTGGGCCGCCGCACGCCACATGGGACAGCACAACCAGGGCCCAACCGGCCAAGGCCGCCCCCCGCCCCGCCGACGCGCCGCCGAAGGCCTCCAGCAAGGCGGCGAAGGCGGCGTCCAGTGCGTCGGCGCGAGACGGCACGGCGACCACAGGCTGGGCGACGCCTCCGCCATGCACCGCAAGGAAATCCCCCGACACCATCAGCACGAAGCCGTCGCTTCCTTCCTCGAATTCGAAACCATGCACTGCGCCCGCCGGTATGGCGACCAGCAGGCCAGGCGAGAGCGTGAAGACATCGGCGTCTAGGGTCATGCGCCCGCCGCCCGACTGCACCCAGAGAATCTGGAGGAGATCCCCGTGCCGATGCGGCAGGATCCGCCAACGGTTGGGGCGGCTCCGCGACGCCAGGGTCTCTACATGTAAAGGCTCTACATCGGCGCCGATCTCTCCGTAGAGGCCGTACCGGGGAAAGGGACCAGGGTCAGGCGCCTTTTGCATGATCCAAAAATGCCATTTTCAGGTCAGTCCGTCCATCGCCTCTTTCCAGCGACGTCGTCAGTCTGTCGGCAATCATAAGGGAGGCATCATTGGACCACCGCACCCAGGTCGCCATCATCGGCGCGGGGCCCGCCGGCCTGTTGCTCGCTCACAAGCTGCGACGCGCGGGCGTCGATTGTCTCGTGATCGAACGACGAGACCGAGACTATGTCGAAGGCCGCGTCCGCGCCGGCGTGCTCGAACAGGTCACGGTCGATCTTCTGGCGGAACTCGGCCTCGACCAACGCCTCAGACGCGAAGGTCTTGTTCACGGCGGAACGCGCCTTTCGGCGGACGGCCAGTCCTTCCGCATCGACTTCGCCGCCGCGACCGGCGGCCGGACCGTGATGGTCTATGGCCAGCAGGAGGTCATGAAAGACCTCTTCGACGCCGCCCCGGATCACGACGTCTCCATCGTGTTCAACGCCGAGGACGTGGCCCTGTCGGATCTGGACACGGACCGGCCTGTCGTGCGCTGGCGCAAGGACGACCAGACCCATACGCTGAGATGCGACTATGTCGCCGGATGCGACGGCTATCACGGCGTCAGCCGCGCCTCGATCCCCGCCACGGTGCTGCGGACATTTGAGAAGGTCTATCCGTTTGGATGGCTCGGCATCATCGCCGAGGCGCCGCCCGTCGATCACGAACTGATCTACGCCAACCATAGGCGCGGCTTCGCCTTGGCCAGCATGCGTTCACCGACCCGCAGCCGCTATTATGTGCAATGCCCGATCGCGGATCGTGTCGAGGATTGGAGCGACGACCGCTTTTACGATGAGCTGGCGATCCGGCTCGGCGACGACTCCCGCAACCTGGTGCGGGGCCCGTCCATCGAGAAATCCATCGCCCCGCTGAGGAGTTTCGTCGCCGAGCCGATGCGCTGGGGACGGCTGTTCCTCGCCGGCGACGCCGCCCACATCGTGCCGCCCACCGGCGCCAAGGGGCTGAACCTGGCTGCTTCCGATGTCGTCATCCTGGCGCGCGGACTGATCGACGCCTGTCTCAGGGACGACACCGTCGCGCTCGACCACTACTCCGACCAGGCGCTCAGGCGTGTGTGGAAGGCGGAGCGCTTCTCGTGGTGGTTCACATCCTTGACCCACCGCTTCCCCGACACCTCGGACCTCGACCGCCGCCTCCAGATCGCGGAGCTCGACTATCTGCGGCAATCAGCCGCCGCTCAAGCCGTCCTGGCCGAGAACTATGTCGGCCTGCCCCTCGAGGCCCGCTGATGATCAACGAGTTCTGCCCCTCCCCCAAGGCTGCGCTGAAAGGCATACGGTTCGACGGGATGACGATCATGTCCGGCGGCTTCGGCGTCCCGGGGCAGACACTCCTCTCCAGCTCCGAAAAGCTAGCATGGGTGTCCACTGAAACGAGGGAGGATCAGACACCGCTTTCGCCGGCGCTGCGATCATGCGAGCCTGTTCGGATGAACAGCTTCTCTAAAGTCGCCCTCGCCCTTACGCTGGTCGCGACGACCGTCGCCTGCACTGACAGCAAACGCGCGCGCAACGACGCGACCTGGGGCGACACGCCGGCGGATATCACCTGCTGGACCTATGGGGTCGAGAACTTCAAGGGGCGGTCCACCGGCAAGGTCGAATATGACGACGGCGGCCGCATCTCTTTCGTGGACGCCGCCAACAACCGCTACACGACCGTCGATGGCGACTGCCGCGTGGTCTATCAGCAGCCGGCCAAATAGGCTTCAGGCCGAATCGTTGCGGCCCAGGTGGGTCTCGCCGCGCCGGCGAGCCAGTTCGATCTGCCTCTGCCGCTCAGCGTAGCGGAGCCGCTGGGCGTCGTCGCGGGTGTCGCGGCAGCGGTCGCAGCAGACGCCCTCGATAAAGTGGGGAGAGGCCCGCCCCTGGGCGTCCAAAGGCATGCGACATCCCCGGCACAGGGTGTGATCGCCCTGAACCAGCCCATGACCGACTGAAACCCGCTCGTCGAAGACGAAACAGTCGCCCTGCCACAGGCTGTCGCCCGGCTCGACTTCTTCCAGATACCGCAGGATCCCCCCCTCGAGGTGATGGACATTCTCCACCCCCTCGGCCTTCAGAAAGGCCGTCGACTTCTCGCAGCGAATGCCGCCGGTGCAGTACATGGCGACGCGTTTGGGCTGTCTCTCGTCCAACAGGGCGCGCCCCTCGGTGCGGAACCAGTGGGGGAAGTCCCGGAAGCTGCGGGTGTTCGGCTGCACCGCGCCTTCAAAGGCGCCGATCTCGCCCTCGTAGTCGTTGCGAGTGTCGATCACCAGGGTGGTCGGATCGGCGATCAGAGCGTTCCAGTCCTGCGGCGCGACATAGACGCCAGCCTGCCTGGCCGGATCCAGATCCGGTTGGCCCATGGTGACGATCTCGCGCTTGATCCGGACCTTCATCCTCAAAAACGGCATCTCGCCGGTCCAGGCGTATTTCACGTCCAGATCGGCGAAGCCGGCCATGGCGCGCACCTCGGCCAAGACGGCTTCAACACCCGCTTCAGGTCCCGCTATGGTGCCGTTCAGCCCTTCAGCTGCAACCAGCAACGTCCCCTTCACCCCACCGCCCTCACAGACAGCCTGCAAACGCGCCTGCGCCACGCCGACGCCTGCGATCAGGGCGAATCGGTAAAGGGCCGCGACGCGGATCTGGCCGACATTCGAGGAAGTGGATTCGGTCATGGCGTAGCCTTCAGCAGCCCCGTCGAATCGTGGCGCGCCCTGCAGGACTCGAACCTGCAACCGTCCGCTTAGAAGGCGGGTGCTCTATCCGGTTGAGCTAAGGGCGCTCGGCAACGAGCCGGGCGTCAGTGCGTCCAGGGCTGTTTGCGATTGGTGGCGAAATTGTCGGCATAGGTCTTGATGATCGTCGGGGCCTCGTTCGGCTCGTGCAGGCGGAACGGGATGCCGTGACGCTCGGCATAGGCGACGGCTTCTTCCTTCGAATCAAAGGCCAGACGGACCTGACCCTTCATGTCCGACGAGCTGGTCCAGCCCATCAGCGGGTCGATCGTTCGGGCCGAGGCCGGCTCGAACTCAAGTCGCCAGTCGCGGCTCTTGCCCTTGCCGGACTGCATCGCGGTCTTGGCGGGGCGGTAGATGCGGGCGAGCATGGCGAAATCCCTAGTGATCGGCAGGTCCAGAGGACCTGCCATAACGCGCGCTGGACACGGAATCCAGCGGCCGTCCATTGGTCGGGGCGAGAGGATTCGAACCTCCGACCCTCTGGTCCCAAACCAGATGCGCTACCAGGCTGCGCTACACCCCGGACCGAACGGAGCGCTCTATTGGCACTTCGCGACGCGATCCGCAATCAAGGCTTGAAATAAGCATGCAAAACCTTGTCGCCGGGCCGGGCTCCGATCTCTTCCGCACGGCCGGCGCGCAGTTCCAGCACGCCGTTGGCGGCCCCGTTCGAGGGAATGGGCGATTCGGAAAAGGGCGTGGCGTGCGATGCGATCGAGACGATTCGCCCCTGCGGGTCGATATAGAGGATGTCGAGCGAACTGGGCGTGTTGCGCATCCAGAAGCTCTGCTCACGCGGCGCCTCGCCCGGCCACTGGAACAACATGCCGCGGTCAGCCTCCAGCGGCGGCCGGAACATAAGGCCGCGCTGACGCTCGGGCTCTTCGTCGGCGATCTCGACCCAGAATGTGTGCTCGCCGGAGGTCGTGACCACGGCGAGCTGCTGCAACGCCTCTCCATTCGGACCTTCCGGTGCCTTGGCCGCGCAGCCGCTAAGCGCCAGCACGGCGAAGCCCGCCACAAGGAAACGTTTCGTCACTTTGATCATGCGCCCATCCTTGGGCGGCCTGATCAGCCGCCCGGTCTGATTTCAGCGACCACCAGGCCTTTCGGACCACTGGCGAACCGCACCTGAACAGCATCGCCCGGCACGAGATCGTCAAGACCGCAACGACGCAGGGTTTCGATATGGACGAAGATATCGCCAGGTTCACGGTCGCGCACGACAAATCCGTAGCCCTTGGTCCGGTTGAACCATTTGACGACGGCGGATTCCAGCGTTCCATCCGCGTCAGGATAAGGCGTATCCGGAGCGACGACGGGCGTCGGACGACGGGCGATCACGCTGGCCTCGCCAGCGCCGAGTTCGTGAATCTCGACCGCCTGCCAGCCCTTGGCGCGCTTCACGCAGGCACAGGTTATCGGCGCGCCTTCATCAGCCGTATCACGGCCGGTATCACGCAGACTGCTAATGTGCAGCAGAACGTCACGCAGTTCGGTCAGCGTCGGATCGTCCGGAACGATGAAGCCATAGCCCTTCGCCGGATCAAACCATTTCACGCGACCGACGACACGAACGGTCTCCGCCGTTTCCATCCCATCGAAATCAGACAAGTTTACACCCCCGTCCGCTCCTCTAACGGACAACAGGTTACGTTTAACACTGTTCCGTGAATCTTTGGAAAGGCCAAAATCCGCAAAGGGGTGTAGAAAGTTGCACCTCTCAGCAGAAACGTTGCAGTTGTGTCGCGCGAACGCCACCACCATCGCCTAGCGGGGCCCTGCAACATAAGAAGAAGAGAGGTATTTGGCGATACAGGCGGCCTTTCGGCTCGGCCTGTCATCATCCCGCGTGGCAGTCCCTAGGGGAGTCGAACCCCTCTTTTCAGGTTGAAAACCTGACGTCCTAACCGATAGACGAAGGGACCGCTGCGCGGGAGAGCCGGCGATATAGCCGCGCCCTTGGACGGGTGCAAGCGCGGATTTCGAGTTTTTTGCGACGCCTCCATTGGTCGCAACGCCGTTCAAACCCGGCGGGGATCGGCGACGTCTTCGATCTCGAACTGCACGCCCCGTCGGCCATTCCAGTCATCCGCCTTCAGACGACCCACGACATTCAAGCCCCCCTGCCCGCTCAACAGGGCTTGTCCGGTCGATAGATCCGCACAGCGCCAGGCGATGGCCCGCACAGATGCGCCGTCTGGTCCGACCAGACGACAGCGGACATGGCCGCCGTTCATCTGCACCGGCTCTCGCGCCTGCACGCCGTTCAGGGCGAACACCGGCTCCGGATTGGCCGGACCAAAGGGCGCCAGTTGCTCGAACGACTCGAACAAGGCGCGGGTCGCTGCGCCCGGGTCGATCAGGGCATCGACGTCCAGGGCGTCCATCGCCACCGCCTCGACCCTTTCGTCGGCCAAGCTCGTGTTCAGGAATTCGGTCAGCTCAGCCAGTCGCGCGCCGTCCATCGTCAGGCCAGCCGCCATGGCGTGGCCTCCGCCGGCCAGCAGAATTCCCGCCTCCCACGCCGCCTGAATGGCGCGCCCCAGGTTCATGCCCGGCTGCGACCGGCCGGAGCCCTTGCCCAGCCCGGTCACCGGGTCGATCCCGACAACGATCACCGGCTTGCGCCAACGTTCGCGCAAACGGCCGGCCACGATGCCGACCACGCCTGGGTGCCAATCCTCGCCCGCCACCACGACCAAGGCCGAATCGTCAGCGTGGGCGCCGGTCGCCTCGACCCGACGGACAGCCGCCTCTGTCACAGCGCGCTCGACCTCGCGACGCGACAGATTCAGAGCGTCCAGTTCGAGGGCCAAGGCCTGAGCCTCGACCGGGTCGTCGGTCGACAGCAGGCGCGCGCCAAGATCGGAACGACCGATCCGTCCGCCGGCGTTGATGCGCGGGCCCAGGATGAAGCCAGCGTGATTGCTCTTGGCCGGCCCCTCCTCGGCGCCGGCTGCGGCTAGAAGGGCGCGCAGGCCGGGGTTCTTCCAGTCGCTCATGACTTTCAACCCTAACCCCGTCAGGGCGCGGTTGAACCCGGTTAGAGCCGTCACGTCACAGATGGCCCCTAGCGCCGCCAGATCCAGCCATTGACGAATGTCGGGTTCGGGTCGCTCGGCGAACAGGTTGCGACGCCGCGCCTCACGGTTCAGCGCCGCGAGCAGTACGAAAACCACGCCCGCAGCCGCCAGATTTCCCTGCCCCGAGTTGCAGCCGGGTCGGTTCGGATTGACGACCGCCAATGCCTTGGGCGGTTCGCTGCGCATCAGATGGTGATCGATCACAACGACCTTCAGATCGATGGCCGCCGCATGGGCCAAGGCCTCATTGGCGGCCGCGCCGCAATCGACCGTGACCACCAGATCGGCGCCGGCCGCCTTCAGACTGTCGAAGGCTCTGGCGCTGGGGCCATAGCCCTCGGTCAATCGGTCGGGGACATAGATGGGCAGATCCGCACCCATGGTTCGGAACCAACGCACCAGCAGGGCGGCGCTGGCGGCGCCGTCCACATCATAGTCCGCGAAGACATGGACCCTGGCGCTGGCCTGGAAGGCGTCGAGGATTGCGCCCGCCGCCGCGTCCATGTCCATGAAGCTGGACGGATCGGGGAACAGAGCGCGCAGGGTCGGCGTCAGAAAATCGGCGCCCTGGTCGGCGCGCACCCCGCGCGACGCCAAGGCGCGCGCCAACGGCTCTTCCAGTCCCAGACCCTGCATATGGGCCCGTATGGTCGCCGGCTCGGCCGGTCGCTGACGCCAGGCGCGGCCAGACAGGGACTGGGTCACCCCCAGGAATGCGCTGTCGATCTTGAAACCGCCGTCGTCCGCCATCGGCGCATCATCCGGGGATTCTCGATCCCCGGCGACCGACTCATTCAACCGGACGCCGATCAACGGGTGGCGGCGCCTTGGCGCGGTCGCGCAGGCCTTGGGCGAAGGCGTCAATCTCGGCCTGGGTCCGGGCGGAATCGGGCGACACCGGAACGGCTTCGACCTGGGCGCGGGTCTCGGCCGCCAGGACTTCCGCGTCCCCCAGCGTCCAGTCGATCCGTGAAACTTCGCCTCCCAGGGCTCCGCCCTGGCTCTCCAGCGCCCCCACCTGGGCGGCGACCTGGGTCGCTTCAGGCAGGTCCGCTGGAGCGGCGGGGAAGTTCTCCCAGCTGGGATAATGGCGATTGGCGTCTACCAGCGCCTGGACACGCGGCGCGATGGGCGACGTCGGATCGGTTCTGGGCGCGAACGAAGGCGCGCAAGCCCCCAGCGACG
The DNA here is from genome assembly GCF_026625805.1 of Brevundimonas sp. SL130. Classification (NCBI taxonomy): domain Bacteria; kingdom Pseudomonadati; phylum Pseudomonadota; class Alphaproteobacteria; order Caulobacterales; family Caulobacteraceae; genus Brevundimonas; species Brevundimonas sp. SL130. The sequence goes on from NZ_CP113064.1 coordinate 2,195,371, forward strand.
CCGACAGCGTCGCCAGACCGAGCCACGAAGCCTTCAGCCTCGTTCTTTTTCGAAAGTGCGCGTTCATGTCGGGGTCGGTCTTATGCCATCATCGCTCCGTGCGGAAGGGCGAGGCGTCGAACCGGTCCTCCGCATTTAGGAAGGCGAAGGAAATCCATGGCCCAAGCTCCGAAGAAAAAAGCTCCCAAGACGGAAGCCGGTGGAGAGTCTTCCCCCAAAGGCAAGCCCAAGAAGGCCACGCCTGTCGTCTCAGCCAACCGGCCTGAGCCAACGGCGCCGCTAGATCCTGTTGTGGTCAAAACCCCGCGCAGGCCCGGCCGTCCCACTTCCGCAAAGCCGCGACCGCCGCGTCCAAAGACTCCGCCCCACACGCAGGCGCCCGCAACCGAATCGACCACTGCGCGCACCGAGGATCCGGCTGTGGAGAGAGCCGCAGAACCTGCGGGCGCTCCCCTTCCCGGAGCCGAGCAAGCCCAACTGCTCGAAACCCTGTCCATGAACCTGGCCAAGGCCGCCATGATGGCCCAGGGCGCCCTCGCCGAAGCCGCTCTGGCTCAGGCGGACAGCCCCGCGGCCTTATCGCCAGATCCATTTAACGTCGCCCCCGCCATGACTTCGGTCATGAGCAGTTTGGCCTCCCGCCCGGAGAAACTGTTTAAGGCCCAGGCGGACCTGTTCAGCCGATACATGGACCTTTGGACCGGCACAGTCCGTCAGGCGGCCGGCGAACCCCTGCCTGATGCTCCCGCCGATAAGCGGTTCAAGGACCCGGCATGGTCGGACAATCCGATGTTCGACATGATGCGCCGGTCCTATCTGCTGACCTCGGACTGGATGAACGGTCTGATCGCAGGCGTCGAGGACGTCGATCCGGCGGTCAAGCGCAGGGCCCAATTCTTCACCCGTCTGCTGACCGACGCCTTCTCGCCCTCGAATTTTTTGGCCTCCAACCCCGTGGCGCTGAAGGCTCTGGCGGAGACCAGCGGCGAATCATTGGTGAAGGGAATGCAAAACTTCGCCGCCGATCTGGAGCGCGGCCATGGGTCGCTGCGCATCAGTCAGGCCGACTATGGCAAGTTCGTTGTCGGCGAGAACATCGCCACCGCCCCGGGTCAGGTCGTTTGGCGCGACGAACTGTTCGAACTGATCCAGTACGCGCCGACGACCGAGACCCAGCATGAGATCCCGCTGCTGATCTTCCCGCCCTGGATCAACAAGTTTTACATCCTGGACCTTCAGCCGACCAACTCGCTGATCCGCTGGCTGTCGGCTCAGGGCTTCACGGTCTTCGTCTGCTCATGGGTCAATCCGGACCTGGACAAGGCCGGTTTCGGCTTCGACGATTACTTGGAAAAGGGCGTCTATCGCGCCGTTGAAAAGACCCTGGAACAGTCGGGCACGGCTCAGTTGAACGCCGTCGGCTATTGTATCGGCGGCACCCTGCTCGGCGCCGGCCTGGCTCACATGGCGGCCAAAGGCGATCCTCGCGTCGCCGCCGCCACCTTCTTCGCCGCTCAGCACGACTTCGCCGAGGCGGGCGACCTGCTGCTCTTCACCGACGAGCACTGGATCGCCGAGATCGAACGCCAGATGGACGCGGCCGGCGGGGTCCTTCCCGGCGCCGCCATGGCCGAAACCTTCAACGCCCTGCGCTCCAATGACCTGATCTGGTCGTTTTTCATCAGCAACTATCTGCTGGGCAAGGATCCCCCCGCCTTCGACCTGCTGTTCTGGAACGCTGACCAGACCCGCATGCCCAAGACCCTGCACCTGGCCTATCTGCGCCAGATGTACGGCGCCAACGCCCTGGCGCGCGGCGTCTTCGAGATTGGCGGTCTGACGGCGGATCTGTCGAAGGTGAAAATCCCGCTTTATTTCCAGGCCAGCCGCGAAGATCACATCGCGCCGATGAATTCGGTCTATCGCTCGGCAAAGCTGTTCGGCAGCCAGGACGTGACCTTCACCCTGGCGGGATCCGGTCATATCGCCGGGGTCATCAACGCCCCTGCGGCCCAGAAGTACCAGCACTGGACCAACCCGACCTTGCCAGCCAGCTTGGCCGAATGGCAGGCCGGCGCGGCCGAGCATCGGGGCAGTTGGTGGGAACATTGGGCGGACTGGCTGCACACCCGATCCGGCGACAGGATTCCGGCGCGGGACCCTGCTAAGGGTCCGCTCGCTCCCCTGGCGCCGGCGCCGGGTCTCTATGTGAAAGTGAAGTCTTGAACCGTATCGAACCCAATATTCTGCTGGCCGCCAGCACAGGCGTCGCCCTGGTGCTTTTGGTCATGACGGCGGCCATGTTCGGCGAGCCAGGCAATACGGCCAAATACGTGATCAGCGCCGTGGTCTGTACGGTCCTGTTCGTCGCCCTGAACGGCTGGATGGCGCGGGTGATGAACCGGCCGGAGCCGCGGGCGATGATCAGCGCGGCCACGCCATCGACCGCTGTCTGGGCCGGTCTGTTTCCCCTGCTGGTCATCGCCGCAGCGGTCGCTCCGGTCTTCCTGCCCGGCCACGACTACGGCCTGCTGATTATCATCGCGGCGGTCTGGTTCGGCGTCACGTTAGATTCTGCTCTTCGCGCCAACCGGCGCTAGGCGGGCACGAACTTCAAGGCGACGCCATTGTTGCAATAGCGCAGCCCCGTCGGCCTCGGCCCATCATTGAACACATGCCCCTGGTGCCCCAGGCAGCGGGCGCAGTGGTATTCGGTGCGGGGAATGCCGATGGCGAAGTCGCGCTTGCGGCCGATGTTGTCGGCCATGATTTGATAGAAGCTGGGCCAACCGGTGTGGGAATCGAACTTCCAGCTCGAACGGAACAGCGGCAGGTCGCATCCCTTGCAGACGAAGGCGCCGCGTCGGTGTTCGTCGTTCAGCGGGCTGGTGTACGGACGCTCCGTCCCCTCGCGCCGCATGACGCTCCAGGCGGCGTCGCCCAACCTGCGTCGCCACTCCGCCTCTGACATCCGGCGGTAGGGAGACGCGGCGTACTGGCCCTCCCCTGCCTCGACAGGTTCGGGAGAACAGGCGGACAGTGCGAACACGCCGGCACCCGTCAAAAGGCCCCGGCGGTTCAGGATCAGGGACTGGGTCATGACATCCAGTACGACGGCGGGCGCGAAAAGGTTTCTCGCCCGCCCGACATCAGATCAGACCGGCGGCCTCGTCCAGTCCCAGCATGATGTTCAGGTTCTGCACAGCCGCCCCGGACGCGCCCTTGCCCAGATTGTCCAGCAGCGCGACCAGCCGCACCTGCTCGCCGGATCGGTCGCCGAAGACGTGCAGACGCAGGCGGTTGGTGCCGTTCAGCCCCTCGGGCTCCAGACCGGCCATCGCCTCGGTCTCGTCCAGATCGACCACCTCGACGAATCTCTGGCCGTCATAGGCCTCGACCAGGGCGCCGTGGATACGCTCGACCGAAGGCGTCTCCGGCAGAGCGGCGAGGTGCAGCGGAATCTCGACCAGCATGCCTTGGCGGTAATTCCCCACCGCGGGGGCGAACAGCACCTCGCGGCTCAGCCCCGTGTGTTTCGTCATTTCCGGCACGTGCTTGTGCTTCAGCGACAGGCCATAGGCGCGATAGGCGGTCGCAGCGCCTTCTGCCTCGAACTCAGCGATCATGGCCTTGCCGCCGCCGGAATAGCCCGAGACCGCATTGACCGTGACCGGATGGCTGGCCGGGACCAGGCCCGCCTTCACCAGAGGCCGCATCAGGCCGATGAAGCCCGTCGGATAGCAGCCGGGATTGGACACGAACTGCGACCGGGCGATCAGATCGCGCTGGCCTGCGTCCATCTCGGGAAACCCATAGGCCCAGCCGGGTGCGACCCGATAGGCGGTCGAGGCGTCGATCACCTTGACCGACGGATTCTCGACCATGGCCACCGCCTCGCGCGCCGCGTCGTCCGGCAGGCACAGGATCACTGCGTCGGCGCTGTTCAAGGCCTCGCGTCGCGCCTCAACGTCGCGCCGACGGTCGCCCAGCAGGATCAGTTCCAGATCCGAGCGCGCCTCCAGCCGCTCGCGGATCTCAAGCCCCGTGGTGCCGGCTTCGCCGTCGATGAAGATGGTGTGGGTCAACTACTCAATCCTTCACTCCGGTCGCTGCCGGGGCGTTTTCAGTAATGGCGTTGGACTGTGTGGACAATCGGGCAAGCCATGCTGCACCGTTTCCTAAGGTCACGCCTGCCAAGCATATGATCAGAAGGACGACGGGTACGGCCATCACCCCTGCCCAGCCTTCGCCGTCGATGCTCAGGCCAAGCACTTTGATGGAAACCGAATGCAACGGTCTCTCAGACGGTTTGCGACTTTTGGACACCGGGCACATCTCCGCATTAGCGAACTGATGTAATCCCTAAGGGGTATGGGGCCTTCGCAACGCGCTCCTGTCAACCGACGAGACTCATGGAAAAAGCTGACGTTCTTCCCGCAGAGTCAGACGGTTCACTGAAAAAACAACGCGCCCGAACCGCTTTCCAACTTCACCTTTTCGTGTGCGCAGCCACAAGAAAAAGGGCGCTCCGGGTCTCCCCGAAGCGCCCCAAATCCAAACCGCGTGAACGCGATTAGCGCTTCGAGAACTGGAAGGAACGGCGAGCCTTGGCCCGGCCGTACTTCTTGCGCTCAACGACGCGGCTGTCGCGGGTCAGGAAGCCGTGGGGCTTCAGGACCTTGCGCAGTTCCGGTTCGAAATGCGTCAGGGCGTGCGACAGGCCGTGGCGGATGGCGCCGGCCTGGCCGGACAGACCCGAACCTTCGACGGTGCAGATCACGTCATACTGGGTGGCGCGGTCCGAAACGGTCAGGGGCTGGGCGATCATCATGCGCAGCACGGGGCGAGCGAAATATTGCTCCTGGTCCTTGCCGTTGACGGTGATCTTGCCGGTGCCGGGTTTAACCCAAACGCGAGCGATGGCGTTCTTGCGCTTGCCGGTCGAATAGGCGCGGCCCTGGGCGTCCAGCTTCTGGACATAGACGGGGGCGTCGTTCTCGACCGAAGAGCTCAGGCCCTTCAGGGCGTCGAAACCGGTGGCGGCTTCGGTATTGGTCACGTCGGTCATGCTCAGACGCTCCGGGTGTTCTTGGGCGACGCCGACTTGAAGTCGATCGTTTCCGGTTGCTGGGCTTCATGTTCGTGCGCGCCGCCGGCGAACAGGCGCAGGTGCGTCATCTGCTTGCGGGCCAGAGGGCTTTCCTTCGGCAGCATGCGCTCGACGGCCTTCTCGAGCACGCGCTCGGGGAAGCGACCGCCCAGAACCTTCTCCGGGGTCGTCGACTTGACGCCGCCCGGGTGGCCGGTGTGGCGATAGTAGACCTTGTCGGTCGACTTCTTGCCGGTGAACACCACCTTGTCGACGTTGGTGACGACGACATAGTCGCCGCAATCAACGTGCGGGGTGTAGTCGCCGCGGTGCTTGCCGCGCAGACGGTTGGCGATGAAGGTCGCGAGACGGCCCACCACGACGCCTTCGGCGTCGATGTGGATCCATTTCTTCTCGACCTCGGCCGGCTTCAACGAAGCCGTGGTGCTCTTCAGCATTGAGGGGGTTCCTGGAGACGAAAATCGGGTCCGGCCCCCGAAGGAACCGAATGAAGGCGCGCTGATACAGGAGACCAAAGGTCGCGTCAACGCACTCAAATTGGCCGATTTCGACATAACATGCTGTTAATAGATGATATTTTTTATGCGGTATTAAAATACCCGTCACGAATGACCGATTGGACGTTATGAAATAACAGCATTTGTCATCAAACCATGATCTTACCGGGCCATCCGATAGAAAAATCCTCCGGAGCCTCCCATGATCCTTCACCGTCGCGGCCTGATCGCCTCCAGCGCCGCCCTCGCCTTCTCCGGCCTCGCCCAAAGCGTGCGGGCCGCCGAGGAGGAGACCTATCTCAACGACGTCGCAGGATATGGGCCGCTGAAGCGTGATCCGAACGGCGTGCTGGATCTGCCGGAAGGCTTCTCCTACCGCATCGTGTCCCAGGGCGGCGAGACCATGGCGGACGGCCTGCTGGTGCCTGGACAGTTCGACGGCATGGGCTGTTTCGCCCTGGACCAGAACCGGGTCGCTCTGGTCCGCAACCACGAACTCAAGGGCTCATCCGCCGGCCACCGCAACTGGGGCCCCGGCGGCTATAACCAGGAGCGGATAGGCCGGTTGGATGCGGGACGCGCCTATGACACCTACAAGGACGGGCGCCCACTGCCCGGCGGCACGACCACAGTCGTGTACGACCTCTCGACCGGACGGACCGAACGCCAGCACCTCAGCCTGGCCGGCACCAGCACCAACTGCTGCGGCGGCCAGACGCCCTGGGGCTCGTGGCTGACCTGCGAGGAGACCGAAGAGACCCCGGCCGACGCGGATGTGACCAAGGATCACGGCTATGTCTTCGAGGTGCCGGCCCGCGCCGAAGGCCTGGTCGACCCGGTTCCGTTGAAGGCCATGGGGCGGTTCGATCACGAAGCCGTCTGCGTCGATCCTCGCACAGGCATCCTCTATCTGACCGAGGACCAGGGCGACGGCCTGTTCTATCGCTTCATCCCCCACACTCGCGGCGAGCTGATCAAGGGCGGCCGGCTACAGGCCATGGTCCTGCGCGGGCAAAAGGGGGCCGACACCTCGAACCATGACGACCGGATCTGGTCCGTCGGCGATTGGCGCGAGGTGGACTGGATCGACATGGAGGAGGTCGAAAGCCCGAACGGCGACCTTCGCCGTCGAGGCCATGCCCAGGGCGCGGCCCTGGTCGCGCGCGCCGAGGGCATCTGGTGGGGCGACGGCGAACTGTATCTGACCGCCACCTCGGGCGGACCGATCCAGCGCGGCCAGATCCTGCGCTACGTGCCCTCGCCCGACGAAGGTCGCGCGAGCGAGACGCGCCGTCCCGGCCGGGTCCAGCTGTTCGTCGAGAGCACGAACGAAAAGACGCTGAACATGGGCGACAACATCACCATCGCACCTTGGGGCCATCTGATCGTCTGCGAAGACAACTATTCGACGACGGTCCGCAATCACCTGAAGGGCGTCACACCGGAGGGCAAGCTCTACACCCTGGGTCGCAACGTGTTTCAGGGCAACTCGGAGTTCGCCGGCGCTGTCTTCGCGCCGGACGGCCGCACCCTGTTCGTCAACATCCAGTACCCCGGCCTGACCGTGGCGATCACCGGCCCATGGTCCTCGGTCCGGACATGAATATTCGGGGCTGAGCCCGGAACACCAGCCACAGGTTCGCAGTCGCCACAGCCAGGACGACGGCGGCACCGCCCTGGTGCAGCACGCCCAGCCATACCGGCACGGCGTGAACAAGGGTGACGATCCCCAACGCGGCCTGAATCCAGATGACGGCCGCCAGGACGAAAGCCCCCAGCCCCATCCCCTCGGCCACGCGCCAGCGCCAAGCCTGGAAGGCGTAGATGCTGACTGCGATCAGCAATCCATATGCCATAAGCCGGTGATTGAACTGGGTCAGGGCCTGATCGTGCAGGAAGGCCGATGCGCCCAGGCTCCAGTCCGCCGGAGGCAGAACGGCGCCGTTCATCAGCGGCCAGTCGGTATAGACCAGTCCCGCATGCCCGCCTGCGACCAGAGCGCCGAGCAGGCTTTGGAGGAACACCAGCCCCAGCAGGAAACCTGCCCCGCGCGCCCAGCCGGCCGGCGGGCGTCCGCGGTCTTCTCCGTTCCAGGCCTCAAGGCCGGTCCAGATCAGGGCGGCGAAAATTACGAAGGCCAAGCCTAGATGGGTGGCCAAACGTTCCGGCGCGACACTGACCCGCTCCGACAGGCCGCTGGAGACCATCCACCAGCCGATCAGCCCCTGCAGACCGCCCAAAGCAAGCAGCACGAGGCATCGCCAGATCAGTCGGTCCGGCATGGCGAGCTGGGGAAAGACAGACCGCAGGGGCGCGATCCGACAGAGCAGGAAGAAGGCCAGCGGCAGGGCGAACACCATGCCGACCCCACGCCCGATCAGCCGGTGCAGCCATTCCCACCAGAAAATGCCCTGAAACTCACCCAGGCTCATGCCGGCGTTGACCTGGGCGTACTGCGGGATCTGCTTGTACTTGTCGAAGGCCTCGGCCCATTGGGCGTCGTTCAGCGGCGGAATCGCCCCCATGATCGGCTGCCACTCGGTGATGGACAGGCCCGATCCGGTCAGTCTGGTGATGCCGCCGACCACCACCATCAGGAAGACGACAGCGGCGGTGGCGAACAGCCACACGGCGACGGCGCGATTGCGATCTGGATTTCCGAAACGGTTCATTCGACGCCCGACACTGACCCGGATATGGTGTCGCCTTCGACCGTGACCAAAACGCGACCGAGGCGGTATGCCTCGCTACGCTCACAAGATCGAGTCGGATTGAGAGACGGCGTAAGAGCCGACAAGGAGATCAAGGTTGCAATACGCCGATATCGTCGCCGCCGTTCTAGGCGGTCTCCTGCTGGCCTGGATCGCCGACCTGCTGACCGGGCGGCGCGGCCTGGGCGGGACCATTTTGGTGTCCGGCGTCGGCCTGGCCTGCGGCTGGTTCCTGGCGGTGCGGGTCTTCGCCGTCAGCACCATGGACAGTTGGCTGTGGATGCCGTGGGCGCTTGTCGGCTCAGGCGTGTGCCTCGGCGCCTTCTTCCTGTTCCGGAACAAGCGCTGATGCCGCCCCGGGCGCGTCGATTCGTCGCCGCGATCGGCGTCTTGGCCTTTTTGATCTTTTGGATCTGGGGACTGATCGCCCTGCGCGGGCTGCTGCCGGCTTCGCCGTGGATCGACTTTCTCTTCTTCGGCATCGGCGGCACGGCCTGGGGTCTGCCGCTTATCCCCCTGCTGAAATGGGCCGAACGCCCACCGCGCTAAAGCGCATCGCCATCAGGTGACGCGACGCTTCTCCAGCTTTCGCGCCAGAGTGCGGCGATGCATGCCCAGCCGACGCGCCGCTTCCGAAATATTGAAATCGGTCTCCACCAGGGTCTCGTGGATCCGTTCCCACTCCAGGGTCTTAATCGAGGTCGGACGTGTGGTCAGAGGCGTCGCCGCGTCGCCCGAGGCCTTGCCGAAGGCGGCTTCGATGTCGTCGGTGCTTGAGGGTTTAGCCAGGTAGTGGCGGGCGCCCAGCTTGATCGCCTCGACCGCCGTGGCGATGCTGGCGAAACCGGTCAGGACGACGATGTTCATGTCAGGATCAAAGGCGTGCAAGGTCGAGACGCACCCCAGGCCCGACGCCCCGCCCAGTTTGAGGTCAACAACCGCAAACCCTGGCCGATGGATTTTGAGAACCTCGGCCATCTGTTCGGGACCATCGGCGCTGACGACCACATAGCCCCGACGCTCGAACGATTTTCGCAGGGTGCGGGAGAAGGAGTCGTCATCCTCTACGATCAACAGAACGGGGGCTTCATCGGTCATCCGTGGTCTCCTCGGGCGCCAGCACGTCTATCGGCAACGTCAGAGTGACTTCGCCGCCTCCGCCGGCAGGATTGCAAGCCTCGACCGACCCGCCCAGGGACCGCATCACATTGGCCAGCAGAAACAGGCCCAAGCCGGCGCCGGGGCGGTCCTTGGTCGAATTATAGGGCTTGCCCAGCCGGTTCAGGACGCTGGCGGGAAACCCCGGGCCATTGTCCCGCACCGCCACCTGCAGCCTTCCCTCGCTCACGGTGGGCGCGACGACGATCCGCCGCGCGCCGGCTTCAACCGCATTGTCGAACAGAACGCCGAAGACCTGGCGCAACGCTGGATCTGCAATGATTTCGGGATCGGGTCCGGTCCAGGGCGTAACATCCACCCGGACTCGGATGTCTCGCGTGGTCCATCCTTCGACCACTTCGTCGAGGAAGCGCACCAGGGTGGTATGAGACGGCGCCTGCCCCCTCGCCTCGCCGGCCGACATCAGAATGCCGGTGACGATCGCCTTGCAGCGCTCGACCTCGGCCTGCATCACGTCCATGTCCTGACTCAGATCGGCGTCGGCCTTGAGAACCGGCATCCGTCGCCAGTCGCTCAGAATCACCGACAGCGAGGCCAGCGGCGTGCCCAGTTCATGGGCGGCGCCCGACGCCAGCAAGCCCATGCGGACAATATGGTCCTGTTCGGTCGCCTGTTGACGGACGTCCGCCACATAGGCGTCGCGCGCGCGCAGGTTCTCGTTGATCCGGGTCATGAACAGCACGAGCAGCACGGCCATCAGCAGGAAGCAGATCAGCCCGCCCATCATATAAAGACTCAGCAATCCGCCTTCCTGGTACGGCGGCAGGTCAAGCGGCAGGTGAAACACGCCCAGGCAGACGAAACAGACGCTGGTGATGCCAATCAGGGACCAGGCGTAAGAAGGCCGAAGCAGCACCGCCCCCAGAACGACCTGGAGCAGATACAGACCGACAAACGGATTGGTCGCGCCTCCCGTGAGGAACAACTGCGTGGTCAAGGCCCCCACGTCGGCAAGCAGGGCCAGCATCAGCTCATGGTCCGAAATGGAATCGCGACGCTGGGTCAGCGGCAGGCTGACCAGATTGACCAGGGCCAGGCTAACGGGCGCGATCAACAGCCACAGCACCGGCAGCCGAATGCCCAGGGCGAAGTGAACGATCAGGATCGTGGCGACTTGGCCGAAGACCGCCAGCCATCGCAACTGAACCAGCAGTCGAAGATTGCGACGGTTCGCGGCCTCCTGAGACACTTCCGTCTCGCGCCAGGCCCCGAAACCCAGCAGGCGTTGAAGCGCGGAGGTCATAAGGACCGGCGCCGGCGCCGGACCTCGCGCACGACGATCCCGTATCCGAGCAGGGTCAGAAGCGCCATGCCGAACCACGTAAGGGCATAGACCAGATGACTGTTCGGGAAGCTTACGACCGTCAGCCCCCCTTTGGGCCAACCGTCGGGATTGGGCTTGGCGTCGGCGTCGATGAAATAGGGCGCGACGTTCGGCAGATTTTGCGCCGCCGCGATCGCCGGAACGTCACGGGAGTACCAGCGACCATTCTGCGCGTCATTGGCGCGCAAGAACCCGCCCCCCGGTTCCGTCATTCGCATCAGACCGGTGACGGTTTGCGGACCCGTCAACTGCCCAGCAGACCGCGCGGCCGGCGAACGGCGTTGGGAGGTGACAAATCCCCGATTGATCAGCACCGTGAAGCCCTGGTCCGCGATCAACGGCGTCATGACCCAGAAGCCCGATCCGTAATCCGTGACCGCTTGGACCAGGCTTTCGCGGTCATTCTGGAAAACGCCGTGCACCGTCACCCGACGGTACTGATCTCGCTCGCGCGAGACCTCCGTCCATGACGCCGGTCCGGCCGCCTGAACCGGCAGGGCGTGAACGCGGGCCTCGACCTGAGCGATCAGTTCGGTTTTCCAGGCCAACCTCTGCACCTGCCACACGCCCAGGGCGACGAAGCCGGCGAACAAAAACGCCGCGCCGACCCCAGCCCAGAACAGGACCGAAGACGGACGCGGCGCATTATGACTGTCGCCTTCGATGACGGCCTCCCGAGCCCGGCGCCTAGGAACCCATCCGGTTCATGTCATGGCTCATGGGCATCATGTTGGTGTTCAGGTGGTACATGACCCACAGCGAACCCGACAGGGCGATGACCACGACGATGATCGTGAAGATCAGCGCCAGCATGGTCCAGCCGCCCTCGGACTTGGTGTTCATGTGCAGGAAATAGATCATGTGAACCACGATCTGCACCACGGCGAAGGCCATGACGATCAGGGCGGTCGCCTGGGTCGGCAGAACACCGGTCATGACCAGCCAGAACGGAATGGCCGTCAGGATCACCGACAGCACGAAGCCGATCATATAGCTCTTGAAGGAGCCGTGATTGTGCGCCTCGTGGCCCAGGTGGTCGGCGTCGTGGGACTCCGGCGAGTGGTCGTTCTTGTCGGCGCTCATCGAACCATGCCCAGCAGATAGACGAAGGTGAAGACGCCGATCCAGATGACGTCAAGGAAGTGCCAGAACATCGACAGGCACATCAGGCGGCGCTTGTTGGCGGGGATCAGACCCTTCCAGCTGACCTGAACCATCAGCGTCACCAGCCAGATGATGCCGAAGGTCACGTGCAGGCCGTGGGTCCCCACCAACGTGAAGAAGGCCGACAGGAAGGCGCTGCGTTGCGGCGTCGCGCCTTCATGGATCAGGTGGGCGAACTCGTAGAGTTCGATCCCCAGGAAGGCCAGGCCGAACAGGCCAGTGATCGCCAGCCAGATCAGGGTCTGGGTCTTTTTGTTCTGGTCCATCGCCAGCATGGCGAAGCCATAGGTGATCGACGAGAACAGCAGCATGGCGGTGTTGATCGCCACCAGCTCCAGGTCGAACAGCTCTTTCGGACCCGGCCCGGCGGCGTAGTTGCCGCCCAGGACGCCGAACACGGCGAACAGCATCGCAAAGATGAGACAGTCGCTCATCAGATAGAGCCAGAAGCCCAGCATCGTGCTGGAGCCTTCCTCGTGGTGCGGCTCCTCTTCCAGATGGAAGACGTTCGGGTCGATCTCAGTCGCAGTCGCGGTCGCGCTCATGGATCAGGCCTCCGTTCCGGCCAGGGCGCGCGTACGCGCCTCTTCGGTCTCGCGAACCTCATCCGCAGGGATGTAGTAGTCGCGCTTGTAGTTGAAGGTGTGGGCGATCGAGACCGCCAGCACGCCGATGAAGCTAAGCGCCGCCAACCACCAGATGTACCAGACCAAAGCCAGGCCCATCACCAGGCACAGACCGGACAGGATGACGCCCGTGCCTGTGTTCGACGGCATGTGGATCGCACGGTAGCCGGACAACGGACGCTGATAGCCCTTCTTCTTCATGTCCCACCAGGCGTCGGAGTCATGGATGACCGGCGTGGAGGCGAAGTTGTAGGCGGGCGGAGGCGAGGACGTCGCCCATTCCAGGGTCCGGGCGCCCCACGGATCGCCCGTGGTGTCGCGCAGCTTGTCGCGGTTGATGATCGAGACGGCGAACTGGATGAACATGGCCGCGATGCCGAGGGCGATGACGCCCGCGCCGATGGCGGCGATGACGAACCAGATTTGCAGCGACGGATCATCGAACACCCGCATGCGGCGCGTCACGCCCATCAGGCCCAGCACGTACAGAGGCGCAAACGCCAGCCAGAAGCCGGGCACCCAGCACCAGAAGCTGACCAGCCCCCAGAACTTGTCCAGCTTGAAGCCGAAGGCCTTGGGCCACCAGAAGTTGATGGCTGCAAACAGGCCGAACAGCACGCCGCCGATGATCACATTGTGGAAGTGAGCGATCAGGAACAGCGAGTTGTGCAGCACGAAGTCCGCAGGCGGAACCGCCAGCAGCACGCCGGTCATGCCGCCGATGACGAAGGTCAGCATGAAGGCGACCAGCCACATCATCGGCAGTTCGAACCGGATACGGCCACGGTACATCGTGAACAGCCAGTTGAAGATCTTGGCGCCCGTCGGGATCGAGATGATCATCGTCGTGATGCCGAAGAAGGAGTTCACCGAAGCGCCCGACCCCATGGTGAAGAAGTGGTGCAGCCAGACCAGGTAAGACAGGATCGTGATGACGACCGTGGCGTAGACCATGGAGGTGTAGCCGAACAGCTTCTTGCCCGAGAAGGTGGAGGCGATCTCGGAGAAGACGCCGAACAGCGGCAGGATCAGGATGTAGACCTCAGGGTGGCCCCAGATCCAGATCAGGTTCACGTACATCATCGGGTTGCCGCCGAAGTCGTTCGTGAAGAAGTTTGTGCCGACGTACCGGTCCAGCGTCAGCAGGGCCAGAACGGCGGTCAGGACCGGGAAGGACGCGACGATCAGCACGTTGGTGCACAGCGAGGTCCAGGTGAAGATCGGCATCTTCATCATGCCCATGCCCGGCGCGCGCATCTTCACGATGGTCGCGATCAGGTTGATCCCGGACAGGGTCGTGCCGACACCCGCGATCTGAAGCCCCCAGATATAATAGTCGACGCCGACGCCCGGGCTGTAGCCGATGCCCGACAGCGGCGGATAGGCCAGCCAGCCGGTGCGCGCGAACTCGCCCACGAACAGCGAGGCCATGATGATGATGGCGCCGGCCGTGGTCATCCAGAAACTGAAGTTGTTCAGGAAGGGGAAGGACACGTCGCGCGCGCCGATCTGCAGCGGCACGGCATAGTTCATGATGCCCGTCACCATGGGCATGGCCACGAAGAAGATCATGATCACGCCGTGGGCGGTGAAGACCTGATCATAGTGGTGGGCGTTCAGGTATCCCTCGGACCCGCCGAAGGCCATGGCCTGCTGCAGGCGCATCATGATCGCATCGGCGAACCCGCGCACAAACATGATCAGACCCAGGATCATGTACATGATCCCGATCTTCTTGTGGTCCACGGTGGTGAACCACTCTTTCCAGAGATAGCCCCACAGCTTGAAATAGGTCAGGGCGCCGAACAGGGCCAAGCCGCCGAGAAGAACGACGCTCATGGTCACGACCAGAATAGGCTCGTGAAGCGGCAGGGCTTCGAGCGTCAATCGCCCGAAGATGAGTGGAATGAGGGTGTCAGCGTTCATCGACTGTGTTCGCTCAAGCGTTGGGGGAGGAACGGACGTCGGTCGAAACCGGCCCCGTCGATTGCTTGTTTATGGAAAGAGACGCCATCGGCAGACCCTGGGTCAGGCCCAGGCCCGACAGGGGCGCCATGCTGACCGGGGCGCTGGTCGCGTCCAGTTCGGCGCGGCGGATGCGCTCGGCGGCTGCGGCCTCAGCCTGAAGCGGCGTGCAGATGGTCATGACATAGCTCTCGTTCGAGCCGAAGATGGCGGCGTTCTTCCCGCGACCGGCGTACTTGTCATAGACCAGCGGCATGGTGTTGCGAATCGAGGCCATGGTCAGACCGCCCTTGCGGTCGATCTCCATCATCTCGCCCATGCACATCTTGCCCGGCTCGACGCACATGTTGAGGATGGCGTCCCACAGACCGCCGTCGACGGTGGAGAAGCGCATAACGGGAACCTTCTCACTGGGCTTTTCCAGCTCGAGGTAGCGCTCGCGATCCAGCGGCTGGCCGTTTCTGCGAACGCCGGCGATCCAGGCGTCGAAACCCGCCTGATCCAGGCCGTGGAACTTGAACCGCATGTTCGAGAAGCCGTCGCCGGAATAGTTGGCCGACAGGCCCTGGTACTCGCCCGGACGGTTGATGACCGCGTGCAGTTTCGTCTCCATGCCCGGCATGGCGTAGATTTGGCCGGCCAGGGCGGGGATATAGAAGGAGTTCATCACCGACGACGAGGTGATGTGGAAGCGGATCGGGCGATCCACGGGCGCGGCCAGCTCATTGACCGTGGCGACGCCGTACTGCGGATAGATGAACATCCATTTCCAGTCGAGCGCGACCACATTGACCTGGAGCGGCTCCACACCCTCAGCGACGGGCTGGCCGGGCTTGATCCGGTCGATCGGACGATAGGGGTCCAGCAGATGGGTTCCGGCCCAGGTCAGGGCGCCCAGGCAGATGATGATCAGCAGCGGCGCCGCCCAGATCACCACTTCCAGGTGGGTCGAGTGATCCCAGTCCGGGGTGTATTCCGCCTCGGTGTTCGACGCCCGGTATTTCCAGGCGAAGAAGACGATCAAGGCCATGACCGGCACGATGATCAGCAGCATCAGCAGGGTGGAGACCATCAGCAGGTCGCCCTGCTGCTGGGCGACGTCGCCGGCAGGCTTCAAGACAACCAGGTTGCAGGCCGACAGCAGCGCCACCACGGGCACGAGCAGAAGAAGGCGCAGACGGCGCAAGGCGGCTCCAATCGGGAAACGTCGGATCATGGGGAGGATTCGCGACGGTTGACGTTCGAACTGCGCCGGATACTCAGCTTCGGTCGGGAGCGACATTGGACAATCTGTCCTATCCTCATAAGGCGACTTTCATCGCAAAGGGCGCGCAGTCATAATGCGGCATTACCGCCGTACACCTAAATACCTTCAGTTTAAACGGAGCGATCCCAGCCCATGTCCGTCTCGACGACCCCTTCGTCAGAGTCGCTGGAACGCGACGCCGCCGCCCTGCACGATGATCATGGCAAGGTGGACCCCGGCGAAATCGCCATCGGCGTGATCATTGGCCGCACCTCTGAGTTCTTCGACTTCTTCGTCTACGCCATCGCCTCCGTGGTCGTGTTCCCTCAGTTGATCTTCCCGTTCGCGGGACCGATCGGCGGCACCCTGCTTTCGTTCGCGGTCTTCGCTCTCGCCTTCCTGGCGCGCCCGCTGGGCACGGCCCTGTTCATCGCCATCGATCAGAAGTTCGGGCGCGGCGCCAAGCTGACCATCGCCCTGTTCCTGCTGGGCACCTCGACCGTCGCGGTCGCCTTCCTGCCAGGCTATGAGAGCATCGGCATCGCGGCCGCCGTTCTGCTGGCCATCTTCCGCATCGGCCAGGGCGTGGCCCTGGGCGGCGCCTGGGATGGCCTGGCGTCGTTGCTCGCCCTGAACGCGCCGGAGAATCGTCGCGGCTGGTACGCGATGATCCCGCAACTGGGCGCGCCCATCGGCCTGATCGTCGCCTCCGCCCTGTTCGCCTTCTTCCTGAACACCCTGTCGGCGACGGACTTCCTCGACTGGGGCTGGCGCTATCCGTTCTTCGTCGCCTTCGCCATCAACGTCGTGGCCCTGTTTGCCCGTCTGCGCATCGTGGTGACCCCCAGCTTCCAGCAGATGTTCGAAACCCGCGAACTGCAACCCACGCCGGTTCTTACCGCCATCAAGGCGGAAAGCCCCCGGATCGCCATCGGCGCCTTCGCGCCCCTGGCCAGCTTCGCCATGTTCCACATGGTCACCGTCTTCCCGCTGTCCTGGGTCTTCCTCTTCACCCAGGAGACGCCGGTGCGGTTCCTGCTGATCGAGATGGTCGGCGCAGTCTTCGGCCTGCTGGCCATTCTCGCCTCCGGCGTTCTGGCCGACCGTTATGGCCGTCGTTCGCTGCTGGCCGCCACGGCTGCCGGCATCGCCGCCTTCTCCGGCTTCGCACCCCAGCTGCTGAACGGCGGCGCGATGGGCGAACTGATCTTCATGATCTCGGGCTTCATCCTGCTGGGCCTGTCGTTCGGTCAGGCGTCCGGTCCGGTGGCCTCCAGCTTCTCGCTGGCCAATCGCTACACCGCTTCGGCCCTGACGTCCGACCTGGCCTGGCTGTTCGGGGCCGGCTTCGCTCCCCTGGTCGCCCTATGGATCTCCAGCCAGTTCGGCCTGATCGCCGCCGGCGCCTATCTGCTGTCGGGCTCTATCCTGACCCTTGCAGCCCTGTGGCTGAACCGGGAGCTGGCGCGCAGTTCCTCGGACAAGGCGCACGTCGCCAAGAGCTGATACGGGCTCACGCCTGACGATCCGCCCCGGTCTCGCCGCCAGCGAGGCCGGGGTTTTTCTTTGCCTCACGCAAACAAAAGACGGGCCGTGCAATCCGCACGACCCGTCCCAATGTCCGAACTTCAGGGGCGCTCAGGCCCGGCCGTTCATCCGGCGGGGCAGATGGCGTCGCCCTCGTTCGAGCCCAGGCGGATATCCTCCACCGTCACGCCGAAGCCGCCGGCGGCGCTCAGCCCCCAGGGTTGGTCGACAGCCGCCAGATCAGCGCCCGCATCGCGCAGGCAGGACAGCCGGACCTTCAAGGTGCGCCATTCGCCCACGGGCGCAGCGTTGAACAGAGCCGTGACATCCACCCTGCCCTCGCCCAAGGTCAGCAGCACCGGGCCCGAAGGCTTGGCGTCAACACGGTAACGGAAGACCAAAGCCATCTCGCCATTGGCCTGACGGACCAGGTCCACTGGCTTGGCAACGATAAGGGCATGGCCGCCGCCCGCCCCGAAGGTCAGGGCGCGGGCCGATTCCTGGGCGGCGCCATCGGTAGAGCGAACACTAACACCGCCCCGCGGGCTGGCGCCGCTGCTCTCGGTTCCCAGCCGGAACTCGCCGCCCGCGTCGCGCAACATCAAGGACCAGGGGGCGACGAAACGACCGTCGACGAAATAGCGATCGACGCTGCCGATCTCGCCCGCGACGCCGCTGTCCTCGGAAAGGGCGCCGACGCGGCCGCCCTGCGCATAGGTCAGGCCATAGCCATAGGCGAACTGCGGGTCATAGCCCGGCTGGCCGACATTCAGCGGCTCGCCCTTGGCGGTCTTGGGCCAGCTGAACGACAGTTTGCCGTTGAAGTCTGTGCGGGGTTTGCCCGCGGCGTCGCCGACCAGAACATCAGCCACGCCGCCGCCTTCCGTGCCCGGCAGCCAGGCGGCGACAAAGGCGTCAGAGGCGTTGATCTCGGGGTTGGTCCACATCGGACGCCCGGCCAAAAACACCGAGACGGTCGGTATTCCAGCCGCCTTGAGCCGCTTCAGCGTCTCCAGAGGTTCGGTCGGCAGGAAGTCCAGGGTGTCGACGTCGCCTTGGAACTCCGCATAGGGCGTCTCGCCGAACACGACGATGGCGACGTCCGGCTTCTGGGCGAAGGCCCCGTCGGGACTGAATGTCGCCTGACCGCCCCCGGCGACGACCGCCTCCTGAATGCCGCTCCAGATCGACTGACCGTTGCGGAAGTCGGCGTTGGTGTTACCCGTCCCCTGCCAAGTCAGGGTCCAACCGCCCGACGCCTGACCGATATCATCGGCATGGCCGGCCACAAGAACCCGCGCGCCGGACCGGATCGGCAGAACCCCATCGTTCTTCAGCAGCACCAGCGACTTGCGCACCGCTTCGCGAGCGAGGGCGCGGTGGGCGGGCGAACCCAACTCGTTGAGATGGCCTTCCACCGGACGCGTGTCGGTGAACAGGCCCGTCTTGACCTTGACCCGCAGGATCCGGCGCACGGCCTCGTCCAGACGCGCCATCGGGATTTCGCCCGACCGCGCCTGGGCCAGGGTGTTCTGGTACAAGGGCTTCCAGCTGTCGGGCGCCATGAACATATCGATCCCGGCGTTGAAGGCCAGGGCGCAGCTCTCGTTCGAACAGCCGGGCAGCTGGCCCTGGGCGTTCCAGTCGGACACGACGAAACCGTCGAAGCCCAGCGGCCCGCGCAGGACATCGGTCAGGATCGTCTCGTTGCCGGAGTGTTTGACGCCGTTCCAGCTGGAGAAGCTGGCCATGATCGAGAGCACGCCCGCGTCGATGGCCTGGGGATAGCCGGACAGGTGGGTGCGGATCATCTCCTGTTCGGACCCGGCGAAATCGCCCTGGTCGTGACCGCCGGTCGTCCCGCCGTCGGCCAGGAAATGCTTGGCCGACCCGGCGATATGGCCCGGCGCCAGCGGATGATCGGCCGACAGCGCGCCCTGAAGACCCAGGGTCATCGGCCCGGCGTAGCTCTGGGCGATCTCGGGGTTTTCGCCATAGCCTTCATAGGCGCGCCCCCAACGATCGTCCTGCGGGACGGCCAGGGTCGGCCCAAAGGTCCAGTCCGCGCCGGTCACGGCGACTTCCAGCGCCGTCGCCGCGCCGATGCGCCGGATCAGGTCGGGATCGCGCATGGCGCCCAGGCCGCTGTTGTGCGGGAAGATGGTCGCGCCGACGACGTTGTTGTGCCCGTGGACGGCGTCGATGCCGTAGATCATCGGGATCTTGGCGCCCGGCCGCTGGGCCACCGCCGCACGGAAGGCCTGGGCCAGTTCGACCCATTTCTGGGCCGAGGCGCGCTCGTCTCCGCCTGGCGAAGAATTTCCGCCGGCCAGGATCGATCCCAGCGGATAGGTCAGCAGGTCTTCCGGTTTGATGGAGGCGATGTCGGCCTGGATCGTCTGACCGACCTTCTCCTCCAGCGTCATCTTCGCCATCAGTTCGGTGACGAAGGCCTCGGTGGCGGCGTCCGTCATGGCGGCGGGGGATGCGGCATGTGGCCACAGGTCGGGATGGGCGCGGCTAGCGTCGGTGACGATGGTGTCCGACGGCTTCACATAGTTGATCGGCGTCGATTGCGAGGTCGTCGTGGCGCACGCGCCCGCCGCCAGAGCAAAACTCAAGGCCATGATCGACACGGCGTTGCGGCGGGGATTCAGGAAGCGCGGGGTCATATCGGGTCCGTCCATTCGGCGGGCGAGAAACTGGGCGCGAAAAGCCCGGTGCGGTCCTTAGACCGCACCGGAAGTTCGCTCAGGGTGCAAAAGATCAGGCGTCTCGGACGCACGAGGCGGGGCGAAATCCAATGGAACTCAAGCCTCACTCCCGCACGTCGTTGACCGACGTTGATTTTCACCAGCGCAACTTGATGCACCCATGACAATGCTGTCAACTGGAATAAGTTAGCGCTAACACAAACGGACCGCCAGATGTCCGGGCTCAAGGGAGAAACGGCATGAAGAACGGGGTGACGCGACGGACGGCCGGCGTCTTGACCTTGGGCCTGGCGTCAGGACTGGGCGTTTTTGGCAGTGGAGCCCATGCGGATTCGTCGGGCGCGACCTACCGATGGCGCAATGTGAAGGTCGGCGCCGGGGGCTTCATACCGGGCATAGTGTTCAGCGGGGTCGAACGGGGTCTGGCCTACGCTCGCTCCGACATGGGCGGCGCCTATCGATTCGACGCCGCCGCTGGCCAATGGCGGCCGTTGCAGGACTCCACCCCCCTCTCCTCCGATTTCGGCGTCGAAAGCATTGCCGCCGACCCCATGGATCCAGACGTGGTCCATATGGCGGTGGGCGTGCACCGGGGCGATCCGGGGGCCATGCTGCGCTCTACCGACCGGGGGGAAACCTGGTCGCGAGTGGCGGTTCCTTTCCGTATGGGCGGCAATGAGGACGGGCGGGGATTGGGCGAGCGGTTGGCCATCGATCCAAACGACAATCAGATCCTCTACTTCGGTTCTCGACACGACGGTCTGCAGACATCGACCGACGGCGGCTCGAGCTGGAGCAAGAACGCGGGATTTCCCCTGAAGGGTCTGGGCCTGCCGACGGGCCGGGACACGCATGGCGGCCTCAGCTTCGTGATTTTCGATCCCCGTAGCGGAGCCCGGGGGCGGCGGTCGCAGACCCTGTTCGTCGGCGTGGCGGATCCTCACGAGCTCGCCCTCTATCGTTCCGATGACGCGGGTCGCAGTTGGCGACCGGTCGAGGGCGGCCCCCGCGCCGAGTTGTCGGCGGCCAAGGCCGAGCTGGACGATCGCGGCGTCCTCTACCTGACCTGCACCCTGGGCATAGGCCCCAACGGCGTCACGGACGGCGCGGTGTGGCGGCTGGACACCAACACCGGCGTCTGGACCGACATCACCCCGCCCCGCCCGCTGGGCGGCTTCATGGGGATCGCGGTCGATCGCAAACGGCCCGGCGTCCTGATGGTCTCCACCCTGAACCGCTGGCAGCCCGGCGATACGATCTGGCGCAGCACCAACGACGGCCGCAGCTGGAAGAGTCTGCGCGAGGCCGCCCGTCACGACGTCAGCGCCACACCCTATCTGAACTGGGGCAACGACAAGCCGGACTTCGGCTGGTGGATCGCAGCCCTGGCGCTGGATCCGTTCGACAGCGACCGACTGGTCTACGCCACCGGCGCGACCGTCTACGAGACGCGCAATCTCTCGGCGGCCGACGCCAACCGCCCGACCAACTGGACGCCCTGGGTCGAGGGCATCGAGCAGACCGCCGTGATCACCCTGGTCAGTCCGCCCGTCGGCCCGCAGCTGCTCACCGGTTTCGGCGACATCTCCGGCTTCGCCCACGAAGATCTGAACCGGTCGCCGGAACTTCAGTTCACCACCCCCGTCTTCGCCAACACCAACCAGATCGACTACGCCGGCGCGGCGCCCGCAATCGTGGTGCGCAGCGGCACGCCGCATGAAGGCGTCGGGTCCGCGGGCCACGATGGCTCGACACTGGCCTGGTCGGCCGATGCGGGGCGCAGCTGGAAGCCCCTGGGCCGGCCCCGTCCCGCCTCAGGCGCGACTGCGGCGTCGCCGGATAACCCGCGTATGGACCTGTATCGCGACGCGCCCATCACCGTCTCGGCGGACGGATCGACCTTCGTTCTGGCGACGCCGCAGGCGGCCTGGTCAGACGACAGGGGCGCGGCCTGGCGGCCCTGTCTGGGCCTGCCGTCGCGGCTTCGCCCCGTGGCGGACCGCAAGGACGCGGCCCTGTTCTATGCCCTCGATTTCCAGACCGGCGGCTGGTTCGTCAGTGTGGACCAGGCGCGCAGTTTTGCACCGGTCACGTCTCGGGGCCTGCCCGACGTATCGAGCGACCGGCCGACCTGGCGCGAACAGGCGTTTCCACTGAAGGCCACGCCCGATCATGACGGAGACCTTTGGTTCGTGTCGCGATCCGGCCTGTTCAACAGCCGTGACGGCGGGCAGAGGTTTGCGAGGATCGACGGCGAACTGGCGGTCGAGATGCTGGACTTCGGCAAACCACCCGCAAGCTCGACCTATCCCGCCCTGTTCGCGATCGGAACGAAGGACGCGATCCGAGGAGTCTTCCGGTCCGACGACCGGGGCCGGTCCTGGATCCGCGTCAATGACGACCACCATGAATATGGTCGCCGCTATCGCGCCATCGCCGGCGATCCTAGAGTATTTGGCCGCGTCTATGTGGCCACCGACGGACGCGGCGTCGTCTATGGAGAACCGGCATGAACCTGTCACGACGCGGACTTCTGGGCGCGGGCGCTTCAGCCTCAATGTTAGGGGCCTGCGCGACGACCCCGGGCTCGGGCGCAGCGGGCCCTTTCAAGCCCACCTGGGACAGCCTGATCGAAGGCTACAAGACACCCGACTGGTTCCGTGACGCCAAGTTCGGCATCTGGTCCCACTGGGGTCCCCAGTGCGTGCCGGAATTCGGGGACTGGTACGGTCGGCTGATGTATATTCAGGGCCATCCCTTCTACGAGCACCACGTCGCCACCTACGGCCATCCCAGCCGGGTCGGCTTCATGGAGTTCATCAACCAGTGGAAGGCCGACCAGTGGGACCCCGAGGGGCTGCTGGACCTCTATCAGGCGGCCGGCGCCCGCTACATCATGTCGATGGCCAATCACCACGACAACCTGGACCTGTTCGACAGCGCCCATCACGACTGGAACGTGATGCGGGTCGGCCCCAAGCGCGACATCGTCGGGACCTGGGAAAAGGCGGTCAGGGCGCGGGGTCTGCGCTTCGCCGTATCGAACCACGCCGCCCACGCCTG
Organism: Brevundimonas sp. SL130; assembly: GCF_026625805.1. Classification (NCBI taxonomy): domain Bacteria; kingdom Pseudomonadati; phylum Pseudomonadota; class Alphaproteobacteria; order Caulobacterales; family Caulobacteraceae; genus Brevundimonas; species Brevundimonas sp. SL130. Next base: position 2,218,497 of record NZ_CP113064.1, read on the forward strand.
GCACTGGTGGCAGACGGCCTATGGCTATGACGCCGAGGGGCCGATGAAAGGTGTCCGCTACGACGCGGCGCGCCTGACCAAGGCCGACGGCGCCGGCAAATGGTGGGACGGGCTGGACCCGCAGGAACTCTATACCGGCCCGACCTTTGCTCCGCCCGACGGCATCGGCTCCATTGCCGAGATGAACGCCTGGCACGACGCCCGCGACGGCCAGTGGATCGAGACGCCGCCGGCGAACAACCCCGCCTTCGTCCGGTCCTGGGTGGCGCGCCAGCGCGACCTGATTACGAAATACCGGCCGGACATGGTCTATTTCGACAACTACCAACTGCCGCTGGGTCGATACGGGCTTGAGGCCACGGCCGAATACTACAACGCCTCGCTAGAATGGCGGGGCGAACTGCCGGTCGTGAACGGCAAGCGGCTGGACGAGCGTCAACGCAAGGGCATCGTCGAGACGGTGGAGCGCGGCTTCTCGGACAGTCTGAAGCCCGAACCGTGGCAGACCGACACCTGTATCGGCGACTGGCACTACAACCGCGCCCGCTACACCAGCCACTATTATGTGCCCGCGCACAGCGTGATCCAGCGCCTGGTGGATGTGGTGTCGAAGAACGGCAATCTGATGCTGAACATCCCCCAGCGCGGGGACGGATCGATCGACAGCGACGAGCGCCAGATCCTGACCGACATCGCCGCCTGGATGAAGATCAATGGCGAGGCCATCTTCGACACCCGCCCCTGGCGCATCTACGGCGAGGGGCCGACCACGGTGGTCGCGGGCATGCACGGCGAGGGCGCGGCGCGGCCGTGGACCGGCCAGGACATCCGCTTCACCACCAAGGGCCAGACCCTGTACGCCTTCGCCCTGGACTGGCCGCAAGACGGCCGGATGCAGATCCACGCCCTCACGCCCCAGACGGGACGCGTCGAGGCTGTCGAGCTGTTGGGCGGCCCCGCCCTGCCCTTCCGTCAGAGCGACGAGGGCCTGATTATCGACTTGCCGCAAACACGGCCGGTGACGGTGGCGCCAGCGGTTCGACTGAGGGGCACCGGGTTGGTCTAACTTTTTTTGGCGAAAACAACAGGAGGAAACACGCCATGAAAATCCTTTCCATCGCTGTGGGCCTGGCCCTGCTGGCGGGCGGCTCCGCCGTGGCCCAGACAGAGCCTTCGCCGCCCCCGACGCAACGAGGCATGATCGACCATCTGATCAACTCGCCCTTCGTGCGGAACTGGAACACCTGGGGGTTGGCCGCGCAGCCGACGCCTCATGCCGCCGAAGGCGTAACCGGCCGCGAGGCCCTGACCATCGATGTCCAGCGGGCCGGCGATCCATGGTCGGTCGGCGCGGTCATGACCAACAGCGGCGCGATCAAGACCGGCGATGTTGTGCTGTTGGGCGTCTGGGTGCGCGCCGTACGGCTTCCCGAGGGCCAGTCGGAGACGCGGGTCCCTATTGTCCTGCTGGAGGGTCAGGGCGAGCCCAAGATTACCTTGGCGCAGGCGACGAACCTGGTCGTCAGGGACGAATGGCGCATGCTTTACGCCTCTGGCGTGGCGACGGCGGACATCGCGCCCGGTCAGTCCAGCATCATTATTCAAATGGGACAGGCGCGGCACAGGCTCGAGCTGGGCCCTGCGCTCGTGTTCAACTTCGGCCCCGACTACGACCGGTCGCAGCTGCCCCAAAACCCGACCGACTGAGCCTTCGTCCACTGGACCGGAGCGGTTCCGCCGCTCCGGTCCAAATGTCTCAGCGGATCATCGCCTCGAACGGGACAGCCGGAAGGCCGGCGGGACCGTAGAGATTGCAGACGGGGCTGTCGGCCCAGCACAGGCGCACCTTGACGTCGGTCGGCTGGGCCGAGGCCAACACGACCTGATCACCGGCTACGGTCGCATCGACGAAGCGGCAGACGTCGCCGGCGCCGCACAGCTCGAAACCGATCGGACGGTTGAAGCCATAAGCGGTCAGGGCCGTGCCCGACGCATAACGGACGTGAACACCGTCCGCGGCCCGTTCGACCGAAACGGGTTGCGGCGAGACCGGCTGAACCGCGCCGTCCAGACGCCGCGCCTCAAGCGCCAGGCGACGGCCGACCTCCAGCTTGTTGGTCGGGTGAATGTCGTAGCGGTCGCCGATGTCGATGGCGGCGGCCAAGCCCGCCAGGCGGTCGGCATTGACGACCGTGCGCTGGCTTTCGCGCAGGGCCGCCCAATAGGAGTTGGTCGGTTGACCGGTCGCGGGTCCGAAATTGGCCAGTTGAACGACCAGCATCCGCATGTCCGGATTCTCAAACCGACGGCGCCAGTCGGCGAACAGAGCCGGCAGCAGGCGACGGTAGCCGACATAGTCGCCCACATTCGACTCGCCCTGGTACCAGGCCATACCCTTCAGGCCATAGGCGCCGAGGGGGGCGATCATGCCGTTATAGAGGGTCGTGGTGCCACTGCCGCCGATCCAGGGCGTGCGCGGCGGATTGGGCAGGTTCCCCAGGGGTGCCGCGACGCGGTGACGCCAGCCTGAAGACAGGGACACCGTGCTTCCATCCGCGAAGACCAGGCGCTTGTTCGCCGCCGGTCCCCAGGCGCCGCCGCCGCCGTTGGTGTCCAGCACGCCGACGGCGATCAGGTTGCGACCCGACTTCAACGTCCCGGCGGGAATGGCGTAGGTGCGCGGCGTGTCCCAGCCCTGCTGACCGCCGATATATTTGCCGTTGACCCAGGTCACGTCCGCATCATCGACCGGCCCCAGCTCGATCGTCGCGCCTTGACGGGCCTGGGCGGCGGTCAGTTCGACCGATTTGCGCAGCCAGACGACGCCGTCGAAGGTGGCGAGGCCCGGAACGGTCGATTCCCAGAATCCTTCGGCAGGGATCGATGACCAGTCGGCGTCAGCCGTGCGCGGCAGGTTCCAGCCCTGTTTCGTGCCGGGATCATTGGCCGACCACCAGGCCTGAGTGATTTGCCGCCAGATGGCGTCGCCCTGGGACGGATCGCGGGCATAGGCGTCGAGGGCTTCCAGCGCCTGGTCATGTCCGCCCAACTTGGTCAAAGCGTCGCGGCTCAGCCAGTCCTCGATGATCGACCCGCCCCAGGAGGCGGCGATCAGACCGACGGGGACATTCTCGGACCGGCGAAGATCGCGCCCCATGAAATAGCAGGCCGCCGAGAAATCGCGGACGCTGGCGGGATCGGTCGTGCGCCACTGACCGACCGCATGCGGCGCCGACGACGGCGCAGGCAGGCTGGAGCGGCCGACCAGGAAGAGACGCAGATTGGGGTCGTTGGCGGCGGCGATCTCGGTGTCTGCATTGGTCGCCTGGCGGACGGCGAACTCCATGTTCGACTGGCCCGAGCACAGCCAGACATCGCCGACCATGACGTCCGAGACCGTCTGGGTCGCGCCCGAGGTTTGGGCGGTCAGGACATAGGGCCCTCCGGCGGTCAAGCTCGGCAGGGTCGCGCGCCAGACGCCGTCAGCGCCGGCGGTCGCCTGGACCTGAGCCTGGCTGACGCCGACCGAGACGACTGCGCCTGGCGCGGCCTGCCCCCAGACCGCGATCGGACGCCCCCGTTGCAGGACGGCGTGGTCCTGGAACATCGGGTCCAGCAAGGGCGCCGCGGGCGCCTGGACCTGGGCTTGGCCCTGGGCCTGAACGGCGCCGGCGGCCAGGACGGTGGCAGCGACGGCGGACAGCAAAAACGAGCGCATCAGCGCCTCCCAATCACCCCGCCAGAGCGGGTGTTCCGAAATTGCACTGCACACCGAAAACCAGTGCAATATGCAAAAGAGTGCAATTTGACCGGCCCGGCGAAGACGAAGTCGAGACTATAACCCCGTCAGGAACCGTGGTTGGTCAGACCGCTAAAAATCTTAAAATCGGCAAGTAAAACAACGGAACGGGCATCGACATTATGCGCGATGTCGATGCCCCCCGTCGTCTAGCGACGCACCTCAACCGCCTGGCCGGAGTACTGGATGGTCTTGGACGGCGCGGCGTCGAAGTCGCCCGCGTCGGCGGCCGGTCCGCTGACGAAGCGCACACTGATCGTGCGGTTCGACGGCATGCCGGGATAGGCGCCGTTCCGTGCGCCGATGGTCAGGACGCCGCGCGCCTGATCCCAGCTCATCGGAATGGTCGAGAACTCGCCGCGCTCGTAGCCGTAGTCCTTGCCCGAGTCCTCATAAAAGGAGAAGGCGCCGTCGGCTCCGGTGTAGACCACCAGGGTCAGCGGGCCGTCCAGCTTTTCGGACGTATAGGTGATGGCCGGCCCCGTCGGCAGGATCGAGCCCGCACGGACGAAGACCGGGATCTTGCCCAGGGGCGCCGCGACCGAAGCCGTCCGGCCGCCAGAGAAGGTCTGACCCGTCTTCAAATCGTACCAGTCGGCGCCGGCAGGGAAATAGACCGACCGGCTGCGCGCCTTGTACTCGGTGACGGGGGCCACCATCAGGGCATGACCGAACATATACTGGTCGGCGATGTCACGCGCCTTGAGGTCGGACGGGAAGTCCATGACCAAGCCACGCATGATGGTGCCGTCGCGCCGATAGGTGTCGCCCGCCAGGCTGTAGATATAGGGCATCAACCGGTAGCGGGTGCGCATCTGGTCGGCATAGGCGGCGTAATAATCGCCGCCGGGATTGGCCAGATTATAGACTTCGCGCTGCGGGAACTCGCCGTGCGAGCGGAAGATCGGCGACCAGGCGCCGAACTCGAACCAGCGCAGCTGCAGCTCGTCCCACTCGGCCTTATCCTCGGGCTTCATGCCGGCCGGATTCGAATAGCGGGCCTCGACCGAGAAACCGCCGATGTCGTGGGTCCAGTTCGGCAGACCCGACAGGCCGGCGTTGACGCCCGCCGAGATCTGGTCGCGCAGATTGTCCCAGCGCGCCACCACGTCGCCGGACCACAGGATCGAGCCGGTGCGTTGCAGACCGCCCCAGGCCGAACGGGTCAGGATGGTGGTGCGTTGACCGCCCTGCTCCGCACGGAAGTTCCGATAGACGTTCTCGGCGTTCACCAGCGGATAGGAGTTGAACACATAGGCGCCCGGCCCGACCGCCGTCGGCCCCATGCGCAGGGTCCGCTCGGGGATGTCGAGGTTGGAGTGCATGTCCGGCTCGACCGAATCCAGCCACCAGCCGTCGAAGCCCATGTCCTTGAAGCTGTCGGACATCTGCTTCCAGTACAGGTCGCGGGCGGCCGGCAGATAGGGATCGTAGAAGCTGTTGGCGTAGCCCGGTCCGACCCAGTCGCGCGCGCCGACATCGACGTTGCGCGTGTACATCCCGCCGATAGCGTCCAGCTGCTTGTAGTGTTCGGTTGTCGGATAGAATTTCGGCCAGACCGAAATGATGATGTCGGCGTTCATGTCGTGAACGTCCTTCACCATCTGGGTCGGGTTCGGATAACGGGCCGGATCGAACTGGTGCGAACCCCAGGCGTTCTCGGGCCAGTAGAACCAGTCCTGAACCACCATGTCGATCGGCAGGCCCAGTTCGCGATAGCGACGCACGGCGCCGACCACTTCTGCCTGGGTGTTATAGCGCTGGCGGCTCTGCCAGAAGCCATAGGCCGAGCGCGGCAGCATCACCGACTTGCCGGTCAGGCCGCGATAGTTGGAGATGACGCCGTCGATGTCGTCACCGCCGACATAGAAATAGTCGATGGCCTTGCCGACTTCCGACGCCAGGCTCAGCGCGCCCTGGTCGGCCGCGGGCAGCGGGTCCATGTGGCGCAGCGAGATATAGCCGTCTTCCGGGGTCCATTCGATCTTGATCGGCACCCGGGTGTTCGCCGCCATTTCGACCTGGAAATCATGGTCGAAGGGGTTCCAGTTCTGGCGCCAGTTCTGCTCGACCACCTTGCCGTCGATCGTCACTTTCACATAGCCAGACGAATAGAGGCGGAACTTGTGCAGGCCGGCGGCTGCGGTCTCGATCGACCCTTCCCAAACGACGCTGACGCCGGCCTGGCCGGGCTTGCCCATATCGCCGGTCTGGACCGGGGCGCCGGGCTGGGCCTTCAGGCCCTCGGGCCAACGCTGCTGGTCGCGAATGAACTCGTAGTTCACCTCGCCCTCGGGGCGGCTGACCTTGAGCACGCCGTCCTGATAATAGCGGGCGGTCAGACCGCCGAAGGCGCCGCCGGCGTCACGGACGATCAGCCGATCCGACAACATGCCGTAGGGGCGCGGGTCGCCGAAACGGGTGATGGCGTTGGTGTCCCACAACAGACCGTAGTTGCGGCTGGAGACGACGAAGGGAATGCCCACGTCCATATTGTGCTGGGCCAGCAGGACGTCCTGACCCTTGTAGTTCATCACGCCCTGCTGGTGCTGGCCCAGGCCATAGAAGGCTTCGTCGGCAGGGCTTTCCCACACCTGGCGCGTGGCCAGGAAGCGGTGATCGCCCTTCTGGTCCTCGACCGTGACGGGGGTCAGTTCGCGGCTGCCCGGGCGCTCCTTCAGCACTTCCTGACCGGTCTCGTCGAGGAAGCGGACGGCGCCGGTGGTGCGCGACACCTCGGCCGTGGCCTCGGCCGTCTTCAGCACGACCAGGTCGCCGTGGGTCTCGACCTCGAACGGGGTGGTGGTCGAGGGCTGGGCCGTGACCATCAGGCTGGCGGGCAGATCCAGATCGGCGTCTTCGGTAGCGGTGACGCGGATGGTCTCGGGACCATAGACCTCAAGACGCACGCGACGCGCGGCGCCCTCGGTCGGGGCGACGACGACGCCGGCGGGGATACGTTCGAAGGCGGCCTGCTGGATGGCGCCGGCCGAGGCGCTGTCCATCAAGGTCGAACAGGCCCCCAAGGGGGCGATCATCAGGGTGGCCAACATCAGTCGGCGGGCGAGGGTCGAGGTCATGGGGGCTCTCGCTTCTATCAGAGGGACGTTCAGTAGGTCGCAGTGACGACGCGCAGCAACTGCGGGCGGTCGGTGAAGTTCAGTCCGTAGTCGGTCTGGTCGCCGTTCCAGATACGTTCGAAGACCCATTTGCCGGCGGCGTCAAAATGGCCCTCTTCGTAGCGCACGACCATGCGGCGCTTGCCGTCTGTCGCGGGCTTGGGGGCGAAGTCGATGCGGGCGCGGTAGCCGGTGAGGATGAACTCGCCCGGCGCGATCTCGGCGATCAGAGCGCCGCCATTGGGCTTTTCAGTCCCCGGCACATCGGCCAGCGGACCCAGCCAGGTCCAGTCCGGCTGACCGAACTGCCAGCGGCGATAGCCGACCGTGGCGGTCCAGTCGCCCAGATCCAGGGTCTGTGAAGATCGGTCGTCGGGTTCGGCCACGCCCCAAACCTTGCCGGCGAAGGCGGCGCGCGCCCAGACCCGCTGCCACGGCGCGATCAGCCGATAGGCGTCGCGGAACGGCGTCAGGGCCTTCTCGTCGATGGCCGGGGCGCCGAGCGGATAGTTGGCGTAGCCGGTATAGTCGATGCCGAACGGCGAAAAACCTATGCCGCCCCGGCCCAGGACCGAGAACAGATAGCGGGCATAGGGGACGTCATTGCCCGTCTCGGCGACGAACAGGGCGTTGTCGGGCCGCTCATAGCGGTCCAGATGCCCCTCGTAGGTGTATGAATCTCGATTGTAGATGTCCGGGCTCAGCATCTCGATCGACGGGGCTGCGGCCTTCCAGACGTCAATGACCGGCCAGACGGGACCGCCCGAGGCATAGTTGGTCGGGGCGGTGCGCTCATGCGGGTCAGGCAGGGCCGCATTGACGTACATGGGCAGGGGATATTCCCGCTTGCCCGCCTCAGCCACCGTATTGACGTAGGCGGCGATGGACCAGGCGTGGAAGAATTCCTCCGCCTCGTCGCCGAAGACGGCGGACCAGGTTCCGGGCGCCTTGCCCGTCCGGTCCAGCAGGGCCTGGGGCACGGCGGCGTCGAAGGCGGCCTGGGCGGCAGGGGAGTAGTCGCGCACCGAGCCGTAGGTGCCGGTCTCGTTCTCCGGCTGGACCATGATGACGGTGCGTTGACGTTCGTCGATCTGACGGATGTGGCGCATCAGGGCGGCGAAGGCGCGCGCGTCGGCGGCCAAGGTCTCGGCGCCATAGGGCGACATGGCGTAGGATTCCGTTCCGTCCTTCTGGATCAGATGCGGAAAACGGGTCGGGTTCAGCTTGACCCAGGCCGGCGCATATTTGGGCGAGGTGTTCTTCCAGGTGGCGAACCACAGGATGACCAGACGCACGTCGTTGCGACGCGCCTCCTGCACCAGATGATCGACGAAGGAGAAGTCGAACCGCCCCTCCTCCGGCTCCAGCTGTTCCCAGGCGATGGGAACCTGAACCGTATTGGCCCCGACATAGCGGATGGCCGGCCAGGCCTCGACCAGAGGCGCCGGGTAGTTGGTCGAATTATTGACCTGGGCGCCGAGGATGGTGAAGGGCGCGCCGTCGACCATGAGCGCGTGGCGGCCGTCCTGTTGGACGAGCCGAGGGATCGGCGACTGCGCCTGCAAGGGCGCCGCCGCCGCGACTGCAACGGCCGAGAACGCCAAGGCTGTAAAGAACCTGCGTGCGAAAGAACCCATCGCCGCCTCCCAACGTCGATAACAAAACTGTCGGGGCGCCGGCGATCGCCGACGCCCCGTCGTGTCAGCCTGGGTTAGAAGGCCGCGCGCAGAACCACCGCGATCCGGCGGTCGGTGTCCACCCAGTTGTACGTCGCCTTACGTTCGGCGTTGCCGACTTTCAGAACAGTCCGCTCGTTCAGGATATTGGTCGACTGGATGCCGATCTTCACGTCTTCCGTCAGGTTGTAGAAGATCGACCCGTCGAGCTGGCCGTAGTCGCTGGCCCAGACGGGTGCATTCACGTTCGCCGCTGACGTCGTCATCAGATACTCCTCGCGCCAGTTGTAGGCGAGGCGCGCCGAGATACCGTACTTCTCGTACAGGACAGCGGCGTTGTAGCTGGTCTTCGACAGACCTTCGAGCGGCAGCTCGGCGGCGGAAGCCGAGTTCTGGTCGCTGCTCAGGATGTCCTGGCTGGTGTTACGCCCACCGCTGCTGTCGACATAGGTGAAGTTGGCCTGGATACCCAGGCCGCTCAGCGGGCCCGGCAGGAAGTCATAGAACTGCGAATAGGCCAGTTCGAAACCGTCGATCTTGCCCTCGTCGCCATTGGTGTAGCGCGTGATCAGGAAGTCGTAGGTGACCCCGCCATTGGTGTAGGTCTCCGTCGAGGAACCCGAGAAGATGTAGTCCTTCAAGTCCTTGTGGAAGGCGGCGAAGGTCAGGCTGCCGGTCGGAGCGAAATACCATTCCAGGCTGAAGTCGTAGTTGGTCGCCTTCAGAGGCTCCAGGTTCGGATTGCCGCCGGTGCCCGTGAAGGGCGTCGTCTCGTTCAGCGTATAGCCGTCCGACTGGAAGTTGATCGACAGGTTGGTGAACGGCTGCAGCTGGTACATTTCCGGCCTAACGATGGCGCGGGATACGGCGACACGGGCCTGAAGGCTGTCGGTCAGGAATGCGCGCAGGTTCAGGCTCGGGAGCACATTGGTGTACTCCTTGCTGACATCCGCGCCGGCATCCAAGGCGCCGCCGGACACGAACTGGACCGCTTGGTTGAAATCTGTGCAGTCAGCGCCCGTCGGGCAGGACCCACTGATGGAAGGCAGGGTGATGATCTGGTTGGTTTCGGTCTTCGTCTTGACGACCCGCAAACCAAGGTTGCCATCGAAGCCCCGCCCGAAGAAGGCCGTGTCATTCCCAAAACGGGTATAGACATAAGCCGCTTCAGTCTTCTCCTCCAGATTGGTCACGCCGCCACTGCCGCTGCCCAGAGTATAGCTGTCGTAGTCGTCGCTGAGCGGCGTCCAACCCCAGCCGGCGGTTTCCGTGCCCTTTAGAATGTCATAGGCATGGGCGGTGCCCTGGTTCAACAGAGCGGCGGTCGGGAACCAGGCGACGCCTGGCACCGACGTATCGCCACGGAAGAAGTTCTCAAACGTGTACAGGAACGAAGACTCCTGAAGGCGCGAGTCGCCCAAAGACCCGGAGTCATCCAGATAGACGGCATTGGTGTTATTCAACCAATACTGATTAGACAACAGGTTCCAGTTATAACCGGTCTGACGGTTGGTGTAGTTCTTGTCCGTCATACGAACGCCGAACTCGACAGACTGGAAGAAATCGTTGTTTTCGAAATCGTAGCGGCCGTCCAAACGCCCAGCGACCTCGTCGGCCTCGTTGTCCTCAATGTGGTCCATAGCGGCGGCCCACCAATAGCTCGACTTGTCCTCCGTCGACCCGCCCGTTGTGGTGATGGTCGGCAGATCGCCATCGATAACGATTCGCATATCCGGCCGGTCTTCCAGCTGGGTATAGGCGGTCATCGAATAGATTTCGGCCGTCGATTTCACATACTGCAGATCGCCACTGAACGACCACGCACTGTTCGGCGTATATTTGAAGTTCAACGAGACATCGCCGGTCTTCTTGGTGTCGTCGCCGACGCGGGTGTTAGTGCTGTAGTAGGCGTCGGGGATATCACCCGACACGAAAACACCTTGATCGTTGTACGAATAACTCGAATTCGGCGTCAGGATACTATCGGTCCCCATCGCATATTCGACGTTATAGCTTTCCGACTGCGAACCCAGCGCCTGCATGGTGAACAGCCATCTGTCGTTGGGGCGCCATTGGGCCGCCAGAGCCACAGCCGTGCGCTTCTGCTCCCAGTCGATTGTCCGCCAACCCATATATTTGGGGATATAGACGGTCTGGCCAGCCTGGCCCGTACCGTCGGTGCTGTCTTCCGTCAGCACGACCGGGTCGTAGCGGTCGGTCGAGATACTGTCAGTCCGGTTGCCGACGTTCGAAATGCTGACATTCGCCAGCAGACCGAACTCGCCGATCTTGGTGTCCCAGCGGTCGGAGCCGATGATGCTGCCCGACCAGTAACCTTTTTCAGACAAGTCGCCGTAGTTGTAGTCGGCGTTGATCGCCAACAGCGGCTCACTGTTATCAAACGGAACGCGCGTGCGCAGGTTGATCGTGCCGGCGATGCCGCCTTCGATCATGTTGGCTGCGACGTTCTTGTAGACGTCAACGCCGGCCATCAGGTCGGCGGACACGTCTTCGAAGCTGAGCCCGCGACCGCTGGACGCGGAGAAGATGTCGCGGCCGTTGGTTTCGGACCGGACGCCGGACAGTCCGCGCACGAAGACGCCGCCGCCTTCGGCCGCCAGACGGGCGGGGTCGCGGGCGGAGTTGGTGCGTTGCAGGGTGACGCCAGGAATACGTTGCAGCGCCTCGGACACCGAACGGTCCGGAAGGGCGCCGATGTCCACGGCCGTCACCGAGTCGACGATGACTTCCGAATTCTTCTTGATCGCCTGAGCCGACCGCAGCTGGGCGCGAATGCCGGTGACGACCACTTCGTCAACCGTAGCGGCGTCGTCAGACTGTGCAGCTTCCTGCGCCATGGAAATCGTGGGCGCCATGGCGGCGACAGCGACAAGCGAAGCGCCGCACAGAAGCGCGACACGGCGAACGTGATTTTGACGAGACATATGCCTCAAACCTTCCTGCTGGTCGCGCCCGTCGCTTATCAGCGTCGTGGGGCGACATCCCTCCCGAAGTTGTGGTCCGCCGCCGTTAGACGACTTGGCCACCTTTCAAGGATGCACAGGTTTTCATGCGTTGAAAAGCATTTTCTGATAGCGCTAACATTAATGCTGTCATCCGTGCTTTGCGATACGGAGGGGACAATCAGGATCGGCGTAAAGCCGGCGTGGAGGATGAGCTTATGGACCAGGCTTCGGGAGAGGTGCGTCGCGTCGCCGTCGTCGGCGGCGGCACGGCCGGCTGGATGGCCGCCGCCGCCCTGGCGCGCGCCTTCACCCGCCCGTCGGGTCTGGCCGTCGAAATCACCCTGGTCGAATCGGAATCCATAGGAACCGTCGGTGTCGGGGAAGCGACCATTCCGCCGATACGTCAATTCATTCGCATGCTCGGCCTGGCCGAGGATGACTTCATCCGATCCACGGCCGCGACGGCCAAACTGGGCATTTGTTTCAAGGACTGGGGCGCCCCCGGCTCGGACTATTTCCACGGATTCGGCGACTATGGCCCGACCGTCGCCGGTCAGGCCTGGCGGCAATACCTGTTTCGCCTGAAGGCCGCCGGCCGGATAGAAGGCATCGAACCCTGGTCGCTGCCGGCCGTGATGGCGCGCGCCGGGCGGTTCGCCCCGCCCGTGGACGATCCCCGCTCGGCCCTGTCCCACTATTCGTACGCCTTCCAGTTTGACGCCGGCCTGTTCGCCCGCCGTCTGCGGACCCTGGCGGAAGGTCTTGGTGTCATGCGTTGCGAGGGGCGGATCGTCGATGTCGTTCAGCATCCGGACACAGGACATGTCGCGGCCGTACGGCTTGAGGACGATCGCCAGGTCGAGGCCGACCTGTTCATCGACTGTTCGGGGTTCCGGGGCCTGCTGATCGAACAGTCAATGAAGGCGGGGTACGAGGACTGGAGCCACTGGCTCCCCTGCGACCGCGCCATCGCCCTGCCCTGCGCCGCTGCTCGACCGGCTGAACCGTTCACCACGGCCCGCGCCCGTTCCGCCGGTTGGCAGTGGCGGATTCCGCTGCAGCACCGGGTGGGCAACGGCTATGTCTATTCCAGCGCCCACATCGACGATCAGGCGGCTTTGGATGATCTGCTCGGCCAAGTGGAATCGCCGCCGTTGGCCGAGCCCAATCGGTTGAGGTTCGTCACCGGTCGACGGCGTGAGGTCTGGAAGGGCAATGTCGTGGCCTTGGGCCTGGCCTCAGGCTTTTTGGAGCCGCTGGAGTCGACCAGTATAAGCCTCATACAGAATGCGATCGGGCGGCTGCTGCAACTGTTTCCTGATCGAGGCTTCGACCCGGCTCTCATCCGCGAATACAATCGCGCCTCGGCGCTGGAGGTCGAGCGAATCCGCGACTTCATCGTCCTGCACTATCATCTGGCGCAACGCGCTGACGGCGACTTGTGGCGACAGTGCCGCGAGACGACGCCGCCCGACAGCCTGATGCACAAGATCGAGCTGTTCCGCGCGCAGGGTGACGTCCCCCTGCTGGAAGACGAGTCTTTCCGCGAGGACAGCTGGACCGCCGTCTTCACCGGCCTCGGAGTCTGGCCGCGGCGCGCGACGCCCCTTGTGGGGGTGGACGAGCTGGATGATGTGGAACGTCAGGCCGCGCGCTTCGCCGAATTGATCCGCCAGGCCGTCGCCAGCCTTCCTGCCCATTCCGAACATTTCACCGGTTACGCCCGATGACGCCGGCGCCCGTTCAACGCATCCTGATCGTCGGCGGCGGCACGGCCGGATGGATGGCCGCCGCCGCCCTGTCCCATCTATTGGGCGGTGCAGTCCGGATCGACCTGGTCGAGTCGGAGGCAGTGGGGACGGTCGGCGTCGGCGAGGCGACCATCCCGCCGATCAAGCTCTTCAACCAGCTTATCGGCGTCGATGAGAACACCTTCATTCGCGAGACCCAGGCCACGTTCAAACTGGGCATCGCCTTTCAGGACTGGTTTCGTCAGGGGCATGGCTATTTTCATCCCTTCAGCCCCTATGGCACGCCCGTCGGGGTGGCGGCCTTTCATCAGTATTGGCTGAGAGCGAACGACGGCCGCGGCGCGGTCGGCGCCCTCGGGGACTATTCGCCGGGCGAGGTGGCGGCCCGACTGGGACGGTTCGCCCGCCCTGCGGACGCCACGCACTCGCCCTTTGCGCGGATGCCCTACGCCTTCCATTTCGACGCGGGCCTCTATGCCCGGTTCTTGCGCCGTCAGTCGGAGGCGCGCGGGGTTGTGCGTCATGAGGGACAGATCTCGGATGTCCAACTGCGAGAGGGCGACGGCTTCATCCGCGCCGTCAGGCTGGAAGACGGGCGGGAATTGGCGGCCGACTTCTTCATCGACTGTTCCGGGTTTCGCGGCCTGCTGATCGAAGGCGCCCTGAAGACCGGATACGAAGACTGGTCCCATTGGCTGCCCGCCGACCGCGCCGTGGCCATGCCCTGCGGCCGCGTAGGGCCGCCCGCGCCCTACACCCAGTCCACGGCCCTGGCGGCGGGTTGGCGTTGGCGCATCCCGCTGCAGCACAGAACAGGCAACGGCTATGTCTATTCCAGCGCCTTCCTGTCCGATGACGAAGCCGAGGCGACGCTGAGGACGGCCCTGGACGGTCCTGCGGCGGGCGAGCCCAACTTCCTGCGCTTTACCACCGGCCGCAGGCGCAAGACCTGGAACAAGAACTGCCTGTCGCTGGGATTGGCTTCCGGTTTTGTCGAGCCGCTGGAATCGACCAGCATCCACCTGATCCAGTCAGGTTTATCCAAGCTGTTGCTCAGCTTCCCGGACACGGGTTTCGCCCCGGCGGATATCGAAAACTACAACCGGATGATGCAGGCCGAATTCGAACGGGTGCGCGACTTCATCATCCTGCACTACCACGCCACCGAGCGGGACGACGCCCCCCTGTGGCGCCAGGTGCGGACCATGGCCGTACCGGACAGCCTGACCCGGAAAATCGAGCTGTTCCGCAGCCGCGGACGGGTCTTCCACTACGAGGACGAACTGTTCCAGGAGGCCAGCTGGATTGCAGTCCTGATGGGCCAAGGGGTGTTCCCCGCCCGCTGCGACCCGCTGACCGAAATCGTTCCACAGGACCAGGTTCGCCACCGGCTGAACGAGATCCGCTTGGCCATCCGGCGCGCCGTGGAGCAGATGCCGACACACGAAAACTATATTTCCAGCCGCTGCGCGGCAGGACCTCTCGCCAATGCTGACGCCGGGAACCGCGTATGACGTCTTTAGTCCTGAGAATGCTGGCCGGCGCGACGCTGGCTGTCTGGGTCAATACCGCTCCATCTGCAGCGCTGGCCGGTCCGGTTGATCTCGCCTCGCCCAATGGGCGATTGAGCATCCGGCTGGACATGCTTGAGGGCAAACCCTCCCTCTCCGTCTTGCGTGACAGCCAAGTCATTGTCGCACCGTCCTTAATCGGCCTGACCTTGGAGAACCGCGTTTCGGTCGGCGCGAGCGAGACTTTTTCAGCATCCCCGGTTCGACAAGGCATGGACGAATATGCCTTGCTGGGGCGGAAATCGCAGGTCCGCTCCCACTGGCGTGAGGTTACGCTCACCGCCGAACCCGCCAACGACAAACCTGCAATGACCCTGGTGCTTCGCGCCTATGACGATGGCGTCGCCTTCCGTTATCGCCTGCCGGCTGGAAATGACGCACCGATGGGCGTTGTGTCAGAGAACACCCAGTTCGCCTTCCCTTCAGACTACAGGTGCTGGGGCCTAAATCTGGGGCGGTTCAACTCCAGCCACGAGGGTGAGTTCGACCCGATTGCGGCCTCGCATATTCGCGACCACAACGCCTATGACGCCCCTCTCGTCTGCGAAACGACGCCAGGCGGGCCGACGATCGCGATCGCCGAAGCGGACCTGAAAGACTATCCGGGCCTGTATCTGGGCGGGCGCGGCGACGGAGGCCTGGGCGTGCAGACCAAGCTGGCCCCGCGTCTCGACGCCCCGACCAGCGTCCCGGCCGTCGTGGCGACAGCCCGCGTCGGGCAGGATCTGGAAACGCCGTGGCGGGTGATCATGGTCGGCGACCATGCCGGCGACCTGATCGAATCCACCCTGATCACAGATCTCAGCGCGCCCGCCACATTTGATGCGTCATGGGTCAAACCCGGAAAGTCGGCGTGGGACTGGTGGAACGGCGGCCATATCGACGCCGTCAAAGACAGCGGCATGAACACCGCCACCTTCAAGGCCTTCATCGACTTCGCCGCCGCAAACGGACTTGAGTACGTCACCATCGACGAGGGCTGGTATCGGGGCGCCGGCGGCGGCGGGGTCGTGCGGCCCGGCGTGGACGTCACCGAAACCATCCCACAGATCGACATACCGGAACTGGTCGCCTACGGCCGCGCGAAGGGCGTGGGTCTGTTCCTCTGGCTGAACTGGAAGGCGTTGGACGCCCAGTTCGACGCCGCCCTGGACCAGTACCAGGCCTGGGGGATCGCCGGGATCAAGGTCGACTTCATGGACCGCGACGACCAGCAGATGGTCGACTGGTACCACCGGCTGCTGGACCAGGCGGCGCAGCATCGGCTGATGGTCAATCTCCACGGCGCCTTCCACCCGACCGGCCTGACCCGCACCTATCCCAACTTCATCACGCAAGAAGGGGTTCTGGGGGCCGAAAACAACAAGTGGTCCAGCCGGATCACCGCCGATCATAACGTGACCCTGGCCTATACGCGCATGCTGCTGGGGCCGATGGATTATACGCCCGGCGGATTCGACAACCAGACGCCCGAGACCTTCCGATGGCGGTTTCTGCGGCCGACGGTGATGACCACGCGGGCGCACGGGCTGGCGATGTTCGTCGTCTACGAAAGCCCGCTTCAGACGGTCGCGGACAGCCCGGACGCCTATGCTGGCCAGCCGGAGACGGCCTTCATCGGCCAGGTTCCGACGACCTGGGACGAAACCCGGTTCATCTCGGGCGAGATCGGTCAGTCGATCATCCTGGCCCGGCGCAAGGGCCGCGACTGGTATGTGGGCGCCATGACGAATGCGAACGCGCGGACAGTCACCCTGCCGCTGGACTTCCTCGGGCGTGGGCGGTTCGACGCGACCGTCTATGCCGATACCGATGCGCCGAACCGGACTGCAATCTCAACACAGCCGGTGGAGGCCGGCACGACGCTGACTCTGGCGCTGCAACCCAGCGGCGGGGCGGCGATCAGGATCACCCCGCGTTGACTCAAAAAGGGGCGGCCGGCGCCGCCCCTTTCCTTGTCGGCTATGACGCCTCAGTGGTTGTCGCGCGGCAGGCCGAACTTGTCGACGATGCGATGGTACTTGATCGCGGGCTCCAGCACGGCGCCCGTTTCCAGCTGGCCGACCACGTCGCGTTGCATCTCCTGCCACGGCGTCTGTGAGGCCGGGTATTTGTAGCCGCCCGCCGCCTCGAACGCCTTGCGGCGCTCGGCCAGTTCTTCGTCTGAGATCAGGATGTCGGCGCGGCCGGTGTTCAAGTCGATCCGCACCCGGTCGCCGGTCTTCAGCAGGGCGATGTTCCCGCCGGCCGCCGCCTCGGGCGAGGCGTTCAGGATCGACGGCGAGCCCGAGGTGCCGGACTGACGCCCGTCGCCGATACAGGCCAGGGCGCTGACGCCCTTCTTGATCAGGTAGGACGGCGGTCGCATGTTCACGACCTCGGCCGCGCCCGGATAACCGATGGGGCCGGCGCCGCGCATGAACAGCAGGGTCTGTTCGGTGATGCCCAGGCTCTCGTCGTCGATCCTGTGGTGATAATCCTCAGGCCCGTCGAACACGACGGCCGGGCCTTCGAAGGCGTTCAGGTCGTCGGGGTTGGACAGATAGCGTTCGCGGAACTCGGGGCTGATCACGCTCAGCTTCATGATAGCCGAGTTGAACAGGTTGCCGGTGAAGACGACGAATCCGGCGTCCGTCTTCATCGGGGCGTCGAAGCGCTTGATCACGTCCGGCAAAACGATCTCGGCGCCACGGCAGTTGTCGCCGATCGACTTGCCAGTGACAGTCAGGGCGTTCTCGTTGATCAGCCCCTGTTTCATCAGTTCGGACACCACCGCCGGCACGCCGCCGGCATGGAAATAGTCCTCGCCCAGGTATTCGCCCGCCGGCTGAAGGTTCACCAGCAACGGCACGTGCAGTCCCTCGGTCTGCCAGTCCTGCAACGGCACATCGACATGAGAATGGCGGGCCAGGGCGGTCAGGTGGATCGGGGCGTTGGTGGACCCACCGATGGCCGAGTTGACGACGATGGCGTTGTGGAAGGCTTCCTTGGTCAGGATGTCCGAGGGCTTGAGGTCTTCGTGCACCATCTCGACGATGCGCAGACCGGTCTCGTAGGCGACCTGGGCGCGCTCACGGTACGGGGCCGGAATGGCGGCCGAGCCGGGCAGCGACATGCCCAGGGCCTCGGCCAGCGAGTTCATGGTCGTGGCGGTGCCCATGGTGTTGCAATAGCCGACCGACGGCGCCGAAGACGCCACCAGTTCGATGAAGCCGTCATAGTCGATCTCGCCGGCGGCCATCATCTGGCGCGCCTTCCAAATGATCGTGCCCGATCCCGTGCGCTCGCCCTTGTGCCAGCCGTTCAGCATCGGACCGACCGACAGGGCGATGGCGGGAATATCCACCGTCGCCGCCGCCATCAGGCAGGCGGGCGTGGTCTTGTCGCAGCCGATGGTCAGGACGACGCCGTCCAGAGGATAGCCGTAAAGGCTCTCAACCAGACCCAGATAGGCCAGGTTGCGATCCAGACCGGCGGTCGGGCGCTTGCCGGTTTCCTGGATCGGATGGACCGGGAACTCCATGGCGATGCCGCCGGCCTCTCGGATGCCTTCCCGCACGCGCTCGGCCAGCACCAGATGGTGCCGGTTGCACGGCGACAGGTCCGACCCCGTTTGGGCGATGCCGATGATCGGCTTGTTCGACTGCAGCTCTTTGCGCGTCAGGCCGTAGTTCAGATAGCGCTCCAGATAGAGGGCCGTCATGTCCGGGTTTTCCGGATTGTCGAACCAGGCCCGGCTGCGGAGCGTCTTCTTGGATTTCGAGGTGTCGGTCATTTCAGGTCCAGCCGCCATCGACGACATAATGTTGATTGGTGATCGCCCCGGCCTCGTCCGAGCACATGAAGACGACCATCTTGGCGATGTCGTCCGGCACGAGCCGGCGCTTGAGGCACTGGTTGGCGTAGATTTCTTTCTCGGTCTCCGGCGTGACCCAGAGCTCCAGCTGGCGTTCGGTCATGATCCAGCCGGGCGCGACCGCGTTCACCCGAACGCCGAACGGACCGAAGTCACGGGCCAGCGAACGGGTCAGGCCAATCACCGCAGACTTGCACGCCGTATAGGCCGGCATGCCGCCCTGCCCGATGATCCAGGACGTGGAGCCCAGATTGACGATGGCGCCCTTGCCGCTCGCCTGCATGTCGGGCAGCACCGCTTGGGCGGCGAAGAACTGGTGCTTCAGGTTCACAGCCATCCGGCCGTCCCAGTAGTCTTCGGTCACGTCCAGGGTCGCATGACGTTCGTCGTGGGCGGCGTTGTTGACCAGAATATCGATCGGGCCGAACGCGGCGCGAACCTCGGCCACGGCCGCCTTCAGCGCCGGAATGTCGGTCAGATCGCAAGCGACGAACAGGGTGTCGGCGCCCAGCTCGGCCTGCAACCTGGGGCCCCGCTGGGCGTCAATGTCCAGGAAGCCCACGCGGGCGCCCTGGGCGTGAAAGGCGCGAACAATACCCTCGCCTATGCCGCCGGCTCCGCCGGTGACGATGACGGTCCTGCCCTTAAGGTCTGTGTAGATGGCGGCCATGATTCGAAGCGCGCCTCCTAGACGCCCGCCGTTTATCGACGACTATCAGTCTTTTACAAATGAAACTTGTTACCGTCGGCGAAAATGACGACTGGCATTCTTCCTGTCAACGGCGGAAGCTTCCATAAGGTCACGCCTGTGAAACGGCGCCCATCTGTTCGGAAATATCACCGGCCGTTTGAACCAGAAGCGTCGCCGCCTCGGCCTTGGTGCAGACCATGGACGCCTGTTCGATGAAGGGGGTGATCAGGGTGGCGATGACGCCGTCCGAACCCATGATCGGGGCGACCAGATCGGTGACGCCGACGACGAAATCACTGGCGCGCTCGACATGCGCGCCTCGGGTCATGGCCATGGCTCGCCCGGCGAACTCGGCCACATCCGCGTCTCCGAACAGCGAAACGAGGCTGTCATGCAAATGCTTGCGCGCCCGCGGGTTGGATCGGGAATAGAACATCAGACCCGAGGTCGCGTGCAGGATGCTGCGGCGATAGCCGATGCGAACGGAATAGCCGAGGTCGCCGGGGCTTTCGATGCGGGCGATCACCACGATCTGATCGCCGGACGGGACCACGAGATGACAGGATTGCCGGGTGGCCGACGCCAGGTCTCGCATGGCGGGCATCGCCACATCGACCAGCGACTTGATCGGGGCCTGAGTCATGCCGAGGGTGAAGAGCCGGTTGGTCAACCGATAACCGTCCGGCGACTGTTCGATATAGCCGCGAAACTCCAGCACCTGGATCATGCGGAACAGTTCGCTGACCGAACGTCCCAGCATCGCCGACATCTGCGACGGCGTCATGGGCTCGCCCTGAGCCGACAAAAGCTCCAGCACATCCAGCCCCTTCTCCAGCGCAGGGGCTCGATACTTGCGGTCGTCGGTCGGGTCTTGATCGGTCATGAGAATCCTGCGGGAAGATCCAGAGGCTGCCGGTGCGTCCTCACCGGGTGAAGCCGCCGAACGCGACGACCTTAACATTGTCGCGGGTGAAATCTCCAAGCATATATAAAAATATCGTTGCGACAGATCAACGCCTCCCCTAGGCTTTGCCGGAAGCCCGGACCAAGGGCCGCCCGAACCAAGGGCTGTAGGGGAAATGCACATGACGCTCGCGGGCATCGATCTGGCGATTCTGGCTATCTACGCCGTCTTCATCTTCGGCCTGGCCCAGTGGGTCTCTCGCGGCAAGGCCGGCGAGCAGAAGACCTCCACCGACTATTTCATGGCCTCCAAGAGCCTGCCCTGGTGGGCCATCGGCGCCTCGCTGATCGCGGCCAACATCTCGGCCGAACAGATCATAGGCATGAGCGGATCCGGCTATGTAATCGGCCTGGGCATCGCCTCCTATGAATGGATGGCGGCCCTGACCCTGCTGATCGTCGGCAAGTTCTTCCTGCCGATCTTCCTGCGCAACGACATCGTCACCATGCCGCAGTTCCTGCAACAGCGGTACGGACCGACGATCCGCAACGTGATGGCCGTCTTCTGGCTGCTGCTCTACGTCTTCGTGAATGTGACCTCGATCCTGTGGCTGGGCGCCATCGCCGTCCACACCGTCACCGGCTTCAACCAGGACTACGCCATCGTCGCCATCGGCGTCTTCGCCCTGGCCTATCAGCTGTGGGGCGGTCTGAAGGCCGTGGCCCTGACCGACATCGTCCAGGTGGCCCTGCTGGTCTGTGGCGGGCTGATCATCGGCTTTATCGCCCTGTCGACCATCGGCGGCGCAGGCGGCGCCCTCGCCGGCTTCCACACTCTGCTGACCGAGTTCCCGGACAAGTTCGACATGATCCTGTCGAAGGACAGCCCCCACTATCAGGAACTGCCGGGCATCGCCGTTCTGCTGGGCGGCCTGTGGGTCATGAACATCAGCTACTGGGGCTTCAACCAGTATATCATCCAGCGCGCCTTGGCCGCCAAGTCGCTGCCGGAAGCGCAAAAGGGCATCGCCTTCGCCGCCTATCTGAAGCTGCTGATGCCGGTGATCGTGGTCCTGCCGGGCATGGCCGCCCTGATCCTGGCCCCGAACCTGTCGGCGCCGGACCAGGCCTATCCGACGATGATGAACCTGCTGCCGGTCGGGCTTAAGGGTCTGGTCTTCGCCGCCCTGATCGCCGCCATCATCGCCTCGCTGGCGTCCAAGGTGAACTCGATCTCGACCATCTTCACCCTGGACCTCTATGCCAAGATCAAGAAGGACACGCCCGAGCATCAGTTGGTCACGGTCGGCCGCATCGCCGCCGTCGTCGCCGTGATCATCGGCATCCTGACGGCTCGCCCCCTGTTGGGCGGTTTCGATCAGGCCTTCCAGTTCATTCAGGAGTTCACGGGCTTCTTCACGCCGGGCATCGTTGTCATCTTCATGCTGGGCCTGTTCTGGAAGCGCGCATCTGAAGCCGGCGCCCTGACCGCCGCCATCGGCTCGGTCGTACTGTCAGCGATCTTCTGGTGGTTGCAGGAAACGGGTCAGTTCATCTTCCCCTTCATGAACCGGGTCGGCGTCGTCTTCGTCGTCTCGCTGATCGCAGCGGTGATCGTCTCCCTGCTGGTCCCCGCCAAGCCGGACGCCATGAAGATCAAGCTGGACAACATCAGCTACAAGACCTCGCTGGGCTTCAACCTGGCCGCCGTCGGCGTGGTCGCCTTCCTGATCCTCGTCTATTCGATCTGGTGGTAAGTTGAAGCCGACGGCTCACCTGCTCGGCGTCGACTGGGGCACCAGCAACCTTCGGGTCATGCGGATCGCCGACGGCGGCCGGGTTCTGGACAGTCGTTCGGACCCGCGCGGCGCGGGCGGCCTGACGCCCGACCAGTTTCACGACGTCCTTCGGGACGTGGCCGGCGACTGGTTGAACGAAGGCCTGCCTGTCCTGGTCAGCGGCATGGCCGGAGCCCGGGGACGTTGGCGCGAAATGGCCTATCTGCCCTGCCCCGCCGGCGTCGCGGACCTGGCCGGCGCTATCGCTTCACCGGATGACGCGCCCGGGGTCCGGCTCGTGCCCGGCGTCGCGGCGTTCGAAGACGACCGACTGCAAGACGTGATGCGCGGCGAGGAGACCCAGGTTCTGGGCCTGGACCTTCAAGACGACGCCGTGGTGGTCGGCCCCGGCACCCACAGCAAATGGATCCGTACGGCCCAGGGCCGGATCACCGGTTTTCGAACCTTCATGACCGGCGAACTGTTCGCCGCCATCCGCAAGGGCACGATCCTGGGCGGCGGCATGGGGGAACCCGGCGTCGATGATGACGCCTTCGCCGCCGGGGTGGCGCGCGCGCTGAAAGACCCTGCCGTCACCGCCGCCCTATTCTCGGTGCGGGTCGAGGGGCTGGCCGGACGGCTTTCGCCTGCCTCGGCCGCAGACTATCTGTCAGGCTTGCTGATCGGAGCCGAGGTCGCCGCCCAGCTCGATACGCGCGAACGGCCGATCCTTCTGATCGGCGCAGAGCCCCTGTGCGCCCGCTACGCCTCCGCCCTGGCGCAGGCCGATTTCCACGACGTCCGGATCTCGGACGGCGCCGCCGCCACGGCCCTGGGCCTGTGGCGTATTCACGAGGCTGTATCCCGATGATCTCCCCCACCGTCGAAAGCCTGGACGCCCTGCCGCTGATCGCCATCCTGCGTGGCCTCAAGCCTGACGAGGCGGTCGCCGTGGGCGAGGCTATCGTCACCGCCGGCTTCCGCTGCCTGGAAGTCCCGCTGAACTCACCCGAGCCACTGGAGAGCATCCGCCGTCTGCGCGCCGCCCTGGACGGCCGCGCCCTGGTCGGCGCCGGCACGGTTCTGACCGTCGCCGCCGCCCGCGAGGTCGCCCAGGCCGGCGGGCAACTGATCATCTCGCCCAACACCAATACCGACGTGATCCGCGAGACCAAGGCGCTGGGCCTGCTGTCCCTGCCCGGCTTCTTTACGCCGTCCGAGGCCTTCGCCGCCCTGGACGCCGGCGCCGACGCCCTGAAGCTGTTCCCGGCCGAAGTCGCTGGAACGCGCGGTCTGAAGGCGGTTCGCGCCGTGCTGCCCGCCGCCACCCGCGTCTATCCGGTGGGCGGCGTCGATCCCGACAGCATGGGCCAATGGCTGGCCGCAGGCGCATCCGGCTTCGGCATCGGTTCGGCCGTATTCAAGCCCGGCCAGTCCGCCGAAGAGGTCGGCCGCAACGCCGCCGCCTTCGTGACGGCCTGGACCAAGGCCGCATCGGCGCGCTGAGCCGACCTCTTCCGTCCTTCTCACCTCGTCCGGCGCTGCTGATCGCACTGGATGGGGTGACTCGGCTTTTCAAATTGACACCGGTGACATCCCTCGGCTCCTATGACGCTCGCTTCGGCCAATAAGAGCAGACGAGGAAACGACCATGAGATTCATCGACCGCCGGGCCGCGCTGGCCGGCCTGCTGGGCGGCGTCGCGGCCTCGGCCCTGCCCGTCCGCGCCGCCTTCGCCCAGACCCATGAGGAAGCCGCGCCTTTAGGTCGGGAATGGGCGCACATGAAATGGCGTCGCGGCGTCGAGGGCCAGCGAATGGCCGACCTGGGCGACGGCACATTTCTCAATCCCATCGTCGCCGGCGACCACCCGGACCCGTCGATCCTGAAGGACGGCGACGACTACTATATGACCTTTTCGTCGTTCGAATCGGTGCCGGGCATCCACATCTGGCATTCCCGCGACCTGGTGAACTGGCAGCCGGTGACCGCGGCCCTGACCACCAATATCGGGTCCGTCTGGGCGCCCGAGTTGATCAAGCACCAGGGCCGATTCTACTGCTACATCCCGGCCCGTTTTCCGGAGTACCGCTCAAACTACGTCATCTGGGCCGACCGGATCGAAGGGCCGTGGAGCGAGCCGATCGATCTTAAGCTCCCGGCCCACATCGACCCGGGCCACATCGTCGGTGAAGACGGCGAACGCTATCTGTTCCTGAACGGGGGCGACCGGGTGAAACTGACGGACGACGGCTTGGCCCTCGACGGACCGGTGGATAAGGGCGTCTACAAGGCTTGGCGCTATCCCGACGACTGGATCGTCGAGGGCTTCGCTCAGGAAGGGCCGAAGCTGCTGAAGCGCGGCGACTATTTCTACATGATCACCGCCATAGGCGGCACCGCCGGCCCGCCCACCGGCCATATGGTCATTGCCGCACGGTCGAGGTCGATCAACGGCCCGTGGGAAAACTGCCCCCACAACCCCATCGTCCGCACCGCTTCCGGCGCGGAAAAATGGTGGTCGCGAGGCCACGCCACACTGGTCGAGGGACCGACCGACGGCGACTGGTGGATGGTCTATCACGGCTATGAGAACGCCTATTGGAGCCTGGGCCGTCAGACCCTGTTGGATCCCATCGAATGGACCGACGACGGTTGGTTCCGCGCCAAGGGCGGTGATCTGTCGCAGCCGATCCCCAAGCCGCGCGGCGGCCAGGCCGTGCCCCACGGCATGGCCTTGTCGGATGATTTCTCAACGGACAAGTTCGGGCTCCAATGGAGCTTCTATGACCCTCAACCGAACGAGAAGGACCGCCTTCGTCGCGAAAACGGCGTGCTGCATATACGGGCCAAGGGCAAGGCGCCGGTCGACTGTTCGCCGCTGACCTTCGTCCAGGGCGAACAAGCCTATCAGATCGAATGCGAGATCGAGATCGACGCCGGCGCCGTGGCGGGCCTGATCCTGTTCTACGACCGGGCCCTCTACGCCGGCCTCGGTTTCGACGCCCAGCGTTTCGTCACCCACCAGTATGGGATCGAACGCGGCCGCCCCGCCAACCCGCATGGGTGGCGGATGTTCATTCGCCTGACCAACGCCTACCAGAACCTCTATTTCGACACCTCGCCCGACGGCGAAACCTGGACCCGCTTCGACCGAGGGATGGAAGTTTCTGGCTATAATCAAAATGTTCGAGGCGGATTCATGATGCTCCGCCCCGGGCTCTACGCCGCCGGCGAGGGCGAGGCGCGTTTCCGGAATTTCAGGTTCCGAGCCCTGTGACAATCAACCCGGAGACGCGCCACTGGCGCTTAGAGATTGGGCGCCCTAAACAACACGGAAATCCCAAAGTCGAATTCGGGACTGGCGCTCGCCTTATTTTAGCCATATGACACCGGTGACATTGCAAAACGGTCGCTTGATCGTATTGCAATAAAGCAGGCTGCCCTCGGTGAGCGAGGGACAGGGGATATCGGCATCCGGCCCGTCAGAGGCTGGAGCGGATGGAAACGGAGGGAACGGATGCAATACCAAACCATAGGCAATCTGCGCGCTGCGGCCTCGCCGGCGGCGATCTTGATGGGGGCGATGCTGTTCGCCGCCCCCGCTTTCGCCCAGGAGGCGGAGCAGGCCGCGACGGTCGACGAGGTCGTCGTCACCGGCATTCGCGCCTCGCTGGCCAGCGCGCTCAGCGAGAAGCGCCGCTCGAACACCATCGTCGACGTGATCAACGCCGAAGACATCGCGGACTTCCCCGACGCCAACCTGGCGGAATCCCTGCAGCGGATTCCCGGCGTGTCGATCGACCGTGAAAACGGCGAAGGCAATTCGATCTCAGTGCGGGGTCTGGGGGGCGACTTCACGCGGGTTCGGCTGAACGGCCTCGAAACCCTGTCCACCTCGGGCGCCAGCAACGCCGACGGCGCCCTGCGCCGGGATCGCGGCTTCCAGTTCAACACCTTCGCGTCGGAACTGTTCAACTCGCTGAAGGTGCAGAAATCGGCTGACGCCCAAACCGACGAGGGCTCTCTGGGCGCGACGGTCGATCTGATCTCGGGCCGTCCCTTCGACTTCTCCGAGCGTCGTCTCGCCCTGACGCTTCAGGACGCTTATTACGAGAACGGCGGCGAGCACAGCCCCCGCGTCGCCCTGCTGGCGTCCGACCGCTGGACCAGCAAGATCGGCGAGTTCGGCCTGTTGGGCTCGGTGGCCTACAACGAACGTAAACAGGTGATCGACAGCTATTCGCGTCAGGTCGGCTCGTTCGACTACGCCTATCGCGGCGCGACCTTCAACAACGTCGGAACGAACGCAGCAGGCGATCACCAAGGCTTCGCCCTGCCCATCGGCACCAATCCAGCCACCGCCCTGCCCCGCGTCACCAATCCGGAAGCGATCAGCTATCTGATCGGTTCGGACCCCGAGGCCTACGCCCTGATCAACGGCGGCGGCACCAAGGGATCCCTGGTCCGCATCCCCGCCTTGGCGACGCTGAACCACCGCGAGGTCGATCAGGATCGTCTGGGCGTCACCCTGTCGGGCCAATGGCGGCCGACGGATCGCACGACGATCAACTTCGACAATCTCTATTCGAAGATGAATCAGACCTCGACCAATTACCAGATCGGTCCGGTCGGTCTGAACCGCAACAACACCAACGGCAACCGCACGACGACGGCTTTCAGCTACAACACCCTGCCGACGACCAGCTCGAGCAACAACAGCTACAACAACCGTCGCGGCGCCTACGCCAACTGCACCGCCCAGGCGGCCACCGAGTTCCGCGACTCCATCGATTGCGGCCAGTCGCTGTACGGCTCCACCCCGATCTTCACGACCGCGCCGGGCGCCACCAACCAGACCCTAGCGGCGGGTGTCGGCAGCTTCAATCCAAACAACCTTGACGTGTACGACTATTATAACCAGCCGACGTCGGTTGGTTATGTGTCCCACCCCCGGTACATGGCGATGCGGGGCGCCTTTATCGGGCGGCCGTCGGTAAGGCTGATCGATGCGGGGCTGAGCGAGACGGGGGACAACGCCAACTATCTGGTGCTGGGCAATGTCGATATGCGTTCGGCGGTGGATCAGGGCGCATCCACCACGGAATTCCGTCAGAACTCGATCAATATCGAGCATGATTTCAGCGACAGGTTCCACATGTCGCTGCTGGTCGGCGACTCCGAGTCGACCAACGACAACATCGGCCTGCTGGCGGACTTCATCCGGCTGGATTCCGGTCAGGGCGTCGCTGGAAACGACTATTTCGTCTATGACGACCGGGCGGGCGGCGACATGCCGTTCATCGACTTCGGCTTCGACGTCGCCAATCCGAACAGCTGGGACTTCGTCAAGGGCTACTCGGCCCTGCGCGCCTTCCGCACCGTCACCGAAAACGGCTACCAGACGGCCAAGGCCGACTTCCGCTGGGACTATAACGACCAGGTCACCTTCCGCTTCGGCATCGGCAAGCGGAAGTTCGACTTCTACTACACCCGCTACGAACGCCTGATCTCCGACACCATGAACCCCAGCCTGCTGGAGGGGGTGAACACCGGACTGGCCCAGGCGACCACGGTCGGCCAGATGGGCCAGGTCGTCAGCTGGGGCGACGGGCTGGACGTGCCGGACGGCATGCCCACCTCCTTCTTCGCCCCGAACCTGCAAGCCTTCCAGAACCGCTTCGGCTTCGACTGCGATTGTATCAACGAGTGGGGCGACTGGCGCCTGTCGGATCTGCGCAACGGCGGCGTCAACACCTTCTGGGTCGATGAGGACAGCCTGTCCTACTACGGCCAGATGGACTTCGACCTGGCTCTGCCCATCGGCGATTTGCGCGGCAACGCGGGCCTGCGTCGCGCGGAAACCAGCGTCGATGCGCGCGGTCGTTCGCCCAGCGGTCGGGCGATCAGCAACGAAAACGAATACAACGACACCCTGCCCTCGCTGAACCTGGCGTGGGAGGTCAACGACAAGCTGATCGTCCGCTTCGCCGCCGCCAAGGTCATGTCGCGGCCGCAGATGATGGCGCTGCAACCCGGCGTCACAGCCTTCACCGTCCCGGTCGGCGTCGCGGGCGCGGCGGCCGAGTTCGACGGCTCCAACGCCCAGATCACCCTGGGCAACACCAAGCTGAAGCCGTTCCGCGCCACCAATCTCGACTTCAATGTCGAATGGTATTTCGCCAAGGACGCCCTGCTGTCGGTCGCCTATTTCCACAAGGAGATCGAGAGCTTCCCGCAGGTCGTGCTACGTGAAGGCAAGCTGAGCGACATCTTCGACGCGGAACAGATCGCCAATCTGCGCGCCGCCTATGATGGTCTGGTCGATCAGGCCTCGGACAGCCGCCGCGCCTATATCGACGCCGATCGGCCCTTCATCCTGCGCCAGTATGACGACGCGCCGGGCGGAACCCTGTCCGGCTTCGAAATCGCCTATCAGCAGAACTTCACCTTCCTGCCGGCGCCCTTCGACGGTTTCGGGCTTCAGGCCAACTACACCAATATCGAGTCCGAGCTGGAGTACATCCTGGACCCGGCGCGCAATCTGACGGGCACCGCCCCCTTCCTGGGCGCCTCGCCGGAATCCTTCAACGCGACGATCTTCTATGAAGTGCCGCGCTGGAGCGCCCGCGTCTCGGCCGCCTACCGCGCCGCCTATCAGACCACCTATCCGCTGGCGGCGGGCGGCTGCGATCCGGGTCAATGCGACTCTCCGCTGATCAATGACTTCATCGGCTCGAACGAGACCCTGAACGTCGATGCGGCCTTCACCTACAAGGTGACGGACAATGTGACCCTGACGGCCGAGGCCCTGAACCTGACGGACCAGAAGGACGAGCGCTGGGCCTATCAGGACGATCCCGTGGTCAACAGCTACGGCAGCACCGGCCGCCAGTATTTCGTCGGCGCCCGGTTCGTCTTCTAAGGGCCATCACCTTCTCCCAAGGGCTGTAACTCAGGGGCGTCGGCGCATCGGCGCCCCTCATTTTTTAATGAAGCCGGAATGAGTCCCATGAGCCCGCGCCGTCTGATCCTGACGTCAGCCCTCGCCCTGGTCCTGTCCTCAAGCGCACTGGCTCCAGCCGTCGCTGCAACCCCGGCCGACACGCCCGCCTGGGGCTCGCAGGTCGTGCGGCTGGCCCCGGCTTGGTACGGGTCTGACGCCGCGCGCCAGATGGCGGCCACCGTCATGCTGCACCAGTCAGCCCAGGGCGGATGGCCCAAGAACACAGACCTGTTCGCCCCGCCCCGCCCGGACGCCGACCCGGGCCTGGCCAACACCATAGACAACGACGGCACCACCCTGCCGCTCGACTTCCTGGCGCGTGTCATCAGCGCAGGCGACGCCGGCGCCAAACCCGCCTTCGACAGGGGCCTGGACTATCTGTTCGAGGCCCAATCGCCGAGCGGGGGCTGGCCCCAGTTCTATCCGCTGCGCGGGGGCTACTACGACCAGATCACCTATAACGACGACGCCATGGTCCACGTCCTGCGCCTGTTGCAGACGGTTGCAGAGGGTCGATCGCCTTACGGTTTCGTCGATGCGACGCGACGCGCCCGCGCCGCCGAGGCGGTTCAGGCGGGGACAGCCCTGATCCTGAAAACCCAGGTGCGGCGGAACGGCCGCCTGACCGCCTGGTGCGCCCAGCACGACGCCGTGACCTTCGAACCCGCCTGGGCCCGCCGGTTCGAACCCCCGTCGCTTTCCGGGAATGAAAGCGTCGGCATTGTCCGCTTCCTGATGAGCATCGACCACCCCTCGCCTGAAGTGATCGCCGCCGTCGAAGGCGCCGTGGACTGGTTCCGCGCCGTGGCCCTGCCGGACCTTCGCGTCGAGACCATCGAGACCGACGGCAAGCCGGATCGGCGCGTCGTCGCGGCCCCCGGCGAAGGCCCTCTGTGGGCGCGCTTCTATGACCTCCAGACGGACGCGCCGATCTTCATGGGCCGGGAATCCATCGCCCGCGCCAGCCTGGCCGAGATCGAACAGGAGCGCCGCGCCGGCTACCACTATGTCGGAACCTGGCCCGCCGCCTTGATCAATGTTGATTATCCAGCCTGGCGGACCCGGCTGGGCCTGACTGCTCGTTAGAGGGCTTCGGCCGTAACGGTCATGGCCAGGTTCAGGCTTTCGCCCGGCAGCAGACGCGCCAGGCCGCCTTGCTCGCCGGGGGGCGCATTCAACACATCCGGCCGATGGGTCACCGGCTCCACGCAGAAATAGTCCTCGCCGACGGGAGCATAGACCTGCGCCCATTCCGCGCCGCCTCCGCCGCGTAGAGTCACACGCCGCCCACCGCCGTCCATGACCGCCTGTCCATCCCAGCCGGCATAGGCATGATCGACGAAGGGCGCATCGGCCAGGGCCAGTCCGCCGCTCCAATCGACCACCGCATCGGGCGGCGCCAACCGCTCAGGGATTTCGCGCGCATCGGTCAGCCACACTCCCTGAGCCGACAGGCTTAGGCGGCAATCTGTGGCCTTGTGGAAATAGGGGTGCAAGCCCAGGCCCGCCGGCATGACCGCATCACCGGTATTGGTCACCGAGAGGGCGATCTCCAGTCCCGCGTCGGTCAGCCGAACCGTCTGCCGCGCCCGCCACGGCCAGGGCCAGCCTGCGCCGTCCGCATCAACTTCACCCGGCCAGTCCAGGACCATCTCAATGCGGTCGTCCGAGGCCGCCTCGACCGTCCAGGGGTTCAGCCAGCCATCGCCGTGCAAGGCGTGGGGTGCGAACCGATCCAGGGCCGTCAAACGCTCGTCCCGCCCCTCGAAGGTGAAACGCGCGTCGGCGATGCGGTTCGCATAAGGGACCAGCGGAAAACAGGCCGTCTCCAGCATGTCGGTCGCACCGTCGGGCGTCGGGCGGAACACCGGCTGTCCTCGCCAGTCCAGGCTCAGGATCGCCCCGCCCTGCTCGGGCGCCACGGTGGCGCGCCAATCCCCGGCCGTCAGCGTCAGCAGGCTCACAGCTTGATCTTGTTCTGCGCCAGGCCAGGCGTCTCGACCCGCACCCGGTAAAGCCCGCCCAGGGTCGGCTGGTCGCCGCGCTTGTCGGCGTTCCCCAGCCAGGCCGTGGTCATATAGAGATCGCGCAGATCCTCGCCGCCGAAGGCCGCCTTGGTCACGGTCTGGACCGGAACCTCGATCTTGCCGATCCGCTCACCCTCAGGCGAAAACTTCGCCACGCCCCAGCCGTTGAACAGGCCGACGTGCAGGACGCCTTCGGAATCCATGCTGGGTCCGTCGGCGTAACCGTCGTCGGTCACGGCGAAGACCCGCCGGTTCGACAGCACCCCGTCCTGATGGTCGAAGGCCAGAACCGTCTTGGCCAGGGTGTCGTGGTGATACAGGATCCGGCCGTCGGGGCTCAGGCACGGCCCATTGGTCACGCCATACCCGTCATCGTGCAGGCTCAACTCACCCTGGAACCAGCGATAGAGGGCCCCGGTCTGAACCTGTTCGCTGTCGTCCATCGACCCGAACCACAGCGAGCCGTCCGGCGCGACAAAGCCGTCGTTCAGCCGGTTCTGCGGCCGATCCTGCTCGACCGGCTGGATCAGGGTGAAGACGCCCGTCTCGGGGTCGAAGCGGTGCAACCCGCCCCGAACCCCGCAGATCAGGGAACCGTCTTCCGCCGGAAGGGCGAAACCGGTCTGGTCCGGCGTATCCCACGAAACGGTCTCACCGTTCGCGGGCGTATAGCGGTGCAGCTTGCGACCCTTGATGTCGACGAACCACACCGCCTTGCGCTCGGCGTCCCAGACGGGGCCTTCGCCCAGCTCCGCCTGGATATCCCAGACCAGTTCAACACTCATAGATCAGCTCGCCGAGTAGGAGGTCTTGATCTGGGTGTAGAATTCCACGGCGGCGAAACCCTGCTCCCGCGAACCGTAGGAGGACTTCTTCGATCCGCCGAACGGCACGTGATAATCGACCCCGGCGGTGGCCAGATTGACCATGGTCATGCCGGCGCGGGCGTTCTTCTGGAAGTCGCGCGCGTATTTCAGCGACTGGGTGACAATGCCGGCCGACAGGCCGAACTCGACGCCGTTGGCGACGGCGAGCGCCTCTTCATAGCTGGCGACGCGGATGGTCGAGGCGACGGGGCCGAAGACCTCTTCGTTGTTGATCCGGGCGTCGGCGACCGTGTCGGCGATCAGGGTCGGCTGGACGTACCAGCCCGGCTTGTCGAGGTTCAGACGCTCGCCGCCGGTCACGATGCGGCCGCCGGCCTCCTTGGCGATGTCGATGTACTTGTACGAGGTTTCGCGCTGGGCCTCGCTGACAGCCGGGCCCATCTGGGTGTTGGAGTCCAGGGCGTCGCCGACGCGCAGGGCCGCAACCTTCTCGCCCAGCGCCTTCACGAAGCGGTCGTGGATGCCGTCCTGAACGATCAGGCGGCTGGAGGCGGTGCAGCGCTGGCCGGTGGCGAAGAAGCTGCCGTCCAGGGCCACGGCGACCGCGCGGTCCAGATCGGCGTCGTCCAGCACGATCAGCGGGTTCTTGCCGCCCATCTCCAGCTGGACCCGGGCCTGACGCTTCATCGCGCCCTCGGCGACGCCGGCGCCCACGGCCTGCGAGCCGGTAAAGCTGATGCCGTCGATGCCGGGATGGGCCACGATGGCGCGGCCGACGTCGCCGTCGCCGATGACCATATTGACCACGCCCTTGGGCAGGCCGGCCTCATGCAGGACGGCGATCAGGGCCTCGGCCGTGGCTGGGGTCGGGCCGGCGGGCTTGATGACGACCGTGTTGCCGAAGGCGATGGCCGGGGCGATCTTCCAGGCCGGGATGGCGATGGGGAAGTTCCAGGGGGTGATCAGACCGAACACGCCGACGGCCTGACGATAGGTCTGGATCTCGACGCCCGGACGGGTCGAGGCCAGGTTCTGGCCGTGGACGCGCAGGGCCTCGCCGGCGAAATATTTCAGGATGCGCGCGGCGCGCATGGTCTCGCCGATGCCTTCGGGCAGGGTCTTGCCCTCTTCGCGGGCCAGCAGCCGGCCGATCTCGGCGGCGCGCGCCATGATCAGCGACCCGGCCTTGTCCAGCACGTCGAAACGGACTTCCGGCGAGGCGTCGGACCAGCCGGGGAAGGCGGCGCGGGCGGCGGCGACGGCTTGATCGACCTCGGCCGCCCCGCCCTTGGGCGTGCGGGCCACGACGTCGCGCGTGTCCGACGGGTTCAGGCTTTCGCCGGCAAGCGCGCCGGAGACCTTTTCGCCGCCGATCCAGTGCGAGAGTTCAAGCGTGTCGGTCATGGGATGTCCTTTTCATAAGGCTGACGGGCGGCGGGGGAGCGCCGCCCGTCTCGGGGAGATAGGTATGGACGGGCCGGAAATCAGCCCGTCATGTCTTCCAGTTCACGACCGCGCGTCTCCTTGACCCAGGCCTGGACCAGGAAGAAGGAGATCAGGGCGCTGACCGAATAGAAGCCATAGGTGACGACCAGACCCAGATTGGCGGCCATCCAGGGGAAGCTGACCGAGATGGCGAAGTTGGCGATCCACTGGGCGAAACCGGCGACGGCCAGGGCCGAACCGCGCATCTGGTTGGGGAACATCTCGCCCAGCATGACCCACATGACGGGGCCCCAGCTGAAGTTGAAGAAGACCACATAGGCGTTGGCGGCGATCAAGGCGATCAGGCCGGTGTTGTCGTCCAGGTGCAGCGAACCGTCGATCAGGGCGGCGCGCGAGAAACACCAGGCCACGACCGCCAGGGTCACGAACATGCCGGCCGAACCGATCAGCAGCAGCGGCTTGCGGCCGATCTTGTCGATCACCGAAATGGCCGCGAGGCAGGCCGCGATCGACAGGACGCCGGACAGGATGTTGATCTGAAGCGCGTCATTCTCGGAGAAGCCGACCGACTGCCACAGCACGGCGCCGTAGTAGAAGACGATGTTGATGCCGACCAGTTGCTGGAACACGGCCAGGATCAGACCGGCCCAGACGATGGGACGCACCGTACGGGTCGTCGGGTCCAGCAGGTCCGAGAATTTCGGCTTGTGGTCGGCGACCAGGGAGGCGCGGATTTCCTGCACCTTGCGCGCGCCGGCGCCGGCGCCGAACAGCTTGGACAGCACGGCCTCGGCCTGGGCGTCCTTCTTCTTGGCCACCAGGTAACGCGGGCTTTCCGGGATGACCAGCAGAGCCAGCAGATAGATGGCGGCCGGGATGACCTGCAGCCAGAACATCCAGCGCCAGGCCGGGAAGCCCAGCCAGAAGTCGGCCGTCGATCCGCCGGCGGTCTTGGCCAGGACATAGTTGGCCACGAAGGCGCCGGTCAGGCCGGTGATGATCATGATCTGCTGAACCGACGACAGCCGGCCGCGGATCGAGGCCGGGGTCACTTCGGAAATATAGGCCGGCGACAGCACCGAGGCCGCGCCGACGCCCAGGCCGCCGATGAAGCGGGCGATGATGAAGTGGGCCGAGGTGTCGGCCGCCCCGGCCCAGAAGGCCGAGATGATGAACAGGACCGCCGAGATCTGCATCACCGTGCGACGGCCGATGGCGTCGGCCAAACGTCCGGCGATGAAGGCCCCGCAGGCGCAGCCCAGCAGAATGGCGCCGACATTGAAGCCGGTGCCCAGGTCCGACAGGTTGAAGGCGGCCTCCAAACCGTCCTGGGTGCCGTTGATGACGCCCGAGTCATAGCCGAACATGAAGCCGCCGATGGTGGCGACCGCCACGATCAGGGCGATGAAGGCCATGTTGACGCGGTCATCCCCCGCGATATCCGGGCCTGAGCCCCCCGTTGGTCCTGCCATTTCGATCTACTCCCAAAGAGCCCGTCTGACGCGGGCGTTGAACATCGCAGAAAAGCCTAGCGCCAGCCTGCGTCCACGAAATACTCGTGGCCTGTAATCAAACGTGCGTCGTCCGAGGCCAGGAACAGGCCCAGCGCGGCGACATCCTCGGGCTGAAGCCGACCCGGCAGGCACTGGGCCGCCACGATCTCGGCCTCGCCTTCGGGCGTGTACCACTTCATCTGGCGCGGCGTCTGGACATTGCCCGGCACGATACAGACCACCCGCACCCCGTCCCCGCCCAGCTCGCGCGCCAGGGCGCGGGTCATGCCCTCGATACCGGCCTTGGCGGTCTCGTACAGCGACAGATCGGGAAGCCCCAGGTGCCAGCTGATCGAGCCGAGATTGATGATCACCCCCCGCCCCTTCTCGCGCATCCCGGCCGCGACCGACTGGGCGGCGAAATAGAGGTGACGCAGGTTCACATTGATGCGGTTGTCCCAATACTCGGGCGTGACCTCGGCCAGCGTATGACGGTCGTCATTGGCGGCGTTGTTGATCAGGACGTCGATCGGACCATGGGCCGCGATCACGTTCGCCAGACAGGCTTGCAGAGCGGCGACGTTGGTCAGGTCGCAGGAATGGAAGACGGGCGCCGGCGAAAGCGCCGCCAGCGAGGTTTCCAGTGCGCGCGAATCCGCCTCGGCGATGTCGAGAAACACCACGCGGGCGCCCTGGCGTGCGAAGGCTTCGGTAAAGCCGGCGCCGATGCCGGAACCGCCGCCGGTGACGACGACCAGACGGTCCTTCAGCGACGGATAGACGGCGCGACTCATACCGAGACTCCCAGCAGGCCGCGACCGGCCAAATTACGCATCAACTCGACCACCCCGAACCGCCAGGCCGGGGCCTGGTCGCAGGTGGCCACGATGTTATCGAGCACGCCCAGCTTCTCGGAAGAGACGCGGACCCGGTCGCCGATCTTGTGGGTGAAGCCCTTGCCCGGCGCGTCGCGATCTTCGATCGGCGCGAACATGGTGCCCAGATACAGGGCGAAGCCGTCCGGATACTGGTGGGCGCTCAGCGTCTGACGCACCAGTTCCTCGGGGTCGCGACTGATCAGCCGCATCGAGCTTTCGCCGGTCATGACGAAGCCGTCCGTGCCCTCGACCTCCAGCCGGACCGTCGCGGCGCGCACGTCGTCCATGCTGAAGCCGTCGTCGAACAGACGGATGAAGGGGCCGATGGCGGCGGAGGCGTTGTTGTCCTTGGCCTTGCCCAGCAGCAGGGCCGACCGGCCTTCGATGTCGCGCAGGTTGACGTCATTGCCCAGGCTGGCGCCGACCGGACGGCCGGCCGGATCGCAGATCACGACCACCTCGGGTTCCGGGTTGTTCCAGGCCGAGTCCGCGCGAACGCCCACTTCGGCGCCCCAGCCGACCGAAGCCAGCACCGGGGCCTTGGTGAAGATCTCGGCATAGGGGCCGATGGCGACCTCCAGATACTGGGACCACAGGCCTTCGGCGATCAGTTGGGCCTTGACCGCTTCGGCCTGTTCAGAGCCGGGCCGCAGATCCTTCAGATCACCGCCGATCCGGTCGAGAATGGACTGGCGAACCGCATTGGCGGCGTCGGCGTCGCCCCGCGCCCGCTCCTCGATCACGCGCTCAAGAGCAGAGACGGCGAAGGTCACGCCGGACGCCTTGATGCACTGTAGATCCAGAGGCGACAGCAGGACGAGATCCGCCTGACCCGCCGCGTCCCAGGCCGTGGCGAACGACAGGTCGTCCAGCGCGCCCAGATCAACGCCTTCGACCCGATCCAAGCCGTTGCGCGCAACCGCCTCGGCCGTCGTCGCGACCTGGCCCGAGATGTCATAGAGGCGGCCCCCGCGGGCCAACACCGGCGAAGGCCCGGCCGGGGTCATGATCCGTCCCAGCAGGCGCGCGTCGCGCCAGTCCGCCGGCAGGTGTGCAACTAGATTCAAAATCGTCCCCCCCTTCCACACTCTACGATGTGGTAGCGCTACCATCTTGCATCGCAAACGCCCTGTCAATCGGAAGGCGGCGACGTGCTCTCGCGAAGGATCATTTCATGGGCGACGGGGCCGGAATTCTCGCCGCCGCGCCCCAGTATGATGGCGGCGCGCCGGGCCATGGCCGCGACCGGTTGGCGGATCGTGGTCAGGCCTGGCCAGACGCTGGCGGCCAGATAGGTGTCGTCGAAACCCACAATCGAAACGTCGCGCGGCGTCGACAGGCCCGCGGCGTGCACAGCCGCCAAAGCTCCTGCGGCCATGTCATCGTTGCTGGCGAAGATCGCGGTCGGGCGACGCGCCTGCGCCAGCAGACGGCGTCCAGCTTCGAACCCGGACCGATAGGTGAAGTCGCCCGGTTCGACCTGAAGCACCGCGCCCTCCACATCGTCGACGGCGGCCTGCGCGCCGCGACGTCGATCCTCGCTGGCGCTCTGGTCTTCCCGGCCCAGGATGAAGCCGATCACGCGATGGCCCATATCCAGCAGATGTCTCGTCATCTGGTGGGCCGCGCCGACGTCGTCCACCTTCAGCGAGACCAGATCTTCGCTGGCGGCCGGTGCGGCCAGGACCACGGCCTTCATCCGACTTTTGGCGATGGCGTCCAGGGTGGCCCGCGATTCGCCCAGCGGCGGCGGCACGATCACCCCCTGCGCGCCCCCCGCGCTCAACCTTTGAACCGCCTCCCGCTCTTCCTCCGGCGCGCCGGCCTGCGACGGTTCGATCAGCAGCAGAAGACCGACCGACCGGGCGCCCTCCAGAGCGCCCGACAGGACCTCGGCCAGATAGGCGTTGGACGGGTTGGCGTACAACAGGCCGATCCGCCCGGCCCCGGCCCGCGCCAGAATGCGGGCCGCGGGATCGGGGACGTATCCGGTCTCGCGAATGATCTGCTCGACCCGCGTCCGTGTCGCCTCGCGCACGCGGGCGTCGCCGTTGACCACACGCGAGACGGTCATCGGCGATACGCCGGCCAGGCGGGCGATGTCGCCCATGGTACGATTGCGGCCCTGGCCGATCTTGGAAGTCATCTTTGCAACACGACCACACCCAGGGCGCTCATGTCCAGCACCCGGACGATGGTCGGCGCATCCGCCATCAGATCAGGCCATGGCCTTTCGGCAGTTCGGCGTAACGGTGGACCCGCGTCGCCATTACCAGACCGAAACCGATCATCACCGTCAGCATCACCGTGCCGCCGTTCGACAGCAGCGGCATGGGCACGCCGACAACGGGCGCCAG
The DNA here is from genome assembly GCF_026625805.1 of Brevundimonas sp. SL130. Classification (NCBI taxonomy): domain Bacteria; kingdom Pseudomonadati; phylum Pseudomonadota; class Alphaproteobacteria; order Caulobacterales; family Caulobacteraceae; genus Brevundimonas; species Brevundimonas sp. SL130. Next base: position 2,256,641 of record NZ_CP113064.1, read on the forward strand.
CCCCATCACCATGGCCCCGTTGATCAGCACATACATGGCGAAGGTGGCGATGACGCCCGAGGCCGCCAATCGCCCGAAATGACTATGGGACAGAGAGGCTATTCGAAGTGAAATCAATATGATGGCCGCATAGGCGGTCAACAGGAAGAAGGTACCGACAAAGCCGAACTCCTCCGCAAAGGCGGCGAAGATGAAGTCGGTGTGCCGCTCGGGCAGAAACTCCAGCTGGCTCTGACTGCCCAGGCCGTAGCCCTTGCCCAGCAACCCACCCGAACCCATGGCGATCTTCGATTGGACGATCTGATACCCCTTGTCCTCCATGTCGGCCTCAGGGTTCAGGAAGGTCAGAACCCGGTGCCGTTGATAGTCGTGCATGCCGAACAACACATAGGGCGGCACGGCGACGACGCCGATCGCGGCGACGGCGGCGATGATCTTCCAGTTCAGGCCCGCCATGAACATGATGGCGGCGCCGGTCAGACCGATCAGCATGGCCGAACCCAGGTCAGGCTGGTGCGCAACCAGGATAAACGGCAGGCCGATGATGCCGATGGGGACGATCAGCTTCCAGTGGAAGCTGGCCTCCTTGGCCGACGCGCCGTGATACCAGCGCGCCAGGGCCAGAACCACGCCGATCTTCATGATTTCGGACGGCTGGATACGGGTGAAGCCCAGGTCCAGCCACCGGGTGGCGCCCAGAGCCTCATATCCCAGCGGCGTCTCGACCAAGGCCAGCAGGAAGAGCGCCAGACCATAGACGGGATAGGCCAGACCGAACCAATAGCGGATGTTGATCATGGACAGGCCCAGCATCAGCACCAGGCAGATGCCGAACCGGATCAGATGCTTGGCCGCCCACGGCGACCAAGAGCCGCCTCCGACGGAATAGAGCATCATCGCCCCCGCCCCGCCGACGGCGCAGATGAGCAGCAGCAGACGCCAGTCGATCTGGCTGATCTTAGTCGAAAAGCGCTCGCGCTCGCCGGGACGGGACAGGGCGGAAGCGGTCATCAGCGCGGCTCGATCGGAGAAACAGGCGGCTCGGCGGCAAGGGGCTGCGGCGTCGCCTCAGCCACAACCGGCGGCTCGTCCAGGCTGGTCGGCTCGACAGGCTCCGGCTCCGGCGCCGGCGGTCGCTCCATGCGCGCGCGCATTTCGGGATCCTTCAGCAGGGCCACCTTCATCACCTCGCGCGCCCGCGGCGCCCCGGCGGTGCCCCCGCCCAGGCCCCCGTGCTGCACGATCACGGACACCGCATAGCGCGGATTGTCGGCAGGCGCGAAGGCGATGAACAGGTTGTGGTCCTTCTGGCCCCAGGGCCGGCCGGCCCCCTTGCGTGAGCCCGCGCCATAATTCTGCACCTGGGCCGTGCCGGTCTTGCCCGCCATGCGAATATCGCCCAGACCCAGCTGGCTATTTCTGAAGCCGGTGCCGCCGACGTCGGTCACGGCCTCCATGCCCTCGCGCATCACCTGCCCGAAGGCGGGATCATAGGGAAGATCGGCGAAGGTTCGGTCGGCGCCTTGCTCGACGCCTCCAATCGACTTGACCAAGCGCGGCATGACGGCCTTGCGACCATTGGCCAGTCGTGAAGCATAGACGGCCAGTTGCAAGGCGTTGACCGTCAGGGCCCCTTGTCCAATCCCATAGCTGGGCGTCTCGCCAGGATACCATTTACCGTCGCCCCGGACGGGATTTTCGCGCCGCCACTTGCGGTCGGGGACCAGGCCGGGCTTCTGGCCTGGTACGCCGATGTCAAAGGTCTGGCCGAAGCCCATTTCCCGCGCCGTCTCGGCGATGGCGTCCGGCCCCATCTCCACGGCCAGGGTCATGAAATAGACGTTGCAGGAGTTCTTGATCGCTTCCCGCATGTCTTGCGAGCCATGACGCCCCAGACAGGCGAACCGGCGTCCCAGATAATAGGAGCCGTTACAGACGATACGTCGGTTCGGGTCGCCTCCCCGCTTCAGGGCCGTGAGGCCGACCACGGGCTTGAAGGTCGAGCCCGGAGCGAAGGTTCCCGCCAGCGCCTTGTCCGTCAGCGGGCGGCGCTCATAGTCGCGCAACGCCGCATAGGTCTTGGACGGCACGCCGCCGACGAACAGGTTCGGATCGAACGAGGGCGCGGAGGTCATCGCCAGGATATCGCCATTGCGCACGTCCATCACGACGCAGGCGCCGGCCTCCTCACCGAACACTTCCAGCGCCCGGTTCTGGACATCGGCGTCCAGGGTTAAGACCACTTCCTGGCCTGGCACCGCAGGCCGCGACCCGCCGATATCCTCGGCCACCACCCGACCAAGGGCGTCCACCTCGACGCGATTGCCGCCCGGCTCGCCGCGCAGCGCTTCGTCCAGAGCCTTCTCCACGCCCTGGCGGCCGATGCGGAAGCTGGGGTTGAACAACAGCGGCGGCGGCGTTTCGCCCTTGTCCCGGATCGCCTTGATGTCGCGGTCATTGACCTTGGCCACATAGCCGATGACATGGGCGAACGACCCGCCGAACGGATAGTAGCGCGCGTCGTTCATGTCGGCCATGACGCCCGGCAGCTCGTTGGCGTACAGATTGACCTTGGCGAATTCTTCCCAGGTCAGGTCGCTCTTGACCGGGACCGGGTTGAACTTGGACGAGGCGTTGACGTCGCGAATGATGGCGCGGCGGCGCTCCAGGGTGTCGGGCAGCAACCGGCCCAGCAGGTCCAGCGTCTGGTCCAGATCCTTGGTCTCGTCGCGGACCACCAGCACCCGGAAACTGGGGCGGTTGCCGGCGATGACCACGCCGTTGCGATCCTTGATCAGGCCGCGCGGCGGCGGGACCATGCGGAAGTTGAACTGGTTCTGCGACGACAGGGTCGCATACTCCTGAGCCTGAACGACCTGAAGCTGGGCCAGCCGCCCGATCAGGGCCGTGATCCCCAATCCCGTCAGGCCGCCGAACACGAAGGTGCGGCGCAGGAAGGAGCCCTGGCGCTCGTTGACGTCGGCGAAGAAGATGGAGGGCTCGCCGCTCATCGGAACCGCGTATCCCCGTCGTCGAACCGTTCCAGCATCCAGTCGGCGATCGGATACAGGATCAGGGTGGGCGCAACTTGGCCGATCAGGGACAGGATCGACGGCGGATTGGCCGCCCGGATCGCCACAATGACATAGGCCGTCAGGAAGGCGCCCAGGGTGCAGGCGGCGTACCAGGCGAAGCGGACCAATCCCTCATGCCCCGCCAGCAGATTGCGCGACAACAGGATCACCGCATAGACGCCCATCAGGCACAATGGCCACAGCCCCAGAGGCCCGCCCCAGAACAGGTCCAGGAACAGGCCGAGGCCAAACAGCACAGCCGGCGCCGTCATCGACGGTCGGATCAGCGGCCAGGCGAAGGCCAGCACCATAGGAAACACCGGCTCGGGCAGGGTCAGGCCGAACAGTTCAACGGGGGTGGCGAAGACGATGGTGGCGGCGACCATCGCGAGCGCCGGATAGACGATCCACTGCAGAGGCCCGACGACGCGGACCGCGACCGGCCGTCTCACGTCACGCCCCCCGGGGTCGGCGCGGGCTCCGGCGGCGTGCGGGGCGAAATCTCGGCAGGGCGAACCGGAGCTGGACGCGCCGAATCTGGACGCGCTGGAACAGGTGCGGTGGCGGCGGCCCGCGCGCGATCCGACTGAGCCTGAGCCGCCGTCCGGCGACGCGCCGCCGCATCACCGATGGCGCCGGCGTCTTCCTCGCTGGGCGGCGGGGCCGTCGTCAGGCCGGCCAGAGGCGCTGCATTCAGCCCCTCGGGATCAATCAGCTGACTGAAATCCTGGAACAACAGCACACGGACATAGTCCACCGCGCCGCGATCGCTGAACAGCTTGACGCGCCAGCTGCCGTCTATGCCCTTGGCGGCGATGCCGATCGGGATGCCGCGCGGCAGACCGCCGCCATCGCCGGAGCTGAGGATACGGTCGCCCGCCTGCACCGATCCGGCGCCGCGCACGAACTCCAGCCGGGGATTGCCGCTGCCGTCGCCGGTCAGCATGGCCCGGGCGTCGGTGCGGTCCACCAGCACCGGCGTGCGCGAGGCGACGTCGGTCAGTTGGACCATGCGGCTGACCCCGCCGGTTACGCCGGTCACGCGGCCGACCAGGCCATGTTCGTTGATCACCGGATTGCCGATCCGCACGCCCTTGGCCGACCCGACGTCGATCAGTTTGGCGTTCTTGAACGGTCCCCGGCTCTCGGAAATCGCCCGCGCCGTCAGCATGGGCACCGCCGGTTCAGTCCGCAGACCCAACATGGTCTCATAGCGGCCGTTGATGTTCTTCAGGGCGATGGCCTGGTCGCGCCAAGGCTGTAGTTCCGCCAGTTCCGCCTTCAGCCGCCGGTTCTCCGACACGGCGAAGAAATAGCCGCCGACATAGTCGGTGACCGCGCCGACCCAGCGCACCGGCGCCGCCAGCACGCCGCTCACCGGCCCCGTCACTGTTTCCGTTGCGCCCCGCATCCCGCTATAGCCGGCGGCGCCGTCCGGCGCCGTGCGGTCGCTGACCAGCAGCAGGCCCGCCCCGATCATGCCCACGACAGCGACCACCGCGGCGGTCCAGGCCAGCGGCACCTTCAGGTTCTCAAAGGGGCCGTCGCGAAACGCCACGGGCGACCTTCCACATAAGGGGTTGGAATCGGCAAGGGGCCCTTGCCGTCTGCCTGCCTATCGCAAAATCGGGGCCGGAATGGAACCGTCGATCACGCAGGACTGAAAAGGATTTGCGGCCAGGCTTTCACCTGGCCGCGGATCGAAAATCACAGCGCCGAGTCGAGCACGCCCTTCATCCAGCGCGGATGTTCCAGCACGCGGCCGCAACCGATGGCGACGCACGACAGCGGATCGTCAGCCACCGAGACCGGCAGGCCCGTGTGGTCGCGGATTTCGATGTCCAGACCACGCAGCAAGGCGCCGCCGCCCGTCAGCATGATGCCCTTGTCGGCGATGTCGGCGGCCAGTTCCGGCGGGGTGGCTTCCAGCGCGACCTTCACGGCCTCGATGATCTGGGTGACCGGCTCGGCCAGGGCTTCGGCGGCCTGACGTTCCGAGATGCGGACCTCGCGCGGCACGCCCTGCATCAGGTCGCGACCCTTGACCTCGATCGACAGGCCTTCGCCGTCGGCCGGGATACGGGCGGTGCCGATGTCCTTCTTGATGCGCTCGGCGGTCGTCTCGCCGATCAGCAGATTATGGTTGCGACGCATATAGCTGATGATGCTGTCGTCCATCTTGTCGCCGCCGACGCGGACCGAACGCGAATAGACGATGCCCGACAGCGACAGGACGGCGACCTCGGTCGTGCCGCCGCCGATGTCGACGACCATCGAGCCGGTCGGCTCGTGAATCGGCAGGCCGGCGCCGATCGCGGCGGCCATCGGCTCGTCGATCAGACCCACGCGGCGCGCCGAGGCGTTCAGGCAGGAATCATTGATCGCGCGACGCTCGACCGCCGTGGCGCCGGACGGCACGCAGACGATGATCTTCGGGTTCACGAAGCCCTTGCGGTTATGCACCTTGCGGATGAAGTGTTTGATCATCTCTTCGGCGACTTCGAAGTCGGCGATGACACCGTCGCGCATGGGGCGAATGGCCTCCATGTGGCCGGGGGTGCGGCCCAGCATCTGCTTGGCCTCAATACCCACGGCGTGAACGATCTTGCGTCCGCCGACATTGCGCAGGGCCACGACCGAAGGCTCGTTCAGGACGATGCCCTTGCCCTTCATGTAGATCAGGGTGTTGGCGGTGCCCAGGTCCATCGCGATGTCGTTGGAGATCGCGCCGAAAAGGGAAAAGCTCATGGGAATCGATACCGTTTTTCTTTGACCGAGGGCGTCTGTTTCGCAGTTGACCTGGCGACGCCCCTGCTGCCCTGACATCCCCTTGCCGGACAGCTTCCTGATCGTCTTCGCCACGCCTACCGCTGGCTCGTGTGCCCGTATGAAACAGGGAATACAACCCCCTTCGCGTGACGGACCCCAGTTCACCCCCAACCCTGTATAAGCTTAGCGCGTGGGGGCGTTCACGTTAGCGTCATGACGGCATCGGGCCGACTGTGAAACATGCTGCCTTCGCGTGTCGCGCGATCAGTCCCCTCGCGCGACTTCGCGTCGCCTGACCCATTCCCGCACGCCCAACATGAGCCCAAGCCAGCCCAGGGCGACGCCCGCCAATATGGCCGAAGTCCAGACTCCATCCCCGCTAACCGCCGTCATGAAAGACCCGCCGAAGAAGGCCACCAAGGCTGTCTTGGGCAGCACCCCCAGAGCGCAACCGCTCAAAAAACCGGGAAACGACGCCCGCGCCGCGCCGAACGCCATATTGACGACGATGAAGGGGGCCGAGGGGACGTTGCGGATCATGAAACTGGCGTAGAAGGCGTTCTTGCCGACGAACCGGGTCAGCCGCCCGACCGTCTTGCCGCCGTGCCGTTCCAGCAGCCGCGCCGTCGGGCCGCGGCCCATCCAATAGGTGACGGCGGCCGAGGCGACCGTGGCGATCCAGCTGTACAGAAATCCGAACCACGGCCCGAAGGCCACGACGCAGGCGGCGATCAAGATGAACTGCGGCGCCCCGAAAAAGGCCGCGACCGTGAACACGATCACCGCCGCCGGCAGACCCCACGGCCCATGCCTGAACCCGCCCAGCCAGGCCTCCAGCCGCACCTCGGCGTCCAGGCCCAGCTGGCTCTTGCCCACGGCGAACAGGGCGATCATCGCGCCCAGCAACACAACGGTCGCCAGCACGGCGCGCCAGCGCCGCGCCTCCATGTTGGAGATGAAATCGAGGATCCAGCGCATCAGACGGGCCGCTTATCATCCTGTCTTGCGATTAGCGAGCGTCGGCGGATTGTCCCGGACGGCCTCCGCGCGTAAGGAACCCCGCCTTCCCCGGCACGAACCTTCCAAGATCGACGGGATACCCATGTCCAGCCTGCAATCTTCCGCCCTCGCCCGCGTCAAGCCTTCGGCCACCATCGCCGTGACCGCCCAGGCCCGGAAGCTTAAAGCCGAGGGTCGCGACGTGATCGGCCTCGGCGCCGGCGAGCCCGACTTCGACACCCCTGAGAATATCAAACAGGCCGCCATCGACGCGATCCATCGCGGCGAGACCAAATACACCGACGCCGACGGCATGCCCGAGCTGAAGAAGGCCATCGTGGCCAAGTTCGCCCGCGAGAACGGCCTGACCTATGACGTTTCGCAGATCCACGTCGCCCCCGGCGGCAAGCCGGTCATCTTCAACGCCCTGGTCGCCACCCTGAACCCCGGCGACGAGGTCATCGTGCCCGCCCCCTACTGGGTCTCCTATCCCGACATGGTCCTGCTGGCCGGCGGCGAGCCTGTGACCGTGATCGGCGAGGAGAAGGACGGCTTCAAGCTGCGCCCCGAGGTGCTGGAGGCCGCCATCACGCCCCGCACCAAGTGGCTGATCCTGAACAGCCCGTCCAACCCGACCGGCGCCGCCTATACCCAGGCGGAACTGCTGGCCCTGGCCGATGTCCTGCGTCGCCACCCCCACGTCTGGGTGCTGACCGACGACATGTACGAGCACCTCGTCTATGGCGATTTCGAATACACCACCATCGCCCAGGTCGCCCCGGACCTGATCGACCGCACCCTGACGGTCAACGGCGTGTCCAAGGCCTATGCCATGACCGGCTGGCGCATCGGCTACGCCGGCGGCCCAAAGCCGCTGATCGACCTGATGCGCAAGGTGGCCAGCCAGACCACCTCCAACCCCACCAGCATCAGCCAGTGGGCGGCGGTCGAGGCCCTGAACGGCACCCAGGACTTCATCCCCGAGCGCAAGGCCGCCTTCGAGAAACGCCGGGACCTGGTCGTCTCGATGCTGAACCAGGCGACCGGCCTCACCTGCGCGACGCCGGAGGGCGCCTTCTACGTCTATCCGTCCATCGCCGGTCTGATCGGCAAGACGACGGGATCGGGCGTGGTCATCGACGGCGATTCCACCTTCGCCGCCGAGCTGCTGAACGCCGAGGGCGTGGCCGTGGTCCAGGGCGAGGCCTTCGGCCTGTCGCCCTATTTCCGCATCAGCTACGCCACTTCCGACGCCGTGCTGGAAGAGGCCTGCACCCGCATCCAGCGCTTCGCGGCCTCGCTGCGATAGAAGCCGTGAAGAGTGCTAGTGAGCGAGAGGTGAGCTGAACCGCCAGCATGGCGCTCGACCGGCTCACCACTTGCTCACTAGCACTCCTCGCTCACCCAAACAGAAACGGCGGCCCCGCCAAGGAGCCGCCGTTTTTATTTCCAGCAATGCGCGCCCGATCAGGGCCGGCTGGCCATGCCCAGCTTGATCGGCTTGGCGTCCTCGGCCAGGGCGCCGCGCTTGACACCCCACAGCAGGATGATCGGCGCGCCGACATAGATGGACGAATAGGTGCCGACGATGATGCCGAACATCAGGGCGATGGAGAAGCCGTAGAGGGCCTCGCCCCCGAACACGGCCAGGGCGCCCAGCACCATGACGGCGGTCACGCCGGTGATGATGGTCCGCGACAGGGTCTCGTTCAGCGACAGGTCGATCACCTCGCGCAGAGGCATGGTCTTGTACTTGCGCAGGTTCTCGCGAAGCCGGTCGAACACCACCACAGTGTCGTTCATCGAATAGCCGATGACCGTCAGGATGGCGGCGACCATGTTCAGGCTGAACTCCAACCGGAACAGCACGATCAGGCCGAAGGTCAGGATCACGTCGTGCAGCAGGCCGATCACGGCGCCGAAGCCGAACTGCGGTTCGAACCGGAACCAGATGTAGAGGAACATCAGGCCGATGGCGACGCCCAGGGCCAGCAGACCCGAGGTGAACAGCTCGCCCGAGACCTTGGAGCCGACGACGCTGACGCCGGAATAGGACACCTCGCCAACCGTCTGGCTGATCGTGGTCTCGACCTGGTTGACCACCTGGGTCTGGTCGCGGCCTTCCGGCACCTGGAAGCGCAGGATGGCGGTCGAGCCGTCATCGACATTGGTGTCGCGGCGAGCGATGCCTTGAACCTGGACGTCGCCCAGGTTCAGGCCGTTTACCGCCTCACGCACATTGTCCAGCTGGATCACCTGACCGGCCGGCTTGGACACCTCCATCGAGGCGCCGCCCCGGAAGTCGATGCCCATGTTCAGGCCGGGAATGAAGCACGCCACGATCGAGGAGACGCACAGAACCACCGACAGCACCGCGGCGAACCGGGCGTATTTGACGAACTGGAAATTCGTCTTCTGCGGCAGCAGTTTGATGAAGGGCCATCCACGCATCGCCATCACTCCGCGATCGGCAGTTTTTTGGGCTTGGCGGTCTTGAGCCAGTAGGCCAGCAGCACCTGGGCCACCAGAACCGACGAGAACACCGAGGTGAAGACGCCGATGCTCAGCGTCCAGGCGAAGCCGCGCACCGGACCGGCGCCGAAGACGAACATGATCGCCGCCGCCACCAGGGTGGTGACGTTTGCGTCCAGGATCGTGCCCCAGGCCTTGTTGAAGCCGGCGTCCATGCTGGCGATGACGCTGCGGCCCGACCGGGCCTCGTCGCGCATCCGCTCATAGATCAGAACGTTGGCGTCCACGGCCACGGCGAAGGTCAGGATCAGACCGGCGATGCCCGGCAGGGTCAGGGTCGCCTGGGTCAGCGACATGGCCGCCACGATCAGCACCCCGTTCAGCACCAGGCCCACGACCGAGACGCCCCCGAACAGGAAGCCGTAGGCCAGGATCATGAACAGCACGATGATGCCGAAGCCCACGGCGGTGGACAGGGCGCCCGCCGCCACGGCGTCCGCGCCCAGTTCGGCGGTGACGGTCCGGCGTTCCTCGACGTTCAGCGGCGCCGGCAGGGCGCCCCCGTTCAGCAGGTTCACCAGGGTCGCGGCTTCCTGAATGGAGAAGCTGCCGGTGATCTGGCCCGAGCCGGTCGTGATCGCACTTTGGATCGTCGGCGCCGAGATGACCTTGCCGTCCAGGATGATGGCGAAGGGCTTGCCCAGGTTGTTGGCGGTGGCCTCGCCAAACCGGCGGGCGCCGGCGCCGTCGAAGCGGAAGTCGATGGCCGGGCGGCCGCTTTCGTCCGCGCCGACGCCGGCCCGGGTCAGGTTCTCACCCGACACCAGAACCCGCTTCTTGACCAGATAGGGCGTGCCCTGCTCGTCCATCAGCAGTTCAGCGTCAGGCGGCACGCGGCCGGCCTGGGCCTCGGTCACCGAATTCTCGCTGTCCACCATCTGGAAGGTCAGTTGGGCCGTCTGGCCGATGACCTCTTCCAGCTTGCGCGGATCGCTCTCGCCCGGCGCCTGGACCACGATCCGGTCGGCGCCTTGGCGGGTGATGGAGGGTTCGCGCGTGCCCAGGCTGTCGATCCGGCGGCGCACCACCTCGATCGACTGATCCACGGCGGTCGAGCCCATGCCGGCCAGGGCCGTGTCCGTATAGGCGAAGCGGATGCGGTCGCCGCCGATGCGGGTCGCCGTCCGCTCGACCTGGCCCGACGGTCCCGCCGCCCCGGCCAGTTGGCGCAGGGCTTCGAAGGCCGCCGTCTGCTGTCCCGGATTGGCCAGGGTGACGATCACGCCGCCGGCTTCACGCTGGAAGCCGCTGGTGGAGACGCCCTCGCCGTTCAGCGTGACCCGCACATCCTCGATCAGGTTGGCGACACGCTTCTCGCGCATCGCCGCCACATCGACCTCAAGCAGCAGATACGATCCGCCCTGTAGATCCAGCCCCAGGTTCAGGGCGTTCTTCGGCAGCCAGCCGGGCATGGCCTCCCGCTGAGCCGGACTCAGCAGGTTGGGGAAGGCCAGCAGGCAGCCCAGGATCGCCGAAACGACGACGAGAATGACTTTCCAGCGCGACAGCTGAATCATGAGGACAGTCCAGGTTCAGCGATACGCTTCGGGTCTCAGGCCTTGGAGTCGTTGGCGGCGATGGCGGTGCGGTTGCGCACCTCGGCGATCATCGTCTTGACGACGCGCACATTGACGCTGGGGGCGATCTCGACATTGACCTCGCCCTCTTCGACGCGGGTCACCTTGCCGATGGTGCCGCTGGACAGCACGACCGTGTCGCCGCGCTTCACGGCGGCGATGGCGGCCGCATGTTCCTTGGCGCGCTTCTGCTGCGGACGGATCAGCAGGAAGTAGAACAGGATGAAGATGGCGACGATCGGCAGGAACTGCATGATCACGGCCATCATGCCGCCGTCAGCTGGGGCGTTCATGGGGTCTCTCCGAACACAAAGGGGGGCTGCCCTCGTCGGCGCCCCATTAAAACGAGGCGCGGAACCTAGGGCCGCGCTTCGCGGATTGCAACGCGGCTAGAGCCTGATCGTCGTGGGCGAAAGCGCGCAGCTCCCAAGTCCGGCTAAGACCACGGCGTGAATCAGGCTCCTGAACGGCCGTCAGCGTGGCAATACGGTCAGCGGATCGACCGCAACGGGGTCGTCGCCGCGCATCTGGCGGGTCTCGAAGTGGATTGAGGGGCGTCCGTCGCCGGCCGTCAGGCCCACGGTGCCGATCTGTTGGCCCGCCCGCACATCGTCGCCGTCCTTGACCGTGGCCGAGCCCAGATGGCCGTAAACCGTGCGCCAGCCGCCGTTGTGGACGATCAGCACCGTCAGACCCTGCCCCACCAGATCGTCGCCGACATAGGCCACTCGCCCGCCGGCGGCGGCCACGACCGAGGCGCCGGCCGAGGCGCCGATATTGACGCCGTTGTTGCGCTCGCCCATGCCCACCGGGCCGAACCGGCGCAGGACGTCGCCGCGCACCGGCCATTGCAGGGCGATGGGGCCGCCCGCGATAGGCGTCGTCGATGGAGTGACGCTGACCGGCGGACGCGCCGGGCTATCGACCGGTCGCGTCTGGGCCGGCAGGGCGGCATTGCCCGAGGGCGGCGGCGGCGGCGGAACCACCCCGGTATTCGGCACCAGGACCCCCGCCGGCGAAGGACCGGTGGCGTAGGGATCACGCCCCGTATCCACGGCGGCGTCGGGCAGGATGATTCTCTGACCCGTCGTGATCGCCCCGCGCGGGCCCAGGCCGTTCAGGTCGATCAGGGTCTGGACCGGCGTCTGGAACCGGCGGCCGACGCCGGAGATGGTGTCGCCCGGCTGGATCACATAGGCGGCGCCCGGCGTCACCACGGCGGACGGCGGGGTCGGATAGGTCGGCTGGGCCGGCGTCGCCGAAATCGGCGGCGGCAGGGCTCCGCCCACCACAGACCCGACCGGGGCCGTCACCGGCGGCTGCTGATACGGCTGGGCGGGGGTCTGGGGCTGGGCCGGCAGGGGATAGGCGCCCTGCCCCGCCGGCGTCGGTCGCGTCGAATACTGCGGCTCGGACGGATAGGTCATACAGGCCGCCGCACTCAGCGACGCCCCCGCGATCACAGTCGCTCTCATCCAGCCCGAAATCACCGCCACCGGCCGCTCCTCACATGGTTAAATCCGCCCGCCCGGTGTGCCCGCTCGCGCCGCCCAAGCCAAGCCCGCAATCATCGCCAAAGTGGGGCGGGAAGGTTAACGGGCGTCCAGAACCCCCGCTTGCGGGTGAAACACCTCACCCCTCCTTCGCCGTCCCCTCGACCAGGGGCACGAACCGCACCTCCGTCAGGCTCTCGCGGTGGAACGCCCCGTCGCCCTGTCCGACATAGCGGTGCAGCATCTGCACCGAGGTCCGGCCCACGGGCGCGACCAGCACCCCGTTCGGCTTCAGTTGTTTCAACAGTTCGGTCGGCTCGCCCGGCGAGGCCGCCGTCACCATGATCCGGTCGAAGGGCGCCTGCTCGACCCAGCCCAGGCCGCCGTCGCCGTGTTTGGTGATGACATTATCGATCTCCAGCGTTCGCAGCTTGGCCTCGGCCTCGACCAGCAGGCTGCGATACCGCTCCACCGAATAGACATAGCGCGCCAGCCGGCTCAGCACCGCGCACTGGTATCCGCTGCCGGTGCCGATCTCCAGCACCCGGTGGCGAGGCTGGACGTCCAGGGCCTGGGTCATCAGGCCGACGATATAGGGCTGACTGATGGTCTGGGCGCAGTCGATGGGCAGGGCCTGGTCTTCCCAGGCCTGGTCCAGGAATTTCTCGTGCACGAAGACCGCGCGGTCGATGCTCTCCATCGCGGCCAGCACCCGGGGATCCGTCACCCCCTGCTGGCGCAGCGACAGGATCAGCCGTCCGGCGCGGTCGTCGTGCAGGTTCATTGTCCTCCCCCCCTGGGGGAGGGGGACCGCGACGCCCTTGCGTCGTGGTGGAGGGTGCGCGAGACAGCCGGCCTCATCACGCAGCGCGCTCCGTCTTCTTCGGCGGCGCCCCGCCCAGCACCTTCTTCAGGTCATGGACGCTGGCCATATGGGTCAGGTCGATGTGCAGCGGCGTGACCGAGATCCGCCCCGCCTCGATGGCCCTCAGGTCGGTGCCCTCGGCATGCTCCTGCTTCTCGCCGCGGAAGCTCATCCAGTAATAGTCGCGCCCGCGCAGGTCGGTGCGTCGCACCGCATGCATTTCGCCCACGTCGCGGAAGCCCTGGGTCGTCACCTCGATCTGCTCCACCCGTTCCGGCGGCAGGTTGGGGAAGTTGAGGTTCATCACCACCCCATTGGCCCATTTCTGGTCCAGCAGCTTGGTGATGATGGCCGGCGCAAAGGCCTCGGCCGTCTCCCAGTGGGCGACCACCTCGTCATGGAACCGTTCCAGGCTCTGGCTCAGGGCGATGGAGCGGATGCCGAAGGCCATGCCTTGAAGCGCGCCCGCCACCGTGCCGGAATAGCTGACGTCCTCGCCGATATTATGGCCCCGGTTCACGCCGGACAGCACCAGGTCCGGCCGTTCCGGCATCAGGTCATTGACCGCCAGCACGACACAGTCGGTCGGCGTCCCCGTCACCGCGAACCGTTTCTCGCCCAGTTTATGCACTCGCAGCGGCTCGCTCAGGGTGATGCCCCGTCCCTTGGCCGACTGTTCGACGGCGGGCGCGCACACCCAGATGTCGTCGCTCAGCGTCCGCGCGATCCGCTCAAGGGATTCAAGACCTTCCGCCTCGATCCCGTCGTCGTTTGTCAGGAGGATTCTCATGCCGCAACGCTCCCTTCTCCCGTTGGGAGAAGGTGGCCCGCAGGGCCGGATGAGGGACCGCCGGTGGGCCAGTCCGCACCACCGTGCCCCTCACCCTTTCGCGCAAGGACGACGGCTTGCGCCGCCGTGCGCTCAAGCCCTCTCCCCATGGGAGAGGGGCTCACTTGGCCGCTCCCACGAATTCCAGACCACCCATATACGGCTGCAACACCATCGGCACCGCGATCCGCCCATCCTCCTGCTGATAGTTCTCCATGATCGCCACCAGCGTCCGGCCGACCGCCAGCCCCGACCCGTTTAGCGTATGGACGAACTCGGTCTTCTTCTCGCCGGCCCGCTTGAACCGCGCCTCCATCCGCCGCGCCTGGAAGTCCCCGCAGTTCGAGCAGCTGCTGATCTCGCGATAGGTCCCCTGGCTGGGCAGCCAGACCTCCAGGTCGAAGGTCTTCTGGGCCGAAAAGCCCATGTCGCCCTTGCACAGCAGCATCCGCCGGAACGGCAGCTCCAGCGCCTTCAGCACCGCCTCGGCGCAGGCCGTCATCCGCTCGTGCTCGGCGTCGGAGTCTTCCGGCCGCGCGATCGACACCATCTCGACCTTGGAGAACTGGTGCTGACGGATCAGCCCGCGCGTATCCCGCCCCGCCGACCCCGCCTCGGCCCGGAAGCAGGGCGTCAGCGCCGTCATCCGCATCGGCGTGGCGAGGTCGTCCTCGGACAGGATGGTGTCGCGCACGAGGTTGGTCAGGGAGACTTCGGCGGTGGGGATGAGCCAATGATGAGTACGGTTTTTCAACTGCTCAAGAATATAGTCTAGCTGTCCCTGCACCACAGCAGGGTCTTCGCTGCTGCCCTGAGGCGCTGCCTTCAGCCAAACATCTTGTTCGATCACGCTCGACGCATTGAACAGATCGTCGGCAAACTTCGGCAACTGCCCCGTGCCGAACATCGCCTCGTCCCGCACCAGCAGCGGCGGGTTCACTTCCAGATAGCCGTGCTGATCCGTCTGCAAATCCAGCATGAACTGACCCACGGCCCGTTCCAGCCGGGCCAGTTGGCCCTTCAGCACCGCGAACCGGGCGCCCGACATCTTCGCCGCCGCTTCGAAGTCCAGCATGCCCAGGGCCTCGCCCAGGTCGGCGTGATCCTTGGCCGGGCCGCCCTCGCGGGGCGCACCCCAGCGCGAGACCTCGACATTGCCCGCCTCGTCCTCGCCGTCCGGCACATCCTCGGCCGCCAGGTTCTTCAACCCCGCCAGCAGGTCGCGCAGTTCCTTGCCGACGCGCGCCTCGATCTCGGCGGCCGCCGCGATGTCGCCCTTCAGGGCCTCGACCTCGGCCTTCAGCCGGTCGGCCTCGGCCATGTCCTTCTTGCCCATGGCGGCGCCGATCAGCTTGGAGGCGGCGTTGCGCTTGGCCAGGGCGTCCTGGCCCGTGGTCTGGGCGTGGCGCAGTTCGGCGTCCAGCCGCAGGATGTCCGCCACCAGCCCGTCCGGCTCGTCCACCCCGCGCGACGACCAGCCCGCGACGTAAACCTGGGGGTTCTCGCGAATGGCTCGGATATCGTGCATGGTCTGGAACTTCGGCTGGGCGGGAGAAGCCGAACGCTCTACCCGCCCACGCGGAGTCGGGCAACGCCTCTCCTCCCCCCTTTGGGGGAGGTGGGTCGACGCGCAGCGGCGAGCCGGAGGGGGCAAGTCCGCCCAGCCCCCAACCATCAATGGCGCGAATCCCTCCGCCCCCCTATCTTCCCCCTCCCATGCCCATCCGCCGCCTCTCCCCCGAAACCGTCAACCGCATCGCCGCCGGCGAGGTGGTTGAGCGGCCGGCCAGCGCCATCAAGGAACTGGTCGAGAACGCCCTAGATGCGGGCGGCCGCAATATCGAGATCCAGGCCGACGGCGGCGGCCTGTCGCGCATCCTGATCGCCGACGACGGCAAGGGCATCCCGAAAGACGAGCTGCCCCTGGCCATCGAGCGCCACGCCACGTCCAAGCTGGAGCCCGACGACGCCGGTGATGTGGACCTGTTGCGCATCCATACCTTGGGCTTCCGGGGCGAGGCCCTGCCCTCCATCGGCTCGGTCGCCCGCCTGTCGATCACCACCCGGTCGCGTGACGAGGCCGAAGCCTGGGTCATCCAGGTCGAGGGCGGCGCGACCCGTCCCCTGGCCCCCGCCCCCTTCCCCGGCCCGCACGGCGCGCGGGTCGAGGTGCGCGACCTCTTCTACGCCACCCCCGCCCGGCTCAAGTTCATGAAGTCCGAACGGGCCGAGGCCATGGCCATTTCGGAAGAGATCAAACGCCAGGCCATGGCGCACGAGGCCGTCGCCTTCACCCTGTCGCTGGACGGCAAGGTCGCCTTGCGCCTGCCCGCCGAACACCCCGGCGACGAGGGCCGGCTGAAACGGCTGTCCGCCCTGCTGGGCCGCGACTTCGAGGCCAACGCCCTGCTGATCGATCAGGCGCGGGACGGGGTGCGCCTGACGGGCTACGCCGGCCTGCCCACCTATTCGCGCGGCAATGCGGCGCATCAGTATCTGTTCGTCAACGGCCGCCCGGTGAAGGACCGGCTGCTGCAAGGGGCCCTGCGCGGCGCCTATGCCGACTTTCTGGCCAGGGACCGGCACCCGGCCGCCGTCCTGTTCCTGGACATCGACCCGCTGTACGTGGACGTCAACGTCCACCCCGCCAAGGCCGAGGTCCGGTTCCGCGATCCGGCCCTGGTGCGTGGCCTGATAGTCGGCGCCCTGAGGCATGCGCTCCACGCCGCCGGCCACCGCGCCTCCACCACCGTCGCCGCCGACGCGATGGCGGGCTTCCAGCCCCACACCGGCGTCACCACCGGACCGGCCTACAGCCCCAGTTCCCCGTCGGCACAGGGGTTCAGCGGCTGGACCGGCTGGTCCCAGCCCGCCGCCGCCGCCCAGGTCCTGCCCGGCCTCAACGAACGCAGCGCCCGCGTCGAACCCAGCTGGGACGGCCCCGCCTGGCCTCAGCCGTCAGCTGCACACGACCCGTCCGCTCACGACTCACGACTCACTAGTCACCCCACGCCCCAAGACCCCCTCGACTACCCCCTCGGCGCCGCGCGGGGCCAACTCCACGCCAACTATATCGTGGCCCAGACCCGCGACGGCCTAGTCATCGTCGATCAGCACGCCGCCCACGAGCGGCTGGTCTATGAGCGGATGAAGGCCCAGATGGCCGAGGGGTCCGTGACCCGTCAGGCCCTGCTGACGCCCGAGGTGGTCGATCTGGACCCGGCCGAGGCCGAACGCGTCGCCTCGCGCGCCGAGGAACTGGCCGAGATGGGCCTGATCGTCGAGGCCTTCGGCGCCGGCGCCGTCCTGGTGCGCGAGACCCCGGCCATGTTGGGCGACACGGACGTGCAAGGGTTGATCCGCGACATCGCCGACGACTTGGCCGAACACGGCCTGGCCCTGTCGCTCAAGGAACGCCTCGCCGCCATCTGCGGCACCATGGCCTGCCACGGCAGCGTCCGCTCCGGCCGCATCCTCACCGCCCCCGAAATGAACGCCCTGCTCCGCCAGATGGAGGCCACCCCGCATTCGGGCCAGTGCAACCACGGCCGGCCGACCTATGTGGAGCTGAAGCTGCACGATCTAGAGAAGCTGTTCGGGCGGCGGTGAAGGCTGAGCCTTCGCCATAACCCGCCGCCCGTCCTCCCCGCGACGCCCTATTCCAGGACCGACTTCAGCCAGCCATAGGCTTCCTGAACATCATAGTCGCCGCTGTGAGGCGTCATCCACGGCGTGGCGAAATTCACCTGTTTGACGTCCGCGTCGCCCGCCGCAGCCCGTGACAGGACCACCCCCACCGTAAAGCCGGTGTCGCGGTCGATCATCCCATGCCGGACATACCAGAAGGGGGCCGCCGCCGCCGTAGGCTGACCGAGATAGGTCAGGGGATCGATCAATCGGACCTGGTCCGCCAGTCCCGCTCCAGGTCCAGCGGTCCACTCCGACCAGCTCATGCCCGTGTCGTCGGGGCCGGAACCGTCGCCCGCGACCGTATTGTTCGCCCAGCCGTAGGGCGTGAAGTTCGAATAGGATTGATCGGCCGCCCCGAACAGGGTGTTTTCTCCGTCCGCGCCGTTGCCGGTGTTGCCGGTGCGGTCAAACGCCGGCACCGGCTTCAAGGCCGCCGTCTTGGCGACGAAGCGCAGGAAGTTCGCCAGATCGAGGCGCGTCACCTTGCCGTCGGCGACCTCAAGCCAGTCGTTCGCGATCTCCACCTGGCGGCCGCCCCCAGGCCCAAATCCACGCAGGGTGATCTGGAAATCATCGCCCAGGGCCGGAACGGCGCCGCCGGCGGCGATATGGCGTTCGACCTCCAGCGCCACCTGTCGCGCGACCGCTTCCGGCATGGTCGCCGTCGTCAGGGAGCGACCGTCGGCCAGAGTGAGCTCCAGGCCCGCCAAATAGGCGGGATAGCCGGCGGCCAGCTCTGCGGACGCCGCCGCCTGCGCCGCGCCCCACACGCCCCCCGCCGTCGTCTCTGGAGCGCGCACATCGCGATAGAGCCATTCATAGGCCATGTCCGCATGGCCCAGATCAGTGATCGGGCAATAGGCGATCACGGCGAACACCCGGTCGGACAAGGTGCTGCGTCCGTCGGCCGCCACCCCGGCCGCGCCGATCTCAGTCAGGAAAGGCAGGAAATCTCGACTGTCGCCAGAGGCGGCGACCACGGCCGACAACCCGCCGCCGCCCGACGTGCCGGTCACCACGATCCGCTCGGCCGACCCCGCCAGCGCACCGTCATTCAGGCGCAGCCAGCGGATGGCCGCCTTCGTATCGACGACCGCCGCCGGCGCGTGGCCGGGGAATCCTCCATCCGCGCCGACCAGACCCCGCCCCCGTGTCCCGACATCGACATAGACATAGCCGGCGGCCAGGGCCGCGCCCGCCTTGTCGGTGTCGCTGGTGGAGGAATAGACCCCGCCGTCCGTAATCCCCGCCCTCAGCTCGCTGGCGAACCAGCCGGCGTTGTTGACGTTCAGGATGATCGCCGCCGTCTCGCTCGCCCCCTCCGGCACGAAGACGTACAGCGACTGATAGGTCAGCGGATCCTGAAGCGTCTGGCTGGCGGCGCCCGACGGGCTGCCGCCCGGCCCCATCTTCCGGCTCGGTTGCTCAGCCGCCAAGGCCACAGGCTTGGCGACATAGGTCGCCCGATAACGCCGCACCATCAGGGGCGCCCCGTCCACCGTAACCGTGATCCGCGTGTAGGCTGTTGGATCCAGACGCAGCGCAGCATCGAACCCGCCGTTTGCGGGGGCCTGGGTCTGGCTCTGCATCTGGCCTTGCGCGGGGGTGTCAGGCTGAGCGAGGGCCGCGCCCGACCAAAGCGCCAAGCCGGTCGCCAGCGAGGAGACGAGCGCGCGACGAATAGGGGACATTTTTGACCGAGCCTGTGGCTGTTCGACCGCCACCCTATAGTCAGACCGCCCAAAGTAAACCGCGCCGCCCTCGAAATGAACGCCCTGCTCCGCCAGATGGAAGCCACCCCGCATTCGGGCCAGTGCAACCACGGCCGGCCGACCTATGTGGAGCTGAAGCTGCACGATCTGGAGAAGCTGTTCGGGCGGCGGTGAGGAGATGGCGTTAAGGCGACCTCAAATGGACACATTGACAAATATACGTTAAAATGCGACACACAGACCATGCTGTACCGTCTTGAACTCGAGAACTTCTACTCTGTCCGCGATCAGCAGGTCATCGACGTGACCGTCGCTCCGAACGTACCGGATGACGAGGACAGATTCGGGCCTATTTTTACGGGTGCCACCGACCGTGCCCCCAAGGTGCTGGTCCTTTACGGACCCAATGCGTCGGGCAAAACGACCATCCTGCGCGCCTTGGAATTCGTCGCGATCTTCATCCGAGACAGCGCCCAAACGAACGGACCTGGCTTTCCGTGCCAGCGCTTCAACGACGACGAATGTTCCAACCGCCCGATCCGGCTCGCTGTCGAGTTCGGCGGCACAATGGATTTATCGGAGGTGGTCGTCGAACGCGCTGAACACGGACTCGACGTCGAACATGGGCTCTATCGCTATGAACTGGAACTCAACGTGGTCGATGGCACGCCTGTGTCCGTTCGACTAGAAGCTCTGCGCCAGAAGCCACTCGGCAAGGGCAAGTGGCAGAGAGTGTTCGAGCGCATTGAGGGCGACGTCCAAGGTTCAAAGACCTTCGCCATTTCCGGCTATCGGCATCTGCTCAACACCCTGAAACCGAACGTCTCGGTGATCTCCTCCTTCGCCCAGTTTGGACACCCGACGGCGGAGTTGTTCGCAGATGTCGCAAGGACGGTCTATTCGAACATCGGGCGACAAGTACTAGGCGACGAGGGCATCCTCAACATCTTCCGGCAATCTTCGGACTTGATAAACCGGGTCACACGCGACCTAAACCGGATTGACGTCGGCATTGAGGGCATGCGCTTTGTCGATACACCGACCGGCCCGTTAGCGATGTTCAAGCACTCCGGCCTGACGCTCGAAATGCCTTGGCAGCTCCAGAGCGACGGGACCCGTTCTTTCATCCGTGCCTTCCCTTATCTGGCGCTGGCGCTGGAGCGCGGCGGCGTGGCGATCCTGGATGAGTTTGACACCATGATACACGCTGTGGTCCTGCCCGACATTCTGAGGTGGTTCTACGACAAGCAAGTCCGGAATCAGGAGGACGCCCAAGCTTGGATCAGTGTACATTCTGCCTCGCTCCTCGATGACCTAGTCAAGGAACAGGTGATCTTGTGCGAGAAGGATGCGCTGGGTCGAACTCACGTCTTCAGCCTCATGGATGTTAAGGCCGTGCGGCGCGATGAGAACCTGTACAAAAAATACCTGAGCGGTGCGTTCGGCGCGCTCCCTCATATCGGATGAGCCGACGCCCGCCACATATTCCACAGCGGACGCCCATCTTCGTGGGATGCGAGGGTGAGTCCGAGGCCGCCTACGTCGCACTCTTACAAGACCTGTCGCTGGCGAATGGCGCACATGTTCATGTTCACATCGAAGCTCTCACGCCCGGCGCCGGCGACCCGTTGGCGCGCGTAGAACGAGCGATCGCCCGTCTGGATAGGTTGCGGGGGCGTCGGACACCGTTTGCCCACGCCTTCATCCTGCTGGACTCCGATCAACTGCAGTTAAGCCGTGACCGGGCCGAACGAGCCCGGCGCGAAGCCGACGCCTTTGGCCTAAACATGATCTGGCAAGATCCCTGTCACGAGGCTCTACTGCTACGGCATCTGGAAGGCCGCACCAACCGCCGACCGATGACTAGCCCACTATCGCTTCAAGCACTCCAGCGAGATTGGCCGGATTATCACAAACCGATGAGTCGACATGGCCTTCGACAGCGACTGGATTTAGCCGCCGTTCGCCGTGCCGGTGAAAGTCATCCCGACCTTTCGGCTCTACTCGCAGTTCTTGGCCTGCTTTAGCCATGCCCTCCATCCTCTTCGTCTGCCTCGGCAACATCTGTCGCTCCCCCCTCGCCGAGGCCGCCCTCCGCGCCGAGGCCCAACGCCTGCGCTTCGATCTGATCGTCGAGTCCGCCGGCACGGGGAACTGGCATGTCGGCCATCCGCCCGATCCGCGCGCCCAGGCCGTGGCGCGCAAACATGGGATCGATATTTCCGGCTATCAGGGCCGGCAGGTGACGCCGGCGGACTTCCGCCGCTTCACCCACCTCATCGCCCTGGACCACGACAACCTGGCCAATCTCCGCCGGATTCAACCCGCCGACGCGGTCGCCGAACTCAGCCTGCTGCTCGACCACGTGCCCGGCCGCGAGGGCCAGGCCGTGACCGATCCCTATTTCGGCGACGACGCCGGGTTCGAGGTCACCTGGGCCGAGGTTACGGCTGCGGCGGAACAGCTGGCGGCGCGGCTTCGGGCGTCTCCCGTCCCGTGATCTTGCGCCAGATCCGCTTGCGCGCCTCGACCACCGACACCCCCAGCAGGGCCGCCGTGGTCCAGAACAGGGCCTCGGTCGTCACCGCCGCGACGATGGCCAGGGTGATGCGCGCGCCGCGATCCAGATCCAGATAGAGGCCCAGCCCGAACCCGGCCCAGGCGCACACCGCCGCCACCAGCAGGGCCGCCGCCAGGGCCTTCAAAAATCCCTTGCCGCGCGTCAGCACGCCCTTTTTCGGCGTCTCTACGGTCCCTGTCTCAATGGTCATGGCGAACTCCTTTGTTTTTCTACGCCTGACCTGAAAGTCTCGGCCCTTCCTCGAGTCTTTCATCCCGACCGACGATTTTTTCACGGAGACCGCCGCGCTTGGGACGCGACCAGACCTTTGAGGCCCTGCTGGCCGAGCACGGCGGCATGCTGCGCCGCATCGCCTCGGCCTATGAGGCGGATCGCGAGCGGCGGCGCGAGCTGGAGCAGGACATATTGCTGGCCGTCTGGCGCGCCCTGCCCAAACACCGGGGCGAGGCCCCCTGCGCCATTTCATCGCCCGCGTGGCCCACAACCGCGCCGTCACCCATGTGGCGCGCGAGGCGGCCGAGCCGCGCCGCCAACCTCTGGACGAGGCCGCCCCGTCGGACGCCCCCACCCCGCACGAGGCGGCCGAGACGCGGGATCTGCACGACCGACTGGGCCAGGCGGTGCGCGCCCTGCCCCTGTCGCTGCGCCAGCCGGCTCTATTGACCCTGGAAGGTTTCGCCCCGGCCGAGATCGCCGACATGCTGGGGATGAACCCCAACACCGTCTCCATCCGCCTGACCCGCGCCAAGGCCGCGCTGCGTGAGGCCCTGAACCCCGCTCCATCGCAAGAGGTCCGCTCATGACCCGCCCTGATGACGACTGGACCGACCTGACCCAGGCCTGGACCGAGACCCCCGACCTCGAACCCCGGCTGGACGCCGGTTTCATCCGGTCCTTACGCCGCCGCGACCGGCTGGCCCGGCTCAATTTCTGGCTGGAGATGGGCGGCGGGGTCGTCGTGATGGGGGTCATGGGCTGGGCCGTGCGTCGCGGCGTCCCCCTGCCCGCCGCCGGCGCCGCCCTGGTCTTCGTCCTGTTCGCCATGGGCCTGACCCTATGGTCCCGGCGCGGCCATCCCGGCCTGTTGACCGAGACACCTCAGGCCGTGCTGCGCTCGGCCCTGGGCCAGGCCCGCACCGGCTACCGCTGGGCTCTATCCGGGGTGGCGATCAGCGTCGCGGCCATGATCTTCCAGGGGATCATCCTGACGACGGTCGATCCCGCGCGGGGGCATATCGAGGCCGTCACAACCGCAGTGTTCGCCTTCCTGCTGATCTGCATCGGCTACTACCTGCGCCACGCCCGCCGCTGCCGCCGTCGGATGGCGGCGCATCGGGCGGCGCTGGAGGCGTTGGAAATGGACGCCTCGTAGGTCCGGATTAGGCGACCTGGAGGAACAGCACCCGCGCCGCCCCATAATCCCGCGCGTCCAACCGTTGATAGCCGGGCGTGTCGATGTCCGGCTCGTCCGACCCGCGCTCGAACACCACCAGGGCGCCGGGCTTCAGCCAGTTGCCCTCCAGCAGCCGCGCCAGCGTCTGCTCCCCCAGCCCCTTGCCATAGGGCGGGTCCAGGAAGGCGATGTCGAAGGCCTCGCCGTCTGATCCGGGCCGCACGCCCAGGTCGGTCGCGCTGCGCCGATGAACGCGCGTGCGGCCCATCACTCCATAGGCGTCGGCGTTCTCGCGGATCGCGCCCCGCGCCCCGTCATCGGTCTCGACGAACAGGCAGAAGCCCGCCCCCCGGCTGATGGCCTCGAAGCCCAGAGCGCCCGATCCGGCGTACAGGTCGATGACCCGCGCGCCGTTCAGGCTCTCGGCCCAGGCGGCGTGTTCCAGCACATTGAACACGGCCTGCCGCGCCCGGTCAGAGGTCGGGCGCGTGCCCTGCCCCTCGGGCGCGACGATGGCCCGGCCCTTCAGGCTTCCCGCAACGATCCGCAAGCCTCAGCTCCGGGGCGTGCGGGGCTTGCCCCCCGGCGCGCGGCCGCCCGGCTTGAGCCCGCTGGTGCCCGAAGGTCCGGCCGGCTTGCCGCCGCCTGTCCGTGGCGGCCGGGTTTCGCGTCCGCTGGGCGAGGCTGCGCCGAAGCCGCGGGGTTTGAACTCCCGCTTGCCCGCGTCGGCGCCAGCCGTGCGCGGCTTGTACTCGCGCTTGGGCCCGTCGCTGCTGCGAGCCGGAGCCCCCTCGCGCGGCGTATAGGCGCGAGCGGGACGGTCGCCCTCTTCACGCGGCTTGTAGACGCGGGCCGGACGTTCGCCGTCGGTCGGCGCGCCTTCGCGCGGCTTGAAGGTCTTCTTCGGATGGACGGTCTTGGGCGTCGCCTTGGCCCAGCCTTCCTTCTTGGGCGGACGTTCGCGGCGCTCGACCGCGTCGGCCTGGGCCGTTTCGGCGGCGCGGACGCGGCTGGGCTTGCGCGACGGGTCCGACATGGCCGAGCCCGAGTTCCCCTTGAGGATCGGCGTGGACACGCGACGACCGGGGATGGGCGCAGGCGTCTCGACCGTATTGCCGGTCGGCAGGTTCTCGGGCCGGATGTAGTCGGCCAGCAGTTCGCGGATCACGCGCGGCCCGATTTCTTCGACCGAGCCGACGGGCAGGACGTCAAGACGGAACGGGCCATAGGCCAGGCGGATCAGCCGGTTGACCGTCAGGCCGACAGACTCCAGCACCTTGCGGACTTCGCGGTTCTTGCCCTCGGTGATCGAGACCGAGATCCACAGGTTGCTCGGCGTGCGGCCGTCCTCGGATTTGGACTCCTTGGCCTTGTCCAGCGTCGCCACCATGGGACCGTAGGAGATGCCCTCCACGACGGCGCCGTTCTTCAGCTCGTCCAGTTGCGCCTGGGTGATCTTGCCCCGCGCCCGCGCCCGGTACTGACGCACCAGCCCGGCCGAGGGCAGCTCCATCGCCCGGCTCAGTTCGCCGTCGTTGGTCAGCAGCAGCAGGCCTTCGGTCGACAGATCCAGCCGTCCGATGGAGATCACGCGCGGCAGGCCGGCCGGCAGGGCGTCGAACACCGTCGGACGTCCGGTCGGATCCCGATGGCTGGTCAGCAGGCCCGCAGGCTTGTGATAGCGCCAGACGCGCGTCGCCTGGGTCGAGCCGATGGGCTTGCCGTCCACAGTAATCACGTCGTCGCGCGTCACCAGGGTGGCGGGCGTGTCCAGGATGCGGCCGTTGACCGCCACCTTGCCCAGACCGATCAGCCGTTCGACCTCGCGCCGCGAGGCGATGCCGGCGCGGGCCATGGTCTTGGCGATTCGCTCGGCGCGCAGCGGCGTGTCGGACTTGCCCGAACCGGACGACGGCTTGCCGTCCTTGCCGGCGCGCGGCCGGTCGCCTCGGTCCGGCTTGTCGCCGAACCGCTTGGGGCCGTCGTCGCGAGGGCTGCGCGGCTTGTCGCCGAAGGAGGTCTTCCCGTCGCCGCTCTTGCGAGGACCGGAGGATTTAAAGGGCCGAGGCGACCGTTCGTCTTGACGGGCGCGGGGCTTCTTGTCGTTGTCGTCTGTATGGCGGACCATGATGAGCGGTTCATGCGCATGGCGCTGGACCAAGCGCAAGCGGCGGCGGACGCAGGAGAGGTGCCTGTAGGTGCAATTCTTGTCGATCCGGCCTCAGGTGAGGTAATTTCGACCGGCGCCAACGGCCCGATCGGCGCCCACGACCCTACGGCCCATGCCGAGATCGTCGCTCTGCGCCGCGCGGCGACCGCGTTGGAGAACTATCGGCTGACCGGCTTGACCCTCTATGTGACGCTCGAACCCTGCGCCATGTGCGCCGGCGCCATAAGCCACGCCCGAATCGGGCGCGTCGTCTGGGCCGCCGACGATCCGAAGGGCGGCGCAGTGATCCACGGCCCGCGCCTGTTCGAACAACCCACCTGCCACTGGCGCCCGGCGACGGACTCGGGTCTGTTGGCGCAAGAGGCGTCCGCGCTGCTGAAATCCTTCTTCCGTCAACGGCGGGGAACGGCGGCGAGCGGCGCACGTTAGATCGCCGCGCCAAGCGGCGCCGTTGTGAGGAGTATCGCCTTGTCCAAGCCGGGCCTGCCGCCGTCGATCATGTTCAGCGGTCTCGCCGCCGCCCTTCTCCTGACGGCCTGCGGTCCCGACCCCGACAAGGCCCCCGCCACCGGTGACGAGGTCAAGGAGCGCGCCATCGAGGCCCAGACCGCCCGCCAGCGCACCGGCGCCGAGATCCAGGACCGCTCCCTGAACCGCGTCGTCCACACCGTCTATCTGTGCGACAACGGCGAACGCCTGTCGGTCGATTTCGACAACCCCCGCCAGATGGCCACCATCCGCAACTCGTCCGGCGAGGCCACAGACCTGTATCAGGAGCGCGCCGCCGACGGCATCTGGTACCGCGCCTCCAACGTCGAACTGCGCGGCAAGGGCGTCCTGGCCACCTGGTCCGTCGAAGGCCGTCAGCCGACGCAGTGCCGCGCGGTGGATTAGGCGAAACCCGCCAGCCGTTGATCCAAGCCGTCACGAACCACCGGCCAGTCATCGTCAATCACCGCGAACACCGCCGTGTCCCGCGCGCGCCCAGTCCAGGTGATCTTGTGCTTCCTCAGAACGCCTTCGGCCTTGGCGCCCAGCTTGAGGATCGCCGCCTGGCTCCGGGCGTTGAGGGCGTCGGTGATGATCTCGACCCGCACCGCGCCTGCGTTGAAGGCGTGGCCAAGCAACAGCCGTTTGCAGGCCGGATTGATCGGTCCGCCGCGCACTTCGGGCCGATAAAAGGTCGAGCCGATCTCGCAGCGGCGATAGGCCGGGTTGATCTCGTACAGGCTGGTCGTGCCGACCACCGCCCCGTCTGAGCGCCGCCGCACCGCATAGGCGATCCGAGTCCCGGCCCGCATGGCCGTCAGCGCGCTCTCCCACCAGCCGTCGAAATACTCACCCTGGGCCGAGCCGACCATGGCCGCCCAGGCCTCGGGATCGCAGTCCAGCGCCGCGCGGACCTCGTCTTTCAGCCTGTCCTCGAACGGCTCCAGCCGCACGAACCGATCCTCCAGCGGGACCTTAGCGATCCGCATCACGCCGTCGCGCCTTCCTCGATCAGGAAGGCGCGCACCTTGTCCGCATCCACGCCCTTGGCCACAAAGGCCTGGCCGACGCCGCGCGCCAGGATCAGGGTCAGCGCCCCGCCCTCGGCCTTCTTGTCCCCCGCCATCAGGGCCAACAGCCGGTCGGCCGCAAACGACCCCGCCTGATCCAGCCGCGTCGGCAAGCCCGCAGCTGCAACCACCGCCTCGACCCGCGCCACGTCCTCAGCCGAACACAGTCCCTCGCGCGCCGAATAGCGGAAGGCCATACAGCACCCCAAGGCCACGGCTTCGCCGTGCGCCAGCGCGCCTTCGTCGAACCCGACCTCGGTCTCCACCGCATGGCCGAAGGTGTGGCCCAGGTTCAGCAGGGCGCGACGCCCCGCCTCCTTCTCGTCTTCGCCGACCACCGCGCTCTTGATCTCGACCGAGCGGATCACCGCACGCTCCAGCGCCGCCGGATCGCCGGCCGCGCCCGCGGCTCCCTCGCCCGCCAGCCAGTCGAAGAAGGCTGCGTCGCAAATCAGCCCGTGTTTCAGCACCTCGGCCCAGCCGGACTTTACCTGACGCGCCGGCAGGGTCGCCAGCACGTCTATGTCGGCCAGCACCAGTCGCGGCTGATGGAAAGCCCCGACCAGGTTCTTGCCGCGTGGCGTGTCGATGGCCGTCTTGCCGCCAACGGACGAGTCCACCTGCGCCAACAGAGTCGTTGGGATCTGAACGAAGTCGATGCCGCGCATGAACAGCGCCGCCGCCAGACCGGCCAAATCCCCCACGACCCCGCCGCCCAGGGCGATGACCACGTCCTTGCGGTCCAGCCCGATCTCCAGCAGCCGGTCCAGAACGCGCTCAAGCTCGGCAAAGGACTTCGACCCCTCGCCCGCCGGCACGGCCACGATCTCGCTCTTCACGCCCGCCGCCGTCAGCGACGCCGTCAGCGCCTCGGCATGGATGCCCGCCACCGTCTCGTCGGTGACGATGACGGTACGGCCCTTGGCCAGGGGGGCGATCCGTTCACCCGCCTGAACCAGCAGTCCACGCCCCACCATCACGTCATAGGCCGCAAAGGCCCCGCCGCTGACCGGAATGATTGTCACGTCTTCGTCTCCGCGCGCCGTCTCTGGCGCCAGTGCCGGCGCAGGTTCTTGTGAATGGCGTCCACCGCCTGACCGTGAGAGCCCTGCCCAACGTCCACGGCGACGTCCGCCTCGCCATAGATTGGATAGCGGACCTCGGCCAAGTCGGTCAGCACCGTCAGCGGGTCCTTGCCGCGCAGGAGCGGCCGGGTGTCGCGCCGCGCCACCCGTTCGGCGATGACCTTCAGATCAGCCCTCAGCCAGACCGTGTCGGCCCGTTCCTTCAGCAGAGCCCGCGTCTCCGCATTCATCATCGCCCCGCCGCCGGTGGCGAGAACGATGGGCGGCCCCTCCAGCAGGCGGCGGATCACCCGCGCCTCGCCGGCCCGGAACTCTTCTTCCCCCAAAGCAGCGAAGATTTCGGACACGGTCATTCCCGCCGCTGATTCGATCTCCACATCCCCGTCGGCGAAGGGCAGCCTCAGTCGGTTAGCCAGTCGGCGGCCCACCGAAGATTTGCCCACCCCCATCAGGCCGACCAGGGCTATGGTGCGGGTCGGTCCCGGATTCGCGCGCCGCCTCATCCGGCGGCTCCGGCGGAACAGACGGTCGAAGGAACGGCGAAGGCGAAGGCGCAGGCGGACATGATCCTGAAAACCTCTACACCAAGCCTGACGACACGCCATCCGTTCGCGGAACGGATTGCAGCATGACGCCGCAGATCGAGGCGTTTCTGGAGATGATGGCGGTCGAACGGGACGCCTCGCCCCACACCCTGTCCGCCTATGGCCGCGACCTGGCTGATGCGGAGGCCGCTCTCTCAGACGCCGGCGGACTGATGAAGGCGGACGCCGCGGCGCTGGAAGTCTGGTTCGCCGACCTGTCGCGACGCGGCCTGTCCGCCGCCACCGCCGCCCGACGCCGGTCCTCCGCCCGGCAGTTCTATCGCTTCGCCCTGGCTGAAGGCTGGCGGACCGACGATCCATCGCGCCGCCTGGACGCCCCCAAACAGGGCCGCCCCCTGCCCAAGCTGCTCAGCCGTGACGAGATCGACCGACTGTTGGCCGCCTCGGCCGCCCGCGACGCGGCGGCAGGCCTGCGCCTGGTCGCCCTGGTCGAGATGGCCTATGCCTCGGGCCTGCGGGTGTCGGAACTGCTGGGGCTCAAGGTCGAGGCTGTCCGCCGCGACCCCGCCTATCTGATCGTGCGCGGCAAGGGCGGCAAGGAACGCCTGGCCCCGCTAAACACCGCCGCCCGCGAGGCCATCAAGGCGTGGCTGATCGCCCGTGACGCGAAGCGCAAGCCGGAGACACCCGACAGCCCCTGGCTATTCCCGTCATCCGGCCGCACCGGCCACCTGACCCCGCGTCGCTTCGCCCAGCTTCTGGACGAGGCGGCGCTGGTCGCCGGGATCGACCCCACCCGCGTCAGCCCCCACGTCCTGCGTCACGCCTTCGCCACCCACCTGTTGGAAGGCGGCGCCGACCTTCGCGTCGTCCAGACCCTGCTGGGCCACGCCGACATCGCCACGACCCAGATCTACACCCACGTCGCCACCGACCGCCTGGCCCAGGTCGTCCAGCAAAACCACCCCTTGGCGCGGGATGATTGAACCCCGCTTGCCCCGTCGCCCCGACCTCTCTAGTTTCCCCCGCCTTCCCTAGGGGCGGTTTCCCGCCTGCAGTCCCGGACGCCTTTATGGCCACGCACTATCTCGATTTCGAAAAGCCGATCGCCGATCTGGAAGCCAAGATCGAGGAACTGTCGGCCCTGTCCGAGACCTCCGGGGGTTTCGACGCCGAGATCGCCGGCCTGCGCAAGAAGGCCGAGCAGATGCGCAAGAAGACCTATGCTGGCCTCGACCCCTGGATGAAGACCCAGGTCGCGCGTCACCCGCAGCGGCCCCACTTCATCGACTATGTCGAGAGCCTGTTCACCGACTGGAACGAACTGCACGGCGACCGTCAGTTCGGCGACGACCAGGCTATCCTGGGCGGCCTGGCTCGATTCCGGGGTCGTCCGGTCGTGATCATGGGCCACGAGAAGGGTCACGACACAGCGACCCGCATCACCCACAATTTCGGCATGGCCCGGCCTGAGGGCTATCGCAAGGCCGTGCGCCTGATGGACATGGCCGAGCAGTTCGGCCTGCCCGTCCTCAGCTTCATCGACACCGCCGGCGCCTATCCGGGTCTAGGCGCCGAAGAGCGGGGCCAGGCGGAGGCCATCGCCCGCTCGACCGAACGCTGCCTGACCCTCGGCGTGCCCTCCATCGCCACGATTACGGGCGAAGGCGGATCGGGCGGCGCCATCGCCATCGCGGCCGCCAGCCGCGTGCTGATGCTGGAACATTCGATCTATTCGGTCATCTCGCCGGAAGGGGCCGCCGGCATCCTGTGGCGCGACGGCGCGCGGGCCAAGGACGCCGCCATGGCCATGAAGATCACCGGCCCGGACCTGATGAGCCTCAAGATCGTCGATCGGTTGATCGAGGAACCTATCGGCGGCGCTCACGCCGACCGCGAGGCCGCAATGGCCAATGTCGGCGACGTATTGGTCGAGGAGCTGAAGGCCTTCGAGGGCCTGTCGCCCCAGCAGATCAAAAAGCAGCGCGCCGACCGCTTCTACGCCATCGGCGCCCTCTGACCGAACGGCGTTAATCGCCCATCCATCAAATCAAACGACTTTCCCGGCCTAAACGGGCGGGAAAGTACCGGACATGACGACGGGCGACGCCCTGAGAGACAGCGCGGTTTTCAACCTGGGCGGCACCATCGCCATGGTCGTCGACGACTCGCCCTTTTCGCTGACCCTGACGACCGGCGTCCTGGCGGGTTTCGGCGTCCGACCAGCCTTCAGCCTCGAACGAAGCGTCGAGGCGCGACGCATTTTGCAGGAAAAGCCGGTCGATCTGCTGTTGGTCGATACCGACATGCCGGACATCGATGGATTCGAACTGGTGCGATGGCTGCGTCGGTCAGGGCCGAACCCCAACGCCTTTACCCCCGTCATCATGACCGCCAGCCACATCCGCCGGGGCCGGGTGGCTGAAGCGCGCGACTGCGGCGCCAACTTCGTCGTCACCAAGCCCTTCAGCGCCGCAATGCTGCTGGAGCGTATCCTTTGGGTCGCCCGCGACGATCGCCCCTTCCTCGAGGTGGGCGACTACCTGGGGCCAGACCGTCGCTTCCGACACGAGGCCTATAAAGGCGAGGAACGGCGCGGCCGTGTCAAACGCCAGGAGACGGTGGAGTTCGCATGACGGTCATCACTCATCCCCGACGTCCTTCGCGCCTAGCCGAGATGATTGATCGACCCGGCGGGGTCAGCGTCGGCGTCGCCCTGATGCAGGCCAAGGCCAATCTGGACGCGCTGAAAGACCAGGGCCAAGCCATCATCGTGGAAAACATCGCCGCCTTGCTGGCCGAACCGGAGCCAGACATTTCCGAAGACGCGCGGCTGGATCATGCCTACGCCGCGTCGAGTCAGATCATCGACGCCGCCAGCCCCTTCGCTCTGGACGACCTTTGCACTGCGGCCAAGGGCCTGTGCGATCTGCTGGACGCTGCGTCGCGCGAGGGCGGCTTCGACTGGCGTATCGCCACGGTCCATGCCCAGGCCATGAAGCTGTTGCTGGCCCTTCCGGCCGACGCCCCCGAGACGCCCGAAGCGCGCGCGGCCATTGTGACCAACCTGGGCGAGGTCGTGCGGCGCAAACTGCCGCCGGCGCCTGCGGTCTAGGTCTGAGCGGCCCTGCCCGTCCGCGTCTGCTTGCGCCACAGGGCCGCATATTCCCCGCCCAGCCGCGCCACCAGCTCATGGTGCGCGCCTCGCTCGACGATCCGACCGGCCTTCAGCACCAGGATCTGATCGGCGTCCGCCACCGTCGACAGCCGGTGCGCCACCACCAGGGTGGTGCGGCCGGCGCTGACCCGCCTCAGGGTTTTCTGGATCGCGGCCTCGGTGCGGCTGTCCAGGGCGCTGGTGGCCTCGTCCAGGATCAGGATACAGGGGTCGGCCAGCAGGGCGCGGGCGATCCCCACTCTCTGGCGTTCTCCCCCTGAAAGCTTCAGCCCGCGTTCGCCGACCCGCGTCGCCATGCCGTCGGGCAGGCCGCGAATGAAGTCTGACAGCTCGGCCGCCTCGGCCGCCGCCCACACCTGGGCGTCTTCAGCATCCGGGCGGGCGAAGCCGATATTGGCGTACAGGGTGTCGTTGAACAGGGCCACGTCCTGCGGCACCAGGGCGACCGCCGTCCTCAGCGAGGCCTGGGTCACCGCCCGCGCGTCATGGCCATCGATCAAGACCCGTCCCTCCTGAGGGTCCAGCAGCCGCAGCGCCAGCTTGACGATGGTCGATTTGCCGGCGCCCGAAGGTCCGACCAAGGCCGTGGTCGTTCCCGGCGCGGCGACGAAGCTGACGTCTTCCAGACCATTGGCCCGGGCGTCATGGCGGAACCCGACATGCTGGAACTCGACCGACGCGCCGCGCGCGTCCGCCGGGCGCGGCAAGGGCGTCGCCTGGGCCGCGTCGGCGACCTGCGGCGTCTGGCGCGTCACCTTCAGCATCTCCTCCATGTCGATGAAGGACTGACGAATCTCGCGATAGGCGAAGCCCAGGATGTTCAGCGGCGCGTACAGCGAGATCATGATCAGCACCGCCGCCGTCACATCGCCCGGGCCCATCCGACCCGCCGCCGCCTCGAACCCGGCCATGACCGCCATGACGCCCAGGCCCAGGTTCATGATCAGGGCCTGAACCCCGTTCAACAGAGCCAGTGAACTATTGGCCTTCAATGAAGCCTGGGCGTAGTCGCCCAACGCCCGGTCATAGGTCTGGGCCGCTCGACTTTCGGCTCCGAAGGATTTGACCGTCTCATAGTTCAACAAGGCGTCGACCGAGACGCCGGCCGCCTCGGAATCCGCGGCGTTCATCACGCGTCTATGCTCCAGCCGCCAGTTGGACAGGGCGAAGGTCGCGACCGTGTAAACGACCACCACCGCCACCGCGACCGCCGCGAACCGCCAGTCGTATTTGCCGCCCAGCACGGCCGCCGCCAGAATCAGCTCCAACCCTGTCGGAACCAGGTTGAAGGCCAGGATGCGCAGCAGGAAATCCACGGCCCGCGACCCGCGATCCATCGTCCGCGACAAGGCGCCCGACCGCTTGGTCTGGTGGAAATCCAAGGACAGGCTGAGCGCATGGGCGAAGGCCTCGGCCGCCGTCGTCCGTTGCGCGGCTGCGCGAACGGGCGCGAACACGACATCCGATATCTGCGGCGCGGCCGCCGACAGGAACCGCACGAAAGCCCAACCCACGGCGAAGGCGGCAAAGCCCCAGCCGACGGCGACGGCCGCGCCTTGCCCGGCCGCCAGACGGTTGACCGCAGCCCCCAGCACCAGGGGCGCCAGCACGCCCAGCCCCTTGCCCGCCAAGGTCAATCCGATGGCGGACACCAGCCGCACGCGAAGATGCGGAGCCCCCGAACGGCCGACCAGCCGCACCAGATCCGCCAACGCCTTCAGCGTTGGGGGGCCTTCCGTCTTTTCCTGCATGCTCCCCGCCTGTTGCGCCTTGACCATAGGATCGCGCCGGCCGCCGGAGCGCTCTCCGCGCATCGCCATGATCCGCATATGGACAGTCTATGCGACCGAGGAAAGGCCGCCGGCGCGCATGGTCTCAGTTGAGGCCCGCGATCGCCTCGATCAGTTCATCCACGGCGTCTGCCTGGGTCGCCCATGAGCAGACGAAACGCACCGACCCGTCGTCGAACCGGTAGCAGGCCCAACCCAGGGCGTTCAGCCTCTGATGCGCCTCGGCCGGTATTCGCACGAACACGGTGTTGGCCTCGACCGGATGGGCCAGCACATAGGGCGAGCGCGCCGCCACGCCCGCCGCCAGACGCTGAGCCATCAGATTGGCGTGGGCGCCGCCCGACTCCCAGTCGCCGCTTTCCAGAAGGCCCAACATCGGCCCGGCCAGCAGCCGCGCCTTGGACGCCACCTGCCCGGCCTGTTTCAGCCGATTGTCCAGCCGCCGCGCCAGGCTCTTGTCGAACAGGACCAGGGCTTCGACACAGTTCGCGCCCGCCTTGGCCCCGCCGAACACCAGAATATCCACCCCAAGGCGCGGAATATCCTTCAGGTCGAAGCCCGCCGCCGCGGCATTGGCCAGCCGCGCCCCGTCCATATGGACGCCGTATCCCGCCGCCTTCACCGGCTCGATCAGATGGCGCAGTTCTTCCTCGGTATAGACCGCGCCGTATTCGGTGGCCTGAGTCAGGGACAGGGCCGCCGGAGGCTGTCGATGACCAACCTCGGGCTCGGCCATTTGCGCCTTCAACGCCAAGGGGTCGATCCGCCCGGACAGGCCCGGCAGGCCGATCAAGCCCATGCCCTGGCCGAAGAACCCCGGCGCCCCCGTCTCGTCGGTGCAGACGTGGGCGGTATGGTGCGCCAGCACCGCCTCGAACGGAAACGCCAGCATCGACAGGGCGATGGCGTTCGCCGCCGTACCGCTGAAGACGAACCGAATGTCTGCGTCGGCGTCCAGCCTCTGGCGGATCTGATCTGCGGCCTGGGCCGTAACCTCGTCGGCCCCATAGGAGGGGGCGAAGCCGGCGTTCGCCCGCACCAGACCTTCGACGGCGCTCGGCGCCATGCCGGCGGTGTTGTCGGAACCAAAATCGTAACGCATCAGCTCTTCTTCACCGTCAAATCGCGCGCGCCATCCTCGACTGTCCGCAGGCGGACCACCGGCATGACATCCTCGTCGCCATAGGGCACGGCGACCTGATGGGGGAAGGGAATCTCGATCCCGGCGGCGTCCAAGGCCTCCTTGCCGCCCTGCATCAGATCGGCCTGGGTCTGCCACCAGTCCTCGACCTTGACCCAGGCGTGCAAGGTCACCTGAACCGAGCTGTCCAGCAGAGCCGTGACGCCCGTCCATGGATGCGGATCGTCCAGCACCTTCTCATGCGCGGCCGCCATGTCGGCCAGAACGCAGCGCGCCTTGTTCAGGTCGTCGCCGTATCCGACGCCGAAATTGATCTCGATCCGCCGCGTCTGCTGGCCCGTCAGATTGGTCAGGGGGTCGCTCAGAACCTTGGAGTTCGGAATGACGATCTTGTGGTTGTTGGCGTTCGACAGCTGGGTCGTGAACAGATCCAGACGCTGCACCGTGCCGGCCATGCCGCCCACATCCACCACGTCACCCACCCGATAGGGCCTCAAGATCAGCAGCATGATCCCCGAGGCCACGTTTGAAAGCGTCCCCTGCAAGGCCAGGCCGACGGCCAGGGATGCGGCGCCCAGCACGGCGATGATCGAGGTCGTCTGCACGCCCAGCCGCTGCAAGACGGCGATCATGCCGATGATGATCACGATCACCCGCACCACCTGGACGGCGAAACTCAAAACCGTCGGATCGTGGCGGAAACCCCGCAACCGCGACAGAGCCTTGCGCGACGCCCGCGACGCCCATTTCGCTGCGAACAGCGTCGCGGCGAAGATCAGAACCGCGATGGTCAGATTGATGGCGAAGTCGCCCGCCATGTCGGTGATCTTGGCGATCATGGCGGAATCGACGGCGACGGCCTGACGCCCGGCGGCGACGGCTTCTGCAATAGGAGAGGCGCTCAACATGGGGCGGGTCTAACGCCTGAAGCGCCGATTGGAACCCCTGCGGGCGTCAATACTCGGCTTATTGCGCCCACTCAGGCTTGCGCTTGTCCAGGAACGCCCTCACGCCCTCCTGGCCTTCGGGCGAGACGCGGGCGCGCGCAATGCGCTTGGCCGTATCGTCCAGCAAGCCGCCGTCGATCTTGTGGCCGGCGATGTCGTTGACCAGTCGTTTGGCCTCGCCCATGGCGCCGGGCGCGTTTCCGGTCAGGCTGTCCGTCAGCATGGCGATGAACTCGTCCACTGAGCCCTCTGGCAGGACCAGATCGATCAGACCGGCATGGGCGGCGTAGTCAGCATCGAAGCTGTTGCCGGTCAGGAACAACTGGCGCGCGCGCCGCGCGCCGACAGCCTCGATGACATAAGGGGCGATGGTCGCCGGGATCAGGCCCAGCTTGACCTCCGAGAAGGCAAAGCGCGCTCCCTCGACCGCCACCGCCATGTCGCAGGCGGCGACGATGCCGGCCCCGCCACCCATGGCCGCGCCCTCGACCAGGGCGACCGTCAGGGCCGGGACGTCGTGCAAGGCTTTGAGCATCCGGGCCAGACCCAGGGCGTCGTCGCGATTGTCGGCCTCGGACCAGTCGGCGGCGTCGCGCATCCAGTTCAGATCGGCCCCGGCGCTGAACGTGCCGCCGGCGCCGCGGATGAAGACCGCGCGCACATGGTCAGCGCCGTGCAGGGTCTCGAACGCCTCGTGCAGGGCGGCGATCGTGGCGGCGTCGAAGGCGTTCTTCTTCGCCGGACGATTAATGGTGATGAAGACCACGCCGTCCGTGGTGGCGTCGATCTGAACCAGGTCGTCGTTGGCGTCCGGCGCGGGATCGGCCAACAGCGGATGCGAGATACTGTTGATCTCCGCCGCTTCGGCGTCGATGACGTCCAGGGCGTTGAGGTCGGCGTCGGTGGGTTGATCGGCCATGGTCGTCTCCAAATTTAGGGTCCGCTCCCAACGAAGGGCGGAAGAATAGGTTACATCCGGAAGAGGCCGAACGTGGTCTCCGGGATCGGCGCGTTCAGGCTCGCCGATATAGCCAGACCGAGCACATCCCGTGTTTGCGCAGGATCAATGACGCCGTCGTCCCAAAGCCGCGCCGTCGCGTAATAGGGATTGCCTTCGTCCTCATACTTCTGACGGATCGGCGCCTTGAAGGCCTCGGCGTCTTCCGCGCTCCAGGTCTCCGCGTCGCGGTGGACCGTGGCCAGGACCGAAGCCGCCTGTTCCCCGCCCATCACGCCGATCCGGCTGTTGGGCCAGGTGAAGAGGAAACGCGGGCTATAGGCCCGACCGCACATGCCATAGTTCCCAGCGCCGAAGCTGCCGCCGATCAAGACGGTGAACTTGGGCACCTCAGCCGAAGCGACGGCGGTGACCAGTTTGGCGCCGTCCTTGGCGATGCCGCCGGCCTCGTACTTGCCGCCGACCATGAAGCCCGAGATGTTTTGCAGGAACAGCAGCGGGATCTTGCGCTTGCAGGCCAGCTCAATGAAGTGGGCGCCCTTCTGGGCGCTTTCGGAGAAGATGACGCCGTTGTTGGCCAGGACCGCGACCGGATAGCCCCAGAGGCGGGCGAAGCCGCAGACCAGGGTCGAGCCGTACAGAGCCTTGAACTCGTCGAACTCGGAGCCGTCCACCAGCCGGGCGATGACCTCGCGCACATCATAGGGGGCGCGGACGTCGTCAGGGATCAGGCCGTACAATTCTTCGGCCGCGAAGGCCGGCGCGCGCGGTTCGCGCACGTCCATGTCCACGGACTTGGTCGTGTTCAGATTGGCGACGATGGACCGCACAATCTCCAGCGCATGCTCGTCGTTCTCAGCCACATGATCCACCACGCCCGAGCGACGTCCGTGGGTCTCCGCCCCGCCCAGTTCCTCGGCCGAGATGACCTCGCCGGTGGCGGCCTTCACCAGAGGCGGGCCGGCCAGGAAGATGGCGCCCTGGTTGCGCACGATGATCGTCTCGTCCGACATGGCCGGCACATAGGCGCCGCCGGCGGTGGACAGACCCATGACGCAGGCGATCTGGGCGATGCCCTTGGCGCTCATCCGGGCCTGGTTGAAGAAGATGCGGCCGAAGTGGTCGCGGTCGGGGAAGACCTCGGCCTGGTGCGGCAGATTGGCCCCGCCGGAATCGACCAGATAGACGCACGGCAGACGGTTCTGCTCGGCGATCTCCTGGGCGCGCAGGTGCTTCTTCACCGTCATGGGGAAGTAGGCGCCGCCCTTCACCGTCGGGTCGTTGGCGACGATCATGACCTCGCGGCCCGAGACGCGACCGATGCCCGCGATCACCCCTGCGGCAGGCGCCTCTCCGTCATACATGCCATGCGCGGCCAACTGCCCGACCTCGAGGAAGGGCGAGCCGGGATCCAGCAGCCGCTCGACCCGGTCGCGCGGCAACAGCTTGCCGCGCGAGACATGACGCTCACGCGCCTTGTCGGACCCGCCGCGCGCGGCCTTGGCCACATGATCGCGCAACTCGGCGACCAGGGCGCTGTTGTGCGCGTGCAGGGACTTGTATCTGGGGCTCTGCGGATCGACCGCTGACGTCAGCTTCGGCATGGGGTTGGTTTAGGGGCGCTGGGTGAAAAGTGCTAGTGAGCGAGAAGTGAGCCCAGTGCGGCTTTCGCTCACCCCTTGCTCACTAGCACTTTTCACTGAAGCCATTCAGCCAACCATCGCTGTCCTTGCCTCCCCGCCCCTTTTCCCCTATAGGCCCCGCCTTTCCAGGGCTTCGGTCCTGTCGTGGAACACCAAAGGGTTGGACGTTCGGTCCGGCCGCCGCGACAGGAGCCATCGTGGGGATCGACTTAACCCGGTCGTTTCCACGCCGACGCCCACAAGGGAGACTACCGCATGGCTCTTTACGAGCACACGGTCATGACGCGCCAAGATATCTCGGCGCAGCAGGCCGAAGCGCTGAACGACACCATCAAGGACCTGATCGTGCAAGGTGGCGGTTCCGTCGCCAAGATCGAGTACTGGGGTCTGCGCAATCTGACGTACCGCGTGAAGAAGAACCGCAAGGCTCACTATTCGCTGCTGGCCGTCGACGCCCCTCCGGCCGCCATGGCCGAAGTCGAGCGTCAGCTGGGCATCAACGAAGACGTGCTGCGTTGGCTGACCGTCCGCGTCGAGGAACTCGACCTGGAACTGTCGCCGCTGCTGGCCCGCCGCGAGCGTGAACGCGAGCGTGAGCGCGAGCGCACCCCGCGCGACGACGCCGCCGCCGACGCCGAATAAGGAACCCGGAACATGACCGATACTACTGCCCCGACCCCGGGCGCACCGGCGGGCTCCGGCGCCGCCGGCCGCCGCCCCTTCTATCGTCGCCGCAAGGTCTGCCCGTTCTCGGGCGCCAATGCACCGAAGATCGACTACAAGGACGTGAAGCTGCTGCAGCGTTACGTCTCCGAACGCGGCAAGATCGTGCCTTCGCGCATCACCGCCGTCTCCCAGAAGAAGCAACGCGAACTGGCCAAGGCCATCAAGCGCGCCCGCTATCTGGCCCTCCTGCCGTATGTGGTGAAGTAAGATGAAGGTCGTTCTGCTGGAACGCGTCGAGAATCTCGGCGCCATCGGCGACGTCGTGTCCGTCAAGGACGGCTTCGCCCGTAACTTCCTTCTGCCGCGCGACAAGGCCCGTCGGGCCACCGCCGCCAACCTGAAGGCGTTCGAACTCGACCGCGTCGCCATCGAGCAACGCAACGAGAAGAACAAGGCCGATGCACAGAAGGTCGCCGACAAGATCGACGGCCAGACCTACATCATGATCCGTCAGGCCGGTGAAACCGGTCACCTGTACGGTTCGGTCGCGGGCCGCGACGTCGCCGAGGCCATCCAGGCCGAAGGCGGCAAGGTCGAGCGTTCGCAAATCGTCCTGAACACGGCGATCAAGAACCTGGGCGTCCACGAAGTGCCGGTCCGCCTGCACGCCGAGGTCCGCGCATCGGTCAAGATCAACATCGCCCGTTCGATGGATGAAGCCGAGCGTCAAGCCAAGGGCGAGGACGTGATCCGCAGCCAGTTCGACGATGAGCGCCAGGCCGCCGAGCAATCGGCCCAGGAACTGATCGAAGGCGGCGCCGGTCAACAAGAAGGCTTCAGCGACGAAGCCTGATCCAGACCCGGCCCTTAAGGGTCGGATCGCCGGAAACATCAGGGGCGCGTTCCGCAAGGGACGCGCCCTTTTTGCTGCGCGGTCCCTCGGAAGGATTGAAGGCGCGCCGCCACGCAATTCACGACAAGTTTGCAACAGATGTCACGGCTTGGTGCGGCCACGAAGACCTCATGCAAACTCCTTTCTTGACCAACACAAAAAGCGGTGAACATTCTCAATTCAGGCCGAGATTTGTGCATCGCGCGACAATTTTATTGCACCCTTCAACTCGGCCAGGGCGCCGAAATCGTGGCCGGTCGTCGCCCCTCCCAATAGGCCGCTGTCATTTGGGGATAGTCATGAAGCTGATTTCCGGTCGTTCCGTCTTGTTAGCCTTCGTATCCACAAGCGCGCTGATGTCCGCGCCTGCCGCCTTCGCTCAGGAAGCGACATCGGCGGATGACACCGCCGACGTCGGCGAGATCGTGGTGACCGGCACGCGCGCCATAGGTCGGACCCGGCTGGACACAATCGCCCCCGTGGACGTGATTACCGGCGAGACCCTGACCCGCAGCGGAACGGGCACGGAGACCGCCGCCGCCCTGGCCGCCGCCGCCCCGTCGATCAACTTCCCCCGCCCCGCCATCTCGGACGGCTCGGACCACGTCCGGCCGGCGACCCTGCGCGGCCTGGCCCCCGACCAGACCCTGGTGCTGATCAACGGTCAGCGGGGCCACGTCGGAGCCCTGGTCAATGTGAACGGGGCTTTGGGACGCGGATCCACGGCCTTCGATCTGAACACCATTCCTTCGGTCGCCCTCGGCTCGGTCGAGGTGCTACGCGACGGCGCCTCGGCCCAATACGGCTCGGACGCGATCGCGGGGGTGATCAACCTGCGTCTGCGCCAGGCCCGCGACGGCGGCGGTCTGACGCTGAACTATGGGCGTTACGACACAGAATACGACACCGCGCGCGGATCGCATGAGGCCACGGACGGCGAGCAAACGTCTCTAGCCGGCTGGATCGGCCTGCCGCTGGGCGAGGACGGCTTCGTCACCGTGTCGGGCGAACTGCAGAAGCGCGATCCGACCAACCGTTCGGACTACGCCGCGCCTTCGGCCGTGGTCGGCAATACCTCCACGAACACGGTCCTGGGCCGGTTCGGCGATCCGGCGGTGAAGTCGCAGTCGCTGTGGTTCAATGCCGGCAAGCCGATCAATGCCGGCTGGGAAGCCTATGCCTTCGGCGGCATCCAGCACAAAGAGAGCGAATCCGGCGCGACCGCCCGCGCCTACAACAACGCCAACAATGTTCTGGCCATCTATCCCAATGGCTTCCTGCCGCTGATCAACACCGAGATCGTCGACTACAACCTGTACGGCGGCGTCAAGGGCGAGGCGGCCGGGATCGATTGGGACGTCTCGGTCGGATACGGGCGCAATGTGCTGGACTACCGCGTCACCAACTCTTTGAACGCCTCGTATGGCGCGGCGTCGCAGCAGGAGTTCAAGGCCGGGGGGCTGAAATATGATCAGCTGACCTTCGGCATTGACGGGGTGAAGCCGTTGGAGCTCGGCCTGTACGAGCCCGTCAACCTCGCGTTTGGCTTGGAGTATCGCACAGAAGGCTTCGAGGTTTATGCTGGCGAACCCGCCTCCTACAATCGTGGAACGGGTGGAACAGCGACCGCCGGTCTCGGCTCACAAGGGTTCCCCGGCTTCTCGCCCGCGCATGTGGCAGACGAGGACCGCAATAACTGGAGCGCCTATGTGGATCTTGAAGGCAAGCTCACGGAAGGTTTAACCGTCGGCATCGCGGGGCGTTACGAGGACTATTCCGACTTCGGCGATCAAGTCACCGGCAAAATTTCGGCACGTTACGACTTCTCGCCTGCCTTCGCCCTGCGCGGCGCGGTGTCCACCGGCTTCCACGCCCCAGCACTGCAACAGCAGTTCTTTAGCTACACCGCCACCAATCTCGTCACGACAACCGCTGGCACTGCACTGATCCAGGCGGGAACCTTCCGCGTCGATGATCCCATCGCGATTTCGCTGGGTTCGCGCCCATTGGAACCGGAGACCTCGGTCAACTATTCGATCGGGGGCGTCTTCCGCGCCGCAGGTCTGGAGCTGACCATCGACGCCTATCGGATCGAGCTGGACGATAGGATTGTCTATTCGGAAAACCTCGGCGGGACGGGCGCTCGGCTCGGCCAGACCGCCGCCCAAGCCTTGACCATCAGCAATCAGCTTCAAGCCGCCTATGGCGTCAGCGCCGCGCGCTTCTTCCTGAACGGCGTGAATACGGTGACAGAGGGCGTGGACGTGGTCGGGCGCTATCGGCTGCCCACAGACTACGGCCGTTTCGACTTCACACTGGCCGGCAACTTCAACAATACCGAAGTGACCGCCACGCCGACACCGGCTGCGGGCGCGCCTTCGACGTCGGAGTTCTTCCTGTTCGACCGAGCCAATATCCTTGCGTTCGAAGAAGGGACCCCAGGCACAAAGGTCGTCGGCGGAATAGACTGGAGCATGGGCGGGTTCGGCGTCTCGGCCAAGGCGACCTATTATGAAAGCGTCCTGGTCGCGAACAACTCATCCACTCTCGACTACGAAACCGGCGACAAGACGCTGATAGACCTCGAAGGCCGCTATCAGTTCCCAGCAGGCGTGGGCCTGGCGGTGGGTGTAAACAACCTATTCGACGAATACCCGGAGTACACGCCGACCGCGAACAACGGCGCGACCGGGTCGGTGGGCTTCCCCAGCTATTCGCCCTTCGGCTTCAACGGCCGCTTCCTATATGCGCGGCTCAGCTACAGCTTCTGATCAAGTCTGAAGTGACGAAAGGGGCGCTCGCAAGAGCGCTCCTTGCTCGTTGACGGCCCACAGGAAGATTACCAAAGTTTCAGAACCACACGGCATTCGCGCCGTCGTTGCGCCACATATCGCCGCTCAATCTCGACCTCTTGTTCGGAGGGGATCAATGAAGACTAGGATCATCGCGGGCGTCCTAGCCCTGTCGCTTATCGCGGGGGCGGCGCAGGCCATGACGGTGCAGGAATTCCTGACCACCGCCGCCGGCATTCCCCAAAACCCTACCGCCCTGCTTCGATCCGATACGCGGCGGCTGATGGGCGAATTTCGCGGCGCGGCGCGGACGGTTCGCGCCGAACAGACCGCGGCGACGGCGGCGGGACGCGCCCCCGCCACCTGCATGCCGGACAAGGTCGGCTTCTCGCCGGACGAAATCCTGGGCCGGTTCAACACCATTCCCCAGGCCCGACGGAACATCAGCGTGACCCAGGCCATGCGGGAATGGATGATCGAGAAATATCCCTGCCCGGGCTGATCCAGCCAAGTTCGGCGCGCCGCGACTACGGAATTCCAGTTCACCCACAGGGTGGACGATCTGTCCACGGTCGCGGCGACGTCCCGGACTGACGCAGGCGCGCGTCAGGGATAAGGCGTTAAGACAATGAACGCTTTCGCCCCCATGCCCTTCTCGTCCTCGCCGATGGATTCCAGCGGCGTCGCCTCGATGCCCCATAACCTGGAGGCCGAACAGGCTCTGCTGGGGGCGCTGATGTT
Organism: Brevundimonas sp. SL130; assembly: GCF_026625805.1. Taxonomy (NCBI): domain Bacteria; kingdom Pseudomonadati; phylum Pseudomonadota; class Alphaproteobacteria; order Caulobacterales; family Caulobacteraceae; genus Brevundimonas; species Brevundimonas sp. SL130. The sequence continues at coordinate 2,300,262 of NZ_CP113064.1, forward strand.
CGACAACGGCGTGTTCGAAAGACTCAGCGACCGCCTGCGCGGCCCGCATTTCTACGAGCCCTTCCATCAGCGCCTGTTCGAGGCGATCGAGGACCATATCCGCCAGGGCATGCTGGCCGAACCGACGATCCTGATGGAGCGGTTCAAACAGGATCCGGCCTTCCAGGAATTCGGCGGCCTGCGCTATTTCGCCGATCTGGTCGACCGCGCCCCACCGGCCGCCAACGCGCCGGACTATGCGCGGGTGGTCTATGACACGGCCCTGCGCCGCGACCTGATCCGCATCGGCGGCGAGATCATCAAGGAGGCGCCCAATCCCGAGACGCCGGCCGACGAACAGATCGAACAGGCCGAACAGACCCTGTATTCGCTGGCCGAAACGGGCAAGCCGTCGTCCGGTTTCGTCAGCTTTTCCCACGCCTTGTCCGGCGCCGTTCAGATGGCGGCCGAAGCCTATCAGCGCGAAGGCAAGCTGGCGGGGCTGGCCACCGGCCTGAACGACCTCGACCGAAAACTGGGCGGGCTGCACCCGTCCGACCTTTTGATCCTCGCCGGCCGTCCGTCGATGGGCAAGACGGCGCTCGCCACCAACATGGCCTTCAACGTGGCCCGCGCCTATCAGTGGGAACCGACGCCGGAGGGCCGCAAGACGGTCAATGGGGGCGTCGTGGCCTTTTACTCGTTGGAAATGAGCGCCGAACAGCTGGCCATGCGGATCCTGGCCGACGCCTCGGGCGTGTCCTCGGACAAGCTGCGCAAGGGCGAGATCGACGCTTCGGACTTCGGCAAGCTGCGCGACGCGGCGGTCGAGATCGGCGAGAGCCCCCTGTACATCGACGACACCGGCGGCCTGTCCATGTCCAAACTGGCCGCACGGGCGCGACGCCTGAAGCGGATGGAGCAGGGACTGGACCTGATCATCGTCGACTACCTGCAACTGATCACAACCGGCAATGCCGGCGGCCAGAAGAACCGGGTCCAGGAAGTGTCCGAGATCACCGGCGGCCTGAAGGCCCTGGCCAAGGAACTGTCGGTGCCGATCATCGCCCTGTCGCAGCTGTCGCGTCAGGTGGAACAGCGCGAAGACAAACGGCCACAACTGTCCGACCTACGCGAATCCGGCTCGATCGAGCAGGACGCCGACTGCGTGATGTTCGTCTATCGCGAAAGCTACTACCTGGGCCGGGCCGAGCCGCGCGAAGGCACCGAGGAACACCTGCAATGGCAGCAGGACATGGACCGGCTGCAAGGCCAGGCCGAGGTCGTCATCGGCAAACAACGCCACGGCCCCATCGGCATCGTCAAACTGGCCTTCGACGCCGACACCGTCCGCTTCGGCAACCTGGCGCACGGCTATGAGGAAGTCAGCTACGAATAGTTGACCTGGGCCGCGAACAGGCCCCTTGGGTGCGGATGGCCAGCGAAACCGTCTACATCCTCCAGACCTATGTTCAGGGCCGCGGCAAGGGGCTGAAGGCCGAGCCGCAGGTGGGCTGCAAGGACGCCGAGGAGGCGCGGCGCAAGGCCGAGCGGCTGGCGCCCCTGCGGCTGGGCGTGGTGGCCTTTTCGGTCTCGGCCGACACCGAGATGGGCGACTACGACGAAGAACCGACCATCATCTTCAAGTCCGGACGACTGCCCCCGCCGTTCAGCGACGAGGATTGATCGGCGTCAGGCCTTCCATCGTCGGGAAGTTGCGCCAATAAGGGCCGCCATGCCCTCCCCCGCCCTGCTGTCCGTCGATCTGAACGCGCTCGCCCGCAATTTCCACACGCTGGAGGCTCTGACGGGCGTTCCCGTGCATCCCGTGGTCAAGGCGGACGCCTATGGCCTGGGCGCCGAGGCCTGTGCGAAACGGTTGATGGCCGAAGGCGCGCGGACCTTTTTCGTGGCGCGGGCGGGCGAAGGCGCAGCCCTGCGAACGGCGTTGGGCGCCGAGCCCGTCATCTATGTGCTGGACGGATGCCATGGCGAGGCGGCGGGCCTTTTGAAGGCGGCGGACCTGCGGCCCGTGCTGAACCAGCCGGCGCAGATGAAGGCCTGGACCGAGGCCGGCGGCGGGGCTTGCGGGCTACAGATCGACACCGGCCTGAACCGGCTGGGCTTTCGCCCCGAAGACGCGCCCGAAGCCTTTGACGGGCTGAGCCTGGTCATGAGCCATCTGGCCTGCGGCGACGAACCGGATCAGCCGATGAACCGGCGCCAGCGCGACCGGTTTGCGGGCGTCGTTGAACGCTATCCGGGCGTGACGCGATCCTTCGCCAATTCGGGCGGGTGTTTTCTGGGGCCGGACTACAGCTTCGACGCGGTGCGGCCCGGCGTCTGCCTGTATGGCGGCGGGCCGCAGGGGCGGCCGGACGACCGGATCGCCCCGGTCGCTACGCTGACGGCGGAGGTTCTGCTGGTGCGGGATGTGCGATCGGGCGAGAGCATCGGCTATTCGCGGGGTTTCGTAGCCGAGCGGGCGGTGCGGGCGGCTGTGGTCGCGGCGGGTTATGCCGACGGGGTTCTGCGCGCCTATGGGCCGCACGGCGCGGTCTGGGTCGCGGGCGAGACCCGGCCGCTGTTGGGCCGGATCTCCATGGACGTTTGCACGGTCGATGTGACCGATCTGGACGTCGCAGTCGGCGACCGGGTCGAACTGTTCGGCGCCCACCGCCCGCTGGACACGGTCGCCGCGGCGGCCGGCACCATCAGCTATGAACTGCTGACGGCCGTCACCGCCCGCGTTCCCCGCGCCTATATAGGGCGCCACGACCGATCCTGACGTAGAAGGCGGCCATGAGCAGGCAGGACACGGGCACATCCCCCGGCGCCCCGCCCGTCTGCTAAGGAAGCCCATGGCTCGCGATTCCGCCCTCTACGTCTGTCAGTCCTGCGGCTCGGTCCACGGCAAGTGGTCGGGCCAGTGTTCATCATGCGGACAGTGGAACACCTTGACGGAAGAGCGCCAGTCGGCGCCCCCCGGCGCGATCAAGCCGTCGGCGGCCGCCTCGGCGCGCGGACGCGGCCTTCAGTTCGAGACGCTTCAGTCCGACACGCCCGAGCCGCCGCGCATCACCACAGGCGTGGCCGAGTTCGACCGCGTCTGCGGCGGGGGCGTGGTGCCGGGATCGGCCATCCTGCTGAGCGGCGATCCAGGGGTGGGCAAGTCCACCCTGCTGCTGGAAGTGGCGGCCAAGGCAGCCCTGCGCGGCGCACGCATCGCCTATATCTCCGGCGAGGAGGCCGTCGAACAGATCCGCGCGCGGGCCAAGCGGATGGGCCTGGAACAGGCGCCGGTCAATCTGGCGGCGGCGACGGCCCTGCGCGACATCCTGGGCACGCTGAAGCGCGAACAGTTCGACATCGTCATCGTCGATTCGATCCAGACCCTCTGGTCCGATGTCCATGAGAGCGGACCCGGCTCGATCACCCAGGTCCGGGCCTGCGCCGGCGAGATGGTGCGACTGGCCAAGACCCAAGGCGTCGCGGTCGTCCTCGTCGGACATGTCACCAAGGACGGCCAGGTCGCCGGGCCGCGCGTGGTCGAACACCTGGTTGACGCCGTCATGACCTTCGAGGGCGAGCGCGGCTATCCGTTCCGCATCCTGCGCGCCGGCAAGAACCGGTTCGGCGCCACCGACGAGATCGGGGTGTTCGAAATGGGCGACAGCGGCCTGCGCGAAGTCGCCAATCCGTCGGCCCTGTTCCTGGGCGACAGCAAGGACCGGGCGCCCGGCGCGGCGGTCTTCGCCGGGATCGAGGGATCGCGGCCGGTGCTGGTCGAGATCCAGGCCCTGGTGGCCCCGTCCGCCTATGGTACGCCGCGTCGGGCGGTGGTCGGCTGGGATTCCGGTCGCCTGGCCATGCTGCTGGCGGTGCTGGAGGCCCGGTGCGGCCTGGGGTTCGGGGACAAGGACGTCTATCTGAACGTCGCCGGCGGCCTGCGGATCAATGAGCCGGCGGCGGATCTGGCGGCGGCGGCGGCCCTGATCAGCTCGGCGCTGGACATGCCCCTGCCCCAGGGCTGCGTCGTGTTCGGCGAGATCGGCCTGTCAGGCGAGGTCCGCAGCGTCGGCCGGGCCGAAGCGCGCGTTCGGGAGGCCCAGAAACTGGGCTTTGAACATGTGCTCTGCCCGCCCCTGGCCCAGAACGGCGGCAAGACCAAGGGGGTCAAGGTGACGTCGGCGACACGATTGACGGATGTGGTCGAACGAATCTCGCAAAACCGCTATTAGATCGTACGCAACAGCCGCTGGACCTCTGAGTGACCGGTTACGACGTCTTCGCCATCGTGGTGATCCTGTTCTCCGCCGCCGCCGGCTGGGTGCGCGGCGGCGTGCGCGAGATCATCACCCTGCTCAGCGCCCTGCTGGCGGCCTTGGTCGCCCTGGTCACCCTGCCGTGGACGGCGATGCTGGGGCGGGCCCTGGTCAATCCGGACTGGGCGGGGACCATCCTTGCGGCCATCGTCGCCTTCCTGATCGTCTATTTCGGCATCCGCGTCTTCGGCTCCTATCTGTCGAAACAGGCCCAGTCGCATCCGCAGTTGGGCGGGATCGACCGATTCATCGGCGTCTTCGTCGGAACCGGCCGGGCCCTGGTGCTGCTGGGCGCCGTCCATCTGGTCATCGTCGCGGCCATGCCGGGCGAGCGGACGCCGCGCTGGCTCAGCGAAGCCGCCCTCTACAAGGTCAGCGCCGTGGGCGCTCGGGCCATTCAGATCATCCTGCCCGGGATCGGGCGGGGCGCCGATGCGATCACGCCTGTGGTGGATTCATCCGTGCGCAAAGGGTTTTCGAACGACGAAGCCTTGCCTCGGACGCAATCCGAGACTAACTCGCCGCGCGAAGCCGCCCCGTAAGTTTCCCCGGTCATCGGAGCCCCACGATGCGCCACCATATCGCCGATCCCGTCGTTCACCGCGAGCACTGGCGCGAGCCGGAGGATGACCAGCTCCGCCTCGAGTGCGGCGTCTGCGGCGTCTGGGGCGCCGACGAGGACGAAGGCTCGGCCGTCGTCGCCCTCGGTCTGCACGCCCTGCAACATCGCGGCCAGGAAGCCTGTGGCATCGCCAGCGTCAAGGACGAGCGGTTCCACACCGAACGCCACCAGGGTCTGGTCGGCGAGGCCTTCGGCGGCGCCGACCTGATGACCCGCATGCCCGGCCGCGCGGCCGTGGGCCACACCCGCTATTCCACCGCCGGCGGATCCTTCCTGCGCAACATCCAGCCGATGTTCGCCGACCTGGACCAGGGCGGCATCGCCATCGCCCACAACGGCAATCTGACCAACTTCAAATTCCTGCACAGCCAGCTGGTCAGCGAAGGCGCCATCTTCCAGTCCACGTCGGACTCAGAAGTCATCCTTCACCTGATCGCCCGCAGCCGTAAGGCCAAGATCGTTGATCGCTTCATCGACGCCCTGGCGCGGATCGAGGGCGGCTACGCCCTGGTCGCCCAGACCCGTCACAAGATGATCGGCGCCCGCGATCCCCTGGGCATCCGCCCTCTGGTGCTGGGCCAGGTCGGCGAGGCCTGGGTTCTGGCGTCCGAGACCTGCGCCCTGGACATGATGGGCGCCACCTTCGTGCGCGACGTCGAACACGGCGAGGTCGTGGTCATCGACGAGAACGGCGTGGAGTCGATCAAGCCCTTCCCCGCCCGCGCCGCCCGCCCCTGCCTGTTCGAATACGTCTATTTCTCGCGCCCCGACTCGGTGGTGAACGGCCGCTCGGTCTATGAGGTCCGCAAGGAGATGGGTCGCGGCCTGGCCCGCGAACTGGGCGTCGAGGCCGACATCGTCGTGCCGGTGCCGGACTCGGGCGTGCCCGCGGCCTTGGGCTATGCTCAGGAGAGCGGCATCCCCTACGAGATGGGCATCATCCGCAGCCACTATCTGGGCCGCACCTTCATCCAACCCAGCCAGGGCGCCCGTCAGAAGGGCGTGCGGATGAAGCACAGCCCCAACAAGTCGGCTTTGGCCGGCAAGCGGGTCGTGCTGATCGACGATTCCATCGTGCGCGGCACCACCTCGGTCAAACTGGTCCGCGCCGTCCGCGCCGCCGGCGCGACGGAGGTCCACCTGCGCTCGGCCAGCCCGCAGATCCTCTTCCCCGACTTCTACGGCATCGACATGCCGGAACGGGCCCAACTGCTGGCCGCCAACAAGACGCTGGAAGAGATGCGCGAACTGCTCGAGGTCGATTCCCTCGGCTTCCTGTCCATCGACGGCCTGTACCGCGCCATGGGCGAGACCGGCCGCAACAACGCCGCGCCCCAGTTCACCGACCACTATTTCACCGGCGACTATCCCACCCGCCTGCTGGACCGCGAGATCGAGGAAGGCGGCCGGGAATTCGGCGCCAAGCAGTTGTCCTTGCTCGTCAGCGCCTGACCGACCTCACTACCGATCTTGCGCCGAATGGAACAGGCGCAGGATCTGGACCTGCCCTCCGTCGGCGCCGTCTGCAAGGGCATAAACAATAAGGTACGGCGTCTCGGTGACGCGCTTCTCATAAGTCCCGGGCTGCTTGCCCGGACGACCGATGGGACGCTTGGATAGGGTTTCAGTCGTCTCGAGAATGCGCCGTTCGATCCTCTGAGCTGCGATCAGATTTCTCTGGGCCAGATAGTCGATGGCATGGGTCAGTTCCAGCAGGGCGCGCCGCGACCAGACGACCGCGCGCATCAGGATTCGTGTTTGGCGATGGTCTCGCGAATCCGACGCATGGCCTCGTCGTGCGGAACGACATCACCGGTGCGAAAATCCTCCAGCCCTTCTTCGACGGCTGTCATCATTTCCAGTTCACGCTCCACATAGGTTGCGATGGCGCGTTCGGCGAGAAATGACTGGGTACGCTGGGTCTTCTGGGCAAGCAGACCCAGCATTTCCTTGAGTGTCCCGCTCATGCGGACAGTAACGGTCGTGCTTGTGGCCATTGCGATGCTCCTGTGCACATCTGAACACCAGATAACACATTGACCGGTCGCATCGCCACTCCTACCACCCCATAATGACCGACCTCCTGCCCCTGAAGGATCGTATCGCCCTCGTCGTCGGGGCCTCGCGCGGCATTGGCTATGAAAGCGCCCTGGCGCTGGCCAAGGCCGGGGCGCATGTCGTCGCCACGGCGCGGACGCAAGGCGGGCTTGAGGAACTGGACGACGCCATCTTCGCCGCAACCGGCAAACACGCGACCCTGGTCCCGTTCGATCTGGTCGATGGCGGCGGGATCGACCGACTGGGCGGGGCCATCTTCGAACGCTTCAAGAAGTTGGACATCTGGGTCCAGGCGGCGGCGACCATGGGACCGTCAGGCCTGACGCCCGTGGCCCACGCCGAACCCCGCGAGTTCGCCAAGGTCGAGAAGGTCAATTTCACCGCCGTCTATCGACTGATCCGCTCGCTGGAGCCCCTGCTGAAGGCCTCCGAGGCCGGACGGGTCATCCATTTCACCTCAAGCGTCGCGACTGCGCCCCGCGCCTTCTGGGGCATGTACGCCGCGACCAAGGCCGGCGCCGAGGCCCTGATGAAGGCCTGGGCGGACGAGGTGGAGAGCACCCCGATCCGCGTCAGCATCGTCGATCCCGGCCGGATGCGCACGGCCATGCGCGCCCAGGCCTTCCCCGGCGAAGACCCGCAGACCCTGCCCCACCCGTCCGAGATCGGCCAACTGGTCGTCGACCTGGCGCGCGGCGACGCCACGCCCCCGCCGACGATCCGCTTCCGCGACTGGAAGGCCGGACCGACGGCGGAAGCCCTGGTCTAGGCCGAGGTCAGCCCCAGGCGCCGGCGCCCGGCTCCTCACGGAAAGCGAAGTCGCCGTCGGTGGAGGCGGACAGGTCGCGCCAGGCCTCCAACTCCGTCGTCAGCCCGGCGATCTTGCCCTCGATCATGCCCACGGCGTCCGTCCCGGCCGCCCATCGCAAGGGCGGATTTTCGGCATTGGCCAAGGCCACCAGAGCCTGACCCAGCCTTGCCGGATCCCCCGCCTGGTTATGGCTGCGCGCCTCATAGAATCCGCGAAGCGCGGCCGAGGCCTGAGCATAGTCGGCGATGGGATGGGCGGCGTAGACGACCGATGAGGCGTCCAGGAAGTCGGTGCGGAAGAAGCCCGGCTCGACAATGGTCACATGGACGCCAAAGGGACTGACTTCCTGGGCGATGGACTCGCTGAAGCCCTCGATGGCGAACTTGGAGGCGCAATAGATCGCGCCGGACGCCCCGCCGACCATGCCCCCCACGGACGAGACGTTGAACACATGCCCCGAACCCTGGGCCCGCATGACCGGCAGGACGGCGCGGGTCATGTCGAACAGGCCGAAGACATTGGTGTCGAACTGGATGCGCGCGTCGTGGCTGGTCGTCTCCTCGAAGATGCCCAGGTGGCCATAGCCGGCGTTATTGACCAGCACGTCGATACGGCCAAAGCGGGCCATGGCGGCCTCGACAGCGGCGGCGACGGCGGCCGTGTCGGTGACGTCCAGCGCCACGGACAGGACGATGTCGCTATCCGGCCCGAAAGTCTTGACCAAGGCGTCCCGGTTTCGACCGGCGGCGACGACGCGATCGCCGGCGTCCAAGGCCGCCCGAGCGATGCCAGCGCCCAAACCACGGGCCGCGCCGGTGACGAACCAGGTCTTTTGAGTGGTCGTTGTCATTGGAAGTCTCCTCTGTCTGACAAGGTGGAGAAGACGCCGTTTCGGCCGCCCCGCGTTAGGGCGATCCGAGCGTTCTCTTGTACAATCCTGTCAAACTCTGCTCGTCGGCTTGCGCGAACGTGACGACGAGCGTTGGATGCGTTCATGAGCCTCTTGCCCGAAATGACCGACATCGTCGCGCGCCACGCGCCGCCGGACCTGTCGCGCTCCGCCGTGCCTGGCCTGCGCCTGTATGGCAGCGACGCGCAGACGCGAATGATCGCCGTCGCCTATGATCCCATGCTGTGCCTGGTGGTGTGCGGGGCCAAACAGACGATCCTGGGCGAGATGGTCTATTCCTATCGGGCCGGGGACTGCCTGGTGGTGTCGGCCGAACTGCCGGTGTGCGGCAGCATCGTAGAGGCGCCCTATCGCGCCCTCAGCTTCGACCTGAACCCCGCGACCATCGCCGGCCTGATGCTGGAGATCGACGCCCCTGCCGCCTCGGATCAGCCGCCGCCATCCGGCATCCATGTGACGCGGTTGGAGGGCGAACTGCTGGAGCCCATGGCCCGCCTGTTGCGCCTTCTGGACCGGCCCGCAGAGATCGCCGTAATGACGCCGATGATCGAGCGCGAGCTGGTCTGGCGGCTGCTGCACAGCCGGTACGCCGCCACCGTGCGTCAGATCGGCTCGACCGAAAGCCGCCTGTCGGGCGTCAGCCGCGCCATCAATTGGATCCGCGCCCACTACGCCGAACCAATGCGGCTGGAGGCCCTGTCGGACCTGGCGGGCATGAGCCTGTCGACCTTCCACCGGCATTTCCGCACGGTGACGACCATGAGCCCGCTGCAGTTCCACAAACAGGTGCGGCTGCGAGAGGCGCGCGCCCGACTGTTGAGCGGCGGCGACGGCGCAGCCGAAACCGGCTTCGCCGTCGGCTATGACAGCCCGTCCCAGTTCAGCCGCGAATACGCCCGCCAGTTCGGCCTGCCGCCAGGTCGCGACGCGGCGCGGATGCGCGAAAGCCTGACGGTCGGCAGACCGTTCGTCCCCAACGGCTGCATCTGATCCCTGGCGCCTTGCCGCAGGTCGAGAGCAGCGGTCATGGGCCGGACATGACCCTGTTCCAGCCCTTCCTCGTCCTGCACATCTCGACCGGCATGGCCGCCGTCCTGGTTGGCTTCGGCCCCCTGCTGACCGCAAAGGGTTCGCGCGCGCATCGGCTGTGGGGCCGCGCCTTTGTGGTGCTGATGACGATCCTGCTGGCCTGCGCCTGGGTGATGACGGCTTTGCACTTCAACACCTATTTCCTCGCCCTCTCGGCCACGGCCTCGCTGACGCTGTTTTCAGGCGTAAGGGTGTTGGGGCGCAAACGGCCCGACATCCACCCCCAGGACCGGGCCAGGCCGATGGACTGGGCGGCGACGCTCGGTGCCCTGGGCGTCGGCGTCTGGGTGCTGGCCTTGATCGCCCTGGGCCGCTCGGACGGCCCGCCCGTGGTCTCTGAAGCCTTGGCCTATGCGGCGCTGTCGGTCGCGGCGTGGGACCTGTGGCGGTTTTTGCGTCCACGAGACTGGCCATTCTCGCCGGACTTGTGGAGATACGAGCATCTGGTGAAGATGCTGAGCGCCTATGCTGCGGTCCTGAGCGCCTTTTCCGGCAATTTCCTGACCGTCCTGCCCCAGCCCTGGAGCCAGCTCTGGCCGTCCGTCCTGTTCCCGTTGATCGCCACACTCTGGACGGCGACCCTGATCCTGCGGCGGCGCGCCCAGCCGGCATGAGGAGGCCGACGGTCGCCGTCGTGATGGCGGGATTCACCGCCTATTCCTACGCGGCGACGGTGGCGTCGGTGGCCTGGTATCTTCGGCGGGACCGGCCGGAACTGGCGATCTCGACATCATTGCTGTGGGCCGGCCTGTCCTATGCGCCCTGGCTGGGCGTCGCCGCCCTGGTCTGGGGTGCGATCCGGCTGTGGGGATTGGGGTGGAAGACAGCAGGCGTCCTGAGCGCAGCGACAATTCTCGTCGTGCCCCTGGTCTCGGCCTTCGACACACGGCTTGACCTCGCCTTTCTGAACAGGGTCGTCATGCCGGGCGGCTGGATGGAGAGGACCATCGACCGGCTGCCGATCGCCCTGCTGCTCTACACGGCGATCATCGCCGCCGGTATGGCCGCCGCCCATTGGCGCAAGGCGCGTGAAGCCCAAGACCGGATCGACCGCATCACCCAAGCCCTGGCCGTGGCCAAAGACCTGCGGGACGACGCTCGCCTGCTCGTCTCGACCGGACGAAACCGCACTTCGGTCGATCTGCGGGCCGTGGAGTGGTTCGCCTCGGCAGGCAATTATGTGGTCGTGAACTGGGACGGGCGCGAGGGCCTGGTGCGTGACACCCTTCAGGCGCTGGAGACACGTCTGGATACGCGCCTGTTTGCCCGCATCCACCGTTCCACCCTGGTCAATCTGGCGCGGGTCGAGGGGGTGCAGCCCCTGTCGGACGGATCCTGGCGGCTGACGATGCACAGCGGCGCAGAACTGGTGGTCAGCCGCACCTATCGCGACGCCGTTCTGGTACGGCTGGGTCGCCCCCTTTAGGGCAGGCGCGCCAGAACCCGCAGCCAGCCCTCGGCCTGGGCCAGGTCGATGGCTTCGAACAGCGGGATCGCCAACAGGAAGACCAGACCGTCGCGGATGGTCGTCAGGAAGAAGGACGGCCGCACCGACAGTTCCGCCTCGTCGCGCCACAGCGAAAACCGCGGTATGAACCGCAGCGTGCGGGCCTTGTACGCCATATAGTCGGCGCCGAAAGCCGCGCCCAGCCAGGCCTCCTCACGGCGCACCGTCAGATAAAACACCGCCAGAGACGCGAGAGTGAACAGCATGGCCAGGGTGAGGCTGCCACTCTGGGCGCCGATGCCAAAGGCGCCGAAGAAGCTGAAAATATAGAGCGGATTGCGACTGATCGAATAGGGACCGCGCGACACGATCTCGGCCTTCTTGCGTCCGCCGATATAGAGCGAGCACCAGGCGCGGCCGACGATGGCGAATATGATGGCGGCCAGGCCGACGGCCTCGACGCCTTCATGAACGGGACTATTCGGACCAGAGGCCGACTGAGACACCATGGTCAAGCCGACCAGGACCACCAAGGCGACGAGAACAGCGCCCTTGCGGATCTTCTGAACCGCCTGAAGGTCGAACGCTTGGATCATAGCCATAAATCGCTCCGGATTGTCCCCAAATCCAAGCGCCGGTTTCACCGGGCGAGCAAGCGGTATGTTTGCGAGCGAAAATCGGTCTCGAATGGCCGGAGACGCAAGGGTCAGAGGCTCGAAAGCAAATCCGCCAACTCTGCGGGCCAGATCGTCTCCGTCGAGGCCCGGATATCGGCGAGGCTCCACCAGCGATGCGCCACCAGGATGTTCCGTTCCTCCTCGGTCCAGCCGGTGGAGGACAGGTCGAACGCCTCGGTGCGAAGCAGGAAAAACCGCTGATCCACATCGGCCATACGGCCGTCGGGCAGGCGAAAACTGACCCTGACCCGGCCGACCTGGGGGCCGGGATCGTCGATGATCAGGCCGGTTTCCTCAACCAGTTCGCGGCGCGCGGCGTCCTCATAGGTTTCGCCCGGTTCGCAGCCGCCGCCGGGCGTGGCCCAGAAGGCCGTGCCGGTCAGAGGCCCGTCGGAAAAGACGAAATGGAACAGCAGCACCCGCCCCTGCCCGTCCAGAATCAGCCAGCGCGAGGTCGGCCGCTCGGGAAGGACAGGCGCGACTGCGCTCATGGCGTCACTTCTTGGCGCCGCCCTTTTGCCCGGTGCGGATACGGCCGGAGCGCGAAACCTGGCGGGCGCCGCCGCGGGCGCCCTTCTGGACCGCCACCGACGATCCGGCCTTCTTGGACGCGCTGGACTTCAGCCCGCCCAGGACCTTTGGCTGGGCCTTGCGGGTCTTCTTCTGCTCCAGCGCCTTGCCGGGCAGTTTGGACAGGGCCTCTTCCTTCTCGGCCTTCTTGATCCGGCGCGGCGCGGTCTTGGCGTCGCCCTTATAGCGTTCCGGTCCCGACTTGGCGCCGCCCTCGGCATACGGGTTCACGCCGCTGGACTTGACGTTCAGACGGATCGGCGTGCCCGGCAGGTCAAAGCTCTCGCGGATCGAGTTGACCAGATAACGCTTGTAATGCTCCGGCATCGACTCGGCGCGGTTGGCCATCAGCACGAAGGTCGGCGGACGGGCCTTGGTCTGGGCGATGTATTTCGGCTTGATCCGCTTGCCGTCCACGGCGGGGGGCGGGTGCCGCTGGGTGGCCATGGACAGCCAGGTGTTCAGGTCCTTGGTCTTCACCTTGACCGACCAGGTGTCATAGGCCTGAAGCACGGCGGGCATCAGCCGTTCGACGCCCCGGCCCGAGTGCGACGACAGGGCCACGAAGGGCGAGCCCTTCAGCTGGGGCAGCTTGTCCTCGGCCATGCCCTTCAGCTTGGCCATACGGGCCTGGGGCTCGTCTTCCAGGTCCCATTTGGACGCGACATAGACCAGGGCGCGGCCCTCGCGCTCGACCAGGTCGGCCAGCTGCAGGTCCTGGGTGTCGAAGGCGTCGTCCTTGTCCATCATCAGGATGACGACTTCGGCGAAGGTGATGGCGCGGATGGTGTCGGCGACCGACAGCTTCTCCAGCTTCTCCTGGACCCGCGCCTTACGCCGCATGCCGGCCGTATCGACCAGACGGATGTTCTTGCCTTCGAACTGCCAGTCGACCGAGATGGAGTCGCGGGTGATGCCCGCTTCCGGCCCGGTCAGCAGGCGGTCGTCGCCGATCAGACGGTTGATCAGGGTCGACTTGCCGGCGTTCGGACGGCCGATGACGGCGATGCGGATCGGCTTGTCCGGCTCATCAACCTCTTCGATGAAGATGTCTTCGGACGCTGCGCGGATGGCCTTGTACAGGTCGGCCATGCCCTCGCCGTGCTCGGCCGAGATGGCGACCGGCTCGCCGAAGCCCAGAGCATGCGCTTCACCGACGCCGCCGCCGCTCTCGCGGCTTTCGGACTTGTTGGCCAGCAGGATGATCGGCTTGTGCACCTTGCGCAGGCGCTCGGCGAAGATCCTGTCCAGCGAGGTGACGCCCTCACGGGCGTCCATCATGAACATGACCAGTTCGGCGTCGTCCAGCGCGGCCTCGGTCTGCTCGCGCATCCGGGCTTCCAGGCTGTCGTCGGTGACATCCTCGTAGCCGGCCGTATCGATCAGCGTCAGATCCATGTCGCCGATATTGCCGTCGGCGTAGCGCCGGTCCCGGGTCACGCCGGGGCGATCATCGACAAGCGCAAGACGCTTGCCGACGAGGCGGTTGAACAGTGTCGATTTGCCCACATTGGGGCGGCCGACAATCGCGACCTTCAGAGCCATTTCGGCTTTCTAGCTTAATTCGGGCTGAAGAGTCAGCGGATACAGATCAGCTGGCCGTTGTCGGTCAGCACGTACAGGGCGCCGTTATAGGCGGCGGGCGCGATATAGGCGGGCGCGCCCAGTTTCAGCGTGGTCTGCGCCACCCCGGTCTTGGGATCGAACGCGACGGCCTCGCCGTAAGAGTTGACCATCACCAGGCGGTTGGAGGCCAACAGAGGCCCCGACCATTGCGGATAGATGGTGCGACGCCCGAAGCGCAGGAAGCCGCCGACCTTGCGCTGGCGTCCTTCGTTCAGCTCGCGGGTCCAGTAGATCTGGCCCGTGTCGCGGTTGGCCGTGATCAACTCGCCCGACTTCGACACGACGAAGACAACGTCGCCGACCGGCAGCGGCGCGTTCACGCCGGTGACCGGCAACTGCCACTTGGGCTGGCCCGAGCGCAGGTCCAACGCCGACAGCACGCCCGAATGGCTGACGCCATAGACCATGCCCCGGCTGACGACCGGGCGGCCGGCGACATCGCGCACTTCGGACAGGGCGCTGGTGCGGCTGGTGCGCGACAGGGTCTGTTCCCAAAGCGTCTGACCGTTCAGAGCGCTCAGCGCGACCAACTGGCCCGAGGCGAAGGGCGCGATGACCGTATTGCCCGTCACGGCCGGGCTGGAGGCGCGCATGACACGCGCCGGTTCGGCGATGCCGCGATAGGTCCAGTCCTGTGCGCCCGTATTGACGTCAAAGGCGAACAGCTGGCTGTCCACATCGACGACGAAGACGTGGGCGCCGACGACCGTCGGGGCGCCGTGGATCGGGGAATCGACCTGCTGGGTCCAGACGACGGCCCCGGTGCCGGCGTCGAGCGCGGTCATCGAGCGATAGCCGGACGAGACGAACAGCTTGCCGCCGGCGTAGGCGACGCCGCCGCCGAAGCCGCCGTTGCGGTCACGGTCGGCGTCCTTGACATTGGCCTTCCACAGGACGGCTCCGGTGTCGGCGGACACAGCCGAGACGGTCGATTCACCGTCCAGCACGAAGATCTTGCCGTCGGCGGCCACGATCGGCGCCATGACATTGCCGACCCGCGCCGAGCCTTCACCGATGCTGCGCTTCCAGGCGATCTGGAAGTTCGGCGCGGCGATGACATGCTCGACCAGGTTCTCGGAGGAACCGCCCGGCTGGGTCCAAGCCGTCGCGGCCTGGGGGCCCGGCAGGAAGAAGTCGCGGCCGGACAGGGCGGCCGACGGGGCCAGCTGCTGTTCGAACTCCAGCACCGAGATACGGTCGCCGGCCGATGCGGTCGCTTTCGGGTCGTCCTTCTTGCCCAGACCAAAGGGCAGGTTGCGACTGACCGCGCCGCACGAGGCCATGGTGGTGGCGACGCCGCAAATCAGCGCGACTTTCAGAACTCGGTTCATCTTGGGCGTCCTGTAAGGGGTCGTCACTGTTGGGCCGGGGCCGCGAGAGTGGGCGCATTGGCGGCGCCGGCGGCTGGCTGAGCCGCGGTCTTCGCCGCATTCGCAATGTCCTTGAGCGCACCCGCCGTGCCGGCGTCGATCGTGGCGACGGCGATATTGGCGCGCTGACGAACATCGTCAGGCACGTCCTGTCCCAGTTGCAGCAGGACGAAGGCCTCGCGGGCCTCTTTCGTCTTGCCGTGCTGGAGACGCGCCAGGGCCAGGGCTTCCTGGGCGAAGGCGTGCAGGGGGCGATCATCCTCGGCCAGCGGCGTCAGCCGCTTTTCGATATCGGCCAGGGGCGCGGTGTCCATGACCAGGAAAGCGGCCTTGAGCGCGGGCGGATCGGACAGAATCGGGTCGCTGGACGCCTTTGCGGCCTCATCGAACAGGCGAACGGCGTCGGGGATCTTGTCGGCGGTCACCGCCAGGCCGGCCTGCTGCTGCAAGGCCAGGACCTTGTAGGCGCCATTGCCTTCCTTGACCGCTTCCTCGAAGGCGAGGCGGGCGTCGGCGGGGTTGTCGGCCCGCAGGGCCTCCATGCCGCGATCATAGGCCTCGGCGGCCTTGCCGGCCTTGCTCGAGTTCAGGCTGTCCCAGCCCCACCAGCCCAGGGCGGCGACCAGAGCGACCACCAGAACGACGCCCACAACGGGCAGCCATGTGCGGGCCAGGCGCTTGTACCGGTCGGAGCGAAGCTCCTCCTCGACCTGCTCGAAGACATCAACCACTGAAACGTCGCCCCAAAATCGCTAAAAGCAAACCGGCGCGGACCCTAGAAGGTCGGCTCCCCGCCCGCAACGCCGTCCGTTACTGCGAAGCCGGCTTTTTAGAGAAGTAGGTCTCGACTTCGGCAGGAAAACGGCGGGTTTTCACATCATTGGCGAAAGCGGCCGCCGCGCGGTCGATCTCGGTGCGCAGATCGGCGTATTTCCGCACGAACTTCGGCGTCCAGTCGAACATGCCCAGCATGTCGTTCACCACCAGAACCTGGCCGTCACAGGCCGCCGAGGCGCCGATGCCGATCGTGGGAACGTCAATGCTCTCGGTGATTTCCCGCGCCAATGATTCGGCCACCCCCTCGATGACGATGCAGAAGGCGCCGGCCTCAGCGGTCGCCTTTGCTTCCGCCATGACACGGTCCCGCTCGAAATCGGTGCGTCCCTTGGCCTTGAAGCCGCCCTCGGCCAGAATCGCCTGGGGCCGCAGTCCCACATGGCCCATGACCGGAATGCCGCGCTTGACCAGAAAGGCGACGATCTCGGCCAGTTCGACGCTGGTCTCCAGCTTGACCGCCTGGGCCCCCGTCTCCTTCATCACCCGCACGCAGTTGTCATAGGCGGCCGCCTTGCCGCCCTCGTACGAACCGAAGGGCATATCGACCACCACCAAGGCCCGCCGCGAGCCCCGCACCACCGCTTGGCCGTGCAGGATCATCATCTCCAGCGTCACCCCGACCGTATTCGGCAGGCCATGGACCGCCATGCCCAGACTGTCCCCGACCAGCAGCACGTCGCAATGCGGATCCAGCAAGCCCGCCATGGGGGCGTCATAGGCGGTCAGACAGACAATGGGCTCGCCGCCTTTACGGCCTGCGATATCGGGCACGGAGACGCGCTTGATCGTCTCCTGGGTGTGAACGGACATCGAGAGGCCTCCTGACGTGAAGACCGGTCAGATAGGCCCCGCAACCTCGCAAGTCACCCTCACACGTCCTGGGACAGTTTCACCAGGCCCGCCGCCAGCAGGGCGACCAGCGCCCCCGCCACGATCCAGAAGGCCATCATGCCCGACCCGTCCATCAGATCGAACGACCCAACGCCGAGCCCCTCCAACCCGGACTGAGCCGCGCCCTGGGCCGTCGCCGCCGCCGTCCGCACCCCTTGCGTCAGGGTCGTCTCGCCACCAGCGGAGATGTTGAAATTGACCCCTTCCCTCACCGCCAGAACACCGCCGACCAGGCCGGCGCTGGTCAGAGCCAGGGTGCGCCAACGCGACCGCTTCTCCATACTGGCCTGAACCGTGGCCAGGAACAGGGCCTCATCGGCC
This sequence comes from Brevundimonas sp. SL130, assembly GCF_026625805.1. Lineage (NCBI taxonomy): Bacteria > Pseudomonadati > Pseudomonadota > Alphaproteobacteria > Caulobacterales > Caulobacteraceae > Brevundimonas > Brevundimonas sp. SL130. Next base: position 2,317,795 of record NZ_CP113064.1, read on the forward strand.
ATTCGAGGCGTCTGCGCGAACAGCCGCTCGATCATCGGATCGAATTCATCAGCCGACATGGGTCGACCTCCCGCCTGATGCCTGCGCCGGCTGAAGCCGGGCGCGGAGTTTATCCAGACCACGTTTGACATGGGACTTCACCGTGCCGAGCGGCAAATCCATGGCCGCCGCGATTTCGGGATGGGACATTCCTGCGCCGTGGCACAGGGACACGCACACACGCTCGGTCTCGCTGAGAGTCTTCAGGGCCTCGTCCAGGTCCATGACCCCCGCCCGATCAACGACGACGTCGGCCTCATCAGCCTCGACCTCGGCGACATAGCGGGCCTCGCGGGCGACGCGCTTCAGATAGAGGCGCGCGGCGATCTTCTTGATCCAGCCCGCAAACGTCCCCTGCCCCCTAAACTCCGAGCAGCGTTGGAACCCCTGCAAGAAGGCGTCCTGGGCCACATCGTCGGCCAGGGACGGCGCCGCGCCCATGCGGCGCAGAAGCCCCCGGACCGCCGAACCATGCCGGCGGACCAGTTCGCCATACTCCCGCCGGCCGCCGGCCGCCGCCTGGGCGGCCAGCTCCACGTCGTGGAGATCGCGCAAGGACTTGCTCATGACCTCTCCCCCGCGACCGACCTCAGGCCTTATTGGGGTTAAATAGGCCCAGGATGATGAAGGCGACGCCGATGGCCACGGGGATACAGGCGAGGCCCAACAGTGCGCCTTCCCCATTGCCGCCCCAGTCACGGCTGGCATTGTCAACCGCCAGCGCAAAGCCGGCGATGCCGACGCCTGCGGCCAGGCTGAGCACACCCTTGCGAATATCCTTGGTGCGAGACGGCAAGCCCTTCTCCACGTCCTTGGTCATGGCGTCGATCAGCTCGGGCGGCAGGGTCTGGCCCTTGTCCACCGCATGGCGGACGGTCAGCTGCATCTCGCGGCGCTCCCGATTTTTCAGGAAAGACGGCCCGACGATCACGGCCACGATGGACGAGAAGATGATGAAGACGACGAAGATAGGTGTCAGGTCCATGATGAACTCTCTTTTGATCCGGTACGACAGCCTGATGCGGCGGCCTTCTGATCACAAGAGGCTGCGGGACGCCCCCATGGATGCGCAGGCCGACGTGAAATCTTCGTAAGGTCGAAAGACGAGCGACATGACGCGCGGGCCGGTTCGGCCTAGGGTCATGGCCCTACCCCCAAAAGGAGCGCTTCCATGGCCCATGTCACCTATCGCATCGTCGAGCACGACGGCGGCTGGGCCTACCAGTCTGGAGGCACATATTCCGAAACCTTCGCCAGCCATGACGACGCCAAGGCCGCGGCGATCCGCGCCGCGCGCGAGCAAAAGGCGCCGGGCGAGAACGCGGCCATAGAATATGAAACCGCCGACGGCCGCTGGGTCACGGAAAGCGCCGACGGCCACGACCGGCCCATCACCGACGTGGAAGGCTGACGCGGTCTAGTCTCCGAGAGCGGCGGCGTAGGCCTCTGGCTTGAACCCCACGAGGCGGCGGTCGCCCAAATCCAGCACCGGCCGTTTGATCATCGACGGCTGGGCCAGCATCAGGGCGATGGCCTTGTCACGGTCCAGGTCAGTCTTGTCCGCGTCGGCCAGCTTCTTGAACGTCGTGCCGGCGCGGTTCAGCACCGTCTCCCAGCCATGCTCATCAATCCAACGCCCCAGAGCGCCCGCGTCGGCGCCCGCCTTCTTGTAGTCATGAAAGACGTAGTCGACGCCCTGCTGCTCCAGCCAGACACGCGCCTTTTTGACGGTGTCGCAATTGGGAATGCCATACAGAACGACAGCCATCGGAGATCCATGCTGAGGAGGAGATTTCAGCCGCCTAGATAATCATCCTGATCGGTCCTGAAAGACATTTTTCATCGGAAGAGCCGTAAGACGCGTCAGACGCTGACATACGGTTCCCAAATGACGATCTCCGTCCCGACGGCTCGCCTTCGGGCCTTGATCCAGACGCGGGCGGCGCGCTCCGCCCTGGCCATGTTGGCGACGATGACGGCGATGGTCGCGGTCTTGTTGCTGGTGGTCTGGGCCAATCTCTCCACGCTCAACTCAGCCGATGAGTCCGTCAGGCACACGGCGATGGTGGAACGTGCAGCGGCCAATCTTTTGACGGCGGCTCTTGATCAGGAAACGGGCGTCAGAGGCTATGTAGAGAGCGGCGGCGACGGAAATTTCCTACCGCCCTACATCAAAGGCCAGCAGAAATTTTCTGACGAGCTTCAGACCTTGTCCCGGCTGACGTTGGGCAATCCCTCCCAGAAGGCTCAGCTCGACGGCGTGCGGACGGCGATGGAAACCTGGCGAACGGTCTACGCCGAACCTCGACTGTCGAGCTTGAGCGACAAGGGCGCCGACCCCGTCCTGGCGATCGAGGGACAAGTCGCGATGGACGAGCTTCGCCGCCGGCTGGAAGCCCTTCGTGCACAAGAGGCCGCCATGACGCTTGAACGCGAGGGCGCGCGCAATCTTGCCTATGCGACCGCCCGGGTCACAATCGTCGCTGTCGGTATGGCCGCACTCGGCTTCGGCGCCGGCATGGGCCTTTGGGCCGTTCGCACCACCGACCGACGCGAACGCGAGGTTCTGGCCTTCGCCAAGTCCAAGACGCGAATGCTGGCCATTGTCAGCCACGAGATTCGCACCCCGCTGAACGGCATGCTGGGCATGTTGCAGGTCATGGCCGGCGAGCCGATGGATCCCGCGCAGAAGCAGAGGCTGGAGGTTGCTCTGGAGTCTGGTGAAACCCTGACGTCCCTTCTCAACGACCTCCTGGACGCCTCGAAGATCGAAGCCGGCAGACTGGAACTCGTAGAGGCGGACTTCGACCTGGCGCGGTTGCTGGATCGCATGAAGGCCGCTTTCGGCGAAGTCGCCCACAAGAAGGGGGTCGCTTTGAGGATCGAAGTGACGCCGGACGCCGCCGGCGACTGGATCGGCGACAAGGTTCGGATAGGGCAGATCCTGGCCAATCTGATTTCCAACGCCGTCAAGTTCACCGCACGTGGCGAGGTCCTCGTCGCCGTCTCAGCCTCGGGAGCGGGCGGGCTTCGCGTTGATGTGCGCGACAGCGGCATCGGGATGGACGAGACTGCGGTCGGGCGACTGTTCGCCCCCTATGTCCAGGCCAGCGCCGAAACCTCTCACACCCACGGCGGCACGGGGCTTGGCCTTTCCATTTCCCGGTCGCTGGCCCGTATGATGGGGGGCGACATCACCGTGGAGAGCACGGCCGGACAGGGCTCCTGTTTCACGGTCCAGCTGCCGCTTGAGCGCGGTCGAGCCTCCACCTCCGAAGCGGATAGCGCGCCCAGCCTCGCCGGACTCCGGGTGCTGGCCGCCGACGATAATGCGGTTAACCGCAAGGTTCTGGCCACCATCCTGCCGAACCTCGGCATGGAGGTCACGGTTGTGGAGGACGGCGACCAGGCCGTCGCCGCATGGCGTGACGACTCCTACGATATGGTCCTGCTGGACCTTCGCATGCCGGTCTGCGACGGCTTCGAGGCCACGCGCAGGATCCGCGCGGAAGAGGCTGACGGACGCCGCACCCCGCTGATCCTACTCTCCGGCGATGTTTCGGCGTCGGTTCGCGACCAAGGACGCGAAGCGGGCCTCGACGGCTTCGTGGCCAAACCGCTGGACGTCCATGCCCTGATCGAGGCGATGAGCGCCGCCCTGCCCCCGGCCCGCCCCCTCGCGGCCTGATCAGAAGCGTTTTGTAAGGCCCAGGCTGAACACGCGCCCGCGTGGATCCGCCACCACCGGGTCATAGCCAAAGGCATACTGCGCCAGCGGCGGCGCCTTGTCGGCCAGATTGACGACGCCCAGCGCCAGTTCAAGATCGGCGCCGAAGGCGCGGCTGTACAGAAGGTCAATCGTCGTCTGGCTGGCGATGGTCGTGTCCGTGACGCCGCTGCGGTCATTGTCATAGCCGGCGGTATAATGGACCAGCCCGGTCACCGAATGGACGCCGCCGCTCCACCCCAGGACGAACTCCCCGCGATTGCGCGGCAGCGACCGGCCGATGTTGTTCAGATTGGTCGAACCGACGCCGGACACTTCCGCCGCGCCGTCATTCAGGCGGATGTCGTAGCGATCCACATAGGTCCAGGTCGCCGACGCCGTCGCCTGACCGCCCCAAAGCCCATGACCATAGCGGGCCGAGACATCCACGCCCTGGGTCTCCACCGACGACGCATTGATGAAATACAGCTGGACAAAGGTCAGGGCGCCGCTGGCCGAACGCGTCAGTCGCGACTGGGCGTCCGTGCCCGTCAGGCCGGCCGCAGTATCAGCCGCCGCCTGGTTGATGATCGCCTGAGCCGATTCCTTGACGACCTGATCGGTGTAGTCGAACCGCCAGGCGTCCACGCCCAGTTCGAGGCCCTGAACGGGCCGCCATTGCACCCCGAAGGTCAGGCTCTCGGACTTCTCGGGCTTCAGGTCCGCGTCGCCCGAGGTCAGGGTGTTGACGAAGACATAGGCGCCGCGATCAAACACCGACGGCTGTGACGCCTGGGCCCCGGACTGCGCATAGACCGACGGCGCGCGGAAGCCCTGCCCCCACGACGCCCGCAGCGCGACGGTTTCGAGCACATCCCAACGCACAGCGGCCTTCGGACTGAACCGCCCCTCGCCGTCATAGGACTCGTATCGTCCGGCCAGTTGCGCCTCGATCCGATCGCCCAGATGGAGGCGTCCTTCGGCATAGGCGGCCAGGGTCTGCTGATCGCCGGCGAAATCGGGCGAATAGCCCGCCGTCAGCAGATCACCGGCGTTCACCAGATCGCTCCAGTCATGGCGGAAGGCGCTGCGCCGGTACTGGACGCCGAGCGCGACATCGACCGAGCCGCCGGACCAGTCGAACGCCTGACCGCTGGTGGACGCGTCTGCGGTCGTCAGGCTGGCGGAACCGCGCAGGCCCGCGGAGCCGATCAGACTGTCGATCAGTTCGTCGCTGTTCGCCGTGCCTGTGCCCAGATAGGCGCTGCCGAACGGATTATAATACTGGCAGGCGCCGACCCCGGGCGTGCCGGTGGCGGCGTCGCAGCCCGCGCCGCCCAGGCCGTTCAGCGCATTCTGCAATGCGCTTCCGATCACATCGGGCTTGTCATAGGCGACATGCTGACGGCTGGCGGTGGCGGCGAGGCTCCAGCTCCAGCCATTGGCGAAACCACCCTCCAGCCCCGCGGCCAGACGCCAGGTCTCATAGTCGAACTCCGCCTTCGACGCCCCGGCCTCTGCGCCCAACAGCCGCCCCCGGAACAACACGTTCTCGCCGAACGGATTGTCTGGATGGGACGCCGGCACAGTGATCGACTGCGCCAGGATCGGCAGGGACGGCGTCTGTCGCGCGACGGTCCCGGTCGATGACCAGGCCGCCTGCAACGACAGGGTCATGTCGCCGATGGGGCGGCGATAGTCGGCGAACACCTGCGTCCGCGTCTCTTCCGGCGTCAGGTCGAAAAAGTCAGAATAGTCGAGACGGCAGAACGCATCGCTCGCACTGTTGCGATAGGCGGCGTCGAAGGCGGGGTTGTCGCAGTCGGGGTCCGGCGCATAGGCGTTGGCGCTCGGCCGATAATAGGATCCCGGCTGCCCATAGCTGGTCACGGCGGTCCAGGACGCGCGGTCGTAGCCTTCGGCCTGGGTGAAGTCGCGTTCGTCCGTGCTCAGGGCCGATCTGTGAAAGTACGAGGCCGCCAGGGTCAGGTCGCCGCCCAGCAGCCCGAACCCGCCGATGGCCTGGACCACGCTCTCTTCCGACCCGTCGGCGACCGCATATTTGGCGCTGATCTCGGGTCGGGCCACATCATGCCGCGTGATGAAATTGACCACGCCGGCCACGGCGTCGGAGCCATAGACGGCGGATGCGCCGTCCTTGACCACCTCGACCCGCTGCAAGGCGATCATGGGAACGAGCGAGTTGATGTCGACGAAGGCCGAACCGTCGGTGGCCACCACGGCGCTGGACGTCCAGCGCTGACCGTCGACCAGCACCAGGGTCGAGCCCAGGCCGAGATTGCGCAGGTTGAACTGGGCCGTGCCCGAACTCTGGGGTTGGTTCAGTTGGTCCACCTGCGCCTCGGAGCCCGAGTTTGCGGTGACCAGCCGGACCAGTTGCGAGGCGTCGGCGATCCCGGCGGCGGCGATGGCCTCACGCCCGACGGTCTCGACCGGCGCGATCCGGTCCCCGCCCGCGATCCGCGAACCGGTGACGACGATATCGTCGATCTGAGCCTGAGTCTGTGCCTGTGCCTGCGCCACGGCGGCCAGCCAGGCGAGCGACGCCGTCGCCATCAGGATTGAACGCTTCGCCATCTCGATACTCCCCGCGATTGGTGGCGGGCTTTTATCAGCGTTGCGGTTTTGCGAAAGCCAATTTTTACAACTTCGCAAATTCAACCGACAGATTGACATGCGGGTGTCGCTGCGAGACGGTTACATAAAATAACCAACCCAGGGGCCGCCCATGAAACTCTTCGCCCACCCCTTCTCCTCCTACTGCCAGAAGGCGCTGACCGCGCTTTATGAGACTGAGACGCCATTCGAGTATCTTCACCTGGAGTCACCGGGCGTGATGGCCGAAATGACAGCGCTTTGGCCGATGAAGCGGTTCCCGATCCTGACCGACGGCGAAACCACCATCGTCGAGGCGACCAGCATCGTCGAATATGTCGATGCGCGGCACGGCGAAGGCCGGTTGATCCCCCGCGATCCCCTCGCCGCCGTCGAGGTGCGGATGATGGACCGGGTGTTCGATAACTACATCAACACGCCCCAGCAGAAGTTCATCTTCGACACCCTGCGCCCCGAAGCCGACCGCGATCCCTATGGCGTCGAGGAGGCGCGAAAAATACTCGACACCGCCTATGCCTGGCTGGACCAACGGCTGGCCGGCAGGGAATGGGCGACCGATCACGGCTTCACCCTGGCCGACTGCGCGGCGGCGCCCGCCCTGTTCTACGCCGACTGGACCCACCCCATTCCCGAACGCTTCGAAGCGCTGAGGGCCTATCGCGCGCGACTGTTGGCCCGGCCTTCCTTCGCGCGTTGCGTCGATGAGGCGCGGCAGTATCGCCACTATTTCCCGCTAGGCGCGCCCGACCGGGACTGATCGCGCCTGAGACGTCTCGCGCCATTGATCCTGCGATGTAACCGGTTACGGTGCGGCAAAATAGAAACGGCTCAGGGAAGCGGGAAGCATGGCGGACGTCCGTCTGGTCGGCGTGAAGAAGGCGTTCGGCGCCGTTGAGGTGCTGAAGGGCGTCGATCTGGAGATCGCCGACGGCGAGTTCGTGGTCTTTGTCGGCCCCTCGGGCTGCGGCAAGTCCACCCTGCTGCGCACCATCGCCGGCCTGGAAGAGGCGACGACGGGCCAGGTCTCCATCGGCGGCCGCGTGGTCAACGACCTGTCGCCGTCTGACCGAGGCATCGCCATGGTGTTCCAGTCCTACGCCCTCTATCCGCACATGACGGCCTATGAAAACATGGCCTTCGGCCTGAAACTGGCCAAGACAGATAAGGCCGAGATTGATCGCCGCGTCCGCGCCGCCGCCGAAGCCCTCAGCATCACCGACTATCTGGACCGCAAGCCCAAGGCCATGTCCGGCGGCCAGCGTCAGCGGGTCGCCATCGGCCGGGCCATCGTGCGCGAACCGGAGGTGTTTCTGTTCGACGAACCTCTCTCCAATCTGGACGCCGCCCTTCGGGTCCGGATGCGCTACGAGTTCGCGCGGCTGCACGCCGAGTTGAAGACCACCATGATCTACGTCACCCACGACCAGGTCGAGGCCATGACCCTGGCCGACCGGATCGTGGTGCTGAACGGCGGTCAGATCGAACAGGTCGGGGCGCCCATGGACCTGTATCAGCGTCCCGCCAATCTGTTCGTCGCCAGTTTCATCGGCAGCCCGCGGATGAACCTGTTGGCCGCCGAAGTGGTGAAGGGCTCGTCTACAGGCGCGACGATACGCACGACGGCCGGCGAGACCCTGCACGTGGCGGCCGACGCGGCCTCCGCCAGGCCGGGCGACGCCGTCACCCTGGGCGTCCGGCCCGAACACCTGACCCTGCCGACCAGCGAAACCGCCCCTGAAGGCGACACCCTGACCGCCGAGGTTCTATTCGTCGAAACCCTGGGCGCCGCGACCATGGTCCATCTCAAACATCCGGCGTCCGAAGACACCCTGACGGTCCAGCTGTCGGGCGAAGTCCCGGCCAGGCCGGGCGCCGCCATGCGCCTGTGCGTCCCGCCGGACCGAGCCCATCTGTTCGATGCAAACGGTCGCGCCTTTACAAGGGCTTAGCCGCGCTTCTCGTCTCCACCGATGAAGGCGCCGGCGATCCAGCTGACGACGCCGGTGACAATGGCCGCCCCGACTCCCGCCCACAGACCCTGGACAGCGAAGCCGTCCAGAAAGACGGCCGTCAGACCGATCATCGCCGCATTCACCACCAGCAGGAACAGGCCCAGAGTCACAACCGTGATCGGGAAGGTCAGCACGACCATGATCGGGCGCACCACGGCGTTGATCAGCCCCAGGATGACGGCGGCCGCGATCAGTGAACCGGTGCTGGTGAAGCCGACGCCCGGCACGACCTGGGCGGCGAGCCAAAGACCAACCATGGTGACGACGGCCTGGATGATGAAACGGATCATGGTGTCCTCAAGCGAATATGAAGCGTCACCTTAACGCCTGATGTCGAGTAAGGCTCCCCCTCGCCGTCCGGCGCTGCTAACCAGTCCGCAGATCAAGATCGCGACATACAGACGGAGACGGCCATGAGCCTTCACGGCGCCTACGACCCCGACAACATCTTCGCCAAGATTCTGCGCGGCGAGATTCCTTCGGTGAAGGTGTGGGAAGACGACCACGTCCTGGCCTTCATGGACGTCTTCCCCCAGTCAGAGGGCCATGTCCTGGTGATCGCCAAACAGTCGCAGGCTCGGACCCTGCTGGAGATTGAACCCGAGGTTCTGGCCCGTCTGACCGCCGCCCTGCAACGCACGGCCAAGGCCGTCGCGAAGGCCCTGAAACCTGACGGGATCTCGGTCATGCAGTTCAACGGCGAAGCGGGCGGTCAGACCGTCTTCCACCTGCATTTCCACATCATCCCCCGCTGGGCCGATCGGCCGATGAAGGGGCATGGGCACGCGCCGATGGCCGAGGCCGCCGTCCTGAAGCCCCTCGCTCAGCAGATCGCAGCGGAACTGGACTGAATTCACGCCTGCGCCATCTTGCACCCGCTACGATCCGTCCGCATAAGGCCTGCTGTCTCGAGGACGGCGCCGGTTTAGCTCAGTTGGTAGAGCGCCAGTTTTGTAAACTGGATGTCGCGGGTTCGATTCCTGCAACCGGCACCATTCCCCAGGCCGCCGTCTCGCGACGCGGCCCTACTCCCGGCATACAGGCCTGGCCCGACCCGCGCCCCCTCCCCCGCGCCCCCTCCAACGGGCGTAGCCGACCGTCTGGCCCATCTCTTCGCCTCCCCCCGCCCAGCACCCGCCCACCCGCGCCGGTCGGCCGTATTCGTCTAGATGTTGACGTTGGTCATCGTGCCAGAGGCCGTGGTGCGGGCCATGATCGAGCCCTGTCGGCCCACCAATTTCTAGCCGGATCGCCGCTCGACGATGCGGCCACGAGTCTCGCTGGGCGCTCCAGCGCCTGCTGGAAATGACTCGCCGTCACGTCACCGGCGAAGTCGCCCGAATGGGCATGATCGCACGGCCCAAGAAGGCCTGAACAGCCCCCTCCACAAGCCATGTCGAACGCGAGCAGGCGCGTCCTTCAAACAGCAATTCCCCAGCAACAACTACGTACTTTTACCGCATTCCAGTAAGGTTATTGCTTAAAAGAATGCGGCGAAGAAACATACGCACGACACTTCGACACAACGAGTCGTCGATTCGCAGATGAACAAAACCAACAATGATACAACTCGTTGTAAAAACAACGATACAGACATCGGGGCTGGCCAATGCACACTAAGAAACGCTTACTGCTGCTATCCGTAACACTCCTTACATTTTCTTCTCCTGCAATGGCGCAGATCACACCTGCCGCCGGTCAGGCTCTCGCAGCCGGTGCAGATGCGGCGGAGCGTTCTCGTCCGGCGACCATGTCGTCCGACGCTAGCCAGCCCAATCAAGAAGCGACCGCGCCCGCCAACAAGGAATCCTTCTCCACCGGGGTGGCGAAGGCGCGCGACCAACTCGACAGTGCGACGTCGACCAGCATGTTGGACAGCGAAACCATCAGCAATTTCGGGCTGCGCGACGTTCCAAACATGCTCCGCTTGATCCCCGGCGTTCGCACCGAAGCGAGTTCGGGCGAAGGATATGCGAATGTGACGATTCGCGGCCTGCCGCTGTCGGCGAACGGCGCAAAATATGTCCAGTTTCAAGAAGATGGCCTGCCCGTCTTTGAATTCGGCGATATCGGCTGGGCGAGCAGCGACGAGTTCTTGAGGTCTGATCTCAATCTCGCCGGCGTGCAGGCGATCCGCGGCGGCTCGGCCTCTACATTCGCGTCCAACTCGCCGGGCGGCGTGATCAACCTGATTTCGAAGACCGGCGTCGCAGAGGGCGGCGCGATCGCCACGACGATCGGTCTCGACTTCGAACGCTATCGCCTGGACTTCGACTACGGCGGCAGGCTGTCAGACACTTTGCGGATGCACATCGGCGGCTTTTATCGCCAAGGCGACGGTCCGCGCGCGATAGGCCTCGACGGTGAACGCGGCGGCCAGGTCAAGCTGAACATCACCAAGGAATTCACCGGCGGCTACATCCGCTTTTACGGAAAATATCTGGACGACCGCACCCCGGCCTACAGTGTCGCGCCGATCGCCATCACCGGCAGCAACGCCAATCCGAAATATCGCGCCGTCGCCGGCTTCGATCCGACGCACGACACGTTGATGTCAAAATATGTGACCGGCTTGCTGACGCTTGACGGCAACAATCAGCTGGCGAGCTATGATCTGACCGACGGCCAGCACCCGGTGGTCAAGTCGGTCGGCTTCGAGACGCAGTTTGATCTCGCCGGATGGACCATCACCAACCGCACCCGCTATTCCGACATTTCCGGCGGTTTTCGTAGCGCCGAGCAGGTCGTGATCAACACGGCGACGGCGGTCGCCACGCAATATGGCGGCGCGGGCGCGACGTTGAGCTACGCCAATGGCCCCAATGCCGGTCAGGTTATCGCCAATCCCGCGACGCTCAATGGCAATGGACTGCTGGTGCCGATCAATTTTGGCAATCTGGATTTCCACAGCCTCAATAATTTCACCAATGACGTGCGCGCCAGCCGGACCTTTGCCATGGGCAAGACCGAACTCACGCTGACCGGAGGCTTCTACAAATCGCGCCAGGACATCGACGTCGACTACCTCTTCGGGTCCGTCCTGTCCGAAGTCAAAAGCGACGGTGAGGCGGCCTTGATCAACCTGACGAGAGCCAACGGGACGGCGGTTACGCAGAACGGCTACTACTCGTACGGGCCGGGGTTCGGCTCGGTCCGCCTTGGCCATTTGAGCATGAAGTCCACCTATGATGTCGCCGCGCCCTATGCCTCCGCCAACATAAAGCTCGGAAAGCTCTCGGTGGGCGGCAGCCTTCGCTACGACTTCTTCGACGCCGAGGGGAGCTATCGCCGCGCGACCGGCTATTCGTCGCTCGACGTGAACGGCGACGGGATAGTGTCGTCTGCGGAAACGCGGGTTTCGCAGTTCGATCTGACGACATCGTCCCCCCTCGATTATTCGACCGAGTATCTCTCCTATTCGATGAGCGCGAACTATCGCTTTTCGCAAAGCCTGTCCGGCTTCTTGCGCTACAGCCGGGGCGGTCGGGCGAATGCTGAACGCCTCATCCGCAACAGCTTCGTCGACCTGACGAGCGGCGAATTGATCGACAGCAGCGCCGCCGTCGATACCGTCAAACAGCTCGAAGGCGGCGTAAAATACCGCAACAATGGGGTGACGCTGCAAATCACGGGCTTCTCCGCCGAGGCCGACGACACCAACGGGTTCCGCGGTACGCCGTTCACCCGCACCTATGAGACCAAGGGCTTCGAATTTGAGGGCGAGTTCCAGCGCGGGCCGTTCCGGCTCAACACCGGCGCAACCTATACCGACGCCGAGATTTCCGCTGACAATCTGACTCCGTCGAACGTCGGGCGTAAGCCCGGCCGCCAACCGGACTGGATTTTCCAGGCGACGCCGCAGATCACCACGAAGAACTTCAGCGTGGGCGCCGCCTTCATCGGAACGACCGGCAGCTTCACCGATCCGTCCAACCAACTGCGTCAGCCGGGCTACATTACGACAGACGCTTTCGCGCGGTATAATCTTACCGACTATATCACCGTGTCGGTCAATGCGAACAATCTGTTCGACGTGCTCGCGATCACTGAGGTGAACGATACGACGATCCCCGCCTCCGGCGTCGGATTGGCGCGCGTGCTGAACCCTCGCGCAATCTCCGCGACCTTGAGCTACGCGTTCTAAAGCGCTCCGCCCGCCTGCGACGCCTCAGCGTCGCAGGCGGGCGTCCGGCTCACCTCGGGCGACGGGTCAAACCATCGCAATGGATTATCGAAACTGGCCCTGCGGCCAATCAAACGGCCCCGCTGCGAGGCGCAAGCCCTTGGTGCTGGCCGTTGGCGGGCTGGCCGTTACGTCTGAAACAGGCTCAAATCCGGTGAGAGCGGCGGCTGGTGACGCGCCCCCCCCCGGTCGATCAGCCGGCGCCCCCCCGGTCGTTCCTCTTCGTGGCGCGGTACGCCTTCTGAAGCGCGCCGAGCCGGCGGCGTTCGACCGCCTTCGCCGCCCGCTCCTGTTCGTGCTGGGCCGCAGCCGCTTCGAGCGTCAATTTCTGGTAGTGCGCCCACCGGGCGGGATCGAGCGCTCCGCTCTGCACGGCGGCTTTTACGGCGCAGCCCGGCTCGTTGGCGTGACCGCAGTTGCTGAACCGGCAGGCCTGGAGAAGAGTTTCGACATCTTCGAATACGGCGCTCACGCCCTCTTCGGCGTCGATCAGCCCAACCTCGCGAATACCCGGCGTGTCCAGCATCAATCGACCGCCGGGAAGCAGGATGAGCTCGCGGTGGCTGGTGGTGTGCCGGCCCTGATCGTCGGTCTCGCGGATCGCCTGGGTGGCCATCCGGTCTTCGTTCAGGAAGGCGTTCACCAGGGTGGACTTGCCGACGCCGGACGAGCCGATCAGCACGCAGGTCTCTCCCCTCCCCACCTGGGCGAGCAAGGCGTCGAGACCCACGCCTTGGCGGGCCGACACCATCAGGACGGGACAACCCGGTTCCGATGCGACGATGCGCGCGACCTGGCCTTGCGGATCGTCGCACAGGTCCGATTTCGTCAGCACCAGGACAGGTCGGGCCCCGCTCTCCCAGGCCGCCGCCAGATAGCGCTGGATCCGGCGCAGGTTGAGATCACCGTTCAAGGATGTGACGATAAACGCCACATCGACGTTTGCGGCCAGAATCTGCAGTTTCCGCGTGCTGTCGGCCGCCCTGCGGACGAACGCCGTGCGGCGCGGCAAGACGGCGTGAATCGTGGCCGCCCGCTCCTGTGCGCTCAGCGAAAGGGCGACCCAGTCCCCGACCGCAGGATGCCCGTTTTCGCCCGCCTCATGACGCAGCCGGCCCGAAACCTTCGCGCGTATGTCTCCGTCGTCTGTCGCAACGACGTAGCCGTCCCGCTGGTGGAGGATGATGCGTCCCGGCGCGCGGCCTTCACGCTCATAGGGCGCGAAGGCCTCCGCCAGAGACTCAGACCATCCATAGTGTTCGATCAAATCAAGGGATCCCTGCTGGCTGCGACGACATCGTCCTGCCGTCGCCTTGAAACCCTTTAGCAGGCGTCTCAGCACTCGAGGGCGCCCACACCCTATCACTTCCTCGGCCCAGCCTACGACGTCCGAATTATCGCACTGCGAGCGTCCGACATCCGTCCCGGGGCAACGCATGACCACTGCAACGAGGGAGGATCACAGCACCGTCTGACATCCCCTTCACACCGGTAGGGCCGTTTCTGATTTCACGCACGACAGCGCAAAGTGCGAACTGGCGGTGGCGACAGCCTCATGGCGTAACAGGACGCGCATCAGGAACCGCTCGTAGTCGGCGATGTCGGCGGCGACGACACGCAGAAGATAGTCCCAGTCGCCGGACATGGAATAGCAATCCAGGATGTTCGGCTGCTGTCGCACGAACCGCTCGAAGGCGGCGCCCAGTGATTCCTCATGCGACTTCAGCCGGACATGGCAAATCACGTCGACGGGACAGCCGACCTGGTTGCGATCAACCAGTCGCACGGAGCGCCCCAGCACGCCCGCCGCCTCCAGGGACCGTACGCGCCGCCAGCATGAGGCTGCTGAACTGTGAACCCGCTCGGCCAACTCCGTCTGGGAGACAGTCGCATCCGACTGCAGCACCCGGAGAATGCGCCGACCGAGATCATCGAGTTGAAATTTTTGTTTCACTATTTGCCAATATCAGAAAGCGGAACACAGGGAAATCGCCATTTAATGGCTATTTGAACGCCTGAAATCGCGCCGAACCGATACAAACCTCTTCATGTTTGATATCGCAACGCTTCCGCCCCGGCCCGCCGACCCCCTTCTCGCGCTGATCGGCTCTTTCCGCTCTGATCCCCGCGTCAAAAAGATCGACCTCGGCGTGGGCGTCTATCGCAATTGCGAGGGACGAACGCCGGTCATGGCGGCGGTCAAGGCGGCCGAGCGACTGCTGGTCGACCGCCAGTCCAGCAAGGCCTATCTCGGCCCGGAAGGCGATCTGGGCTTCGTCACGGCGATCGCCGACCTGATCTTCACCAGCGCGGATGGACTCGCCCATCGCCGAGGCGTTCAGACCCCCGGCGGAGCGGGGGCGCTGCGGCTTGCAGCGGAGCTCCTGGCGGAAAGCGGGGTTGGCCGCATCCATGCGGCGGCCCCGACCTGGCCGAACCACGCGGCGGTGTTCCAGGCCGCCGGTCTGACGCTGGAGACGACCTCCGTCTTCGACCTGAAGGCGCAGACCCTGAACGGAGAAGCCTGGATCGCAGCGCTGGAAACGGCGCCCGAGGGCGACGCCGTCCTTTTGCACGGCTGCTGTCACAACCCGACCGGCCTGGATCTGTCGCCGGCCCTGTGGGCGGCGACCACCGAGGTGATTGCACGACGCAATCTGCTGCCGGTGATCGACCTGGCTTATCTGGGGCTGGGAAAGGACCTGGACGCCGACGGCGCCGGCATGCGTCTTCTGCTGCGTCAGATTCCCTATGCCTTGATCGCCGTCTCCTGCGACAAGAATTTCGGCCTTTACCGCGAACGAACCGGCGCCCTGTTCGTCCAGGCGCCCACCGCGACCCGCTCCGCATCCTTGATGACCAATCTTTGCGCCCTGGCGCGCGCCAACTGGTCCATGCCGCCAGACCACGGCGCCGCCATCGTCCGCACCATTCTCGAGGACCCTGCGCTCAAGAAAAATTGGAAGACTGAACTCCAGGCGATGCAGACGCGAATCGCCGGTGTTCGCAGCGCCCTCGCCGCAACCAGCCCTCAGCTGTCAGGGCTGCGCGAAGGACGCGGCATGTTCGCCAATCTGGCCGTCTCGTCCGAACAGGTGCAACGCCTGAAGACCGAGCACGCCGTCTATATGGCCGGGTCCGGGCGCATCAATCTGGCCGGACTGTCAGACAGCAGCCTGCCGATCTTCGCCGATGCTCTGCGGGCTGTGTCGTGACCGCCGAAGCCGCCCTGGCGCGGGGGCCAGAGTCGCGTATTCTGACTCGGCTCTGGCGCGCCCCCTATCTGCTGCTGTCCTGCGCCGCCTTTTTATGGGCCAGCAACTTCGTCGTGGGGCGGTTGATGTCGTCGGGCCTGCCGCCGGTCAGCCTGGGCTTCTGGCGCTGGGCCCTGGCGGCTCCTCTGGTTCTGCCCCTGGCCTGGCCGCACCTGAAACGCGACTGGCCCGCGCTGCGCAAGGGCTGGCCCCTACTGCTGGTTCTGGCGACGACGGGGCTCGCCGGCAGCAATCTGCTGGCCTATGTCGGCCTGACCACGGTCCCGGCCACCACAGCCCTGCTGGTGCAGTCGGCCCTGCCGGTCGCCATACTTCTGTTCGGGCTGATCGTCTTCCGCGAGCGCCCGACCGGACGTCAGATCGGCGCGACCGTCCTGTCCATTTTCGGGGTCGGCGCGATTGTCGGCCTGGCCGGTGTCGGCGCCGCTACGCCGTGGCTAGGCCTGGCCTGCGTCGTCGGGGCGATGATCTCCCAGTCGCTGTACGCCACCCTGTTGCGTCTGCGTCCCAGGGTCCACGCCACGAGCTTTCTGTTTGTCACCGTCGCTCTGGCGGCCCTGGTGACGGCGCCGCTGCAACTGGTCTGGGGCGCGCCTCTGCCGCTGGAGCATCCACAGGCCCTGGCGGGCGTCGTCTTTGTGGCCGTGGGGCCGTCGATCGCGGCCTTCTTCCTGTTCAATCGCGGCGTCGAACTGATCGGCGCGGCGCGCGCCTCGATCTTCTTCTACCTGATGCCGGTGTTCGGCAGTCTGCTGGCGGTTCCCTTCCTGGGCGAACGTCTGGGTCTTGGACCGATGGTCGGCTTCGCCCTGATCGGCGCGGGCTTCCTGCTGGTCCTGACCGGACGTCAGCCGCAGAGAACCCAAAAGACCTAACGCGGCAAGGTCGAGGTGAAGGCCCTCACAGCGTGAAGGCCCTCACCGCCTCATTGAACCGCGTCAGAGCGTCGTCGCCGTCCTAGACGCCATGCGGCCAAGGACGCCGCTCCGCCAACGACCGAACCGTTCCGATCGCACCCGTCGCTGACCAAATAAACCCGCCTCCCTCAGGAGGGGTCAAAAGCGCTTAAATCCAGGGAGGGCGGTGGCTGGGGAACTAGGACTCGAACCTAGAATGACGGTACCAAAAACCGGAGTGTTACCATTACACCATTCCCCAGCAGGTCCGGCGACCGCTGCGCTCTCGCGCGGCGGAGGCGGTCAGATAGGCCAAACCGTTTTCGGATGCAACACCCTCTTTCAGGACTATTTTCGTCGCGCGCCAAGCCCCCTGCAAAGAAGGTCGAAATGGGTGCTTGCGGGGTCGGAAACCCATGGCTATAAGCCGCGTCCTCACTTCGGGGCGACGCCGCCAGGCCAGCCCCCACGGTCGGAGTGTGGCTCAGCCTGGTAGAGCACTGCGTTCGGGACGCAGGGGTCGGAGGTTCGAATCCTCTCACTCCGACCATCTTCTCTTTTTGCAAAATCCAATAATCATCACCCTCGGGCCCGCCCCGAGGATGACGAAGCCTATGTGCGTGTGTCGTCGTTCGCCGCCGTCTCGCGCGCCAGACGCGCCACCTCGTTCAGATGCGCCCCCACCGCCTCGATCGGCCGCCGCCCCAGGGCCCCGCGCCGCGCCAGCAGGTCGGGCGAGCCGGCGTCGTAATCCGCCATCAGGGCCCGCACGAAGCCCCCGCCCTGCACCTCGGCCAGCACCTGGTCCATGACGGCGCGCGAGGCGGCGTTGATGATGCGCGGCCCGGTCAGATAGGCCCCGTATTCGGCCGTATTGGAGATCTTGGCGAAGGCGCCGGCTATGCCGCGCTCATACATCAGGTCCGTGACCAGCTTGGCCTCATAGAAACACTCGAACCAGGCCACCTCCGGCGGATAGCCGGCCTCGACCAGTTTCATGAAGGCCGAATCGATCAGCTCGGCGATCCCGCCGCACAGCACCACCTGTTCCCCGAACAGATCGCTCTCGCACTCGTCCCTCATCGTCGTCTCGAGGATGCCCTTGCGCCCGCACCCCAGGGCGGCCGCATAGGACAGGCCCAGGGCGTGGGCGCCGCCCGTGGCGTCCTGATGCACCCCGAACAGGCAGAAGACCCCCTCCCCGGCCTCGTACAGGTCACGGATGCGCGGTCCGATCCCCTTGGGCGAGGCCAGGATGACGTCCAGGTCGGCGCGGGGCTCCACCAGGCCGAACCGCACCGACAGGCCGTGGGCGAAGACCAGGGCGGCCCCCGGCCGCACATTCGGCGCCAGCTCGTCGCGCCACAGGTCGCGGTGGGCCTCGTCCGAGGTCATGACCGCGATCACATCCGCCCCCGCCGCCGCCTCGCCCGCCGTCATCACCGCGAATCCGTCGGCCTGGGCGCGTTCCCGCGTCTTCGACCCGACTTTCAGACCCACGACGATGTCGGTCACGCCCGAATCGCGCAGATTCAGCGCATGGGTCCGCCCCTGGCTGCCGTAGCCGATCATGGCCACGCGCTTGCTTCGGATGATAGAAAGGTCGCAGTCGCGGTCATGAAAGACGGGAAGCGGATTGGATAGGATCTGGCTCATGACCGCCTTCATAGCCCCATCCGACGTCGTCGCCTTCTGGAAAGCGGCCGGTCCCGAAAACGGGTTCGACAAGCACGAGGCCTTCGACGCGGCGTTTCACGCGGAGAGGTGACGCCGCCTCACTCACCTCCCCGTCGGCGAAGGCCGGCGGGGAGGACAGGCGGGAGCGTCAGCGAACGCCAGGAGGGGGCGACTCGGCGCCAGACGCTGGCAAGGGGCATGCCCACCGCCGGAGCAGCAGCCCCTCCCCCGCTTGCGGGGGAGGTGGCCCGGCGTCCGCGCAGCGGACCAGGGTCGGAGGGGGAAGTCTTGCTCGAACTAGAAGACTTCCCCCATCGTCAGGCGTGTCGCTTCGCGCCACGACCTGACACTTCCCCCGCAAGCGGGGGAAGGTCTGTGATGGTCGATCACATGGCCCAGCGCGCACAATGACGCTGGTCCGTTCCTAAAGATTTCAATGCTCTAAAAGAATCTCGCCCCGACTTCCGCGCCATAGAAGCCGGCGCCCATATGCTCTCTTCATCCCCGCCGATGGGGAGGGCGTCGGATCCAGCGCCCTGACGGCGGCGGGGCTGTGGTCGAGCGATGAAGCCGGTGGGGAGGAGACCGCCGGGGTCCTTAGGGGCGGCGATGGATGCCGCCTCCTGCTCGCCGCACGCTTAGGAAAGCGGACCGCTGTCGATTTTCAATCGGCATGTCCGCCCCGGCGAAGCCGTCGCAAGGCGGCCCGCCGATCCGGCAAGGCTCGAAGGCTAGGGCCGCCAGCCGGAGCGCGTGTGGAAAACGACCGCGTGGGACGACGACTGCGCCGAAACGGTACTTAAAACTCCAAACCCCGGGTGCAGACCCGGCGTCCCACGCCCTCCCCAAACTTCGCTGGTCGCCCGCGAAGACAGAGCCAATTCACCACACCCCAAACCCCAAACCCCACGCCCCGGAAGGAACCCCCAATGCGCCCTCGCCGTCCGTCCAGCGCCCGCCATGACGACGCCTTCGTCTATACGCTGCAGCGATACCGGCTCGAGCTGATCGCCGCCGGAGAAGCCGAACCCCTGACCGAGCGCGAAGGCCTGTTCCTGCGGCAGGTCAAGGCCAATCGCCGTCCGGCCTATGCCGACTATATCGTCCCCGGCCCGCTTCTCCGGGCCGAGACCGGCGCCCTCAGACGGGCGCGGGAGGCGCGGGAGGCGTGCGCCCGCTCGACCGACGCTCCCGAACCTGAAGACCTCAGCCCGGCTTTCTGAAGCGATAGACGAATTGATCGGTCTTGCCGCGAATGGCCGCGTCGAAGACGTTCAGGCTGTGGTCGTCGGCCGGATTGGCCACGGCCGCGCTCTCGCCCTCGAAGACGAAGCCCGCCGCCTCGACCTCGCGCTTCAGATAGTCGCCCTCGATCCGGTGCAGGGTCTGGACCGCCGAGATCCCGGTCCCCGCCGCCGCCTGGTGGTCGATCAGGATATAGCGGCCGCCAGGCTTCAGGGCCGCGAACACCGCCGCGTTCATCTTGGCCACATCGGTGTTGAAACCGGGGATGTGGAAGTCGTGATATTCCTGGCTCATGAAGACCATGTCCAGCGGCTGGTCATAGGTCATGGCGTCCAGCAGGCCGTTGACCCGCGTCACATTGGGATAGGCGCCGACCAGGGCGTCGGCCATCGGGTTCTCGCGCGCCATGGTCCGCTCGGGCACGAAGGCGTAGACTCGGCCGTTCGGCCCGACCACATCCGAGAACAGCCGGGTGAAATAGCCGGCGCCGGGGCGCACATCGGCCACCTTGTCGCCCGGCGCCAGCTGGGCGAAGGCCAGGATCTCGGCCGGATGACGCAGGGGATCGCGCGCGACCTCTTCCGCCGGCCGCTTCGGATCGGCGACCGCATCCGTATAGAGCGAGACATAGGCCGGGGCGCCCAGATCGGCCGACGCCTCCTGGACGACGATCCGTTCGCCGCCGTCGGACGCGATGGTCAGGCATCCCGACAGTCCCGCCGCCAGGGCCAGAACCGCCGCACTCGCCGCCCATCGTCTGATCATCGCCGTCTCCCCGATTTTGATGGGATAGGCTCGTATTTCGTCGATCCGCGCAAGCCGGTATCAGTTTGGAAACGATCCGAAGCCTCACGCGATTTGCGCCCCGGCCCCAGCGGCGCTAGTCCGGCGACAGATTTCGAAAGTCACCCGTCCATGCTTCCCTATCAGCCCGCCCCCTTCCCGCTCGCCCGTCCGCGGCGTCTGCGCGCCAGTCCCTGGGTGCGCCGCCTGGTCGCCGAGACCGTCCTGACCCCGGCCGATCTGATCTGGCCCCTGATCGTCCACGACGGCGCCGAGGACCGCGTCCCCGTCGCCTCCATGCCCGGCGTCTTCCGCCTGTCGCCCAAGGCGGCGGCGGCGGCGGCGGTCGAGGCGCGCGACCTGGGCATTCCGATGATCGCCCTGTTCCCCAATGTGGACGGCGCCATCAAGGACGCGGTCGGCACGGGCGCCACCGATCCCGACGGCCTGATCCCCGACTGTATCAAGGCCATCAAGGACGCCGCGCCCGAGATCGGGGTCATGACCGACGTGGCGTTGGACTGCTACACCGACCACGGCCACGACGGGGTTCTGGAGGGCGACCGGATCGTCAATGACGCCAGCCTGGACCGCCTCGCCGAACAGGCCTTCATCCACGCCCACGCCGGCGCCGACGTGGTCGCCCCCTCCGACATGATGGACGGCCGCATCCAGGCGGTGCGCGAGGCGCTCGAGGCCAACGGCTTCCATGACACCCTGATCCTGTCCTATGCGGCCAAGTTCGCCTCGGCCTTCTACGGCCCCTACCGCGACGCCGTCGGCTCCTCGACCGCGCTGAAGGGCGACAAGAAGACCTATCAGATGGACTACGCCAACTCGGACGAGGCCCTGAAAGAGGTCGCCATGGACCTGTCGGAAGGCGCCGACGCGGTCATGGTCAAGCCGGGCATGCCCTATCTCGACATCGTTCGCCGCGTGTCCGAAACCTTCCGCGTCCCGACCTTCGCCTATCAGGTGTCGGGCGAATACGCGATGATCCAGGCCTCCATCGCCAACGGCTGGCTGGACCAGGACCGGGCCATCCTCGAGACCCTGCACGGGTTCAAGCGCGCCGGCTGCGCGGGCGTCCTGACCTATTTCGCCCCCCAGGCCGCGCGGCTGCTGGGCTGATGGGCGGCGCCGTCCATATCCGCGCGGCGACCCAGGCCGACATGGCGGCCATCACCGCCATCTATGCCGAAAGCGTCGCCAACGGACGCGGCACCTTCGAGCTGGAGGCACCGGACGCGATCGAGATGACGGCCCGGTTCGCGGCGGTCCAGGCCCTGGGCCTGCCCCGGCTGGTCGCCGTGATCGACGGCGTCGTCGTCGGCTACGCCTACGCCGGCCCATTCCGCACCCGCCAGGCCTATCGCTACATGGTCGAGGACTCGATCTATGTCGCACCCGAGGCCCGCGGTCGCGGCGTCGCCGGCGCCCTGCTGGACCAGTTGATCAATCATTGCGAGGCTCTCGGTCTGCGCCAGATGGTCGCCGTGATCGGCGATTCCGACAACGCCGGCTCCATCGCCCTGCACCGCGCCCGTGGCTTCGCCGACGCCGGCGTCTTCAAGGCGGCGGGCTGGAAACACGACGACTGGCGCGACGTCGTCTTCATGCAACGCGAACTGGGCGCGGGCGGCCAGACCCCGCCGGACGCGCCGGGCCTGCCGCTGGTGGACAAGAAGCCGGCGCGGTGAATGACACGGGCGATACATTGCGGCGCCGGATGGCGACGCCTATCCTCGGCGGCGTGAAGATCGTCTCGTCCCTTCTGCGGCTGATCGGCGCCCTGGCGGTGCTGAGCCTGGGCGCCGTCCCCGCAAGCGCGCAGGACCACGCCCACCACGCCGGTCACGATCTGGCCGATACGCCCGCCGACTCCCACGCCATGACCAGCCCCTACGGCCCCTGGCCCATGAGCCGGGACGCCTCGGGCACCAGCTGGCAGCCCGACTCCGGCGAACACGCCGGCATCCACACCGTCCGGGGCGACTGGATGGTGATGACCCACGCCCTGCTGAACCTGACCTACGACACCCAGTCCGGGCCGCGTGGCGGCGACAAGACCTTCGTCTCAGGCATGCTGATGACCACGGCCCGCCGCGACTTCGACGACGGCTCGACCCTGAACCTGCGCGCCATGCTCAGCCCCGACCCCGTAATGGGCAAGTCCGGCTATCCGCTGCTGCTGGCCGCCGGCGAGACGGCGAACGGCGTCGATCCCCTGGTCGATCGCCAGCACCCGCACGACTTCTTCATGGAGCTGTCGGCCAGCTATTCGAAGCGCCTGTCCGACAAGGACAGCCTCTACGCCTACATCGGCCTGCCCGGCGAGCCCGCCTTCGGCCCGCCCGCCTTCATGCACCGGATGAGCGCGATGGACAGTCCCGAGGCGCCCATCACCCACCACTGGCTGGACTCGACCCACATCGTCTTCGGCGTCACGACCCTGGGCTGGGCCCACGACCGGTTCAAGATCGAGACCTCGGCCTTCAAGGGGCGCGAGCCGGACGAGGAACGCTGGGGCATAGATGCGCCGAAACTGGACAGCTGGTCGGTGCGGGGCTCGTGGAACCCGACGGCCGACTGGTCCTTCCAGGCCTCCTACGCCGACGTCTCGGCCCCGGAACAGCTGGAGCCCGACGAGGACGAGACCAAATGGTCAGCCAGCGCGATCCATACCCGTCGCCTGGGCGAGACCGGCTGGTGGTCCTCGACCCTGGCCTGGGGCCGCAAGACCAACAGTCACGACGAGTCCAAGGACGGCTGGCTGCTGGAATCCGCCGTCCATCCGAACGAGCGCTGGACCGTCTTCGCCCGCGCCGAACGGATCGAGACCGACGAACTGGTCCCCGGCGACCACGGCGGCCACGGCGAGCTCTATACGGTCGGAAAAGCCTCTCTGGGCGCCGTCCGCGACTGGCGGGTCGCCCCCCGCGTCCGCTTCGGCCTCGGCGCCCTCTATGCGATGAACCGCGTGCCGGACGCGCTTGAGCCGATCTACGGCGGCGATCCGGACGGCGGGATGATCTTCATGCGCCTAAAGATCGACTGACGGTTCAGGCCCGCCCGGTCTCCGCCGGGTGGGCCGACGGCGCCTCCAGGCTGCGGGCCAGCTCATAGCCGACCACGGCCACGCCGACGACGAGACCCACTCCGCCGGCGATCAGCACCAGGCGGACATGCCGGTGCAGGTGATAAAGCAAGGCGCCGAGCATCGACGGTCCATCCTGTCGGATCGTCCCATTTCGATCCGTTCCAGGCATTTTACAGCAAAACCGATACCGAACTGAATCGCAGGTCCGTGAACGCGATTTTATCAGACCAGACGGCTCTGCACCACGGCCGCCTCGATGAAGCTGGCGAACAGCGGGTGCGGCGCGAACGGCCGGCTCTTCAGCTCGGGATGGTACTGGACGCCGATGAACCACGGATGGTCCGGCCGCTCCACCGTCTCGGGCAGGACGCCGTCGGGCGACAGTCCGGCGAACACCAGCCCGGCCTTCGCCTCGATCGCCTCGCGATAGTTGATATTGACCTCATAGCGGTGGCGATGCCGTTCGCTGATGGCGGTGGAGCCATAGATCTCCGCGATCTTGGACCCGGCGGTCAGCGTCGAGTCATAGGCGCCCAGCCGCATGGTGCCGCCCAGGTCGCCGCCCTGTTGGCGCAGGACGCGCTGATTGCCCTGGGTCCACTCGGTCATCAGGCCCACGACCGGTTCGGCCGTCGGACCGAACTCGGTGGACGAGGCCTTGGGATAGCCGGCCAGGTTCCGCGCCGCCTCGATCACCGCCATCTGCATGCCGAAGCAGATGCCGAAATAGGGGATGTTGCGCTCGCGAGCGAACCGCGCCGCCTCGATCTTGCCTTCCGAGCCGCGCTCGCCGAAACCGCCCGGCACCAGAACGGCGTGGGCGCCCTGCAGCCGCTCCTCGCAGGCCTCCGGATCGCCCTCGAAGGTGTCGGCCTCGACCCAGTCGATATTGACCTTGACGTTATTGGCCACCCCGCCGTGATGCAGGGCCTCGATCAGGGACTTATAGGCGTCCTTCAGCACCGTATATTTGCCGACCACCGCAATGGTGACCTCGCCGTCCGGGTGCAGCCGGCGGCGCGCGATCTCCTGCCAGCGCGACAGATCGGGCTCGGGCGCGTCCTCGATGCCGAAGTGGGCCAGGACTTCCCGGTCCAGCCCCTCGCGGTGATAGTCCAGCGGCACGGCATAGATGTCGGCCGAGTCCATCGCCTCGATGACGCTGGTTTCGCGAACGTTGCAGAACTGGCCGATCTTGCGCTTTTCCTCGGCCGGGATCGGCTGTTCGCAGCGGCACAGCAGGATGTCCGGCTGGATGCCGATCGAGCGCAGCTCTTTGACCGAATGCTGGGTCGGCTTGGTCTTCATCTCGCCCGCCGTCTTGATGAAGGGCAGCAGGGTCAGGTGGACGAAGCACGACCGGCCGCGCGGCAGGTCCTGCCCCAGCTGGCGGATGGCCTCAAAGAAGGGCAGGCCCTCGATGTCGCCGACCGTGCCGCCGATCTCGACCAGGACGAAGTCAACGGCCTCGCCCTCATCGGTCAGGGCCGGCGTCAGGCAGAAGGATTTGATCTGGTCGGTGACGTGCGGAATGACCTGGACGGTGGCGCCCAAATAGTCGCCGCGACGCTCCTTCTCCAGGATGGTCGAATAGATCCGGCCCGTGGTGATATTGTCGGACTTGGCCGCCGACACCCCGGTGAACCGCTCATAGTGGCCCAGATCCAGGTCGGTCTCGGCGCCGTCGTCGGTCACGAAGACCTCGCCGTGCTGGTACGGGCTCATCGTGCCCGGATCGACATTGAGATAGGGATCCAGCTTGCGCAGACGGACCTTGTAGCCACGCGCTTGCAGAAGAGCGCCGAGAGCGGCGGAGGCGAGGCCTTTTCCTAGCGAGGAAACCACGCCGCCGGTGATGAACACATAGCGAGCCATGGGCGGACACCTTACTCCATGATTCGCGTCCGACGCATCGGCCGCCGCGAATCGAACTGTTGATCAAAAGAAGAAAGCGCGCCCTGCGGCGCGCTTTCAGGAAATCGGGTCGGTCGCCGGCCCGTTACTGGGCGGGCTGCTGGGCCGGAGCGGTCGCCGGCGCCGTCGTCGCCGACGGCAGGCTGGCTTCCAGATCGTCCAGCGACGGAGCCGTCGGCTGGGCCGGCGCGGCCGGTTGCGGCTGAGCGGGCTGTTGCTGTTGGGTCTGCGGCGTGGTGGCCAGCGAACCCACGGCGTCGGCGTCGATCATCGAGACCGAGGCGCGATCCATATTGCCAACGACCGTCAGCACGATCGTCAGGCCGAACAGAAGGAAGGCCAGCACCCAGGTGATCTTGGTCAGCAGATTGCCGGCGCCGCGCGCCGTCATGAAGCCGGAAGGGCCGCCGCCCATGCCCAGCGCGCCGCCCTCGGAGCGCTGCAGCAGCACGACGCCCGTCAAAGAGACGGCGATCAGGATGATGGCGACGAGCAGGATGGTCTGGAGCATGGCGTCATTCATGTAGGCGCGGAGCTGCGCCGATCAAGCGGCGGCCTCTATCACCGAAGCCGCCGGGGGGCAAACCTCAAGCCGCCTTCAGGCGGCGCGAATGATTTTCAGGAAATCCTCGGCCTTCAGCGACGCCCCGCCGACCAGGGCGCCGCCGACCTCGGCCACGCTCAGGATTTCGGCGGCATTGTCCGGTTTCACCGATCCGCCGTACAGGATCGGCGCCCGTCGCGCCGCCTGCCCCAGACGCCGGATCATGGCCGACCGCACAGCGGCATGGACCTCTGCGATCTGCTCCAGGCTGGGCGTCAGGCCGGTGCCGATGGCCCAGACCGGCTCATAGGCGACGGCGAAGGGCCTTTCCGACAGACCATCCGCCAAAGATCCCTCCACCTGAGCACTGACGACCGCCACAGCCCGCCCCGCTTCACGCTGCTCCAGCGTCTCTCCGACACAGATGATGGGCTCCAGACCAACGGCAATCGCGGCCTCGACCTTGGCCGCCACCTCGGCATCCGTTTCACCGAAATCGGCGCGGCGCTCCGAGTGGCCCAGAATCACCAGCGTGGCCCCGGCATCGACCAGCATCTCGGCCGAGACCGATCCTGTGCAGGGGCCCGACGGCGCTTGATGACAATCCTGTCCGCCCAGTTCAACTCGCCCACCCGCCAGGACATGCCGCATGCGATCCGTCAGGGTGGCCGGCGGACACAGGGCGATGCGGCAATCGGCCCGCACGTCGTGCACATCGTCGAGCAAGGCCTGCGCCTCGGCCAGATCGCTTGCGACCCCGTGCATCTTCCAATTGCCGACGATCAGCTTCACGGATTGTTTCATCGCGCCTGTCTAGGGGGCGAAAAGGGCCAAGCCAAGAGGGACGCCGCAATCTGACCCTAACGCCGTCCTTGCGGGGGCGCGCCCGCCCCGACTATACGCCGGAGCGACGCCACTGTCGGCAAATCTCCGGGTCTTCGAATGATCACCGCCTTCCGCGCCTTCTCGCGCTCCAAGTGGGCCGCCGCCCTGCTCGTGCTGATCGTGCTCAGCTTCGTGATCGTAGGCGCCCGCATGGATGTCTTCGCCAACCTGGGCCCGAAGCACGTGATCGACGCCGGCGAGCGTTCGATGAACGAAGCCGAGTTCAGCACCGCCTTCGGGCGGGTGCGTGAGAACATCCAGCAGCAGGCCGGTCGTCCCGTGACCAACGAGGACCTGATCGCCGAGAACATCCACACCCGCTTCCTGGACAGTCAGACCGAACAGCTGGGCTTCCTGAGCTGGGCCTGGAAGGCGGGCATCCGCCCCGGCAAGGAACTGATCGTCAAACAGATCCGCCAGATCCCGGCCTTCTTCAACTCGGTCACCGGCCAGTTCGACCAGCAGGCCTATGAGACCGCTCTGGCTCAGCAGAACCTGACCCCGGCCATGCTGGAGCAGGATCTGCGCGACCAGTATGCGACCGAGCATTTCGGCTCCGCCATCTTCGCCGGCGCCCGCGCCCCGCGCATCTATGGCGCCCTGCTCGCCGGCGCCGCCTTCGAAACCCGCGACGGTCGCTGGTTCGAGGTCACGCCCGCCATGGCCGGCCAGGTTCCCGCCCCGACCGACGCCCAGCTGAACGCCTTCATCCAGGAAAACGCCGCCCGTCTGCGCGCCCCCGAGTTCCGGATGGTCTCGGTCGTGCTGTTCACGCCCGACCCCGGTGCCGCCCCCTCGATCTCCGACGACCGGATTCGCGAACGGTTCGAGTTCAAGAAGGACAGCCTGAGCCAGCCCGAGACCCGCACCTTCGTCACCCTGACGGCGCCGAACCGCGACGTGGCTCAGAAGATCGCCGCCGCCCTGCGCGCCGGTCAGTCGCCGGAGAATGTCGGCCGCGCCAACAGCATCCAGCCCGCCAACTTCAACGCCACGCCTCGCGCCGCCATCGGCGACGCCGCAACCGCCGCCGCCGTCTTCGGCCTGCAAGCCGGTCAGGTTTCTGATCCTGTTCAGGCCGGCGTCGGCTTCGCTGTTGCGAAGCTGACCGCAATCCAGCCGGGCCGGCCCGCCACGCTGGAAAGCGCCCGCGAGCAGATCGTTCAGGAACTGCGCGCCGAGGACGTGAAGGGCCAGACCTACGCCAAGGTCGAAAAATACGAAGCCGCCCGCACCGCCGGAAAAAACCTCGCCGACGCCGCGCGTGAGGCCGGCGGCCGGATCGTCGACCTGCCCCCCTTCACCCAGGACGGCAAACTGCCGAACGGCCAGGCTCTGAACGCCCCGCCGCAGATCTTCGAAACGGCCTGGAGCCTGACCAAGGGCGGCGAAAGCGACGTGATCGACGCCGGCCAGGGCCAGTATTTCGCGGTCCGCGTGAACGACATCCGCCCGTCGGCCCTGCCGACCCTGGCCGAGGTCCGCGCCCCCCTGGCCGCCCAATGGACCCAGCGTGAGATTTCGCGCCGTCTGGCCGCCAAGGCCGAGGAACTGGCCGGCCGCGTTCGTCAGGGCCAGGACATCGCCGCCGTGGCTCGCTCGGTCAACGCGCCTCTGACGGTCCGCACCGGCGTGGTGCGCGACCAGGCGACGCAACAGTCCCTCGGCCAGGGCGTGCTCCAAGGCCTGTTCGGCCAGGGCAAGGGCCAGGTCTTCTCGCAACCCGGCGAGGGCGGCTATCTGGTCGGCCGCGTGGACAATGTTCACGCCGCAAACCCGGCGGTCGCCGGTCCCCTGGCGGAACAGGCCCGCCCGCGGATCACGCAGGAAATGGTTCAAGCCATGGTGCAGACGGAAATGACCGCCGGCGCCACACGCTCCAAGGCCAAGAACGACGTCGCCCTGGCGCGTCAGGCCCTGGGCCTGGCCGCCGAGCCGACCGCCCCCACCGCTCCGGCCCAATGACCGAGGCGGCTTCCGGCGAACCCGACTTCGACGCCTTCGCCGCCGGCCTTTCGGCCGGCCGGCCGCAGGTGCTGGTGCGGCGCGTCATCGACGATCTGGAGACGCCGGTCTCCGCCTATCTGAAGCTCGGTCACAGCCGGCCCTACGCCTGTCTGCTGGAATCGGTCGAGGGCGGCGCGGTCAAGGGCCGCTATTCGATCCTGACCCTCGACCCCGACGTGGTCTGGCGGTGCCGGTCGAACGCGGCGGAACTGGCGCGCGGTCCCGCCATCGCCGAGGGCCGCTTCACGCCCGAGGCCCTGCCGGCCCTCGGCTCGCTGCGCGCCCTGATCGCCGCCTCCAAGTTCGACCTGCCCCAGGGCCTCCCGCCGATGGCCGCGGGCCTGTTCGGCGTCTTCGGCTACGACATGGTGCGCCTGCTCGAGCCGCTGGGCGAACCCAATCCCGATCCGCTGGATCTGCCGGACGCCGTCCTGACCCGCCCGTCCCTGGTGGCGATATTCGATTCCGTCGGCCAGGAGATCATCCTGGTCTCCGCCGCCTATCCCGACACGGGCGCCGCCGCACGCGCGGCCTTCGACGCCGCCGTCGCCCGACTGGATGCGTTCGAGACCGCCCTGCGCGAACCTCTGCCCGTCCGCGCTGCGCCACAGCCCACGCCCGCCCCGACCTTCGTCTCGCCCGTGGACGAGGCCGGCTTCGGCGAGATGGTGGCCAAGGCCAAGGACTATATCGCCGCCGGCGACATCTTCCAGGTCGTGCTCAGCCACCGCTTCTCGGCCCCCTGGACCGAAGATCCCTTCGCCTTCTACCGCTCCCTGCGTCGCCAGAACCCGTCGCCCTATCTCTTCTATCTCAACTTCGAGGGCTTCCAGCTGGCCGGGTCCAGCCCGGAGATCCTGGTTCGGCTCAAGGACGGACAGGTCACCATCCGCCCGCTGGCCGGCACCCGCATGCGCGGCGCCACGCCCGAGGCGGACAAGGCCTTGGAGGTCGAGCTTCTCGCCGATCCCAAGGAGCGGGCCGAACATCTGATGCTGCTGGACCTGGGCCGCAACGACGTCGGCCGCGTCGCGGCGCCGGGCACGGTCGAGGTGACCGAGAGCTTCGTCGTCGAACGCTACAGCCAGGTCATGCACATCGTCTCCAATGTGCGCGGCAAGGCCGATCCGAAACTGGACGCCGTCGACACCCTGCTCGCGGCCCTGCCCGCCGGCACCCTGTCAGGCGCACCCAAGGTCCGTGCGATGGAAGTGATCGACGAGCTGGAAAGCGAAAAGCGCGGCGTCGGCTATGGCGGCGGGGTCGGCTATATCTCTGCGGGCGGCGAGGCGGACATCTGCATCACCCTGCGCACCGCCCTGTTCGCCAACGACCGAATCTTCGTCCAGGCCGGCGCGGGCGTGGTCGCCGACAGCAATCCCGCCGCAGAATACGCCGAGACCCAACACAAGGCCCGTGCGCCCATGCGGGCCGCCGACGACGCCTGGCGCTTCCGCACCGGCAATCGCTAGGGCGTATAGGTCGAGACGGGCTCGTCAAAGCGGACGCCAGGCCCCAGCACCACCACGCCGGCCATGACCACGGCCGCCGTGGCGGCCAGGGCGGCGGCGCCCAGGGCCGCATAGGGGCTGATCGGCTTGGGTTCGACCACGACCAGCTTCGCCTTGGCGGCGGCGATCTTGTCGGCGATGTCTTTTTCGGCGCTCAGTTTCACACCCCCATCTGCCTCCACCAATGTTAAGATGCGCTTTAACGCCGCGCACGCTTGGCGCGGCGGCTTGTCACGCCTAGAAGCCAGATCATGATCCTCGTCGTCGATAACTACGACAGCTTTACCTATAACCTCGTCCACTACCTCGCGGAGTTGGGCGCGCCGACCCATGTGGTGCGCAACGACGACCTGACGGCGGACGAGGCCTGGGCGCTGAACCCCGCCGCCGTCCTGCTGTCCCCCGGCCCCTGCGCGCCGGACCAAGCCGGCATCTGCCTGCCCCTGATCGAAAGCGCCCCGGCCTCCATGCCGATCCTCGGCGTCTGCCTGGGGCACCAGGCCATCGGCCAGGCCTTCGGCGGCGACGTGATCCGCGCCAAGACCCTGATGCACGGCAAGACCTCGCCGATCCTGCACGACGGCCACAGCGTCTTCGCCGGCCTGCCCTCGCCCTTCACCGCCACCCGCTATCATTCCCTGGCCGTGAAGCGCGAAACCCTGCCCGACTGTCTGGAGGTGACCGCCTGGACCGCCGACGGCGAGATCATGGGGCTCCAGCACCGCAGCCGCCCGATCCATGGCGTCCAGTTCCACCCGGAATCCATCGCCACCGAACACGGCCACGACATGCTGGCCAACTTCCTCGAGATCGCCGGCGTGAAGCGCCTCGCGGCCGCCTGATCGTGGCCGCCTGATCATGGCTGACGGATTCAAGCCGATCCTCGCCCGCTTGGTCGAGGGCCACACTCTGACGTCCGAGCAGGCGCACGACTTCTTCGCCGCCTGCCTGCGCGGCGAGCCGACCCCGTCCCAGGTCGCCGCCGCCGTCACCGCCCTGCGCATCCGGGGCGAGACGGTGGACGAGATCGCCGCCTTCGCTCAGGCCATGCGCGACGCCGCCCTGACGCTGGATCATCCGTACGAGGTGATCGACACCTGCGGCACCGGCGGCGACGGCCAGCACACCTACAACATCTCCACCGCCGCCGCCCTGGTTCTGGCCGGCGCGGGGCTCAAGGTCGCCAAGCACGGCAACCGGGCCATATCCTCGAAATCCGGCTCCTCCGACGTCCTGTCGATCCTGGGCGTCAACCTGGCGGCCACCCCGGATCAGCAGCGCAAGGCCCTGGACGAGGCCGGCATCTGTTTCCTGTTCGCCCCCGCCTATCACGGCGCCATGCGCCACGTCGGGCCGGTGCGGGCCGAGATCGGTTTCCGCACCGTCTTCAACCTGCTGGGCCCGCTGTCCAACCCGGCCCAGGCGAAACGCCAGGTCATGGGCGTCTATGACCCCCGCCTGCTGGAGCCCCTGGTCGAAGTTCTGGGCCGGCTCGGCGCGACCCGCGCCTGGACCGTCCATGGCCAAGGCCTGGACGAACTGGCCACCTCCGGCCCGACGGAAGTCGCCGAATGGAAGGACGGCGCCGTGCGCCGCTTCCAAGTCACGCCCGAGGACGCCGGTCTTCCTCGCGCCTCCATCGACGCCATTCGCGGCGGCGACGGCGAGGAGAACGCCGCGGCCCTGCGCGCCCTGCTGGCGGGTCAGACCGGCGCCTACCGCGACATCGTCCTGCTGAACGCCGCCGCCGCTCTGGTGGTGTCGGATCGCGCTGCGGATCTGGCTGAAGGCGCCGCCCTCGCCGCCGCCGCCATCGACGACGGCCGGGCCGCCGAGGCGCTGGAGCGTCTGGCCCGCATCACCTCCACGCCGCTGGATACCGAAGACAAAGCATGACCGACGTCCTGGACCGCATCGCCGCCTACAAGCGCGAGGATGTCGCCGCCCGCAAGGCCGCGACCTCCCAGGACGCCATCGAGGCCCTGGCCAAGGCCGCCTCGGCCCCACGCGGCTTCCGCGCCGCTCTGGACCGGACCGTCGAACGGACCGGCCGCCCCGCCCTGATCGCCGAGATCAAGAAGGCCAGCCCGTCCAAGGGCCTGATCCGTGCCGACTTCGACCCGACCGCCCTGGCCATGGCCTACGAGGCCGGCGGCGCCTCCTGCCTGTCGGTCCTGACCGACGGCCCCAGTTTCCAGGGCGACGACGCCTATCTGGGCCAGGCCCGCGCCGCCACGGCCCTGCCCTGCCTGCGCAAGGATTTCCTGGTCGACCCGTGGCAGGTGGCCGAAAGCCGGGCCCTGGGCGCCGACTGTATCCTAATCATCCTGGCCATGATCGACGACGCCCTGGCCGCCGAACTGCTGGCCGAGGCTCAGCGCCTGGGCATGGACGCCCTGATCGAAACCCACGACGAGGCCGAAATGGCCCGCGCCTGCGCCCTGGACGGCGACCTGGTCGGGATCAACAACCGGTCGCTCCGCACCTTCGAGGTCGATCTGGGGGTGACGGAGCGCCTGTCGATGCTCAGCCCCGTCCGCGCCCTGCTGGTCGCCGAGAGCGGCATCTTCACGCCCGAGGACGTCGCACGCGTCTCCGCCGCCCACGCCCAGGCTATTCTGGTCGGCGAAAGCCTGATGCGTCAGGACGACGTCGAAGCCGCCACGCGCAAACTTCTGGCCGCCTGATTCAACCCAACGCGCGCCGCGAACCGACGCCGTTAAGTTGACATTAGGAAGGAACACTTACAGAACATCGTCAATGTTCACGGCCCGTTCCGATTCGAGGGAAGGGCCTATGAGGGCCTGGCGATGCTCACGCGCAAGCAGCACGAACTGTTGATGTTCATCCACGAACGGATTCAGGAGACGGGCGTCTCCCCCTCGTTCGACGAGATGAAGGAGGCGCTGGATCTGGCGTCCAAGTCGGGCATCCACCGGCTGATCACGGCGCTGGAGGAACGCGGTTTCATCCGCCGCCTCGCCCACCGCGCCCGCGCCCTGGAGGTGACAAAACTGCCTGAACAGGCCACCGCCGGCGCCCCGCGCGGCCGGGCCGGCTTCAAGCCCGACGTCATCGAGGGCGGTGGCGGCGCGCCCCGCCCCGCGGCGTCCTCCGCCGCCAACGACACGCGCGAACTGCCCCTGCTGGGCAAGATCGCCGCCGGCACCCCCATCGCCGCCATCCAGCACGAGCAGGAGCGCCTGTCCGTGCCCGAATCCATGCTGGGCAAGGGCGATCACTACATCCTCGAGATCGAGGGCGATTCCATGATCGAGGCCGGCATCCTGAATGGCGACCTTGTGGTCATCCGGCGCGGCGACACGGCCAACAACGGCGAGATCGTCGTGGCCCTGGTCGAGGGCGAAGAAGCCACCTTGAAACGCCTGCGCCGCAAGGGCGGCTCCATCGCCCTGGAGCCCGCCAACCGCGCCTACGAGACCCGCATCTTCGGTCCTGACCAGGTCGAGGTCCAGGGCAAGCTGGTCGGCCTCATGCGCCGCTATCACTGACGTCGGGATCCGACTGACGCGCCCAGGGCCGCCGGCCCCGCACGTCGGCCGTCCAGACCGCTCGCCATCGGTTCGCTCCGGCGGGGCCGTCGCGCCACAGCTCGACCGCCCCGCCGCGCGCGAAATCGGCCCCGTCCAGAACCAGTCGTCTGTCACATGACGTCGGCAGGGCCTGAACCACAGCCCTAACGCTGACGACGGCCGCCGCACGGCACAGGGCGCTCATCTGCGCCATGTCCGGCGGCCGCCTGCCCCACCACAGGACGACAGGCCCCGTCTCGGCGGTCTCGGGGCGGCATGAGGATCGATCGCAGATCCAGCCCGCCTGCGGCCGATCCGCCAGGCTCAGCCCGCGTCGCCGGGACCACAGGTCCGCCGCGAACTCTCGCACGCCCGGCCGGATCACGACCGCCTCGCCCCGACGGTGAAAGGCCGCATTGGTCCCCCCGTCGCCGATCCAGACATCCGGCGTCGGCGCGCGCGGCCAGACCAGCACCGCCGCCGCCAGGGGCAGCCCCAGCCACCGCAGCCGCCCCTGCCACAAACAGACGAACAGCACGCCCAGAAAGGCGATGGGCAGCACATAGTCCGGCGCACTCGCCACCGTCCGCACCGCGCCCGGCAGGCCCGCCGTCCAGGTCCCGATCGCCAGCATCAGATCGACGCCCCATCCCGCCACCGCCAGAAACGGTCCACCCAGTCCCAGCGGCTCCAGCGCCGCCCCCAGCGCCAGCGCCGGCATCAAAACAAAGTCCGCCACCGGCGCCGTGCCCAGATTGGCCAGTAGCCCGTACATGGCCGTCCGGTTGAAATGCTGCATAGCGAACGGCCCCGTCGCCAATCCCGCCACCACACTGGCCGCCACCGCCGCCGTCAGCCAGCCGCCGAACCTCTGCGCCGCCACAATGGGCCAGGGCGCCGAAATCTCCCGCACCCGTTTGGGCCAGGCCTCGACCAGGGCGACCAGCGCCGCCGTCGCCGCAAAGGACATCTGGAAGCCCGGCGTCACGATGGCCTCCGGCTGGATCACCAGCACGGCGAAGGCCGCCACCGCCAGCCCGTGCATCGTCACCGCCTGCCGATCCAACAGAATGGCCAGAAAAGCGATAGAGGCGGTAATCGCCGCCCGCTCGGCCGGAGGCGGTGATCCCGACACGATCAGATAGGCCCCAACCGCCGCCAAACCCGCAATGGCCGCCACCTTCTTGCCCGGAACCCGCAACGCCAGCCACGGCCAGGCCGCCACCCCCAACCGGGCCGTGAAGAAGACGAAGCCGCCGACAATCGCCATGTGCAGACCCGAGACGGAGAGGATGTGGGCCAGCCCCGAGTCCCGCATCACGTCCATGTCGCTCTGGCTGATCCAGGTGTCGTGGCTTGTCGTCATGGCCGCTGCGATCCCGCCCGTCCGCTCGCCCAACCGCGCCACGATCCGTTCGGCCAGGGCGTAACGCGCGCTGTTCACGGCCATTTCCAGACGCAACCGCCACGGCGGCGGCGGCAGATCCAGCCTTCGCGTCTCATCCAGGGCGAAGGCGACGCCGCCCATCCCCTGATAGAAGGCGCCGCGGCCAAAGTCATAGGCGCCGGGGCTGGCCGGCGCCGGCGGCGGATTGAGAAGGACAAACAGGCGCACGGCCTCGCCGGGCCGAGGCGGCTCGCCCCGCACCGTGGCCCTCAGTCGCACCGGGGTCTGATCCGCCGCCAAGCCCCGAATCCAGACCGGCGCCACGACAACCCGCGCGCCTCTCTGGCCGGGGCCGTCTACATCCACCACCCAGGCCTCGATCACCGTGGCTTCGCTCAGCGCCTGGGCGATGGGAGCCGCGACCAGTTCGGTGCGAATTTTGGCCGCCGCCAGTCCACCCGTCAGACAGGCCAGCATCATCAACGGCCAGGTCAGACGTCTTGCCCAACCGCGCCGCCGGGCTGCGAGCCAGCCGGCGGCCGCCGCGACCGCCCCCAACGCCAGCGGCCACAAAGCCGGCTCGGACCGCAGCGCGAAATAGATCGCTCCGCCCCCGCCAAAGGCCACGGGCGCCCACAACCGCCATCTCAGCGTCTGCGCCGCCGCCTCTTCCGCCAGCCAAACCCGCAATCGCGCGCCGGGGGTAGGCTTTGTCGTATCGGAGCGTATAAGGGCCTCGCTTACGGACCCTTCCCCCATGACCTTGCCTTCTTCGACTGTCGTCACTCGCTTCGCCCCCTCGCCGACAGGCTACCTGCATATCGGCGGGGCGAGAACCGCCTTGTTCAACTGGTTATACGCCAAGAGACACGCTGGGCGTTTCCTGATCCGGGTCGAGGACACCGACCGCGAGCGCTCCACCGACGACGCCGTCAAGGCCATTTTCGAAGGCCTGAGCTGGCTTGAGCTGTTCGCCGACGACGAGCCCGTATTCCAGTTCAGCCGCGCCGACCGCCACCGCGAGGTCGTGAACCAGCTGCTCGAGACCGGCCACGCCTATCGCGATTTCACGACCGCCGAAGAGACCGGCCGCCTGCGCGACGCCGCCAAGGCCGAGCGTCGGGCTTTCGAATCTCCCTGGCGCGACCGCAGCCCGACCGTAGACGACCTGGCCCTGCCGCACGTGGTCCGTTTCCGCCGCCCCCAGTCCGTCACGGTCACCGTCGCGGATGAGGTCCAGGGTTCGGTCAGTTGGTCGACCGACGACCTCGACGATCTGGTCCTGCTGCGCTCCGACGGCGCCCCGACCTATAATCTCGCCGTGGTGGTCGATGACCACGACATGGGCGTGACCCACGTCATCCGCGGCGACGACCACCTCAACAACGCCGCCCGCCAGAGCCTGATCTACGACGCTCTGGGCTGGGCCCGACCGACCTTCGCACATATCCCGCTGATCCACGGTCCCGACGGCGCCAAACTGTCGAAACGCCATGGGGCCCAGGCGGTCCACGAATATGCCGAGATGGGCTATCTGCCCGAGGCCATGCGGAACTACCTGGCCCGACTGGGCTGGGCGCACGGCGACGACGAACTGTTCAGCGACGCCCAGGCTGTCGAATGGTTCGACCTGGCCGGCATCGGCAAGGCGCCGGCGCGCTTGGACTTCGACAAGCTGGCCCACGTCAATTCGCACTGGCTGCGGCTCGCCGACGATGAACGCCTGGCCAAGCTGACGCTGGACGTCCACCTCGCCCGTGGCCGGCCGCTGGCGGAATCCGACGAGGCCCGGCTCCAACGCGCCATGCCCTTCGTCAAGGACCGCGCAAAGACTGTCTTGGAGCTGGCCGACCAGACCGAGTTCGTCCTCAAGGCCCGCCCCCTGGCCATCGACGAGAAGGGCCGCGCCCTGCTGTCCGGCGAGACCCTGGACCGCCTGGCGCGCCTGCGCGACCGCCTGGCCCTGTTCCAATCCTGGGACGTCTTCGCCCTCGAAGCCGAGCTCAAAAGCTTCGCCGAATCCGAACAGGTCGGGTTCGGCAAGATCGGTCCGCCGATACGGACGGCCCTTACCGCAGGGTCAACTTCACCCGATATCGCACGAACTTTGTCCGCTCTCGGGCGCGACGAAAGTCTCGGGCGCTTGGATGACGCGCTGCAACATACTAAGTGATCAACCACAAACCTAAGAGCGCCCGGCGCCTCCCCGCGATCGGACGTCCAAATGCAAAGGGGCATTGATGACTGACCAAGCCAAAACCGCCACGCTTTCCTTCGAAGGCAAGAGCGTCGATCTGCCTGTTCTGTCGGGATCCACCGGTCCGGACGTTATCGACATCCGCAAGCTCTACGGCGGCACGGGCGCCTTCACCTTCGATCCTGGCTTCACCTCCACCGCTGCGTGCGAGTCGGCCCTGACCTATATCGACGGCGACGCCGGTGTGCTGCTGCACCGCGGCTATCCGATCGACCAGCTGGCGTCGAAATCGAACTTCGTCGAGGTCTGCCACCTGCTGCTGCACGGCGAACTGCCGACTGCGGCGCAGTACGAAAAGTTCGAAGACAGCATCACCATGCACACGATGCTGCACGCCCAATTCGACCGCTTCTTCGAAGGCTTCCGTCGCGACGCCCACCCGATGGCGATCATGGTCGGCACCGTCGGCGCCCTGTCGGCCTTCTATCACGACAGCCTGGACATCCATGATCCGGTGCAGCGCGACATCTCGGCCATCCGCCTGATCGCCAAGATGCCGACCATCGCGGCCCGCGCCTACAAGTATCACATCGGCCAGCCGTTCGTGTCGCCGCGCAACGACCTGTCCTACGCCGAGAATTTCCTGCGCATGTGCTTCGCCGTGCCGGCCGAGGACTATCACGTCGATCCGGCCCTGGTGCGCGCCATGGACCGCATCTTCACCCTGCACGCCGACCACGAACAGAACGCCTCGACCTCGACCGTCCGTCTGGCCGGTTCGTCGGGCGCCAATCCGTTCGCCTGTATCGCCGCCGGCATCGCCTGCCTGTGGGGCCCGTCGCACGGGGGCGCCAACGAAGAGGCGCTGACCATGCTCAAGCAGATCGGCACGCCGGAAAACATCCCGGAGTTCATCCAGGGCGTGAAGGACCGCAAGTACAAGCTGATGGGCTTCGGCCACCGCGTGTACAAAAACTACGACCCGCGCGCCAAGGTCATGCAACAGTCGGCCTATGAAGTCCTGGCCGCCACGGGCCGTGAGAACGATCCGCTGTTCCTGGTCGCCAAGGAGCTGGAGAGGGTCGCGCTGAGCGACGAATACTTCACCTCGCGCAAGCTGTTCCCGAACGTCGACTTCTATTCGGGCATCACCCTGTCGGCGATGGGCTTCCCCACCACCATGTTCACCGTCCTGTTCGCCCTGGCCCGCACCGTGGGCTGGATCTCGCAGTGGCAGGAAATGATGGCGGATCCGTCGCAGAAGATCGGCCGTCCGCGTCAGCTCTACACGGGCCCGACCGAGCGCGACTATGTGCCGATCGAACAGCGCGGCTGATCGAGCGCCACTGGCCTGAAATGCAGAACGCCGGGGCGCAGGCCCCGGCGTTTTTCTTTATCTGAAACAGAACCGACGCCTATCTGGCGGCCTTGGCCTCGATGACCTTGAGCACGGCCTCGGCGGCGAGCGCCGAAGGGTCCGGCCCGCCTCGCCCCATCAGGTCCAGCGCCGCCGTCTGACGCCTCGCCTGCTCGGCCGCAGCCTCGGGATCATTCAGCAACCGCCCGACGGCGCCGGCCAGATTTTCGACAGACGCCTCGCCCTGGATGAACTCCGGGGCGATCCGCTGATCGGCCGCGATGTTGAACAGGGTGATGTGTTTCGCCGTCACCACCCGCTTCATCAGTTCATAGCTGAGCCCGCCGATCTTGTAGGCGATCACCATCGGCGCCCCGGCCAGGGCCAGTTCGGTCGAGACCGTGCCGCTGGTGGCCAGGGCCGCCGTCGCCGCGCGCATGGCGTCATATTTCTCGGCCTCATCGACCAGATGGACGCGGAAGGGCCAGGCGGACACCCGGCCGACCACATCCTTGGAGACGGTGCCCGCAGCCACCACAGCGACGTCCATCAGCGGGTTCAGGGCCTTCAGACGCGCCACCGTCGCCTCATAGACGGGCGTCATCCGCGCGATCTCGGCAGGGCGACTGCCCGGCAGGATCAGCAGCAGTTTCGCATCGGCGGCTATGCCCCGGCGGGCGCGGAAGGCCGCGCCGTCGGCGTGATCCATGTCCACATGAAGCGCCGAAGACCCGACCACGGTCGTGGGCAGGCCCGCCCGCTCGAACCAGGGCGCGTCGAAGCTGTAGAGGGCCAGCAGGTGATCGACGGTCCGCGCCAGGGTCTTGGCCCGAACGGGACGCGACGCCCAGACCTGAGGCCCGACATATTTGATCAGAGGCACGTCCGGCCGCGCGGCGCGGATCGCCTCGGCCACCCGAATGGTGAAGCCCCAGCTGTCGATCAGCACCACGGCGTCCGGCTGTTCGCGCTCCGCCAGAGCCGCCGTTTCCCGAACCCGGCGCCGGACCATGCCATAGGCGCGCAGGCCCTCGATCCAGCCCA
This sequence comes from Brevundimonas sp. SL130, assembly GCF_026625805.1. Lineage (NCBI taxonomy): Bacteria > Pseudomonadati > Pseudomonadota > Alphaproteobacteria > Caulobacterales > Caulobacteraceae > Brevundimonas > Brevundimonas sp. SL130. The sequence goes on from NZ_CP113064.1 coordinate 2,357,727, forward strand.
GGATCGACAGCTCGGCGATATCAAACGGACTGACGACGCCCTCCGCCGCCATGCGGGGCCCGCCGATGCCGACAAAGCTCACCGTGTCGCCAAGCCGCTTCCGCAGCGCCTGGGCCAAGCCGGCGCCGAGCGCATCGCCCGAGGCCTCCGCCGCGACCAGCATGATCTTCAACGGACGGTTCATCGGTCTTCACCCCAGACGAACAGACCCAGACGGTCCGCCGCCGCCACTATAGCCGGCCGGTCGATCAGGATCAGCCGCCCGGTCACGCCGCCTATGCCCGCCAGGCCCGCCGCCGCCGCCAGCTCGACCGTGCGCGGCCCGATCACCGGCATATCGACGCGCAGGTCCTGGATCGGCTTGGGCGCCTTGCCCAGCGCGCCCTTGCGGGCAGCCTCCGAACCGCGAAGATCGGCCGGCAGGCCCGCCACCCGGTTCAGCATGGCGTCAGTGCCCTCCTGGGCCTCGACCGCCAGCACCAGGCCGTCACAGACGACCGCGCCTTGGCCGATGTCCAATTCGCCCGACTTCTCGGCGACATACAGCGCCTTTCTCAGATCGGCCAACTGCTCGGGCGTCGGGGTCACAGCGCCGAGCGCGCCCTGCGCCAGGGTCTCGCCGCCCAGGATGTCATCGGCGCCTTCCACCGCGAACCCCTCGGCCTCGAAGATCGACAGAATCTTGCGCAGCAAGGCGTCGTCGCCCTGGGTCGCCGCAGCGACGATCCCCGGCAACAGGGTCGCGCCCTTGAAGTCGGGCTTCAAACTCTTGAAATCGGGTCGATTGACGATGCCCGCCAGACAGACGGTCGTACAGGCTTCAGCCTTCAGCGCCTTCAGTATGCCCCCGATCTGGGCCATGCCGAACTCGGCGCCCGGCCAGCGGGTCAGATGGGGGTCGGCGAACCCGGCCAGACGGATGATGAAGAGCGGCCGGCCCTCGGCGTCGCACCGCGCCGCCACCGCCGCCGGCAGGTCGCCGCCGCCGGCGATCAGGCCCAGCTTGCCGGGCGCGCTCATTCCGCGTTCGGCAGACACAGCGGACGCCGCCCGCCGTCGCGGATGAAGGCGATGATCTCCATGATCTCGGGCAGGTCGGCATAGGTATCGGCCACGCCGTCGATCCGGCCGGCGAACTCACCCTGCCCCTCGAACAGGTCGCGATAGGCCGCCAGCAGACGCCGCACCTGATCCTTGCCGTAGCCCTTGCGCTTCAGCCCGATCAGGTTCAGCCCGCGCAGTCGCGCGTGATTGCCCCATGCCGAGCCATAGGGGATGACGTCGCGGGTCACGGCGGCCAGACCGCCGATGATCGCCCCCTGCCCCACGCGCCCGTTCTGGTGCACGGCGCACAGGCCGCCCAGGAAGACCTTGTCGCCAATATGAGCATGACCGCCCAGGGTCGCGTTATTGGCCATGACCAGATTGCTGCCGACCACGCAGTCGTGACCGATGTGTGCGCCCGTCATGAACAGGTTGTTGGACCCGACCACGGTCACGCCCGTCCCCTGCGGCGTGCCCCGGTTGAAGGTGCAGTGCTCGCGGATCTGGTTGTTCTCGCCGATCTCCAGCCGCACCGGCTCGCCCTTGTAGCCGTTGTGCTGCGGGTCGCCGCCGATGACGGCGAACGGATGGATCACCGTCCCGGCCCCCACCGTCGTATCCTGCTGAACCACCACATGGCTGACCAGACGCACGTTCTCGGCCAGGACCACATTCGGCCCGACGGTGCACCAGGGCCCGACCTCGACCCCTTCGGCCAGGGTCGCCGTGGCGTCGATCAGGGCGGTGGGGTGGATGGTCATCAGGCGGCGGGCTCTGTCGCTGGAGTGGGTACGGTCACGACCATGGCCATGAATTCGGCTTCGGCGGCCAGCTTTCCGTCAATGAAGGTCTCGCCGCGGAACTTGTAGGCGTCGCCGCGCGCCTTGATCACCTTGACCTCCATGCGCAGTTGATCGCCCGGCCGCGCGGGTTTGCGGAAGCGCACGCCGTCGATGGACATGAACATGATGACCTTGTCGGCCACGGCAACGTCCAGCGTCTTGGACATCAGCAGGGCGCCCGTCTGGGCCATGGCCTCGACGATCAGCACGCCCGGCATGACCGGATCAATGGGGAAATGGCCCGGGAAGAAGGGCTCGTTATGGGTGACGTTCTTAATGCCCACGATGGAGGTCCGGGGCACGAAGGCCTCGGCCTTGTCCACCAGCAGGAAGGGATAACGGTGCGGCAGCCGCCGCATCACCTCGGCGTAATCGATCTTGCCGTCTTCGCTCATCCCTATGATTCCTTCGGGGCCTTCTTTGAAGAGGCCTGTTTGGCGAGCCAGATGGTTTCGCGCAAGAACTGTCGGATCGGACGGGCCGGATAGCCGGACCAGGTTTCGCCCGCAGGGATGTCCGCCAGCACCCCGGCGCCGGCCGCAACCCGCGCGCCCTCGCCGATGGTGATGTGGTCGCCGACCCCCGCCTTGCCGCCGAAGATGACGTTGTCGCCGCTGGTCACGGAGCCCGAAATGCCGGTGTTGCCGGCCATCAGATTGTTGCGGCCGATGACGCAGTTGTGGCCCACCATGACCAGATTATCGATCTTGGTGTTCTCGCCGATGACCGTATCGTCATAGGCGCCGCGATCGATGCAGGAGTTGGCGCCGACCGTCACCCCGTCTTGCAGAATGACGCGACCCAGTTGGGGAATATCCATGGCGCCGGCGGCGGTGCCGGTGGCGCCGAAACCCGCCTCGCCGATCCGCGCTCCGGCGTACAGCTTCACCCGATCCCCGATCAGGGTGAAGCCGACGGTGACGTTCGAACCGATCACGCAATCCCGGCCGATCTGCACGCCCGGACCGATGACGGTGTTGGCGCAGATGCGAGAGCCACGCCCGATGCGCACGCCCTCGCCCAGGACGACGCCCGGCTCCACGACCACACTGTCGTCTTCGGCCGCCGCGGAAGCCGTGATGGCGCGGTCGAGGGCGACCGGGCGGTGCAGCAGGGCCGAGGCCATGGCCCAGGAGGCCTGGGGCGTGCGGGAAACGATGACAGCGGCCTCGGGGGGCGTGGAAGCGACAGCCTCGGCCGGCACGATCACGCAGCCCGCCTTGGTCGCCGCCAGGGCCGCCGCGAACTTGCGGTCGCCCAGAAACGCGATCGCGCCCCCGTCCGCAGAGGACAGGGGCGCGACGGAACCTATGATCCGATCCCCGCCCCTCTCGACCTCGCCTCCGATTTGCGCCGCCAGATCGGCGACGGACAGGGGGGCGAGGGTTTCGAAGAAGCGGGTATCGGGCATGTGGACCTTAGTTGGCGGCGGCCGGCTGTTGCGACTGCTGGGCCGGCACAGCCATGCGGTTGAACGACAGGGTCGGCAGGGCGGCGTTCAGGCGCTGGATCGCGGTGTCGGTCAGGTCCATGGCCGGGTTCATCATGAAGACGCTCTCGCGGTCCAGCAGCAGGCCGCAGCCCTTCTCCTGGTACAATGCGGTCAGGATGGGAGAAACGGCCTCGGTGATGGCCTGACGTTGCATGGCCAGGGTGTAGCGCAGTTCGTTCTCACGCGTGCTTTCCAGCTGTTGGGCTTCCTGGGCGCGTTGTTGCAGGGCCTGACGGCGCGACTGCAGGTCAGCGGCAGGCAGGCTGGCGCCCGAGGTCTGCAGTTGCTGGGCTTCCGACTGGATGGCCGTGGCATAGGGCTGGAGCTCGCCCTGAACTTCCTGGGCCAGTTGCTGCATGCGCGCCTCAACGGCCTGACCAGCGGCCGATTGGGCCAGCAGGCGGGCGTTGTAATAGACGCAGACGCCCGGAACGACCGGACCCGGGTTGGCGGGCGCGGCGGCCGATTGGGCCGAGGCGACAGTGGCGACCAGCGAAGCGGCGGCCGTGGCGGCGATGATCAAAGCTTTCATGGGACTTCCTCGTGCGGGCGCTTTTGCGTCGCGGGCTTAGAACTGAGTAGAGGTCGAGAAGCGGAAGGATTCCGTCTTGTCGTAGTCTTCCTTGGCCAGGACCTTGGAGATGTCGAACCGGATGGGGCCCATCGGCGACTTCCAGTGGATGCTGACGCCGGCCGAAGCCCGCAGGGACAACTCGTCGGCGATTGTGTCATCGACCGTGCCGCTGGTCGTCAACTTATAACGGTCGTCCAGCACACCCAGCGTACCGACATCGGCGAATAGCGAAGTCTTGATGCCGTATTGTTCCGGCAGATAATTCGGCAGGGTGAGTTCGAAGGTGCTGATGGCGTAGAAATTGCCGCCCAGGGCATCGGTCGTATCCAGGTCGCGCGGCCCCATGCCGGCGGTTTCGAAGCCGCGGAAGCTGTTGCCGCCCTTGAAGAAGCGGTCGTTGATCCGGATCGGATCGCCGTTCCAGCCGCTAATATAGCCGGTCGAGCCCTGAACGCTGACGACCCACCGCGGGGTGATGCCGTAATACCAGGCCGCGTCAGCCTCGGTCTTCACATAGTTCACGTCTCCGCCCAAGCCGGCGAAGTCCTGACGCAACGAACTGGACCAACCGCGCGTCGGCCGCACAGGGTCATTGGTGAAGTTCATCTGCAGCGTATAGCCGACCGACGAGTTCAGATAGCTGCCGACCTGATCGCACAGCGCCGAAGACCCGCTGCCGGTCGTGCTGCAATAGCCGTCAGGAACGATGATCTCGTCCGACTTCAGGAAGTAGCGGGTGCTGAGCAGCATATTGCCGTTCAGCGGATAGGACAGGCGCAACCCGCCCCCGGTCGACCGGTAGTCGTACGACGAATATTCGCTGAGGTCGTACCGCGAGTGGAACAGGTCCCAACCGGCGCGCAAATCGCGGCCCAGGAATTTCGGCTCGGTGAAGCGGAAATCGACCTGCTGACGCAGCGACCCCCATTCTGTCCGGGCGACGACGTTCTGGCCGCGGCCGCGGAAGTTCTTTTCCGAAATGCCCAGGTTGACCGTGAAGGAGTCGACCGAGCTGAAACCGGCGCCGACCGAAAGTTCACCGGTGGGCTGTTCTTCGACATTGACGTTGATGACCGACCGGTCCGGGGCGCTGCCGCGGGTTTCTTCGATCTTGACGTCCTTGAAGAAGCCGAGCGCGCGCAGATTATTGCGCGACCGCTCCATCAGGGCGCGGTTGAAGGCGTCACCTTCGGTCAGCATCAGTTCGCGCCGGATGACCGGGTCGATGGTGCGCGTATTGCCGACCACATTGATGCGGTCGATGTAGACGCGCTGGCCTTCCGAGACGTTGAAGGTCACGTCCACCGTGTCCGTGTCGGGATTGGCCTTGTAGGTCGGATTGATCTCGACGAAGGCGTAGCCGGCCGATCCGGCGGCGAAGGTCAGGGCGTCGACCGCCTGCTCGATCTTGTCGCTCTCGTAGAGCTGGCCTTCGCGGATCGGCACCAGCGCCTTCAGGAACTGGGCGTTCAGGCGGTCATTCTCAGTGATGACGTCGACCTTGCCGAAATTGTACTTGTCGCCTTCGTTCAGGGTCAGGGTGACCTGGAAGGCCTGATCGTCAGGCTGCAACTCGGCGACCGAAGAGATGATGCGGAAGTCGTAGTAGCCGCGGTTCGTATAGAATTTCCGCAGTTGCTCCTGATCATAGTCCAGGCGGTTCGGATCATAGTTGTCGTTGCTGGAGAAGAATTTCCACCACAACGACCGTTCCGTGACCATCACATCGCGGACGTCACCGTCCGAGAAGGCGTGGTTGCCCAGCACATTAATGGCGCTGATGCCGGTCTGGGGCCCTTCGTTGATCTCGAAAATGACATCGACGCGGTTTTGTTCGAGCTGAACCAGTTTGGGCGTCACGGTCGCCGAAATGCGACCTTGCAGTCGATAAAGCTCAACGATGGCGCCGACGTCTTCCTGCACCTTGGCGCGGGTGTAGATGCCGCGGGGCTGAAGGGTGACTTCTTTCGTCAGCTTGTCCTGCGACAGCGCGCTGTTTCCCTCGAACACCACCTGGTTGATGATCGGGTTCTCAACGATCTGAACGATCAGGTCGCCGTTCTGAACACCCAGCTGAACATCCGCGAACAGACCGGTGCGCGACAAGGTCCGAACTGCGACGTCCAGAATCGAGGCGTCGACCGTGTCGCCGGGACGGATCGGCAGATAGGACAAGACCGTCGTCTGATCGATCCGCTGCGCACCCTGCACCAGGATGCGGTTGACCGTCAGAGTCTGCGGCGCGGCGATCTCGACGCGCGGCGGTTGACCGTCAGCGGGGGCGGCCTCAGAAGCCGGCGCCGACTGAGCGAAAGCGGGGGCGCCGAGCCCAGCGGCGACGGCCAGCGCAAGAAGGCTGGAACGGGCGCCCAATCGGACGGCGGCGCGAGATTTCATGTCATTCATTCTGAAAACCATCGGGGGCTGGCGTCGGCTCACGAGACGAGCCCGCCGAGGAATTGGAAGATATTGAGCTTCTGTAGGTCGTTCCACGTCGCGAACAACATAAATCCCGCCAGAAGCGCAAGACCTGCGCGATAGCCCATCTCCTGATACCGCGCCGCCACGGGCCGCCGGGCCACGGCTTCATAGCCGTAGAAAAGCAGATGGCCGCCGTCCAGCACAGGAATGGGCAAGAGGTTTAGAAAGCCGATTCCGATCGAAAGTATGGCGGCGAAGGTTGTAAGCGTCAGCAGAAGATTGATCGCAATGGCCCCGGGATCCGGATTGGCCTCGACCGCAGCCGTCGTCAGGGATCCGGTCGCCTTGGCTATGCCGAGCGGGCCGCTGAATTGATCGCCGGACTCACGTCCCGTCACCAGCCGTCCGAGATAGGTCAGGGTCGATCCGATGACATCGCCGGTCTGACGTACGCCCTCAGCCACAGCCTCGACAGGGCCATAGCGGACATGGCGCAAGTCACCGGGCGCAGGCGCGAGGCCCAGGCCGATACGGCCGACCTTGACCCGCCCAGCGATGGGGTCGTTTTCCTCGCGACGTTCGGGCGTCGCCGTCAGCTCCACAGCCTGTCCCTGGCGTTCAACGGTGAAACGAACCGGATCGCCGCTCGAAAGCATGACTGTGCGCGTCACCTCGCCGCCGTCCTTGATCGCCTTGCCGTTCACGCCCGTGATCAGGTCCCCGACCTGGAAGCCCGCAGCAGCGGCAGGCGAACCGGCCTGCACCTGCGCCACACGCGCAGGCCGCAACTGCGTGCCCACGCTCATGAAGACGATTGCGAAGATGGTGATGGCCAGGAGGAAATTGGCCGCGGGGCCAGCCGCGACGATCAACGCGCGCTGCCAGAGCGGCTTGAAATGGAAATAGTCGCGCTCTGCACCCGGACCGCGCTCGGCGATCACCCGCTGACGCAACTCCGCCAGACCCGCCTGATCCGGCACGCTTGAAGCATCAAGGTCACCCGAGAACTTCACATATCCGCCCAGGGGCATCCAACCGAACCGCCATTCGATCCCGTGCCGGTCGGTACGGCTGAAGATCGCCTTGCCGAAGCCGATAGCGAAACGGTCCACCTTCACGCCGAAGGCGCGGGCGACCAGGAAGTGACCCAGCTCATGGATGGTGACGATGAAGGTCAGCACCAGCAGGAACGGCACGATGTAGATCAGGATCTGACCCAGGGCGCCCAGCATTGTAAAATCGTCTCCCCAGGCCGATCAGGCCGCATTCGCCAGTCCGGCGATTATGGACCCGGCCATAAGACGGGCCTCGGCATCGACCGCAAGGGCCGCGCCACAGGCGTCTCCAGAGCCGAAAACCATCCCCGCTTTCGTCGCACGCTCAAGGGTTTCGGCGACGACTGCGGCAATATTGAGAAAGCCCAGCTTGCGGTCAAGAAATGCGAAGGCCGCGACCTCGTTGGCGGCGTTGAACACAGCGGGCGCAGCGCCGCCGGCCGCAAGCGCCTGGCGCGCCAGATCAAGGGCCGGAAACCGCGCCAGATCAGGCGCCTCAAACGTGAGACGCCCAAGCGCAGCAAGGTCAAGCCGAGGCGCCGGCCAGGCGATACGGTCCGGCCAGGCCAGGGCGCAGGCGATCGGCGTGCGCATATCCGGCGGCCCCATCTGGGCCAGGGTGGAACCATCCACATATTCCACAAGGCTGTGGATAATCGACTCCGGATGGACCACTACGTCGATCCGCTCCTGCGGCATGGCGAACAGATAGGCGGCCTCGATCATCTCCAGGCCCTTGTTGGCCATGGTGGCGCTATCGACCGAAATCTTGGCGCCCATGCTCCAGTTCGGGTGGGCCACCGCCTGTTCGGGCGTGACGCCCGCCATCTGCGCACGGTGCGTCTGTCGGAACGGGCCGCCGGACGCCGTCAGCACCAGCTTCGCCACCTGTTCAGGCGCCTCTGCGGGAAAGACCTGGAAGATCGCCGAATGTTCGGAATCAACCGGGATCAGCCGCCCCCCTGCCCGCTTGACCCGCTCGATCAGCGCCGGCCCACAGCAAACGAGGCTTTCCTTGTTGGCCAGAGCCAGGATCGCGCCTGTGCTCGCCGCCGCCCAGGCCGACTTCAGACCCGCCGCCCCGACAATCGAAGCCATGATCCAGTCCGCCGGCCGCGTCGCCGCCTCGACGATCGCGGCCTCGCCCGCGGCCACGGCCACGTCAGTTCCCGCCAAGGCGTCGCGCAAATCGCCCAGCTTCGCCGGATCGGCCGTCACCGCCAGTTTCGGCTTCCAGCGTCGCGCCTGCTCCGCCAGTTTCTTGATATTGGCGCCGCCCGTCAGGGCCTCGACCTCGAAATCGCCAGTGCCGGTCGTCTCGGCCTGATCCATCAGATCAAGGGTCGAAGAGCCGACTGAGCCGGTGGAACCCAGCACCGTGACGCGACGCCGGATCAAAATACGCCGCTTTCCAGAAGGACGACCAGCAGCCGTCCGGCGGCCACGACCACCACGGCGAACATCATCCCGTCCACGCGATCCAGCAGCCCCCCGTGACCCGGGATCGTATTGCCCGCGTCCTTGACCCCGAACCTCCGCTTGAGGGCTGATTCCCAGAGATCTCCCGCCATGGTCGCCAGCGCCGCAGCCAGGCCCAAGATTGCGCCCCAAAGGATGGTCAACCGCCCCATATCGAACCAGGCCGTCAACGCGGCGCCGGCGACCGCACCGGCCAGGATGCCGCCGACAAAGCCGGACCAGGTCTTGTTGGGGGAATAGCGCGGCCACAGCTTGGGTCCGCCGATCGTCGATCCGGCCAGATAGGCCAGGATGTCGGCCGACCAGGTCACAGCGAAGACGAGCGCCGTCCAGTGCAACCCGACCGGACTTTCGCCGTCACGCAGCCAGATCAAGAGGACCGACGGCCAGCCCAAATACAGGACGCCATAGGCCGCATCGATCGCCTGTTGTTCCTGTTTGCGGGCGTAAAGACCGGCCGCAGCCGCGCCGAACACGAGGACGACGAACGCCGCGGACATGACGCCGAAATAGGCGCTGATAATCGAAGCCATCACAGCGAGAGCAACCGCGACACCGACCGGACGCCGCGCTTTCGGCGCGCTCATGGCGCCCCATTCGAAGGCCAGAACCACACTGGCCGCCAGCACCAGAGCCAGAAACCACACCCCGCCGAACCAGGTGGCGGCGACCGCCGCCGGCGCCAGCACGGCGGCCGAAGCCGCCCTCAGCGCGATATCACGTCCCTTGACCGCCATCAGGCCGGCACACAGGCAGGCGCAGGCTCTCGTCCGCCATAGCGGCGCTCACGTTGGGCGAAGGCCGCGACCGCCTCGCCCAAGGCCTTAGGGCCGTAGTCGGGCCACAGGACGTCCTGGAACACCAGTTCGGCATAGGCGGCTTCCCAAAGCAGGAAGTTCGAAAGCCTCTGCTCGCCGGACGTGCGGATGATCAGGTCCAACGGCGGCGACCCGGCCGTCGCCAGCCCGGCCGCGAAATTCTCTTCGTTCAGCGGCTCGGTCGTCTCGCCCGCCAGGATCCGCTCCGCATGCCGCCGCGCGGCATCGACCAGATCCGCCCGACCGCCGTAGTTGAAGGCGACCTGAAGGATGAACTTGTCATTGTGCGCCGTCTGGGCCTCGGCCTTGTCGATTATCGCGGCGATGTCGGCCGGCAGCCCCTCGCGACGCCCCAGGATGCGCAGACGCACGCCCGCCTTTTCCAGACGGGCCAGATCGCTGGACACATAGGTCCGCACCAGCCCCATCAGATCGGAGACCTCCTCTGCGGGACGGCTCCAATTCTCGGTCGAGAAGCCGAACACGGTCAAACAGCGGATGCCGAAATCAGGCGCGGCCTGGATGGTTCGTTTCAGAGCTTGAACACCCTCGCGGTGGCCCAGCGCACGCGGCAGGCCACGCGCCTTCGCCCAGCGTCCATTGCCGTCCATGATGATGGCGACATGGCCAGGTCCATGCGGACGCAAGCCAGAAGGCGCGGCGCTGTCTGCCGTCATCTTTTGTTCGATCCCTTCCGCCCCAAGCCGATCCGCCTCAGACCTGCATGATCTCTTGTTCCTTGGTCTTCAAGGCCTCGTCGATACGCTTGATGGCGGCGTCGGTTTCCTTCTGGATGTCCGCCTCCAGCTTCTTCTGCTCGTCCTGACTGATCTCTCCGGCCTTTTCGGCCTTCTTCAGATCGTCATTGGCGTCGCGGCGCACGTTGCGCACGGCGATTTTCTGCTGCTCGGAGTATTTGCCGGCCAGCTTGACCAAGTCCTTGCGGCGCTCCTCGGTCAGCGGCGGCACGGGGATGCGCAGGGTCTGGCCGTCGACGATGGGGTTCAGGCCCAGGTTGGCGTTGCGAATGGCCTTTTCGACCGCGACCACCATCCCCTTGTCCCAGACGTTCACGGAGATCATCCGCGGTTCGGGCACGCTGATAGCGGCCACCGCCGACAGCGGCGACGCCGATCCATAGGCCTCGACCCGCACGGGTTCCAGCAAGCCGGCGTTGGCGCGTCCGGTGCGCAGGCCGCTGAACTCTTCCTTCAGCGCCACGACCGCCTTTTCCATGCGGTCGCGATAGGTTTTCACTTCGGGCTTGGCCATGGTCTTGGTCTCTCTCGTCTCTAACTGGTCGTCCGAACGATCAGGCAGGGTCCTGAATGATCGTGCAGGTGCCTTCTCCGGTCAGGGCCCGGCGCAGGGAATCGTCTTCGCGGATCGAGAAGACGACGATCGGAATGCCCGTGTCACGCATCATGGCGATGGCGGAGGCGTCCATGACCCGCAGATCCTTGGCCAGGACGTCCTGATAGGTCAGGGTCTCATAACGGGTCGCGGTCGGGTCCTTCTTGGGGTCGGCCGTATAGACGCCGTCCACGCTGGTGCCCTTCAGCAGGGCGTCGCAACCCATTTCGGCGGCGCGCAAGGCAGCGCCAGAGTCCGTGGTGAAGAAGGGCGCGCCCACGCCGGCGGCGAAGATCACGACGCGGCCCTTCTCGAGGTGGCGCAACGCCCGACGGCGGATGTAGGGCTCAGCGATGGCCGCCATCGGAATGGCGCTCTGGACCCGCGTCGAGACGCCGATTTTTTCCAGCGCCGACTGCATGGCAAGAGCGTTCATGATGGTCGCCAGCATGCCCATATAGTCGGCCTGGGCGCGCTCCATGCCCGCAGCCGCCTTGGACAGGCCGCGGAAGATATTGCCGCCGCCGATCACGAGGCAGATCTCGACGCCCTCAGCGGCGACCTGCGACACAGCCTTGGCGACCGTATCCACGGTCTTCATGTCGACGCCGAAGGACTGATCGCCCATCAGCACCTCGCCGGAAACTTTCAGCAGGACGCGTTTATAGCGGAAGTTGGAGGGGGCGTCGGGCATGCGGGTAGGTCCGTTGTCTGCGGCGCCGTTGAATCAGGCGACTTCTTATAGACGAAGGGCGCGCCGACCATCAAAGCCGAACGCGCCCTTCTGATAGAAATCCCTCACGAATGAGGGAGTGAGGTTTAGTTGCCGCCCATCATCGAGGCGACTTCGGCCGCGAAATCGGGGCCTTCGACCTTCTCGACGCCTTCACCCAGGGCCAGGCGGACGAAGCCGGCCAGGTGCAGGTTAGAGGAGCCCAGTTCCTTGGCCGAGTTGGCGACCAGCTGTTCGATGGTCACGTCCGGGTCCATGACGAAGGGCTGCTTGGACAGCACGACGTCCTTCTGGAACTTGTTGATCTGGCCTTCCACGATCTTGGCGATCATGGCTTCCGGACGACCTTCTTCCTTGGCCTTTTCGGTCAGAACGGTGCGTTCCTTCTCGATGGCGGCGGGATCCAGGTCGTCGGTGTTCAGCGACAGCGGCGCCGTGGCGGCGACGTGCATGGCGATCTTGCGGCCCAGTTCGCGCAGGGCGGTCTTGTCGCCCTCGCCTTCCAGGGCGACCAGCACGCCGATACGGCCCACGCCGGGCGAAACCGCGTTGTGGACATAGGTCGAGACGACGCCTTCCGACACCGACAGGCGGGCGGCGCGGCGCAGTTGCATGTTCTCGCCGATGGTGGCGATCATATTGGTCACTTCGTCCTGAACCGTCTTGCCGGCTTCCAGTTCGGCGCCGTGCAGGGCCTCGACCGAATGATGCTCCAGGCCCAGCTGGGCGAACGACTTGGCGGCGTTCTGGAACAGCTCGTTACGGGCGACGAAGTCGGTCTCGGCGTTGAACTCGATGGCGGCGGCGACTTCGCCCTTGCCGTCTTCCTTCGACGCAACGGCGACCAGGCCTTCAGCGGCGACGCGGTCGGCCTTCTTGGCGGCCTTGGACAGGCCCTTGGCGCGCAGCCAGTCGATTGCTGCTTCGATGTTGCCGTCGTTTTCGACCAGCGCCTTCTTGCAGTCCATCATGCCGACGCCCGAACGCTCGCGAAGTTCCTTCACGAGGGCGGCAGTGATCTCGGCCATGTTCTTCTCCTTGGGGGATTTCGTATGTGGGAACGGCCGGGCTGACTTAGCCCGGCCGTGTGTCAGTTCAAACCACGGCCTTCAGAATGACGCTCAAGTCGCGAGCCGCTGCGCGGCAAGCATAGCGTCAAAGGAATGGCCGTCAGGCGTTAGCCTGCAGCCTGTTCGGTCTCGACCGCGTCCAGGGCTTCGGTGTTGGCCGAGGTGTCGTCCGAGGCCAGCAGTTCGGCGGCGACTTCTTCCGTACCAGCCGGCGCGGCGTCGGCTTCGACCGGGGTCGAGGCTTCACGCAGCATGGGCTCTTCCGGATTGATCGCAGCGCCCAGGTCCACGCCCGAGGCGGAGGCGCCGGCGGCCAGGCCGTCCAGGACGGCGTCGGCGATCAGGTCGCAGTAGGTCTGGATGGCGCGGGCGGCGTCGTCGTTGCCCGGGACCGGATAGGTGATGCCGTCCGGATCCGAGTTGGTGTCCAGGATGGCGATGATCGGGATGTTCAGCTTGCGGGCTTCCTGGATCGCGATCGCTTCCTTGTTGGTGTCGATCACGAACATGATGTCCGGGATCGAACCCATGTCCTTGATGCCGCCCAGCGACAGTTCCAGCTTGTCCTTCTCGCGCTGCAGGTTCAGCAGCTCCTTCTTGACGCGGCCTTCGCCGCCGTTCTCGAGGATGCCTTCCAGTTCGCGCAGGCGAGCGATCGAGCCCGAGACGGTGCGCCAGTTGGTCAGCGTGCCGCCGAGCCAACGGTTGTTCATATAGTACTGGGCGCAGCGCTTGGCGGCTTCGGCGACCGGATCGGCGGCCTGGCGCTTGGTGCCGACGAACAGAACGCGACCGCCCTTGGCGGCGACGTCACGCACAGCCACCAGAGCCTGGTGGAACAGCGGCATCGTCTGCGACAGGTCGATGATGTGGATGTTCGAGCGCGAGCCGAAGATGTAACGGTCCATCTTCGGGTTCCAGCGGTGCGTCTGGTGGCCGAAGTGGGCGCCCGCTTCCAGCAGGGTGCGCATCGAGAATTCAGGCAGAGCCATGATCGTTAGTTCCTTTTTCCGATCAAACGTGGCGCGGGGATTAAAGGTCTGATGACCCTCGGAATGGAGCGTATCGGGATGTCTCCCCGAAACGCGCCTCGCCCGCGTTGCGAAGTGCGGGGGCCATGTAGGCGGGATGGCCCGCAATAGCAAGCTCTGCATCCACAAAGGCGAAAGGCGGCCCCTTTCGGGACCGCCCTCTGCATCGATCTGAAGGATCAGATTACATGCCGTTGACCAGGACCTGGGCCCGGTCTCGGTGTTTCGTGATCGTCGGGATCATCTCTTGCGCCAAGGTCGCCAAGACCGGGGCGTCGGAATTGTCCGAGAAGCCGTTCAACAGCGTCAGGGTTTCGTTGTGCGCGGCCATCTGCTGATCCAGATAGACCCTGTCGAAGTCGTCAGGCGCCGCAGCGTTCAGATTGTCGATCATGCCCTTTCGGCGTTGGTCCAGCGCGGTCGGCAAGACGACGTCAGGCGCCGCGGTGGACGCTGTTGACAGTAGTTTTTCGCCGGCGGCCGTATGATCCTCAAGGATCGTCGAGGCCAGAGCCTTGACGTCAGCGTTGCTGGCCTTCGTCTGGGCGATCCGGGCCGCCTCGATCTCATACATATTGCCCACTGCCAGGCTCGTAACGAAGCCGTCGACGGTATTGGCGCCCAGAGTCGCGGCGGAGGTCTGGCCGACCACGCCGGCGGTCGCGTCCTGCGTGGTGTTCACCGCCTCGCTTGCGTTCTGAGCCGCCGTGTCGTCGCCCTGGTTACAGGCCGCAAGAAGCGCCAGCGACGCGGCGCCGGCGATAAGAATATTCTTCATTGGTTGTCTCCCTTGAGACCCAAACAATCCCTCCGCCACAACGGGGTTCCACAATTTCATAAGCTTAGCCTTGTTCCGGCTTGAGGCTTCCGGCTCTCGCTCAACTCGCACAACAATGATATTCTGACATGGGGAATGGGGGATGCAGCTATGGCTTGGCGGGCCAGCCTCGGGGCGATTTTTGCGGCGGCGGCCCTCGGGGCCGGCGTCGCGTGGACACAGGCGCAGCCTCCGCAGGCGAACCGACCGCCACCCTCTGGCCCGACGCCGGCGGAGGTTCCCCTGTCCCGTAGTCGCGCGGACCAGGCCGCCGTCGGCGCCGCGCGACAGGATCCGCTTGCAGGGCGTCTTCGAAGCCTTCTGGGTCAGGACAGGGCAACGGCCCCTCTCCTATCGCAGATCGAGGCCTCCCCTGTGCCGGTGCTTGGTCCCGCCGCCCCCAGCCTGCTCAGCACCGCCCGCTTCTACCCGGGCGACCGTCAGTACACGCTGGTGGTCCGCAAGGCGGGTTTGATCATAGAGATTTTCGGCTCGATCCGCGCGCTTCAGTCACCGACGGGTGCGGCGGCCCCTGCCCCGGTCCCCGTCGCGCCGCAGCCTCGAGCCCTCGCGAGGGCGCCGGCGGCAGCGGCTGCGGCACGCAGCGTGGCGGCGGAGCGAGGCCTCACGCAGATCCATATCGAACAGACGGAGTATGGCGTCGATCTCGCCTTTGTTCGGTTCGGCGCCGCCTATAATCTGACCTTCGTCTGTGACTCTATGGGACCGCCGAACTGTACGGAGGCGGCAGCCCTGGCCTTCGCCGCGTCTTTGCAACTGCTGGGCGGAGGCGGACAATGAAACGCCTGGCCCTCCCCGCTCTTCTTCTGCTGGCCGCCTGTTCACCGTCGGGCTGCGGCCAGACCACGCCGCCGGTCGACCCACCGGCTGCGCCCACGCCTCCCGTCTCCCCGCCCGAGCCGCCCCCAGCTCCGCCGACGCCGGAGCCCGTCACTTGGCCGCACGAACCCGCCGGAAGCCTCTATCCAGGGTCGGGTTCCGGGGCGACGGACGTGACTGTTTGGGCGCCGGGGATGCGGTTTCCCATGGAGGCGGCGCCGGCCTTCGCCAACTCCCAGGTCTATGGATACGGCGGCTATCACGCGCCGGGAGAAGGCGGACAGTGCGATAGTCGCAACTACGCCTATCCCTGGCGGGACAACTTCTGCGAAAGCCGGTCCTGGACCAACGGCATGTGTCCCAGCGGCAAGGGGCACCAGGGGCAGGACATTCGGCCCGCGACCTGCGTCAAGAAGGTCCACGCCGTGGTCGCGGCCGAGTCCGGTACGGTGACCTCCATCGGCAGCTATACCGTCTTCATCCAGGGGGCCAGCGGCCGGATCTATCGCTATCTGCACATGGACATGCCGGGCGTGCGAGCCCTGATCCATGAGGGGCAGGCCGTGACCCGGGGGCAGAAGATCGGCACGGTCTCGGCCGACTTCGGCGGCAACGCGACCACCATCCATCTGCACTTCGAGATCAAGGCGCCGGTGACCTCGGGCGGGTCGACGGCGGTGATCTTCGTGCCGGTCTATACCAGTCTGGTGGACAGTTATGGACGGCTGTTGAACACCCCCGGCGAGGCCTGATCCCCCTCAAGGGGCGTCAGGCAGGCTGTATTCCAGGTCGTAGCGGTGTTCGCCCTCGACGATGGTCAGATGGAAGACGCCGCTGATCCCGGCCAGTTCACCCTCGCCCGAACCGGGGACGATGGTGATCAGGAGGTCCTGCGCGCCGGCGTCCATCACCCCACGATGGACCATGGCGAAGGCTCCACGGCGGCCATCCAGCACGCCCGTCACCCGCTCCATGGCGACATAGGCGCCCGATCGACCGGCCATGAGGCCGAGCATTTCGCCGGCCCCGCCGCCTTCAAACGCGCCGTGGAAGGTCTTGGCCAGCAGCATGCGGCCCGGGGCGCCGGCGGGCGCATCCGGGTCGGGCGCGACGGGCGTGATCTGGACGTCGAAGGTTCCAACGGCGTGGGACATGACGGGGCTCCTGACGGCGGGCGCTGCCGCGGTCGCGATGGGGGCGGGATCGGAGACGGCGGCCAACAGGGCGACGGTCAAAATGAGGGCGATCATCAGGCCTCCTCCAACATCAGAACGCCCGGCGCCGACTTCAGCGCGCCGCGCAAGGCGCCGTCGAGCCGGTAACGGCCGGGCAGTTTGACCTCGACCTCCTGAAGGCCTTCCAACGAGGCGATCAGCGACACCTCGCCGCCCTTGCCGATGGCGCCCGAACGCGCCCGCTCCAGCCGGGCCTTCAGGGCGTCGGCGTCGGCGGTGCGGGCCGAGACGTGGATACGCAGGCCGATGTTGGCGTCGTCCAGCAGATTGTCCATCCGGCTGGCGTCGTCGCCGAAGAAGCGCACCTCGCCTTCCGAGGCCTTGGCGCGGACCCGCACCATGACCGAGGCGCCCGGCTCCAGCACCTCGCGGCATTTGCGCAGCTGTTCGGGCGGGAACAGGCATTCGAACTCACCCGTCGGGTCCGAGAAGGTGACGAAGGCGAATTTCTCGCCGGTGCGGGCGCTGGCGCGTTCCTGCTTGCGGCGGACGACACCGGCCATCTGGAAGGCCTCGTGGCCCGACTCCGCCAAGGGAATGGCCTCGGCGACGAAGGTGACGCGCTTGCGTTTCAGGGCCGAGGTCATCTCGTCCAGCGGGTGGCCCGACAGATAGAAGCCGACCGCCGAGAGTTCGTGGTCCAGACGTTCCGGCCCGACCCAGGGGTCGACGCTCTTCAGGCGGGGCCGGCCCACATGGGCCTGATCGCCGCCGAACAGGGAGACCTGGGACGAGGCGCGCTCGGCCGCCACGCTCTGGCAATAGGCCATCAGGACGTCGGCCTGTTCGACCAGTTGGCGGCGGTTGGGGTGGATGCTGTCGAAGGCCCCGGCCTTGGCCAGGCCTTCCAGCGCACGCTTGTTGACGCTGCGGGGATCGACCCGCTCGAGGAAGTCGAAGATGTCGGCGAACCGACCGCCGGTCTGGCGCACCTCGATCACGTGACGCATCGCCTCGAGACCCACGTTGCGGATCGCGCCCAGAGCATAGAGGACCGAACCCCGACTGTCGTCCCAGGCCACGTCGAAGTCAGCCGAGGACCGGTTCAGATCGGGCGGCAGCACCGGCACGTCGAAGCGTTTGGCGTCCTGATAGAAGACCGCCAGCTTGTCGGTGTTCGACAGGTCCAGGCTCATGGACGCCGCGAAGAATTCGACCGGATGATTGGCCTTCAGCCAGCCGGTCTGGAACGAGATCAGGGCATAGGCGGCGGCGTGCGACTTGTTGAAACCATAGCCGGCGAACTTGGCCACCAGGTCGAAGATCGAGCCGGACTGGGTCTCAGGGACGGTCTTCTCAAGCGCGCCCTTGACGAAGCGCGCCCGCTGGAAGTCCATCTCCTCCTTCTTCTTCTTGCCCATGGCGCGACGCAGCAGGTCGGCCTCGCCCAGGCTGTAGCCCGCCAGGATCTGGGCGATCTTCATCACCTGTTCCTGGTAGATGATGACCCCATAGGTCTCGGTCAGCACCTCTTTCAGACTGGGGTGGAGATAATCGACCTCGGCCCGACCGAATTTGCGGTCGATATAGGTGTCGATCATCTCCATCGGCCCCGGCCGATACAGGGAGATCAGGGCGGTGATTTCCTCGATGGAGCCGCAACGCATCTTGCGCAGGGTGTCGCGCATGCCCTGGGATTCCAGCTGGAACACCCCGACCGTCTGGCCCGAAGCCATCAGCTCATAGGTGCGGGCGTCATCCAGCGGCAGACCGTTCCAGTCCGGGGCCGCGCCGCGCCGTTCCAGATAGCCCCGCGCCCGATCCAGCACGGTCAGGGTCTTCAGGCCCAGGAAGTCGAACTTCACCAGACCCGCCGGTTCGACCCATTTCATGTTGAACTGGGAGGCCGGAATGGTGGAGCGCGGATCCTGGTACAGGGGCACCAGTTCGACCAGGGGCCGGTCGCCGATGACGATGCCGGCCGCGTGGGTCGAGGCGTTGCGGTACAGCCCCTCAAGCTCCAGCGCGGTTTCCAGCAGGGTGCGAACCGCAGGCTCGGCGTCCCTCGCCTCCTTCAGGCGCGGCTCGAGGTCGATGGCCTGGGCCAGGGTGACGGGCGCGGCCGGGTTGTTCGGCACCATCTTGCAGAGCCGGTCCACCTGGCCCAGCGGCATCTGCAGCACCCGACCGACGTCGCGCAGCACGGCCCGCGCCTGAAGCGTGCCGAAGGTGATGATCTGGGCGACCCGGTCCTTGCCGTAGTGGGCCTGAACATAGTCGATCACCTCTTCGCGCCGCTCCTGGCAGAAGTCGATGTCGAAGTCGGGCATGGAGACCCGTTCGGGGTTCAGGAACCGCTCGAACAGCAGGCCGAACCGCAAGGGGTCCAGATCGGTGATGGTCAGGGACCAGGCGACCAGCGACCCGGCCCCGGAGCCCCGTCCCGGCCCCACCGGGATGCCGTGTTCCTTGGCCCATTTGATGAAGTCCGACACGATCAGGAAATAGCCGGGGAAGCCCATCTGCTGGATGATGCCGACCTCCCACTCCAGCCGGCTCCAGTATTCCTCGACCGGCACGGCCGGCGTGATCTGGCTGAGGCGGACCTTCAGCCCCTCGCGCGCCTGGTGCGCCAGTTCGTCGGCCTCGGACCGCCCTGCGCCGGTGTCGAAGCGCGGCAGGATGGGGGCGTGGGTCTTGACCAGGAAGGCGCAGCGCCGGGCGATGTCGATGGTGTTGTCGCAGGCCTCGGGCAGGTCGGCGAACAGGGTCCGCATCGCCTCGGCCGACTTGAACCAGTGTTCCCCGGTGATGCGGCGACGGTCTTCCTGGCCGGTGAAGGCGCCGTCGGCGATGCACAGCAGGGCGTCGTGGGACTTCGCCTGGGCCGCCTTGGCGTAATAGACGTCATTGGCGGCGACCAGGGGGACGTCGTTGGCATAGGCCCATTCGACCAGACCCGGCTCGGCCCGGCGTTCGTCGTCCAGGCCGTGGCGCTGAAGCTCGACATAGAAGCGGTCGCCGAAGACGGACTTCATTGTCGCCAGGGCGGCCGCCGCCTCCGTGGTCTTGCCCTGTACGAACAGGGGATCGACCGGGCCGTCGGGCCCGCCCGACAGCAGGATCAGGCCTTCGGACCGCGCCTCGATCAGGCTCCAGGCCACGCCGGGCTCGGCCATTTCGCCGGCGTCCAGATAGGCCGAGGACGACAGGGCGCACAGGTTTCGCCAGCCCGCCTCGTTCTGGGCCAGGAGAACCACGGTCGGGGTCTTGGCCCAGCGGACGGATTGCTGGCCGCCGATGCCCAATACCGGAAGCGCGCAGGCGATGATCGGCTGGACGCCCGCGTCCTTGGTGTACTGGCTGAACTCAAGCGCGCCGAACAGATTGGTCCGGTCGGCGATGGCCACGGCCGGCATGCCGGCGTCGGCCGCCAGCTTGCCCAGCTTGCCGGCCTTGATCGCCCCCTCCAGCAGCGAATAGGCCGAGCGGACCCGCAGATGGACGAAACCCTGACCTTCTGCCGCGCTCACCCGTCCACTCCTTCAGCTAGACCGCAGATAAGACCCCGACTCGGTCACCGCACCAATGGCGGGTCGCATCGTGTCGTAAAAACAGGGTGACAAACCGCCAAACCGCCAAACATGCAGTCAGACCGAGGTGACCATCAGGGCCGCCTGCCAGGCCATCCAGACGAAGCCGCCGCACGATGCAAGCGACAGCATATCTCTCATCAAACGCGGCATGGTCTTATCCCCAGGTCGATCAATGTTCCTGACTTGTTCTATGTTCCCTCATTGTTCTCGTCAACCCCCGCTCTTAGCCCCAGGCGGGCGGGGTTGAAACCAATCGCCCCGGCGCGTCGTATGGGCTTTGCAGAAAGGGAGATGTCCCATGGCCAAGACCCGCACCTTCGCCGCCGCCCTGGCCCTGTCGCTGATCGTCGGCCTGTCGCCGCTGGGCGCCGCCGACGCGCAGAACCAAGCCGCCACCCAGACCGCCGTCTTCGCCGGCGGCTGTTTCTGGTCCGAGGAAAAGGCGTTCGACGGCCTGCCCGGCGTCCGTTCGGCCGTGTCGGGCTTCGTCGGCGGCCAGACGGCCAACCCGACCTATGAGCAGGTGGTGCGCGGCGGGACCGGCCATATGGAGGCGGTCCAGGTCACCTTCGATCCGCGTGTCGTCAGCTATCGCGCCCTGGTCGATCGCTACTGGCGCACCATCGATCCGACCGATCCGGACGGACAGTTCTGCGATCAGGGGCCGTCGTATCGCACAGCCGTCTTCGCCACGGCGGATCAGCGAACGGCGGCGGTCGCATCGCGCGATGCGGCGATGCGGGTGCTGGGCAAGAGCTTCACCACCCCGGTCGTCGGGGTCCAGCGGTTCTGGCCCGCAGGGGCGGAGCACCAGGACTACGCCCGCCGCCACCACGCCCATTACGAAGCCTACCGCCAGGGCTGCCGCCGGCCCCAGCAGTTGCGCGCCATCTGGGGCGACGCGGCGGTGGGGTGATTGGAGAGTGCAAGCTACGGCATCTTCGAGCGGACGCGACGTGACGTGCCGAGCCGAAGTCGATAATTGAGTGTCCCGGCCCGCTCGATGCGCCCTTCTCGTTCTGACTAGTTCCTATTGCCAACCGAGGCTTAGCTTCCCATGCTACGCTCCGAGGAGATCATCCAATGGAAGTCAAAGAGGCCATTCGTCTCGCTAAAGGCTACGTTGCCGACGTATTCAGTGACGAAGATCCAACCAATGTCGGCCTAGAAGAAGTCGAGTTCGACGATGCGGATCAGATCTGGAACGTGACCATTGGCTTTTCACGTCCTTGGAACAGCACCAAGTCGCTGATTGCGAACCTGTCGGGAGAAGCCCCTCCAAAGAAGAGAGCTTATAAGGTCGTCCGCATACGGGACAATGACGGCAAGATGATCGCCATCAGGCGTCGCGATATTGTCGCAGCCGATTAGTGCCGCGCGCCACTGTCGCCCTTGATACGAATTTAGCCGTTCTTCTAGCGGTTGGTACGGCCAATCCCGACTACATCGAGAAACACAGGCGCCTACGCGTCTACGACAAGACAGATTTTCTTTTGCTGGACGAACTGCTGGGCGCAGCAGATGGGATCATCTGGTGTCCGCATGTGCTCGCTGAGACGTCCAATCTGGCGCGATATGTGAACGACCCCATCCGGGTCGAAGTCGCCCAAGCTTTATCCATTCTGATTTCCAAATACCCTGAAGCCAACATCGTCAGTGCAGAGGCGTCAAAACATAACGCCTATATGCGCTTGGGTTTAACCGACAGCGTAATGCTCATACTCGCGTCCACAGGCGCGACATTGCTCACCGACGATCTCGACCTTCATGTCGCTGCGCTAAGTGCGGGTCACGACAGCATCAACTTCAATGAATTCAGGGACCAGGACCTTCATTAAGCCTGGCTCAATAAGCCTGGCTCTCCGCCGCCCGCTCTTCCAGATGGCCGTCCTTCAGGGCGAAGACGCGGTCCATGTGGCCGGCCAGCTCCATATTGTGGGTGGCGATCAGGGCGGCGACGCCCGTGGTCTTGGCCAGGTCGCGCAGGGATTCGAACACGGACTGGCTGGTGGTCGGGTCCAGGTTGCCGGTCGGTTCGTCGGCCAGCAGCAGGCGGGGCTTGTTGGCCAGGGCGCGGGCGATGGCGACGCGCTGTTTCTCGCCGCCTGACAGCTGTGCCGGCTGGTGGGTCAGGCGTTCGCCCAGGCCCAGGGTCGTCAGCGTCTCCTCGGCCTGGGCGCGGGCCTTGGCGAGGCTCATGCCGGCGATCCGCATCGGCAGGGCGACATTGTCGCGGGCGTCGAACTCGGCCAGCAGATGGTGGAACTGATAGACGAAGCCGATGCGCGACAGGCGCAGGCGGGTGCGGGCGCCCTCGTCCAGATCGCCGACCATCTCGCCGTCGATGGCGACCGTGCCCTCGGTCGGCTTTTCCAACAGGCCGGCGGCGTGAAGCAGGCTGGACTTGCCCGAGCCCGAGGGGCCGATCAGGCCGACCATCTCGCCGGGCATGACGTCCAAGTCCACGCCCTTCAGCACGGTCAGACCGCCGTTGGCGGTGTCATAGGTGCGGGTAAGGCCGCGCACCGACAGGATGGGACTACTCATAGCGGAGCGCCTCCACGGGATCGATGCGTGAGGCCGTCCAGGACGGCGGCAGGCTGGCCAGGCAGCTCATGCTGAAGGACAGCAGGGCGACCCAGGTCACGTCCATCGGATCGACGAGGGCCGGGATGGCGTCCAGCTGATAGACGTCGGCGTTGAACAGCTGGACCCCCAGCACGGCCTCGATGGCGTGCTGGATGGCGCCGATGTTCCAGCAGAACAGCAGTCCCAGGGCCAGGCCCGCCAGGGTGCCCGCGACGCCGATCATGGCGCCGGACATGAAGAAGATGCGCAGGATCGACGACGGGCTGGCGCCCACGGTGCGCAGGATGGCGATGTCGCGCGTCTTGTTCTTCACCAGCATGACGATGCCGGAGATGATGTTCATGGCGGCGATGGCGACGACCAGGCCCAGGATGATGCTCATCGCCACCCGCTCGACCCGCAGGGCGCCGTAGAAGGCGGCCAGCCGCTCGCGCCAGTCGCTGATCACCGAGCCCGGCCCGGCGGCGTCGCGGATGGCGGGGGTCAGTTCGCCGACGCGGTCGGGGTCGTCGACCTTGATCTCGATGGCGTCCCAGACCCCCTCCTTGCCGAAGAACAGCTGCTGCTGTTCCAGCGGCATGAACAGGAAGGCGCGGTCGAAGTCGGCCGTGCCCGAGCGGAACAGGCCGCCGACGAAATAGGTCTTTTCCAGCCCGCCCAGATTGCCGAAGGCGCTGTCGGCGCCGGTCGGCGAATAGAGGGTGACGGGGTCGCCGACCCGCAGGCCCAGGGAGTTGGCCAGGGCGGCCCCCATCAGGATGCGGTCGCCGCCGTAAGCGCCCTGACCGAAGTCGGCGCGTTCCTGGGGCGTCAGGCTGTCGAAGACGTATTTGGTGGTGGCCAGATCCTGAGGCCGCACGCCGCGCACCATGGCGCCCGTGGTGAAGTTGCCGACCCGGACCAGGCTCTGGCTCTCGTTCAGCGGGGTGACGCTGACCACGCCCGGCACGTCGGCGATCCGCTTCAGGGCGGCGTCGCGGTTTGGGTCCGTCAACACGGGGCCTTGGGCGTACATATGGCCGTTGAACGACAGCATCCGGCCCAGCAGTTCCGAGCGGAAGCCGGCCATGATGCTCATCACGCTGATCAGAACGGCGACGGCCAGCATGATGCCGATGAAGCTGATCACCGCGATGGTGGCCACCCCGCCCTCCTTGCGCTTGGCGCGGAGGTAGCGGAGGGCCAGGCCGATCTCCCACGCGGAGAAGGCGCCGGAAGGACGGGACGGCAGGTTCAAGCAGTCAACCTTTCGATGGCGTCTGCCAGGGGCACGGACACCTTCTCGCCGGTGGCGCGGCGCTTCAGCTCGACCACGCCGTCGGCCAGGCCCTTGGGACCGATGGTCAGCTGCCAGGGCACGCCGATCAGATCGGCGGTGGCGAACTTGCCGCCCGGCCGTTCGTCGGTGTCGTCGTACAGCACGTCCTTGCCGAGTTTCTCGAGCTGGGCGACCGCATCCTCGCAAGCGGCCGAGACGGCGGCGTCATTGGCGCGCAGATTGATCACGACCACGTCGAACGGGGCCACGGCGTCGGGCCAGATGATGCCGCCTTCGTCATGGCTGGCCTCGATGATGGCGCCCAGCAGGCGCGACACGCCGACGCCGTAGCTGCCCATGTGGACATTGGCGTCCTGGCCGTCGGGACCGGCGACCTTGGCCTTCATCGGGGCCGAATATTTCTCGCCGAAATAGAAGATGTGGCCGACCTCGATGCCGCGCGCCGACAGGCGGTCGCCCTCGGCGGTCTCAGCCTCGAACCGGGCTTCGTCGTGCATTTCCTCGGTCGCGGCGTACAGCGCCGTTCGTTGATCAACGATTGACTGAAGATCATCCCAGTCCACATCCGCGCCGGGCGCCGGCATTTCGACCAGGGCCTTGTCGCAGAAGACCGCGCTCTCGCCCGTCTCGGCCAGGACGATGAATTCGTGGCTCAGGTCGCCGCCGATCGGGCCGGTGTCGGCGCGCATCGGCACGGCTTTCAGACCCATGCGGGCGAAGGTGTTCAGATAGGCCACGAACATGCGGTTGTAGGCCTTGCGGGCCGAGGCCTCGTCCACGTCGAAGGAGTAGGCGTCCTTCATCAGGAACTCGCGGCCGCGCATGACGCCGAACCGGGGGCGGCGCTCGTCGCGGAACTTCCACTGGATATGAAACAGGTTCAGCGGCAGCGACTTGTAGGACTTCACATAGGCGCGGAAGATGTCGGTGATCATCTCCTCATTGGTCGGGCCGTACAGCAGTTCGCGCTCGTGCCGGTCGGTGATGCGCAGCATCTCGGGGCCATAGGCGTCGTAACGCCCGGACTCTCGCCACAGGTCGGCCAGTTGCAGGGTCGGCATCAGCAGTTCGACTGCGCCCGCCCGCTGCTGCTCTTCACGGACGATCTGCTCGATCTTGCGCAGCACCCGCAGGCCCAGCGGCAGCCAGGCGTAGATGCCGGCGGCCTCCTGCTTGATCATGCCGGCGCGCAGCATCAGCTGGTGCGAGGCAATCTGGGCGTCCGAAGGGGCTTCCTTCAGCGTGGGCAGGAAAAAGCGCGACAGGCGCATGATGGGGAATCCTAGGCGTAGAGACAGACCAAGGCTTTAGCCGCTGGACCGGGGCGAAAGCTAGGCCGGGTTGGGGATATTCGCGCCTCGCCTCCCACGACCGTCTTACCGTCGCACGCCCTCATCCCGCCTGACGCCCTCTCTCTTTGCGCATATCCTCCGTCCTCAGATTACGAAAACTTCATGCGACAGGGCGCCGCACCGGCGCAAAGGTGCCGCCGACCAAAATCGGGACCTTTTTCTTCATGCAACGTATTCGCCTGATGGCCGCCTGCTCGGCCTGTATCATCGTCGCCCTGACCGGCGGCGCCTCGGCCCAGGACCATTCGCACGGCGCGCATGCTTTTGGGGAATGGGGCTTCGATCTCGCCGGTCGCAATACGGCGGTGAAGCCGGGCGACGACTTCAACGAATACGCCAACGGAACCTATCTGAGCACCACCGAGATCCCCGCCGACAAGGCGCGGTTCGGTCCGTTCGACGTCCTCTATGAGAACGCCCAGTCCCAGTTGAAGGCGATCATCGAGACCAGCGCCGCCAACCCCGTCAACGCCAACGCCCAGAAGGTCGGCGCCCTGTACGCCAGCTTCATGAACGAGGCCCGCGTCGAACAGCTGGGCGCCGCGCCCATGGCCGCCGACCTCGCCGCCGTGAAGGCCGTGACCGACCACGCCGCCATGGCCCGCCTGATGGGCGCCAGCCATTCGGGCTTCGGCGGTTCGCTGTTCGGCGTCGCCGTGTTCGAGGACTTGCAGAACCCGAACATCAACTCGGCCTATCTGGCCCAGGGCGGCCTGGGCCTGCCTGACCGCGACTATTATCTGAAGCCGGACTTCGCCGCCCAGCGCGAGGCCTATCTGGCCTATCTGACCCAGACCCTGACCGCCATCGGCTGGACCGACCCGGCCCAGAGCGCCGCCGACATCCTGGCCTTCGAGACCAAGGTCGCCGAGAAGCACTGGACCACGGTCGAGCGTCGCCAGATCGACAAGCTCTACAACCCCAGCAAGGTCGCCGACCTGGCGACCCTGGCCCCCGGCTTCGACTGGACCGCCTTCCTCGACGGCGGCCAGCTCGCGAATCTGGAAACCCTGGTGCTGATGGAGAACACGGCCATTCCGGGCATCGCCCAGGTCTTCGCCGACACCCCGATCGAGACCCTGAAGGCGTGGGAAGCCACCCAGATCGTCGATCAGGCCAGCCCCTATCTGTCCAAGGCCTTCGTCGACGCCCGCTTCGAGTTCCGCGGCAAGACCCTGCGCGGCCAACCCGAGAACCGTCCGCGCTGGAACCGGGGCGTGGCCCTGGTCGACGGCCAGCTGGGCGAGGTCCTGGCCCAGGAATATGTCCGCCTGCACTTCCCCGCCTCGTCCAAGGCCCAGATGGAGACCCTGGTCGACAACATCCGCGCGGCCATGACCGAACGGCTGAAGACCCTGGACTGGATGAGCGAGGCGACGCGTGAGCAGGCGCTGTACAAGATGTCCAAGTTCGGGGTGAAGATCGGCTATCCCGACAAATGGCGGTCCTATGACGGGCTCGAGCTGACCGCAGACGACCTGTACGGCAATGTCGAACGCTCATCCGCTTTCGAATGGGCCTGGCAGCGCGGCAAGATCGGCAAGCCGGTCGATCCGCTGGAATGGGGCATGACGCCCCAGACGGTGAACGCCTATTACAACCCGCCGCGCAACGAGATCGTCTTCCCGGCCGCCATCCTCCAGGCGCCCTTCTTCGATCCGAACGCAGACCCGGCCGTCAACTACGGCGGGATCGGCGCGGTCATCGGCCATGAGATCACCCACGGCTTCGACGACCAGGGCCGCAAGTCCGACGGCGACGGCGTGCTGCGCGACTGGTGGACGCCGGAAGACGCCGCCCGGTTCGAGGCGCGCGCCAAGGTGCTGGGCGACATCTATAATTCGCTGGAGCCCCTGCCCGGCGTCCGCGTCAACGGCGACCTGACCATGGGCGAGAACATCGCCGACCTGGGCGGCCTGCTGCTGGCGCTGGACGCCTACCACAAGTCGCTGAACGGCCGGCCGGCCCCGGTGATCGACGGCCTGTCGGGCGACCAGCGGGTCTTCCTGGGCTGGGCCCAGGTCTGGCGCGAGAAGTCGCGCGAGGCGGCGTTGAAGGAGCAGCTGACCACCGATCCGCACTCTCCCGGTTCGGTCCGCGCCGCCACCTCGCCACGCAACATCGACGCCTGGTACGCGGCTTTCGGCGTCTCGCCCGATCAAAAGGCCTACATCGCCCCCGAGGCCCGTGCCCGCATCTGGTAAGCGGTCGCAAAGCTCGAACGAAAAAGGCCCGAAGCATCGCTCCGGGCCTTTCTTTTTCAGCGGTAAGGCAGACGGCTTACTTCGGCGTGGTCGCCGCACCGACGACGGCGCCGACCGCTGCGCCCGCGACAGTCGAGCCGGTGTTGCCGCCCACGACCTGGCCGGCGACTGCGCCGCCCAAGGCGCCGGTGGCGGCGCGCTGTTCCATGGTCTGGCCACAGGCGGCCAGCAGGGCCAGGGCGCCGATGACGGGGGTCAGTTTCAGGATGGTCTTCATGGGTCTGCTCCGGGAGGGGGACGATACGAGACTGACCCAACGAAAAGGCCCGCGTCCGGTTCCGGACGCGGGCCTCTGTCTCTTTGGCGCTACGCTCGGGGCGCGGCCCCTCGCGACTTGAGCGCTGACTTTGCGCTACGCTCGGGGCGCGGCCCCTCGCGACTTGAGCGCTTAGCCGACGATCTGATCGTCCGTGAAGAACTGAGCGATCTCGAGCTTGGCGTTGTCCAGGCTGTCCGAACCGTGGACCGAGTTTTCACCGATCGACAGGGCGAATTGCTTGCGGATGGTGCCTTCGGCGGCCTGTTCCGGGTTGGTGGCGCCCATCACTTCACGATAGGCGGCGACGGCGTTCTCGCCTTCCAGCACCTGGACGACCACCGGCTCGGCGGTCATCTGCTCGACCAGCTCGCCGTAGAAGGGGCGTTCGGCGTGGACTTCGTAGAACTTCTTGGCCTGGTCGGTCGACAGCTTGACGCGACGCTGGGCCACGATGCGCAGGCCGGCGCCTTCGATCACGGCGTTGATCGCGCCGGTCAGGTTGCGGCGGGTCGCGTCGGGCTTGATGATCGAGAAGGTGCGTTCGGTCATGGGAATTGACTTCTTGTTAGGGAGAATAAGGGTCGCGGGCTTATAGCGACGCCCCGCCCCCGCGCCAAGCCGTCTTTCAGCAGGCGATGGCCCGCACGTGACCGGCGGCGGCGTAGTCCAGAATGGCGCGGTCGCGGGTGATCAACGTCAAGTCATAGGCCCGCGCCGTGGCGATCAACATCCGATCGGCAGGATCTCGATGAAGAGGCGGCGGAAGATGCGCCACATCCAAGAGGATGTCCGGCGCCAGGTCTTTGATGCGTGCATGAGCCGTATTGACGGCTTCCCAGAACCAGGTGCGGACATCGCGTCGTAAAATCTGGACCAACTCTGGCTTGCTGGCCAGATAGCCCATTTCCCAAGCCGACGCGGCTGAGACAAACAGTTCGCCCTGCACAGCCGCCGCACTGATCATTTCGACAGCCGCCGGCCGAAGTGCGACCCCCTCGACGATCCAGATCAGGGCGTGGGTGTCCAGCAATACCCCGTCACTCACGCCTCGTGACTTTCAAGGCCGAGATCAATCTCATCCAACCCCATGTCGGCTTCAACCGTTGTGCCGAAAACCTGTTCGTAGATCGGCTTGTCCAGGTCGATGCTAGGATCGATAACAATCGATCCCTTCATCGCGCCGAACATGCTCATGGGGTTCCAGGGCGCCTCGCCGTCCCTGGTCGGGGAGGCCAACACCGCCACCTCCTTGCCGCGCTTGGTCACCCGAACCCTGCGGATCTCGCCCGAGTTCACGCGATCAAGCAGGTCCAGGCACTTGGCCTTGAACTCCGTCGCCGTTATGACGACCTCGCCGCTTACAAGATCATACGTCATGACTGGTCATATAGAGATGACCAGTCAGAAAGTCCATTGCGCCTCCCATGCTCCAGATCACCGACCTGACCTTCAACGCCTGGGGCCGCAAATTCCTCGTGGACGCCTCCGTCAGCCTGCCGCCGGGCGCCAAGGTCGGTCTGGTCGGCCGCAACGGCATCGGCAAGTCCACCCTGTTCAAACTGATCCTGGGCGAGCTTCACGCCGCCGGCGATGAAATCAGTCTGCCCAAGACCGCCCGCATCGGCTCGGTCGATCAGGAGCACCCGGCCACCCCCGTCAGCGTCATCGACACCATCCTTGAGGCCGACGTCGAACGCCACACCCTGCTGGGCCGGCTGGAGACCGCCGAGCCGGAAGAGATGGGCGAGATCTGGTCGCGCCTGATCGAGATCGACGCCGACGCCGCCCCGGCGCGCGCCGCCGAAATCCTGGTCGGCCTGGGTTTCGACCAGGAGAACCAGGCCCGGCCCATGTCCGAGTTCTCGGGCGGCTGGCGGATGCGCGTCGCCCTGGCCGCCGCCCTGTTCGCCGAGCCGGACATGCTGCTGCTGGACGAACCGACCAACTATCTCGATCTGGAAGGCGCCCTTTGGCTGGAGGCGCGGCTGAAGAAATACCCGCACACGGCCCTGATCATCTCCCACGACCGCGAGATGCTGAACGAGGTCTGCACCCATATCATGCACCTCGCGAACCACACCCTGACCCTCTACACCGGCAACTACGACGCCTTCGAAAAGGCCCGCGCCGAGAAGGCCCGGCTGCAACTGTCGGCCAAGGCCAAGCAGGACGCCGAACGCGCCCACCTCCAGGCCTTCGTCGACCGGTTCAAGGCCAAGGCCTCCAAGGCCGCACAAGCACAGTCGCGGATGAAGCGGCTGGAGAAGATGCAGCCGGTGGCCACCACCATCGAGGAGCGGGTCGCCCCCTTCACCCTGCCCTCGCCGCCGCGTCCGCTTGCGCCGCCGCTGATCCGGCTGGAACGCGCCAATGTCGGCTATGACGTGGGCAAGCCGATCCTGCGGAACCTGAACCTGCGGATGGATCTGGACGACCGTATCGGTCTGCTGGGCGTCAACGGCGCGGGCAAGTCCACCTTCGCCAAGATGATCGCCGGCGCCCTGGACGTGTCCGAGGGCGAACTGCACCGCGACCGCAAGATGCGCGTGGGCTGGTTCCACCAGCACCAGATCGAGGCGATGGACCCCACCGACACCCCGCTGGAAATCATCCGCCGCGCCATGCCGGACGCCCCCGAAAGCGCCCGCCGCTCCAAACTGGCCCAGTTCGGCCTGGGCTATGAGAAGCAGGAGACCACGGTCGACAGCCTGTCGGGCGGCGAACGCGCCCGCCTGCTGCTGAACATGGTGGCGATGGACGCGCCCCACGTCCTGATCCTCGACGAACCGACCAACCACCTCGACATCGACAGCCGCCGCGCCCTGCTCGACGCCCTGAACGACTATTCCGGCGCCGTCATCCTGATCACCCACGACCGCTCGCTGATGGAGATGGTGGCCGACCGGCTGTGGCTGGCCGCCGACGGCACGGTGAAGCCGTTCGACGGCGACATGGACGACTACGCCAAGTTCGTTCTGGACCGCGCCAAACAGGCCATCGCCAAACCTAGCCAGATCAAGAAGGAAGAGGCCGCCGCCGCTCCCGCCGCCCAGAACAACAAGGGCAAGAAGAACGACCGCAAATCAGGGCCTTCGCCCTCGACCCTGCGTCACGCGGTCAAGAAGGCGGAAGAGACCATGGCCCGCCTGACCGCCGAAATCGCCCGCATCGACGACGACATGGCCACCGCCTCGGTCAACAATCCCAAGGCCCTGGAAGGCCTGACCCGCGCCCGCGCCAAGACCGAGTCCGATCTCGCAACGGCCGAAGCCGCCTGGGTCGCAGCGGAAGAGGCGCTCGCCGAGGTGGCGTAGAGCCAAGTCGTCGCCACCTCCCCTTCATCTCCGTCATCCTAGGGCTTGTCCCTAGGATCCATAAGCCCGGTATCAAACGGCGGCGCACGCTACAGATACACCGGGAGTCTGGATCCTCGCCACAAGGGCGAGGATGACGGCTGGAGAAGTGGCCGCCAGCCTCCCCGTCAGCCGCCGCTGCTGGCCTGCATGTAAGTCTCCTCATAGGGCTGGACCACGACCCAGCCCTCGCCTTCGAACTTCATCTGGATGCTCTCGCCCGAGCCCCGGCCCATCAGGGTCTTGAACGAGATGTCGGTGGCGATCTCCGGCGACAGACTTCCCGACCAGGCCACGGTGGCGTTGGGGTCGGTGAACACCGGCCCGGTGGCCGCGCTGACCTTGAGGATCAGCGGATCATAGTGGGAGGTGATGGCCACGATGCCGCTGCCGCTCAGTTTCACATTGAACAGGCCGCCGGACATCATGCCCGCGACCCGCTTCATCATGGTAATCTGGTTGCTGACGCCGGTCTCCAGCGCCAGCACATCATTGCCGTTGGCGAAGATGGTCTCGTTATCGAGCCGCAGCAGGGTGATCTTCTTGCCTGTATCGGCCAGATAGACCCGCCCCTGGCCCTCCATCTTCATCAGCACCATGCCCTCGCCGCTGACCGCCTTCTTCAGCAGATTGCCGAGCCCCTGCTCCATCAGGCCCTGACGCGTGAACTTCACCTGCCCGGTCCGCGCCACCATGGCCCCGGACTTGGCCCAGACCGCCCCGTTCAGCCGCACCTCCAGCAGATGGGGGTTCTCCAGTTCGAAGGCTTCGGGGCTGACGTCCTTCTCCCTATAGGCGGCGACGAATTCGGAGACGGTCTTCACGGACATGGGAACCTCTAAAGCGGGAATGTCTGAGCCGGCAGCCTGCCCGCCCAAACACGGGAAGTCCAAGTGGAAATGAATTGCAAACGACTCTCAATCTTATTATTCCCCGCTCGAAAGCGGAGGACGCCCCCATGACTCGACACACCCTTCACGCCGGCCTGCTGGCCTCCATCCTGACGGTCTGGAGCGCCGGCGCGGCCCAGGCCCACTCCCCCTATCTGCGGCCGAATCTGTTCGACGCCGGCCGCCGCGACCACGTCACGGTCGAGGCCAGTTTCACCGAGGATGTCTTCAACGCCGAAGTGGTCATGCGCTCCGACAGCTTCCACGTGGTCGGCCCCAACGGCGACACGCCGATCAGCGCCGTCACCTATCTGCGCGACCTGGCGGTGTTCGAGGCGCCGACGCCGGTGGACGGCCTGTACCGCCTGTCGTCCGGCCCCCGCGCCGGCCGCGCGGCCAAGATGTACAACACCCCCTCCGGCTGGAAGATGGTCGGCGAGGAAGACACGCCGCCCCCGCCCGGCGCCGAACTGGTCGATGTCCAGAGCATCACGGTCGCCGAGGTCTATGTGGTGCGCGGCGCGCCTGACGAGGCGGCGCTCAAGCCCACAGGTCAGGGCCTGGAGCTTCAGCCCCCTGATCCAGCCGAACGAGATCGTCGCCGGAGAGGACGCGACCTTCCGCCTGCTGTTCGACGGCCAGCCCCTGGCCAACACCCCCGTCACCGTCTTCCGCGAAGCCGGCCTATACGACGGCAAGAAGATCGAGACCGATACGGCCACAGACGCCTCGGGCGTCCTGACCCTGCGCGTCTCGGCCCCCGGCGCCTATATGACCCAGGTCCGCCACCGCACCGCCGCCCCGGCCGGCAGCCCCACCCCCTACCGCAGCTACACCCACACCCTGACCTTCATCGCCGACGCAGGGTGAGGCGCGCTTCGCCGGATCGGGGATGGCCGAAGACTCCTGAATAAAACCTGCGGTCTATGGCGCATGGCGGTCGTCATGCTAGGCATTGGATGACCAGGGGGATTTGGGCATGAGACGGTTGTTGATGGCGGCTGCGGCCGCTTGGGTGATTTCGGCTGCGGCGCCGACGTGGGCGCAAGAGGTCGAGCAGGCGCCGGCGCCCGCCTGGGTCGTCGCCTTATCGACTTCCGCCCCGCCGGCGGCGGCGAGCGAGGCCCCGGTTCGTCTGCTGTCGGTCGATGACCAGATCCGGTTCGACGACCAGGGAACCCACGCCTACTACGGCCGCCGCACCCAGGTGCAGACCGAACAGGGCCTGCCCTATGTCAGCACCGTCAGCGCGGTCTGGAACCCGGCCTACGAGACGCTTCAGGTCCACGCCGTCCGCATCATTCGCGGCGACCAGGTGATCGACGTGCTTGAAAGTCAGGACTTCCAGGTCCTGAGGCGCGAGAACAACCTCGAGTCCTCGATGCTGGACGGTCGGCTGACGGCCACCCTGCAACCGCGTGATCTGCGCGTCGGCGATATTCTGGAGACCGCCTTCACGGTTCACGACACGGGCGGCGTCCTGGCCCCGCATCGCGAACACATAGCCAACGCCAATTCGGGCCTGGTCATCGACCAGTATCGCCTGCGCGCCACCTGGCCCTCCGACCAGACCTTCAAGGTCGCCTCCATGGCGCCCTGGGCCGAGGCCCGGCCCAAGCGGGTGGGCGCGAACTGGGTGTTCGAGGTCGACACCAAGGGGCTGGCGCCCGTCAGGCTGCCGGACGACCTGCCGGGGCGGTTCATGACGACCCGCCTGATCCAGCTCACCGACTTTACCGACTGGAGCGCGGCCTCGGTCCTGATGGCGCCTCTGTACGAAAAGGCGTCGACGCTTGAGCCGGACTCGCCGTTGAAGGCCCGGATTGAGGAAATCCGCGCCGCCTATTCCACCCCCGCCGCCCAGGCCGCCGCCGCCCTGCGCCTGGTCCAGGACGAGGTGCGTTATCTGGCTCTGTCGATGGGCGAAGGCGGCTATGTGCCGACCGCCGCCGACGAGGTCTGGCGCAGCCGTTACGGCGACTGCAAAGGTAAGACCGTGCTTCTGCTGGCCCTGCTGCACGGCCTGGGGATCGAGGCCGAGGCCGCCATGGTCAGCACGGCCAACGGCGACGGCCTGCCCGAGCGGCTGCCCGCCATGGCCTGGTTCAACCACGTGCTGGTGCGGGCGGTCATCGACGGCCAGACCTACTGGATGGACGGAACCTCGGTCGGCGACCGGACGCTGGAAGACCTGACGCCGCCTCCCTACCGCTGGGCCCTGCCGGTCCGGGCGCAGGGCGCTGACTTCACCCCCATCGTCCAGCCGCCGTTGCAGAAGCCCAACTATGAAACGGCGACAACCCTGGACGCCTCCGCCGGGCTCGACGCCGAAGCGGCCTTCACCATGGACACCATCTACTATGGCGCCACCGCCTTGCAGATGCGCCGCCAGATGAGCGCCGTCACGCGCGAACAGCTCCAGACCAGCATGGCCGACTCCATGAAGGGCAAGGACGAGACGGTGAAGATGGAGACCGTCGACACCCGCTATGACGACGTCGCCAACGCCTTCCACATCACCATGGGCGGCAAGGTCCGCATGAGCTGGGTCGACGGCGTCGGCGGCGGTCGCGTCATGGCCCTGCCCGAAGCCTCCATCTCCATCCCCTATCAGGACGAACGCACCGGCCTGTACGCCGAGTACAAGGACCTGCCCTACGCCCTGTCGCACCCCTTCATGAACCGGACCAACATCCGCATCCTCCTGCCCAACGGCGGCGAGGGCTTCCGGCTGGAGGGCGGCGACCAGACCCTCGAAGACGGCGGCTATCGCATGTCGCGTCAGGCCAGCCTGGAGGCCGGCGTCGCGAATGTGGTGGTGACCACCACCAGCCTGACGCCCGAACTCTCGGCCGAGGACATGACCCTGGCCCGCACCCGGTCGAAGGCGCTGGTGACCACCATGCTCCGTCTGCGGGCGCCCGCAGGCTATCAGGCCACGGCGGCGGATCAGGCCCGACTGGATCCGGGCGACGACAAGGTCGCCGACCTGATCGAACGGGCCGAGCGTCTGGCGAACAGCGGCGACATCGAAGGCGCCCTGGCCCTGTACGACGCCGCGGTCGAGGCCGAACCCGACAATGCCGAGGCGCGCCGCAAGCGGGCTTCGGTCCGTATGGACCAGCGAGACTACGCCGGCGCCAAGGCCGACTATGACCATGCCGTCGATCTGGACCCCGCCGACGTAGAGGCCGCCGTCGGCCAAGGGCTGGTCGCCAGCTCTGAAGGCCGTTACCCCGATGCGGTCGTCAGCTTCTCGGTCGCCCTGCGTCTGGACCCCAGCCAGACCGACGCCCTATGGGGACGCGGCCAAGCCTATTACCAGATCGGCCGGTTCGACCGGTCCCTGGCCGATTTCCGGGCGCTGAAGACCACAGCGCCGGACGACGAGACCGGCCTGTGGGGCGAGCTGCGCGCCCTGCGGCGCCTCGGCCGCGCTGACGAGGCCCGGACCCTGATCGCCGCCAAGCTGGAGGACACGCCCGAGAACTATACGGCGCTGAATCAACTCATCACCCTAGGCAAAGCCGACGGCCGCCTGAAGGAGGCCCTGCCCGCGCTCGACGCCGGGCTGGCGGCGGCGCCCGACGACTTCGGCCTTCTGTCCCTGCGCGGCGAGGCCAAGGCCGCCCTGGGCGACGCCGCCGGCGCCCGGACGGACTTCGACGCCATGCGCCGACTGGCCGGGGGCGACCCGTCTTTGATGAACAGCGTCTGCTGGAGCCAGGCCATCAGCGGCTTCGACCTGGACCAGGCACTGGTCGACTGCGAGATCGCCGCGGACGCCGGCGTCGCCGCCTATGTGGACAGCCGCGCCATGGCCCTGCTGCACCTGGGCCGCTTCGACGAGGCCAAGACCGACTACGACCAAGTCCTCACCACCCTGGCCAACCTCCCCGCCTCCCTCTACGGCCGCGGCCTGGCCCGCCTGGCGCTCGGCGACGCGGGCGGGCAGGACGACCTGGACCGGGCCAAGGCGCTGGACATCGACGTGGGCGAGAAGTTCGAGGTCTTCGAGGCGCGAAGGCCAACGACCATGCCCTAAGCCCTTTCGCCAGACGGGTTGAGCGACATCATCCGACGCAAACGGCTCTCGACATCCGCCACGCGGTAGGGCTTGGCGAAAATCTGCGCGTCCGCCAGATGGTCCGGCAGGATGTTCGCCTGATCGTAACCCGTGCTGAACGCGAACGGGATTCCGCGGTCCTTGAGAATGCCGGCGACTTCCCACGACATCTCGCCATCCAGGTTCACGTCCAGCAGAGCGACGTCGAACGTCTCGGTCCGAGCAAGCCTGATCGCCTCGCCAAGGCGCGTGGCCGGACCGACAACCGTCCACGACAGATCCGCGCACATGGCCTCCAGGGTCAGGATCACCAGATAGGAGTCCTCAACGATCAAAAGCCTCGGCTTGTCTGGAATCTCGTAGGTGAGAACGGGAACTTTCGGCGGTGCGACCCGCACCAAAGGTCTGTCTCCGAGAACCGCGAGGGCCGACCTGGGCAGGATGACCTCACAGACGACGCCCGTCGGCGCATAGTCGATCGTCGCCCGGCCGCCGGTTTCGAGGGCGAGGGCGCGCTCGACCAGGCTGGAGCCGAACCCGCGCCGCGTGGGTGGGGCCACATGCGGTCCGCCGCTCTCGCGCCATATCAGGATCAGGGACCCGTCATCGTGAACCCGCCATGAAACGAGGACCCGCCCTTCGGCGCGTGAAAGGGACCCGAACTTGGCCGCGTTCGTCGCCAGCTCGTGCAGGGCGAGCGACAGCGACAGCGCCGACTTTGATGTCAGGATCACCTCATCACCCTCGAGAAGGACGACGCCGGAACCTTGAATATAGGGCCCAAGCTCCACGGTCAGCAGCCCCTCGACCGATACGCCTTCCCACCGACTTTGGGTCAGCAGGCTGTGGGCCTTGGCCATGGAATGGATGCGGCTGTCCAGGCCTTCCACAAAGCCGGTCAGCGAGGCGGCGCTGCGGCTGGATTGCGTGACCAGGGCCTGGATATTGGCCAAGGTGTTCTTCACCCGGTGATCCAGTTCGGCCATGAGAAGCTTGTCCCGCTCATGCGCCTTGGCCCGTTCTAGCGACGCTTCCTCAATCCTGCGGAGCACGACCTGAAGCAGCGACACCCGCAGATCGAAAGCGGAATCGACCTCGGCGACCGTCCAGGGCAGGGCGCGGTTCCGCACCGTGTGCTTCCAGACCTCGAACGATTTCCGCGGCGACAGCCGATCCCCGTTTGGACCGGACGCTATGGGCTTGTCAGGATCGCCGGCCCACAGCGCCGTTTCGACCAGTTCGGGTCTGAACCACAGGATAAAGTCGGAGGGATCGCGCGACACGGATATGACCAGCAGCCCCGAGGCGACGTTGGCGAACGCCTTGGCCGGCGGGTAGATCTCACTCAACCGATCGGTTGCGAACACGCCCTCGGTTTCTGTCATGTAGGACGTCAGCCACTCCACCAGGGCCGCAATCTGCGCATCGTCTGGAGTGGCGCCCAGAGAAGTGGTCGCGGCCTTCACCCGGACGGCGACCCCGCCGCCTCGCCGCCCGTCCAGCGCGACATCGCCGCCATGGATGAAATCGAGCAGATTGGGCGTCTGCTGCGTCAGGCCGTAGGCATAGTCCTCGACGCCTGCGAGGTTCAGCATCAGCTCTTGCAGGACCTTCCGGCTGGCCAGCCGGGCCTCGAACTGTTCGCTCTTTTCGCGGGCTTCGAGCTGCAGCGAGAACATCGAGCCGAACAGTTCGCAGACCGCCCGCAGATGCCGGGGCAGCCGTCGGGGACTGTCATTGTGGCAGGCGATCAGGCCCCAGAGCTTGCCCGCCACGATGATGGAAATCGACATCGACGCATTGATGCCCATGTTGCGCAGGTATTCACGGTGCATCGGCGAGACATCGCGCAGGATCGCATGGCTCATGTCCAGCGGCTTATCCGTGCGCGGATTCAGCTCCGGCGTCAGCGGCGCCGGGTCATAGTCGACCTGGGTGATCAGCCGCAGCCAGCTCCTGAGGTACAGCGCCCTCGCCTGTTGGGGAATGTCGGCCGCCGGATAATGTAGGTCCAGGAAAGGCTCCAGTTCCGGGGGGCGGCTTTCGGCGGCCACCCAGCCGGACCCGTCCGGCATGAAGCGATAGACCATCACCCGGTCGTATTGCGCCACGCGACGCACGCTCGCCGTCGCCATCTGGCAGAGCGAGAAGAGCGACGGCGCTGCGCTGAACCCCTCGACCATCAACTGCACGGCCGCCAAAGGTTCGGTGACGTACGGATCGTCGGTCCCGGCGGCTTCGAACTCCAGCACCAGGTCCCCCTCCACCCGGTGCGCGCTGGCGTCGAGAGGAACACCCCCCTCTATGCGGAGAACCGGGTCGAGCATGTGGCGTGGCTTGACCAGGTCCGGCTCCTGGCAAAGCGCGCGAAGCCGATTGATCTGGGCAACGGAGAACAGGTCGTCGAGCGGTCGGGAGAGAAGCGCGCTGATGGGCCGACCGAGCAGGCCTTCGGTGTCTCCCGCCGCCTGGAGCACGCGAAGACTGGCGCTGTCGAGCACCAGCATGGCCCCATGCGGCAGGATCGCCCCAGGGATGTGTATCGGTTCACGGTCGCAGTTGGTGAGATCAACCTGCTCGCGGGCAAGGACGGCGTCAGTCATTGTTGTCGTTCCATCCGCCGAGCCAGGCCTCAAACAGGGCAAAGGTCGCAATCGCTGTGGCGATGATCGTCGCCTGCCGTTCTGCCGAATGGGGTGTGGCCGAGAGCCGGACGACGCACACAGGGCCACCCGCGTCAGAAGACGCAGTTTGGCCCGTGGCTTTGAAGCCTACGAAAAGCACGTTTTCCCCGCCTCAGCGAAGGTCACCGGGATACGGTGAAAGAACTGCGCTGACCCCACAACGGCGAGCCTGCAAGAGGGTTCCCATGAAGGCAAAAAATTCGCCCCGCTGCGGTCCCTTCACCGACGACCGCTCCTGGCGCTGAGGCCGTGTAAAGGCTCGTGAGGCTCAATTCCCGACGCAATCTGCGGAAACTCGGCGCTTCCGCTTGGGCCTTCACCGCCCCCTCACGCCGGGCAGCGCGTCTCCGTCTGGCTGGAGTCCAGCTTGATCTCCGACACCGACACCGTCAGCGTCCCGCTGGTCGCCATGTGGAACGGGATCTCGACCTTCGACAGATCCCCGCCGTCGGCGCGGAAACAGGTCAGGGGGATGCGGGCCTCGCGCCATTGGCCGACGGGGGCCGCGCGCAACAGGCCGGTCAGGTCCACCGCTCCACCGCCCAGTTTGAAGCCCACCGGTTCAGACGGCGCGGCGTCCACGCGGTAGCGGAAGCCCAGGGCCACCGCGCCGTTAGCTTGCCGCGTCAGATCGACGGGCGTGCCCCAGATCTCAACGCTGGCCGGCCCGGCGCCCGCAAAGGCGAACTGCTGGGCGCTTTCCTGGGCCTGGTCGTCGACCGGGCGCGAGGCCACGCCGGCGCGCGGGCTGGAGGCCGTCTTGGCCGTGCCGGGGCGGGTCTGGCCCCCGGCGTCGTTCAGCAGCAGGCTCCACGGCGAGACGAACCGGCCATCGACGAAATACCGGTCCAGATTGGTCGCCTGGGCCGAGACCTTGCTCTCTTCCGACAGCATCCCCACCGTCGCCGGGGCGGCGTAGCTGAGGCCATAGCCATAGGCGAACTGCGGATCATAGCCGGGCTGGCCCCGGTTCAGCGGCGCCCCCGTCGCATCCTTGGGCCAGCTGAAGGACAGCTTGCCGGTGAAGTCGTTGCGCGGCTTGCCGTCGGCCCCGCCCACCAGCACGTCGGCGACCCCGCCGCCCTCGGTCCCCGGCAGCCAGGCGGCCACGAAGGCGTCTGACGCATTGATCTCCGGATTGGTCCACATCGGCCGCCCCGACAGGAAGACCGACACGGTCGGAATCCCCGCCGCCTTCAACCGCTTCAGCGTCTCCAGCGGGGCCGTCGGGACGAAGTCCAGATTGTCCACGTCGCCCTGGAACTCGGCATAGGGGGTCTCGCCGAAGACGACGATGGCCACGTCGGGCTTCTGGGTGAACGACCCGTCGGCGCTCAGGGTCGCGGTTCCGCCCCCGGCCTTGACCGCCTCTTCGACGCCGCTCCAGATCGACTGGCCCTGGGGGAAGTCGGCGTTGGAATTGCCCGTCCCCTGCCAACTCAAGCTCCAGCCGCCCGAGGCCTGGCCGATGTCGTCGGCCGCCGTCCCCGCCACCAGAACCCGCGCATTGGCCCGCACCGGCAGGACGCCGTTGTTCTTCACCAGCACCAGGGACTTGCGCACCGCCTCGCGCGCCAGGGCCCGGTGCTCCGGCGAGGCCAATTCCTCGAACCGGCCCTCCATCGGCCGCGTGGGCTCGAACAGGCCGGTCTTGACCTTGGCGACCAGGATGCGGCGCACCGCCTCGTCCACCCGCGCCGCCGAGATCTCACCCGACTTGGCCTGGGCCAGGGTCGAGGCGTACAGCGGCTTCCAGCTGTCGGGCGCCATCAGCATGTCGATGCCCGCGTTCACCGCCAGGGCGCAGCTCTCATTGGTGCAGCCCGGCAGTTGCCCATGGGCGTTCCAGTCGGACACCACGAAGCCCTTGAACCCCAGCGGTCCGCGCAACACATCGGTCAGCAGGGTCGGGTTGCCCGAGTGCTTGTAGCCGTTCCAGCCCGAGAAACTGGCCATGATCGACAGCACGCCGGCGTCGATGGCCTGGACATAGCCGCCCAGGTGCACGTCGATCAGCTCCTGCTCGGTTCCCCGGAAATCGCCCTGGTCCTCGCCCTCGAAGGTGCCGCCGTCGGCCAGGAAGTGTTTCGCAGATCCGGCGATATGGCCGGGCGCCAACGGCCGGCCCGGCTGCAACTCGCCCTGAAGCCCCAGGGTCATCGGCCCGGCGTAGGACCGCTGGACCTCCGGGTCCTCGGCATATCCCTCGTAGGACCGGCCCCAACGGTCGTCGCGCGGCACGGCCAGGGTCGGGCCGAAGGTCCACTCCGCCCCCGTCACCGCAACTTCCAGCGCCGTCGCCGCCCCGATCCGCCGGATCAGGTCCGGATCACGCGCCGCGCCCAGGCCGATATTGTGCGGGAAGATGGTCGCGCCGGGGACGTTGTTGTGCCCGTGCACCGCGTCGATGCCGTAGATCAGCGGGATGGTCGTGCCCCCGCGCGCTTCGTTGGCGGCGCGGAAGGCGCGGGCCAGGTCCAGCCATTTCTGCGCCGTCGCCCTGTCGTCGCCCCACGGACCAGAGCTGCCGCCCGCCAGGATCGAGCCCAGCGGATAGGTCTTCAGATCGTCCGGCGTGATCGAGGCGATGTCGGCCTGGATCAGCTGCCCGACCTTCTCCTCCAGCGTCATCTTCGCCATCAGTTCGGTGACGAAGGCCTCGGTGCGCGCATCGCTGATCGCCGCCGGGGTCGCCGCATGGGGCCACAGGGCCGGATGGGCCCGCGAGGCCTCCGGAACCGCCGCCGTCTGGGCCAGGGCGGGCGCGCCGCCGCCTACGGCCAGGGCCAGAACCATCAGGGACACAGTCGTGCGCATCGGATTTTCCTCGCAGGATGAACCAGGAGGCGTGCGTCTGACGGATCGGAAGACAGGCGGACAGGCGCGGCGGAACGACGACGTTCCGACCCTTCACCCTGTGCGTCTGCTCCCGAGCGATCGATCCGCCGCCCTTCGGCGCAGATTAAGGAACGGGACGCGGCGAACCGTCAAGCCATTTTTGAGAACGTTCTCAAGATCACCCCGCGCACGATGTCGCAGGGTGATCTTGAGCCAAGCGCAAACACCCTATTCCGGCAGGTCTTCGGCCAGGATCGCCATCTCGAACATGAACGAGCCTTCCTCGTCCTCGTCCTCGAAGACGATGCCGATGAACTCGTCGCCGACATAGACCTCGGCCGAGTCGTTCTGCTTGGGACG